>NZ_JBIOTC010000004.1:0-9930 GCF_051715085.1 Enterococcus sp. AZ050 | reverse complement strand
ATTAAATTGTTTTATAACATACAATCATAGTCATTAACAGGTAGAATGTGGTTTTTTCCGTTGTTCAAAAATTCTTATTCCATTCACTATTAAAATAGCAGGTATTCCAAAGTAAAGAAAGAATTGATTAGCAGGCAACACAAAATACAAAATAATACCTGCAAAAACAGCTAAAACCAGAGCAATTTTGGTTAATTTCATAGAATATTCCTCCTAACTTAAAGTTTTATTTTATAACATAATTTTGATTAGAACTATAGTTTTAGGTTGTTGTATTGCTAAAATGAGCAATATAATTTAATTGAACCCTTTTTTATATCATCAAAAGATTAATTCATAATAATTGGTATACGTGTTTCTGAAGGTTGCTTTATTCTTTATATTTTCACTTACTTAATTCGTCTAAAAGCTTTCTATTACAAATTATTCAAATTGTTATTTTATAAATTTCTTTCACTTGTTTAATAAATGTTCTGAAGAGCATAAGGGGAAATGGGGGTCACACAAGGTGTCCCGCCTTGCAGTGCAAGGCTTTCTGGTGGGGTACAAATTTGCCCACTCATAGCACATTCATAGTAGGTATATAGCAGGTTTCTAACATGTGTTTTAAGCTTGATTTAATGCGATTTTATACATTGTCATAATACATTTATAGCAGGTATGTCGTATGAACCTAGCACATTTATAGCACCTAAAAATTTAGGTGTTTTTGTTATTTTATAAAAAACGGTTTTCTCAACAATTAAGTGAGGTATTTCTTAAAAATTTAATGGGTATTTTCCTAGAAAATTGGCTAAAATTTCCGTTTTTACTCGAAAAAACAATTGGTTTGTTTACAAGATAAAGTATATTAATTATACTTTATACAAATTAGTTTTTCAGTCGGTAAAAAGACGGTTTTTACCGTTAAAAATTCAAAAACCGCATAATATCAAGGTTTTCACCAGCCGGCAGAAACCGCTTTTTAGCCGATTTTCACAAAAAAAGTGATATCACGCTAGAACCAAACCGCACTGCGGTTTATATCAATTTTGATATCAGGTTCCCCTTATGCTCTTACAAAAAGTTTGTGAAAAAATTCCCTTAAAAAAAACAAAAAAATGTGTTACAGTAAAAGTGAAAAAATCAAGAAAAATATCCCAGCCAAAATTAGCTGATTTGCTGGGCAATGCTCGGGCGAATTTACGGCTTTGCCGTTCAATTCGCTTGAGGCAATTGACCAGCTTGAGGAGCCGTTAGGCGACGATGATAGCCCCCCCTTACTAATAGGGGGGCTACCTTAGCAAATGAAGAAAAACCATTGCGTTTTTTTGATTGATTTTTCGTTAGGAAAAATATCACCAGCAAACAACTATAATCGATTTAAATGGCTCTAATTCCAATTCTAAGAGGTTTTAAATTAAATTAGGTATAAAATATTGATTTAACCCAAAAATCGCTTAAAACGAAAAATAAAGGCGTTTGGTGAAAATTAAGGAAAATTGTATATTTTGCTTTTTTTAGTCTAATTTGTTATATTAGGTGTGCGAAATGTGAAGATTTTGTACAAGAGAAACACAAAAGCCAATCCTATTGCGAGTAGGATTGGCTTTTTTTCGTTCGTTGCGACTTCGAACGTGTGAGTTAGAAAGCAACTTGCTTTAGTTATCGTCTTTCTCGTCTAACCAATGAGAAACTAGTTCAATGACTAACCCAACAAAAATTGGTGCGATAACCAATGTGAAGATTTTATCTAACAAGAGAAACACCCCCAATCGGGGCAAGTTGCCGTTAATGAGTATAGCATAATTACCTTAGGGTTGTTAGGGCTTGCCCTGACCGCCTGTAAGGCGCCTATAAACAAGAATAAAGGTTTTATACTAAAACTGTTTTAAAACGGCTTAAACAAGCCCTCAGAGACTCACAAAAACCTCTTTGAACAACGGTTTTAGCAAAGGAGCCTTTAGGCGACTGCGCAGTACAATGTGAGAGCAAAGCGAACACACCTTTTAAGCGACCATAGGGAGCAAGATTTGCAGTTTAGAAAAATTCGCGAACCTGTTTGAAGAAAAAAGGAGTGATTTTTAGGCGGGAAATTTTACCCTCCCTCTTTTTATATCTCTTTTTAAACCTCTTTTTAAACCTCTTTACCGTCGGCTGTGTTCTTACTCTCCCAAGGGATACAGAATCTTTTAGGCATGGAATTGTCTGTTTTTAGGCATGGAATTGTCTGTTTTTAGGCATGGAATTGTCTGTTTTTAGGCATGGAATTGTCTGTTTTGACATGGTTTTATGGGTATGTTATACTTTTTAAAACATGCCCATAAAATGTGAGGTGCTCTTATGTCAAATGAAATTGTAAAATATCATCATGAATTAAATACGATTCCTTTACGTAAATTTACTCCAGTTGAAATGAATCTATTCTTCTCTATTGTGTCCAGAATGCGTGAAAAAGGCGATAAAACTGTTCGCTTTACATTTGACCAATTGAAAGATTTAAGTAATTACAAAGCAACAGCTAATAATCGTTTTATTGACGATTTAGAACAAACTTATAAAAAAATCCTCTCTTTGCGATTTGGTCGTAGAAGTGAATCTGGACTAACTAGAGAATTTTTTGTTATGTTTACGGAATTTAAAATTAATGGCGACGTAGAAGAGCCTTATGTAGATATACGAATTTACGAAAAAGCTCTGCCCTTGTTAAATAATTTAGACGAATGGGTACGCTACTCTTTACAGCAATTCAACGAGCTACAAAGCAGTTACTCTAAAACCATGTTTAGGCTACTAAAACAATTTAGAACTAAAGGTTTTGCTTATTTTTCCAAAGAAGATTTTCATGAATTGTTAGATATTCCCAAAAGTTATCGAGAAAGTAATATCGATCAATATGTTCTAAAACCTATCAAACAAGAACTAATCGCAATTTTCAAAGGGCTAACAATCCAAAAGAAATACGGAAAAGGTCGGGGAAAGCCTGTTATTGGTTACCAATTCACGTTTAAACCTGAGATCAAAAAAGCGGATGATTTTAACAAACATGCCCCAACTAAAGAAGAACAACATCATGCTTTGGCTCAAGCAAATGAACAAGCAAACTATGAAGAAACACCTAATACTCTTAATGATCGCATAAAACAAAAACAACGTGAATTAGAACTACTACAACAAATTCAGCAACTAGAAAAAGAGAAAGAAGCTCTTGAAGCACAAACTGGATCAAATCTTTCGGAAAAAGAGAAAAAAAGCTTATTATCCGATTTAGATAATTTGTTTAACTGAAGGTGACATATGGCAGATAAAACAATCAAAGAACTTGCTGAAGAATTAGGAGTTAGTAAAACAGCTATTAACAAAAAAGTTTCTGATGAAAATCGAAAACTTTGGTTTGCGAAAATCGGAAACAAGTTTGTGATTAACGAAGTTGGTCAAAAAGCTATTAAATCAATGTTTTTGACTGAAAACGAAAACTTAAATCGCCAACCAGTTTGCGAAAAATCGAAAACCGAAAACCATAAAAACGCCAACCAAGTTTCCGATTTGGAACTCCTTTCTTTTCTAAAAAAACAGTTGGATCAAAAAGATATACAGCTACAAGAAAAAGACGAGCAATTAAAACTAATGCAAAAACTGCTCGACCAGCAACAACAACTCACACTCCAAGCCAACCAACAAATCGAGAAGCTACAAGAACAACTACAATTAACTTACACTGCAGAAACGACAGAAAACGAAGAATCACAAAACGATACACCACCAACTAACAAGAAAAAGTGGTGGCAGTTTTGGCAAAGTTAAAAAGAAAAAGACAAGCCATTTTGGCTTGCCTTTTTACTTAATTTTTTCGCTAAATAAATCAAAGAGTTTCGTAATTTATGTATGATTTAAACACCAGGGAAATGAATAAACCTAGCATTTAAATCCACGCTGATTGAATGTAGTATGTATTAAAAGTTTATCATAAAAGAAAACGATAGACAATCTTTTCTAGACAACACAAAGAACTAGGTTTAAAGGAGTTAAAAGCACTTACGTTATTATTTTTTTGTCACGATTCACTTAAAATGTTTCCCTAGTTCTTTGCGCCGAAATAGAAAACGTTATGCTAGCAAAATTTTACCATACTTTGTTTTAAGTATTCAATACTTTTTCTTTTAACCAAAAATACAAAACAGGATATCTTAGACAAAGCCTAAACGGCTATTTATTCAAGCAAGGTGTACCTACCTTGCTATGCTTGCCACAGGTAACTTTTTCCTTTTCTTGACAGAAAAAAAGCCCCTTATGTTATACTTAAATTACCCAAAAAACGCATAAAAATAAATGCACAAAAAAGCACTAGGTTTTTAATCCATTTGACCTAGTGCTTTTTTGTGTAATAAATTATTTAGTCGTTTGTGAGTGGTTGTTTCATTTTTTTTAGAAAGAACTAGGTCTAAAGGAGTTAAAAACATTCGTTTTATTCTATTCGTGCTTCGCGCATGGCAATTTCCTAGTTCTTTCAGCTAAAAATGAACGAGTTTATACCAAAATTCTAGCACAACTTTTTTCTTTTTTTCAATCTTTTTTTGTTCAAAGATCATTTTTTCTAGCCAATATTGATTTTTCTTGAAACCCCTTTTATAATTTTTTTAGGGTTTTCTTAGGATAGCCCCCTTTGTAACTATTTCTTTCGACGAATTAGCTTCTATACAGGCTAATTCGTTTTTTCTTTTCCCCGTTGATTTTTTTCAAAAAACATTTTATACTTTTTTTAGACTAAACATAAAAATTCCTAACAATGTTATTCTTTTCACAGCGAATTCGCTTCCCCGATAGCGAATTCGTCTTTTGTTTTTTACGATAAAATAACAACGAACGCCTTCTTCGATTGGTTCGTTTTCACAAAATCGATTCACAAGAAACGGCTTGTTTTCGCTGTTTTAAAAACGGCGTTGAGGTAGACCAATCAAAAATCACAAAGTAGCCCCTGTAGCGGTTGATACAGGGGCTACTTTGTGTAGTCGACATTATGTTAACTAGACATTTAAATAACATTCCTATCTTTTTAAATAACCTTTTCTATTTATCAATAACTTTTAGATATTACTTAAACATAAACTCTTGTTATATCATTACTTGAATTAAATCTTCTTTAAAATTAATTTTTTTACTATCTGTTTCAATTACATCTAGATAATTATTAGAATTTGTAATAATTACTGGTGTTGTAACAGAAAAGCCTGCTCTTTTAATACCATCAATATCAAATTCTAATAATAATTGCCCAACCTTTATTTTATCCCCTTCGGCCACTTTAGGAATAAAACATTTGCCTTCTAGTTGAACTGTATTCATTCCTACATGAACAAGTATTTCTGTTCCTTTAGCACTTGTAATTCCTATAGCATGATATGTTGGAAATAATGTTGTTACAACACCATTAACAGGAGATACTACTTTACCTTCAATAGGTTCAATAGCTACACCTTTACCTACTAAACCATTTGAAAACACTTCATCTTCAATCATTTCTAAAGGTTTAACAACACCTTTCATTGGACTAACTATAACTTCATTAATTATCAGCTTTTCTTCTTTTATTATTTTATTGTTATTATTTTCATTCTCATAACTTTCATCGTCATCTTTATAAAGAAAATACATCACTATAAATCCTAATACTAAACCTACTATCATTGCTAAAAGCATTCCATAAAATCCTTTATCAATTCCAGTAGGATTAATAACACTTGGTAATGCAAATATACCTAACCCGCCTACCATGTATCCAGCAGTTTTAAATGCTCCTACTATGATACCTGTAATAGCTCCAATTATACAGCTTATTATAAATGGTTTTTTTCTTGGTAGTGTAATACCATATATCGCTGGTTCAGTTACTCCAAAAAGACCTGAAATAGCTGCTGGAACACACAAGGATTTTAGTTTTTTATCTTTTGTTTTCATCATAATTCCCAGAACTACTCCTGTTTGAGCTAAACATACCGGTACTGAAGCTGATAATACTGAATCATATCCTAATACAGATAAATTATTTATTGCTAGTGGCATTAATCCCCAATGTAAACCAAACATAACAAGAATTTGCCATAAACCACCTAATAATAACCCTGATAATATAGGACTAAAATTGTAAATATTTATTGTAAAATATCCCAAAAGATTAGATGACCATGTTGCAACTGGCCCTATTACCATAAATACGAATGGTACACTAATTAATAATGTGAAAAATGGAACTAAAAATCCTTTAACTACATCAGGAATAATTTTCTTGAATATTTTTTCTATTTTAGATGCTATATAAATTGATAAAATTATTGGAATTATTGTTGTAGCATATCCGCTCATCGGCATTATAATAGGTAGTCCAAAAAAGTCTACAGTTTTCCCAGCCACAGATACTATTGCAGGATATACAAGTGACGCTCCTATAGCCATACCTGTAAATTGATTTAATTTAAATTTTTTAGATGCTGTATATCCTAAAAATATTGGAAAGAAATAAAATAAAGAATCTCCAATTGCATTTAATATTATATATGTTGAGCTTTTAGGCGTTAATAAATTAGTTGCTAATAAAATTGCATTTACCCCTTTAATCATACCTGTTGCACAAAGCACTCCTAATATAGGCTGAAATATACCTGAAACAACATCTATAAACTTATCTAATACACTTGTCTTTTCTTTTGTTTTTTGTTCTGAATCATTCTGTAAACCACCTATTTCAACTACATCTGTATATACATCTGCAACATTATTTCCTATCACAATTTGATATTGTCCTCCGCTCTGAACAACAGTGATAATTCCATTTCTACTCTTTAAAAACTCTGTATTAGCCTTATTCTCATCTTTTAACTTAAATCGTAATCTCGTAATGCAATGAGTTAAACTAATAACATTCTCTTTACCTCCAATATTAGATATAATATCTTTCGCTAATTCTTCATACTTCATAAAACCTCTCTCCTTATTTTTATTTTAATAACTGTTATTTAAATAAAAAAAGCGAGACTATATTAGATAGAATCTTAATTTAATTCTATCTAATTTATAGTCTCGCCTGCATTACCAGTAACAATCATCATTTTATTGTAAACGCTTTATATGTTTAATATAATATTTTTATGTTTTTATTGTCAACACTTTTTTTAATTTATTCACTTGTTATTCTTTGTATATGGACTGTTAAATATAACTTCTCTTCATTATCAAACTCAGCCCCTAAATAAGTTTCTATTTTGCTCATACAGTTATATGCTTTTTTATATTTTTTCTTTACTTGATGAAATAAAAATTCATCCTTTGAAAATATACTTTCTTTTGATGCTATTTTCCCATTAAATCTTTGTAAAAAAAACCTTAAATGGGTGACAAACCTATCGTAACTTAATGATTTTTTATCCAATTCTATATTGTATGTATATTTAACAATATTTAAAATATCATTTATCATCTTTATTTGTTTTTGTGAATCTTTCATATGACCATCTAAGAAATCCATTTGAGAATTTATTAAATGCAACGCAATATTTCCAGCTTCATCTTCAGGTAATTTAACATTTAAATTTTCCTCTATAAATTCTAAAGCTTTTAATCCTATTTCAAATTCCTTAGGATAAAACTTTTTTATTTCCCAAAAAATATTATTGTGTATGGATATATTTTCCTTATATAATTTAACCACATTATTTATATGATCTGTAAGAGTTATATAGATATATTCATTTATCTTACTATCATTTAATATATTTTTTGCATATTCTATAATATCATGACATACATAAATAATTTCTTTGGGAACATCATCTAAAAGCATTTTAAAATTTTCATAAGAATTTTTTTCTTTAATTATAAAAGTTTTTTCTATCTTTTCTGAATCCAGTTTATCTCCAACATTTTTCTTAAACCCAATTCCACATCCCATTACTACAACTTCATGATTTTCTAAATTCATTGCTAAAATTACATTATTATTAAATATCTTTTTTATTATCATACATCCTATATTCCTCTTATTCTCCCAAAAATTAAATCTATCTCTTCTTTAAACTCCAATCATTAAGCCTCCTACTTTTTTAGACGCAATACCTATAGCTCAAATAATCTTAGCAAATAATTATTGCAAATTCATTAAATAACAAATTATCATCTGATTTAACTATTTCCAGAAAACAGAAATCAAATAATACAACATCATCATTCCAATAAAAAGACCTAGCATCAATAGCACATACAACCAATTTTTCTTACTATAAATTCCGTTGTAAGGTCTTTTACTAGCAACCCATTTCCACAAATCAAAGTTATTCATTCAAATCACCATCCCGTTGTGTAATGTCCTATATATTGTCCTCCTCCAACATACGTTACTCTTTCTAAGTGCCCTAAATAAGCCAACGTTTGCCATGTTTTTGGTGGATACATACCTACAGGGAATAGAATACTAAACTTAAATACTTGAACTCTAGGAGAAACAATATCAAAAGTATCTTTAAGCATTTTAGGCTCAGTAATAGACCTATCATATTGAACTACTGTATCTTCAGATATATTATTAGCAGCATACGCAGACTTTACACCAAGCAAAGAAAAAATAACCATAGAAACAGCTAAAAACTCTAAGATAACTTTTTTCATACATATCCCTCCGATACTTTTCTTATTTACATAAATATTATACAATAAACATACCAAAAATGTAAACGCTAACAAAAAAAGTATAGCAATAAGTTATTGAAAAAATTGTAAATATTTAGTTTGATGGAGGAGGTTATTTTTATGAAAAGAAAGGGCGTTTTAAAAAAAAATACTATTTACTTCTATCTCTTCTTTGTTGCTATGGCAGTTATTCAAACTATAGTTAGTGATGGATTTAATTTAGTAGAAATATGTAAATTAATTGGTTTATCAATAGTAGTTTTTTGGGGAATTGCTTTAGTAGAACAGTTATATTATAAATTAAAAAAATGATTTAACTACTTCCAGAAAACAAAAATCAAATAATACAACATCATCATTCCGATAAAAAGACCTAACATCAATAGTACAGTACATTCCTAAAAACGAGTACAAATGATAAGCAATAAATGGTATTCCATTTATGAAGGAAATATTGGTATTCACTATATTGGATCTAAATAACAAAAATAAGGCAGATTGGTCTGCCTTATTTTTGTGGAAATACTTTTAATTTAGAACTATTTTTAAAATCACTTATTTCTGTAACTTCCTCATTAACAATATAAATATTTTTCACTTTCGCTAATTCTTGATTAGAAAAATCATCAAACTTTACTGTGTACTCTTTTTCTGAAGAAAAAGGAACACCTTCTGCGTATAAAGTGATATACAAATTATTATTATTTATCACTTTGCTTGGCGTTGAATTCTTTTTATAAAACGCTTTCTCAACTTCAAGAATCAATTCACTGTTTCTAGTCAATTGCTTACTAGGTACAAATTTATAATTTGTAATATCTGACGTTTCTAAAATATACGTTTTAGATTTCAAATAGATTGAACCACCAATTATTAAGAAAAGAAATACTAAAAACATCGTTATTTTCTTTTTATTCATTGCCTCTTTCCTCTCCATTCCCTATTTTTTAAATACATTATACCTTCTGTTACACATACTTGAAAACAAAATAAAGGACTGATTTATATGAAAAAAAATCAAAGCTTTTTATTGGCAATTGGCTCTATCATTCTTGGTATCATTGGTTTTCTCCCTTCTTTGCTGACTATTTTAGGTGTTGATTCTAAAGTTAAATTAAACCCTAAATATTATAATTCTAAAGACGAACCGTTATTTGTAGAAGATAAAAAAAGCATTGAGTAAATACTCAATGCTTTTTTATTCTACCTGTACAAACTACTCCTAAAACTAGAAAAAGTCACCGTATCCCTTGATCCAGTGACTTTTTCTAGTTA
>NZ_JBIOTC010000003.1:0-29252 GCF_051715085.1 Enterococcus sp. AZ050 | reverse complement strand
AAGACAAGCCAAAATGGCTTGTCTTTTTCTTTTTAACTTTGCCAAAACTGCCACCACTTTTTCTTGTTAGTTGGTGGTGTATCGTTTTGTGATTCTTTGTTTTCTGTCGTTTCTGCAGTGTAAATTAATTGTAGCTGTTCTTGTAGCTTCTCGATTTGTTGGTTGGCTTGGAGTGTGAGTTGTTGTTGCTGGTCGAGTAGTTTTTGCATTAGTTTTAATTGCTCGTCTTTTTCTTGTAGCTGTATATCTTTTTGATCCAACTGTTTTTTTAGAAAAGGAAGGAGTTCCAAATCGGAAACTTGGTTGGCGTTTTTATGGTTTTCGGTTTTTCGCAAACTGGTTGGCGATTTAAGTTTTCGTTTTCAACCAAAAACATTGATTTAATAGCTTTTTGACCAACTTCATTAATCACAAACTTGTTTCCGATTTTCGCAAACCAAAGTTTTCGATTTTTATCAGAAACTTTTTTGTTAATAGCTGTTTTACTAACTCCTAATTCTTCAGCAAGTTCTTTGATTGTTTTATCTGCCATACGTCACCTTCAGTTAAACAAATTATCTAAATCGGATAATAAGCTTTTTTTCTCTTTTTCTAGTTGCTGGATTTGTTGTAACAATTCTAATTCACGTTGTTTTTGTTTTATACGCTCATTAAGAGTCTTAGGTGTTTCTTCATAGTTTGTTTGTTCATTTGCTTGAGCCAAAGCACGATGTTGTTCTTCTTTGGTTGGCGCATGTTTGTTAAAATCGTCCGCTTTTTTAATTTCAGGTTTAAATGTGAATTGGTAACCAATAACCGGCTTTCCCCGACCTTTTCCGTATTTCTTTTTGATTGTTAGCTCTTTGAAGATTGCGGTTAATTCTTGTCGTATTGGATTGAATACACGTTGATCAATCGTTCCTTGGTTGTAACTTTTAGGAATATCAAGTAATTCATGAAAGTCTTCTTTTGAAAAATAAGCGAAACCTTTAGTTCTGTATTGTTTTAGTAATCGAAACATTGTTTTTGAATAACTGCTTTCTAATTCATTGAATTGTTGGAGAGAATAGCGCACCCATTCTTCAAGGTTGTTAAGTAAGGGTAAGGCTTTTTCGTGAACTTGTATTTCAGCAAAAGGAATATCAGCTTTTCCGTCAATTTTAAATTGATTAAATAAAACAAATCGTTCACGTTGCAAACCATCAGCACTTCTTCTTCCAAAACGTAAATCCATTAATTTATCGTATGTTGTTTCTAAATCATCTATAAATCGAACATTTGCAGTTGCTTTATAATTGCTTAAATCTTTTAATTGATCGAATGTAAACTGTACTTTTTTATCACCTACATCACGCATTCTTGATACGATAGAAAAGAACAAATTCATTTCAACTGGTGTAAATTTTCGCAACGGAATTGTATTTAATTCATGATGATATTTTACGATTTCATTAGACATACTTGAGGTATCTCCTTTCCTACTTGCACAAGAGGTACAGACGTTATGAAGTACAAAATGTCTGTTTGTACATCGTATATTAACATCATTGATGTATTAATTCAATGTACAAACAGACAAAACGATGTAGATAAAACTTTGTATCCCTTGGGAGAGTAAGAACACAGCCGACGGTAAAGAGGTTTAAAAAAGAGATATAAAAAGAGGGGGGGTAAAACTTCCCGCCTAAAAAAAAAACACTCCTTTTTTCCTCAAACAGGTTCGCGAAATTTCCTAAACTGCAAATCTTGCTCCCTACGGTCGCTAAAAAGGTGTGATCGCTTCGCTCTCACATTCTACTGCGCAGTCGCCTTCGGCTCCTTTGCCAAAACCCGTTGTTCAAAGAGGTCTGTGTGAGGCTCTCAGCGTTCGTTTAAGCCGTTTTAAGACAGCTTTAGTATAAATCCCTTATTCTACTTTCAAAGCGCCTTACAGGCGGTCAGGGCAAGCCCTAACAACCCTAAGGCAATTATGCTATACTCAATACGGACAACTTGTCCCCAAAGGGGGTGTTGTCTTGTTAGAACAAATTTTTACGTTGGTTATCGCACCTCTTTTTGTAGGCCTAGTTATTGAACTAGTTTCTCATTGGTTAGACGAGAAAGACGATAACTGAAACAAGTTGTCCCTAACCCACAACGCTAGACGTCGCAACTAGCGAAAAAAAGCCAGTCCTATTCGCAGTAGGACTGGCTTTTGTGCTGTCTTGTAACAAATTTTTACGTTTCGCAAGTTCAATATAACAAATTAGACTAAAAAAAGCAAAATGTATGTTTTGCAGCGAACTTATTTAAATGCCGTTTTTTTCGATTTAAGAGTTTTTGGAGTTGAACCGATTATTTTATACCTAATTCAATTTAAAACCTCTTAAAATTGAAATTAGAGCTGTTTAAATTAATTTTAGTTATTTTCTGGCGAAGTTTTTTTAAATTTGGCAAGCCTCTCTCTTAATTGTTTATTTTCCGAAGCTACCCGTTTGGAAATATTGATTAATTCTTGATTTTTGTACTTTAAATTTTTGTTTTCTAGCAACAAGTCTTTATTGATTTCTTTTGTTATTTTTGAAATGTTCATGGCTTTCTTTGCTTGTTCCAACAGATCACATAGCTCTTGATAGTGTTCGTGAGGTAGCTTGGCTGTTTTAGAAAGTCGGGAAAAGGTTACCCAGCTGTCTAGTTTTTCTTGAAACTGTTTTGTCTCAGAAGAAATGGCTTGAAGATAGTCTTGAAATGTTTGCTGTTCTAACGCTAAAGCTTCTTTTTCTTGCGCGAGTTGTTCCCATTCTTCCTCCAGTTTGAGTGGGTTGCGCGCTTTTTTCTTTTGGCCACGTGAAATATCAAATCCAGCATGTGTTAAATAGTCGGGCAATTCGGCTTGAATGTTTCTCAATTCTTTTCGGGTAAAAACCGTTTTTGCTGTTAATCGTCCCTCACGCAATGGGACAACGCCTAAATGCATATGGGGGATAGGTTCGTCTAAATGGACTTGCGCATAAGCAACGTTGCTTATGCCGTATCGTTTTTGAAAAAATTCTAGCGCTGTTTGGAAAAATCGGTGAATTTCTTCTGGAGATAACGAGATAAAAAAAGCAGAATCACTACTAATCAACCATTCCACTACAAGAATGGCGTCTTTTCTTAGCGCACGATCACTTGCTTTGTTTTGAGTGATATATCCGATAATTGCTTTTCTATAGCTGATACTTGAATCTAACACGAGGTCATAATTTAAGCAGGTAAGTGTGGTATCGATTTCTTTGGGCATGGGAGATTTGAACTTTCTTTTGTTGTGATTTTCGATAATGGTTAACGTTCCTCGGTTAATTTTTTGCATACGCGCAATAAGCATAGACATGCGGACAACCTCCTTTGTTTTTTTGAGGGAATTTTTTTTCACAAGTTTTTTGTAAGAGCATAAGGGGAACCTGATATCAAAATTGATATAAACCGCAGTGCGGTTTGGTTCTAGCGTGATATCACTTTTTTTGTGAAAATCGGCTAAAAAGTGCTTTCTGCCGGCTGGCAAAAACCTTGATATTATGCGATTTTTTAATTTTTACCGGTAAAAACGGCCTTTTTACCGAATAAAAAACTTATTTGAATAAAGTATAATTAATAGACTTTATCTTGTAAACAAACTGATTGTTTTTTTGATTAAAAACAGAGGATTTAGCCAATTTTAAAGGGAAATACACGTTAAATTTTTAAGAAATATCTCGCTTAATTGTTGAGAAAACCGTTTTTTATAAAATAACAAAAACACCTAAATTTTTAGGTGCTATAAATGAGCTATGTTCATACGACATACCTGCTATAAATGTATTATGACAATGTATAAAACCGCATAAAATCAAGCTTAAAATACATGTTAGAAACCTGCTATATACCTACTATGAATGTGCTATGAGTGAGCAAAAATGTACTACACCGGAAAGCCTTGCACTGCAAGGCGGGACACCTTGTGTGACCCCCATTTCCCCTTATGCTCTTCAGAATATTCATTGAAAAAATCGCACGATGATATTAAATAACAACTATCCGAGTGAAGTCGAATAGTTGTTAAAATGTATTTGTGATAAACAATTTAAATATATTTATTCTTGATTGAATAGAATATCTTTGAGTTGTTGCCAATAGGTTTTCTTGCCGATAACTAGAGATAATTCTCCCGTAAGACCATATCTACTAGTAAAGTCTTCAGGTGCATTTAGTAGTCCTTTTATTGTGTAAAATGTCCCTTGTTCTGTTGTTGTACTATTTTCTGATATTTCATTTAAAGTGCCGTCAATTATTTTTGTAGCTACTCCCTTTTTGTCTAATTTGAAATGCACCGTCATTCCTGACTTAATTCGCATACTTTCATTAGCTGGAATAAGTGCTGTAAACGTAAGAAATGAGTTTTTAGGTTTTGGATAAATTTCTGCTAACGTAGTGCCTTTTGGAATTTCTAATTGGTTTTTGACAGTTTCATTCAGATGAACCGTTCCAGTGATGGGGGCTTTCAATGTGCTTTGTGTAATTTGTTCGTTGATTGTTTTAAGTGCTAATTCATTTTTTTGTTGTGTATCGGTTAATTCTGTTATTTTTTGTTTGGTTGTTGCTAAAAATAATTCTTTGTTTTGCTTCTCTTTTTCTTTTTGACTATTTATTTCGTTTTTAGACGTATTTGGAGGGACCAATTTAGCCTGTTCTGCTTGCAATTGCTCTATTTCTTTTTTTTGTTGAACAATTTGTTCATCGATTGTAGCCAAGATTGTTGATTTGGTTTGTTTTTTTTGTTCTTCTGTTACATCAGACAATTGTGTTTGCCATAATTGATATTTGGAAGTGATTTCAGGTGAAAATCCTTGTATGTTTTGTTCGTTAATCCATGCCGTACGTACTTGTTCCCATTCTTGTAATTCTTTTTGGCGTGTAGTCAGTTGTTTTTCTAGTAGCTCTTTTGATTTATTATAGATATCTTGTTCTTTTTGTATAGTTTCTTCAATCTGTTTTGAATTGTAAATAGTCGCTTCTTTTTCAGCAAAGAAGCTTTTAAGTTGATTGCTATACCCAAAGGAATCTTCAGTTTCGAATAAATTTTGTTCATTTTTTAAACTATTAATAAAGGTTTGAGCAGCATTCTTTTGTTGCTCAATAAGTGTATTTTCTTGTTCTAATCGTTTTTTTTCATTTTGTAAAGAGGTTGTATCAAATGTGACTAATGTTTCCCCTTTTTTTACTATTTGGTTTTCTTTTAGAGTATTGGTTTTTATCTTTGCTTCTACCGGTACTTGTAGTACTTCTGTTTTTGGTGCAATTAATTGAGCAGGCGTTCGAATAACAACCTCTTTTTTTGCAAAAGCTAAAAAAAGCCCTGTAAAACACAAAAAAAGAATAACTGGATACAAGGCCCAACGATAAAAGGTATGGTGTTGTTGACTATAAATACTTGAATGATCTAACCAATCCTTATGGTCCATAAATTCTCTGTCCTTTCTTAAATATCCCATAATTGTTGATATACGCCTTGATTGTAACGAAGTTCTTCATGTGTGCCTTGTTCAACCAGATTTCCATTATGAAGGACTAAAATCTGTTCACACGCTTTAGCAATAGGTAAATGATGCGCAATAAAAAGTACTGTTTTATTTTCTAATTTTAGTAAATATTCAAGAATATCATGTTCTAATAAAGTGTCTAAACCACTTGTTGCTTCGTCTAAAATTAGAATATCGGCGTCTTTCAAAATCGCACGTGCAATCGCTAATCGTTGACGTTGGCCGCCAGAAAGATTAGATCCTCCTTCTTCTAATACCATATCGTAGCGCAATGGCTGTTGTTCAATAAAAGCGGTTAGTTGCACTGCTTCGCACACTTCAATAATTCGTTCAAAACTAGGTTTTTTTTGTAGTCCAAAAGTCAAATTTTCTATAATTGTTCCACTGAAGAAAAAGGATTCTTGAGGAACATAAGTAATATGCTCACGTAATTGTTGAAATGGAATATCTAAGTGATTGATTTTTCCATAACAAATTTTGCCTTCTGAAGGAGCATAAAAATTGACCAATAATTTAGCTAAGGTCGATTTTCCTGAGCCACTTACACCAACTAAAGCCACTTTGCTTTTTGGTGCAATGGCACAAGAAATATTCTTCAAAGTAGGCGCTTTCATGTTGTAAGAAAAGGAAACATTTTCTAAGGATATTTCTTGCTGGAAGATTTTGTTTGAAATTTCATGTTCGGAAGAAGTTATTGCTTGTTCGGGTTCTATAGCGAAAATCTCGTTTAATCGTTTGTTTGCTACTTGCGCTGTTTGCATTTTTACTTGTAAGTTAATGATATTTTGTAAAGGATCAGTAAAAAAGACTAATAAGGCATTGTAGGTAATTAGTTGACCAAGACTAATGGTTCCTTTCATCACATAAAGTGAACCTATCCATAAAATCAAAGCGCTATTAATTAATTGAATGGCGTGTTTGATTCCTTGTTGTATGTTGTCTAAAGTAACCGTCTGAAAAGACTTTTTCATTAATTGAATAAATTCTTGATCGACTCGTTCATAAACTGTTTCTTCTCCACTATAGGCTTTAATGGTTTCAATCCCTTTTAAACTTTCAATAATACTTGAATTTAAGGTAGCACCTGCAGCCATTTCTTCTTGATTGGCTTTTTCATAACTTTTAACAAAGGCTAAAATAGTGACAAGATAAAATGGGAGCGAAGCTAGAGTAATTAAGAATAATGTTCCGTTTTGAATAGCTAAAGTAATTCCTACTAGTAATACCATGCCAATGTCTAAAAAGACAGATAAAGTAGCGCTAGCTAGGGCATCAATAATCTTGTTTGCGTCTAAAAACCGAGAAATAATTTCTCCCGATTTACGAGTAGCAAAAAAATTCATAGGTAAAGTGAGGACATGCTTGAAGTATTGAAGCATTATAGCTATACTCATGCGTTGTCCTAGAATAACCAAGAGATAACTTCGGCTATATTCAAATAAAACACGGAATAGATAAACAACAATTAGTCCAATGGAAACAATATTTAACGTGGATCGTGCTTGATTTGGAATAAAATAATCTAAAATTCCTTGAAAATAATAAGAGCTACCAATACCAAATAAAGTGATAAAAAGAGAAGCTAAAATGATGTGAAAAACTATTCCTTTTTGGCTCCAAATGATTGGGAAAAAGGCACTCAACCCAGCTACTTTTTCTTTACTAGGAGTATAAGATTTAGTTGGAGTAGGTAACAATAAAATACCAGTCCATTCTTTGGAAAATTCTTCAATTGTTTTTTTTATTTTTCCTTTTGTTGGATCTGGATCGGCTATTAATAATGTATCGCCTTTTATTTCATATACAACAACATAGTGCATGTATTTATTATCGATTAACACATGAGCAATTAAAGGTAAGGGCAATTCTTTTTCTTTCCATACGTCGTTATCTGCTTGAATAGCAGGAGAATGAAAACCCAGTTTTTCAAAAGTTTTTTTTAATCCAAAAGCAGAAGTTCCTGTTAAATCTGTTCCTGATAGTTCACGTAATTTATGTATAGGAATTTCAGTTTTGTAGTGTTTTAGAATCATAGCAACACAAGCAACACCACAATCTTTTTCGTCTTGTTGGTAGATAATCTTTTTCATATTTTCCTCTCATGTATTTTGTATTTATTTTACTTATTAGTTTACTATATTGAGATAATTTTGAGAATTTTTTTCATAAAAATATTGACAGAATATTTAGATTTTGATTTAATGAAGATAGAAAAAAGAAAGCGCTTTCTCGGGTTGTGGAATAAATTAGGAGGAATGTAAAATGGAAAAGTATCAAGAATTAAAAGCAATAGAAATTCAATCAATTAGTGGCGGAGTAGCAGTAACCCCTCCTAAAGGAGCTTTTCCTAATGGAGATTTTAAACCTTGGAATGTTCCATCAGGAACAACTTTTCCGTGGCAAGGAGCTTGTCCTGTAGGATCTGTTACTGCAGGTTACATTGGTGGTGGCCAAAATCTTTGTCGGAGACCGTAATTAATTTTAAAACTATGTCAATAGTGATTAGAATGGGAACAGAGGTACTTCTGTTCCCATTCTAATTCTAGGGAGGAGTTTATGAAAATATGTAAGTACGTATTTATTTTTGGGGGCTTATTTTTTGTAGTTTTACTAATTATAAGCCAATTCTACCAACCTTTAACGATAGATGTCAGAAGTATAGATGCTGTACAGATTATGAGTCAATCTGGAATTATTGAAAGCAAAAAAAAATGGGTCTCGACATTATCTGATTATAATTATGGTAAGTCAGTAAAAAATATATCGGAATTAAATGACTTATTAATTAGAGGGAATAAACATAGTTCAATATTAAATGTTTCTACTAAAAATATGGAATCAGATTTAAATATTAAGGAAAATCTGCCGTTAAGTATGGAAGTTGAGGGGCTCTCAGTTATTAGTGTGCCGAGTGTATATACTACCGATAATGAATTTCGAAGTAATTATAGTAATACATTAGCTAGATTAATAGATTATGCTAAAGGGGATATAGTTTTAGATTTAACTAACAATTCTGGTGGGGATGTAGTTCCCATGATTATAGGTGCTAGTTCATTAATACCTGCTGGAAAAATTTTAAATTCAATAGATAAAAATGGAAATAAATTTCCAATTTATTTAGACTCTAATAAATTATTTGGAGGTATAACAAATTATTTAGAAAATAGTTCTAAACAATTGCAAACTAAAAAGTATCCCTTCAAAAAAAATAAAAAAGTTTCTGTTATTATTAGTGATAGAACAGCGAGTGCAGCAGAAGTATTAACATTAATTTTAAAAAAAAATCCTAATGTTACGGTATTGGGAACCCCTTCCGCAGGTTATACTAGCTGGAACGAAACCGCGATTTTACCAAATAAAGATAATCCTTCAAACTTTTGGTATATGATATATACAGCAGGCTATTTTGAAACTATAAAGAATCGTGAAGTGTTTAATAATACAAAAATATTTCCTGATGTAGAAGTTAGATCTGCTTATTTAGATATTACTAATAGGCAACTTATAAAGGCTATTAAACGCATTAATAAAGGGGAGCAAGGGACATAGAAACGAAAATGCATGCTATAAAAGCAAATAACTTTAGATAAAATCTATAAATTATTCGTTTTTTTGTATACGATTGATCGATACAGTCCATTTTTTATTGTAATTGCTACTACTGTTTTGTATTAATTGAGTATCGTGTATCTTCGTTTCTGTATTCTATATCCTTATAGAAGGTATTGAAAAAACATTGCTTTCATAACTAATTTAACTGTTTTTCAAAACATTTTATTTTTTTAGAAGTTATGCTGTTTTTCTTACCTCTAATTTTAGCAAGAATGTTTCAGTATACTCGTGTATTAAGAGGTTTTTTGTCAAAAATATTGACATAATATTTAGATTTTGATTTAATAAAGATGAGAAAAGAAAACGCTTTCTTAGGAAGTTTGAATTGCTAGGAGGGACTTTTTATGAAAAAATATAAAATGTTAACTGAAAAAGAAATGAAACGAACTGTTGGTGGGGGATGGGCTGATTTTTTAGGAGGTCTTTTAGGCGGATTAGCTCCAACGCGTACTGCTGAGCAATTGAATGGTTCAGATTATGCGAAATTCAAAGCTCGTAACTGTGGGCCATATGGTCAAGGAGGTACTCCTAATTCATGTAATTGATAGAAAGTAGCTGGTTATTGTATGAAAGCTTTATATAAAAAAAAAATAGCTGAAGTTTGGGAAATTAGTAAGACAAATAAACAGCCAGAATGGGTTAAACAAGCTTTTGCTAAAAATTATTTAAGATGGTCTTCTGATAACAAATTAATCATTTTAATGAGTGCGTTAGAGCCTTCGGTAACTACTAATATAAAGTTTGGAATGGTTGGTTCCGTTGGTGGAGGGTTTGCTGGATATGCAATGTATTCTGTAGGTGATATAGGTGATTATTTAGACGTTACTAATCACAAATTAGTTTCTAAAAAAAGTTTTAACAAACATTATTTAATACAAAATCAAGACTAGTCTTATTATATAAGGTTTCATCAATAATAAACGTGTATTACCGCAATACACGTTTATTATTTTAAGGAGATAAGCTATGAATATGTTGATGAACATGCTAATTTTTTTTAATTTTGTAACTTTTTTGTATATTTTAATAGGAGTAGATATTAATTATAAACATGCTAAAAATGCGTATATTTTCTTTTTTAGTGTATTTATTCTGATGATTTGTACAATAATAGTGCCGATGAATTTAACATGGTTAACTAATTTATTAGGCTTATTAAGTATAATTGCTATTATTTGTTTATATGTAATTTAAAAAAAGAACTCCGATTTCACAAAAACAAACCAAGGAATGTTTTTATTATTTTTTGTTACACAAAGTTTGTATATCTTATTGGATTTATTTAGTTAGTAAAAAATGGAACATGAAAGTATTTGTTATGATTATTGAAAAGTCGTAAAATAATTTTTTTGGAGAAATTATTATGAAGAAGAAAAGTAAATTTCGCTTTTTGATTAGTTGTGTTTTAGGCATACTTTTATTGCTTATAGGTGGAACGATCAATCAAAAGTCTATTGATGAAAAATACAAATTGTGAGTGAAAAGTTCTTTTTATGTTATTTGAACATCTAGTTAACATAATGTCGACTACACAAAGTAGCCCCTGTATCAACCGCTACAGGGGCTACTTTGTGATTTTTGATTGGTCTACCTCAACGCCGTTTTTAAAACAGCGAAAACAAGCCGTTTCTTGTGAATCGATTTTGTGAAAACGAACCAATCGAAGAAGGCGTTCGTTGTTATTTTATCGTAAAAAACAAAAGACGAATTCGCTATCGGGGAAGCGAATTCGCTGTGAAAAGAATAACATTGTTAGGAATTTTTATGTTTAGTCTAAAAAAAGTATAAAATGTTTTTTGAAAAAAATCAACGGGGAAAAGAAAAAACGAATTAGCCTGTATAGAAGCTAATTCGTCGAAAGAAATAGTTACAAAGGGGGCTATCCTAAGAAAACCCTAAAAAAATTATAAAAGGGGTTTCAAGAAAAATCAATATTGGCTAGAAAAAATGATCTTTGAACAAAAAAAGATTGAAAAAAAGAAAAAAGTTGTGCTAGAATTTTGGTATAAACTCGTTCATTTTTAGCTGAAAGAACTAGGAAATTGCCATGCGCGAAGCACGAATAGAATAAAACGAATGTTTTTAACTCCTTTAGACCTAGTTCTTTCTAAAAAAAATGAAACAACCACTCACAAACGACTAAATAATTTATTACACAAAAAAGCACTAGGTCAAATGGATTAAAAACCTAGTGCTTTTTTGTGCATTTATTTTTATGCGTTTTTTGGGTAATTTAAGTATAACATAAGGGGCTTTTTTTCTGTCAAGAAAAGGAAAAAGTTACCTGTGGCAAGCATAGCAAGGTAGGTACACCTTGCTTGAATAAATAGCCGTTTAGGCTTTGTCTAAGATATCCTGTTTTGTATTTTTGGTTAAAAGAAAAAGTATTGAATACTTAAAACAAAGTATGGTAAAATTTTGCTAGCATAACGTTTTCTATTTCGGCGCAAAGAACTAGGGAAACATTTTAAGTGAATCGTGACAAAAAAATAATAACGTAAGTGCTTTTAACTCCTTTAAACCTAGTTCTTTGTGTTGTCTAGAAAAGATTGTCTATCGTTTTCTTTTATGATAAACTTTTAATACATACTACATTCAATCAGCGTGGATTTAAATGCTAGGTTTATTCATTTCCCTGGTGTTTAAATCATACATAAATTACGAAACTCTTTGATTTATTTAGCGAAAAAATTAAGTAAAAAGGCAAGCCAAAATGGCTTGTCTTTTTCTTTTTAACTTTGCCAAAACTGCCACCACTTTTTCTTGTTAGTTGGTGGTGTATCGTTTTGTGATTCTTCGTTTTCTGTCGTTTCTGCAGTGTAAGTTAATTGTAGTTGTTCTTGTAGCTTCTCGATTTGTTGGTTGGCTTGGAGTGTGAGTTGTTGTTGCTGGTCGAGCAGTTTTTGTTGTGTTTCTAAAGCTGCTTGCAGTTTATCAATTTGTTTATCCTTTTCTTTAATAAATATAATTATTTTTAGTTTCAATTTCATGGAGTAGGAAATTAGCAGGTAAATCCCTAGGTAAATATACCTGCTTATCAACTGATAAAATTTCTATAATCATTGATACAGCTTCTTTTTTCAGGTAGGTAATATTCCCTTTTTTGTAGGTGAATTTACTAGGTAATTTTCTCAGTTGATACTTTACTCTATCTTTTGAAACACCTAGACTATCTGCTAATTCTTTGATTGTTTTATCTGCCATATGTCACCTTCAGTTAAACAAATTATCTAAATCAGATAATTTGTTTTTTTCTCTTTTTCTGAAAAGTTAGACGTTGTTTGTTTTTCGAGAGCTTCTTTCTCTTTTTCGAGTTGTTTGATTTGTTGGAGCAATTCAAGTTCTCGCTGTTTTTGTTTTATTTTTTCATTGATCGTTGTAGCTGGTTCTTCATATTCTTTTTGTTTATCGGCCAAAGCTAAAGCTTTAGCTTGTTCTTCTTTGGTTGGCGCATGTTTATTAAAGTCGTCTGCCTTTTTGATCTCAGGTTTAAACGTGAATTGATAGCCAATAACCGGTTTTCCTCGACCTTTTCCGTATTTCTTTTTGATTGTCAGCCCCTTGAAGATTGCAGTTAACTCTTGTTGAATAGGTTGTAATACTCTTTTATCCAACATACCATTCCCTTTTTTATAGCTTTCAGGTATATCTAATAACTCAAAAAAATCTTCTTTGGAAAAGTAAACGTATCCTTTAGTACGAAATTGCTTAAGGAGTCTAAACATTGTCTTTGCATAACTACTTTGCAGCTCATTAAATTGTTGGAGAGAGTAACGAGTCCATGAATCAAGATTATTTAATAAAGGCAAAGCTTTCTCATAAATTCGTATATCTACATAAGGCTTATCAGCTTCACCAACAATTTCAAATTCAGTAAACATGACAAACATGCTTCTGTTTAAACCGCTTTCGCTCCGACTACCAAACCGTAGGGCAAGAATTTTTTCATAAGTGTCTTGTAAATCATCAATGAAGCGATTGTTAGCAGTTGCTTTGTAGTTACTTAGATCTTTTAGTTGATCAAACGTAAAGCGAACTGTTTTATCGCCTTTATCTCGCATTCTAGAGACAATTGAAAAGAATAGATTCATTTCAACAGGAGTAAATTTCCGTAACGGGATAGTATTTAATTCTGAATGATATTTTACAATTTCATTTGCCATATAATTCCCCTCCGTTAATACTTACTTTACTTACAAGTAACATTTTTGTAAAACAGATACTTATAAAAGGTGTAGCAAACAGACAAAACGTTACTCAAAAAACTCTGTACCTCTTGGGAGAGTAAGGACACAGCCGACGGTAAAAAGGTTTAATAAAAAGAGATTATAAAAGAGGGGGCTAATTTTCCCGCCTAAAAAAAATCCTTCTTTTTTCTTCAAACAGGTTCGCGAATCTTCCTAAACTGCAAATCTTGCTCCCTACGGTCGCTAAAAATGTGTGATCGCTTCGCTCTCACATTCTACTGCGCAGTCGCCTTCGGCTCCTTTGCTAAAACCGTTGATCAAAGAGGGCCGTGTGAGGCTCTCAGCGTTCGTTTAAGCCGTTTTAAGACAGTTTTAGTATAAATCCCTTATTCTACTTTCAAAGCGCCTTACAGGCGGTCAGGGCAAGCCCTAACAACCCAAAGGCGAATATGATATACTCTAACGTGGCAACTTGCCCCGTAAGGGGGTGTTTTTCTTGTTAGATAAAGTCTTCACATAACTTTCGCAACATTGGTTGCGAATATACATCAATGTGTGAACGAAATTGGTGTAGCTATGTTAGAAACGTTAATTCAAGAAGCTGATTATGTTTTACGACAATCACCAGTAAGAAAAAGAGAATGGTATATTCAGCGAAATGAAGATACAAAGATATGTGCTACATTATTAGGTCCTGTAAAATTGACACGAACCTATTATAAACATAAAAAAGACGGCCATTTCTCTTATCTCTTAGACAATTATTTAGGTGTTTTACCTTCTAATCGAATAGATATTGGATTAGAAGCAAAATTGTTAGAAACAGCTACAGAACGTTCTTATCAACAGACGGTTGAACAATTTCAACACTCAGGAATTACAAGTAAAGAAACAATAAAGAACGTCGTTCATCGATTAGATAAACGAGTAACTAACTCAAATAAGGTATTTAATCCTTATTTCTTAGCTAAATTTCCTTTGTTGGAAAATGGATTAATTACTGGCACACGTAATCGTGTAGCGAAGGCTATAAAATAAAAAATAGTATTAAATCAAGGTTTTGACTTTATAAACAAAATTGGAGAACTTTCCTTTCCAACAAATTCTTAACACTATCCTTAAAAAGCAAAAATATTGACCTTTTTTACTTTTATGCTATACTGAAAGTGCGAAATGTGATGATTTCGAACAGCATTACAACACGAACGCCCAACCTACTGGAATAGGTTGGGCGTTTTTTTGCTTGTTGCGACTGCAAGCACGTGGGTTAGTCAGCAACTGCTTTTTTAGTTGTCGTCTCGATTATCTAACCAATGTGATGATTTCTTTAAGCATTACAACACCCCCTTTCGGGGCAGTTGCCTTAATTATTGTACTTCATTTTCTCTTTTTCAATTCCTTATAACAAACAACTACATTATGAGTTGGTTCAGCTATTCCATTATTTAAAATAAAAGTATCCAGTTTTGCCTTTTGTTTTAAATATTCTAATCTTCTTAAATTAAATTCTTCATCACTATTTATCTCCGAAAATCGAGCATAAAAATAATCTCTATTAAACCAACTGCTAATCCCCTCCTCTCATTTATCATATAATTAATTATATCATTACAAAAAGAACACAGAAAAGGAGTTTATTATATGAGAGTTCGAGGGCGGTTAATACGGGCAGTACGCAATAAAAAAACTCAGTCAATCAGATTTAACTAATGAAATTTGTACATAGTCAACTATTAGCAATATTGAAAAAAAGGTTTTTGTGATAATGTTTTAATTTTTTCACGAATATGTGAGCGATTAGAATTAGACATGAGTAATTGTATTATTGATCCTACAGAAAAATATCTCATTCAACTATTAACTGAAGCAGAGAAGTTATGTGTTTTACTAAAACATAAACAGGTATATTACCTTCTAAAAACAATCGATAAAAACACTATTTTTCTAAATGATTTAATAAAAAAAGTATCTCTATCTTAAAGGAATTACTTGTCTTTTAGGAAAAATAAATAAAACGGAAGCTTTATTTACATCAAGGCGCTGAAATTACTCATAAAGCAAATATTTTTAATTATCTTAGTTTAAATGCATTAGGTATTTTTAATGAATTAGAAAAAGAATACCAAAAAGCAGAAGGCTATTTCAATAGATCGCCTTCTCAATTAAGAAATAAGAAAATTAAAAAAATTATCCATTCGAAGCTTGTCGTATTTATTACAATTCAGCAAAATTTTATTCCGAAATAAAAATGTATCAAAAAAGTGTTGAATTATGTGATTTGAGAATTGAAATTTGTAAAAGCAATAAATCAATTTATTTATTTGATTTTCTTTTATATGAACGAGCATATAAAAGAAAACTTTGAGAAAATACTACTGAAGATTACTTACAAGCTTATTATTTCTCTAAATTTTTTAATAACACAAGAAAGCCGTAACATGTTTAAAACATGAATTGAAACACTTAAATATAAATTATTCATAAAATTCTCTGGAAATAGAAAAAAGTCTATGATTAAATTTATTTAAGTAAATTAAACAAGGTATGTCCTTGTCGCCTCCATACTGCTAATGCACAGTATGGAGATTTTTTATTGATTTTCAATCCAATTGTGAGTAACTATTTGTGGTCGATTTTCTATTTTGTTTTGATTTAACTGGTTCTTTTTCTCAATTGCACATTCAGCAAATAAGTTGTAAAAAGACTTATAAAATAATCCTTTAGGACTTTTAACAGTAGCATCCGTTTTAATTTTATGCATCACTCTTCGTAAACATTTGTCAATTTCTTCTTGATAATCTTCTCCAATCAAAACAACGTTATAGTCTTTTTCTGCTTTAGTTTTAGCTCGAATAATGGTCCCTACTTGTTCATGAGCTTCTTGAATAGTATTAGAGAATGCTGCAATAAATTTTAAGCTATCTTTGTTAAGAAATGTGTTCTCTTGAACTTCTGAAAACTGATCGAGCAATAATTGTTGTTGCAGTTCTTCTTTTTTAGTATCTAATGTATCTAATGTATCTAAATAAGAAGTATAGAATAAATTGTTTGCGATTTTCGCAATTACAGGATTTTCTTTGATATCATTGACTTTTTCTGTATTTGCGATTTTCGCAATTACAGGATTTTCTTTGATATCATTGACTTTTTCTGTATTTGCGATTTTCGCAATTACAGGATTAACATTGTTTTGTTCTTCATTAATTTTGAAAACATCTTCGGAAGTAACGATAGGTTTTCCTAGATATAGAAGGTTAGGTGTAGTTTCTATTTTTCCATTAATTTTCTTTAGTCTCCCTTTTTTTTGTTTAAGAAGATTAACTGCTTCCAGTTCTTTTTTTATTTTTGAAACTTTTCCTTCTCTGCAATTTAGCAGTGTCATTAATTCGGCAACTGTATAGATAAAATAAATATTGTCTTCATTATCTACCCAATTGTTTTTAACGGAACTATCAAACCGATCTTTTAAAAGCATGTATGCAATCTTTGCATCATTGGATAAAGATTTATAGAGTTCATTTGTGAAAAAGACTTTTGGCATCTGATAGTATTTTTCTCTATAAATTTCTTTAGATTTATAAAATTGAAAATTGTTCATAACTTTACCTCTTTGTTTTTATTAATTTATAGTTTAACCTACTTTTATTTCCCTTGCAAATGCTGATATATCAGTATTTCACAACATTTTTGATATATCGTAATATCGCAATGTAGAAATATTGTAATATTACGATATATCAATATTACAATATTTCTACATTGATTGTTGATATAACAACGTTTGTAAACAAAAAACATCAACAATATTATAATATTGTTGATGTTTAATACTGTAATATCGTAGAATCACAATATTATCAAATTTTATTTTGTTTTTTTGCCATTGTATATCCTTGTATTAGATATTCTTCAGGAATAGCTTTCAAAAGTGTTTCTTCAATAACGTCAGGTTTACTTTTTTCTGGTTCAGCAATTGAAGTCCAGTATTTTAATGCATTTGCAAGTATTGGATTAATTCGAATACTATCAGCACTTCTTTTACTGTTACCTTGCTGTTTAATTAATTTTTCAATATTTTTTTTATTTAGGACAATGTTTTTTTGTGTAGTTTTTAGTTCTTTATTATTAGAAGTAGTTGAGGTAGGTAAATTTGAATCTTCTTTTCCTGCACCAAGAAGACGTTCAGCAGCTGATTTCCCTCTATTATTACTCATTTAAATCTCCAACTTTCTCTAAAAATTCTTTTGTAAACTGGATATAATCGTCTTCAGCAGTTGAAGTCTTATTAAAGCTGATTAAGTCGGAACCTGCTGCTTGAGCTTCATCAACAGTGATAGTACGTCTAATGTAAGTATCAAAAATGTTTACGTGAAGCGCGTCGGAAATTTGATTTGCTGTTTTATTCATTTCTTTTGAAATATTAAATCTTTCATTATATTTTGTGAAAAGAACTCCTCGTATGATTAAGTTCTCATTGGTGTATTCTTTAACAGTCTCGATTGTTTCATTCAATTTAACTAATCCTTTTAGTGAAAAATATGCTGCTTCTACAGGAATAATAATTTCATCAGAGACAGTAAACGCATTTACTGTTAATATACCCAAGCTAGGAGGGCAATCAATAATAATATAATCATAGTTTTCTTCAATTGGTTGAAGAACTCTTTTAAGTCTATGTTCACTACCAACTTGAGTAAATTCACGCTCTGCTGAAGAAAGAGCAATATCAGCAGGTATTACCTCGATTCCTTTGTAATTTAAAATAGCTTCAGTAATCGAAGCTTCATCTTTTAATACTTCATAAATTGTTGGAATATTCGTACCATCAATATCAAATCCAAAATTATCAGTAGCATTTCCTTGTGGGTCCATGTCAATTACAAGAACTCTTTTGTTAAAAGTAAAATGTAATGCCGCTCCAAGGTTAATGCTAGTCGTTGTCTTTGAAACACCGCCTTTTTGGTTTGCGACTGAAATTATTCGTGCCATAATAATGTCCTCCTTGTAACGTTATGCTATTATTATATCATGATATTGTGATATTTCAACGGTATAATAGCATAAAATTTTAATATTACAATATTGTGTGGGCGTGTATTCATGATATAACGATGTTCCAATATAACAATATTGGAACATCGTTATATTGTTATATAGCGGATTGTTGTAACGTAATATTTAATAACACAATATTATTTTAATGTACACTAATACAAATTACTAAAGAGCTTGTTATAAGAATTAGTTTAACGTAAATCACTCAGAAGAGAATAAAAAAACATCAAGAAACGTTAGCAATATTACGAGAGAAAGAAAATGAAAAAACAAATAGTTACAAAAATACACAATTGTAAATGCCCACATTTCCAAAAGTACACATATATACTAACGACAGTAAAATTTTCTAAATAATATAGCTATCTTTCATCAATAATTTTTTTAGTACGTCTGTGACGTTCTAAGTGTAGCAAATAATCGTCTTGCAGTTTTAAAAGGTCTGAATAAACCTGATCCATAGTTTTGCTGGCAGACAGAGAGAGAGAATAAATAAATGAGATAGGAAGTGTTTCAATTTTTTTGTTGCGAGTAATCCAAGAAGAAACAGTTCCTTGAGAGAAAGCGTGTAATTCACAAAATTCTTCTACAGTAATCCCTAGTTGCTTGATAATGTATGTGTTGATAGGGTGTGGATACACAAAGGTTTTTCTAGGCATGGTGGGTAATTTTCCTTTCTTATATTATTAATGCGTTTGCAGTAATATTGTACTAAAACCCATGCAATAAGGGAAGGGAGGATCTGTTTCTTTTTTGTTGACCTACTTTAATTATATGTTATACTGAAGGTGCGAAATGATAAAAACTCGTGCGAACAGCACAAAAGCCAATCCCTACCTGCGACGAAAGGGATTGGCTTTTTTTTCGTTCGTTGCGAATCCGAACGTGTGGGTTAGAGACAACTTGCTTAGTTATCGTCTTTCTCTTCTAACCAGTGAGAAACTAGTTCTAAAACTAGGCCAACAAAAAGAGGTGCGATAACCAATGATAAAAACTCATACACGAACAACACCACCTTTAGCGGCAAGTTGCCGTACTAATTATAACATAATCTCAAAACCTATATAAAAACAAAAAATTTTAGATTTCTTTTTTTATTATGTATACTCGTTTACATAACGAGCATTTATACTTGTCTGAATCACTCGTAACTCTACTTGCAAGGCAGCCACACGAACACTGCACATAGGCAATACTAGTTGTATTATTATCTTCTTTGATTAGTTTGCCTTGGTAATCATATGTCTTCATAAAAATCTCCGTCACTGTTGTATTCATCGATAAAAACATCGATGGTGCTGTTTTCTTCTGTTAATCCGGTAAACTCTATTTTTGATTTTCTCTTTTTATCTTTCCAAACCTACGAAATTTTCAACTCGACAACAAGAAGCATTTAATTCAATGTATAACACGCAACTTGAACTTCTAAAAAAATAAGAGTATACCAGTATACTAGTATACTGGTATACTCTTATTTTGATTTAATGACAAATTTCTTTTGATTAGTAGTCTTCAAAGTACAAAATTTAGTAATTGAAAACAAGAGAAAAAGAGAAATTTCTCCTTTTCTCTTTTAGTTTATCTTTCCAAACCAACATTGCCTCCGGCATGACCGCCAACCAATCCTGCCCGATTCACAGCTGTTGCTCCATCTAAAAGAGAAGAAGCATGTATCAACGCTTTAAAGCCAAATTTTTGACGTATTTTGTCAATCAAAAAATCCAACTGAGTATCTACAATTTGTTCTTCAGGAACAGAAAAGAGATCTAGCTGAAGGGTAGTATCCCAAACCAACTTTCCAAAGGAAACGCCTAAATTACGAATGTCTATTCCAGGAACATAGTTTTCTCGAAAAAGCTTTAAAACATGCTCGGTTAACACTTTTGTATTGTTGCTACGAGCGATTTTAAGCTGTTTTCGCCAACCAGACCTGCCCAGTACATCAACTTGTCCTTTAGAATAACCAACAAAAATTGAAACACACTCAGTTTGACAGTTTGCATTCCTCAATCTGGTTGCTACCTGGTCAGCAAGTTCCTTCAGTACTAATTCAACTTGATCCCTTCGTGCATAGTCTTTAGGCAATACTTGACTATTTCCAAATGATTTTTCTTTGGGAGTTTGTTTCTTTTCTCCTAAAAAACTTCGATCAATACCCCAAGAATGAGCGTACAACTGTAAACCCATAACACCAAAACGTTGCTTTAGAATATAAGGATCTGCATGAGCTAAATCGTAAATCGATTGAATTCCAGACATCTTTAATCGAGCAGCCATGCGTTTACCGATTCCACAAAATTCCGTAATAGGGGAGATAGCCCAAACTTTTTCTTGAACATCTTCATATCTCCACTCCGCTACAAAACCAGGTGTATTTTTTGCTTCATTGTCTAATGCTAATTTAGCTAGCAAAGGATTATCACCAATTCCAATAGTTACGTACAATCCCATATGATTATAAATCACACGCTGTATAATTCGGGCCAACTTAAATGCTGAATCACAATTAAAGTAGGAGAGAGAAGCAGTTACGTCCAAAAAGGATTCATCTACGCTAAACACGGAGTGATCTTCATCTGCGACAAACTTTTTATATAAATTATTGATTTCTTGATTTTTTTTCATGTACAAATTCATTCGTGGCGGAACCACATATAAATCAGGGTGATCAGGGACTTCGTCTTTACGAGTCACATTAGAAATTCCTAGAACTTTTTTTGCCATTGGCGAAGCAGCAAGTACTAATCCACCTGCATTATCAGCCCCACTCATTACTATAAGCATTGTTTTGAGGGGATCTAAACCACGTTCTACACATTCTACGCTCGCATAAAATGATTTTACATCGATACACAGAATGTCGCGTCTAGGTTCTTTGGAATAATCAAATTTCATACAAAAAACCACCTTTCCATTCAACATTATACGAACTAAAGTTCGCATAATCAAGCGAACAGCGTTTAGTTTTAACAGTAAAATTTTTTATTATACATAGTAGTTTTCTCCAAACAGAATAAAGAACCCCACTGTCATCCAAGACAGTGGGGAAATACAAAATATACTAGTTTATATTCAACTACATTATGTTGCTTTATACGGAATTTTGTAATTATTCTAAACTTTTAAAATCCTGACCAACCTTTGGGTGTTTGTATCATAGTTAGTAATTCTAATAATTCACTAGGTGTTTGAAAGTTATTTCTTAGCGTGAATCCGCTAACTGTCGGTTGTAACTCTTTTTTTAAATCATAAAATACTTCTCCTGATAAAGCTTTGTTTCTTATTCTTAATAAAAGGTCATTTAAGTTTTTATCTGAAGAAATTTGCGGATTCGCTAATGCATTATTTGTTAATTGAATAATCTTTTCCAGCGCTTCTTCTTTTTTATTAACCATCAGCTACTTCTCCTATCTACCCATACTAGCTAAACTTGAAGCCCATCCTCCAATAACAATCCCTGCAATTTGTTGCTTAGCTTCATTCCAATTCACCCAGCATTTTTGTTTATTGCAATATACACCATTTCCATATGATCTAGTTGCAGCTTCTACATTTGTTCCTAATGCTGTAAAACCAATCCCAATCATCCCACAAATAACTAAAGCTTTTACTAACTTCTTTTTCATTAGTGTTCACCTCGAAAATAAGAATTTATAACGTTGTTTGTCTAAATTTTGTATACACTAAAATTAAATTATTTACATAAGATTTTGCAATCATTCAATTAAAAAATATACGGTATTGCTTCAAATCCATATCCAATATCATTATCTCTCAATTCTTTTCTACTTAAATTTTGATAATCCTTTTTTATAAAATCCATTAGCTCACGAATTTCAGGTATCTTTATTCTTTGCTCTGCTTTTAACTTCGCAAGGTTTTTGTAAATGATAATAATAGATTTAGTATAGTCTTCTTGTTGCAATACTTTTGCTTCTTCTAAAAGCCCATCTTTTACTTCCTTATTATCAAATGTGTACGTATTATATACCCTTGATAACAGTGTAAATAGCTTTTGATTTTTATTATCTTCCACCTATACCACCTAACACTTTCGTAAATCCATTGACGTATGCTTTTACACCTCTGTCTATAATTTCAGAACGTGCTCTACTCCAATCTACCCAACATTTTTGCTTATTACAATAGACACCATTTCCGTAATACGTGGATACGTGGCGGCTTCTACATTTGTTCCTAATGCTGTAAAACCAATCCCAATCATCCCACAAATAACTAAGCCTTTAACTAATTTCTTTTTCATGAATGTTCACCTCGAAAAATAAAAATTAGAAAACGTCTTCTATATAGAAATTATAAAACTATTGGTATAGTTTTGTAAATGTTAAAACAAAAGAATTCCCCTAACATTTTTGTAAGTTGGTATTCATCAATTTTAATTGTTTTTTACCTGATTATTGTACCATTTCATTCGAAACAAATATTGCCATCAATACTTTCTTTTTATAAAATAACCTTGATGTCTATATATAAATTTTCAAATTAACAAGGAGAAATGAAACCGATGCTTATCATGCTGCTAGTTATTGTTGCTATGTATTTTTATCTGTTTCGTACACAAAAAAAGCAACAAAAAGAACGACAAGATTTTTTAAACAATTTACAACCAGGAGACGCTGTTATGACTATTGGAGGATTACATGGAATAATTTCTGAAATATCTTCAGATAAAAAGAAGGTAACTCTCGACTGTGAAGGGGCGTTTTTCGACTTTGATCAACAATCTATACGAGCGAAAAAATAAGCAGAAAGGAACCCCTCTCTGCTTATTTTTTTCTTTTATTTGACAAACAATAGCCTAATTCTTTCAATTGTTTTTTCGTAACCACATGACGAAATTCTCCATCAAAAACAATCACTGTATATTGATTTATCACTTCAACTTTTCCTTTGAGCGTTTGTCCCATGACAGATTGACAATGCACAAAGGATCCGATATCTATTAAATCTTTACTTTTTTTGGCCAAAACACAACCTCCGAAAATAATGATTAAAACCACCTAGCTAGTAGGTGGTATGGAAGAAATAGTCTCTGAAGAACAATTTCAACGTAACAGTCTATAAAAATTTTATCGTATTTACTTTCCTATTTCAATCTTAACTTCCCTAAAAAATCTTGGTACAATTATTCATGACTTTTATTTAACTAGGAGGAAATCATGAATATACTCTTCTTAAGTATCTGCCTTTTTTATATAGCCACTATCTTAACAGGAATTTATTACTGTTGGCGTAACAAAAATAAATAGAGAATCTATCTAAAATTTTTCACTCTAAAATAAAAAAGCAACAACCACCAAAAATTCGAGGTATTACTTTATACATACTGACACTATTATATTGAGGAAGTAGTTGTTGCCTATTGTTATTTTACCAAGATTTTACCTTTTTTCAATTCTTTTTTGTGCGTATTTCTACATAAGAACCATTACTTAATTTATATTCTTTTTTACAGCTACTACACTTAAAATGATTATATTTTCCTAGCTCTCTTCTAGCCAATTGGCCACAATCACAAGCAACATAAGCAACTACATTTGTTTTATTCCACGTAGTAATTTCTATTCCCCTTTTACTGACTAGGAGGGAACCATGAATATACTCTTCTTAAGTATCTGCCTTTTTATATAGCCACTATCTTAACAGGAGTTTATCACTGGCGAAATAACAAAAAGAAATAAAGAGAACATTTTCTTTATAAATCAATTTCTCTATCTGAAGATTAGATATATAATTCATACCCTTTTAGTTTTCCATTTGAGAATGTTAATTTTGCATAATGATCTGTATCCTCTTGATACGTTAAAATTGTAAAACCACTATCTCCAGTGTATTCATCTTTGGGCTCTCCATACATCTCCTTTACCTTCTCGATAGTAGTCCCCCATGTTAAACCACCCGGAAAGAAAACTGTCAAATCTTTATTGGTAGTATCCGTTATATTAATAGATGTCATACTTGACTCTTTAATATCAATTGTTTTATCAGTTAAATTTGAATACGTACCAGAAATAGTATTACCTTTTTTATTTGTTAAATGTGTTCCTGCAACTGAATCTTTTGGGTTTAATACGTAAGAATCTGAATATTTCAATTCAAAACCTAACTTATTCAAATCTTTTAATTCTATAGGCATAGTCAACACTTGGCTATCTATTTGTATTTGATTATCATACCAATTCTTAGATAAATCTTTAGAAATTGCACCATTACTTTGTTTTTCTTCAATAGACGTAGATGTTTCATTCGTACTTAAACTTTCACTAATTTTAGTTGAACTTGTTTTGGTAGTTTCTTGCGTTGATTGTGCTTGTTTTATTTCTTTGGTTCCGCACCCTACTAGCACACTTAGCAAACTAACTCCTACTGCTAACTGATAAAATTTCTTCAAACATATCTCCTCCTGATTAAAGTTTTCTTGTAAAAAGAGACTGTCTCTTTTTTTGTTGTTCATAGTTTTCAATTAGAAGTGAAACTTCACTCTTTTGCAAGGTATATTTCTATATATAAAATTACAAAAAAATAACCTTTTTTTCAATAAGATTAAATAAAAAAACTGAAAAAATCTTTTTATAAATTAAAACCTTTTACTATTTCATCAAGATTTTACCTTTCTTCAATTCTTTTTTGTGCGTATTTCTACATAAGAACCGTTGCTTAATTTATATTCTTTTTTACAGCTACTACACTTAAAATGATTATATTTTCCTAGCTCTCTTCTAGCCAATTGGCCACAATCACAATCAACATAAGCAACTACATTTGTCATATTCCACGTAGTAATTTCTATTCCCCAGTGATCATATTTTTTTCGAACAACCATCTTAAATCTCTCCGTTTCTAAAACTATATCTTGCAACCATTTCTCTATATTCTTGTTTTGTTTTAGGCTGAACTCGCAATACTTCTTCGGCCAACTCTAATAATAGTTTTTCCACTTTTACTGACATTGTATCAAAAATAACCATTGGCTTTTTTTCTTTTGCTACACGCTTTTTGTATCTTTGATAATTTGCTGAATAGAGTCGACCATTTGACATTTTTTCTATTCCATACCCTGAAATCAAAGGATTTTCCAACAACTGAATAATCTTCTCTCTATTTTCCATAATAACTTCTCCTTATCTATTTTTCACTAAGTAATTGTTCTTCTTTAGCTTGTTTTTTAATTCGTTTAAGAGTAGACAAAGAAATGCCTGTTTTCTTTTCTACTTCTCTCATACTGTTTGTTTCCATTAACTCTAGTGCGTGTTTGTATTTATCATTTAGAACTCTTTTCGGACGTCCTTCTCGATAATTTTTATTGTTCGCTCGATGCCACTGTTTCCCTTCTTGCGTTCTCGTCACGATTAAATCTCTTTCAAATTGCGCAAAGCTCCCCAACATGTTCATCATTAACGTTTGCATAGAATCACTTTTGTTTGGCTCAAATGTTAGGGCATTATCTAAGAAGGTGATAGTCACTCCTGACTTGTTCAAAGAAGAAATAATCGAATTTAAATCAACGATACTTCTAGCCAGCCGATCAATTTTCGTCACTAAAACTTTATCACCAGTTTTTACAATAGATAGTAGTTCTTCTAATTCTTTTCTTCCTTCTTTTTTTGTTCCCGTATATTTTTCACTGAAGATTTTTTCTGCTCCAGCTTGTTCTAGTTTTTGAATCTGGGTTTTGTAATCTTGATTACTAGTACTCACTCTTGAATAACCATAAATAGACAAAATTTCCCCACCTTTTCTGAACATAAGTTTTTGACACTTGATAATTCCAAGTATAGCACGAAAAAACAAAGAGGTCAAAAACTTAAAAGTTTTTGACCTGTTAAATAATTTGTTCTAAAATTCATTGGCTCCTATTTTTATCTGAACATAGCTTTGAAATACTTCACTGTAATTCATGAGATATTCGATCCATTAGCTAATGACTTTTTATAAGGATACAATCTAATAAACTAATAAAATTTTTTAATTTTAGATATTGATATCTTCACGCTAAATCAATATTTAAAAATTTTTTTGCTAAATATAATATTTGATATTGATTAAACTTACACCCTGAAATATTCTCTTGTAATACATCAACATTGTCAAATTGGCATGTACTAAAATTTATTTTTTTACAATTTGTATGAATTAAATTAGCATTATCTAAATGACAGTGTTGAAATTTCAACTGCTTGATATTACTTTCAACCATATCAAAACTATCTAAATTACAGTTGTCAAATATTATCTTACTTAGCTGTGATTCACTAAAGTTAGAAAAAGTAAGTAAACATTCAGAAAATAAAACATCTGAAAAACGACTCTTTATTAAATTTGTACCTATCATTTTACAACCAATAAATTCACACCTATAGATAATACAGTCTGCTAAATCTTCATTTGAAAAATCACAGTTTATGAATTTACAATCAACGAATTCCATTCTTTGAAATTTATTCTCTGAAAATATAACATTAGTAAATAAACAAGATTCAATAATCGGGTGTTCTATATCTTGTCTCTCAATAATTTCAGAAGAAATTTTTCTTTCTTTTAAGAAAAAATCTTCACTATCGTAAATAGAGAAAAAAGAATCATTAATTAAAACCTCTTCATTTATATTTATTTTTTTCATATTACTGCCTCCTTATAAATCAATCCTACTATATTAGTAATTATTGTACATTAAAGAAAAAGGAGAGCTTTTTGATCATTTCTCGATAACGATAGTTCTGTAAACTTCAAACAAAACCTTATAATTGTCCTGTGAGACACTAAAAACTACTTTTTTTAATAAAATTCTTATAAAATTTGTTACACCTTCTTCTTTTGAACAAGTGACTTAGAAATTCCTAAATGATTCCAATAGGTTTTATATTCCTATAATTGCTACCATCCCCTAAATCCAATAGTGTTTGCGGCATCACTTAGGAGAAACCAAAGAATTCTGAATTAAACGTTGACTATTTACTATGAACAATTATTATTTACATATTCCAAAATCTGTTTTCTTAACTAATTCGCTATAAATATCGAATTGTACTTTCCGTTCTTTTTTTATTTCGTCTCTTATCTTTTTTTGCAATCACTTGACCGTGTGAATCTGATTCTTTTTTGCGAATCGCTTCTTTGTTGCCAAAAAGTTGTTATTTAGCGATAAAACAACAAATCTAAAGCCAAAGCAAACTGAAGCATTGCCATTTTGGAATCATCAATAATAATATTTTTTTGATAGTTAATCCGTTCACTCACAGCAACTACAGATAGTCCATAAAAATAACGATAAAAAAATACACGCCGTCGTCGTTCCGTTATTTCTGGACGATACGGGTGCATAATCGCGGTAAATGCATGAGTAAAACATGCTTCTGTTTTTAAGTATTCTTTTTCATGTTCAGATAAGGAAAGTCCTTGTTGCTCTTTTTCCCTGATTGGGTCGTTTTTTACAACTAAAAAACACTCACTCGTTAACTGAGGATAGACAGTAAATCCCATTCGTTCTCGATTGATTTTCATTGTCTGTATAAAAATCCCTACAGCCTTTTTTGTTTTCGGCCAATCAATAAATTCAAACGGTGGCAATGTGTAGTCTTTAATATCAAAAAGACTCAAAATTTCACCTCTTTTATGCTATAATCAGTACGTTACTGAAGAAGGCTTCTTTCAGTGACAATTGTGGAATGGCCAGAGCGATTGCTCTGGCTTTTTCTATTTTTTGTTTTAAAACACTCATTCTCAGACTTTTCAATCGATACCTGGAATAAAAATAAAGTTGCCAAGTTTGTACTGGGTAAAGTATATATGCCTGTTTATTCATCAAAGCTTCTTTTTCTTGCTCAATGATCTTTTTAGCTGCTATATTTTTTGAAAAATATAACTTTTCTATTTCCTGTAATTCTTCTAAGCGTATGTGAAACAAGTAAAGCCCTAACGTTAGTCTATAGAAAAGTATAAAATGTTTTTTGAAAAAAAGCAATAAGGGCAAAAAAACGAATTAGCCCGTATAGAAGCTAATTCGCCGAAAGAAATAGTTACAAAGGGGTCTTCCTAAGAAAAACCTAAAAAAATTATAAAAGGGGTTTCAAGAAAAATCAATATTGGCTAGAAAAAATGATCTTTGAACAAAAAAAGATTGAAAAAAAGAAAAAAGTTATGCTAGAATTTTGGTATAAACCCGTTCATTTTTAGCGGAAAGAACTAGGAAATTGCCATGCGCGAAGCACGAATAGAATAAAACGAATGTTTTTAACTCCTTTAGACCTAGTTCTTTCTACAAAAATGAAACAACCACTCACAAACGACTAAATAATTTATTACACGAAAAAGCACTAGATCAAATGGATTAAAAACCTAGTGCTTTTTTGTGCATTTATTTTTATGCGTTTTTTGGGTAATTTAAGTATAACATAAGGGGCTTTTTTTTCTGTCAAGAAAAGGAAAAAGTTACCTGTGGCAAGCATAGCAAGGTAGGTACACCTTGCGAGAAAATCTTACTTGAATAAATAGCCGTTTAGGCTTTGTCAAAAATACATTGTTTTGTATTTTTGGTTAAAAGAAAAAGTATTGAATACTTAAAACAAAGTATGGTAGAATTTTGCTAGCATAACGTTTTCTATTTTGGCGCAAAGAACTAGGGAAATATTTTAAGTGAATTGTGACAAAAATAATAACGTAAGTGCTTTTAACTCCTTTAAACCTAGTTCTTTGTATTGTGTAGAAAAGATTGTCTATCGTTTTCTTTTATGATAAATTCTTAGTACATACTACATTCAATCAGCGTGGATTTAAATGCTAGGTTTATTCATTTCCCTGGTGTTTAAATCATACATAAATTACGAAACCATTGATTTATTTAGCGAAAAAATTAAGCAAA
>NZ_JBIOTC010000002.1:0-95957 GCF_051715085.1 Enterococcus sp. AZ050 | reverse complement strand
CACAAGTAAAAGATAATATCTATATAAATAATTCTTTAGAAACATTAGATACAAAAGAGACGGATAAAGAGCAGATGCGCCAACGAATTTTATTAGATCAGTTTCATGAAGTTCAAGAACAAACATTTTTAAACAAGTCCAGCTTAAAATATATTGCTCTTTTTTCAAATACAATTCAAGAAGCTCATGAAAAAGTTGGCACAATTATTCGAGCTAAAAATAAAGCAGAAAAGGAGTATGATACAGTCTTGTTAGGCGAAGATTATCAAGAAGAAATTGACAAATGTTTACGAAGAGTGATGCATAAAATTAAAACTGATTCTACTGTAAAAAATCCTAAAGGGTTATTTTATAAATCTTTTTACAACTTATTCGTTGAATGTGCAATTGAGAAAAAGAACCAGTTAAATTCAAATAAAATTGAGAATCTGCCAGATATAACTACCCATAATTGGGTTTAAACTGCTTCAAGCAATCACGATTATATTGTATGCAAATTTGCATATTTGTTTATCAATATTGACACTAAATTTTGCTAATGGTATATTCTAAACAAACACAAAAGGGAACACGAGTTCGATTTTGTGCTGTTGATTTTTGTGTTAATTACAATTTACTAGTAAATCTAAAAAATTATTTGCATTATTTTTAAGGGTATGCTATTCTTTTTTTGAAATTATTAGAATTAAAGAATACACCTTCAAATAAATGCAATGTTTGTTGAGTTTCCAGCTTAAAAGTAAGCATGAGAAGCTAGCAGGCAACAAAAAAGAACCGTCTCCATAGGATTGGCAGTCCTAGCGGGAGATTAAGACAATTCAGCTCTCCAAAGCGTATGAATTGCCCTCGGTTCTTTTGTTGCAACCTGCGTTACAACAAACTGTATTATATCAATTTATGCGCAAAAAGAAAAACATTTTTTCTTGATTTCCTTTGAATTCTTTTTCTCTTCTCATTTGAGAAACTGAATTTTGGGACGCTTATTTTGGTATAATCTGTTTTTGCTGTATGTAGGATGTTTCAAAGGGGAGATTGTGCAATTTGGCGCAATCTCCCCTTTTTTTGTTGCGTGCTAACTTTTCATGATGATGCTAAGGAGGAATTTCAGTGATTAAAGTCTTACGTAAAGAGGATATTGGGTATTATGGCGCAAGAGTGACGACATTTTCGTCTAGGGAAAAACGCCAGTTAAGAAATACACGTTCTGAAACGCAAAAAAGCAGTAAAAACTATCGGATTGATGGGTTAGAAGCGATTGAAGTAGAGCATTATTTCGAAGGAACCAAGAAAAAAGTAAGAGAAAGGGCGAGAATTTTGTTAAAAGATGTTTATCCTGAAATTAAACATGTCTATGATCATAACGGTATTTTGATTGGTCGTAGAATTCAACGTGGTGCCCCGTTAAAACCTACGGGAAAAGGAATGAGCAAATTTTTACGTTATGAAAACTAAATAAAAAACGATTTGTCTTCTTGGACGTGCTTGAAAATGTTATGGAACTTTTGGTTGATTTCTGTGATGTGAAAAAGAGAAATGTTGGACACAAGAAGGTGGCGTGAGCGATCAGCGGTTAAAGTTAGGGCAAACGATTGCCAGTCCTTTTTAGAATGAACGAAGGTCGTTCTTAGTCTATGTACAACAACGAATTGGTGCATAGAAGTACACGCTTGCGAATAACTTTTGTAAATGAACAAGAATGATGACGATTCTTGGTAAACAATTGGAGCACGTAGAAAGGATGCCAAAAGGAAAGTAACCTATAGCGCCTAGATTTATCAGAGCAGCTACTAAGGGATCTAGGCTTTGACACTTCTTTTGATAAAAAAGAAAAGGCTTCTCGTAATGGGGAAGCGCTTATCTGGAAAAGGTAGGTTGTGTGCTGCACTACATATAGACACTTGTAATGAAAAACAGGACATTACATTTACCGTTGTCTATTAGGGTTTCTAGTTTCGGACGCCATAAACTAGTCGAAATTAATTTTTAAGTGGGTCCAAGAAGACAAAGTGAAAAATCAGTGCGTGTTTTTGTCTGTTTTATGTTTCTTTATGGCTGGAAGGCTAAACCATAGAAGCAGAGCTACAGGGAAAAATAGCAAGAAAACGCCTAAACTGATTTTATGTAATAAAAAGGCAACAGCGAATACTAAAAATGCAAGAAATAAAATAAAAACAGTTAGTTGCATGGTCGTTCGTCCTTTCGATTTAGTTTCTAAAGCTATTTTAGTAAGGAAATATGATTTTTTCAAAAAAATTGTTTAGAGAAAGCATGAAAGAATTTTACAGGAGGAATCGAAAAATGTTAACTGAGGAATTAGAAAGAGATATTGAAGATTTCATAAACGACTGTTTTGTATGTTGTTTATCTTATAAAAATTAAAAGAAACGATCGCTGTGGCGGAAGTAGATAGACGCAAAGGTGAAGATAGAAAGCGTGATGCGCACTATTGCACCTTGTACAAAACTAGGGTGAGTACATGAGTGGTGCAATCCCACTCCAGCGATATTAAGATTGGCCAATCTTAAAAAAATAATAAAAAGAAAGGATGTGAACACAACCTTTCGGTTAGTTTTGATGGCAATAGATGTTTAACAAAAAAGAACTGAATATCATTTTATTAATGGAAAGTTTTTTGTTTATTTGTTTTTGTGCTAATAAATAGAAAAATAAACTATTTAGTGGACTTGTGCTAAGCTGCTAAATGTGTAACTGAATGTGCAAAAAAATGTGTTAATGGCGAATTTGAATAATTCTGTGCTTATATGTTCAAATTTGTTCTGTGTTTACAATCCTTGCCAGGATATTGTGGAAAATAGCGAATAGTGAAAGGTCGCTCCTTTCGTTGGCGTGTAGCATCTGGGATGCAACGAGCGTATAGCGAGATAAGAGGCAGGTTCGATTCCTGCCACGCCAACAAAAAATATTGAACTTGAAAGGATGAAAAACTGTGTTAGATATTCTGATAAGTAAGAAAATGGAAATGTAGAGGAAGCAACTGGTGAAGGTCGTTTGTTTAGAGTGAAAACTAAGGAGGAAAAACACATGAAATTTTATGAAATTAAATCCCCTTATTATGCATTAATTGCTGCTGAAGACGAAAAACAATGTTTAAAACTTTACAATGAGGTTGTTTGCGATGTAGAGGACGAAAAAGAATTTTTCGATGATATGAAAACAATTGATAAATACGAAGCCTTCAAAATGCTTGCTAAAAATCATATTGAAGATGGTAGAGAATTAGGCGCAGAAGAAGCTTTCAATCAGTTAGAAAATCTTGAAGCAAACGGCGAAGTATTGTTAATCGATAGCGGTTTATTGTAGGAAGGAAACAGCGATGGATAAACAAGAATTGATTGAAGAGTTAGAATGCTTAGAAGTTTCTACGTGTAGCCTTGATTATTTGAAAGGTGCTGACTATGCAAATGAAAGAGCAATTAGCTTAGCAAAACAACTAGACGAACCGAAAAAAGTTGTTTTGCCGAAATTTGTTGCTGATGAGTTAGAAAAGTTAGCAGATAAATATCTAACGTTAAGAGACCTTTAAATAAACAATTTAAAAAACTTGCAGACAATGCTATTGATTTGTATCAAGTGGACTTTTTGTATTCAGGAGAGTTAAGCGGAATTACAACCAATAATCAAAAAGTACGTGTAAACCAAGATGGAACAGAGTTGTTTGTAAATGATAAGAAAATAGAAGGAGAAGCACACAAATGAGTGGCATTCTTTTTGCCTGTGGCTTACTTGTTGGTCTTTTCTTAGGTGTATTTCTAAGTTATCTAGCTTTACACGTTGAGTAACATAGTATTTTTTGACAGTGATGTTCACTGTTTTTACTTATAATAATTGAGAAAATTTTAGGAGGAACTTTATGGGAAGTATTTTTAAAGCCGAAGGAAAAGCTTTGGCAGTGAGAGAAACAGATGTAAAACTTTATTATGATGAAAATAATTATCTTTTTCGGATTTCACTTTTACCAAATAAAGTGTTGGAATTTCAGAAGAATGGTTTGTTGAAGCCAGATCAGTTGAGGGCATATACCCAGATAATTTTGATACATTCAGGCAAGTGTTTGCCGATACCGATTGTACAAGGAAGCCATGGTGTTTGGAAAGATTTGTTTGGATTTGACGTACCAAAATCATCCAAAATAAAGAAACGAAAATTAAACAAGTGGCACCTGAAAGTAAAAAATTAGAAGGAGAAGGTATCATGGCGTATCAATGCAATCAGTTTTATCTATTTGATTATAACTCATTATGGATGGAACCTTATTGGCCAGATTTGTATGTACCCACAGACAAAAATCAAAGAGAGTATTCTTTAGTTTTGTGTTTTAAAACAAATAAAGGATACATTATAGGAGAATTTGCCGATCCTGAAGAATTACTACTTAACCAAGTTAAAGATCAAGCAATGGAAGTTTATTCCTTTGACGTCTTGATACCTATCAAGGAGAATCACCCTTTTGCATTTTACTTTAAACCTACTTTTTCAAAACAGACACTGGTAAACTTTTTTAAGAAAGTCCCGCAGTTAACCAAGTATATAACACAAATAAACGACTTGCTTTAAACAGAATTTTAAAAAAATTTTATAATGTGTTAAAAAAGTTTTCACAAACAGATGTATATACTTCTGTTTGGTAAGAAAAAAATGAAATAAATGGAGGAAAAGTCATGAAGAAAACAAGTAAATTATTGTCTGCATTATTAGTTGTTAGCCAAGTATTTGGTTATACACCAGCAGTTTTTGCAAATGAAGAACCTACGTCGCCGACACTTTCTTCAGAATCTGCGACGGTTCAAGAAGGAAGTACTGGAGGACAAACAGAAGAAACCGTTGATTCTACACCAGAAACAACGCCAGAAGCACCACCAACAGATTCTTCCGCGGAAGAACAACCGACTACGCCTGAACAGCCAGTAGAACCAGAAACGCCTACGGTGCCAGATTCAAGCAAACCAGAAACGACACCCGTAGAACCCGAACAAAAACCAGAAGAAAATCAGCCTGTGGAAGAGTCTAAGCCAACGGATTCTACAACGACACAAACACCACAAAAGCCGACAGAAACGCCGACGAATCAGCCAAATGTATCCACTCAATCTGGTGTTTCTACTAATACAGAAACAAGCACAACAAATCAAGAAACAGCAGCACCTGTTGTAGACGAAGTCAAAGAATACCACCAAGCTCCATCAGCGCCTATTCAAGAGTTAGTGCCAGAAAGTATGCTTTCTTCAGATGGAACCATTCATTTTGAAAAAAATGAAAGTGTGGAACAGTTTATTCAAAAAATTGGAGAAGCAGCTAGAAAAGTGGGCCAAGAAAATGATTTGTATGCTTCCGTTATGATTGCACAAGCAATTTTAGAATCTGCTAGTGGTCAAAGTTTACTATCAAAAGCACCAAATTATAATTTATTTGGCATCAAAGGGACACATAACGGAAAAGGGGTCTCTTTTGCGACACAAGAGGATTTAGGCAATGGAACGCTTTATACTACCCAAGCAACCTTTAGACAATATCAGAGCTACGAAGAGAGCCTGAAAGACTATGCGAAACTCTTAAAAGAAGGGTTGGCAGGTAATGCTTCTTTTTATGAAGGTGTCTGGAAAAGTAAAGCGAAAACCTATCAAGAAGCTACTCAGTATTTGACAGGATGTTATGCGACAGATAGTCAGTACAATCAGAAATTAAATGGTTTAATTGAAACCTACGATTTAACCATGTATGATCATCCGAAAGCGACAGTAGAAATGACAGGATCTGATTTTCCAGCGTATAACGGGGAAAACTATGATACGGCAAACAGCTATGCGTGGGGGAATTGTACGCAATATGTCTATAATCGAATCACTCAATTAGGCAAACACATTGATTTAACGATGGGCAATGGAAAAGATTGGGGAGTGACTGGTCTAGCTCGAGGGTATGAAGTGAGTCGCACACCACAAGCTGGAACAGCTGTTTCTTTCCCTGCGGGTGTGTTAGGCGCAGATCCAGTGTATGGTCATGTCGCATTTGTAGAAAAAGTGAACCAAGACGGTTCTATTTACATTTCTGAAATGAATGTACAAGGTTTAAACGTCGTATCTACTCGTACAATTGCAGCAACTCAAACAAGTATGTTGAGTTATATCATGCCCAAATAAAGAAACAGAGAAAAGCAGACAACGTGTCTGCTTTTCTTTTGTTTCTACGAGAAAGGATTTTGAAAAATGGATGTGTTATTTATTTCACTTGGATATCTAGTAGTTTGTACGCTATTAGGTTTTTGTGTATCAAAATTTACTATGAAAGAAATAGAAAAAAGTGATGCTAAATTTGAAAAGTTAAAAGCAATTCAAGAGTCGTTGGACTTTTTAAAGCAGCTCAACGATGAAATACAACGAGTTCAACTAGAAAATGAAGAATTACGTTCACAAAATCGTGCGTTGCGACAAGCAAACAGTCACTCTGTAGAATTTATGAAGGAAGAAGGTTTAACAAATGAAAAATGATGCTAAAAAAATGTTCCACGAGTTAAAAAGGGAAATGAAAGAAACAAAAAATAAGTGTGTAGCAATCCTAACAAGTTTTTCGTTTTATCATGTTCAATTGATAAATCTTAATTATTTTTTTAGGTATTTTATGAAGATAGAATGTCTATTGTACTCTTTGAATTTTAGTCTACTTTGTTTTGAATTAGACAAAAGTTTTAAACAACAGCTGTTTACAAACGTAGCAGATACAATAAGTAGTGTTTTACTTTTTGTGGTTTTTGTTCAATTTATGTTTTTGGGACTATCAGACTTTAAAAGAGAGCGGTTATGCCGTTTTGTAAAATCTTGCATTGTCTGTTGGTGTATATTGAGAGTTTATTCTGATTGGCAAGGACAAATTTCAAATATCCAAACGTTGGATGATATTCCAAGGGAATTTGTTGTTACCTTCTTTTCCAATTTAGTAACGTTTCTTTTAAGTAGCCTTGCGATTCACCTTTTTTGGAAAAGAGCAAGAAACCATTTAGCTGTTATTACAGATTATAGAGAAAAAAGAGAGGCTGCTTCTATTCCTAAACATATTCAAGATCAAGTTATTTTATCGGATTATGCTAAGCAGATTTTTGTTCCAGTTGATTTCAAAATAGTTGAACATGAGCTTGAAAACCAACCTGCTTATATAGAAGGACAATCTGCTTATACTCATGTAGAAAAATATCTAAGAGAAACATTTGCTACTGTGAAATTGAAGTGGTCAATTATCGAACCGAAAAGTTTATCGGTGCAAGAATGTGTGCTTGAGACTGATTCATCAGTCACTTTAGAAGAATCTGGTGAACGAGGATGAAAAGTAAAGAGACAGTTAAAAAGTGGAAAGCTAATAGTTTCTAAAACAAGAAGCTTTTGAGTAAAGAAAATAAAAAAGAGAAGCAATCATGACTGATTGCTTCAACAGCGTTTTAGAAAATAGTTTCTAATTTTTTTTTTTGAGGTAAGTATGTTATTTATATAACATATTTTTTTTTAAAATTCAATAAAAAATACCAGTCTTTTAGACTGGCAGTCGTAAATTCGATGCGTTGAATTTACTAAGGATTACACTATATGTTTGAGTTTACTGGCCTAACTACTTTATATCAAAAATTTAAAAATTTTTCAATAAAAAATTCACTGCCTCAATAAATGTAGTTGAGACAGTGAAAAATGTGATGGTAGTTAATACAAAGTTAATTATTATTATATAAAAAAAAGAGGAACAGTCAATATAAAAAATACCCAGCCAATCGACCACTGATTGACGGGGTATTTTTATAAATAATTAGACTATTAAACCAGAAAGAAACGCCCGCTAGTTTCCGCTAACGGGCGTTCGAGTGTGACAAAGAATCGCCATTCTTTCTTCATTTATACCATAAGTTTATTTGTTATTTCAAGCAAAAAAAGAAAAATGTCCAGTACCGCAAATACTGGACTTTAAAGGAGTTTGTTTAGTGACAACACCATAAAGATTGGTGATATTTATAACTATTTTATAACATAAAGCAATTTTTGAAGCAAGTAGTTTTTACTTGCTTTTTTTTGTTGCTTTGAAGGGAGGTGAGAGGAATGGTTGGAGAAGAACAAACCTTGCATCACTTGTTGTGTACGGTATTAACCAATACGTATGAAGACGCAACGCCTTATTTGGATTTTACTGTTTCCATTGTTCCAAAGGAATTAAAAAGTAGGCAGGCCCAATATGTGCCGAATGATCGGAAAATTGAACTGTTTACCCTTACTCAGTCTCCTGAAGCTACGGTATTAACGCTGTTACGAGAATTGACACGTCATGTGTTGTTCATGGATGAAGGAGAGCTGAAACAAAAAGACGTGTTTTTTTGAACGTTTCTATTTGTTGGTAAGTACGGCTATGGCGATGGATTTGTTGACAGAAGACACACTGCTTATCCATGCAGTGAAAGAATATGATCAACTAGTGGAACGATTTGGAAAGGTTTCTTCGTGGGAGTTGCCCAATCAAACGACAAACAATGGTTTTACCGTCCATGTAACGAATAGTTACGAGGCACGAATGCTATTAAAAAATCGAAGTTACCGCTACTTTACGTTAGGTAAAGCTTGGGAAAAGGAATTTCCAACAAAGCAAGAAGCGGAACAAGAAGCAGCCTTTCTAAAGCAACAGTTTCCAATGAGTCAAATAAGTGTTTTGCGACCCGTTGAAGCACTTTTGTGTATGCATTACTATATCGGCGTTTCAGGAGGGTTTCATTGTAAACAAGCTCTTTACCAAGCAGGCTATATCTGGCAAGGCTATGGTCGAAAAAGAGAATGGGTGAAAAAAGTTCCTGTAGGTCAATATAACGAGGAATTAGCATTTTTACATGAGTTGCGTTTGATTGGCCAACGCTTTACCCCGACATTTGGAAGTGAACGTCAGGAAAAGAAACAACAAGCGAAGCAATTAAAACGAAATAAACGAAAAGTAAGTTATTAGGAGGCACTTAAACAAATGAAAATTACACAAACCGAATTAAACAATCGGCGAAAATTAGCAAAAGCAATCATGGCAGCAAAAAAAGAAGACCATGATACGTGGTTGGGGGAGTTGTATCAACAATATATCTCCACGAACCAAGACACGTTGACAGAAGCGTTAGCGATGATGACCAAACAAACACAAGCGGAAAAAACATCAGGGTCTTTTTATTCTAATCATAAAAATCATGGAGGAGGACAAGCTTAATGGAACGAATTCAAACAGTTTTAACCTTTATTATTGGTGGTGTTTCAGGTCTAGTTGGTTCTTGGGCAACGTTACAGCTGTTGATGGCGGCTTGGAATATGATGCGTAAAAATCAACGCAAAGTAGAAGAAGCCAAAGAACATATGGAACACATTGTATTAGGGATTTGTATTGCTGTAGCGGGAGCAGCGATTGTTTCTTGGCTAATGAGCGCGTAACGGAGGGAAGTTTATGTATGTTCAGATAACAGGAGGGAGGAAGGTGAAGACACTTCTCCCTTCTAAAAGAAAACGATTAACGGTGAAAGAAGCCAACTTGCTTTTGCAAAAGTTAGAAACGTTTGCAGAAGATACTGGAAAAAAAGATACGATCCGATTAACAATTATGGAAGACAAAGACATTCTTTTTCGGGATGACTGTGTAATAGGAGAAGGTCATTCACGCAACCTTCTTTTAGTTGTCCAACATACATTTACCACGTTACACAAACGGACAGATTCTGACGAATGTCAAGAGCTGTTAACCAGTATCCAACAAGCATTAGAAGCACCAGATACTTTAGAAGAACCAAAAAAACGAGAGAAAAAAACAAAACCAAAGGAAAAAAGGAATCGTAAGCCCGCAGTGAACGCGTCAAAGCGTTCTTTTTCTTTGTCAACCTTTTCAGTAAGAAGTACTCAAGGAATAATCCTAGGGGTACTTCTTCTCGTTTTTCTTGGAATAGGTGGTTTTTGGGTAAGTTCTTTTTCAAAGCAAGACGTACAAAGCAAGCCAACCTATGAACAATTGTTAAAAGAAGAAAAATATGCGGAAGCAGCTGTTGCCTTTCCTGATAAACGGGAAGCCATTGAACAATATTTAGTGGAACAACAAGCGTTTCAGGAGTTGAAAACATTTAATGCGCAATTTTCCACTGATGAGTGAACCTTTGATTTGGCTTTCTACCAAAAAGAATGGAAAAAGGTCATTCAAACTGAAGGGTCAGAATTAAATACGGATCGAAAAGTAATGTTGGCCTATGCGTATATTCAACTGGATCAATTAGAAGAAGCAGAAATCTTGAATAAAACCTTAAAAAGTGCCCAATTAGCCACAGAATTAAAGAAAGCTTGGACAAAAAAAGCCATTCGAGCGATTCGAAAAGAATCATTTTCAGAAGCTGAATCAATCAATAAGCGCTTGAAAAGTGAAGAAATAAAGGAATTGATCGAGACGGGAAAAACATGTCAAGAAATGATCGCTCTTTATCGGGAAAAGAAAGATTCAGAAAATGAAAAGCTGTGGAAACAACGTTTAACACAATTAGGAGAGGAGCTTTATTATGAAAATGAATAAGCCAATTTTTGACAAGGAGTTATTAAAAAATAAGAAATTATTAGGTATTGTAGCCGCTGTGACGGTTTGTACGGGAACGGTTGGTTATGCGACTTACCAAGCATTTACCCCACCAAAGCAGCAAGCAACTGAAAAATTTTCTGGAGAGAAAGAAAAAGAAACTGATTCTTGGATTATTCCTGAAGATCGTCGAAAAAAATCAAGTGTTACGACTAAGAAAAGTCAAACAAAGAAAAACAAAACAACCACAGATGTTTCAACGGATGTCTTTGAACGGTTTGGCTTGGTAGAAACAGCGAAAGATTCAGACAATAAAGGAACAACGAAGTCCTCCCTATCGCCGAAAGAACTGGTCGCTGTTGCACAATCAATCAAAGACAAGGAAGCAACAAAACAGCCGACAATCCTTGACCAAGTATTGCAACAACCAGCAATTTTTAAACCAGAAAAATCTCCGCAAAAACCAGTAACGGATAATACACCAACAAAACCAAGCGAAGAAACGGACAAACCAGTTGTTCCATTGCCACCTGTTCAACCAGAAACACCGCAAGAACCAACGCCACAACCTGATCCGCAGCCACCTGTAGCGATTGTGGATTATCAAGTATTGGAACGCTTAGTTGAAAATGCGGAAGGCTTACCAGCTTCTGCTTATATGACAGCTTCTTATCAAGCGATGCAAAACCAACTGAAGGTAGCTAAAACCATGTTGGCAGAGCGACAAGCAACGCAAGCTCAAGTGAATGCACAAGTAGAAGCCTTGCAAGCAGCCATTGATCAATTGGTACTACGAGGCAATTTTTCTGATTTAGAGCAGTTAGTCGCGCAAGTGAAGCTCATTCAACGAGAAAATTATACGACAGAAAGTGCCCAACGCTTAGATCAAGCGTATGAACAAGCAACAGCGTTGATCCAGGAAGGTGAAGCGACACAAGAACGTATAGATGAAGCATTAAATCAGTTGAATCAAGCGATTATGCACTTAGTAGAACGTGGAGAAAAAGCAGCGCTTCAAGCGATTGTTGAGCAAGCCAAAGGCATTGATCGTGCGTTGTATACAGCTGAAAGTTTACAAGTATTAGACGAAGCGGTAGGTCAAGCGCAACAAGTCTTGCAATTTGTGGATGCTACACAAGCCCAAGTGGACGAAAGTGTTCAATTGGTTCAAGCAGCGTTAGCGCAATTACAAACGATTGGAGAACCAGATTATAGTCTATTACAATTGACGCGTTTGATTGAAGTTTGCGAACAAATGGATTTAACCGAGTATACGGAACAATCAGTAGTGGTATTTACAGCAGAATTGGCTAGAGCGAAAGCCTTTGTTTCTAGTGGTGAAGTAACAGAAGAAGCAGCACAAGCACAATTAGCAGCGTTACAACAAGCCAAAGAGCAATTGGTAAAAAAAGCAGATAAGACCGTCTTAACACAGCTGATTCAAGAAGTTGCTCAGTTAGAAGCTTCAAACTATACGTCGGATAGTTGGGCAACATTGGCTCAAGCGTTGCAAACAGCTAATCAAGTAATGGCAGATCCACAAGCAACACAAGAACAAGTAAATGACGCAGTAAGTGCGCTACAACATGCGAAAGCGGCATTAGTAGAGGTATAACATGAACTACACATTGTAATGAATAAAAGAGTCCTTGCCTATTTGCAGGGACTTTTTTTGTATCTAAAAATAACGTTTTTAGGAGGAACAAATGAATAAAAATAAGCTAGTTCGAATCACAAAGGTGGAGCCTAATCGGCTATACGCGAAAGATTTAGAAACAAAAGAAGAATTAACGTTGGAAGTAGACGAAGTGATTGCGGAAGATTTCCAACGAATACTAAAAGAAAAACATCAATTTGGCGAAGGGGTCTTTATGACTAGAGAGGAGTTTCTAAATGGCTAAGTGGCAAAAACAGACAAAAGAAGAAATTGAACAAGAAGTCCAACAAATGACTGAAAAAAGCTTGACCTACATTCAAAACCATACCAAAACAATTGAAGATCAATTAGAGTTATTGCGGTTTATGGATCGTTTCTATGAGTATTCTTTTCGGAATCAAGCATTGATTCAGGCGCAATTTGAAGGTGCTCAGGCAGTAGGAAGCTTTGCCTTTTTCAAAAAAATGGGCTTCTCTGTTCAACGAGGCGAGAAAGGGATTCGTATTTTAAAGCCCAATATTTTTGAATACATTAAAGGAGAAAATGGGCAATGTATTCCTTTATCGAAAGCCAACAAAGAACAAAAAGAAAAGATTCAAACAGGAGAATTAACGAAACATAGTATTTATTCGTTTTCTCCAACAACTGTATTTGATATTACGCAAACCAATGCGAAACCTGAGGATTATCCTAAGTTGTTTCCTAATAAACGGTTTGCCTTTTCAACAGAAAAAACAACCGATTTAGCTGCTTTAAAACAATCGTTGCACCATGTTTCAGAAAAAATGCAGGTGCCTATTCGTACGCCGCAAACGTCTCGTCTGGGTTTTCGGGAGTTGGGTTTGGCTAAAGGCGTTTTTGCGACAAGTATAGACGGTAAACAAAAAGAAATTGTACTCAATCCAAGAAACACGCCAACAGAAGAAGTGGCTACTGTGATACATGAATTGGCCCATGCGCAATTACATGATCGTACGCGACAAAATGAGCCGAATTCGTACTGGTCTACCAAACAAGTGACGGCACAAACGACCAATATCAAGGAATTACAAGCAGAAATGGTGTCTTATGTTGTTTCAAATCATTATGGGATAGATACGAAAGAACATGCGATTCCTTACATTGCTAATTGGACGAAAAATGGCCAAATGTTTTATGAGGAAAACGCAGAAGAACAAGTGGCTATTTTAGGAGATATTCAAAAAACATGTAAACAATTTATACAAGAAATTGATCAACAGTACGAAAAAAGCTTAGCCAAGACCAATGAACAAGAAAAAACACAGACCCCTTCTAGTACACGAAAAGAACATGCACCGGCTGCTAAAAAGAGGACGCAAGGTCTTGGTCGTTAAGGAGGGAGATTCATGCATAAGAAATATAAACAATGGAAAGTGATTCTTTCCCATCCTTTGGCGATTGCTTTTGTTGGTGTAGCCTCTTATTTTGCATTGCTTATAGGATTAAATATTCTCACAAAACTTCTTTATGTAGGCTTATCTGCGTTAGTTACGATAAAAAATCAAGGGATTTCACCAGAACTGATGGAAAACGGTCCGTCTATTGGGCAACAATTATGGACCTATCTCTTACAAACGTCTCCGTTACAACCAGCGCCTTTGTTCGGTGCGTACATGCGCTTTTTCCCACTAGCAGTTTTGCTTGTTTGGTTATTGCTTGTACCAAAAAAACTATACCAAATGCGGATTGCTTATCGGGATTTGAATAAAGGCACAAAAGGGGTTGCTCGATGGACAACCTTTAAAGAAATGCTTGAACAATATCCAATCGTGGCGTTGAATGAGGAAGAATATGAAGGAGAAAGCGGGATTCCGGTTCTTCATTTTAATTTGTCGCCTGTGTGGTATTCTTTATGGAAGCTTCAAGGATTTTCACTGCCTTTTTGTTCGAAGGGGTATGTGTTTATGGACCGAAATAAGACTAATGCCTGGGTAGACGCGGGAACACAATCTGGAAAAACAGAAATGTATACTTATCCAACGCTAGACCTGATTATGCGTGCAAAAGAAAAAGATTCGGTGATTATCACTGATTTAAAGGGGAATATGATTAAAAATACCAAAGCAGAGTTTGAGCGTTTTGGCTATGACGTTTGGTGTTTAAATTTAGTAAAGCCAGAGTATTCAATGGGGTATAATCCGCTAGAATTAATCAAAAAAGCATATTGGGAAGGCGATTACGATACAGCGCAATTGTTATGTAACACGTTCACTTACTCCTTGTTTCATAACGAACATTCTCATTCAGACCCTATGTGGGAAGAAGCGTCTATTGCGCTAGTGAATGCGCTAATTTTAGCAGTATGTTTTCTTTGTAAAGAGAAAGACGAACCTGAAAAAGTTACTATTATACCGTTTCGGTAATGTTGAGTGAATTGGGCCAAGATCCAGACGAAAATGGCATGACGTCTTTGGACGCGTTTTTCAGTGATTTAGAGCCAACGAATCCAGCGAAACTTCAATTTTCGACAATTCGATTTTCTCAAGGAATTACCCGTTCTGGGATTTATACAGGTACAATGGCAAAACTAAAGAGTTTTACCTTTGATAGTATTGGTCGTTTAACGGCTAAAAGTAATTTTGCTTTTGAACAATTGGCGTATGGGGAAAAACCAGTAGCGTTGTTTATTGTTTATCCAGACTACGACGATTCCAACTATGCGTTAATTTCCACCTTCTTAACACAAATGAATTATGTGTTGGCGAAATGCGCAACTTTATCTAGAGACTCTAAATTGCCGCGTAGAGTAAAAAGCGTCATGGAAGAAGTAGCCAATTTTCCAGCTGTACCAGGCTTAGAACGCCATATGAATGTCGGCTTAGAGCGTGGAATGATTTATTACTTGATCACCCAATCAATGTTGCAATTAGACAAAAACTATGGAAAAGAAGGCGCCCGTGCCTTAATAAATGCGTGTGGAAACAAGATTTATATTATGGGAGACGGAGAAGACGATGCGAAGTATTTCTGTAGTATGTTAGGGGAAACAACGGTTATTTCTACTAGCCGACATGGGGATCCATTAAGCATGGATAAAAGTTATGGTGAATCAGAAGACGGACGAGAATTGTTAAAAGAAGAAGAGCTACGGTTATTGAAGCCTGGAGAATGGATTGTTTATCGGACGAAAATGCGTAGAGACTTAAAAGGGAATGGCGTTGAGCCACGACCGATTCGAGCGTGTGAAGCAGAGGGAACCAAAATGTTGCACCGCTATGAGTATTTAATGCCTCGATTTGATCACCCAATGACTTTTGAGGAATTACATGGAGAACCAAGTCCACATGCGTATCTTTGCATGGAGGAGTTAATTATCGACTTTAAGATTGATACGGTTGATATAGAAGATACTGGGGTTTATACAAAAGATCCACAACCAAAAATTTCTCATGATGAAATAGAAGAGCCAAGGGAGGTGGAAGAAGTGGAGTATATACATGGGACAACAAAAGAAACGTTGCCAGAAGAAGTTTCTACCATGATTGAAGAGTTAGAACCTATTCATGACACGTTTACCTTATTAACCAACGTGTTTAGTGAGGATCAATTAACTTTGATGCGCGCCATTGTTCAACGTTCCGTGGAAGAAGACCAATACGATCGTTTTCTTTCTTTAGATACAGTGGAAGAAGTAGAAAATTGGTTGATTTATTTCGATATTCCTGAGGTTCAAGAACTATTTTACAGTATGGTAGAACGCTAGGAAGGAGGAATAGGAATCGATGTCCAATGAAGAAATCATTGCTCGATTGTTGGAGTTTGACCCGTTATTGAATATCTCGAAATTTTGGGTCAGTGCTGCGCGAGATATCTCATTCAATCTATTGTTTGGTATTAAAGGGTTTGTGGATGCTTTAGGTGAAGGTGTGTCCCAAATGTATCAATTAATGAATTTTTGGGACAGCCAAGCAGTTAGAAATTTTATTGATCCGTATCGTCCGGTAGTTATTTCGTTAATGACGTTGGCGATGCTATGGATCGCCTTTCGCTTAATCGGTGACCCTAAAAAAGACAAACAAAAAATCGTGAATAATATATTGATGGCAATTCTAATGTTTGTAGGATTGCCTTTTTTTATGGGCAAAGCGGGAGAATTGGTCTCAGCTGGTCGAGAAGGACTACAACAGCCTTCCGAAGCAACGCTACAAATCTTTAAAGACAATATTACGGATTTGTATACCATTGACAAACAAGGGTGGCAATATCCAGCCAATGATGTAGGCGTAAATGATATTCAAAAAACACAAAATTTAAATCTATTGGATATATCTGAAGAAGTAGATACCGACTTACATTTGTTTAAAGAATCGCCACTATCGAAAGAGGGAAAAGAAATTTTAACGAAGAAAGTACTAGAAGTAAATGGTGAAGCCAAACTTGCCAAAATGAAAGGCGTTTTCAAGTGGGACGAGGCTTATTACCGTTATTCTTGGCACCCTTGGTATATCTTCTTAGAACTGCTTGCTTATGGGCTTGTTTTAGTGTTTACCATTTTTAAAACAGGAAAAATTTGTTATGAGATTGGTGCTATGCGGGTGTTGAGTTATGGTGTGACACTAACGGATTTAGAGAATGGGCAACGAAACAAGACGTTATTGTTTAAAATCAGAGATTCGTTTATTGTTTTGTACTTGCTTTCTGTTTTATTGAACATTTTTGTTTTGTATATGACTGCGGTAAAAGAATTGTCGTTAGAAAAACCATGGGATATTATTGCGATTCTTGCCGGTGCAATGGCCGCAATTGATGGTCCAAATATTGTGGAACAGTTATTTGGCATTGATGCGGGCTTAAGTTCTGTAGGAAGAAGTTTAGTCGGCTTTACACAAAGCAGTATGGCCGCAGCCAGTGCAGGAAAAGCCATGGCAAGTGGTGTATCTAAATCTATGCAGACGGCAAAATCTGTTGGAGGAAAAACTGTACGAGGCGCAACGAATGCCGGTGCAGGTCTAGGCGGTTTATTGAAAGGCTTTAAAGGAGGCCCTCTTCCAGAAGGTGGAGCTTCCACAGGGCCAAAAGCTAAACCTGAAAAGACTACTCAAACAAATGGCACAAAAGACAACCCACCAACAGCAGGAAACAAAGAAAACACAGACCCTAATCATTCGCCAGAACCAAAAACCAATCTTTCTGCGAATGGCTTTGGGGAAGAGGGTACACCTTCAGGAGGCAATGGTGAACAACCTACCCCACCAATGATTACGGATCCTAAAGAAGCAGCTAATTTACTAAATGATTTAACTGGAGCTGAATCAGATAGTACTTTCACACCTCCTGAGTTAGGAAAAGCTATTGGAGAAAAAGCTGGAAAAGCAACACCGGCAAACGATTTCTCCAAAAATGGAGTGAAAAAACAAGTTTCGGTTTCTCCAGGACATTTAGCTGCGTATCAAGCAGGCAATTTAGCTGAACAACCAGAACCGAAGGCTAATCCAGCAACCTTACCAATGGCTGCTAAAGAGGCAAGAGCAAGATTGGAAAGAGATCTATCTACACCAAGCTCTGACGATACATTCAAAGACGCTATGGTAGATAAATACATTTCTACACGACAAAACCTTGCACAAACCAAACTGGTACGCGGTGGCGTACGAAGTTATGAATTAGGAAAAAATACAGGAGAGAAATGGAGAGATAAACCATGAGAAGACAAATTCCTGTGCCAAAACGATTGATTGAAAAAGAAAAATACAATCAAAAATTAAGCTTAAAAGACGCTCTTCTTGCGGTTTTAGCTATTCCTTTTGGCTTTTTACTATCTACTTTTTTTGTAGGGATATTCAAAGTGATTGTGCTGATTTTGTTTCCAATAACGGTTTATTTTTTGATTAGTCCGTCTGAAGTACACAACAAAAAGAATTTTCAGGTGATTCTCCGCGCGTTTTATAAAACACGCGGGGTCTATCACCCTATTCACCCACCAAAAGCAGAGGAGGAAGATCATGGGAATTGATGCGATTGCAGAACGAAAGAAAAAACAAACCCGAGAAGCAAAGAAAAATCAAAAGCGGATTTTGGAATTAACGAAATTGTATCCCGTTGCAGGCATGACACCAGAAGGGTACATCAAGTTAAGAAATAGTTACCGGGAATTGTATGCAGAAATTACAGTGCCTAAAAAGTATGATTTGGATTATCTAACTTATGATGAACTAGATTACATTGAAGAGAATGCGTGGGAATTTATGCGGGAATACAAACGTTCCGTCAAAGAAGTGTATATGAATTTCCCTGAACGAAATCAAACGCAACAACAATATTATAAAAAAATGATTGATTCAACGACAGATCCCGTTCATTTACGACTCTTACACACGGAATTAGAAAAATTAAAGTGGTTAGAAAAAAATGTGATGCGATTCACCTCATTTACGTGTTTTTTCGGAGATACCATCAAAGAGTTAGAAAATAATTTAAGCAAAATTAAGAAGTACAAAGTATATGACTATCAGGTAATTTCTGAACAAGATAAAGTGTTGGTCTTACAACTAATGAATAATACGGGAGGGATTCGACTTGTGGAAGAAGAATAAACAGATAAAAGATCAAACAGAACATACCCAACAAACACGAAGAGATCTTCAGTTGATTTATGATACGCAACCAAAAGGTGGCGTATCTACTGCACATGAATTTTTCTTGCGTTTTGGTGATAGTTACAATACGTGTATTCATGTGGTGGATCGCCCCACGTTGTTTACAGATACCTGGATTAAAAATTTAGTAATGCCACATACGTTGTTAATTGTGGATTATTATACGCCTGAAGATAAGGATTATAAAAAAGCAATTTCTGATTCTGTCAGTGAAATTGCCTCTCAAAGACGACGTGCCCCTAATCAAACTACAGCGGATGATTTAGCGGCAGAAGAGCAGATTTCACGGGAATGGTCTTTGGCATTGAGTCAGACAGGAGAACAAATCAAACAAGTTCATTTACGAATTTTTGTGTATGATGCCACATTAGAAGGGCTAGAAAAGCGCGTCAATACGATTATGCAGACTTTGGGTAGTGATGGGTATACAGGAACGGTATTCATGGATGAAAACGACGATGAATACCGTTCGATGTTTTTACCAATTCATGAACAAGAAAAACTATCTAATTCCAGGGAAAGTTTGCCTTTGCCTGGTGAAGTCATGGGGTTAGGTTTTTCTCATAACCAAACAGCGTTAAATGACCGACGAGGGCGCTATTATGGTACGACGTTTTCTGGTGGAACGGTATACATTGATTTTTTTGCGAAAACAGACAAACGCACTTACTACAATGTGTTTTTATCTGGAGATATGGGTGCGGGAAAATCAACGCTATTAAAAGCGATGTTATTTGATCGCGCAATGCGTGGTGATTTGATTCGTATTTTTGGCACAACGAAGGAAGCCAATGCGTTGGTTCGCTTGTTTCAGGGCGCAGTCGTTAATTTAGATGGCACAGACGGCATGATTAATATGTATCAAGTATTTCCAACGGTCGTCCGTGAGGACGGCACGGTGGACGAAAAAGCGTCTTTTCAGCAACATATTTCAAAAGCAGGAATTAAGTATCGTATGTTTAACAAAGAAGCGAAAGAGGACGTAGTAACCCTTTATACGAATACTCTTCATGATTTTTATGAAGACATTGGGTTGATTGGGGAACGACAAACACAACCTGTCACGTCGCTTCCAGTGGAAGAGTATCCTATTTTAAGTGACGTAATTACTTATTTTGAAAAACGAAAGGAAGAAGAAAGTGATCCAGAGTATCAAAGCTATTATTCAAGTATTCTTCTTTCGTTAACCAAATTAAGAAAGCAGTATGGCAATATGTTTAATGGCCATACGACGTTCAAAGATTTAAGCAATGTGCAGGTTGTTTGTTATAACACGAATACTTTGGGACAGCTTTCAGGAGAAATTCAAGACTTACAAATGTACAACGCTATTGACCAAACACATGAAGCATGTATGCGTCAAGGGTTGAAAGAATTTGATCTGTATAATGAACGGATAAAGAAAATGGATTCAGAAGAAGCGCTTGATTTGGCTCGACATTTTGTGATAGCGGTAGACGAGTGCCACAACTGGATCAATACAACGAAGTCTTACGTTACACGGTTCTTTATGACCATGATGTCTGAAGCACGGAAGTTGTTTGGAGGCATTTGGTTGGCAACCCAACGGTTGGAGCGAATGTTTCCAAATATGGATCAGGTGTCAGACAAAGACATGGCAGAAGCTGCGAATGATATTTCACAATTGTATGGGTTGTGTCAGTATCGTTTCTTATTGAAGCATAGTCAAGTTTCTTTAAAGATTATTCGAGAATTGTTTGGGGACAGTATTACCGAACGTCAATATGAGTTATTGCCTAATTTTAAGAGTGGCCAAGGACTTCTCTGTATTGATGGTGCAGAAAATCTACTAATGACAATAGAAGTTTCTAAAGAAGAATTGCATATCTTTGGAGGTGGTGCGTAGTGAAACAGCCAAAAGAATTTCGGGTGTTTATTGCGTGCTTTTTTGTCGTGTTTTTACTTATAGGTATGGTTTCGCTTTTCTTCCGTAATGAAGGAAAAGGGGACGTTGAGGAATATGTTCTTTCCTCCACCATGAAAGAAGATGCTTCAACGATTAACAGTTCGTCTGAGTCAATGGAAACGTCGTCCTCTTCAGTAGAAAAAGAGCCTTCTAAACGTGCTGTAGACCAAGCCAATTGGAATGCGTCGTCTTTGGATACGATTAGTAAATTAGAAGCGCTAGGCACGCAATTTATCGTTTCATTAATGAACCCAGACGTGAAAAAAGACCCAGCAATCAAGGCCATTACAAGCGAATCTGTCCAGAAACAATTGGCTTCTGGACAGATTCCTCTTTATCAGTTTATTCAAAACATAGAGAAGGAAGAAGTGGTTCATTATGGGGCAAAAGAGCAATTGATTTACTCCTTTATGAGTGTAGATAAACAGAATCGAGGCGTATTAATGACTGGAAAATTATTGTTTGGCCAAAGTGGGAATGACTGGAAAATTGAAGAGGTTTCTTTTGAAGAAAAGAGGTAATGCCTAGTGAAAAAACTCCTAAAGCATAAGTTATTATGTTGGCTTCTTCCTGGTAGTTTTTTTCTCACGATCGCTATTTTTTCTCGGTGATTCTTCTTGCGACAGGCGCTTTATTTTTAGCACAAGCAGACAGTGCAAGTAGCGGACAAGGAGGAAATGTTTCAGGGGTTTTGGGGAATCAAAACCTTAGTCCAGAAGTGTTGGCAAAAAAAGCCATCGTTGAAAAATACGCCAAAGAGGAAAACATTTCTGAAGAAGTTCCCGTCTTATTGGCCATCATGATGGTGGAGTCTGGAGGGAAAGAACCTGACCCTATGCAGAGTAGTGAGTCGGCAGGCTTGCCTCAGTTTGCGTTGGCAGATTCTGAGTCGTCGATACGACAAGGGGTTCGGTATTACAAGCAGTGCTTGAACCAAGCGCGAGCGTTAGGCAATGACCGTTGGACGGCTGTTCAATCGTATAACTTCGGGAGTAATTACAATGTGTTTGTTTCTCAAAATGGTAAGAAGCACTCGACAGAGTTGGCGGATAAATATTCGTTAACGGTGGTGGCGCCGTCTTTAGGAAATACTACTGGAGAACGATACACTTACAATGATCCAATCGCTGTTGCGTACAATGGTGGGTACCTCTATTTGAATGGCGGGAACTTCTTTTATTGTGACAAGGTAAAACGCTATGTGACGTCGCAACAACAAGAAGGAAGTACAGGTGCGATTAATACGCTTGATGGTGTTTTAGGTCAAACTTTGAACAATGGAGAGTGTTACGGGCTCACGGCTTACTATGTCACACAATTAGGTGGTCCGCAATTGATGGGATCCAATAAATGGTATGCCTCACAGATAGGAACAGACTATGATTGGGCTGCCTATGGATGGGAAGTTATCTTGAATCCTAGCTACAATGATGTGCGTGCCGGAGACGTTATTAATTTTGGTCAAGGTGGGTATGCCCCCCAAGTTTATGGCCATACCGGTGTGGTAGCCAGCGTTGACGGAAACGGTCAACTTACCACCTATGAACAGAACGCAGAGCAGGGTCGTGTAGCGGCAAAATACACTCGACCTTGGGGAAAAGAATACCCAATTGTAACGAGCCTGGTGCGTAAAAAATAATGAGTGAGAGGAGGAGAAACCATGATTCCAGAACTGTCATTAAAGGATGGACGTGTGAAGAAATATCGGCGAATGGGTGGAGTCCTTTTAACGATTTTCTTTGTTTTGTTTGGTAGTTTATTTTTCTATTCAGGCAATGAAAAAGACAAAGGAGTAAAGATTGGAGAGGACATTGAGCAAGGGCAAAATGTGGTTCAGTTAGTGGAAGCCAACTACTACGAAGACCAAGAGCTTCTACAGCTAGGTGTGTACTTTAAGGTCAACAAAATTGACCCGCTAGACCCTATTCAACCCGTTGTCCAAAAGACTAAAAACATGTTGAGTAAGCTAGACGTCAAGGTGGAAAAAATCACAGACGATTACTATCAACTGTTCGTTAAATCCGTTAAAAAAGACAGAGATTTTGTCCTTGCGGTGATGTATACAAAGAGTGAACAGAAGAGTTTGATTAGTGGTTCTGAGCTCTTCCCGGTCTCAGTAAAAAAGGCGAACCATCAGAAGAAATTCCAGCCAAAAACAGAGGAGGCTTACTTGAAAACCTTGTATGTTTTTCTAGAAAAAGAAGCGCAGAAAGAAGCTAAAAAAACGGACGAAGGGAAAATTTCTCAGAACCAATCCAAGATTCGTTCGTTGACTCATAGCATAGAGGAAGAGCAAAAACGAGTGGATGAACAGGAAAAAATGATGGTTCAGTACCAAAAATTAGCTAAAAAATTAGAGGGAAATTGAGGTTTTTTTACCGGTAAATTGGGTGTTTTTAACGGTAAAAATGATTTTACCGTTAAAAACCATAGTTTTACCGTTAAGAAAGTACCGGTAAAACAGGCAATTTTACCGGTATTCACAAAAAAAGTGATATCACGCTAAAACCAAACCGCACTGCGGTTTATATCAATTTTGATATCAGGTTCCCCTTATGCTCTTACAAAGAGTCTGTGCACTTGTGGCCAAGCCCACAGACTCTCTGTAACGCGATAGCAGGAAGCTCCGCTTCCTCTATCGTGCTTCGCTTGATATTTTGAACGAAAGGAAGACACTTATGGCAGATATTTTATTAAGGAAGCTCTCAAAAAAAACGTTGGCGGGTCTGGACGACCTAGCGACAAAAAAAGGCGTCAGCCGAGAAGCCTACGCAAAGACTGTGCTTGCCTCTCACGTGGCAGGCGCCGAGTTCACCGGCGAACGTTTGGAGTGGGAGGCGCTGGTCAAAAACCACGAGCGGGTTTTGTCTGAAGCGTTGCGTATCATTCAACAACAGGATGCGGTCATTGATCGCTTCCTCAAAGAATTTGGGGAGGGTGTGTAAATGGATTCTGTTCAACGATTTGAAGCGAGGTTCACGAATGAGGATAGTCCGTTTGGGCTATCCTACATTGAACGCTATGCGGAACAATACCCAGGGAAGAAAAACGCTGAACTACTTACGATGATTTTTGAAGAACATGCACGAATGAAAGAAGAGCTTGAGACCTTACAACAATTAAAAAAAGAACTCCTCGAAGACGTAAAAAAAGAGCTGGACCCGATACGTATTCGGACAGGATACATCGATAAAAATACGCGTGTGCTGATGGAGATTGAGAATGGTCGGTTAATCAAAGAGGGGATTTCTTCTCTAGGTGGTATGAGTGACTTGGTAGCTAAGCCAATGAAGCAAGCAATCCAACGAGTGAGTGATGAGATTGCCGCGTATCGAACGAAGAAGTTAAACCGTGAACGATACAAGGGGCCGCAGGAGGGGAATGAATGATCGAGAAGAAACGACCAGGTGTGGTCTTTGCGTTTCAATACGTCACAGGAAAAGCAGAAACCTTTAAAACGTATGTGGATTATTTGGACCGAGACGAGGCTGTTCGTAATGAACACTTTGAGAAATTCAATGCCGCAACCAAAGACAAAGAGGGGTACTTAGAATACATGGGCAACCCTGAAAAAAGCGATGGGCTGTTCACTGCGAATAAGGATCAATTAACTACCAAAGAACGGCGATCGATTAAAGAAGTCTTTCAACAGGCACAAGAACAAGACTCGGTTATGTGGCAAGGGGTGGTGTCGTTTGACAATGACTGGTTAGCCCACTATGGTTTTTGGAATCCTCGGACGAAGCAGTTACAAGCAGACGATATAAAAAATGCGTTTCGACATATGATGAAAGAAACGTTAGTGGAAGAACAGTTGGCAGACTCGGCGAACTGGGCGGCTTCTATTCATTACAATACGGATAACATTCATATCCATTTTGCGATTGTAGAACCAGAACCAACACGCCCCTATGGGATTTATACGAATCGAAAAACAGGAGAAACGTATCAGGCTAGAAAGGGGAGCTGGCACAAAAAGACCTTGGACCATGTGCGAAGTCGTATGGTGAGTAATCTCTTAGACCGTGATCAATCGTTAGCAAAAATTTCTACTTTAATACGGAAAGAAATTACAGGACCTGGTTATTCGTGGAAAGCAGCGTTACGGGAAGAACCGTATCGGCAATTGTACACACAAATTTATGATCGCTTACCAAACGATCGACGTTTATGGAAGTATAACAATCACGTATTACGAGAAGCGCGTCCGTTCATTGATCAATACATTGAGCGGTACTTGTCTGAGTATCAACCTTATTTAGTTTCGCAATTAGACCAGCAGTTACAAGAAGAAATGGATGTTCGGGAACGAGCATACGGAACAGGGGATATAGAGTACAAACGAATTCTGGATTATCGGAAAAATAAATACCATGAGTTGTATACGCGGTTAGGAAATTCCTTATTGCGAGATATGAAGGAACAAGACCAGGAACGAAAGAAGCGTGCTCCTCGTCAGTATGAAACGAATCAAGAGGAGTGGGAGAAGACCACTAAGCAAAAACCGTTAGTGAGTCAGAAACAACTAAATAAAATTAAGCGGGGATTAGATAGACAGGTTGAACATTCTCGGAACCAACGAATCTATCAACAATTACTCCGTGAGCAAGAACAAGAAAATAGTCGATAAAAAGCACAGCGTAAGGCATATACGCTGTGCTTTTTGTGTATGAAAATTAAAGGAGGAAGACCGATGCCAACATTTACGGAATTGAAGGAAAAAGCGAAACAAGTGTCGATTGTCGACTTTGCCCGAGCCCAAGGAGTAGAAATTATTGACTTAGGGAACAAGTGGGCAACGGACGCTGCACATGATAGTTTACGTATTAATAAGTTCACCAATCAGTGGTGGCAAAATTCAGTGGTCAATTCAGACGGTAAGACGCTGGGCGGAGATACGATTTCTTTTGCGCAACATTATTTACAGTTAGGTTCGTTTAAAGAGTGTGTGGCGCTATTAACACAAACAGAATTTCCCAAAGCCACTATCAAAGAAGAGAAAAAAGAACCGTTTCGTTATTATTTCAAACACGCTCCGTCAACAGAACAAGTAGAGAACTATTTAATCAATAAGCGTGGTTTGGATGAAGAGATTGTTCGGGGACTAATAAAAAAAGGAATGATTCAACAAGACGTGTTAGGCCAAGCCATTTTTGTTTGGAATGATGCAGGAAGACGCGTAGGTGCCACTGTTCAAGGCATTGCACTAGATAAGAATGAGCCACGAGGCGTAGTAAAGAAAATTGCTAAAAATTCGCAAAAACACTTTGGCTTTAATGTGACGATTGGTAAGAACCCAGATAGGATTTTATTTTTTGAAGCGCCTATCGATGCTTTGTCGTATTGGTCGTTAAATAAAGACCGATTAAAAGATTGTATGTTGTTCTGTTTAGACGGTCGGCACGGCATGAATATTGAAACGGTTGTATCTGCGATGAAATACATGAAAGAAACCAAAGGAACGCGACCGACGGCAGGTGTTTATTTTGGTCTGGATAATGATCCAACAGGCCATGAGTTTTGGGATCGAATGAGTCAATATAAACACTTTCATTCCCTTATTCCTTTGGACCATTGGATACTAAAAGAAAACATTCAGCACTATCAAGCGGCATCGGCTGCCGTAAATGGTGCGGTAGAGTGGGAATTGATTGCAGGGGTTCATAAAGCATTGACGAATATGTCTAATAAAACGACAGTGGGCAATGGCTGGAACTATCGTGGCTATTATGCGGCAAAAGACCCAGAAAAAAGAAATGATCATGAGATAGACGTGCGTGCAACTTCTATACAGGTGGCAAAGGCGTTGAATGAGTCTCGTAATCCAAACACAGGCTATATCGACCTTCAAGCCTTTTTAAGAAAGCCACAACTAGAAATAACAGACGAAGCGTTACGTCGCCTAGAATCGAAAATAACCACATATCATACACAATATAAAGAAGAACGTTACAAGCCGATGGATGTCATTTATAAGGACTGGAACGACGTTTTAAAAGTTCGAACAGCACGGAGTGTTGAACAAAAATTACTGGAAGAAAGTTATGAGCGAAAAGACGGAGAACACTTAGAAGTAACAATGCAGCAAAAAGAAGGGAAACAGACGGTTGTAGCAACCCGCAAACGGTTTGAACAGACCGTTGGATTTTATGAGGCAGAGTCAGCGCATGAAATGGCCTTCTTAATTAAAAATTACGGATATCAAGCAGTAGATAAACAAGACCAAAGAAAATATGCGAAAGCAAAAGAAATGGCTCGCGTGTAAAAGTACGTTTGTTCATTGAATTAGTAGGATTTTTTATTTGATTTACACACAGATGCTTGTTATAATAAAAGTGCGAAAAGAGTGTAAATCTTTAAGGTAACACCATAGAACCCCAAATCTGGTCAGAGATTTGGGGTTCTTTTTTCGCTCGTTGCGAATACGAGCGTATGAGTTAGGACAACTTGCTAGTTATCGTCTTTCTTATCTAACCAATGAGAAACTAGTTCGATGACTAGCCCCACAAAAATAGGTGCGATAACTAAAGAGAGTAAATCTTTCATAGGTAACACCTCACTTTCGAGGCAAGTTGCCTTTTTTATTATAACAAACAAAAACAACGCTGATAAGCAGACAGTAATTCTAAACGGTTATTTGCTATTTTACGATTAAATTTAGAAAGGAATAACAATTATGAGCAACAGAATTAGTGATGAAGAGTTGATGGAAAGATTGAAAAAATTAGGTACTTTTCTTTGGTTAGATCCAGAAGCAGATGAGAAAGATTATAGATTTCTATTGAATTTGAACACTCCGAATTTAGAGTACAATGGATACAATGATTTTACGTTGAATAAAGATGGTAGTTATACGGTAGGTAGTAGAAATATTGTAATTGATATAAACGTTCTTGACGATGATCAATTTGAGATTGGGGTGTGTCATAGCATATATAATGTTTCAGGATTAGAAAATTTGCAAAAAATTATATCAATTGGCTATGGTTCTCCTTTTTCAATAAAATTAGAAAAACGTGGTGTAGGCTGGGTTAGTTACTCAATCAAAATTCCAATGCTTACAGTATATTCTATTTATCAATTAGAAAAACATATAGAAACATTAAGATATTTACTTGTGCAAGTGATGAATACAGTAAAACTTGATATAGACTAAAAAAGATATGGTATACTAGCTTAGTAGAAAAGTGAAAAGATGGTGGCTAATCTCTTGAATAAAGGGGTGATGCCTATGGTTCATAGCTTTATCCCTAGAAGGGAGTAAGCATGTCTGTATTTGAAGCATTATCGCTAATGATTGCATTCGCAACGTTAGTTTTGCTGATTATAGATCATACGAACACAAAAAAATAACCATCTAACACTTTGACAGAGGATAGATGGTTAAAACATTTATTTGAGTCACCGTCTTTTTAACGGTTCTACACTAGAGAGTTGTGTTAGCGCACAGCTCTCTTTTCATGCATATTTTAGCATATCTATAGGATAAATACTAGTAAAGAACCTTTATTCATATAAAGGTTCTTTATTTTTTTATTGATTAGTTGTAAATATATTTTTGGAGGAATTTTTGAATTGAAAAAATATTGTATTTTTAGTACTCATCATGTAAAATTTTTTTTGAAAAAACTTGACAGAGGAGAAACAAATGCTATACTTAAGCACAGCACAGCACAGCACAGCACAGCACAGCACAGCACAGCACAGCACAGCACAGCACAGCACAGCACAGCACAGCACAGCACAGCACAGCACGTTAACCTAAATATACGTGCTTATTTGTCGTACATTAAAATAAAAATAGCCAGCAAAATAGACGTCTTTGTTCCTCAAAGATGTCTATTTTTGGTGGCTAAAAGAGAAGAGGTGGCATAGTGTCACCTCTCTCAATAGACAGAAGTTGGCAATCTGGAAATGAAAGAGCAGATAATCTGTTTTTTTGGAGGACATTTGGTTTTAACGAAAAAGATGTCTTAATTGAAAATACTGATGGGCTTGTGAATGGTACGTTATTTGAATTCAAAAATAATATAGCGGATCTAAATGCTGTACTTGTTCAAGCAATCCACTATCTTTCGAAATTGAGAAATAAAGGTGGCATTCCAATCCCTAGTAAAATTGTCCTTGTAGATATTAGTAAAGACCATGCATATGTTTACGATGCAATACAATATCGTTCTGAAATAGAAACAAATTATGTTAATAGTGCTTCAAAAGATGTAAAAAAATTAACATTAAAAAATTCAACTAAGCCTGAAAATGAATTTGATTTTACAGTATTTCAACCTAATAGCCCTAAAAATAAAGAACTATTGGCACTTTTTGAAAATTATAGTTATCAAAAGTTTGCTATTAATTTTCCGAATATTTTGGGTTGGGCAAATTATATTTATCATCGTGATAGAACTGTTACAAAATCGCAAATGTTTAACATGCTAAGAAATCCTCAAAGTTCTATAGTTGAAAATTATATTTTACCTTGGAATGGAAATGAAACTGATTTTGATACGGTTATGGATGTTTTAAATGATCCGACGAATAGAAAAGATTTGGGCGCATTTTATACACCATTACCTTACGTAAAAGAAGCTACTAAACTTGTTAGGAAAGCAATTAATAATGTTCCAAAAGGTAAGGATTACGTTATATTGGATCGATGCGCAGGTACTGGAGCATTAGAACATTATTTAACGGATGAGGAATTAAGTCATGTTATTTTGAATACTTATGAAATAAAAGAATGGCTGGTTTTGTATAATAAATATATTGGGAAAGTAAGAGCAATTATCCCCCCACTAGCAGTTGTACGGTCGAATCAAGGAAATTTAGTGGCAAGTGGAGATGCTTTAGCAGAAGAGTTTCTAACCATTCCTATGGAAACGGATGGAAAACATGCGACACTACAAGAAATCATTGATGATAACGATGTAATTATTATTGGTTTAGAAAATCCGCCATATTCTAGTGAATTGGCACGTGCACAAGAAGGAAATGTTAAAACGAAAGATAAATTTAGCTATATTCGCAGATTAATGTCTGCTGAATTTGCAGGAGATAGTAACCATGCGAAGGATCTACTTAACCAGTTTGTCTGGTCATTTGAACAATATTTTATGCGGGATCCTAATGATCAATATGTATTGTTTGCACCAGTAAAATATTGGAAATCTGTAGGGTTAATGTCTAAAGTGTTTGTTGATGGTTTTTTAGCTAATAGAGGAAATTTCAAAGCACAAGAAAGTTCTTTATTGGTTGCTTTGTGGAAAAACGAAAAGGATACTTCAACAGAAAGTATTTCTGTTGTGGCTAAAGAAATCTGGAAAGACAACAAAAAATGGGGAACCGGGAAAGGAATTGCTGTAATTGATGTTCCTGAAGATGCCATTCTTAAAGACGTAGCACTTGTGACTATCAAAAAAGTTCATACAACGCTTTCTAAACTCTATTCAAAAAAATTATCTACTGATAAAGCTGCTACTTCTGTTGTAGGATATGACGGCCGAGAAACGTATATAAGAAATAATAAAAAATTTAAACCGGTGTATAATGAAGATATTTTAGCCCATCTTGAAGCTAGTGGATTTGGGTTGACTGCTCAAGATGTTCGTATGACAAGGATTTCCACCTATCATGGATATGGAAGTCAAGTGAGAATCTCTAATTATGCTGAACAAACAGCTTTGTTTGTAGCTAAACAATATCCTCAAAAAAACTGGTTTGAAAAGGACATTTATTATACAACGGCCGATAAAGGAGAAATGTACAAAAAAGATATTGATTTTTTAAGAAAGGCTACTTTATGGACATGCATTTCTCATAAAAATCATTGTATAAGTTTTTATGGTACAGATGGCCGTTTTTACAATAATGAAATGTGTTTAGACGAAAATTCTTTAGTACGTAAAGAGCTGGTTGAACAAGAGAAATATGGAAAACTTGATAGAGCAGATCTCATGTTATTAGGTGTTTTTGATGAATTGTTGGATCTTGTTAAAGATACTCAAGAATACAATCCTTGTTATAATTATGGAACATATCAGATTGAAGAAGATATTAATACCTCCTATAAAGATGCGAACGACAAAAAAATTTATAACAATGAAAAGGTTAATACCAAACTTAAAGAATTAAAAGTTAGATTGGCTAACTATTACTCGGATGAATTGGAAAGTAAATTATTTGAGTATGAATTACTAAAATAGTTAAGTAAATCTTTACGATAATACCACACCCCCCAAAAAAAACTCTGATCAGGTTTTGGGGGCTTTTTTATCTAACCACGGTAAAACTTGATATAGACTAAAAAAAATATGATATACTAGCTTAGTAGAAAAGTGAAAAGATGGTGGCAATCTAGAGTCTAGGAGGTGATGCTTATGAACGTAAGTATCAAGTCTAGAGAAAGGAGAGCCTGATTTGTCAACTTATGAAGCTTTAAGTCTGATGATTGCATTTGCAATGTTAGTCTTAGCTATCAAAGATGACAATAACAAAAAATAAACCATCTTTCGCTTTGGCCAGCAAGATGGTTTAAGTAAAAACTATTAAACTGCCACCGTCTTTTTAACGGTTCTACACTAGAGAGTTGTGTTAGCGCACAGCTCTCTTTTCATGTATATTTTAACATATCTATAGGATAAATACTAGTGAGGAACCTTTATCATATAAAGGTTCTTTATTTTTTCTTTGTTTTAGCATACTCTTCTAAATCAGATCTTTTATATAAACGTATTTTTGCAGGTCCAGCTCCTTCATTTTCATAAAAAGGCGTAATGTATTTTAAGCGAACAGATTGTTCAAACCCTTTAACGGATTGTCCGGTAATTTCTGCACCTTTATGTTTATCTACTAAGTTTTTATATATCCATTCTTGAATTTCTTTTTCATGCAGCGTATTCATAATATCCCTCCTTTTTAACTATAGCATAAGTACTATATAAAAATCAATTTATAGTTGTAAGACTATAGTTGATATGCTATAATATAATCATAAAGAAAACAGAGGAGAGAACGAAAAAATGCTAACAAAAGAAGAAAAAAACAGACTTAAAAACATGATAAAAGAAAATAAAACATTTCATTATTCTTATGTTGATAGGTTAAGACAAGAAGTTCGATTTTACGTGAATCAATGCGGATCTGTCAGTAAAGCTAAAGAAAGTATGGAAATATTAACATTTCTCTATAGTCTATTCTCTGAGAAGGAATTACCTGAATGGTACACTACAACCGACCTCGAACATGATAAAAAAGCAATTGAACGATTGGAACAGTGGGCAGCGTAGCTGCTCCTTTCCAATGATAAAAGGTGCCAGTGAGAGGAGGAATTTCTATGGAAATAATCCGTTTATTTTTTGAGAATCTATATGATTTGATTAGTGTAGGGATTGATTTTCTGTTGTCGTTGGTTATTCGTATGATTGGTTGGCCAATACTACATGTGATGAAAGGGCTTAGTCAAACGCATGGAGTAGAAAGAATTTGTTATTTTCTGGCGTTTATTAGTTTGTGTGCGCTTCTTTTGACGGCGTTTTATTATTTTTGGATATATTTTGTGCCTATACTTATTTTTTTCGTGCCTCTCCTATCTGTATTGATGAAAGGATTACTTACAATAGCAGCTATAGTAATTGTGTATTTAATGCTTAAAAAGCAGTGTTTAAAAATAGTTAGAAAAAACAAGAATAAAATAAAGGTGTGAATTATATGTTATTACAAACAGATACTAAAGCAAATTCCTGGTTGGAAGAAAAACGATTGAAGCAAGCTTATATAGAATTAGAAGAAAATATTATGGAATTGGATGATGAAGAATTTTGGGAAGAATTACAATCAAAATATGACTTTACAAAGATTGAAGACATAAAAAAAGCTCAAGAAGAAACAAAGCAACGGCTGATTGAAGAAGAGGAAGAAGCAAAAAGATTAATAGCAATAGAAAATGAAATGTGGGAGGCTTATGAACGGCAACAAGAAGAATTTATTTACTTACAAGAAGAAATAGGAATAGCTATGGCTGAAACTAAGATTAGACAAAATATGGCTAAATAATCAAAAAATAGGAAAGAAGGAACTATAAATGATAAATAATGTGACATTAATTGGAAGAGCAACAAAAGATCCAGATTTACGCTATACAGCTAGTGGAATAGCTGTTGCAACGTTTACTTTAGCTGTAAATCGTAATTATAAAAACCAAAATGGTGATCGTGAAGCAGACTTTATCAACTGTGTGATTTGGCGTAAGCCGGCGGAGACGTTTGCGAACTATGTTAGAAAAGGAACGTTGGTTGGAATAGTAGGAAGAATTCAAACTCGATTTTATGAAAATCAACAAGGTCAGCGTGTTTATGTAACAGAAGTAATCGTGGAAAGTTTTCAGTTGTTAGAATCACGTTCTCAAGCAGAAGAAAGAGAACAAAGGACGTCAACGAATCAGAACCCATCTAATACTGTAGACAATATAGGCAATCATTCTTCAGCAGATAATCCAATGCCAAATGATGATCCATTTGATGGAAATCCAATAAATATTTCAGATGATGACTTGCCGTTCTGAGAGCTTTGTTAAGTAATGTTTTATGAAAATATAAATAGTCTTGCTCTATGCTACGCAGGCATGGAGCAAGAAATTATAGAGGGAAGAAGAAATGAGGAAACGACTAAATAAAATAGGCTTCTTTTTTGTTTCTTGTCTTAGCTTTCTTTTATTGACGGGCTGTAGCACACAAGAAATAATCGGTGGATTAACGCAAGAACTACACCAATCAATACAACAAATTGAGCAAAAACAAGCTTCTTCAGAAAGAGTAGCTGTAGACTTTGTTCGACATGTAGACGGTGATACAAGTGTGTTTCTTGTAAATGGCAAGGAACAAAAAGTAAGGTATTTGTTGATAGATACTCCTGAAACAGTAAAACTGAACACACCTGTTCAACCATTTGGTAAAGAGGCAAGTAATCGAACAAAAACATTGTTGAGTAATGCAAAAGAAATCCAACTAGAATTTGATGAAACGAATAAAACAGATCGCTATGGTCGATTATTGGCGTATGTGTTTGTAGATGGTCAATTGTTGCAGGAAACCTTAGTAAGTGAAGGGTTAGCAAAAGTCGCTTACGTGAAAAATAAAGAAGCAAAATACTTAGAACAGTTAGAAGAAAAACAAGCATTAGCGCAGCAACAACATTTAGGTATATGGAGTAACTAGTGCTAATAGATTGGATTTAAAGAAAAAACGGTACTTGTCATAAATGAACAAGTACCGAAAACAAAGGGATCAAAATAAAAAAGCTAACTATATTTTACTGAAAAAAGGACGTGAATACAAGATGAATAAACGATTGGTGGTCGCAATGATTTTATGTGGTATGTTAATGCAATTTTTACCGTTGTTGATTAAATTAGTTATTTTCTTTTTGTTATTTATCTATTTGTTTACTACTTGGGATGAGTATAAATATCAATGTTCAGTGAGAGAAAGAAGGGTGCAAAATGTTCAAAAATAAAATTACATCAAAAAAATTATTGATAATAGTAGTCCATGCAATTTTGTATGTAGGTGTTTGGTTTTTTGTAATAAAGTGTGATGAGTATTTATTTGAACAAAACTTGGATCAAGCCATACTAACAGTGAAAAAACGCGGCAAAATAGAAGATGTTATAGTTGAAAAGACTGATGCAAAGGGAGCGAAAAAGAAATATATTATAACATATTTACTTTCTGAAGAAACTGGCAATAGATATGTTAGAAGAACAATATATAGAGAGGCGTTCTCTAGTCGGAGAGTTACAGTTATCTATGAATGATAAATAAAATTTGTTTAAAAAGAAAGGAAATGCGGCATGAAACAAAATAAATCAGGTCCACATGTGAACCTAACAGCTCCACATGTGGAGGAAAAAGCACGAATTGATTGTTTAGTTTCTCGAGAAGTAAAAGAGATGTGGGAAGAAATTGTGGCAAAAGATAAAGAGATGAGCGAAAAGCGCTATTATCCTGCTCACACAATGGAACGAATGATTCGAGCAGATTATCAAATAATGAAGGCGTTTGGAACAGGAGGAAGGGAAAAGAATGGAAAATAAAAGATTTATAAAAATTCAAAAGCTTTTAGCTTTAGCGAATGATGCAAATGATGAAGAATCTATGAGCGCGTTAGCGAAAGCACAAGAGCTAATGCTTGCTTACGGAGTATCTGAGGAACAAGTATTTGACTATAAACAATTTTCTTTTGAAGAGAAAGTGGTTGATTTTGTTGTATATCAAGGAAAGCCACAGAAATGGCTATATCGATTAGCAGGAATTATTGCTTGGAATTTTCGAGTAAAGTTTTATTATGTAGCAGGAACACCTGTAGAATTACATTTTCTAGGAACGAAAACAGATGTAGAAATTGCGGATATTACGTTTCATTATGCAAAGGGAAGTATTGCATATAGTGCAAGGAGATTCATGCAACGGCCTGAAATCAAACGAAAAAGAAAGCGGAAATGGCAATTAAAACAAGATTATATTCAAGGTTATCTTGTAGGATTGCAGGAACAATTTGAGGAACAAGTAAAAACAAAAGGGTACGAAATGGCTTTACAAGTTCCAGAGCACGTGCAAAAAGAGTTTGATCAATTATCACTAGTGCCAGGAAAAGATACTTCTCATAAAACAAAAGACCTAGTAGCATTTCAGGAAGGCGTTGAAGAAGGGAAACAATTTAGTCAAAGAGAAAGATTAGTATAAGGAAAGAGTGAAAGCAACATGTTTATTTACGGCCGTGAGTGTGGCAACACGTTTGGTTGTACGTATTTTTTGCAAATTCGGAACGTAGAATTAACAGTAACGTTGATATGGAAGGGGGATTTTTTTGAATACAATGAAACAGAAGTGAAAGAAATAATTAATCAGATACCAGGGCTAACAGACACATTGAAGGTAGCAATCTATCAATATATTGAAAAAACAAATCAATTATTTTTTCTTTCCTACAAAGAAAAAGTAATTATGAGAGATTGAATTTTGGAAAAACATAGTATAAAATAATAAGAGATTTTCATTAAGAAGGTCATTATATTTCTCAATTTTGACGATGCTCTCTAGTTGATAGAGAGCTTTTTTATTTGGTATAAAAATTAGGAGAAAAGAATGATGAAAAACATTAAGCGAACAGCAGGACTTTACTTGTTTCACATACGCTTAGAAGAATTACAGGAAATAGAAAAGTTATATTTTTCAAAAAATATAGCAGCTAAAAAGATCATTGAGCAAGAAAAAGAAGCTTTGATGAATAAACAGGCATATATACTTTACCCAGTACAAACTTGGCAACTTTATTTTTATTCCAGGTATCGATTGAAAAGTCTGAGAATGAGTGTTTTAAAACAAAAAATAGAAAAAGCCAGAGCAATCGCTCTGGCCATTCCACAATTGTCACTGAAAGAAGCCTTCTTCAGTAACGTACTGATTATAGCATAAAAGAGGTGAAATTTTGAGTCTTTTTGATATTAAAGACTACACATTGCCACCGTTTGAATTTATTGATTGGCCGAAAACAAAAAAGGCTGTAGGGATTTTTATACAGACAATGAAAATCAATCGAGAACGAATGGGATTTACTGTCTATCCTCAGTTAACGAGTGAGTGTTTTTTAGTTGTAAAAAACGACCCAATCAGGGAAAAAGAGCAACAAGGACTTTCCTTATCTGAACATGAAAAAGAATACTTAAAAACAGAAGCATGTTTTACTCATGCATTTACCGCGATTATGCACCCGTATCGTCCAGAAATAACGGAACGACGACGGCGTGTATTTTTTTATCGTTATTTTTATGGACTATCTGTAGTTGCTGTGAGTGAACGGATTAACTATCAAAAAAATATTATTATTGATGATTCCAAAATGGCAATGCTTCAGTTTGCTTTGGCTTTAGATTTGTTGTTTTATCGCTAAATAACAACTTTTTGGCAACAAAGAAGCGACTCTCTGTAAACCTAATAATCGTTATACTTCTGGTACAAGCTTGAATAACGACCACAGCGCTGTGAGAAAGAGTTTTTCTCATGACAAAGCAACAATTAACGTTTTTAGATTTATTTTCAGGAGTTGGAGGCTTTCGATTAGGGTTAGAAAAAGCAGGACATCGGTGTATAGGTTTTTGTGAAATTGATGCCAAAGCAAGAGAAAGTTACAAAGCAATTCATAATACAGAAAATGAGGTAGAAATGCATGACATTACAACAATATCAGATGAATTTGTTCGAGGAATCGGACGTGTGGACATTATCGCAGGCGGATTTCCATGCCAAGCTTTCAGTGTTGCAGGAAAAAGAAAAGGTTTCAGAGATACTCGAGGAACTCTCTTTTTTGAAATTGCACGGTTCGCACATATTTTGCAGCCCAAGTATCTATTCCTTGAAAATGTTAAAGGACTCCTCAACCATGATTCAGGCGCTACGTTTGAGACAATCTTACGAACTTTGGATGAATTGGGGTATAACGTGGAATGGCAAGTGCTTAACAGCAAGAATTATGTCCCACAAAATAGAGAACGTGTCTTTATTATCGGACGTCTTAGAGGAGCAAGTACCAACCAAATATTTCCTATCACAGGAGAAGAAAGCCAAATTAATTTTAAATCAGCAAAAATAAATTCAAAAGGAAGAAAACAACAAGTTGTTGGTAATGTGAATCCAAGTGCTAGAGGAATGAACGGAAATGTATTTTCCTCGGATGCTATAAGTCCGACAATTACTTGCAATAATGGGGAAGGAAGTAAAATAATGGTTCCTACTCAATCAAAAACAACGCAGGTGGAAAAAAGAATTATTGTTGAAGGATTGTTAGACAATAAGTTTCGCTCTTCCTCAGCGGTTGTTTCAGTTAACGGGCTTTCTCCTACTCTTACAACGATGGGTGGCGGTGGCCAAGAACCTAAAATTTTGGTTCGAGAAGCAACAAAAGAAGGTTATAGTGAAGCTGGACCAGGTGATAGCATTAATTTTGCCTTTCCAAATTCAAAGAAAAGAAGAGGGCGCGTAGGTAAAAAATACGCACATACGTTGTTAACAGGTGATCAGCAAGCAGTAGTTACTGAAGATTTTCAGATAAGAAGACTTACTCCAATGGAATGTTGGCGACTACAAGCTTTTCCAGATGAAGCGTTTTTAGCAGCAAAATTTGGAAGTAGGAAGATAGCAAAAATTATTATTGAGAATAAGTTAGATCATTATCATTGTGAGTATGAGCAAAAAATGTCTGATAGTAGTTTGTATAAACAAGCGGGGAATTCAGTTACAGTGGCAGTGATATATGATATTGCTAAAAGGTTCTAAAAAGGACTTTTTAGCAACATTTTTCAAGATTTGTTAGAAAACCTTTCAAACAAATAATCAGTAAAGTAAAGGTATCAAGACTTGAATAATAAACGATTTAGGCCTAAATCATAAGGAGTAACTTATGATGGAATACAATACGATTTACTTTGAAGATTGTTTAGAAGGAATGAAAAAAATACCGGATGAATCAATAGATGCGATTATTTGTGATTTGCCTTATGGTACTACAGCTTGTTCCTGGGATGAGGTATTGTCCTGGGATAAGTTGTGGGAATCCTATTTGCGAATAGCTAAAAAAGATACCCCTATTGTTTTATTCGGGGCAGAACCTTTTTCTACTGCATTACGTATGAGCAATTTCAAACTTTATAAATATGACTGGTATTGGTTGAAAAATAATGTGACTGGTTTTACATTTGCGAAAACACAACCAATGCGTTGCATAGAAACGATTTCTGTTTTTTCAAAAGGAAGACCTAATTATTATCCGCAAGGCTTAATTCCCTTAAAAAATAAGCGTGTAGCTAGTCGATCAGAATATGATGATAATGTTTATTCTAGTAGGCTTTCTGGAAAGACCTACACACAAGAGGTAACAGGTTATCCTAACAATCTTTTGCGTTTTTCAAAAGATGCGACAAAATATACCATTCACCCTACACAGAAACCTGTAGCGTTATTAGAATATCTAGTAAAAACATACACAAAACCAGGAGAAATTGTTTTGGATAATTGTATGGGAAGTGGGACAACAGCGATTGCTTGTTTGAATACAGACCGACAGTTTATTGGTTTTGAAACGAATGAAAAATATTATAAACAGTCTTTGGAACGGATAAAAACCAATGTGACGCAAGTAGAATTGTTTTGATAAATAATTGACAACACGTACTGGGCGTACTATAATTGAAGTGTCAGGAGGTATAGTGCACATGCCAATGACAGTACGTAAGGCGGAACAGCTGTTAAATTCAATAGGATTTTTTGAAGTGAAAGGTGGTAAAGGTTCACATCGGAAGTTTGAAAAAGCTGGTGAAAGACCTATAACACTTCCTTCTCATGGAAAAGAATTATCGCGAGTTGTAGAAAGCAGTATAAAGAAAGCCTTGAAAAAAGCAGAAGAGGAGTAATACTCCTTTTCTGTAATATTGAAAGGGTGAAAATGACTAATGTTAAAAATTTATCCAGCAGTGTTCGAAAAAGATAAAGTAGGGTACGGCATTTATTTTCCTGATGTAGAAGGTGCAGTTACGCAAGGAGCGGATATTCAAGAAGGATTAGAAATGGCTTCAGATGTTCTTGGGATTCAATTATCTTGGAATGTAGAACATGGAATTGCGTTACCGAAAGCAAGTGATATAAATGATGTGAAAGTTAACAAAGAAACTCAGTTTGTGACATTGGTTACAGTAGATTTATCGGATTATTTACAGGATACAAAACCAGATAAAAAAACAATAAAAATTCCTCATTGGTTAAATGTAAGAGCGGAAAAAGAAGGAATTAATTTTTCAAGTACCATGAAAGAAGCTTTGATAGAAAAGTTAGGTCTTTGAAAACATTAAGCATAAAAAGTAGGTGAATGTTATGGATAACACAGCGTTAGCAAAATTTATTACTTCTTTAGGAAGTTTAAATAACTACGGAAGTACTGTTCTTCAGACAAAAAAAGCGTTGGATCAAAAGTCAGTAAAACCTCTTCGTCAGAACCAAGATGATATTGCTATTTTTACTGATACGTTAAAAGGAATCGCTGCAGTTAAAGAAATAGGTTTTAATACAGAAGGGATCATTGCGATTAATAAACAATTTGATTCAATTTCTGATGAACAGCCAAATATGCCAGGACATTTAAGAAATGCGTATTATAATTCGGATGATCAAATTGCGATTATTATTGATGAAGGAAGCCAAGATGCTTATTTTCCACCTGAAGTAATTAGTCGAACAGATTTGGATAACATTGTAAATGATTTTGAAGCTTCAGGAAAAAAAGAAGAAGATGCTTGGCGTGTTTTTGTACGTATTTCTAAGTTACAGCCTTTCCAAGATGGAAATAAACGAACGGCATTAATCGCTGCTAACGCAGCAATGAATACTTTTGAAAATGAAAACTATTTAACTTTACCGTTCAATGATTTAGATCGTGTTGATTTCACTACAAATTTAATGCGATATTATCAGGCTAAAACCCCTGAATCAGAAAACGAAGCATTTAAACGATTATTAAGTACGCTTCCTTCAAAAAAAGAAAGAGAACACGCGTTACGAGAACCAATTGAAGAAAAACAATTTGATCGTGCAAAGACGTATAAAATAAAGTCTCAACTTAGAAAAAGAAACATAGATAATAGATAGCCGATATGAAAAAATACTGAACCAGTAATTGATAAAGAAAATATTAACTAAAAAGTAAATGAATAACAAAAGGTGAATAAACATGGAATACTTTCAGCAAATAAAAACTTTTTTATGGAATGAAAAATTTGAAAATATTTGCGATAAATTAGTAAAGGGGAGTGTTGAAGTTGATTTAATACAAATAATGTGTTATATGCTGATGCCGTATATTTTAGGGATGTTATTATTCATAGAATTGTCATTGGTTAAGTTTATTAATTTATCGGATAACTTATTTTTAACAGGTGTGATATTTATTATATGTGTATGCGTTTTATGTATAGAAGTAGTTTTGCTTCTTGCATTATATCGGTTGAGTTTGAAACTGATAAAAAGTAAGCGTTTTGGAATATCATTATTACTAATTTTGAATTGTTTGATAGTGTTATATATGGTTTTGAGTTGGTTACAGATATTACTAACTTATATATTGAATTTTTTAGCCTATAATTTTTACTTTGTTAATAATAGCCATTTTTTATATGAAACTGGTAAATTTATAAGCATTTTATCAAAGTTAATATATATCTTTTTTTATTTAACAATAACATTAACTATTTTGAATGTGTTCTTACCAGAAAAGTTACAGTCTACAGAACTTTCTTTAAAACAAAGGTTATTTCGAATGGGTTTAAAAGTATTTTACCTATTTTTATTTGGAAGTATCTCGTATATATTTTCAATAATTAATAAAGAAAATTTTGGTACTATTTCAATATTTTCAACACTATTTACTTTTTTGTGTACACCGAAGATAGTTTTGAGAGTGTTTACAAACATAGATAATATTGAGAGGAAAAATATTTCTGAAAATATTTATATACAGTTTGAACGTATTAAATTTATGTTTTATATAATTATTTTGTCGTGGTCAATATCAATTTATATTTTTAATACTCAGGATATAGAAGTGTTTTTTTTGATATGTTTATTTATTTTTTTTATTATGGGAGTTGTTAGAGGGTTACTTGAAAAATATAGTAAAAAATTGTTTTCTTCTTGGATAGTTAATGATAAACAAAACTATCGCAAATGGAAAAGTAAAAACAATAGTTAGAAATATTTTTATTAATCAATATATAACAAGAAAGTTTTATTTATTGAGGTAACATTTATTTATCTTGATACGCTTTGTAGAGATTTAAACGAATGCAATGTAACTGATTTATACACATGAACAGAGAATTAAAAAAATAGTTCATTTAAGCTTATTTAGTGTACTATTTCTTTGTTGAATACGCTTACGTTTTGTTATATAATAACTGTATAATCATTATATAATTAAGGAGGACATATTTATGAAGAAGTGTATTATTTTTGTTTCTGTTGTTTTAGGATCGTTGTTTTTGTTTAATGATGTTTCTTTTGCAAATGAAGTTGATACTGAGTTTCAAGCAGTAAATTCAGCTATTTCTGTTGGTGCTGAAGATGCTATTAATTTTGAAGATCTTACTGAAGAAGAAGCAGATTATTTTTTGAGTAAAGGTTTTGATGAATCTGATGAGTATTTTTCTGTAGTTACGGTGCAATCTCCGTTAGATTCTACAGGTATAAATGCTAGAGCTGTCAATGTTGTTAAATTAACAGGTTCTACAAAAAAGGTTTCTAATACGCAATCTAGAACTGAATATATTATATCAGCATCACGTGCTCCTTTTATTAAATTGGATGCTGGCTTAGATATGGGTGGCAAAAAGACGGTTAGGTCCTCTGTTAATATTAATGGTGCTTATGTATATAAAGGTGGTATTTATGCTACTTATAAAGGTAAAAGTCAATATTTAGCTTATACTTTGAATATTCAATATAAGACGACTTGGGGTATAGGTACTGCGTCTAAAAAAGTAGGGGGATTAATAATTGGAGTTTAAGGAAGAGATAGATTTAATTGAGGGTTGGAAATTTAAAGCTAGTAATGGTTCTAATATCATTGTATCTTCGAATGAATTAGGATATATCGCGGTAATTTATGATAGTCATGAATTTGGAGATATTCAAACCTTATTATTTAGGATTAGTGGAAATTCTATTAAAATAAAAAGTTTTCCTTCGATATTTACTAGTGTAGATATTGATATAGATAATAAAGTGATATCTGTAAAGCTTATTTCTCAAGATTTTGTCCAATACAATGATTAGTGCATTTTTGCCCTTAAACTAGAAAAGGCGATAGATTGGGATTAAGAAGTTAATCTAGTACAAGCTATCGGCGCAGGACGAGAAAGGGCAAAAACGTATGAAGTCAAGTATAAATGTCTGATTGACCGAAGAGAAGGAATTTCTACCTTGACTTCATACGCTACATAACAGTTTATATGAACCAAACAGGTCAAAAACTTTTAAGTTTTTGAATTATTCGATTCTTATGTTTATTTTTTTATTTAAACAGGCTCAAAAACGTGTGGCCATGTAGTTGAAATACTATTATAAAATAAGTGAATGAAAAATTTAAAAAGTAACAAAAATTATAAAAAGAGGAACAAATATCGGATGTAAGGATTATGGGGAGGGCAGAAGGGGTAAGTGATAGATATGAAAAGAGGGAACTATTAAAAAAAATAGTTCCCTCTTTTTCTTAGTTATGTCGCTTGATTTAAAATGAAGTAAATAATTTTATTCATTTATGAGTAGGTTGTCAACGCTTATTTTTCAAAAGAGAAGTATACAAAAGACTACCTTTTTAGAATCACAGGTTGTTTTCTTGGCTTAAGATACTTTAAATAATTTTCCGTGAAATAGATAGTTAGGCTATATTTGATAAGCTGAGTATAAGACATCTTGAATCCTCCTATGAATTGGTTCGTCAAATTAATTCTAAAGGATTTCAAGTTCTTTTTGTTCTCAATGTTTATTCGTTTTTAGAGATACTAGAAGAGACTGAGACAAGTTTTTGCTCAGTCTCAAAAATTATAGAAACAAAAGAGAAGAAATTATAAACAGGTATAAAAAATTCTGTTATCTGATCGAAATTTTATTCGTTTTGTCATCTATTTCATTGGTAATTGTATTTGAAAAACGACTCCTCTAGGTTCCCAGTCTCTTACGGACAGCTTGCCTTTATGTTGAGTGATGATTTGTTTGGCAATTGCGAGACCAAGACCATAGCCACCAGTTTTTTTAGAACGTGAGCGGTCTTCGCGGTAGAAGCGTTCAAAAATTCGTTTTTTGTCTTCATCGTTGATAGAAGGGCCGTTATTTTTGACTTCAATCAGCCAATTATCGTTGGAGATTTCAGATTGCAGGACGATTTTTTCTTTAGCTTCTGTGTATTTTAGCGCATTGTCCAGTAGAATAACTAGAACTTGGTGGATACGTTTTTCGTCGACTATCACTGGTTGATCGGCAAAGTTTTCCAAGACAAAATATTGATCGTTTATTTCTGCAATTTTCTGGAAGGGCTGGGCTAATTGACGAATAAAGTCCTTGGGATTAACTGATTCTTTCTGCAGAAGCAACTGATTGGAATCGCTGCGTGCCAAGGTTAGCAGGTCTTCAGTCAGGCTTTTCATTCGCCGTGTTTCATTCAGAGCTTGAGCAATTGGTTCAGACTCTTCCAAGATGGTGTGATTGGGTCGGGTGAATAATTGCTGCAGGCTGTTTTGAATGATTGCTAGTGGCGTGCGTAATTCGTGAGAGGCATTTTCAACAAATTCCTGTTGTTTGCGCCATGAGAGCATGATGGGTTGCATATTCATTTTTGAAATGTAAAAGCTTATTCCAATCGAAATCAGCCAAAAGACGAGCATACAGATAACCAGTGTTGTTTTGAAAGTTTTCATGGAGTCTGCGATTTGATTGGTATTTGCTAAAAATTGAATATAGGCGATGTCTCCTCCTTTATCTGTTTTGATTGTATACGAATGAAAGAAAAGTTTTTGGCTAGAATAGCCTGCATTTTTTAAACTTAATGCTTGAACAGAATCGAGATTTTTCTTATCTAAGGTCAAATTTTCCAATTCAGTGAATCGCCCACCAATCGTGTCTTTGTTGAGAATCGTTCCTTCTTTTGACCATAAAATGACCTGAGTATTGAACTGATTATTACCTTCTGGTCCATTCTCTCTCAGTTGATTGCCCGGCATTTGTGCTAGAAAGGGATTGCTTTGTTGGTACCGGTTGATTTCCATTTGAATAAGATATTCATTTTCCGCCATTTGAGTTAGTGACAGGTCTGTTTGGCGGTAGGCAGATCTTTGTAGAAGCTGTAGAGTTATAAATCCTAATAATATGAAGATACTTGCAAAAGCGACTATATTTAAGAAGAAAAATTTTAATTGTTGTTTTCTTGATATTTCGGTATTCATAGCATTAATCCTTTTGTAAAATGTAGCCGACATTTCTCAGTGTTTTAAATAACTGATCTGCACCTGACGGCTTCAAATGTTTTCTTAAGTGACTCATGTACACTTCTACAACTGTAATGGTCGTATCAGAATCAAAGCCCCAAATCCGCTCGAAGATTTGCTCCTTTGTTAAAATCACGCCCTTATTTTGGATGAAATAAATCAAGAGATCAAATTCTTTTCCTTGAATTGATAAGATCTCATCGTCGATGATCACTTCTTTTGTCGCAAGGTTGCAGGTAATATTTTTATAGACGATTTGATTCTCAGAAAACAATCCTAAAGAACGCTTCAATAACGCTTTGACCCGCATAATCAGTTCTTCGCGATAAAAAGGTTTCGTCAAATAATCGTCTGCACCTTTTTGAAATCCAGTGATTTTGTCTTCTAGGCTATCTTTTGCAGTTAGAATCAGCACAGGGGTTTGGATATTTTTTTTCCGTAATTCTGCTAAGATTTCGTAGCCGTTTTTCTCTGGTAGCATCAGGTCTAGCAATATTAGATCATAAACACCAGTTTCTGCTTCAAATAACCCTTCTTCACCATCATAGATCTGTGTGATCTCACCTAAATCCGACAAGATTTCTTTTATATTATCTGAAAGTGTAGCTTCATCTTCTATTATTAAAAGGTTTATCATTGATTTTCTCCTTCTTCATCTATTACTTACTCATTTTACCACGCTTTCCTAAAACAACCTTAAAAACTTTTTTATCTCGTTTAAGCTTCGGTTAAGCCAACTTGCCTATTCTATAAACAAACAAATGAAGGAGGAACCAAAATGAACTATATCAAACGGGCGCTTCAAAGCCTTTGGGCAAAAAAAGGACGCAGTATCATTATGATCACCGTCTTTTCCGCCATATTAATTTTTGTATTAGCGGGGTTAACGATTCACAGCGGAGCTGAATTGGCGACCACGAATGCGAAAAAAAGTGTCGGGGCGACCGTCACCTTATCAACGAACCGAGAGGCAATGTTCAAACAGCAATCGAATTCAGATTCAGATGCCGAAAGTAGTCGTCCAGATCCAGGTAGTTTTGAACCTACATCCGTCAACTTGAGTGATGCGAAAAAAATCGCAGAATTAGCGAATGTTAAATCATATTCATTTGAAGCAAGTACTTCAGCGGATAAAGGCACCGGGATTACACCGATCTCAAGTGATAGTGAAGAGGAATCTTCGGATGAACAAACTGTTGGATTTGGTGGACAGAAAGCCCCCGATGGGATGAGTCAAGGGGATTTTCAAATTAAAGGTGTTTCCGAAAGTAATTCTTACAGTGATTTTTCGCTAGGAACAGCTAACCTAGTTGAAGGCAAGGCAATCACTTCGGATGATGAAGGGACTAATAATGTACTGATCGAGCAAAGTTTAGCGGAAGCAAACAATCTAAGTGTCGGGGATAAATTTAAGATTAAAGATATCGATGATAAAGATATTGAAGTTACTATTAAAGGTATTTACAAAACAAGTGATTCTAGCAACAGTATGAGTGCTCGCTTCAACTTTATGAATCCAGCGAATACGATTTTTTCTTCTTATACACTGGTTAACACCTTAACTGGATCGGAAGGAAAAACGATCGATTCGGCAGTGTATAACTTAGATGATCCCAAAGACATGGACAGCTTTGTAGAAGCAGCGAATAAATTGATCGATACGGATACATTCAGTTTAGAAACCAATGATCAAATGTATCAGCAAATGCTTCAACCATTGAATAATGTAGCAAGCTTTGCGAAGAATGTCGTGATTTTAGTAGCTGTAGCCGGAGTTATTATTTTAACCTTGATTATTATGCTGTCGATTCGTGAACGTAAATATGAGATTGGTGTATTACTTTCATTAGGTGAACCACGAGTCAAAGTTATTTTACAATTTTTCGTTGAGATTTTTGTTTGCATGATCTTCGCTTTAGGAATTGCTGCAGCTAGCGGAAATGTTGTTGGCAATGCAGTCGGCAATCAGTTGTTGAGTCAGCAAACAACTTCGCAAAGTCCAGATGGACAAGAAGCGAATACGGCAGGAAATAGAGGTCCAAATCAAGATAACCAAGGACAAGCACCTGATGGCGGAAACGGTGGTCCTAAAGGTGGTCAAATTGGAATCAATCCATTTACACAATCAAAAGAAATTAAAAAACTAAATATCTCAATGCAACCAACCGAAATTTTAAGTCTTGCAGGAATTGGGCTGGGGATTAGTTTATTCTCAATTGTCCTTTCATCAGCAAGAATTCTACGACTGAATCCGAAGAAAATATTGATTTCCTAATTAAAGGAGGAATTTTTAATGACACTATCAACAAAAGATTTAGGCTACTGGTACGAAGATAACCGACGATTATTCGAAAACGTTAATTTAACTTTTGAAAAAGGCAAAATGTACGCAATTTTAGGTACGAGCGGTTCTGGGAAAACGACTTTTTTATCTCTGATAGCAGGATTAGATACACCAAAAAGTGGAGAAATTTTCTATGACGACAAATCGTTGAAAAAAATTGGATTGCGGGAATATCGTCGCAAAGATGTATCAATTGTGTTCCAAGCCTATAATCTACTGCCGTATTTATCAGCAGTAGACAATGTGGTAACAGCGATGGAGATTGCTCAAAGCCAACAGACAGATAAAAAAGCATACGCCTTAGCAAACTTAGAAAAAGTCGGAATCACTAAGGATTTAGCAGATAAAAAAGTTATGATGCTATCTGGTGGTCAGCAGCAACGAGTAGCAATCACTAGAGCCCTATGCTGTGAACACGATCTAATTGTTGCGGATGAACCGACTGGAAACTTGGATGAAGCAACTTCCAGAGAGATCGTTAAACTCTTCCAAGAGATTGCACATGAGCAAAAAAAATGTATTATTTTAGTCACCCACGAACAGGATGTTGCTAAAGACTGCGATGTGGTGTATGAACTGAAAAATCAAGAATTCAATCAAGTCTCTTAAACAAACATAATTTCGGTGTAACTAGTATGAATGAGCAGGAAATGAATAAGGTAGTAAGGAATATGAAGAAATTTCTCAAGATGCTGCTTTTGTCTCTCCGTTTATTCGTTTTTAGAGATACCAGAAGATCCTGGGACAAGTTTTATTCAGTCTCTTTTTTTAGTAATAGTCGTTTTTTTAGGTTGAGTGGAATTTTTTTCTCAACAGTATTTTATTCGGCACCAACTGTAAACATTTAATCGCTAAGAAAATCACTCAATTATTTTGAGTGATTTTTGCAGTTCTTATTTTTAAAACAAAGTGTTCATAAAATCAGCGTTTCTGTACACAGTATTTTTTTATCTAGTTTTTAAATTTTTAACTCCTTTTCGTGTTCATAAACTCATATCAAAATCTATGTTCAAATATACTAGTTGATTAAAGTTATGTTACAATAGATTTTGTAAAGGAGTGATTTTTTTGAAAATAGGATACGCCCGGGTGTCTACTGGTTTACAAAATTTGGATTTACAAGAAGATAGCTTAAATAAATTCGGATGCGAAAAAATTTTTTCAGATCATATGAGTGGTGCAAAAAGTAATCGGCCAGGATTAGAAACAGCCATTGATTTTGTACGATCTGGAGATACACTTGTCGTTTGGCGTTTAGATCGTCTAGGAAGAAATATGGAAGACTTGATTTCAATCGTCAATCGCTTGAATGAACGAGGTGTTAGTTTTCATAGTGTTCAAGAAAATATAACAATGGATAAATCAAGTTCTACTGGACAGCTTATGTTCCATTTGTTTGCAGCATTTGCGGAATTTGAACGAAATCTAATTTTAGAAAGATCTGCGGCAGGACGAGCGGCAGCTAGAGCAAGAGGGCGATTTGGAGGTCGTCCTGAAAAATTAAAAGCACAAGACTTAGAATTACTAAAGACTCTAGTTGATAGTGGAACACCGATTAAAACCATTGCCGAACGTTGGAATGTTTCTCGAACAACGATTTATCGCTATTTAGATAAAATGGAGGAAAAAAGTGGAAAAACAAATGTTCACTAGTTTTTCAGATGTTATGGAGAATAAAAAGAAAATCATTCAATTGTTGGAAAATCCTTTGATTTCAGGATATGGAATAGAAAAAATGTCAAATGGTCGACTCTATTCAGCAAATTATCAAAGATACAAAAAACGCGTTGAAAAAGAAAATAAGCCAATGGTTATTTTTGATACGATGTCAGTAAAAGTGGAAAAACTATTATTAGAGTTGGCCGAAGAAGTATTGCGAGTTCAGCCTAAAACAAAACAAGAATATAGAGAAATGATTGCAAGATATAGTTTTAGAAACGGAGAGATTTAAGATGGTTGTTCGAAAAAAATATGATCACTGGGGAATAGAAATTACTACGTGGAATAAGACAAATGTAGTTGCATATGTTGCTTGTGATTGTGGGCAATTGGCTAGAAGAGAGCTGGGAAAATATAATCATTTTAAGTGTAGTAGCTGTAAAAAAGAATATAAATTAAGCAATGGTTCTTATATAGAAATAGGTGCGGGAAAGAATTAAAACACTTTTAAAAACCATCATGAATTAGATCAAAGTAGATAATTCATGATGGTTTTTATTGAAAATAAAAAGAAGAGGTACATTTGAATTCTTTTTATGATAAATATAAAAATATGAAAGAAGTGTGAACAGTGAATACAGTAGTTCCTCTAAAAGATAAACGGTCAATAAATAAAATGAAAAAAAGTTTGCGTAAAGGGAGATATGGTGAGCGAAATGTGCTTATATTTTCTATGGGAATTAATACAGCCTATCGTATTTCGGATTTGAGAAATCTAAAATTATCAGATGTAGCAATGATAGAAGAAAATAAAATAGTGATTAAGAATAGATTGTCTTTAAAAGAACAAAAAACAGGGAAGTACAATTCTGTTATATTATCAGACCAATTACGAGAAGAACTTGAGATTTATATCAATAAAAATTTTACAGAATATGTAAATAATGATGAGTTAGAGCATTATCTTTTTCCTAGTGGAAAAGGGATAGATAGACCAATGAATCGTCAAACATTATGGGCCATTTTAAACCGTGCAGCAAGTGAAAATGGAATCTCAAATATAGGTAGTCACTCTATGAGAAAGACATTTGGTTATTTTTTATATAAAAACAAAGTACCTATAGAAATTATTCAGGATTTATTAAATCATTCTTCCCAAAGAGATACATTAAGGTATATAGGGATTACACAAGAAGATAAAGATATAGCTGTTATGAGTTTAAACTTATAAAAATATAAAAGTACAAAACAGAAGAATAAAAACCATATTTACAATTTTTATTCTTCTGCTTTGTGGTTCTATGAATGTATATCACAATTTTTTTGTTTTTTATGAATAATAGAGTCTTAAAAAAATAGTAACAGTTTACAGGACTTTGAACTAAACAAATGAACTGTTATGAGTAAAAATAAAACATATTTTTTACTTTATGTTTGAAAGAAAACCAGTGAAAAAAGGGAGCCAAATTGAGAAAACCAGTATAATAATGCTTACTTTTTGAAGCGTTGTTAATTTTTTTCGCTCAGTTTTAAAACTAAAGAGTAATAAAATGCTACTGAAAAAGCTTATAAAACTTGAAAAAATGTATATGAAATCGGACATTTGTTACCTCCAAAATAGTGTTAAATTTTATTTTGAATGGAAAAAAACAAAAGAGTGAATTAGCTCTTGAATGATTAATTCACTATGTGTTCAACCTAAAAAAAATATAAAAGGTTTTTCAACAAAAATCAATAGTTTTTTTGTTAAAGAAAGAATTAAAATAGTCGATATTATTTTTTAGAGATAGGGTGTTAAAAAAGTTAGAATCTATAGGAAACTATTCATAAAAAAGGTTGAATACTTGTAAATAGGGATGATAAAATTCTTGGTAACAAGATTTCTTACATTCTTAATTCATGCTAGAATACTAGAGGCTTATAATTTGTAAACTTTTTAACTCCTACCTCTAGTTTTTGTGCATGAAAAGTAGTATTGTATTTTGAGTTCTAGTTAAAAACTAATACTAGATAATAGGAGATCTCATTTTTAAATAATTTATTATACAAAAAGAACTAGGTTATTTTTGATAAGTAACTTAGTTCTTTTTTAGTAAATAAAAATGGTTATTATAAACTATTTTTTTCTGAATATTAATATAAAAAAACACTAGGTAAATGAATAAAACCTAGTGTTTTTGTGGAGTATTAATGATGCATTTTTGAATAGACAAAGTATAACATGTTTAAATTAGAAGCAAAGTTCCATTTTAAGAGCTTTTATTCTGCCAATCGGAAAAAGAAACGTAAAATTTTATTTTCGCTTTTCGTAGTCAGCATATTTGTAGGGAAAATGGTTAATAGAAGCATAAGAATATTGATAGTAAAATCTAAAAATGTAACTAGAATATTGTTTCCTAATGTAATATTTTCTTTGCTTCCTTCTATGAAATCAAAATTATAAACATAGCTATAAGTTCCTTGAGCCATAAAAAGTATAAAAGCTAAAAGATACAGACAAAGAGTTCCCCAACCTGTCAAACCGACATCACGAATTCGACGGACATTTAAGGCTAAGCTTGGAATAATTATGAATAAGATAAAGATAGAGACTACAATTAGCAGCCGTTTTAAAGCCTCCGCAGAAGAAGAAACAAACATTGAAAAAAAGAAAAACATTCCTAAAATTAAAGTTATTATAGTTAATAGAATAAATGCAAGTATAACCCACCAATAACCTGCACGTGTTGTTTGTCCTTTAAAATCGAAATACCCTAAAAAAAAGTCTTTGATTGCTTGTTTAAAAGATACTTTACCTTTTTGTTCAATTTTAGTCAAAATAATCCCTCCTGAAATTAGATATTTTATCAAAAAAGATTTCACTATATTGTATTATGAGGTGCAACATTTTTTAAAAGGGTTGTAATTCTATTTTTCATTATATAAGTATACTTAAAAATATATAGAATATGAAAAATAACAGCAATAAGAATATCCACCCAAAAGACTGGTGTGTAATATTTAATTTCAATTTACAAATCGAAAAAAAGTTGTTTATAATGACAAGTTAGAAATTGTTTTAGTTTTTTTGTATAATTTTTCCTAAAGATAGAAAAAAACAATGAAAGAGACGTAAGAAACTACCCAAATAAGTTCAACTAAAATTAGTGAAAGTTTAAGTACAAATGAAACATCTACGTCTGTTGAAAAAACGCCTCTGTATAACAGATACAAGGGCGTATAGTGTAAGTAAATGTAGTTGTTTTAGAATTTTGGGAAAAACTCTATGGTAAAAGGTAAACATATACAACAAACAAGTACTATAATATTGATTTTTTGCATAGTAGTTAAGTCTTTCCAGCTTTCTTTAAATGTAAATAAAAGTAGAATGCTACTAAAAAAACCAATGAAGCTTAAAATAATGCGAACAGTGTCCATATTATCCCTCCTTAAATTTATTTACTAAGAGAATTTAACAAAATTTTGATTCTATTTCAATAAATGATAAATATAATGAGAAAATCCTAATAAAATGATAACAGCCTACAATATTTTTTTATTGAAAACTATACCTTCCCTTTTTTTAACCATAAAAGTATATTTTAGTTATTATATCTCTTTTGTTTTGATACTGAACTATTTAAACCAAAGTTGATCTAAAAATCCTGAAAATATAAAAAAACTAATACAAATGGCGTGGAAGGTTAAAAATATTGCAAGTGCGTGGGTCAATTTATTTGATGGAATTTTTTTTCTGTTTTTTTTCTTGAAACGTAACCAAGCATCTGTTAAGCAAATCAAAGTTGCATGATATACTCCGTACATAATGTAATACCAGGTTAAACCGTGCCATATCCCCATAATTAAAAATAAAACAAAATATCCAATATTTGAAGCTACAATTTTGCTTTTGAACATGTTCTTTTTCATTAAAAAGAACATTAGTCGCATATATACATAATCACGGAACCAAAAAGATAAAGTCGTGTGCCAACGATTCCAAAATTCTTTTATATTCCAACTTAAGAAAGGCTTATTAAAATTCATAGGAGTATCATACCCCATTAAATAACTTGTTCCTACTGCAAATAAACTGTATCCAGCAACATCAAAAAAAAGATATAAGCTATAAACATACATATAACCTAAAGCCCACAATGAAATACCATCTTGTGCTAAAGCAATTTCTTTAACATATTGTAAAAGTTCATATAAATAATAACTAATAATGAATTTGTATAAAAAGCCTAAAAATAAACAAAAAATACCTCTATCTAGAAAGTCTAAATATTTTTCTGTATTGGGCGGACTTGTTAAATCTTTTTCAAAACGCCGATATCTATCAATTGGACCAGAAGAGATTGTTGGAAAAAAAAGTAAAAATTGAATGTAATGCCATGGATAGTATTCTTTAATCAATCCATCGCGCAAGTCGATATTTACTTGGACAGCTTTAAATGTTAGATAAGATATTCCTAAAAAGCCTATTGGAGTTTTCTCTAGCATAAATGGAGAAATTTTTACTAAGATAAGTGGCAAAATATTTAGAAAAATGAAAAGATAAAATATTTTATTTTTATTCTTATTCTTTCGATAAGTAGCATAAGTCCATGTCAATAGTGTTTGATAGATAGTATATACAATTATAGTTATACCTTGTTGCCATCGATGACCACCAAAACTTATATAAAGAAAAAGTAAAGTTATTAATGTTTGATACCAAGACCATCTTTCTCCTTTAAACATTAATGTTAAGATTATTGGTATCAATGCTATAATCAATAATACAAAATAAAATGGGGTGTAATATGGTACCATATGAGGAAAATTCATCACTATATTTCCACCAGTCTTTCATAGTTTTTTTCATCTATTAATCATAGTTAATAAAAAAAATATTTCCATATATAAGTCTAACGATTTTCTTACATTGTTGTAACATTTAGTATATCTAAAAAAACAATAGTGAGAAAAGAAGAATATTATACTGAAACGATTGCTTTCAGTAGGGTTATAATTCTATTTTGCATTACATAAATATACTTAAAAAATAGTAATAAGAATATCAGCTCCAAAAATTGGAGTGTAAAAAGTAGTGTATTGAATTCTTTATAGAAACGAATCTTACAGTTCATTATTCTGCATCGTAACTAAAAATTCTCAATAAAAAATACACTATCAAAAAAATTGGTTGGAATAGTGTAAAATACTGTGATTTTTTTAATAAAATATACTTACCACTGAGTATATTTGAATAGGGTAATAGAAAATATGGTTGTTTGTCACTATATGGAGGTTGTTTATAACAACAGATGTAAAATTTAAATCAAAGTCAATAAAATAAATGTGTATTTATTTTTTTTATGATTGCAAATAAGTTAAAGAACTACAAATTGATATTGTTGTATAAGCTATTTATTAGGTAAAAAACAATGAAAGAGACACAAGAATTTTTTGTCTCTTTTGTAAACTAAAAAAGTTGTTATTCTATTATTCTTTTTTGTTTGATATGTAAGGGTTTAATTTATAAAAAAAGGTATTTTTTCATTTTTTTTATTTAATCCTATTGAAGAAAATATTATTTTTTTGTAATCTTTTACATAGAGATATTCCTTGCAAAAGAGACAAAAAATTCTTGAGTCTTTTTTCTGAAGATGAGAAATCACTTTAAGAGAAGTTGTAAAAATAGTAAAAGAGGAAAGGTGTTTATCTCGCATTGCATAGCAAAATTGGATAAAACTAAATTGCTTTTTAAAGGGATAAGTTAGTTTTATTATATAAAATTAAAGAGGGAGGAAGTGTGTTTGCAGCAGAATCAGAAATAGCTCTTACCTCTTCTTACCCCTTAAGAGAGGAGGTAATCAGCGTTGTAAGAAGTCAAATTTTTATAGCTGTTTAATCAAGCCTATAAGTTTAAAATTTTGTATGGTTTCAAAAAGTAATAGGGAGTGATAAGGGTTTGACTAAGAATAGAATGTATTGGTTAGTCATAAAAAATTTTTTCTTAGGAGTGTTTATCCTATTTATTCTGGGAGGAATGACAACAAGTGCACAAGAGTTGGATTATAAGAACACCTTGCCATATTATGGCTATAATGAAAACTCTGAAAATAATGGACAAGGCTATTTGAGAAAGACGGTTGCTGTTTTAGGTGTTGGAAATATATCTGATAATACGGCAATAAGCTCGGGGAATCAATCACAAAATGGCTCTTCTATTAGTGGTGGTTGGAAAGTAGGCCCAAATGATAAAGTAGTAATGGATTTGCATGTAGAAGGTATGTTATTGAAAAAAGAAATAAATAGAGTGAATTTTGAGTTTTATTATAATGATGTAATTGAGATTGATACAACTATTGCGCCACAAGTTGTTCTTCCAGATGGAAAATCACAGCCTTTAACTTGGGGAAAAGATGTAATATATAGTCCTGAAAATAAGAAAATTACAGCTTCATTGACTCCAGATCAGTTGTTAATGCCAGATAATAATTATAGTCCGGCGATAAGAATTCAGGGACAAATAAAAGAGTTTTCTATTGGAGATTACTCCCAAATTCCATTAAATTTGCGAATTACTACACAAGCAGCGGATGGGAATACGTATGTTTCTGGTGTAACAGGTTATTTTAGTTCTAAAAATCAGTTAACAGCACAAAAAACAGTGAAAAATTTAAGTGATACTTCTTCGGACAAATTTTACGAAGGAGACACTATTGAATATGTAAGTGAATTAAATAATACAGTAGCTAAACCTACTGTTGATGTAAAAAATATTACTGTTGAAGATGAATTACCAACAGGGTTTGAGTATGATCCTGATTCACTAGTTATTAGTAAAGTAGGAGTGACTGGGGAAGAAATCATCACAAATCAAGTAACAATGCATGAAAATTCAACGAAAAAAATCAGCTTTACATTAAATAGTTTGGAAGCAAACATGAAATTAATTGTAAAATACCAAGGGAAAATTTCTACAGGTATTACAGAGCTGACAAACACAGTAAAATTTATTGGGAGTCAACAAAATGTAGCAAATAATCCTATGATAGTAACCAATACTATTCAAGTAAATAAAGATTTGAGTAGTATTGAAGTAAAAGATTCTTCGATTTTTGTTGGAGATCCATGGAAGAAAGAAGATAATTTTGTTTCAGCGACTGACAGATCAGGAACTCCATTGACTGTTGATCAAATACAGGTAATTGGAAATGTCGATAATCAAAGGCCAGGAAAATATCCAATAACTTATAAAAATGGCAGCATTGAAAAAATTGCTACAGTTACTGTAAAAGGAAAACTGGAATTGAATGTTCCAAGTACTTTTGATTTTGGAATACATGAATTAGAAAAAGGAACAAGCTATTATGAGCCACGCTTTTCTGAAAATGAAGAATTTACTGTTATTGATAGACGAGGAAAAGGAAGTAAGTGGCAATTGACAGCTAAAATGAATTCTGTGTTAACAAATAATGAAGGAAAAGAACTTCCTAACAGTTTAATTTATAAAACAGAAAGTGATGAACAAATTATTACACAAAATTCTGCACAATTGATAGCAAGTAAAACAACTACTGAGTCGGAAGATAGCACAGATATAACAGTAAATTGGAATGCTCAAAAAGGAATCTTATTGAAAATTAAAACAGGTGAGGCTTCAATAGGAGAGTATACAGGAACAATTGAATGGACGTTAAACGATACGCCATAGAAAGGAATAGAAGCGATGAAAAAAGTCTATCAATGGTTGTTAATGGGTAGCTTAATGGTTTTGACTTTTTGTTTAGGCATTACTACTTATGCAGAGTCTAAAACGAGTCAAGCTGGAATTACTTTTACTGGTGATGGTTCGATTGAAGTCTCTGTAACTTTGCAAAAAAAGGATAAAGAAACAAAAGAAGTATTATCAGGAGCGACGTTTGAACTACGAGATGAAAAAGGAGCAGTAGTAGAAGTAGCTCAATCGATGACGACAGATGGAAAAGGAGAAATACACCTTACCCGATTGTTTCCAGGAAAATATACGTTTGTGGAAACAAAAAGCCCAAAGGGGTATCAACTAGATCAAACCCCAATCCCATTTGAAGTGGGATTTGATCAAACTTCTGTAAAGGTTACAGCTTATAATGAAAAAAGTAAAAAAACAGGTGGTACAACGCAATCAACAACACCTGTAGAGAGTACGAATAAAAATCAAAGTACAAGCAGTAAAGAGCCTGTAGCTCAAAAACAAGAAGTAGCTAAAAAAGCAAAAGGAAACCTTCCAAAAACAGGTGTCAAAATGTCATACGTTTGGATGATTCTAGGTATTCTTATTTTGGCAAGTGCTATTTATGGGATGTATCGGAAATATATAACAAAGTAGCTAAACAAGTGGAATAAACAAAATTTGAATTTTGTTTATATAAATAATTTTTTAAGAAAGAAGGAGAAAATTTATGAAATCAATGAAATTAACTAGTGCATTGACAGTGGCTATGATTGCAGGAGGGATTGGATTCTCTTCAATTTCTGCAGATGCAGTAGCACCACAACAAACTACAGGGAAAGTGACATTTACTGCAGGGGACTTAACGTTGGATAAAGTGCCAAGTTTTGATTTTGGTACACAACAAATTACGACACAAGATAAAGATTATGATGCGCAAGCACAAAGTGAAGTTCAGGTGACAGATTTACGTGGTTCTTCAGCTGGATGGACACTAACAGTTACAGCAGGGAAGTTGAAAGCTGGAGTAAAAGAATTAACAGGGGCTCAAGTTAGTCTAGCTAGTGGAGTAGTAGCTAATTCAAGTAATGAAACAGTCACAGCTTCAGATACGACTTTGACACCAGAACAGTCAGTGAAAGTGATGAATGCAGCAGCTGGAAACGGAAATGGAGTGACGACTGGGACTTGGCAAACAACAGGCGTGAAATTACACGTTCCAGGAACTTCAACAAAATCAGCAGAACAATATACTGCAGATTTAACTTGGACATTAACGGATGCGCCAGCATCATAAATAATAAAAGAAATAGAGGGAAGCAAATCGCTTCCCTTTTTTCAAAGAATAATGGGTGTATTTAACAGTGGGAAGAAAGTAAATGGAGTAAAGAAATATGTATGAAACAAGATGTATAAATGATGAAAAAATTCTTCAAGACAAGAACAAAATTAAAGCGACACGAATAGAATTATTACGTTTGATAGCATTAGATGATGAATGGCATAGAGATGAAACCAGTGAATTATATAAGAAAATTATGGCGTGTAGTGAAGAATTACGACGATTAACTTCTGATAAGAGAAAAATTCGTAGAATGAGTCAAGAAGAATATATGCGTTTACGAGCATTGGGGTATACACTTCATGAGATTGCGGATTATTATGGTGTCTCTGTATCTTATTTAAATAAATGGCGTCAGAACAAAGGGATAATCGTATAACTAATGAAAGAAGGGATGAACTGTGAAAAAAAGATGGCAACAAGTACAATCAATTATGCTTTCCTATCTTGCAACAATTATAGGATTACCTGTAATCTATTCTTTGGACCAACAACTGCCTATATTTAGTGGCTTTACAGATACTTGGTGGCAGACAATTGTTTATACATTTCCCATGATTTTAGTAATTGGACTAATTAAAACGATTAGAAAGGATGAAAGAGTATGAAACAAATAGCAGTATACATAGGAGTAGGAATCATTTCGCTATTCAGTTTAATAGGTTTTTCCCTTACGGGAGTAGCGACAGAAAATCAAGCAGATTTTTCAGTGAATGCAGAACAATCTGCGTATCAAGTGGATAAAAGCAAAACATATTTTGATTTGTCGTTACCTGTGAATGAATCTGTGCCTCTGGTTATACATGTAACAAACAATTCAGAGGAAACAATTGAAGTGGCAGGAGAATTGAGTCCAGCAACCACCAATATTAATGGTGTAGTGGAATATGGTAAGACTCAAAATCAACTTACTTCGAGTGTCCCTTTTGATATTACAAAAGTTGCTTCTTTTGAAAAAGAAAAGCAAACAATTGCCCCTAAACAAACGGTAGATTTTGTAGTAAATGTTTCTGTTCCGACTAAAGATTATGCAGGGGTTGTGGCAGGAGGAATTACTCTTCGGGATGTTACAGAAGAAAAGACTTCAGATGAAACAAAAGGGATGTTTAAAAATAAATTTGCCTATGCCATTGCGTTACTTGTTCATGGAGACAAAACACCTGCAGAAAATGCCGTTGCGTTAAAAGAAGTAACCCCTACACAGGTAAATAGTCGGAATGTAGTTAGTGCAGCAATTGAAAATAAAACGGCAAACTATATTAATAAAGTATCGATTGAAGCAAGTGTAACAGATGCTAGTGGAAAAGAAGTGTTAAGTGAAAAGAAAGAAGACATGCAAATAGCGCCTAGTAGTCTGTTTCAGTTTCCAATTTATTATGAAAAACAAGCAATGAAGGCAGGAAAGTATACGTTAAAAATGACCGTAAGGTCAGAAAAGCAAGAATGGCAATTAAAAAAATCATTTACAATTACAGAAGAAAAAGCCACTGCATTGAATAAAACAGATGTTTCAAAGAAAGAAGAAAGTAGAAATGTTCAGTGGTTAGTACTTGGTTTAGTAGGAATTGTTTTCTTATTGTTGTTTATTCTTATAGTTGTATTGAGAAAGAAACGATAAGTAATTTTTAATCATTTCGAAAAGTTATTATACCTATGCTCGTTAAATCTTTGATTATTTTATGAATCCAGTCTGAAAATAAAAGAAAAAGCCTTCACTTAGAAGGCTTTTAAAATTATTTGTTTTTAAACAAAGTTGAAGTATTGGCAAAAATGATTGTGCCAATAGTTGCACTAAATATAAGCAGAGAAAAAATACCTGGAGAAAGTAAATTAAAAGTTTGTAAAACTAATAAGAAACACAAGAAAAACAGCAAGCAAGCGACCAATTTCCCCAAATTTTTCCCATTCATTTTTTTTCGTTCTTCTTTTGAAGAGGTATTATAACCTGCGATTAACATTAACCACTTGCCACGAAATAATTGAATGCCAATCAACGCAAAGAAAAAAATAATGATAAAAGATACGCATATTTCACTTGTTACCATAAAAATCACCTCTCTTCTTATTAAGATTGTAAATTAAAGCTTTGAAATGAAATAAGGAAAATCATTTTTTGATAATAAAGTAACAAACTACACTTATAATTACAGAAAATTTAAGAAAAGAAAAAATGTAAGGAGTAAGCAAATTAAAAATTTGCGAAAGTATGAGAAAAATTGCAAAAAAAATTGAAAAAAGTCGTAAAATTGATAAAATAATAGTGTGCAACAACCATATCCTTAATATAATAGTGCCAGTATGTATGCGTAAAGTAATACCTCAAATTTTTATGGTTGTTGCTTTTTTTATTTTAGAGATGTATAAAGCATCATAAAATTAAGCTAAATAGCTAATCTTATGGTGTTTTAAGTGAAGTAAAATTAACCAAGCGCAAAAAATAGAAATATAAAATATAAAACTGGATAAATGTTGATAATACCACCTAAAATAAAACCAATTTTTGGGTAAGTTTTATATTCTTTTTTATAATTGAAAATAGCTAAAATAAAACCAATAATTCCTAAAATTAGTCCTACTACCGTTTGTTGAGAATGAATATATAGTTGTGGTGTAAGTACTAAAAGGTTTGCTACTACTCCTAAAAAAAGAATGAATACAGTTAAATATTTCTTCATACAGTTTCCTCCTTAAGATTAGTTAAGAATATAAAGATTTATACATATAAAATAATTTGAAGATTCAATAAAGTCAACAAAATAATCATTCAATAATTCTAAGAATAAAAAAACGACGGGTTTTTAATAAAATATGCTAAAAAAATCAAGAGTGTATTGTAAAATCATGAGCATTATGCATAATATTTTTTGTTGTTTCAATTTACGAAGGGTAATGACGGTTGTTTGTAGCAGAATCTCGTTACTGTTTTATTTTTTTATTAGTAAGAGATAAATAAAACGAAAATAATCGTTAAAAAGTGAGTTAATAATGGTTGATATGATATAAATATATTAGAAAATCTTGTTGTGTATATAGAAGAAGTGTTTAGATTTAAGTATTTTTCAGGATTGCAAGAAGCTTTTAGAAATTCTGAATTTAATAAGTCTTGGATATATAGCATTTGAAAATAATATTATAAAGAGATGAAAGTGAGTAAGATTTATGGAATTATGTTATTGGGAACTAAATCCTGAAATTTTATTTAGAATGAATCCATATTATAAACGTGTTATTAGAAAGAATGGTAACGAGTATCCAAAGCATGTATTAGATTTAATATCGATTTACAATGAATATTCAGAAAAATGCATAATTTTACAACGAAATATTGATTTTTATAATTTTAAAAACAATATTGTAAAATTATTTGAATATGAAGCAGTTTTGTCAGAAATAAGTTACTATCTTTCGGAAGTAGATTTAACTGTTATGGAAGAAGATATGCATACATTAATTCAGCAAGAGTATTTAATAGATTATTATTATAAACTAGGTAATGCACATAAGGAAGGGAATTTCTTAGTATCTTTATTAAAATCTAAGATGTTGGAACAACGACAAATAAAGTTTGAATTGTGTCAGAGAGAGGATGTAGAATAGATGCATATAGTAATTTGTGACTCGGACAAAAAATACGCTGAAATTTGTAAAGACTTAATTAGTGAGTGCTTAGAAAAAACAGAATATTTTGCCAAGTTTTCATTTAAGAAAAATATTGATGAATTATATTTTTTTATTGAAGATAATCTTTTAGATATCGATCTAATCTATGTAGATATAAATATAGATAGAGATTTGGAAGTTATAAAAAGAATACGACTTTTAGGTTATGATAAAGAAATTGTATTTTATACAAAAACAGGAAAATTTGCTATAGATGGATATGATGTGGATGCACTAAATTACATAATAAAAGACAATGGAGAGAAAGAGAAATTTAAGCGTGTTTTAAAGAAGGCCATTTTGCGTAATGAAAAAAGAATGAGAGAGTCTATTGTGTTAACTTGTGCAGGAAAAAGTAAATGTATTTTTTTAGAGGAAATTTTTTATTTTGAGATTTGTGCGAGAATAGTGAGTGTTCATTATGGGCAATATAGTACTTTTGAATTTTATTCAACAATGAGTAGATTGGAAGAACAGCTTACGAATAAAGGTTTTATTCGTATTCACAAGTCTTATTTAGTTAATAAAAAAAATATAGCAAAAGTAACTTCGAATCAAGTTATTTTAACTAATAATGAAGTAATACCTTTAGGAAGAAAATACAAAAACAATATTTATTAAGGGAGATGTATTTATTACAAAAGGAGAGGAAATTTTTGAGATTTGTTCGTTTTTTTTTCATAGTCGTTGTAGCTATTGTTATAATGACGCTAAATATAGAAAAAGTAGAATCAGTAGATATGAATGATTCAGTTAATATCAACTTAGAACATAGGCATGTGGATAGTTTAGATTATTGTATGAGAATAAATGATATAAAACTTTTTTTAAGTGAAATTCAGTTTCTTAATGAAGAGAATTTAAAAGGATACATATTAGAATTGTCTGATCCAAAAGTTTTATATCGTTCCAATTGGAAAAACTATGATGGAGAGATGTATCTAGATATTTCGAATTTAAACAAAGAGGAAAGCTTAGAAGGAGTACCTGTAACATTATCTCTTCCTAGTATTACTGCTGGAGTAAAATCTGAACTTACTTTTTTTATTTATATAATTAATGATATTATTCCAGAACAGCCAGAGCAACCAGAGCAACCAGAACAGCCAGAACAGCCAGAGCAACCAGAACAGCCAGAGCAACCAGAACAGCCAGAGCAACCAGAGCAACCAGAACAGCCAGAACAGCCAGAGCAACCAGAACAGCCAGAACAGCCAGAGCAACCAGAGCAACCAGAACAGCCAGAACAGCCAGAGCAACCAGAGCAACCAGAACAGCCAGAACAGCCAGAGCAACCAGAGCAACCAGAACAGCCAGAACAGCCAGAGCAACCAGAACAGCCAGAGCAACCAGAGCAACCAGAACAGCCAGAACAGCCAGAGCAACCAGAACAGCCAGAACAGCCAGAGCAACCAGAGCAACCAGAACAGCCAGAACAGCCAGAGCAACCAGAACAGCCAGAACAGCCAGAGCAACCAGAGCAACCAGAACAGCCAGAACAGCCAGAGCAACCAGAACAGCCAGAGCAACCAGAGCAGCATTTAAAGAAAGATGAAATATTTAAAGAAAATAAACGAAATTTAAATATAATATTAATGACTATACTTTTGACTATTTGTTCATTTTTAGGGACATCAGTTATATCAGATTTTAGGATTTTATATTGGTATAAAAAAGAAAGGGATTGTAGATGAATATTTTATTAATCATTATCTGTACTATTTTATCTGTAACAAAATTTTATTCAAAAAAAAAATTGCGAGATATTGATGGGGTAGGAGAAGTGATTACTAGTATGCCAGAAAATGCAAATGTAATATTATCTTTTAAAAGCGTAGAAGAATAGTATCAAAGAACTTTATTATACAAAAAGACGAGTATTCTAATTTTTCATTAAATAACTCAAGTGATTTAATAAAAAAATGTAAAGAATTTAAAGTAATAGTTGAAAAATATTTTTCGATATAAATAATTATTTGTAGTTTAAAAAATTTAAGACAAAAAAAATTGTAATTTGTAACATAAGCTAGCAATTGTTCTAGCTTTTTTTATATAATTTTATCGATAAAAAGTAGATGAAAGGAGAAGAGTAATGAAAAAATCTATATCTGTAGTAACCATAGTTTCTCTTTTTAGTTCAATACTTCTACCTACGGTAGTTATAGCAGAAGATAGTGAATTAAAAGTATCAAATGAAAAAGAAAGTACAATTATATCGGAAGAAACAAAAGATGTAGCTGGAGAAAGTTCAGAGAATAATGGAAAAACAGAGTTTGTGGATAATGTAGAAACCGATTTGTCAAAAAGTAACCAAGACAATGTAGCTATTAATAGTGACCAAAATATTGTAGAAAACGAATCTTTATCTAAAGAAGAAAAAGAAACCGCACCCGCGCCAATTTCTTTAAATGATAATGATACGAATGTTGAATCAACAGTAGCTGATAAAACTAGGACAAAGAGTACACCGGAGGGTGCTTTTACAGTTTATGGAGGAACAATTACGGGATATGATGCTACGCTTGGAGGAACTGATGTAGTTATTCCAGAATCAATAAATGGCATTCCTATTACAACTATTGCGGACAGCGCTTTTTCAAACAAAGGCATTACCTCAGTAACGTTTCCTAACACAGTGACCAGAATTGATCGATTAGCCTTTGATAATAATCCTGCTTTAACTAATGTTCAGCTTCCGTCAAATTTAACAACTATTGGTATGGGGGCTTTTCGAGAATGTGGCTTAACAAATGTGGTTATTCCAGATAGCGTAACAACGCTAGATTCTTATGCTTTTTATTGGAATAAATTAACGGATGTAACTATTGGATCAGGAGTAAGCTATATTAGTTCGTGGGCGTTTGCAAACAATCCATTAGTAAATGTTAATCTTGGAAATGTTACAAGGATAGGTGAACGAGCATTTACTGGAACAACAATTAATGAATTAGTAGTTCCTGCCACAGTTCAGAGGATTGAACGGCAAGCGTTTGAAAATGCAAACATTAATAAATTAGTATTAACGGAAGGTTTAAGTTATATAGGAGTATCTGCGTTTAGAAATTCGATGTTTCAAACATTGGAACTACCTAATAGTGTAACAACAATTGAAAATGCTGCGTTTGCAAGTGGAAAACTAACTACGGTGAAAATAGGAACAAGTTTGAAGACTATTAATTCTAGTACGTTTGCGAATAATCAAATATCTACTATAGATTTTTCTAATGTAGAAACAATAGGAGAACAAGCGTTTTTGGGGAATAATTTTGGAGAGTTAACGTTGCCAAACGCTCTTACTACTATAGGAAACTCAGCTTTTTCAAATAGTAATATTCATACGATTCATTGGGGAAATAGCATTAAGAGTATTGGGTCAAGTGCCTTTAGTTCTAACCAAATAAAAAAACTGACAGTAAGTGCAGAAAAAATTGGTTACGGTGCGTTTGGACGTAATCCATTAGAAGAAGTTACGTTAGCCGACTCTGTCAAAACAGTAGAAGCGAATGCTTTCATGGGAGATAGTAATAATCCTACCTTAAAAAAAATTGACTTAGGACAAGGTGTGGAAAGCATTGGAGATAGAGCATTTTCATATGGGTTGGTTGAAAGTTTACAACTTCCAGCTTCTTTAAAAACGGTAAGTTCAGGTGCATTCAGCTATAACAAACTTGCTTATCTTGAACCAGGAAGCACTAATCCCAAGATAAATTATGGAAGACAAGTGTTAAATGATAGAAATGTTGTTAATAATTCTCAAGAGAAAACAATAACAATTAATCTCACAGAGCTTTATCCAGGGATTGATCCAAGAAAAATTACTATTACTAGAATTAGATATGGTGTATCAACACAAGATACTCCTTTTACCTATGATTCGACAACAGGGGATTTGACTTTTGATTCTAGGGGAGTAGGCGGTAGTACAATTTATTATGATTATAAAGTGGACGGACAAACTGTTTTGTCGGTAGAACAATATTTGCGTTATATTAACCAATGGACTGTTACGTGGAAAGATTGGAATGACAGTATTTTTCAAAAGGATGTACTTGAAGGGCCATATGGAAGTGCTCTAACAGCAACTTACCCAACGAATTCTCCTACACGTTTGGGCTATACTTTTAGTCATTGGGCAAGAGAAAACTATACTGGAGGGTTTCCAGAACTTAGAATTGAAAGCGATGCATCGTTCAAAGCTCACTATACACAAAATAATTATCAGCTAAACTATAATTACAACTATCCAGATGGGACTACAAAAATTGATAAAACTTCAACTACTTGGGAAAAGGATGGTTTGAATAATCGATATGCAAGCTTTCCTGGCTATGATTTCCTTGGCTGGGATTACAATGGGCAGTTGGTTACTTCAACAGATACAGTTGCAACACTCCTTAATAATGTAGATCCAGGTGATGGTGCCGAAATTACTTTTACTGCTCGATGGGCGAAGAAAAAAGTGTATATGACTGTACCAGATACCATTGATTTTGGCAGCCAAAAGTTAATAAAAGGAACACAGTATTATAAAGCAACGGTTCAAGGGGATCCTTTAGCTGTTTATGATGAACGTGGTCGTGGAAGTAAGTGGCAATTGACAGCTAAATTGACAAATGAATTAACGAATACGTCAATTAATAAAAAACTGGAAAATGCATTGATTTACAAAGAGTCTAGTACTGAAAAGATTCTTTCTTCAAATGCAGCACAAATAATTAAAAGCTATACAACATCGAAAGATTCAGAGGTTACAAAAATTTCTGATTCTTGGACGAGACAACAAGGATTATTGTTAAAAGTAGAACAAGGAAAGGCAAGTATAGGAGAGTATACAGGAACAATTGAATGGACGTTAAACGATACGCCATAGAAAGGAATAGAAGCGATGAAAAAAGTCTATCAATGGTTGTTAATGGGTAGCTTAATGATTTTGACTTTTTGCTTAGGTATTACTACTTATGCAGAGTCTAAAACGAGTCAAGCTGGAATCACCTTTACTGGGGATGGTTCAATTGAAGTCTCTGTAACTTTGCAAAAAAAGGATAAAGAAACAAAAGAAGTATTATCAGGTGCGACGTTTGAACTACGAGATGAAAAAGGAACAGTAGTAGAAGTAGCTCAATCGATGACGACAGATGAAAAAGGAGAAATACACCTTACTCGATTGTTTCCAGGAAAATATACGTTTGTGGAAACAAAAAGCCCTAAGGGCTATCGATTAGATAAAACACCAATACCATTTGAAGTGGGATTTGATCAAACTTCTGTAAAGGTTACCGCTTATAATGAAAAAAGTAAAAAAACAGGTGGTATAACACCTACAGAAAGCACGAACAAAAATGAAAGTACAAGCAATAAAAAGTCAGTAACTCAAAAACAAGAAGTAGCTAAGAAAGCAAAAGGAAACCTTCCAAAAACAGGTGTCAAAATGTCATCCGTTTGGATGATTATAGGTATCCTTATTTTGGTAAGTGCTATTTATGGGATGTATCGAAAATATATAACAAAGTAATAGAATAAAATGAGGAAGAAAGGAAAGTTTATGAAATCAGTGAAATTAACTAATGTATTAACAGTGGCAGTAGTTGTAGGAGGAATTGGCTTTTCATCAACTTCTGTATATGCAGTTGATCCACAAGTAACAACAGGAAAAGTAACTTTTACACCAGGAGATTTAACATTGGATAAAGTACCAAATTTTGATTTTGGTCAGCAGCCGATTTCTACACAAGACAAGTTATATGGAACAACCACAAAAAGTGAAGTTCAGATAACAGATTTACGAGGAACATCAACCGGATGGGGATTAACTGTAAAATCTACAAAACTCGCAGCAAGTGGGAAAGAGTTAAAAGGAGCGCAAATTAGTTTTAAAGGAGGAAAAGCTTCAAATAGCAATACAGAAGCAATAAATGTAGTGGATGAGAGTACATTAATTCCTGAAACAGCAACTAAAATAGTATTTGCAGAAGCGGGCTCTGGAAATGGGATTTCAAAAATTACTTGGAATGAAAGTGGTGTGAGATTATTTGTGCCAGGCTCTTCAACAAAATCAGCAGAACAATATACTGCAGATTTAACTTGGACATTAACAGATGCACCTACACAATAAAGCTATATAAGGTGGTAAAAAAAACAATTCCAGATGTTTGTTTGATATAAAATCTTTTTAAGAAAGAAGGAGAAAATTTATGAAATCAATGAAATTAACTAGTGCATTGACAGTGGCTATGATTGCAGGAGGGATTGGATTCTCTTCAATTTCTGCAAATGCAGCACCACAAAACCAAAATTCTACAGGGGAAGTAACTTTCATACCAGGAAATTTAACATTAGATGCTGTACCTGACTTTGATTTTGGACAACAGCAAATTACTGCTCAAGATAAGAATTACAATGCACAATCAGCAAGCGAAGTCCAAGTTACAGATTTACGTGGTTCTTCTGCAGGGTGGGAACTTACAGTCAATGCTACACAACTAGAATCGAAAGGGAAAGCATTGACTGGGTCACAAATTAATCTAACAAATGGTGTAGGAACAAATAACAATGGTGAAACTGTAACGGTTTCTAATAGTGTTTTAGTACCTAGTACTGAAGTAAAAGTAATGAGTGCAGCACAAAATAACGGAAATGGAATTTCCAAAGGAACATGGCAAGCAACAGATGTAACTTTGCATGTGCCAGGAACCACAACAAAAGCTGCTGGGCAATATACAGCAACGTTAACGTGGACACTAAAAGATGTTCCAACTGCACCATAATAACAGCAAAAAAAGGGAAGCAAATCGCTTCCCTTTTTTCAAAGAATAATGGGTGTATTTAACAGTGGGAAGAAAGTAAATGGAGTAAAGAAATATGTATGAAACAAGATGTATAAATGATGAAAAAATTCTTCAAGACAAGAACAAAATTAAAGCGACACGAATAGAATTATTACGTTTGATGGCATTAGATGATGAATGGCATAGAGATGAAACCAGTGAATTATATAAGAAAATTATGGCGTGTAGTGAAGAATTACGACGATTAACTTCTGATAAGAGAAAAATTCGTAGAATGAGTCAAGAAGAATATATGCGTTTACGAGCATTGGGGTATACACTTCATGAGATTGCGGATTATTATGGTGTCTCTGTATCTTATTTAAATAAATGGCGTCAGAACAAAGGGATAATCGTATAACTAATGAAAGAAGGGATGAACTGTGAAAAAAAGATGGCAACAAGTACAATCAATTATGCTTTCCTATCTTGCAACAATTATAGGATTACCTGTAATCTATTCTTTGGATAAACAACTGCCTATATTTAGTGGTTTTACAGATACTTGGTGGCAAACAATTGTTTATACATTACCCATGATTTTAGTAGTTGGACTAATTAAAATGATTAGAAAGGATGAAAGAGTATGAAACAAATAGCAGTATACATAGGAGTAGGAATCATTTCGCTATTCAGTTTAATAGGTTTTTCCCTTACGGGAGTAGCGACAGAAAATCAAGCAGATTTTTCAGTAAATGCAGAACAATCTGCGTATCAAGTGGATAAAAGCAAAACATATTTTGATTTGTCATTACCCGTGAATGAAGCTGTTCCTTTGGTTATACATGTAACAAACAATTCGGAGGAAGCAATTGAAGTGGCAGGAGAATTGAGTCCAGCAACCACTAATATTAATGGTGTAGTGGAATATGGTAAGACTCAAAATCAACTTACTTCGAGTGTCCCTTTTGATATTACGAAAGTTGCTTCTTTTGAAAAAGAAAAGCAGACAATTGCCTCTAAACAGACGGTAGATTTTGTAGTAAATGTTTCTGTTCCGACTAAAGATTATGCAGGCATTGTGGCGGGAGGAATTACTCTCCGGGATGTTACAGAAGAAAAGACTTCAGATGAAACAACAGGGATGTTTAAAAATAAATTTGCCTATGCTATTGCGTTACTTGTTCATGGAGACAAAACACCTGTAGAAAATGCCGTTATGTTAAAAGAAGTAACCCCTACACAGGTAAATAGTCGGAATGTAGTTAGTGCAGCAATTGAAAATAAAACGGCAAACTATATTAATAAAGTATCGATTGAAGCAAGTGTAACAGATGCTAGTGGAAAAGAAGTGTTAAGTGAAAAGAAAGAAGACATGCAAATAGCGCCTAGTAGTCTGTTTCAGTTTCCAATTTATTATGAAAAACAAGCAATGAAGGCAGGAAAGTATACGTTAAAAATGACCGTAAGGTCAGAAAAGCAAGAATGGCAATTAAAAAAATCATTTACAATTACAGAAGAAAAAGCTACTGCATTGAATAAAACAGATGTTTCAGAGAAAGAAGAAAGCAGAAACGTTCAGTGGTTAGTACTTGGCTTAGTAGGAATTATTTTCTTACTGTTGATTATTCTTATAGTTGTATTGAAAAAGAAGAAATAATGAGGGATTTAAAATTAGCAAAAAAATTGGTAAAATGAACTAAGGTAACGATCGCACCCTCAATATAATAATGTCATGAATTTAAACCTCGATTTTTTTGCGGTTGTTACCTTTTTATTTTGGGATGGAAAATTTCTAAATGTCCTCTTTATTTCTTTTTGTTATTTCGCCAGTGATAAACTCCTGTTAAGATAGCGGCTATATAAAAAAGGCAGATACTTAAGAAGAGTATATTCATGATTTCCTCCTAGTTAAATAAAAGTCATGAATAATTGTACCAAGATTTTTTAGAGAAGTTAAGATTGAAATAGGAAAGTTAATACGATAAAATTTTTATAGACTGTTACGTTGAAATTGTTCTTCAGAGACTATTTCTTCCAAACCACCTACTAACTAGATAGGTGGTTTTAATCATTATTTTCGGAGGTTGTGTTTTGGCCAAAAAAAGTAAAGATTTAATAGATATCGGATCCTTTGTGCATTGTCAATCTGTCATGGGACAAACGCTCAAAGGAAAAGTTGAAGTGATAAATCAATATACAGTGATTGTTTTTGATGGAGAATTTCGTCATGTGGTCACGAAAAAACAGTTGAAAGAGTTAGGCTATTCTTTACCAAATAAAAGAAAAAAATAAGCAGAGAGGGATTCCTTTTTGCTTATTTTTTCGTTCGTATAGATTGTTGATCGAAGTCGAAAAGTGCACCTTCACAGTCAAGAGTTCCCTTCTTTTTATCTGAAGATATTTCAGATATTACTCCATGTAACCCTCCAATAGTCACAACAGCGTCTCCTGGTTGTAAATTGCTTAAAAAATCTTGTCGTTCTTTTTGTTGCTTTTTTTTGTACGAAACAGATAAAAATACATAGCAACAATGACTAACAGCATGATAAGCATCGGTTTCATTTCTCCTTGTTAATTTGAAAATTTATATATAGACATCAAGGCTATTCTATAAAAAGAAAATATTGATGGCAATATTTGTTTCGAATGAAATGGTACAATAATCAGGTAAAAAACAATTGAAATTGATGGATACCAACTTACAAAAATGTTAGGGAAATTCTTTTATTTTTACATTTACAAAACTATACCAATAGTTCTATAATTTCTATATAGAAGACGTTTTCTAATTTTTATTTTCGAGGGGAACATTCATGAAAAAGAAATTAGTTAAAGGCTTAGTTATTTGTGGCATGATTGGAATTGGTTTTACAGCATTAGGAACAAATGTAGAAGCTGGCACGTATTACGGAAATGGGGTCTATTGTAATAAGCAAAAATGTTGGGTAAATTGAGGACAAGCTTGGTCAGAAGGAGTTAAACGTTGGGAAGATAATTTGTTTGGTAGTTTTAGTGGAGGAAGGATTTAAATGATTGATATTGAGGGAACAAAAAAATAATTCATGAACTATATAATAGTTTAATGAAGCGTGATAAGACCAAAGCTATATTAGATATTACAGATGTTTTACTGCAAGTCTATAAAAAAATAGATAGTGAAAAATATCCAGAAATATTAATAAATAAAATGGTGAATTATATCTATATTGTTGGATTTGACAATAAAATTCATTTTTTAGGAAATGATGAAAAGTTATTAATTGAATTGGGAGATATATCTAAAAAGGCTGAAATTAACAGTAAATATAAAGCTAATTTCACAGACAAGTCTCAATTCTATAGTTATTCTGAAAAAGTACCTATTAGGTAGTAATGGTTCTGCGTTCAATCAAATAATTACAAAATCTTGTTGTCCTAGACAACTTTGTAGTTTTTTTAATCTAGGTAACTTTTTAGTTATTTACTCTGATATTGGAATTTAGTTGTGGATGAAAATTTATAGGTATGCAAATTTTTTTACAAAGGTATGATAATAAAGAGATGAAGAAATCGATATTTTTTAAAATTATTATGGTAGTAGTTATATATGTAGTTTTTTTAATTAGTAATATAGGTATAGAATATATACCTATAGAAGATCCGTCTGTTTTAAAATCTGTTTTACAATTTGGTTTTAACTGTATTTTAGCGTGGATTTCATATTTATTAGTAAGAACGTTTAAGTTAACTAATGATAGATTGTTAACTAGTAAAATTACAAATATCTGGCTAGCGATATTAGGAATAATTCTAGTGCTGTTTTTATTGATAGTAATAAATATTCCAAAAAATACTGAAGATATTTTCAGTGGAGGACTAAATTTATTAGTAAATTCTTTTTTTGTAGCTATTGCAGCAGCTGTATTTGAAGAATTTTTAGTTAGATTATTAGCATTTTCATCATTTTTAGAAATATTTAAAAAAAATAAGTATTCTTTAGTTTTTGCTTCAATAGCGTCTTCCTTTTTATTTGGAGTATTGCACATTTCTAATTTAACAACGCAATCTTTTGAAGCAACCATGCAGCAAATTTTTTATGCAACAGTTTTAGGCTTATGCTTCTCTGTAATCCGAATTCGATTTAATGGATTAAAATATGTTATTTTCTTGCATTTTTTAATCGATTTTCAGCCAACAATAATTGACAAAGGAACTGCGGCATCGTCTTGGGAACAAATATTTTTAGTATTTATACCAATTGCGATTGTGTCTATTATTTGCTTAATTCAATTAAATAAAGATAATAAGAATTTGAATTATTTATTTTAAAAAGGACAAAGTTGTATAAAAGATAGGAAAAGCTGAAAGCTTCAAGGGAAATTAAAAAAATGGTTGGGTGTAGCATGAGCCCTAGGCTCCTAGATAGGAAGGATTAGTTTAAAATGAATAAACAACAAGAATTGCTAAAGTTACTTAGTAAATCGTATAATGCCCCTAAAATAAATGAATATAAGGGTTTGAAAGATAAGTTATTTGAGTGTGCCAAAAGATTGACAACTAATGAAACTAATATTGGTGAAGTTTGTTATAAATTAAGTGCAATTAATAGTGAGTATTTAGCAAGACATCATTTTGAAATGCCTGAATCAATTATTGAATTGCAAAAATTTATGACTAAAGAGGGTCAAAAATATAGAGGCTGGGCGTCTATCGCTATTTGGAGTTAAACAATCGTTTTTTTAGGAGAGTTTATGGATACCAAAAAGAAAGAAGTACTAGAAAAAATTATTCAATTAACAAATAATGCATTAGCGAATCCACAAATTTTTTCAGATAAAAACTTAAAGGATCTTTTATTGAAAATAAGAAAAGAAGCTTTATCAGGAAAATTATTCTATGATTTTAGAAAAGAGCTACAACCAATAATTAGTGGATTTACGTTAAGAAATAATTTTCAAACGCCTAGTGAACTGTTAGAATTACTAACACTGATACAACCACTTAAAGGATGGTCAGGATTTTAATTAAATATAAACTAGTATGTATTACACAAAAACTCACTGTCGATTAGAGCAGTGAGTTTTTTAGTTGTTTTTTGACTATATTTATGAATCTTAAAATATAGGTGGAATTTAACTATACTGTAAATTTGAGAGAGCACTTCTAAGCTATTTTCAAAAATATTACTAGGTAAAATTATGCAATAAAGATATTTAAACGTTCGTTATTACATTAAATATTATGGATAACTGTACAATTTATGATTTGTTTAAGTGAACATCTAAAACAAATTTACTTTTATTGTTAATGAAGTAAGATTTAGAAAATTCGAATGCCCTACCTTTTTGATCATATCCAATTTGTTCAATAACAAGAACGGCATCATTTTTTTTTATATTCAATGAATTACTAATTTCTTCGGTTGCTTTGTCTGCGTATATAACTCTCCGCGCATCAACCAATTGTAATTTTAATTCTTTTCCTAAATAATCATATACAGAACCTTGTAAAATTTCTTTAGTAATAGGTGCAATTGACACAGGCATAATTACATGTTCAAAACTATAAACTTTACCATTTAATAAGCGAACTCTTTTAAATTCATAGATAGGGTCGGGTGTATTTAAAGATAATTGTTGTTGTTCATCTTTGGTAGGTAAACGTGCATCAAAAAATAAAATTTTACTTTCAATTTTTTGATCGCGATGAGAGTATGTAACCCCAATCGGTAAATCTAAAGGCAATAATTCACTTGTATTATTATCAATAATTGGCCGAATATACGTGCCAGAACCTTGTTTGCTATATATTAATCCTTCATTTTCTAATAATGAGAGTGCTTTTTTTAAAGTAATTCGAGAAACGTTATATTTTTCAGCAAAAAATTCTTGAGTGGGTAATAAAGTGCCGGCTCGATAGTGATTAGTTAAAATATCCTTTTTAATGTCTGAATATATTTCGCGATATTTATACAATTTGTAAACTCCTATTCTTTTCATTTGTATATACATTGTACACCAGCTTAATAAATTTGTATATATAATTTTTGTGAATAATATTTACAAATATAGATATTTGTATATAATTAAATCAGGAAACGTTTTCTATAAAATTTGGAAGGATGTACTATTTATGAGATTTGATATTCAAAAGCTTCAAGAACCATTACTAAAAGTTTCTGCTTGGGTTGAAGGAAATACTATTTTACAAGCCATAAAAAATGCATTTGTTCGTACAATTCCATTTACAGTTGTAGGATCATTTTCAAACTTAATTAAAATGCAAATAGATGCTTTGATAAAAAGTCAAGGAATTGAAAATGCAATTTTATCAAATATAAGTAATCTATTTGGTTATTTAGGAAATGCAACTTTAGGTATTGTGGCAATTATTGTTGTCTTTTCTTCTGCCTATTCATATGCAGTTGAATTAAAAAATAAAGAAAAGAATGAACGTTTAAATCCGATTATAGCTACATTACTTGCTTTGTCAGCTTATTTTGTAATGGTTCCTAACAATGTGAACTATCTGGATTCGAAGGCAGATATTATTGAAGGATTTGCCTCTTCTTTCTTCAGTTATGAAGGGATGTTTACAGCACTTATTGTAGGTATGCTTGCAGTAGCTCTTTTTTCTCGTTTTACTCGAAGCAAATTTACAATTAAAATGCCAGGAAATGTCCCACAAAATGTATTTGATTCTTTCTTTTCTTTGATACCTATTAGTGAAGTATTACTAATATTTGGCATTCTTAGAATTATTATTCAATCCTTGGGCTACGTATCTTTATTACAAATGATTTCAGAAGTTTTAATTAAACCATTATTAACAGTTGGAACAGGATTACCAGCAATCATTATTGTTATTTTGTTACAACAAATTTTGTGGTTTTTAGGATTACATGGATTTAATATTGTTTGGGGTGTAGTTTCAGCTTTTTGGTTACCAGTTTTCTTAGAAAATGTGGCAAAATTTGCGGAAACACAAAGCTTTGCAGATATTTCTATAGCACCAAATACTATGACAAATGTTTATGCAATGATTGGTGGTTCAGGGGCTACATTTGGTTTAATTATAGCTATGTTGATTTTTACGAAAAAAGGAGAAAAAGAGCGAGAAGTTGCTAAACTATCATTAGTTCCTGGATGCTTTGGAATTAATGAACCAGTTATCTTTGGTTTACCAATTGTTTTAAATCCTTTGATGTTTATCCCATGGATTGTTGTTCCTGTTGTTAATGCAGTAATTGCATATATAGTAACTTCTTTAGGATGGGTAGTACCATTAGTTGTTTTAAATTCTGGTAATGAACCAATTTTTCTTAGCACATGGGTTTTAGGAGCTTTTCACATTAGTCCAGTAATTTTAACGTTTGTATTGGTTGTTCTTGATGTTCTTATGTATGCACCTTTTGTTGTGTTAAATCAGAGACAAGAACGATTATCAGCTGGTTCAATTGAATCATAAAATTAATTGTAGAAGAAAAGGAGCAAACTCATGAAAAACATATATACTGTTGCCCATACTCATTGGGATTATGAATGGTATTTCACACGTCAAGAAGCACGTGTACAATTTATTTTTCATATGGATGAAGTTCTAGAAGCATTAGAAACAAATCAACTAGATTTTTATACACTGGATGGACAAATGTCGATTATTGAGGATTATTTATCGTTATTTCCAGAAAAAGAGGTGGAGATTAGAAAATTTGTAAAAGAAGGCCGATTGTTTATTGGACCATGGTTTACACAAATTGATGAAATGACCACTTCTGGTGAATCGATTATTCGTAATTTAAAAATAGGAATTTCGGAAGCAAAAGCTTTAGGAAATGTAATGCGAGTTGGGTATTTACCCGACTCTTTTGGACAAGGTCAAGATATGCCAAAGATTTATCAAGGCTTTGATATTCAACATGCTTTATTTTGGAGAGGAATGCCGAAAGAAGCAAACGCTCGTTATTTTTATTGGACGAGCAATGATGGCTCAAAAGTATTAACGGCTAATATCAAAAATGGCTATTATGCTGGAGTAGAATTAATTGAACAAAATAAATTTGATGAGTTAGTAGAAAAAATAAGTACACAAGCAACTAATGAATCACATTTATTACCTGTTGGTGGAGATCAAAGAGCTGTTGATTTTGATTTGAAACAACGAATTACGTTAGCAAATGCTGAAAGCAAAGATAATATACATTTTATAGAAAGTAACTACCCAGCTTTTTTTAAAGCATTAGAAAAAGAATCGATTGAGTTTCCAGAATTATCTGGTGAATTTATTGAGCCTTCGGATTCAAAAATACATCGAGGTATTTATTCTTCTAGATATGATTTGAAGCAAATTTATGATCGATTGGAGCGTAAACTAACGTATCAATTAGAGCCACTATCTGTTGTAGCTAAAAATTATGGCATTTCTGTTAAGCAAGGTTTAATTACTAGTCTTTGGAAAGTTGTTGCGAGAGGACAAGCTCATGATAGTGCTGGTGGCTGCAATAGCGATAAAACGAATCAAGATATTTATATGCGAGGTATCAATGGATTACAAGAAGTACAAGCATGTATTGATTATTTATTACGGAAACTAAGCATTTCTTTAAATGAAGGACAGGATAATAAAGTTTTCCTTTGGAACCCACTGCCTTTTGAATTAACGACAATTCGTAAAGTAGAAATTTCTACAAAAATGTCTAATTTTTCACTAGTTGATTCAAGGGGAAAAAATATTAACGTAGAAATTTTGAATCAGAGAAGAGAAAATGCTGCGTTATTAAGAAGAAATACAAAAATGATGAAAGATGAACATTATTTTGTTACTGAAATAGCGATTGAATGTTCATTACCTTCAATGGGATATGAATGCTATGAAATTCAAGAAACAGTTGAAAATCCTCCTAAACGTATAAGAGCTACTGAAATATCAAACGAATGGTATACTATTCAACTAAAAAAAGGGCAAATTTGTCTTTATTCAAAAGAACTGGATAAATGGTGTCATAATTTTTTATGGTTTGAAGATGGTGGAGATGAAGGAGATACGTATGATTATTCACCAGCATTTAATGATTGGATAGTACAACTTGATTTTGAAAATTACGAACACCTTTCTATTGAACAAGGTGAATTAATTAGTCGAATGGTTATTGAAGGTAGTTGGACTGTACCGTATAACTTAATTTCTAGGAAAGAAAAAATATTAGATGGAGTAGTAAATTATGAATTAATTTTAGAATTAAATAAATATACAAATTTAATTGATGTTAAACTGAACCTAGATAATCAGGTATTGGATCATCGACTAAGATTAATGATAGAAACAGAAACAAATGCTGCATTTTCCACAAGTGATACCCCATTCGGGGTGATTCAACGTCCAATTAATGATGAACATTTATCTGATTGGAAAGAAATAGGATATAAAGAAGAGCCAACAAGTATGAGACCAATGTTACATGTAGCCAATTTACATGACGAACAAGAAAGTTGGTCGTTTTTAACAAGAGGTAGTAAAGATTTTCAAGTTCTTGATAATGATAAGCAAATTTTAGCGATTACTGTTTTTAGAGGAGTAGGATATTTAGGGAGACCAGATACGTTGAGAAGACCTGGAGATGCTTCTGGTCTACAAATGAGAGAAGTTCCTACACCAGATAGTCAATTAGTGGGTCCAATTGTATTTGAAGGTAGTATTGTATTAGATACAATATTTGATATACAAAAATTACAAACAAAATATTTAGAAACAACCCAAGAGAGACTTTATTATCAAACGCAAGAAATAAATAGATTTACGACACCTATTCAATATTTTCCGGTAAATCCAATCAAAGTGAACGAAGAGCTTCACACGAAAGTAACACTTGTTCATTCGAATGTTGTATTTAGTAGTCTTTATGCGACAGCAAATAAACCAGGTATGGAATTACGATTATATAATCCAACCAATGAAGAAAAAAAATCACCAGGGACACTAGTGTTTGAGCATCCTGTTCAAGTAAAATTACTTAACTTAGAAGGAAAACCACTTGTTTCAATAGCTGAAAACTTAGAAGTATTAATTATGGAGTCATTTAAACCAGGAGAAATAAGAACATATGGCATTTTTTATTAAATAGAAATGGAGTAATGATGTGATAAATCAACAAGAACTAATAAAAGAAATTCAAAAATATGCAACTACAGTCAAATTAAATGATGCAAAAGCAACAAAATTATTTCAACTTGCTTTAGTTGATACAATTACTAATACAACTTTTTTTAGAGACAATGGAGAGATTTTTATAGCAACAGGAGATATTCCAGCAATGTGGCTAAGAGATTCAACTTTTCAAATATTGCCGTATTTAGAAATTGTAAAAGAAGTGCCTAAAATTATTGAGTTAGTTCAAGGAGTATTACAACAACAATTAAAATATATAAAACATGATCCGTATGCGAACGCATTTAATAAAGAAGCAACTAATCAACATTACAGTGATGATATATCGAATGTACCAATTTCTCCATGGGTTTGGGAAAGAAAATTTGAAATTGATTCTTTGTGTGCACCAATTTTTTTAGCAATTACTTTGTATAAAAAAGTAGGTTATACAAAACATTTAACTGATGAATTTTGGAGGGTTACTGAATTAATAATTGATACATTTATTAAAGAACAACATCATAATTCATCAGAATATTTTTTTCAACGAACAAATTGTCCAGAATCAGATACTTTGACTCGAAATGGTAAAGGATCTCCAGTAGCTTATACAGGTTTGGTTTGGAGTGGCTTTAGACCAAGTGATGATGCGTGTGTTTATGGCTATTTTATTCCAGGGAATTTCTTCATTCTATCAATATTAGAGCAGTTACAAGAGCTTTTAATATTGAATTTTAAAGAAAACCAATCAGTGTTGCGAAACAAGATAACTAAATTACAGAAAGATATAGAGTTAGGAATTCAAAAATATGCTATTTTAGAAGATGAAAAAGGCGATAGTTATTATGCATATGAAATTGATGGATTAGGAAATCATATATTTATGGATGATGCTAATATTCCTAGTTTGTTATCATTACCTTTTTTAGGCTGTTTAAAGGAAAATGATAAAACCTATAAAAAAACACGTGAAAAGATTCTAAGTAAAGCAAATCCCTATTATTACTCAGGAAAATATTTAGCAGGAATTGGTAGTCCACATACTCCTCCAAATTATGTATGGCCAATTTCACTTGCAGTAGAAGGCTTAACTTCGTCAAATAAAGACTTTGTGAGAGAAAAAATCAATCAAATTGCAAAAACAGATGCAGAAACTTTGCAATGTCACGAAGGAATTGATGTAGAGAATCCTAAAAACTATACAAGAGAATGGTTTTCTTGGGCAAATATGATGTACTGTGAGCTAGTTTTTCATTATTTAAAATTAAATCAAACAAGATAAAATAAGGGAAGCTTTAGTATGTTTTAAAGAACTTAGTTTTTTTGTAATTTTATTTGGCACAAACTATTAAATAATTAATCACAAAGAAAATAACTCAAGAGTAATGGAGTTTTTTTAGAAATAAATAAAACACCATAAGATTAAGCTAAATAGCTAATCTTATGGTGTTTTAAACAGAGAAGATCTATATATCTAGGAGATTATGTGTCTATCAAAACAATTTTAAACAAAAAGTACTATATTAACGATACAGGGCAGTAAAGCATTTTGATGAATATGATAAGTTATATTGACGTAGTAGTTCGCAATTTACGAAAAGGTGGTGATTTAGTATAAGGATATTTTTCTGATAGGAATAGTGTGTAAAAAAATACTAATAAACTTGAAATAATTATCGATTAGGTTTTTATAATATAAATAATCTAGTTAACATAAGATATATTATTCAAAGTAGTGTAAAGTGGGCGAATGTTAGGATTAAGTGCAACATATAATTGTTTTAGTATAACAATAGTTCGTGATTTGATCTATTATAACATGTTTCTATTTACGTATACATAGTATTGTTCGTTTTATTTTTTTATACCAATTGTAAAATTTGTTTGCAGGTTTCTAGAAAACTTTTGATATTTGGAATCGGGTTGTTTAAGTAATTTACATTTATTTTTGTTCTAAATCGTTTGTTTAGCGATGTTTATCATTAAATTTGATTAAAGAAATAAAAAGAGAACTAGAAACATCTAGTCCTCCAAGCATAAACCAAAGTAATATATCCTATTTGATTTGAATTTTTACCTAATAGCAAACCATACGTATTGTGCGGTATTTTTTACTAAGTCGTTCTTTTATTTGCATAAATGCTCTAACCTATTCTGTATTTATCATATGTAGTCTTCAGAAATTAAGTTGTATTTGACATTATTTTAGTAATTTAATTTTAATTCTGTTTCATCGGAATAATTCACTATGTGAGCCTATTCTAGCTAAAGTTAGAATTAATTTATCACCATCAATTTTATAAATCAACAACCAGTCTGGTTCAATATGACATTCTCGTGTGCCTATATAATTTCCTGTTAGTGCATGGTCTTTATACTTTGGTGGCAATGTTTGTTGTTCTTGTAAAAGTACTAGTACTTCTTTTAACTTCTCTAAATTCTTTCCTTGTTTCTTTGCTTTTTTAAAGTCTTTTTTGAATTAGTTCGTGTAAAATATTTCAAGCATTTAAATCCTCCATTAAATCCTCCACGGAAGAAAATCCACCATGAACGTTTCCCTCTTTAATGTCTTTTAATGCTTGTAGAGTTTTTTTGTTTCCCTTATTAATCATAAAAGGAATTGCTTGTTCATTAATAGACTGTTTTAAGAAAATAGTAATTGCACTTGTCATATTTAACCCTAAATCATCAAATAATTGTTCAGCTTCTTCTTTTAAATTTTCATCAACATTTACATGTATAGGTTTCTTTTTTGTAGTGGCCAACTTTATCCCTCCTTTATGTGAATAACAATAACATATAGTGTTGTTAAAAGCAACATTTTTTGTTGTTTGTTTGATTCAAACGTTCTATCTTATAAAGGATACAAGATTTATGTAAATGTTGTAGTTTAAGACACCTCTTCTTCTAATAAATATTCTTTACAAAGCATTAACAAGACTGATTTTCCTACACAACGAATCTCGGTAATAACCTTAATAAATTCAGAATCTTTAAACTGAATAAGCTAATTAAAACAAATAGATCTTTTAAACATTTTCATCCTTCTGCTGAAGTAAAATTCTATTATAAAATTATTTCAACATTATTTGAAGTTAACTTCAAATAATGTTGACTTTTTAAAACAATAGGAGTTCAAACAATCTCACAGTGCTATGTATCACTGTGAGAAAACTGACTGTTATTAATTTGAAAAAAATCAGTAAAATAAATAATGTATTCAATTTTTGATATTAAGTAATATTGCATACAGTATTAGCAAAATTTTAGCTTAATAAAGTTAAATATGCTAGAATTTTATTGTAGGAAGCATATTATTCACTTCTTTACAAATCTATCTTAATCTTAGGCAGTCGGCGGAAAACGGCTGTCTATTTATCTGGTGAAGTATTTTAGGTTTGTTTATTTAGTTAGCTGTAAAGTGTCCTAAGTAATCCACGTTGAAGTCAAAACTAATATTTATAAGTCCTCAACGTTGTATTCGGTATATCCTTCATAATAATAACTAATATCAATACCCTTCATGAAGATTTCTCTATCATTAATTTTATTAGTTAAAGCATTTGAGAATAAGTATTTGATTTCCAAATCGTTGACCGGACTTCTTTCCATTGCAGACAAATAATCTTCCTTATTAATTAAGTTCCAGTCTACAACTTGCTTTAATTCTTTTTTCAGAATTAGGTCTAACCATATTCTTGTAGCTCTACCATTACCTTCACGAAAAGGGTGAGCGATGTTCATTTCAACATATTTAGCTACAATTTCATCTAAATTTCTTTGTGGCATTTTATCTATATGTTCTAAAGCAACTTCTAAGTACATTACTGGTGCAAAGCGAAAATTTCCTTTAGAAATATTTTTACTTCTTACTTTACTTGCAAATTCATAAATATCTTCAAACAAATAATTATGGATATAAGATAGCCCCTTGAATGTTCCGACTTCTACTTTGTCAATATCTCTTGAGTCATATAATCGTTTTGCATTTTCTTTACTAACACGCTCCTCAACTCTGTTTAACTCAAGTTGGTTAGTAATACCTAATTTATTCTCTAACAAATTAAAATCACCGCCTATTAATTATTGTCCTTCTTTTTAATGATCTCTTCAACTCTCATACTAAGTTTTTCAATGTATTTTAGCACAAAAGTTACATAACAATCAAAAAGCTAAAGATACATACTATCCAGTTTTCTCCAGTAATATTCTCCTTTTTCCTAATAGTGAAAATAAACTCAACACCCTTTTTTTAGATCTGGAACATCATCATGATAGATAGTTGATGGTATATAATAAATGTTTTTCTATTACATATAAGACATTAATTTAGATATTTTTAACAATGAACGCTTGTAAAATATCTAATTTGCTAGTTTCGATATTATGTGCCGCAGGTTTAATAATTTGAATTTTTCTTTTATCTGAAATTTTTAATAACCCTATTCCTTCAGGAAGCTCTTTAGATGCAAGTAATAAGATATCTTCAGGAACAACGACCCAGCTATAATTAGTTTTAGTATTTAAAATTATATTGTTAAGTTTGTTATCCGAAAAAACTATTTCGATGCTATGCGTATTTAATTCTTCTGTATATTTACTAGACACGTTTTCTAGCAACAAAAAATCTAAAGTGACGGATCTCATTAATAACGAAGAATAAAAGGAAAAATTGGTAACTAATTTATAAACTGATTTTCCTTTATGATATGAGTTATTAGTACTTTGCAACCATGAGCTTTCTGACAATGCAAACGAGAAATCAGATATGGTGAATATTTGTTCGTCGCTACTATCAATTTTAGAGTATCTATTTTTTTTAACTATTCCTCCCCCCTCTTTAGCTTGTATCGTTTTAATAGTTGCCCAAGTGTTTAACAAGTCAGATCTCTTAATATCTTTTGCTAAAACTTGTTGCATTAATTCATCTTTTATTTGGCTGTTTCCTTGGCTAATTTTTTCTACTAATTCAAAGTTATCTGGACTGACTTCTACGTCCTCTATGTTAGGAACACTAACTCCCCTACTTTTTGCTCGTTGTTGGTAGTCAAAGTATATTTCTCCTGCTTTTTTTCTTTTCCATATTAGAGATTCAGTTACTCCTGTTACATATGCTAAATGTTTAATCCACTGTGTAAAAGAACTATACTCATTACGCCATAATTTACTATATTCTACTTCTCTTATTAGCTCGTATAGACGCACCCATGAATGAGTACCCTTAGACAATATTTCTTCAATTTCATGTTCTATTTTTCTTAGGTTCAAGTTATCCTCCTTTCTGTCTATTTACTATAATACGTTATAGTAAATAGACGTTATAAAAAGAAAGAATTCATGAACATTAAATATTATATGTATTCTTTCTTCCTATTATAATTAAAAAATGTATTCAATGATTTGATCTATTTTAGCCATATCCTTTAATGGTAAATGTTCTATTTGGCTTAACTTTCTTTCTGCAAAATCTAAAGATTTTAATTGGGAAATAACGACTTGTCCATGAGTTTCCATTTCATCAGGTAATGTATAACGAGTGGGCATATTTTTAATTGTAGAAGTTATGGGACAAATTACTGCAAACATTGTCTTTCTATTAAACTCATATCTAGAAACTACTAGACCTGGACGTCTTTTCTGTATTTCTTTTCCAGCTGAAGGATCGAAATCTATCCATACAATATCGCCCTTTTTAGGAATATATTTCTTTTCGTCACTCATTAAAATAATTCTCTCCCTCCAGGTTCAATGTCATACCATTCATCTTTTTCGTAGTACTCCCCTTCTGATCCACCACTAAATGGATCTTGTAATTTAGGGACTAACGTAATTGTCCCATCATCAGAATACATCACTATATATTCTTGGTCTGCTTTTGGTTTCTGTCCATTATTAGATGGTAATGTCAATACTACAGAACTTCCTTGTTTTCTAGATTTTGTGGTTAACATACAATCACCTCTTGTCTTTCATTATACTAAATAATTAATTAGTTTTAAATGATTATATACTACATTTAATTAACTTAGTGTAATTTAGTTAGATAATCGAGATTAGATATTTTAGAATTAATTCGTCGGGTTCAGATACTTAAAAGTTTTTGACCTGTTTGTTTTTTCGTGCTATACTTGGAATTATCAAGTGTCAAAAACTTATGTTCAGAAAAGGTGGGGAAATTTTGTCTATTTATGGTTATTCAAGAGTGAGTACTAGTAATCAAGATTACAAAACCCAGATTCAAAAACTAGAACAAGCTGGAGCAGAAAAAATCTTCAGTGAAAAATATACGGGAACAAAAAAAGAAGGAAGAAAAGAATTAGAAGAACTACTATCTATTGTAAAAACTGGTGATAAAGTTTTAGTGACGAAAATTGATCGGCTGGCTAGAAGTATCGTTGATTTAAATTCGATTATTTCTTCTTTGAACAAGTCAGGAGTGACTATCACCTTCTTAGATAATGCCCTAACATTTGAGCCAAACAAAAGTGATTCTATGCAAACGTTAATGATGAACATGTTGGGGAGCTTTGCGCAATTTGAAAGAGATTTAATCGTGACGAGAACGCAAGAAGGGAAACAGTGGCATCGAGCGAACAATAAAAATTATCGAGAAGGACGTCCGAAAAGAGTTCTAAATGATAAATACAAACACGCACTAGAGTTAATGGAAACAAACAGTATGAGAGAAGTAGAAAAGAAAACAGGCATTTCTTTGTCTACTCTTAAACGAATTAAAAAACAAGCTAAAGAAGAACAATTACTTAGTGAAAAATAGATAAGGAGAAGTTATTATGGAAAATAGAGAGAAGATTATTCAGTTGTTGGAAAATCCTTTGATTTCAGGGTATGGAATAGAAAAAATGTCAAATGGTCGACTCTATTCAGCAAATTTTCAAAGATATAAAAAGCGTGTAGCAAAAGAAAAAAAGCCAATGGTTATTTTTGATACAATGTCAGTAAAAGTGGAAAAACTATTATTAGAGTTGGCCGAAGAAGTATTGCGAGTTCAGCCTAAAACAAAACAAGAATATAGAGAAATGGTTGCAAGATATAGTTTTAGAAACGGAGAGATTTAAGATGGTTGTTCGAAAAAAATATGATCACTGGGGAATAGAAATTACTACGTGGAATATGACAAATGTAGTTGCTTATGTTGATTGTGATTGTGGCCAATTGGCTAGAAGAGAGCTAGGAAAATATAATCATTTTAAGTGTAGTAGCTGTAAAAAAGAATATAAATTAAGCAACGGTTCTTATGTAGAAATACGCACAAAAAAGAATTGAAGAAAGGTAAAATCTTGATGAAATAGTAAAAGGTTTTAATTTATAAAAAGATTTTTTCAGTTTTTTTATTTAATCTTATTGAAAAAAAGGTTATTTTTTTGTAATTTTATATATAGAAATATACCTTGCAAAAGAGTGAAGTTTCACTTCTAATTGAAAACTATGAACAACAAAAAAAGAGACAGTCTCTTTTTACAAGAAAACTTTAATCAGGAGGAGATATGTTTGAAGAAATTTTATCAGTTAGCAGTAGGAGTTAGTTTGCTAAGTGTGCTAGTAGGGTGCGGAACCAAAGAAATAAAACAAGCACAATCAACGCAAGAAACTACCAAAACAAGTTCAACTAAAATTAGTGAAAGTTTAAGTACGAATGAAACATCTACGTCTATTGAAGAAAAACAAAGTAATGGTGCAATTTCTAAAGATTTATCTAAGAATTGGTATGATAATCAAATACAAATAGATAGCCAAGTGTTGACTATGCCTATAGAATTAAAAGATTTGAATAAGTTAGGTTTTGAATTGAAATATTCAGATTCTTACGTATTAAACCCAAAAGATTCAGTTGCAGGAACACATTTAACAAATAAAAAAGGTAATACTATTTCTGGTACGTATTCAAATTTAACTGATAAAACAATTGATATTAAAGAGTCAAGTATGACATCTATTAATATAACGGATACTACCAATAAAGATTTGACAGTTTTCTTTCCGGGTGGTTTAACATGGGGGACTACTATCGAGAAGGTAAAGGAGATGTATGGAGAGCCCAAAGATGAATACACTGGAGATAGTGGTTTTGCAATTTTAACGTATCAAGAGGATACAGATCATTATGCAAAATTAACATTCTCAAATGGAAAACTAAAAGGGTATGAATTATATATCTAATCTTCAGATAGAGAAATTGATTTATAAAGAAAATGTTCTCTTTATTTCTTTTTGTTATTTCGCCAGTGATAAACTCCTGTTAAGATAGTGGCTATATAAAAAGGCAGATACTTAAGAAGAGTATATTCATGGTTCCCTCCTAGTTAAATGAAAGTCATGAATAATTGTACTAAGATTTTTTTAGGGAAATTAAGATTGAAATAGGAAAGTAAATACGATAAAATTTTTATAGCCTGATACGTTGAAATTGTTCTTCAGAGACTATTTCTTCCAAACCACCTACTAGATAGGTGGTTTTAATCATTATTTTCGGAGGTTGTGTTTTGGCCAAAAAAAGTAAGGATTTAATAAATATTGGCTCATTTGTGCATTGTCAATCTGTTATGGGACAAACGATTAAAGGAAAAGTTGAAGTGATAAATCAATATACAGTGATCGTTTTTGATGGAGAATTTCGTCATGTGGTCACGAAAAAACAGTTGAAAGAGTTAGGCTATTCTTTATCAAATAAAAGAAAAAAATAAGCAGAGAGGAACCCCTTTCTGCTTATTTTTTCGCTCGTATAGATTGTTGATCAAAGTCGAAAAACGCCCCTTCACAGTCGAGAGTTACCTTCTTTTTATCTGAAGATATTTCAGAAATTACTCCATGTAACCCACCAATAGACACAACAGCGTCTCCTGGTTGTAAATTGTTAAAAAAATCTTGTCGTTCTTTTTGTTGCTTTTTTTGTGTACGAAACAGATAAAAATACATAGCAACAATGACTAACAGCATGATAAGCATCGGTTTCATTTCTCCTTGTTAATTTGAAAATTTATATATAGACATCAAGGTTATTTTATAAAAAGAAAGTATTGATGGCAATATTTGTTTCGAATGAAATGGTACAATAATCAGGTAAAAAACAATTGAAATTGATGGATACCAACTTACAAAAATATTAGGAAAATTCTTTTGTTTTAACATTTACAAAACTATACCAATAGTTCTATAATTTCTATATAGAAGACGTTTTCTAATTTTTATTTTTCGAGGTAAACATTCATGAAAAAGAAATTAGTTAAAGGCTTAGTTATTTGTGGGATGATTGGGATTGGTTTTACAGCATTAGGAACAAATGTAGAAGCCGCCACGTATTACGGAAATGGTTTATATTGTAATAAGCAAAAATGTTGGGTAGATTGGAGTAGAGCACGTTCTGAAATTATAGACAGAGGCGTAAAAGCATACGTCAATGGATTTACGAAAGTGTTAGGTGGTATAGGTGGAAGATAATAAAAATCAAAAGCTATTTACACTGTTATCAAGGGTATATAATACGTACACATTTGATAATAAGGAAGTAAAAGATGGGCTTTTAGAAGCAGCAAAAGTATTGCAACAAGAAGACTATACTAAATCTATTATTATCATTTACAAAAACCTTGCGAAGTTAAAAGCAGAGCAAAGAATAAAAATACCCGAAATTCGTGAGTTAATGGATTTTATAAAAAAGGATTATCAAAATTTAAGTAGAAAAGAATTGAGAGATAATGATATTGGATATGGATTTGAAGCAATACCGTATATTTTTTAATTAAATGTCTACAAAATCTTATGTAAATAATTTAATTTTAGTGTATACAAAATTTAGACAAACAACGTTATAAATTCTTATTTCCGAGGTGAACACTAATGAAAAAGAAGTTAGTAAAAGCTTTAGTTATTTGTGGGATGATTGGGATTGGTTTTACAGCATTAGGAACAAATGCAGAAGCTGCCACGTATTACGGAAATGGTTTATATTGTAATAAGCAAAAATGTTGGGTAGACTGGAGTAAAGCAATTACTATTATTGGAAATAATGCAGTTGCAAATTGGGCTACCCGTGGACATGCTGGTTGGAATTATTAAGGAGGTAGCAAAATGAAATGGTTTGCTGGAGGTCAGGATAGAGGAAAGCAAGTTTCTGCCTTAATCAATGAACTACTCAACGAGTTAAATGATTCTCGAAATATTCAGTTAAAACATATTTTGATTGATTATAAAGATAAATTAAATAAGCAACAAGCTTCTGTTCCATTTCTATTAAGTCAACTGAATATAGAAATGGCAAAAGCTATTCAGCATGATTCATCTGAATTATCACTTAAACAAAAAGATATAATAAAAAAAATAACAAGTTTATCCAATATTCGATATGGATATTAGAACATATTAATATGTTATTTTTTATATTTAGGTCCCCACCCCACTGTCGACCAAGTCAGTGGGGTTCTTTTTTTATGCTACTTTGAGAAATATAATAAAAAATATTACTATTAAAAATGAACATTGTTCGCTTGGTTATACGAACTTTAGTTCGCATAATGTTGAGTGGAAAGGTGGTTTTTTTGTATGAAATTTGATTATTCCAAAGAACCTAGACGCGACATTCTCTGTATCGATGTAAAATCCTTTTATTCGAGCGTAGAATGTGTAGAACGCGGCTTAGATCCCCTCAAAACAATGCTTATAGTAATGAGCGGGGCTGATAATGCAGGTGGATTAGTACTTGCTGCTTCTCCAATGGCAAAAAAAGTTCTAGGAATTTCTAATGTGACTCGTAAAGACGAAGTCCCTGATCATCCTGATTTATTAGTTGTACCACCAAGAATGAATGTGTATATGAAAAAGAATCAAGAAATCAATAATTTATACAAAAGATTCGTTGCCGACGAAGATCATTCTGTCTTTAGTGTAGATGAAAGCTTTTTAGATATTACTGCTTCTCTCTCCTACTTTAATTGTGATTTAGCATTTAAGTTGGCCCGAATTATACAGCGTGTGATTTATAATCATATGGGATTGTACGTAACTATTGGAATTGGTGATAATCCTTTGCTAGCTAAATTAGCATTAGACAATGAAGCAAAAAATACACCTGGTTTTGTAGCGGAGTGGAGATATGAAGATGTTCAAGAAAAAGTTTGGTCTATCTCTCCTATTACGGAATTTTGTGGCATTGGTAAGCGAATGGCTGCTCGATTAAAGATGTCTGGAATTCAATCCATTCATGATTTAGCTCATGCAGATCCTTATATTCTAAAGCAACGTTTTGGTGTCATGGGTTTACAGCTGTACGCTCATTCTTGGGGGATTGATCGAAGTTTTTTAGGAGAAAAGAAACAAACTCCCAAAGAAAAATCATTTGGAAATAGTCAAGTATTGCCTAAAGACTATGCACGAAGGGATCAAGTTGAATTAGTACTGAAGGAACTTGATGACCAGGTAGCAACCAGATTGAGGAATGCAAACTGTCAAACTGAGTGTGTTTCAATTTTTGTTGGTTATTCTAAAGGACAAGTTGATGGACTGGGAAGGTCTGGTTGGCGAAAACAGCTTAAAATCGCTTGCAGCAACAATACAAAAGTGTTAACCGAGCATGTTTTAAAGCTTTTTCGAGAAAACTATGTTCCTGGAATAGACATTCGTAATTTAGGCGTTTCATTTGGAAAGCTGGTTTGGGATACTACCCTTCAGTTAGATCTCTTTTCTATTCCTGAAGAACAAATTGTAGATACTCAGTTGGATTTTTTGATTGACAAAATACGTCAAAAATTTGGGTTTAAAGCATTGATACATGCTTCTTCTCTTTTAGATGGAGCAACAGCTGTGAATCGTGCAGGATTGGTTGGTGAGCATGCCGGAGGTAACGTTGGTTTGGAAAGATAAACTAAAAGAAAAAAGGAGAAATTTCTCCTTTTCTCTTTCTTTTAATTGATAAATTTTGTGCTTTGAAGACTACCAATAATTCTTTAAGCTCGTTCATCAAAATTATTTTTATAATAGTATTTGGACATTTCACGAATCATTACGTAGTATTTTCTTCTTAGCAGGAAAAGTTAGACATAAAAGATTTAAAACACGTTTATGCGCATACTAAGCATGTCTTTCTATCTTTTTTATTTATAAATTATAATATATAATATATAATATATAATTTATAAACAGGTGAAAGCAATTAAATGCGGTGTTAGAATAACTAAATAGTAGTAGATTTTAGAAAAGGTTATTAGAAGCTATTCTTCTTTATTATTAATTTCTATATGAGTATTCTAGTTTGTAGTAGAAAAATATACTTTATAATTTATAAATTGTAAATTATAAATAAAAAAAGAAAGTGTTTAGACACTCTCTTTTTTTATTTCTTCTTGGAAAGTTTTTTTGCTATACGATCTCTTTCTTGTTCTTGTTTTCTCTTCAATATTCGCTCAAATTCAGAATTTTCTTCATAAGAAAAACGTTGTTTCCGTTCATGTATCAATTCTTCTAATAATTCATAGGTATAATCATTGTCTGTAGTATCAAGTAGAGCCATGTATTCACACCAGACACTTGCAGGGATGCCCAAAGATTTATTGTTAGTTTTTAATATGGCTTCTTCAACAGTAATATTGTTTAATAAAGCAGTATTCGTTGCTGAGAATGTATTCTTCGGCTTAGGAACTTCCTTATATTCGTTTGATGGCCGTCTATTTTTATTAAAACCAGCTTTTTTTCATTTGTCATTAGTTTTCCCCCTTTTCAAACATTAATATTCTTTCTAAAAAGTTAAGTGCCAACGGTTCAAATACTTCATTGTATGCTTTTTCGCCCCAGTAAGTATCTGTATTTAAACCAGTTCGGGGAGTTGTCTGAACACGTTTTGTAAATGGAATTATATTATTAAAGAAATTTTCTTCCCCAAATAATTCAATTGCGTCGTTAACTACAGTTGTATCGATGGACCCTTTACTTAAGTGATTAGGTAAAATACCAACAATCTCAGTTTCTAAATCAAAATTTTCAATTAAAGGTGTAAGTTCCTCGTTAATGTAGTCAGTTACACCATCGATACTGTCTGGCTGTGTTTGGAATGCCATTATCATGTAATCAGATGCATAAGCCACATTTCTAGTAAAATCAGACATTGTAGGTGGTGTATCAATTAAGACGAAGTCATATTCGCCTTTGATTGGTTCAATTAAGTCTTTAAGAACACTAATTCTTTTGCTTTCGATTTCTTTGTAATTGTCGTCCAAACCTTCAATGGAATCACCGTATAATCTAGTTAAATATTTGGGAAAATTTTTAAAATCTATATGTGATGGAATGCAATATAAATTTTAAATAATTGGAATAACAAGTTTAGATAAATCTTTTTCTACTATGCCAGCCATCATAGTCTTTTCCACTATAAATATTTCGTCTTCAGAGTAATAGTTTTTTGTAAGTAACATTGTTTTGGTTGTATTTGCTTGTGGATCAGCGTCTACTACTAGAACTTTAAATCCTAAACGTGATAACACGTAAGATAAATATCTAATGATGGTTGTCTTACCTACCCCACCTTTAGAATTGGCAACTGTAATAGTTAACGGTCCCCGAAGCACTTTTCGGAACTCATAGATAGCTTTTAAAGATAATTCATTTTTTTCCATTGTTTACCTCCCGTTTATAAATTGTAAATACCTTTTCTCTTTTTTTTTATTACTAAATTTTGTACTTTGTAGACTACTAATCAAAAGAAATTTTTGATTTAATGAAAGATCTGATTGGGAACGATTAAACATTGCTGAAGGTCCTTCTAAACGTATACGTTAGGAAAAGAGATTTATAGATGAAATAAAATACTGAAGGTTTTAAAAGTACATAGGGATATTTTGAATTTATGTTATAATTATTGCGGCAACTGCCAAGTAAGGTGGTGTAACTATGGCTGAGAAACTAATTTCGTTGATTATCGCACCGCTACTTGTGGGGCTAGTACTTTTGTTAGTTGATCGTTGGCTAGACGATTAGTCGATAATCCAAGCAGTTGCCTTTTAGCCCCAACGCTGAAGTCGCAACAGCGCAAAAAAAAGCCCTCCTACCGCAAATAGGAGGGCTTTTTGGTGTAACTATGCTGTTGAACTAATTTCGCTTCGCACCTTCAGTATAACATATTATTAAAGTAGGTCAACAAAAAAGAAACAGATCCCCCCTTCCCTTATTGCATGGGTTTTAGCACAATATTACTGCAAACGCATTAATAACGTAAGAAAGGAAAATTCCCCACCATGTCTAGAAAAACCTTTGTGTATCCACACCCTATCAACACATACATTATCAAGCAACTAGGGATTACTGTATAAAAATTTTGTGAATTACACGCTTTCTCTCAAGGAACTGTTTCTTCTTGGATTACTCGCAACAAAAAAATTGAAACACTTCCTATCTCATTTATTTATTCTCTTTCTCTGTCTGCCAGCAAGACTATGGATCAGGTTTATTCAGACCTTTTAAAACTGCAAGACGATTATTTGCTACACCTGGAACGTTACAGATGTACTAAAAAAATTATTGATGAAAAAGTTTAGTATAACAAGGGTTAACAATATTTCTATTTTTTTAATCAATCAAAGCCAAGTAACAGCAATCCTTATTTTTAGATTATTACACTTTAGGATTATCTGTACAAACCTATCTATAAATAACAAGTTGGCGAAAAATTTCTGGCTGTTTATCCATTTCAAATTCTGCATTTTGTTTCTTTCTATTACTTATATATCAATATTTAATATGTTTTACTTCTTATTTAATTACCACTTTTATTTCATTTGATTACCACTTTAAATATATTTTAATATACGTAGAGAAAGTGTATTAAAATTTTTACTTCTCTTTATATGTTTCACAAAAATCATTAAATAAAAAAATACCTACCATATTTATTTAAAGTGGTAGGTATTTTTTTTATTTTCTTATTTTATCGTTGATTCCCCATTGTTTCTTTATATCAGTAAATGTTTCTTGTTTTATTTCTTCAGGCGAACGTATCACATTATTATCAATATCTACATCAGGAATAATAGGGTGGGACTCTCTAAACAAATCTAATTCAAGAGCAACAGAATTCAGCAAGTCATTCTTATCTTCTTGAGAAAGATTTAGACGAATATATTCATTTAAAGCTTTTCGCAATAATTCGTCTTTTTTCATATTGGTTTCATACTTTTCAACCATGATACTTGCTGTAGCGTTAGTAAGGGCAGATAATTTTACAGATTGCATTGCAGCGTAAACTTTATCAAATTTTGTTATTGGAGCACCTTTTCTCTTCTTTCGAATAGGTACTTCATGAGTCACAGAACTTTTTTTTTTGCTTCTAGAAGTACTATTAATCTTAGAAAAATTACTTATAGTTTTTTCACTTTCCTTCTCTTTTGATAGCTGCTTTATTTTATCTAGTCCTTTGTTACTACTACCAAAGATACCTAAATTTTTAATCTCAGCCATTCTTTACACCTACCCTTCATACCAATGTTCATGTTCTTCTATTTCGTCCAAAATGTTGATAAATAATTCGTGGCATTTCTTATCCCATTGCTTTAATTTTCCTTTTTTAGTTAATTCAGTAGTGATACCTGATCCATCGTATCGTTTAAGACGTGCATTTTTTAGTACAACGTTTTTAATTAAGTGCTCTCCATAGATTTCCTGTGCTTGTTGATACATTTCTTTATCTACAGAATCACCACTTTCTAACATAAACGGAACAACACCAGCAACTTTTAAATTTGTATCAAATTCATTAGTAAAGAAGTCCATATACTCCAAATACTGCATAGCATTACGCATAGATTTGACTTGGGTTTGTAACACAACAATAGCCCAATCAGCTATATACATAGCTGATTTACTATAAATAGAAATTGATGGGGGTACATCCAAATAAATAACATCAAAATCATTAAATAGAGGGGCTAGTTTTTCTTCCATGTACTTGAACTTATCAATTGAATTAGGAAATCTATCTTTGATCCAATCATCGTATAATTCAAACGACATATCCGCAGGTAATATATACAAATTATCAATAATCTTATAAATAGCATCATGTGGATCAACGTTTGAAATAAGTACATCAGTAATTGTATTTGTGTATTCGATTAACTCACCTTCACCCCCGCCCTCTTCTTTAGAAAAATTCATATGCGTTAAGTTCATAACATCAGAAGTATTTCCTTGCATATCTAAGTCAATGATTAATGTTTTTAATTCTTTGAATTTTGCTGACTCAAATCCAAACATTTGAGCACAAGTACTTTTACCGACGCCACCTTTAAAGTTACCAATTACATATTTTTTTGCTGCCATACATGCAACTTCCTCTCTAAGTACAATTTTATAAATATTATAACATACCACAAAAAATATAACTACTTTAAATACCACCATAAATATTTAAAGTAGTAATTAATTCCAATTAAACAATAATTACTGTGGTATTCAATTAAATTAAAGGTGGTAATTAATTATTTTATCTCTGGATTTAAAGTGGTAGAAAATTAGTTTTATTCTATAAAAAGGTGGTAACTAATTAAATTTCAGGTGGTAGGCAATACATATATTTTTATATTTAAAGTGGTAATTAATTAAATTTAAAGTGGTAACTAATTAATTTAATAACTATCGTTATTGCCAATATTTATAAATTTCCATACAAAAAACAAGTGGTAATTAAATAAATTTAAAGTGGTAACTAATTACCCTTTAAAGGTAGTAGGCAATTCACTTTATAGTAGAAGACAATTATACATTCAGGTAGTAACTAAATAAATTGTTTTTATATTAATGGTGGTGGATAAATACTTATTTATGCAATTCAGGTGGTAACTAAATTGTTTATATTTGGAATTAATGTGGTAACTAATTTAAATAGCTATTATTATTGCTTGCCAACGTTTTTTGTCTTTGATATTTTTAAATTGCTTACTATGTGATTAAAGTATATTTACTAGAGGAGTATATAAAATAATGAAGAATATTAAAAAACGTGGGTATAGTTATCAAAATAGCTACTCGGAACTATTTTGGAAATTCCCACAGTTTCTGTTGAAAAATGAAAAATACAAATCCATGAAAGATAGTTCTAAAATTGCTTATATGCTTTTTAAAGACAAAATTTCTCTTGCTCTCACAAATAACTGGATTGACGAAGACGGAATGATTTATTTGATTTTTCAACAGAAGGATCTCATGGAAATGCTGAATTGCTACCAAGGAAAAGTTAAATCTACCCTAGACGAATTAGAAAAGTATGGCTTATTGGAAGTACTCAGAGGAGGTTTCGATGCGAAAGCTGGAAAAAACATAGCAAACAAATATTATCTCTTACAACCAGAGTTAGAAAAAGAAGATTTATACCTGCCAACAAACAAAACAGCTGAAACCATTGATAATAGTGGATATGCTGAAATCGCACGCCGTGAAACAAACGACAAAACCATTGATAATAGCGGATATGCTGAAATCGCACGTCGAAAAAAAACGTCTGAAACCATTGATAATAGCGGATATGCTGAAATCG
>NZ_JBIOTC010000001.1:2695000-2961568 GCF_051715085.1 Enterococcus sp. AZ050 | reverse complement strand
GCACCCCATTTCTTTAGTTTGAGAACGTCTGATTTGTGAGTGATCATTGCAATTAACATAGCGCTATCTTGACAATTGCTTTCAGCGTACGTCTACGTGTAAGCTTAATGCCAATTTTATTGCAATATTTGCTACCTATGACTAAACGAGACAGAAAGAACTGGACTTTCCACATCCTTATTCTTTATTTTTTTTGTAGGTAGCCTCAAAAGATAAGCGAAACGGAGCTAAGATAGGTAATGCATGCCTTACCTCGTTTCCTTATCTTTCGACACTATTATATTACAACATTGCTCGACCGATTTGCGTCGGAAAAAGTCGGAAAAAGACCAAAAATTTTATTTTTCAGAATCAAGAGTATTCTTCTCCTCAATAAGAGGTTCTGTCTCATCACTGTAAATCAATAATTCTATCTCCTTACAAAATTGAATCAATGCTAAACGACTCTCTTCAACAACAGTTGTTTTACTAAGATACTTGCTTTCTGCTATATCTTGTACAGCTATTCCATGAACATATCGAAGCATAAAAATTTGCCTTCTTCTATTAGTACCACCATTTTTTAAAGGATTACAAATTGCTAAATAGCCTAATGAAAATAGTTCCTCTAATTCCTTGTATTCATCCATATACTCTTCTCGTTCTATTACAAAGCGTTCAGCATCACTTGAATACTCTTTATTTGTTGTGGAAGGAATCAAACTAAATGATTGAGTCATTTTTGGTAATCTATTTTTCCCAACTTTTTCTCGAACAGAACCATAGGCTGTCATAAAGGTTTCAAAATTCTTTCTTGTCGCTTTCATATCGATTTCTTCTGGGTCTGGAATTTGATATTTTTCTACATCAAAAAGTACCATGTTATGATTCCTCCGTTTGCGATTTGTGGTATAATAACTATGTCGAAAACATTACTCACAGTCGGAGCAATCCGGCTTTTTTTATTTACTTTTATTGAAATTTCTTATTTCATCATGATATAATATAGACAACTCAATTCATCTTGAGTGATGTCATCTGGAAAAACTCGACTAGAAAAAACTAGTTGAGTTTTTCTATTTATGGTAAAATATTTTTATTGTGACCAATGTTTGGGGTAAAGTAACCTCACATATCACAAGCTACCACTTTTCTGGTAAAATATTCTTCTTAGTCAACCAGTGGTCGGTTGGCTTTTTTTGTTAGTTGCAAAAATCAGCTAGTTATTGTAAAAAAGTTGCAATTAATTAAAAACGTTTATTCATTGCTGTTTCTCTCTTCTTTCATATAAAATCACGCCAGCTAAATCCCACACTGTGCATATAGCACAATTCATTACATACTAAGTATCTTTTTTGATATTCGTCCTTAAAACTTAATATGTTCCCACATTCCAAACAATGAAGTTTTCCTTTTTTGTCTGAATATCCGTTTTTAATTAGCCACTTTTTTAACTGCTTATTTTTTTGGCGTTTATTCATCGCTGTTCCTCCACTTCATCAAATCCACAGATTAACGATTCTTTTTTCCATACGCCGAACCCTTCAAATCCTATTAATCCTCTATCTTCTTCTGGAAATAAAAGAATATAGCCTAACGGAATTACCTTCTCTACCTCTAATATTTTCCCAGTATATTTGGGAATTGCCGTACCAATATACTTTACTTTGTCTCCTGGTTGAATACTCATTCCGATACCTCCTTACGTTTCGCTATATCATCGGACCAAGCAGCATAAAAATCAAAGTCATAGCCATCTTCTCTTGGATTTCCATCTAAACGATCTGGATCAGGCATTAATATAGCCTGTTTCAACTCTTTACGTTCATCTTCTAGTTCATCTATCAAGTCATCTGATATCTCAATCGATACTAGTTTTACTGTTTCATCTTCTTCTGGATCGTCAGCCATTAAGTAGTCTTTTTCCTCTTCAAATTCTTTAGTTGCTTGAATTAAGCTTTCTGTCCAACGTCCAGTATTTTGGGAACTTTCATATCGATATAGTTTCATTTTGATTCCTCCTAAATCAAGCCGCTGTCAATCAATAATACTTCACCGTTTTCTTCAAAATAATTCACAAGTAACTCTCTAATTCTTTCTTCTGACAGACAAATATTTTCAGCATTATAATAATCGCTAAACTTGAAACCCATTTTTTACCTCCCTGTCATCATCAATAACAAACGCATTGCCTACACTATTCTCTAACATTCTTCTCATCTGTTCAGCTTCTTCACTAGTAAATGCTTTTGCATCTTTTTTAGGTCCAAAACTGCAATAATTGCCTACAAATTTTTTTACATAGTTTTTATTTTCTTCTTTTCCAGATAAAACATAGATTAATTTCATAATTAGCCTCCAAAGATTTCTTTTACTGTAAATGCGTTAAATCCCAAATCTTTCATGATTTTTCTAAATATTTTTTTTGAAAAAATCATATTTCCTTACTAAAATAGTTTTAGAAACTAAATCGAAAGGACGAACAACTATGCAACTAACTATTTTTATTTTATTTCTTGCTTTTTTAGTATTTGCTGTTGCCTTTTTATTACATAAAATCAGTTTGGGCGTTTTCTTGCTATTTTTCCCTGTAGCCCTGCTCCTATGGTTTAGCCTTCCAGCCATAAAGAAACGTAAAACAGACAAAAACACGCACTGATTTTGCACTTTGCCTTCTTGGATCCACTTCTAAAATAATGACAGCTGTTCTGGTTCAGTAAATGAACTGCTTGTTTTATTTTCCAGAAGTTCCATTGCTTCTTTTAATATTTCTAATGTGTTTTGCGTTTCTTTTGCTCTATTCAAAGCATAAAACGGTGTGAACCATACATCTGTTTCAGGTTCATTACTCAGTGCATTTTTTCTTTCAAATATCGCATCTCTTCCACCTCGAACCTTACAAATCGGCTTCTTTGACGAATACTCCATTTACCATCTTCCCTTGGCGATTTTTGATTTCGCAATATGCTTGATTTAAGCATTCGTATAAATCCATGTTATTTTGCATAGCAAGAATAATTAACGTCACAACCACATCACCAATGCCATCTCTTAGGTCGTTTTCGCTGTTTCTTGCCAATGCAGCACCAACTTCTCCGACTTCCTCAATCACTTTTAGCATTTGCTTTTCAGGATCTGCTTTATCTAAACGCTTTTCTTTCGCCCATTCTTCCACTAATTTAACTAATTCATTCATCTAAAATTCCTCCCCGAAATCTAATTCACGTTTTAGCTTGCTGTGAATCGATTCTAGCTCTTTTTTGTATTCTTTGACTGTTTGTATTGTTTTACCACTAGAAAGCACGTAATCGCGTTCTATTGCGACGAGAGCCTTACTTAAATTGCCATAATAACCAATCAAAGCGAGTGATTCTTTTTGTGTACCGTCTTTATCAGTCAAAATGGTTAACTCTCCGTGTTCGTTTCGTCTTGCTTTATTTACGATTACTTGCCTATCATCGCTAGTAATTCGATAATCTAAGATTTTCATTTCTAGCATATTTTGTACCTCCTAAATCCCGACAATCCGCTTATCTTTTGATGTCTTTATCGTGTATACAAAACCTTTAGAATGATTCATAATTCGAGAAAGAATTCTCTCTCCATACGCTTGACTTAATTCTTTTCCTGTTAAATTCGTTGTAAATACGGTTGCTTTGTTCTGTCGAGCCTCTACAATTCGATTTAACGTATCGTTATTAAAATTTGTACTCTTGTTTCTGTCGTCAAATTGCTTCACACCCAATTCAGCACCTAAATCATCTAAAACAACGAAATCTGCGCTTTTGATTTCTGCCATCAAGCTACCTGTTATTTCTTTTCTAGCTTGTTCATCATTCATCGCAAATTTCAATTGTTCCAAAAGTTCTGCATAACTAATAAATAAGCATCGTTTGCTATAGTTTGATTTTTCCAATACTTCCCAAGCGGTGGCCATAGCTAGATGGCTTTTCCCTACACCGCTCTTACCTGATAAAACCATATGAATAGGTTTCTCTAATAACACTTCTGTTACCATACGCTTTGCTAATTCAAAAGCAAGTTTGGTCTCATCATCTACTGTTTTGAATGTGCTAAAACGTCGCTGAATCAATTGTTTGTCTGTATAAAGCGAACTATACGTTAAATAATTAATTGCTCTCGCTTTCAAGCTCTCTCTGGAGCGTTTCACTGCGTCTAAATCTTGAATTTTTTTACGTGCTTTATACCCACAAGCCATACAAACTGGAGGACAACGATCAGTACCGTCTTTATTTTTAGTCCGCCACGCATGCATTACTCCACCACAATCTGGACATGATTCAGGCACAATGTATAGCAATGTTTTAACCATTACCTCAAAGGGATTCTTGCTTGATTTCATTTGCGCCCCTCCTAAAATCCAAGGTCGTCATATTCAGAATGGCCTGTATTTGATTTCTGTTCCTCAACTATTTTCTTTTGCTCTCTCATCATGTCGTTGGCTTCAACGTCGTTGGCTTCAACGTCTTTGACTGTCAAATACCTGTTCTGTTCCCAATCTTTCAATATGGCATTGGCGTAACCATAGTTACGTTTGTTACGGTCTATTGCTATCCCTAACGCATGAATAATTAATTCCACCGCATTCTCTTGTGTAGCTCCTATTTTTTCAAAATCAGTAATCCAATAATCAAAATCTTGCATTGTCTTTTGTGCTAATGTTCCAAATCCATTTGATTCGTAGTAGTGGTAGATTTTTTTCAGACCTTCTTCTCTACTACCCTTACCTATACTTTCCTTACCTAACCTATCCTTACCTATGCCGACATCTGTCTGGCATTTGTCAGACATTTGACTGACAAATGATTCTTTTTTCTTTTTTGACTCTCTATAATCAATGTCGGGCACAACTTTTAACAATAAATCTTTATATATACTATCTACTTTTCTATCTTTTCTTATCTTGTTATGTTCCGTCCAGTTATTTATAAAAGTAACTAAATCATCATTTAGTACGTAAACGAACTTTTTAGCCATTAAAATTTTCAAATCGTCTTCTGTTGATCCAATCATGCGCATTATCGGAAACGCTTCTACTACACCGTCATCATCAGCATTCATAATCAAATGAAAATATAAATTTTGACTTGTTGGTGGCATTTTCAAAAACCTTGCTGATTTCACAATCGTATTACTGACCATTCTTCTTTGCGCCATCTTGAACACCTCGATTATTCATTTTAATTCCATCATTGGTGAAAATAATAAAATTATTTTCCTCCAACATTTGTAAATACTCCTCTGAAACATTTATCATTCTAGCAACGGCTTTAGGTTTAGGATTATATCCATTCTCATCTGCATGGATACCTAAATGAAAATACAAACATTGTGCAGATGTTGGCATTTTTAAAAATGCCTCACTATCAATAATCGTTTTTGCAAACATTCTTCTTTCAGCCATAATTATCCCTCCAATGATTCAACCCACTCAGCTAACTTTATAAGAGGTATGCGGATAACCTCTTTCTTTTGTTTTTGTGCCACCTTATAAAAACACTCCACTAAAATCATTCTTTCTTCTGGTGTTGATTGCTTTGCGTATGTTATTACTTCTTTTATTGCATCAATAATTTTTTCGCCGTAAAATTGTTTTGTATTCATCAAACTAGCACCTCCATTAATTGCAATTGTTCAAGTTCGTATTTCAAACTGTCACGAACAAATTCGGGACCTTTCAATTGATTTTGATATTTGGCCCATGTATTAAACGTTTTGATCCTTGCCTCTTTTAAATCGGTCTTTTGTAACCATTCTTTGAAAATCTGCTCTTTTAAATCGTGAATTTCTGTACACGTTTCTTTATATTTAGCATGTTCTCTTAAAACGTATAAAACAGCTAATTTATCTTTATAATGTCTACCAAATCGAGTTTTATCGATACTAGATTCTAATTCTGCTATCCCTACATTGATTTCTTCTAATTTATAATTATCAAGTTGTCTCAAAATTCTAGATTCATATCTATTCATTTCCATTATTTGCGCCCTCCGTTTTCCATTTGATAAGCATGGTCGTCATAAGCCATATATAAATACACCGCTAAACCTGTAAAAATAGTCAATTTTGCGATTAACGGTAATAAGCCGAAAATTCCGCCGATTAAAAGGCATAAAATCATTAAATTTCGTTTCATTTTGTGTTTTCCTCCAATATTTGTTATAATTAGAGAAAAGAATCATAGGGAAGTTCCCTACATTACTGCCTTTTACTCTGTCCGCCAAGACTATTTCGAGTAAAGGCTTTTTTCTTTTCTCTAGTCATAGTGTTTGCTCCTTTTAGAATTTAAAATTGCTTTTTTTAACGAAGTTACTATTTGTAACGTTGTTATAAGATTAGCAATATACCTACTATTTCGTAGGTAAATGTAGCCATCTTCGTAAAATAGGCCTGCGTAATTTTCCGCACTCCTCTTTTAAATCATCAATTTTTGTTAAAAATCAAAGCCTTCCTTTTCAAGAAATTCTTGCATAATCCCCTTTCCAGTTTGTTCTTTACGGACATCACTCATTGCTCCCATCATATTCATTAAAAATCTTGCCGTTTCACTATTCCAGTAATCCCATAAAAATTCAAAAGGTTCTGAAATAGGTTCATCTAAGTTAATTGTTGACAAATATTCTTGCGTGTAGAAGTAATCTTTGCATTCATATTTCTGTCCATCAAACTCTTTTTTTATTGGAAACATGGTTATAAATTCCCGTGGAGTAATCAATGTCATTAGGTCAAGTATTCGTTGAAATTCTTGATAGCTTGTCCAAGAATCTTTTTTTGTTGGCTTTTCATACCATCGGCCATAGCATTTAATTCCGTAAAAAACTAATTGTTGAATACTAACGTCTGTTTTCTTTGCTAACTGTCGTTGATAAGCTCGTTGCCACAGTCTGCGTTTAAATGCGGTTCGATCCAATTTGATAATCATTGATAGCCCTCCATATCCTCAAACAGATTTCGTTGACCATTTACTGTGTCTATTTTGGATTGTAATTCTAGCGATGGTTGCCACTTTGGAATTAAACTCATTGCCTCTTCATAACGAACTTTCGGTATATCCATATAAGATGCAACATCAAATACTCGCTTTAATTGACTGTAGCAATTACTGAATGCTGACTTATTAATACTGCTATTTTTATAGGCATTGGCTTTCTTACCACCTAATGTTTTAATCACTGTTGACTGCACTAAGCCTTGGATTTTGCGGCGTTGACTACTATTAATAACAGTTTCTGTTTCGAGTTTGTCTAATCGTCCGTTTACCTCAACTAACTCACGTTCATGTTTTAAAGCTGTTTCTAATAGTAATTCTGTGTTGCTCATAGGCAATTGCGAATTTTTTAGTTTATCTTCCATTTGGTTAAAGCGCTCAATATATGCAACAGCAAATTGTGTTCCTTTAGCTCCAGTCATTCGAGTACTGTATAATTCACAACCTTTTTTAGTAAATTCAAAGCACGGCAACTTCCTTCCAGTTGAATCCTCATAAGTTGATTCAACAAAATAATTACTCAAGCCAATTTTGGCTTTAGTTAAATGTTCAATCAATCCCCTTATATCTCTAATAACTTTGCTGTGATCTCGCTCCACCATTTTTGCTACTTCTCTACTGTTAATTGTTTGTAGTAATTGATTCATTTGTATTTCTCCCTTCATATAAGTTGGTATTTCTTTTTTATAGGCAGGTCGAAATTTTCGACTTGGCTCTTAATATCTCGTAAAACTTCTTTGTGTTAACGATTTTGCATATCCTCGTTCGGATAAGATGTAGATGTTGTTACTACGATTAATTGCATTCTGATTAAAGTCAAATTTTTCGAGGTCACTCTGTGTGACCACGGATTTTAAGTCGATAATATCTACGCCATCAATAAAACGTTTAATTTGTCTTTCAATAGCCTGATTTATTGCTTTTACTGGTCTACAGTGAATCCCAGCAATATCTTTCACCGTCATGGCTTTCTTACCTTCGCCGAAACCTCCTTCGATTGCGACAAATTCAAAATCACCAATTTTTTGTTTTCCTATTACATGTAATTGATTCATGTTCTTTCTCCTTCAATTTGATTATTTTGTAGCTTTCTATGATTGCTTGCGACTATGTGCTTATCTCAGCTTCTCTTCTATTGGCGTGATGGATTTTTATTATTCATTTTCTTCCATGGTTAACCTCCTATAATTTTTTTGATATAATTTAGTTGAAAGTAAAGTGATTAATTATCAAGCTTAATCGCCAAATAGATAGCTATAATTACTAAAATCCCCAAAACTATAAATCCTTTCCAAAACTCTGGATTGATTAAAAAATTAAACATTAGCTTCTATCCTTTCGTTGTTCTTGATAAAAAATTTTTTAAGCGAGGTGTCAATGTGTTTTTTGTGATTAAACGAGCTTCCGATAAAAAATACTATTTTTTGATTAAAACTGAAGAGAATGAAATAATCGCATCAAGCAAAACTTACTACTACAAATCTTCTGTTTTAGAAATCATTGAATCCATTAAGAATGATATGAATCAAAAAGCAATTATTGTTGATACTACTTTTAACTGAGGATAAGTTAGACTTATCCTTTTTTTACATTGCTCTAACTTTCCAGTTAAGTTGTTCTTGATAAAGTACTTCGTCATCGTAGACAGCCTTTACTTTCTCAGCTTCGCTTATCTCGTACTCGTATTCTTTTCCTCGCTTGCCAATTGGCTTAATACCTTGTTGCTTCAATAAACGATTAACATAGCCTTTGGAACAACCCCATTTTTCAGCAAGTTCTGCTTGAGTAAATCGTGTTTGTTTTGACTTAGCAAAGTATTTTTCTTCAATGATTCTCATTTGCTCTGACACTTGTTCTTCTACCATTTTTTCTATGATATTTGCTAATTCCTCTTTAACACTCATGGCTACACCTCCTAGTTGTTTTGATTTCCACCTCTTGATAAAATTTACTTGAAAGCGAGGTGAAACTTTTGAATTCATCTATTTATTTGAAACTATTGATTGCTAATATATTCCAAAAAGTTAAAATCTCTGAAAAGTATAAACATTTAGATTTATTACTTAGTGAGGGGTTAGTTGAGCAACTACCTGATGGAACATGGGGAGAAGTTGCTGGATTTCCGGCAATGAATTATGGAAATTATTACGCAATTACCATTGAAGGTAAAAAAGCACTATTTACTTTTCAGAGTAGTTTGATTACTAGAATGCTTTCAGTAATTGCAATAATTATCAGTGTTTTATCCTACTTAAAAAAATAAACAAACAAAGCAATCGTTAATGCTACTATACTAATAACCAAATCCACAAAATTAGACCGTTTAGTTGCTTCTTCAATGCTAGGATATGGTTTAGAATTATAATCTGTTTTTTTGGGTAGTTTCATCTCACTGTTCCTTTCAGAAAAAATCTTTATTTTCTATAAATCGAAGAAACACCAAGCCTTATTTAGCTTCAATAGTTTCAATGTAAAGCTCTTTATCTGCTAGATATAGGGCTTTGTTTTTTTCTCTGTAACTCAACTCACTTTTTGCACAAATAGCTTTAATTTTATCTACTAATTCATTTACCTGTTTCGATTGTTCTTTACGTCTAATATCTGATGGTAGTCCATCTGTTAAGTGAATTCTTTTCATCCCTCTCACCTCCTAAGCTGGTTGATTTGTTACTTTTCTATTTCTAAATTAATACCCAAAATCTCTTCAATTTGTTTTAATCTTTCAATCGGTTTACGATGTTCATTTAAAATATCTTGTAGATAAGCCATTGAAATTTTCATTCGACGTGCCAATTCTCGTTGACTCCATTTCTTTTCAATAAGGGCAATTTGTACTTGTTGTTTTAAAGTCATTAGTAGCCACCTCCTCCTACTACTCGATTGATAATATTCAATTATTTTTGTCAAATCTATTGACAGCTAATTGACAATAGTACATAATGTAAGCATAAGAAATACAGCACACAAAAAGTGAGCTTTACTTATGTCTGGGGAGACAATTCAGTTTTTGTTTCGCTTTTTGTATGCCATAAATTACTTGCTTACAAAACATAGTATAATTGATTATTGTCAATTTGTCAACGGATTATTTGCACAATTGTCAATTCCTTTGTTTTAAAGCCGAAAGGTCTGATATCATGCTATTAGATAGAGTTAAGTTATTGGCAAACGAGAAAAAAATGACCGTTGCCGAGTTAGAAAGAAAATTAAATTTTGCACAGGGAAGTATAAGTAAGTGGTCAAAACAATCTCCTTCTAGCGAAAGATTGCAAAAAGTAGCTGATTTTTTTGATGTCAGCGCAGATTATCTTTTAGGTCGTACAGATAAACGCCGATATTACGATTTAACTGAAAAAGATGAAAAAGACATCCAAAGAGAATTAGAATTGATTATCGAAGATATGAAAAATTCTGAAGCAATTGCTTTCTCTAAAGATACAGAAGAACTTTCTCCCGAAGCACGTGCTGCAATTCTTTCTTCAATTGAAGAATCTTTACGTATTGGAAAAGCTCTTGCCAAGAAGAAGTTCACTCCTAAAAAATATCGTGGTAATCAACAGTAACAAACAGGAGGATTTGTCATATGCTTTTATCAGAAGTGCCGTATAAAATTGAGAAACTAAAAAAACAATATGGGACCAATGATCCATTCAAAATAGCTGAAAAGAGAGGCATTACTATTCTATATGGCTATTTTGGTGATGAAGTATATGGTTTTCACACCAAAAATCATCGATGTAAATTTATCCATTTAAATGCAGAATTACCTTATCAAAAAATGCTTTTTGTTTGTGGCCATGAACTGTCTCATGCTATTTTCCATCCAAATGACAATACAGCACAAATGACTGCAGACAGTTTTTCTTCTACTTCTAAAATAGAAGCTCAAGCAAATTGCGGAGCTACACACCTTTTAATAGATGGTTCACATTTAAACGAATTATACTATCCTACTAAATTAGATATTTTAAATTACTATGGATTACCATTAGAAATGGGAATATATTTGTAAAAATAAAAATCAGTTTTGTAGATGATTTTTATATAAATATTTTTAAGAAACGAGGAGTTATTGGTATGAAAAAAATAGTTATTGGATTAATTTTCAGTAGTTTGTTATTAGGTGCTTGCGGAAATACAACAAGTTCTACTAATTCAGATACACAAAAAACAATTGATAGTTTAAAAACAGAAAATTCTAAACTGAAATCTGAATTAAAAAAAACTACTAATGAAGCTAAAAATGAAAAAATAAAATTTAATAAAGTTGGAATTATTGAATATACAATAAATTCAATAAACACAAAGCAAGTAAAAAAATCTCAAAAAAATTTTACAAATGCTGAATATAATTTTTCGAATATTGATGATTTTCCAGAAAAATACTACCGAACAGCCATTTCATATGAATTAAAAAATATTGGAACAGAACCTTTTGAATTGAGTACTTATCAAGCTAAAATTATTGATGATAACAATATGGAATATACTAGCAATAGTATTGAAAATTTTGGTTACGATCAGAATTCAAATGGCACAGTTCAGCCAAATACTAGTACTACAGGTACATTTTATTTGCTCTCTAAAGAAAAACCACAAATAACCAACTTTAAAATAAATATTTCTGAACAATATTCAGATTCTCAAGATAAACTTGGCGATTCTGGAATTGCTCAAAAAGTAAATGAAAGCAACTAATTATAGTAGTAAACAATAGTAATAAAAGATTAGCCTTCGGGCTTTTCTTTAAAAAAGCATAAGAACATACATTCGAGAAAGGAAGATTAATATGGCAGATAAAAAAACTAAATATATTGCTCCTGAACAGCAAACAGATCACAAAAAGAGACAAGAAGCTTTAGAAAAAGCTTTAAAACAAATAGAAAAAGATTTTGGTAAAGGTGCTGTAATGAAACTAGGGGAAAAATCAGAAATGAACATTGATGTAATTCCTACTGGTTCCATTCTCTTAGACAATGCTTTAGGAGTACAAGGCTATCCTAAAGGACGTATCATAGAAATTTTCGGACCTGAAAGTTCTGGAAAAACTACACTTGCCTTACATGCAGCAGCAGAAGCACAAAAAGCAGGGCAAACTGTCGCTTTTATTGATGCAGAACATGCTCTAGACCCTGTTTATGCAAAAAATCTAGGTGTTAATATTGATGAGTTGCTTTTATCTCAACCAGATACTGGTGAGCAAGGATTGGAAATTGCTGATGCTTTAGTATCAAGTAGTGCAGTTGGCTTAGTAATTATCGATTCGGTAGCTGCCTTAGTTCCTCGTGCAGAAATTGATGGAGAAATGGGTTCTTCTCACGTTGGTTTGCAAGCTCGTTTAATGTCTCAAGCTTTAAGAAAACTTTCTGGCTCTATCAATAGAACAAAAACTATAGTTATATTTATCAATCAACTTAGAGAAAAAGTTGGAGTTATGTTTGGTAATCCAGAAACAACCCCTGGTGGACGTGCTTTAAAATTTTACTCAACTATTCGATTAGAAGTACGACGTTCAGAACAAATTAAAGATGCAAAAGATAAAGAGAATCCTATTAAAGGAAATAAGACAAAAATTAAAGTTGTTAAAAATAAAGTTGCCCCTCCTTTTAAAACAATTGAATTAGATCTTATGTATGGAGAGGGAATTTCTCGTACTGGCGAAATTATTTCTTTAAGTGAAAATATGGGGATTATAAAAAAATCTGGTGCTTGGTTTGACTATAACAATGGAGAAATTAAAGTACAAGGTCGAGAACTATTAAAAGAAGAATTAAAGAAAAATCCAAAAATAATGGATGAAATCGAAGGAAAAATTCGTACTGTTTTATCAGGTGGAGAATTACCAAAAGAAACTGAACCAGTAATTACTGAAGAATATGGTCAATCACGTTTAGATTTATCTAATACACTTTTTAAAGAAACCAGTCTTGAAGATTCAGAAACGTCTATAGACAAATAGAGGTGATATAGATGACTACGATAAAAAAATATACAAAGAAAGATGGTTCAACTGCCTATATGTTCAATGCATATTTAGGCATTGATCCATTAACAGGAAAATCCAAACGCACAACTAGGCGTGGCTTTAAAACTCAAAAAGAAGCAAAACTTGCTCTTGCTCAATTACAGATAGAAATTGACCATGGAAAATTTGTAAAACAAGATTATAGCTTATTTAAGGATGTTTACGAACTCTGGTATGCTCAATATGTAAACACTGTTAAACCATCTTCTGCGCAAAGAATTAAGTATTATTTTGATAAACAAATTCTACCCGCTTTTGGTGAACTGAAATTAACTAAAATTAGTCCCTCTTATTGCCAGAAAGTAGTCAATGAATGGAGTAAAAAATATACACGTTTTGATTCTATGAAAATGTACACATCAAAAATATTTGAATTCGCAATTACTCAAAATTTACTCTCTATGAATCCAATGAAACGAATTATTATGCCTAAACGTCAAAGAGAAATAAAAACTAAAGAGGACCAAAATTTTTTAGACAAAGATCAATTACAAGAATTTTTAACTCTAGCAAAACAAAAGGAAAGCATGCAATACTATACTGCTTTTCATTTATTAGCATATACAGGAATGAGAAAAAGTGAATTAGCTGCTTTAAACTGGTCTGATATAAATTGGAACGCTAATGCTATTTCTATAAATAAAAACGTTTCTTATACATCTGGCCAAAGAATTATTACAACTACAAAAACAACTTCTTCTGATAGAACTATTTCTATTGATGAAATAACGTTAAATATATTAAAGAAATGGAAATTAGAGCAAAAAAAAGAACTTCTATCTCGAGGTTTCATAGTACAAAAAGATGAAAAACAATTAATTTTCAGTAATCCTTCCAACGGAATTATGTCACCTAATGTTTTATGGGAGAAACTAAAAACATATAAAAATTTCAGCATATCACCTCATGGTTTTCGGCATACTCATGCTTCTTTACTATTTGAATCAGGAGCAACTATCAAACAAGTGCAAGAAAGACTAGGTCATTCTAATATAAACACTACATTAAATATCTATACTCATGTTACAAAAAATGCTGAAAAAGATGTTGCTAACAAATTCTTAACTTATATGAATTCCTAAAAATGGTATTCATCATGGTATTCATTTTACGAAAACAAACTCAGAATCGTTTATATAACAACGATTCCGTTAGATATAGTTTGATTTATACAATCAAACAGGTTGTTATGGGTTGTATCGAAATGGCAAAATTTATATTGAAAAAACATTGAGTACCCGTCAAAAGAAGAACATTTTAGCCGAGGAATACGGGCATTATCAAACATCCGTTGGCACTATTTTAAATCAAAATTGTACAGAAAATCGGAAGCAAGAGTTGAAAGCCCGCAATGTGGCCTTAGAGCAATTAGTTACATTAGACGATTTAATTCGTTGCTCTGAAGCTGGCTTAAGTAACCATTATTCTTGTGCTGAATTTTTGGAAATCGATGTTGAAACATTAAAAAATGTGATTACGTACTATCGACAAAAGTATGGCGCCACTTATCTTTATAAAGGACGGATTTTTGAATTTAGGGATTATTCTGTGGTGGTATTAAATACTGGGTTAACTTAAAAAGCATGGAACAAAATCAATAAGGATTTTGTTCCATGCTTAAAAGTATTCTGGAAAATTCAAGAGCGGTTTTTGTACCAATGGTTAATATGTCCAACGCCAAGCATAAGATTGGGGACAAGTATAAGGACGAATATAAATGACGGCCAAAATCCGATGAACTGAATAATATGTTCCCGCATACTATGTAGTACAAAGAAGAAAAGAAAAAAGTACAGGGAACTCTTGCCTGAACCCATTTCTTTTAAATAACGATCTCCATTTTTATAGAAACCAACAATTCTTTTCATTTTTGCACCTCCATGACTATTTTATCAAGAAATCATGAAAAGAAAAAGCACACCATTCGTCTGGTGTGCTTTTTCTTTTTAATTATTCACCTTGATTCAACTTACGAATCAACTCATCAATGTGATTTCCGTATTGGACAGATTCGTCTCTTTCAAAAATCAACTCTGGTGTTTTATACAAGGTTAACCGTTGTCCTAATTCTTTACGAATCAGTCCTTTGGCTTTGTCTAAGCCTTGTTGAGCTTTTTGTTGTTCGGAAGCTAAATCAGATAACAAGCTGTAATAAATCGTTGCTTGTTGTAAATCACCGGTCACACGAACATCTGTAATAGTGATGCCTTGGACGCGTGGATCTCTGATGCGTTTGTTCAAGATATCATTCACTTCACGCATGATTTCTTGACCTACACGACGGTCACGATAATTTGCCATAGTGTCTTCCTCCAATTACTAAAATTATTGTTTGATTTCTTCCATAATGAAGCCTTCAATCGCATCATCTACACGTAAATCATTGAAGTTTTCAATCATAGCGCCACATTCAAAACCAAGTTTGACTTCTTTCACGTCATCTTTAAAGCGTTTCAAGCTTGCTAATTTACCTTCATAAATAACAATACCATCACGAATGACACGCACGCCACTATCGCGGCGAATAAAGCCTTCTGTAACATAACAGCCAGCGATTGTGCCAACTTTAGATACTTTGTACAATTCACGAACCGTCATTTGACCCGTAATTTTTTCTTCAAATTCTGGATCTAATAACCCTTTCATCGCTGTTTCGATTTCTTCTAGGGCTTTATAGATAATACGGTGTAAACGAATATCAACTTCTTCTTGTTCTGCTTGTTGTTTTGCTTGTGGTGTTGGGCGAACGTTAAAGCCGATAATAATCGCATTACTTGCTGCAGCTAAAGTTACGTCGCTTTCATTGATGGCCCCAACTGCCGCGTGAACAATTTTCACACGAACGCCTTCTACATCAATTTTTTGTAAACTTGCTGAAACGGCTTCGGCAGATCCTTGTACGTCTGCTTTGACAATGATATTAACTTCTTTTAATTCGCCTTCTTTTAGACTTTCAAATAAGTTATCCAATGTCACACGGCTACTTGCTGAACGTTGTTCAAGCAACGCACGTTTAGCCCGTTCTTCCCCTGCTTGACGTGCTGTTTTTTCATCTTCAAAGACCACAAAACGATCACCCGCTTGAGGAACATCATTTAATCCGGTAATTTCTACAGGAGTTGCGGGTCCTGCTTCTTTATCACGGCGGCCCATGTCATTGGTCATCACACGAACACGTCCGTAAGTATTACCAACAACGATTGGATCACCAACATGTAAAGTTCCTTGTTGAACGAGTAATGTCGCAACCGGACCTTTACCTTTATCCAAGCGCGCTTCAATCACTGTTCCAATTGCTTTTTGCGTTGGATCAGCTTTTAAGTCTTCTACTTCAGCAATCAATAAAATATTTTCCAATAGCTCATCAATGTTTTGATTGAATTTCGCTGAAATATTGACGAAAATCGTATCTCCGCCCCACTCTTCAGGAATTAATTCATGTTCACTTAATTCTTGTTTCACATGATCAGGGTTCGCACCAGGCTTATCAATTTTGTTAACTGCTACAATAATTGGCACTTTTGCCGCTTTGGCATGGTTAATCGCCTCGATTGTTTGTGGCATTACTCCATCGTCCGCTGCAACAACTAAGATGGTAATATCAGTGATGCTGGCACCACGCGCGCGCATACTTGTAAAGGCCGCATGTCCTGGTGTATCTAAGAACGTAATTGGTTTGCCATCAATATCTAACTGATAGGCACCAATATGCTGCGTGATACCGCCTGCTTCACCTGAAGTCACACGAGAATGGCGCAATGTATCTAATAATGTTGTTTTCCCGTGGTCTACGTGTCCCATGATTGTGACAACAGGGGGACGTGTAGTTAAGTTTTCTTCAACAACTGCTTCTGGTTCGAAGAATTTATCAATGTCCGCAATATCAACTTGGACTTTTTCTTGCGGTTCCATGCCATAGTCCACAGCTAATAATTCAATTGTATCTTTATCTAAGGCTTGGTTTTGGTTAACCATGACACCCATCATAAATAATTTTTTGATGATTTCCGCTGGTTCGCGGTGGATTTTTTTCGCAATATCCGCCACGTTCATACCTTCTGTATATTCTAAAACATCTGGTAATTCACGGAATTTACGTGCTGGTACTGCTGGCTTCGCTGATTCTTGTTGATGTTTGCCTTTTTTCCCTTTTTTATTGAAACGATTGCGGTTTTGGTTATTAAAGTTACTCCGGTTATTACGATTTTGACCGCCACCAAAATTGTTGTTGCGGTTTTGGTTGTTCCCGCCATTGTTATTTTGGCTGGTCCGATTTTGATTCGTTGTAGAACCGTTATTGTTTTGGGTATTGCGGTTTTGATTGTTTGTATTTGTTTGATTGCTACGGTTTTGTGTGTTATTTTGGCCGTGACGATTTTGGTTGTTGTTGTTTCTTTGTTGTCCATTCGTTGATTGGTTGTTTGGACGATTTTGGTTATTTCTTTGTTCACCAGGTTTATTGTTCATTGGTTTCTTATTGGCTGGTTTATTTTGTGTTGTTTGTTGCTTTTGGTTGTTTGTTGCTTTTGATTGAGTATTTACGGTACTTCCTCCTCCGAATGCTTGACGAAGCTTTGTTTCTTGCTCGGAACTAATTGCGCCCATATGGTTTTTAACATCCATACCTAATTGATGCGCTTTATCGACAACGTCTTTGCTTGCTTTATTCATTTCTTTTGCTAGTTCATAAATTCTTTTTTTTCCCATGCAATCACCTTCCTAACCTTTTAGTAATTCCTTGATTTTGGTGGCAAATCCTGCATCAGTTACTCCGATAACCATTCGTGGTCGCCCAATCGCTTGGCTGAGCTCGAATTGACTGAACAGTTCGCTAACAGGAACATTATAATAAGAACTTTTGTCCTTGATTTTCTTTCTAGTATTCTCACTGGCATCTTGCGCAACAAACACAAATTTCGCTTTGTTTACACGAATATCTTTAAGGGTTAATTCCTCGCCTGTGACTAATTTACCGGCGCGCATTGCTAAACCTAAAAGGTTCAAAATTTTGGTTTTATTTTCCATCGCCAAACAACTCTTTGCGGGCTTTTTGATGTGTTACATAATCCAATAGTTCTTGATAAAATTCATCACTTAATTTTGTTTCTAAGACACGATCAAGAATTTTTTTATCCCAAGCTTTTTGGACTTCCGCAGGATCCAAATCAACGTAAGCGCCACGTCCAGGTAATTTACCAGTTGGATCTAAGGCCACTTCGCCTTCTTTGGAGCGAGTAATTCTGACTAATTCTTTTTTCGGTTTCATTTCGCCTGAAACAACCGATTTACGCATTGGAATTTTTCTCTTTTTCATTTTTTCACCCTCCAAAAACGTTATTCTTGTTCAGGTAATTCTTCTGTAATTTCTGCTTCAACAACTGCTTCTTCAGCAGCCAAGTTTTCGTAATCATCTGCCGTCATATCTGAATGGATAATTGCTTCATCCATTTCTTCTGCCACTTCGGCAACTTCTTGATTGGCTTGTTGTTCATAAAATTCAGCCATATCAGATTCCGATTTGATATCAATTTTATGGCCCGTTAATTTAGCAGCTAAGCGCGCATTTTGACCACGTTTACCAATTGCTAATGACAATTGATAATCAGGTACAACGACTGTACATGCTTTGCTATTTTCTGGATCAAAAATAACATCTAATACTTGAGCTGGATTCAAGGCATTACTAATATAAATAGCTGGATCTTCGTTCCATTCCACAATATCCATATTTTCGCCTTTTAATTCATTCACAATCGCTTGGACACGTTGGCCTTTTGGACCAACACAGGTACCCACTGGATCAATATTAGGATCTGTTGAACGAACGGCTACTTTTGAACGATCGCCAGCTTCACGAGCGACGCTTACGATTTCAACAATTCCATCATAAACTTCTGGAATTTCTTGTTCAAAAAGACGTTTTAGTAAATCTGGATGACTACGGCTTACAAAAACTTGTGGGCCTTTTGATGTGTTTTCAACACGTGATACGTAAACTTTAATCCGATCATGCGGTTGGTAAAATTCATTTGGCATTTGATCTTGTTTTGATAAGACTGCTTCGATTTTGCCTAAGTTTACATAAATATAACGACGATCTTGACGTTCAACAATTCCTTGCATGATGTCATTTTCGTATTCGCTAAATTCATTATAAATAATTGTTCTTTCTGCTTCACGGACACGTTGTAAAATTACTTGCTTTGCTGTTTGGGCAGCAATGCGGCCAAAGTCTTTTGGCGTAACTTCAAAACGAATTTTGTCGCCGATTTCATATGCCCCATTTAATGCAACGGCATCTTTTAATGAAACTTCCAGTTGTGAATCAAATACTTCTTCTGTTACTTCTTTGACAGCATATACGTGAATATTGCCTTTTTTTGGTTCAAATTCAACTTCGACGTTGCTTGCTTGTCCATAATGTCTTTTATATGCAGAAACTAAAGCTGCTTGTAACGCTTCAATCACCGTATCTTTAGGAATCCCTTTTTCAGCTTCTAATACGTCTAATGCATTTAACATTTCTTTGCTCATTGTTTTTCTTTTCCTCCTATGGATTCGTTAAAGCTGAACGAGTGGTTCTTCTTCCAAGGGAAAAACTTCTCGTTAAAACTTGTCACAGGCCCGGCTAAAAGTAAAACTTTTAGTGGACCCTTTTTTACATTCGAGTCTGTTGATTAAAATTGAATGGCTAAACGAGCTTTTGCGATATTTTTACGTTCAAAAGTCATTTCCTTCACTCTGGTTTTAATTTTTACACTTAATGTTAATTGTTCTGAATCAAGATGGACTAAGGTACCCTCAATCTGTTTTTCTCCATCAACTGCTTGATAAAGAGAAATATGAATGTACTTGCCTACCGCTTGTTCATAATCGCTTTCTTTCTTTAACGGACGTTCTGCTCCCGGAGAAGAAACTTCCAGAAAGTACGCTTGCGGAATTGGATCTGGATCCATTGCATCTAGTTTTTCACTTAATTTTTCGCTGACAAAGGCACATTCCTCAATATCAATGCCACCTTCTTTATCGATAAATACTCGTAAAAACCAATTTTTTCCTTCCTTAACAAACTCTACTTCCACAAGTTCAAAATTTTGTTCTTCTAAGATTGGTGTGACTAACTTTGTTACAGTTTCCACAGCACTACTCAAAATTTTCGCCTCCTTCGAGATTGATGTAACGAACCGTGTCCTGATGACTTTTCCATCAAAAAGAGTGAGCAGAAATCCGCTCACTCCCAACTAGTATCATTACGCTAAAGATAGTATAGCACAGAACCACTCCAAACTCAAATGAACAAGCTAAATCTCTCGAAATTTGCACATTTTGTCTCGATTACTGAAACTATCTAAGCGATTATTTTTTCGTTTTAAAATAGATAAATAATCCTTGAATCAAAAGAAGGCTACCTAAGAAAAGAAACGCGTTTTCTTTTGTTTCTCCTGTTTTTGGCAATTCCTTATTACGAATCGCCTGTTTTTCAATGGTTATTGAAGTAGTTTCTGTGGTTGAATTCGTGGTAGTATCTGTTGTCCCACTCGTTGGTGGTGTGGTACTTTCTATAGGTTTTTCTGGCGTATAGTGATTAGTAAATACTTGACCTCCATCATACTGAGTAGTCGCCACAAGATTTCCTAAAAGCGCCTCGACGGTTACTTGAACTTGAAGGTTGTGCGTATCGTAGGAAACACCTGCCTGTTGCGTGTTTACTTCCCGAATGGTGTATTGATAGTTTCCAGGAGTTTCAAAGGTTAATGGTGAAAATTGAATTTTCCCTAAAGTATCGTTACTAACCGTTTCTAGTACTGTACCTTTCTCATCTAACAATTCAAATTGAAATTCAGCATCCTTCAGTGGTTTTCCTAAAAGAACTTTTCCAGCTAAAAATGAAGCAGCGACTGGTTGATATGAAATCTTATGATTCACAACAGTTTTCAGTGCAACTAAGTTTTTACCAAAGTCTTCAGGTGTTATTGAAATCTTGTTTTGCGAAAGTTGGTAACCGGTAGGTGCTTTGGTTTCTACTAAAGTATAGTTATCTTTTAACAAGCCTTTAACAATCGCTGTTCCGTTTTGATCTGTTGTGATTTTGGCCACTGTTTGATTGGTTGAGTTACGAATGAGTTCAAACTCTGCACCTGCTAAACGCTGGCCCGCTTCATCTTCTTTATGGATTTCAACAACATATTGCTCACCATTAGCTTCTCCACCACCCGTTTGTGAGACACGACTCACTTCGACTTCTTCCACCACCGTTTGATTTTCTGTTAATTTTGCATAATTTGTGAAGGTTTCACCTTTTTCGGGTTGATGATCGATTTTGGTTTTATAGGTGATACGATATTCGTTAGTCCCAATATTGCCAAAATGCACCGAAAAATTGCGGTCACCAGGACCATACTGGACAGCCAACTGACCAGTTATATCTTCCTCTGGCGTGAACTGCCAAATAGCATTTCCATCCAGTGTCCATTGTCCTCGTTCAATTTTCATAGTGTCTTTGATATAACTTAAACTTGCTGTTTTTAGCACATCTTCCACTTCTAAATCAGTATACGTTTGCCCTGTTGGATTAATCCGTAGTACATTGTAAATTTCGGTTGGATCGTCTTCGATAAACCACGAATACTTGCTAAATTTTTCGTTAACATCATCGCCTTCACCTTGGTAATCAAGATCGCCAGCAAATATTTTTTCCCCTTCAACCGTGACGTAAATAGGAATCTTGGATTCATTTTTGACATTTTCGAAATCAATCAAACTTGTAAAATATAAAGACCCACTAATATTGGCATGGTTTTCTACGTAATCTGTATACGTTAACGTGACCGTTTTATTTGCTACATCGGTCTGTGCAATTGCAACCACAGCACCTGTATCATCTACTACATTAAAGGTCATATTTTTCTCGAGACGTAGCTCTTCGGGTAAAGTGATCACACTCGTATCCCCACTATTAACGGTATTATCCGGTAAGTTGAACTCAATTCGGAGGTAGATGTCTGTATATTGATTAATGGTCCCAAGTGGGTTCCCCTCTTTGTCCGTTAGTTGAATCGCTGTCACAATGTTGCCCACTTGTTTACGCGGTATTACGTTTGGCGTAGCAGAAATTTGATTGGTTTCACTGGTACTAGTTGGTTCCGTTTGCGCATATCCTGTTTCAAGTTTCAGAAAAGGCGTTATCAGCGTCGACAAAAGAATGAAAAACATTCCCCAATAGACAAAACTTCTTTTTTTCATTTTTATTCAATCCTTCCTATCTAAAATAATTGGTTAGGTTTATACTATCAAGGATTAACTAGATACAAGTGTTTTTATTTTTCCCAACAATAAAAAACAAAAAACACCGAACCAAAATAATTTTGGCTCGGTGTTTTGCTCCTAATGTCTTTTCTTATAAAACCATAATTGAACTTTTTCAGAAATGGTTGATAAATGTTGGAAAGTTGAGTCTGCTGCAAAGAAAAGAATGGCTAAAAGTAACAAGGCTGTTGGCGATACCGAAGTTAACGAGAACAAGTTTTTCATGGAAATACTTGTAATAACCATTCCGATTAAACAGCCAATCATTACGCGCTTGCGGTAACGATTCATTGGTGAACTAATTTTATAAAGAACCATAAAGCCGACTGAAACTAGCAACAATGTTGCAGTCGTTGAAATGTCCGTTTTTTGAAGTGCAAGAATATCACCACAAATTAGTAAGGCACCGACTACTAACATATCCGTTAACCCACCAGGAATTGCTTTTGATAACACATTGAAAAGAAATTTCCCTTCAATGCGACGATGATTTGGTTCCAAAGCTAGAAATGTCGAAGGAATCCCAATTGTAAATAAACTAATCAATGTGACTTGTGTTGGTTGTAAAGGATATGTCACGGCAAAAATCATAGCAAAGACAGACATTAGCAAGGAGAAAATATTTTTTACAAGGAATAAACTTGAAGAGCGTTCAATGTTATTAACTACTTGGCGGCCTTCAAAGACAACCTCCGGCATCGTTGAAAAATCAGAATCTAACAACACAACTTGCGAGGCTTGTGCTGTAGCTTGATTTCCTGAAGCCATGGCAATACTACAATCTGCTTCTTTCATGGCTAAAATATCATTAACTCCATCCCCTGTCATCGCCACTGTATGATCTAATTTTTTCAACAATAGTACAAATTGTTTCTTTTGTTCTGGCGTGACACGACCAAAAACGGTGTATTTTTCTAAAGCTTCTGTCTGGGCTTCCATTGTAGTTAATGTTCGCGCGTCCACATAATTTTCAGCACCAATAATGCCTGCCGCTTGTGCTACATTGGATACTGTTAAAGGATTATCGCCAGAAATGACCTTAATGGCCACATTTTGTTCAGCGAAATATTCAAAAGTTGCTTTGGCTTCTTTACGAATCGGATTCCAAAGAAGAATGTAGCCTAGAGGTTGAACCTCTGCTGCCAACGTTTCCTGAAATTCTCCTAAATACTTTCCGAACACCAATAAGCGATAGCCTTGACTTGTATAATGTTCCACTTCAGATTGATACATTTCATAATTGTCTCTCAAAATCATCTCTGGCGCCCCAAGAATATACGTCGCTTCTGGGAAAGTCACGCTACTAAATTTTTCGACAGACGAAAACGAGGTGTAGCTAACGGCTTCCCTCTGATTATTAGTAACAAAAAATTCTTTCATCGCTTTCATCGTATCATTGTCAGCTGACATTGTTCGGCAAAAATCGCCAATTAATTTTTCGACATTGGTTAAGTCTGTACCATCATTTTCGATACTCACCACAGGAACCAACTCTTGGACTTCCATCGTGTTTTCAGTAATTGTTCCTGTTTTATCTACACATAACACATCAACACGTGCTAAGGATTCGATACTTTTCATGTTGTGCAATAAAACGCCGCGCTTCGCTAAGCGCATTGTGCTGGCAGCTAATGCAACGGTTGTTAAAAGGTACAACCCTTCTGGAATCATCCCAATCAAGGCAGCTTCCATGGAGACAATGCTGTCATGAAGCCCTTGATGGTTGATGAAATAACTTTGGAAAAATAGAACACAGCCGATTGGAATAATAATAATCCCTACCCATTTCACCAAACGGTTAATGGAACCGACCATCTCTGATTGTTCCCCTTTTTTAATTGATTTCGCTTCAAGCGTTAATTGATGAACATAGGCCTCAGCGCCAATTTTATCAATTCTTGCATAACAAGAACCTGACACAATAAAGCTACCTGACAAAAGTTGACTATCTGCTACTTTGGTAATCTCATCAGATTCCCCAGTTAACAAGGATTCATTCACACGGACTTCACCAGATAAGACAATTGCATCCCCAGAAATCTGTTCACCCGATTTAAAGAGCACCACATCATCCAAAACCAGTTCATCTGGCGAAATTTCTTGTTCTTGGCCATCCCTTACAACGGTTACTTTTGTAGCGTTTAGAATATTTAAGCTATCTAATACTTTCTTCGACTTAATTTCTTGGTAAATTCCAATGACCGTATTAATGATTACTACTGGCAAAAAGGTCATATTTTTATAAGATTGTACCAGCATTAATAACGCACCTAGTACCACAAAAATTAAGTTGAAATACGTAAATACGTTATTAATAACAATCTGTTTCGTTGTGATAAACTCTGTATCGACGGCGGCATTGACTAAGCCTTTTCGCTGTCTTTCTTCAACTTGTGCGGCCGTCAAGCCTTGTTTATCTTCTGGATAATAGCGTTCCGCGTTAGCAGTCACTGCTATTGGTTCATTTTCTTGCATTTCTTTTTTTCTTCTCAAACACATCACCCCTTGTTCTAGTCGACTCTTTCATCGTCTCCTTCTCTCCCACAGTATAGCACTGAATAAAAATTTAGATAACAACTAGCGCCCAACTATAGAAAAAAATTATACATTTCCTAAACATTGTCATTTTCAGGAACAAGCTAACGCAAAACCTTTTCATTTACTTGTTTTTCCTTTACTATAGTAAAGAAGAAATATCAAGAAATGAGGAACAATTGATGGCACAGAATCACGTAATTAAAGTTAGTAAAAAAACATTAGCAGAGATGACCACTGTTTATCAACCCAATCGTTTAAATAAAACGGTCCCTTATACTGTCTTTGTGGCCAAGGTTGGCACCACTACCATCACTGCTTATCAATCAGGTAAAGTCATGTTTCAGGGACCTCAAGCTGAAAAAGAGGCCGCTCGTTGGGAAGGAACGAGTACCACACCACAGAAAAAAGTTTCTGCCCAGACTACTACACTGCCTGCTGATTTTGGCAACTGGTCTGTGATAGGTTCCGATGAAGTCGGTAATGGCAGCTATTTTGGTCCTGTAACTGTCTGTTCTGCCTATGTTGACAAAAGCATGATTAGCAAACTAAAAGCATTGGGTGTTTGTGATTCCAAAGAATTAACCGACCCACAAATTATTCAATTGTCACATGTCATTAAAGAACTGATTCCTTACAAGTTATTAATCGTTGAACCAAAAAAATACAATGAGATCCAACCAAACTACAATGCTGTACACATGAAAGTCGCTTTGCATAACCAAGCGATTTATCTGTTGCTACAAGAGTTGGCTCCCACAAACCCAGAAGGGATTTTGATTGACCAATTCACCCCTGAAAATAACTATCGGAAATATGTTCGTAATGAAAAAAATCAAGTCACTGAAAAATTGTTCTTCGTCACTAAAGGAGAGCAGTATCATGTTGCCGTTGCTGCCGCCTCTATTATTAGCCGCGCTGCTTTTTTAGAAGAGTTAGACAAAGAATCTGCAGAATTGGGTTTCTCTGTGCCCTCTGGTGCTGGCAGCAAATCAGACCAAGTAGCCGCCCGTATTTTGAAAAAAGGCGGCCTAGACTTATTAGCGAACTACGCGAAGCTGCATTTTGCAAATACCCAAAAAGCCCAAAAGTTACTATAAAATAAACACCAAGCAAAAGTCCCAATGCCGATTAGCGGCGCTGGGACTTTTGCTTGGTGTAAAAAATTATTTTTCAATTTCGATAAACAGGACTTTTAAGTAATTACCTTCTGGAAAATTAGGATTCACTTGAAAGTCTGCCGGTAATTGATACGTGTCCGTAATCTTGTAACGAACATTTTTCTCTTGCAAGGCAGTAATCACCATTTTTTTATATTTGGCTAAGGATAAATTTGCCGCATTGGTTGAGGCAATAAGCGTTCCCTTATCCGTTAAAATATCAATAGAATCTTTCACTAGCTCCCCATAATTTTTAGCAACGGAAAAAACTTTCTTTTTGTTGCGAGCAAAACTCGGCGGATCCAAAATGATCATGTCATAACTCAAGCCTTTACGTGAAGCATATTTAAAGTAGTCAAAAACATCCATGACAATAATCTTTTGCGGGGCAAGATTTAAATGATTGACTTCAAATTGCTCAGTCGTTTTCGGTAAGCTTCGTTTAGCTAAATCCACACTAGTGGTGGCCACGGCACCTCCCATAGCGGCAGCTACTGAAAAAGCACCTGTATAACTAAACATATTTAAGACTGTTTTACCTACTGCAAAACCATCTACTAATCGACCACGAACTTCTTTTTGATCTAAAAAGATGCCTGTCATTAATCCTTCGTTTAAATAGGTAGCAAATTGAACGCCATTTTCAGTGACAAGTAATGGCTCGGGTGCTTGTTCGCCATACAAAAACTGTGATTCGGGTAAATCTTTTGTGGAAAAGCGAATCTTTTCGTAGGCACCAATAATATCAGGGTAAACTGTGCGAAACGCCGTCAAAAGTTCGGCTTTTTTCTGATAAAGGGTTTCATTATACCATGAAAAAACGGCGTAATCTGCATAGCGATCGATGATTAGACCCCCAATGCCATCTCCTTCTCCATTAAATAATCGATAAGCGGTTGTCAGCGAATCCTTTTCAAAAGACGTCCGCTTCTCACGACTTATTTCAAAGAGTTGTTGAAAAAAAGATTGATTAATTGGTCCATGCCATGACAGCAACCAACCAATTCCTTTATTTTGTTCACCTAAATATCCTTCGGCTAAACGCTGGCCTTTACTATCAATCAAAGTAAGCCAATCTGTTGGCAACTGCGCCGGCACTTGTTGCAAATCTTCTTTCTGAATTAAAGGATATCCTTTTTTAAATTTATGTTCTGCTTTTTTAGTTACTTGAAGTTTCATTCTGTACACCTACTTTTCAAAGTCCTATCTAGTATAGCAAAAAAAGGCCCATCTGTCTTTAAAGGATTCAAGCTTCACGTCATTTAACGAACTAAAAAGTTTAAGGAAATAGTAAGTTTTCTTTAACATCACCACTCTTCACTTCGGTAAGAATTGACATAAAATTTGTGAAAGAGTAAAATTAAAGCGATATTGTAAAATACGAAATTTACCTAATTTTACTTTTATAGAATCATCGTTTAGAAAGGACGTTTATTTTGAAAAAATTATTTAAAACAAATATTTTGAACACGCGACTGGGGTTATTCTCGCTAATCGCCATCTTACTGTGGCTAAAAAACCTCTTTGCGTACGCCGTTGATTTCCATTTACGTTTGGAAAATATTAACGAGTATTTCATACTCTTAATTAATCCAATTGCCACAACGGTCTTTTTATTAGCCATCGCTTTGTATGTTCGCCGTAAAAAAGCTTCTTATATTACAATGATGATTATTTACTTCTTGATGAGTTTACTGCTCTTCTCAAATGTCGTGTATTATCGAGAATTTACTGACTTCATCACAGTTAATACGATGCTTGGTGCTGGCAAAGTAGCTAGCGGTCTTGGCGAAAGTGCCTTACGTCTCTTTAGACCTTATGACGTCATTTATTTCTTAGACTTCATTATTATTGGCGTATTATTATTAACGAAAAAAATTAAAACAGATGCGCGTCCAGTCCGCGCACGTGTAGCAGTCTCTGTCACACTCCTTTCTGTTGTCTTTTTCTTATTCAATCTATTTATGGCTGAAACAGAACGTCCCCAATTATTAGGACGTCAATTCTCTCGTGACTATATCGTGAAATTCTTAGGCTTAAATGCCTTTACCGTGTACGATGGCATTACAACTTACCAAACAAACCAAGTCCGTGCCGAAGCTAGTGCTAACGATATGAAACAAGTTGAAGATTACGTGAAACAACAATATGCGGCACCCGATGATAGTAAGTTTGGTATTGCAAAAGGCAAAAATGTAATTTATATCCATTTAGAAAGTTTCCAACAATTTTTAGTTAATTACAAATTAAAAGATGAAAATGGCGTAGAACACGAAGTCACACCATTTATCAATAGTCTTTACAATAGTAAAAGTACCTTTAGCTTTGATAACTTCTTCCACCAAGTTGGTCAAGGAAAAACAAGTGATGCCGAAACGTTACTTGAAAATTCACTATTTGGTTTAGACCAAGGTTCACTCTTTACACAAGTTGGTGGGAAAAATACGTTTGAAGCAGCACCCGATATTTTAAAACAAACGCAAGGTTACACTAGCGCTGCTTTCCACGGAAATGCCGGTAACTTCTGGAATCGGAATGAAACCTATAAACGTTTAGGCTATGACTATTTCTTTGATGCTAGTTATTATGATGTTAATTCAGATAACTCATTCCAATATGGGTTACACGATAAACCATTCTTTAATCAATCCGTTCAATATTTAGAACATTTACAACAACCGTTCTATTCTAAATTTATTGCTGTATCCAATCATTATCCTTATTCTCAATTTACAAACGATGAAGCAGGATTCCCAATTGCAAAAACCTCTGACGAAACAATTAATGGTTACTTTGCAACAGCGAATTATTTAGATAAAGCGGTCGAAGAATTCTTTAACTACTTGAAATCTTCAGGTCTCTATGAAAACTCAGTCATTGTTCTTTATGGCGATCACTATGGGGTTTCTAATTCAAGAAACCAAAACTTAGCAGAGTTAGTAGGTAAAACCAAAGCAGATTGGAACGATTTTGACAACGCCAATATGCAACGTGTTCCTTATATGATTCACGTTCCTGGTCAAGAAAATGGCGGTGTGAACCATACGTATGGCGGCCAAGTTGATGCCTTACCAACCCTTCTACACTTGCTTGGTGTCGATACGAAAAACTACATTCAGTTAGGCCAAGATTTATTCTCTAAACAACACAATCAAATCGTTGCTTTCCGCAACGGCAATGTTGTAACACCTAAATATACTATTTTAGGTTCTAGCATTTACGATACTAAAACAGGCACTTTAATTACAGAGCCAACCGAAGAAGTTAAGAAAGAAGTCGCTGATTTAAAAGCCAAAGCGACGAAACAATTAGAAACGTCTGACCAAATTACTAACGGTGACTTGCTTCGTTTCTATACCAATAGCGGCTTAAAACCAGTTAACCCAGAAGACTATGATTACAAGAACCAATTGCAACAACTGGAAGCAATTGAAAAAGAAAAAGGTGAAAAATCAACGAGTGTTTACAGTAAAAACAATAATAAATCAACCGTTGATGAATATCACACTGACAGTTATCAAGGCTATCAAAAAACGGGTAAATAAATCTTCAAAAAGCTTGAGCAATTTGCTCAAGCTTTTTTGCTACTTTTTCATAATTAATTCATATTATTTCACTATACTAAAGATAGTTTAGAGAGGTGAAAGTTGATGAGAAGTGTCCGTTACGCTACAGCTAGTAGTTTTTATCATAAAAAAATCACGTTAATCACTGCACTCTTCTTCTTCCTGTTCTCTTTCTTATTGACTGGGCTGTTTAACTTAATTGATTTTGAAAAAGAGTTTTTACGAACGATGCCAGACTTTGTCGATATTGAAAAACAAACTAGTTACCATTACCAACTGATCCAATACTATTGGCACCTCTATCTAGGTAGTGTCATTTTCTTTGGTGTTACTTTTCTTCTGTTGATGTATGTGACATTACGCATAAAAAAGGAAGAAATACATACATGGTATCACATGCACTTTTCAAATATGTATGTCACCAAACAGCTCTTACTAGAGTTATGTTTACCGGCTCTATTAGGAATTTTCAGTTTTTTACTTTTCACTTTAATGTTTCAAGAAACGTATAATACTGTTCTTTGGGCTGCTCGTGATGCTATTTTACAGTGGTCTCATTTGGAAACTCCAGCATTTTTAGCTAAAAGTACCGACCAGGATGTCACGATTACAAATATCCAGCATTTAGGGATTCAAACGATCCAAGCGTTTTCTTTTGATTTTAAAAGTATGCAGTCGCTTTATACAATCCGTAACTGCTTTGTTAACTGCTTAATCTTGCTTGGTATTCCTCTTGTTTGCGGGACTCCTTTCACGTTGATTTATTTACGTACACATCAGAAATAAGGGAGGGATTTTCTATGAATGTCACACCATCATTCAAAAAAACAACCGAAAAAAAATCCTCATTCGACGCGTTAGCTTTGCGAGAAGTTTATGGAATCATTTATTCTGCTCCAGAACAAGAACTCGCATTGGCCGATTTTTTCCAAACAAACCAATTAACCATTACTAGGCTTTCTTCTAGTGAAACCTTTCTGCCTTACTTGCCATTAGAAGAAAATTTATTTATCGCTAGTACGATCAAAGAACGGGATCGAAAAATAGTTCTAGCCGAAGCTTTCCAAGTGTTCCAATTAGAACCTGCCTTACTTGGTCGTTCCTTTACTTCTTTTACGACTTTTGAAAAAATTAAAATGCGCATAATACAACTTTTGCTTTCAAAAACAAGTACGTTAGTGATTGATGACATCTTTTCTTCATTAACGATTGGACAACGTCAAGAAATTTTACCTCAATTAAAAATAGCAGTTCAAAAAAGAAACAAGCGCTTGCTATTTCTGACAAAAGATCCACAAATTATTGATAGTCCCTATGTGCACCCCCTGTCTCTACATGCGTTATTAAACTAAAGAAAACGTCTGGCACTGATTGTGACCAGACGTTTTCTTTAGTTTTCAGTGATTTCAACATCAGGAAATGAAATAATAAATGTGGTGCCTTTACCAGGTTCGCTCTCAACATTGATTTTTCCTTTATGCAAGCGGACCAATTGTTGAACGATTGGTAAGCCTAATCCTGATTCTCCATATTTCGTATTTTTACGGGATGGATCTACTTTGTAATAACGATCCCAGATATTCAGAATTTGCTCTTCCGTCATGCCGATTCCTGTATCAGAAATACGGACAATGGTTTCTAAATAGCCTTTTTCTAAAGCAATATGAATTTCGCCATTTTCAGTAAATTGGATGGCATTTTGAACAATATTGACAACAACTTGCACGAAACGATCATAATCGGCATACACATCAATTGGTTCGGTGGTGTCTAAATACAATTGATTACCGGCGGCTTCAGCTTTGGCCGTTAGTTGAGTCACAATATTTTCTAAAGCTTCTGTTCCGTTGAACTTCTTCACAACAATTTGAATCTGGTTGGTCCGAATTTTTTCATAATCAAGATTTTCATTGACTAAGCGAATCAAGCGAGCGGTCTCATTTTGCATCAGTTTAATCGCATTCTCTTTTTGATTTTCAGGAATAGCATTATACTGCAATCCCTCTAACAAGCCATTAATAGTTGTTAAAGGCGTCCGCATTTCATGAGAGGCATCCGCCATAAATTGACGACGGCGCTCTTCTTGCCGATTGATTTCTTCTTGTGATTCTTTTAAAGACGCGGCCATTTTATTAAAATCTTCTGCTAGGTCATCAAATTCATCTTTGTCATGAACCGGTAATTGAATATCAAAATTTCCACTAGTAATTTCTTTGGTAGCTTTACGCATCCGATTAATTCGTTTCACTTGGAAAGTCGCAAATAGATAACTTAGTAACAAGGCAATCACACCAGAAAAAATAAAGCCTTTAATCAAGTTTTGTGTCACGGACTGGACACTTCGGTCAACGTTTTTGGCAGGTTGTGTAATAACTATTGCACCAAGCAGATTATTAGTATTTTTATCACGCACAGGCAGCATCACATAAGCTGAAGTATTCTTTTCCCCATAGATATCAATATTTTCTGTTGCATAAACACGATTACCTTTCATGATTTGATCCCAATTTTTATCGATTAAGGAAAAGTCTAATTTTTTTGTGCTATCAACTGGTGGGTACTGCACTACGCGGTCCTTGTTAATAAACACAAATTGCACATCTTGCTTCTGGAGTACGCGCTCAGTCAACTGAAATGAATAGGATAAAACATCTCGATCTGAAACACCTGCAACATTAATAAAAAAGTCACGTGTTTCTAAAGCCGATTCTGCATAACCATACAGCTGTTCATAGTTATTTTCTTGCATTGTGCGCTTGGTCAATTGTGTGAAAGACGTTCCGACAATGAGAATAATCAGAGCAATCACACCTATAAAAGCAAGTAATTGTTGATACAAATACTTCATTAAGCAACACCTGAATCGTCGAATTTATACCCTACGCCCCAAACCGTTTGGATGACTTGAGGACCCACTTTTTCAATTTTTTGTCGTAATTTTTTGATATGGGCATCAACTGTCCGTTCATCGCCAAAGTATTGATAGTCCCAAACCAATTCTAGTAGTTGTTCGCGTGAAAAGACTTGGCGTGGTTTTTTTGCTAAAGTGTATAGCAAATCAAATTCTTTAGGTGTTAAGCCTTCGATTAATTGATTATCTAAATATGTTTCTCGTGTTTTGGTATTCATTTTAAAATGATCCGTAATCACATCAAACGTTTCATCTGTATTCTCAGACGTATCATGCGCAGCCTCTGCCACCTCGGCACGACGATGTAGAGCTTTCATCCGTGCAATCAAAGTTAATGGACTAAATGGTTTTGTCACATAATCATCCGCACCCATTTCAAGGCCAATTACTTGGTCACTTTCAGAATCACGAGCGGTCAACATAATAATGGGAACATTGGCTGAAACTTTGCGAATTTCACGACAAACAGCCATCCCATCCATACTAGGTAAGTTTAAGTCTAACGTAATCATGTCCCATTTTTCTGGCGAAGCAAGAAAAGTCGCCAATCCTTCTTTGCCATCATCTTTAAAGGTAGCTTCCCACCCTTCATTTAAGAAAAACATTTGCATCATTTCTGAGACGGATTCATTGTCTTCAATCATTAATATATTCATTTCATTCACTCCTTATTCACTTTTCATAAAACTGTTCTATTGTAGTATACTCTAAAATTGAATTTGTACCAACCGATTCTATATTTCTTCAAAAATCCTTTACAGAACCATCAAAAATCACTTTTTTTCCTGCTCTTTTAAAGAAAACGAAAGGAACCCATTGTCTTTTCAGAAAAGTTTGTTAAAATAACAAGCGTAGAGAGGATGTTAGGGTATGGATAAAATGAAAGCTATTACTTTTTTTGATTTAGATGGAACTTTGTTAGATGGAACATCGCAAATAACTCCTGAGATTACCGCAGCAGTGGCGGCCTTGAAAGACAATCAAATTTTACCTTTAATTGCGACAGGACGGACCTTGTGTGAGATTCAGCCAATTATGAAAGCCAGTGGCATTGACTCAGCGATTGTAATGAACGGGCAATTTATTCATTATGAAGGAAAAACGATTTATTCAGATGAATTTACAACAGAGGAATGTGTTTCACTGCATGAACATGTCAAACAGCGTGGTCATGAATTGGCTTTTTACAATGAGCGCCGTATTTTTTGTACAGGGCATACTGGCACAGTGAAACAAGCCTATGATTATATTCATTCAGCTGTTCCAGAAATTGATCCCACAGGTTATGAGAATGATGCCGTCAACATGATGTTGGTCTTAAGTCAACATGGCGATGATGATGAATATTACTATGAGCGGTTTCCTGAATTGACCTTTTATCGCAATGGTCCTTTTTCAATTGATATTGTTCGTAAAGGGGTCTCTAAAGGCTCTGGTGTCAAAAATCTTTTTAACACCTTGGGATTAAACGGCATTCCCACTTATGCCTTTGGTGATGGCATCAATGATTTGGCGCTGTTTGAGGCCTGTGATTATGGAATTGCCATGGGTAATGCGCGAGAAGAACTAAAAGAAAAAGCCACCTTTATTTCAACTAAAAATACTGAAAATGGCATTGTTAATGGCTTGAAAAAATTTGATTTACTATAAGAGAAAACTACCTTCTTCTATTGATGTACTTTAGAAGAAGGTAGTTCTTTTGTATGTTCATTTTTCTTTTTCTGCTGTGCACAGAGAGCTACTCCCACTACTTGAATCAGCAAAATCGCTCCCAACAAACAACTTAATACGATGTTTCCTGATAGGATTGTTCTTCTGATTAAAATAATTAATACGACACTGCTAATTCCGTAGAGTAACCATTGGTTGTCCATTTTTATTGACCCCTTTGTTTTTCTATGTTTAGGATAGGATGTTTCCTACTAAAATGCAAGGAAAGATCCTAGATTCTTACAACTAACCCATAATTTTTACTAATTCCTTATTTGTTTTCATTTATTCTTAAGATTCGTTTCATTTTTGTAAAAAATCACACTTTTTTTCTATCTCTGTTTTAAATTGCGTACAGTTCTTAAAAAAAATGATACACTAAAAGTGAACTCGAAATGAAAGGAGCCATTCCTTTGGTTAATAGCGAAAAAAGAAAACAATTAATTATTGATACATGCATTTTAGCTGGAAAAATTATGCTGGAAAGCGGATCTGAAGTATATAGAACCGAAGATACGATTACTCGGATTGCTGCAAATGCTGGCGAGCCAGAGAGCGTTTGTTATACGACGGCTACAGGGATTTTCGTAGGCTTTCGTTCCAGTAATTATACGCAATTAGAAAACATCCCCCAGCGCTCGATTAATTTGGAAAAAGTTAGCCTTGTCAATCAATTATCAAGAGAATTTGCGCAAAAAGAGATTACTCTACCAGAGCTTTATCAGCGCTTAACTCTATTAGAAACAGATACCCCCACTTTTTCAATTTCGTTACGCTTGTTAGCAGCCGGGATTGTTAGTTGTACGTTAATGTACATTTTTGGTGGCACTTGGCAAGATTTTATTGCAACTTTTTTTGTTGGCGTGATTGGGTATGCCAGTTATCTTTTTACCCAAAAGTTATTCCAAGTTCCTTACCTCGATTCATTCGCAGCCGCTTTTGTCATTGGTTTGTTGGCCTATTTGGCTGTGCATTTTCACTTAGCGGTCAACATCGATAATATTATTATTGGTGCGGTGATGCCGTTAGTTCCAGGTGTGGCGATTACGAACTCTTTTCGCGACATTTTAGCCGGCCACCTCATCAGCGGGACGGCGCGAGGGACAGAAGCTATTTTTATTGCTGGGTCTGTTGGCCTGGGAATTGCCTTGATTTTTAAATTATTTATGTAAGGAGTGTTCAAATGGAACTAATTTTTCATCTTCTCTTTAGTTTTTTAGCGACTGTGACGTTTGGTATTATTACGAACATTCCTCGTAAAGCACTAGTGGCTTGTGGCATTACTGGCATGACAGGTTGGATGATTTATTATGTCTTAACGCAAACTTTTGATGCTAGTCAAACCTTTGCAAACTTTTTAGGAACGGTCGGGTTAGGAATCGCTAGTATCTTTTTTTCCCGTTACAAAAAAATGCCGATGATTATTTTTTATATTCCAAGTTTGGTTCCTTTAGTGCCAGGAGGCCCTGCCTATCAAGCGGTTCGGAGCATTTTGTTAGGAAATATTGATGACGGTTTGCAGTTGATTTTAAAAGTTGTCTTTACTGCTGCAGCCATCGCAGCGGGCTTTATGGTGACCTCGCTACTGGAACGAATTGTCAAACGTTTTTTCCCCAAGCGACTCTTCCGATTGGTCAAAAAATAAAAAAACAAGCTCATTTTCTGAGCTTGTTTTTTTACTCTACTTCTTCAAAGAACAGCAACAAATCTTGTAGCGTTAATTGTGCTTTTTCAGCAACGTTTAAATCTTGAACAATTTTACCTTTTTGTAAAACAATTAAACGATTGCCATATCGTAAAGCATCTTCCATTCGATGGGTAATCATCAAACAAGTTAAGTTCCCTTCTTCAATCCGTTGTTCCGTTAAGTGCATCAACTGCTTGGATGTTTTGGGATCTAAGGCAGCAGTATGTTCATCTAAAAGTAATAATTCTGGTTTTGTGATAGTGGCCATTAATAAACTTAAGGCTTGGCGTTGACCGCCAGAAAGGTTACCTGTCGGTGTATCCAGATGATTTTCCAAGCCATTGCCAACTTCTTGACAGATTTTTGTAAACAAGGCGCGTTGCTCATTTATCTTCCGTAATGTTAAGGGACGTTTTTGTCCGCGTTTCATGGCAAGCAATAAATTTTCTGCCACGGTCATTCTTGGTGCTGTCCCCATTTTAGGATCTTGAAAAACACGCGCTAGAGATTTAGCCCGTTTGACTTCAGAAAGATTGGTGCGATTGACTCCTTCAATTAAAAATTGTCCTTCTGTTAGTGTCAAAGTTCCTGCTAAACTATTGAATAGCGTACTCTTGCCTGCGCCATTTCCACCTAAAACAGTAATGAAGTCCCCAGGATAAATGGCTAAGTTCACATGATCCAAAATCACTTTTTTTTCATTCATCCCATTATCAATGATTTTTGTCGCATTTTTTAATTCAACAACTGGTTTCATTTCGTTTCCCCCTTATCAGAAAAGCCGTGTAGTCGCAATGCTTTTTTTAATTGCGGGATCATTAAACAGATTGCTAAAATCACTGCTGAGAAGATTTTCAAATACGTTGTATCAAAGCCTAATTTAATCACTAATAAAATCAATAGTTGATAAATAATACTGCCTACAACAATCGCCATCAACCGTTCACCAAACGTTAATTCTCCAAACAGTACTTCACCAATAATGAGTGAAGCCAAGCCAATCACAATGACGCCGGTTCCTTTACTTACATCCGCATATCCATCATTTTGAGCAATCAAAGCGCCAGATAAGCCAATCAAGCCATTCGATAAAACTAATCCTAAAATTTTCATGCGATCCGTTTGAATGCCAATTGAGCGAGCCATTTCTTCATTGTCACCTGTCGCAATATAGGCTTGTCCTAAACTAGTGTTAAAGAAAAATAACAGTAAAATCATTACCACAGCCAAAACGCTAATCCCTAAAAAAATAGTATCATAATAATCTGGTAAGGCCATTTTTTGAAAAACATCTTGAATCTTCGGTTGGTTTAATAAAGACTTATTTGGCGATTTCATCACAAATAAAATCACGGAATTTAAACCAGACATCACTAAAATTCCTGCTAAAATAATTGGAATTTTTCCTTTTGTAAACAGTAAACCAGTCACTAAACCGGCAAGCATTCCTGCTCCGACCCCTAAAAGAGTCGCTACAAATGGTGAAACCCCTGTTGTAATGGCGGTTACACAAACCGCCCCCCCTAACGGAAATGAACCTTCTGTGGTCATATCTGGAAAATTTAAAATACGATAAGTCATAAAAATACCTAGTCCTAACAAGGCCCATAACATTCCTTGTCCAATTGCTGAAACAATCATCGCTTCTCCTACTTTCTTTGATAATTAGTTAATCAATTTCGATTTTTTTTGCTAACTCTGCGGGAATCGTAATTCCTAACTTTTGCGCTTGTTTTTCATTGATAATTGTGTCGCCTGTATTAAAGGTATAAATGGGTGTAGTTGCTGGTTGACTTTTTCCAGACAGAACCTCTGCTGCCATTTTTCCGGCTTGTACCCCCAACGCATGTTGATTAATCCCTACAGTTGCTAAACCGCCTTGTTCTACCATCGTATCCACCGAAGGAATAATCGGCGTCTTGGTTCGATTTGCTTCTCCGACTACCGTTTGCATGGCGTTAGCAATCGTATTATCAGTTGGTATATAAATCACATCTGTTTCCTTAGTCATCACTTGAACCGTTTGTGCAATTTCATTACTTGATGGCACAGCATATGTTTTCACTGTCAATCCTTTGGCTTCAGCTGCTTTCTGCGCTTCAGCTACTTGGTATCGAGAGTTTTCTTCTGAGGAAGCATAGAGAATACCTATTTTTTTGGCAGCTGGTATCAATTCTTTTAGTAAATCCATCTGGGCTGACAAAGGAGATTGATCACTAACACCCGTGATATTACCGCCTGGCTTTTGATTGTCTTTCACCAATCCTGCACTAACAGGATCCGTAATGGCGCCTAAAATGATTGGGATTTCTTGGGTAGTGTTGGCTAAAGCTTGCGCAGCTGGCGTGGCGATGCCAATTAAAACGTCTGCCTTTTTTTGTACTAATTGTTGACTCATGATTGCTAACTTACTCTGGTCGGCTTGACCATTTTGAAAAATAATTTCTAAGTTTTTGCCTTTGTCATAGCCATTTTCCTTTAACCCTTCCTCAACACCTTTATAAATTTCATCCAATGCGGGGTGACTGACAAACTGCAAAACCCCTACAGTAACTATGTCTTTCTTTGAATTCGTCACTTTTTGATTCACAAAAAAAGCACCAATTAAATAAATAGCTAATAAAGACACGACAAACGTTAAACGTTTATTTTTCATTTTGCATTCTCCTAACTGCCCTTTTGTTTGGCAACTTTTTCTTTTTAATAATAAAACCATTATCTATAGGGCGTTTCTTCCGTTGAAAGTGAAACTGAGATTCGTAATCCTCTGCTTAGTCAAAATCCTAGGAACACTTTTTTACAAATGTCAGGATTTAGCTGCGACGAGGATCACAACTTTGGTGAGAATCGCAGGAGCACTTTTCTACGATTGTGACAACGTTCTCTTCGCTCACCTTGTACTACTCATCATCTACTCTGTCACTTCGTGCCAATCGTAGTGATTGTACGAATGGGACAACGTTCTCTTCGTTCACCTTGTGTTACTCATCATCTACTCTGTCACTTCGTACCAATCGTAGTGATTCGTAGCAAAAAAACAACGACTTATCCTAAGTGTTTAGGAGTGGTCGTTGTTTTTATGCAAAACAAAAACCACATAGATGGGTCCTCTATGTGGTCGTTTTTTCTTCTTGAATATAACCAGCATAGATACACTTTTTAGAATAAGTCTTCTAAAGTTGTATCTATGAAAGAATCATACATACAACTATCTACGCCAGTTTTGCCATGATTGGTGCATTTCTTTTACGTTAGATAATTGTGTCATGTATTTTCCCTCCTAGTTATGTTGTTAAAGGTAGTCTACACTATATTGATTTTGTTCGTCAAGAAAAAGTTTTTATTTTCTTGCATTTCTTTTACTTCTAAAAAACGAGCCACTCTTATGAGAGGCTCGTTTTTCTTTATTTCAGCATATTTACCACTTAATTGTTTCGGTTTCTTTCAATTTTCACGGGAACTTTAACTGCTTGTTTTTGCGATTGAATCAGCCATAAACTTACTAAAATCGTCATTGAAATTACTAATGCCATCGAAAATCCCCTCTTTCTAATTCCTTAAAACTTTCTACAATCTAAGTTTAACATAGCTAGCTATTATTCACCAGTTTCTGGTACTGTATCAGTGCTTTCTGTCGTCGTTTCAGTAGATTGAGCAACGCCAGTCGTGCTGGTCGTCGTCTGTGTTTCAGCGGTCTTTGCTGCTTCTTTTTCAGCTTCTTGGGCTGCCTTTTGCTGGTCTTTCAAAACGCCAGCCATTGGTAATCGATTTAATTCTGGTATTAATTGTGTTTTTAAGTCCATAGATTTTTCGACAACCGTCCGTGTCTTTTCTTTGCCGTTTTCAAAGAAAACAAGCGTGATCTCATCGCCGCTAACATTGTATTGCTCTTGTGCTTTGCCAGCATTATAAATTAACGGATAGATATACAGCGATCGATGAAATTCATTCATTTTATCTGAATTAAACAGCTTCACCATTTGATCGTATTGCTTGCCAGACGGTTTAGCAAACATGACTGACATGGCTCCTGTTTCTTGGATTTTCTTGTCTGCTGTTTTGTAATCTAAGACACTGACTTTCTCTGATTTGATGGGTCCTGCGACTAACGATTCAACTTGAGCAGCTCGAATATTTTTTTGCATCGTTGGAATAAAAATGATTGAGCCAATTATTAATACTAATGCTACAATAGCGGTAATCATTAACAGTTTTCTTTGTCTTAATTCATAAAGTGCCTCTTTTAGTTCTTCCATAAAATTATTCAACTTCTAATCGCTCCTCGCTTTTAGTTCTTATCTATTATACTAATCATTTTCTTTCTTGCCTACCCTTGCGCTTTAATTACTAAAAAAACCAGCAAACTTCCCCAGCTTTCTAAGGAAAACCCAACTCCTTTTTAACAAGCTTCTTTCTTAAATTCAAAAACTCCGCTATAATAAAGCTATTAGTCGGAAAGAAACGAGGGATTTATTATGTCATTTGATGGCGTATTTACTCATAGCATGGTTCATGAGTTGACAGAAACACTCGTAAGTGGCCGGATTTCAAAAATCCATCAGCCTTATGAAAACGAAGTCGTTTTAGTCATTCGTGCGAAAGGTAAAAACCATAAATTATTATTATCAGCACATCCTAGTTATGCGCGCATACAACTATCTACAATTACCTATAGCAATCCGGAAACACCTCCTAATTTTGTGATGATGTTACGAAAATTTCTGGACGGTGCCATTTTAGAAACGATTCAACAAATAGAAAATGATCGCGTGATTCACTTCACCTTTTCAAAAAGAGATGAACTAGGTGACTTACAAAATATTGTTTTGATTGTTGAATTAATGGGACGTCACAGTACAATCGTTTTAGTTAACCAATCTTCTGGAAAAATCTTAGATGCGATAAAACACATTGGAATGAGCCAAAATAGTTATCGTTCGTTGCTTCCTGGAGCAACTTATATTGAACCGCCAAAACCAATGGGACTTAATCCGCTCACGGCCTCAAAAGAAGAAGTCTTTGCGCTTCTTTCTACAGCTCCTGAATTAAACGGACGCTATTTACAACAACATTTCCAAGGTCTAGGCAAAGATACAGCAGACGAATTAAGTGCCCGTTTACTTGCACAACCAAATGAAAAAATGGCCATCTGGACGGAATTTTGGTCCTCAGTCACTGAAGCTGTTGTACCGACATTAACCGTCACTGAAAAAAAAGAATATTTTACGCCCATTCCTTATCAATCATTAGTTGGTGAACAAACAACGTATCCGACACTCAGTGAATTACTAGATGCCTTTTATTCTGGTAAAGCAGAGAAAGACCGTGTCAAACAACAAGGCGGCGAACTAATTCGCAAAATTGAAAATGAACTAAAAAGAAATCAAAAGAAACTTAAAAAATTACAACAAACCTTAGCCGATACAGAAAACGCTGAAAATTACCGTCGCGACGGAGAACTATTAACAACCTTCATGGCACAAGTCCCAAAAGGAGCCACCGAGGTGGAATTACCAAATTATTATGAAGAAAATGCACCGTTGCGTATCTCGCTAAATCCTGCACTTTCACCTAATCAAAATGCACAAAAATATTTTCAAAAATATCAAAAATTGAAAAATGCTGTCCGAGTTGTTAAGACACAAATTCAGCAAACGCAACAAGAAATTTCTTATTTAGAGTCAGTTGTGGCACAACTTGAAATTGCGACACCAATGGACATTGAAGTGATTCGTGAAGAACTGATTGAACAAGGCTATTTAAAACGTAAAAAAAATAAAAAACAAAAACAGCCGAAAAAAAGCCAACCCGATCTTTTTTATGCTACAGATGGCACACCTATTCTCGTTGGAAAAAACAATTTGCAAAATGATCAATTGACTTTACGAACCGCTAAAAAAACTGATTATTGGCTCCATGCCAAAGATATTCCTGGATCTCATGTAATTATTCGTGACGCACATCCTAGCGAAGAAACCCTTACTGAAGCCGCACTTCTAGCAGCTTATTTTTCAAAATATCGACTTTCTTCACAAGTGCCTGTTGACTATGTCCAAGTAAAACATGTGCATAAACCCAATGGAGCAAAACCAGGTTATGTGATTTATGAAAACCAACGAACGTTATATGTGACGCCAACAGAAGAATCGATCAAAAAAATCCAGCAAAATAAGGCTTCTGCTTCCTAATTATATTAAACTAAAAAACAACGTACTGCCGATTGATCGTACGTTGTTTTTTTGCATTGGCAAAGACATTTATCAAGTGATAAATAACACAAGTAAGCTCAATTAGTTTACAAACTAGCCATTTCTCTCTATACTGACTGTTGGAGGTGAAATTCATGGTCTTTTTACACATTATTTTTGGGATGTTTGCCTTTATTGGCGCTTTAGGTTTAGGTGTCGCCTTCCGCGATAGCTTTACAGAACTTTCAACACCAAAGAAAGCAGCGATTATTTTATCTTACGTAGGTGCGATTGGTTCAACAGTCCTAGGGTTCACATCAGCAACAAAAAATCCATTTGTTTTAGCTGCAACAGTTGTCTTAGTTGTCGCCTTTTCTATTGCTCTTTTCAAAAAAAGCAGTAAAGAAACAAGCAAATAACAAAACCTTTGAAGAGCGGCATAGCGACAAGCTACCCTCTTCCTTTTACATACTATTTAAAGGAGTGAGGCAAATGTCTCTGACTATTTCTGAAGAAGTAAAACAACGTTTAGCCCCTTTCTTAACTGAAACGAACACCTTCTTGTTGGTAGCAAATGACGGCTCTAATCCTTATTCTTCCGCAGAAGGTTGTTGTATGATTGGCGATCGTTTCATTATCGTTCCTGTTGATCAAGCAGAAGCGCCTTATACCGAAACAATTGCTAATGATTCTTTTCACGTCTATACTTCGACGTATGACCAAATGTTTTTAACAGGGCATTTACAGCTAGTGATTCATCCGAATGCGGGAACCATTACTTTAAAAAATGAAAGTGGCATATTAGATAGTAATGTGGACATTTATCAACACTAAAAAAGCAAACAAAACGTTTACGCGTTTTGTTTGCTTTTTTAGTGTTGAAAGGCTTGAAAGGTAGTAATGATTACGTACATCATCCCCGATGCAATAATCGGACCAGCTGCAATTCCTTTTAAAAAAACGACGCCAAGAATCGTTCCAAAAACTAAGGCCACCGTAATCTCAGGCGATTGATTAATTAAACCTACTCCTTTTGAGGATAAAACAGCCACCAGAATTCCACAAAGTATCCCCAGCCATCCCATCGGTGTTTTGAATGATTGAATTAAATCCTTTAAGCCAATTTGTCCTGTAGCAATCGGGACTAAAATGGTAATTGAAATAATTGTGACGCCTAAATTAATGCCTTTATCTGACAACCACGACATGATTTTCGCACTATTTGGTAAAGCTTTTAAAGCAAGCACAACAACTGACGCAATTAATAAACTTTGATTTTTTGCAACAAACGCAATCAAGGCAATCAGTAGTAAAAAAAGCCAACTTTCCACTGGTTGTCCTCCTTTCTGATTTGGTTCTTTCGTTAACCAAACTTTCTTGTCTTTCCTATTTTAGCAAAGAACCTCTTTAATTACCATTCAGCTTCAGTAATTATTGTCTTTTTCACCCGAATCTTGCTTAGAAAAAACGAGTTAAAAATTAATTTTTTCTCATAACAAGCCTTTTTCTCTTTGAAAAATTATTTTATGAAGTATACTAATATTAACTATAAAGTAGTTTACTTGCATTTATACTGGATATTCGATATCCTATTTAAGGCTCTTCAATTGAGCGAGCATCACAAAAGACATTTTAGTAGCAATTCTTGGGGAAGTAGTGCTACTAAGATGTCTTTCCTTTTTTTATTTTTACTAACAATATACGTTTCTTATATTAAAATTCACAATTCTTTATAAATAAAAGCGCCTGCCCCACAGTTGTCTGGACTGTGGGGCAGGTGCTTTTCAAGTCATTTAAACACGCTTTAGTTTTCTTTCAAACGATAAACACTTGGACTTGGGTTAAGGAAACCTGCTTCTAAAATTTCGATGTTAGTTAATGCTTGCTCTTCAGTTACTAGTTGCGGTGCACCATTTTTCAACGTTTCATAAACGGAATCATAATAGCGACCGTAATCACCTATAGGCGTTTTAATTTGTTTTTTAATCCAGTCGCCATTGCCATTACGGTAGGTCACTTCTCCATAATACATTGGTGAATCTTCTCCAAAGCCTGGTGCATCTGGCATGATTCCGGCTTTTAAATCATTTTCTTGTTGATCTTCGCCATATTTGATGAACGAGCCATTGCTGCCATGAACAATAAAACGTGGATACGGACTAGCGACAGAATGATTCGTTTTAACTTTTACTTTTAATTTTGAACCATAATGTAAATCAACGTCAAAATAATTATCGACTGCCTCGCTCACTTCATTATTACGAATATCATAAGTGACTTGATCTGGACGCCCGAAAAGAGCAATCATGCGATCCATTAAATGAATGCCTAGTCCGTAAAACGAACCATTTTCTTTAGGTCCTTGTTCCGTGATACTTCCTGGTCGATAATAATCAATATGCGTTTCCACTTCATTGATTTCTCCTAAAAAGCCTTGCTCTACTACTTGCTTCATCGCTAGGTAATCGCCGTCGAAACGTCGATTTTGATAAGGCATCACTACTACCCCTTTTTCTTGCCCTAATGCAAATAATTCCTCTGCGTGTTCTAACGTATCACAAAATGGTTTTTCCACAATCACTGATTTACCAGCTAAAATGGCTTGTTTGGCTAAATCATAATGTGTATGCGCAGGCGTACAGATTGTGATCAATTCAATTTCTGGATCCGTCAATAATTCATTAAGGTCAGTGGTAAAATTTACGCCTTTTTCTTTAAAGGGCGCCGCTGCTTTTTCATTAACATGTAAATCGAAAATTGTTTTCACTTCTAGTGTTTCTCGAATCATTACGTAAGGTAAATGGTAACGATTGGCACTTTTACCAAATCCAATAAACCCCATTTTTACTGTCATATTTTCCACACTCTTTTCTTATAATTAGATAAGTCCATTTGTTTCAATGACTTTTTGATACCAATAATAACTGTCTTTCGGGATTCTTTCTAAGGAACCTTTTTGTGTTTCATCTTGATCCACATAGACAAAACCATAACGCTTTTGATAGCCGTTAAGCCACGACAGTAAATCGGTGTAACTCCATGTACAATAACCAATAACTGAAACGCCATCCGTAATCGCCTCTTGAATCGCTTGGATATGGCTTCGCAAATAATCAATGCGATACGTATCATGAATTTGTTTATCTTCTGTTAAGGTATCATATTCGCCTAACCCATTTTCAGTAATTAAAATAGGCACTTGATAGCGACTAGCTAATCGTCGTAAGGCAATTCTCAAACCTTGCGGGTCAATGGCCCAATCCCAGTTCGTTCGTTCAACATATGGATTATTTACTTTTTTAAATAGACCCGGTACCCCAGATTCCGTTTCAGAACCCTTTTCACCCGTTGTATTCATCTTCCCTATTCCAACACCATCTAATGGATTAGCAGCAACCGTATCCGTCCGATAATAATTAATACCTAGAAAATCAGGCTTGGCTGAACGTAGTAACGCTAAATCGCCCTCTTTTATCGTTGGGGCCACATCTTGCTCCTGTAAGTAATTTAATGCGGCAATTGGGTATTCTCCCCAAAGATAGACATCCAACCAAAAATGCGACAACAAATCTTCTGCATTTTCTGCCGCCAAAACATTGGCAGGATGCGCATCAACGGCATAAACAGGCGTATAAGCAAAGCTAGGGCCAATTTTGCCAGGCATTTCTAATTCATGAAACGCATTAATCACTGCTGCATTGGCTAAATTAGCAATATGATTGGCCTCATACATCCGTTTATTATCTGTTACGCCGGGAGGATGCACGGCTAATTGATAACCTAACGAAGTAAACACATTTTGTTCATTTAAACTAATCCAATAGCGAACTTTGCCACGGAAAGCGTCAAATAAAATTTTCGCATAGGCCACAAAATCATCAATAATTTTTCTTGATTCCCAGCCACCATATTCTTTTTGCAAAACAGCTGGCAAATCCCAATGATACAAAGTTACCATTGGTTCAATTCCTGCCGCTAATAACTCATCAATTAAATCTGAATAAAATTTCAGTCCCGCTTGATTTACTCGACCACGCCCTTCAGGTAAAATTCGTGTCCATGCAATCGAGAAACGATATGCTTTTAAACCTTGTTGTTTCATTAAAGCCACATCTTCTTTGAAACGATGATAATGATCGACGGCTAAATCGCCAGTTGTCTCTTTGAACGTTTTTCCTGGTAGCCGAACAAATTCATCCCAAACAGATGCGCCTTTGCCGTCTTCATTCCAAGCACCTTCCACTTGATAAGCTGCCGAAGCAGAGCCCCATAAAAAATCTTGCGGAAATGCTTTTAGTTGATGATGTTCCATTGTCATACCTCCCTCTTTTCTGTGCTACCCTTTTATTGTAAAAGGTTTTCACAAAAAGTACCAATCAGATCAATAAGTTCTTCTGTTTACTTTTAAAACTATATAGTTTTAAAAAGAATAAGTCAACTACTTTTATTTAAGTACTTGATTATTAAGTGGTTACGTTAAAAATAAATATATAGTTTTAACACGTTAAATTCATGGTATAATGAGAGAAATACTGGTGATAAAGGAGGACTCTGATGCGGACAAATACACGTTATAAAGAAATTTATGCAGCTATAAAACAGGATATTGAAGCAGGTGTTTATCCAATTAATCAAAAGTTACCCCAAGGTCGTCTTCTTGCAGAAAAATATCAGGTCAGCGAACTAACCATTACAAAAGCCTTACATTTGCTTGTGCAAGAAGGTTATGTTGTCAGACGACGTGGCTCGGGCAGCTTTGTTCAAGACTTTCAAAATCGAACCATTACTAAATTTTCTCCGTTAACCGGCACTTACTCAACCTACGATGGAAAAGTTGAATCCGTGGTTTTAGGCTTTGCAACAGAAGTACCTGAGCCTTGGGTGACTGAAAAATTAAGTATTACAGAAGAAGAGTTAGTCTACAAAATTATTCGCTTACGGATTATCGAAGATGTGCCCTCAATTATTGAATACACTTGGATGCCCGTTGCTTTAATTCCGAACTTGACAATGAAAGAATTGAAAGTCTCCATTTATCAATATATTTCGGAACAATTGCATCAAAAAATTCAAAGTGCGCGGGTCAGCATTTCTGGGATTCGTCCTTCTCCGTTGGAAAAAAAATATTTAAACTTAACCGATAATGATTTCCTGATGCGTGCAGAACAAATTGCTTACCTAGGCAATGGGCATATTTTTGAATACTCAATTGCGAATCATATTCCTAGTGAATTCACTTTTGAAACTGTCTTAATTGCAGAAAAATAGAAAACTTTTATGTTGCCATTTCTCATTTCTAACAAAACGATCTCTTTACTTTGAGCCAATACTTTTTGTTAGAAATGTTTTTCTGCTAGTTAAAAATATTTTTCAAATTATATTTCCAAACATGAATTTTGATAAAAGTATTGCTATTTACTAGAACTACGATTAAAATATTGCTTGTAGCACTCTTTTTAATATAGATACAAGCAATTTGTTTTTTACATAGTCAATTAACCAAAGTGAGGACTTTATATGAGGAAACCCTACATTTTAATGAGCTTACTCGTTCTAAGTACCTTATTAAGTGCTTGTTCAACTGTAAGTGGCAGCCCAGCAAGTCAAAGTGCGCCCGCACCTGATGAAGTGTTGGCGACAAGTATTGGGACGTATGAAAATCGAACATTGTTGGTTCCAGATGGGCGTTTAGCCTTAACTGCCTTGCATAAAGGAAAAGATTATCAAGGCAAACCAATGTTTTATGTCCTGTTTGAATTAACCAATACAACCGAAAAAACACAAAATATTCAGCTAATGATTCAAAGTTTTATGGAAGTTAGTCAAACTGTCCACGGAAAAGCCCAAAATTTACAATATGCAGTCTTAACAGATTCACCTTTCCAAGACAAATTAGATCGTTTAGCAGATGAAATCAATCCTGGTGAAACAATCCAAGGCGCTTACCCGTATGAATTTATTAATGAGAACAAGCCGGTCCATTTTAAATTTAGAGATCGCCTTCTCAGTCTGGATGAACCCATTGCATCAGAAGAAATTACCATTACAGAAAAAAGTTTGGTCCGCTAGCTTAGCTAGCATTGGACCAAACTTTTTATTTATTATTCAGACGGAAAAGATTCTCCTTCTATAAAACGTGTGTAAATGTGTTCGCTCTCAGCAGCTTCTCCCCGCATTAAATGAATAATTTTCTCTGCAGCCACCATGCCCCATCGATGTTTAGAATAGGCAATTGTTGCTAATCGCGGTTGCACAAACGCACCTAGTTCAGAATTATCAAAACCAATAATCCGAATGTCTTTCCCCATTTGGTAATTTGTTTCTGCAACATATTTATAGACACCAATCGCCATTTCATCATTAAAAGCAAAAACATCGACTGGTTCTGTCTGTGGTTGACTCAAAATTTTTTTAGCAGCCGCATAGCCAGAAGGTTCGGTAAAATCGCCTTGGATAATTTCATAAGGTATCCCAAAACGAGTTAATTCTCGTGTACTAACAGCCAATCGTTCTTGGCTATCATAACCTTTTTCTGGTCCAGAAAGCAGAAGAACTTTTTTTGAACCCACATTGACAAATTGCTCAATTGCCTGCGTGGCACCGCCACGATTATCCAAGAGAACTTGCCGAATATTCCTATGTTCAGTGGTTCGATCAAGGACAACGATCGAATGGCCTCGTTCAGCAAACTTTTCAATTTCTTTTGTTGGAAATGTCCAATCTAAAATAATTGCCCCATCCACCATTTTTTCAGGAATGAAAAGATGTGACTTTTTACCGCTGCAGACAATCATCTCATAATCAAACAGTGCTAAGCCTTTCTTAATCCCCTCCAACAATTCACCATAAAAACTACCGCCATAATCGGCCAAATAGACACCAATAATATTGGTTTGACGACGTTTTAATGTGCGAGCGGCCATGTTAGGAACATAGTTTAGCTCTTCAGCAATTGCTTGGATGCGCGTTCGTGTTTCTTCAGTTACCTTTGAACTACCATTCAATGCGTAAGAAACGGTCGAGATTGATACGCCTGCTTTTTTTGCAATATCTTTAATTCCTACCATGGACTACTCTCCTTTCTAATGGTAAATTTCAATAACACTTGCTTCATTTAATAATGAAAGCACCTCGTCTTTTTGAACTTCTATTCCCCCTTCTCGATAAGGGTTTTCTTCAAACTTAAACGGAACTTCTTGACCATCGATAACTATTTTCGCTGACTGATTTGGATAAAATTTATATGTGACAGGTTTATCAAACAATTGGTAAGTTAGTGTTAAACCAGACAATTTTTCTGGTAACATGGGATCAAAAACCACACTTTGGGCCTTTTGCCGAATCCCTAAAACAGCTGTAATTAATTGATTTAAATAAATTCCCGGCCCGCTTGAATAAATTCGCCAACCACCTTTTACCCCAATACTTCCATCTTTTAGTTTACCAAAATTTTCTTGTGATTCATACCTTGTTTTAAAATCGCCATCGGAACTACTAAAATAGGCATTGGCTTGGCGTAACTCTGCATTGTGTACCACTTCTTTTAATTGAACTGGATTGATTTGCATTAATGCTTGCCAGGTTTTGTCTCGCTGACCAATTTTCGCCATCGCTTCTGTATAGCGAATGTGCGCATGAACATACTGTAAGCCAATTTCGCGACCAAAATTAGCCGCCTGTTCTGCTCGTTTAAAATTAGTGCTCACACCGCCTCGATAGTTCGCTGGTTTGTTCATTAAGCGCACGCCATCAGGAAACGTTAATTCTTTTTCAATAATTTCTAAATGATGACTTACTTGTTCCGGTGTTAATAATTCAGCTAACATACTACGAGTCATTGGCAATAATCGATATTGAATTCCTGTTTTTTGGTCATTTGGGTGAATCATTTGTTCAAAAGTTTCTGGCGTTTCCATATAAATAAACCCTGGAATCGTTTCATCCGCCAACATATATTTTTGAAAATCGTTCTTTATTCCTGCGACTAAAATTGTTAAGTGCTGACTATAAGTAGCATCGATTTCCGTAATTAAAGCCGCAAATTTTTTCAACACTTGATACGTTAAGGCAACGGTCCAACTACTAGCCATTTGCTCTTTAAGACGATTATCATAAGGTTGTAACGTGTCATCCCAATCGCCGTCACCGTAACAGGATAGAAAAGTTTCTGGTAAAAAATGTTGTTCAATATAATTTATTTCTTTTTTCAAATGTTCAAATAAAGATGCTGTTTCTTTTGTTTTGTGATTATCTTTGCGACTTGTATAAGGGATTTCCGTAGCTAAGATTGAATAATCTGCAGTTTGTTCCAAATAATCAGTCACTACTTTCAATGGCCAGACGATAATATCGCCATGGCTTTCACTGGCTTTTTGTTCTTCGTATCGGTCAAACATAAACCATTGCGGCCAGTTGCCATCGTCCTCAAATTGATTTTCAAATAGATGCTGAATAATGGAGGCCACGATCTTAGGCTGTTGCGTCGCAAAGAAAAATTCTGTCGGTCCTTGCGACACATCTCGTGTGCCCCAAGCTGCTCCACCATATTGTTCTAAGCCATGTGGCGACAAATAATGAACGAGCATATTATGAGTATACCAACGAGTTAATTGATTCATTTGCTGCACACTTGAGTCTGTGTGTGTTAACTCAAAATGATGCAACAAGCCATTAATGAATGCCAAATATTGACTTTCTGCTTTTTCAAAATCTAATGGTGTATTAACTAATGCTTGGTCCTCTATACTGCCCGTAATAAGTAGTGAAAATTTTTGGGTCTTTTCGATTGCCAAGACTAATAAGTCCGCTTCAGCTCCACCAAATAATGTGCTATCGGTTACTTGAAATGATTTATCAACTGTCAATGCATAGGTTAGTTCTGGGTAATAATTTTCTGTAGCAGAATGATTTCCCGTCACTCGAAGCGTTTTGCCAGCTTGTTCTAATTGATAGGTTGGTACTTCTTCCGGTCCTAATAACAAATGGTTAGAAACAGCCCACATATATACATCCTTTTGACTGGTCACTTCCAATTGAATCACTCTTGAATCAGGCGAAGTGAAAGTGCGTACACGAATTGTATCCTTTGGCAACTTATAATACCAAGTAGCAGAGTTCAACCCCATTTCAAAAGCAGAAGGCATTGTTAGTAAGCGCCATAAGCCATTCTCTAAAATGTAGATTCGTTGACCAGAGCGTTTCATAACGTTTAAAGCGTTTCGGCTATTACTCATTAATTTGTTCATGGTCGTATTTCCTAAAACTACTTGTGAATTGAAAATGCCATACATATACACTGTCGTACTAAGCAAAGGTTCATCAACCGTTAAGCCTTTACCACTTAATAAAATGTGGCCATGCGCTCTTTCCATGGCAATTTCTTTTTCTTGAAGAACAACATGATGGTAATTTTCCGTGAAAAAGGAATACGTCTGACCTCCTACTTTTTCAATTTGTGTCTGAAGGGGATAAAGTGCGGCCAATTCTTCTTCTGTTAATGGATTTCCTGTGATAGGTTCTCCTAAAAGTTTCGGAGGATAGTCCTGTGTTCCTTCTAATGAATCGAATGTCACAGTTTCATAAATAGCTTGTAAGGCTTCTTTCGATAAAAAAGGTTCAGCTAATGCTTGCGGATGTGTTTCTGTTACCGCACCATAAAAAACAAATTCCTTACTTTCATTCGTTAATTGGACGGCTTCCGTTTGTAAAGCGGTGTAAGCAAATTCATATTGATAGACTTCATTTGCTAAATATCTTTTCCCCAATGCTTCTGGTGTGTTTGTTTGTTTAAATGAACGTCCGAAAAATTGATAGCCGTCCGTTGAGTAGCCTACTAATTTTTGAAAACTCCCTTGAATAAGGGCTGGAAACTTCTCATTTTGCGGTTGATTTTGTCTTGATAAAACAACAAGCTCTTCGCCCTCTTGCCAAATGTGATGATCAAGATACTGCGACACATACGCTTCATTTGACTGAACAGCTCCTTTTGTCGCTAAGCCAATATCTTGACCATAAACAATATCTACTAAACCAGTTCCAGTGACATTAACCCGCCAGAACCATTGATTGCTTGGTCCCAAACGAAAGTCAACTTGGTAACGAACCGCTTCAAATTCGCCCCGCCACGTCAATTGGTTATCTGAAAGATAAAAATCACTTTGACTGTTGGAACCAATCATTGGTCGATAATTAATTGTGTCCCCTGTAATTATCCGCAAATAGAGTTGGTTCATACTGCCGTCTAAAGGATTACCTTCTAATTGATTAATCATCATGCCACAGCTACTCAATTCTTTTAAATCACCTGTCTCTAGAAATGTAGCGACTGTGTCTGCTTGCTTAAGCTTCTTTATCTGCATAACTTATCCTTCCCATCTTATTCATTTAACGTGACTGTTGCGGTTTGTACATCGCGACTATTTCCACCAATCATTACGATAAATTCACCTGCATCACTGGTTACCTGATTGTCTGAATGAACATAGCGCACCATATCCTCTGAAAGAAGAAACTGAACTTCTTTTTCTTCCTTTGGTTCCAGCCAAACTTTTTGAAAATCTTTTAACTCTTTAATTGGGCGAACCACTTGTCCCACCAAATCACGTACATAAAATTGCACGGTTTCCTCTCCAGCGATTGGACTGTCATTTCTTACTAAAACAGAGACCGTGACTGGTTCTTCTTTGGTAAATGTTAATGCACTTAGTTGAATTGGTTGATAAGAGAAATGACTATAACTTAAGCCAAATCCAAAGGGATATTTAGCGTAATTAGAGACATCTAAATATTTAGAAACATATTTTTCTTCTGGTGCTGACTCATAAGGGCGCCCAGTATTGTCGACATTGTAAAAAATTGGCACTTGACCAACCGTTTCTGGAAACGACATACTTAAACGACCACTTGGATTGTACTGTCCCCACAAAATTTCTGCTAGCGCATTGCCCCCTTCTGTTCCAGGTTGCCAAGCTTGCACAATTCCTTTTGCAACATCTATCCCTTGTAAATCTAAGGGCCGGCCACTGTAGACCGTGACAACAACATTGGGATTTTTCTCAATAATTTGTGCCACTACTGCTAATTGTTTTTCGGGTAGACGAATATCACTGCGGCTGGCAGCTTCCCCACTCATCCAATCTGTTTCGCCTAGTGCCACTACTACTTTATCTGCTTGACTAGCTAATGTTAAAGCCTCTTCAATGGCCGCCACGGTCGGTTCAAAGTAATCAAAGGGTTCTTGGGCAACTAGGAGATTTGTAGTTAATTTTTGGGCACCAGCCACGAGGGAAATGGCTTCTTCTTTCTTTCCTTGCCATGACCAAGCCCCTAAAATATCTTGTGATTGGGCCCCTGGGCCGACAAGCGCGATTTTTTCTTGCGGCGTAAAAGGCAAAATATTTTCATTTTTTAAAAGAACCATTGATTTTTGAGCAATCTTTTTAGCTATTTCTCGATGTTCTTTGCTTAAAATCACTTCTGCTTCCGCTTGTTCATCCGCACCACGATAGGGATTTTCAAATAAGCCTAGCTCATTTTTTAGTTTTAAAATTCGCATAACTGCTTCATCAATAAGTGTTTCAGCAATCCGGCCTTCTTCAAGTAATTCTTTTAAATAATCTGGATAACACGTGGTCATCATTTCAATATCTACACCAGCTTTGATAGCCAATTCTGCCGCTTGTTTTTCATCTTTGGCAACGCCATGAGGAATTAATTCTTTAATCGCTCCCCAGTCTGAAATCACAACCCCTTCAAATCCAAATTCATTTCGTAATACGTCTCTAAACAGCCATTGGTTGCCTGTAGCAGGAATCCCATCCACTGTATTGAAGGACGTCATGACAAGTTTTGCACCCGCATCTAATCCAGCTTTATAGCCAGGTAAATACATTTCTCTTAGCTGCCGTTCAGACATATCTACCGTATTATAATCCCGACCAGCTAAGGCACCACCATATGCCGCAAAGTGCTTCACGCACGCGGCTACTCGCCAATTGTCTTCTTTTAAATTTTCTCCTTGGTAACCTCTAACCATTGCAGCAGCTAAGCGGCTGTTGAGTAATGGATCTTCACCTGTTGACTCCATGACACGTCCCCAACGTGGATCGCGCACTAAATCAACCATTGGTGAAAAGGTTACATGTAATCCTGAAACAGCAGCTTCTTTTGCTGAAATCTCCGCCATTTTTTCAACCGCTGCTTCATCCCAAGTGCTTCCTAAAGCCAAAGGAATCGGAAAGATGGTTCTGAAACCATGAATAATATCCGCCATTAAAAGTGTTGGAATATTTAATCGATGATTTTGCATATATTCTTTTTGAACACGTTTTGCTTCATTTGCACCGGAAACACCCAATGTTGTCCCCGCCGTATCAATCGTTTCTTGACTTAGTCCTAGCTCTGACATAGGGCCGGTCTTTTCTTCTGCTTTATCTGAATAAAACGCTGCTGCTAATTGTAATAATTGATTAATTTTCTCATCAATTGTCATTTCTTCGACTAATTGAATCAGTTGATTTTCTTTCATACTCTCACCTTTCTTCAATACATACTTCTGCTTCTAAAGGAAAATGGTCGGAGGGAAAACGTCCATCAATACTATCTGTTAAACTTGCGGTTTGCTGTACTTGCCAACCTTTTACATAAATATAATCAATTTCTTCTAATTCCGCCCAAGGTTTTGTGTAAGTAAAATTTTGAAATGTTCCTCTTGGGCCATAATGAGTAGCTAAATTTTTGCTATCTTGAAATTTTTTTTGAACAAGTTGATGAACCTCTTCCCCCGACTCTGCATTAAAATCGCCCATTAATAAAGTTGGATACTGTGCAATTTTGTCATGTAACTCCTCTAAGATAACGGTCATTCCTGCTAAACGAGCATGAGCTGAAATATGATCCAAGTGAACATTGATGACTAAAAAAGGCGTATTTTGAGTCGTTTCCTTAAATAGTCCCCACAAAGCAATTCTTGGACAGCCAGCTTCAGGATGGATACTTGGCTGCTGAGGTGTTTCAGATAACCAAAAATACCCTGTATCAATAGCCTGAATTTTTTGTTCGTTATAGAGAATCGCTAGTCCTTCTCCTTGACCATCCCCTTCTCTTTCCGCAGAAAGACAGGTGAATGTTGTATACGCCTTTAAATCCCTGACTTGATTCGGTCGTACTTCTTGAATACAACAAAGGCTCCAATCATGAAAATTGATTAACTGACAAACAGCCTCTTTACGAAAAGACCATTGCCAATCTTGGTCATACTCTGTATCTACCCGGACATTATACGTAGCTATTTTCATTTTTAACCTCCTGCAATAGTTGTTGAATTTGACGCATTTCACGACGGATCTGGGTTGTTTCACCGCCACCATGACCTTTTTTCCAATATACTCTGACTGCTTTTCTTGCCTTTATCTGATGATAAGAAGGGAAAAAATCTTTCATTGGACATATCGGATCGTGACTCCCAACAGAAGCAAAGACTGGATTTTTAATTTGCGAAACAAAGTGACGACTATCAAAATAAGGAAGAACCGCGGCAATTTTTTCATGCGCTTGAGGATGCTCTTGTAAGTACTGATGAATAATTTGATACGAACCCGTTCCTTCTGCTACTCGATTTTCTAAACAAGAATGACTTGGAACATCTGCAAAAGTAGCTAAAATCGGGAAGTCGACTAAACTGTTCACCATTAACACTACGCCACCCCCTTGGGAACCACCACGAAGAATGATTTGGTCCTGATTAATTTCAGTAAAGGTACGCACCACTTCTACGCTACGTAAATGGTCGGCAAACAAGCGGCGTTGGTACCAATCTTCTTTGTCTAGAAATCCTCGTCCCATTGGTGCTTCATGCCAAATTGTTTGATATGGCACGCGATCTTTGGTTAATCCCCCTTGACCTCGATTATCAATGACAAAACAAGCACAACCAATTTGTGTCCAATGAGCAAATTGCCAAGGTTCTTGAATATGATTCATATAGCCTAAACAGTCAATCACTATTGGCTGTTTCCCCGCCGTTTTAGGAAGTAACAAATAGCCAAAGATGCGCTCACCTAGGAAACTTAAAAAGTCGACCTGTTCCACTTGAACATTTTCCAATGGATAGTCAATGACCCGCCGATGGATATCTAGCGGTATTTTTTGAAGTTCTTCCTTGGTCTTTTGCCAAAACTCAAAATACTCATTCATGTTCCACACCTAACACTTTCTGAAAAAACGCAACTTGAAGAAAAGCCGTTGTCCCGAATCCTAACGCAATATATAAAAACAAATTAAGCTTATAGAAAAAAACAAACGTTAAAAGAGGTAAAATAAACAAAATAATCGCATTTGCACTATTACTTAAGACCACATAAACCGTCTCACCTAGTGTCTTTTTAACGGACCAATTAAAAACGGAAAAGAGAAAAAGAAAACTCGTCAAAAATAATGCAACAAAACTTAATAGAAAAATAGCTAAGAAACCTAAACTAGTGGCTATTTTAAATAAACTTGTTACGACAATACCGCCCAGTAAAAAAGCAACGAACAAGACACCTGTTAAAATAAAACCTCGCATGATGTTATTTTTTAATGCTGTCCAAAACGTTCGCAAAACAGGAATATCTTTTTCACGATACAAACGATAGATCGTTCGATACAACGCAATTAAGCCGACACCGCTAAAGATGCCTGTTATACAGGTAATTAAAAAGAGAAAATTAATAATGATCAAGTTGGCAATAAAAGAAAAAATCCGATAATACCAACCTTCATATGCAAATAACTTATTCATATTAAAAGAGAAAAGCGGATTTCTCGTTGCTTTATCCGCTTTTCTCTCCTCCTCTCTTACTTAAGTTTGTCTCTGTTTTCCGCCATTTTCTCAGATTTTATTTTTTCAATTGCATCCCATTTATTTGATTTTAAGAATGCTTTGTAGTCTTCTAAAGATTTGTCAAAGGCTGTATCATCTTTCGCACGAATCATTGAAATAACGGTTGTATTTAGTTTGGTTTCAATCGCTTCATTCGCCCGAGCTTCCGGCGTTCCCGCATCTGGATTAATATTTTCAATTACGAAATGTGGGACTAATTTTCCTTTGCCCCATTCTTGCATTTGCGTTAAAGCACTTTCCATTGGCACTTTTAGTTTATTAACACGGTCATTGTTAAAGTATAGGAAACGACTAATGCCATATTTTTTGTTATAGGCATCATTGTCTGTTTGTTCTAATTTTTTCACTTCTGGTAAATAATCAATTTTTCCTTGATCATTGTACGCATAAGTAACTCCTTCAACGCCATATTTTGTTAAAATTTGTCCCGGTTCATCAATTAAATATGTGAACAGTTGAGTGACTTTCGCTGGATCTTTCGCATCTTTCGTAATGTAATTACTTAACCAACCTGAAATGCCGGTTTGATTTAATGTTGGTTTTCGGCCAGAAGTGCTACTTGGTCCATCAATGGCTATATAACGTGTGCCAGATTTTTTCATAAATTCTGTGAAGTTCCCACCTTGACCACTGGTTCCGGCAACGAGCATGGTTGCATAATTTCCTTGTTTCACTTTTTCATCAAACGTCGCCCCATCATCTGTGAAGCTATCATCACTAATATTGCCTGCTCGGTAAACATCATTAAATGTTTTTAACCATTCTAAGTATTCTTTATCTAAATTTCGATCATAGTATTTACCATTTTTATCCTCTAAAGGAACACCTAAGAAGTCTTGTAATTTGTCTAAAAATGGTCCTGCACCATCGCCCACTGTGGTGAAGCCCATTGGGGTCATCTCAGGATATTTTTCTTTAATCTGTTGCATGACTTTTTCAAAATTTTCTGGTGTTGAAACGTCTGGCTTGCCTAATGCATTATAGACATCTTCACGAATAACAAAATTATCATTTACTGGGATATTTCCACTTTCATAATCCGCTTTTGTATTAGAGTAATTAGGGTAACCATATGTTTTTCCATCCTCTAAGGCATACCATTTAAACGTATCTTGGTTAACAATTTTCATTAAATAGGGGTCATATTTTTTAGCTAAATCGTTTAAAGAATAGGCCCAAGAATCTGCTTTCAATGCTGCTTGTCCAGTTTTTTCAGTTAATGTCACGATATCAGGCATATCTCCACTTGAAATCATGGCATTTAATTTTGAATCATCGCCGGAAATAAATTCAATATCCACATTTAAGTCTTTTTTAATCTGCGCAGTGGTCACGTCTTTTCCAAAAGGCAGCGCCGTCCAATCTGAGTTAATATACCATTTAATCTTGGTCGGTTCTTTCTTCTTATCTAACTTCCAAGCAGGCGTCTTTTCATCTAATTCATACCGATCCTTAATTGAGACATCTGAGCTAGCTTTCTTTTCCCCACCGCTACATGCCGCTAAACTAACGACCGCCGTTGCCACCAATAAACCGCCTAAAACTTTTTTCATATTGTTCCCTACTTTCTTTATTCTTTTACTGCACCGGCCATCATACCGCCGATAAAGTGTTTTTGTAGTAATGGATAAATGATTAAAATTGGTATCGTTGTAATGACAATTGTTGCCAGCTGAACACCACGTGTCGTTGCCTGCACCACCATATCTGTACTGCCGCTCTCTGTCATGGTACTCAAGTTGGATTGAACAATAATTTCATAAATTTTCATCTGCAATGGATACAGATATTCTTTGGTAATATATAATTTCGTGGTCATAAAGTCATTCCATTGACCAACCCCATTAAATAAAATGATGGTGGCTAATGCCGGTTTTGTTAAAGGTAAAAAGATTTTATAAAAAATTTGAAACTCACTGGCGCCGTCTATTTTGGCGGATTCTTCTAAAGATGGTGGAATTTCTCGGAAAAAGTTCATTAAGATAACTACATCATAATAGCTAAATAAAGCTGGAATGATATATACCCAGAAGGTATCTAAGAGTCCTAATGACTTAATCAAAAGATACGTGGGAATCATGCCCCCACCAAAGTACATTGTAATAACACCCATCGTTGTATAAATGTTACGCCCGACTAGTCTAGATTTACTAAGTCCATAGGCGACAATCGCACAGAACAGTGTATGCGTCGACGCACCGATGACTGTTTTTAAAACAGAAATCAAAAACGCTCGCGGAATGCTACTATCCGAAAAAACTTTCCGATAATTTTCTAGCGTAAATCCTTTCGGCCATAAAACCAAGCCTTTACCGGCTAAACCCGAACTTGACGAAACTGAGGAAACTAAAATATTCCAAATTGGCACGATAATTAATAAAGAAAACAACACAAGAATTAACGTATTGAAAAAGTAAAACCATTTGTTTTCTTTTGATTTTCTTTTAATCACAGCTGTTGCCTCCTTTATAAAATAACCGACCGACCATTGTTCATTTTTCTAGTAATGCGATCTGTAATGACTAATAAAACAATTGAAATAACAGAAATCCCTAAACCAACTGCCGTCGCATAAGAAAAGTCCCCTTGCGTTAGCCCCATACGATAAACAAATGAATTAATTACTTCTGATTTGTTTTGGTTTTGAGCATTCATTAAAACCAACGTTTGATCTAAGTTCGATCCCAATAAACCGCTAACATTTAGAATTAAGTTCAACGAAATAATCGGCGCTAATAAGGGCAAAGTAATCGTTCGGATTTGTGTTAATTTTGAAGCACCATCAATTCTCGCTGCTTCATAAAACGTTGGATCAATGCGAGACATGCCAGCAAGATAGAGAATCGTGCCCCAACCTACTTCTTTCCACAAATCAGAAAGAACAGCAATCCACCAATACTTATCAGGATCTAACAAATGATTGACGCCCTGATTCATTAAGCCTAACGACATCATGACTTGGTTGATAAAGCCATTTGTTGAAAGCCACGAAATCAACATCCCGCCTAAAACGATCCAAGAAAAAAAGTGCGGAATATAAGAAATTGTCTGAATCACTTTTTTTAAATGTCCATCTCTCATTTCAAAAATCATTACCGCTAAGATAATCGGAATAGCGAATCCTAAAAAAAGTTTCATTAAACTAATCGCTAAGGTATTACGAACTGCTTCCCAAAAAAAACTATCTTCCATAATGATTCGAAAATTTTCAAGTCCAACCCATGGTGCAGAAGAAACCGTGTCAACAATCGTATAATTTTTAAAAGCAATGATAATTCCATAAATTGGAATGTAGTTAAAGACAATCATGAATGCTACACCCGGAAGTACCATCCAATGCAATTGCCGCTGATCATAAAACTTTTTTAGTTTTTTCATAAGCAGGGTTCCTTTCTTTTTAGTGAAACGTTTCTACAAACAGATTATACATTCACTTCAAACAGTTGTAAACCCTTACATTATGGTTTTATTTAAAAATAACAGCATTAAAAAGCGCTATAGACCATTTATAAAGAAATTGTTTTCCCTGCTTCTTTTTCCATAAAAATACTCTTTTCTAGATATTTTAAAGCATTTTATAGAAACGTTTCACCAAAATATGAACATCTTTTTCTTAAAAATAATTCTGTTAAATAACAGAAAAAAGTCTGGTCGGATTGACCAGACTTTTTAAATATAGATAGTAAAATGTGTAATTTCAGGGATCACCCCAAAACGGGCATGAATGGCGGTCGTTCCTAAGCCTGTATTAACATATAGTTGCGTTTCTTGGTCCAACTGATACAATCCTCTGGTATACTTTTCTGCTAAAACATTTGTGATTGGATAAAAAGGAATCCAAATTTGTCCGCCATGGCTATGTCCTGCTAAAACTAACTGTGTACCCGTACCAACAAATGCATCCGCGACATCTGGTTCATGGGTCATTAATAACGCATAGTCATACGTTTCTCGATAGGATAATGTTTCTGAAACGGAAGGATTTCCTAATAACGAGTCATCTAAACCACCAATAAAAAGACGGCGTCCATCTGCTAAGGTTACTGTTTCTCCTTGGTTTTTCATAACGGTAAAGCCACTGGCCTCCATGACTTCATCATACACCGCAGAAGCACCGCCACCATAATCATGATTTCCCCAAACTGCATATTTTCCAATTGTCGCTTGTAACTGTTTTAACTTTTCAATCATCGGTTCTTTTTGTTGCGGATTTTTGGCATAATTGTCAAATAAATCACCTGTAAAAACGATAATATCTGGTTTTTCACGATTGACTTTTTTTATGACTTTATCTAACCGCTTCGTCTCATAAAATTCTGAAACTTGTATATCCGAAAGTTGCACAACATTCAATGGTTCTCGTTGATTTTTCTTTCCCAAAGTCACCTGATTAACGTGAACTAAATTCGGCTCAATCTTCCACGCATAGATTGGGAGTGCGATAATTAAGAAAAAAAATAAGAGCATTATACTTAAACCAATTTTTTTAACCACATCACTCGCTCCTTTCTTTTCTTTGATTTCCGAAGACTTAGTATAGAGAAAAATCTTCTTAACCACAATCTAAAACAAAGGAAATTAAGGCTTTGTTAAACAACCTAAAGAATTTCCACAATCTCTTATCCTTTTCTTAGCTTTTTTATAAAAAAAGCTAGATAATTTCATCTGTCGATGAAATTATCTAGCTAGAACATTCTTCTCTTAATGATGATGTTTTCGAAACGTTTGATAACCAATTAAGCAAAATAAAATCCCCAATAAAATCATTCCAGTTACTGAAAATAAGCCTGCTAACATCTTTCGCATCCTCTCTGTTGCTAAACTTCCTTATTTGTAGTCACTATTTCTTGTTGTAAAATTGGTTGAAATAGACGACGTTCTGCTAATTTTCTTGCTAAAATTGCTTCACTTTTTTTCGTAAAGATACCTAAGTTATGGCGCTTGCCTTTTAAAGAGATATAAGCCAGCCATTTCCCAGAAGCGGTCTGGCTCACTCCTTTGTGTCCACTGCTATTATTTTTGGGGCGTTTACTTTGTAACTTCCCTGGAATTACGCCAGCAACTCTTTGTCGGTAATCCTTCTTTTTACGATGACCGCAACTTTTGGTATGGCCATTCAACAAATTTTCACAGCGAACCCAGCAAGATTGTCCGCACGAACACAGACAATACGCTTTCATTGTCTGTTGAATACTTTCAATCCGTACCACGACTAATTCATGATAGTTTTTTTTCAACATTGTTTGATAGCGATGGTGAGCACATTTCGTTCGATACCCACGAATTAGTTGTCTTCTTGAAGCTTCTGCATAGCTCCCACAAGAACAGCGACAGGCCCAAACAATCAGCCCTTCTTTTCTTTTTGCCGTTGGTGCTACTACTGTCAACTCACCAAACTTTTGACCAGTTAAGTCTTTATAGTTAACTGCTTGTCTCAATTGACTATCCTTCGTATTCTTGTTCTCGCCACATCTTGATTGGGTCTCTCTCATAGTGCTCATTTTTCTGAGTCTCTCCCTTTCTTAGTTCTCTGACTACCTCAGCAAATACTTGCCAATCTTTTGTTTCCGGCAAATGACGCCATGTCAATTGACGACACCGTACTTTCGAACTATAAAAATCGGACAAATACAAATCGGTTTCTAAGGTTAATTTGTGATCAATCATAACATCCATATAATTGAAAGAAGCAATAATTTTTGCAATAAAGCGGTTATAATCCTCCCCACCAGAAAAATCAACAAATACATGAATCGTTTTTTCAATTGCGCAAAAAGAACGATCATTTAACAAACAAAACATAAAATCATAGTATAGATGCACGCGTTCATACATTAAAAATCGTTTTTGATGCAGCGACTCTGTCTTTTGTATAAAACCATCTAAGGCGCGATGAATTTGAGGAAACCGCTCTTCAAAGAAACTGCTCTGCTTGGCGGGAATAAATGCAGCCACTGAAAAGTATAGGCGGTCCCAGCGATAACAAATCAACTTTAATTTTTCTTTTGTTTCCACCGTAATTCGCTTTTCAAAGAAAGGAATAACACTATTCATATGATCAATAAATTCGTCTAACATGGTTAACTTATCTGGAAAAACAATCGGACTATCAATGTATTCATTTAAACTTAAAAAAAGAAAAATATATGAAGTCTCTTTGCCAAAATCCTCTTTAAAAAGAGGGGTTTCGCTTGTATAAATTTTTTCAAACGCATGCTGTAAACAGCTAGGCACATGAACTTCCGTAAAAGAGTCCACTACATGATCAGAAAATACACGAAAACGTTGGATCGTTAAAAGAATAAATAGTTGTGCGCTTTGATTAAGACTAAACGTTCTTTGATACATCAGTTGTAAATCGTTTATAAATCGTTTAATGCCAGGACTATTTTCCATCAAAATGTTAGGCAGCCTTTCTTGATTACTTCCATAAAAATAATACAAGCATTGAAAACAAAAACTTCGGATATTTTTCTCTTCTCCAACCAAGCCTGTTGACTTTAATTTAATATGCCAATTAGCTAAAATCAGATTTAGTTTATACGAGAAGGCATAAATTTTGCTTTTGCTCATAAAATGAATTTGAGAAAATTCTTGAATCGTGTGCTTTTGATAGAGGCCCACATCAAGAAGCAACTTGGCCATTAGTGATTGATCAAAATAATATTTTCTTAAGGCTTGATAATCAATTTGCGATAATTTTTGCGCACTAATCAGTCCTTTAGCTGGAAAAAGAATTTGACTCCTTGAAGAAATCTGTGTACATTCATAATTTATTTGACGGCACAACGATTCTAACTTTTGAGTGGATAAATCAAAATATCCATAAAATTCTTCTTTTAATAATGGACCTTCACTATTCATAAAAGTTTGATAAATAAGTAATTTATCTCGGAATTCTTGGTCTAATAATTCATCTAACAAAGTAGTCACATTTTCAACTCCAAACTATCACGCCTTAAGTATCTATTTTTTTAACAAGACGTGAGTGTCAATCTTGCTTATTTTTTCCACAAATTTAAAAATGATTCTTTCAATATTTAGGAATCTTCATAGAAAAGTATTATTTTAACCAAAAAAAGCCCCCTTGCGTCACCAAGGAGGCTTTTTTTGTTATTTTTTTACTTTAAATTTAAAGAAAAGCTGATTTGTTTGACTAATTTTCTGTTTCTTTTCTAGCCTATTCGTCAAAAATGATTGAAACTTTTGGTTCGTCTTCTATACTATCTTCCTATAAAGTTCTTACTCTTTTAAGTATCAGCTTCTGTCAATAAAAGTCCTCATTTGGCATTGCTAATCTGAATACAGTATGACTACTTGTTGCCGCTATTTTTTGCTGTTATTTTACTCTTTAATTGAAGCGCTAGAAACGCTGTCAACTGTTGGCTTTTCGGTCGCTGACTCTTCTTCATGGACTGATGCACTTGAGACACTATCTGCCGTTTCTGGCGCTTCTTTTTTGGAGGCACCACTGACTGCATCGACGTTTTTTCCACCGACTAATTCTTGCCCAGTTTGTTTTAAATACCAATCAACAATTGGTTTAAAGTCTAAAATATACTCATTAATTCCCGCGTAATTTCCATTATCATCATACATCGCTTGATAGTTATGCACTACATAGGTATCTGGTCCGTGCATTGGAACATGAACGCGAATAGCATCTGTTTTTCCTGACCGTAATTGTTGAATCACCCATTCTACATTTTTCAATGCTTTTGGCGGATGGCAATTCGCTAATGGATTACCAACTTGTCCTGGTTGCCGTTTAGCAAACATTTCTTCAGCAACCATTTTTTTATTGTAATATAAAAATTGATTGTTACTGTCTGCATAAGTCAATTCCATTGGCATTGATTTTAAGAAATAATTTAGCTGATCTACGGTTAAAATGCCTCGATCTAATTTTACATATGTGTCGCCTTCCACAGCCTGAACCGCTTCTGCTGCTTGTTCTACCCAATCATCTGCTGCCATATCAACCCCTTCGATCGTTGTTTCAATGGTTCCTTTTGCATGTAAATCTTCAGGTAAGTCTTTTGGCTTAGCCCCTTCTAATTTTGAAATCACATCAATGAATTCCACGAATTTTTGTAATGTGCTTTCTAAAAATTGACGTGTTCCCTCCGCAATTAAGTTGCCGTTTTCATCAAATGCTTCTTTAGCTTTTCCTAATAAAAACTCGTTTCCAGGCATCACGATTGCATTGACACCAGGTGCATCAAGAATTTGACGGAGATGTAATTGCGCACGCGAGGTTCCTTGATCATAATAAGAGCAACCAACAATCATTACTGGTTTATTTTCCAGCGGATGAATTTTGAAAGATAACCATTCTAACACACTTTTCAAACCGGCAGGAATGGTATGGTTATGTTCGGGCGTCGCAATAATTACGCCGTCTGCTTGTAAAATTTTGCGATTCATATTCTGAATCAAGACACTGTTCGTTTGATCCTTACTTTGATTAAACATTGGAATATCTTTAATTTCTAAAATTTCCAAGTCGAACATTTTATAAAACTCTTTGCCAATATATTGCAGTAGTAACCGATTATAAGAAGAATCAGCGTTTGATCCGACGATCCCAATTAATTTCATTTTATTCACTCCATTTCGTTAAATCGTTTCCCATGAGAAATTTTCTGCTTCTTTTTTATTTTGCGCATGCGCATGTTTCAGCTGTTCTGTAATTTCAATAAATACACAAAAATCTGCAAACAAACCAGCTAGTTTATCTATTTGTTCTGAATCTTTTAACGCATTGTTTTTATCAAAAGCTTGTAAGGAATGCGCTAATAAAAATTCAGAGCTTGGCATAATTCGTGCTTTCAATTCAGGAGCATCTAAAATTTGACGCAGATGCGCTTGTGCTCTAGAGGAACCTAACGTGCCATAGGATGCACCAGTAATCATAACTGGTTTATCAACAAACGGAAAAATCCCGTAAGATAACCAACTTAGGGCATTCATCAAAGAAGCCGGCACCGCATGGTCATATTCAGGCGTACTGATAATGACGCCATCTGCTGCTTCAATTTTTTCAGCAACCGTTTTAACTATTTCTGGCAAAACTTTGTCTTCTGGCTTGTTAAACATAGGAAAGTCAACAATTTCAACTAGTTCAATGTCAGCCTCCTGCGCAAAATAGTGTTGCATAAATTGCAAAAGTTGACGATTGGTTGATTGCTCTGAGTTCGTTCCTACTAAGCCGATAATTTTTTTCATAATGAGCTGTCCTTTCTTTTTCGGTTCTATGAATGGATAATGTGAAGAGTATCTGCTAACCCGCTGCTATATAAAATTTGCTGGTCTTGTGTAATGATGACTCCTTCAATCCCATCTAGTTGATTGAGGATTTCAAGCGCTTCTGGAATTGGATAACCAAATAAACGCGTTGTCCAAATCTCACCATCCACTGAAGCATCCGAGATAATTGTGATGCTGGCCATTTCAGTTTCCAATGGGTATCCGGTTGTCGGATCCAACAAATGGTGATAGACTCGCCCAGCTTCGGTTAAACTTCTTTCATAAATGCCCGACGTCACAACCGATTGATTAGCCACTTCGACAAGTAAGCTGATTGTTTCTCTGGATTCTTGCGGATTGCGAATACCAATTCGCCATTTTTTGTTTTGATGCGTAGAGGGCCCCAACGTCACAATATTGCCGCCCAGATTAATCAAAGCAGACGTCACATGGACTTCTTTCAAATAGGCAATTAGTAAATCAGCGATATAGCCCTTTGCTAAAGCCCCCAGATCTAATTTCATTCCTTCTTCTTCCAAAAAAACCGTTTGTTTTAAGGGATTTAAGTGAATCTTTTCTGGATTAATTTTTTTCAAACAGGCTTTAATCTCCTTTTCTGACGGGACACGGGCATCTTTAAAACCGATTCGCCACGTTTGAACTAGTGGGCCAATGGTAACATTCAAATGACTAGCTGGATCACAACTATGCTTTTTCCCTAATGCAATTAATTGATACAACTCTGGATGAACGCTGACTGGTTTTTGCCCAGCTTGTTGATTGACAGCCATCAGTTCCGAAGTTGAATCATTTGCACTAAAGCGTTGTTCATAAGTGATCAATCGTTGATGCACTTCTTCTAGAATTTTTTCAGGTTCTTCATGGTCTACAAATACATCTATTACTGTGCCCATCAAATAAATAGTTTGACTTTGTTGCACCTCAAGACTTCCTCTCCACGAAAGATTGTGTTTTATTTCACATTTATTCACAAATGAATCATACGCCTTTATTTGATGCCAGTCAAGTCGTTTATATATTTTTTTATATAAAATAACGACCTTAAAATTTTCATTTAAGGTCGTAACGTGTCTTTAACTCTTTTAAAAAACGCTTTTTTTATTATATTTTTAAAATAAATATATAATTTTCTATATAAACTAATTCTCCTTAGATAAAATTGTTTCTTTCAATGTTTGAATTGCTTCCAACAAGATGCGGTTTTTATTGATTTTTGCATACGCGCGGGCATCTTGTAGTAGTTCTAAAATTTGCTCTTGCGGCTTTTCTTCAGCTAAGGCATTTTTCGCAAGTTGGAAAGCTGCTCTTGCCAAGTAATACGTGACGTGATTATCAGAACAGATGGAAATCGCATACTCTAACAAAGCATCACTTGTTTCTAAATCGCCTTTTTCTGCATAAAAAACACCACAGTGAAAGACAACATTTAATACTCGCCAAGTATCTTCCATTGATTGAATAGTATAGAGATAAATTTCCTTGAAGACCTTATTGAAATAAAATTCGGCTTTCTCAATTTCGCCTTCTTTGGCATAGGCCATGCCAATTCCAGTAAAAGCTAACAAACGGTAAATATCGCTCGTGTATTTTTGCTCTTCAAACAGAAGTTTTTCAAAGGTAAATAAGCAATCCATCAACGAAGCATTTTGAAAAATCATGACAAAGCCTTGTAAATAATAATATTCTAATAACAGTTGGGAATCTTTGATTTCATCAAAAGGAATATTTTTTAAAATTGTTTGCAATTGGTCATGTTCGCTGGTAATCAAGAAGAATTCTGCTTCTTCCATTTTTTCAAGAATTTCAGGTTGTTTAATCCCTACGCGCGGGAAGAGTTCCCCCAAAGGTAGCTCTAAACGATTACATAGTTGGATCAATATTTTTAAAGTTGGGACTTGACCATTCTTTTCAAAGCGACTAACCGTAACTTGCGTACAAATCCCTTTAGCCAATTCACTTTGCGACAAACCACGTGCTTTGCGTTTTTCTATAAACCGTTGTATATTCATTGCTTTTCCTCTCATTCTCATCTTCTCAAACTTACTATAATACAACTTACCTTAAAAATATATATAGAAAAAGAAAAATGTTTATAACAAAAAAGAACACAGACAACTCTTTCATTAAAAGTTTGTCTGCGCTCTATTAGAACCTGAATCACTAAACGTCAATTCAGCGTTATTTAATCAATCCGATACGTCATACTTGCTTTGTTTAGAGAGCAGCTCTTTTTTTAGCTTCTTTCACAAACGTATTCATGGCCTGATATAATTTTTCCTTGATTTCTTTGAGATTAGCTTGTTGTAATTCTTTATTGGCAACTAACTGTTGACCGTTCACCCAAACGGCTTCAACATTGCTAGCATTTGCTGAATAAACCAACGCTGAATAGGCATCAAAAATCGGAAACATATTAACTGATTGCGTTTCAATTAATGTTATATCCGCTTTTTTGCCCACTTCCAATGAGCCGACTTGCTCCGCCAAACCTAATGTTTTAGCGCCCCCCATCGTTGCCAGATAAACAATTTCTTTCGCAGGAAACAAGGAGCGATCTTGGTGTGCTGTCTTATGAAAATTCGCAACCATGCGCATTTGGGTGAATAAATCTAATGTATTCCCACTACTAGGTCCATCCGTGCCTAAACCGACAATAATCCCTTGATCAAGCATTTGCTTAATCGGCGCTACGCCTTTGGCTGATTTAGTATTCGCACCGATACAATGAGCGACACGCGCTTTTCCATTAGTCGCAGCTAAACTCGCAAGATCTTCATCTGTTGCCAAAATACAATGCGCTAAAATAAACGGCTCGCTCAAATAACCCAGTTCTTCTAAGAAAGCAATTGGTGTTTTTTGATAGGCTTTTTCAAACTCAGCCATTTCATAAGTCATTTCAGCAACGTGCATGGTCACAGGAACTTGGTATTGCCGACTAAGTTCAATAATTTTCGCCAACACTTCTGGTGAATTGGTATTCGGTGCATGCGGCGCAAGCATAGGCGTAATCAACGGATGACCTTGCCACTTGCGAATAAAGGTTTCCGCGTAAAAAAGACCGCCTGAAGGTTCTGGACTATCACAAGTGGGCATATCAATGATCGTCTCTCCGAGCAAAGCACGAACACTCATTTTTTCACAACTTTTAGCAATTTCATCTTCAAAATAATACATATCACAAAAGCTCGTAATACCACTCAGTAACATTTCAGCAATTGCATAATCACTACTGCATCCTACTAATTCTTTTGTCATGAATTGTTCTAATGGAAAAAGAAAACGCCGGAGTCGATCTGGCACATCGTCTCCTAACGAACGAAACGGAATCATGCCTACATGGGTATGGGTGTTAATCATCCCAGGCATTAAAATTCCATTTTGGCCATCGATTACTTGATTTGCAGCCATTCGCTTTTCATCAAGTGTGGTCATTGGTGCTAATTCCACAATTGTGTCTTCTTCAATCACTAAATAGCCGGCTTTGATTTCTGAAAATTGCTCATCCATTGTTAGTATATGCACATTTTTAATGAGTGTTTTCATGCAAAAGAACTCCATCCTCTGGAAAAACTAATGGATAGAAACGTTGTGACTTCGTATCCATCATCCCAAAATCTGTCACTTTAATGGCTGGCGAGACAGGCAATGATAGTGTAGAAAAGGACATGATTTCATTCATATTTTGATAGCCTAACGCTTGCATAGCTTGTCGGACTTTTTGTAAAGAAGCGCCTAATTGATCAATCGGTGCTTGCGATAAAATCCCACCAATTGGTAAAGGACAAGTTGCCATCACTTGCTGATCCGAAGCAACCAAATAGCCGCCTTGCATCGCTAATAATTCATTCTGCGCTAACAGAATATCCTCAATCGTATTACCCATCACCATTAAATTATGATGATCATGGGCCCAGGTTGTCGCAATGGCTCCTTTCTCGGAAAGGGGTTGATCCATTAAAGAAAAAGAAATATTACCATTTTTTCCGTAACGTTCCATCACAATTAATAAGGCACAGTTGGCTTTTTGCCATTGCAACAATCCATTTTCAACAGGAATTTCTTTTGTAATTCGCTCTGTAAATGTGCCAATTTCTTGTTTTTGAATCACATTACAACGAACTGTTTCTTTTGTTGTAGCCACCTTTAAAAGTAAATCTTCTTCTGTTAACTTTTTACATTGGATGGTTTGTTGGTAAGCGGCTGGAAACTCTTCAATTTTTTCTGGATAATGGAAGGGCTCGCCTTTTTCAAAAACAACCTTTCCAGATTTATAAACCGTAGTAATATCAAAACTTTCTAAGTCATTTAATAACAAAAAGTCAGCTTTTTTACCAGGTGCAATTTCGCCACGATCATGGAGACCCATTCGTTTGGCCGGCGTATAAGTTGCCATATAAATGGCTTTTTCGATAGGCAATCCTGCATGAACGGCTTTTTTGACATTTTCATTTAGATGACCTTTTAGCAAATCATCAGCCATCACGTCATCCGTGATAATACTTGCATAATTGTAGAAGTCATTGTCTACTATCACCTGAATGTTTTCAGGAGTGATTGATTTATTTTGAAATTGAATAAAGACACCCGCTTCAATTTTTTCTTTTAACGTTTTAGGAAATTGATGAGTATGATCTGAAGTGATACCGCTATATAGAAAATCTGCTAACTCTTGATCTTCGATTTTAGGACAGTGGCCTTCTAAAGGCATGGTTGGTCGTTGTTTTTGGCACAAATCGATAATTTGACGAATTAAAGAATCTGGCTCATAGGAAATCCCTTTAAAATTCATGGCTTCCCCTAAACAAATCACTTTTGGTTCTTTGAGTAATTCTGCTACTTCTGCTAAGCCGATAATCCCACCAGTTGTTTCTAATTCGGGAGTGGTCGAAGGAACCGAAGAAGGAATTGCGTGAAAGATATCTAGTTCTGTTTCAGCGGCCATAAAAGCTTTTAAGCCTTCTAAGCCAAATACGTTAGCCATTTCATGGGCATCGGCAATCACCGTTGTCACACCGTAACGCACTACTGCTTTGGAAAAAATAGTAGGTGTCGTCATGGAACTTTCAATATGCATGTGTGCATCAATTAAGCCGGGAATCATCCATTGATTCTCGGCATTAATTGTTTTTTGGGGCTGCAAATTGACGTTCTCTTCTTCATAAATGTAATAAAATTTATCATTTTTAATCGCAACATTTCGTTGAACGAATGTTTGAGTGACTGTTTGATACAGCCACACATTTTTTAGTAATACATCGACGTTCATTTTGTCCCTCTTTTCTAAAACTATTGATTCATCGTCCGATTCCATTGATCAATCCAATCCGCTAGTTGACTATTAATAAAATTAAAATCGACTGTTTTGGCACGTTCGGCAATGGCACCATATGTTTTATTTTTCGCTTCTTTTTCGCTTAACGTTACTTGTTGATTTGTAGGTCCTTCATTTAATGAAATCGCTTTGGCCTTTTGTGATTCTTCACTAATCCGTGCGTTAACAAATTTAAAGGCGGTTTCTTTGTTTTGTGCTTTTTTAGGAATATTGACTGTATTATAGTTGGCATACGTGCCGCTTTCTGGGACGACATACGTCACGTTTTCTGCTGCGCCTTGAATAATATCAACCGCAAAATCAGCAACCACAGCTGCTTCAATTTCACCAGATTGGAACATATTAGCTAAGTCTGACGATTTTGAATACGTTTTAACAACGTTTGGTTTTAATTCTTTCATCGCTTCAAAAGCGGCCTTCCCGTTATCTTTTGTAATATCTTGACCAGCATGTTCACTGGCAACGTATAACATTAAAGGACCTGCCGTCGTGGCAACGTCTGGAACAGAAATTTTACCTTTCAAATCAGCTGACCATAAGTCATCCCAGTTTTTAATTTCTTTGCCTAATTTTTCTTTGTTGTAAACAATCCCGATACTGTTTACAGCGATTGGTACGCCAGCACCACTTTCAAAAACCTCTTTTGCTCCCGGCGTTAACTGACTTAAATTAGGTACTTCTTTTTCTGTAATTTTTTCAAATAACCCTTCTTTTCCACCTTGTGCTGCATTTGCTTGTGCTAATTCAATGACATCAATTCCCGCATTGGGATTATTTTTTAATTTCGTAAAGCGGTCTGCGCTATTGCCTACTTCTAAGGTAACTTTCGCTTCATTCTCTTTTTCAAATGGAGCGATGATGTCTTTTTTGACAATATCTTCACTTAATCCGAAAGTTGAAACGACTAAAGCATTACTTCCACCTTTGCTCTCGCTTTTCGTAGTTGCTTCGCTGTTTCCACAAGCAGTCATTAATAACGTTGCAGCGACTAATGTCCCTAAAATTACGCGTTTTTTCATTTTTAAATCTTCCTCCAAAATGGTTTTTATTTTTCTAAAATAACTAATTTCTCAGCTGGAAAAGCCAAGTGAATGGTTTCGTTTGTTTCATATAACTGTTCACTTGTTCCATTAACCAGCAATGTACCTAACGCTGTTTCCACTTCATATTGATAGCTTTTCCCTAAAAATGTTCGGACAGCGACAGTACCTGCGACAGTATTAGTAGCAGCTTCTGAAACAATCTCAATGTCCTCTGGACGAATCGTTGCCACCGTCGTTGTAACATTTGGTTCAGGATTAGTCGTTTTCACTATTTGATTTGTTTGTGTCCGATAATGACCGGCTTCCATTTTTTCGACAGAGAAAAAGTTTTCAAAACCGATAAATTCTGCAACAAACTTAGTACGAGGCAAACGATAAATCGTTTCTGGTGAATCATATTGTTCAATCACGCCATTATTCATAATGGCCACTTTATCTGAAATAGAAAAACATTCTTCTTGGTCATGTGTGACAAAAACTGTCGTAATGCCTAATTGTTGTTGAATCCGTTTGATTTCAATCCGCATTGCCACTCGCAATTTTGCATCTAAATTACTCAACGGTTCATCTAGTAGTAATAGTTTAGGTTCAATAATCAGAGCACGTGCTAGCGCAACCCGCTGTCTTTGACCACCAGATAATTGTTTTGGATAACGGTCGCCCAAGCTTTCTAAACCACATACTTTTAGCATTTCCGTGACTTTTTGGTCCATGGTTTGTTTGCTTTCTTTGCGTAATTTCAACCCAAAAGCGACATTTTCTGCAATCGTTAAATGGGGAAATAACGCATAGCTTTGAAAAACCATCCCGAAGTTTCTTTTATGGACAGGAACCTTTGTTAGTTCTTCTTGGTCAACGAAAAACTGTCCGTCGTTTGGCTTAATTAATCCAGCAATCACTCTTAGCGTAGTCGTTTTACCACAACCACTCGGTCCTAATAAAGAAACTAATTCTCCTTTTTCCATTGAAATATTTAAATCTTTTAAAATATCTTGTTTTCCGTCATAGCTGACGCGAATATCTTTTAAATCCACAAAAGTCAAAATTTTCTCCTCTTTCTATCTCGTGCTTCTTCCATGTTTTAGGCAATGGAAGCTAGTCCCAACGTTTTTTCAATTAAAAACATTAAGCCCATTGTTAGTAGCATCAACAATACAGAAATTGCTGAAACAGTTGGATCATAATTGTATTCCATATAACTTAATAAAGAAGTAGGCAGCATCGTCACACCGGGACCTGATAAAAACATCGATACAGGAACATTGTTAAACGAATTGACAAATGCTAACATAAAGGCTGCAAAAATTCCTGAAGACACATTGGGTAAAACAATTTGAATAAAAGCTCGCAATCTTGTACAACCTAATGTCCAAGCTACTTCTTCCATTGAATAATCTAGTTGTTCCATACTTGACCCAACCACTCGAATAATATAAGGCAAACTAATTAAAAAATGCCCCATTAATAATCCTTGAAAGACAGGCAAACCTAATTTAATAACAATATATTGAAATAACGTATACCCGACCACAATTCCTGGAATCACAGTTGGGGATAAGAAAAAGCTTTTAATAAAGTTGCGCCCGCGAACGGAATAACGTGCCAGCGCATAGGAAGCCGGAATCCCTACTATTAATGCTAAAACAGTTGCTAATACCCCAATCAACAAGCTTAACTTAAAACTGTCCATAAACGTTTCCGATTGTAAGGCTTTGGCGTACCAATCTAAAGTAAATCCTTTAATCGGAAATTGAATCGCTGCGGCTGTTCCAAAAGAAGTCACCACAATCAAACATAATGGTAAAAATAAAAACAGAAAAACTAGAATTGCAATAACAGATAGTCCTTTTTGCTTACGCATGATTTGCTTCTCTCCGATCTACTTTCTTAGCGACCATGTCTAGGCCTTTCATCACAATTAATGTTGTTAAAATCATAATAAATGCAAGAACACTCGCCGATTGCCAATCACCTAAAGTATTAGCCTTTTGATATAAGAAGGTCGACATCATCATTTTTTGGTTACCACCTAACAGCTGTGGCGTCGTATAAGCCGTTAAAGTTCCTGTAAACACTAATATACTTCCTACGATGGTGCCTGGAATTGATAAAGGTAAAACAATTTTCCGAAAAGCCGTCATTGGATTGGCGCCTAGCGTCTCAGCCGCTTCTAGCATTTCTCCTTCAATGTTTTCCATAACCCCAACTAAGGTCATAATCATTGTTGGTAAAAATAAATACACTGAACCGATAATAATTGCAAATTCTGTATACAATAAATTCAGCGGTTGCTCAATTAAGCCTGTTTTTAATAACAACGTATTCACTACACCGTTTTTTCCTAAAATGTTAATCCAAGCAAAACTTCGAATAACTGAATTGGTTAATAATGGAAACAAGGTCATAGCCATTAAAAAGCCACGCCATTTTTTGGAAACTCCAGCAATAAAGTATGCCGTTGGAATGCCCAACACGATTGAAATACCCGTCACAATTAACGAAACTCTTATCGTTCGCCAGAAAATTGAAACATTATAGTCATCTTTAAAAAAAGTAACATACTGATTTAGTGTCAAGCCATGATCAGTAAAAATGGTTGGCAAAATGCTAGTAATTAATGGAATCATTAAGAAAAATAATAATAGTACTAGCCCCGGCGCCACAATTAAATAAGGAACTTTCTTGTTCATTCGTACACTCCTCGTTCGTTTTTTCACTTCATCAGTATACGCAAGGAAAACGTATATTTCAACACATTTTCATCTTTTTGTTCGTTTTTAAACCCGAACGTTCGTATATTTTTTCGAAAAAGGTTATTAAAAAATAAAACACGAACATTAAACAAAAAAACACAAACAAGACTGTTTGTGTTTTTTGTCAACTTTTTTATTTATCACTTAATTTTCTTGGAACGTTTGATCCTTTTCCATCATTTTCACTATAATACCATCTTGATACACCTGATAATATCCGAACAATTCATTCTCTTTTGAGACACTATTCTTTTCAGATATAATTTGAACAACATAACTTCCTTTATTTGACTGCTTAAACTTATAATGAAACGCCGAGTCATTCGTTGGTATCCCTAAACCATTTTGTAAAAATTCAATCGCTTCCTGTTTAGTATAAGATTCTGCTTCTAATTGCGTTCCTAAATGCGGATTTTTTTGATCAACAAATTGTCTTGCTTTGTCATTATTAGCAGACTTTTCTATAACGACTTCCTGTTGCGAATTCCTACTTCCTGAACAGCCAGATAATACAAATAAAATCATCAACAACCCCAAACACTTACTCAAAGTTTTCTCCTCCTCTCCATTTTGATTAGTAATACTTGATGATTTCTTTTATATTTTAGCATGCTTGATATAACGAATTGTGCTCAAAAAAGACAGAATCAACAAGTAAAAATTGTCGACTCACCTTTCTCAACTAATATTAAAAACTATTTGTCTCAATATTTTCGAATTCCCTGTAAATTACTGATAAATAAAAACAGCTCCTTTTGCGTATACTTATATTATCAGCACCTAAAGGAGGAACTTTCTTGAAGCAAAAAAATCTACTCACTTATCAATCACTTGCAGCCTTGTTGCTAGTATTCAGTCTCTTTAGTTTTGACCCATCGGTTTCTTTTGCCACCCGTTCTGGAAAAACGCCTGTTTCAGTTGAACTAGAACTTGGAGGGCTGCCTGGTGATGAATCGGTTGACGATGCCATTGATCCTGATTTAGAAAATCCTAACACTAGTTTTGACTTGCTCTTTATTCCAAAAGAATTTACTTTTGAAACCCAAGCGATTTCTGGTGATTTAACGGCAGTTCCTATACGACCTTCTGAAGGCAATACTCATACAATGAGACACTTCGGGATGGGGGATGTTCGCGGAGCCTTAACTGGTTGGCATGTCACTGCTGAAATCCCACACATGCGAAACGAAGCTCATTCTTTACTAGGCATCATTACGTTTCAATTAACAGGCGGCTATGCTCGCTATGACAAAACGTTAAGGCGTTTCTTTATGACAAATACAATGTATGGACTGGATTTTTCAGAAGATCCTGCTGCACCCGACTTCCCGACCAACCCAATTATTATCGGTAACGGTGCGACTTTAATGAGTAACGCTGGTGATAGAAAAGGACAAGGAATGTGGAGCGGCCGCATGACCGATATTTCTCTTGCAATCCAAACCCCTGTTTCACAATTATTTCCTGGCGCATATACAGGTTCGATTATCTGGAATTTAATCTCTGGACCTGCATAAAATAAAAAAAACGCTTAGAAAACTAGCGGAATCACTACTCTTCTAAGCGTTTTTTTATATCATAAGGACTATTTGCTCCTTCTATTTGTCTAAGCATGCTTTACCACTTTTCGTTTAACGAATCACTTGGCCCCAACGGTAATCAAACTGATACTCTTGATTACCATTATTCAGGTTAATTTTGTATAAATAACGCGGGACTTTAATGAATAACGCATCCTCTACTTGAAAAGCTTCAATAGGTACATTTTCTTTAGTTAAAAGCAACGGTGTTTGCCACTCGTATGTTTTTTTCTGCCAATTGTATAAGCCAACTATCGCTTGATTACTTTGTCTTTTCTTGTATGACAGAACATAATAATTTGCTTCATCTTTCTTGCCTAATAAAACTGGTGCTATTAGTTGCTCTTCTAGTTTTCCTTGCACTGTTGTACGCTCTTCCGATGACAGCTCTTGACCAATTTGACTCTCATTTGAATCTACCGTCCATTTAGGCGCTTCTTGTGTTTGAAAGACTTCTTTGAAAGTTGGGTCTTGTTTTAACTGCCAATTTTTCAAATCTAATTGATAATATCGATTGTTTAATCCATAAATATAGAGATAGCGATTATCCATAAAACGATAATCAACGAAATCAGAGCTTAAATAGTCTTTTAATTCAGGGAATTTCTTCACTAAATCCGCTTCAGAAAACTGTTTTTTCCCTGTTTTTGTATCTAGTAAGTAAATGGCCTCGTTATCAGCACTATTCAAAACCACATATTGATCTGTTTGACCAATTAAATAATCACGCCAGCCTAAACGTTTACTCCACATTCGTTCGCCCGTCTGACTATTAACAGAAATCACTTGGAACAATGAGTTACTGGTGCTAATGCCATTCGTTCGTCCATTTGGAATAATCATTCGCTCGATTGAAGTTAAGCCTTTCGTTTTTTCAGAATAAAACGTCGCACTTTTCTCTTCAATCGTTACTGAACGAAACATTCCGAAAAAGATTAAACCAGCAAAATGTACCACTGCAAGATAAACCAATAAAATTAACGCATAGGGAACCAGTCTCCTTGTACTCCGCCTTCTTATTAAGGAAATAACCAAAATACCACTAATTACTATAAAAATAATTGCTACAATGATGACAAAAATATCATGATAGAGCCAACCAGATAATTGCCAACTTCTATAAAGTGTGTCCATTACGCCATCCTTTCCAATTGTTATTTGCTTATTATAAAAAGGATACTATTTTTTTTTGAAAAATAACAACAAAAAGCGACGAACAGCAATAAGCCCATTCAAGTTGACTAACTAGGTCAACTTGAATGGGCGTGGAGAAATGTGCCTTGTTATTCAGTTATTCCGCTTCTTCAATTGCGGACAAAGCTTTTGCAATATCAATTTCTTTATTCCGATAATCAGCATCATGAACTGGAAAATGCTGTCGCAATTCTGCTGTTTCCATCCACGAAACAGTCCCTTGTTTAATGCCAAAATCAAGAATGTGCCCACCAAATTGGTGATCCTCACTGATAAAGTGCAAATGAAATCCTGCAGCAGAAGCACCATGAAATAATTTAGGTGTAAAGAACCCTACAACTGTTCCCTGAATATTCTCCGCTGTAAATTCAGGTTGATTGCGTGCTGCTTCTACAAATGGTGGATACGGTTTTTCTTGTTTAGGTGCCACACGGACATGCATATTCGCAAAAAGACCGCTAATTTTAATTGCCGCAAAAAAATTAGGACTAATTTTTTCTAAAATTTGTGCTTTAATATTTTCATCGGTTTCCGTTGATACAGGGAATGCGCCATCTTCTTGAAAACGAGTAACTGCGGCATATGGCGTTAATTCTTCGCCTTCTAAAATAGTAATTTCGCCAGTTTGATTCGCATGATACAATATACCGTCCAATAAAATAATTTCGCCATTTGATCCTTCTAATGTCCCAATTCCAAAATCACCTTGCGTGAGTAACGTACCAATTTCTGCCGTTCCTGCCATCAAACTTTCCATTAAACCGCCTAGCGTACCATGTTGATAAACATATTGTTCGCTCATTTTTCCATCTCCTAATAAAGTTGATCTGGTAACAATGTTTTACCTAATTCTTGATTATCTGAATAATCCACAGGAACATCAATAATCACTGGGCCTTCTGTTTGCATTCCTTCTTCTAAAGCTGCGGCAAATTCTGCTTGTGAATGCACTCGAACCCCTTTGGCTCCAAAAGCTTCAGCATATTTCACAAAATCAACTGGACCAAAATCTACGCCAGAGGATCGATTATATTTCATTTCTTCTTGGAATTTAACCATATCATAACTACCATCATTCCAAATAATATGCACGATATTTTGCTTTAAACGAACCGCTGTTTCTAATTCTTGCGCTGAAAATAGGAAACCGCCGTCCCCAGAAACAGAGATAATTTGTGTATTCGGACGAACCAGCGCAGCCGAGATTGCCCAAGGCAAAGCGACACCTAATGTTTGCATACCGTTACTAAATAATAAATGACGCGGTTCATAACTTCTAAAGTGGCGAGCCATCCAAATGTAATGGCTCCCTACATCAACAGTAACTGTCATTTCATTCGTGGTTTTTTCTTGAAGCGTCTGAACAATTTCTAATGGATGTAATCGATTTTCAATTGTACTTGTTTTTACTTCTTTAATCGTTAATTTTTCTTGAAGCGTTTCTAAATAATCTTGCGCATCTTCTGTTAATATTGGTTCACTAAATGCTTCTGATAATTTCAAAATATTTTTAGACATATCACCAATTAGCTCTTCTTCCGGTTGCATATATTGATCAATTTCCATTTGAACTTCATCAATAACAATAACGCGCGCATCTTTTTCTGCGTTCCAATTACGTGCTTCATATTCAATGGGGTCATAACCAATAGCAATCACTAAATCACTTCTTTTTAACAAACGATCCCCAGGTTGGTTTCGAAATAAACCAACACGCCCAAAGAAATGTTCTTCTAATTCTTTTGAAATAATTCCTGCTCCTTGGAACGTTTCCACGACTGGCAAACCAGTTATAGCAACCAATTCACGAATGGCTGCGGTAACTTTTCGTGCAGAGGCCCGCATTCCTAAAAGTAAAACAGGTAATTTCGCTTGCTTGATTCGTTCAGCTAAAGCTGCGATTGTTTCTGCTGATGCATGGCCCAGTTTCGGAGCCGACAAAGGCTTAATTGCTTCGCCTGTCACCGGACTATCTGTGACATCTTGTGGGATCGATAAGAATGTTGCGCCTTTTTTCGCTGTTTTGGCGATACGGTAAGCATTGGCAATATTTTCAGATAATGTTTCTGGATCTTGAATTTCTGTACTGAATTTTGTTATTGGACTAAATAATGCAGCATTATTCATGCTTTGGTGAGTTAATTTTGACAAATCGGACCGTTTTACCTGTCCAGCCAATGCTAAAACAGGGTCCCCTTCTGCAGTCGCAGTTACTAACCCAGTTGCTAAATTGCTGGCACCAGGTCCACTAGTCGCAATAACTAAGCCAGGCTCTCCCGTCAAACGACCAATCCCTTGTGCCATAAAGGCTGCATTTTGTTCATGTCGAGCTAAAATTAATTCTGGACCTTTGTCAACTAATGCATCAAAAACTCCATCAATTTTTGCACCGGGAATCCCAAAAATATAGGGCACTTCGTGATTGATTAAACTTTCTACTATGATATCTGATCCTTTTTTACTCACTGTTATACCTCCAATTAAAATCTGTACTAATTACAAATACAAAAATACCACTAAAATTCTAATTAATCAACAATGAAACACCTTGAAAACGTGTAATATACTAATTCGCATATTTTAATAGAATTGAGATATTTCAAAAGATTAAGCAAAAATAATGCAAAATACCTTAAAGTTTTATAGTCTTTCAACAATTATTATATACTTCTTCACTAAAAATTAGTAAGATTAACCTATAAGAAAAAAATCACAACCTGTGATAAATTATTGGAGGAAAAATATGTCAAAAGGGAAGAAAATTTTTGCCATTATCTTTGGAATTATCTTGGTTCTATTTCTTGCAGTTGTTGGAATGGGAGCAAAACTTTATTGGGATGTTTCTAAATCAATGGATAAAACCTATGAAACAGTAGAACGATCTAAAAAAAGTCAGGTCAATTTAAACAATAAGGAGCCTTTTTCTGTTTTATTATTAGGGATCGATACAGGCGATGATGGGCGTGTCGAGCAAGGTCGTTCGGATACAACAATTGTTGCAACAGTTAATCCTCGTGACAAGCAAACAACCTTAGTCAGTCTTGCTCGCGATACCTATGTAGATATTCCAGGTCAAGGAAAACAAGATAAATTGAATCACGCCTATGCTTTTGGTGGGGCATCTTTAGCAATGGACACAGTTGAAAACTATTTAAACATACCTATTAATCATTATGTTTCAATTAATATGGCTGGTTTAAAAGAATTAGTCAACGCGGTTGGCGGAATCGAAGTGAACAATAATCTGACTTTTTCTCAAGACGGGTATGATTTTACGATTGGTAAAATTTCATTGGATGGTGAACAAGCACTCTCCTATTCAAGAATGCGTTACGAAGATCCTAATGGTGACTACGGCCGCCAAGAACGTCAAAGAAAAGTGATTGAAGGCATCGTCCAAAAAGTCTTAAGTCTTAATAGCGTGAGCAACTATCAAGAAATTTTAACAGCTGTTTCTGATAATATGAAGACAGATTTAAGTTTTGATGACATGAAAAAAATTGCCTTAGATTATCGCAGTGCCTTTGGTAAAGTGAAACAAGACCAACTTCAAGGTACTGGTTTTATGCAAGATGGTGTTTCCTATCAACGTGTGGATGAACAAGAATTAACTCGTGTCCAACAAGAGTTGAAAAATCAATTGAATACAAAATAAAAATAAAACCCACGAGTACTATAAATACTCATGGGTTTTATTTTCTCTTCTATTAACGTTCTTGTTTCACCGCTTCTAAAGCCGCTGTATTAATAATATTCCAAGGTTTGTCAAACGCTGGTTGGAAGAAGAAATCCGCATAGGCTAAGTCTTCAATCGTCATTTTGGCTTGAATCGCTAATGAAATAGCATTAATGTTTGCAGTTAAATCTGCTTTCGACATTAATTGAGCGCCTAAAATTTGTGTTGTTTCAGGATCATACACTAATTTAAACCAAGCTTTTTGTTTGTCTGGATTGAAGTCCATCAAGTAGTCTTCTACTACTGTCACCGCTTTTGTTTCTTTTCCTAATTTTTGAGCCATGACTTCGTTAATCCCTGTTGAAGCAAATTTATAATCAAAGACGGCCAAGCCAGAAGATCCTTGAACACCAGGGAAAGGTTTAACTGGTTCCTCTAGGTTTTTCACAGCAAAGCGACCTTGTTTACGAGCATTCGTTGCTAAGGCAATATTTACTTCTGTGTCTGCAGGATTGTATTTAATTAACGTAGCATCCCCTACTGCAAATACATCCGGCTCACTTGTCCGCATGTATTCATCCGTCTTGATTAGGCCATTCGGATGTAATTCCAAGGTACCTTTTAACCAAGCAGTGTTTGGACGGACACCAACCGCTACAACGACCAAATCAGCATCGTACGCATTTTTATCTGTAACGATTTTTTGCACACGACCGTCGCCTTCGTAACGTTCAACTGTTTCACCAGTTGCAATGGTAATATTATTAGCTTCCATCTCTTCTGTTAAAACATCTGTAAATTCTTTATCTAGATATACCCCTAATGGACGATCTAAAATGTCAATAACAGTAACCTTTTTGCCGGCTTTTGCAAATGCTTCGGCAGCTTCAATCCCAATATAACCACTACCAATCACAACCACATTATTGACTTCTGGATCTACTGTTTTTTGTTTTAATTTAATGGCCCATTGACGACCACGCATCAAGTAAATATTATCCAAATCTTTACCTGGAATATCTAATTCAAATGGGACAGCTCCGGGACTGATGATTAATTTATCATAATTTTCAACACGTTCTTCACCTGACACTAAATCTTTCACTGTCACTTGATGTTCTTTTGGTTGAATCGCTGTAATTTCAGTATTAGAAAAGACATTTACACCACGGCTCTCCATTTTTTCGCCAGTCATATAGCGAACAGAATTAACATCTTTCACTTTTCCTTCTAGGTACAACTGCATGCCACAAGACAAGAATGAGATAAAATCACCTTTCTCATACCATTGAATTTCTGCATCAGGATGAAGATTTAGTAATTCCTCTACCGCTTCATAACCTCCATGTGATGATCCTAAAACAATAACTTTCATCGCTCGTTCCTCCCATATAATATTATTTCTTACATAATAAAGAATATCATATATTCTCAAAAAATAACAAATAATATCCTCTTTTCCATTCTCAATTAAGTGCTTTAAATGAGAATAAAAAGGAGTATCCTCTGTATTTCGCCACTTTTCAATTACTTTTTTTATTTACTAAAAAATAAAAAATACTAAATTCTCCGATACGATTGATAAGGACGCCCCACTTTTAAATAGCTATTTTTACTTTCTAAAAGGTTATTTTTTTCTAGAAACAACACATATTTGCGAACAGAAACATGTGAAAGCTGACTCGCTTCTGATAATTCTTGAATCGTAAAATAGTCGGTAAATTCGTCTATTTTTTTTAACAATAATTGTAATGTTGCTTGTGTTAGTCCTTTTTCTAAGGACATGTTTTGAAGAGCTTGTTCATTTTTACGTGCGTTTGTCTGTGAATAATGAAATAATTGGTCCACTTTTGTTTGCGAAAGCTCCTTCGTTTCCAGCGTGAATTGAGCAGTTTTTTTCTGATAGTTTTCGATACTTTGTTGAAATCGCTCAAAAGAAAAGGGTTTAACTAAATAGTCTAAAACGCCTAAATGTAAGCTTCGTTTAACATTTTCCAACTCGTTGGCAGCCGTAATCAGGATAACTTCTGTATCAATTTTTTCATCTCTAATTGTTGGCAGATAGGTCAAGCCATTGCCATCTTTTAAATGAACATCTAATAAAACAAGTGCTGGTTGTTTTTCTTTCGTTAGTAGTAGACCTTCAGCAATTGTTGCAACCGTAAAAATAGTCGGTTGGTGAATTAATTTTTCAAGATATTTTTGATGTATATATGCAACCATAGGATCGTCTTCAATAATCAATAGGTTCATTTTCCTCTGCTCCTTCGTAATGAACATTTATGCGAAGGACAAGCCAATTGTTTTGTTGGTTTTCCCAAGTCAATGTCGCTTCCGCATTCTCTAATAATCTTGCCAAATAAGAAGTGAAAAACTCTTGCTCAAAGCGTTCCAGTTGTTCTTTTGGATAAGCAAACGAATAAGTCGTCGTCAAACTTCCTGGCTGATAATCAATGGTTTCAATGATCTCTTCTGGCAACGTTTGCTCCATCAGGAAACGATGAATATAACGGTAGATAGCAATCAAATTTTGCGTATCTTCATCTCGTTTATTTGGTGGAATTTCTGGATAAATTTCAATAGCTAATTGTGTTTTAATTTCTGCAAACTTGATTCTTTCCCCACTTAAAAAACCTGCTAGAATAGGATTTCTGACCAAAATAGCTAAGCGCTGTGCAAATTCCTTTTCTGGTTTCAATAAATCGGCTAGATAATGTTTTAGCGCCTCATAATCTTCTAAATCGACTAAGCCATAAATGACATGCATCTTATTCATAAATTCGTGTGATTGACTTTGTAATGCCGAAGCATATGTTGTTGTGCTGACAAGCTGTTCTGCGACAATAAACGTTTCTGTCGCATTTTTCAGAAAGATAACATGCCCAATTGTTTTTTTACGGACATTAATCGGGGCGATTGAGACGAAATAATCCTGGCCATTTTGACGATAGAATTGCTCTGTTTTTGAATGTACGACTAATTTTTCAGGAGATAAAACCAATGCTGAAAGTTTCTTTCCTAGTAAATTTTCTTCACTATTTGTTATATTATGATACATTTTAGTCGCCTCAATATTTGCTAATAAAATATTTTGATCGGTATCAATCACAAGGATTGCGTCTTTCGTTTCCTCAAGCATGGCGTTTCGCTCTTCTAATAGACGAGCAATTTCTCTTGGCTCTAAATCGTGAAGTTGTTTTTTTAAATAATAAGAAACCACGATGGCTAATATAAAGCCAAAACCAACACTTAAAAGGACACTCACTGTGTAATCATTTTTTGTTCGTTCAATCAATTGTGAAAGCGAGGTCATTTTAATGCCCATTGCCACAACCCCAATTTGTTTTCCTTGATCATAGACTGGGACAAAACCTCGTAATGATTCTCCTAAACTCCCTTGACTAACAGACAAATGTTCCTCCCCTTTTAATGCTCGCACTTCATCGCCACCTTCAAAATGCTTACCTATTTTTTGGCGATCAGGATGTGTTAAACGAATCCCCTGCATATTCATAATCACGATAAAATCCAACTGATGGATTTCACCTAAACGAACCGTATACGCTTCCAATTCATCTGAATAGTGATCATTCTTTAAGGCTTCAATAACATTCGGTTCAATAGCCAACTGTTCCCCGACGGCTAAAAGTGCTTGCTCTTGGTTTTTACGAACTTCTTTAATTGTTTGAACCGTCGTTACTCCGTAAAAGAAAGTAATCATAATAATTAATGTTGCAATAAAAATCACTGATAAGAAACACCATAATTTCCCGCCACGCTTCATTCCATCCCTCTTTTCTCTTCAAATAAAGTATAGCATAGGAAGATTTGGTTAAAAAACTTTTCTTTAGTTAAATTAATTAAATAATCTACTCTACAGAAAACGTTTACATTATGATGAATATAGATTAAAGTTATAGGAGGAAATAGCATGGAAAAGAAATTGCCCGCAACAGCTGCTAATGAAACAGATTGGCGCAACAAATTAACCAAAACGAGGATTGGTTCGGTTACGTTACCTGTTTATCTTGTAACAGCTAGCATTATTCTTGTTACGGCTCTATTAGAACAACTACCAGTCAATATGTTAGGTGGTTTTGCCGTAATTTTAACAATGGGTTGGTTACTTGGAACAATTGGTGGAAATATTCCTATTTTGAAACATTTTGGCGGTCCAGCAATTTTATCTTTATTAGTACCATCAATTATGGTCTTTTTCAATTTACTCAACCAAAATGTCTTAGACTCAACAGATATTTTAATGAAACAAGCAAACTTTCTCTATTTCTATATTGCATGTTTGGTCTGTGGAAGTATCCTTGGAATGAACCGCAAAATTTTAGTCCAAGGTTTAATGCGCATGATTGTCCCGATGGCATTAGGAATGATTTTAGCAATGGGCGTTGGGACCCTTGTTGGAACACTGTTAGGTCTCGGTTGGAAACATAGCCTTTTCTATATCGTCACTCCTGTTTTAGCTGGTGGAATCGGTGAAGGCATTCTTCCTTTATCCCTTGGTTATAGTGCCATTACTGGATTGCCAAGTGAACAATTAGTGGGGCAATTAATTCCCGCAACCATTATTGGTAATTTTTTTGCTATTATGTGTTCTGGTTTACTTAGTCGTTTAGGAGAAAAACGCCCTGAACTTTCTGGACAAGGTCAGTTGATTAAAATTACCAATTCAGATGATTTAAGTGATGCTTTAGAAGAAGACAAAGCACCAATTGATGTAAAATTAATGGGCGCTGGTGTTTTAATTGCGTGTACCTTATTTATTACAGGCGGTTTATTGCAACACTTAACAGGCTTTCCTGGTCCTGTTTTGATGATTGTTGTCGCAGCCTTTTTAAAATACTTAAACGTAGTACCGAAAGAAACCCAACGCGGATCAAAACAGCTTTATAAATTTATCTCTGGCAATTTTACGTTCCCGTTAATGGTCGGCTTAGGTATGTTATATATTCCTTTAAAAGATGTCGTAGGAATGCTTAGCTGGCAATATTTTGTTGTGGTAATTAGTGTCGTTTTCACTGTTATTGCTACAGGATTTTTCGTTTCACGCTTCATGAATATGAATCCCGTTGAGGCTGCCATTGTCTCCGCTTGCCAGAGTGGTATGGGTGGGACTGGCGATGTGGCTATTTTAAGTACAGCCAATCGAATGAACTTAATGCCGTTTGCACAAGTTGCGACACGTTTAGGCGGTGCCATTACAGTAATAACAATGACTGCTATTTTTAGAATGCTTTTTTAACTATAAGTGAATTATTTAGGAGGAAAATGATATGTCAACAAAAGATGTAAAAGAATTAGCGATTGAGCAAGCAAAAAAATTTGGGGGGAAATTAGAAGTCTGCCCTAAAGTTCCGATTGAAACAAAAGCAGATTTAGGAATTGCCTACACACCAGGTGTTGCGGCTGTTTCTTCTGCCATACATGAAAAAAAGAACGCGCTTACGAATTAACGACAAAGAAAAACACCGTCGCCGTTATTAGTGATGGTTCAGCAGTTTTAGGTTTAGGTAACATTGGTCCTGAAGCAGCGATGCCTGTCATGGAAGGAAAAGCTGCATTGTTTAAACGCTTTGCTGGTGTGGATTCGATTCCCCTTGTTTTAGATACACAAGATACCGAAGAAATTATTCAAACGGTGAAATTTTTGGCTCCAACCTTTGGGGGGATTAACTTGGAAGATATCAGCGCTCCTCGTTGTTTTGAAATTGAACAGCGTTTAATCGATGAACTAGATATTCCCGTTTTCCATGATGATCAACACGGGACAGCGATTGTTGTTCTAGCGGCTTTGTACAACAGCTTAAAATTAATCAACAAGAAAATAGAGGACATTCATGTGGTAATCAACGGCGGTGGCTCCGCTGGTCTTTCGATCACAAGAAAATTTTTAGCTGCTGGCGTAAAACATATTATCATTGTTGACCGTGCAGGGATTCTGAGCGAAACAGATACAGCTCTGCCACCACACCACGCAGAAATTGCGAAGCTAACCAATCGGGAACACCGTACCGGTGATTTAGCTACTGCTCTTGAAGGCGCTGATGTCTTTGTTGGTGTTTCGGCACCAGGTGTTTTAAAACCTGAGTGGATTCAACAGATGAATGAGCAGCCAGTTATTTTTGCAATGGCTAACCCAGTTCCTGAAATTTTTCCTGATGAAGCTTTAGCGGCAGGCGCTTATATTGTCGGAACTGGTCGTAGTGACTTTCCGAATCAAATTAATAATGTGTTGGCCTTCCCTGGTATTTTCCGCGGTGCCTTAGATGCTCGGGCGAAAAAGATTACGATTGAAATGCAAATTGCCGCTGCCAAAGGTATTGCAAAATTGATTCCCGATAACGAACTCACGCCGACCAATATTATTCCCGATCCATTCCAAGAAGGAGTCGCAAAAGTCGTCGCCGAAAGCGTCCGTAACGCTGTCAAAGAAACAAATTAAAAAGAGAAAAAAAGAACAACCTAACTCCTCTTGAGTTAGGTTGTTCTTTTTAAAATCTGAAACGATAATTCATTATTTAAAACTGATGTTAAACTCTTGCATATCTTTTTCAATATAAGTAAGTAATTTTTTATTTTCAAAGAAACGTGTAAAGTAGTACGCAATACGATAATCTTCAACAGCATCTAGTCCTAGCATTTGTTTATTAAACGCTTTTTCGTATAATAAGCAATCTAAAGAGTAAATAGAACTGTGTGTCCGATTAATTTCGATTCCTTTATCACTTAATTCAATACTCTTTGCATAGTCTTTAATTAATGAATAGAATTTTGCGGTATTATAATAAATACGGCATTGCTCTAATGGATAATCTAATTTGAATTCGCTTAGCAATTGTAAAGATTTATCGTAATAAACTTTTGCTTTTTCAATATCATCTTCTAATTCATATAAAATACCGATCGCATTCATACTCAAAATATTATAAATATTAATATCACGACTAATTTCAGAACCACGATGTAAATAGAACAATGCTTCGCTATTATTTTTCTTACCTAATAAACTCGTAATTCCTTTATAATAGAAAAATTTTGTTTCTAAAATTCTGTTTGAACTTTCGATATCATCTGGATAGTCTTTCAACAAATCATAGGCTTCATCGTGCTTAAAGTAAAAGCATAATTCTTCTACTTTATTTAATAAGCTTTCGAGTTTTTTCTCACTAGAACCTTCGATACATTCTTCTACTTGTAAGTCTAAACGTAGACATACAGATGAGAAAATGTCTAAACTGTCACACACATTTTTGTTTTCAATGTTACTAATTGTTGCTTGTGTACAAATTCCTTTTGCCAATTCAGCTTGCGATAATTTTTTCTTTTTACGCGCTGTTTTGATTTTTTCTCCCGCTACTCTCACAGTCAAAACTCCAATCTTTCTATTTTTTTTGTATTAAACATACCATCATTTTACAGATAATGTTATAATGAAGCTATCATAATAAAGGAGGTGAAATATATGTTTGATTTACTTGCTTTATTAACTGGAATTTCAGTTCGTGGCAATGCACCACACCAATAATTACGTGTTTGTTTAACTGAATTTCTGACGGCTCTACCTATGCCAGTAGGTGGAGCCATTTTTTTATTTAATATTATAAAATTAACAGTATTTCTAAAACCTCATACTTAGTATAACACAAATTATAAATTATGCTAGATAGTTACTAAATTAACGTCATTACAAGGATGTTACGTTTTTACAACATCTTGTAAAACTAGACAATGCTGTCCTTCTTTATCCATCACACTCAATGATAGTGATAGTATCTTATGATAGAAACAACATGTACATTATAACAATTATTATTAAGAAAGCTACTTCTCAATAGGAGAAGTAGCGCTTCTCTCGTTACAGTTTTACTCTTCTTCTTCAGCCATGAATGTATTGAAAACTTCTTCAATCATATCCCATTCAGCGTCTGTTTCGATTTGCTGTAAATCGCCTTCTGTACCTTCTGCGTTTTCCACATAGGAGTAAGCTTGCAATTCAACATCTTCATCCTCAGGAATTCCTGCTGGATATAATAAAACATAATTTTTACCGAATTCTTCTTGACCGTCAACAGTTAGTAAGATCTCGTATAATGTTTCATTTCCTTGTTCGTCTACTAAAGTAATGTGTTCATGTCCTTCGTGATCATGATCGTGGTTATGTTCTGTCATTCTTCTTCTCTCCCTTGATGTATTCAAAGCTCGATAATTATCGGCTATGTGCATCTAAATAATTTTGTAGAATCATTACTGCCGCTAGTTTATCAATCACTTTTTTTCTTTTGGCTCTTGAAGCATCTGCTTGCTCCACCAAGAAACGCTCTGCTTGGACAGTTGTTAATCGTTCATCTTGATAGTCAACAGGTAATTGAAATAATTCTTGAATCTTATCACCATATGCCATGGATGCTTCAGCTCTAGGACCGATGGAATTATTCATGTTTTTCGGTAAACCTACGACAAATTTCGTGACTTCGTATTCTTTCACCAATTCACCTAATCGCTCAAAACCGAAGTTCTCTTCCTCTTCATTGATGCGAATAATTTCGATGCCTTGTGCTGTCCAACCTAATAAATCACTAACAGCCACACCGACTGTCCGTGAACCTACATCTAGCCCCATGATCCTCATTTGATATCGATTCCGTGGTTCGCTAAGTAATATTTGGTTAATTCTTCCATGATTTCATCACGTTCATGACGACGAATTAAGTTTCGAGCATCTTGATAACGAGGAATGTAAGCCGGGTCCCCAGAAAGTAAATACCCTACTATTTGGTTAATAGGATTGTATCCCTTTTCTTCTAATGCCCGATATACGGTTTCTAACGTTTCACTGATTGCTTTTTTTCGATTATCATCAAAATCAAAGCGTACTGTTTCGTCTGTAAAACCCATTTTACTACACCTCACTTCTACTTTTATACAATTTCATTTTACTAGAAAAGAACCGAAACTACAAACAAAATTTCTTCTCCTTCTCTCTTTTTTGTTATTTCTTAGTCTTTTATTAATAAAGGCTTCGTAAAAAAATGACAGCCATCGATAATTTTAAAATTATAAAAACAAATACACAACTTTATAAAACAAGAATAAAACTCTGCTAAATCGCCAGAATATCACCTTTCCCTCCAATTCATTTTGCGAAAAAATCGACGTTTTTCTTTTAAAAACTTTTAAATATCTATGATTAAATAATATCAGCCTTTTAATGTTACAATTCGCTAACAATCTGTTTACGATGTAAATTTTCGATTGCAGCTGTTATTTATTTCCTCTTTTTGGTTCGTTTGTAGTACACTAGAAGAAAATACATAAAGTGAGGCTTGCTCAATGACTCCTGCTCATTTGGATTTACTTTTAGAAACCTGTTTGTTAGCTGGTAAAATTATGATAGAAAGCGATGCAGAAATGTACCGTGTTGAAGATACAATGAGCCGAATTGCGCTTGCTTCTGGCAACTATCGAATGGTTAGCTATGTGACACAAACCGGGTTATTTGTTGGCATAGATGGAACCTCCACGATTCGTATGGTTCAAGTAATGAAACGTGGTATTGATTTAGAAAAAATCTCTCGTGTGAATCAGCTGTCTCGTGCTTATGTGGCTGGTGATTTTTCTTTAGAGGAATTACTGAATAAACTAAAAGTGATTGATAGTGAACACCGACATTTTCCAATTAGCGCACGCATTGTTAGTGCGGCCGTTGTCAGCGCTACAATTATGATTCTTTTTGGTGGTGTCTGGTCCGATTTATTCTTGACTTCTCTGATTGGTGGTTGCGGCTATAGTCTTTATTATTTTAGTTTAAAGTTTCTCAAGATTAAATTTTTATCTGAATTTTTAGCTTCGTTGTTCATTGGTGCAGCCGCTATTCTTTCAGTCAAATTGGGACTCGGACAATCACAAGATTTAATCATCATTGGTTGTGTCATGCCTTTAGTGCCTGGTGTGCAAATTACCAATGCTCTTCGCGATTTGCTAGCTGGACACTACTTATCGGGTGTTTCTCGTGGGACTGAAGCATTAATGACTTCAGGAATGATTGGTTTTGGCATTGCTTTTGTCTTTCAACTTTTCTATTAAAAGGAGTGACTTACTTGCTAGGAATCGTTTTGGTACAATTTATCTTTAGTTTTTTAGCTTCTGCGGCGTTTGCGATTATTATTAATGTTCCTCGACGATCACTGGTGGCTTGTGGTCTAACTGGTAGTGTGAGCTGGATGCTTTATTGGGTAATCGTTGAAGTTTTTAGTGGAAATGCAGCATTAGGTTCCCTCATCGGTGCTGTCGGTGTTGCGGCAGTAAGCTACCTATTCTCAAAAATATTGAAAATGCCTGTCACGATTTTTAATATTCCTGGTATTGTTCCATTGGTACCTGGTGGCTTAGCTTATCAAGCTGTTCGGAATATCGTAATTGGCAATTATGAAAAAGGTGCCTATTTTACCGTGCAAGCTGTAATGATTGCTGGGGCAATTGCGTTAGGCTTAGTCGCTTCTGAGGTTTTCAATCAGAATATCCGCAGCTTTCGAGAAAAAAGAGAATCTTTGGGTTTTATTCGTCGTAAACGCAACAAAATTAAAAAATAGACAGCAAAAAAGTTGGTTGCTTCCATTTGATAAGGAAGCAACCAACTTTTTTTAAAAGGAACGATAGACATATTGATTTTTTGGTGCTTGATCTGCTTTGACTTTCTCCACTTGCACAGTTGGTATTTGTCGTTTAAACGGTGGATAATAGGACAACTCAACCGTGCCGGTAATCGTTACCCAATCATTGTTTTGAAATTGAGTATGTTCAGGAAAATGAACCAACAAGCCAAAAACACCAGAATCAGCGACACAATGAATAATCCCAAAACGGAAGACAAACTGGTCAACACTTTCTTCTCGTTTTGAATTATAGACAAAGCCTTTATAAGAAATCCTTTTCCCTGCAAATTGACTTGGATAATTATAGATTAGTTCCATAATTTCCAAATAGTTTTCATCCGTAATTGAAATCACAGATTGGCCATCATATTGTTTCATGGCTTTTGCCATCTGCTTGTCATAATCCGTCTTATTGAAATACATACTTGTATCAGGTTTCAAATATTGCGTTTGCATATCAGGATCCCCTACTGATTCTTTACTTACTGGAAAGTTAAATCCTTTTGCTTCAACAATTGTTGTGTCTAAACTAACTGTCGGAAATAATAAGCCAACAATCAACGGTAAAGAAAGTAGTAAATAGGCAAGCCCTCTTTGGCTGGGTTTTTCCAAATTATGCTGATGGCCATGATGTTCATGTCCCCCATGTTGGTGCATGTCTTCATGTTTTTTTTGTATTGATGGATCTGCTTGGTTCCACAAAATCAATTGGACAATCGCCATAATAAAAGCTAAAACCATTGATAAAACAGCTAAGTAATTATAATGAATATTGATATATTGGTTCAGTTCACCTGAAATTTGAAGATACATCATCAACCCCATATATCCAATTAAAATAATAAATCGTATCATCGATTGTAGGCCTCCTTTCTAAACTACTGCCGCATAAATAGTTACGACAAGCGCCACTATCAAAACAAATTGTACAATGAATGACATCTTAAAATAACGTTTCATCATCAATAAATTTTTAATATCTACCATTGGACCAAAAACTAAGAAGGCGACAATTGGTCCTGTGCCAAATAAACTCAAAAGAGAAGAACCAATAAATGCATCCGCTTCTGAACAAAGTGATAGAGTGGCAGCGATGACTAGCATGACTAGAATCGCTAAAATCTTTGAATGGCCTAATTGCATAAGTGCACCAGTTGGGATATACGTTTGCATGATTGCTGCCAACAAAGAACCAAAAATTAAATAGCGACCTGTATCAAAAAATTCATCAATACTATGGGTTAACGCTGACCAGCCGTTTTTCCAAAATGAACGAACTTCATCAACGTGTTCATGCGTATGAGCAACCTGCTCTTCTTTAATCTGCGCCAACTCTTTTTCTGTTAAAATTGATTCTTTTCGAAAATAAGCTAACCAAATGCCGATAACCCACGCGACAATCATACTACCTAAAACTCGCCAAATCACAAATTTTGTTGCGCCACTAAAAGCTACGTATGTTGAGAATAGCACAATTGGATTAATGATTGGTGCCGTTAACATAAAAGCAAAAGCGGTATGTGTTGGTACATCTTTTTTTACAAATTGATGCACAATTGGTACAATCCCGCATTCACAAGAAGGGAAGAAAAACCCTAGGAAACTACCTACACAAATTGATAAAAATTTATTTTTAGGTAACACTTTTTTTACTCGTTCTGGTGTTAAAAAAACATGTAAAGCGCCTGAAATCAAGCAACCTAACATGACAAAAGGCAATGCTTCGATAATAATCGAAAGAAAAATAGTGCTCATCTGTAAAACAGAGTTTGGTAAAAATTGAAACATTATAGACCTCCCACTAATAAAAATCTAGTTAACTATACTCCTAACACCAGACAAACACAAGTATTTGTCAAAAAATTAACTAAGAGTTTAAAAGTATTATCACCGATGTCTCTGTCAAACCAGCTAGATAAAAGAACAAAAAATGAGCATGGGACAAAAATCACTTTGGATTTTTGCTCCACGCTCAAAAACTGATAAACCACCATTATTCTAAATTTGAAATAACTCTGAGGCTGAATCGGGGTCTGTATCATATACCTTAAATGCTTCACCGACGCCTAAATCCTTTTGCTTCAAAGTAGACTCCATTGCCATTCGCGCATGAAGTTTCGTATTATTTTCTTTGCTAAGATGACCTAAATAAATGCGTTTTGTTTTATCACCTAACACATCCGCCATCACAAGAGCACCATCATCATTGGATAAATGGCCTTTATCTCCTAAAATCCGTTGTTTAAGACTCCATGGATAAGGTCCTGCTCGCAAAATTTCAATTTCATGATTGCTTTCGACTAAATAAGCATCTGCATTTTCAATCGTACCACGAATATGATCGCTACAATAACCTGTATCCGTTAGAACAACAAAGGAACGATTATTGCGATGAAAACGATAAAATTGAGGCGCAATCGCATCATGTGAGACACCAAAACTTTCAATGTCCATATCTCCCAAGGTCAAAACTTTGCCCATTTCAAAAATATGTTTTTGAGCGACATCGACTTTGCCAATCATGGGATCCATCGCTTGCCACGTTTTTTCATTGGCATAGACATCTAACTTATATTTTCGCGCTAACACGCCAACGCCGTGAATGTGATCCCGATGTTCATGTGTAACTAAAATCGCATCTAAATCTTCTGGTTTGCGATTGACTTCTGCTAACAGTGAAGTGATTTTTTTGCCACTTAAACCCGCATCTACTAATACTTTCTTTTGGTTGGTTTCAATAAAAAGGGAATTGCCTGTACTGCCACTGGCAAGAACACTGATATTAAAAGCAAACTCTGAATCCATTTAAAACTCTTCCCTTCTACATTACAACATTAACGTGTTTCATTATACAACGGACCTTAATGTTTTTCCACCTTTGGCACAGTATTATTTGTGATGATGGTATTACTTACGGCATTCACCTGTTCAATTTCAACTGAATCTTCACCAGTAGAAATTCCTACAAACCAGACTGGAACGTATACATTTTTCTCACGAATTTTATAAATTCTTGAATAGGCCAATTTAATGAATGTTATTTTGGAATTACTAGGAATCCGGTTATTCATATAGAGCGTGTCTATCGCATCACGATTGGAATATAAATCCGTTTTGTCTCGTAACTCTTCAATATTTTCAATGTGCGTTTGCGAATATTTACTAATTTTCCATAATTCACCTGACGTATCTGCTAAAATACTTAATTTTGCCGTGTCGTCTCTAAAAGGAATTCCTTTATACGATTGTGCAGCCACAATTTCTGCCGTCGGCTCTTTTAAATGAGAAAATTCTGGTAAGTATTGATATTCGTCTCCGAATAATAAAGCATTTTTTTCATTTAAAAAGGTACTTAAATCTTTATCAATTTTCTTAGGATCAATAAAATAGTTTTTACTAGGTACACTCGTTAAAGTATTATCCGCAATTTGCAGCCCATTTCTCAAAAAATTTTTATTCTTTTCACGTTGGATTTTTAAAGCAGCAGAAAAATTGGTTTGTTCGCCACTTAAATAATAACCTTCCAATCGTTCTGAAGAAAGTGTCCCTTTATACGAGATGTTATCTTTTTCCAACCGACTTTCAATCGATTCTGTTTGGCTGGAAGAAGAGACGTTGCTCTCCTCTTGTTGACCTTCCCGATAAATTCCAAATAAAAAGATATTTAATCCTAAAAATGCTAAGAAGAAAATCCACTCAATTCGTTTAAAATCCATTAGCCCACCTCCAAGCTTGGTAATTGTTTTACCAAGTCCGTTGCAGTGTACCAATTGTTGTTATAAAGGACATACCATTCCGGACTTAAATCAACGACTTGTTTGACTTCTTCAATTGTCTGCCACGTATAACCGATAACAGCCGATTGAATTTTTTCCTTTTTAGCACCAGCCGTTTCTAAACGCTTAATCAATTTTTCCGTGCTTTCCAGCGTCACTTCTTCTTCTGAAGGAATCGGCACTTGGATCGTATTCACACTTGTGTTAATGGTTACGCTTGGTGCAGCACCATCGTTGTTCGTGATGCGAATATCCACTTGGCCTTTTAAATCATTACTGAACACTGGGAAACCTTCCACAAAAGTCCGATAATTGACACTATCTTTCGTTCGATCAAAGTAACGCAAATTCCCCATATTGGTTCCTAAACGTTTTACATAAGAAAAGCTTTGATTATAGATTGAGTCCCGTTTATTCTCTTCTGGCAAGGTCCCTTTAAAATCAATTTTTCCCAGTTTTTCTTCTGCAAACAATCGTTCTTCTTTACTCGTGTAGGTTAAGTCTTGACTGTCTTCATTGGTTTGGATATCTTCCGTTTCATTGAAAAAAGCATTCCTAAAACGAGTAACTGGTTGCGAAGCTAAGATATAACTGTACTTTTTCAACTTCATATCATTGGTTAAATAACATTGCCCTTGTTTGGTTAGCGTATTTTCGGAAACGTCTTGATATTGTAATCCCTCTTTATTGATAATTCCCATTAAGCGCGCCTTATTGACAGTCATGGGCGCTTCATAGACGTTGGCTTGATCATAATCTAAAAAACGTATCTTATTTTCGTTAAAATCCAATTGAATTTTCGTAAAATACTGGTCCGTCAACTCATTAAAGTTAGTAAAATTAATGGATAGATTATAAATCGAAGCATAGTCCGAGATTAAAAAGGGACCTTGATAAAGAAGTTCAATGCCTTGTTCCATTTGGTTGTAGCGCTTAAGTTGCTCTGCATTTTTTGTCACAACTTGTGTCAATTTACCAAACGTAGCCATTTTAATATCATTTTGAACATTACTAATTAATGTTTCACGATTACTTTGCATCGCTTTTCCATCAGTTATTCGAATCAATTGCAAAGGTAAATAGACATCGCCAATGGCTTTTTCATTGACAGCTGTTGTGACTTGGCTTCCCGACTTCATTTCTGGTATTTTTTTGGCAGAATTCAGCCAGATATTGACTGAAAAATATATACTTAAAATGACCATCAAAATCAAGCCAATTCTTGTAATCCATTCTGATAATTTCATCATTCCCACCAATCCTCTTCATAAGGTTCATATGGTAGTGAAATATAGAAAGTCGATCCTTCACCTTCTGTACTTTCCACCCAAATACTCCCGTTATGGGCCCGAATTACTTCTTTAGAAATTGCTAAACCTAAACCAGTCCCACCTTGTGCTCGCGCACGTGCTTTATCCACACGATAAAAACGCTCGAAGACTTTCCCGAGATCTTTTTTAGGGATGCCCAAACCTTGGTCCGAGATACTAAAGACGACATTATTATGTGTTTCAACTAGTCGGCAGGTAATGACGCCGCCATCTGGCGAATACTTAATCGCATTGTTCAAAATGTTGTCTAAAACCTGAATTACTTTGTCTGTATCTAATTCTACCCATAAATCGCGTTTAGTAAATTCACGGCAAATTTTGTAATTTTTTTGCTCATTTTCAATCATCATATCAAAGCGATCCAAGACAAAATTAATCAATTCGTTAAAATTCACATACTCTAATTGAAGATGTGTATTCCCAGAGTCCATCCGAGATAAATTTAACAAATCATTAATCATACGAATCATCCGGTCGGTTTCTTCTAACGTGACTTTTAAGAAATTCGGCGCAATCTCAGGGTTTTCCCAAGCTCCTTCACTCAAAGCCTCTATATAACTACGCATACTTGTTAAAGGCGTTCGCAACTCATGAGAAACATTGGAAACAAATTCCCGTCTTTCCCGTTCGTTTTTTTCCTGTTCTGTGACGTCATGAAGTACGCAAACTAAGCCAGTAATAAATCCTGATTCCCGACGAATCATTGTAAAGTCTACCCGGATAATCATTTGGTCTTCTTCACGATCAGACGTTGAGCGATCAATCAGCAGTTCATCTGGCTCTTCTAACAGCTTCCGCAATGTGTAATCTTCTTCAATATCTAACAACTCTAATAACGAGGTCCCAATCACATTTTCATTTTTTACATTTAATAATGAAAGGGCCATTTCATTAATCGTAATCACCTTTCCGCGGCGATCCGTCGCAATGACACCATCTGTCATATGCGTTAAGACACTATCTAAACGATTTCTTTCTGCTTCCATTGTTTCTTGTGCTTCTTCAATCCGTTCTGATAATTGATTAAATGTTTCTGCTAATTGGCCTAATTCATCTTTTCCATGGACTTCTACTTTTCCAGCGTAATCACCACGAGCGATTCGAATGGCTTGCTCGCGCATTTCACCAATCGGCTTCGTGATTGATCGTGCAATCAGTAAAGTCACAATAATCGAGATTGCTGCGGCAATAATAGAAGCAGTGAAAAAGATACTTGCTGTGTTGGTAATTTCTTGGTATTTATTTTCTAAATTACTTTTCACATAAAGGACGCCAATCACTGTTTCTCCAGTAGGCGATTGAATCGGCTGGACATTCACATACACGCGTTTATCATTATCTAAAGCTTGATATTTTTTACTCGTAAAGTCATTTAAATCACGATAATCATTCTTTTTCCCAATAATATTTTGTTGATTTAAATCATTGGTTGCCCGAATAATCCCTTTATCATCGACAATTCTCGCTTCAGAAATATCTGCATTTGAAAAATCAGATAACGCTTTTTTTAAATTTGCATCAACGTCACTACGTTCGAGATCTTTGTTGCTCATCTGCGTACTTAACGTGTTTGACAATTGGACAACTTGGGAATCCATATTTTTTTTAAAATCGGAAATTGTAGTGGCTTCCAATTCACGAATGAAATAGCCACCAATGATTTGAATCGCAATCAGTAACAGCAGAATAAATGATAAAGCAATCTTAAAATTAACAGATTGAAAAAAGTGAACTTTTTTCTTCATACCTGATTACTCCTGTTCAGGATTTCTTAGATAATAACCAACCCCACGACGAGTAACTAAATACGTTGGATGACTTGGACTATCTTCAATTTTTTCTCTTAAACGACGTACGGTTACGTCCACTGTCCGCACATCCCCAAAATAATCATAACCCCAAACGGTTTGTAATAAATGTTCACGAGTCATCACTTGTCCGATATGTTTTGCTAAGTAATAAAGTAACTCAAATTCACGGTGGGTTAATTCAATTTTTTCACCCCGTTTTGAGACCATGTATGCATCAGGATGAATGGTTAAATCACCAATCGTTAATTCAGATTGTGTTGTCACCTCGGCTTCTTTCGCATTGGTTGCACCTCGCCGTAAATTGGCTTTTACACGAGCAACTAATTCACGATTTGAAAATGGTTTCGTTACATAGTCATCGGCTCCTAATTCCAATCCTAAAACCTTATCAATTTCAGAATCTTTGGCAGTCACCATAATGATTGGCATATCATGTGTTTTGCGCACTTCTCGCGCGACTTCTAAGCCATCCATTTTAGGGAGCATTAAGTCTAAAATAATTAAGTCTGGTTCCACTTCTTCCACTTTTTCAAGTGCTTCTTCTCCATCATAAGCAGTAAATACTTCATATCCTTCTTTAACCAAATTATATTTAACGATCTCTGAAATTGGCTTCTCGTCATCAACTACTAAAATTTTCTTCACAAAGAGACACCTCTTTTTCCTTCTAATCTTATTTGATACTTTCCTATTATACCTTATTTTGATGATGTTTTCATCTTTGGTTAAAAATGCGCCTTTAGGTTCTCCTAGTATAACAAAAAAAGAATCTCTGACAACAATTGACGCTTGTTATCAAAGATTCTTCTTTCGCTAATCTATTCTTCCGTATCTAAGACGAATTTTGCTACAAGAGCGGCTAATAATCCACCAATTAATGGCGCAACGATAAAAATCCACAACTCAGATAACGCTGAACCACCCGCAAAAACGGCTGGCGCGATGCTACGAGCTGGGTTGACAGAAGTTCCTGTCAAAGGAATGCCGACTAAGTGAATCATTGTTAGTGTTAACCCAATTACGATTCCTGCTAATGAAGCATTGCCTTTCTTAGCACTTGTAACTGTCATGACAACTAAAACAAAAATAAATGTTAAAATAATTTCGACTGTCAATGCACCAGCAACACTTAATTCCCCTACGCCATTTTGACCTAAGTTCTCAATACTTTTACCAGCACCTTTTAGAATGCTTAATAAAGCAAATGAGGCAATCAAGCCACCAACAATTTGTCCCACTACATAGTAGATTAGTTCCATTGTTGTCATTCGTTTATTAAGCCACATTCCTATAGAAACAGCTGGGTTTAGATGTGCACCTGAAATTGTGCCAATACTATAGGCAGCAGCAACGATTGTTAACCCAAATGCTAAGGCAATCCCCGTTGTTCCAATCCCTTCCATACCATTTCCTAGAACGGCTGTTCCTGTCCCAAAAAAGACAAGAATAAATGTTCCTAAACATTCTGCTATTGCTTTTTTCACAAAAAATTCCCCCTTTGTAGATGAATTGTAACACATTCGTGAAATTTTCAATATAATTTTCGTTGTTTTTCCAGCTAAATGATATTTCTATGAAAAAGAGAAATCTTAAATGAAAAATCCCCTCAAAAAAATTTGAGGGGATTTTTCATTTAATTAATCATTTAATAACTGTATGCCAACACCTAAAAGTCCTGGTCCTGTATGAACAACTAATGCCGGACTAATTGTTCCAAAGTAAATTTCTTCTGCTTGTGGAAAAGCTGCTTTCAAGCGTTCCATCATTGCTTTTGCTTCTTCCTCTGCCGCACCGTGAGCGACTGCCAAACGGAAACGGGGTGCCTCACCTATAAAGTTCGTCACCAACTCAAACGTTTTATCAAGACTTTTTTTACGGCCGCGAGACTTAGCCACCGTATAGTAAATGCCTTCTTCATTACAAGAAATAATGGGGTTTAATTTTAGCGCATTCCCTAAAATAGAAGTGACTAAACCAATTCGTCCACCTTTTTGTAGATATTCTAAAGTGGCTACATTAAAAAATACTTTTGCGTTGGCTACTTCTTCTGTTAATTTTTGTTGTAATTCTTGCCATCCTAATCCTGTTTCAATTAATTCTGCTGCTCGTATCGCCTGAATGCCAGCCCCGATACCAATGTTCTTTGTATCTAAAACAAATACATCTAGTCCTTCGGTTTGTTCTCCAAGCAAGCGAACTACATTATACGTTCCACTTAAACCACTAGAAATGGTCACCGCTAAGACTTTTTCGTAACCCGCTTCTTTAATTTTGTCAAAAATAGCTTGGATTGTTGCACCATCAGGTAATGAAGTACTAGGGATTTCTTTCTCTAAACGTTGATACACTTCTTCTGGTGTAATATCTACCTTATCTGTATAGGTTTTTTCAGGATAAATAATCTGTAAGGGCAAGACATACATGCCGTATTGTTTGACTAATGCCTCTGGAACATCTGTCCCAGAATCAACTAGTAGTGCGATTTTTTCTTTATTCATGTGTCATCTCATCCATTTCTTTTAAGTATTCTTGTTCCAATTCAATCACTTTTTCACTAAACATTTTAGTAGCAAAAGACATTGTCGCTGCTTTTACAGCCAAATATTCAATCCCCATAGGTTCTTGTGATTTGGCCTGAACTTCTTTTTCTTGCGCTTGAGCAGCAATCACATAAATCGCTCGTTCCTGTTCTTGACAAAATAAATTGTACGCTTCACGAATACCAACCGTAGCTCCTTGGAATAAAATGCCTTGCTTAATTTCTGGCAATGTTAACACTTGTTTCAACAACGTAATCGCAATTAAAAACGCTAAATGCTTTTGATTGTAGCGCTTTTTCACTGGGGCCGGGATTAACCCGTGTTTGACATAATTATTAACCATTGAGGACGTTAACAAAGTATGTTTTTCCAGTGTAATCAATGGGGATAAGTATTTTTCTATCAGAGTAATCACTTGATCCATATATAATTCAATATCTGGTAACTCATGCCATCTTGGCAAATGAACGTTTTCCAATTGTTGGCCCCAATTTTGTAGTGATTTTTCTATCTCGTCCATAAAAACCCTCCTAACCATTTCTAAAAAAGAATATCATACTTTTGACAATTATTCAATCTAGTTTTTAAAACTAGATTGAATAAAAAAGAAAAGCGAGCAATTTTGGAATTGTTCACTTTTCTCTCTTTATTTTTTTAAAGAACGTTTTCCGATTAAAATACCTATCAAAAACAGGCCTTCTAATAAAATAAAAAACAAGATAAAACAATGCATAAAGTAGGCTTCAGGTAAGGCATTGATAATCGGATCAGTCAGCGGATTAAATAACCAAGCATCGTTGTTAAAAAATAATCCATGAAACGCAATAAAAAATTGATCAAAGCCAATCAGCATGAAAAAGCCAAAAAGCACAGGCAAAAACATTCCCCACTGAAATGGCCGTATCAATGTCCATAAACGCTGATTTTTCACCAAATATTTTAAATAAAGGACACTAGGCAACAACGTAACTAGTAATACGCCATAGCACAATAAAAATAATTTTTTCACTTCATAAAAATGAAAAGCCGCGCTATCAGACATTGGAAAGTCAGGAAATACTAATGTTTTTTCAAAAGGATTGTTTAAGTACATCATTAAATGATCGTAATTTTTAATCAAGGTCACACGATCAACCTCTACGTCTTTTAAAATATTTAAGTGTTGGATATCAAAAAGATACAATGGACGAAAATTAATCGTGATCGTGATACTTAAAGCCACAATCGTTAAAAACAAACAAATGAGTCCAAGTGTTTCCCTTAAACGCAATTTCGACCTCATCATACTCAAAAAGTCCATTCATCTAAGGAATCAACAACATAGGTTGGTGGCGTTGGCAAAGTTGGAACAGCTGACTTAGGGGTAAAACCTGATGTAACTAACAAGCTATCAATACCATTTTGAATCCCTGATTGAATATCGGTTTCATAATTATCTCCAACCATAATCACTTGCTCTTTTTCCACGCCTAAATGCGCAATGGCTCGTTCCATGATAATCGCTTTTGGTTTGCCAATATAAACTGGTTTTGTTTGAGTAGCTGTCTCCACAAACGTCACAACTGAACCTGCACCAGGTAATAAGCCTCTTTCTGTCGGAATGTTCTTATCTGGATTGGTCCCAATAAACAACGCCCCTTTTTGAATGGCTAAGGTAGCTAAAACCACTTTTTCGTAAGATAATTCTGTATCAAGTCCCACGACAACATAATCAGGATTTGTTTCATCCCATTCAAAACCTGCTTCTAAAATTAAGTCAATTAAACCAGCCTCGCCGATGACAAAGACTTTCTTGCCCCGATTGGCTTCTTTCATGTAATCAATCGTCGCTAAAGTCGCTGTATAAACAAGGGATGCTGGGACATGAATATCAAATTCATTTGCTAAACGTTGTGCCACTGTTTCAGGAGATTTAGTGGTATTATTCGTTACAAATAAAAAAGGCAAATCTTTTTCCTGTAACCGCTCGACAAAACGTTTTCCGGCTGGAATTGGTTCTTTTCCTAAATAAATCGTTCCATCTAAATCAATTAAATATCCTTGATAGTCTTTTTTCACTCTGTTTACTCCTCACGTTGACGAATCGTAAAGCCTTTGCCAGATTTTTTGGGACTAGGCTGTTTGGGTGTAGTCGTTTTTTTATTTTCTTCTTTTCTCGTACGAATCACTGGCTTGCTATTTTTATTAGCGGGCGCACTCTTTTCCTCGACAAACGCGTTAGAACGATTATTTTTTTTATGGCGACGACGACGATGCGTTGTTTTTTCTTTACGTTCCCCTGTTCGTTCAATTACAAAATAGGCACAGCCAAAATTACAATATTCATACAAATAGTCTTCTAGTGTATCAATGCGTTGATCCGGCGCTGCCCGACGATTAGAAGTATCAAAAAAGCCACGCAAGCGTAACTGTTCATAGCCCCAGTCTCCTACGATATAATCATAACGAGCTAATACTTCACTAAACCGTTCACCTAAGCGTTCAGGATCAAAGGCATCACGATGATTTTTAACAATTCGGTACTCTCTTTCACCAATTTGAATATCTGTTTCATTCACAATGGTGACAATTTCCCCTTTTTTCTTTTCTTTTACAGGTTCTTCTTTTATTTCTTCAAGAACTGCTGTTAGTTCTTCTGTAAAGGTTGCAGCAGTTTCTGTTTCTTTTTTTTCGGTTGTCTTTTTGTCTGTCATTTTTTCACCACCTAGTTTTTATTATACCTTGTTTTTATTTGATTGGATAGTGGGCATGCAGATAGTTCGCCACGACAGTTCTTAAAACGTCTGGAAATAAAAATTCGACTTCTCCAACTAACTCAATCGTTGGGAAAAACGGAACAAATTGAAAGTGATCCACTGTTGTCAGCGTATACTTCTGCTCTGGCTGAATAGGTTTCCCTTGCCAAAAAACGGTCTGGCTATTTCGCTCAAAACGAATCCCATCATAACATAATTCGCCAAAAATTTTCCCGCGGAAGCCCATCCCGCGAATCGGAAATTTCCGCAGAAATTGACGACTTTTTTCCATTTCACGAATCAAACGGCTCATGTCTGACCCTTTCAAGGTAACCTTGATTAAATGCATTGGATGAGGCAAGGCCTCATGTAATTGGTCTGCATTGATTATTCCTTCTGGTAAATCTGCTAAAAATAACCCGTTGTTCAACACAGCCGCTTCGGTCTGCCCCGCTTCTTTTAACGCCTTCAAGGCAACAGTTATAAAGGCATGCGGTTGCCGTAAGTCCGTTGACAAGGTTTCAGGGATTTGTGCAATTTGCTGCGCTTGCAATAGTCGATGACCTTCCGTTAAGTAACCCGCAATTTCCTTGGCATCCGTTGCTTGCTCTTCTAAACTTGCTGTTTCAATGGTTTTCGCATAACTTGTGACTTGCTTCGTGTCGGCATCCACAAACAGATGCACTTCACCAATATACTGTCCATATTTGCCAGCAGCTGCTAGTTGCACATGATTAATTTTTTCACCATCTTTAAATAAATGATGTGTATGGGAACCTAAAATCACTTGAATTTCAGGATAATTCGCCGCAATCATAAAATCAGTATCTATCCCCAAGTGACTAAGCAAAATGAGAACATCACATTGAGGCGCAACTTCTGTAATCAGTTGAGGAAGGACTGCTTCCACTTGTTTGATTGTCCAGCCATTGGGATTATACGTTAAAGGAAATGGTGCGGTTAAGCCAATAAACCCTAACTTTGTGCCTTCTTTAGTTGTCATAATTTTATATGCTTGACAAAAATCTGGTAACGTTTGGGTTTTTGGTTCTTCTAAATTAGCTAAGACCACTTCAAATGTTGCCTGATCATATAAATGCTCTAATTGTTTCTTTGAATTGCCGATTCCTTCATTATTTCCAATTGTAACCAGGTCATACGCTAATGTATTCATTATAGCTACATTTGCTCGACCATCTGTTGCTTCGGTCAAAGGATGACACCGATCTGAAAAGTCACCTAAATCAATGGTTACGACTGTTTTGCCCTCTTTTTGGTACAGCGAACGTTTGGCTTTAACCAGACGCCGTATTTTGGGCCAATTTTCAAAGTGAGAATGAAGATCATTGGTATGGAACAACACAATCTCTTCCACTAAAATCGCCTCCTTTATTCAGCGCTCTGATTAATAGTACCATATTTATAGAAGAAAGTTACAAAAAAGAACAGATGACTTTAGAAGAATTTCTCCTAAAATCACCTGCTTTTATCAGGACGAACTATGCGTTATTTTTGGGACGCTTGCGTTGCGTCGCTTCCATGATAACTGGTAAGATCACAGGACGACGTTTGGTTTGTTCAAATAAATAACGGCTTAAGTTTTCGCGGATTTCTTGTTTCAGTTTGCTCCATTCGAAATCGTCACTTTCTAAATGCTTTTCAACAATTTCTGTAACAATATTGCTACTTTCTTTCATTAGGTCTTTACTTGTTTTAACGTAAACAAAACCTCTAGAAGTAATTTTAGCTGGTGAAACAATTCGTTTTTCTCGACGATTAATTGTCACAACAGCCACAAAAATACCATCTTCGGAAAGAATACGACGATCCCGTAAAACGATATTACCAATATCGCCGACACCAATCCCGTCAATCATAATATTTTCGGCCGTTGTGCTGCCAGCTACCGACATTCTACCTTTTGTATACTCTAGAATGTCCCCACGACCTGTAATAAAGATATCTTTATAAGGCATGCCAATTTCGTGTGCTAAGTCCGCATGCGCAGCTAACTGGCGGTATTCACCTTGGACAGGAATGAAATATTTTGGTTTCATTAAGTTCAGCATCAATTGCAAGTCATTCGGATTAGCGTGACCAGACACACGTAAATTGTCGGAAATTTGCTTCACCGTAGCACCGGCCCGATAGACAATATCCTCTGTTTTGGCAACCGTTGTTTCCATGGCCGTTGTCGGCGTTGTCGTAATATAAACTAAATCGCCTTCTTCAATTCGAACGACACCATGTGTATTATTAGCCATTTTTTGAAGTGACTTAATAGGTTCTCCCATCCGGCCTGTTTCTAAAATTAATAACTGTTCGGGTGCATATTTTTTCATTTCTTTTGGTTTCACTAATAGATCTTCACTTGGCAATTGTAATTTTTCCAATTTCATCGCCGTCCGAATAATCCGTTCAAAATCTTGGCCTGTCAAAACGACTTTACGACCAGAACGATCCGCTGCATTCAATACTTGTTGGACCCGTTGCAAATTACTTGCCACACATGCCACGATGATTCGTCCTTCCCAATAGCGAATCGTGTCGAACACTTCATCAGCGATTTGGGCTTCCGATGCAACTTGGGCTGGGTTTTCAGCATTTGATGAATCACTAAGTAGCGCCAAGACGCCTTCTTTCCCAATTTCAGCCAAGCGGCCATAATCGGTTTGATACATCTCAATCGCACTTTGATCAAATTTAAAATCACCAGTATAAACAATGTTGCCTTCTTTTGTTTTGATGCTAACGCCAATCGAATCTGGAATGGTGTGCGTTGTTTTAAAGAAGCTCACCGTTGCTTGACCAAAATCAATTTCTGTATGCGGGTCAATCACATGGAAATCTTTAAATTTCTTCGTTTCCGCATGACTGTTGACACTTAGTTTTGCTAGTTCAATCGTTAATTCTGTCCCAAAAACAGGCACTTGAATTTTTGAAAGCAAATACGGTAAGGCCCCAATTGCATCAGCATGGCCATGTGTTAAAAAGACCCCTGCAATTCGTTCACTATTTTCTTCTAAATACGTAAAATCCGGAATGACGACGTCAATTCCTAAAAGTTCGTTCTCTGGATATTGTAATCCACAATCCAGTACAAAAATTTCATCTTCCACTTCAGCAACGTACATATTTTTTCCATTTTCACGAACGCCGCCTAATGGAACGATTTTTATTGTACTCACTCTTTTCACCTCTCTATGATTACACGTTCTTTAAATCTCTAACGTGCGAATAATTCTTTGCTCTTCTTCTGGTGTACAAGCAACTAGAGGTAAACGTAAATTTCCAACAGGAATACCTAAATGATTTAAGGCCGCTTTCACGGGTGCCGGCGAAGGCACTGAAAACAATGCGTTCATTTTTGGTAATAACTGTCGTTGAATTTTAGCCGCTTCCGGCAAGTTCCCCTGCTCCAGCGCTTGATACATCTCATACATTGACGAACCGAAGACATGACTGGCTACCGAAATAACCCCTTGTCCGCCAAGTGCCTTGGTGGCAAAAGCCAACCCGTCTTCTCCAGTATACACTAGAAAGTCTTTTGGCGCTCTTTCAATCAACTCAGTAATTGCATCTAACCCTGCACATTCTTTAATTGCCACAATTTTTTCCAATTGTGCTAAGCGCAAAGTAGTTTCCACTTCTAGACATGCAGCCGTTCTACCAGGAACATTGTACAAAATAATTGGCAGTTCACTTGCTTCTGCGATGGTTTTAAAATGTTGATACATACCTTCTTGATTTGGTTTATTATAATAAGGAACAACCGCCAAAACAGCATCGATACCAGCGATTGTCGCTAACTCTTTCACAAAAGCGACTGAGTCACGTGTATCATTCGTACCTACACCACAAATAATCGGAATACGTCCATCGATCAGTTCAATAATTCGCTGGAATAATTGTAATTCTTCTTCATGAGTTAACGTGGGTGATTCACCAGTTGTTCCTGCTAAAATAACGCCTTCTGTATGATTGGCCAATAAATAGTCTACCAATTGCGGTAGTTTATCAAAATCTATTTCTCCCGATTCTTGAAACGGCGTAACCATTGCCGTAATAATTGTTGCATTCGTTAAATCCATCCTATTCCCTCCCGAGTATACAATACAAACCTTCTAGTCGTTTTCAGGTACACGAAGCAAATTCATTTCGTGTAGCGTTTCAGCAATTTGGACCGAGTTCCAAGCAGCTCCTTTTAATAGGTTGTCTGACACAATCCATAAATGGAAACCGTTCTTCACGTCAACGTCTTGACGAATACGGCCGACAAATGTTTCTTTCTGGTTGACGCTATTTAGCGCTTGTGGATATAGTTGTTCACTTGGCTCATCTTGCAAAATTACACCTGGAGCTTGCGCCATTAATTCTTGGATGGCTGAGACCGATGCATCTGCTTGTTTCACTTCTATATAAACAGATTCAGAATGTCCTGAAATTACCGGAATACGGACACAGGTGGCAACGACTTTTAGCTTGTTGTCTCCCATGATTTTTTTTGTTTCATTCATCATTTTCCATTCTTCGTAGGTATACCCTGCTTCTGAAAAAACATCAATTTGAGGCAACGCATTAAAAGCAATTGGACAATGTTTTTCGTCACTGCCAGCTGGTAAAATTTCAGCTGACCATTCGCTGACAGGTTTTCCCTCTAAAAAATCTTCGGCTTGTTCTTTTAGCTCATTAATTGCACGGATACCTGCGCCACTCACAGCTTGATACGTTGAAACGATGATTCGTTCTAAGCCAAACGCTTGCCGAATTGGTTCTAAGGCCACCATCATTTGAATCGTAGAACAATTGGGATTTGCGATGATTCCCTGATGATTTTTCAAGGCTTCCGGGTTCACTTCCGGAACAACTAAAGGAACATCTTTTGCCATTCTAAAATGGCTAGTGTTGTCAACAACGACAGCTCCGCGCTTAACTGCTTCTGGTGCAAACTTTTCGGAAATACTCCCACCAGCACTAAATAATGCTAAATCGATTCCTTCAAATGATTCCGGGACTAATTCTTCCACGATAAGAGGTTGCCCTTTAAACTGAATCTCTTGTCCAGCAGAACGCTTAGACGCCAATAACCTCACACTGGCAATTGGCAAACTTGTTTCTGCTAACAATTCAATCATTCTTGTCCCGACAGCACCTGTTGCTCCTACCACGGCAACATGATATTCTTTTCCCATATTTTCATACTCCCCTCTTACCTTCTTGTAAAAGCTACTTGTCCTATTTTACCATAGTATTGAAAAAACCTACATAGTCAAAAAAATGATTTTTTTATTTTCCCATGATATTTTAAAACTATTACCCATCAAAGGACTATCCATTGACTTTTGACTTAAATTTGTTATAGTTAAAACGAATTTAATTATAAAGGGAGCGAAATTTCATGGCACGCGTAGAAAGTTTTGAATTAGATCACAACACAGTAAAAGCACCATATGTTCGCCTTGCTGGCACAGAACAAAATGGTGATGCGTTAGTCGAAAAATATGACTTACGTTTCTTACAACCAAACAAAGATGCCCTACCAACAGGCGCATTACACACGTTGGAACATTTATTAGCAGTTAACATGCGTGATGAATTAAAAGGAATCATTGACATTTCGCCAATGGGTTGCCGCACTGGTTTTTATATGATTATGTGGGATCAACATTCACCACAAGAAATCCGTGATGCATTAGTCAACGTTTTAAACAAAGTAATCAATACAGAAGTTGTTCCAGCAGTCTCTGCAAAAGAGTGCGGAAACTACAAAGATCATTCTTTATTTGCAGCGAAAGAATACGCAAAAATCGTCTTAGACCAAGGAATTAGTTTAGATCCATTTGAACGTATTCTGTAATCTTTAGCAATTAACGACAGAGAAACCCACTATTAAGCTGTGGGTTTTTCTGTTCTCTTTCTTAATTTAAACGGAGGTTTTTTATGAATCAAACAATCGAACAATTACTAAGTCACCGTTCCGTTCGTCATTTTAAAAAGCAAGCGTTAACGGACAAGCAGAAACAACAGTTAATTACTGCAGCTCAAGCAGGATCAAGCTCCAATTTTTTACAAGCTTATACAATTATAGAAATCAAAGATCCTGAGCTACGCAGAGAATTGGGACGTTTAGCGAATTGTGAAGACTATGTCGTTAACACTGGTGTGTTCTATGTTTTTGTTGCTGATTTGTATCGTCATGCAACGATTTTGTCAAAAGAGGGGCAATCATTGGAACCCTTAAAGACACCAGAATCATTATTAGTAGCTGCCGTTGATACAACGATTGCTGCGCAAAACATGGCCATTGCGGCTGAATCTATGGATTTAGGGATTTGTTATATTGGCGGCATTCGAAATGACTTAGACACAGTAGCCAAACGCTTATCTTTGCCTGAATTAACTGTACCACTTTTCGGATTAACAATCGGTGTACCAGAAACGTTAAATGGTGTAAAACCACGGATGCCTTTTGAAAATATTTTAAGTGAAAATCACTACCAATCAGACAAATTGACAGATATGCACACATATGATGAATTATTAAAAGATTATTATGCCAGCCGCTCAAGTAACGCCCAAACAGCGGATTGGTCACAGAAATCTTTGTCCTATTTTTCTTATAATCGTCGCCCAGAAGTAAAAATTTTCTTGCAAAAACAAGGATTTGATGTCTAAACAAAAGAGCGTGGGCTTACGTTATTTCAACGTAAGCCCACGCTCTTTTGTTAATTTTTATTTATCTTTACTAAATTTGTCTTTTAAGTCTTCAAAGCCTTCTTTAACTTTATCAGTTAATTTTTCAGCGCCTTCTTTAAGGTCGTCGCCGGCATCACGTGCTTTGTCTTTTACGTCAGCAAAGGTTGATTGAGCTTTTCCTTCAAGTTCTTTGCCTTTATCATCCGTAACTTTGCCTTGCGCTTCTTTTGCAGTACCTTCTACTTTATCTTTTGCATCGTCAAAACGTCCTTTTAAATCTGCCATGCTAATCCCTCCTAAATAATTAATTACATAATAAGAGTATCATTCTTAGCCATTTCCTTCAAATATAATGCATGAACTACGAATAAATGGTTATTTTTGAGCCATTAAAGCTTTTTTTGCCAAGGCAAAGCAACCGATTGTTCCTGGATTATCTTCTAAAAGAGGCGTCACCAAGTATTTTTCTAAAGGCGGTGTTTCCACGTATCCATTGACTAATTCAGCAAATTTTTCACGAACTTTCGGCATCAAATGACGTTGTTTCATGACGCCGCCACCTAAAATGATCACTTCTGGCGCTAATAATAAAGTCGTATTGTACGCCGCTTGCGCTAAATAATAAGCTTCTAATTCCCAAGTTTTATGATCCTCTTCCAATAAATGTCCTTTTTTACCAGAACGACCTTCAACTGCTGGTCCTGCTGCAATCCCTTCTAAACAATCTCCATGATAAGGACAATTTCCTGCATACGTATCTTCAGGATGACGACGAACTAACGCATGCCCCATTTCTGGGTGGCTAAAGCCTTCAATAAACTCACCGTTTTGAATCGCTCCAGCGCCAACACCAGTTCCAATTGTATAATATACACAACTAGATGTATGTTGCCCATTTCCAGCAACATACTCACCATATGCCGCAGCATTCACATCCGTTGTCCAAGCCATTGGCACATCAAAATGTTGTTTCATAGTTCCTAACAAGTCAAAGTTACGCCAAGCTAATTTTGGTGTAGAAGTGATATAACCATACGTAGGAGAATCAACGTGAATATCAATCGGACCAAATGAACCAATCCCAATCGCTTTTAAAGGATATTGTTGGAAAAATTCTATTACTTTTTTCATTGTTTCTTCTGGGGTTGTTGTGGGAAAACTGACACGTTCTACGATGGTCAAATCATCTGTCCCAACGCCACATACAAATTTTGTGCCACCGGCTTCGATACTTCCTAAAAGTTTTTCTGTCATTGCAATATGCTCCTTCGTTTCCATTTTATAAGTAAGCGGATACATTACTTTTGATTAAATAACTAACATACACGTTTAGTTTACCACTTTTTTGTCGTTTCGACAGAACAATTTAACAATTTCAGTCAGGTTGCCCAATGAAATCTGGCAAGTTGCTAAAGAGCATTTTCCTAAAACAAAAAAACGAGCATTCACGGTTATCTAACAATGAATGCTCGTTTTTGTTTATTGATTCTTTAGCGAAAAATATAACAATAGTCCGATTGCAATCCAGCCACCACTAAGTAAAAGCATTAACCAACTTAAAAGCGTTTCTTTTAGAATACTTCTGGGCTCTTTTGCATGCTGAATAAAACTCATACTAGTCACCAAAGAAAAGAGGAAAAACATAAAACAAATGACCGCTAAACCGCCAGACAACCAAAACCAACTAGCCATTATTCTCACTCTCCTTTTCGCTTGTTTTTTGATAATTATTGCGCCAAATGACACTATAAATTGCCCCAATTGTGATTACTAACAACGTGTAGAAAGTCGGTAACCACCATGTGGGTAGGACCCATTTGACCGTAGCTTCTTGATTCAATTTTTTTGCTTCACGAGTGTTAATCGTAAATTCTTGTTGAAAAGGCCAAGACTGTTGTTCATCTTGTTGTAAAATAGCACGTCCTGTAAATATATAAGTCCCAGCATCTAGCGGTTGTTTACCCAAATCAAGATGAAAATTCATGGAACTATTTGGGGCAAAGCGAACATTTTTTAGTGTCCGTTGTGCAATTTTTTTAGAGGATCCTTTTTTTATCACTTGACCTTCTAAACGAACTTCTGGAAAAATAGCAGCATATGGATTTTGAATGACCGCCTTTAGCGATTTGGCTCCTAAAGCAATTGTAGGTGTTACTTTCGCTAATTTCAGTTGGTTCACCTCTGTTAAAGGAACATTCGCAGCACTCCTCATGGCAATCGCAACATTAAACCCGTAGCGACTGGTTAATCCCGTTGTTTGGTTCTCTTCCTCTGTTTTTTCATCTTTGAGATGCGCATAAACCCCGCCCAAAACAACTCCTTTGATAGGCTGATCAAGTCCCTTCACCTTCATCTTTGCTGATACTGTTTGATGAGGCGGCACACTCACTTCCTCATTTTCTAAAGTAACCAAGTCTGTCAGCGGAACCTTTAACGATGAATCAAGTGGTTTATCAAAATCATTGTACACAATCAAACCATTATCATTTGTTGATGCATTTGCTAGAGTCAATACGATGGACAATTTTTCGTCTGTCTTATTTTTTATGTCTAAGACAATAGTGGAAGATTGCTTTGGTGCCAGAATTAAATCATAATAACTAGATGTTCCTGACACTTGATTTTCTGGTAAAACAGGCGTTACTGTAAATTTAGTCTTCATTTCTTCTGTAGCTTCTACTTTTGGAACAATAATAAAAAATGTGAAAAACAGAAATAGACAGAAAACACCAACTTTTTTTCTACTCATTTCTTCAAGATCTCCTTTATAAAGCTGAATGTACCTACTAGTCTAACAAATCAGCGAAACAATGCTGATCAATCTTTGACTTTTGGGAAGGATAATCTTGAAAAAAGTCTCCTTGAAAAATACCAAGGAGACTTTTTATTATTCACTATAATATAATTCTTTTTTTATCTGTGTGGTTGATACTTCTGGCGTTCGTGGCAAATAAAGAACCTTTGCGGTTGTTTCAACTTCTAGAAAATCAAAAGCCCCTTGCCAATCATCGCCCATGACTAAAGTATCAATTTTAAATTCAGCAATATCGGAAACTTTTTGTTTCCAACTAGTTTCAGGAATAACTAAATCAACATAACGAATTGCCTCTAATAATTGTTTACGTTTTTCATATGAAAAATAACTTTGTTTCTTTTTTTCTAAATTAAAAGCATCTGTTGAAAGTCCAACAATCAGGTAGTCCCCTTGTTGTTTCGCTTTTTTCAACAAATTAATATGACCATAGTGTAGGAGGTCAAATGTGCCGTAAGTAAGTATTTTTTTCATAAAAACCTCCATTTGTACTTTGATATTTCTTCGTTAATTATCAATTTTTATGAATAGAAAAAAGGCTACTCTTGATTGACTTTGATGGTTTTTCGATCAAATTTTTTATTTTCTGTAGCAGTATAAATTAGTAATAACTTACTCAGAGATTTTATAGAGAAAGACGTTGTTGTAGCTTTTTTTAATTGCTTTAACTGCTTTTGCAATTTTAACGGATTTTTATCTTTTAATAATTTAATTTTCGTTAAACGAAAAATGTGTTCCTGATGCTCAAATGAACGTTCAGCATCTGAATGACTAAAACGAAGATATTCTGAAAGCACCTCTTGATTTACAGCAACTTTTCCTTTTGGTAAAAACCATTCTTTGCCATTTTGATCTATTAGATGCCGCTCACTTTGATTTGAAATAACAATTTCTTTATCGTCTTCAAAAAGATACGAAAAAAGCATTGCTTTTTTTATAATTATGTACTCAGTTACTTCATATGAAGACAATTTTCTTAATTCTTCTATCAAACTATTCCATTGATTATTTTGAACAAATTTACTTAGTTTGTGAATAGGTGGTACTCGTAAAATGAACTTCTCATCTTTCTCTATTTTCACGATATAAAAAGTTGTGTCTAAGTCATTTTCCCAAATAAACAAAATAATCATTTACTGCCCCCTAGACTTGTTGTTCCGATACTTAATAGTCAAATAAATATATTTAGGAATTTGCATTAACCGATCGTATCTCTTCATTGTCAAACAACGATATAACCATTCCAAATTGTGATTTATATAAAATTCTGGCGCTCTTTTTACTGATCCAGCTAATACGTCAAAAGTACCGCCTACGTCTAAAAATACATTAGCTGTCAGGTGATCAATTGTTTGTTCCAAAAAAATCTCTTGTTTCGGTGAACCTAATGCTACAAAGACAAACCTTGGTTCAGCTTTGTTAATTTGTTCCACAATTTCTTGCTGTTTTTTCTTTGTATAGCCATGTAAAATACCGCTAATAACAATCCCTGGATATTGTCGTTGAATATTTTTAGCTGCTGCTTCAACTACTTCTTGCTTTGCACCATACAAGAAGATTCGTTCCTTATGTTGATTTGCATACTCTAAAAAATTATCCATGACATCAATTCCTGTAACTCTTTCACGAATAGACCCACCCATTAGCTTCGATGCCTTGACCACACCTATCCCATCTGCAATCCGATGAGTTGCTCTTTTCAAATATAACTTAACTTCTGGATGTTCAAATGCTAACAATGAAATCTGCGGATTAACGCTAGTTACAATCATTTTCTCTTTAGCTTTGAGATAACTTTCTAAGTCATCCATAATTTCTTGATGTGTTAATACGTCAACTGGTAATCCCCCAATATATTCAGTGCGTACCTTACTTTTCACAAAATCCCCCCAAGATTCTCTCTACCAACTCTACTATTTTATTAATGGTCTCTTTTGACTGATATTGATTCCATTCTTCGTTAATTCTAGTAATATTATCTTTATAACTATTTATTGAAAAATTTGACAATGCCACAATCAACTGTTTTTCATTTTCAACTAACGGTCCTGGTAAATATTCAAAAAAATCAGGCTCAATTCCAGGATTTAATGCGTATTTTTCTAAATCTGGACAAAAAAATAAAATGTTCGGTTGCTCTTTAACATGCATGTATTCAAAGACCACACTCGAATAATCAGTAATCAAGTAGCCTATTTCACTAAAGCTTTCAAAAATATGCTTTTCCCAAATAGAAACATTTCTCGGTAGTTCAATGGCATCTAACTGGATTGATGGATGTAATTTCATATAAAAATGAAAATTTGGCATAGCAGAAAAAGCCTTTATTGCTTGATTTATCACAAGCATCATTTCATTCATTCCCTCTCGGTAAGTTGGTGCATATAAAACTTTATTATTCTGATTTGTTTCTCCTACCTCTAATTTTTCAAGATAAGCAAGACGCGGCGAACCAAAATGACAAAATTGAGCATTCTCGAGACGATAATTGTTTCTAAAAATTGCTTCCATTTTTAGTGAATTAACGATAAAATAATTCATTTTATCGTAAACTTTTTGAAACCTGATTTGATCCTTGCTACTTCTATGTTTCGTGTGATAAGCACCCCAGCCAAACTGTTTTAAAGCCCCATTAGCATGCCATAATTGGATAACTACTTGCTTTTTTTTTAAAATTGCCAATTCTGGAAAATAATTATCTACAAAAATTAACGGCGCTGACTTCAAGTATGAAATCGCCGTTGTAATCAACAAAGTTTTCTTATCAAAAAGTATCGTCTTTATGCCTTTTTGATTTAAGGATGCTGCGTATGATTGACAATTTTTTGTATAAAGTACTATTATCATTCCGTGATAGTGTTGTTCTAATTGTTCAATTAAATGTCCATCATTTCTTGGGAAACTCATTATGTACACAATTTTTACTTTTTTATGCTTGTACGGTCTCCATCTTAATACTGTTAAGTACAATTGTTTTAGCACTTTTATATCCTTTCACAAACAATAGTTTTCTTATAAAAAAGATATGATCAAAGTCTTTAAAAAGAAAAAGCTTACATATAAACTCATTAAAACAAATTATACCTTAAAGATTCTAAAAAGACAATTGCACTTTACAATATGTATACTATCCAAATAATTTAAATTATACGGTATACGGACTAGCTATACTTTCAGTTAAATAAAATAATATTTAAATAATTTCTCTGAATTTAAAACTGCCTATCCAACAAAAAAAGAGGTTTCCCACCACAGTGGAAAACCTCTATAAACCTTGTCATAACAATGTTTTGAAAGACTATGCGTCTGGATTTGCGTTTTCGTCTTTGAGACCGTATTTTTTGTTGAAACGGTCCACACGTCCGTCGGCTTGTGTGAATTTTTGACGACCAGTGTAGAATGGGTGTGAGTCTGAAGTAACCTCAACACGTAATAATGGATAAGTGTTGCCATCTTCCCATTCAACAGTTTCTGAAGATCCTTTAGTTGAACCTGAAAGGAATTTGAAACCTGTTGTTGAATCCATGAATACTACTGGTTGGTAATTTGGATGGATATCTTGTTTCATACGTTTTTTCGCTCCTTTGCCCTGATCCATTTGCTGTATCAGAGTTATTTTGTCGGTATACAACAATGCTATCTTACCATGTTTTCAGTTGGTATGCAATTATCTTTTTGGATTTCTTTTAATTTGTTTGCCAAACGAAACATCATGGAAAACTTCAAATAATTGTTGATTATTTTGGGTCCGTTTCAACATTTTTATGAATTGATCCGTATATTCCAGCGAGTCTCCTGACATATTATTTCTCAATTTCCACGTTTCTTCTAGTTGTTCTGGTGTCATTAGCAACTCTTCTTTTCGTGTACTTGATTTTTTAATATCAATTGCTGGGAAAATACGGCGTTCTGCTAATTCACGAGATAAATGGAGCTCCATGTTGCCTGTACCTTTGAATTCTTCATAGATGACATCATCCATTCGGCTACCTGTATCCACCAATGCCGTGGCTAAAATAGTCAGACTGCCCCCTTCTTCGATATTTCTGGCAGCACCAAAAAATCGTTTAGGTTTGAAAAACGCAGCTGGATCTATTCCGCCACTTAAGGTTCGACCACTAGGCGGGACCACTAAATTATAGGCCCTTGCTAAACGAGTGATGCTGTCCATTAAAATAACTACGTCCCGTTTGTCTTCAACTAAGCGCATTGCTCGATCCAGAACCAATTCAGCAACTCGCGTATGATTTTGTGGTTGTTGATCAAAAGTTGAAGAAACCACATCGCCTTTAACGCTTCGCTCTAAATCAGTCACTTCTTCAGGGCGCTCGTCAATTAACAACAGAATCAATTCCACATCAGGATGATTTTCTGTAATCCCATTAGCAATTTCCTTTAAAACACTTGTTTTTCCCGCTTTTGGCGGCGCTACAATTAAACCACGTTGCCCAAAACCAATTGGGGCAAATACATCAATCATTCGTGTTGATAATCTGCCAGCCGTTGTTTCTAACGTTAATTGTTTTTCAGGATACAACGGTGTTAGCGCTGGAAAATGTGGCCGCTCTTTCGCTTCTTCAGGATCTTTCCCATTGACACTTTCAACATGCATGAGTCCATAGTAACGTTCTGATTCCTTTGGCGGACGCGCCTTGCCAGCTACTTTGTCCCCATTTCTCAATCCGAAACGACGAATTTGAGAAGAAGAAATATAAATGTCTTCTGCACTTGGTCCATAATTAATTGGTCGCAAAAAGCCATAACCATCCTGAGAAACAATATCTAAAATTCCTTCCATGAAGAAAAACCCTTGCTTCTCAGCTTGTGCACGAATCACAGCTAAAGACAATTCTTTTTTGTTCATTTGGCTATAATAAGGAATTTTAAACTCTTTCGCGTATGCATAAATATCTTTTAACGTACTGTTTTCCAATTCAGCCATTGTTAAATAGTCGCTCATTGATCCACCTCAAACGGACCTTCTTGTTCTTCGGTTTCTAGCATTTGAATATCAGCGCCTAAAGCAGTTAACTTTTCGATAATGTGGTCGTACCCACGTAAAATATATTCTACATTATAAATAGTGGTCGTACCTTCAGCCATCAAGCCGGCAGTGACTAGGCAAGCGCCTGCCCGTAAATCAGAGGCGACTACTTCTGCACCGTGCAATTGATTTGGGCCATTTAAGATAATCATATTGCCTTCAACCGAAGCATCAGCCCCCATCCGCACCAACTCAGGGATATGCTTATTTCGTTGAGCATAAATCGTATCAATAATTTCACCAGTTCCTTGTGCTTTTAAAAGTAATGGCGTTAACGGTTGTTGCAAGTCTGTGGCAAAACCAGGATACGGATAGGTTTTCACCGTCGTCATTTTCAGATCATGTGATGGATGAACTTCAATCATGTCTTCTTCAATTGTCATCTTAACGCCCATTTCTTGCAATTTCGCAATGAAGCTTTCTAAATGCTCATAAATAACATTTCGAACCTTGATTCCTTCACCCATAGCTGCTGCCATAGCTAAATAAGTCCCAGCTTCAATTCGATCTGGAATAATCGAGTGACGACAGCCATGTAATTCTTCGACTCCTTCAATCCGAATAACATCCGTTCCAGCTCCTCGAACTTTTGCACCCATGTTATTTAATAATGTAGCAATATCAATAATTTCTGGCTCACGCGCAGCATTTTCAATAATCGTTTTGCCTTTGGCTTTAACTGCGGCTAACATGACATTGATTGTAGCGCCAATAGATACCATATCCATAAAAATTCGGGTTCCTTGTAAGCCAGCTTCGTCTGTTCTCAAGTACATCGCCCCATGTTCGTTGGTTACATGAGCGCCTAATGCTTCAAATCCTTTGATATGTAAATCAATTGGACGAGGGCCTAAGTAACAACCGCCAGGTAAGCCGACAACGCCTTCCCCAAATCGACCAAGAAGTGAGCCCATAAAATAATAGGATGCACGTAAGCTATTGATTTTTCCTTTTGGCATTGGCACAGAAACAACTTCTGTTGGGTCAATAATTAATGTATTATTTTCAAAAGTAATTTTAGCACCCATAATTTCTAAAATTTCAATTAATGAGTGAACATCCTGAATGTCAGGAACGCCATCTAAAGTCACGGGCGAATCTGCTAAAATAGCAGCTGGAATTAAAGCGACCACACTATTTTTGGCGCCGCTAATGGTTACTTCGCCTTTTAATGGACGATTCCCATTGATTACGATTTTTTTCATTTATATTCTCACCTATCTGTAATATACGTTTTCTAAATAAACTACCCAATCATTCTATCATAATCAAGCTTAAGAAAAAAGAAAACTTCTCAGGTATTTTAATAGAATGAAAAAATAACAAAAAATAAAAAAGACAGCCACGTGCTGTGGCTGTCTTTAACGTAACTAGTTGATTAAGCTTTGTTAGCTGAACCGAACCAATCAATGTGTTCTTCTGCATCTTTGATGATTGCAGCTTTACCTGGTGCTAATAATTTACGAGGGTCAAATCCTTTACCTTCTAAATCTTTACCAGCTTCAATATATTCGCGCGTTGCTTTAGCGAATGATAATTGGAATTCTGTATTTACGTTAACTTTTGAGATACCCATTGAAATTGCTTTTTCAATTTGTTCTTGAGGAATACCAGAACCTCCGTGTAATACTAGAGGTACATCAGAACCGACAGCTTCAGCAATCGCTTGTAAGTGATCAAATGCTAAACCTTTCCAGTTTTCTGGATATTGACCATGGATGTTACCGATACCACATGCTAAGTAGTCAATACCTGTAGCAACCATTTGTTTACATTCTTCGATATCAGCTAATTCGCCAGTACCGATGATTCCGTCTTCTTCACCACCGATTGAACCAACTTCACATTCGACAGAAATACCTTTAGCGTGCGCTTTTTCAACTACATCTTTCGCTAATTTTAAGTTTTCTTCGAATGGTAAGTGAGAACCATCAAACATGATTGAAGTATAGCCAACTTCGATACATTCTAAAGCAGCTTCGTAGTCACCGTGGTCTAAGTGAATTGCTACTGGAACTGTGATATTCATTGAGTCTACTAAATTAGTAATCATGTCTTTAGCTACTTTGTAGCCGCCCATGTATTTAGCAGCGCCCATTGATGTTTGGATTAGAACTGGTGCTTTTTTAGCTTCTGCTGCTTCTAAAATCGCTTGTGTCCATTCTAAGTTATTTGTGTTATAGCCACCTACTGCATACCCGCCTTTACGTGCTGCTTTTAAGAATTCTGCTCCTGATACTACTGGCATAAAAAATTCCTCCTAAGTTTTTAAAAACTTTATTTGTTAGGTGTTCCCTAACCAACGGTTCTATTTTAGCAGAATTCCTGACACTTTTCTAGTAAAATTCCCTTTTTCAGAAAATTTTTGTCTATTCTTTCACATAACCTTCATTTTTATAAAAAAACCTCCAGTTTTCCCGTTAAGACTTTGGGACCTGAAGGCCGACTTGCTATTTTAATTTTTTCTTTGGTGGATAACGTTTCACCTTGTAGGATTGAAGCTCAGGAAATGTTCCTGTACTATGAAAAATCCGTTGTTCATCTTCATTGGCAAAACGCCCTAAAACCGATTGTGTTGGTAAAATATTTACAAAGGCATTCTCATCGATACTGTAAACTGCTTGTTCTAAATCATAGAGCTCGTAGCGAGTAATGACCATCATAATCATCCGACCTTCTGCACCTGAATAGCCGCCGATTGAAGGCAACAAGGTCATGCCACGAGCGATTTGTTGAGAAACTTCTAAGGCAACGGCTTCTGGTCTCGTGGTGACAATCATTGCTGTGACTTTTTGGTGACTGGTATGAATCATGTCGACCACCTGACTCAAACAGTAAATAGAAATAATAGTATACAACGCACTTTCCCAGTTAAATACAAAACCAGCCAACAGCACAATAATACCATTTAATAAGAACATAAAATTACCAACTGTTTTCCCTGTTGTTTTTGAAAGAATCAGTGAAATAATGTCCATGCCGCCAGTGTTAAAGCCCATTTTCAATGAAAGCCCTGCGCCAACGCCGACTAAGACACCACCCATAATTGCGTTCATCAAAGGATTCGTTGTGACTGTTACGATTGGCACAAACATAGTGACAACGGAAATACCAATAACATTGATGAAACTAAGAATCGTTGATTGTTTCCCTAATTTTACAAACCCTAGAATGAAGACGGGAATGTTTAAAAATAAAATGAAAATCCCTGTATTAATATGGATTCCTAAATTTGTATATAATAATGTAGCAATGATTTGCGCAATTCCGTTCATCCCTGCCGAAAAAACTTTTGCCGGAATCAAAAAGAAATTCAAACCGACCGCAGAAGTCAAAGCGGTTATCGCCATCACTGCTATTTTTTTTATCGATTCATTCCTTTGGTAAGTACTAACCAATCGACTCATTTTTCTTCGCTCCTTCGCTATTCTTCTGACTTAGAATAACAGGTTCTATCCTAAAAGAAAAGGGGCTAAAAGCGAACATTGAAAAAAATTTTTTTGCAACGTTTCCATGAAAGAATGCGGGAAGATATCCCTAAAAATTGATCTTCTTATTTCTCTATTCAAAATGATTCTAGCCTAACCTTTTTTACTATTTCATGATATGATGAAGCAAAGAATATTTTAGGAGGTTTTTACATGGCTGCAAAAGAAGCAAGTTTTGATGTAGTTTCAGAGGTCAATATGGAGGAAGTCAAAAACGCAATTCAAATTGCCTTGAAAGAATTGAAAAATCGTTTTGACTTTAAAGGGTCAATTGCTGATATTAAATTGGAAAACGATAAATTAGTAGTCGTAGCTGAAGATGATTATAAAGTCGAGCAAGTGAAGGATATTTTATTTGGAAAATTAGTCAAACGCAATGTTCCGATTAAAAATATTCATTTTTCAGAAAGTGAAAAAGCCTTAGGCGGTACTGCTCGCCAATATGGTGATTTAATCAGTGGTATTGATAAAGAAAATGCAAAAAAAATCAACACAGCTATCAAAAACTCTGGGATTAAAGTTAAGTCACAAATCCAAGAAGACAAAATTCGGGTAACTGGAAAAAGTCGGGATGATTTACAAAAAGTCATGGCTCTTTTACGAGAATTAGATTTACCAATGGCTCTTGAGTTTAATAATTATCGCTAAAAAAATCCTTCAACTGTTAATGAACAGTTGAAGGATTTTTTTGTTTTGGTACCGGCCATTCTTGATTATTCAATAAAACGATTGGTCGGCGTTGGATTTTTCCTGAAAAAGCGGCAATTGCTTTGAAAACCTTTGGCATAAAATAAAACGCATTTAATTCTTCTAAATCCAGTTCTTCTTCTGCCGTAAACGAGACACAAACCTCTTGTTCTGAAAGCATAATTTCAATTTTCTTTAAAAATTGAAATTGCCGCATTCCTGGCACGAAATAACCAGCCTTTGCAACACGAGAGGTTGTAATATCTAATTTATCACTAATGATTAGCGCTAGTGTCATTAACTCTTCCGAATCAAAGCCGTTACTATGATTTTCTATAGAAGATAAAATTTCTTCTTGATAAGGCAAACAAATCTTTTGCTTACGAAAATATGCTTCTGCAAATTGTTTCCCACGAAGTGCATGTCCTGCTTTTCCTTGTAGCGCACCCACATCATGGAGCAGTGCCGCAATTTTTGCCGCCTCTAAATACTCCTCTGAAACAGCAAGTTGTTTCAAAATCATTTCCGTCATGGCTACGACATTGGTTACATGAAACCAATTATGGTATGCCCACCCAGCTTCTTCATCTTCCATTTGACCAATTGCATCATAAATTTGTCGAATTTCAGTATCTTGATGAATGCGTTCAAACAGCTTCATTTATTTTCTCCTTAAAATTAGTTACTGTTCCAAAAATTCTTTTAACTCTGCAGGATTTTTTTCGCTGTTTAAACCAACAATTAAACGAATCCGCGCTTTCGGTCCGTTTAAACCACGGGCAAAAACGACCCCCATTTTTTTCAAGCCAACGCCACCACCAGCATAATCATAGATATCTTCAGCAATGCCATTGGAACAACGAGAAACTAAAATGACTGGAATCCCGTTGTCTAGCATTTTTTGTAATGCTGGGAGCGTTTCTGGCGGTAAATTACCCGCGCCTAGCGCTTCAATTACTAACCCATCCGTTTCTGGGGTGTTTAATAATTCAAACATCCGTTCACCCATCCCCGCATAGGCCTTCACTACGTGAACATTTCCTTTCACAGAAGAAACATCGCAAACTTCTTGCGGTAAGACCTCTTTCGCAAAAAAAGCACGTTCTTTCGCAATGGTTCCTATTGGTCCAAAAGTTGGCGTCCGAAACGTCGCTACGTTCGTTGTATGTGTTTTTGTCACATAACGCGCCGTATGAATTTCATCATTCATCACGACTAAAACACCTTTATCGTACGATTCGTCTGAACAAGCAGTCCAAATAGCACTGATGAAATTATACAAGCCATCACTACCGATTTCGTTACTTGACCGCATTGCTCCTGTTAAAACAATGGGGATTTTTTTCTCTAAGGTTATATCTAAAAAATAAGCAGTTTCTTCTAATGTATCTGTTCCATGCGTAATAACCACGCCATCAATTGGTTCAGAATAAGCTTTTTGAATCCGTTCTTTTAATTGAAACATCCGTTCTAAGGTCATGTGTGGTGAGGGAATATTAAAAATATCTTCAACAACTAAATGAACCTTGCCAGAAAATAATGCTTCTTGTTCCATCAACGGATTTTTTTCATTCGGGGCAACACTTCCTCCTGCTACTTTCGACATGGAAATGGTCCCACCTGTATGAAGGACTAAAATGGTCTTCATTTGTTTCCTCCTTTGTTTTCTTTATTTTTTAACCAAAATTGTTTCACTTGTTGAATGAGTTGTTCATTGGTGTTTGCCTTTCGATGCGCCAACCAATGCGGCGGAAAGAAACGCTGGACACTTGGTAATTCAAATCGTTCGTCTAATAACAACACAAAGCCTTTATCTTGCGCATCTCGAATGACACGTCCAGCCGCTTGCAAGACTTTATTCATGCCAGGAATTTGATACGCAAATTGAAACCCTTGCCCTCGCTCTTCTTGATAAAAAGTGCGAATCAGTTCTTGCTCTGGGTTCATTTGTGGTAGCCCGACACTAACAATTATCGTACCAATCAATCGGGTACCTTTCAAGTCAATTCCTTCTGAAAATATACCACCTAAAACACAAAAACCGATGAAAGTTTCTTGAGGATTCTCTTTAAATTCAGCTAAAAATGCTTCTCGCTCTTTTTCGTTTAAGTCCGTTCCCTGAATTTGAGTTTTTACTTGCGGGTAACGTTGGCTAAATACTTGATAGACATCATCCATATAGGCGTAGGAAGGAAAGAAAATTAAATAATTACCTGTTTTTGTTTCACTTAACTTCCCTAAAAGTTCACTAATCTGTGGATAACTTTTTTCACGGTTTTTATAGGTTGTTTGAAGATGACTACCAATCATCAACAATTGATTTTCTTCCGGAAAAGGATACGGAATCCGATAACGTAGGCTTTCTTCACCTCCACCAAGCACTTCTTGATAATAATTCAGAGGTGTTAAACTTGCCGAAAATAAGATACTCGCTTTCCCTTTATCTAATCGTTGTGACAATAAATAAGCCGGATCGACACAAAATTGTTTCACAACGCAGTCATAGTTTCGCAAAGAAATAGACGTATAAAAGCCGTTGTCGTAATACTCGCTGATTCGAAGATAACTTAAACAATCAAAATAAAAACTGAGAATCGACGCCAATTCCTCAATGTGTTGATTTTCTGGCAACCATTCTGCAATTACTTCTGTTAATCGATGTATCTGTTTAACTAATGAATCAATTGGCGCGCGTTGGGCAAAAAAATCCGTGTCTTTTTCTTCACAGATTGCTTCAATATCATCAAACGTAGTTAAGACTTTTTGACAAGCTCTTTTCAATTGAACAGATTCTTTTTGCAATCTTTTTTGAATTTGCAAAACCGCATTCCTAGAAATAGCGGCCGAATACATCTCCCGTGAACGATTAACCAAATTATGGGTTTCATCCACTAAAAAAATATTCTCTTCTGCACTTTGGGGTTCTTCAAAGAAGCGCCGTAAATAAACCGTTGGATCAAATAGATAATTGTAATCGCCAATAATTAAATCACACCAAAGACTTGCATCTAGCGACAACTCGAATGGACACAATTGGTGCTTTTGTGCATACCGTTCAATAACCTCTCTCGTTAAATGATTTTCATGTTGCAATAAATCCCACAGTCCCTCATTTAAACGATCATAATAGCCATCAGCAAACGGGCAATGTTCTGGTGTACAATTTCGTTCAGTTAAAAAACAAATTTTATCTTTTGCTGTTAACGTAATACTCTTAGTTTGCGCTTGTTTTTCGGACAGCGCTTTGACGGCATCTTCAGCCACTTGCCGCGTGATGGTCTTAGCTGTTAAATAAAAAATCCGTTCACCTTCTTCTTCACCAATTGCTTTCATTGCTGGAAAAAGAGTGGACATTGTCTTGCCTGTTCCAGTTGGTGCTTCCACGAAGAGCCGCTGTTTACTAAGAATTGTTTTATAGACGGCTACCGCCAATTCTCGTTGCCCTTTGCGATACTCCCCGTAAGGAAAACTAAGATTTTTTAATGATTTATTTCTCAAAATACGCCACTCTTCTTTAAAAATTACCCACTGTTCATAGCGCTTCATCAAATCAGTAAAAAACTCCGCTAATGCAGCTTCTGTAAAATGGCGTTCTTGTCGTGTGATTTGTTTTGTGGTGGTCTGATAATAAGTGAGTTGAAGCGTTATTTCAGAAAGTTGTTCTTGTTGGCAATACATGTGACCATAACACATCGCTTGATACCAAAACAATTCGACCTTTTCTGGCGGCAATTCTTCAAACGCTGGTTCGGATGTTTTAATTTCATCAATGACCACTTGCCCAGTTTCTTTCACAAAAATGCCGTCTGCACGACCTTCTACACAATAATTATGGCCATTTAAAGGCACCTCAATTTTAAAAGATACTTCCTTTTGATAAAGGCTCCCCGCTTCCTTTTGCAACATTCGATGAAGGCGACTACCTTCTTGTGGTGTATGTTCACTCACATGGCGAGAATCGATACTTCCCCGCCTTAAAATAAATTCGACCACTTGACGCACCGCAATTTTTCTCGTTGATTTCACGTAATCCCACCTATCTGCCTCCCTATTATAGAACATACATTCGCTAAACAAAAGCAAAAAATCCAAAACGAACACAATCATGCGTTCATTCTGGATTTCTCTTTAGATTATCAACAATTAAAAACAACTTGTTTCTTCTAACTGTTTGGTTTCTTTTCCATTTGCTTTTGCCACGACCAATTGCGCCATTTGTTTAAACGAATTATTTAAACCAATGCCGCCCTTTTTGGGCATCTTCACAATCGGTACTTGCTGATAATAGTGACTAACTGCTGGATTTTCTTCTGCCATCGCTGCAATTGCAGGAATGCCTGCAGCATTAAACTTACAAGCTAGACGAGCAGCCATTTCTCCAAAATTAGGATAATGCATGGCTGGTCCGCAAAGAACCGCATCGGCATGAAACTTTTTTGCAAAGCCAATAAATTTCTTTGCTACCTCTTCCTCGTTTTCCAAATAATATTGGTCACCACAATAAAGTGTCGCAACAATTTCCGCTCCTTGCTTCTGTAAAAATGGTAGCAATGTTACCCCTGGACCTAAGGGAGCTTTTTTACCACTTGGTTTCAGCTGAGCTTGTTCATCACTGCCAAATCCTGCTAAACTGTGGTTTAAGACTAAAAGGATTTTTTTCATGCCTATTTCCTCCTTATTTATAAATCATCGAAGTCAAAGGAATCAAAATCAATTTCTTCACTCTCTTCTTCTTGTGCTTTCCATTCTTCACGTAAATATTGGTCATCCATAACTCGAATAAAAGGATAATAAATGAACATTCCTAGTACCAATAAGAGAGCTTGCAGAATTGATCCTTGCCAACCGCTGACTAAAAATCCTGAGATAATTGGCGGGGTCGTCCACGGCAATTGAATACCATTCGTCAATGGAACTAAGCCCCAATCCATAGCAAAATAGGCAATAATAATATTAATTGCGGGTACTAAGACAAATGGAATTAAAAGGATTGGATTTAAAACAATTAGTAACCCAAAAATGATTGGTTCGTTAATCCCAAAAACACCAGGAATTAGTGAAAGTTGCGAAAGCTTTTTAATTCATTGACTTTTACAGAATAAGACCATCACAATGATTAATGAGAGTGTGGAACCGGCGCCACCAAATGTTGCAAACATATCTTGAAATTGTCCAGTGATGATGTTGGGAATTTCATGACCGTCTTTAAATGCTTGTAAATTTTCAACAGACAATGCCCGCAAAACAGGATTAAAGACTGCGCCAACCACACTACCTCCGTTAATGCCAAAGAACCAAAAGAAGTGTAAAAATAAATAAGCAATGCTCATTGCACCTAAGGTATTACCAAGACTCAATAAGGGCGTTTGTAGAAATTCAAAAATAACATCTTGTAAATTACCATAAGGAGTTAAAGCAGCCAGCCAATTGACTAAAAACATGAGAGTAACAACTAAAAAACTCGGAATCAGGGCCTCAAAAGACTTAACCACTGTTGGTGGCACTCCTTCTGGCATTTTTATTGTCCACCCTTTACGAACAATGGCCACAAATAAACGAGTCGCAATTAATGCGACAATCATTCCTAAAAAACAAGCCACTGGAACCCATCCATTTTAAAGGTAAACTAGTAACTTCATAAACCTTTGAACTATTTTCCGGTGTAAATAATGTTTGATAAGGCGTTACAATAAAAAATGAAACCAATGCGATAATTCCTGCTTGCATTGCATCCACATTGAATTGTTTTCCTAAACTATAGGCAATACCGACAACGGCCAGAATAGTCATTACATCAAAACTAGCACTAGCTGGAACAGACATCATTGTCGCCCAGTCTTTACCAAGCAAATGAGACATCCAAGTATCCCATTGTGGCAAAGGAAAATTAGCAATTAATAAGAAGACCGAACCAACAATCAACAAGGGCGTTGATAAAAGGAAGCCATCACGAATCGCTACTAAATACTTATTTTCTCCTATCACTTTTGCCAAAGGGGTCAATACGCGCTCTAACCAATCCAAAAATTTTTGCACGGTCGTCACTCCTATCTATTATTTTTTATTTTGCTTAATTAACCGCAGCGCTTCTTTCAATGCTTTTTCGCCATCCATCATGCCATAAATTTCTGGCGCAATTGCAGCGACAGGAATCCCTTGAGGAGCAAATTGTTCTTTTGTTTTTTCTAATAAAAAACGGACTTGTGGTCCTAATAAAATAGCAACAGGCTTCTCTGCTTCAACCACTTCTTGTGCTCTTGCAATAGGAAAAGCAGTAATCATTAAAGGCATTTGATGTTTTTCCACCACTTCCATCATTTTATTCACCATAATACTTGTAGACATCCCTGCATCACAAAAAAGATAAATTTGTTTTTTACTCATGTTCCTTCACTCTCCTCATTTATTCAATTGGTGCTTTGATTCTTTTTTCATAGACCGCTAACCATTCTTGTGAAATCGGCTGAATCTCTGTGGTATGATTCTTGCCTGGATTTGCAATATAGATTTCTGGTTGCTGCATATCAGTACCAACCGTAAAAGTAAATTCCACATTCGTAGCTACGCCCCAGTCTCCCTGTTTGTTCATGGCCACTAGTGAAAAAGCTCCTGCTTTCCCATAACGTTGGGTCAATTTTTCATGAAAAGCATAGACGGCTTGATCACATGCTTGTTGTGGCGAGCGCCCTTCCCCCATTAAACGAACGATTTCATAAGAAAGACAGCCTTTCATTAAATCTTCACCTAAGCCTGTAGCCGCAGCACCACCAATTTCGCTATCAACATAAAAACCAGAACCTGACAGTGGTGAATCGCCAACACGTCCTGCTTTTTTCATGAAGAGTCCCGAACTGGAAGTGCCAGCTGCCATTGATCCTGTTTGGTCTAACGTAATAGCGCCGACAGTATCATGCCCATCATAGGGGTTCAACTGATTTTCCTGAATTTCTTTTAAACGCTTTTGCCACCATTGATTAGCGCGTTCTGTCAACATATTCTTTCTTTCAAAACCGTGCAACATTGAATATTTCGTTGCACCTGCGCCAACACGAAAACTATTAAACTTCTCTTTACTTAATGCTTTAGCCACTGAAATCGGATTTTTAACATCTGTAATTCCCGCCACAGCACCAATTGCAAATGTGTCTCCATCCATATAGGCAGCATCCATTTCTAAAATCCCTTCCTCATTAGGTAAACCGCCGTAGCCCACTGACTTATAAAAAGGATAGTCTTCTACTTCTTTAATTAATTGTTCCACGGCCGTGCCTGCAGCACCTCCTTGTTGTAATTCTTCTGTAGCTTTTAGTAACCCATCATGTGCCATCCGCCATGTCGCAATTGCACCCCAAGTCATTTTCCATCCGCCCTTTCGTTAACGCTTACATTTCTCCACCATTATAAACTAGTATATACTGTTTTGTATATACTGAAAATGAAATTTTATACAGAAAAATAGAAGATACACGTATGCGACCTCTACGAAACACATTGGCTTCTTCTCATACGTGTATCTTCTATTGGTTTTATGCTTCTGTTAATGCAATCATCGCTTGCATATAGATTTCCAGATTAAGCAGTAAATCTTTTTCATCCATATATTCATCTTGGTTATGCGCAATGCCTTTTTGACCAGGAAATGATGGACCAAAAGCAACGATATTCGGCATAAAGCGAGCATACGTAGCACCTGTAGTTGTGACTGGCGTCCCATCTAAGCCAGTAATTTGTTCATAAACCTTGGTTAATTTTTGAACATTGCGCTCATCTTTTGGAAACAGCGTACTAGGGAGGCGGCGGATGACGGTCACTTCACTTTCTGGAAATAGTGCCTTCGTTAGCTGCGTGGTTACTTCGTTTTCTGTAATAGAAACAGGATAACGCACGGCCAATGATAACACCAATTGCTGTCCTCTTTTTTCCAACGCATAGGGCGTTAAAATCAATTGCCCACTATCCTGATCCTTAAAGTCCAGAGCTACTCCTTCGCCATAGTGCTTTTCGTGAAAACTAGCGGTTAACCAGTCGAAATACTGTAATAAATTTCCTTTGACTAACTGTTCCTCGCTAATTTTCTGTGCCAATAAAGTAATCGCGTTCTTGCCTAGTTCTGGCGCATTGGAAGGAGCACGTTTTCCCGTGATTGCTGTTGTTTTTCCCGCAATCACCACACTTAATTGATCAGGTACGTGGTCTTTTGCTTGATCACCTATAATCTGACCAATTTGTTCACTTGAATCATCTGGGATGGTCGTTGTGATCTCATAATTAACAATCCCTCGCTCCCCATAAACTACTGGATATTTACAATCTGGAGTAAATCCAAAAACGGGTGCGTTTTCCTTCTCTAAATATAAGGGGATATCTCCACTCCCACTTTCTTCATCCGTGCCAAACATTAAGCGAATGGTTTTCTTTGGTTGGTAACCAAGTTCTTTCAGTAATTTCATTCCATACAGGCAAGCCAAGATAGGACCTTTATTATCTAGAATTCCTCTACCATACAAACGTTGATTTTTTTTCGTTAATTGAAAGGGCGGCACTGACCAACCAGAACCTTCTGGTACTACATCTAAATGACCAATAATTCCCAGATATTCTTCCACTGTTCCCCATTGCGCATAGCCAACTGCGTCATTGACAATCCCAGTTTGAAAACCATAACGCTCTGCAAGTTTCAGCGTTTCTTCCAAGGCTCTTTTCGGTCCTTCGCCAAAAGGTGCCTCTTTTTTAGGCGACCCTTTCACACTTCGAATCGCGATAATTTTGTTTAAGTCTTCATAAAATAAATCTTTTTGAGCGGCTATTTCTTCTTTGATCTTCATTCGTTCCAAGAACCTCCTAGCTCCACTTGGTTGTTTTCAGACGGGCTATAGCGGGTCAGTGTGTTTTTAAACGTGTACCGATCTGCTCGATATAAAGAGACATCATATAAAATAGGAGTTGCATCAAGCGCATAGGTGATAGAGTGGACTTGTAAAAGTGGTTGGCCCACAGGAACATTCAATAATTCTGAAATTTCCGCTTCAACTAAGATTGCTTCAATTTCTTGATGCGAATAAGCAATCTCGACGTTCTTCTCGATTAAGCAGAAAAGAGAGCCCTCGAAGTCTTGCTTCGTATGGCCTTGTACGTATGCCTGTGGCAAATAAATTTTTTCAACTGTCATTGGTTCGCCGTCTAACATTCGGCGGCGAATCAGTTCATAAATTGCCTCATTTTTGCCTACTTGGAGCGCCTCCCGAATTTTCTCAGCGGGATGTACTACTTCTTCAAAGGAAATGACTTCTGTCTGGCTTTTTTTCCCGTAAGCTTTGGCTGCCTCAGTAAAACCTTGTAAGCCAGCGCGACCACTTTGAATTTTCGCTTGCGACATCACATAACTACCTTTACCATGTCGTTTTACCAAAATATTTTTGCGGATCAAATCATCAATCGCTTTACGGATGGTCAAGCGACTGCAGTTATATTCTTTAGCTAAATCATATTCTGAAGGTAATTTTTGTGCACTTACATACAGACCGTCTCGAATCTTCTTTTCAATTTCTGCAGAAATTTGCTTAAATTTGGGTGCATTTTCTGTCATTTCATCGCCTATCTTTCTTCAAAAAAATAAATTTTCTAGTATATACCACACTGTCTATACTAAATCAATTTTTAAGAAACCGCAATCATTTGTTGCGTTTCTTAAAAATCAAAAAAAGAAAGCGAGCCACAAGTCGGTTGGACTTGTGGCTCGCTTTTTTAGGAATAAATGTGTTATTTCCCTTTCATCCGTTCTTTGCCTTCTTGACACATATAGAGTAGCGGACAGGCTTCACATTTAGGCGCTCTTGCTAGGCAGTGATAACGCCCAAAGAAAATCATGGTATGGTGCGTTTTCACCCAGAGTTCTTTCGGAACTTTACGCATTAAGGTTTGCTCAACTTCAGTAACATTCGCATTTAGCTTACAAATTCTAAGGCGCTTGGACACTCGTTCCACATGTGTATCTACTGCAAAAGCCGGTTCGCCGAAAGCATCTCCCATTACTACATTGGCTGTTTTTCTCCCCACGCCAGGTAAACTGACCAGTTCATCTCTGGTTTGCGGAACTTCTCCATTGAAACGTTCTAAAAGTTGTTGTGCGCACGCTTTAATATTTTTTGCTTTATTGCGATATAAGCCAATGGTTTTTATTTTAGCAATAATCTCCTCCACCGGCGCAGCTGCTAAAGCTTCTGGTGTTGGAAAAGCTGCGAATAAACCAGGAGTCGCTTTATTTACCGATACATCGGTTGCTTGCGCACTTAAAATCACAGCAATTAATAATTCAAAAGGATTCTTATGTTTTAATTCACATTCTGCATTTGGAAACATCTCATACATAATTTCAATAGCTTCCATTGTTTTCTCTTTTGATAGCATGGCCCACCTCCTTTTTATTCACTGTCTTCTGGATTTAACCAATTGTGTAATGTAACCTTTGGCAACGATTCTTGTGTCTGACCTTGTTGTTCAATCTCATTTTGAATCATAGAATCTTTTCGTTTTTTCTGATCAGCAGCAACTTGTTCTTTGGTGGTAATATTTTTACGCTCCCACGCAAGTAAAATACGATCAATATATTTCAAACTATACGCCTGATTTAAAACAGCTTCTCGCAACGCTAACCGGATTAATTCAGGGGAATAATGGTCCGTGTTCAACCACTGACCAATCATTTCTAATTCAATTGGTGAAAGTGGACGTCCGAATTCTTTTTCAAAGCCTTGGTAAAGCTGTTTAATTTCATCTTCGTGGTTTGCGACAACTTGTTTTTCTTTGCTCGTTTGTAAAAATAATTGAATCTTTTGAAAAACAGGCAGTAAATCATACGTATCCATCATTTGACCTTTTTGGTTTTGTTGTGTTTCAATTCGAATAAATCCGCGAGAAACCAATTGATTTAACAACTTATAAATCGTATCTGGCGTTTTACCCATCGTCTCTGCAATCGCCATTAAGTCTGGAAATAAATCGCCTGCATTTTGCGAACGAAAAAGTTGCAGTAAAAAGAGAAATTCATCATCTTTCAAACCAATTTTTTGGTAATGATCAAATAGTAAGTTTGAGATTGTTGTTTCACCAGCTTCTAAATATTCACGAATTGATAACATTGTTGTTGTCCACTTCCCCTTGCTTGTTTCACTTATTGCACTTGATAAACATCAAAATAAATAGCTTTCATATAATCAATTAAATAACTAGGATTCAATTCTTCTCCCGTTGCATCATAAATTAATTGATTTGGTTTACGTGAAGCGCCGTACTGATGAATATGTTGTGTTAACCATTTACGGATATCAGAATAATCCTCCGAAGCTAAAATTTCATCAACAGATAATTCTTGTTTCATTGCGTGAAATAGTTGCGCGGCGTACATATAACCCAAGGCATAAGATGGGAAATAACCAAAGCTACCTCCAGACCAATGAACATCTTGAAGGACACCTTCTAAATCATTTTCAGGTGATACGCCTAAGTACTCTTGGTATTTTTCGTTCCACACTTTTGGCAAATCAGCGACTTCCAAAGAACCATTAAATAACATTTTTTCAATTTCATAACGAATAATGATATGCAAAGGATAGGTGAGACTATCGGAATCAATCCGAATCAAACTTGCTTTCGTTTCTTTTAAAGAAGCATAGAAATCTTCAAAAGCAATATCATCAAAAGTACCTTCTGCGCAGTCTTGGAAAAACGGGTATTGTTTTTGCCAAAAAGCCCGGTTGCTACCAATGATAATTTCATTAAAGAGCGATTGTGATTCGTGAATCCCCATAGAGGCACCTTCGCTTAGCGGCGTAAAGTCAAATTTAGGATCAAAATTTTGTTCATACATCCCATGACCCGCTTCATGAATCACACCAAATGTTGCCATTGAGAAATTATTTTCTTCCCAGCGCGTAGTAATCCGCGCATCATTTCGATTTAGAGCTGTCATAAATGGATGAACTGTATCATCTAATCGGCCTTTTGAAAAATCATAGCCTAATTGCTCAACCACACCAATCACAAAACGGCGTTGTTGTTCTTTGGTCATTTTTCTAGATAAAAAGTCAGTTCTAGGCGGCGTACCTTTTTCTGCCAAAACGGTCCGAATTTCTTGAATCCCTTGTTTTACTTGGTCGAATACTTGGTCTAGCTTCTCAACCGTCATCCCCGGTTCAAATTGATTTAATAACACATCGTACGGTGTTTTTTCTTCTTTTTGCCAATAAGGAATGAACTCTTTTTGGAACGCAACGACCTTCGTTAAGGTTTCTTCTAACAAGCCGAAATCTTGTGCAGCGCGTGCTTTTAGCCAATCTGTATGTGCTTGGTTTAATACTTTAACATACTCTTGCATACGTTCAGCTGGAACATTTTTATTCAAAGCATATTCTTCTTTTACTTTTTCAAAAACCAGTTTCCCTAATTCAGATAATTCTTCAGGGCGTGTCTCAAAATAGGCCAATGCTTCTTGAATAACTGGGCCAATACTTCGTTCAAAATATAATCCGGTTAAATACCCTTCTACTTCTCCTCGAAAAGGACTACTTTTTTCTGGCATCCCAGTTGATGAATCCCAGTCTAATAATGTCAAGGCATTTTTTAGTAATTGAATTTCTTTCACTTCTTGTAAAAATACAGCTTCCTTCATTTTTTTACACCAGCTTTCTTAGTCTTCCCGTGGTTTTCTTGGTGGACGTGTTCCCCAGTATTGGAATAAATCTGTTCGTAAGGCTCCGTTGTAAAGCTTCCGTTTTTTAGTAGCTTTGGCACCATAATATTCTTCAAAAGCAAGATCACTCGTCAGTATATACTTGCTCCAAGTAGTTAACGGACGGAAAACATGGCCCATTTCTTTATACAAACGACGAACACTTTCCTCTTCTCCTAAACGCTCACCATAAGGCGGGTTAGCTACCATTACACCATATTCCTTCTCGGTTGTAAAATCTTTTAATGCCAATTGTTTAAAAGTAATTGAATCACCTAAACCAACTTCCTCAGCATTCGCTCGTGCGACTTCAATCATTCGCCCATCAACATCTGAACCACAGATATCTAATTCAACATCGTAGTCTGCCTTTGCCTCGGCTTCGTTACGTACTTTTTCAAAAATTGCTGGATCAACCCAATCCCATGTTTCACAAGTGAAACTACGATTAAAGCCAGGGGCAATGTTATGGCCAATTAATGCTGCTTCAATACAAATTGTTCCAGAACCACAAACTGGATCATAAAAAGGACGATCTTTGCGCCAATTGGTCAACATCACTAAAGCAGCTGCCATGTTTTCCTTAAGAGGTGCGCCCCCCTTTTCAATGCGATAGCCTCGTTTAAATAAACTTGGTCCAGTCGTGTCCAACGTCAACGTCACTTTATCTTTTAGCAGAGCCACTTCTAATTTAAACAAAGCTCCTGTTTCGGTTAAAGGCACCGTCGCTGGACGATGGTAAACTTCTCTTAAACGGTTAACAATGGCTTTTTTGGTGATGGCTTGGCAATCAGGAACACTATACAATTTTGACTTAATTGATTTACCTGCAACTGGAAATTCTGCATCTAAAGGCAAATAATCTTCCCAAGGAAGTGCTTTAACTTTTTCAAATAATTCATCAAAACTATAGGCGTTAAATTCGCCAACGACGATTTTAATCCGATCTGCTGTTCGTAGCCATAAATTGGCAGTAGCAATTGTTTCAACTGTGCCTTCAAAGACGGCCCGACCATTTTCTACTTCACAGGGAATCCCTAAATCACGCAATTCTTTTCCAACTAATGCTTCTAAGCCACTAGCAGCCGTTGCAACAAGTTTGAATGTTTTTTCTTTCGTCATAAAAACTCCTTCTTGACTCTTTTTTATTGTCTGGAGCTAACAGTCCTGCCGACTACTGCTCCGCTTGTTTTTTATAATTGTCCGCTTTCTCTGAACTAAACGGTCCTGTTCCGGCCTCTTTAGAACAGACAGCTTACTACTTTTATCTCAGTTTCTTTATTTTAACATTTTTTTATTCTTTTCGTAAAAAAAGCCTTCACAACTACGTTGGAAGGTCTTCCTGAATTACTTGTAATTTTCTATAAGCCATGTTCTGTATCACCAATTCTTCAGGAAAAATTGGTGACGGTCATCATCTATCTGCAGAGTAAACTCTGCCTCTTCTACTCGTTCATTTCCTTTAGAAGAGCGCCCCTACCATTGTTTGGGTTGCTCGCTCGAGGGGTTTACCGCGTTCCACCGATGGAGTTTCCCACATCGCTTCGTCACTGTGGCACTTTCAAGGATACTTTGACATAGTCGAAACCTTAGTCATTTTTCCTGCCGTTACTCTAAAAGAGTACCTTAGCTTATGATTTCGCTAAGCACGAACACTACAAGCATCTCAGCTTGTGCGAGCATGGACTTTCCTCAGCTTGCAAAAGCAAACCGCGATCACCCGAAAATTACAAATCTGTTTAGACGAACAGCAAAAATTTATACACTACAACAAGTGTCCACTATTCTAATAAATGCTTTTTGTTCCTTGTAAAAACTTGACTTAAATTGTCTTGCTAAAATTGACGTGTTTGTGCATTATCAACATCATGATTCGCTGGTTCTGCAGGCATTGACGGTGCAGAAGGCGTTACAGGTGTTGAAGGTGTTTCATCTAACTTTTTACCAAAAACTTCACGCTCTAAGTTTGATAAACGTTTTAAAATATCAAAGTTGGTCACTGCTGCACTTTTTGGTACTTCTTGAGCAACACGAGGCGTTGGTTGGGCTTTTGATAATTGGTCTAATTTTGCCATTAAGCGGCTGTTTTCTTCTTGCAAGCTTAATAATTCTTTATTATAAGCTTCGTAGTCTTTAATAACATTGTCTAAAAATTCGTCTACTTCAATCGGGTCATACCCGTTCATCATTTTCGTTTTAAATTCTTTTTGTAAAATGTCTTTAGGACTATATACTAAATTTGCCATGTTTACACCTCATTTGTTTATTTACGATAGAAAATTTCATAGTTCCACAAATACTATTGTAACGAAAAATAGCTAGAAAATCAAACAGATTCTCTAATCAATCACCGAGTTTTGTAAATCATCCATTGTAATTAAGCGAATATCATAGGGTTCTCGTTCCGAAAAATGTTGTGCATCCTTTAAAAAATACTCCGTTTTGCCAGGGTACTCTTTGTCATAAATAAGTAAGCTGCCTCCAGAATGTTCCAAAAGAAATTTTGTATGCATTTTTAATTGTGCTGGCGATTGATAGGGCTGGTGACTTACTGAGTTGATATAATCAGCCAAACTTTCCGCTTTCGTTAACAGTTCTCGATTTTGTTCATTCCAATTATTGCCAAAGTCTTTAAATGGATAAAGCAAACCTAGCTGGACTTCTGGATATTCCGTTTTTAATTCCCCAACTACTTCAGCTGTCCAAAGTTCAACACCTAAATTGCCAGAAATCAAAATCCATTCTACTCCCGCTTCAATATAACTGGCTAACTCTTTTTTTAAGACATTTTTAATAACTGTAATTTTCGGGTCTTTTCCTTGAAATATCCCCAATTCAAAGCTGCGATAACCGGTGACATAGAGGGTTTTTATCATTTCCATAAGTCATCCCTTTTCTTTCAGGTCTTTTTTTTGGTACAATACAGGCTAGGAGTGTGATAAACGTGACGTTCCATTATCCTAACGGAATACCTTATAATCATCATGAAGCACAATCACCAAAAAAACAAGTAAAAAAGAAACGCCCCGTTGAATTTGGTAATCGTGGGATGGATTTCGAAGAAGCGATCAATCAAAGCAATCAATATTATCTATTGAATAAGCAAGCAGTCGTTCATAAGAAACCCACTCCTGTTCAAATTGTTAAAGTAGATTATCCCAAACGAAGTGCGGCTGTTATTAAGGAGGCCTACTTTAGACAAGCTTCAACGACTGATTATAACGGTGTATATCAAGGCCGTTACATAGATTTTGAAGCGAAAGAAACGAAAAATACCACGTCCTTTCCCTTTAAAAATTTTCATCAACATCAAATTGATCATATGGAACAATGTATAGCACAACAAGGGATTTGTTTTGTGCTATTATGGTTTTCAAGCTTAAAACGCTGCTTCTTTTTTAGTGGTGAAAATCTAATAACGCATTGGAAAAACCAAGCAGTTACTGGAAAAAAATCTATGCCGCTTGCACTCATCGAGAAAGAAGGAATTGAATTATCTTTTGGAATCGCACCGCGAATCCCTTATCTCGACGCAGTGGAACAATATATTCAGACACACTAGATTCATAAAGTTTTGAAAGTATAACAAAGGAGTTGCTATTTATGCCAACCGCAAATTCAGGCTCGCGAGCTGCTAGACATGCATCCAACACCTCATCGAAGTCAAGTTACAAGAAAAAGACACAACCGCCGAAAAAGAAAAAACGGCTTGTTTTAAAAATCTTTCTTGGCTTACTTATCGCTGGGATGGTCGCTTTTTTAGCAGGCGTTGGTCTTTTTTGGTTCTATGCACGACAAGCCCCAAAATTAGAAGATGACAAACTGAATGCGACAGTTTCATCGAAGCTTTACGATATTAATAATGAAATTTTTGAGGATTTAGGCGCAGAAAAGCGTGAATTAATTCAACCAAATGATGTGCCTCAATTATTAAAAGATGCCATTGTTTCTGTCGAAGACCGTCGTTTCTATAAACACATTGGTGTGGATCCGATTCGGATTATCGGTTCTGCCCTTTCAAATGTCAAAAATGGTGGATTACAAGGCGGAAGTACCTTAACCCAACAATTAATTAAATTGTCCTACTTCTCTACAAAAGAATCTGACCAAACCTTGAAACGGAAAGCACAAGAAGCATGGATGGCTGTTCGTTTAGAACGTGAAAAATCAAAAGAAGAAATTTTAACTTACTACATTAACAAAGTCTACATGGCGAATGGTTTTTATGGAATGGAAACAGCGGCTGAAAATTATTATGGTAAACATTTATCTGAACTTGATTTACCACAAACGGCCCTACTGGCAGGAATGCCACAAGCGCCAAACTCATACGATCCCTATACAAAACCAGATACTGCTAAAGAACGCCGAGATGTCGTACTCTACACAATGTACGACAATAAAAAAATCTCGAAAGCAGAGTACGAAAAAGCCAAAGCTACTCCAATCGATGAAGGCTTAGTGCCATTAAAAGCCAGTGATGACAATCGAAAAGTCGTAGATAATTACGTCAAAGAAGTAATCAATGAAGTGAAAGCAAAAACTGGTAAAAATGTTTACACAGACGGACTAGATATCTACACAAACTTAGATATGAATGCCCAAAAACAACTTTACGATATTGTCAACAGTGATCAATACGTTGCGTTTCCAGATGATAAAATGCAAGTGGCTTCAACCGTTATTGATGTTGCCTCTGGACAAGTCCGAGCACAGATTGGTGGTCGTCACATTCCTGATGATGTACAATTAGGAAACAATTTAGCTGTTAACACCCAACGTGATGTTGGTTCAACCGTGAAACCAATCATGGATTATGGTCCCGCAATTGAGAATTTAAATTATTCGACAGGTCGCCTCATGGTGGATAAACCAACGAAATATCCTGGTACCGACATTGATGTCTTCAACTCTGATTTAACATATCAAGGCGTCATTACTATGCGCCGTGCGATTATGGGTTCTCGTAACACGACTGCGGTCCAGACGTTTGATGAAGTTGGTAAAGAAAACATCATGCCTTTCATTAAAGGGCTAGGAATTGACTATAAAAACTTAGAAGCCTCGAATGCCATTTCAAGTAACACAAGCGATGTAGATGGCGATAAATATGGAATTTCCTCATTGAAGTTAGCAGCAGCTTATGCGGCTTTCGCCAATAACGGGATTTACAACAAACCGTATTACGTAAACAAAGTCGTTTTCAATGATGGAACTAGCGTTGATTATCAACCTGATGGCAAACGTGCAATGAAAGACTCTACCGCCTATATGATGACGGATATGTTAAAAGATGTTTTAAACGGCGGAACAGGATTTAACGGCGCCATTCCAGGCTTAATCCAAGCGGCCAAAACAGGGACTTCTAACTATACTGATGAAGATTTAGCGCGAATGGGCACAACAGAAAAAGGAATTGCCCCGGATAGTACCTTTGTTGGTTATACAACACACTATGCCGTTTCTGTTTGGACTGGATACAATGATCGAAATACACCAATCTATCAAGAATACTATGGGATTGCCTCGGATGTTTATCGTGAAATAATGAGTTACTTGTCTCAAAATGTTTCAAACGATGACTGGGTGCAGCCAGACAGTGTTGTGCGGGTAGGTAATGAATTATACGTGAAAGATGCCTATGAGGTACCAAATGTACAAGTTTTACCAAGTACTACCTCTTCAGCACCACAGCCGGAATCTAGCAGTACGGTGGAATCCTCTTCCACAAAAGAAGCGGAAAGTTCATCAAGTTCTAGTTCAGAAAGTGCGCCTTCTTCCTCTGAAGCGCCACCATCAACCGAACAACCGGCAAGCTCTTCCTCAGCAGAGCAACCAGCAACATCGGAACAACCACCTGAACCATCAAGTTCTAGTTCACAAGAACCGCCGCAACCACCTGAAAGTAGTTCTAAACCAGATGAAAATAAAGCAGCATAAAAAGTACGGGGCTCATGATGAGCCCCGTACTTTTTTAGATTAAAAATGGACGAAGTGAACTGAATCACTTCGTCCATTTTTGCTTATTTACTTTCTTTATTTGCCAAAGCTGCACCAACAAATCCTTTGATTAAGCGTTGTGGGCGATTTGGACGAGAAATTAATTCTGGGTGGAATTGACAAGCCACAAAGAATTGTTTTTCAGGAATTTCAACAATCTCAACTAAACGATTATCTGGTGAAACTCCAGAGAAAACTAAGCCATTTTCTTCAAATAATTGACGATATTTGTTGTTAAATTCATAACGATGACGGTGACGTTCTTGGACAACATCTTCATTTCCGTATGCTGCCGCAGTTTTCGTTCCTTTTTTCAATTTACATGGATATAAACCTAAACGTAGTGTGCCACCTAAATTCTCGATGTTTTCTTGATCTGCCATTAAATCAATAATGTTATTTGTCACGTCAGGATTAGTTTCTGCAGAACCAGCATCTTCTAAGCCCACAACGTTACGACCAAATTCTACACAGGCCATTTGCATACCTAAGCAAATGCCAAGGAATGGTACGTCATTTTCGCGAGCAAAACGAATCGCTTCAATTTTTCCTTCAATTCCACGATCACCAAAACCACCAGGAACCAAAATACCATCTGCTGAACCAATTCTTTCAGCGACATTTTCAGCAGTTAATTCTTGTGAATCAACCCAATCAATTTCGATATCTGAATCAAAATCAAACCCAGCATGTTTTAATGCTTCTACAACAGAAATATAGGCATCTGGTAATTCAACATATTTACCAACCAGCGCAATTTTTGTTTTCTTTTTCAAGTTAAGAACTTTTTCTTCTAATGCACGCCACTCAGTCATGTCTGCAGCCGGTGCATCCAATTTTAAATGATCACAAACAATTTGATCCATGTTTTGTGCTTGAAGTGCTAATGGAATGGAGTATAACGTTTCAACATCACGAGATTCAATTACCGCTTCCGGATTAACATCACAGAATTGTGCTAATTTGTTTTTAGTGTTTTGAGAAACAGGTAATTCCGTACGGACCACTAAAATATTTGGTTGAATCCCTAAACTTCTTAATTCTTTGACACTATGTTGTGTTGGTTTAGTTTTCATTTCGCCAGCCGCTTTTAAGTAAGGAATCAAGGTTGTATGGATGTACATTACATTGTCACTACCCATATCAGCTTTCATTTGACGCAATGCTTCTAGGAAAGGTAATGATTCGATGTCGCCGACAGTACCACCTACTTCTGTGATAATCACATCGGCATCCGTCATTTTCGCTGCACGCATGATTTTTTCTTTGATTTCATTGGTAATGTGTGGAATAACTTGCACTGTTGCACCTAAGTATTCCCCTTTACGTTCTTTACGTAAGACTTCTGAATAAATTTTCCCAGTGGTTACGTTTGAGTATTTATTTAAGTTAATATCAATAAAACGTTCATAGTGACCTAAGTCCAAATCTGTTTCGGCACCATCATCTGTGACAAAAACCTCTCCATGTTGGTAAGGACTCATTGTCCCCGGATCCACATTAATATATGGATCGAATTTTTGAATCGTTACTTTTAATCCACGATTTTTTAATAATCGTCCTAAAGATGCTGCGACAATCCCTTTTCCGATAGAAGAAACCACGCCACCTGTAACAAAGATGTATTTTGTCATAATAGTTAAAAACCCTTTCTTTGATAATATTTTGTAGAGAGAAGTAAAACAACTTTGAGACTCTTACGTTTCTCCAAATAAAAAAGAAACAAAAATAGAAAAGCTCCCTATCCATTACGAATAGGGAGCTTGTAAGTTCGTTCAAACTTCTGACCTTCTTAAAGGTGCCCAAGTAGTATAATACAAGCAAACGGACATCAGGTCAAGTACTTCTATTCAAGAAAATAATTTTTTCTATTTTCTCATTTTTCTTGGGCATTCAACTAAAAAGCTTGACTCCTTCTTAGGAATCAAGCTTTTTGGTTTCTTACTCTTCAGAATATTCGTCATCAAAATCGTCTTCATCTTCAACATCATCGTCATCAATGATCGTTAAATCTTCTTCGATTTGCGGAATGTCTTCTTCATCATCGTCTGAATCTGCACCAATCTCTTGTAAGTCAGAGTTGTATGCTTTGATTTCTTCATCTTCATCTTCATCTTCTTCATCATCGTACAAGATGTCTTCTTCATCATCATTTGTTAATTCAGCATCTTCTGGATCGTCATCGTTATAGTCAATTACATCTTCATCGTTTGGATTAGTGATGAAGGCATTTACTTTTTTACGTTTTCTACGACGTGGTGCATCTTCTTCGTCTTCTTCCAAGCCATGTGTAACTTCTTCATCGATTGAATCGATTGGATACCATGAACGTAAGCCCCAACGATTGTCTCCCAATGAGATAAAGCTACCGTCGATGTTTAAATCTGTATAAAATTGTGCTAATTGGTCACGAATTTCACTATCAGACTTGCTAAGATAATTTTGGATTTGGTTAACTAAATCAGAAAAATCCATTACATCTGCATGTTGTTCTAAAATAGCGTGTGCTACTTCAATCATGGATAATTCTTTTTTGTTTAACCCTTCAAATACATTAATTTCCAAGAGGTACACGTCCTTTCACAGTCTACTCCTTATCATACAAAAACATTGAAAAAAAATCAATTCTATTCTGCAATATTTATGCAGTAAATTCTAATTCTAAATGATATTCTCCGATTCGCTCTGTTTGAGAGTATAAATCATAATCAACTAAAATCTTACCAGACATTGGTTGATCTTTTAAACTAACACGCAAATTATGTGTAAACGTACTAATCTGTAGCAAGCCATAAGGGGTTCGATAACTTGTATCTAATTTTTCCTGATAGCCAAATCTTAAACGCATCCGTAATTCGCCGGCACGAATCAGCTGAACATGCCCGTCTGGTTCAATTTTAATGGTTACGGGGGTTGGTTCTGTATCCTCTAATAATTCTTCTTTGTAACGAATGTATAATGTATCACCCATTTTTACTAATTGACCTTCTAAGTCAAAGAAAAAATCTTTTTGTTCGTTGCCTTGTTGGACAATCGTTTTTAGTTGAATCGATACAGGAACGCCTGTTGATAAATCCATAATGGTCACTCCTTTTCCAAAATATAACTTTCTTATTGTTGACTTTTTCAATATATTTGTCAACTAAAATCAATTTTTCCTTGTTTATGTACCTTTTCTTATTGTATAAGCTCTTTTCACGGGTTGCAAGCATTTGTTTCATCTATTTAATAAGAAAACCGTTTACTATTTTAGAGAATTCCTTCAGAATTCGTTTATATAACATGCTTTTTTGCGTTTTTTGTATATAATATAAGAGAGAGTAAGAAAATAAACGTATTAAATGACGTAATTATAAATAGACAGGACGTTTTTTATGAGCACAACTTTTCCCCTTCACACCGAATCATTTATGCTCCTTGATTCAGGTTGTTTAACAAACAGTGACTATTTTTTACCTTTTGCCTTGACCGATGTTTTAACTACTTTTTCAGGAATGCAGCACCAACCAATCATTCATTTCTGGCAATTGGATCAAGCAATGATTCTTGGCATGAAAGATACCCGTGTACCACATCTAAAAGAAGGCATCACTTCTCTGCAAGAAAACGATTATTCTGTAGTCGTTCGCAATGCCGGCGGTTTAGGGGTGATTGCCGATTCGGGTATTTTAAATGTTTCACTTATTTTACCAAATAATTCTGAACACAAATTAAGTATCGATGCGGCTTATGAATTAATGTGGGCTTGGCTCCGTCAGAGTTTTCCGGAGAAAGAGATTGACGCCTTTGAAATTACTACATCCTATTGTCCCGGTACTTATGATTTAAGTATTGGCGGTCAAAAGTTTGCTGGGATTGCCCAACGACGCGTCAAAGACGGTATTGCTGTCATGATTTACATCAGCGTTAACGGCAATCAACTTGCTCGTGGAGAAGTGGTGCGAGACTTTTACCTTGCTGGCTTACAAGAACAATTTGGTGAAAATGGCTATCCACCCGTTGATCCAGCAGTGATGGCAAATTTAGAAACCCTGATTGAGACTCCATTAACAATAGACGCCGTAAAAACCCGTTTAATCGAAGCATTACCTCAACAATTTGAAAAATCTATTGATCCAAACTTAACCGAACCAATTATAACTTCAGAATGGTTCCAAACAAATTTAACTGTCCAGCTGGAAAAAATGGCGCAACGAAACGCCTTAATTAAAGGAGAGATCGTATGACGATTCCGTATAAAGAGCAACGATTACCAATCGAAAAAGTTTTTCGTGATCCCGTCCATAATTATATTCATGTCCAACATCAAGTGATTTTAGATCTTATTAATTCTGCTGAAGTGCAACGATTACGTCGCATTAAGCAACTAGGTACTTCTTCTTTTACGTTTCACGGTGCCGAACATAGTCGTTTTTCCCATTCTTTGGGTGTTTACGAAATTACACGTCGGATTTGTGAGATTTTCCAACGTAACTACTCTGTGGAACGATTAGGTGAAAACGGCTGGAATGACGACGAGCGCCTGATTACACTTTGCGCAGCTTTATTACATGATGTCGGTCATGGTCCTTATTCACATACATTCGAGCATATTTTTGATACAAACCATGAAGCAATCACGGTCCAAATCATCACCTCACCAGAAACGGAAGTCTATCAAATTTTAAACCGTGTTTCGGCAGATTTTCCTGAAAAAGTCGCCAGCGTTATTACTAAACAATACCCAAATCCTCAAGTGGTGCAAATGATTTCTAGTCAAATTGATGCCGATCGCATGGACTATCTGTTACGTGATGCATACTTTACAGGGACGGAATACGGAACTTTCGATTTAACTAGAATTTTACGTGTGATTCGACCCTACAAAGGAGGCATTGCCTTTGCTATGAATGGGATGCATGCGGTGGAAGACTATATCGTTAGTCGTTACCAAATGTATGTCCAAGTCTATTTCCACCCTGTTTCTCGTGGGATGGAAGTGATTCTTGATCATTTATTGCATCGGGCGAAAGAATTATTTGAAAACCCTGAATTTGACTATGATTTACAAGCCTCTCTGCTTGTACCATTCTTTAAAGGGGACTTCACCTTACAAGAATATTTAAAATTGGATGATGGCGTCCTCTCTACGTACTTTACACAATGGATGGATGTGCCTGATTCAATTCTAGGTGATTTAGCCAAACGTTTCCTTATGCGTAAGCCTCTGAAGTCAGCCACCTTTACGAACGAAAAAGAGAGCGCAGCAACGATTGCTTATTTAAGGGAATTGATTGAAAAAGTTGGTTTCAACCCTAAATATTATACTGCCATTAATTCAAGCTATGATTTACCTTACGATTTTTATCGTCCAAATAAAGACCGTCATCGTACACAAATTGAATTGATGCAAAAAGATGGCTCATTAGTGGAATTGGCAACGGTCAGTCCCCTAGTTGCAGCACTTGCTGGTCAGAGTCAAGGAGATGAACGTTTCTATTTCCCTAAAGAAATGCTTGACCAAGGAAATAAAAAACATTACGATTTATTTGATGAGACGTATCGTGAGTTTTCAAGTTACATTCATAATGGTGCGTTAGTTTTAAAAAAATAGGTTTTCTAGGAGGATTCTATGTCAATTAAGTTAGTTGCTATTGATATCGACGGAACATTGCTAAATTCACAACACAAGATTACCCCACGGGTCAAAGAAGCGCTCCAAAAAGCAAATGATCAAGGCGTTCGTATTGTTTTATGTACAGGCCGTCCTTTGCCAGGCGTGAAAGAACAATTGGATGAATTAGCCTTATATGGTGAAAATGATTTCGTGATTACCTACAACGGTTCGCTTGTCCAAGCAACCAAAGATAATGCGATTATTTCACGCTATACCTTGAGTTATGAGGATTTTTTAGAAATTGAAATGTATTCTCGTAAAGTCGGCGCTCACTTGCACACAATTGATGATTCCGCTATTTACACTGCCAATCGCAATATTGGTAAATATACGATTCACGAAGCATCTTTAGTGAACATGCCTTTGAAATATCGTACGGTGGATGAAATGACACCAGAGATGAACATTATTAAAATGATGATGATTGATGAGCCAGAAGTTTTAGATCCTGCCATTGCAAAATTACCATTACATTTTACCGAAAAATATACGACTGTTAAAAGTACGCCTTTTTACTATGAAATCATGAATAAAAATGCTAGCAAAGGCAATTCTCTAGCAAAATTGGCAGACCATTTAGGCTTAAATAAAGACGAAGTGATGGCCATTGGTGACAATGAAAATGACTTATCCATGATTGATTACGCTGGGATTGGTGTTGCGATGGGCAATGCTACAGAAAATGTTAAAACAATTGCCGATGTGCATACCACTAGTAATGACGAAGATGGTGTCGCTCAAATTATTGAAAAAATGGTTTTAATTTAAACATTCTTTTCAATAACAATAACCCTCAATCTAATCAACATAGATTGAGGGTTATTCGTTATTTTATGATGCTGCCGCTAGCCATTTTTCAACGGCCCAGCGGTGGCTTCCTCTTTTTAATAAACGGACTGCTTCTTCTGGTGCAACCCAGTGTAAAGTATTGGTCCTTTCTAAGGGTTCGCTAAGTTGCCGCCAAATATTCGCTACATAAAAATATCCAGGATTATAATAGGCAGTTTGGCGATGGTTCGAATAAAAATATTCATCAGCTTCCCCTAAATAACGGCCAATTTCTACACTAATTCCTAATTCTTCTAGCACTTCTCGATGGATCGCTTCTTCTTTCGTTTCGGTGCCTTCAATTTCGCCTCCTGGTAAAAAATAAGCTCCATTTGGCGCTTGTACCAGAACCATTGTGTTATTTTCTGGCTTTGAAACAATAATGTATGCAGCATATCTTGTTTGATAGGTCAATGTCTCTTCTCTTTTTCCAAACGTTGGCGTTTTCATTGGCGCACCTCTTCTCTTTTCATCTATTTTACCTGAGAAATTCCTTTAGAACAAGTCAGAAACCAAGCGTTTTTCTCTACATTTCACGTTTATCTATGCTACTATTAACGTTGGAAATATAATTAAGTTTGAAAGGGAGTTTTTAACTATGAAAATGGCTCATACATGTGTGCGTGTAAAAGATTTAGAGGCATCATTAGATTTCTATCAAAAAGCCTTCAATTTTGAAGAAAGTCGCCGTCGTGATTTTCCAGAAAATAAATTTACTTTGGTTTATCTAACTTTACCAGGAGACGACTACGAACTAGAACTAACTTATAATTATGATCATGAAGCATACGATTTAGGAAACGGTTATGGTCATATCGCCATCAGTACAGATGATTTAGAAGGATTACACGAAAAACATCAAGCGGCTGGCTTAACTGTTACTGACTTAAAAGGCTTACCTGGAACTGCACCATCTTATTACTTTGTTGTCGACCCCGATGGTTATAAAATCGAAGTCATTCGTGAACGTTAAAAAGTTTCACTTGTTCACTTACTGAGCTTTTTGTGTTTGAGAGCTGTCCGAGACAAAACTTGTCTCGACTTCTTCTCAAACACTTTTTTCAAAAAAAGTGCTACAATAGAACGTATGAATTTATTGAGGATGTGATGTTATTATGACAAAAAAAATTATTGGAATCGCTGGCAATCAACTTTTGCAGGCAGCTGAAGTGTTTCACGGTAACCAAGTGACTTACACCCCACAAGGTTTTGTTAGCGCTGTTCAAGCCGCAGGTGGCGTTCCTCTCGTTTTGCCAATTGGCCCCAAAGAATTAGCCGCTACGTATATACAACAAATTGATAAACTACTTTTAGTAGGCGGTCAAGATGTTGCCCCTGAATTTTACGGACAAGAACCCCATATAAAATTAGAAGAAACGAATCGTGATCGTGACGAGTTTGAGTTAGCCCTAATTGAAGAAGCCTTAAAACAAAACAAACCTATTTTTGCGGTTTGCCGTGGAATGCAATTAGTCAATGTTGCTTTAGGTGGCACATTATATCAAGATTTATCGATGTATCCTCAATGGTCAGTTAAGCACGGACAACAACCCACTCAACCAATCTTTGCGACGCATCGTATTGATGTTGAACCAGACAGTCAATTATCAAACATATATGGTACAACTGGTCAAGTCAACTCGTACCATCACCAAGCACTACATACTTTAGGAAAAGATTTACGCGTTACTGCTTGGTCCTCTGATGGCCTTGCAGAAGCAGTGGAATCAACAAATGAACAGCAGCCTTTATTAGCTGTTCAATGGCATCCTGAACTAATGTACGCACGTGATGCCAAATCCCAAGCACTCTTTAACTACTTTGTTCAAAAATTATAGTAAAAACGGAGGGACGTCTTTCGCCCCTCCGTTTTTACTTGCTATCATACTTAAAAATCAAAATTATCTGGATCTGCACCAAAACGATGATCCTTATTTAACTGATTAATTGCGGTTATTTCTTCTGGTGTTAATTCAAAATCAAAGACAGCAAAATTTTCCTGAATTCTTTTTTCGTGAACAGATTTGGGAATCACGATAATATCATTTTGTAAGTGCCAACGAATAATCACTTGGGCCGCTGATTTACCATATTTTTCACCAATTTTCACTAGTACTGGTTCAGATAATAAATTACCTTGTCCTAGAGGAGACCAAGCCTCCACGGCAATCTTATTTTCGGCTAAATATTTTCGTAGCGGTTCTTGTGTTAACGTAGGATGTAATTCAATTTGATCCACCATTGGCACAACATTTGCTTCTGTTAGTAAATCTTCCAAATGATGTTGATGAAAATTGGAAACGCCAATTGCTTTGGCACGACCACTTGCGTAAATTTCTTCTAATGCTTTCCATGATTCTTTATATTTACCAGCAACAGGCCAGTGAATTAAATATAAATCAACATAGTCTAGCCCTAATTTTTCTAAGCTTTTATCAAACGCTTTAATCGCATTTTCATAGCCTTGATCTTCATTCCATAATTTCGTCGTCACGAAAATTTCTTCGCGGGGAATACCCGATTGACGAATGCCTTCGCCCACCCCTACTTCGTTTTTATAAACGGCTGCCGTATCAATCAAGCGATAACCCGCTTCTAAAGCCCATTTTACTGAATTTGTTGCTTCTGAGCCATCTTCTACACGCCAAACACCTAAACCTAGGCGTGGCATTTCATTGCCGTTTGCTAATTTTTTTGTTTTATCCAAAGTCATGTGTTTCTTCAGTCCCTTCATTTTCATTACTTTTAGTATACTACGCATTCTTCTTTCACGAAACAATCACGACTTGTCAGGTCATTTTCTTTATTTTTAATAAGTAACGACGCCAATAAGTCAGCACTCCGATTAGTGCTACAACTACAATTGTTCGACCGCTAACGCTTCCAATCCACAGTTTAACTGCAAGTAACCAGATACAAAAGAGATAAACACAGGACCAATTAAAGGAAACTTTCAATGTACATGATTCCGCAATTTCGATTATCTGACTACTAAAAAAACGACTCCCTAATCGTAAAGCGACTGGATTATGGAAGATAAATGTTCGTCGCTTGTCAGCCGTCAAGCGAGTAGCACATCGCTCATCAATAAAAATTGTTACAGGTAATTTAGAAAGTAAATCATTTTTTGCCCATTCAATTGAAACTTTCACGCAGCACTCACAACCTTTAACAAAATTATAAAATATATTATTTATTTACAAAATTATAACATTCCTAAAAAAACATGTTAAGTCTTTAAAAAAACTTTCTATTTTCTTCCCCTTTCGCCGAGAGATTTAGTATACTAAAAGAAGAAATTTTAGAGAAAGTTGGATTTTTATGTTGATACTTGGTTTAGCCAGTACTGAAACAGTCGATTCTTCTGCTCCTGATTTAGCAGAAGCGACCGTAAAAAAAGTGAGCGCGCTACAACGCTTTTGGAACAATATTAATTGGGATGCCATTGTCGCTACCTTAATTGAAAAAAGTTTATCAATTTTATTTTTAATTTTTCTATTTTTTATTATTCAGCGAATCGGGAAATATTTAATTGATCGCACCTATGCAAATTATAGTAAAAAGCAACATTTTAGTGAAAGCCGTTTAAAAACATTACACACTTTAATCATTAATGCATTTCAATATACGCTGTTCTTTTTCTTCATCTATTCTCTTTTGACCATTGTCGGTGTGCCTGTTGGCTCATTATTAGCTGGAGCGGGAATTGCCGGTGTTGCCATTGGTTTAGGGGCTCAAGGATTCATGAATGACTTAATTACCGGATTTTTCATTATTTTAGAACAACAAATGGATGTAGGTGATTATATTCGCTTATTGGCGTTAAATATTGAAGGAACTGTTACTTCTGTCGGATTACGAACCACTCAAATTAAAGCGGTTGATGGAACTGTTCATTTTATTCCAAACCGAAACATCACCACAATCAGTAACCTGTCTCGTGCCAATATGCAAGTGTTAATTGATGTCCGCATCAATCCTGAAGAAGGTTATGAAAAAATTTGTGAAGTGATTACAGAAGTCAATGAAACGTTAAAAGAAAAGTATATCGAAAGTATTCAAACTGGGCCAGATATTTTTGGTATGGTCGATTTAGGCAATGGTAACTTTGCGGTGCGAACGACCATGTATGTACTAAACGGCAAACAATTTGCGGTCAAAGAAGAATTTCTAGCTCAATATATCAAAGCATTAACAGAGGCCGGCTTTACGATTCCCAATACGCCCATTATTGCAAAATAAAAAACAGCCACCAGATATTTATTAGTTATCTGGTGGCTGTTTTTCTAATTGTCCAATGATTTTAAAAACCCACTAACTGCCTCCACTCCAAACAATAACGCCTCTTCGTTCGGTTCAAACTTAGCAGAATGAAGGCTGTAGGGACTTGCCACGCCTAACCAAAACATCGTGCCTGGGACTTTAGACAATAGATAGCCAAAATCTTCACCTGTCATTGCAACCGGTGCTTGTTGAAATTGAACTGTTGCTTGTTTGCTTATATATTCAATAAAATTCGTGGTACATGCGGGCTCATTCACTACAGGTAAATACCCTTTCTGATCAAGATGAACAGTTACTTCACATTGAAAAGATTGCGCAATACCTTCACTAATTTCGCGAATTCTTCGCTGCGTTTGTTCATTAGTTTCTGCTGTCAATGTGCGAATTGTACCAGATAAAGTTGCTTCTTCGGCAATCACATTGCAGGCAGTCCCTGCATGAAAAGTCCCAAAAGTAACGACTGCCCCAACCACAGGATCAACATTTCGACTAACGATCGTTTGCGCTTGCTGAATTAAATTGGTGGCCGCTAAGACCATATCATTCGCTTGATGCGGAAAAGCCGCATGTCCACCTTTTCCTTTTAAGGTAATGTTCACTTCACAAGTGGCAGCAAACAATGTCCCTACTCTGGTACTAATAGTTCCGACTGGCAAATCAGGATTAACATGAAGCGCATAAAATTCATCAGGTAACCACTCACCAAACGCATGGTCTTCATACATCAACATCCCCCCTGCTTCATTTTCTTCAGCAGGTTGAAATAAAAATAAAAAGTTATTGTCTGGTTGCTGTTGACTTAATTCTTTCAAAACCCCTAAACCGATTGTCATGTGAAAATCGTGCCCACAGGCATGCATAAACCCTGGTCGTTTTGATTGAAAAGCAGAAACCACTTCCTCTTGAATAGGTAAACCATCAATATCAGCACGCCAGCCGATGGTTTTCTGAGGATTTTTGCCTTCTATGAAGACTAAAATCCCAGTTTGCCATGTTCGAACTTGCAGATAAGGTTGCTTCATTTTATCAATTTCATTAAGTAAAAAGGCTTGTGTTTCCTTTTCTTCTAAACCGATTTCAGGTATTTGATGTAGTTGCCGTCTAATCGCAATTAATTCTTCTTGCTCCACAAAAGCCACTCCTTCATTTTTTGGGTAATCGAAAGCCGCCATGAAGAAGTTTCTTCATCGCGACTGACTAATTTATTTTTAGAGTTTACGTAATTCTTCTAAAATCTCTGTTTTACTCTTGGTTTTATCATCAATTTGTTTAATTACTTTTGCTGGCACGCCTGCAACAACGGTATGCGCTGGAACGTCTTCCACAACTACTGCCCCAGCAGCCACAACGGCACCTTCACCAACACGAACCCCTTCTAGTACGACCGCATTCGCTCCAATGACAACCTCGTTTTCAATAACCACAGGTGCGGCACTTGGTGGTTCAATGACACCAGCTAAAACCGTTCCTGCGCCAATATGACAATGCTTCCCTACAGTTGCACGACCGCCCAAAACAGCGCCCATATCGATCATAGTCCCTGCACCAACGACGGCGCCAATATTTAGAATAGCCCCCATCATAATCACCGCTTGATCGCCAATTTCAACTTTTTCGCGAATCAAAGCACCTGGTTCAATCCGAGCATTAATGTCTTTCAGATCAAGAAAAGGAATTGCTGAGTTACGTGCATCGTTTTCTACAACATAATCCTCAATTTTTTCTTTGTTTGCTTCTAAAAAAGGTTTTACGTCAGCCCAATCGCCAAACAATGTCCCAGTTTTACAATTATTAAAGACCTTAATTGTTTCCGGAAACGTGACTTCTTTTAATTGCCCTTTCAGTGTTACTTTAACAGGCGTTTGCTTTTTGGCATTGCCAATATACTGAATAATCTCATATGCGTCCAATCACAGCACTCCTTTACTTCGTGTTATCATACAGAATAACGCATTTATGAGAAAAAAGTAAAGAGTTTCTTGCGTTTTATTTAAATTACTTTCATTTCTTCTTCTGATTTAGGCAGAACAAGATGATGTTTTTCTAATTCATGCGCCATATGATTGACCGCTTTTAAAATTTCTTTGCGTGTAATGATACCTTTAAAGCGTTGATTATCATCAACCACTGGTAAAAAAGAAGCATCTACTAATAAATGTAACACTTCTTCTAAATCCCACGATTCACCAATTACAGGAACATTGACTTCCATTACATCGGCCACAGTAAATTCATTCAATTTTTCAAAATCCACTGAAGTCAAATCAAACATTTTATCTACAACGTCTGTCAAGCCGATTAAGCCAACAAAGCGATCTCCCTTATCTAACACAGGAATCTTGGAATAGCGAACTTGCGATAAGACTAATGCCGCATGACTTAATGGATTTAAACACATTACGTTGGCGACATTTTCAGCGGGTACTAAAAATGTTTCTTGTTTTTCTAATAATAATTCTTTTACAGCAGTCCCTATCATGATTGGGTTGCCTCCATTTCTAATTCTTTAACACGTAACTTATTGTACCTAATTCTGCGGAAAAAGTCTTGGAATTCGCAAATTCTTCATAACTTAACAAACGAAAATTAACGTTTTGTTCTATTCTCCCCCCCAAAAAAGAGAACGCTTTCTTAAAAAAATAAAAACTTAGTTGTCCCATAACAGACAACTAAGTTTTTATAAAAGACCAATTAATCAGTCAATTATCCTTCTTTTTCACACGTTTCATCACAGCCATCACTGACCATAATAAGCGGAAATCCCATGTTTTCTAAGATAGTGTTTATCCAATAAAAAATGATCAATTGGTTCAACATCAGGATTAATTATTTCCGTCAAACGTGCCATTGAACAGATTTCATCTAAAATCAAACTGTTTTCAACTGCTTTTTCCGGAGTCATTCCCCAAGTAAATGGGCCATGTCCATAAACTAACACTCCTGGAACTGCTAAAGGATCTAATTCTTGTTCATGAAATGTTTCAACAATGACTTTGCCAGTCTCTTCTTCATAGTTTTCTTTAATTTCACTTTCAGAGAGCGCTCTTGTGCAAGGTACAGCGCCATAAAAAGCATCCGCATGGGTGGTACCGTAAGGAGGTAAGGCTCGCCCTGCTTGAGCCCACGTAACACTATTCAGGGAGTGCGTGTGCGCAATCGCTCCAATTTCTGGCATTTTTTGATAAAGATAAAGATGCGTGGGTAAATCAGAAGACGGCTTTAATGCATTGGTTTCCAATAGTTGTCCGTTTAAATCAGTCACTACCATCTGTTCCTTGGTCATTTCTTGATACTTGACGCCGCTTGGTTTAATTACGATAATCCCTAATGACCGATTGATTTCACTAACATTGCCCCACGTTAATTTGACTAAGCCCAGTTTTGGCAAAGCCAGATTCGCTTCATAAACACGTTGTTTCATTGCTTGGATGATCGCTTTATTGTTCATAATAACCCACCTCTGCTAATTTGGGATAGAGATACTGCTGCGCGGCTTGAATTTTTTCTTGAAAATTCAAATCCGTTTCATTCCACATTTCAATTAAAAAAGGACCACTATAGTTTAACCGCTTGAGTGTTTTCAATAAGCCTGTAAAATCAACACAGCCTTCTCCAAAAGTAACTTCCCGAAACTTCCCTTCAAATGTGTCTGTTACAGCGAAGGTATCTTTTAAGTGAATAGCAGCGATTTCAGCAATTCCCTTTTCAAGCTCAACCGCCGGATTATTTTCCGGCCAAGCAGACAAATTACCTAAATCAGGATAGACATGCAAAAAAGGAGACGGAATTTGTTCCTTAATTTCTAGAAATTTTTGTATGCTATTCATAAAAGGGTCATCCATAATCTCAACAGCCAGAATGACACCGTATTGTGCAGCTTCCTCAACGCCCTTTTTCAGACCTTGAAGAAAAAATTCCCTTGTTTCGGCAGTTTTTTCTTCGTAAAAGACATCATAGCCAGCTATTTGAATTACCCGTATGTTTAATTGATGAGCCAAACGAATCGCTTGAGATAAAATTTTCCGCCCTTTTTCACGTGTTTCTTTATTTAAAGAGCCTAAAGGGAACCGCCGATGACCACTTAAACACAAAGAATGGATAAAAAAATCTTCTTTCACCATTAATTGAGAAAGTTCTTGTAACTGGCTTGGTGTCCAAGCCAATCGTACTAAACGTTCATCGGATTCATCAATTGACATTTCTAAAAAATCAAATCCTAACTTTTTGGCCCATGTGAATCGTTCCGCCCAAGTTAAATTTTGCGGGAGTGCTTTTTCATACAGTCCAATTCGTGCCATTTTATCACTTCCAAATCTGATCGATTTTTTTTTGAAAATCTTTGGCTGCTTGTTCAGGATTTTTTGATTCAGTAATCCCACGGCCCGCAATAAATGTTGCAACTGCCATTGTTTGAAACAATTCAAGCGTTTCGACAGTTAAACCACCTGTGACGGACACTTCAAAGCCTAAGTCAATTAGTTCTTGAACTTTATTCAAATCTTTCTCTCCCCAGCTGCCGCCAGCTAAAAGAGCATCTCTACTTTGATGATAAATCACCTGATTAATCCCTAATTCTCGCCATTGTCGAGCTTGTTGCATTGTCCAATCTCCATATAGTTCTACTTGTAATTCTCGGACTTCTTTTTGAGCTGCAGCCATCGTTGGTAAGGTGGCGCAACAAATGACCGTCATGAAATCAGCGCCTGCTTGTGCGACATTACGAGCAACTGTACCGCCCGCATCAGCACATTTTGTATCAGCAACAATCGTTTTATTAGGAAACATGCGTTTTAAACAACGAATTGCTTTTTGGCCTTCTTGTAAACACAAAATAGTGCCAACTTCGATAATATCGACAATTTCTCCGACTTTCATACAATCTGCTAAAGCGTCTTCTAATCTATTATGATCTAAAGCGATTTGTAAGTTTGGTCTTTTCATCTTTCCCATCCTTTTATTCAGATTTTTGATAACGATCTGAAGCCATATATTTTTCTTGAATTTCTTTTGCAGACATTACATTTTTAATGCCAATCACTGTGACTCCACGTTTTTCTGCTTGCTGAAACATTTGTAAAAAATTGACTGGAGTAAAAACAACGTCGTATTGGCTAGCAGAGCTTTTTCCTTCTGAAATGGCGCAATGATGAATTTTTGTAATCGGTAGACCTAATTCTTTCATTGCTTTTTCAACACTCCGCATCATCATTAGACTCGTGCCAGAACCATTGGCACAGGAAACAAGTATTCTCATTTCAAATTCCTCCTTTAATTCTCTTGAAATTTTTTAGCATATTGTTCATAATCATTGACAATCATAAAGTAACCTTCTGGATTTTTCCGATACTGAAGTTGCGGAATTATTAGTAACCCAATCACCACCACTGCTACGCCAACATAGCCTAGAACTTTCATAATAATTGTAAATAACGGCCAAGCTGTCGCCCAATCGAACATGCCCAAATAACCGCCATATTGAGATAATCCAATCCATGTAGCAAATAAAGCTGAGCCACCTACTTGGATTAAACCTGAAAGGAAGGGGAATAAACAAGCAGCTTTTACTCCGCCACGATTATTTGCATAAACAGCTATGACAGCGTTATCAAAAAACAATGGGATAAAACCCGCAATAACGATTGTCGGAGACTTTAATAGAATCAGTAAGCCAATCATTAAAAACTGGCCTAATGCGCCAAAGAGAAACCCAATTGTTACTGCATTGGGCGAGCCAAACCCGAAAGTCGCTGCTACGTCAATCCCAGGAACAGCTCCTGGTAAAATGGTATTTGAAATCCCTTGGAATGACTGCGTCAACTCGTCAACAAAGGTTCTAACGCCTAATTGTAAGATAGCTAAATAGACAGCAAAATTTAATGAAGTGGTCATGATATAAAAGAAGAAACTCTGCCCTTCTTGCATAAATTTAGCTTGAATTAAATAATCTTGTCCCAAAACAAGCAAGATAATGCCAAAGAAAAAGAGCATCAAAATGGACGTAGCAACCATATTTTCATTAAAAATGGATAGAAATCCTGGTAATTCAATATCTTCCAATTTTTTATCGACCTTCTCTGAACGATGTTTCTTTTGATCACGTTTTTTCAACCATTCTGCTAATTTTGCAAAAATAAATATGCCAAACATTTGTTGATGGGCTACCGCAAAACCAGCACCTTCTGTTAATTCCTGCGTAATCCCTACCGTTAAATTTGAAGCAACTGCCCAATAACACCCAAGAATTAAGCCCATAAAAATTAGTACTTCGATTCTACCTAAGTTAGGAAAACAAAAGAGTAAAATCCAGAAAGCGGTAGCTGCTTGTTGAATCTGAACATTCCCTGTTGTAAAAACGGCTCTCAATTTTGTATATTTTTGAAAACGAACCAACAAAATATTCATAATAAATGCGATCAATAACAAAATCATCACATCACCAAAGGTTCGTCCAAAGGTTTTCATCAATCCTGCATCGACTGCATTTTGCCCGAAATATGGATCGGTAACCATCGCCTGTAAATTAAATCGCTCTTTCAATCCTACTAGAATAGGGCGAAAATTATTAACCAAACCACCAGAACCAACACTCAAAATAAAATAACCAACTGTCGCTTTCAGAAAACCTGCTAAACATTCATAAAAGGGCCTCCGTAACAAGAGATAACCTAATAACACGATGAAACCAATCAAATATGCTGGCTGTGTTAAAACGTTCGTAGCAAAATAAGTCCAACTATTTAACAAGAACTCCCCCATTGATTTTTCCCCCTATAATTGATATTTCTCCATAACTTCTTTAAAATCCATTGGCGTGTTTGTTTCTAACAAGTCAGCAATCACGCCATCCGTCATCAATAAATCCATCAATTGCTGAATATTTTCAAGATGTTCGGCGGGATTTTGGGCTGCCAATGTAAAAAATAATGTTGCTGTTTTTGCTTCTTGATTGCCAGTAAAAGTGACAGATTGCTTAAATTTTGTAAAAGAAATGGCCGTTCCAAAAACACCTGTGCTTTCCTCTGATGAATGTGGCATGGCTACTTCAGGAGCAATGATGATATAAGGTCCAAACGTTTCGACACACTGAATAATCTCATCGACATAACTCTGATCGATGATGTGTTTTTGGAGTAAAATCAAACAACTTTCCTGAATCGCCTCTTGCCAACTAACCGGTTCTTTATCAGAGTAATGAATAAGCTCTTGCTCCCAAAAATAAGTTAACATTGTACATCCAGCCTTTCTTACAAGAATGAAGGAAATGGTGTATCATTTTCTTTAACAAAAACATCATCAAAGCCACGATCAAAGTTAAATTCTAAGTTGTCTTTGTCATCTGGATAAACAAATTTGCCACCCACTTGCCAAATATATGGTTTAAATTGATAATGTAAACGATCTTTTTTAAATTTCCAAATTTCCATGATTTCTTTTGGATCCGCCATAAAATTAGACCAAATATCATAATGAACAGGAATGACTACTTTCGCATTTAAAGATTCTGCCATTCTCAACATATCAACAGAAGTTATTTTATCTGTGATACCGCGAGGATTTTCGCCATATGCTCCTAAGCAAACATCAATTGCATATTGATTACCATGTTTCGCAAACAAGTTAGAATAATGAGAGTCTCCGGCGTGATATACCGTACCACCTGAGGTTTCAAATAGATAATTGACAGCTAGTTCATTCATGTCCTGAGGCATTTTACCTTTAAATGTATTTTCAGGATCATCAGAAGTAATTAGCGCGGTTCGATCAAAAGCTTCCAAGGCCACTACATTCACATCATTCACTTTTATTTCTTGACCAGGTTCTATAACCCGTGTTTTTTCTGCCGGAACACCCCAACGCTGCCATGTTTTCACTACTTCTTTTGGACCAATAAATAGAGCCTTAGGACAGTTTTGATGAACAGCAGCAGCTGTGTGAATATCCAAATGGTCTGAATGAATATGTGTGACAACTAAAGCATCTACCTCTTTTATTTCAAAAGGATCAATCACAAAAGGTTGTGTTCTTAAATTAGGTTGCATTTTTTGGCAACCACTCATGCGCATCATTTGATGGCCATTTTTCATTAAGCCGTTCCCGTGCGTTTGTTTTCCTGTTCCACACCATAAATCACATAAAATATTCGTGTTCTCATGCGTTTTCAGCCAAATGCCTGTACAACCAAGCCACCAAAGTGCAACCGTTCCTTGAAGCACATTTGTCTGATTAATTTCTTCGTTTAAATAAGTGCCCCATTCTGGAAATGTCGCCTTCAACCAACTTTCTTTTGTAATTTCATGAATCGATTTGTTCATGCTACCACTCCTCTTCTCAAATGATTGTGTTATGCTTTATAAGAAAATCATAGCCGCAAAAAATCACAATGAAAACCCTTTTATATGATTGTTTGCACTTTTAATGATTCTTTTACGTGTTTTGTTTTCCTATGAGTTATACTATTTCATGGGGGACCGTGTACAAAAAATAACTAAAGGAGGTTGTATTACTTGAAAAGTTCATTAGAAACCATTGAAAAAAGGCAACAAAACATTCTCGCGCTGCTGCAAAAAAACAAACAAATGACTACCTATAAATTAGCAGATGCTTTAAATGTTTCCTTAAGCACAATTCGTCGTGATTTAAATGTCTTAGAAACTAAGAATGACATCATTCGAAAATATGGGTATTGTATTTACAACGACCAAAATCAGAAAGACTTTGATCAATCAGGACCGGAGTTATTAAAACAAGCCATTGCTCGTGTTGCTTGTAGCTATCTAAGTGATTATGATACCGTTTTCATCAATTCAAGTTCCACTGCTTTGAATATTTTCCATTATTTAAAGGCCGACCATCTGACCATCGTAACGAATAATTTAAAAATTGCCACCAAGCCTCATGTTTCTCAATACAATTATATTTTGACCGGAGGCGAATTACGTTTTCCCAAAGAAGTTCTGGTAGGAGATATTGCCATTAACACAATCACCGCAACGCATGCCGATGTTTGCGTAATTGGCTGTAGCGGGGTCAGTTTAGAACATGGCGTCACTACAAAAATTTTCAATGAAGCAAAAATTAATGAGCTTATGATAAAACAAACAACAAAAGTAAAAATTCTGGTCGCGGACCATCGAAAAATCGGCTTGACATCTAAATTTAAAATTGCTGATATTACCGCTTTTGATTGTTTGATTACAGACAAACATTGCTCATCAACTTTAATTACAGAACTTCGTAAGACCGGCTTAAAGGTTATCCAAGTCGACTAAAAAAAGAGCGTAGGACAAAAATCAAAAAGAGATTTTTGTCCTACACTCAAAATCTGATAAATAAAAAAGTAGCACTTATTTCTTAACATTCACTTACTTCGTAAACGTTGCCTTTAATCGTTCAAATGGTTGGTGCTCTTTGTTATAGTACTGAACGAGATATTGTTCAGGTGTACTTTCAATTATGGCATATGTTTTCTCTTGAACTGGTCCACGAGGTAAACGAATACTTCCCGGATTAACAAAGAGAATGTTATTGTGTCGCTCTGCGCCCAGTACATGAGTGTGACCAAATAAGGCAATTGTCGCTCCTGCTTCTTCCGCTTGTAAAGCAAGTGTCGTGAGCCCCATTCTAACATTGGCCAAATGACCATGTGTCATATAAATAACTTGATCCCCCACTTTTTTAGTCACAGTTTTGGGAAATTCATCATAAAAATCACAATTTCCTTGGACTACAATTAATTTCTGCCAAAGTTCATCTGTCGGTTCTAATTCAGAATCACCACAGTGAAAGAGTGCATCGACTTGTCCTTCATAATGATTCACTAAGTCAACTAAACAGTCGCGATCGCCATGGTTATCGCTTACTACCAAGATTTTCATACGTTTCAACTCCTATTTTTTTAGCCATTCTTCCCATTGTTCTTTTAATTTTGCCACTGCTTGTCCACGATGACTAACTTTATTTTTCTCTTCTCCAGACAATTCAGCTGCCGTTTTACCAAGCTCTGGGACATAGAAAAGTGAATCGTACCCAAAGCCTCCTTCACCACGAGGAATCGTGCCGACTTCTCCGGGCCATTCAGCTTCGACCACCAGACTTTCTTTCTTTGGTTCAGCAAAAACCAATGTACAATGGAAACGCGCTTGTCTTTTTTCTTTTGGCACGCCCGTTAACTCATGCAATAGTTTCGCATTATTTGAAGCATCGTTAGTTGGTTCACCAGCAAAACGAGCAGAATAGATTCCCGGCATTCCCCCTAACGCATCAACAATTAATCCTGAATCATCTGCCAATACTGGTTTCTGTAAAATTTCTGCAATTGTTTCAGCTTTTAGACGAGCATTTTTTTCAAATGTTCGACCAGTTTCTTCTACATCTGGCAAATTCGGATAATCTAATAACGTCTTAACTGTATATCCTTTTTCACCAAAAATTGAACTAAACTCTTTCGCTTTACCAGGATTTCTAGTTGCAATGACAATCACTTTCTCTTCTGAATCTTGCGAAGGGACTTCTTTAGAGGCTAAAGCATAAAGCGCTTCTTTCTGATACGCAATTAATTCCTCGATCCCTGTTTTTCCATAAAAGAGCATGGCATTTAACTCATCTCCTGAGAAGGTAGCTTCTTCACCCGTTCCTTGAATTTCCACAAATTCACCAGACTCGGTCATCACGATGTTCATATCCACTGCAGCATTCGAGTCCTCTGCGTAATCTAAGTCCAGCACACAATAACCATCGGGTAAAATACCCACGCTGACAGCAGCTAAATGCTCTTTAATTGGGTCTTCCGCTAGAGCACCAGTCATCAATAAATGATTGACTGCTAAGCGTAGAGCAACAAAAGCGCCTGTAATACTAGCTGTACGGGTTCCCCCATCTGCTTGAATCACATCACAATCGACAACAATGCTCCGTTCCCCTAACTTTTCTAAGTCAACAACAGCTCGCAATGACCGCCCAATCAAACGTTGAATCTCCATTGTTCGCCCTGTTAATTTTCCTTTCGCACTTTCCCGAATATTTCTTGTGTTCGTCGCGCGAGGGAGCATGCTATATTCAGCTGCTACCCAACCTGTTCCCCCGCCTCGTAAAAATGGGGGAACCTTTTCTTCGACAGTGGCTGAGCAAATTACTTTTGTATCGCCAAACGAAATAACCACCGAACCTTCTGGATGTTTAAAAATATTGGTTTCAATAGTGATCTTTCGCAATTCTTTTGGTGCACGACTATCATGTCTAATCATTTTCGTTTCCTCCTAGGTGAATCTGTTGTGCTTTTAAATTCTCTATACCAAGCCAACTGCTTGCAATCTCTTCAAACATTTTTGCAGAACCAGTTGTATAAAATTCATGGGTCTGTGTAGGCGCTTCAGGCGTATGGGCAATGTCAAAATAATCGAGAAGCATGCTAACTTCGCCAACTGTTTCGGCTCCTGAGTCAATTAATGTCACATGACTCCCCATCACATTTTGAATCACCGGACGTAACAACGGGTAATGGGTACAACCTAAAATCAACGTATCAAGTCCTTTTAATTGTAGTGCTTGAAGTGTTTCTGCCACAATTTTTTTTGCTACGGAAGAACGATATTGATTACTTTCAACAATGGGGACAAATTTAGGGCAAGCTAAACTAGTCACCTCAATTGCTGGTGCCTTACTTTTAATGGCGATTTCATAGGAAGCACTTTTGATTGTCCCTAAGGTACCTATGACACCAATTTTGTTATTTTTTGTGACTTTAACGGCTGCTCGTGCGCCAGGTAAAATAACACCGACAACTGGAATTGGCAAGGCAGCTTTAATTTCTTCTAATGCGACAGCCGTCGCGGTATTACATGCGATTACTAGCATTTTTATTCGTTTTTTCAATAAAAAATCGGCCATTTCCCAAGTAAACTGAACGACTTGTTCGGCTGGTCGTGGACCATATGGGCAACGGGCTGTATCTCCTAAATAAATTAATCGTTCATTTGGTAATTGTTTTAGCGCTTCCTTTAAAACAGTTAATCCACCAACGCCAGAATCAATTAATCCAATGGCTTCTTGATTGCTCATTCTCATCCTACCTTTGCCTTTTATTCACTGCCTTTATTTTCTACTTTTTAAGGACTATTGTCAATTTTTCCTGTTTTGCTCTCATTTATTTCTTTTTTTGAAGGAAATCTTTTTCGATTAAAAAACTAGTAATTCATTTTTTTGTATGTTATAATTCCTAACATTGAGAATACAATTAGAAATACATTTGGTTAATTTAATTTAAATAACATGTTTCTCACCGAATCCTCTGTTATCTTTTCTACCAAATGATTGCAAAGGAGACTGCCTATGATTTCTTTAGAACATGTAAATAAGTATTTTGGGGAGCATCACGTTTTAAAAGATATTACTTTGAATGTAGAACAAGGAGAAAAAATTGTCATTATCGGACCCTCTGGCTCTGGCAAAAGTACATTAATTCGGTGTATGAACCAATTGGAAAAAGTCAATGATGGTTCCGTCGTAATTGATAACATTGACATCACCAAACCGAAAGCACCGATTCAAAAGGTTCGCCAGAAAGTTGCCATGGTCTTTCAAAATTTTAACTTATATGCTCATAAAACGATTATTGATAATTTAACGTTAGCACCGATTAAAGTGATGGGCGTTTCCAAAGAAGAAGCGGTTCGTACTGGCATGGAGTATTTAGAACGAGTCGGTTTGGCTGATAAAGCTTCTGCTTATCCTTCGCAGCTTTCTGGCGGGCAGCAACAACGGGTCGCTATTGCTCGTGCCTTAAATATGCATCCTGAGATTATCCTTTTTGATGAACCGACTTCGGCACTTGATCCAGAAATGATTCAAGAAGTTTTAGATGTAATGGTCGATCTTTCCAAACAAAATATTACCATGGTTTGTGTCACACATGAGATGGGCTTTGCTCGTCAAGTGGCTGACCGTGTAATCTTCATGGACCAAGGACAGATTATTGAACAAGGAACGCCTGAACATTTCTTTACAAGCACTGAAAACCCTCGTGCAAAAGAATTTCTAAGTAAAATTATTCATAACGGGTAATGAATAAAAAAACAAAAAATTGGAGGAATGAACAATGAAAAAACAAAATAAATGGCTAGCTGGACTCTCCTTACTTGTATTAGCAGGCATCATTGTTGGCTGTGGTAGCGGCAACAATGACTCAACTTCCAAAAGTGCTTCATCAAACAAAACGGTCACAGTAGAACAATTAAAAAAAGCAGGGAAAATTAAAGTAGGTGTCAAAGAAGACATTCCTAATTTTGGCTATATGAATCCTGATACAAACAAAAATGAAGGAATGGAACCAGATATTGCACGCTTGATTGCGAAAGAAATTACCGGCAGCGAAGAGAATGTGGAATTTGTGGGCGTGACAGCGAAAACGCGCGGTCCCCTTTTAGACAATGGTGAACTAGATATGGTAATTGCTACATTTACAATTACTGATGAACGTAAAAAGACTTATAATTTTACAACTCCTTATTATACAGATGAGATTGGTTTCCTTGTGCGCAAAGAGGATAACTTCTCCAGCATGAAAGATTTAGACGGAAAAACAATCGGCGTTGCACAATCTGCTACGACAAAAGAAAACTTAGAGAAAAAAGCGCAAGAGGAAGGAATCAAATTTACTTATCAAGAATTAGGTTCCTATCCAGAATTAAAAACAGCGTTAACTTCTAAACGAATTGATGCATTTTCAGTGGATAAATCAATCCTATCTGGCTATGTGGATGGCAAGACAGAAATTTTAAAAGATGGTTTTTCGCCACAAGAATATGGAATTACCACAAAGAAAGCAAATACTGAATTAAATGATTATCTAAATGGTTTAATTGAAAAATGGGAAAAAGACGGCACACTAGAAAAAATTTATCAAGACTGGGGCTTAAAAAATTAATCATTCCTAAGACTTGAAGAATCAAAAATTTTAGGAGGGATTTTTATGTTTTTGTTAGCCAATATTTCCTGGCTTGAAGAAGGGCCATTTGCCTTATATCGTTGGGAGGCTTTATTTCAAGATTGGCGAATTTTTGGTCAGGCATTTCTCTATACTATTCTGCTTTCTTTAGGAGCGATCTTAGTTGCCTTTGCTTTAGGCATTTTCTTTGGCAGTTTATCAGCGACCAAAAGTAAACTTTTACACGCAATTAGTCGTGTCTATGTAGAATTTTTTCAAAACACACCTTTGTTGATTCAATTTATCGTAGTCTATTATGGCTTTCCTCTGCTAAGCCCGCTGCTTTCATTTTCTATTACTACGATTGCCATTCTGTGTGTAGGCCTCTATCATGGCGCCTACATTTCTGAAGTGGTTCGCTCAGGAATCGGAGCTGTCCCAAGAGGGCAATTTGAAGCGGCTTACTCCCAAGGATTAACGTACGGTCAAACGATGCGGTATGTGATTTTACCACAAGCATGGCGGATTATGTTACCGCCTTTAACCAATCAAGTAGTGAACCTAATTAAAAATACGTCAACAGTTGCCATTATTTCTGGCGCTGACGTAATGTTTGCTGCCAATAGTTGGTCGTCTGTCAACTTGAACTATATTCCCGCCTTTGCGCTTGCTGGTTTCTTATATTTCATTCTTTGCTTCCCATTAGCGAATTTGGCTAGAAAAATGGAAGAAAAAAATAAGAAAGCATATAGCAGATAGGAGGAAAACAGATGCCTTTTTCAGAAGAAATGCGTCAATTACTGACAGCAAATAATTTTCAATTTCTATTTAACGGCTTAAAATTGACGCTCTATATTTCCTTCGTCTCAATTATTTTGAGTACGATTTTTGGCACCATTCTAGCCGTTTTGCGAAATCAAACCCATGGACCACTGAAGTTACTTGCCAGTATTTATGTAGAAGTGGTGCGTAATATTCCAAACTTATTGTGGATTTATGTTATTTTTTTGATTTTCAAAATCAAATCCACACCTGCTGGAATTGTGAGTTTTACTGTGTTTACCACCGCTGCTTTAGCGGAAATTATTCGTGGTGGTTTAAATGGGGTCGACAAAGGCCAAATTGAAGCGGCACGTTCTCAAGGTTTTTCAAATTGGCAAATTCTTTATCATATTGTTTTGCCTCAAGCCATTCGCAATGTCTTACCAGCAATTGTTTCTCAGTTTGTTACTGTCATCAAGGATACAAGTTTCTTGTATTCCGTGATTGCTTTGCAAGAACTCTTTGGCAAATCTTATATCTTAATGGGGCGATACGCACAAACAGGACAAGTATTCACTATTTACGGAATCGTCGCCCTAATTTATTTCATTATTAACTTTAGTATCTCACAATTTTCACGTTGGCTTTCACGAAATTGGGCGAAAAGTTATTAATGTAGTTAAAAATAGGAGGCTGAGACAAAAGTGTTTAGCTCCAAGAAATAAGAAGGAATTTCCGAAAATTGTTCTTTAATTTTTGGAGAATTTCGGCTTATTTCTTGGAGCTGCTTTTGTTCAGCTGATTATCTTAAGATTTAGAAAGTGGGGCATAAGTCATTTCGACTTATGCCCCACTTTCCTGTTTTTATTTTATCTTACTTCTACTTGATGTTTTTCAATTAGCGCTTTTTCAACTTTTTCCATTGAACGGTTAATTTCTTCATCCACTAATGTCGCTTCTGCATTAACGAAAGTTAAACTATACGCCATTGATTTTTTGCCAGCGCCTAGTTTTTCACCTTGATATACATCAAATAAATGAATCTCTTTCAAATATTTACCTGCGTTATCTGAAATAGTTTTAACTAGTTCTTGATTGGTAACTGTTTCATCGACTAATAAAGCAATGTCTCGAGAAACTGCTGGGAATTTAGAAACTGCTTCATAAGTAACCCCGCCTGCTTCTATGGCTACTAATTGTTGCAAGTTTAATTCAGCAACATATGTTTCTGGAATATCGTACGCTTTCGCTGTCGTTGGGTGAACTTGTCCGACAAAACCAACCACTTCACCTTCTAAATAAATCCATGCTGTCCGGCCTGGATGCATTTCTGGAATCGCCGTTGTCGCTTGATAACTGATTTTTTCTGTTAATCCTAAAACAGCTACAATACTTTCCACTAAGCCTTTTACTGTATAAAAATCAACGGCTGTTGCTTTTGTTTGCCAATCTTTAACCATTGTATTACCAGTTAAAGCAAGTGCTAAGTGATTTTCTTCTGTAGGTAAATTTTTTGTTGGATCTTCTGTTTGGTAGAAAACGCGTCCTACTTCGTAGAAGGCGATATTATTATTTTTACGTGCCACATTGTATGCGACATCATCTAATAAACCAGAAATTAAGTTCATACGTAACACAGAACGCTCTTCACTCATTGGCCATTGCAAACGTGTTGTTTGACTTTCTTTCATCATAAATTGACGGGATTTTTCTTCTGTTGTCAACGCATAGCTGATGGCTTCACTCGTACCATGACCTTCCAGTAAGCTCTTTAATTGGCGCGTAACATGTTGTGCTTTGGTTAGACTTCCAGCAACTGTTTCTCCACTTGGCAATGTTGAAGGTAAATGATCATATCCATAAATGCGCGCCACTTCTTCAATAATATCTGCTTCAATCGCAATATCCCAACGTCTTGGTGGAATCGTAATTTCATATGCGCCTTGATTTACTTCATAAGCAAAACCGAGTGCTTCAAAAATTTCATTCACCGTTGCTTCATCTAATGCAGTGCCTAAATATTGGTTGATTCGCTCTAAAGTCACAGCTACCTGCGCTTCTTTAACGGCCACTTCAGAACCAACTGCAGTGCCTGAGACCACTGTTCCGTTGGCTAACTCTGCAATCATCGCGGCTGCCACATCACAAGCTAGCCCAACTGTCGCTTGGTTGATGCCTTTTTCAAATCTACTTGAAGATTCACTCCGTAAATTGAATTGTTTAGACGTTTTGCGAATAGACAATGGATTGAACAATGCCGCTTCTAAAGCCACAGTTGTTGTTTCTTGACTGATTTCAGAATTAGCCCCACCCATTACTCCGGCTAAGCCGACAGGCGTTTTTCCATTCGTAATGACGATATTTTCTTCTGTTAATTGACGTGTTTCACCATCTAATGTAATTAGTTCTTCTGTTGCTGTTGCTCGACGAACCAAGATTTCTTTGCTATCTAATTTTTGGTAATCAAATGCATGCAATGGTTGACCAAATAATAATAAAATATAATTTGTCACGTCCACCACATTGTTAATCGGACGGATTCCTTCATTCATCAATCGGTTTTGCAACCACTGAGGACTTTCTGCAATCGTCACATCTTTAATAACACGAATTTGATACGCTGGCGCATCTTGTGAATCTTCAACAGTCACTGTTACGTAATTTTCCACGTTATCTGAAGCATCTTCTTTGAGTTCGGGATCATTAAACTGAGGTGTTTGACGATAAATTGCGCCAACTTCATAGGCTACCCCTCTCATACTTAGTGCATCTGCACGGTTTGGTGTAATTGATAATTCAATAATCGCATCATCCATGTCTAAATAAGGGAAAACAGGTGTCCCATTCACTGCTTCTTGAGGTAAATAATAAATCCCTTCAGCATAGGCTTTTGGTACGACATTATCTGAATATCCTAGCTCTTCTAACGAACAAATCATTCCGTTAGAGACTTCGCCACGCATTTTACCTTTTTTAATTTTTTGATTTCCTGCAATTCTTGAACCAGGTAATGCTACGATGACTTTAATTCCGGCTTTTACATTTGGTGCTCCACAAACAATTTGTGACAATTCTTCTTCACCGATGTCTACTTGGCAAATTGATAAGTGGTCAGAGTTTGGATGAGGAACACATTCTTTTACTTCACCGACAACAATTTTCTTTAATCCTTCTTCAGGTACAGCAACGCCCTCAACTTCGATACCTGTCACAGACATTTTGTCCGCTAATTCTTGCGGAGTAACGTTTGAAAGATTAACATATTCATTTAACCATTTATAAGAAACTAACATTTTTCAACTACTCCTTTACCTTGAATTGATTTAAGAAACGTAAATCATTTTGATAAAAATTACGGATATCATTTACACCGTAACGTAACATAGCAACGCGATCTGGTCCTAAGCCAAAGGCAAAGCCTGAGTACTCTGTTGGATCAATCCCTGACATTTGTAACACATCTGGATGAACCATCCCCGCACCTAAAATTTCAATCCAACCTGTATGTTTGCAGACGTTACAACCTGCGCCGCCACATTTAAAACAGCTAACATCTACTTCGACTGAAGGTTCTGTAAAAGGGAAATAGCTAGGACGTAAACGAATTTTACGATCTTCACCAAACATTTTTTTCATCATGACTTCTAACGTCCCTTTTAAATCACCCATTGTGACATTTTTATCGACAACAAGGCCTTCAATCTGATGGAATTGGTGACTATGTGTCGCATCATCTGTATCACGACGGAATACTTTCCCAGGAGAAATCATTCGTAATGCACCTTTTGAAAAATCGTGTTTTTCCATTGTTCGAGCTTGAACTGGTGAAGTATGCGTACGAATTAACATCTCATCTGAAATATAAAACGTATCTTGCATGTCGCGTGCCGGATGATCTTTTGGTAGATTCATGCGTTCGAAATTATAATGATCGGATTCTACTTCGTATCCTTCCACTACTTGATAACCCATGCCTAAGAAAATATCTTCAATCTCTTCCATAACTTGTGTCAAAATATGACGTGTGCCTTGAGGCATTTGTTTCCCAGGTAAAGTTACATCTAAACTTTCTTCTTTTAGTGCCGCATTTAACGCTTCGTTTTCTAAAACAACTTTGCGCGCTTCAATTGCTTCTGTTAATAAATCACGAATTTCATTTGCAAAGCCCCCCACCACTGGTCGTTCTTCTGGTGAAAGGTTTTTCATGCCTCTTAATACTTCGGTGATTGGCCCTTTTTTTCCTAATGTTTCTACGCGAATTTGGTTTAATTCTTTTAAAGTAGCAACTTGTGCGATTTCTTTGAGCGTATTGTCTCTAAGAGCTTCTAATTGCGCTTGTAATGTCATTATGAGTTCCCCTCTATCTTTTATTTAAACTAAAAAAAACGATAACCCATTCCTTTCAAAGGAACGAGCTATCGTGTTACCATCCTAATTCATAACAAATTGTTGTCATGCACTCATTTCATTTAACGGCAATTACCGGTTTGCTTTCTTCTTGAAAACAAACAAACTCAGGAAGTGAATTTCGCTTGGTGACTGTGTAAATCAGCTTCCAGTCTCTGGCTGACTCTCCCTAAAACACGTCAATTCAAACTACTTGTTTCCATCACTGTTTTTTTAGTTATTTAATTACGTTTAGTTTACAAGAAGTTTTGCTTGCGGTCAACTGCATTCTTCGTCTTTTACCCATTTTTCTGCCCAATGTTGAATTTGTTCCATTGCTAATTGCAAGTCTTCGCCTTTTTCGGTCAGGAAATATTCTAAGCGATTTCCTTCACCGCAACGAACAGCTTTGGTGATAATTCCTTCAGCTTCTAGTTCCTTCAATCGCTCTACTAAGACACGATCACTTAACATTGGAATTTTTTCTTTTAATTCGCCAAAACGTTGAGGACCTCGTTCTAATAAAACATCAATAATTAAACCATTCCATTTTTTACCAAGTATTGAAAATGATTTTTCAAATTTGGGACAAAGTACAAACGATTCTGTTTTTACTTTTTCCATCTTCCTCACCTCTTCAATGAGTATAGCACATTCCTTACAAAATGTAAGTGTTTCTGCTTCTAATTTTTTCTACTTTATAAAATCTACAACATTTCCTGTCTGCATGTCAATAATTACTCCTCCATTTAATAAAATTAAATAGACGTGCGACACCTCTTTATGCGTTGCCTCTTGTAGTGCTCTACGATAAAGATTCATCTGTCCGCGATACCGTTCGACAATTTCAGAAATCGCTTGGGGAGAGGTGCTTTTTACATGATCGGTTTTATAGTCATACAAAATGCATTGATTGTCTAATTCGATATAGCCATCAATAATCCCATGAATTAATAAATCATCTTGTGTCGTCTCTGGATAATTTTGAATGAGCTCTTCTGCTTCAATCAGCATAGAAAAAGGTTGTTCCCTTCTAACGGTTTGATGGTGTTGAATCAATTGTTTTCCTAAGGCGGTGTCAAAGAAGGCCACGATTTGTTCCAGATTCATTTTTTCAGCAATTGCTGGTAAAATCAATTTATTTTCCACTAAGCGTTCTTGAACAGCTCGCACTTCCTCGTAAGAAGGTTGCTTACTTAAATCAATTAGTTGTAATAAATAATGGGTTGCTGTCCCAATTTCAGCTGCTGAGGGCGCTTGAACCGTATCTAAAAATTTAGGCTTACTTAAATCTCCTTCAATCATTCGATTGACAATCAACGGTTGCGCTTGAATAGTATTGTCTTCCCGAACCTCAATTTTACCAATTTCTTTGTTATCGGGGTCATCAAATACTCGCTTGATTTCAGAAACAGACTGATAACTGGTAGTCCGAGTAGCCACTTCATACGGATAGTTGAAACTTAACCGTGCAAGGCCACGATTGATTTTGTCAGCAGATAATTGCGCTTTTTCGGCTAAATCCTCTGCTTGTCTTTCTGGCAATTGTAATTGCTGAATGGCTGCTCGTAGTTGTTCTTCGTTGAACCACTGAATATGAAAGTTAGCTGGGTGCTTTTTGACTTGCGGAACGTTACTTACTACTACTTCTTGCTGATATTCATCGGCTTTTTGATGGCGTACCAATGTCATCCCAACCCAATTCATTAAACTACTTTTACTTTGCAAGCGATTTTCAGCTGGTAGCACCAGTGTTTCTACATCGCCAACTTTCAGCCACTCTTTCCACATCGCCGCTTGGTCTTTATAGGAGCCCACCAGAAAAAGTTTCTGTTCTGCACGTGTCAACGCCACATATAACTTCCGCATTTCTTCAGATAGTAATTTTCTCAATCGTACTTGTTTAATCGCCAAAAATGGTAAAGTATCGTACATAACTCGTTCTTCAGGTTGTAAATAACGAATGCCTACCCCTAAATTTTCTTCAAAGATATAGCGTTCATTCAAATCACTGACATTAAATTCTTTGGTCATATCTAAAACGAATACCACCGGAAATTCTAACCCTTTACTAGCGTGAATCGTCATGACGCGTACGGCATTCTCTTCACTTAAAACGACTGGTTCCGCTAAATCTTTGTCTTTTTCTTGCATTTTTTCGATGAAGCGAACAAATTGAAATAATCCGCGGAAGGTTGTTTTTTCATACGCCGCGGCCCGATCGACCAACGCATATAAATTGGCTTGGCGTTGTTTGCCAACAGGCAACCCGCCAACATAATCAAGATAGGCCGTTTCACGATAAATCGTCCACAGCAAGTTGCTAATCTGGTTGCGTCGAGCCTGTTCCCGCCATTTTTCTAATGATTCAGCAAAACGTATAGTTTTTTCCTGAACAACTGCTTCCTCCATGGTTGGTTCCATCTTTTGATTAAACGTTAAAAATGCTTCGTAGTAACTGGTTTCCTTATTAGCCAAACGAATAAGCACTAATTCGTTTTCTTTTAATCCAACAATTGGTGAACGTAACACAGCTGCCAAAGGAATGTCTTGATAGGGATTATCAATCAATTGAAGCAAGGCAATCATTGTACGAATTTCCGTTGCTTGGAAATAATTTTGAGCATCATTGACTTGAACTGGAATTTCTAATGATTTAAAAACATCTAAAATAGTTAAATTATTTTTCTTCGTAGGCGTTAATAAGACAATATCTTGATAAGTAATCGGTCGATCCGTTTTCAGCTTTTTATCATAAATTAAGAAATTTTGGTCAATTAATTCACGAATTTTCAAAGCAGTAACGTAAAGTTCCCCTTCTGTCTTATCTTCAATCAACAACTCAGGGGATTGTAATTCTGGAAATTCAACTGATTCTGTTGCTTTTTTTTCATAAATTAGCAATTCAGTTGAATAATCAGCCGCCTCCGAAAATTGATCAAAACCATGAACCAAAGCAGCTGACTCATCGTAAGCAATTTGGCCCACTCGCTCATCCATTAATTGACTAAATACTAAATTCGTAAAGTCTAAAACGTCTTTGCGTGAACGAAAATTTTCAGCTAGAATAATTCGTTTGCCCTCTTTGCCTTGCCCATACTGATTGTATTTTTCAATAAACAATGTAGGATCTGCCAAGCGGAAAGAATAAATAGACTGTTTCACATCTCCTACCATAAAAAGGTTTCCTTCTGTGCTAAGCGGACGGCGCAACCAATACAAAATAGATTCTTGTAATTGATTGATATCTTGGTATTCATCGACTAACACTTCATCAAATTTTTCGCGATAGTAAACCGAGGCTTCTGATGCATGCCAGCCATCTGCCTGATTTTTCGCTAAAATAGCTAACGTATAATGTTCTAAATCGTTAAAATCCACTAAATTTTTAAGCCGTTTTTCTGCGCCATAGGCCTCCATAAATTGTTTCCCCACGTGAGCCATTTCTTGAACAATGGGCGTGGCCTCTTTCAAGACTTGTTTCATGGCATCTGGAGAAAGTGTAAACAGTTGCTTTTTCAAATCATTTAACGCTTTTTTATTTTGTTCTCGTAACTGTTTGGCTTGTTCCGCGGTTGGTTTCAACTCTTCGGCACGAACCGTTGGGTAGCGGTCAAAGCTCAACAATTCAGTCAAATTATAGGCGCTCTCTAAATCATTTCTCTCTAAAAATTGTAAAAATTGTTTTGTTTGTTCCTTTTCATTTTGAGCTAAATACCAAATCTTTTGAAGTTTCTCTTCGCCCTCTGTTAAGGTCACCATTTCTTCGTAACGCTGAAGAGTTCGTTGTAACGTCTCAACGGCTAGCGGTTTTAAATACGTCTGAAATAACTTTGATTCGCCTAGCTGATCCCCTACTTCGTAGGCTTGTGTTAAGCCATTAATCCACGCCTCTGGATCAGGATTGGCTTTGGCAAATTCATAAAAAGAAAAAATTAAGTTAGTGAGTCCGTCATCACTACGGTCATTGGAAAAATTCGCTGTTAATTGGTAAAACGCTTCTTGATTTTCCGCATAAAATTGTTCACGTAATGCATCCCAAACATCTTCTTTTAATAACAATGTTTCTGTTTCATCTGTTAACATCCGAAAAACTGGATCTATGTCAATTAAATAATAAAAACGACGAATAACAGTTAAACAAAAGGCATGTAACGTGCTGATATTGGCTGTTGGCAAAAGAGCAATTTGACGAGAAAAATGCCGTCTTCTTTCTGGATCTTGTTCTTCATTCATTGCCTTTTGTAAAGCCACTTGGATACGTTCTTTCATCTCACGGGCGGCGGCTTCAGTGTACGTCACAATCAAGAGACGATCGATATCGACGCCGCTTTTGACTTTTTCAATGACACGGCGGACTAAAACGGTGGTTTTTCCTGAGCCAGCCGAAGCAGAAACTAAGATATTTTCATCGCCATCAAACACCGCTTGCCATTGACTGTCGGTGAATTGCTCATTGGCTGGACGTAGTGGAATTGTTTTACTCATCTTCGGTTGCTCCTTCCTCATCTTTGTTTAACAAGCGCGCCATAATTTCCTCTTTGGATAAATTCTCAATACGATGATAATTATTTTCTTTTAGCATCACATCAAAATCACAGACACTTCGAAACGGACAATAGCGACAAGCAATCCGTTCCTTGCCTTGATAAGCGGGATTAAGTTGAACTTCGCCGCCAATAATTTGATTCCCCGCTTCAATAAATTTATTTCGGTTATGGGAAAGCAACGCGCCTAATTCTGGTTCTGTCACAAATTTATCTTCTTGGCGACGACCAGGTTTAATTTGTTCTTTGGCGGATTCTTCAATCGGAAACAGCAACGAACTTTGTTTAGCTTGCAGACTCGTATCTAAATGATCCAATAAATCTGGGTCTTTCATCAAAAGACCATCAAACTGATATTTTTTAAGCATTTGTTGTTCAATGTCGTCTTTGCCTTCATAAGATAATGTAGGATTGTGTACATGCAGATAAAGTGAGCCAGCAGGTTTAGCTTCTTGACCAACTAATTGCACAGCATCCATTAAAGCCACATCCAAGTACGTCAGCATTTGCATGGCTAAGCCGTAATACGCTTCTGTCATATTAAATTTACGGTGACTCGATTTATAATCAATCACACCTAAATAGGTTGATTCGGGGGTAACCAATTGATCAATCCGGTCGATTTTTCCCCGAACATGAATCTTCCCTTGATTTTTTAATGGTAATTCCAAACCAGAAATTCCTTTTTTAGCGGCAATTTGGCCAAATAACACTTCCGTTTGAACAGTCGTCATGCCACTTCGTTGGCTTTGACGTTTCAGCGCCCAACTGACTTTTTTAATTGTTTGACTCAATTGATAGCGAATATAGTTCATGCGACTAGAGGTCGTTAATACAGAAAAACGCGCATCCCCTAAAATACTATTTAGTACTTCCTCCGCCAATAAATTGACTTCCTGATCGGTTAATTCAGATAAGTTCCGTTGATTCATAATCAATAATTTAAAGAACTGATCCAATGCTTCATGGAAAAATTCCCCTGTAGCTGCTGGCGAAAGCCCAAAGACATCTCTTTCTTTCAAACGTAAGCCATAGCGAGAAAAGTATTGATACTGACAGCGATAAAAACTCTCCATCCGAGAAACGGACGTATAAATATCTTTACCATATAAAGGTTCTGCTAAGACCTCATCAATCTTTTCAGGAATATTTTGATGCGTTAAACTTTCGAAAACTTGCTTGGCTAGCGGCGCAATTGATTGGTTCATTAGCGCTTTTTCCATATTTAACCAGAAAGGCAACAGTCCTTCTTGTGTTTCTTTCCGTTGTCTTTTCAAACGCGTTAATTCACCGATTAACGTCCGATACGTACTAATATGGGCTAAACTGGTCGTTTCATCATCGAAAATGGTTGTTTCATTTTTTTCAAAAACGGGCAAGTTTAAATCTTTTTGGATATTTTTAAAATAAGGAGACGGTTTGACTTCTTGAGCGGTATCTTTAACACTTGGATAGGTTAAATATAACCGTTCTCGCGCTGAAGAAAAGACAAGATACGCAACATAAGGTTCTTGCGCAATTTTGCGTCCGGTTGTCCCACGTAAATATTGGTTTTCCGTTAAAGTATCATTGATTGTCTGCCGTTCTTCATCAGACAATAGTGTTTTATTTTCAATCTTTTGTGGAAAAATTTCTTCCGTCATCCCAATAGCAAAAGTAACCTTGGCAGCGCCAGGTCGAGTTAAATCCATTGCGCGAACTTGTACTTGGTCAATCGCTGTCGGCACTTTACTATAGTGCAAACCTTCCAAACCACTAACAAATATTTCTTGAAACGTTGTAAAATCAAACGAACTTTCTCCGTAAACAGTGACGTATTCATCTAGTAATGACATCAATGCATCCCAAGTCTGTTCATGGTTACGAGCTGTTTCTAGTTGACCTGCTTCGATAGCTTGTAAGCGCCACATTTTTAATTGTGTTGCCACACCACTTTGCAGTAAAAAGTGATAGAAGACGGTCGCTGCTTCCAAACCAGTTTTGGCACTTATCATTGCTTGAAAGTAACTAGGTAACAGCCGTTGAAGCGATTGACGAATCGCATTTGACTCTTCTTCCATCGTAGCGACATCTTCTTGCTCTTCCGCTTCAAAATCATACCGAATAAATTCCCAATCTTTTTCTTGTGACCAATAATAACCTTCATAGCCGTATGCCAGGACTACATTTTCGGTAATATCAACTTTTCTGCGCCAAGCGTTCCGTTGGTTTAACCAATCAGTCAAGCTTTCTTCAGAAGTAGCGAGTTGATTCATTGGCATAAATAATTCCGTTCTCAAAAAACGGAGCACATCGCGATAACGATAATTGTACGAATGAATAGCAAATAAAGATTCAATCCATTCGACTAAAGGATGCCGATCCATAGCCATATCTCGGTCGACATAAACAGGAATCTCGTGTTCCGCAAAAATCGGTTCTAATAAATTTTCATAACAATCTAAATCACGAGTCAACACCTGAATTTCTTTGTACCGATACCCTTCTTCCACCACTAAACGGCGAATTTCGGTTGCAACATGTGTTAATTCTTCTTTAACGTTTTCAGCACGCCACAGAAATAAGCCATCGCCACTCCAGTCAGTTGTGCTTAATGGAGGCAGGTGTTCTTGCGATTGAATCCAATAATCATTTAATCCTTGCAAGTCTGGGTTTGTAATTAATACCTCTTTCTTTTCCACATAATCTGAAAGAATCGGGATTTGCTTCTGTCTTGCTAGTTGATAAAGCTGATGATAGGTTTGTCCCGCTTCATAAAATAACGACCGCGGATCAGGTAAGTCATGCGGATATTGTTTGTCCAATAAAAGGGCTACTTTCACAGAACCTGCTTGCGCCATTAGTACTTCAATCAACTTTAATTCTCTGGCAGTAAACTGCTGATAGCCTGAAATAACGAATTGGACATTCGACAAATCAACCGTTTGTAAATACTCGCTTAAATGTTGAATAATCTCCGCTGATTCATAGCCATACTGACTCATTTGCAATTGGAATCGCGTAAAAATTAACGTTAAATCTTGAAACTTAAGTTGTAAATCTTGTCCTTTAGGGTTCTCCATTTGTTTTTCTAAAAATGGATAAAGCTCCGCAATCTCAATATTGCCTTCGCGCATTTCTTGATAAAGCTGAAATAGTTGCTGAATAAAGCCGGGCTTGTTAATTTCACCTCTAAAAATTTGTAACTCTTCTTCTGCTTCTACTAAAATTTTGCGGAAAATCATCGCAGCGCCTGCATCAGATAAAACATCTGCCGAGTAAAAAGGTGTATGTTGTAAATAGTACCAAGCCAAACGATAAAAACTAAAAACCTGCAGACGGGTACTGGTTATTGAATCAGACGTAGTTGTCTGTAATTGACGTAACTTTTGCAAGACTTGAATTTCTTGCTCAAACTTAATATGGTTCGGGACTAAATAGAATACTTCATGCTGTGCGTCTTCCTCTAGCCATTGTTTTGTCGCCTGTATAAGTGGCGCTTCTAAGTCTGCCACGGCGGTTCCTCTAATAAACTGCACACTCATGGTTTCACATCCTTTTCCTTTGCACTGCCTTTATTTTACCACAAAAGAAGGACGGAAACATGTGTTTGTTTTTACACATTTCCGTCCTTCTCTTTTACTCATTGTATCTTTTATTGTTTTGACACTTCTGGTATTGGACCAAACCGTGAGAATGGCCACATCACAAATTTCACTTCACCCAAAATATCTTTTTTATGAATAAAACCAATGACACGACCGTCTTTTGAATTCCGTCGATTATCACCTAAAACAAAGTAGCTATCTGCTGGTACTTTTTCTTTTAATGAAAAATCGCCTGTCAAAGGTTGACCATCTGTTAAGGCTTTTTTAAATTCATCTAAATAGGGTTCGTCAACTTCTTTTCCATTGATGTACAACGTATCATCCTTGTACGCAATTGTATCTCCAGGTAAACCAATCACACGTTTAATATAATTTTTATCTGGTTCATCTGGCGCTGGGAAAGTAATAATATCGAAACGATTAATTTCTGTGTTTTTTAACGTAATTACCCGTTCACCATCTGCTAACGTTGGATCCATTGAATGACCTCTCACTACGACAGGCGTAAATACAAATTGTCTCAGTAAAAACAGACCCAAAGCTAAACAGGCAAAAAAGACGACTGTTTTAATTAATTCTTTTGATTTCAAACTCATTCCTCCAAAAACCTTATTATCTTATGTCTCATATTCTACCACAAAGTAAATCAATCCTATAGTGCTTAACACTCAATTAATTTTTATGTACGCTTTTTTTACAAAATGGTCAGAAAAAAAACGTATTTCTTTCAAATTTGATTCTTACTTTTTTGATCCTGCTCATAAAAAAAGCATAATCAATTCTAAAAAGGGCTGAATTGATTATGCTTCTAGCGTTTTAGCGATCCATCACAACCACGTAACAAACTTCTAAAGGACCATGCAACCCGACAACCAGTTGCATTTCAATATCTCCTGAATTAGAAGGCCCTGAAATAAAGTGAATCGCTGAGCCGATTTTTTCGCCTTTTTCTATTTTATCTGTATAAAAAGCTGCTGGCTGAGTCGAACGTGGAACGAGTTTGCTAAACGGTATAATTGAAATGTAATGCTTCGGTAAAAAATGTAAGGCTCTACCTTGTCCCGCATTGGACTCCACCACAATCGTTCCTGATTCAGCTAGTAAAAACTCAGCAAAGGCAATCGCAATATTTGCCTGAGCAGCTGTTTGAATATTCGCTTCTCGTTGCTCACTTCCAGGTTGCCATTGCTTAACAGAAACAGCCTCTAATGACTTAGCTAAATCAGCTAATCCATAGGCTTCAAAACGTGCATCTGTTGGCAATAAAAGATTGCCCCCACCGAACTCAGCAACAATTTGCTGAATCGTCGTCAGTAAATTTTCTTGTGTGGTTTCCACTAAGTTCGTGTGAATCGTTTCCACACGCTCTTTCACAATCGTTAATAGCTCTGCTGGTGTTTTATCTGCCAACTGTTCTTCTGGTAAATGATTAACTGGCTCAAATGGATGGGCCGAAACAGGCTGTTTTTCTACGCCTAATTTTTCTCGTAGATTTTGTAAAAAAGGTTCTCGATTTTGAATCGCTTCGTTAGTCATTTTTTTCACCTTCTTGATGTTTTTTGAACCAACTTCTGAAGTTTTCTGAAGATTTTGGTGGTCTTGGCAAATCACGAACATCGGTCCAACCTTTTACTAACCCTGGTCCTTTATCAAGGTAGCCCCCATGATTATACATGTTTTCAACAGTAATGTCTTTTTGTTTACTTAAAATGCCCGCTGCAGCATGATCGACTTTCATGGCTGCTTTAAACATTGCTGGTGAACCAGTGGCTTTACCTACCATACGCATTTGGAAATCTTCAAATCCATGTTTCATTTTCAGATCATCGGTCATCACTTTACGATGTTCAATTAATAATTCGTGCAATGGAATTTTCACAGGACACGTTTCCGTACATGCCCCACAAAGACTAGATGCATAAGGCAATTCCCCAAACTGTTTATATCCACCTAAAATTGGAGAAAGCACAGCACCAATTGGGCCTGGATAAATAGAGCCATAACCGTGCCCTCCAATATGGCGATAGACCGGACAAACATTCAGACAAGACCCACAACGAATACACTGTAAGACTGGCTGAAAGGCTGTTCCTAACGCTTTTGAACGTCCGTTATCCAAAATGACCACGTGAAATTCTTCTGGACCATCGGATTCATCCGCATTTTTTTGCCCGGCAAACGTCACATACGTTGTTAAATTTTGACCAACGGCACTTCTGGCTAAAAGGTTATCTAAAACCTCTGCTTCATGCATTGTTGGTACGATTCTTTCCATCCCCATTAACACGATTTGTGTCTTAGGAATACCGATGGTCAAATCAGCATTTCCTTCATTTGTATTTAAGTTAATTAAGCCGCTATCCGCAATAGCAAAATTACAACCTGTAATGCCAATCTCCGCTTCCAAAAAGAATTTGCGCATCACTTCTCGTGCACAGCGTGCCAAATTTACCGGGTCATTATCTCCTTGATACCCTAATTTTTTCGCAAAAACCTGACGAATCTGTTCGCGATTTTTATGAATACTTGGGAAAACAATATGTGACGGCTCATCCCAGTCATCCATTTGTAAAATGAATTCCGCCAAGTCTGTTTCCATTACACTGACATCGTCTAATCCCAATAACATTGGATCAATATCGACTTCGGTCGTCACCATTGATTTAGATTTCACAATTTTTTTCGCCTTTTTTTCTAGAACCACTTGCTTCACATATTCATTGGCCTCTTCGGCGGTTTGAGCAAAAAAGACTTTGCCACCTCGTTTGGCAACGTTATCACTGAACTCTTCTAAATAGTCAGGCAGATACTGAATTGTATGTTGGCGAATTTGTTCTCCCAGTTCACGCCATTGTGGCCAATTGCCTAAAGCTTCCCGCGCACCTTCTCGTTTCTCCCATTGGGCATCTTGTGCTTTGGCGACAGCCTTTTGCATAAACACATCTTTTTTACTTTCTTCAATTCGTTCACTTAACGGCTTATTGCTCGTTGATAATCCCACAGTTCTTCCCCCTTACCCTACCGATATGATTTGTGGTTGGTCCATGCGTGCTTCATCCACTTCGTGATTAAGGACTTCTGCAATATGCATAATCTTAATCTTTTTCCCATCACGATTGAATTTACCCCCGATATTCATCAGGCAACCCATATCCGCACTAATTAAAATTTCTGCGCCTGTATCAATCACATCGTTCATTTTTTCCGTCACCATTTGTTCAGAAATAGCTGGCATTTTCACTGAAAACGTTCCGCCAAATCCGCAACAATTTTCAAGATGTCCTAAAGGAATCATTTCTAATCCTTTCACATGATCCAACAAAACAAAGGGTGATTCTCGTTCATTTAAAATTCGCGTCATATGACAAGAACGATGATAAGTGGCTTTCCCATGTAACGTTGCGCCAACATCTTTGACCCCTAAGACACGATAAAGAAACTGACTAAACTCATAAGTTCGCTCAGCTAAACGTTGTGCTTTTGGTCCATAAATAGGATCATCTGCTAAAAATTTGTGGTATTCTTTCATCATGCCGACACAAGACCCCGCAGGTCCCACCACATAATCGGCACCGTCAAAACTATCAATTTGATTCTTAAGCGTTGTCGTGCTCTCTGTCACATAGCCACTATTGTACGTTGGCTGACCACAACACGTTTGGCTTGTTGGTAAAACCGTTTCACAGCCATAACGTTCCAAAACCTCTACCATTGCTTGCCCTACATTTGGAAAAAGTAAATCCACCACGCATGTCGAAAATATACTCACTTTCACGCAAAATAACCTCCTCGTTTTCTACGAAAAGGCTCCATGAAATTAATTGGGCGGCTGTCATTAAAAGTCACTTGGCTGTCGTCTCTAACTACTTCACAGTGCCTTTTCAACAAATACGTTATTTGTAACAAAAATCGTTTTTTAAAATGATTCTTATACAATAATTATTTTACCAGTATCTGGTTTTAACAGCAAACGATTCCAGAAATTTTGTGCATTTTCACACAAAAAAGGAGGCTTTTTTATAAAAGTTTCTTTTAACCCCTTTGAAATTCGTTTTTTCTGAAGAAAAGAGTGACGAAATTTTGAAATTTTGGTAAACTAAGAAAAAACGAGAAACGAGGGCCATGCATGTTCATTTCATTTAACATGTTTATTCTATTAATTGTTGCAACGATCCTAATGATTTTTCTGATTATCTATTTGACAGTCACTGGAAATGATAAAAATAATAAAAAGAAACAAAAGAAAGAAACAAAAAGAACTACGCCAACTTTAAACAAAAAAACAACTGTTCCCCCTTCTCAGAAGCCAAACGTTGTGACTGATGTTGCAAAAAAGAGCGAGCCGGAAAAGCAAGCCGTACAACGAACACAACAACCAACCACTAGAGAGGACGAGACTTCTCAATTTACACGAAGCCAACGTCATAAATGAAAATGGGCGTGGGATAAAAATCACTTTGGATTTTTACTTCACGCTCAAAAACTGATAAACGGCGGGAACAGAAGCAACACTACGCGTTGCTTCGTTCTCAACAACTTCTAAGAGCTAAACCTCTAAGAGTTGAAGGTCCTTCGGAAATAAGCCGAAATTGTTGAAAATCACGAAGAACGTAGTGATTCGATGATGAACAATACCTACTTGGTCTCCAAAAATTATAGAACAATTTTCAGAAATCCCTTCTTATTGCTGAGAAACACTATTTGCAAAGCAAATAGATGTTAAACAGTACCTACTTGGTTCTAGGAGTTAAACACTTCTGTCCCGACCTCATTTTCTAATTCTTAAGATAATCAGCTGAACAAAAAATCCGCTAGTTGTTTCACTTTTTCTTTTAATTAATGATAGTTTATTCTTCTTTTCAGGTGTATACTAAATGATTGAAAAGAGACTTTAACTAATTAGGAAGAGGTGATTTTTTGTCTGCAAAGCGGTTTATTCAATTATTCATTTGTTATGCTATTTCAATGATTGTCGCAATACTTTTAACGGACTTATTTAATTTCTCGAGTCCTATAGCTTATTTAGTAGTGGCTAGTATCATCGGCTATGTAGTCATTACTGTTCCATTAACAATTATGACTCTATTAAAAAATAAAAATTAATAAAAAAATTGAGCGATTTTAATCACTTAAATTGCTCGATTTTTTTATTTTCATAATATTTTTCACTTATTTTTTCATTTTCATTGACAGAATAGTTGTAATTGTCAGAAAATTGTATATAATGAAGAAAGTTATTTTCATATTATTTTTTTTCAATTAAAGGAGAATCCTATGAGTGAAACACAACAAACAACCTTAAAAAAACAATTAAGCTCGCGCCACATTACGATGTTAGCCTTAGGGGGAGCGATTGGCGCAGGTCTTTTTAAAGGAAGTGGCGAAGCAATTGGTATTGCTGGTCCTTCTGTTTTAATCGCCTTTCTAATTGGCGGTGCTGTTCTCTTCATCGTCATGAGTGGTTTAGGAAAACTTGTTTTAGATGGCGGAGACACACATCATGGTTTGTCTGGCTTGGTTCGACCATTTTTAGGTGCACATTCTGCTGATTTTATTGATTGGGTTTATTATTCCATGTGGACAATTAATATTATCGCAGAAGCGGTTGCCGCAGCTTCCTTTTTACAACTTTGGTTTCCTAATATTCCTGCTTGGTTTTTTGTTTTTATTTTAGCTATTTTAACGACGCTCATTAATCTTTACTCGGTTCGTTTATTTGCAGAAACAGAATATTGGTTGGCGTTTGCTAAAATTAGTGTCATCATTTTGTTAATTATTTTTGGTGTTTATCTGGTGGGACAACAAATGCTAGGCAGTGGTGTCTTCCCTACTTTACAAAGTATCACCGATCATGGTGGCTTCGCCCCACATGGCATGAAAGGTATAGTTAATTCTTTATTAGTAGTTATTTATTCTTATGGCGGTTCAGAATTAATCGCGATTACTGTCAGTGAAGCAGATGATCCTAAAAAAGCCATTCCTAAAGCGATTCGTGGTGTGATGGGACGGATTATTTCCTTCTATATCATTCCATTATTCTTACTTTTGATTATTTTCCCTTGGAATACCTTAGCAGGCACAACGGTGAGTCCATTTGTTATGGTTTTTGAAAAAATGAATATTCCTTTTGCTGCTGACATCGTAAATTTTGTGATTATTTTAGCCTTGTTTTCTTCTATTAATTCTGGAGTATACGCCTCTTCTCGCCTTTTATATTTTCGCTTAAAAGATAAAAAAGGACCCATGAGTAAACTAGCGGTTTTAAACAAGCACCAAGTACCTCAACGTTCAGTTTTCTTCTGCGCCAGTGTTTTATATCTGGGCGTTATTCTTTCTTATTTTGTTGGCGATGAATTATTTGGTTACTTAGCCGGTTCTCTCTCTTACACTGTCTTGCTAATTTGGATTTTAATTAGCGCTGCGGCGTTTGTTCTGTCTTTAAAACGAGGGTCTCTCTTTGAAAAAAGTATTAATCTCCTTGCGTTAATCATTTTAGGTCTCATCTTTATTGGCATCTTATTTACAAATTCGTTAGGCGTCACTCTTTTAACAGGCCTACTGTACTTTGTTATTTTCTTTAGTTATCGTAAGAAAAATGATTCCTTTCTACTCTCTGATGAAAGCTAAATAGACCAAAAAAAACGAACAGTTTTGTAAGATAACTGTTCGTTTTTTCGATGTTCCATCTCCTTCTTCTTTTGCTATGCTATTTTTGTAAATTGTTAGGAGGAGAAAAAATGAAAAAAATCGGCGCTATTTTATTTATTGGCTTATTCATTGTTGGTGGTTATACAGGCTATCGTTATTATGCAGATACATATAAGGTTGAAAAAGCCTATGCACAAGTTCCTCTAGAAATTCCTGAACGAAAACAAACAGTAGATGACAATCAAAAAAGCATAGATGGCCAATATTCTTTACACTATCGACTAACTTTTGTTAAAAGTAATGGAAAAACGCAAGTTATGGACTACGAACGGACAGACAAAAATCCTCAACCTTTGGAACCAAATGCTTACATAGAAGCAACCATTAGTAAAAAAAGAATCATCCAATCTCCTGTCAAAATTGATAAAAAAGAGATTCCAGAAAAAGCTTTCGCACAATTAAATAACCGAAAAACAACCAGCGATAATTAGTCATCGCTGGTTGTTTTTTTACATGGAATCGCAATTAATTCATAAATAATGGTACGCTGATTTTGCTTAATTTCATGAGAACCAAAAATTTCTTGTACGCGTTGTTCTAAAATTGGAACTGACCATTGTTCTTCAAAATAGCTGCGGAAAAAGTCTTTTGAAATAGCTTCTGATGCTTCAAAGAAAAATTTTTTTGTGAAAAAAGGTCGCTGTTCTTTTTTTAGAAATGCTTTGTATTGTGCCATCCATTTTAACTGCGGGTTGCTCTCTTGCTCAAAAGGAGAAAACAACGAATCTTGCTCTTCCACTAGCCGAAATATAAGACACCATTCTTCACTTAATTGGCACAATGCATTAACTTTTTCCGGCGTATCCAAAGCAGGGTTCATCGCTGAAAAAACGACTTGAAATTTTTTCCCAGTCTCAATCAGTCTTTCTTGGCTTTGGTGAAGAAAAACAACGTTGCTTTGTGCTTTTGCTTCCGCAATCTCCAACATTCTCTGAGAAATATCGGCTAGCGTATACTCCGTGACTTGCTCTTGAAAAAAAGGTAAGTATCGTCCCGTCCCACCTGCGATATCCAGAAATGTCTGACACGGAAAAATGCCTTCTTGGACCAAGAAATCACGTAATTCTCGAGCAATTGGAAATGGCGATTCTTGTTGAATTTCTTCATATTCTTCTGCAAATTCATCCCAAAATTCCGCTAATTCTTGCTCATTATTATTCATCAACAGTTGCCCCTTTCTCTCAATTCTTATAAAAAGTGTAGCAAAAGAAGCGCCAAAGAGCTAACAAGTTCACTCATTTAAATCAATAATTTCATCTACAAATCGCAGGGTTTTAGGTCGATGAGTAACCAAAATAGTCAACTTATTGTGGGTAAATTTTTGTACTTCTTGTAACACTTTTTCTTCGGTCTTTTCGTCCAATGCAGAAGTCGCCTCATCTAAAATAAGGATCTCTGCTTGTGTAAATGCTAAGCGTGTGAAAGCAATCCGTTGTTTTTCACCACCAGAAAAATTCATTCCTTTTTCACTCACAATAGTGTTTAAACCTTCCGGCAACCGTTCATAAAGTTCCCCCAACTGAAAACGATACATAGCTTCAATTACTTGTTCATCAGAAATTTCTTGATTAAATACAATATTTTCTTTTAACGTTCCTTGAAATATTGGCACATCTTGAGATAAATAAAAAACTTTTTCATAATAATCTTCCAAATTAAATTGTGTTAGAGGAAATTGATTCACATAAACTGTCCCCTCTGTCGGCTTCAATAATCCTAAAATCAATTTAATCAGGGTAGATTTACCTGTCCCACTTTTTCCAATCAAGCCATAGGTTTTATTCATTGAAAATTGTCGATTTTGTTGGGACATAATCGTTTGACTATCTACGCTAAAACACACATCTTTTAATGAAATTGTTTGAATTTCAGGTAACGCTTTGCCGGAAACCGCTAAGTCAGGATCATCTTCTTTTTTATAAAAATCTTCCAAGCGCTGATAGGCTACTTTATCCAAATTATATTGAACAAATAAAACATTAAATATGGCTATCGGCGTATAAATTCGATCGATATACATCACTATCGCTACAAGTCCACCTAAACTTAGCGTCACGACGTTAGTAAAACTAAGTACGACAATACTTACTTTGATAAGTGCAACTAACAAGGCAAAAAAGCCAAAGAAAAATTCATGGATCATAGTCATTTTTGTTATATTTTGACTATTTTCCTCTGCCATTAACGCGTAATTTTCAATCTCTTTTTTATATTTTCGATTAATTCTAAAAGTTACTAGTTCGGTCATCCCTCGTATCAAAGTAGCATTCATTGCTTCTTCAGAAATAAGTGTTTTTTCTTTCATTTTTTGTAGCGTTTTCAAAAGTATTTTGGTTAAAATAAATACAATCACATAACCAATTAGAATTGCTGGTAATAATTTTTTATCAATCAATGCTATGAAAAATAAATTAAATAACGTCTCTGGAATTAACTCTCGAAATAAGCGCCCATAAAAATTCAAGTGGATATTTCTCCCAGCTGCTGCACCAACTTCTACTTTTTGTAGTAAAGCCCCCGCTCCCAGTTTTAGATATTCTTCATAGGAAATCTTGCTCATTTTTATTAAACTTAATTTCTTCAAATAGAAATAGATGCCATTAGTTAAGTAAGCTTTCGGTTTCTGTTCACAGTAAGACAATAGAGGAATTAAAATAATTGTCGTTCCATACGCTACTAACAACCCTAGTTGGAAACTTTTTTGATAATGATCTAACAACTGTTGAAAAAAATAAATTGCTAAAGCACTAGCACTACATAATGAAACAATCACGCCAATCAAAATGTACCAAGTGAAGCTTTTCCGAAAGTGCGACCATATTTTTTTAGTCATTTACTCCCTCCTTTTCGAGCAGTACTTACCTTACTGTAGCATAGTTTTTGATTGGCGCCTATCAGCAATTTATCTCCAGATAATAGAAAAGCCCCCCAGCGAAAGCTGGATGGCTTTTCTATTGTTAATTCTTTCTGATTTGTAGATAACTTACACCTAAAACGGCAAATGTACTTGCCAGTATTCCTGCTATTAGCATAAACGGTGTTTTTGTTGTGCCTGTTTTGGGAAGTTCTCGTTGCCCGTTTGCTTCATTTAATTTTTGAATTGGTTCACTAAGCAGTTGGGGAGCCAACTGTGGGCTTCCTTCATTTTTCAATGTATTTAATGGAGCGTTTAGTATTTGTGGTTGATTTTTTGATGTAACATTTTTATTTTTCTCCACAGTTGTTTCTGTGGATGGCTGTTTTTTCTCAGTTGTAGTAATTTCTTTTGTTGGTGAGACATGAACTTCTGGCTGGCTGCTTTCTGCCGTTTCCGTTATACCATTCTCTTCAGTTGTTACGCTTGGTTTTTCAGGTATGATTGGTGCAATCGTGCCTAGTGTTTCACTTTCATCTGGATTTTCTTCTTCCGTTGGCGACACATGGACTTCTGGTTGACTGCTTTCTGCAGTTTCCGTTGTGCCATTCTCTTCAGTTGTCACACTTGGTTTTTCAGGTAGGATTGGTAAAATTGTACCTAACGTTTCACTTTCATCTGGATTTTCTTCTTCCGCTGGTGAGACATGAACTTCTGGTTGGCTGCTTTCTGCAGTTTCTGTTGTGCCGTTCTCTTCAGTTGTCACACTTGGTTTTTCAGGTATGATTGGCTCAATCGTGCCTAGTGTTTCACTTTCATCTGGATTTTCTTCTGTTGGTGAGACATGAACTTCTGGTTGGCTGCTTTCTGCAGTTTCTGTCGTGCCATTCTCTTCAGTTGTCACACTTGGTTTTTCAGGTATGATTGGCTCAATCGTGCCTAGTGTTTCACCTTCATCTGGATTTTCTTCTTCTGTTGGTGAGACATGAACTTCTGGTTGGCTGCTTTCTGCGGTTTCTGTTGTGTCTGTCTTTTCACTTGTTTCTGTTGCCTGTTCCGAAGTAGGTGTCTTTGGTTCCCATTCATCTATTGTCTCTAAAGGAATGTCTAGACTTTCTTCTGTTGGCATTTCCACATTTTGATTGCCGCTTGCCTCGCCTTCTACAAAAACATTTTTAACCTGTGATGTATTTTTTTCATTCGTTGCGTCTTGATTGTTTAGTTGATAATTGATGTCATAACTATTTTCAAATGTTGCTTGATGTTGGCCTGCTTCTGTGATTGTCGAAGTGTAACGGACGATAAAGGAAGTAAAGCGTGCTTTATCCCGATAAAAACGTAAGTTAAAGTCATTATCTGTTACGAAGTCAATTTTGCCATAACCTTGTTGCTCAAACTCGGCAAGTGAAATATATTTAGTTTCTTTGTCATTCACAATATCAAATGTAAAACTCTCTTTATTTAATTGTTGACCACTTCCTTGTCGATCCGCAATTGAAATATCTTCTGTGACATCGGATTTATTGAGGTTCACATTTAAAAACCAACGTACTTGATTTGACTCTCCAGCCAAATCGCCTACTTTATAAAAAAACGGATAGTCTCGCTCAATTTGGCCAGTCTCTGTGTTAGTCACTCCTTCAATCGTCAAACGTTGAGTCGCCGTTGCTGTTCCGAAATCCGTTTCTATCACATTCGGTTGAGAACTATTGGTGATAAGCGTTTTAATCCCGAAAGAAAAATGCCCATTCACATTATGTAAAGATTCAACTTTTTCGTTAAATGTTGCTACAACATGATCTTTATAGATAAAAACTTCCCCTAAACCATTTAAATTGATTTTTCGTGGTGAACTATCGTTCTCGGTCATTCCAACTAGTGCGTCTGGTAAAGTTAAAGTAATAGTATCTCCAGGTTTTATTTTCTGATTTTCTTTGTCACTAAAAGATACTTTAATTGAGGTCATCTCTCCTTGATATAAAGTAGTGTGATCTAATTCTACTTTGTCAACGATTGAACTTTTGCTCAATTCGGCGCCAAACGAAATTGGACCAATCAATAACGCCCCCGCAATTGGTAGAATCATTACCAACAGTAACACTAAAAATTTTACACTTTTTGTCATAAAAAATTATTCACCCTTCTTTTCTCTTATTTTTTCCACTTAGTGGTCTTTTTCAGAAGTTGACAATAGCAAAAAGATATATCTCACACAATATTAATGCTCATTTAAATAGCCTTTTTTTAAAATTTCTAATTCACTTTCTAAGGAAAACGGTTTATTATGGTAGTTACATTAGATAACATTTGTTACAAAATATCTAATGCTGCCAAATTTGAGTTGCATAAATAACATATTTCACATCAATAATGAATAAAAATACTTATTTCATCCTCATTTTGTTTCCCAGGCCATTTATTCTTGTTATAATAAAGTTTATGAGATAAGGAGGAAAAGAATGAAAAATTCATATTTTGACGGTGGTTTAGCAACGTATATCGGGACTTCAATTTTAGCAACCTTGATTACTGTCTTTACATTAGGCATTTGCGCACCTTGGGGAATTTGTATGATGTACAACTGGAAAATCAAGCATACCGTTATTGATGGTAAACGCCTTTATTTTGACGGTACAGCTATGCAATTATTCGGTCATTGGATTAAATGGCTTTTATTAACTATAATTACTTTAGGAATTTATGGTTTTTGGTTGAATATCCGTTTGCAACAATGGATTACAAAACATACCCACACACTTTCATAAAAAGAGGAAGGATGAACTGAGTTACGGTCCATCCTTCCTCTTTTTATGAATATCTAACAGAGTGTTATCCTACTCTTTGAAAAAACAAGGAATTTATGCTATACTTTGATAAGTATCAAGGGATACTTATGTTATTTCGGGGGCGTTACGGATTCGACAGGCATAGTTGAGCTTGAATTGCGTTTCGTAGGTTACGGCTACGTTAAAACGTTACAGTTAAATATAACTGCTAAAAACGAAAACAATTCTTTCGCTTTAGCTGCCTAAAAACCAGCTAGCGAAGATCCTCCCGGCATCGCCCATGTGCTCGGGTCAGGGTCCTAATCGAAGTGGGATACGCTAAATTTTTCCGTCTGTAAAATTTAGAGGAGCTTACCAGACTAGCAATACAGAATGCCTGTCACTCGGCACGCTGTAAAGCGAACCTTTAAATGAGTGTCTATGAACGTAGAGATTTAAGTGGCAATATGTTTGGACGCGGGTTCGACTCCCGCCGTCTCCATTTTTAGAAAAGTAGAGAAAAACAAAAAAGAGCTAAAACCTTATAAAATAAAGGTTTTAGCTCTTTTTTTCTATAAGCAAGAGAAGGCTCGTTACCTCCTCTTACACTTCCTATCACATTATCTTTCTAAAACCACTTCATTTTCTTTTTCTATTGGTGATTTTGGGTATTGCATAGAACATGGCTAAAAATATTATTGTTATCAAAAGAGTTTTTAAGATTTCAATTTCTCCTGAATCTATCCAAGTATACACAAAAGCGATGATAAAAGTAATTACTATTTCCGTAACATGATCTTTTAAATTCATTAGCTTAGCCCACATTGAACTGCCCATAAAGCTAGTTGTCCAGCTACAATAATAGCATTCGTCTTTAACCCATTGGCTTTAGCGAAGCGTAATACAGTCACTGCTAATTCTTTCCAGGCTTTCTTTTGTGCAGCTTTTACAATTGCGCTGATACTAATCATTGCAAAAAACTCATCTTTGATTTTGTTAGCAACGCAACTTCCTAATGCATTCCAATTAAAACGTGCTTGAACTACTGTTGAAGCATCAGAAATATTTACATTTAATTCTTCCTCAACTGAAGAAATCTCTTGCTGAGCAAAATTATTTTTGACATAGTTTTTAAAGTTATCTTCCGTCACTCCATTCGCATACATTTCTTCCAGTCCTTTTGCTACAGCCTCAACTTCTGAATCCTCTAGCTGGTCAGATGCATAAACACTTGTACCAGCGCTGATAAAAATACCTAATGTCATTAGTAATGCCATCGCCAAACAAAAAAATTTAGCCTTTTTTGTCACCTGTAATTCCATAAATAAATCCCTACTTTCTTTTTCCTTGTTATAATCATAACAAGGAAAAAGATAATTTATCATCGAAATCCCTATTTGATGCTTATATTTTCCTATATATCCTAGAGCTGATTTTTCTCACTAGTGATCACATCAATTTGAACTAATGATTCAAAAAAAGACACAGGTTATTTGAGGTACGTTCGAGGTAATGCTAGGTTCTATTTTGAAAACAACGCAGCTCTCTTGAAATATTTTTTGAGCTTGTCTAAACCTTCTGAAACGAATATAGAAAATAAAAAAAGAGTCCCCTTTCTCAAGGAAACTCTCAATTGCTAAGTCAAAATAACTTCACGTTATCTAAATCTTTTAAATCAATCCTATGGTTCGCGGAACAAAGGAGCTAAAAACTTAATAGAATAAATCGCACAAATTCCGACAATAATATAGATAATTTTTGCTAATGGTGTGGTTGCACCGCCACTAATTGTTGCAACTAAATCAAAATTAAATGCACCAACTAATAACCAGTTTAAACCTCCGACAATCAATAAAATTAAAGCAATAATATCCAGATATTTCATTTTTAACACTCCTTCCAAATTTGATAAGCCAAGAGTAACACGTTTATTCTTTATTTACGAAAATAATGATTCAGGAAAAAAAACTTTTTTCAATTATTTTCTCGAGTCATTTTTTCATTATTAAGAATTTTATGATATAACTAAAGAGTAGACAAAAACAGATTCATTATCTCTGATAAGAAATGGTGGTTTATTATGCGTGCTAAGTTATTTTTAATTTTGCGGAATCGAGTGTTATCCCGTGTTGTCTTTGTCATTCTATTTTTACATGTGCTTTTTACCACAAATGATTTCACGGTGTTGCTACTCCTCTTACTATTGAATTATTTACTCACGCTTGAGGATAGCGCGAAAAAAAACAGAAAAATCCAAACTTGGCAGGAATTTAAACAGTCGATTGATTGGCCCTTTGTCGCTTTTTATTCAGGGCTTGCTCTTTTAGTTATTTCGTTAATACTTCTGTTTCTCTGGTTCAATTATGCACGATAAGGAGGATTAAAAATTGAAAAGCTATTTTTTTACTCTTTTTTTTAGTATGTTTAGCCTTTTCGTCATACTACTTTGGTTTTCTGGTCGTCTTTTTCCGTCGCTTGTACCAGATAATGAAGCCGCTAATAATTAACGCACAGGCAATTAAAAGTAATGTCCATAATAGTAAATTTTGTTGTTGTGCCACTTTTTTCATCCCCGCTGCTGCTTTTTCTGGTTGATATGGGATACGATGTCCTCGAACTAATAACCGATGACTGTTTATCATATACGGTGTGCAAGTTAATAAAGTGACGAGATCTTGGCCAGACTCAATGTGTAAATCTTTTGTATCAGTTGGTTCAACGGTTTTTATTTGATCTACTTGATAAGCAAGCGTCTTCCCATTGACTTCGATATAAAATTCATCGCCTTTTTTTAATTCTGGCAAATCTGTAAATAATTTGGCTTGAGGGAGACCACGATGGCCTGAAATGACCGCATGTGTATTCGTACCACCTGTAGGATAGGAGGTTCCTTCTAACAAGGAGCTTCCTTTTTCCAATAGCAATGCATTCGTTTTATCAAAAATTGGTAAACGGACATTTATTTTTGGAATGGTTAAAACACCAATCGTATGACTTTCAAAATAGGATTTGTCTGGTTTTTTCGTTGTTTTTTGCGTTTCAGAAAAAGGATCTAATCCAGGATTGCTGCCTTTTTTCGCTAATTCTTGGTTTTTCTTTTCCATTTTTTCTTGAAGTTCAGCCATTTCTTTGGTGTTTTCTTGGCTTGCTTTTGCTTGATAATGAGCGATAATTTGTTGATCCAGATAGTTATTTAATGCATCGCTAACAAAAGGATACGCAAATGCACCTATTCCAATAATCAGTAAAAGAATCATAAAACCATCAATGATACGACGTTTCTTTTTTGACTTCATTGCTTCCTCCTTAAAAATAAAGCATGAGAGCCTGGGACAGTGATTGGCCCAGGCTCTTTGTTTTTCTAAAAATTTCTTCGGTGATGCTAGAAATTAAGCATTTTCTTTTCTACGTCTAGCAAAGTAGACTCCTGCAATAAGTAGCAAGACTGCGCCACTTCCTAAGTAAACGTAGATTCCTTTGCCACCTGTTGAAGGTAAGGTACCTTTGTGTTTGTTTGGTACTTTTTCTGGTGAAACTAGGTTTTCTGTTGTGCCATATGATTGTTCATTGACCACAAATTCAATCCGATTTGTTAACAAGACATAATCATCAGGAGCTACAGTTTCTTCTAAATAATAGGTACCGTATTTAAGCCCTGTGATATCAACTAATCCATCAGCCGTTGTTGTAAAAGTAGTTGCTTCAGCTTTTGTTTTCACCCAAGTTGCTGCTTTCGTTGTTTCATCGATTTTCAAATAATTTGCTGTGTCGCTGTTTTGATCACGGACGACAAAGGAAGCTCCCGCCAAGGCTTGTGTCGCTGTCACATCGCCATCGACTTTAATGAAACGTTTCCCACCTGTCACAACTTCAACAGTTGGTGGTGTTTGGTCGTCGGTATGACCGTTATCAACATTCGCCTCATTTTTAAAGCCTTTCGTAGGATCTGCTTTTTCATTTAAATGCATAAAGTAAACGAATTTTAGTGTGCCGCCTGGTGTTAGCGTAGGAATATACGCTGGATTAACGGCGACAGTGAAGCCATTTGCTTGTTCAGTCACTTGATAATTTTCAGGAGCAATCACTGTATCCCCATCATATAACGCATAAGCATACTCTCCAGAAGTCACGTTATCAAAAGTTAAGGCTGCATCATGTTTATCAACTAAATTGAATTTGACGTATTTATTAGCGTCGCCTTCTTTGTCTGCAATCCCCAATGGAATATTTACAGAAATTTGATATTTAATTTTTTCGCCAATTGCCACATCTTTACCATCTAAGCTTGGTGTTGTTTTATCAACTTTAGAGGTATCATTTTTGACTGTTTTTTCAACAGGTGTTTGATTGTTTGCTTCAATTGTAAATGGTGTTTTTGTTTGATTTTCAATTAATTCTGCATTATTTGGAGCTTTTACTTCTTCTAAAATATACGAACCAACCTCAAGATTTTTAACTGTTAATTCTCCCGTTCCATTCTCTGCTTCTGTGAAATCATTTTCGCCAATTTCATAACTTTTCCCAGTAATAAAGCGTTTTGCTTGTTCTTTATCCGTTGTCCATGTATATAATCCATCTTTGACTCCTTGGATATATTTTACTGTGCCTGGTGAGCCTTCGCTTTTAGAAATAACAAATTCTGCGCCATTTAATCCTTCATTTTCAGCAGTTCCTACTTTTTTCACATGTAAACTACCATCATTGGCTACCACATTTTTAGGATAAATATGAACAACCGCTAATTCTTCTGTTCCATATTTATAGGAACCATCTGTTTGCTTGATCATTTCGTAAACTGGGAACGCCACCACCATATTCGTAGCAGCAACTACACCCTCTTTTGGTTCTTCTTTAATGGTATACACTGCATCTTTACCATTTTGTTTTTTAGGTAACTGAACAGTGACATTCCCATTTGCATCGGTGGTTCCTTGAGCAACAGGTTTCCCAGGAGTTAAACTTTGGACAGCTTGTTTAGCTGCATCAACGCTTGCGCCTGCCGCTCGTTGCTCGTAAAATTCGTTCGTCACGTTATAAATACTAAACGTCACATCTGCCAGTCCTTGATATTTATCAAACTCGCTCATTTCTTTCCCGCTATTTTGAATAAGCGGATCTGGTAAATCCGTCATTTTCTTTTTGTGAATCACGAGCTGTGCGCTCTCCCCATTTTCTTCTGCAAATGCAGTTGTTGTCCCTAATACACTTGTGAAAAGTGGCAAAATTAGTAACAAGGTACTAACGGTGTACCAAACTTTTTTTAATTGCTTCATTTTCTCTCTCCTCTTTTTTGTTTTTGATAAAATAGCCAAATGACTACCATCCCAATGATTAGCAGGCCTGCAATCGTCAACCAAATAGAACGTTCTTCATTTGTTTTTGGTAAGAAGCCTGACTCTTTTACTTTTTTATTGATTACATGTAACGGTGCTGTTCGTTGTCCGTTCGTTGCATAAGAATTTTTTCCCACCGTAAAAGGAATTTCTGTTTGATTCAGAAGATAACCTTTTGGTGCAGAGATTTCTTCCAAGAAGTACTGGCCATCTTTTAAGCCTTTAACTGAAAATTCACCGGCTTGATTAGACGTGAATTTTTTAGCTAATGCTTTTTCTTTTTGCCAACGATACCCGTTTGCTGTTTCATTGAGGTATTCCCCCGCTTGATTTTTGACGATAAAAACAGCCTCTGGCAAGGTGATTTTCGCATTTTCACTATCAACTTTGACAAAAGACTTGCCGCCTGTACGAACTGTGGCTCTTTTAGTCAAGGTATGTTTGTCCGTGACTAATTGTCCTTCGTTGTTAATCGCAGTGTCAGGTTCAGCGGTCTTTTCTAAACGCATTTGATACGACACAGTCATTGTTTGATTTGCAAAGTTTTGTAAGTCTTTAATTGAAAAATCAAGCGTAAATCCATGCTTTTGCGTCGTCAGTGTGTAACCTGTAGTAACTGTTTTTCCAGCCACTTTTACCTCAATTGATTCTGGTAAAAGTGTCAACGTTGTATCCGCCTTATCTGACAAACGGAATTCCTGATATCCTAAAATATTCGCTGGAATCTGAGTCGTTAACTGATAGTTAATGTGCTCTCCTTGATTAAAGCCTTGTTGCTTATCGAGTACCGTTTTTTCAAGTGGTGGTAAGTCATAGGCATTTTCTTCATTTTTTGGATATAAATGAATATGCGTTAACGATTGCCCTTGTGGATCTTGAACAGGCAAAATCACTACTAGGTTGCTAGCTTTTTCCTTTACCACTTCTGGTGCTTCCGCTTCAACAAATAAATAGGCTTTATCTCGTTGCTGCGAATCTTTGCTAGCTAATGAAAAAGAAACCACTCCATCTTCTCCATTTATTGTCTGTGTTTTATCTTCTGCGATCGGTTTTCTATTTGTTGCACCGGTTTCTGCTAATTGACGCTGTGCCTCTTGGACCGTTTTTCCTTCAGAACGAAGCTGATAAAACGGATCCGTCACATCATAGACTTGATAAGTGACGTCATTTAAGCCCCGATAATTTTGAAGCAGCGTTCCCTCTTCCCCTGTGTTTTGCTGCTGTTCTGGTAATTGACCATCAGGGAACAATAATTTGTGCAACGTAACTTGAACGCTTGCTTGCGATGCCTCTGCTAATGCTTGATGTGAAAACCCGAAAAGAGCGAGTAGCATGACGCAAATACTTAACCAACGTGCGTTTTTCATTGATTACACACTCCCTTCTGGTCGTCTAATAAAGAGATAAACACCCGCTATCACGAATGTACTAATCGCTATCAAGTAAAACCACAAGCGTCCTATGCCACCAGTTTCAGGTAAAGGAACCTTTGCTTGGTTAGTAACATCTAAAGTAATTTGATTATTCTTCTCTCCAGAAATTAAAACATCTGCTACTTTTTCCCCATCTATCGTGACTGAACCATCTTCACGAATTATTAATTCGATTGGTTCTTTTAACCCCTGATATCCTTCTGGCGTAAAGGTTTCTGTTAGAACATATTTCCCTGGTTTTAAGTTTTCAAAAACAAAAGTATCCGTTTCTTTGCCATCTTTTGGTAATTCAATATCCGTATCTGGTCCTGTTAAACGGAATTTCGCTCCTTTAAGTGGCGTCTGATTATCGGCTTTTTTATGAACCGTTAAGTCAAAAGGTTTCAAATGATTTTGATGTGTCAGTGTCCATTCTGGCGCATTTTCTTCAATATTTTTGCCTGCATAGTGAATTTCCCCATATTTATCAACAGTAAATTCATAATTTCCAGCAAGAGTGTCGTATCCTAATGGTCCTGATTGTTCCACCATTCGATACTCACCAGGTTCACTAATTTTAAAATAGCTCAATCCTGCAGTATCTGTTTTTTGAGTTGCCACAGTTTGGTAACTTCCTTGAGCATTTTTTCTTTGCAACGCAAAAGTCGCCTCTGCTAAGTTCACTTGTTTGCCATTTTGCATGGTGTATTTTCTAATTCTGATTGGCAAAGAAGAAAATTTATTTTCAATTTCCAATGGAATAACTTGATTTGTGGTGGTCACTTCTTGTCCATCGATGCTTACTTTGCCTTGCTCATTCACCTCAATTTGCCAAGTCGTTTTCTTACCTAACTCATGTCCTGCAGGTGCTTTTACTTCAGTTAATATATAGCGTTCCCCTTTTTGTAGGCGCACATCTTTTGGCAAGGAATAGCTACCATCTTTATTGTCCACTAATGTTGTCTGAACATTTTTACCACTCAATTCAAAAACGGCTCCCACTAAGTTTTTCTCACCTGAGGAAGAATTTTTGATTACTTTTAAATCTAATGGCTTGAACTGCTTCGTGTTTTTCCAAGTAGTATCGTCGATTTTTTCTTGACTGTAACCAGGAACTGCTAATTCACGGGTTGTTTGATAATTGAAAGCTTGTCCTTGATTGTTGTATTGGGGAAGTCCAAGAACTTCTTGATAGCTTTCATCCGCGGTTTTGGAAAGTTGGGTTACATTTTTGCGCTCCCAACTATTGCTGGTATCATTTTCTGGTTTTGATAATTTAATATACCCAGTTTGCCAGTTGGCTGTGTCAGTTACTTGCTTTCTACTAATTTCATAAATCACGTTATCTGGCCGACTTATTGGGTCTTGATCATACTCTTCCCAGATTTTTTTCACGTTTAACTTCACGCCAGGTGCTTTTCCCGAAGGAACCCCAAAATCAACTTTTTCAGGGGCCGTGGCTAATGGCTGAAACGTTGTCCGACCATTCATTTGATACCAAAAATCAGGTTTGAAGTTTTCTGACTCTGTTTGAATACGTACTTGATAATGAATTTGAATTTCTTGCCCTTTACCCAAATAAATCTCATTACTATTAATTGTAGCGCCTGTTAGCGACACTTCTGGTAATGTTTGAACCTGAACAGGACCCACACTTTTCATTGATAATGTATTTGGCTCGTATTTAAAAGGTTCAGCAATTGGATCAACTACTTTTCCGTTTACAACCGTTCCTGAAATCTGAACGGCTTTTTTCGCTAAATAATCAGAAATGTCTGGTGCATAATCCGCTGATTCATAATAAAGGTCTCCATTTTCATCGGCTGACACCATCTCACGCATTTTATCTTCAACTTGTTGTTTAGATAAATTAGCTCGTGGATCGCTTTGCAATTGAATGCCCAATCCATGTATTTCAATCCCGCGTTGTTTTAAGGCCATTGCCTCACCTATCGTGGCGATAAACGTACTGTTAATTCGTTTATTGATATTGTTTTGATCTGGCGCATTATAGCTACCAGAGATATAAGAAGTGCTACCTGGTTGATCTTGTCGATTCGTAAATTGTGTCCCGTAAAAGCGACCATCCGCCTCTGTTTGAACTCGACTCACTTTATAAGAGAAGGTTGGGACGCCATCCGTTAAAAGTACAATAACTTTCTTATGTCCATTTGGCGTTGCTAACATATCACCAGCATCTCTTAATGCTTTTTGAGTGAAAGTTCCTCCTCTAGTGCTACTTGGCGTAATATTTTTAATTGGATTTTTGACTGTATCAAACGGCCCCATTTGAATGGCGTTGTTATTATAACCGTCACTTGAGTAGCCAACATAGCCCATGTTGATGTTATTGGTAATACCGCTATCTGCCAATGTATCAACAAAACGGTTCACTCCTTTTTGAACTTCACCAATCCGATTGTTTTCATTCATACTACCGGACCAGTCAACGACTAAGACCAAATCCAATGGCGTGATTTCTTTCTGAACATTCCCACGCACATTAAGATATACATCAAAAAGCCCTGGTGTTGTTGTTTCTCTAGCATATTTTCGGATGGCATAATCGGCTTGGTCTCCTGTACCGCCATACTCAATATAAGAATTTGTGCGATTAGTAGGGTCCCCATTCCAACTCGTTTGGCCGTCCCATTGTGCACTACCGTCTTTATTCCCTTGATGGTTTAACACATTTTGATTGCCTGTGGGCTGCCAATTAGCTGTCGGATAAGTCCCAGAATTATCCGTCGTGTATTGTGGTGCAATTAAAGGCAGTGCCAGATTCGCTCTCAAAGTAGCTGGCGCCATTCTTGCTTCTGCAAATGGATTGGTTACCTCTTCTGTTGCGGTCGGCTGTTCTGTTTTTTCTGGAGCCGAATCATTTTTGTTAGTTTCTTTCGTATTTTCTGGTACAGTTATTTTTTCTGGTTCAGTTGATTCTTTAGCAGAATCCTCTACTGTTATTTTTTCAGAAGTAACTGAAACATCATATTCGTTGTTTTCATACAATAACTTAGGTGGCTGAGCTGTTTGAAGCGAACTTTGCTCAACAGCTAACGAAAGCTGTACCGGCTTTTTTACTTGTGCGTCCAAAGTCAGATAAAGCGTACCATTAGTCACTTGGTAAGAATATCCGTCTTTTTCAATTACAGCAGTATCCATGAACTGTGCATTTTTCAATTGAATTTCTCGTTGTAATGGCTGCTCTGTTTGGTTGAGAAGATTTAACTCGATATTAATATTCGTTTTATCATTCTCATCTGTTATCATTTGAGCGGATGTAATTTCAACTTCTTTGGCTGTTTCTGCATAGCCAATGAGCGGTATGAAATAGGATGAGACAAGTAAAAAGACTACGCCGAAAACCCCAAATTTCTTTAGTAATTTAATGTCTGTTCTCTCCTTTCTTTTATGAATTAACAGTTAAATTAGAATTGCCTAGCACGTAAAATTTCATTATTCTAATCTGATAATTATTATACAGAGAAGGAGCTCATTAAATCACACCAGCTTTCATACCAAGCGGTTTCATTTCTGAAATTGCGTTATTGTTTCGATGATTGTTTCATTAAAGTAAAGGACTTGGGAGGAAACAATATGATTAGGTTTTTAGAAAAAAATTATCGGAAAATGGAAGAAATCATTCGTGTCTTATCCATTTCTGATAAATGGATGACTAAAAAAGAACTTGCAAAATATATTGGTAGTTCTGAGTCTACTTTTATTCGTTATATTGAGGAGATTAAACAGCGTTGGGGCGAAAGTTTAACCATTAAAACATCGCATAAATTAGGCTATCGTTTAGAAAACTTTAATGTGTCCTTATATTTAAACGTGCTGACGGATATGGCAAAAACGTCAACGACCACCCAATTGCTCCATGAGTTTATCCAAAATCCTGGCAAAACCATCGAATATTATTGCGATACCATCAATATTAGTCGCTCTTCTTTTGCTCGAAAATTGAAGCAGTGTAATCAGGTCTTGGAAACTTACTCTCTTCGCGTTATCGTTGATCAAGGCTATCAATTAACTAGCCAAACAGAAGAATTGCCTTTACGTATTTTTACAACCTTTTTCTTTTTAATGTATTATGGTCATTATGAATTGCCTTATCAATTAGATAAGCAGGAAATCAAACAATTAATGCGTCGTAATCAATGCCAATTAAATATTATTAGTATGGATAACAGTTATGAACACGATTTCTTTATTATGTATTTTATTGTTGATTTATTAAGAGAGCATCAAGGATTTCAACAACGTTTCCAGAAAAAAACAGATAAAAAGAGTCCGATTAAAATGGAAGATTATCTTTTACTCAGTCGTCATTTTACTGGGCTCAGCCGTGAAACCTATCGGGAAGTTCTCCGATATTTTCAAAGAGGCGCTTTTCAGCAATACTACTCCGAAGACCAAGAAGTCATCAGTCAAAGAATACGTGAAAATTTAAAATTTAATGCTTTTTCACAGATTGAACAATTAACAGAAGAAGTCGTCGACTTCGCTGTTCACTTGTTAACCTGTCTTTATTTGTTTTCTCAATTAGTGCCTTTTGACACCTCCGAATTGACACAAAGGGCCACCTTTTTCACTCGACAAATTCATTTTACTCAGCTTCACTTATATGCACGATTAAAAGCAGAATTGCATTTCTTTTCCGCTCTTTTAGAAACAAATCTATTAAACTATTCATCTTCTTATATTTTTTGGTTGCTTAATACTTTTCCAGAAATTAACCAGAGTTTCGACTCAAAAAAGATTTTGATTATTAGCGACATGGGCCTGAATCATAGTCAATATATTGGAAACTATGTCCACGATATTTTAGCTTTGCATCGGATTCGTTCAAATACGTTAGCAATTACGGAAGAACAATTAGGTGACCATCGACTCGAAGAATTTGACTTGATTATTACCAATCAACCAATTATTGAAACCAGTGTTCCAAGTATTTTAATTAATGATGCTATCTTATTTTCTAACAAAAGAGAATTGCTCGATTTATTAAACTTTTAACGTCTTAATGGTTTTCCCTATCTACCAAAAAGATAGCCCTTTTAGCAAGAACCGCGTAATGTGAGGTGCCATCATACAGAAGATATTTTTATTTTTCTGAAATAAAAAAGAAAATAGGACATAAGTCATTCCGACTTATGTCCTATTTTCACTCTTAAGATAATCAGCTAAACGAAATCAGCAAATTAAATTTCTGATTGATTCACTGGCCATCTTGTGTGACTTTTACTTGGCAAAATTAATGTAATGAAGATCACTAAAGTACCGATAAAAGGAAGTAAATAGAATAAAATCCACCAGTTACTGTGGTCGCGATCATGCAATCTTCTTGCTCGAACAGTAAAGTTTGCCAACCAAATTAAAGCAGTCAGCAAGAAAAAGATAATGGTCACAGTATTCCATTCTTTAATGATTGTTCCATCATTGGGTGTTACTTCAATATATCTGTAAACGCCCGTAATTGCTGAATAAATCCCTAACACCAAATAATTAATTAATTGTGGCCACCAATATTGTGCTCGTGTTGCTGACGCATTCATTGTTGTAATATTATTCCAGTATTCTCTATACGCGTTAAACATATTATCACCCCCGCATTAACTATTACAGAAGTCTTTCGTTTTGTCAAAGAATAACGTTATTTTATGCCGCTTAATGACACGTCCATGTGCCTTCCTTAAACTCACACGAAGCTGACTCTTCAGAAGAAGGAGTTAATGAAACTAACGGTTGCTGTTGTTTTTCTTCTGCGAGAATTTTTTGAATAGTTTGGCTGATTTGCTGTTTCGGTACTGCACCATTAATTAAATATTTTTGATTAATGATTAGTGCGGGAACTCCTTGTAGACCATAAGCAGAAGCTAGCGCGAAATCTTCTTGAACCGCCGTCCAAACAGCCTCGGAAGCAACAGCTTCTTTCCATAAAGCAAAATCAATCGTTGTCTCTTTTACTAGCTCCTCAATTACTTCTGGCTCTTCAATATTTAAACTTCTCATAAATAAACCTTCTTGTAACTTATCAAACAGTAACCAATAGGTGTCTTGATTGCCAATGTATCCAGCTGCTTTTGCTGCTAATAATGCATTCTTTGATGTTGGAAAATCAAATCGTTGCTTCCTCATCCCTTCAATATTAAAACGATGCTTTGAATCGTTTTGATTGGCATGCACCCAATGCGTCAAAACTTCTTCTTTTACTGCTGCTCGTGAGCCAAACATTGTTTCAAAATCGTTTGCTGACCACCCCAACGCAAACGACCGATGAATCAATTCAATTTCAGGAAATTCTTGTTGAATCTCATGCATGCGGTCAGACATTGGAAAACAAAAACTACAAATAACATCATGGAAAAATTCTATTTTCATCCTTACCCTCCAGTAACTCTTTTTTCAAAACAGATTGAACTAAATTTACCATTTTACTTACTAAAAGTAAACAAATGAAGCCAATTAAAAGAAAAAGATGAAACAAAATGCGCTATGGCTTTTGTCTCACCTGTTCTATCTACTTATTCTGATGTGTCCATTCCATTACCCGCTCACCATTCGTATCTAATTCACCATTAAATACAAAACCGAGTTGTTGATACAACCGAATTGCTGAGCTGTTCGTATCATAAACACTCAAGTATAGCTTGTTTGTTTGGTATTTTTCTATTAGCATTAACATTAAAAGTCGACAGGCTGCTTTCCCATAACCTTGTCCTTGGAACCGTTGATCAATTAAAAAGCGGTCTAGCCAAACGCGCCCATCTTGCCAACGTCCATACATAGCATAGCCGATTAATTGATTGCCGTCATAAATACCTGCCGATTCCCATTCTGGAAATTGGTCTGATTCTTTTAGATTTTCTGCCATTGATTCAATGAAGGTTTGTTGTTCAGCGAAAACTTGTAGGTTTTCCACTGCTTTACGATTATCGCTTGTTACTTTTTCAAAATGTATTTCCATTGTTTTCACCTAATTAGTTGTTATTTTCTGCATACTTGTATTCTTTCTTGCTTCTTATTTTAACATACTTATTTCCCTTTGCTTTCTCTAACTCTCTGTGATTATACATTTCTCTTTTTTATGGGAAATCTTCCCTATAAATGGAGACTCTTTTCAAGAGATTTCTTTTTACACTACCCGTTTCAAATGATATAAATGATATATAGAGTGTTTTAACTATGTGCAACATGATTAAAAGTTAACTGTTGGGGAGCAGTTAACTTTTTCTTTTTAACCACAAAAGAGAGGATCCGCTGTGAGAAATAACTGCAGTGGATGCTCCCTTTTGTATATTATTTATTTACTAGCCGATAGTTGAAAGCTTTCCCGTTACTCAGTAGTATCGATTTTGTCTTCTTGACTATCTAAAGAACGGTCAACTTTTTCGTCGTAACTTTCCATGGAATTTTCATTTTTATGTTTCTGCTTATCGACCGTTTTATCGACTTTTTCTTTCTGTCGATCAATTGTTTTTTCCATCTCTTCGCCAGCCGAGGTACAACCACTCAGTAAAAGGAAACTTGTGAATAAAAACGCTGACAAGATAACTGTTTTTCCGATTTTTGTTTTCATAAACTCACCTCTCGTTTAATTTAAAAAAACGTCCCGATAAAACATTGTTCCCTTGATTATTTACTCACAATTAGCGAACGACTAAGACATTGCACAAAGCATGGTTAACCACATAATCTGTAGTAGAACCAATCAAGGTTCGTTGAATAGCACCTCTTCCCGTGGCACCTAGCACAATTAAATCTATGGTATAATTTTCAGAAATCGTATTGGCAAGATAACGTTTTGGGCTCCCAAGTTCAACAATTTTTTTGACTGTTTTTACACCAATTTCACTCGCTTGTTTTGCCTTTCCAGTGAGCATCTCTTCTGACTTGTGTTTTTCTAAATCATACAATTCTTCAAAAGAAAATGGACTCGTCGTAAATTCAGCATCATTAATAATTGTAGCTAAATAAAGAGTGGCTTGTTCCTCTTTGGCAATCCTGACAGCTTCATGAAAAGCTTTTTCAGATTGATCTGAGCCATCAAGAGCAACCAAAATATGTTGATATACTGACATTTTATCCGCCTCCTTAACCAAATTAAGAATCAAAACTAACACAACAGCTGTGTTACATTTTAGTGGCTATCTGTTGTAATTTTTCCACGGTTAATGCTTGATAATTTGTTTCTTCAAGTAGTCCCGTTTGAATTTCAACAGAAACATCTTCCGTACATGTTTCTAAAAACATTGTGGCATAATCAAACTGTTGCTCTAAGAATGTTTCATACTCCAGTCGACAACGTAAAAATTCTTTCGCGGTATCCGAAACATGTAAACACATGCGGCGCTTATTCGCTTTCTTGGTTATCACAAAATAGGTTCCCTCTAAAATCGTGGTAATCTCTTCAATAATATACGCTGCATCTTTTACCATTCTGTCAATCCAGTCCTTTATTTGTTTTCAGTGTCGTTGCTTTTTTCTTTGTCGTCACTTAACAGCTCTTTAATTTTTTCACGATTGTCGTATAACTTTTTTCCTACGCCCACTAAGGCGCCGCCTGCCAATAACTTTGTTAAAAAGCCGCCATTTGCGTTTGTTTTTTTGCCATGGTGTCCTTTTAAATGATGTCCCATCCTAGCCACCTCCATAATTTTTATTTCTATTACCCATGAACATTATCTCATATGTTTTCACAAAACGCACGTATAACAATAGTTTTTTAATCAAGGCTCGACCACTTTGTAAACTCATGACTTTTAATATGCCGAATCTCTTCAAATAAAATATGTGTATGTCCAACTTTTGCATACTCCATTGAACTCATCCCTTCAAAAACACCAACAATTGGCGGTTGAACACGGCCATAATCATCCAATGTATTCAATTGGATTTCTAAAACCTGGTTATTTTTTAAAGACTGCTCTAAGTATTCTTCAATTTCTTCTGTTGTCTGTTGCGGTAAGCGTTCAAACGCTCTCTTAGAATATTCGTCAGAAGCTTCGATTCCTTCTTGTAACTCCCCCAATGCAAAAGCGGTCGCCCATTTCAGTTCAAAGGGCCGATCATGGTACTCATTATAAGGTGTAAATTCTTTTTTTGTTCGTTTCATGATGTTATCCTCCTAAACCGACATTTCCTCCAGCATGTCCACCGACTAATCCTGAACGATGAATTGCCGTCGCGCCTTCCAACAAAGAAGAGGCGTGGATTAAAGCTTGAAAGCCAAATTTTTGTCGGATTTTATCAATCAGATAGTTTAACTCCATTTCACTAATTTGCTCTTCTGGTTCCGAAAATAAATCTAATTGTAAAGATTCATTCCAAACTAATTTCCCATATGAAAGCCCTAATTGCCGGACATCGGTTCCCGCTAGATAATGTTCTCTAAAAAGGGCTAATACATAGGTGATCAAAACTTTTGTATTGTTTGTTGCAGGAATCGTTTGTTGTTTTCGCCAACCAGTTCGTCCTTCACGGTCAATTTGACCTTTGGAATAACCAACGTAGACTGTGATACATTCCGTTTGACAATGCGCTTTTCTTAAACGAGCAGCCACTTGTTCTGTCAGTTCCTTTAAGACTAGTTCAATCTGATCTCTTCGCGCATAATCTCTCGGTAAAATCTGACTATTTCCAAATGATTTTTCAGCTTTATGTGGTGCTTTTTTCCCTAAAAAAGTACGATCAATCCCCCATGAATGAGCATACAATTGAAGCCCCATCACGCCAAATGTTTCTTGTAAAAGATGCGGATTCGCTTGCGCTAACTCATATACAGAATCAATTCCTAAACGATTCAGTCGTTTAGCCATTCTGCGACCAATCCCACAAAAATCTGTCAAAGAAGGCAACTGCCAGACAGTATCTGGTACACGATCATACCGCCATTCTGCAATAAAATCTGGCGAATGTTTGCACCATTGTCCAACGCCAATTTAGCCAGTAACGGATTGTCCCCTATCCCAACGGTCACATAAATACCCACATGATTATAAACGACTCTTTGGATAATCCGAGCCATCTTATAGGCGGTTTCACAATGAAAATAACTTAAAGAAGCCGTTACATCAAGAAATGATTCATCTACACTAAACACAGAGTGATCTTCATCTGCGACAAACTTTTTATATAAATTATTGATTTCTTGATTTTTTTTCATGTACAAATTCATTCGTGGCGGAACCACATATAAATCAGGATGAGCGGGCACTTGATTTTTACGCGTAACATTTGAAACACCTAAAACTTTTTTTGCCATTGGCGATGCTGATAAAACTAATCCCCCCGCATTTTCGGCATTACTCATCACTACTAACATCGTTTTCAACGGATCTAACCCACGTTCTGCGCATTCTACACTAGCGTAAAAACTTTTGCAATCAATACAAAGAATATCGCGACTAGGTTCTTTTTCATAATCAAATTTCACAAACATCACCTCACTTGCAAAACCATTATACGAACAAACGTTCGATTAATCAAGCGAACACTGTTTATTTTTTTGTTTTTTTTCAAGAACGGTTGGTGATCAAAAAAAATAAGTATTCGGAATTTTTATATTCCAAATACTTATTTTTTCTTTTACATCTTATTTCGATTTAAAAATAATGATAAAAAGCCCGTTCCTAACAGAATTACTGCTGAAACATAATAAGGGAAAAAGTGATTGATATCAAATAAAGCTCCTGCTGCCATTGGTCCTAAAATATTACCAAAACTTGTAAATGTCGAATTTAGACCGTTGATGGTTCCTTGTTGATCTCCAGCATGTTTGGATAAATAAGTAGTTACTGCTGGTCTAAACAAGTCAAACGCTAAAAAGACAATAAACGTTGAAAATACAACAACTAAATTATTTTTTGTAAAGGCAATCACGGCAATAAAAATGGCACTTGCAAAAAAGGTTAATTGGATTAAACCCATTTCACCTATTTTTTGGACGATTGCATCAAAGAAAAACAACTGACAAATCAACGCTAAAATACCACTAACCGTAATCACGATTGCTATTTCACTTGTGGTAAAGCCAAAATTAATAGTCGCCATAATACTATAAATAGATTCGAACGCTTGCAGGCCAAAAGAGGAAATTAAGATAATCACAAATAATGAGGTAAACATTGGATTTCTTAAAATATCCATAAATGAACCTTTTTTCGCTTCAACAGCGGCTAAAATTCGTTTCTCTGGCTCCTTCAAAACAGTTAATGTCAAAATAAAACCAATAAACGCTAAAAATGCGGCCGCAAAAAATGGAGCGCGAATACCTAAATAAGCAATAAAACCACCAACTCCTGGTCCGATAATAAAACCACCACTAATTGCAGCTGACACAAGTCCCATCGCTTTCGGACGTTCAGAAATCGTGGTCATATCTGCCACAAAGGCTGTCACTGACGGCATTAATAAAGCGGCGGCAATCCCACCTAAACCACGAGAAATATAAAAACCGCTTTTCGCTTGGGCTAAACCAAATAATAACTCAGAAATTGAAAAAACCAACATGCCCGTCGCAATCATTTTTTTCCGACCAATTTTATCCGAAAGGACACCTGCGATTGGCGATGTGATTAATTGGGCAATCGCAAAAATAGAAATCATCATTCCCATTGTGGTACCAGAAAAATGCATTTCTTCTTTTAATTGGGGAATTACGGGAATGACTAGGCCTACGCCTAGAAAAACAAGAAATAAGTTAGAAATTGCTAAGTACATCATACTATTTTTTTTCGTCATAATTTGCCTCCTCCATAAAAAAACAGCCATCAAAAATGGCTATTTCTGTTTCTTTGTATGTACTTTCTTTGACAGTGTTTCGGCTGAAACACTCGTTGAGTCATTGAGATACATTTTACACTAATTCACTGAAAATTTCACTAGTTTTTACTTATTTTTTTAAAGGAAATTGTTATTTTTTAAAGACATAACTTAAGTATCCAAGTATTTAATGAATCGCTTTTGTTTTTTATCAGAAACATAGCCAATGTGTTCATAAAATTGATGTGCTGCTGTACGCTGTTCCCCTGAATTTAAGCGAATCGCAGACAAGTTATACTTTTTAGCTTCCGTTTCTAGGTTCATCATTAATTGTTTGCCAATTCCACGGCCTTCTGCTTCTTTTGCCACTGCTAATCCCAGAACGTTCAATAACGTTTGGGAATAAATTGTTTCATACAGTTGCGCATGCACATAGCCTAAAATCTTGCCTGTCTTCGTTTCTTCATAAACATATAAAAACTCTCTGTCACTGGCTAGTAGTAATTTCTCAATCTGTTTACAGGTCACGTCAACGGGAACTTCATAGCCCAATTGTTCTTTATTAATGATAGTTAACGCCGCTGCATCTGTTGGCTTCATTTTTCTAATCAAGGGTAACACCCTCCTTTACATTCTTACTTAAATAATAACGAAAGCGTAATATCCGCAAAATCATTTAATTCTGAATCATTGTATTGCTCTAACAAAACTGTTTCGCCTCGATACTCTTTTAAAGCTAGTTGTATCAGCGAATGATAATTAGTAGGAAAATGTACTAGGCCCCATTCCCCGCCAGCCCTTTTTGATAAAATTTTATTCTCTTGCTTAAACGCCATTACTCTACACAGATTTAAAATAACGTACATAGGTTGTTGAACAATTTCTTTTTTTGCCTCTTTCACATCAGCTACAATGCTTTCAAAATATTTCTTTTGATCTATCCAGCCAAAAACGGAATCAATCGGTTTTCCTACGAGTACTTTTCCATATAATTTTGTAATCATAAGATGTGCCACTAGATCCTCATCGTATCCCATCATATCTTCAATATATTTATTTTTATTAGTCAGATATCTGGAACGATGTATCGGAGAAAAATGTAAATCGAAGGGAATCGGATAACTCAAATTTATTGTATCTTTTAATTGTAGCACATGGAATTCTATCCCTTTTTTTGGTGCCCACTTATCTAAAATATTAATTGTATAATCTAATAATTGTTTCTTCTCATCAATAGTAAGCTTTTCATAAACCACAATCAGTACATCCAAATCACTTACTGAATGACAATAGGTTCCAAAAGCATAAGAACCATGAAGATATATTCCAACTAAATTTTCTTTTATTATTTTCATATATCCATTTTCCATTTGAGCTAATAATTGATGAACCACGATTATTCCTCCATTATTGATTGACAATTGCTATAGTTTTTTCGATAAATAAAGAACTAACTCATCATCATTAACACACCGTTCGTTTGGTTTCAGCTGCTTATTTTGAAACCAAACTCCTGAACCATCTGGCACATATCCTTGTTTGATATATAATCTTTGCGCTGCACCATAACCAGGATGCAAGCCTACTCCCAAGGAAACAGTATCTGCATAACTTTTGGCAACATTTTCTGCACGATTTAATAATAACCGCCCCACTCCTTGTTTTTGAAATGGCAAGAATACATTGAAATCAGCTATTTCAGGATATAAATTTTTAAAAGGTCCTTCCTTAGCTAATGGCAGTAACGTCACATAACCTAACAGCGTTGCCTTTTTCTCCGCCACAAAAACCGTTCGTTGCTTGACTAATTGTTCTTCTAAATAGTTCATTACAATCTCTTGGCGACTTGGCCAACCTTGTTGGACAAATTGAGTATCCAGCGCTAAGATATCTTTCTCTTGCATTTCTCTAATAACCACTAGCTCAGACATTAGCATTCCCTCCCGAAAAGCGTTTTCATTTTATAAAACGAAGCGAATAATTCTTCGCTCCCTTATTCATTTTCAAAAACCATCGAGTTGATGATATTTGGGCAAAACAGCAACACATGTTTTTTCTGAATTAACAGCAATAACGAACCCTTGCCATAAGGACCACGTCACCGCTTCACCTAATTTCTCTTTCACTCGTTGAATCATTTCAGCTTGCGTTAAGTCTCGTGCAGGAAAATGTTGAACTTTATCGTTACTGATTAAAAAAATAAATGATTCTGAAAAAGCTGTCATGACTTCAGGTGGTAAATTTTTTAATCGTTCTTGGTAATCCATTGAAACCACTCCTTCTTTTTTATCATACCACAACATCCATTTCTCTAAAAAGCGCAGCACTTACTACTGAATATCTGCTAAAATTTGCCTGATAATCTGCTTTTCAGACAGTTGTTCAGATAACCGCTGTTCTCCCGCAAGCCCTAAATAATCTTCTGGTAGCCACCAACGTTTCATTTCCACGACACCAAATTCTTGATTCTTGTTTCTCTGGCTATGTCTTTTCAACGTTTCTTCAAAAGAAATATCAAAATAATAAACCTGAACGTTTCCTTCAAAGAGATGGATTATTTCCTGAAAAAAGGAATGATAAATGGCTTTTTGAAAAATCCCTTCAACAATCACATACTGGCATTCTTGATAACCAAAAGCCAGAGGTCGGGACAGGAGTGTTTAGCTTCAAGAAATAAGAATAAATTTCCGAAAGATGCTTTTCGTCTTTCGAGGAATTTCGGCTTATTTCCGAAGAAGCTGCTCCTCTCCCGCCGTTTATCTTAAGATTCAAGTCTAAGAAGGTAAGTCGTTTCGACTTACGTCCAAAAGACTGTTTCATCTTTAACACGAAGCATTTCTCTGCGCACCACATCTTGAGAAATCAATAACGATTGTTCTTTAAGACACTGATGAAGCGCGTTAGCTATCGTTGTTTTACCACTACCAGAATTACCACGTAAAATAATTAATTTCGGTTGCATCTGTTTCCCTCCATTTTCTTGATTGTTGAAAACCAGCAGAAAAGAGCAAAAAACTTGGAAAAAACTCTCCAAGTTTTGCTGTTATTTTGATGAATGTTTCGTTGAATCTCGCTGAATGAATTCCGTTCCGACAATAATTTTTCTAGGAACTGGTGGGGTATTCAAGCATAACTCTTTCATTGTCTCAACGGCTAGCTCACCCATCCATTCAGTATGAACTTTGACTGTTGTTAATGTGGGTGAAACATATTTTGCGACACTAATATCATTAAAACCAATGATAGAAATATCTTCTGGCACACGAATGGCTGCTTCTTGTAACGCCCGCATCGCACCAATTGCCAACGTATCACTTGCAGCGAAAAAAGCGGTTGGACGAGTGTCCGCTTTTTCAATAAAGTCTTTCATCGCTTGATAGCCTTCTTCAACAGAAAAAGCTGCTTCGACAACCCATTCTTGATGATAAAGGTCCAAATCTTTTAAGGTTTCTTTAAAAGCGACAAAACGTGGATCAACCAATGCCACGCGGGACTCTTTCGTATATTCTTGCCCAGAAAGCATACCGATTTTCTGATGCCCTTGCGCCAAAAATTCTTGCACAATTGTTTTAACACTTCCAGCAAAATCAACAACAATGGAGTTTTGGCCAAAAGCCATTGCATCAAAGTCTACAAATAGAAGAGGTGCGCCTAAGGCGGCTAAGGCCGCCACTTGCTTTTCATCAAATTTTCCTAGGGCAATTGTCCCATCAAATCTTTTTTGAGACAGGTTTGTCAGAGATTCTTTGACTAAAAGAAAACCCAATTCCTCTGCCCGCTTTTCAACACCTAAACGAATCGATAAATAGTAAATATCATCCAGTTCTTCTGGATCGCTGAACCATTGGACAAACCGAATTTTCTTTTTGCCTGCTTGTTTTTTTCTGGCTCGCTTTTTATAATTTAACGTTTCTGCTGTTTCAAATATTTTCTTCTTCGTTTCATCACTAACTGATAATGTTTCATCATAGTTCAAAACTCTCGAAACTGTCGCTGAAGAAACACCGACTTGCTCTGCTATATCTTTAATGGTTACGATGTTCCTCACCTCAAATTAATCATTTTCAATACATTGAATAAATCGTTCAAAAGCACGACGGCCTTCTTCGTCACGTTTAAAGACACCGGCATCTGTTAAAATTTGAACAAAAATTGTCCCAATTCCTTGTTGGATCACTTCTTTGACATTGGCTTCAGTGATGGTTTGCTGACTGAGTTCATCCGCCCAAGCTCGATGACTTTCAGCAATTTGATTGGGTTGCTTTAATAAATACTTTTCGACTTCTCTTAATTCTTGTGCCAACCTTGGTGGCAAAATAGCTAGTCCCATTACTTCAATTAAGCCAATATTTTCTTGCTTAATATGTTGTACTTCTGGATGTGGATGAAAAATGCCATCTGGAAATTCCTCCGAAACATTATTATCTCGTAAAACTAAATCCAATTCAAATAATGACCCTTTGCGTCGGGCAATTGGCGTAATCGTATGATGCGGTGTGCCATCTTCTGAATAGGCCCGAACTGAGACTCGTTCATCAGAATAATTGCGCCATTTGGTCAAAATTAATTCGGCCGCCTCAACGAGTTCCTCTTGATGATCACTTTGAAGACGAATCACAGACATCGGCCATTTTAAAATACCCGCAGTTATCTCAGGATATTTTTTCAAAGAAAATCTTTTTTCCATTGGTGCTAAATCCATTGGAAATGTATGACGTCCTGCTTGGTAATGATCATGAGATAAAATAGAACCACCAACAATTGGCAAATCTGCATTAGAGCCCACAAAATATTCAGGGAATAACTCCGTAATTTTAAGGAGCCGCTGGAACGTTTTTTTCTCGATTTTCATTTCTCGATGTTGTTGGTCCAAGAAAATCGCATGCTCATTATAGTAAGCATATGGCGAATATTGAAAGCCCCAAGCTTCGTCCTCTAAATTTAGTCGGATAATCCGATGGTTTGTCCGTGCTGGATAATTCACACGACCATAATAGCCTTCATTCTCCATACATAACATACACGCTGGATATTTTTTTTGACTCATTTTCTTTTCAGCCAAAATTTTTCGAGCATCCTTTTCTGGCTTCGATAAGTTAATGGTAATTTCTAGTTTACCATAGGGTGAGTCCATTGGGAAAATAATATTTTTGGCGATTGCTTTCGTTTTAATGTAGTTATTCGTTTTACATAACTGATAAAAATAATCCGTTGCTTTTCGTGGAGACTCTTGATAATAATCCATAAACTTCCGATTAATGATGGTTGGGGTCGGCGTAATAAAATCCATTAACTCCGCTTCTAGTTGTTCTGCTTCCGTAATTGAGTCATCGATTTGGTGATTGGCTTGTGCAATATTTAAAAGATGTTCCACCACACGCAACGGTTCTTGCTCACAAGCAACCGCTTCTGGTTGTTCAAAAAAATCACAGCCAACTAGTTTGGCAATCCGATTCGTCAAATAATAGCGGTCTGTTTCCGTCCAATCGCCATTTTCTATGATTATCTCTACAAATGCAGCAATCCATTTACTACTTTCTTTCATCATCTGATGTTCTCCTATTCATTATAGCCTTGAGGATGTTTCACATGCCATTGCCAAGCGGTGGCGATAATATCCTTGACCTCAGTTACTTCTGGTTGCCAGCCTAAAACTCGTTTGGCTTTTTCACTAGAAGCAATTAACGTACTAGGATCCCCTGCTCGGCGTGGGGCGATTGTCGCAGGAATTTCTTGACCTGTCACTTCGCGAGCAGCATCTAACATTTCTTTAACAGAATAGCCGTTGTTGCTACCCAGGTTAAAGACGTCACTTTCGCCGCCATTTTTCAAGTATTCTAAAGCCAAAATATGTGCTGCAATCAAGTCTTCAATGTAAACATAATCTCGAATGCACGTGCCATCTGGTGTATCATAATCATCCCCAAAAATACTTAGCTCTGCTCGTTGGCCCAATGCCACTTGTAAAATAATTGGCACAATATGCGTTTCTGGCGTGTGATCCTCACCAATTGAGGCATCTTTTTTTGCTCCTGCAACATTAAAATAACGCAAAGCAACATATTTCATTTCATAAGCGTTGTCGCACCATTTCATGATTTTTTCCATCATTAATTTACTTTCCCCATACGGGTTTTTAGGATTCGTTGGGGTTTCTTCTGTAATAGGCATTGCTTTTGGTTCGCCATAAGTGGCCGCTGTGGAAGAAAAAACAATGTGTTTCACTCCGAATTCTTGCATGACTTCCAAGGCAATTTGAGTGCCGTGAACATTGTTATTGAAATACATTAACGGTTTCTCCACGGATTCTCCTACTAAAGAATTGGCCGCAAAGTGCAACACCCCTTCAATTGATTCCTTTTCAAAGACACTACGTAAAAAAGCTTTATCACGAATATCGCCTTCATAGAAAGTCGCTTGTTCATGAACTGCTGAACGATGCCCCGTTAATAAATTATCAACAACAACAACGGCATAGCCTTTTGAAATTAATTGATCGACGGCATGTGAGCCGATGTAGCCTGCGCCACCTAATACTAAAATAGACATTTAAAGCCTTCCTTTCTAAAATAACTTTCTGGCACCATCATCAATTGATGCAGGATAAAAATCAGCAGCATAGCCAATTTTATCTTGATAACTCTGGCCAACAGCTTCAATAAATGCATCTATATTTTGCTTTGGTACCAAAGCAATACTACAACCGCAAAACCCTGCACCAGTCATCCGTGCGCCCAAAACGCCTGGTTGTTCTTGCGCACAAGCCACTAAGGTATCCAACTCAATGCCAGTTACTTCGTAATCTTCTTTTAGCGAACGATGTGAGGCATTTAATAATAAGCCAAATTCTTCCAAATCCCCTTCAGTTAGCGCTTGTTTTGCCAATAAAGTTCGTTCATTTTCTGTGACGGCATGACGCGCTCGTTTAATCAACGCTGGATCTCCAATCAATGCTTGATATTGTTCAAATGTCTCGCTGTCTAATTCACCTAAAAATTCAATAGATAACTCTTTTTGAAGCAAACGAACGGCTTCTTCGCATTCTGCACGACGTTCATTATATTTTGAATCTGCTAATTCACGGCGTTTGTTAGTATTCATAATGACAATCGTATACTCACCTAATTTGGCGGGAACCATTTCATAGTGCATATTATTGGTATCTAGTAGAATAGCTTGATCTTTTTCTCCCATCCCTACGGCAAATTGGTCCATAATTCCTGAATTAACGCCAATAAATTCATTCTCCACTTTTTTACCGATTTGCACCAATTCAAGCATTGGACAGTGTAAAGCATATAAATCATTACAGATCGTTCCCATTAAAAGTTCAATAGAAGCAGAAGAAGACAAGCCAGCACCATTAGGAATCGTACCGTAGAAGAGCACATCTAAGCCAGAATCAATATTGTGTCCGCTTTCAATCAAGTAATTTAAAACGCCTTTAGGATAATTTGCCCAATCATCTGAATCTGAATAGGTTAAATCTTCTAATGAAAATTCGATGAGACCAACCTCTTTAAAATTATCAGAAAACATCCGAATTTTTTGGTCGTCTCTTTTTCTTGCCACACCAAATGTCCCTAAAGTAATAGCCGCTGGGAAAACATGACCGCCATTGTAATCTGTATGTTCACCAATCAAATTAATTCTTCCAGGGGCAAAATAACAGGCTGTCCCTTTCTCACCAAATATTTCTACAAATCGATTCATTAACAGTTCTTCCATCACTAATCGCTCCTTTCACTAGTAAACAAATTGTACAATATTTACTAAACTTTTGCAAATGTTTACTTAATATTTTCTTAATTGTCATTTCAATTGAAAACGTGTACAATACAATTAAATAAAGATTTATTTTCTTAGCATTTCTTTTTGACTATTTAAATAATCTAAACAACAAAGTTAAATTTACTAAATATTTACTTAAAGGAAGGATTGATTATTTTGACTATTTCAACTGAATCATTTGGACAAGGAATGCTTCTTTACACACTGACGAATAAAAATGGTGTGACTTTAAAAGCAACAGATTTTGGTGCGCGAATTGTTGCGCTCGACGTTCCTCTTACAAAAAATGAATCCCGATCACTCGTGCTAGGCTTTCCCTCAGCAGATGAATATTTGTCTAAAGACTTATATTTTGGTGCAACAATTGGTCGAACAGCTGGCCGAATTGCCGATGGCTCCTTTGAACTAGCGGGTAAAAAGTATCAAACGATGATTAATACTCCTACTCAAACAACACTTCACGGTGGCACACCTGGGTTTGAAAGTAAAAAATGGCACAGCGAAATCCAAGAGGCACAAGCGAATCCTTCTGTGAAATTTTGGCTAGAGAGTCCTGCTGGTGAAAATGGTTTTCCTGGAAATCTCACTGTTTCAGTCACGTATACATTGACTGAAGAAAATGAATGGCAAATTGAGTATCAGGCAACTACAGATGAACAAACACTTTTTAATCCAACCAATCATGTCTACTTTAATTTAACTGGAAATCCTACAATCCCCATTGATGCGCATGAGTTACAAATAAATGCCCAAAAGTTTGTCCCGCTTGATGAAAGAGTTTTACCGCTTGGAGAATTAGCTTCCGTCGACCAGACAGCTTTTGATTTACAAAAACCTAAAAAATTAGCTGAGGTTTTTTCAAGTAACGATGAACAAATCCAAAAGATGAACGGCTTCGATCACCCTTTCATCTTAACCAATCATGATTTAATTAACCCGGATGTTATCTTAAAAAGTCCTACTAAAGATATCACCTTAGAGATGTTCACTGATCAACCTTCAGTTGTTATTTTTTCAGCAAATTTTGCTGATAACGGTCCCGATATTCAAGGGCAAAAATTAGTCAATCACGGAGCGCTCACATTTGAAACCCAAGTCTGTCCTGGTGCTGAAAGATTTCCGTTGTTCGGTTCTATCACCCTCTCACCTGAACAGGAATTTCACTCAACGACCCGTTTCAAACTAATTTATTAAGTGAAATGGTGCTCTTAACCAAGCTTATCTTCGAACTAAAAAAGATAAGAATGGTTAAGAGCACTTCTATTATTTGACATTTTTAATCGCTCCATTTACACTATTTTCAATTAGAAAGGCGGTGATGTCTATGTATGCAATCAAATTTTTTCATGGCTATTTAACTGCAGATGGTAAACGTACGCGAGATAAATCAGGTTGTTTAGTTTACCACTCTGAAAAAGAAGCACAAAAATTAGCAGATAAAATTGGCGGGAGAGTTAAAAAAATTGGATAACCTTAGATAAAGGATAGATAAGCAAGGCTATTTTGCTATCTGTCCTTTTTTATTTTACATATTCCTCGACTTATTGTATTGATTTGATACAATAGAGAAAAAGCCTAAAGGAGCGCTTACATGAAACAAAATGACTTTGATTATATGCAAATGTTAAAAGGTGAATTATATTACGCCCCCACCATTTTACCCGAAAACAAATCAACAAAAGGCAAGGTGTTAGCTCAAAAAATCAATCAACTTCCTATCGATAATGTGAAAGAAATTGTGGCCCTAGAAAAAGAATTATTAGGAAAAACTGGCAATGAGTTATATATCACCCCACCCCTCCATGTAGATTACGGTCGCCATATTGAGGTAGGAGAAAATTTTTATGCAAATATGGATTGCATTTTTTTAGATGTAAACAAAATCATCTTCGGTGATAATGTCATGGTTGGCCCTCGTGCTAGTTTTTATACTGCCGGCCATCCAATTGATCCAACGATTCGAACTGCAGAATTAGAATTCGGGACGCCAATTATTGTTGAAGATAACGTGTGGATTGGCGGAAGTGCCACCATTTTACCTGGCGTTACAATTGGAAAAAATGCTATTGTCGCTGCTGGTACTGTGGTTACAAAAGACGTTCCTGCCAACACGATTGTTGGAGGTAATCCAGCAAAAGTCATTCGCAAAATTGATGAAAACGATCAGCAATTTTGGACAGAAAAGCAACGGCAGTATCAAATCGCTAAGAAGCAATTCTTTCATGAATAAAAAATCCCCAATCCAATGAAAATAACGGATTGGGGATTTTTATTTTAATTTTCTTCATAATAATTAAACATCCAATGGATGCCAAACTGATCTTTTAGGGAACCATACTTTTTGGACCAAAAAGTTTCAGATAATGGCATTGTAACAGTGCCACCTTCAGATAATCGTTTAAATAAGCGATCAATTTTTTCATCATCATCTGTGCTAACCACGAGCGAAAGGTTATTTCCTTCCGTAACTTCAAAACCAAACATATCAGGAACATCTGAAATCATTACATAGGTTCCTTCAATAATGATACTTGCGTTCATCACTAAATCCTTTATCTCGTCGTTTATAGGATGCTCAGGATCTTCAGGTGCTTCGCCAAAAGTCATTAAATTTTGACATTTTGTATCAAAAACATCTTCATAGAACGTAATTGCTTCTTTTGCTTCACCTTTAAAATTTATATACAGCTCTAACAAATGACTCACCTTCTTTCATGATCAAATTTTATACTTTATTTTCTCATGATTTGTCAGAAAGCAAAAATAGTCTGCTTAAAAATCTGATTTTTCTAGTAACAAGGTAACAAATTTTTCCAAATACAGTTGGTCAACCGCATCATAGCTATTTGTTACACCACTATCAATATCTAAAACACCGACCAATTGATGATTTTTTACCATCGGTACAACGATTTCAGACATCGCAGCTGAGTCACAAGAAATATAATTGGCGTGTGTCTTCACGTTATCAACAATCAATGTAGCTTGTTTTTCCGCGGACTCACCACAGACACCTTTGCCCATTTTAATTCTGGTACAAGAGACTTTCCCTTGAAAAGGCCCCAAAACTAATTCTTCATCTTTATATAAATAATACCCAGCAAAAACGGTATCTGGTAATGTTTGTGCAAGTAACGCGGACGAGTTTGCTAAATTTGCAATAGCATCCGTTTCTATTTCTAACAAACCGCTCAATTGTTGTAAGCACAATTCGTAGGCTGCTTTTTTGTTTTCTCTCGTTTGTTCAGTCATGCTTGGTTCATCTCCTTCATTTTGTCTTATTATAAAGGAAGATACGCAAAAGTGCTATGTTAAAGTGAGTCAAACAAACTTGAAACGCTGATCCACGTTGTGAGCAGAAGCACTTTATAAGGATTAAACTGTGACGAGTAACCGCTGGACTGACACTATGCGTTGCTCAGAGCTGAACCCTGTGTCCTCTGTTTGGCTTTTTAACATTCTATTTCTACCTAATTTTAAAGCAAGTTAAACCCATTGTCCTTTCAACATAATCTGGCGTTTCTGTGGTTTTCTAGCAATCACTTCTGCTGTAGAAGCTGCTTCTGTAAAAATAAAGTTTGCTTCGTCGCCTTCTGTAAACCAAAGACGTTCTTCTTCAAATGAAAAAGGTGCTTCTTTGCCACAGCCATGGACGTAAGCTTGAGTAAGTTGCTCTTCTGTAATCTTTCCTGTCATTTCACAAAAATTACGTAATTTTTCAAATAAATCACCTGAAACATTAGAACTCCAAGAGTCAAAAAAGCCATCACTACCTAAATGAACCGATACACCAGCTTGGCGTAACACATCAATTGGTGGCAATAAATAACGAGGATCATAGGGAATTGTAGACATAATCGCCGTTTGATGCGTTGCCAAGCGTTGGTATAGTTTTTCTTTTTCTGCTGGACGTACATCTAGCAGCGCAAAGGCGTGACTGATAGCGGTTCGCTGAGTAAATTTTCGTTCTTCCAAAATGTCTAAAAATTTATCAATTGTATAAACACCCACTTCCCCCGTATCATGCAAGTGGATATCGATTCCTACTTGAAATTCTTCTGCCAGATCGAAAATAGTTTCTAAATATTCTTCAATTGCATAATCAATGCCTGCAGGATCTAAACCACCAACCATTGTTCCACCATTTTTTAGAGCTTCTCTCATGAGTAAAACCGTTTGGGGATTTTTTAATAATCCATGCTGTGGAAAGACAACAATATCATAATCAATCACATGCGCATATTTTTCTAAGGCTCTTTTGACGCCCCAGAAGTTTTCTAGTTCTACATAAGGATCAATGTTGACATGTGTCCGAATATAAGAGGCTCCATACCCAATCAATTTTTCAATCATGGCCGTCGCTCGTTGTTCTGTTGACGGAGCTAACAATTTAAGTTCACTGGCTTCGTCTGCTAAACGCTCTTTTAAATTTTTAACAGGTTGGCTAGCACGCCAGCCTAATGAAAGGTAGGTTTTATCTAAGTGATTATGGCTCTCTTGAAAAGCGGGAATAGCCAGTTGTCCGTTTAAATCAGTGCCTTGTTGCTTTTCAGTGACTTGATTTTGCGGAATAATCGCTTGGATTTTGCCTTCTTGAATCGCTAAAGTATAGCGTGCGGTTTTAGTATACGTTAATTCGTGGTGGTCTTTAGCAAAACCAGTTTCTAAACGAACATTATTCAAATAAACAATGGATGCTGTCATTCTCTTTCCCCCTTTTGAACGGCTTCAACCAGTTGTCCTTTTAGTATCAGTTGTTGGATTGGCTGTTGGCGTGCAATCACGTGAGCAGTGCTCTCAGCATTAAATAGTAGGAAATCTGCAGAATCGCCGACGTTTGGCCAAATGCGCTGCCCGTTAGGATCAAGAGGCGTTACAAAATTACTCGCTAAGCCCCATAAACGATTCAAGCGATACTCATCGCTAATTTTAAATCTTTGAGCGGCTGTATTTAATTTTTCTATTGTATTGCCACTGCCAAAAGGCGACCAATGATCCGTCAAACTGTCATGAGCCACGGAGATCTTAACACCTTGTTCAACCAAGGTTGGAATCGGCATGGTGGGCATTCCAATCGGTACAGTCGAAGTCAAATCAATACCTGTTTCGATGAATTTTTGCGCAACATCTCTAATTGCTGCTTCTTCTAAGCTCCCCAAAGCTAAAGCATGACTTAAAGTAACTTTGCCAAACATTTTTGCTTGTTCTGTATAATCAACAAATTTATTAAATTCATAAAGTCCCAAAGTATCACGGGCGTGTAAATGAACATCAATTTTTTTATTAAATGTGGTAGCTAATTCAAATATTTTTGCAATTGAATGATCCACATGACGATCCACAAGGGCTGGATCAACGCCGCCGACATGAGTTGCCCCCATGCGTAAGGCTTCGCGCATCAAAGGTTCGACTTGTGAGCGGAGTAATCCGTGTTGAGGAAAAGCCACAATTTCATGAGTAATGTATTGTTCATATCGACTAAATGCTTCTTTAGTGATTTCAATATGTTTCGTTCCAATAGATGGATCTACATTACAATGACTGCGAATATGATAATGGCCTTGTTGAATATACTGCTCAATAACTTGGCAAGCACGTTCTAAACTAGTTGGTAATTGTTCAGGTAACAGCCAAGTTTCTTCTTCAATACGTGTTAAAATTCCTTTCGTTAGTGGACGACAGGCCTTCCAAGGTCCCCCAAAATACGTTTTATCAATATGAATATGCATTTCTCTTAGAGCAGGTAAAACGAGTTGCTGATTCACATCGATAACTGTTTCGTTCTCTAAAGGCCTTAACTGCGGTGCGACCGCAGTACAGACCTCGTTTTCAATTCGAATATCATAGCTAGCTGTTTCTGTCGCAACAATTCGCTGATTCACAGTAGAAAATCCTGTTTCTAATTTACAGTTTTTTAAAAGCATGACAAACCCCTTCCTACCTTCATTCAATTAGTTAACATAAGCCCATTTTAAACTGTACGTAGGTCCAAATGAATGCCAATACAGATCCTTGATTTTTTGATTAGCTAATACAGAAATGCTTCGATTGTAGATTGGTGCTAAAACCGTTTCCTGATTCACCAAAATATCTTGTGCTTGAGCAAAGTCATTTAAACGAGCCTCTTGATCAGCCGCATGTGTTGTTCTAGTTTCTTGAATTAATTGATCATACGTATCACTCTTGAACGTTACGCCGCCCAAGGTACTATCCGAAGTAAAGATGCGCATAACTGTTAATGGATCACGATAATCGGTTCCCCAACCAGATAATTCTAAATCATAGTCTCTCGTTTGATCACGATCAACACGAATAGTAAAAGGAACTTGAGTAACATTCACTTCTAATCCATCTAGATTTTCTTCCAATTGAAATTGGAAAAACTCAGCAGCTTTTTTGGCGCTGTCTGTATCATCTGTTAAAAATTCTAATTTGATTTTATCCAGCCCAATTTCTTTTTTCCCTTTTTCCCAGAATTCTTTTGCTTTCGCTGTATCGTAGGTTAAGTAGCTATTTTTCTTAGCAGCTAGTTTTGTGAAATCTGTTCCATCTGGCGCAATCGTTTGCCCCGGCGGAATTACTTGATCTGTAGCCGTGGATTGATCTTGCAAGACTTCTTTTACAAAACTTTCTTTATCAAAAGCTTGTGCCAACGCTTTACGAATATTGTTGTTCGCTAAAGCCGGATTTTCTTTTCCATCACGAACACTGTTCATTTTTAAAAAGTATGTGACGAATTGAGGAATTGAAAGAAAGGCTGGATTATCAACATAACCAGGAATAAATTCACCACTTAGCTTATTCACTACATCCAATTCATTCGAGTCAAACAAATTCACCGCTGTCGTTGGGCTCTTAATTACTGAAACTTTCGCTTCTGTTAATTTAACTTTTTCAGCATCCCAATACGTATCATTTTTTTCGTAGGTCCAGTCATCGGAAGAGGCATTATCCCATTCTTTCAATTTAAAAGGACCATTATAAATCAAATGTTCTGCATCAGTGGCATATTTATCCCCTTGTTCTTTGATATATTTTTCATTTTGTGGAAACAAAACAGGAAACGAAAGTAATGATTTCAAATAAGGGGTGGGCCGTTCTAAAGTTATTTCTAACGTTTTATCATCTAGCGCCTTAACCCCAAGAGTATTCACATCTGCGCCTTCTAAAGCAATTTCCTTAGCATTTTTAATGACATCAAAAAATAACGCTTGATGAATCGACCCTGATTTAGGGGAAGCAACTTGTTGCCATGCATAAACAAAGTCATTTGCTGTCACTGGATCATCGTTCGACCATTTGGCATCTTCTCTAATCTTAAATGTATAAACGGTTTCATCTTCAGAAATCGCTGGTTCTTCGGCAGCGACCCCCAACTCTAATTCATCTTCTTTACCTAAAACATAGAGTCCTTCATAAACTTGATTCATGACTAAAGTCGAGGTCGTATCCCCCGCTGTGTGTGGTTCCATTGTCGAAATAGCCGCTTCAGAACTAATTGCAATTTTTTGTTCCGCTGCTTTGTTACTATCAGCCGAGTTTCCCGTTCCCGCCTGACAAGCCGTTAAAGCTAAAAGCAAACCGACGCATCCTAACATTTTTAATTTCTTCATACCGATCCCTCCATTTTACAAACTATAACCTTCAAAGTTACCAGAATTTTCTGATAAAATATAGAAAAAGAAGCATATCTGATAAGAGTCTCAAAAAACTTACAGATTATAGAAATACTTGAGAAATTTAAAGTAGCTGAAACAATAGTAAAAGCATTAAAAATTAAGTATACTATTGCTATATCTTTAAACGATGCGTTTCTATAGGTTGTAAGCGCTGATTGTTCTTATTTGGTCATTTGTGACTACCAATCACGTGATGACTTGGAACTTTTTTCTATTAGTATAAGGATACCTTATTTTCCCTAAAATAGTTTTGTAACATCTTACAATAAATACACTTAATTTTTAGATAATTCATACAAAAGGAGGCCTTGCTAATGATGACGGTCAATGATCTACTCCATGCAGAAGAACTACCTGGTTTAACCTTATTGACGCACGAGACCAATTTAGATGCGCCAATTCTACAAGCAAATATTTTAGAAAATCCTGATGCTTTTGACTGGTTAACGCCAGGAGAAATTTTATTAACTACCGGCTATATTTTCAAAGATCAGCCTTGCTTGCAAAAACGTCTTATTCAAGAACTAGCAAATATGAACTGCGCTGCTCTAGGCTTTAAAGTCCAACGTTATTTCAATGAAGTTCCACAAGAGATGATCCAATTAGCGAATGACGTCGGATTACCAATTCTCTCAATCCCTTATAATTACAACTTTTCTCAAATTATTTCATTGGTCAATCGCCGAGTCAATCAACCTGACGAAACGATTAGCCAACATTCTGTTCATATGCATAATAAATTTTATACAATTATCAAAGCTGGCGGAAAAAGTACCCAATTACTGGAAGTATTAAGTGCCGCGATTCAAGCGCCTGTAATGCTTTTAGACGAGCGTTTTCAGATTATGAATCATTTTGATTTACCTGATGCGCCAACAAGAATCACCAGTATTTTAAATAACGCGACTCTCAAAAAACAGTTTGAGACAGCTTTAAAAGCCCAGAACAATGAGCTCCTATTATTTTATAAAGAACCATTGACTGTTGAATTTTCCTTAGCGAACCATCAGTTATCTTTGCGAATTTTACCCATCAAAAAGAAAAATCTCAGCTTATCTTACTTAGTGATTTGGCAAACTACCAAAAAATTACAGACGATTGATTTATTATCTGTGGAGGTCTGTGCTCACTACCTTTTACCACAACTTCAATTAGAATCTTCGGAAAATTTAACAACGAGGCAAAAGATCGGGGCGCTGTTTCAAGACCTTATCCAAGAAAAAAATACCAATCCTCAAGCTTGGCAAGAATTTAGTAATTATCTGCAATTAAATGAAAAAGATACATTTAGTCTCTTGCTTGTAGCCATTGAACAATTGGAACAACTGTTTAATCCGACTATTCAAATGAATAGCATTGGCCATCAATTGAATCATATTTTAGAAGGATATCGACAAAAAATTACTGCCTTTCCTACACAAACTGGCTTTATTTTATTACTAGAAAATCCAGCGCAAGAGGAAGCCACCTACCTTGCACAAACCACTCATCTTGCCAAGAATTTACTAGAGCAACTAATGAAACTGAATCCAAAATTATCATTTAAATTAGCGATTGGGCCAACTGTCAAAAAAATCACCAATCTGTGTGATTCTTATAAATTAGCACAAGAAACATTCCACTTAGCACAAGCAAGTCAAGAATTACAACAACGAACTATTTTGAATTATGACGACCTCTTTTTTTATCGTTTAATGATCGAAACCCTGACCAAACAAGCCAAACAAAAAATATATCAACGATTGATTGAACCATTGGAAAAAGAAGATCAAAAACATGAAAGTTCCCTACTAGAAACCATCAACACCTACTTTCAGTCGAATAAAAATATTTCGTTGACTGCCACAAATATGTATGTACATCGTAATACAATTATTTACCGCTTAAAAAAAATAGAAGAGATTCTTCACTTAACTTTAGAATTTCCTGATAGTTCGCTACAACTAAGTTTGGCTGTTTATTTATATAAACAAAAATTACTATAAAAAGGCCACCACGAATAGTAAATCGTGGCGGCTTTTTTAACTGTTTCAATTTTGTTAGCGAATAATCATTACAGAAATTGGGGCATATCGAGCCATATAAGCTGCTTGGCTACCAAAAAAGCTTTTTAATTTGCTAGTTGACTTGGAGCCAATAATTAACAAATCTGGTTTATTCAAAGGAATAAGCTTATTAATAATTAATTCTCCTGGGTTCCCTTCATTGACAATTACACTTACTTTATCGATGCCATTCGCTAACGCTTCTTGTTGATATTTTTCCGTTTGTTTCTCTAATTTCGCCAACTGTTCTTGCCAATAATTTTTATCTAACGATTGGTAAACATTAATCTCTTTCTCTTCTAAAATCGAAACAATAACCAATTCAGCTTGTTCTTCTTTTGCTTTTTGGATAGCATAATGAAATGCTTTTAACGCATCTGGCGACTCTTCAACACCAACCATAATTTTTGAAAATTTCATTATTTAACCTCCTCTACTTGTTGCTCCATAGCTGCAAGCTGCTGTGCATATCGTTTATCGCCTTTATATAATTCCACAACCGTCCAAACTAACAAGAGGATGACGAGTGCTATGATGACATAGGCAATATTATCGGCTAACGTAATTTGACTCGCTGTCGGATTATCACCGAAGAATCCTTCAATTTGATCAGGTAATCCTTTCATATTGAGGTAAATTAAGCCAATGACAGAAACCCAGCCTAACAATTTAATTAACCACGAGTTTTTAAAATGTTCACCCATTTCAACACGGCTATCTGTAAACATCAGTAAAGGCAACATCGAAAATGGCAAAGCAAATGCTAGAAAAACTTGTGAATTGTTCATTAAATTATTAATCGCAATATGCTCCTCCACTGTACTTTTTCCGCTGATCATTAAAACACAGATTAAGACAGGAATAACAGATAACAAACGTGTGACCATCCGACGTAACCAAATTGGTACGCGCATATGAATAAACCCTTCCATAATGATTTGACCAGTTAACGTTCCTGTAATTGTTGAATTTTGTCCTGATGCCAATAAGGCTACCGCAAATAAAATTGATAAAATTCCAGAACCTGCAATATGCGCTAAAATAGAATTACTCATAACCGCTGGATTTGATAAAGCATCAAACAAACCAAAGAATGAAGGATCTTTGACACTGCCGGATTTAAAAACGGCCACACCCATAATCAATAATAAAGAGTTAACAAAAAATGCCATCGTTAATTGAATATTAGAATCCCAAGTTGAAAAGCATAAAGCGCGTTGAATATCGGTTTTATCTTTACGATCAATTTTACGACTTTGCACAACAGAAGAATGTAAATACAAATTATGAGGCATCACTGTTGCACCAATAATCCCCAATGCACCTGTCAATGGCGTTTGCCCATTCACCGCATGTGATGTAGAAAAAGCTTCTGCGCTAGGAACCAGCCCTTTAATTACATCTCCCCATACTGGATTTGACAATGCCACTTGATAAGCAAAAATCACAAAAATAACAACAATTAAAGCAACAACAATAGCTTCAATTTTTCTAAAACCAATTTTTGTCAATAACAACAAAAGTAAAACATCAAATACCGTAATGAAGACAGCCAGACCTAAAGGAATATGAAATAATAAATATAAGGCAATTGCGCCCCCGATAACTTCAGCGATATCTGTAGCCATAATTGCTAACTCTGTTAAAATCCATAATACAATACCTAACGTCTTACTAGTTCTAGCACGAATCGCTTGTGCTAAATCCATCTGTGAAACAATGCCTAATTTAGCAGCCATATATTGGAGCAACATTGCAATCAAACTGGAAATTAAAATAATCGACATCAATAAATATTGAAAATTTTGTCCCCCAGTAATTGAAGTAGACCAGTTTCCTGGATCCATATACCCCACTGCTACCAATGCTCCTGGACCTGAGTAAGCAAATAACGTTTTCCAAAAACTCATATTTTTAGGCACGTCAATGGTGCCATTAATTTCTTCAAGCGAAGGACCATTTGCATATTCAATCAAATGATGTCTTTGCTTTGGTTCATGTTCTTCTGAATTTTTCAATTCAATTCCTTCTTTCGTTTTGCAATAATTTTAAAAGGCCCTTCCCGTTAGAAGGTTAACCTCTAATATATTTTAGGTACACCTAAAATATACTGCTAAAAATAACAAAATGCAAGACTTGAAAGAAAATTTTGACAGTGTAAAAATAGGTTGTCGTAAATGTGCGATCTTAAAGTTTGAAGAAATTAGGGTAGCTGGTAGTTGATTATCTTAAGAAGTAGAAAATAAGGGACCTAAGTCATTTCGGCTTAGGTCCCTTATTTTATTTTTATTCGGTTATTCTATTAAGAATGGTTGCTACAATTTCTGTCGTGTCAGCTGAATGATTTCTAAAAATCTCGGTAAACTGAATCTGACGAAAACCTTCAAGTACTTCGGGCAACTTATTTTTCCCCCATTCAAAAGTTCCATCATTTCTTTTCAATAATCTCTGTAAAATTTCTTCTTTCTCGACCGCTAACAAAAAATGATAAACGTCAATGCCTGCTCGTCTCAAATAACCAATCAGCTCTTCTTCATATTCTTTTTTATAAAGGGTCATTGGAACAATAATCGGCCGTCCAGACTCTTTGGACATTCGTTTTAATAAATGAGCATTCCAGCAACGCCATTCCTGATACTCTTGAAAATCATTTTCTTTCATTTCTTCGGGAACTAACTCCATCAATGCACTACCAATAATTTCTGGATCATAAATGATTGCATTGGGAAGTTTTTGTTGTAACTCATGTGCAATGGTCGTTTTTCCGGCTCCAAACGCACCGTTTAACCAAATAATCATCATAATTTCCTTTCTTCTGAACAAATTTCTTTGTTGTTTAATTTAGGTGCTAGATTACTTTTAATTTTTTTAGCCATTCACTTATAGTTACTACTTACATCTTTAACAGTAAACGAGACAAACTAAAAATACAACATCCTACGCTATTAACCTCGGGTTATATAACATACTCATCTGATAATTTCTCCCTAAAAAAACAGAATGTGGGCAATCTTTTTAAGAATCATTGAATAGAATAACAACAAACAGTAATTCAGGTATAACCAGCTAGAAATTGTTTTATTTTTAGTCACGAGTATGATAAGCATGTAAATCAAATAGAATCATATTAGGTGAGGTTACTCTGAAGAACACAGGTTATCGCTCGGAAATGTCGAGAGACAGTAACGAGTAAAGCAGGGATTGTCGAATTAAGGCTTTCCTAAGATAACTAGAATTTTTTTCTTACGTCTCAGAAAGCCAAAGCTCAATTATTGTGATTACCCTATAATCTTCTTTTATTCGGCGACCTCTTTAATATGATTAATTGGAGGTTTTTAAATTGAAAGCTGTCACTGCATCATCTAAGAAAAATACCCTACTTGCTAAAAGTATCGGGAATCTTACCTTGCTCATCATTTTAGGCATTTTCATTTTTATCATCGTCTTCTCTTGGCTAAAAATGAATCGCCCTCTCCACACCCTTCCCTCAGAAGAATTCCTCGCAACACCAAGTAAAACAGATGATTTCTTATCTCCATCAAATCTTTTTTACTTTTCAATTCGAACCATGTTTCGAATGATTGTGGGGATGGCTTGGTCCTTCCTGTTTTCCTTTGTTTTTGGTATTTTAGCCGTAAAATATAAAACGGCACGAAGAGTCATTTTACCATTAGTTAATTTCCTTGAATCTGTTCCATTGCTAGGTTTTTTGACCTTTACAACTGCTTGGTTACTTGGTTTATTTCCAGGAAATGTGATGGGCGCAGAAGCGGTTGCTATTTTTGCCATCTTCACAGGTCAAGCTTGGAACATCATGTTGACTCTTTATCAAATAATGGAAGTTATTCCTTCAGATCTAGTCAATGTGACCGATCAGTTCAAGTACAATGCTTGGGAAAAATTTTGGCGGCTTGAATTTGTTTACTCAATTCCTGGCTTACTTTGGAACGTTATTATTTCTCAAACTGCGGCTTGGTTTGCCTTGGTGGCCAGCGAGCAAGCTTCTGTTGCCTTTCCTAAAGAAACCAACCTTTATTTACCAGGAATTGGTTCTTATATCCAAGTAGCATTAAATCGAGCCGACTTTAAATCCTGTTTATGGGCTGTTTTTGCCTTATTAATCAATGTGGTGATTTTAAACTTTTTAGTTTTTCAACCTTTAGTTCGAGCCACTTATTATTTTAAATATGAAACAGATGTCGAAAGTACGACGCCACCTAAATCCATCATTTATCATTTATTAAAAAAAGCAACTTTAACGAAATACTTTTCAAAAGCTTTTGTGAAATTCAGTCATTTTTGGATTTACGATTTACCAAAAGTTTGGTACTTTTTCAAGCTAGACTATCTCTATCGATTACTAGCAAAATTACGCCATTTCTTCAAAACATTATGGTATGTCAGCTTAACCATTATTGGGGTTTATTGTTCTATTAAGCTCTATCATTTCTTGCCCCATCAAGATTTCAGCATGATTCCTAGATTAACCCTTTATACTACGCTACGGGTTACCTTGGCTATGGTCGTTGCTGGCATTATCTTTACTCCCTTAGCAATCTGGGTTGCGAATGATAATCGGCGCTTAAGTATCGTTCAACCGATTGGACAAATTTTAGGCTCCATTCCGTCAAATGTTTATACTCCATTCATTGTGTTGATTATTAGTATGGGCTTCAACAAATTAGAATGGTGGATTCTACCACTCATCATGGTTGGTTGCCAATGGTATTTTTTCTTTAATGTAATTGCTGGCTACTTAGCCATCCCTGATGATATTCGTGACGTAACCAAACTTTTTAAATTATCTAAATGGCAATGGTGGACAAAATTTTTGATCCCTTCTATTTTACCTTACCTCATTACAGCAATTATTAACGCTGCTGGTGCTGCTTGGAACGCTGATATCGCAGCAGAAAGCATTCAATGGGGCAAAAAATCAATAGATGTTACTGGCCTAGGACAATATATTGCGGCAAACGATGGCGTAAAAGATAAATCTGCCTTAGGAACCTTAGCGATGTGTTTCGTTGTTGGTTTATGTATCGCCTTTGTTTGGCAACCTTTATATCGAGCAGCAAAACAAAAATTTCACTATTAATAGCTGGACGACTCAACTCGACTAAATTTTTAAGATAAACTAGAGAGGAGAACGATAGGTGATTTCCCTTGACCTATCTAATAAGACGATGGAAAATAAAGAATTATTAAGCATAAAATCAGTATATAAAGAATTTGAAATTGAAGGACATTCAGAACATTTAAAAGTCCTTGAAAATATTGATTTAACAGTTAAAACGAATGAATTTTTAAGTATTATCGGACAATCAGGAACAGGAAAATCAACGTTGCTCAGAAGTATCGCTGGACTTCTTCGTACAACTAGAGGTGAAATTACTTTTGAAGATAAAATCATTAATGAGCCTGATGCCAATATCGGCATGGTTTTTCAACATTTTGCCCTTTTTCCTTGGTTGACAGTTGAAAAAAATATCAGCTTTGGCTTAGAAAACCGTAAAGAAATTTCTCGCGAACAAATAAATAAAAGAGTCAGTAATCTCATTGAAATGATTGGTTTAACTGGTTTTGAAAAAGCTTATCCCAGAGAGTTATCTGGTGGAATGAAACAGCGTGTAGGCTTTGCTCGTGCTTTAGCCATCGAACCTAGCTTATTGCTCTTAGACGAACCTTTTTCAGCTTTAGATATCATTACAGCCAGCCAATTATCTAACGATTTATTAGAAATTTGGTTAAACAATCAAATTGCGACTAAATCAATTGTAATGATCACGCATGACGTTCAACAAGCAGTCCAACTTTCTGATCGGGTTGTATTAATGGATGCAAATCCTGGTCGTATTGCCAAAATTTACTCAATCGATATCCCCAGAAATCAACGTTCGCCAAAAACAACCATTGATATTGTAGAACAAATAACAGAAGAAATGGTTCGTCGCATTCATTTGTAAATAGAACTGTTTTGACTTCTGCTTATGTCTTGACAAAGAGTTACTTAAAAGACTATTATTTCTTTATAATAAGTTAGGTGAGGCTCCTATACAAACATAGGCTATTGCTCAGAAATGTCGAGAGACACCAATGAGTAGAACAAGACTGGTCGAGGAGAAGGCTTTTCTCAAAATAGCTAAGAGTGATCTTTACGTTGTATAGTGCTAAAGCTCAACGTTCATGTTGATGTATATTTTTAGTCTCTAGTCAATCAGTTAAGTACTTTTATTTAAAATTAAGAGAGGAGTGAAAGTATGACTACTATGTTAGCAATCATTGGAACTGTTGTAATCATCACAGTTCAAGTTATTGAATATAATATGACAGAAATTCATATTCCCACTGCAGGAACATTTAATGACGATGATGCAGAACCCCCACATTCTTCTGTAACCCTTGTATTTATTCGCACTATACTTATCACTCTCTCACTTAACTTTCCATCTCATTTTTTTGAGATGGTTTTTTATGTTGTATTCGAGAAAATAATAAACAAAAAAGACTGTTAAATCATTGATTTAACAGTCTTTAGTATACCGGCGGCCAGAGCCACATGATAAAAAATACCATTAAATAGTTTTTAAATCTCTTTTATTTAGAGGTTTTCATAAAATACCTTTAAATACATTTCAATTCCTCGCACCATTTTCGCACCCATGTTTTTCATGATTAAATAACGATTTAAAAAAGTGAGTTCATCAAGCCACGAGTTTTAGACCTAGTTCTCGCATCGTATTCTTGAAAGACATGATAGTATGTTTTTCTAATTTCTTCTGGCATATCACCAACAATTAATGCCACTTCTTCTACAGCATACCCTTGATAAATTAAGAAAGAAACAAATGTATGTCGGCAACAGTGCATAGAAAATTTTGGCTTATCTATTATGCCACACTCAACAAGAATTTTCTTAATCTCAATATTGGCTTTTCGGTTATTACATATCCCCTCTTGCCAATCAAAGAAAACTTGTTTACGAGGATTGGGAATATTCCTAGCTTGGCATCTTTTTGATTGATACTGCCATAACTCTCTAACAAGCTCAGCCAAATTCTGTGACATTTCTACTTTTCGATAACTATTGGCATTTTTACAAGGAAGCCAATCAGTCGAATTTGAAGGAGGTTCAATGTAGTCATAGGTCTTGTTGATGTCTATAAAACCCTGCTCAAAATTCAGATCATCAATGGTAAGTCCAACAATTTCAGAAAAACGACATCCTGTTAACAAAGCAAAGATTATTGCATAGTAGATAGAAGAATCCTTATTTCTATGTTGCACCACATATTGCACAACTTTTTTATACTGAGCATCATCAATATATTTTTGATAGACTGGTTTCTCCTTTGACTTATCCCCTAACCCTCTTAAAGAGCTTCCAGAAGTAAACTCAACAGAGATATGACCTAGAGCAAACGCTTGTTTTACACATGCACGCATGTGAGTGTGAAATTTTTCAAGCGTAGCTGGTGCATAATCTCTCGAGAATCTATTTAATAAATCCACGTACCTATCATTAGTTAAATCAGATAATGAGATTTCTCCAAGATAATCTTTAATGTATCTCTTGCTATCTTGATAATGTCCTTGGGTCTTTCTTGAGCTAGATTCCTTTTTATATTTCTGAAAAAACCATTCAAAGTATTCATAAAAGGGAACAGCAAAAGCCATTTGTCTATCTTTTGAAGAGATTGAATGTGCATACTCTACAGCTTTCATGGCTTCAAACTTAGTTGAAAAGCTACCTAATGCTTTATTTTCATACCCTCCTGTTTCTTTTTTCACACTTATAAAGGCACGCCATTTTGTACCACGCTTGCTAACACCCATTCAAACACCATCTCTTTCTAGATGAGTGTTTAAACAGCTATATATATGGTCAATGTTATTATACCTCATTTTTTTCAAAGTTAGTAAAAATTTCTGGAAAATTCTCTTCAATAAAAGTTAATAATTTGCTTTCTAGTATATAATATTTTCCTGAGCTACCACCTTTAGGATATGCGACACATCCATTAGGGTTCTCTTTAATATCTAATGTCTTTTTGAATTTTGGATTTAAAAGAATTAGCTCATTAAACATGGGTCTACTAAGGCAAGTGTGCTTCTTTCTAAAATCCTCTACAGAAACGCAGTTTCCTTTAAACCCTAATTCTTTTAAAGCTTTATATTCATCTTTTTGGATTAGAACAAAATTTTCTGGCAATACGATACGTGCCTGATACTCAATGATTTGTTCCAAATTTATCACCTCCAATTTTTAACCTATCTATACTTACTTTTCTTAGATAACTGTTTCATTTTCTAACTACTTTCAAATCGCTTTAGGTAAAGCACATAGGAATTTCACCTCTCCTCAGTCTACGGGAGCCTTGCGGAAGTATCATTATATTCTGCCACCGTCATTGCAACTTGATTGCCTAAATCAAATCCTGCATTAACTAGATATCGCTCACTAAAGTCTTGGCGTAGCTATGCTGTAGCTCTGGCAACAGAAAACGTAATTTAAAAGTTCATTATTCAATTTTCAAGGAACGATCGGCATTATTTTTGCCTTCACTAGATAAATAGACAAAGACAGACATTTTGAAACTATAAAATTTCAAAACATCTGTCTTTTTGCTTATTCTTTTAAATATTTATCAATATCAAATGACTGCACCGCCACAATAAATTGAGCGGCTAGTTCTTGATAACAATCCTTATTCACTTGCTTTGAGTATCGTCGCGAATGATTAATAATGGACGGCTCAAAAGAAAGAAATAATTCGAGCAATGCCTCTTCATCTCCATTTTTTGCTCTTTGAAGAAGAGGAACTAAGTTAACTGCCATAATATCTCCACCTTAATCATCAAGTTTATAATTTTAAACTTTTTTCAGGTGGTGATTTATTTCGAGCAACTATTTTTAAAATAGAAAGTATTCTTTTAACTTGGCAAAAGCTTTGCGCTTTTTTTTAGAAATCATTTGGCTGCTTACATGAAGTTTCTTTCCAATTTCCGCATCTGAAAGTCTTTTCGAATACTTCTCACTGAGAATAAAGAGTTCGTCATTAGTTAGACATGAAAGGCTTAAACGAAGCTGTTCATTCTCAAAATTCATTTCAAAAATTTCTTCAGGAGTAAATCCTTTTTCATTGAGACTTCCTGTTTGTTCATTTTGATTAAACTCTGTCAGTTCTTGAGATTCGTGAGAAAATATCTTTCCTTGCTTGTTATAAAAGGCATTTGCCTGACGTTGTAAAGTAACAGTAATATAACGAATAAAAATATAAGTGACGTCCATTTCTGTTTTCATTTAGCAAACGCCTCCTACAATTTTGGCAGGTGATATTGCCAGTAACCACGATAGGCACGCTCAATCGGCAAAGAGCGCTCTTTTAGCATTTTAGGTAAAATGTTACAAGTTAAGTTCTTGTAGGAAATACATAGTTCATATTCTGTATTTATTTTTTTTAATAATTGCTGATTACTCAATGGTACTGGGCTTTGCTTTAAAATAGATAAAATATTTTTAGATACACGATCAAAGGAAACATGATGTTGCGTTTTATTTTTTCTAAATAGGTAGTCTTTACTTTGTGTTTTTTCTTTTTCTAATACTGAAATGTTTTTTTGTTTCCAGACAATATTTCAGCAGATAACTGCTCCATAGAGTTTAAGTTATCTAAGCGTTGCTTTAGTTCCTCATATTGTTTATTCAGTTCTCTTCTTTCATCAATAAGCTTTCTTAAAAGGTCGTAGATCAATTGCTTTTCTTTTTGAATATCTAACATAAATATCCCTCCTACATAATAAATAGGTGGGAGTCTTTTTTTTGAAACCATAAACTAATATTAATTATCTTAAATACTATAAATATCTAAAACTATTCACCATGGCTAAATATGCATTATGGTAATTTTTGACCCTTAAGTCTATAAAAAAAGTGCAAAAAGATTTTAGACTTTTCGCACTTTAAAAATTAATCAAAAAACTATGACTTGTATTTAGCTAAAAATTCCTCTCTATCAGAACTATAACGATGGTATTTGCCATCTTCATCAACTGACAGTAAAAGTAAGAGCATATCAATAATTGCCATGTGTGCCATTCTAGTAGAACTAATTGCTTCAAAATAAATTTTCTCACTTGTAAAGCTCAAAAGAACTTGATCTACCAAATTAACTAATGGCGATTTTGCATAGCTAGTTATTGCAATTGATGGCGTTTTACGTTCCTTAGCGATTGTAGCGATATCCACAATCATGTTAGTGCTTCCTGAATTAGATATCAATAAACATGCATCTTTTTCAGTCATTTGAAAAGCAGCGTTTGTTTGCATTTCAGGACTTATATCGACATTCGTTCTGATACCATATTGATTAAACTGATAAGCCGCATAAACTGCTAATGGATTCGTATTGCCTGCACCAAATATATAAAGAGTGTCACAACTTTTAATAAGCTCAAGTGATTTTTTTACCATTTCTCTGTCAATGAGTTCATCACATTTCTTTAGCTCTTCACATTTATATTGAAAAATATTTTGAATTGATGTATTGTAATCGTTCAAATTAATTTCAAAATTAGAATCAGTATTTTCTTCTTGAATATTTCTAGCTAATGATATTTTAAAGTGATAAAAACCCTTACAGCCAGCTTTTTTCGACATTCTCATAACAGTTGCTTCACTAACATTTGTTTTCTCCGCTAATTCTGTAACACTCATATTTGTTACTTCATTTGGGTGTTCCATAACAAAATCGGCAGCTTTTTTTTCTTGTTCAAACAAATCATCATAAATATTTTTTAACGATAGTAAGACATTTATATCATTCATAAGCAACCTCCATATTATCTAGTCATTCATTAATTATAAACCATGGAGGCTTTCCAACCAAGCTTAATTAAGTTCTACTGTTGCAACAAGGTCTCCTCTGTGTCCTGTTGAACCACCATCATATTCAAATTCCTTTACATCAATCATATTAGTTACAACAACAATCATCTCATCAGACTTACCTGCTGCTATAATTTTTTCCAAATCAACTTTAGCAATTGGAGTATTTTCTGTTACCTTATCCCCTACTTCAACAAGTATTTCAAATGGTTCTCCTTTTAATGAAACCGTATCGATTCCCATATGAACCAAAACGTCTAATCCATTTTCTGTTCTAATGCCGATAGCATGTTGTGTTTCAAATATTGTACTAATCACTCCAAAAACTGGTGAATACATTGTTGAGTCGGACGGTTTTACAGCATAACCATCACCCATCATTTTCTGTGAGAAAACAGGATCGGATACATCTTCCATGGGAATAACTTGCCCATCACATAATTGAAATAGATCAATTTCTTTGACTGTTTCAGTGACAACAATAGCTTCATCAACCGATGTTTCGGAAGCTTCTACAGCAACACCTGCCGTTTCAGGTTCCCCATCATATTGTCGTTTGTTTTTTAAACTGAATAGATAAGTCATTCCAAATCCTGCAATCGCAGAAAAAGCAATTGTAATTAAACAAAATATGAAATTAGTCATGCTGCCGTCAGGTGAAATATAAACTGGTGAGGTCACTAATCCTGGACCTGCGTATACATATTGTTTTAAATCTACAATTCCTGCAAATACAGAACCTATCGCCGCACCTGTCATTGCGCCTAGTAATGGCGTTCTAAAATTGAGACAGATACCGTACAACGCTGGTTCCGTGATACCAATAATTGCAGTAATACCCGATGATGCTCCGATTGATTTTGTATCTGTATTTCTACTCAAATACCATACTGCTAATGCTGCACCACCAATTGCAGAGTTACCTGCTAAACCACCTGGCAAGAAAATATTGTCGAAACCAACTGAGTTTAAATGTTCCATATTAATAAAGTAAACCGCTTTGTCCATACCTGTAATAATACTTAGAGGTGTAAGGAATCCCCAAATCGCTAAAGCTCCAAGCTTAAAGTGAGCTGCTATCAAATTCAAAAGCCACATTAATTTAGTCCCAGCAATATAACCAATTGGGCCTAAAATTACTAAGGTAACAGGAATCGCAATAACCAACGTTACTAAAGGTAAAAGGAAGTAGCGACCTGCCTGTGGTATTTTATTTTTGAAGAATCTATAAACCATAGCTAAAAAGGCTGTACCAAGAAGCATTGGTAAGAAAGAACCATTGTATTGTACTTGTGTTACTGGAAGTCCAAGAAAATCAAGTCCACCAACATTATTTATATCTGCAGCTAATAAAGTCATTCCTAAAAGTGCTCCTAGCGCTGGATCTGCTTTTAATTTCGCTGCAGCTGACCAGCCTAAAACGATTGGCATAAAGTAAAAGCCAGCTCCTGCTGCAGCATTTAGAATAACTACAGCACCACTATCAGGGTCTAAACCTAGGAAATTCGTACATATTGTCAAGAAAGCCAGTAACATTCCACAACCAAGATAAATCGGAATTACTGGAGCGACAGTCCCACTAACATATTCTACTACCATAGAACCAAAACCTTTTAAGGTTAACTTTCCTTTTGTGGCTGTTGCACCGCTACCAGTTCCCTTATAGCCAGTAATATCCATAAATTCTTCATAAACATTACTTACATCTGTTCCGATAATGATTTGAATCTCGTTTCCTTCCATTACTCTGACACCCATAACAGCTTTTGTCTTTTTCAATTCAGCTTCATTTAATTTTGTCATATCATTCAACTTAAATCGAAGCCTAGTTGCACAATGACCTGCACTTGTTAGGTTAGAAAGTCCACCAATATTCTCTACGATTCCATTTACTGTAGCTTCATATTTCATATTAAGCTACCTCCTTTTCCCATTATATATCTATCATTTTATAATTTCTGGAAATAAATTTATTCACTTATAATAAGACCATTTACGCTATAAATACTCTGTTAGCAAATTGTAAAAATTTACATCTTCTTTATTAAAATGAATCACTCTTATCTGGAACTATTGTACCAAAGGGTGACTTTTATGACCCTCTATTAAAGATTCAACTATAGGGTATACTTCATCAGCATTCCATTCTAGGTCGAAAGGAAAGCGATTGCAAAAACCGTTGAAAATCTATTCTACAACTCTTTTTTGTTTTCTATTTTTCAAAAAATTTATAAGTATCAGTTCTTTTATCTATTTCTTTAGCTTAGTTTAATAGGACACTTATTGTTTTAAAAACATCACTTAGACACTTTTAGTGCCTAAGTGATAACTAAAACTTCCAACTGTAACAGTATGATCAAACTCATTAGTTCAGTTTACTATTATCAACTGATTATAAACTTTTAGCTGCTTCCACGATGTTTGCAACAGTCAAACCGTACATTTCAAATAACTTATCAGGATTACCCGATTTACCAAACTTATCTTGAACACCAACCATTTTAATTTTCTTTGGTTCATTTTGCGAAAGTAATTCGCTCACTGCACTACCTAAACCGCCATGAACATTGTGCTCTTCAACAGTAACGAATCCTTTTACCTCTTTAGCTGTTGATAATAAAAGATTGGCATCTAAAGGCTTAATAGTAGAAATATTAATGACTTTTGCATCAATACCTTCTTGAGCTAATTTTTCTGCTGCTTCTTTGGCTTTTGCAACCATCAAGCCAGTCGCAACAATGGCAACATCCTTACCTTCTCGGATCGTTTCGCCTTTACCAATTTCAAATTTATATTCATCTGAATGTAATGTTGGTGTTGGAACTCGACTCATCCGTAAATAAACTGGACCATCGTACTCTGCAGCTGCTAAAACTGCTTGTCTTGCTTCAACATCATCACAAGGATGAATAACAGTCATATTAGGTAAGCTACGCATTAATGCAATATCTTCAATTGTTTGATGGGTTCCACCATCTTCTCCTACACTAATTCCTGCATGAGTTCCTACAATTTTAACATTTGCATTTGGGTAACACACAGAGTTTCTAATTTGATCGAAAGCTCTTCCTGTAGCAAATACAGCAAATGTACTTGCAAAAGGTATTTTACCACTTAGTGCTAATCCTGCTGCTGTTCCAATCATATCGGCTTCGGCAATTCCTGCATTAAAAAATCGTTCAGGACATTCTTTAGCAAACATCATTGTTTTAGTTGCATGTGCTAAGTCGGCATCTAATACAACTACATCTTCATTTTTAATTAACTCTACTAAGGTCTTTCCAAAAGCTTCTCTAGTCGCTAAATTCATTATTTTTCACCTCTCAATTCATTGATTGCAGCTTCTTTTTGCTCAACATTAGGAGCAACACCGTGCCAATCACCATTGTTTTCCATAAAAGATACACCTTTACCTTTGACTGTTTCAGCAACAATCACTGTCGGTTTTCCTTCAACTTTTTTAGCTTGATCTAATGCAGAAGAAATTTGATCTAAATCATGTCCATCAATTTTAATAACTTCCCAATTAAATGATTCAAACTTTTTATCAATCGGGTTTACAGTCATAACTTCATCATTCGTACCATCGATTTGTAAACCATTGTGATCTACTATAGCAATAACATTATCTAAGTTATAGTGGGCTGAGCTCATTGCAGCTTCCCAAATCTGTCCTTCTTGTAGCTCACCATCACCTAAAATCGTATAGATTGTGTGATCTTGATTATTTAGCTTCGCAGCTAATGCCATACCATTTGCAATACTTAATCCTTGTCCCAAAGAACCAGTAGAAGCATCCACACCTGGAGTTGATTTCATATCTGGATGCCCTTGTAACATTTCACCAGCTTTACGCAATTTCATTAATTCTGCTTTTGGAAAATATCCCTTATTTGCTAAAGTTGTATACAAAGCTGGAGCAACATGTCCTTTTGATAGAACTAAACGATCTCTGTTCTCCATTTTAGGATTTTCTGGATCAATATTCATTTTGTCGTAATACAAAACAGTTAGAATGTCAATAATTGATAGGGAGCCACCAGGGTGTCCAGAACCTGCCTCAGTAATCATTTCAATGATATCTATTCTAGCCGAATTAGCAATCTCTTTTAATTCATCTGTCGTCAATACAGTCATTTTTTAATCCTCCAAGTTATTCTAAATTTGAATGTCTTTTAAACATTTCTTCATTTTCTTTGTCTGATTTTTCCATTAACCCTAGTACAATAGAATCTCCAAGTAATAACACTGATTGCTCATATAGAGATGCCATTGGCTGAACAGAAGTGAAATCACTCTCCTGAACATTTTTGCTTGGTGCAGGAATCACTACTTTCGCATCAGACAATTTGGCTAACGTAGATGTACCATTCCCTGTAAATGCTAAAACTTTCCCACCAAATCCTTGAGCTTTCTCAGCCATTTGTATAAATTGCTTCGTTTCACCTGAACCAGAGGCAATGACCAATAGATCATTTTTTTCAAAGTTTGGTGTAATTGTTTCACCAATTACATATGCTTCTTTCCCCATGTGCATTAAGCGCATTGCAAAAGATTTAATGGCAAAACCTGCTCTTCCTAAAGCTAATACAAAAACTTTTGGGGAGCTTTCAACCAAGTCCAAAGCTTGATCAAACTCATCATTTGAAATTTTTTCTAAAGATTGCGAAATTTCTTTTACGATTTGTTCTTCATACTCATTCAACTTCAAATCAGATTCCTCCTTACGAAATTTTTTTCGTCTTCAAATTGATTATAAGCGCTTAACAGTTTATAGTCAATGATTTTCGCGAAAATTATTTCGTCAAAATTCGTTTTTTTTATTAAAAAATACTAAAACGGAATATTTTTTTCTTTAAAGCGAAATTTTTTTCGTTACAAAAATAGATTACAGAAGTGCTACACTATGAGTTTTAAACTTGTATCATTAGCTTCATTGATCACAAAAAATATTTATTTTCATTAAAAAACACCACTGACAAAACTATTAGTCAATGGTGTTTACTCTTCAAAAATTTGAAATACTGTTTAAAATTCTAATTACTCAACAAAGCTTTTTCTATTTGATTGTGTTTCATTCAGAGATATTATTTTGTACAGCCAATAGATTTTTAACCATGACAGAAGCTTTCTTCAAGTTACTATGAGCATTCAACATAGCTTCTTCCAGAGAAGTTATACTAGAGACAATTGGTACTACAACATCTATACCTGCCTTTTTAAATAATTCTAAATCTCCCTCAAATAGACCTACAAAAGCAATAACTGGTAATTTATGGATTTTTGCTAACTCACTTATACCTACAGGAACCTTTCCTTGTAAACTTTGATTATCCATCTTACCTTCACCAGTTATGACTAAATCAGCAGTTTCTAATTCATTATTGATTCCAGAATATTCCGATAAAAGTTTCAATCCCGACTTTACTTGAGCATTAAGCAAGATGCGTAAACCTAGTCCAAGACCTCCTGCAGCTCCATCACCACGCTGAAAATTCCTATCAAAAACCATCTTTTGTTGATAGTGAAGCATATCCGTCTCATATTGTTCTTTTTCTGCCTCACTAATCCCCTTTTGTCTTCCGAACATTTTAACTGCACCAAACTCTCCAGTTAGATAGCTGTCAATGTCCGTTGCTAAAATGAACTCTACCTTTTTTACCAGAGGATTAATGTTGCTATATGAAATTTTGTCTATTCTTCCTACATTTCCACCGATTGGTTTTAGAACTTCCCCTGTGGCACCCAAAAATACTACACCTAAAGCTGCCATAGCTCCGATACCACCATCAACTGTTCCAGTACCACCTAAACCAATGATAATTTTTTTAGCACCATTTTTTAAAGCAAGCAGAATTGTTTCTCCCACACCAAATGTACTTGTCTCTCTTGGATGGGTTTCAGCAACATCTCTCAAAAAATGAATACCTGCTGTATCTGCTGATTCAATAACCGCTAATTTTTCATGTTCTATCCATGCATAAGTCGCTTCAAATTTATTTCCGCACATATCATGGACAATTCCACTCTTTTTCTCTCCATTACAATTTTCTAAAAATGCTGCTACTGTTCCTTCACCGCCATCAGCAATAGCAATTTTTTTTACTTCTGTTTTATCGTCTGAAAATACTTGCTCAATAATATTATTTGCTTCTATGCTCGTCATAGAACCTTTCATAGAATCAATTGCAGTAATAATCTTCACAAAACTCCCCCCAATCTACTAGAGAAATCAACATTCAGAATGCTAAATGATTCTTCTAATACTTATTTATTAAGAATGACTGAATTGCTTCATAAGACTCTGTGGCATGTAATTTTCCAGACACTGTTTTAGACGTAATTTGTTTAAACTCTGAATGCGGGATATACTTATGGAGTAATTCTCCATATTCATATGGATGAAGAGGGTCTAAATGGCTGCCTAGAATTAAGGTTGGAATGTTTAACTTTTTCCATTCATCCCTATCTGAATTAGGACAATCCGTTGGTATGCAAACTAGCTTCAAAGACGTTTCAGTAGCATACGGATAATCAAACTGTCCTAATAATGTTTCTCCAGCATAGCTAGATAGCTGATTCATTGTTTGATAAATTTCTTTTTGTTTATAAGCAGACTTTTTATCAGTTATCGCTGAATCATTTAAAATCTGATAAACCTCTTGAAAAGCTTTTTGAATCATTTCAGGTTGTGGGCAGTCTTCCCATGCAGGTCTAGAAAGAATCAAACGTTCCATATTTTCTGGATGTCTAAGAGCAAAATTTAAAGAAACTCCAGCTCCTGTAGAAATACCACCCAGATAGAACTTCTCTAATTTCAAAAAATCAATAAGTGCTTTTACATCATCCGCAAATTTGTTAAAGCTAAGCATAGATTTATCACCAAAATACCTAGTTCTTCCATGACCTCTAAAGTCTATCACAATTCTTCTTATACCTGACGTTGCTTTCATCAAGCCAGCTGTTTGCTCAGTACTTCCACCTAAACCATGTAAAAAAATAAATGGAATCCCTGAATTTGCATCGTCTTCATAATAAAAATCAATGTTGTCATGTTTAAAAAAAGCCATTTTATTCCTCCTATAACTCACCAGAAACAGAATTAACGTAGACTTTTTGTCCTGATTTAACAGATTCTTGAACTGCTTGCATCACCTTCATGGCTTGAATTCCATCATAAACAGTTGCGCCTCTTCCAACAGTACCTGTCAATATTGTTTGAGCAAAATCTTCAATTTGTCGGCGATAGAAATGTCCATCTGCTGCAATCGGACGATGGAAACTATCATCTGCTGATTTAAAGATTTCAACATCACTACTTTTGAAAATCCAAGGATTATATGTTTTCGCTACTATTGAACCATTTTCTCCATATACTTCAAAGCCTTCATGCCAATCCATTCTAACTTGTAAGGTTAAATCAAGCTGTCCAACAAAGCCATTTTCAAATTCTGCTGTAACAAACCAAGAATAAGAACCATACTTTTCTGTTAACCAAGCTGTAACCGCCACAATTTCTCCACCAAGGTATCTGGCAGTATCAAACAAATGGCTACCGTGACCTCTCATGTAGTAGCGACGTTTGTCAGCTTTAGGATCTCCAGCTGGTTTTTTCGCATTTGGTCCCGTTAGAATTACTGGTTGAACGTTATCAGTAGTTGTATAACGATAGGTATTATCACAGTACCAAGCCTTCAATGCTAACATTTCACCCATTTCTGAGTCAATAAAGTCTTTGGCAGCTTCAACGCCTGGATCGAAACGCTTCATATTCCCTACTTGAACATGAACTTTTGATTGGTCAACAATTTTCCCAAGCTTCTCTACTTCTTCAATAGACATTCCTAAAGGTTTTTCAACTAATACATGTTTGCCAGCTTCTATTGCTTTGATTGTCATTGGGACATGGAAATTATCTGCAATACCAATAACAACCGCATCAATCTCAGGATCATTTAACATTTCATCAAAATCTCTATATAATTTTTGAGGATGATAAATGTTGTTCATTTCATTCAATAAAAATTCATCAACATCACAAATTGCATATAACTCTGCATTCTTTGATCTTCTAATTGAATCAAAGTGTGCTGCCTGTGAAATTTGTCCTGCTCCTAAAACGCCAATTTTTACAAGTTTCTCTTCTTTTTTTATGTTTGTCATATTAGTTTCCCTCCACCATATCTAAATAAGATAATGCATATTCAATGTCCGTTTCTTCTAGTCCATGCATGATTATTGGACCTGAGTAAAATTTTGTTAATTCTGTTAAATAATCATTCAAAGGAATCGTTCCTTTTCCAACAGGTGCAAATTTAATTTCTTTTTTTGTTACATAAGCATCTTTACAATGAGCAATAGCGATAACATCTTTTAACTGTTCAAGACTCGATTTTATTTTACTAAGTTGATTGTCCGCATCTGCCGTAGTTACAATATTTGCTGGATCGTACAAAACTTTTAAATATTCCGAATCAAACATATTAATTAGTCTTAATGAATCTTTAGTAGAACTAACAACATTTGCCTGTTCAGGTTCAAACACAATCGTCACTTGATTTTCTTTAGCAATTTCAAGCATTTCTGTTAGTGACCCATGTAATAATTGCCAAGCCTTTTCTGTGTGATTATCAGGATGTGGGCTCCAAAAATCTGCTTGATTAAAACTTCCTGTGGAGATAGAGACATAGGGAACACCTAACTTATTGCAAGCTTTGACTACTTGTTCAAAGCCTTTCAAGTTCTCTTCTCTTTTGATTTTATTCAATTCTAATGTGTTAAACGTTCCAGAAATCAATGCAATTTCTACACCAGATTTCTTACACAGCTTTTTGATATCTTCAATTACTTGGTTGTCTATAGATTTAGGTAAACTAGATAAACCAACATTTGCAAAATTGAATTGAATGGTGTCAAAACCTGATGCAGAAATCCTTTCTAATGCTTCTTGAAACGGATACTCCAGAAATACTTTTGAAAAAATCCCAAACTTCATATACATTTCCTCCTCATTTATTTCTAACAAAAATTTTGGCTTGCTCTATACATCAAAAGAAAAATGGATTAAAATAGCAGTTGTTAACATATAATCGATTTTTCTATATTCGCATGATACAATAAAATTCGATAGCTTTCAATAAAAATCGATTAAAGGAGGTATGAATATGTTGAAAAGTGAACGACACCAATTCATTTTAAATAAAATTGAAACTGAAGGAAAAGTTCTTGTTAATGATTTGACTAAAGAATTACAACTTACAGAAGATACTATTAGAAAAGATTTGCAAGAATTAGCAAAACTTGGGCTTGTCCAACGTGTTCATGGAGGAGCATTGAGGTTAGATAATACCAATCTTCCATTTGAACACCGTATAGACCAGCACTCTACTAGTAAAAAATTATTAGCTAAAGAAGCAGTTAGTCTAATTGCAGGTAAGAAAGTCATTTATATTGATAGTGGTACAACTAACCTATTTTTCGCTGAAAGCATTCCTAACACATATAATGGAATAGTGATTACAAACAGTCCTACCATTGCTTTATCTCTATGCAATCATGAACATGTCACAATCAATTTACTTCCTGGTGAGCTGGATAAACACTCTAAAGTATTAAAGGGATCATCTACTTTAAAATCAATAGAAGAAATCAATATTGAATTATGTCTATTAGGGATTTCTTCAATCGATTCTGATCGAGGAATCACAGTTCCTTCTTTTGAAGAAGCAGCAATAAAAAAACAATTAATTAAGCAAAGTTCTTATACCATTGGAATCATTACTAAAGAAAAATTAGGAACTACCTCTACTTTTCGTGTTGGAGAAGCTAACGATTTAGATACTATCGTAACTGAAAAAGGTATAAGTAAGTCTTTATTGGCAACTTATCGTGATTTAGGTATTGATATTCAACAAGTTTAAGAAAAAACGATTAAAATCAGAATATTGATTTTAATCGTTTTTCTATTTTAGAGATTTCCATACCCCATAATATACGAACTGTTCTTTTCATAATTTCTCTTCGCAATAATATCTCCAGAGTTCCCTTCTATCGTGTAGACAGTATTATTTTCAAATTTTTCTACAATCCCTACATGATCGCTGACACCATCACCATCCCAATCAAAGAAAATGATCGCTCCGCTTTTCGGTTCTATACCTCCATCTTGCCATTGATTATTCGCTTTAAAATTGTTGATTCCAGTTGGGCAATAGGCAAATCGTTCCATCTTGACATTTGCTTTATCAGCCACATAAGAAACGAAGGTAGCACACCATTCCACACGACTGTTAAAGCCATACCAACTCCAGTATTTTTCGCCACCTTCATGAATACCTTCTGCTAGTTCATTTGATGCAATTTTCGCAATCTCGGAATTCCCACTAGTGCCAGTATTACTAGAATTGGAAGAGATATATTGCTTCACAATTTGACTATAAAACATGTTGCCATACGCATAGCGATAGTCATAGCCTAAGCTAATTGCCACTGGATTTGTATAGGTGACTCTCTGTCCATTTGCTTGATTCTTGGAAAATTGTATGGCACTTTCCAGTGAGTAGCTTTTACCAGAATGACTCAAAAAGCCACCTCCGAAATTGTATGCCTGCACAAGATTTAAAACCTCATACTCTTGATGCCCTTTCCACATATCCGCAAAATACTTAACCCCGACTTCTATTGATTCATCGGGGTCTGTTATAGAATTTGGTGGTCTTCCTTGGCTCTCGCTACATTGCATAATATCGGGATATTTTTCAGAATTCCCACCCGACTCTACCATGATAATTCCTAATAAATAAGGCACAGCTTCGGGTATCTCATTTTTAACTGCCTCTTTTGTTACTTTTTCTTTCCAGCGAAGCACCGCTTCTGGAAGGGTTTGTTCCTCTTCTGTTCCAGTAACACTAGTTGAAGAACTGGCTCCCCCGATCAGTAAAATGAAGAGAAGAAAGAACCCCAGTAGAAAAAGTGGTATACTCTTAGATAACTTCATAGACGGCTTCCTCACTGACTTCTACGTCCTCATAGTTTTCTTGTCTAAGCTCACCCATTTCTTTTGCTAATTGCTTGGCTTCTTCTGGTTCTACAGGTACTGGTTGATGCTGAGGTTCAGAAGTAAAATGAGTCGATTCAAATGACTCTTTGCCCTTTCCTTCAATTTGCTGTGTCTGTTGCTGCTCCACTTCCTCCGAAATAGGTTGCTGGTAAAGAAGCCCACCATCCATTTCTTCCACTGGCAAGACTGTTTCTTGTCCAACTGTTGATGCCACTGAGACTGACTTTATGTCGGATTCACTATAATAAGGTACTTCTTCTTTCTCATCAAGACCACTTGACTCTTTACTATCAGCTGAGTCATCCCTTGATTCAATCGTAGGCTCTGCTGATGCCGTATCGAATGAAACAGGCTCAGGAGAAGTAGCGTCATTTCCAGCTTGAACCAATAAATTATCTTGGAAATCATTCTGTCGGTATACATGATCTAGCTCTACGCCTGACCGAAGATAATCATTTTCTGCGGTTTGTGTCTTATACGCTTGCTCAGCCAGTCGGTTTTGTTGATCTTCACGCTGCTCCATCTGTTGTTGCCGATTATTGACAGCTCTTTTAGGAAAGCTAAAACCTCGTAGTTCTGTTTTCCCTTTCGTTAATGACCGAACAATCTGTCCTTTATTCTTCCAAACAAATAGCCCTAATAAGACTTTGATAAATAGTCCCGCTAACATGGTGACAATGTTTGTAACGACAAAGAAAGAATCCAATAGATTGATAATGGAAAAGAGCAACCCAAAACCAAACCCTATTCCAACCTTTGAAGCAAACAATGTTCCTAGCATCATAAAGCCATTTTTTAACAAATGATGCATATTGGGAATCAGTGCTAAAAAGAGCAGGGATGGAAAGAGAAAAATGATCCCGTAAATCAATAGCTGAACCAAAATATTGGCAACTCCTATTAGTAACACCGCAATCCCTATCACGAGTAACATCACAAATGTATTCAATAATACAGCGACTTTTTCCGTCATACGATCCGAAGTTAGGTAAGAGTTTTTTTCAGAATCCTGTTTGATTTTTTTCTCAATTTCTTTCGTTTTCGCTTTGTCAAAGGGTTCTCCTTTTTTGACTAAATACAGCTCAAATTGTTCTTTTGTAATGTCTGTTTTTCCGAAATTGAGTAGCGCATAAGGCTTAATAATAAATTCATCAAAAATCAGGTTACGAATATTGCTGGTACCATCTAGTTGCTGCCCGCCACCAATCAACTTTTCTGTTGTAGATTGATTGCTGCTGTTTAAGCTACCACTCGTTAAATCTACTAGCTGCCCTTGGACGTTCTGCGAAATCGTATTGACCTCTTGCACTTTGGCGGCACCGTCTGAAAAGAATGCCATGCTGCCTGCATAAATCAATGTAAAGATACCAAATCGTATCAAGGCTTTACTAATCCCTTTTTCAAAGAAATCTTTAACAGAAATGACAATCACAAAGGTGAAAAGTAAGATACCTAGCACGCTAAATAATTGGTTATAGATAGAACCAGCTGTAGAAAATAAATCTGGCAATATCCCTTCCAAAAGATTTAAACTAAACAATTTATCAATGACATAATCAAGCGCAAGAACCATGTATTTAATCAGTCCAAAAGCAAGGTTAATTAAGGCATTTAGAACACTTTGTAAATTCTCATTGATACTAAACCAGCCGCCCTTTTCAAAGAAAGACTGGAAAGAATCAATGTCAAATACATCTTTTAACAATAGACTCGCTCCCTTCTATGCACTAAAGGCAGTTTCCACGTCTGCACTTGAATTTTTCTTCACGGTTTGCAACATTTGATGCAATTCTTCATAGGGACAATAAACCAACATTTTCCCAACACGTCCTCTTAAATCTAAATAAAGACAATGATACTTAGGTAAATTCTTTAGCCACTCAATGTTTTCCTCACTTACTTCTAACCCTAAATGACGAAGAATTTCTTCTCGTTCGTCCTTATCGTCATAGGCAAAGATACGCCCAAAATTCCCTGTGTCGTCTTCTTCTGCGGTATCTTTTACAGACTGTGTCACAATAATCAAGGTATTATTAAAGCTTCGACCAACTCGGCGCATAGATTTAATAATCGCTCGTCCATTTTTTGACGTGTTAAAAATCCAGCTCTCGTCAAAAAGTACCACTGTGCTTTCTTCTCGATCTCGCAAGCCAAACAATTCACAGAACTTCCCAATACACATCATTAACATGATTGATTTTCTTTGGGTAGCACTATAATCACTACTTGGTGTTTCTGCTCTTGGCATTTCTAATCCTAACACTTCCAGTACAGTCACTTTGTTATGAAGATTTAAGCCTTCATTTTCACCATAACTAAATGCCAATTCTAAAATAGATCCTTGAACGGATTTTTTGATCAAATTAGCAGTATCTCGTACTTCTTCATTATCATTTTCTAACATGAAATCAACCACATGAAGAAGACCCACTTGTTCTCCACTATCTCGTTTCTTCAAGACAACTTCAATGCCTTCTAACATGGCTAGACGAGATTTTTTTTCTCTAGAACTCGTAAAGTCATACAGTTCTTCAAATAAATCTTGTGCCATATCTTTTGCTGCAACTCGGTTTGGAATAAAACAAATAGGATCTAGAACGCCTTTATTACTCTCTTTGTCTGGATCAAGTCGTACTTGATGAAAATGCTGCTGAACAAAGGTACATGTTTCAGGATACTTTTTCTGATACATTGGGTCATTGATCACTTCCATGATCCAATCAAAGAATTCGGATTTTGGGTCAACATAGAGCCCTTTTCCTTTCATCAACACAGAGAGAAAGAACACAAACTTAGCCAAATAAGATTTTCCATTTCCTGTGGGCCCTGTAATAGCAATGTGCGGACTATTTGCTTTCTTATCAGCGATATCACTTTGATTGCCAATAGAAGTATTAAAGAATACTGGTTTACGACTAGTTTTCGCAATTTCTTTAGGTGTTAAATTCCGTGTGTTTTTCAATTCTGAAACCATGCCAATTGGAATGCCTACATTGTCCCCAATTCTATTTTCTACCCCTAGCATCAATTCACTGATTCCCTCTACTGTGGTATAATGAATCCAATTTTTTTCGGGTCCTAGTTTATTTCCAGACAAGAATTGATGAAACAGAAAGACTTGATCTGCTAATCCTTTCACAATATCCACATTACGAGACTGACACAAAGAGAGTACTGTACGAATTCGGCTTCGACACTCTTCTGGTGTTTGTCCAAAGACACCAAAAAGCCCCAACCATTTAATGACTGGGACTCGTAAATCAATTTTATTGTTTAAATCAGTCAAGGCATACCGATTGAATCGACTGGATTTCATTTCAGCATCCCCCATCGATAGGGTTTCTTTGGCACTATTCTTTAAGCGTTTGGATGCCCTTGAAGATTTCCCTTTTAAGCCCTTGCCGCCTTTCAAAGGCTCAAAATGTGCCTTTAATCGGAACTCTACTGGAAAAGGCAGGCTTTGAACAAGTTCTGCCACATGGTTAAATGCCAAATTTGGCGCAAATTTATGAATTGGTAATAGCGCAATATAACTGGTTCCTTCTAAACTTCGTAATTTTAATAAACCCTGCTCCTCTGTAGGATCAAGAATCGTATCAGTTAAGGAGTACCCTTCTTTTTCAATAAAATCACTATCAAAAGAAGTGTCCATCCCACGAACATAAGGATAGCGACAAACTTGTAATACTTCTTTTTCAGTTAATCTTCGACCATTAATTGCCCCGACTAGCTGAAAGACTTCGGCTTCAATGATACGATAACGTGCCAAAAAATCCTCGTCAACGGTCATGTGATACTGCGTAATCGCTAAGAGTTTGCCTGCATAATAATCCACCAGTTCCATTGCTTTTCCTTTAAGAGACGTAGCAGACGACAGACTAGACAGTTTCACACCAATATAAAATTTCTCTGTTGTAATCACTCGTAACTGACTTTCTAATTCAGACAACGTGCGATCAATTAAGGCATCGCCCATGTTTTGGGCTTGTTCATCAAAACTTTTAGAAAAAGCAGACAATCGTTCATTGAGATTATATGAATGAGGATTAAGAAATAATTCAAAATCTTCAAAGCGCCGCAAACTTTGAAGAAACTGCTGCCATTTTCGCTTATGTTTTTCTTGCACCTCTTTGTTTTGACCAATGACATACTCACTTGGACATGTAAAATATGCCCACACCTCATTTTCTGTCGTAATCAACACATTGCGGTACACTTTATGAAAGGGTTGTTTTAATCTCATACTTTTCCTCCTTTTACAATAATCGAGTAATACGTTTGCGTATGGATTGCTTGATTAATGGTTGGTATTGGTCTTTCAACTTGGACACCTCTGTCAGTGGAAGGAATCCATCTGTATAATGCCGATGAAGGGTCTTTTTCATAAGCAATACCTCATCATCTGTTTCAAATAATTCATAGAATCCTTCTTCTCTAGCCTGTATCGACTCAAATTCATGGATGAGTTCTGGAACAATGGCTTCTTTTATTTCTTGTTTCACTTGATCAACGGTTACGGTACTCATAAAGTTAGGTTCCTCCTTTATCAATAGTTGTTTCACTGGACAGCGGTGATAAATAACTTTTTCTTGTTTTATTGTTTGAAGCTGCTCATGGTATAACACCTGATGCTTCGTGACATACGTCACTAAATAACTCAGGTAATCTTTTAAGAATATGTCGGCTCGTTTGCCATCTGGTTCCACACGATTAAACAATTGAACTAGCCCGTAAGGAATCGCAATAGAGACCATAATTACTAATTGATTCATTCCAAATAAGAGCAATAAGCTACTGAATACCAGCGCAAAGCTCACAGTAGCGACAGTAAAATCTTGCGCATAGACCACGAACGGTAAATTGACATTTTTCGCAATTTCTCGAATCATATAGGGGGCATTAAACGGCTCACGATAATCCAAAATCTGTTTTTCTCTGTTCATGGCTATAACCCGAAATAACTTTTTAGATTAGACAATGAATTTAGAACACTAGCTGGGTCTTTAATCACGGCATAAATAATGCCACCAAAAAACAGAATCGCAAAACCTTGTATCCACTTTGAATTCATAAATTCTTTAATGACTAAATAAACAACAACGACACCAAAAATTGGGGCAATCCAGTCATTTAAAATATAATTACTAGCTTCTTTTGCACTCGCATCTGCATAAGCTAAGGATGAGGTTGAAAAAAACAGGAAAATTGCATTACAAAGAACAGAGAGTTTCATTGTTAGACATTGCTTTTTAGAATAGGGTTGGTTCATTTAAATTCCTCCTAGATAGTGCTGTAATTTTTCAATAAAGTACGTGTTGTCTCGGTGTTTCAGTCCTAATGTCATCGTTTCTATATGACTACTTTTGGTCTGTCCATCCACTAGTTTGAACGTAACAAAGACGACAATCTGTTTCTCTTTTATCAAGGGTTCAATCGCTGCATCTGTAATTTGATAATCACCAGTCAATAACTCTGGTTCTTTCATCAAAAAGCTCATGTCTTCTATCGAATCTGAAACATATTTTTCAAGAAAAGCTTGCACAAAACTGGTAACTGCCTTTTCTTCTTTATTCTCTAATCTTTGGTACTGAGATCGATCAATTGTTGATTGAAGTGCCTTTCCAGATGTTAAAGAAGGTTCCATTGAAAAATAAGGATACGCAGTGACTTTAAACGATTGATTGCCTAATTGAATAAAAGGAATATTGAGTAACGTTTTTACTTCACTTTTCTCGTAATCGATGTATTTTTCTTTGCCCGTTACTTCTTTGTCTCCTTCTTTTTTCTTTACTTCTCGTTCTTTTGTGACAGGTGTGGTAATTTCATAAGCAATCTTGTATTTTGCGATCGTTTGTCCCTGCTCACTCACTAAATCATAAAAATCAGAAGATAGTAATTTCCTCTCAAGCCCTGTATTTTTCTCTTCTTCCAGCTCAAAGTTGAAATACGTGTCTTGTAACGTATTAAGCCTCTCCTCAAACGCTTTTTGATCAGTTGGAAGTGAGATATAGGTAGTGATAAAGGGATGTAAGAACTGCTTGTATAATTCAGATGCAACAGGTGTACTCGTATTTTTCGACAGTTCTTCTTGGATGATTTTGGTTAATGCTGCTTGTTCTTTTTTTATCCTTCCTTGCATCTTGGAAGACTGAAACAACGCAATTGGGCCACTTACCACTAAAAAAAGTGTCAGAATAAGAACACTCAAACGAACCGTTCGGATACTCGCTGCTTTTTCTTCTTTTGGGACAACTGGTTTCGGTTGTTTTTTCTCTTTTATAAAGTTCATAGAGTCACTCCTTGTTTTTTAATGTAAAAAAGAGAACCCCTTTACTAAATAAAGAAGTTCTCTTGTAGAAAGCTGGGTCCCATAAATTTTCAAACGACTAGGTTGGGAGCTAAACAGATAGGTTGCTTTGTAGAAATCGTGGGAAAAACCACGATAGACACCAGTCTCACTCAAACGCTCCAGTCCTTCAATATAGAGACTCGTATTCTTTGACAACATTCGTTCAAAGCAAAGCTCCCTTTTAGGCTGAAACACTAAATTCTCTCGTTGTGTCAATTTCTTAACGGTAAGAAATTGTCGGGCTTGTCTCTCAGGGATTTCCCCTTCCAAGCAAACAAATCCATAATACTTCAATTCCTCGGCTAATTGTTTCTGGTTCATGTCATAACCTCAATAATGGTATTGTCACTTGCTTGATAGAGCCTCCCGTCCCGACGTAAATCCTCTCCGATCCCTTCATAGTCAATATTCCATTTGATAATATCTGGTACGCCAGAGAGATAGCCAAGATCATCCATTAGTTGTTCGGCATAATCTTTGTAAGAATAACAATCAGAGTAGACTTGAATTTCATCAATCTGTTCAAAAGCTTCCAGTATGCTTGTAAAGAAACCATATTCCACTAATTCACCTATATAGTTAACAACTGGATTGTTCCCATTTTCATCCAACTCTTCTGCGATTTCATTCATTTCATTAAAATTTTCGTAATGGCTTATTGTAAATGGTGCCATATAATCCGTTACTAAATGTTCATGACCATCTTCAAGTCCGATTTTATCTTTCACTTCTTCCCATTGAATTGGGAGTTCAAACCAACGACCTTTATGCGTATGAAGGTTTTCAATATATAACTCAATCATTTCTTTCACCTCTTATTCAAATAAAAATTGGGCTAACAGCTGTTCCACTTCTTCTTGTGTAACAGATACTGTTTTAGAGGATACAACCTCTTCCTCTTCTTGTATTAACAACTCCTTAATGGTTGTGGTCAACTTCGCCAATTCCTCTTGGTCTTTTTCTTTCAATTCTGCTTGTTTAATACGGGTCATTAGTTCATCTGTCCCAAACGTTTGATCCATGATCCAAATTTTCTTTAGAGTTGGGGCAAGATAGTTGGAGAGCCAACGTAATGATTTTTCATAATTAGGTTTCTCTCCTTTCATGGTCAGTTTCAATTCTTGCATACTTTCAATGACCATTCGCCAGTTGGCGCTGTATTGAGTACGCAATCCAGCTTCATCACAGTCATAAACTTTGATTGCAGTATCAATTAGTTCTTTGACGATCCACTCCAATGTTTCACCAGTGGATAATAAATATTCGACAAAGAGATAGGCTTTTTCATCTGCTAATCGAATCTCATACCGATTCTTAATGCCATATTTTTGACGGGCCATTTCAACAGATATCTCTTCTTTTTTCGCTAGTTCGTAATCCTTTTGATAGAAATTCAAATAAAATGGAGACTGACGTGAGCCAAAATATAAAGACAGTCCCTTATTTAAGCGTTGCCCATTTTTCACAACAATTCCGCCAGTAAAATCAAAATTACGAAACGTTGTGTCAACTAATCCTTGCTCGTATTTTTCTTTTAGTTCAAATAAATCATAGTTTGGGTATAGCAATGAAACCTGTTCATCCAATGCCAAATCAATTCTAGTAATCTTTGTATCAATCATTAGGCGATCACCAAAGAGATTCGTTTCATACAGTCGCCAAAAAAACTCTGCCCATGTTTCTTGCTGCTCTTCTAACACTAGCTCATACTCACGACACCCTCGACCTCGTAATTCAATCATGACACCCATGTCTAAGTTTTCAGGATTAGCAAACACAAATATCTCACTAAAACAATAGGTTTCTGTGTAATGGTTAAACCCATAATTTTTATAAATAAATACGTCTGGATTCATTCGTAATACCTTTTCAATGACTTGGTCTGGGGAATGGATTTTAAATCGAATCCGAAGAAAATCAATTTTTGCCTCCATTGGAAGAATCCCACCTTCTACACAAAATATTTGGTTGATTCGTTCAATAGCAGTTTTGGTGATGGTGCGTCTCCCTGTTTCAATCATTGATAAATAAGATTTACTCCAGTGAAGTTTGTCTGCAAATTGCTGTTGGGATAACCCTAGTCGATTGCGTAATTGTCTGATTTCTTGATTGGTCATTTTTAGCCTCTTACCTTTCTTGTACGTTCACAAAATCAATCCAAATCGTTCACACGTTTAAATGTCTATTCAAGCTAGGAGATATAAGGATTTCTGACGATTCTGTGTTCTCATTTTTAAAAAGTTACCCCCATGTTATTAAGCGGGAGGTAACAGGTTAGAGCGAGCGTTGCTCGCCCTAACCTCTACACAGTCACAGACAGGATACCTGCCTGTTCCTTTTCGTTCTAGCGCCACCCGTTAAGACGTGCGGCTTTCACAAGGAAACCTTGTTCATAGACGAAGTAGTGCATATCAGCTCCTTCCATCCACTGAGGCAACGAAAAAAGGAAAACGAAACACACTTCTTTTCCTTTCCCTTTTTTCATTGAAATTGGTTGGTTTACCATGCACTTGTTCGCCACTATTTCTCATCATAATTTGGAGTAACTCCCCTTATTTCTCTTATCGAATTACTTCAAATACTTCTTGTGCCTCTTCAATTTCCTCAATAGTTGGATCAACCTCTCTGGTATCTAATAGTTTCATTGATTCAATTTTTTCAAATTCCTTTAAAAAGTTATAGCCTCTAGGAACAAACGGTGCATAAAATTCTCTTGGTACAGCCGAGCCATCATCTACATACCCTCTTCCTTTGATTGACTTATTGATGAATGCTTTATTTTTTTGATCCGATCCAAAAGTCATATAATAGCCCTGTTCTTGCAATTTTCCAACACTCACTCGAAACAGGATATTATCCCGAATCCCTCCACCAAAGTTCTCTGCATCAGGGCGTTGTGTCGCAATAATTAAGAAAACACCTGCTTGACGAGCCTTCAATACCAATTCTTTGACATACCCTAGAATTTCATCCTGTTCTTTATAATTCAAGGTGCCAAAAAAAGCCGCCCACTCGTCTATGATGATGAAATAAGGCGGAATATCGTAATATGCAAAGTTCTTCCCTGTTGTATAGGTTGGAAGGAGTTTCATATAGACATAGCGGCGATTCATTTCTGCCACAGCATTTTTTAAGCAACGAGTAATCCATTTTGTTCCAGTAAAGACATGTCCTTTGAATAGTTTAAGGTCTTGTAAATCCTTTAAATCCGCTTCTTTTGGGTCGCAAATATCAACGGTTCCCACCTTTACTAATGCTTGAATCAATGTCAAAATCAGGTAGGTTTTTCCTCCTCCGGTGCCACCTGTAATCAACATATGTGGCACTTCTGCATAATCCCAAACCACGCCATCCATTAGTTTTACTTGACCATTTGTGACAACACAATCTGAAATAGCAATCCGTTTACTAATGACATCGATCATCAAAGAATAGGTTGTAAAGCCCATTTCTTTCTGTACATTGATAAAATCGGCAATATACATTTCTTCAAAGGTTTTCGCAATCTTTTCAAATCGATCATGCCACTTCATCCCGTCTGTCGGAACCGTTAAATAAAGAATTTCCTTTGTATTTCGATAATAGACTTTAGGGAAAATCATCTTTTCTGTGGTTCGCTCATTTGATTTTCGTTCTTTCTTATCATACAAGCCATTACTTTTTAACATCCGTGCTAACATTTGACGTTGATAGGCACGATAAAAGAAACCACCTTTGAGAAAAGATTGTCTTCTCCCCCATAAACAGATGAACAACGGAAGTAAGAGCAATAAAAAAAGCCCTCCAACTGGAAGAAGGAGAGCAGCATAATCTACTGATTTTTTTCAGAAAATTTAGTTACTAATGGATATAGTACGAAATAGCCATATACAGCACTAGCAAGGAGCGCTGGAGACCACGTACCGAACAAGTAATGACGATAGAGATTCAAGTGATACGGGCGAATTCTGGTACCTCTATAGTTTAAAAATTCCATCTCTTATTACCCTTTACCCTTGTGTCGTTCCAGTTGGTTTTTGTTTTTCAGGTTTCTGATGAAGTGCTGTTACCTTTTTAATTCCACCAGCTCGGATTTTAAAGGCTTGTTCGGATTGAATGGAATCATTGTACCCTGCGTAAGAAGAGAGCCATGCTAACGCAGTCACTTCACCTGTCAGTTCAATTTCATCATCATAAGAAAATGAAGCTAAATCCGTTGTTTCTGGCAATGCAACATCAATTTGATCATTTTTTGCTTCGGAATAGACTGTTACACGCTGTTCCCTTACCATTTCTGTTCGGTTCCCTTCGCTATCGTTTTCATAGATCGATTGATTACTTAAATAATAACAAGTGCCAAATGTTTTCTTGATATCAAAATCCTTAATAGTGTTTTCTTCAAATTTTAAACTCATTTATTTTTCCTCTTTTCTAGTTTAGTGTAATTAGCTGTTTAGCAAAGACTTGCAATTCTAACGTCCGGCTAGCCGTTCCAATGTTGTTTCGTTTAGCACTAGGAACTAGTGTAGCATCCTTCAATTCCACTTCTTTTCTCCCATCAAAGCGTTGTGAATTTCTCAGATTTGGCACAATGATTTCAAAATCTGGATGTAGTGCAGATGAAGCAGTGAAAATACGACAAGGAACTCGTTTTCCTTCAACATAAATTTCTCGTTCCTCTTTCACCGTAGCTTTGATTTTAGCACCAAGCTGTTGATCCTTTAAGGCAATACTTGTGACACGATTTGACATAATTGATTCCTTCTTTCATTTTTTATTTTGTTTTATTTCCTTGTTTTTTCTTTGCATAAAAGTAGCTAGCAACGCCCATCAGTAACAAGCTTCCAAGCGCAATTTCTAAAATAGATGTTGTTTCACCTGTTTGCGGCAAATTTCCTTTTTCAGTTGGAGTAAGTTGATTGGTCATGGTACATTTGACGATCTCGCCATCTTCTTTGATTTCAAATTGAATCGGTGTTTCGTCTAATTGATAACCTGATGGGGCATCAAATTCTTGGAAATAGTACACACCTTTTGGTAATTTTTCAAAGGTAAATTGACCTTGGTTGTCTGTTTTCCCTTCAATCACTACTTTTTTATCTTTATCAAGAATACGAATGCCAGTATTTGGCAGAGTTTTTCCATTCGAAACGTCTGTTTTTGTTAATTCTGCATTCCCTTTAACCAAATGGTTTTTAATCTCTAGTAACACGATTGGTTCATCTTTTTTAGGCTCCTTAGAATCAGGCTCTTCGGTCTGATCGATACTTTCCTCTTCTTCTCTTGTTTCTTCATTCATTGTTTCACCAAGAAGCTGACCTTTACTATCATAGACTTGAACGCCTTTTAGTGTAGAGATAATTCGATAGGTTTCAGAAGAACCTACATAATCCTCAGAAGATGGTTGCTTCTCTTTCAAATAGAACGTTCCGACAGGTACATTCGTGAACGTAGCCAAAGAATTCTTATTAACTGTGACTGTTTGAATTACTTCTTTGTCTTCCGTTTCTAGGGTGAAAATAGCACCCTCGCCATTTCCAGTGAAGGTAAACTCATAGCCATTTTTTTCTTCTAACGTTGCTTCTTCATTTATTTTCTTTAATGAAAACTGATTAAAATGAAGTTTATTTAATAATGGTAGCGATTCATCCTCTTGATTGTCTTTAGGTGCATAGAGTTCAATAACTTTTTCTGTCTCATGATCCGTTGCTTTAAACTCAAATTCATGATGGGTCAAATCAATATCATGGTTTTCTCCAGCATCCAATTCTTGAATGTAGTACTTTCCTTCCATTAATTTTAGATTTGGAAAGACAAGTTCCCCTTCATTAACTGTTCCAAACGCTAATAAAGCATCAGCTGGCACAGTCGTGTTGTCGGTCATTGGATATTCTTGGTTCGTAAATAAGCCAAATACTTTGTCATTTGCTTTCACCTCTTCTAGTACTGGCACATTTTCCTTCCATTCCCGAATCTGTTCTTCATTTTTATGAACAGTAATCTTTAGCTGTTGAAAGTCATTCTTTGCTTCAAGTGATTGAGAAACCAGCTCAACATTTTGTCCTTCATAGGTAAACTCAAACGGCAGAGGTGTCGTATTCATTAGGTATCCAGCAGGAGCCGCTGTTTCAATGGCTTCATATTTTCCTAGATATAGCTTAGGCATATTAATTAATTCGCCATTTGCATCTGTTTTTACAGTCGCAACAACACTTCCTTTTTTGGCATGAACATAATCACCTACTTTAATGTCTTCACGAGCTTTAATAGTAAACGTCACATCAGCTAGAGGAACATAATCAAAGGTGATATCATGTAGCTTTCCATAGTCAGAATCCGTTATGGTAACTGTGGTCGCTTTTTGACCTGTCTTTTTCAATTTTAGTAATCCTTGTTGGGCTTTGTTTCCAAACACTACTTCAATTGTTTTATTTGGTTCAATCGTGATTTCTTTTGATTCTCCTTTATTCACAAACCCATTACTAGCAGTTACCTCCGTAATTTTGACCTTCGTACCTGCTTTTAACCCATCGATTTGAGCAAGACCATTCGTGTCAGTCACAATTTCTTTTGTTTGTCCGTTATACTCAAATTTCATTTTCGTATTGGGTAAAGCTTTCCCTGTATCTTCATCTACTTTTTTCAATTTTATATTACCATTGAGGTTCACTTTGATTGCTAAATTCATTTCTCCAGCATTGGATAATTTAAATGTCGCTACAGTCTGTTCACCAGGTTTCTTGTAGATGAAACTTTGACCTACTTGATCTTTTGGCACCATACTGTATTGAAGCTTACCAGACTCCTTAGAGCTAGTCGTAGCAGTTAATTTTAGCGTATTTCCATTCTTTTCGATTTGCAAGTTTGCGGAATTTTCTAAAAGATTGCCATATTTTGATAAAACATTATTTGTATCTGTTAACGTAATGGAATCACCAACATTTAAGGTGAGACTTTGATTCGTAAAACTTGGCTTAATTTTGTGATTAGCTACTTTCGTTAGAATTTCATTTTTACGATTGGCGTAGTTTGGAAGTTGTGTGCTTAATAAGGTATCACCAAATTCTTCCCAAATGATATTTTGAGTAATGCCATAATTTTCTACAGTGGGACTAAGTTGATAACCGTAATAGGAAATCAAAGATAGTCGCTCTTTTTCAGCACTGTTTAACTCAGATGGTTCAAATCCTGAGCCACCGTTTAATAAAACACCATGTTCAATACAAAAAGCAGGTTGGTTATCTGCTTTGATCATGTGCACACCATTATCTGTCCAGTGTAATCCTCCTAGGGAAGCAACATGCCAAGTAGAAACATAATCTCCAATTTTTTCATAATTGACTGAAGCTGCAAGAGCCATAATTGGGGTAATAAAAAAAGCAATCATCACTGTGAGTACACCCACTAGCGAGATCGCTTGTCGTTTTTTCTTATTCATTTGTTTTCTCCTTTGTTTGAAATTTTCATTTAATTTGTTTTGATGTTGGATTTCTTATTTTGAATATAGTAGTTTCCTCCAAAAAAAAGAACCCTGTTTTTACAGGATTCTTCAGCAATATATGTGATTAGTGTTTTTTATCTTGATGGTTCTTTAAAGTCTTCCCTGCCTTAGTTTTTGCAGACTTGCTACTACTTTTAGACGATAATGTTTTTCCAGCTTTCCCTACTTTTCCACCACTATGTTTAGCCATCTTACCCCTCCTAACTCTTTTTCATTTGAACAATCTTTCCTCTATTCCCATTACTTAATGCATCTATTGATATTCCAAGTAAATCAGAAAGAATATCGTTAGGCAGTGTAATTCCATACTGTCTATTAAGAAGATCAGCTAGCGTATCATTTCCAATTATATTAGCTTGAATTAACAGTTCATATGCTTGTTTCATAATTGTAGGTTTAGGAACTGGATGAACTGAGTCAAACGGTTCACTTCTTCTCCAACCTCTTGAGCTCATTCTTTTTTGTAATCTAAGATATTGCTCAGAAGATATCAGTCCCAGACTCTTGGATCGATAAACCATACTTGCCGCTGATACTTCCCACTTGGATTTCAATTTTAGATACGCATCTAGATCATCTTCATAACCTCGAATATCTCTGGAGAAAGCTTCCTCAGGCAACAAAAAACTAGAAGCAAAAATATTGGCTTGCTTCTCCATCTCCCGATATTCCTGAGGTTCTAGTTCTTGAGGGTTAATAGATTTCGAATGGAGAACCCAGTGCCCTAATTCATGAGCCAAACTAAATTGTTGTCGATAGAAAGAATTATTATCTTGATCAATCAGAATACAGTAGTAATCTTTTCCATTAACTTTAGTTTGGCTACCAAAAGCATCTACTTTCTCAGAATTAGAGTTAATTGTTGCTAGTTGAAACCCATGAATTTCTAATAAATGAAGTACATTAGGGATTGGAGAACTACCTAATCCCCATTTTTCTCTTAAAAGTCCAGCTGAGGCAATAGGATCTTCAACGTGATCTAGTTCTTTTAATACTGGAAAATCCACATAACTTTCAAAAAAATTAGCCAAAACTGCTAAATATTTTTTTAATAACTCACTAGGTTTTTTTTCAGATTGAGTAGACGATAGCCTACTTCTATAAAATGTTCCTAAATCATCATATGAAAATTCATCGCCTTGCTGGAAAAAGCTTAGAGGAAACCCAAGTGCCAATACTAATTTTTGATACGTTTTCGGACTCGGCTGAGCATCACCATGCTCATACTTTGAAATCATCTGCTTTGAAATATCTACTTTCTCAGCAAGTTGCGGTATAGACATTTGTCTAAAACGGCGTGCTTCTTTCAGTCTCTCTCCATTAAAAGGCATAGACATTGAATATCACTCTTCCTATTCTGTTTTTTTGATACTTTTTAAAGTTACTAAAGGTTGCTCGGATTCCATTGGTTGAGTACCATCATCATCCATTACGCTATCACCTGAATAAGCAGTATTTAACATATATGAAACATCTTTTTCAAATGACAATTCAAAATTAGCCGTATATTCTTGAAGTAATGCTGCAATTGCTTCTCCATCATGATAGGAAACACTTACCATAATTACTTTTTTTACATTTTCAGCATCTTTACCAAGCATTTTTTCTATATCTTTTTGTCTTCTTAAATTCAGTCTTTCAATTTCTTCATCTGTAAAAGGAATCAGTTCAACTGTTTCTCCATCCATGGGTAATAACCCAACATTTTTTAATAAGAAACTAACTGAATAGTGAGTACTTTTACCCTTTTTCACATATTTATTTCTGACTTGAGATAATGTAGTGTCTGAAAATAAAAGATAAATATTTCCAGTTGTTTTATCAAAAACAGGATCTATTTGCCATAACTTAGTTCTTTCGATATGAAAAACCTCAATGTCGTTGTGTTTAGCAAATTGACTTTCCAAATCATCACAACGCCTAGCCCAAACATTAAACGATAAACCATTTCTATTAGTTTTTGAAATAGAGCCTTTAAAATCATCAACAACATCTTTTTCAAGTGTTTTTCCGGTTAAAATAGACTAAAAATAGAAATGGTGTCATTTATGTCTATCCAAATTACTTCTCATAAATAAAAATTCATTTCACACCAATTAAAAAAGGCACTGAAATTTTCCAGCACCTTAACCATATTTGATAACTGTTCACTTCACTCAACTAATTATTAAATAACTAAATTTTGTTCTAAAAAAAATTCAAAATTTAACATTCGCACCATTTTCGCACCACAAAACAAAAAAAGACTGTCAAATCAACGATTTAACAGTCTTTCGTATACCGGCGGCCGGGGTCGAACCGGCACTCCCGTGAAGGAACTGGATTTTGAGTCCAGCGCGTCTGCCAATT
>NZ_JBIOTC010000001.1:2042500-2690000 GCF_051715085.1 Enterococcus sp. AZ050 | reverse complement strand
TCACGACACGAGCTGACGACAACCATGCACCACCTGTCACTTTGTCCCCGAAGGGAAAGCTCTATCTCTAGAGTGGTCAAAGGATGTCAAGACCTGGTAAGGTTCTTCGCGTTGCTTCGAATTAAACCACATGCTCCACCGCTTGTGCGGGCCCCCGTCAATTCCTTTGAGTTTCAACCTTGCGGTCGTACTCCCCAGGCGGAGTGCTTAATGCGTTTGCTGCAGCACTGAAGGGCGGAAACCCTCCAACACTTAGCACTCATCGTTTACGGCGTGGACTACCAGGGTATCTAATCCTGTTTGCTCCCCACGCTTTCGAGCCTCAGCGTCAGTTACAGACCAGAGAGCCGCCTTCGCCACTGGTGTTCCTCCATATATCTACGCATTTCACCGCTACACATGGAATTCCACTCTCCTCTTCTGCACTCAAGTCTCCCAGTTTCCAATGACCCTCCCCGGTTGAGCCGGGGGCTTTCACATCAGACTTAAGAAACCGCCTGCGCTCGCTTTACGCCCAATAAATCCGGACAACGCTTGCCACCTACGTATTACCGCGGCTGCTGGCACGTAGTTAGCCGTGGCTTTCTGGTTAGATACCGTCAGAGGACGTTCAGTTACTAACGTCCTTGTTCTTCTCTAACAACAGAGTTTTACGATCCGAAAACCTTCTTCACTCACGCGGCGTTGCTCGGTCAGACTTTCGTCCATTGCCGAAGATTCCCTACTGCTGCCTCCCGTAGGAGTCTGGGCCGTGTCTCAGTCCCAGTGTGGCCGATCACCCTCTCAGGTCGGCTATGCATCGTGGCCTTGGTGAGCCGTTACCTCACCAACTAGCTAATGCACCGCGGGTCCATCCATCAGCGACACCCGAAAGCGCCTTTCACTCTTATGCCATGCGGCATAAACTGTTATGCGGTATTAGCACCTGTTTCCAAGTGTTATCCCCCTCTGATGGGTAGGTTACCCACGTGTTACTCACCCGTCCGCCACTCCTCTTTCCAATTGAGTGCAAGCACTCGGGAGGAAAGAAGCGTTCGACTTGCATGTATTAGGCACGCCGCCAGCGTTCGTCCTGAGCCAGGATCAAACTCTCATAATAAAAGTTAGAACAATCTTGCGATTGTTAAGCTCAATTTGTTTGCTAGCATATTGCTTGCTTGTTAAAAATGTTTGTTGTCTTGAATTGAATCAAGACGCCCTACACATTTGGTTCGTCTATTCTTTGTTCAGTTTTCAAAGGTCTACGTTACCTCGCAGCAACTTTTATATCATAACAAACTTTCGTTTGAATGTCAAGAACTTTTTTTTAAAAAGTTTTTTAAGTTGTTTTGCTCGGTCGTTGCCGTCTGTTGTGACAACTTCTATATCTTATCATTATCTCAGTTGTTTGTCAACAACTTTTTAAATTTTTTTGTTATTTTATAACAAGTTTTTTTGATCAAACGATTGATTTAAAAGCAATCTCTTTAACGACTTTGTTATTCTAACATGTTATTTATCTTTTCGTCAAGAAAAATTTTTAACTTTTTAAAACTTTTTTCTTAACGAACTGTTTGTCAGAACAGATATTAATATACCAAGGATTTTTCTAAAACGCAACTATTATTTTGCAGAAAAATAACATTTTTTTCAATTTCGAACGATGAATATTTTCTGCAAAGAAAACATTCGTTTCTTTATCTTATAATCCCTTTTCTCTTACTGAAATGTTCGTTAATCATTCGTAAAAAAAGCAACGTACTTTATTGTACGTTGCTCTCTTCTTTTATTCCAGCGATTGGAATAAAAATTCTAAAGATCGTTCCTTGATGCAATACGCTTTCTGCATCAATACGTCCTTTATAGTTTTCGACTAATTGTTTTGCAATCGATAGACCTAAGCCATTACCACCTTTATTTCTTGCACGGGCTTTATCTACTCGATAGAATCGATCAAATATTTTCTCCAAGTCTTCTTCAGTGATTCCTTCACCAAAATCTTGCACAGCTATTTCAAATTCATTCATCGTTCGAGAAATGGAAATATGCACTTCTTTTCGATCTGTTGAATATTTAATCGCATTATCTAATAGAATAATTAGCAATTGTTCAAAGTGATTACGATAGATTTTCAGTTCAACTTCGGTTGGTAAATCGTCATCTAATGTGATATGAAACTCAGGATAAACCAATTGGAAGTTATTAAATACTTGGTAGACTACTTGTTTAGCATCTGTTCGTTCATTTGCATATTGGGTGTCCACTTGTTCAGCGCGTGAAAGGTCAAGCATTTCTTGGACCAAACTCTTCATACGACTAATTTCTTGTAAACTGGCCTTTAATGATTCATCTAAAATTTCAGGATCGTCTTTCCCCCAACGATTTAAAAGGTTTAAATGGCCTTCCATAATCGCAACGGGCGTTCTTAATTCATGGGAAACATCTTCAACAAACTGCTCTTGTTGTTCGATATAGCGTCTCATACGATCTAACATTTCATTAAAGATTTCCGAGATATCTGCTAACTCATCTCTCGTATTAATCTCCGGCATGTGGACATCTGATTGCGGGTCTTTGCGGATTGTATCCATCGTATCTCTCAATACTTTTAATGGTTTTAAGAAATAAGAAGAGAGGATAAAGCCTAAGACACTACTTACAATCAGAGAAATCACTTCTAAAACTACAAGTGTTAATAATAAATGATTACGAATTTCATAAAAAGAAGAAAGTTCATAAAACGCTTGAATATAGCCAATCTTTTCTCGTGTTTCTTTTGAAAAAATAGGTTCCACGGAATAAAAACCGGTTTTATCAAAAACGGTTCGAACAACAGGTAATTGTCGATCCAATTGTAATAACTTATCATATTCATTTTGTGTTTTAAAAACTAGCTTTTGGTTTGTGTCATACACAGATAAATAAAGTTCTGGTTGTCCTAGTTCAGATATGAAACTGTCCATTTCCATAAACGAACCTTCTACTGCTGTATGCTTATTATAGTAGTTTTCATCTCTTTCACTCGGCGTTTTTAAATAGTCAAAAACGTCTGTTACCGTTAAATTTTCATTGGCATTAGCTAATCGATTTGTTACTTCTGCAATCGTTGCTTCGACATTTTCCTTTTCTTTGGCAACAATAAGACTAACAGAAGACTTATAGGTAATCACCGCAAAAATGGTAAAAACTACAAATATAAAGAAAGAACTTGCGAAAGCCCACTTTATAGTTAAAGATGGGCCTTCCAGTTCTTTTTTAATCGTTCTTTTCATTAATTAGTTCTCACGAACGCATAACGTAGCCAGTTCCACGGACAGTTTGGATGTAGCTTTCTTCTCCAGGTACGTCAATTTTATTTCGTAAGTAGCGGATATACACATCCACAACGTTTGTTTCTACTTCTGTTTCATAGCCCCAAACTTTATTTAGTAACACATCACGTGCCAAGACAACATTCACGTTTTCCATTAGCGTTAATAGTAATTCGTATTCGCGTTTTGTTAATTCAATCATTTCAGAATTACGACGAACGACACGATTTTCTTTTTCAATTGTTAAGTCACGATATGTAATCGTTGTTTGTTTTGCAACGTTTTTATCGCCCTCAATATCAATACGACGAAGTAACGCACGTAAACGAGCTAACAATTCTTCAATTGCAAATGGTTTAACAATATAATCATCCGCTCCATGGTCTAAACCAGAAACACGGTCAATTACTGAATCACGCGCAGTCATCATAATAATTGGTGTATTTTTCACTTGGCGAACACGGCGACATACTTCTAATCCATTCAATTCTGGTAACATCAAATCAAGAAGGATAGCATCCCATTCGTTGTTAAGAGCGGCTTCCAATCCTGTACGACCATTGTAGTGTACTTCTGTCGTATACCCCTCATGTTTTAATTCAAGCTCAACGAATCTCGCTAAGTTCTTTTCATCTTCAATAATTAAAATGTTGCTCATTTGATTAATTGTCCTTTCTCTTTAAAAGCTATACTCAAGCTCAACCTTTTTATTCCTTACTACTTATTAGAGAATTACTACTCAATCTGTCTGGTTCTTTTTTAAGCCACAGTAAAACCATGAGCATGGTGAGCCAGACTCATGGTCTCCAGCGTGTTTATTCTTCGTTGTACCAGCTGTAATGGTAGATTCCTTCTTTGTCTGTGCGTTCGTACGTATGAGCACCGAAGTAATCACGTTGTGCTTGAATTAAATTCGCTGGTAAGCGATCTGAACGATAAGAATCGTAATAAGCAATTGCAGATGAGAATGTTGGTACAGGAACACCTGCTTGAACAGCAATCGCAACAACTTCACGAACGGCTTGTTGATATTTTTTCGTAATTTCTACGAAGTATTCATCTAACAACAAGTTTTCAAGTGCTGGATTTTTTTCATATGCATCGGTAATTTTTTGTAAGAATTGTGCACGGATAATACAACCTGCTCGCCAGATTTTTGCAATTTCACCAAATGGTAAATCCCATCCGTATTCTTCAGAAGCTGCACGGAGTTGTGCAAAACCTTGCGCATAACTCATTAATTTACTAAAGTATAATGCTTCGCGAATTTTTTCAATCAATTCTTTTTTATCACCTGCAAAGTTAAAGGCTGCAGGTTTTGATAAAATGCCACTTGCTTTTACGCGTTCTTCTTTGTAAGCCGAAATAAAACGTGCAAATACTGATTCTGTAATTAATGGTAATGGTACGCCAAGATCTAACGCACTTTGGCTTGTCCATTTACCTGTTCCTTTGTTGCCTGCTGCATCAAGAATAACATCAACGATTGGTTGGTCGGTTCCTTCATCATCTTTACGTGTCAAAATGTCAGCCGTGATCTCGATAAGGTAACTGTCTAATTCGCCTTCGTTCCATTCTTTGAAAATCTCTGCCATTTCATCAACAGATAAACCTAAGATTTGTTTCATTAAATCGTAGGATTCAGCAATTAATTGCATGTCCCCATATTCAATCCCATTATGAACCATTTTTACATAATGTCCAGCACCATTTGGGCCAATGTAAGTCACACATGGTTCACCGTCTTCTGCTTTAGCTGAAATTTTTTCAAGAATTGGCGCAACTAACTCATACGCTTCTTTTTGTCCGCCAGGCATGATAGACGGTCCTTTCAAGGCTCCTTCTTCTCCGCCAGAAACGCCAGTACCAATAAAGTTAATTCCTGAGTTTGCTAGTTCTTCATTACGTCGCATTGTGTCTTTGAAGAACGTATTACCGCCATCAATTAAGATGTCGCCTTTATCAAGGTGTGGTAACAATTCTTGGATTGTCGCATCTGTTGCAGGTCCAGCTTTAACCATCAACATAATTCGACGAGGTTTTTCAATTGCATTCACAAATTCCTCAATTGAGTATGTTGCTTGAAAGTTTTTGTCAGGATGTTCTTCAACCACTTCTGTTGTTTTTGATCCTGTACGGTTATACAGCGCAACTGTATAGCCTCTGCTTTCAATGTTTAAAGCAAGATTTTTTCCCATGACAGCCATGCCGACTACGCCAAATTGTTGTTTTGTCATTTTATGACCTCCTATATTATAATCAACGAAAATTCTATGAGCATTCTCTTATAATCCTCACTATTATAACGCACTATCTTTCATATGAAAACAATATAGTGCCAATAAATTTCCAATTTCTTCATATTTTCTTAAAAAAATACAAATCCCCTAGGCTCCATGGTTAGCCTAGGGGATTCAACATTTCAAAAAATGTTTTTATGCTTATGCTTCTTTAGACATTACGTCTTTTCCATCGTAGTGACCACATGCTGGACATACGTGATGGCTTTTTTTCATTTCACCACAGTTTGAGCATGCATTTAAGCCTTTGATTGTTAATTTGTAGTGTGTGCGACGTTTTGCTTTTTTCGCTTTAGAAGTTCTTCTAGCTGGTACTGCCATTGTTGTTCCACCTCCTTGTAAAGATGCGTGTATTTACATACACAATATATTCCAACCTAGCTGTTATCTTCCTCTTCAGCATTATCGCTGAGTAATTCTGATAGTTTAGCCAGACGAGGATCCACTGTTTGTTCTGCTGCTTTCTGCTTACTTTCCAAATATGCTTCTTCTGAAATCACTTCCCAGTCATTGCCACTTGGCATTTCTTGACTGTTTTGTTCTTCTTCCGTAAGCACTTGAATTGGAATGGACAATAGAATGTTGTCTTCGACAGATTCATCTAAATCAATTGTTGGCTTGTCCAATAAAATAATCTCTTCAGCTGCAAATCGTTCATCTCTTGTATCCATTTGTTCTTTTGTCATAAAGACTTCATCGACCGTGATTTGCATTGGCAAAGCCACAGGTTCTAAAGAACGGGATGAAGGAACGGTTACAGTTACCTGAATAGTGTAATGAAGTAAATATTCTGATTTATTGACTGCTAATAAGCCTTCTACTTTGATTGGACTAACATCCAACAAGGTATCATCTCGTTGAAGAAGCTCTTCTTTAAGATGCAATGTTTCTGAAAACACTAGCGGCTCTTCTTTGTATTTATTTAATTCTAACAAAGACCACTTCATAATTATCACTCCTAAGCAACAAAAGCTATTATACAGGGGTATGAAAGCTTTGTCAATGAAATTTTCTTGACAGCCCTTTCTTATTTCCTGTTTTTCTTTCGTTTTTTTTATAATTGTTTTTCTGTTGAAGATAACTTAGCGCTTATTTAATTAAATAACAAAATTTTTGTGTGAAATAACATAAATAATTTAAAACTCAGACATAATTTTACTATTTGCGCCCAACTCTTTATTTACTGAATACGTGTTTTCTGAACATTTCATACCACTGTCTTCCTTGTAAAAAAAGCTGAGACAAACTGACGAATCGGTTTGTCCCAGCTTTGCGTCCGAGTACATATTGCTTAAAATCAAATGATTGAATTAATTAGACTTAGATAGCTGTTGTTGCTCCGCGGTAAACAATACCACGACGAGGATCAACAGTAATCACTTCGTCATTATTAATTAATGATGTTGCATCTGCAGCACCTACGATAACTGGAATATTTTGCGCAATCGCTACAACAGCTGCATGAGAAGTTAAACCACCTTCTTCAACAACTAATGCTGATGCTTTTTCAATTGCAGGCATGTATTCTTTATCTGTTGTTTTTGTAACTAAAATAGCTCCTTCAGTCGCTTTAGCAACTGCTTCTTCAGCAGTTCCTGCAACAACGGCTTTTGCAATAATTGCTTCTTCGCCGACACCTTGACCTTGAACTAATTTAGAACCGATCATTTGAATTTTCATTAAGTTTGTTGTGCCTTTTTCGCCAACTGGAACACCAGCAGTGATAATGATTAAATCACCTTCTGAAGCATAACCTTCTTCTTGTGATACTTTTGAAGCTAAATTAAACATTTCATCTGTGCTTGATGGTTTGTCAGCAACTGTTGCGTAAACACCCCATGATAATGATAAGCTACGTGCTTTTTGTTCTGAGAACGTAATTGCAACGATATGTGCTTTTGGACGGTATTTAGAGATCATACGTGCTGTATGGCCTGATTCTGTTGCCGCAACGATTGTTTGGATACCCAAGTTACGTGCTGTATGGCCAACAGATTGTCCGATTGCTTCAGTCATATCTGTTTTGCTATATAATTTCAATGCGAATGAATCTTGGTTAACTAATGTTTCTTCTGTACGAACTGCAATACGAGCCATTGTTTGAACAGCTTCTAATGGGTAATCCCCTGCTGCAGTTTCGCCTGATAACATTACTGCATCTGTTCCATCGTAGATTGCGTTTGCTACGTCATTTGCTTCCGCACGTGTTGGACGTGGGTTACGTTGCATTGAATCTAACATTTGTGTTGCAGTGATAACTGGTTTACCTAAAGCATTACATTTTTTAATTAAAGCTTTTTGGACAACTGGAACATCTTCTGTTGGAATTTCAACACCCATGTCACCACGAGCAACCATTAAACCATCAGAAACTTTTAAGATTTCATCGATATTATCGATACCTTCTTGGTTTTCGATTTTAGGAATGATTTGGATGTGTGTTGCGTTTTCTTCTTCTAAAATTTTAGTGATTTCTAAAACGTCAGAAGCACGACGAACGAAGCTAGCTGCGATAAAGTCAATTCCTTGACCAATTCCGAAACGGATATCGTTAGCATCTTTTTCAGTGATCCCTGGTAAGTTTACAGAAACGCCTGGTACGTTAACGCCTTTTTTGTTTTTCAAGACGCCTTCGTTTTTAACAACTGTTACGATTTCGTTTGCATCACGGTCGATATCAGTTACTTCTAAATCGATTAAACCATCATCTAAAAGAATGTGTGAACCTACGTTTACATCATTGATTAATTCTGGATAAGTGATTGAGAATTTTTCATTTGTTCCTAAAACTTCTGTCATAGAAATACGTACTGAGTCACCAATTTTCATTGTGATTGCGCCATTTTCCATGTCATTTGTGCGGATTTCAGGACCTTTTGTATCTAGTAAGATCGCTACGCGTTTCCCTGTAATTTTTACAGCTTCACGAATGTTTTTAATACGAGCACCATGCTCTTCGTAGTCACCATGTGAAAAGTTCAAACGGCAAACATTCATACCTGCATTAATTAAGTTTACTAGCATATCAACGGATTCACTAGCTGGTCCAATCGTACATACGATTTTCGTTTTTTTCATTACTAAAACGCTCCTATTCCAAATTTGTTTATACAAAGCTAATAAGATTAGCTAATATACAAGATTAAAAAGAAATTTCATGATTTAACTCATAAAGAGATAAATCTGGTTTGTGTTTATTGTTTTCTAACGTGTCAATAATATCAGCTGCAACTACTTGGTTATCTAACATACCGATACATAAACCGCCTTTGCCTTCTTTTAGAAGTTCAACAGCATATGACCCAAATTTACTTGCTAATACACGGTCACGAGCACTTGGCGAGCCCCCACGAACCACGTGTCCTAAAATTGATACACGCGTATGGAAATCACCGTATTCAGAAAGTTTATCAGCAAATTCATTTCCGCCCATTACGCCTTCTGCTAAAATGATTAAGCAATGTTTTTTCCCGCGGTCGCGGCCTTCTTGAATACGTTTGGCAACGTTTTTCATATCAAAATCATGTTCAGGAATAATGATTTCATCTGCTCCGCCTGCCACGCCTGACCACAATGCGATATCACCAGCGTTACGTCCCATTACTTCGATAACGAATGTACGAACATGAGAAGTCGCTGTATCACGAATTCGGTCAATTGATTCCAAAACAGTGTTAATCGCTGTATCAAAACCGATTGTGAAATCTGTTCCAGGAATATCATTATCAATCGTTCCAGGAATTCCAACAGCGGGGAAACCACGTTTTGTCAAAGCCATTGCGCCATGATAAGAACCGTCTCCACCAATAACAACTAAGCCTTCAATACCGAATTTTTTCAATTGTTCGATTCCTTTTAATTGCCCTTCTTCAGTAGCAAATTCAGGATAACGAGCAGAATACAAGAATGTTCCACCACGTTGAATCTTATCGCCAACGTCAGCAACATCTAAACGACGGATGTCGCCTGCGACTAAACCGGCAAATCCATAGTTAATACCGTAAACTTCGATTCCATCAAAAATACTTTTGCGTACGACTGCACGAATTGCAGCGTTCATTCCAGGGGCATCTCCCCCGCTGGTTAAAATACCAATGCGTTTCATTCGCTATTTCACCTCATATAATATACTTTCAACTGCCAAAAGAAACCTTTTCGCAAAAATTGATATACAAAAATATTACGTCATTCATTTTACCATTAAAGAACCAAAATGTCTTGAGTTAAGAAGAAAAAAATGAAAAAAGTTGAAAACAACTAGTATTTTTTACCGTAAATCATTTGAAAATGACGTTTTGCTCGCCTAAAACGTAAGCTAATTGTTGCTGACTAGCGCTTGTATGAGCGACCCAATTTTCTTCATTTAATACTATTTTCTTTCCTGTTTTTTCAAAATAGACAATCACTGGAATGTGTCCAGCATGACGACTGAGTACCTCTTTCATTTTCTGAAAAACGTCCGTTTGTTCGACATCTTTTGTAATTCTGATAAAACACGTTTCGTCACTAATTGATGTTTCTACTTGTTGCGCTTTTTCTATTCGTTGAACCAATATTTGCAATTCTTGATTGTAAGTACTGCGTTCCACTTTTCCTTCCACATAATAAACTTGCCCTTTCTCGACACTCTGTCTTAACTGGCGAAAAACGGTTGGGAACAACGTTAGTGAAATACTTCCTGTTGTATCATCCCCATCAACAAAGGCCATTTGTTCTCCCTTTTTGGTCCGAATCGTCCGAATGTTTTTGACATAAATCAATAATTTCGTGGGCTGATTTTCAACAAGTTCATGAACAAGTTGCGTTTGCTTGGCTAAGCGTGTTTTTTTGAACTCTTCTGTCGGATGTCCTGATAAATAGACCCCTAAATATTGTTCTTCTTGTTCTAGTCGCTCTTCTAGCGGATAATCGGCAATTTCTTCTTCCTTGGGCTTCAATGTTTCTAACAAATCCATACTACCACCGCTGAGAAGAATACTTTGGATATTACTCTCTAAACCTACTGCTAATTGACGGCGATTAGGCGCAATTTCGTCAAATGCACCGATGGCAATCAATGGTTCGATATTTTCAACTTTCAACCACTTACGGTCAATTCGCAAAAGAAACTCATCGAACGTTTTGTACGGTCCATTTTCTCGGCGTTCATTTAAAATATTTTGAATGAAGTCTCGGCGGATTCCTTTTAAAGAACTAAAACCAAATAAAATTTGCTGTTGCTGATTTAGGTAAAAGCTGTAGTGACTTTGGTTAATTGACGGCTGCAAAATCGTCTGCTTGTTTTTTCTAGCTTCGCCAATATATTCTTTAATTTTTGTTGGATTATGACGAACAGAATGCAACAATGCGACATAAAAAGCACTCGGATAATGAACCTTCAAGTAAGCCATTTGAAAACCAATAAAGGAATAGGCAAATGCATGCGAGCGGTTAAAGCCATAATTAGCAAAGCGCTCAATATAATCGTACACTTGGTTAGCTGTTTCTTGGGGATAGCCTTGTTGTAACGCACCATTAACAAAATGATTTCGTTCTTCATCTAGCACATCTTTTTTCTTTTTACTAATGGCCCGACGTAAAATGTCAGCTTGCCCTAAAGAGAAGCCTGCCATTTTCGCAGCAACTTGCATAATCTGCTCTTGGTAAACAATAATTCCGTACGTATTTTCCAAAATGGGGGCGAGACTAGGCTCTGGATAACTAATTTGTTCCAAGCCTTTTTTCCGGCGGATGAAAACATCAATATTTTGCATCGGACCAGGACGATACAGGGCATTGACAGCAGCAATATCTTCAATGCTAGTCGGCCCTAATTTTCTTAATACATTCCGAATTCCAGCAGATTCAAACTGAAAAACACCACTTGTTTCCCCTTTTCTAAATAAAGCCAGCGTCGTTTCGTCATCTAATGGAATCTGATTCAAACGAATGGTTTGATTATAGACGCGTTTAACAGCTGTGAGGGTATCATCAATGATGGATAAATTTCTTAAGCCCAAGAAATCCATTTTCAGAAGACCAATTTTTTCAACATCATTCATAGTAAATTGGGTCAATAAAATTTCATTCGATCCTAGTTGTAACGGAACCAAATTCAAAAGATTTTCATCACTAATTACCACACCTGCTGCGTGCGTAGAAACATGGCGAGGCAATCCTTCTAGCTGAACAGCTGTTTTATAGAGCAATTGATTATTTGGTGAAAAATTGACCAATTCTTGCATCCGTTTCGACTCTTGGTACGCTTCTTCTAACGTAATTTTCAGCTTGTTGGGGACAGCTGCCGACCAACGATTCGCTTCACTCTGGGACAACCCGAAAACACGTGCAACGTCCCGTAAAACCATTTTCGCAGCCATCGTACCAAACGTGGCAATTTGCGCCATGTGATAATGACCATATTTTTGACTGACATAAGCTAAAACTTCCTCCCGCCGATTATCAGGAATATCTAAATCAATATCGGGCATCGTGTAGCGTTCCGGATTCAAAAAACGTTCAAAGAGCAAATCATATTTGATTGGATCTACATCTGTAATTGATAGCACATAGGACACTAAAGAGCCTGCAGCTGAACCTCGGCCAGCGCCTGTAACAATTTGATTGTTATGACAGAAGTCCATCACATCCCAAACGATTAAAAAGTAATCATCAAAGCCCATATTGTGAATGATGGTTAACTCTTTTTCTAATCGTTTTTGGTAAACTTCATTTAGATGAGGCACTCTTTCTGGTAATTTTTCTAAACACAATGTGCGTAAATAAGAACCAGCCGTTTGATTATCAGGCACAGGAAAATGCGGTAATAATTTTTGATGTAAAGGAATGTCAACTCGGCAATTTTCAGCTAGCTGAATCGTATTCTGGACCACTTCTGCACCAGCTATTTGAAGCATTTGTTCCATCGTCGTCTCTGCTTCACGCAAGTAATTCAGACCTTCTATTTCCGGTGTTTGACTTGTAATATTCAATTGATTATTTTCTTTGATGCTCTCAAGAACAGTTACGGCAAAGCCTTCTTCCCTTGTTAAATGACGTACCTCTTGCAAAGCCACGCCAGGTAATTGTTCTCTTTGGTAAAAAGAAAAGAGCGCTGGATTACGTTGTTGATTCATTGAAAAAGAATGTTCAACAAATAACGACTGGGGATCAAAATATGAAGCAAGTTGTTGGAAAGCGTGAACCGCTTGTTGTTCATCTTCAAAAAATGTTTGGGCGACTTCTCCTTTGGCTGACAAAGTCACGGCAAATAAATCACTTAATAAGGATTGATGTTCCGCTAAGTAAAAGGGACCCTCTGTCGTCATTTTGCTGCTAGATAGTTGCATTAATTGCTGATACCCTTTTAAATTTTTAGCAAATAAAAGCAATTCGGAATGCCCTTCTTTTTCTGCTGGGGTATATTCTAATCTTAAACCGATAATTGGTTGAATTCCCGCTTCTTGGCATGCTTCATAAAATTCAACCGCCCCATGCAAGACATTGATATCGGTAATCGCTAATGTTTGATAACCTAACGCTTTCGCTTGTTTTACATAGGAACGAATCCTAACCGTACTAGATAAAAGCGAATAGGAAGTAACGGTATGTAATTGTGGAAATGACATTGGACAGCTCCTTTTTGAATCCTTGCTATTTTTTGCCTCTTCTCTTATTTTCCTATCGCGGATTCTTTACTTTTAAAGAAAATATGCTAAACTAAGAGCTAGAAAAGAGGTGCTCATATGCGTTATCTTGTTGTATTTTTCTGGACCTTCGCATTAGGCCAAGTCGTTGGATATATCGGCGGTGCATTATCTGGTGGTTCATACGACTTTAAAATGACAACGATTCTATCGTTGGCAACAGCCGTTATTATTTTATTAATTGCACACTTTGCAGTACCGAAAGAAACCAAACCTGTTAAATAAGAAAAAACCAGTTACTAAAGTTATTGTAACTGGTTTTTTTATCTTTTCAACTGTTTAGAGCTTTTTATTTAAAACTTTTCGGAAATTAAAGAAGGACAACCCAATGTTTCCTAAAACGAAACAAGCGGTTACCAGAAAAACAGAAGAATAGCCAAAACCATGGGCAACTGTCGACCCTACCATCGGTCCTAAAACTTGACCGAAATTACTACACATCTGATTGTAACTATAAACTCTACTTACGCCCTCTGTTGGCGTTATTTTACTAATTAACGTATTAATTGATGGCATTAAAGCACCTGTTGAAAAACCTAAAAGGAATCGTAAAACACCTAACTGAAAAGGTGTTTGCACAAACGCCATGGGAATGTAACAAATAAAAGAAAGAATTAATCCGCCTAATAAAACTTTTTGGTTCCCAATGCGGTCCCCAATTTTTCCCAAAGTTGGAGAAGAAATAATTGCTGAAACGCCGGCAATCGAAACAATCAAACCACTAACAAATAATACATTCTCTGTATCGCCACTTAAAGATCGAATATATAGCGTTAAGATTGGGCTGATACTTGTAATTCCTAATTGTAAAATTAACGTAGTCACAAACAAACCAATCAATACTGAAACATGATCCATCTTACTAAAAATTTCTTTAGTCGTTAATAAATCCTTTTTCTCAACTGGTTGAAAATCTTCTTTAACTAAAAAGATAGTCAACAACGTTGTAATGAATAAAATAACGCCGGTAATAATAAAGACATTTTCCATTCCAAACCACTGTGCCAACGCACCGCCAATCGATGGCGCAATTAACGTCCCAGCAATTGCACCTGTTGATAATGTTCCTAGAGCCCAGCCATTTTTCTCTTTTGGCGCCTGCGATGCAATCATCGCTGTTGCGTTAGGAATATAGCCGGATAAAATCCCGTTCATAAAACGCATAATCAACAGCCAGTATACATTAGGGACAAATGCTAACGCCCCCATCGTGATCGTCATTCCTGCTGCAGCCCGAATCATCATAATTTTCCGACCTTTTCGATCAGCTAAATTTCCCCAAATCGGTGCAACAATCGCAGCAGCAAACGCCGTGACGGAAATTGCCAATCCAGAAAACAACTCTACTTGACTCTTAGGCGTCCCTAATTGTTCAACATATACTGGAATAAACGGCATAACTAAGCTAATACTCGCCCCTGTAAAAAAGCAACCAATCCATGCGACTAATAAATTCTGCTTCCATTTTATTTTCATACTTTTATCCACCTTATCACCTCTTCACCTACCACTATACTCTAAAAGAGTGAATCTCTCAAAAGAAAATTCTTTAAAAAAAAGTCTGACAGACCGGTCAAAACGACCAATCTGCCAGACTTCTTAACACTTGGGCTTAAGATAAAACGCAACACCTTCAAAGCTAACCGCTGTTATCTCAGCCTCACTTCTATTTACTATAAAATAGCTAAGATTACAAAGTTTAAGATAAACAACGCATCAATGACCCAAATAATTGGTGAAACTTCTTTGGCTTTTCCTTTGACTACTTTCACCACTGCATAAAAGATGAACCCAGCAGCAATCCCATAAGAGATGCTATAACATAATCCCATGAAAATTGAAGCAAAAAATGCTGGAATCGCATCTTCTAAATCCGTCCAATTGATGTCTTTGAAAGAAGCTAACATCATAATTCCCACTAAAATTAACGCTGGAGCCGTAGCTTGTGCTGGCACAATAGCAATAAGTGGTGAAAAAAGACTACTTAGGGCAAATAGAATTGCTACCACTACCGATGTCAAACCTGTTCGACCACCCGCACCGATTCCTGCTGCACTTTCTACATAAGTTGTCGTATTCGATGTACCAAAAATCGCACCGATAGATGTTGCAATAGCATCTGCAAATAGAGCTTTGTCCATTTTAGTGCTGAAACCCTTACTATCTTCTAAAGCTAATTCATCTTCTTTAGAGAAAATCCCTGTTCGACGTCCCGTACCGATAAATGTTCCAATTGTATCAAACGTATCTGATAAACTGAAGGCAATAATGGTCATTAAAACTTGAGGAATTTTTGAAGAATCACTAAACAATGACTGTAAGCCCTCAGCACCAAAAGCAGCGCCAAAAGTTGTACCTAATTCTTTAAATGAATTGCCCAACGAATTAGCATGCCAATCAACCGAAGCAGTGTCTACCACCCCCATTGGAATTGCGACTAACGTAGTAACCACAATGCCAATTAAAATAGCCCCACGAACATTCGTGACAACTAAAATCGTTGTTAAAACTAGCCCAATTACCGCCAAAATAATAGCTGGATTATCAAAATTTCCTAAAGCGGGCACGATACTCGAACCATTCACAACACCATTTTGAGGTTCTGCTTGTACTGTGAAACTTAGTAAGCCAGCATTTTTCAACCCTACATAAGCGACAAAAATTCCAATCCCACCACCAATAGCATGTTGTAAACTCTCTGGAATTGCTTTAATAATCATTTTGCGAATTTTTGTCACTGTAATCAAAATATTAATCAAACCACAAATAAAAACCATTGCTAATGCTTGTTGCCATGTATACCCCATCCCAAAAACGACCGTAAACGTGAAGAAAGCATTGAGTCCCATCCCTGGTGCTTGAGCGTAAGGTACATTAGCAAACAGCCCCATGATTAATGTACCGATGATTGAAGCAATAATGGTCGCTAAAAAAACAGCCTGAAAAGGCATCCCTGTTTCTGAAAGAATGGACGGATTAACAAATAAAATATAACTCATTGCAAAAAAGGTCGTGACCCCCGCCATTATTTCAGTTGATACCGTTGTCTTGTTTTCCTTTAATTTGAAAAACGTATTCATAATTGCACTTCTCTCCCTTAAAATCCATGTTTTCGAATAATTACTCTTTGATTATAAGAGAATCGCTATCTTTTTACAACAAAATATTAACTATTATATATATTTTTCTATATAACGTTCGTGTTTTGCGGATATAAAAAAAGAAAAAGCTTTACATTGCTTCTTCTTTTCCTAATAATTCGATTAGCCCAAACAACAGCATCTGTAGAAACATCATTAATAAAATAAACATTAATTTTTGAAGGGACCAGTCAAAAAAGATAATTTTCACTGTTTCAATTGGACTCATAAAAAGATAGACACTGTGTAATCGATCAAAACGTCCAACATAAATCGCCAAAGCAGACAAGAAATGAAGGCTGGCTTGAAAGCCTATAATTGTTCTATAGCCGCAATAACTTTGCAATTTCCGGCTAACAGTTGTTACTGTTTTCATCCCTAAAAGTCCATATATAACAATCCCGCTAGTTAAGCAAACAAACGCCCACCAATCACCAATTTGGTTTGCAAAAATCGTATTAAAGCCTCGATAAATAGATAGCGTTTCTAAATGAAAAAAATCCGTAAATAGGTACGGCGCATTAGGATAAAAAATTAACCAAGCAAAACCTATCAACCAATCCCTTTTACGTTTTTCTGCGTTTAAAAGATAACTAAGTTCAATTGGAATATAGGCTAACAACACGTTCAACGCCATAAAATGAAAATGCGTAGCAAATAACCACATATAGATACAATAGATTAAGGTGATCACTCGTAAATAATTTCTTGAATTTTTCAAGATGCTCTGCGCTCCTTTTTCAAACGGTTTATTTTAGTGTAGCATACTTCTTAAGCTTTTTTTTAAACCTTATAAATGAACATGCTTCTCCCCTTGATAATCTTCGGTTTTATGCTAGACTGAGTAAAAGGCATTTAGGAGGAATTTTTACTTGAAAAAATTAATTGCTATTGATTTAGACGGCACAACATTAAATGCACAGTCTTTAATCAGTCCAAAAACCGAACAAACACTAAAAAAAGCGATTGACAACGGTCATTACGTCAGTATTGCCACTGGACGTCCCTATAGAATGAGTCATCAATTTTACCAACAACTTGGCCTAACGACCCCTATGGTTAACTTTAACGGCGCTTTAGTCCACATTCCAGAGAAAAAATGGGACTTGGAAAGCGAAGCCAATATTGAACGTGACCTAGTCTTTGACATTTTGGCACAGAAAAAAGAATTACAATTAGATTTTGTTGCTGCTGAAAACAAAGAAACATTTTATATCGATACGTTAGATGGGTTCGATCCGAAATTTTTTGCTTCCAAAGCAACCTTAGATAATTTACTTACTGCTAAAAATTTACGAACCAATCCTACCTCAATGATGGTTCGGACCACACCAAACCAAGCTGAAAAAGTTGCTGATACATTGACAAAACAATATGGTGATTATATTGATGTCCGCACTTGGGGCGGTCCAATGCCTATTTTAGAAATGGTCGCAAAAGGAATTCAAAAGGCCCATGGCGTTGATCAAGTGGCGAACTTTTTATCTGTCAAACCAGCTGATATCATTGCTTTTGGCGATGAACATAATGACGAAGAAATGTTAAGTTATGCTGGTTGGGGTGTTGCTATGAACAATGCCACGGATAAAATTAAATCCGTAGCCAACGATGTCACTGAAAAAACAAATGATCAAGATGGTTTAGCAGATTACTTAGAAAATTATTTAGATCTATAAAAGGCTAAAATAAAAGTATTTCTTTAAAAAGAACTCACTTTGGTTTAGCTGATAATCTTAAGATTACGAAAGTGGGGCATAAGTCGAAACGACTTATGCCCCACTTCCGTTTTTTTATTCCTTCAATGAATTTTGAAACGTGCTGATTTTTTCAGCCAATCTTTGATAAGTCGTAAAAGACGGATGCTTTAGCTCTTGTTCTTCGTTAACGGATAAAGTTTGTTGTGTCGTAATGGCCTTTGTTAGTGCATCTACAAAATGAATAAAAGAATTGTTGGTTTGTTTATTGTATCCTGGTGAATAATATTTCGATTGACGATAAAAAGGCCGCAGGGCTGTTTCTGTGATTTTTTCCTGTTCATCTGAAAAGTATTCATCATAGCTGACATGTTTTATTTTCTGCTCTTCTGTTATCACTTGAAGTCGAGCGATTAGGCCATTGCCTAAATCTTCTGCGTAACCGATATACGTTTCTTTCGATGGCTCTTTTAGCCAAGTGTCCATCTCTGCTGCTAAAGGCATTAATCCTTCACGCGCAGAAGTTGATGAACCGCGTACCGTATAAAAATTACCTGTGACACGATTTTCGTCACGCATTTGTTTTTCTACATAAGTAATACCATTAACAACGGTGACTAACGTATCGTCTGTGCGTGTGTTGCTTGCTTGAAATTCAGGATAATCCGACAGGCGTTTGTTGACACCCGAATAGCGTGTATCATAATAAGGGTCACTAGCAAACTCTGTAAACTCAACATTCAGAATCCTTTGCGTTTCAGGTTCCGTAATAATCTCTACAATGCCGTAATTTCCGCCAGTAAATACACCTTCATTTTTATAATAGTTACCCGTCATTAATCCCAAAGGCGGTTGATTGGACCAAAACATTTTTTCCTTTTTTTCTTCTGGTGTATATTTTGCTGGTGGGGTTGTCCCAAATGTCGTTTGTGTGGCCCCTGTAACCACTTCGTAAGTGTATTCATGAGAATCAAAAGTCAATTGATTAGCAATCAGTTCGTCATTTTTAGTCGGCGCTTGTTTTTCCACCGCAGAAGTCGTTTGATTGGTGACGGTAACTTGCTTCACTTGCTTTGTCTCTTGCGGACCACTTGTTGTTTGTTTCGTTGGCTCTTGATCTGGCGTACAACCGACCAAAACAAATAATCCGATAAAAACCAACATTCCTTTAATATGTTTCATTCACTTCTCTCCTTTTTATAAACGCTTAATTTCCTCTTATCTCCAGTGTAGCAAACATTTATAAACCAAAACTGACGGAAAAATGAATAAATAATAAACAAAAACGCTAAGTCTCCTGCAGCTTAAGAGACTTAGCGTTTTTTTATTTAATTGCTTGGCGCTTTTGGCGCAACCACTCTTCTTTAATGTGTTCAGATAGGCGAATCATTCGTTTACCAACTTCACTATATTGGTTAGTAGCTAAATTAGCTAAAGAAATTCGAACTGACCATTTGTCACTCCCGAAAGCATCCGCTTTTAAAAGCATTAATTTTTCTTTTTCTGCTAACGAAGTTAATACTTTTGTGATCGTCCACGATTTCGTTAAATAACTTGAAAATTCTGGGCCATAACGTTTTTCTGTCCAATCTCTAAAGTTAATTTCACAATAGTATGCTGTATTTAAACTTGCTAAAGGCTCTTCAATGCCTAAGGTGCGGAACAAGAGCTTTTCACGCGTATGACAAATATCCATCACTTCGTCTTTATATGCTTGACCGTCTTTTAACAAAGCATACAAACTAAATAAAGCCATCATTGCTTGCTGAATAGAAGAAAGTCCCGCTGCATGGTTCAACGCAATATCGCGGCTGTCTGCGACTAAGCGGCTGATAAAGTTAATTTGGCTTGTGTCTGCATTCAATGTAGCATAACGTGCCTGTAATTCCATTTTTCGAGCCACTGGCAATTCTTTTAATAATTGATCAAAGATGTTCTCTTGACTGACCGCAATAGTCCCCACACGCCAACCGGTAGCGCCAAAGTATTTAGAATAAGAATAGATACAGGCTGTATTGTAAGGTAACTCCGTAAATAGTGAACGGAAAGCTGGCACAAAGGTTCCGTAAACGTCATCTGTTAAAATCATTAACTTAGGGTTATCCACTGCAACGATTTGTTTGATTTGTTCAATGGTAGGTTTTCCCATAGCATTAGCAGTTGGATTGCTGGGATTTACGACAAAAACCGCTTTGATGGACGGGTCTTTTAGTTTATCAATTTCCTTGTTTGAGTATTGATACGTCGTTTTTCCATCAATAATCATTTGCTCTGCTTTGATTTTAACCACGTCAAAGTCATAACGTGGTAGTTCTGGAATTTCTAAATAAGGAGCAAACGTTGGTAATAACAACGCAATACGATCACCTTTTTCTAGTAAATAATTATTTGCCAACGTATCAAACAAGTAACAAATCCCTGCTGTACCACCCTCAACGGCAAAAATATCAAACGGTTGTGCTTCGCTGGAAAATAATTCTTGATTTAAATATGCTTTAATCGGTTGTTCACACGCCTTCAAGCAACGAACAGGATTCAGATAATTATCCCCAATCACATAGTCTAACATGGCATCTAACCACATTTCCTTATCCATCCCAAAATAGTTATGCTCTGCTGTCCAAATTTCTTGTAAGAAGGTTGCCCCTTTGCTTGGATTTTCTGCTAAAAAGTTTAAGAAGCGTTGCGTTCTACCAAAACTTGGCTGAATCATACCAGCCGTTTGTTCGCTCCCCTCTCTTAACGTTTCTTTTGTAGCAAATTGACCTAATAAAAAAAAGGCTTCCCTTGGTGTTGGCGCCGTCCAATTAGGATTGCCTCGCCCTGCATTTAACAATGTTTCTAAATTATGATTTTCTTCATGTAATTTCTTCTCTAAAAATAGACTTAATTCAAACGGACTAAGGTTTTCTGTCAATTCATCACTTGTTATCATTTTATCCTCCTGAAGCACACGCGGTCATTTAGTATTTAGTATGTAGTCTATACTACTCTTCTACCTCCAGATGTCAACCATTTAAGCGGAATATTCTGACAATTAATAAAAAAGAAACAATCCTTTATAAAAAATAAAGGATTGCTTCTTTTTCGCTGATTAACCAAAGAACCGTTGCATCTCAATTTTTGCTGATTGAACAGAATCAGAAGCATGGATTAAATTTTTGGTGACAGACAACCCATAATCCGCTCGTAAGGTGCCACTTTCAGCATCTAACGGATTCGTTGCTCCAACTAATTTACGCACTTTTTTAACCACATTGTCCCCTACAACGACCATCACAACCACTGGGCCACTTGTCATATAGGCTAATAATTCAGGGAAAAATAGTTCATCTTTTAAATGCTCATAGTGTTCCTTCACTGTTTCTACTGTTAGTCGTTCGAATTTAAGGTGCAATAAGTCAATACCTTTATCTTCAAAACGTTGAATGATTTTGCCAACTAACTTTCGTTCAACGCCATCTGGCTTAATAATTACTAAACTTGTTTCCTTCATTTTTTCCATCCCTTTCAAAACTTCCTTTTGCCCTTTCCCAAGGGGTAGCTACAGAATAAAATGAAAGCGGATACTTTGTCAATGATAAATTTTCTTTTCCTTTTGATTAAATAAAAAATTAAAGATTATTCACAAGGTTTGTGAATTGTTCTTTCAGTTCTGTATTACTTGTTTCTTTTAAAAACAAATAAGGTTGCTCTTCTACTGGCTGTTCTTTACTCACATAAACTTTGGCTTCACCATTCACTAAAGTAAATAAATAGACATGCTTCTGGGCAACTTGTGTCGCACTGTCAGAGTATACTGCCACCAGACAATAACCCCCTTCGCTGCCTGTTTCTGACCAATTTAACCAAATGGGATTGTTCCCAATAGCTGGTTGTATTTTAGGTTCATAACTCAATAAATCATCAGGCACTTGAATCGTGTAAAAAGCTACAGAGTGACCTGGTTGGTACGCTTGATAGTTCTGATTGCGTTCTTGACCCCAGATTTCCATGTATTGTCCTAACTGTTTTGCTTTTTGCTGATTCCAAATCGTCCCTTCTTCTGTAACTAATTCAGTTAATTCTTGTGTTTGCGTTGTTTGCTCTAATTCCAACGCCGTGGTTTGACTAACTTCGGTTGCTGAAATCGCTCTTGTTTCTTCAGTATTTACATTGTTTGTTTGTACGGTTTGTACTTTCTGTGATTCCTCTTTCGATTTTTGCCAACCACAGCTAGATAAAACGCTTCCAACAACCGCTATCATAATAATCCCGTTTAGTTTCATTTTTTAAACTCCTGTTTTTATTTTTATTCTATCGAAATAAACCTAAAATCTCAATCCCTTTCTTTGGATAGTTGAAAACCATTTGGGAACTAGTAATTCTCCACAATTATAGTCCTCTAGTAATTGTTGGTATTGCTGTTCCATAGTCCTGATTTCTTTTTCACCAAAGCTCAGTGCCCAAACTAAAGAATAGAGTCCTGCGTGAAAAGTATAAAGCTTTTGAAACTGCCAAAATAAGGTAGGAACTTTCCCAGCAAAATAACCTTGTAATTGACCATAAGCAAACAATGGCGAAACATTTCTTGAAAAAAATTGTAACTTGTAAAATTCTTCATAAGGATCCCCAAAATCCCATCGATTAAAATCAATCACACCGACCTGCCTAGTTGGCAAGTAAATAAAATTTCCTACATGGAAATCTCCATGCTGATAAACTACAGGCCGTTGTTGCAATAACGGTAATTGTTTTTCTAAATATGAAATTATTGGCTGCTGGTACGGCATACAAAATTGAGATTCCTTATACTTATTTAGTTGGCTCTGCTTTTTTTCGTATAAATTTCGCGCAATCTCTCTTTGACTAATCCTTTCAGGCAACAAAAGCTTATGGATTTTGTTTAAATAGCGGCCTGCCTCTACGCCTAAGTTCAGTTGTCCTTTGGGAGAAAGAGCGGGTAAAACACCGCTTAAGTCTTCACCTTCTAGATACGTTAATAACATGTATCCTTGTTCACTTTCAGGAATAGGTGCACATAAAAAAGGTTTAGAACTGGGAAATCCTAACGCCGCTACTTTTTTGATAAATTGATATTCTTGTTGTTTAGCTAATAACTCTTCTTGTTGAAAAATTCGCAATAAAAAGGTTTCTTGATTTTTGGTAATTTTAAACTTTAAATCAGTTGACCAACCACGGTGAATAGCTTCAACTTTTTGCCATTGCTGAAACGCTGGAATCTTCTCAAACGCCCTCATTACTTTCGCCTCCATTTCCCTATTGGTTTTAGTATACCAAAGAAAAAAGGCTGGAGACAATTGGGGATAAATTGTCTCCAGCCTTCACTGATTATCATTTTCTAGTTTTCCTTATATAAATCGTTCCACTCGTTACTAAGAAAGCTCCTCCTAAAACAATCCAGAAAGTACTAGGTACTTCTGCACCTGCTTTTGGTAATACTTTTTTGGGAAGCTGTTCTTGTTTCCCAATCATACTTTTATTAGAAAAAGCATGCGTACTTTCTGTTGATTTGGTTCCCTGATTTGCTGATGAATTCAGCGAATTAGCTAAGGATGACTCACTAGTAGTTTTTCCAGCTTTGTCTGGGTTTTGGTTTTGGTTTTGGTTTTGGTTTTGGTTTTGATCTTTTCCTTCGATTGGTCCTTCACTTGTTTTTGTTTCTTTGTCTTTTTCTGGTTTGCCACTTGCATCTGAGTCTTTATCTTTTTCTGGTTCGCCACTTGCATCTGGTTCTTTGTCTTTATCTGGTTCGCCGCTTGCATTTGGGTCTTTGTCTTTGTCTGGTTCGCCACTTGCATCTGGCTCTTTGTCTTTGTCTGGTTCTTCTACATGTGGTTGATTTATCTTGTGGTTATTTTCAAATAAAGCACCTAATTGTAGCAATGTTCGGTCTTCATTTAATGCACTATTAAATTGAATCCCCAAAGGCAGTCCTTCTTTTGAAACGTAAGTTGGTACACTTAATGCTGGATGTCCAAATAAATTTGCTTGTTGTGTAAACGGTGTATATGTGAACGCCGTCAGCCATTGGTCATAAATCAATTGTTTTTGTTCTGCTGGTGACAATTGATCAATTTTTTCCATCTGTGCTGCATGTTCTGGTTTTAGTAACGGATTATCAATACTAGGTGCCGTGGCAGCTGTCGTTGGTGTTAATAAGATAGGATACTGTTGATAAAATTCGTCCATCGCTTGTGCTTGTAAAGCAATATCTGTCCAAGCCGCAGTTGTCTCTTCACTCGTTATATTTTTTCCTGTTTGAAAAAGCGCCCATGTTAACAGTTCTACATCATTTCGTTCAAGCGGTCTTTTCAATTTCTGCCGCGCCATAAAATCGGCAATTCCTGCTGAGCCAGCAGCTACAGTATAATAATTTTTCATTAGACGTTCCCCATCAACAGGGTGCTTCACTTCAACCAATGTGTACCCTTGGTCTTTTAAAAAAGCAACAGCTTCAGCGACCGCCTCTTTTGCTTCGGCACTTACAGGCGTTCCGGCAGGAGATTCTGTTGTATAAGCAATGGGTTGCGCTTGACTTAAATGTCCCGCAGGAAGATCTTTTTTGGTTAATAAGGTTTCAAATAATGCATTTGTATCCGCCACGGTTCGACTTAAACCAAAGTGAACAGTTTGACCTTTTGCACTATTAGAATTGCCAATGATTACTCCTCTAGAAGGTTTCAAACCTACGGTGCCTGTCCAAGAAGCAGGGATGCGGATAGAGCCACCAGCATCACTTCCAGAAGCAATGGGAACAAATGCCGCGGCGACACTAGCACCCGCTCCGCCTGAAGAACCACCTGAATAATGGTTAGGATTCCATGGATTGACGGAAACACCATATAACTTCGAATCTGAAATATTCTTCCAACCTAATTCTGGATAATTCGTTTGACCAATGATTATGAATCCGGCATTTTGTAGTGCTTTGACAAAGGTCGATGTCCCACCAGCTACTTGATCTTGGAGAAAACCAAAACCGTTCGTGTTGCTTTCACCTTTCAAGGATTGTCCTAACCCTTTTAGTAAGAGCGGCACACCTAGAAATGGTTGACCTGTATCTTGTAAAGCTTTTGCTTCTGTCAAAGCCGCTTCTTCTCGTAAAGTAATGACCGCATTTAATGTAGGATTTTCACGTTTAGTGATGGCCAACGCAATTTTTACTAATTCTTCGCTCGTCACCTTTTTTTCTCTTACTAAAGTTGCTAACTCCAGTGCAGTTGCTTGTTTATAATCTGCTTCTGAAAAAGCATTCTCTGCAGAAACAGCTTTTCCATCTGTATCACTATTTTGTATCTCATTTGTGGTTTCAGTGGTTACTGCAACCACATTTCGGCTACTGCTTTCGGCGATTGTCGAAGAGGATTCTTTTTCCTGCATCACCGTTTGGCTAGTAGTTTCAGATTCCAAGTTAGCTACCGTCTGACTGGTTTCTGTTGTTACTGATTCCGTCTCTGTTTGAACGGTTGTTTCTAGTATACTTTCTTGTGCCAACATTGGTACCCCTACCAGTGTTTGGCTAATTAATAAAATAATCCCTAACTTTTTGAACAAAATCGACTTCTTCATAAGTCACATCCTTTATCTATTAATACAGTTAAAAAATCTGTATTACTTATAGCATAAATGAAAGCGATTAAAAAGTAAAGTTCTCTTGAACATTCCCATGTTCAACTTTTAGGCTAGGTTCTTTTTATATGCTAAAATAGAATAGAAACGGAGGTTTTTTAATGGAATGGATTGAAATTAAGCACGCAACACAAAATAATTTGAAGAATATCTCTGTCAATATCCCTAAAAAGCAACTAACTGTTGTTACTGGACTTTCGGGTTCAGGAAAGTCCTCCTTAGTATTTGACACATTAGCCGCTGAATCACGTCGTGAACTAAATGATACATTTAGTTCGTTTGTTCAAAATTACTTACCCAAATATGGTCGTCCAGAAGTTGAAAAAATCGAGAATCTTCCTGTTGCAATTGTCATTGACCAGAAAAAAGTAGCAGGTAATTCTCGTTCGACAGTGGGAACGTACACAGATATTTATACGTTTTTACGTTTGCTGTTTTCACGAGCAGGTTCTCCATTTGTTGGTTATTCAGATACTTTTTCGTTTAATCATCCGGATGGAAAATGTCCAACATGCGATGGCTTAGGAAAGATTACCGAAATCAATCTTCATCAGCTAGTTGATTATGACAAATCATTAAACGAAGGGTCTATCGATTTCCCCACATTTACAGTTGGCAACTGGCGGTGGAAGCGTTATGCCCATAGTGGTCTATTTGATTTGGATAAAAAAATCAAGGACTATTCCCCTGAAGAGTTAGCATTATTTTTATATGCTCCACAACAAAAACTAGCTAATCCACCCAAAGAGTGGCCTCATACAGCTTTGTATGAAGGAATCGTCCCGCGCATGCAACGTAGCATATTGCATACAGACGAAGGCAAACGTCATCAAAAATACCTTAATCACTTTGTTACCGTAAAAAGATGTCCTGATTGTTTAGGAAGTAGAGTCAATGAACGTGTTCGTAGCTGCAAAATTAATCAGAAAAGTATTGCTGATGCTGTTGACATGCCACTCACTGAATTACATTCTTTTATTCGTTCGATGGACCTTTCCTTAATAAAAAATATTCAAGAAGAGCTACTTGTACGTCTAGAAGCATTAATTAATATCGGTCTCTCCTACCTCACATTAGGACGAGCAACTGAAACACTTTCTGGTGGTGAAGCACAGCGGATTAAAATTGCTAAGTATGTAAACAGCGCCTTAAACGATATTATGTATATTTTAGATGAACCAAGTGCTGGCTTACATCCAAAGGACATCGAACGGATCAGTCGTGCATTGCTCAATTTAAAAAATAAAGGAAACACCGTGGTTCTGGTGGAACACAATCCACAATTAATTAGAGAAGCTGATTTTATCATCGATATCGGACCTTTCGCAGGCGAAAATGGTGGCCATGTCCAGTTTTCAGGAACGTATGACGCATTTTTAGCCTCCAAAACCTTGACTAGTCAAGCCCTTCAAGAGCCGCTCCCTTTAAACGACCAACCAAGAAAAGTAAGGAAGTCTTTAACAATCGAACATGCGACACTGCATAATTTAAACAATCTATCTGTCGAAGTTCCGTTAGGAGTTTTGACTGTTATTTGTGGGGTCGCTGGTTCAGGTAAATCATCATTAGCGGAAGAAATTTATCAAAAAGCCCAGGCTGATAACCAAGAAATTATTCATCTTTCACAAAAAAGCATTACCGCAAATTTACGATCCACACCAATGACCTATCTCAATATTTTTGATAAGGTCCGCAAACTGTTTGCGGAAGAAAATCATGTTAGTCCAGCTTTATTTAGCTATAATTCCAAAGGCGCCTGTCCTACTTGCAAGGGGAAAGGAATAATTGTCTCCGATATGTCTTTTATGGAGGATGTTACTAGTATTTGCGAAACCTGTCACGGAACGCGTTACAAAGAAGAGGTGCTTCATTATCTGTATAACGGAAAAAATATCGTTGAAGTACTAGCTTTAAGCGTTAAAGATGGCTATGATTTTTTCAAAGACCAGCCTTTTGCTCTTTCATTAAAAAATTTACTAGAAGTTGGCTTAAGCTATCTTAAACTCAATCAATCGCTCTCAACATTATCTGGTGGCGAATTGCAAAGGGTAAAATTAGCAGACACACTTCACCAAAAAAAAGCTATCTATTTAATGGATGAACCTACAGATGGTTTACACTTAATTGATATCCAACAAAGTCTTCAACTTTTCAATCGAATGGTAGAAGAAGGAAACAGCTTGATTTTATTAGAACATCACATTGACGTGATTAAAAGTGCTGACTGGTTGATTGAACTAGGTCCCGAAGGTGGAGAAAAAGGCGGACAGCTTCTTTTTACAGGAACACCAGCAAATATGCTAAATTCCACTCATTCTATTACTAAAGGCTATCTATAAAATAAAAAGTACAAACGGTGCAAGCAATGAGCACCGTTTGTACTTTTTCTATTTCAATCCAACTTCCATCTTCACAGGTTGGTGATCTGTATATTTAAATTGTTCGTCCTTTGTTTTCACGCTATGAACAGCCACATTATCAGAAACAATAAAACCATCAATTACATACACTTGAGATGTTTCATAAGAGCCAGTGTAAGGCTTATTAAGCACCCGCACAGTCGGTTGTTGATCATCATAAGCAAGTGAAAAATGTTTAGGTAAGTCTGCAGGATCAATTTCTCCTGGTACCCAACCAGCTTCCCCTAAGTCAGGATATCGATGACTGCCTTTGAAAACTTGATTAAAGTCACCTCCAGCAATTACATAGTTTCCTTTAGCGTATTCTTGGGATAATACGTCAGCTAACTTTTTGCTTTGAGCAATCTTCCCATCCCCATTGTCATAGGCTTCCAAATGTAAGTTAAAAACCACTAATTCTTTGTCTGTGCCTTTAATTGAAAAGCGCGTTTCTAGAAGCGCTCGTTTTAAGTTACTAATGCTAACGGGCCAACGAAAGGGATTGGGTAAAGCAATGCGTTTAGCCTCTGTTATTTTTTCATTTGATAATGTTAATAAACCACTTTCTACTCGTCCAATCGGCGGCCAAGGAATGGGCACATAATCTACCTTAAAATTATAAGCAAATGCGCTGTTCAGCTGTAGCTGTTTTTGTAATTCTTCCTCTTGATTGACTTCATAAGAACGTTGCGAGCGACGATCGACTTCTTGGAATAAGTAAATCATCGCTGGTAATTCTTTTAAGGTTTCTTCAATGCCTGTTAAATTCTGTTGGACCATTGCCTTATTAACTGGTTGGACAGTTTTGCCACCGTCCATAAAAAAATCTTCTGTTTGTCCTAGGCCGGCATAGCCTATGTTATACGTGACTAAAGAAATGGATTGCTGTTTTTCGATGGTTTGTTCTGAAAATTGTTTATTTATAGCAACTGGTTCAACCGCTCGTGGTCGAAACTCTCGGAAGGTTAAATATCCTATCAAAATTAAAGCTATGCTTAGAAGAAGGACCATCAAGCTACCGAGATATTTAAAAAACTTTTTCATTGATTCCGATGTTCCTTTCACATTATGTCAAACCAAAAGTAGTAATTATCTTCGTTGCTACTTCTTCTGGTGTCATGTTTGAATTATTTATTTTCGTTATTTTTACATTTGGAAATGTACTTTCTAGTTCACCTTCGTGGCTTACTAATCGATGTTCTTTAAAGGTATTGAGTAATTCTTTTCGAGAAAAGTCGACATCGCGTTTTGAAGGTTTTGCCTCTAGCCGTTCTGGATGAACATTTCGTTCTAGGCGGATTGCTGTTGAAGAGACGAGTTCGACGAAATAGACGGCTTCATGTTTACTAAGAAAAATTTCTGATATTTCTTCTAAAAATTGAAAATCTTGTTCTTGATCAAAAGCAATCACCACTGTAAAAATAATGTTTTTTGTTGTATTTGTGGCTGGATTTTCGACAAAGGCATGAAAAAGTTCCTTTCTAACGGAATCAGACAATTGAAATGCACGTTCCGTATACCCAAGATAGTTTGCAAATAAGTCAATGGTTTGATGATTAAATAGTAATTTAGCATCTAACTGCTTTTCTAAAGCCTTGCCAACGGTCATTTTCCCGACAGCTTGGGCACCAATTAAAACGATTAAAGACATCAACTTCCCCTCCTCTAGCCTAATTTTTAGGTGGCTATCTTCTACTATATCACACTATATTACAACACCTTACAAAACTGTTCGGAAAATTTTCTGTTTTTTATTACAAAAAAAAGACAAAAGACTCTATAATGAGAGAGGACTCGATTGATTATAGATGAGATAGGTGACGGAGAATGGCAATAGAAAAATATTTTCAAACAATAGATGGCAGTCAAATTTTTTATCAAATTTTTGGCAAAGAAACAAATTACCCCCTTGTGTTACTTCATGGTAATGGCAATGATCATACTTTTTTTAATTATCAAATTTCTTATTTCTCCAAGGAGTATCAAGTTATTGCGGTGGATACCCGCGGACATGGACGTTCCACCAATACACAAAGTCAATTAACTTTTCCGCTTTTAGCAGAAGATTTAGCTGGTATTATTCAACAAGAACACTTAACAAAAATTAATTTATTGGGCTTTAGTGACGGAGCAAATATTGCCATGGTTTTTACCCATTTATATCCTGATTTCGTCAACAAACTCGTCTTAAATTCTGGAAATGTCACCATGTCTGGTCTGAAAAAATATGTAACGATTGCCACTTATTTTCAATATTGGTTTTGTCGTATTGGCGCCTTTTTTTCAAAAAAATTGCGCGCACGGCTCCCTATCGTGGCTCTGTTATTTGAAGATACTGGACTGACAAAACAAGATTTAGAACACATCCCCTGTCCTACTCTTGTTATTACTGGCAGTCGAGATTTAATTGCGCTTTCCCATTCACGGGCGATTGCTGATGCCATTCCTGATGGTAAATTGGTCTTGGTAAATAAACAGGGTCATTTATTTGCCAAAAACTCACCAGATATTTTTAATAAAACAATCGAAAAATTCTTAAAGGAAATGAAGGTGTCTAAATGAAACAAATTATTCATTGGATCAAAACGCATACAGGATTACTAAAAACACTGTTTGTTATTGCGGTCTCAATTATTGTTGTTGCCCAACTTTTATCAATTGGTAAAACGATCTCATTTGAACAGTTAAAACAGATTTTTGATGAGATTCCGCTATGGAAATTGTTATTGATGATGGTTATCGGTTTAGTTTCCGTTACTCCGATGCTAAATTATGACTTAACATTAAATCGCATTTTAAACTTGAAAGTCTCAAAACGGGAACTCCTTGAATCTAGCTGGATTGTCAATACCATCAATAATATTGGTGGATTCGGTGGTTTGGTCAGCATGGGACTTCGTTCTGAATTTTATGGAAATAAAACAGAGGAAAAGAAAATTTTACCTGCGTTAACCCATATTTTACTTTTTGTGTTATCCGGTCTATCTATTTATAGTATTCTTTGCTTTTTCCTTGTTCAGTTTGATCCAAAGATGGCTTATTTACAGCAATATTGGATTTGGTTATTAGGTGGCGGTCTTTATTTCCCATTACTTTATCTTATTTTACATTTCCAAAAAAATAGTTCCTTTGGTAACCTCGATGCAAAAAATCGCTTATCTCTAGTTGTTTCTTCGTTTTTAGAATGGACAGGTGTTTTAATTACCTTTATCAGTATTGGTTACTTATTAGATGTACCGATTCCTTTAATTGATATTGTTCCTTTATATGTAGCAGCTTCGATTATTGGGATTGCTTCGATGATTCCAGGGGCTTTAGGTAGTTTTGATGTCATGATGATTTTAGGACTGAGCAACTTAGGTGTCGATCGTGAAATTATTGTTTTGTGGTTATTGCTCTATCGTTTATTCTATTATATTATTCCTTTCTTAATTGGCTGTTTGTTCTTTACAAAACACTTAAGCCAAAAGTTGGATACTCATTATCGTCAATTGCTAAAACAAATTACTTTGGAAATTGCCCACAAGCTGGAAGTGGTTTTACTTTATTTTTCAGGAATTATGATGGTGCTCCTAGCCACTATTCCAGAAGCCTTCACTCAAGTGCATTGGTTAAGAGATATTAACCCCTTCCGTTCTCATATTATTATTCAAATTCCGAGTATTGTCTTAGGCTTTGCATTATTAATTATGGGACGTGGGATTGCTGATCGTGTTAAAAGAGCCTATTATCCAACGATTATTTTATTAATTGGTGCTATCTTGTATTCATTTGTTGTTGACTTTAGTATGTTTTCCATTTTCTATTTAGCTATTTTATTATTTATCGTTATTTTTTCAAAATCAGAATTGTACCGTGAACAACTGGTTTACTCTTGGGAGTGGATGACGATTGATGGGTTTATCTTTGGCTTGTTGACTTTGTTATACCTGGTAATTGGTGTTTATAATTTACCGAACTTCCCACACCATCGTCATCATTTTGTGGAATTTTTCTTGTTCCCTTCCGAACGGATCTGGTTGTCAGGATTTATCGCTATCCTCTTAGTTATGAGTTTTAACTTTCTATTTGTTCGCTACCTTCAAGGGAAAAAACACCAAGTTGGTGAGTTTCCAGAAGATAGTATCTTGCATAATATCTTAACAACTTATGGCGGGAATATTGACAGTGAACTTGTCTTTCTTCATGATAAACAGGTTTTCTTATATCCCAAAGAAGAACCGACTGTCTTTTTACAATTCAACACCATTAATAATAAATGCGTTGTGATGGGCAACCCTTCTGGGAACAAAGAAGATTTTCCTGCGGCGATTGATGCATTCCTTAAAGAAACAGATCGTTTCGGCTATGTACCCGTCTTTTACGAAACCAATGAGGACAGCGTGATGTTACTACACGAATATGGCTACGAATTTATCAAAATGGGCGAAGAAGCCTTAGTTAATCTAGAAACATTTACGATGTCTGGGAAAAAATTCAAAGGTACCCGCGCAGTGTTTAATAAAATTACCAAAGCCGGCTATTCATTTGACGTACTCCAACCTCCTTTTAGTACCGAACAAATGCACGAATTAAAAGCTATTTCGGATAGTTGGTTAGACAATCGAAAAGAAAAAGGCTTTTCACTAGGATTTTTCGATGAAGCGTATCTTCAAAGAAACCCAATTGCTGTTGTCCGAAATGCTGAAGGAGAAATGGTCTCTTTCGCTAATATCATTCCTAGTTACACAAATGAAGTTGGTACCATCGACTTGATGCGTCACCATAAAGAAAAAGCCCCTTCTGGAAGTATGGATTTCTTATTTATTCATTTATTTGAATATATGAAAACAGAAAATATTCATTATTTCAATTTAGGGATGGCTCCGTTAGCCAATGTTGGTCAATCAAGAAAAAGTTTTATTCAAGAACGGATTGCTGCGTTAATTTATGAATTTGGTTCAGAAATTTACTCCTTCCAAGGATTACGCGAATACAAGGAAAAATTTGCTAGCAAATGGCAACCCCGCTATACACTTTATTCTAAAAGTAGTTGGATTGTCTACGTGATGATCGCTTTACTCATTGTCGATCAAAAAAATATTGACTAACAAAAAGAAGCCCAATTAAGTATAAAAAGCTTGACAACTTCACTGAAATTTAGTGAGGTTGCCAAGCTTTTTAATTTCTTTCATCTAGTTTTTCTTTAATCAAAAAGGCTGTTTCTTCGACAGATTTTGCGGTTACATCAATCACTGGGATACCATACTTCGCAAAAATTTCTTCAGCATAAGCTAATTCTTGTTCAATCCGTTCAACATTGGTATAACTGGTCTCATTACCTAAACCTAAGGAAGCCAACCGACTGCTACGAATCTGTCCTAATGTTTCTGGCGAACAAACTAAACCAATCATTTTTTGTGGATCCATTTCTTCCAAAATTGGCGGCAATGGAACTTCTGGAATTAATGGTAAGTTAGAAACGCGGTAGCCTTGATTTGCTAAATACATACTGACTGGCGTTTTTGAGGTCCGCGAAACGCCTAATAACAATATATCAGAATCAAGAAACCCTTGAGGATTTTTGCCATCATCATATTTTACAGCAAATTCAATCGCTGAGATTTTATCAAAGTAAGCACGATCTAGTTGGTGGCGTCGTCCAGGCTCTTCAATAGGATCTACTCCGGCTTTCGCTTGAATTAATTCAAAAAATGGCGCCATTAAATCTAAATATAACAACCCTGTTCGTTCACTAAATTCTTTCGCCGCTGTGATTAGTTGTTTACTGACTAATGTACTGACAACTAAGGCTTTATCTTTTAAGGCATCTTTTAAAATCTCTAATAATTCTTCTTCTGTTGTGACAAAAGAAAAATTGTATCGATTAAGAAAAGAAATATCTGGATATTGTGCGCTTGCTGCAGCTAACAATTTTTGTGATGTTTCTCCAAGTGAATCGGAAATAGTATAAACAATGATCTCTTTTTTCATAATTAAGCTCCCTTATCTGTTTTGTGCGGCTTCTTTCGCTTGTTGCGTAATATAGGTTAAAATTTTCGTTTTCGTAATTTTTCCAATAACTTTTTTAGGATTTTCTTTTTCAACGACTGGCAAAGAATCCACTTCGTATTTTTGCAAAGTGTCAGCAGCTTCAAGAATAGTAAATTCTGGTGTGCAGGTTTTCACATGTGGCACTCTTGTCATACAAACAGCAACAGGTGTGCCATCAATATTTGTATTTAAAGAGGCCCGTAATAAATCTTTTCGTGACAAAACCCCTAATAATTCTTTTGCTTCATCCATGACATAAAGAGAACCGACATCATACATAAACAAGTTGGTAATCGCATCTCGAATTGAGGTGTCTTGGGCAACCATCAATGGTGGACTCATGATCTCCTGAACTTTTGTTTGAAAAACATCAAAAAAGAAAAAAGCCTCCATATTATCACTTTCGTAAGTATAACCAACTTTCGGACTTGCTTTTAAAATTCCTGAAAGTGTTAAAAAAGACAAATCAGAACGCAATGTCGCACGTGAAACGGCTAGTATGTCCGAAATGCGTTCACCACTAACTGGCTGATGCTCTTTTACAACAGCGATAATTTGCTCTTGTCGTTTACTTAATTTCATCATTTCCTCCTCAATTCCTCTTAAACAAATTGTGCATTCGCTTACAATTATACACATATTTATTGTTTTTTCAACATATTGACAAGAAACTTTTTCTATTGACAAACTTATTTCCGTCAATTATGATGTTTATTGAACATATAAGACACATATTAAACGGAGGTCACGCATGAAAAAGTTTATTTATTCTTTTAACGAAACACACAATGAAGGTAAAGAGACTCTTGGTGGTAAAGGGGCGAACTTGGCAGAAATGACACGCTTAGGTTTGCCGATTCCGCAAGGATTCACGATTACAACCCGTTGCTGTATGGACTATTTGGCAGATGCTACTTTCTTTGAAGAACACTTACAATCAGAAATTTTGAAAGCGGTTAAAAATCTAGAAACTGAAACAGGCAAATCTTTTACCGCGGACAATGAGATTCTCTTAGTTTCCGTTCGCAGCGGTGCTGCCTTCTCGATGCCTGGTATGATGGATACTATTTTAAATTTAGGTTTAAATGATCAACGTGTGAAAAAATTTGCGACCTTAACCTCTCCTGGTTTTGCTTTTGACTGTTATCGCCGACTTATTCAAATGTTTGGAGACGTCGTCTATCACATTCCCAAAGAATTATTTGACCAACAAAAAGAGCGCTTGGAACAAGAGCTAAACAAAAAAATTACCGCTTTTCAAGAAGCAGATCATTTCGCCTTGATTGTCCGCTACCAAGAAGTTTTTGAACAACATCATGTGGTCTTCCCGCAAGACCCTGTCGCACAACTTTTTGAAGCAATCAAAGCTGTTTTTGATTCATGGAATAATCAACGTGCGGTGGTTTATCGAAACTTACATCATATTGCACATGATTTAGGTACAGCTGTCAACATTCAAGAAATGGTTTTCGGCAATCGTGGACTAGACAGTGGCACTGGCGTTGTTTTCACTAGAAATCCGGTCACAGGGGAAAATCAACTGTTTGGAGAGTTTCTTTTGAACGCGCAAGGAGAAGATGTAGTGGCTGGTATTCGGACGCCAGAACCCATTCGTCGTTTACGTTTGACTATGCCAAAAGTTTATCAAGATTTTCGCCATTACGCAGAACTTTTAGAATATCATTATCGTGACATGCAAGATATTGAATTTACCATTGAAAATGAAAAATTATATATTTTACAAACAAGAAACGGGAAACGAACCGCCGCAGCTACGGTTAAAATTGCTTTAGACTTAGCCAAAGAAAATCGCATTACTAAACAAGAAGCACTGTTGCGTGTGACACCTGATACGATTGATCAATTAATTCATCCCGTGTTTGATCAAGAGAAACGACAACACATGGAACGTTTAGCTATGGGACTTCCTGCTAGTCCTGGTGCAGCAAGTGGCCAAATTGTTTTTACAGCAGAAAAAGCCAAAGAACTGACCAATCTAGGAAAGAAAGTCATTCTTGTTCGTCAAGAAACTTCACCAGAAGATATTGAAGGCATGGTTGTAAGCGAAGCAATTGTGACCAGTCGTGGCGGAATGACTTCTCATGCCGCTGTGGTCGCACGAGGAATGGGAACTTGCTGTGTGACTGGTTGTGAAAGTTTAACCGTCAATGAAGAAACCAAACAACTACACTGCGGGCCACAGGTCATCTTAGAAGGAACAATCATTTCCGTCGATGGCTCAACGGGGGAAATTTATCTTGGCGAAATTCCTACAATTTCTGTTGATAATAACGATGACCTTCAAGAGCTCTTGTCTTGGGCAGATGCGTACGCTGATTTAACTGTTCGTGCCAATGCAGAAACTACACAAGATTTAGAGACTGCTATCCGTTTTGGCGCAGCGGGGATTGGTTTAGCGCGAACAGAGCATATGTTTTTCGGTGAAGAGCGTGTCTTGGAAATGCGTCGCCTGATTTTAGCAGAGTCTGAAAAGGAAGCAACCTATGCGTTGGAACAACTTCTTCATTTTCAACAGGAAGACTTTTATCAAATGCTGAAAGTAGTTCAAGACAAGCCCATGGTGGTCCGCTTGTTAGATCCGCCGATGCATGAGTTTTTACCTCATGAAAAGAATGATATTCAATTATTAGCGAAGCAACTACAACGGTTCCCGGTGACCATCGCCAAACAAATTGAACGGTTACAAGAAACCAATCCAATGTTGGGTCATCGTGGTTGTCGCTTAGGTGTGACCCAACCACAAATATACAAAATGCAAGTTACAGCCTTATTTACTAGTGCCATTCGATTAGTCAAAGAAGGAATTACTGTTTATCCAGAAGTGATGATTCCTCTAATCGCCGAAAAAGAAGAACTTCTCTATCTCAAACGCATTTTAAAAGAAACGATTGACGGTCTCTTTGAAGAACATAAAATGACTCCTTTCCCTTACGAAATCGGGACAATGATTGAACTACCTAGAGCTTGTCTGATTGCGGATCAGTTAGCAGAAGAAGCAGACTTTTTCAGCTTTGGAACAAATGATTTAACACAAATGACCTATGGTTTTTCTCGTGATGATATCGGTAAATTCATTAATACGTATCGGGAAAAGAAAATCATTACCCAAGATCCGTTTCAATCATTAGATCAAACAGGTGTTGGTCAACTGATTCAATTAGCTGTAGAGAAAGCGCGTCGCACTAAACCAAACATGAGTATCGGCGTATGTGGAGAAGTCGGTGGTGATCCGCAATCCATCACGTTTTTCCAAACACTTGGCCTAAACTACATCTCTTGCTCACCTTATCGGGTACCTATTGCGAAACTCGCAGCTGCCCAAGCCAAAATTTTAACCGAACCGGCTGTGACTGAAGAACAAATGGTCCTTCTTTAATTTAACGTGTGTAACAAATGATTCATCCTTACAAGATAAAAAGTGCTAGGAACATCAGTCGAAACGGCTGATGTTCCTAGCACTAATTTTTAAGATCAATGATTGCACTCTGGTTATTTTCTTATAAACGCAGCATCTTTTGTCAAGGGGTCTGTTACATCTGATACATATCTTTCTACTTTCATATGCAAATCATATTTTTCTCTAAGTTCCGTAATACGGGTCATCATTGGAGAAGCGTGGTGTTTGTCTAATGCTTCCTGATCTGTCCAACTATCAATCAGCAGAACTGTTTCTTCATCGTCCATTGGAAAAAAGTATTCATAGCGACTATTCCCTTTTTCTGCACGAATCGCCTCTACAATTCCGCTGGCAATCATTTCTTTGGCAAATTCTCTTGCACCTCCATTTGTCCCACTATAATAAATATTTATAGTAATCGCCATCTGTCTTCCCCCTTAAATTTACTTGCCTTTTTACGTTCCCAACTAAGGTTATTCAGCATTTTACTGTGTTTTTCTGTGTTCGAAATCACTATAATATAGCAATTCTGTTTTGTAAAGAAAAATAGAATTCTAAAATTTTTGGCACAAATAAAACAAAACACCTATCAAATCAACATTTGAAAGGTGTTTTTTACGTTCCCGACTGGAATTGAACCAGCGACCTACCGCTTAGGAGGCGGTTGCTCTATCCTACTGAGCTACGAGAACAAATTATGTTATTTAATTAATAACATATACTCTCATTTTACTTGATACAATAGGATTTTGCAACCTAGCCTATTCTATTAAATACACATAGTTTTTATTAAAAGCACAGACCTTTGCACAGACAAAACCACCACGCTGGTAGATGTTTTTTTACATAAAAAAAAGACCTGTAGCAGGTCCCATGACGGCTGGCGTATTTAGACTACGCTTAATACTTAGTATCAGTTTCATCATGTAATCAGTCTAGGTATGATACCTATCTGTTACTTAAGCATATTGTTTTATTTCTCTAGTGTCAACATTAAATTAATTTATCTAGTTCTCTTTTAGCTATATCTTTACTAAATGAAAAGCTAGGAGTTAATCTCTTATAAGGAATATTAGCTAACTTTTCCATAATTTTTGGTTGTAAGACAGTATTAAAGTCAATATCTTCCGGATTTGATTTAATAATTTGAATCATGTTATTTGTTACGCTAATCATAGAAGGATTGTAGTTTGATAACAATTCAACTTTACCTGCCATTAGAAAGTACTTTTTTATTTGAACCGAAGAAATTCCACTATAACTAAATGTTTCCTCTATCCCTTGCTTAACATATTCCTCTAGCCACTTTTTATTTTTCGCATTGATATCAGCTAAAACTATAGATGAATTAGATAGCTCATTGACTAATACTAAAACTTTTTTTCTGTTCACAGTAAAATAGTTCGCATGCCATGAATAAAAAGAACATTCATTGTTTTCGATTTTATTTTGAGAATAATCAAAAAATGAAAATAAAGGTAACGCTTTTTTTGTTGGAATAATATTCATAATCCTACCTCCAGTGTTTGCTTCTTTCACTTCTATTCTAACCAAAGTTTCTTGTACTATCTAGTTCTTTTATAGAAAAAATAAGCTGTTCATTACATATAATTATACTCTCTTTTTTTATACAGAGAGCCAACTAAAACAAAAGATCTTCATAATGATATGCCTCAGCAAATTCTACTAACGCTAACGCGTGATGGCGTTCTAAAGATTTTATACTCCATCCCATCATATCTGCTATATATAACTGAGTTTTGTGTTTTTGATAAATGTAAATGCGTTCTAATAATTCTTTGTGTTCACTATCTAACATCTCTAGCGCCTCTGAAATGCTTTGTAAGATGTTTTGGGCATCTATACGGTTAATTAGTCTATTTTCGTTATAATTAACTCTAGAAACGTTTTTAGGCATATCTGACAACACAACAGACTTTAAAGAGTCATCTTTTCCAGCAATTCTTTTATACTTGTCATAGTTCTTTAAAACTTTTTTCGCTCGCTGCCTGATTTCTTTTTCTGATACCATCAAATCACCCTTTTATGTTATAATTGAGGTACCATAATTCTATAAGTCTATTTGCTAAACTCTCCTTTTTAACTGACCAGATGTTCTTAGGTCAGTTTTTTTATTCGTTCAAATCACTGCGAGAAAAAGGGCTTTTTTCTGCACGGTTTTGACGACTAAAAATAACGCTAAACGTTGATATTTATACATTTTTTATTCAGGAAAAAAATTTTTTAAATCCTCTCGCTATTGGAAAAGTTCCCATAACCGTTTTCCCTAGTCTCTTTTTATTCTTTTAATAAAGGGGGGTGTACGTGAGAACTTTTATTTTTTTGGACAGTTGACCCCATCCACCGGTTTGTCATTTGAGCTTTTCCGATGATTTTTTTTGGTGGGGGGTCATATGAGATTAGCCTGTGTGTTTTTCGGAGTTCCCCTCCCGTTCCCTAACCAATTTTATTTTTTTAATTAGAACGGGGGATAAGATTTCCATACCTAACAAAAAGCTTTAAACGTTCTACTAATTGATTGAATTTATCTCATTTCATGATATAATGAACTAAGAAAAAGGACGTGCTGCTAACACGCCCCAATGTAGAACCGTTAAAAAGACGGTAGCCTAGTAAATAGTTTTAGTAACCATCTACTCCTGCTAAAGTGTTAGATGGTTATTTTTTTGTGTTCGTATGGTCTATAATCAGCAAAACTAACGTTGCAAATGCAATCATTAGCGATAATGCTTCGAATACAGACATGCCTACTCCCTTCTAGGGATAAAGCTATGAACCATAGGCATCACCCCTTTATGCAAGAGATTAGCCACCATCTTTTCACTTTTCTACATGGATATTATACTAATAACTAAGCGTTTGTGCTATACTATTTTTATAGTGTCAATGTATCATAATCCTATTTATTTCTGTGTTAGCCCGAGTTATTTTTAACTCGGGCTTTTTTAGTTATCTGGCTTATTATAAGCAATTATATTTAACAAGATATGCAAAAAAGCCCATCTGGTTAGATGAGCTCATACATCGGTTATTATTTAACCACTACCACATTATAGGCTTGTGGGCCTCGTTTGCCTTCCATTACTTCATACTGGACTGTTTGCCCTTCTTCTAGTGTTTTATATCCTTCCGTTTGAATTGCTGTGTAATGAACAAAGATGTCCATTGCATCCTCTACGACAATAAACCCAAATCCTTTTTTAGCATCAAACCATTTTACAATACCTGTTTTCATATTAGAACATCCCACTTTCTTATTGATTGTAGTATTTTGTAGTATTTTTTTGGTAACAGATGGTTGCAACGTTACCTTTGGATAGTTGCAACCAATGCAACCATAAAGCGATAACCTCTAGTGCTTTGCTTTATTTTTATTGAGTTTGTTTTGAAAAAATTGAAAACTGAAATAAAAAAAAGATTTATTATTTCTTATTCTTTATCTGTTTTGCATAAGTAATCATCGCTTCTTTACTCCAGCATCCAGATTCAATCAATCGTTTCTCAATTTCTGCCATTTGTAGCCGATACTTCAAATCAGTATATAATCCTGTCTTTTCAGCATTTAAATTACCTAAAGGAGCACCACCGCCTTTGTTTCCTAGCGCGTTTTTATTTCCATATGGTGCACCTCTTTTTTTAGGTACACGAATATAAAAAACACCTTTTGAACGATTCAAGTAATAATCTCCCGTGAATAACGCACGTAGTAAATACTGAACTTGTCTTGCTTTTTCTTTAGGATGAATAGCCTTATTGCCCACTTACTATCTCTACTGACTTATCCATATACATTGTATACTCTTCTACTGCATTATTAACTAAACTTTCTGATGTCAATAAACGCATAGCATCTCCTGAATGGATAGCATTAATAAAATGTGGAAAAGCTCGTTCCAATTCTTCGACTTGTTCAATATCGGCTAAATAAGAGCGCCCTAAAACACGATACCCTTTATCTATTGCAATTTTTTCTAGGCGTCTTAAAATAGCATAATTATCCGAAAACTTTTCATAATATTTTTTCATTTCTAAAATAGTTACATCACTTTTACTAATCATTTCTAACTCTGCAAACTGTTCTGGTGTGATATTTTTAAAATAACTAGCATCTAATTCTGAATAGCGCAAAGCAATCTCTTTATCTACCAAATTTTGAGCATCTGCTTTCAGTCGCTCAAGTTTGCTATTTACTTCCGCTTTTACTTTTTCATTTACTTCATGGCAATACTCTGGTGCATACTTTTGCTTATTAGATTCTATCTCTTTCGCCAAATTCTCACGAATTGTTTTTGCTTGTTTTCCTAACTCGCTTAACTTTGTAATTACTTCTTTTAAACTCATATGTGTTACTCCTCTCTATTTATCTACTTCTAGTCCATGATATGCGTACTTAAGAACAATTCTAGCGGATTCAATGCGTATTTCTGGTACTTGCGCTGGATCACTCATCATTTCCACTAATACGGTTAAAGCATCTCCTGAAGCTCTTTGTATACGATTCGTTACTTGGCGCATTCGTTTACATTTTAACCGTTGATAAATTTCTAAAAATAATTTATCTTCCAAATACTTATGCCCTGTAGCTTCCTGTATATTAGCTTTTTTACAAGCTTGAGAAACAGTGTCACTTTCTAACAAAGCTCGTAAAAATTTCTTTTGTCTAACATTCAAATCAAGCATACTTTCCCTCCTTATTCAAATAAAAAAAGGGCTATATTTCCCAACTAAATGGGAAAATATAGCCCTCTGGGTTATCCAGTCAGACATATCATTCACTTGTCATTATTATAGCATAATTAATTCGTTTGCGGTATAAATTCATGATAAAATATAGCTATTTTTTGACAATTCTTTCTCCTGAAACCTCACTTTTATAGGTAACTACATCATCTTGAATTTTTAGCGTTATCTCCCCAAAATGGATATTCGTTGATATCTCTTGTTTTTCGCCTTTGTGATTAATAAAAATGATTGTATTTCCCATTATTTCGCCCTCTCTATATTCTCTTGCTGTGCATCTTTTCGAGTTACTTATCAATATAGGTTTTAACCTTAGCATTTCTTAGCAATCTTAGTACGTAGATTCGATGAAAAAATCAACGGGGGGAATTTTCCCTTCGTTAAGATATCCGATATATCTTCTGATATCCTTCATTAATTCTGAATGTTTCTTTCCAATCATTTCTGCTACTTCATTACTCGTTAGCGTTTGCGTTAATTGATTCATTTGTATTTCCCCCTTCATATAGTTGGTATTTCTCTTTTATAGGCAGGTCGAAATTTTCGACTTGGCTATTGATTTCAAAACAGAGTTACTAATAGTTACCTCGTTATCATTCAAAGTGATAGCGACCTAGCGAATCGCTACATCATCTCTTGGCCATCTTTCAGCTAGGTCGCTATTTGATACTTAGCTCTAATAAGTAAAAAAGTCAGGTTTAGTCAGGTTCTATATTTAAAATTTAATGTTTGGTTTTGTAAAGCTCTTTTTTAGGGCGGAAGAAACGGAAGATTTTTTTAGTTCTTCTTTTCTCCCAATCGTAAATCGTGTACCATAATTAGATAAACACCATTTAACAGCTCATATATTCGATTTAAGGCGTTCTAATCTATAGATAAGGTATTTTTACTCAAAACAAACCAAAACCCCTTAAATCGAATGTGAGCCTCTATTTTTTCATACTTCTTTTATCTCTTGTTTCTTTAAACGTTACGATGTAACCTTTACTATTCCTCAACATTCTTGATAAAACTCTATTTCCATAGGAAAACTTAAGCTGTTCTGAACTTAAATTAGTTGTATAGATAGTTGCCATATTTTGTCTAGCCTCTGTTATTGAGGTCATTATTTCGGTATCGTAATCACTTGCTTTTTTTACTTTCCCAACTTGGCCCAAATTGCTTCCCACATCATCAATAACTAGCACATCCGCCTTTTTTATTTCATTCATTGTTCCACCTACTATAAGTTTCTTCACTTGATTATCACTCATAGAGTATCTCAATTGATTTAATAACTCTTGATAATTGATAAAAAGGCATTTTTTTGTATAGTTTGATTGTTCCAGTATCTCTTTTAATACACTCATAGCTAGATGTGTTTTTCCTACCCCAACACCACCAACTAGCAATAAATGCTTGTTATTGCCTTGTTTATAACTTCTACAAAATTCTATGCTCTTTCGCTTAGCAATTGTTGTTTCTTGATTATCAGGTTCGTAATTGTCAAATGTACATTCCCATGTGCCGATGTCTGTAACAATAGAACTTTGTTTCATGTAATTAATATGCAATTGTTTAATTGATTCTTTGTGTTTAGTATCTATCAAATACTCTTCTTTCTTTTGCATCTCACCATAATGACAATTCATACACGCAGGCAAACTTCTACGAACTCCATAATCACCATCACGTAATTTCCAAGCATAAAGTGGTTCTTTACACCGTGGGCAACTGCCTACAATATCAAAATGTTCTTTTAGGTCAATCTTCAATGGTCTCATTTTTTTACCTCCCAGCTCGTTTAAAAGCCTAAATCAGCATAATCACTATCTTGTCCCCACTGGTCTTTAGTCTGTTGCTCTTCTTTGTTTTTCTTGTCGTTGGCTTCAACATCTTTAACTGATAAATACTTGTTTTGTTCCCAATCTTTCAATATAGCATTGGCGTAACCGTAGTTACGTTTATTACGGTCTATTGCTATTCCTAACGCATGAATAATTAATTCCACCGCATTCTCTTGTGTAGCGCCTATTTTTTCAAAATCAGTAATCCAATAGTCAAAATCTTGCATTGTCTTTTGTGCTAATGTTCCAAATCCATTTGATTCGTAGTAGTGGTAGATTTTTTTCAGACCTTCTTCTCTACTTCTACTCTTCTCTATATCTTCTCTATCTCTATCTCTTCTCTTAGTTACATGACTGTTACTTTCGGTTACATAACCGTTACTTTGTAACGCTTTTTCGTTACTTTGTAACGATTCTTGTTTTTTTCGTTCTCTGTACCTTCTTACACGGTCTGCGCTATAACTTTCAGACCCTAATAATTCGGGAACCCGATTCAAAAAGTATTCATCATCTTCGATAATTTCTAATAACCCCTTATTTTCTAGGTAGTTTATAGTAATGGATACATCTTCTGGGGCTTCATCTAAAGTTAATGCAATTTCTTCCGAAAAATTATCTCCAATAGCTTCAAAATACAACTTTCCTTCATCTCTAAGACTTAATAAAAGCATTTTAAGATATATGATGGTATAGGTATCCCCTCCAGCTATACGCCGTAATAACTTGATTTCCTTTTGATTAAAAAAATCTTCTTTTAACTGTAGCCAGTAATAACGCTTTTTCTTTGGATTATTTTTATACTTTGTCATAATTATCCCTCCAATGATTCAACCCACTCAGCTAACTTTATAAGAGGTATGCGGATAACCTCTTTCTTTTGTTTTTGTGCTGCCTTACGTAAACACTCAATTAAAATCTCTCGTTCTTCTGGCGTTGATTGCTTTGCGTATATCATCACTTCTTTTATTTCATCAATAATTTTTTCTGGGCAAAATTGTTTTGTATTCATCAAACTAGCACCTCCATTAATTGCAATTGTTCAAGTTCGTATTTCAAACTGTCACGAACAAATTCGGCACCTTTCAATTGATTTTGATATTTGACCCATGTATTAAACGTTTTGATCCTTGCCTCTTTTAAATCGGTCTTTTGTAACCATTCTTTGAAAATCTGCTCTTTTAAATCGTGAATTTCTGTACACGTTTCTTTATATTTAGCATGTTCTCTTAAAACGTATAAAATAGCTAATTTATCTTTATAATGTCTACCAAACCGAATTTTATCGATACTAGCCTCTAATTCTTCTATCCCTACATTGATTTCTTCTAATTTATAATTATCAAGTTGTCTCAAAATTCTAGATTCATATCTATTCATTTCCATTATTTGCGCCCTCCGTTTTCCATTTGATAAGCATGTTCGTCATAAGCCATGTATAAATACACCACTAAACCTGTGAAAATAGTTAATTTTGCGATTAATGGTAATAAGCCGAAAAATCCGCCTATTAAAAGGCATAAAATTATTAAATTTCGTTTCATTTTGTATTTTCCTCCAGTTTTGAGGGCAAAAAAAAGCCCTTATTCGTTTGTTTGAATAAGGGTATAGCAAAATACCCTTATACTTTTTGCACAGCAAACAAGCCATGCCATTGACGTATAAAGGCATACAGTGGTATTATATTTGCATGCCGTTTATACGGTGGTGCTCTCTAGTTGTTCAAACTTTGGTCGGTGGGAACAGCTAGGGAGTTTTTTTATAGATCTTCTCGCAATTTTTTTATACCTCTTCGGATAGTTTCGGATTTATCAACATTCTTTTTAGCCATATATTTATTTAAAATGTCTTCTGAATCCTTGTCTAATCTAATCGTTATCCTTTTTTCTGAAGTATTTAACGCTCGACGACCTCTTTTTTTATCAGTCAAAAAGTACTCACCTCTTTTCGTCTGACGATATAATTATATTACAAAACGTCTGACGAATTGTCAAGCACTTTTTCTAAAAAATATAAACTGCATGCTTTTATTCTACTGTCAATGTGCTATACTAGAGAAAAGTTTATAGGGATGTTCCCTACTTTTCGTGCCTTTTACTCTGTCCGCCAAGACTTGTTGAGTAAAGGCTTTTTTCTTTTCTCTCGTACATGGTTGTTTACTCCTATCCAATCAATTCATACTCTAGTTTTTTATTCCGGTATTCATGATTTAACTCTACTTCATCAATAAAAAGTATATCTGCTGTAGCTTTGTATTCGTCTTGTTTAAGTAGATAGCCTTTTTCGCTGATTGGGATATCTAAAATACTTGATGCTAACTCCAAAGCGTAACTTTGCTTTACTTCCTGTGCCTTTTCAAGTGAATCAAACACTCCGATAATTTCAAAATTAGGAAACTCCTCCACACTATCCATATGCGTATTACTCATTAATAAGTACAACTTCATCTCGCTACCTCCTTCTTTTTGGTTTCAATCGTAATGTTAATTGAATCACCTTTTAAAATCGTTGCTATATCCTTAAAGGTAAATCCAGACTCCAGAAAAACGGCTATTCGATTTAGATAATCATTGTATTTCTTTAGTTGTTGCTCATCTAATAACTCAGCTAACACTCGATCATCAGATACATCTAAACTTTTCTTATAGCTTCCTACTGATTTGTAGCCTGTTACCAACTCGCATAACAATTGAGAAAAATTAATACATCTAATTTTTACTTTTTCCGCTGGAAAATGTTTAGCGATTATAGTGTTTAAATCTTTATGACTCTCTTTGTTGATTTCTCGACGTTCTTTCCATACAAGTTGACCACGCTCTAAAGCATCTAATACACTGTATATCCAATCAAAAAAGGCATCTGCTTTTGGCTGTCCTGATTTTCGGCAAATCTCATAAATACCATGTTTACTATAAAGGATTGTTTCTTGTTCTCCTCCGAGGGGGGCGCAATTTGAGCCCCCCTTAACTTTGGCTACGATTGAAAATTTATCCATCCGGCTTTTGTTTCTTATATGAATATCCTTTATCGCTTTTCTAGGATTTTTGTACCCCAATACCTCACCAATCTGCTCACGGCTCATATAGTAATTATGTTTTGAGTCCTGCCAGACTTCGACCATTTCACCCTGAAACAATTCTTCTTGTGCTAATACTAATTCTTCCATTAGTTTATACCTCCTTAAAACTGCGAGATGTCATCCACGACTATTTATTTTCTGAAACTATGTGCTTATCTTGGCTTCTCTTCTATTGGCGTGATGGATTTTTATTATTCATTTTCGAGAAGCCAAGCAGTTATCTGACGTTTTGAAAAAACCTGTTTACGTTCTGACAGTGTTTTCCCTGTTGGTAGTCCTTTTGCTATCAATTCATCTAAATAAGCTTCGGAACAGTTGTTTAAAAACCGCCTTACACCTACTCTCGTATAGATGAGGTCATTGTCGAGCTCGCTATCTTTTCTAGCTCGCTCAATCGCTTCTAAGGTAGTCTCATACACTTGCTTACTGATTTCATTCAGTTGCTTTTTATTAAGCGTATGGCACACCTCAACGACAAAAGGTGATATTTCGACTTGCTCCATTAGTTAGCCCTCCTCTTTAGGTCTGCATATTTTTATGCCCCCTCATGTTAGGGGAGCTTGCGCTTTTTTACGCAACCCCCATTAGCTTTCTTTCTGCGCTGCTAATAATTCATCAATCGCTTTTTCTACTCGTGCTTTACGATCAGAAGTTAATTCTGTACGTAACCAAACACAAAAACGGCTGTCAGAAATTCCAATTTTTTCTGCTACTTCCCAGTTACGTAGGCGATTCATGAAGATACGATCGCGTATTTCCTGATTTGCTTTCATTTTCTTACCTCCTTTGGCGGTGTTTGCAGTTGATCCATTGATTAACCCTCCTTATAAATTTTTTCATTTACTAGCCAGTCAACTAACTTTTTATAGACTGTTTTTCGCACAGACAAGATTTTTTCATTTTCAATCTGTCCTAGCGTTTTAGATGAAATACCAATTTCTTGAGATGCCTTTTCTAAAGTGATATTTTTTCTTGCTCGGCGCTCACGTAGTTTGGCAATCATTTCTAAATCTAGTTCAAACATTTCTCCACCTCCTTCACTCACGATATGTGAATATCATATACTCACAATTTGAGAATGTCAACTTTTAAATTCACAAATCGAGAATAAAATTAGACAATTGGGATGTTAACCAGTATAATAGTTAACATCGAGAGGTGAATTTAGTGGAAAATAGAATTGCGGAATTACGAAAAGAAAAAGGGCTCACATTAAAAGAACTGGGGAAAGCTCTCAATATTCGAGATAACACCCTAAGTCAATACGAGACTGGGAAAAGAAATCCTCAGCTCGGTTTGCTACAGGAAATCGCTGACTACTTTGATGTATCAATTGAATATTTACTCATGAACACCAACCGCAGAGATTATAAGTTGAAATCGGATAGAGATGCTTTACGTCTGCTTCACCACTTGGACGAAGGTATTCTTAACTTTTATGAATTATCTAAATCCACATCATTAAATCTTGCGATATGGATTGCAAAAAATACAAAAACACTTGAATCTCCTGAAAATAAACATCTTGTATCTGCTGCAAACTCATTCTTTGCAACATTTCTTTCCGAAAATGAGGTTTTAAAACACTACAGTACTTTTAGAAAGAAAGAACAAGAACTTTTTAATGATATCGAAGAAAAGTTAATGCTAGAAGAAGATTATCACGGAGCTACTCCAAAGCAGGTACTAGATTTTATCAAAGAATCAGAACGGATTAGTTTCAAAGATATTGATAAAACTTTAGATTATATGAAATCCCTACCTGATGATGATTCAGACTAGTAATTTCCCCCTGTCCAAAACTGGACAAACTCCTATACATATCTACATACTATTGGCGTGGTGGTAGATAGGAGAAAAAACAATGACACAAATTAACAAATATACAAAAAAAGACGGTACAACCGCCTATATGTTTAATGCTTATGTAGGACGTCATCCAAAAACTGGTAAAAACGTTTATCGTAAGCGACAAGGATTTAAAACAAAAAAACAAGCACAGATTGCGCTTGCCGAAATTCTGAAAGATATAGAAGAAAATGGGTTGAATAACAAGCCTTCTGTTTTAACGTTTAAGCAACTTTACGAGAAATGGTTAGCACAGCAACGATTAAACGTTAAACCCTCTACAATCGCTCTTAACAGACGTTTTATAGAAAGGCATGTCTTACCTTATATTGGTGAGTGCAAACTTGATGAAATAACTGTAATTCAGTGCCAAGATTTAGTTAACAAGTGGTTTAAGCAAGGATATAAACAATATACTTATTTTCGCAAAACAACCTCTCAAATTATGCGCTATGGCGAATCAATGGAACTGATGCATAATAACCCAATGAGTAAAACCATTGTTCCTAAACGGCAAGAAGAAGAAAAAAAGTTGCAATTCTATACGAAAGAAGAACTAACCCATTTTTTTGATTGTCTAAAACAATATGGCAATTTTAAACAGTTAGCCTTTTTTAGACTGTTAGCCTTTACTGGTTGCCGTAAAAGTGAAATTTTAGCTTTGCAGTGGAAAGACTTAGATATACTGAAAAAAAGTGTGATAATTGGAAAAACACTTGCGCTAGATGAATTTAATAATATACTCATTCAAACACCTAAAACATCTTCTAGCACACGTTCTATCAGCCTAGACAATGAAACAATTAAAATTATGTCAAAATGGCGTACAATCCAACGGAGCGATTATTTTCAAATGGGTTTTAATACATCTAGCGAAGAACAATATATTTTCACGAACGACCGCAATGAGCTGTATTATCCACAAGTGGTTAACGATTGGTTGAATTACCTAATAAAAAAGTATAAACTGCCAAGAATTACACCTCATCACTTTAGGCATACACACGCCAGTCTTTTATTGCAAGCTGGTGTTCCAGTAAAAGAAGTAAGTGAAAGGCTTGGGCATAAGGATGTGAAAATCACTCTTGAAATATATTCTCATGTTATGCCAGAAGAAGCAGAAAAAACAGCCGATAAGTTTGCTAATTTTTTAGGTTTTTAATCTATGCACAGACAAATGCACAGACCTTTACTAATTTACAGTAAACAAAAAAGCTAGAACCCCTATATAAATAAGGTTTCTAGCATATGTAATAGGTTTACCCTACGATACTACGAGAACAATCTGTTTTAATTTTAGAAGTCTTCACTACATCTGTCAATAGACAAAAAGAAAGTATCCCGCATAAACAATTATGCGAGATACTTTCTTTCAGTGAAACACGTCGTTCGTTTATCTATTATTTTTTTTGCCGCCGATCAAGAATCATTTTTCCTAAATAATAAAGTCCTGTCGCAATAGCTATATATTGCCCAATTTTATTATTGCGTGCAACTTTTTCTTGTTTCGTTTTCGCCATTGTCCCCATCACCTTTCTAAAATAATTCTTTTTACATTTTTATTATAGTAGGTTCTGTCATTTTTTGCGAATAAACACACTTTTAAAAATAATCTTCTAAAATTGGCATGTCTTTGACTAAACGTTGGCCTAAACGTTGAACTGTCGTTGCATCTCCTTGCAAGCGTTCATAAAAAGATAACGTTTCTGCTGAACGATAGCCCAAGAATAGTTGCGTCCACGTTTGGATATCTGCTTTCAAAGCAGCAGTCCCTTCTTTTTCCACAGCACCTTTAGTCACTGTTGCTTTTCCTTGTTCGTCAATTGTGATTGTCCAAATGCCTTCATTCCATGGCCCATAGGAATCTTCAATCTCTAAAGAATACGTTTCTTTTTCTCCTGATTGAAATGGATACTTTTCCAGAAATGTTTGTAACTCAACGATTCGTGCCATCATGTAAGGTAAAATTTTTACAGAAGCTGCTGGCGTTGGCATTAAATCATTTAAATCTTTTCCAGCAAAACCATTAATCCAATGGAACGATTGAACGGAACCACTATGTGAGCCAATAAACCCAGCTAAAGCTTTAAAAGCTGTATTAGTTAAATAGTTCCATTCTACGATTTCAAAGGTGCCAGCAGCTATCCGATAAATCACATAGCCTTCCGCTTTCCCTTCTGACGAATAATAAATCGCTTGATTATTTGGTTTACTTGCACGATTCAGCGTATAATCCAGCCACCAAGTTTCACGGATCACACCACCAGAGTGCGCTCTTTGATTTTCAAGGTATACGTCTTTAATGACCTCTTTACCGTCAGCCCAAGAAACTCGTTTAATGGTACCTGGAACTCGTTTAACACGTGGCCAATCTTCCGTTTTAATTGTATACTCTGCTTGTTCAAATGTTTGTTCATAGCCATATTGACGATAAAATGGATATGAAAACGGTGCTAAGTAAGAAAGGGCAACCTTTTGTTTCGCTAAATCAGCCAACATTTCTTTCATAATAGCAGAGATGCCGCCTTCACCACGATATTCTGGATAAGAAGCCACATAGCCAATTCCAGCCATGGGATAGCGGACACCATGGAAATTCACTTGAAAAGGTGTCGCCATCACTTGACTTGTTAATTGCTCATCAATTAGGAAGCCATAGCTTTGCGTATGTGACAACAATTTTTCAAAACGTTCTTGGCGTTCCGCCGTGGGTTCCTGATTAAAAGCATAGATGACAAGATCAAACATCTCTTTCATTTCTTCTTTGCCCATTTTTTTGACTCTTTTAGTTGTCATTTTCTTTCCTCCTCGCACATTGTATCAATTCATTTTATCACAGAAACGGTTCTCTTTCTAAAAGCCGTTATTTGCTGTCATTTCTTTGAACCAACGACCGCTTTTCTTAATGGTCCGTTTCGCGTCATCATCTAAATCCACAGCGATGAAGCCATAACGATTTTTATAGGCATTGAGCCAAGACCAGTTATCCATACACGTCCACATATGATATCCTTGAACATTACTACCTTCTTGAATCGCTTGGTGCACCCATTTCAAGTGATCTTGCACGAATTCAATCCGATAATCATCTTCAATGACTCCTTGTTCATTGACAAAGCGTTCTTCTCCTTCTACGCCCATGCCATTTTCTGAAATGTAGCAGCGAATATTGCCATAATTTTCTTTTAAATTCATTAATGTATCATAAATACCTTTTTCGTAGATTTCCCAGCCACGGTAAGGATTCATTTTTTTGCCAGGCATATCGTAGACATCATAAAAATCTTCTGGAAGTAAGCCTTCTGGTCGTGTTTCAACAGGTGTTTCTTTTGCTTTGGCACGACGTGGTTGATAGTAGTTTACTCCTAATAAGTCCACAGTATTTTCAGCAATTATTGCTAAATCTTCTGGCGTTGTTTCTGGCAATAAGTCATTTGCTTTCGCCCAAGCAACCATATCTTCTGGAAAATGACCTTTAACAGCCGGGTCTAAAAACGAACGGTTAAAGAAACCATCGACAAATTTAGCCGCATTTACATCGGCTTCGTTGTGCTCATCACGAGGATAAGTCGGCGTTAAGTTTAAAATAATGCCAATTTCACCTGATAAGTTCATAGAATGATAGACGGCAATCGCTTTGGCACTAGCTAAAGCTTCATGATAGAGTACTTGAATCCCTTCTTTTAGATTCACTTTATCAGGATAATGCCAGCCATAGAGATAACCACCTTCAACTGGTACAATTGGTTCATTGTGCGTAAACCATTTTTTCACGCGATCGCCAAACAATTCAAAACAGGTTTTGGCAAAGTCAACATACAAATCAACCACTTCACGGCTTTCCCAACCGCCTTTTTCTTGAAGTACCATCGGCATATCAAAATGATACAAGTTCATAAAGGGCTCAATCCCGTGTTCTAATAAATCATCAATGACTTGATTATAAAAATCAACTGCTGTTTGATTGACTTTTCCTGTTGTAGGATCTGGAATTAAACGGCTCCATTGAATGGATGTTCGAAAAGAGTTATGTCCCGTTTCTTTCATTAACCGAATATCTTCTTGGTATTTTTTATAAAATTGTGAGGTCTTATCTGGACCGACTTGTTGAAAAAATTTTTCTGGCGCTTCTTGATACCAAAAATCCCAAATATTTTGACCTTTACCATCACCTTCAAAAACGCCTTCTGTTTGAGGACCGCTGGCTGCAGAACCCCACCAAAAATTTTCTGGAAATTGATATTTCATGTTGTTTGCTCCTTTACGATTTAATCATTAAAAAAAGGATTGAACCCTCCGTAAGAGTCCGGACGATTCAATCCTTCGATTTTTTACTCAGCTGCTTCTGCGGCTGCTTCTTGTTTCAAGTATTGATCTGTTGCTACTTTTACGAAAGGCATGTAGATCAAAATAGAAATCAATAAGTTAACAGCTGCTAAAACTCCGCCGGCGATACTCTTCGTTGCTAAAAATCCGCCAATAATTGGTGGTGTTACCCAAGGTGGCATAAAGGTTGCAGCTGGTACTAAACCAGTTGCTGTCGCCACATACGCAACAGTTACAAGAACCATTGGGACTAAAATGAATGGGATAAACATAATTGGGTTTAAAACAATTGGTAAACCGAACATGACTGGTTCATTAATATTAAATAGTCCTGGTGCTAAACTTAAGTTTGTAATGACTTTGTATGGTTTGTTACGACGACCAACGATAAAGATAGCAATTAACAGACCTAATGTTGCTCCTGTTCCACCTAAGTTTACAAATGAATCAAAGAAAGGTTTGTTTACAATATAAGGAATTGCTTTACCTGCTTCTAAAGCTTTAATGTTCGCATCAATCGCTGGTACGTTGATTGTTTGCATTAATGGGTCAACCATGTTGGCACCATGTAAACCAAAGAACCATAAGAATGGTGTAATGAAAGCTAACAATAATGCTGATGGGTAGCTGTTTGCAAGTCCCATAAATGGTTGTTGAACTGCTTCATAGAATGAAATAACGATATTGTCAATTCCTAAAGCAAATAGAATTGATGTAATTAAACTAAATAAACTGATTGTAATCATTGCTGGTAATAATGCCGCAAATGATTTTGCTACTGCTGGTGGTACACCATCAGGCATTTTGATAACTAATTTAGGATTGCCAGATAAACGTTGGAATAGTTCTCCTGAAATAAGTGCAATAATCAAAGCAATAAATAATCCAGTTGCGCCCATGCCTTCTAAGCCGCCAACTGCGAAGAATGAAGCTACAGAAACTGTACCGGCTGCAATGCCGTCTTTTCCATAAGATTTAACTAAATTGTGTGCTACTAAAAAGGCTACTAAAACGGCAAAGATTGCGAATGTACCGTTCCAAATGTTGCCACCAAAGCTTTTCCAAATTGGTGCATCGTTATACATCATTGGGAAAATTTTGTTTAAAAAGTCCTCATATCCTGGAATTGGAATATTATTAATTAATACCGCCAAAGCCCCTAAAATCATTAATGGCATCGTTACGACAAACGCGTCACGAATTGCTACCAAGTGCCGTTGCGCTGCGATAACTGACGCTTTCGGCATAAAGTGTTTCTCCATCCATTGAACAAATCCGTCCATTGTTATTCCTCCTAATTAACGCTTTCTCAAGCGCGTTTTTCTTATAAGACGCATTGACAACGAGATTACTCGTTATCAATACGGCGATAAAGATCGATAATTTCTTTTGCTAAATCTGTAAATGCAATCGCAGTCATTAAATGATCTTGACTGTGCACTGTTAACAATGTTACTTGCATGTTATTGCCTTTTGCTTCTTCTGTTAACATTCCTGTTTGCGAATGATGTGCATGTACAAGTGATTCTTCTGCATCTGCAATTTTTTTGTCTGCTAATTCAAAATCCCCCGATTTTGCTGCGGCAATCGCTTCCATTGCATCGCTTTTAGCATTTCCGCCATACATGATTAAACCCATGATTGCTTCTAAGTTCTGTTGTCCGTCCATTACCTCTACCCCATTTTCTGCTCTAGTTTGATGATCCCATTAATGAAATTGCTTGATCTAAAACTTTTTCGCCATTCATCATGCCATAGTCCGCCATGTTAATTACATCTAAAGGAATCCCTTTTGGTTGTAATTTTTGTTCAAATTGCCCTTTCATGAAACGAACTTGTGGGCCTAATAATAAAACATTTACCTCTTTATTTTCCAAGTTTGTATCTGCTTCAGAAGCCGATACTGCAAAGATGTCTGCTTCCATGCCACGATCTTCTGCTGCTTTTTGCATTTTTGTTACTAATAAACTTGTGCTCATTCCTGCGGAACAAACTAACATAATTGTTTTTTTTGCCATTTTCCTTCATCTCCTAAATTCTCTTTGTTTTGCTTTACACCTTTATATAAGCAAGAAGCGTGCCAAGTTTCAACACATTGAAAACCTTGATATGACAACGTTTTTCAACATGGAAAGCGTGTACACACTAAAAATAAAACGATTACACACAGCTTTTTTGTGTGCGTTTCCAAAATAATAGGGCCACAAAAAAAAGTGAGCGATAAGTCGAAACGACTCATCGCTCACTTTCTAAAGCTGAAGAGAATCAACTGGACAAAAGCCGCTTTTTCCCTTTAAGCAGTTTCCATTATTTTAAGCATTTTATAAAACTGTTTCTTTTTAAAATAACTTAAAAAGATACCTAATACTGCATCATTCAGTTTTTGTAACGCCCCATAAGAAACCATTGTTTCTGTATAACGCAGTTCACAGCTTTTTTCATCAATTGGCTGTAGCTCATACCGCACCGAGAAATCATTTTTAGTTGTGGATGTTCGAAATTGATAGGTCTTATTTTCTACAGCTTCTTCAATAACTATTTTCACGCGACTATTTTTACTATATTCTTTGATATATTCAAACTTACGTAACTGCTTTCTTGTAAGAGTTTTGCCTGTTTGCTTACGGATATCAAAAATAACAGAATTCATTAATTGCGTGTAAAATTCATCTGCTGAAATAGTTAATGTTTTCGTAATTTCCATTACCGTTTCACCTCATCCTTTGTCGCCTCTTCTTCAGCAACTTTTTTTCCTTTAAAAAACAGGTAACCACCAAGTCCAATGAGAAAAATCCCCGTTGTCAGACTTAATAAATCATAGTTTAAGGAGCTGGGATTCAACGAATACAAAACAATCAAGAAGCCAATACTACATAAAAATAATCCATTTCTAATCATTTTCATCCATCCTATCTTTTTAGACTACCGTTGCTTGGAAGTATAAAACGCCACCCCAAGGTTGTTCCTTAATCAGCTGTTTTGCAACTTGTGCAGCAGTTTCAGGGTCTCCTTCAACTTCAAAAAATAACTTAATACCATTCTTTTCTTTAAAAGTAAATGTTTCATTTTCCCCTTGATATGCCTCTAATAAAGTAATAATTTCCTCTTGCTTCATTGCACTTGCAATCGAAATCATGCCGCTTGCTCCTTTCTATACAAGTAATTGCTGTTTTTATTGCTTATTGCTCTCTTTCGCCTAATGCAGGATCCATTTTGTTAGCAGCGATAACAAACGGTGTCCAAATCAAGAAAGTGACTACCATACATACCAACGCTACGATTGGTGCGCGCCAGTCGGCACCTGTCGCTAAGAAAGATAATAGCAACGGCGGTGTCACCCATGCGACTTGTTGAGAAACTGGGGCGACTAGCCCAAGATACGTTGCAACCCAGCCAATTGTAGTAGCAACTAATGGCGCAATTACAAATGGAATAAACATAATTGGATTCAGAACAACTGGTAAACCAAACATAATCGGTTCATTGATATTAAAGATCCCAGGTCCTAATGATAATTTACCGACTGTTAAATAATCTGCTCGTTTGGAGAATAACAAGATTGCAATAATTAGGACAATTGTACCGCCTGAACCACCAAACCAAGCAAAAGCATCAAACGAACCACGGACCCACATGTAGGCTTTACCGTCGTCAATAGCGGCTAAAACCGCAGCTGTTCCTGTTTTTCCTTCATAACCTTTTTGGAAAATATCAATATTGATTAATTGTGCTTGTCCCCAAATTCCTTCAAGAACTGGTGCCAAAACGTTTGGACCGTGAATACCAAAGAACCAGAAAATTTGAACAAAAACTGTTACGATTAACACAGCTCCTAGTCCTTGTGATAACCCAAGGAACGGTTCCGCGATATATTTTTGAATTAAGTCAATTAATAATTGACCGCCTGAAAGTTTTGACACCGTAAAGTTAATAATCGCTACGACATACAACGCGATTGTTGCTGGTAAAATTGCCGCAAACGCTTTTGAAACTGCTGGTGGAACAGAATCAGGCATTTTTATTGTTAAATCCGCTTGCATTAATTTACAAAAAATAATGGTTGATAAAGCGCCCATAATCATCACCGTAAAGAAAGCGTTACCATTTAGATGGTTGAGATTTAACCAACCCCATGGATTGACAGTCAATTGATTATTAGCAATTGACGCACCAATTTCTGCCCCATTAATTGCGTTGGCAATCTTTTCTGGCACTTTCACAGCTAATTCAGCTGTGTTATTTGGTGCAAAAGCAACACCTGAAATTAAGGTAGCTAAACTGACAATCCCACCAGCTAGCTCATTCACATTGTATGCTTTCGCTAAGTTATAGCCCCAAGAAAAAGCGAAAATCAAACCAGCGATAGCCAATGTACCATTCCAAACAAAACCATTAATCCCAATGATGACATTCAATACTGCAAAAATACCTTTGTCTGCTTCCAAACTTGCCGCATAAGTTGAGACAAACTCTTGGGGAAGATCTCGAATAATTGCGTTAATCATTACGGCGACTGATCCAGCCATTGTCGCAGGTAATGTACCAATAAAAGCATCCCTTAGTGCCACCAGATGTTTCTGTGCACCAATTTTTGCGGCAGTTGGTAAGATATATTTTTCCATCCATGCCATTAATCCGTTCATTTTTATTCCTCCTGTATCCATTTATATTTATTAAAAAGGCAGTAGCCTCATTAAACGAATGAATCGAGCGTACAAAATAAAACCTTTGGTAACATGCACTATCCTTGTTTGCTATTCACTTTTCTTAAACGTTTTAATTCCTTATCCCATTAATGAGATTGCTTGATCTAAAACTTTTTCGCCATTCATCATGCCATAATCTGCCATGTTAATTACATCTAAAGGAATCCCTTTTGGTTGTAATTTTTGTTCAAATTGCCCTTTCATGAAACGAACTTGTGGACCTAAAAGTAAAACATTCACCTCTTTATTTTCCAAGTTTGTATCTGCTTCAGAAGCCGATACTGCAAAGATGTCTGCTTCCATGCCACGATCTTCTGCTGCTTTTTGCATTTTTGTTACTAATAAACTTGTGCTCATTCCTGCGGAACAAACTAACATAATTGTTTTTTTTGCCATTTTTTCTTCATCTCCTTAAAAGTTATGACGTTATACACTTTATTTATAGCAATAATTGTGCCAAGTTTTTTCCTCATTAAAATACTGATATAACAGCTTTTGTCATCAAAAAAAGCGTGCACACACTAAAAGAAAACGCTTACACACATGAAATTGTGTGTAACTTACAAAAAGAAAACATCAAGAAAAAAGAGAGCGTTTTCTCATTTCTTGATGTTTTTTTTATTTATTATTGTTTACTTTTAATTTCATTTTCTAAAAACATTTGGGTAACATGCGCAACTTCTGCTTCCGGGATCGTCACACGATACGCCCGTTCAATTAACATAAAATTCGTGCGTACGACATCGATTTCTAAACGATGTGTTTTAACATATTCCGCTAAGTTTGGAAAAGTTCTTGCTTCTTCTCCTTTAATTAAAGCATCTACCAGAAAAGCCAAATGAATCATGATTCCGGCATCCACCCCTGGTTCAACAATAATATGCATGTCTGTTTGTATTTGATGAACTGTTTTTTGTAACATGAGAATTAATTTTTGTAAGGAGTCCACAGAAGTAATAACGCCACTTAGTGAATGAACAATTGTATCAATCGCCACTTCATCACTAGCAATCCGTTTCAGTACATTTAATTTTTCATCATCAAAAATATCATAGACGGAAAAGAAGGGAATATTTTGATATTCAACATCCACAGTTCCCGCAATGGCCTTAATTTCATATTCTTCCATCAAGTTGTCGATATGCTTTTTAAACGTTTCTCGTTCAATAAATTGCATTTGAATCAGTTCCACTTTTGTTTCATCAATAACGGGTAAGATTCGTTGGTATAGTTTTGCGGCGACCCCTTCTCCAGTAAAGCACGTCACGATTACTGCTTTTTTAACATTTTGACGTTTTTGCAGACTAGAGCGAAATTGTTCTCTCACAACGCTTTCAAAAGAAAGTTGAATATTTTGGTAAATGTCCTCTAAGCTTCGTCCCACGCTTGCCATTCGAATAGCTTCTAAGACAATCATTGTGCTCGTCATTGTAATCGCCTTCGTTCGGATACCTGTTTCTTCAAACAACATATTTCCAAACGAATTTAATGAACCCATATCCGTCAGTAATAAAATCCCATTATTTAACGATTCTTTTTGCGTAATTACTTGGTTTCGTAATTGTTCATACATTGTTTGAACTTCCATCGTTAACGGCATATTCATCGCTGTTCCGATTGATGTTCCTAAAAGTTCTTGGGCGGTTTTCAACATACTTGAGGCAGTAGAATCCCCATGCATTAAGACGAACACACCAACATTATTTTCTGGAGTTCTTTCTTCTTTACCGACATTAATAGATAAAAACATACTAATAAAGCCAATTTCATCGAAAGGAATCTCTATGTTGTTCTCTTCTTCAATAATAGAAGATAAATCTAAGGCTACTTGAAATTCTTTTTTCATGTTTTTACGGACATTATTTAAATCAGGATGGACAATCACGTGACCTTCTTTGACACGTTCAATCGTACTTTGTAAATGAAGCGCAAAGGCAAAGCGTGCTGTTTCATTGTACGTGTGTTCCAAACGCTCTTCTGCGATATCATAAAGACGATTCGTTAAGTCCCAAATAGCTTCTGGTAATAACTCCTTATGTAAAGAATGTTGGGTTAATTCTTCGACATAATTTTTAAAATACGCATTCATATCTTTAGAAATCAATTCTTCTAAATCAACATTTTCTAAGTCAGCTTCAGACAAGTCAGCAACTTTTTCTTCGATTTCATTGTAAACTTGCATGTCTCTAGCTGGATCTTGCGACCAAACAATTTTGTTGGTACCTGGTTGGAAAGATAAATAATTACTTTTACTGTCGACAAATTGATCCAAGCGCTCAGGTACTTCTTTAATTTTTAATAATCCTTTTTGGACAGGTAACGACAAATCCCGTTTACGGATAACCAAATGTTCTAAATTGTGCGTCCGATAATAAAGAAATGACTTAGCACAAACTAATTTTAAGTCCCGCTTCACCTGACCAATATTTCCTTCTGCATCGTATAACATGAACGCCAAAACTGCTTCGCGTTCGATATCAATTTGTTGGCCCAAACGTGTTGCCTCTTGCTGAATAAATAACGAAATGATGGCATAACGCTCATCTAGCGTCCGTGCATCTAAAGATGGTAATGTAATCGACATCGGAATCCGCCGATTAAAAGTGGTTAAAAAGTTTTCTGAGGATTCCGTTGTCGCACCAATAATTTGAACAGAGGCTTCATAGGTTTGGCCACTTTCTCCTAATGGACGGTACACGCCTTTATCAATAAACGTAAAGAGCATTTCTTGACCTTCTGGCGGTAAACGATGAATTTCATCTAAAAAGAGAATCCCGCCATCTGCTTTTGCCATTAAGCCTGGACTATCTTCATTCGCACCAGTATAGGCGCCTTTTTTTACGCCAAAGATATGACCAAATAATAATTGTGGGTTTTGTGCATAATCAGCACAATTAAAAGAGACAAAAGGGGCATCTTCATCTAAGGTTTTTGAATCAATGGCAAAACGGTACATACATTCAGCAAAAAGAGATTTCCCTGTTCCTGTTTTCCCAAAAATAATCGTATGCAAACCTCTTGGTGGATATAAAATAGCCGCCTTGGCCTGCTGAATACTCACTTTTAAAGAATCATTGGCACCTACTAATGTGTCAAAACTAACAGAGGTGGACTCATCTACATGGACTTGTTCTCCTTCATTGATTGTTGGCACTGAATAGATAACAGGACGTCCAGTACTTCTAGTAATTTTCTTTTCTTTGAATAATTCATTTAAATAACGGCTGGCATTACTGCGATCAATCATTAACTGTTCTGCTACCGCTCCTGCCGTTAAGCCAGTTTCATTTTTTTGAAGTAACGCTAAGATTTCTTCCTTCCGAGATTTCATGGAATCCTCCTCGATACAACGTTCTGCTTGAAGCTCGTAAAGCGTTATTTCTTCGCTTTACGAGCTCCTTTGTTTTTCGTGTTTTTCTTTTTGTTTTTCTTCTTTTTGCGTGTTTCTTGCGGTTCTTTGACAACAGAATTTACTGTTTCTGGTTTTCTTTCATACTCTTTTTTTCTGAATACGTATCTTTGGCTACGTTCTTTTTTTCTAGTTCATCTTTGGCTTTTGGCTGCTCATGAAGTGCACCATCATATAAAAAGATTTCCTGATAAGGAATGGCCAATTGTTTCATCAAACGTTGATAATCCCTTTTGGTGCCATCGTTGATAAACGTAATCACTGCCCCTTGTGCACCCATCCGGCCAACGCGACCAGAACGATGAATATAGCTCTCTTCGGTTAAAGGAACATCTACGTTTACGACGTAAGGGACCCCTGTGAAATCTAAGCCCCGTGCCGCAATATCCGTGGTTAATAACAACTTCACTCGTTCTGCTTTAAATTGATCGATCGCCAATTTACGCAACTGTTTACTTTGATCTGAAGCCAGACCAATAGCTGGCACATTCTCATAAACTAATTTTTCTTCTGCTGCACCTAAATCAGCAACTTGATTGAAAAAGACCATGCTTCTGAATGCTTCTGTATGGGCCAAACGACGTAAGTAATCAGCTTTTTTTCTTGGTGCTAACCGAATAAAGTAGTGGGCGACTTGGCCTGCTGAAGTATCTTCTTCCGTCACATCAATCACCTGTAATTTTTGGCTTAAAGATTGCGCTTGATTCACGACACGATCAGCAGTCGCTGAATAAAAAACAAGTTGGTATTCGGTTGGTGTGTGTGTCAAAATTTGCTTGGTTAAACTTAGCTCTTCCTCTTGGAAAAGTTGATCAACTTCATCCATTACGATTGTTTTTAACAACTGAGCTTTGACTTTTTTATTCTTCATTAACTCTAAAATCCGACCTGGTGTTCCGATTAACACTTCGGGACGTTTTTTTAACTTGTCAATCTGGCGTGAAACATTTGCCCCGCCGATTAACGTTTGAACCGTTAATTGAAGTGGCTTAGCCCAAGTCCGAGCAACTTCAGCAATTTGCATAGCTAATTCTTGAGACGGAGCAATAATCAACAATTGATTTCCCTGTCCTTTTTCAACAGTTAAGAGTAAAGGCAGCATGTAAGCAAGTGTTTTTCCAGTTCCTGTCGGCGAAATTCCTAAAACATTTTCTCCTTCGCGAAGGGGCGTAAAACTTTTTTCTTGAATTGTTGATGGTTCGTTAAAGCCAGAAGCTTGCCACTGTTCTTGCCAAGCCTCTGGAAGTTGTTCTAAAAATCTCATATTGTTCCTTTCCTATCGCTTAATTCTTATTTATCAGCATCAAAAATAATGCCGGCACTATGACGTAAATCAGTGACTACTTTATTGACATTTCGAGCAAGCTCAACCCATTCTTCATACTTGGTGCCCCAATACTTATCTGTTGGGTTATTTAAAACTGCTGCAAAATCACGGGCTTCTTCAATCATTGGATTATCAGCTACTTGAATATCTAAGACATCACGTTCTTCATGTGCGCGATCATGGTACTCAGCCGAAGAAATAGCATTGACACTATCTAAAATCAAGGTCCCGTTTTCAAAGTAAATTTCGGATGGCGCAAAAGAATCACTAATTTTCCCAGTGTTTAACGTCACGTCAAACTGATCATATCGTAAAATAATTGTTCCTAAGCCATCGACACCTGTCGCAATTTTACTAGCAAAATAATGGCTTTCGTTTGGTACGCCAAACCAGCCTAAGGCTGCATAAACTAAATAAACGCCTAAATCTGCTAAGGCTCCCCCAGAAAAATGAGGAGAAAAAATATTTGGCTCTTTGCCTTCTAATACTTGATCATAGCGAGAAGAATATTTCATATACGTAAAATTCGCACCTAAAATTTGGTTTTTTAATGGCAATAATTCAGCAATTTTTTGGAAACTTTGCTCATGAATATTACGGGCCGCTTCAAAGAAATACACACGATTTTTATTCGCTAATTCAATAATTTCTGCCATCTCATCAGGCGTTGAAAAAGCTGGTTTTTCAACAATTACATTTTTTTTCGCTAAAATTGCTTGTTTCGCTTGTTCAAAATGTAATGAATTTGGTGAGGCAATATAAACCGTATCCATATGTGCAATACCAAAAAACGTCTCTAAATCAATTGCATATTCCACATCCCCATAGCGAGAACCAAATTCTTGTGCCGTTGCTAGTTTCCGAGAATAAACAGCCGTTAAATCATACGCACCCGTTTCTAAAGCTGCTGCAACAAATTGATGACTAATCCAATTGGTACCAATTACGCCTAAATGTATCATAATCAAAAACCTCCATTTTTTGTTTATTTACTCTCTTTATAATAGTAATCTCTCGTACAAAAGTCACGTAATTACCCTGACTTAAAGCGCTAGGAGTTCTTCAAGTTATTTATTAGGATCATCAAATGCCTGTAATAAATCAAAGGTTACCTGTGACTTAAGTTCAATCGTTGCTGGTGTTACGTGGCAATTGTAAGCAAGGACTTGCACACCTTGATCAATTGCAGCACCCACATTTTCAGCAAAGGCAGGTTGCATCTCTTGGTGAATCGTTGCTTGCTTAATTTCTTCAAATTGGACCACAAACAAAATGTAACAGCGGTAACCCGCTTTAGTTGCAGCCATTAGTTCAGTGACATGCTTCAAGCCACGAAGTGTTGGCGCGTCAGGAAAAGCACCGATGCCTTTATTTTCTAAAGTCATGCCTTTCACTTCGACAAAAGCTTGTTCGTCCGCATCCGTTTCCACTAGAAAATCAAATTTTGAATGTGCAAATCGTTGCTCACGTTTAACAGTTTGGATCGTACCAACTAAACCAGGAAGCACAATTTGACCATTTTTTAACGCTTCATTGACTAATGTATTCGGTACTTGGCTATCAATATTAATCCAAAAAGAACCTTTTTTTACTGCAATCAAATCGTAATCTGTTTTTCTTTTAGGCGATGGTTGATAACTAAGCGCCACAACAGCACCTGGTAAAAAAACTTCTTTCCCTCTGCCAGTATTTTTGACATGTGTGACCACTTCTTCATTCGTTTCCATTAAACGACAGTGTGCAATAAACCGATTGGGTCGTTCGATAAAATAAGCAAGTTGGACATTCGGGTACTTCATACACAGACTTCCTTTCTTACACACTATACCATAAAAAAACAAGGAAAAGTATAGACCAAAACCAACAATTTTACTATCTTGTGTCAATCATTAAATATTTGTCAATTCTCAGCGATTTAGTCGAATATTTTAGACAAGTTCTATATAATAAAGGTAACGAAGACGAATAAATGAAAATGAAGGTTAGGAGGAATTTCTTTGAAAAAACATTGGACTTTCTTGGTTGGTGCATCTTTACTTACTGGATTAGCAGGCTCTATCCTCTGGAAAAAAAATAAACAGCTCCCTTCCCCACAGGAGCTTCAACACAACTATACTGGGCATTGGTGGTTTGTGGACGTGAAGAAAGCCACGCAACACACCTTAGAAATCACCTCATCTTTCAATGTTTTCATTGATGGCAAACAAACGCATGCCTTGCTTGTTGAATTAACCCCTAAACGCTTAGTTATCTTAGACAAGTTAGGTTACCATTTAATCATTCAATGTGAAAATGGTGTCCCTGCGACGCTTTACGATGAAGCCGACGACGAAACCTACACACTAGAACGGGCCATTTACAATTAATAAATCACCCACGACACATAAAATGAAGTATGTGCGGTGGGTGATTTATTTTTTTACATCCCTTGCAAAAGCATTCAGAAAGTTTTCTTACAACTTGAATATTATTAAATAGTCAAATGCGCCTTTTTCTGATAAACTTAGGATGATGTTTTTTTGAAAGGATGAGCCCCTATGACACCAAATCGCGAAGACTATTTAAAATTAATTTTTGAATTAGGTGGCGACGAAGTTAAAGTGAATAATAAACAAATTGTTTCTGGACTCGATGTTTCGGCAGCTTCGGTTAGTGAGATGATTTCAAAGTTAGTAAAAGAAGATTTGGTTGAGCATTCTCCTTATCAAGGGGTACAATTAACTGAAAAAGGCTTAAAAAAAGCGAGTACGTTAATTCGCAAACACCGAATCTGGGAAGTCTTTTTAGTAGAGCACTTAAATTACACTTGGAATGATGTGCACGAAGAGGCAGAAGTTTTAGAACATGTTACTTCACAGACGCTTGTGAACCGTTTAGCGGATTATTTAAATCATCCAGAATTTTGTCCACACGGTGGTGTTATTCCCGAAGATAATCAACCCATTCATGAGGAGAAACGCCAAACGTTAACAGACTACCCTGTTGGCACAAAAGTTCGGATTGCACGTGTCTTAGACGAAAAAGAATTACTGGATTATTTAGTTTCCATTGATTTAAATATTCAAGAAGAATATACGATTAAAGAAATTGCTGCATATGAAGGACCGATCACCATTTATAATGAAAACAAAGAATTATCCGTCAGCTTTAAAGCAGCAAACACAATTTTTGTTGAGCCGTTGATTAGAGAAAGTGAGGAAAACTAATGAATGAAAAAGTAGCATTATTTACTATTTTCGGGGGGACAGGTGATCTTGCCAAACGCAAATTGTATCCTTCCCTGTTCCGCTTATATAAAAAAGGATTATTAGCTGAGCGTTTTGCGGTGATTGGTACCGCACGTCGGGAATGGACAGACGAATACTATCGTGAAATCGTTCGTGAAACCATTCAAGACTTAAATCCCACGGCCGAAGAGGCGACTGAATTTTCTAGTCATTTCTATTACCAATCACATAATGTGAATGATACGGAACATTATAATACCTTAAAAGAATTATCTGATCGCCTAAATGAACAATACCACTTAGAAGGCAATCACGTTTACTATCTAGCTATGGCCCCTCAATTCTTTGGAACCATTGTTAATCACTTGAAATCACAACATATTATTTCGGAAGAAGGCTTTGATCGACTAATTATCGAAAAGCCATTTGGTTCTGATTATGAATCTGCCTACGAATTAAATGAAGAAATTCGTGCTGCATTTCCTGAACAAGATATTTTCCGAATTGACCATTACTTAGGCAAAGAAATGATCCAAAATATTTCAGCCATTCGTTTTGCCAATAATATTTTTGAATCACAATGGAACAATCGTTACATTGATAATGTCCAAATCACCTTCGCTGAAAGCTTAGGTGTCGAGGATCGTGGCGGCTATTATGACCACAGTGGTGCACTAAAAGATATGGTTCAAAATCATATTTTACAAGTCGTTGCTTTGCTTTCTATGGAGCCTCCTGTTGCCTTTTCTGAAAAAGAAATTCGGACTGAAAAAGTAAAAGCTTTACGTGCCATCCGCCTTTATTCTGAAGAAGAAGCCCTTCAAAATTTCGTGCGTGGACAATACGGCGAAGGTCAGCTAGCTGATCAAACATTTGCAGCCTATCGTGATGAACCGAATGTGGCAGAAACTTCATCCACTGAAACTTTTGTTGCTGGTAAATTTTTAATTGATAATTTCCGTTGGTCTGGCGTCCCTTTCTATGTTCGCACAGGTAAACGATTAACTGAAAAAGGCACACGCATTAACATCGTCTTTAAACAAGTACCTATTAATGTCTTCAAAGATGATACGTGTGAAGAATGCGATAAAACCGATTTACCACCGAATGTTTTAACTATCTATATCCAACCAACTGAAGGATTTTCATTAACCTTAAATGGAAAAGAAATCGGTCAAGGGTTCAATACAACTCCAGTGAAACTTGATTTCCGTCAAAGTGCTGAAATGACTGAAAATAGTCCAGAAGCATACGAAAAACTTCTATTAGACTGCCTAAATGGCGATAGTACAAACTTCTCTCATTGGGACGAAGTTGCCCAATCTTGGCGCATTGTTGACATTATTCGACATGCTTGGGATAAAACAGACGTTTCTTTCCCTAATTATGCCGCTGGCACAATGGGCCCGCAAGCTGCCTTCGACTTATTAGAAAAAGATGGCTTTACTTGGGAATGGCAACCAGATAACTGGTACCGTGACCGCGGTCAACTTGATCAATAAATAAGCCAAAAAAGATCCGCTAGTTAACAACTAGCGGATCTTTTTCCTTGTTTATTCGAATCCTTCAGCAACTGCTTCTGGATAATTTTCTTCAACAATGTGTGCACAACGGCCACAAAGTGTTGGTAATTTTTCATCTGAGCCGACATCTTGACGAACGGAACGACAACGGTCGCACGTTTCGCCTTCTGCTTTTTCAACTAAAATAGCCATGTCTTCAAATTGAACAGCTTCACTAGGTGCTACTTCTTTTGATACTTCAAAGTCGGAAACAATTAGTAATTGAGCAATATCTGCATCAACAGCTGTCATTAATTGACGAATTTGTTCATTTGGATAAACAGTTACTTTAGCTTCTAACGATTTACCGATTAATTTAGAATGACGAGCTTCTTCCAACGCTTTTAAGACATTGTCACGGAAATCCATAAAGGCTGCCCATGTATCCATCAATTCTTCTTCATTAGTAAACGTTTCGTAACCTGGGAATTCAGCTAATTGCACATACTCTTCTTCTTCTTGTAAGAAACTCCAAATTTCTTCCGCTGTATGTGGAATAATTGGTGTCAATAATTTTGTTAATGAAACCAATGTTTGATAGAAAACAGTCTGCATACAACGACGTTGATAATCGTTTTCAGCTTCAATATAAACGACATCTTTCGCAAAGTCTAAATAGAAAGAAGATAAATCTACAGTTAAGAAGTTCATAACTGTCCGATAAATATGCATGAAATTATATTTTTCATAACCATTTTCACGGATTTCTTGAATGACTTGATTTAAACGAACCGTCATGTATTTATCTACAGAACGTAAATCAGCATAAGCTACAGTATGCTCAGCTGGATTAAAATCACTCGTATTCGCTAACAAGAAACGCATAGTATTACGGATTTTCCGGTACACTTCAGATACTTGGTTTAAGATATCCATTGAGACACGCACATCGGCTTCCGCGTCAACACTACTTACCCACAAGCGTAAGATATCTGCCCCCATTTGATTGATAACTTTTTCAGGTAAGATAGTATTGCCTAACGATTTACTCATCTTACGGCCTTCGCCATCGAGAACCATCCCTTGAGAAATAATTGATTTATAAGGCGCTACTCCATTGATAGCGACACTTGTTGTAATACTTGAGTTAAACCAACCACGATATTGGTCAGAACCTTCTAAATACATATCTGCTGGGAAAGTTAACTCTTCTCTTTCTCGTAAAACTCCTTCATGTGAAGAACCTGAGTCAAACCAAACGTCCATGATATCTGTTTCTTTGGTAAACTCGCCATTTGGTGAACCTGGATGTGTAAAGCCTGCTGGTAGTAACTCTTTTGCTTCACGCATAAACCAGATATTTGATCCATGTTCTGCAAATAAATTCGCTACATGTTCAATTGTTTCTGGCGTAATGATGGCTTCCCCGTTTTCAGCATAGAAGATCGGTAATGGTACACCCCACGCTCTTTGGCGAGAGATTACCCAATCACCACGGTCACGAATCATATTATATAAACGTGTTTTTCCCCAAGGAATTAGCCAGTCAACTTTCTCAACTTCATCTAAAATATCTTGACGGAATTTAGAGATTGAAGCAAACCATTGTGGCGTTGCACGGTAGATAACTGGTTTTTTGGTACGCCAATCATGTGGATAACTATGCGTAAAGAAATCTAATTTTAATAACGCGCCTTTTTCTTCTAATAACTCAGTAATCATTGGATTCGCTTTGTCATAGAAAATTCCTTCAAAACCAGGTGCTTCATCTGTAAAGACCCCACGGCTGTCAACAGGAGAAATAACAGGTAAATCATATTTACGGCTGACAATATAATCATCTTCCCCATGTCCTGGTGCGGTATGAACTAAGCCAGTCCCGGCATCTAGCGTCACGTGGTCGCCTAGCATAACAAGTGATGTTCGATCATAGAATGGATGTTGAGCTGTCATACGATCTAATTTTTCACCAGAAAATTCTCGCAAGACTTCTACTTCTTCCCAACCAACCGCTTCTTTAACTGTTGCTAATAAATCTTTAGCAATTACAAATTTACGACCGTCTGCCTTCACTTCAACATACGTAAAATCAGGATTAACTGAAATACCTAAGTTGGCTGGTAATGTCCAAGGGGTTGTCGTCCAGATGACGAAGGCTGTCTCGTTATCTAAAAGACCTTTACCATCGGCCACATTAAAAGCTACGTAAATAGAAGGTGATTTTACATCTTTGTATTCAATTTCTGCTTCTGCTAAAGAAGATTCACTTGAAGGAGACCAATAAATTGGTTTTAAGCCTTTATAAATATAGCCTTTTTCTGCCATCTTACCAAAAACACGAATTTCTGCTGCTTCATACTCTGGATCTAACGTAATGTATGGATGTTCCCAATCGCCTGACACACCTAAACGTTTAAAATCGTTACGTTGTTTATCGACTTGTGATAAGGCATACTCTTTACATTTTTCGCGATACTCAGCGACAGTCATTTCTTTACGTTTAACCCCTTTATTGGTTAACACTTGCTCAATTGGTAAACCATGGGTATCCCAACCAGGCACATAAGGAGAACGGAAACCAGACATTGATTTTGAACGAATAATAATATCTTTACTGATTTTATTCAAAGAATGTCCTAAATGAATATTTCCGTTTGCATACGGAGGGCCATCATGTAAAACAAAGGTTGGTTTTCCTTCGTTTAATTTTTGACGTTGTTCATATAAGCCTTTTTCTTCCCAGTCTTTTTGCCATTCTGCTTCACGGTTTGGCAAGTTCCCACGCATTGGAAAAGCTGTTTTTCCTAATTGCAATGTTTCTTTCATTTTCATATGCATTTGCCTCGCTTTCATTTTATCGATTTAATTGTGTTAGTTCATACTAAAGATGAACGATAGCTGATAAAAGTAGATAAAAAAAGAGTACTCCATCCCAAGGGACGAAGTACTCGTGTTACCACCCAAATTCAAAGTAGAGTTGCCCCTACTTTCTCTGAAATTGATAACGGTAATTATCCGGCAGTTCCTACTCAAGTGTTCAGAACTGCATCTAGGATAGAGGATCTGTTTAATGCCAGTGTCTGTCAAACTTTCACTATCATTGACTCGCTGCTAAGAATAAACATTAAACGTTCTGTTCTATCTATTTTGATTCTTCTTCAATTGTTTCTTCAGTGACTTCAATTACAGGCTTTTTTTCTACTACAGCATCTGTGTTCTCTTCAGAGTTTACAACAGTTTCATTTTCGTTGTCAAGGTCTTGTTCATCAAGAATTTCCTTAACTGCTGTATGTTTGTCTCCGACATAACTAGAAAAAGGCTTTAAAATCTCTTCCCACTCTTCACTCTTCACTTGCTCTAATTGAGTTTCAAGCATTAAGCTTAAGCGTTGATGGAAGACACGTGTTTTCTTCTTCAAGTCTTCTGTTTCCCCAGCTAATTGACGGGCACGTTCAATTGCTTCTGCTAAGATTTGTGTTGATTTCGCTTCAGCATCTGCAATCATTGCATTTGATTTACGTTCAGCTTCTACCAAGGTTTCTTTGGCTTGGTTATCTGCCGAAGTGATAATCATTTCTGATTCTTTATTGGCACTTGATTTCACTTTATCAGCGGTATCTTGTGCAACAATAATTGATTGGTTCAATGCATCTTTCAATTCATTGAAGTATTGTAATTTTTCTTCTGCGTGTTTTAATGATTTCTCAAGTTCACGATTTTTTTGTAATGCATCTTCATAATCACGTGTGACTTGATCTAAAAAGTCATCTACATCGTCTTGGTTATAGCCTCTCATTTTTGTTGAGAAGTCTTTGTTTTGAATATCTAATGGAGTTAATGCCATATTCCTTCACCTCTTTGGATTATTTTTGTAAAACCCCTTATGAACACATTCTCATACTAATCCTGAAATAGCAAATATCTTACTTTTTTTATTATACACAACTTCGTCTGAATGAACAGCCAAAATGGTTTTCTTAAACAAAAGTTCGAGATTATTTTCTCAATACCCCTAAGAGGACACGAAATTTTTCTTTCTTTGTTTTTCCTTCTAATTCTTGAATCTGAAGGCGCCCAAATCCCCGTATCGAAACAATATCTAATAAGTCTAAAGCAAAATCTGGTCGTGTCGTTTCTGTCCAATTGACTTTTACTTTACCAGATTCGATCAATTGTTTTGATCGCTGCCTTGAAATATTAAATACGGCGGAAATCACACTATCCAGCCGCAAAGAGCTCATAGTCGTTCGCTCTTCTTGCCAACCATCCTTCGGTATCAAAATTTGTGTATAATCCCGTTCTTCTAAGCGAACAGTAATTTTACCAATTTTGTCGACTTGGTTAACAACGAAGCCAGCTACTTCTTGTGCTATAAAAACCTGCCACTTATCACCATCGGAAATAATATCTCCAAAGGCTTCCCTACGAACCCCAACATTCATCAAGGTGCCTAAAATTTTCCCATGAGATAATGTCGCAAATTTAGATGGATAAATAATTTCAAATAATACAACACCAAAATCTGTCTCTTCTGGTATGTAATACGCTGGATAAATCAAGCAGCGTTTTCGTTCTGCTTGCTCATAACCACCATAAAAAGTAAACGATAAATCACTGTTTTGTCGAATCAACGTTTCCAAAATATACGCCTGTCTAGGATCAAGAAAGTCTGTCAAATAAGGCGCGTATTGCATCTCCACTTGCTCTAGCCAATCCCCGACAGTGTCAATAAAAGGATGTTCATCTTTGCGGAAATGTTGATACACATTTGCGTTCATAGATAAATCATCCTTTCTAAAAGTTATTAATAAACAATAGCTCGTAAAATGACTGCTAAGCCACCCGCTGCTAGGTTAAGGACAATAATCCCTACCATTACGTTAAATCCAACCATTCCAATCCTTAAATTCAAACGGTCAAACAAACTTAAGTATGGTTCACAAATTCTAGAGAGCAAACGCCCGAAAGCAGAATCATATGCTCCTGGAAACCATGAAAGTAGCGCGTAAATCACTAGTAATCCTGAATAGATTTGAACGCCTTTGTATAATAGAGTAATCAGTGTTGCGATAATAACACCTCCCTAAGGCTTAGAAATCAAAGAATTGTTTGTTGGCTAAAGATTGTGCTGTCGCACTATCAATTTCCATATTCGCTGGTGTGCATAAGAAGATTTCATTGCCAACGCGCTGAATATCTCCGTCTAAAGCATACACAGTACCAGTTAAGAAATCAACGATGCGTCGTGCTTGGTCTTCTTCTACTAATGTAAAATTAACTAGCACAGCTTCTTCAGCAAATAAATGTTTCGCAATGCTCATTGCTTCTGAATACACACGTGGTTCAATAATAGTAATTTTATGTGTTTTTGCATTGGCGGTGCTTTCTTGTGCTCGTCTTGTATTCGTAGTCGCTGATTGATTAGAACTACGCATAGAAACCACTTTTTTCTCTGTGTAAGCAGCTTGTTGTGTGTCTCTTTCTTGATGCGCTTCAGCAGAACGATAGCGTGCAGAAGGTTTTTCAACTACAGGCTCACTTTGTTGTGTATAAGCTGGCTGACTGTAACTTTCCTGTTGTTGAACAGGGCGTTGTGGTTTAGGCCGAGCTGCACGACGCGGTGGTTCATTAACTGCTTTGCGCTCTTCATATTCTTCGTAGTTATCATAATAATCATCTTCTTCGCCAGATAAGCCAAAAAAGCTCGATAACGCATCCTTGTTAAAAATTGACATAAATTCCTCTCCTTTACGCATCTCTGAATAACGCTGTTCCGATTCGTATAAAAGTTGCACCTTCTTCAACTGCGATTGGGAAATCGTTACTCATTCCCATGCTAAGTTCTGTACAAGGAGCAAAAGATAAATGTTTCTCATTTACGGTCATTTGCAGCTCTTTTAATTCTCTAAATGTTGCATGTAATACTTCTTCACTTGCCCCAAAAGGTGCCATAGTCATTAGACCGACGATTTGAATTTTGTCCAAATCAGCAAGTTCTTGAATGAAAGGTAAGACGTCTTCTTTACGAAAGCCGTGCTTGCTTTCTTCCCCAGTTATATTCACTTCAACAAAACAACGAATAACTTTCGTTGCTCTTTTTTGAATTTCTTTGGCTAGACTCAGACTATCTAATGCATGAAAATAATCTATCTCATTAATAATTAATTTTACCTTCCTACGTTGTAAATTACCAATTAAATGCCACTGAATATCATTAAATTTTTCCAATCCAGCTTTCTTTTCTAGTAACTTATCTACTCGGTTTTCAGCTAAATTCTGGACACCAAGCTGAACAAGCTCTGCTGCTTCCTCAATTCCTACTGATTTAGTGACGCCAATCATTGTCACATCAGCAACAGAGCGCTGTGAGCTTTTGCATGCTAGCTGAAGTTGATTATTAATATTTGTTAAGTTTTCAGCTATCATTTCTAATCGATGCTCCTTATCGTTTTCTGCGGAAAAATGGTGGCGTACTTAATTCGTCATCATTGTGATTTGGTTCTTCACGGTGGAATGTGTCAAATTCTTTTTTGTCTACTTGTTCTAATGAAGATTCATCAACTTTTGGACGTGTATTTTGTTCTCTGCGAATATCCCAATCGCCAAAAGCACTTGCTTCTTCTTGTGATTTTGGTTGATCCATTTCCACAGATTGAGTTGTTTGTTGCATTGGTTGAACCGCTTGTCTTGTTTGACGGTGCGGTTTTCTATCCTTTTTTGATTCATCAATACCTGTAGCGATTACTGTTACACGAATTTCGTCGCCTAAATCTTCGTTGATTGATGTACCTAGGATGATGTTCACATCACCTGAAGCAGCATTTGTAACGATATCTGAAGCATCTTGCGCTTCAAACAAGGTCATATCTAAGCCACCAGTAATGTTTAATAAGACTTGTTCCGCACCATCGATTGATGTTTCTAACAATGGTGAAGAAATAGCTTTTTTCGTTGCTTCAATTACGCGTTCTTCGCCGCTCGCTACACCAATTCCCATTAAAGCTGTTCCTTGGTTTTCCATCACTGTTTTCACGTCAGCAAAGTCCAAGTTTACGTAACCTGGTGCAGTGATTAAATCTGAAATCCCTTGAACACCTTGACGTAATACATTATCAGCTTCTCTAAATGCTTCAAGCATTGGCGTTTTCTTGTCAACGACTTCTAATAAGCGGTTGTTTGAGATAATTAATAGTGTATCAACGTTTTCTTTTAATAAGGCAATTCCTTCAGCGGCAAAACGACCACGCTTTGGACCTTCAAAACTAAATGGACGAGTTACTACACCAACTGTTAAAGCGCCTAATTCTTTAGCGATTTTTGCAACTACTGGGGCAGCACCTGTACCAGTTCCGCCACCCATACCAGCAGTAATGAAAATCATATCCGCGCCTTGTAATGATTCTGAAATCACTTGTTCACTTTCTTCTGCAGCTTTTTGGCCAACTTCAGGTTGTGAACCGGCACCTAAACCACGAGTGTATTTAGGGCCTAATTGAATCACTGTTTCTGCTTTTGAATGTTTTAATGCTTGAACGTCTGTATTGGCTGTGATAAATTCCACGCCTTTAACGTTTTCTTCGATCATACGGTTTACAGCGTTTCCGCCGCCGCCACCTACACCGATAACTTTAATGACTGCACCGTTGTTAATGTTATTGTCTAATGAAAATTCCATGATATCGTATCCTCCTGTTTGTGTGATTAGTCGAAAATGTTCGAGAAGAAGTCTTTGATTTTGCCTGTCACTTTTTCACCAGACTCACGTTCGTTGAATTCTTCGTATTCTTCTTGAGGCTGTTCAGCATATGTGTCATAGCGAACTTCTTGTTGGACAGCGACTGATTGTGCTGGTTTCGATTTTTCACCAGGGATTGCATATTTGGCAATGTGATAAATATCGTTTAGTTGCGCTGAATATTCCACAATGCTAATGACATTAGCAAAGACTGGGTTACGTAAGCCCATGTGATTTGGTACGTATAGTTTTACGTTGGCTTCAAAAATCTCTTGCGCCAAATCGACAATACCTGGCATACTAGCGGCGCCACCAGTTAATACAACGCCTCCAGGTAATTCAAACGCATCAATTTCATCCAGAACTTCTTTTGATTTTCTCAAAATTTGTTCCACACGCGCTTCAATAATTTCTGAAAGGTAACGTTCGTCCACTCTTACAGGCTCTGACTTACCGATAACATCAACAGGAAACTCTTCGTTTGCTGAAGTTCTTTCTGGATAAGCATCCCCATAATTAATTTTTAAGGCTTCGGCGTTGTTAAAAGAAGTATTCAATACGATTGAGATATCTTTCGTGATGAACTCGCCGCCTTCTTGGTTAACATGAGTAAATTTCAATTGTTTGTCGTGGATAACAGATGTCGTTGTTTGACCGCCACCCATATCAATGACAATTGTTCCAAAGTCTTTTTCGCCATCTGTTAAAATTGTTTCCGTTAAAGCAAGCGGTGTAATCACTAATTCGTTAATTCCTAAGCCAGCTTTTTCAACACATTTACGGATGTTATGGATGATTGTTTTTGGTCCAGTATAGACAACGCCAAACATCTCCATGCGAACGCCAAGCATTCCACGTGGGTCTTTGATGCCTTCAAAGCCGTCGACGGTAAAGTCTTGCGGTAAGATTGCAACAATTTGACGTTCAGGAGGAGTTGAACGAACCAAAGCTGCAGATGCGACGTTGCGCACATCCTCATCTGTAATTTCTTTTGATTCACTGCTAACAGCTATCATTCCTTGACAGCTTTCTACTTCTAATAAATTCGCTGGTAATCCAACATTTACGCTTTTAATTTGAATGCCGGCTTTTTCTTCGGCTTGTCGAACGGCCCGTTGGATTGCTTGAACTGTTTGATCAATATCGACGACAATCCCTCGATTCAAACCGTCTGATTTTGCATTTCCAACGCCGATGATGTTCATTTGACCTTCAATATATTCAGCGACAACTACTTTGACAGAAGTTGTACCAATATCGAGGCCTACATACATTCCTGTTTTTGCCATGAACGGAATTCCTCCTCCTATTAATTCCAATATCTAAGCGGACAAAGGCGTCCGTTTAACTATCTCTTTTTTAGTATTATTCACTTCTTCCAATTTTACCATAAAAATGGGGGTTTTAGAAAGCAGATTATACGAATTTGTTCGTTAATTTTTGAAACATTTTTGTAAAAAACTTATTCTGCTTGTTGCACTTCTTGATTTTCTCCATTTGTCGGCGTACCGTTATTCGCTTCATCCGTTGCTACGCCTGCATTTGGGTCCGCAACTTCTTGATTTTCAACCGCTGAATCTTCGGAAACTTCACTGCCCGTTTCTTCACTTTCTTTTTCATACGGATAAGAAAAAATGCCGACTTCCATATCAACGATTCCAGGTTTGTCCATTTGCTCGGCTACTTGTGAATAATAAGCCATTTTTTCACTTAAATCAGAAATATTAACAATCACTCGGTTTCCATCATTCATATAGACATTAATCAAGTCTTTATTGGTTTTGGATGGTGCATATTTAATTTCTGAAATTCCTTGTTTAATTTCTTGAGGTAATTTGTTGTAAGAGGCCATTAATTCAGGGATTAATTTATCCTCTTTGAAATTCTCAAAAATTGGTTTGCCACTTTCAGCAGCTTTGGTGGTTTCCGCCAAAGTTTTACCATTCTCTAAAATCGGATGATAGCCGCCTTTAGTCGCAGCAAGAGCGACAATTTGATACTCTTGAATATCAATTTTAAATGAATTAATACCATTTAACTTAATGTTCGCCTTTTTTATAATTGGAAACTTTTTCTGAATATTTGCAGAAAAATAATTTCTATTTGAATACTGCTCCCATAAGCCACTGCCCGTTTCAAGTTTTGACTGCTGAATAATCGCTTGACTCTCCACACTTTTGTTGCCTGAAACTGTTACTTCACTCAATCGACTAAGAGGCGAAACAAAATACAATGCCACTAAAATGGCTGTCCCTAAACAAGTTAAAATAAAGGCTAAACGCCTATATAAGCGCTTGTTCCGTGTTTTCTTAACGTTCGGTAAACGATCTGCAAAATGCTCCTCTTCTTCCACTGTTTCTTGTGGAAGATGTTGTTGAGGCTCTTCTTGACTTTGTTCTTGTAAAGTGATGGTGACTTCTGCTTGTTCGTTTTCACCTTTTGAAGCAGCTTCTTCCGCTTGCTTCTTCAAATATTCTTGGTTTTGTTTTTGCCAAGGTGTCAGTTCAGGTTGAGACTCTTCCGATTTTTTTGGAGGTAATGGTTTTCTTTTTTTGAATATATCGTTCTCGTTACTAATCTTCCACACCTCCTATCTCAGACTAACGTTTTCACAACTTGATACAAACGATCACTTGCATCTGGGATGCCTTCCCCTTTGGACGCCGTTGCCATCTGTTGTCTTTTTTCATTGTTTAATAAAATATCATCAATTGCCGCAACTAAACGAGCGCCGGTCAATTCTGCATCTGGAATCATTTCAACAGCACCAACTTTTACTAAGCTTTGCGCGTTTTTCGTTTGATGATCATTCGTGACGTAAGGACTCGGAATTAAAATTGCTGGTAATCCTAATGCGGTGAACTCCGCAATTGAGGTTGCTCCTGCACGTCCCACCATTAAATCGGTATTAGCCATCACTTCAACCATTTTATCAATATACGGTTGCACACTTATGTTTGTCAATTTCTTTTCAGAAAGCTTTAGACTTTCTTGAAGTTCCTGATAATATCTTTCTCCTGAAGCGTATAAAACTTGATACTCTCTCTCTTCAAACAAAGGAAAGGCCTGTTCAAACGCTTGATTGATTTTCAAGGCGCCACGACTTCCGCCAAATAAAACCACCGTTTTCTTTGCTGGATCCAAGCCAAACTCTGATAAAATAGCTGACTTTTCCACCGTTACGACTTCTTGTCCCCGCGGGTTCCCTGTTAAAATTGTTTTTTCTTTCGGGAAAAAACTAGCGACATCTGGAAAACAAATCGCAATTTTATCCACATAACGACTTAAAAATTTATTTGTCATTCCAGGGATACTATTTTGTTCATGAATAATTGTCGGTATTTTTAATTGGTGGGCCGCATAAACTACTGCACCAGAAACATAACCGCCTGTACCAATGACCACATCTGGTTGAAATTCACGAATAATTTTTTTTGCTTTATTAATGCTTGTTAAAAATAAATAAATTGTTTTAAAATTTTGAGGACTCAGCGAACGCTTAAATCCTTGAATTTTAATCGTTTTAAATGGAATTTTCGCCTTTGGCACAATTTGACTTTCTAGACCATTTTCTGTTCCCACATACAAGAATTCTGTTGCAGGTGCTTCTTTTTTGACGTGTTCGACGAAGGATAACGCAGGATAGATATGCCCACCTGTGCCACCACCAGTTACTAGTATCTTCATTTTCTCACATTTCACTTTCTTTTAATTGTTGAACAGCTTGCATAAAGGCTTCCCCGCGTACTTCAAAATTCGGGTATTGGTCCCAACTTGCGCAAGCAGGTGATAGTAAAATAGTATCATCTTTTTCCGAATAATCAAAGGCAATGGTAACCGCCGTTTGAACATTTTCAGCAAATAAAATTGTTTCAATGTTCGCTTTTTTAGCAGCTTCCGCCAATTTTTCTTTGGTTTCTCCAAATAAAACAATTGCTTTGAGTCCCAGCAGAGCAGGAACCAATTCATCAAATGAGTTACCGCGATCCAAGCCACCCGCAAGTAAAAGTAGCTTTTGGTTGTCAAACCCACTTAACGCCATCTCTGTAGCTAAAATATTGGTTGCTTTTGAATCGTTATAAAAACGTCTTTGCTGAACTTCGCCAACAAATTGCGTTCGATGGGGAACGCCCGAAAAGTTTTTCAAAGTTTGTCTAATCTGAACATTCGATACATTTTTTAATTTAGCTACACAAATCGCTGCGAGTGCATTTTCAATATTGTGACTGCCAGGAATACCTAACTCATCGGCGGGCATAATATATTCTTCATTAAAATATAATTTCCCATCTAAAAGATAAGCCCCTTCTACTGCTTCTTTCGTTGAAAAAGGCAATACGTTGGCAGCTGTGGTTTTGGCTAACGTTTGAAGCTCTACTTGATTCCAATTTAAAATCAAGGTATCCTCTGCGGTCATGTTTTTTTGAATGGCCCATTTTGCAGCAACATATTCTTTCCGCGAACCATGATAATCCAAGTGTGCTTCAAAAATATTTGTAATTACTGCAATTTGTGGGTGAAACGTCTCAATTCCCATTAACTGAAAACTAGAAAGTTCCATCACAAGATCATCCTTGGCTGTTGCTTCTTGAGCCACCGTACTCGCTGGAAAACCAATATTTCCCGCCAAACGCGCCTCACCAGCCGTTCTGTCAGCGTTTAGCAGTAAACCAATCATCGTGGTCGTGGTTGTTTTACCATTGGTGCCCGTAATGCCGACAATTGGACATTCGGCAATTTGACCTGCTAATTCCACCTCAGTTATGATAGGAATTTTCCGAGTTAGTGCTTCTGCCACAAGTGGATTTGTATAAGGAATACCAGGATTTTTAACGATTAGTTCAAATTCTTCATCCAACAATTCAATTGGATGCCCCCCTGTAACAACACGAATACCCAAGGTTAATAAATCTTGGGCGTCAGGGTTTTGATCAAATTGTTTTGCGTCATTAACGGTAACGAGCGCACCTAACTCATGTAAGAGTTTCGCTGCGCTGACACCACTTTTAGCTAGTCCTAAAACCAACACTTTTTTGTTTTGATAGGTTGTTATTTTTTTCATTGTCAATTTCCCCTTTGATAGATTAGAAAAGAATCCATAATGTGATTCCTGAACAGATTAAACCGACAGACCAAAAGACAAAATCAATTTTCCATTCAGACCAACCACACATTTCAAAATGGTGATGAATTGGTGACATTTTAAAAATCCGTCGACCAAATAATTTAAATGAAGCAACTTGTAAAATAACACTTGCTGTTTCACAAACGTAGACAAGTCCAATTAAAAGTAGCGTCCATTCTTGATGCAAAATAATTGAAATTGCTGCTAACAATCCACCTAATGCTAATGAACCAACATCACCCATGAAGATTTTTGCTGGTTTTCTATTATAAGGGAAAAAGCCAATCAGCCCACCAATCACACTTAGGCAGATAATCACAACATCAAATTGTTGTTGTTTCCAGGCAATAATTGCATAAGTACCAAATGAAATTGTTCCTAAACCAGCAACTAAGCCATCAATCCCATCTGTCAAATTCACGGCATTAGAAAAACCGACTAACCAAAAAATAATAAACACGCCATAAAAAATACCTAACGGAACTTCTGCTACTCCAAACAAATCTAAGGTGTCTGAAAAGCCTTCACTTCGATAAACAAAGTAGAAAACCAACCCACCAAAAATTTGACCAATTAATTTTTGACGAGAATTCAAGCCCATGTTCCGTTTTTTAAAGACTTTAATGAAATCATCCAAATAACCTAGCAAACCGTATAACACTAAAATAAATAGAATAATTAGTAGAGACGGCGTAAATTGGTGGAAAAATAACCCCATTGCTAGCGAAGTAATCAAGCTGGCTACAAGGAAAACGACTCCACCCATTGTAGGGGTACCTGTTTTCACGCTATGCCAAGTTGGGCCATCTTCACGAGTAACCTGCCCTTGTTTTTTCATTTGAAAATAGCCAATGAATAGTGGCATTACGCTCACTGTAATGGCAAAACTCACCACTATGGGAATAAAAATCTGTGTCCACTCCATGTTATCTCTCCTAATTATTCTACGTTATTATTCTGTGCCTTCTAAAGTCACGGTTAATTTTTTCTCCGTAATTTCAGTTTCAGCAGCGATACTTTGTTTCGTCACATAGCCTTCACCTTTAAACTCGACAGTCAAACCTAATAGATCGCCAAACTTGGTAACATCGCTCTTCGACCAGCCGGTTAAATCAGGCATATAGTTCGTTCCATTTGTGATCAAAATCAATTTCTGATTAGGCATTAATGTTTGACCAGACGGCGTTGATTGTTTCTTGATTTTTTCACCATCGCCGATAATCACAGGATCCACCCCGTTCACTTTGGCATTGGCCAACGCTTCCGCTGGTGTCATGTTTTTATAATCAGCAACTGTGACTTTATCAGAAGCTACTTTCGTTGTTTCCGGATCTGTCTCTTTAATGTCTAACGCTAATTTCATTAATGGGTTTGCAATTGCCGCCATTGCTTCTGAAGGCGAACCTGATTTTGCTTGTCTAAGTGTAATATACAAAACATATTCAGGATTATCCGCTGGGACCATTTCCACTACAGAAGACAAGACTTGACTTGCTCCATCAACGTACCCTTTACCATCTGAAATCTGGGCAGTTCCTGTTTTGGCAGCAACATGATAGCCTGGTACTTTATAAATATCATACGCAATCCCGTAAGTCGGGTCTTCAACAGTATCAATCATGTACGTACGAATCTGTTGAGCTGTTTGCGCTTTGATTGGGGTTCCTACGATTTGTGGTTCCGTAATCGTTTCTTTTCCTGTATTTTTGTCAACAATTTTGCTGATGTAATGAGGTTGCAACATTGAACCGTCATTTGCAATAGCTGAGAAACCTTTCATCATTTGGAAATTAGTAACTGTAATTGCTTGACCAAATGCCGACATTGCTCTATCTACAAAGTTTGTTCCTGGCAATTTACCAGCAGATTCACCACTTAAACCTGAATGCGTGCTCGTACCAAAACCAAATTTTTTCAAATATTCCATCCATTTTTCATCACCCATTTTTTGTTCTAGTTTTACCATACCAATATTACTAGACCAAGAAATGGCTTGACGATAATTCAAATATTCTTTCCCGTTCAACCGAGTGTAGTCATGGTCATTCACAGTTACATCCCCAACTTGAATTCCACCAACACGATTGAATAATTCATTAGGATTAAACTGTCCTTGTTCCATAGAAGCAGCTGTTGTAAATAATTTGATTGTTGAGCCTGGTTCATAAGGACTTTCAACTAATAGGTTCTGCCACGTACCATTATCGTCTAACCCTTGTTTCGTTTCAGGATTAAATGTTGGCCGTTGAGACATGGCAACAATTTCGCCTGTTTTTGCTTCCATTAACATGGCAGTCATAGAAACTGGTTCATATTTTTCATTAACTTGCGTCATTAAATCTTCTAAGGTATTTTGCAAGCGACTATCCAGCGTTGTGTAAATATCTTGACCATCCACTGCTTTTTTCTCTTCCGCCACAGTTCCTGGTAAGGCATTACCGTAAATATCTTTTTCAAAATACACACGGCCATCGGTTCCGCTTAAAATATCATTATAGGTCTGTTCTAGTCCCATCGCACCTACTAAGCCTTCTTTATCATCATCTGGATTGGCTGCTTTTGTATAGCCAATAAAGTGAGAAGCAAACTGCCCATTGGGATATAATCTGGCTGGATGTTCATTGAAATAAACACCTGAGATTTTTTTCTTTTTCAAATCTGCTTCAATTTTTTGGCGTGTTTCCAAGGTGATGTTTTGACCACCCGTACCAAATTCCACTTGATATTGTGTTGACCCATCTTCATGGATCCCATTATTCAAGTATTTCAATGCTGTTTTTTTGTCTAGTTTGGTATATTTCGCTAAAATTTCAGCAATATCATCGAAGTCTTTTTTCTCCGCATATAGCTTTTCATTATTTTGTCCCGTATATTTTTTTGATAATACGACATATAACGAATAGGAAGTAGCATCTTCTGCGATTGGATTACCATATCGATCTAAAATTGATCCTCGCTTAGCTTTTACCACTTGGCTTCCTTCATATAAAGAAGCTGTTTTTTCCTTTAGTGAGACACCGGCTACTTTGCCTGTTGCCACAATGTATGTCGTTCTAAAGGCAAATAAAAAGAACAATCCAATACTCGTAGCGAATAAAATGATGCCTACTTTTTTACGATTGTTCATCGGATTTAAGTTTTTCTTTTTCATGAATTGTTTAAATTTATGTCTTTTACTCATTATTTAACAGTCCTAACATTGTCGCCGTTATTTTCTAGTCCTTGTTTTTTAGCGACATCTTTGATTCTATCTGATTTAGAAAGTTCGCTTTTTTCTTGTTCCAATTTCAAAGCGTTATCTTCCTTTTCTTTAATGACTGCTTGTGTTTCTGTAATATCGTTCATGGTTTGGACAATTGTCGTTCTTACTTGAATTGTCGCAATTGCAATACCAATCGTTGCACAAACTAATACAACACCGATTAATTTTTCTAGTAAAGAGACATTTTTTAGTTTCTTTTTGGGTAATAGAGTGGGGACAGGTAGTGTTTCCTCTTGCATTTTTCTGTCTTGCTCTGTTGCCACAGTTGGCTGATCCATTTCTGGTGCTTCATAATGGAAATCATTTACTTTCTTCAATTCAGCCATGTGTCTACCCCTCTCTCTATCTAGATTTTATTTTTTCGGCAATGCGTAACTTCGCACTTCGTGAACGATTATTCTCAGATAACTCACTGTCACTTGGTAAAATTGGTTTTCTGGTAATTACTTTTAATTCTGGTTGAAATTCTTCTGGTACCACTGGAATGCCTGGTGGCAAATCTTGTACCGTACTGTATTCTTTAAACATTGTTTTAACAATACGATCTTCTAACGAATGGAACGTAATCACACTGATTCTGCCATTTTTCGCTAGCAAATCAATTGCTTGTTCTAGCGACTCTTCAACTGCCCCTAATTCATCATTAACGGCAATGCGAATTGCCTGGAAAATTCGTTTTGCAGGATGTCCACCTTTGCGTCTTGCTGGAGCTGGAATCGCCGTCTTAATAATCTCAACGAGTTCACCTGTTGTTTCAATTGGTTGCTTTTCGCGAACACGTTCAATTTCTCGAGCAATCTGTTTCGAAAATTTCTCTTCCCCATAACGAAAGAAAATTTTTACTAACTCACTATAGCTATACGTATTCACCACTTCGCGAGCCGTCAAGGGTGCGTCTTGATCCATGCGCATATCTAAGGGCGCGTCTTGATGATAGCTAAAACCACGTTCCGCTTCATCTAATTGTGGTGAAGAAACACCTAGATCGTATAGAATCCCATCAACATGGAACACCCCGTGTTCTGCCAATTCTTCTTTAATATTTCTAAAATTTGATTTGATGAAGGTCACTTGACCTTTGTCTACATATTTCTGCAAACGAGTCTTAGCATGTGCCAACGCTTTTTGGTCTTGATCAAAGGCATATAAATGACCGTGCTCATTCAATTGTGTCAGTAAGTATTCACTATGTCCGGCACCACCGAGTGTGCAATCTACGTATACGCCATCCGGCTTCACTTGTAATCCATCCACTGTTTCTTTTAAAAGAACGGTGTAATGGCGAAATTCTCCAGTCATCATTTGCCTCATTCCTAAAATCCAAAATCAATCATTGTTTCTGCTAATTCATCAAAGTTTTCTTCGGCTTCATCAGAGAATGCATGCCAACGTTCGTCACTCCAAATTTCAATTCGGTTAGAGACGCCGATAACAACACAGCCTTTTTCTAAACTGGCATGTGTTCGTAAATTCGCCGGAATATTGATACGACCTTGCTTATCAATCTCACATTCTGTTGCAGCGGAATAAAAGAATCGTACGAAGGTACGTGCATCTTTCTTAGCTAAGGGCATTTCTTGAAGTTTTGCTTCAAGTTGTGACCATTCATTTAAAGGATAACCAAATAAACAGCCATCCATCCCTCTCGTTACCACAAATTTTTCACCAAGTTCCTCACGAAACTTTGATGGAACGATTAGGCGGCCTTTGGCATCGATATTATGTTGGTATTCACCCATAAGCATAGCCAATACACCCGCTTTTCCACTTGATAGAACAAGTCTACCACATCCCACCACTTTCTACCACTATAAATCTAAAAACTTCTATTTTTTAACTGTTATTTAAAATTTCTGTAATATTTACAGGGTTTTATGTAACAAGCATCACCCAACAAAAAATGTTATTATAACAAGGTTTTTACTATGTTTTTTATCAAATAACCCCCAAAATAACAAAAAAACCCCACGGAGTGGGGAGTTGTGGGGGACATTTTCCCACAGCGTATTTCCCCTATTGTCTCCACGCTTTATTACAGTAGATAATGACTGATATTTAGCAAGATAAGCAACACATACAACACAAACGTTAGTAAAAACGTCAACCGCCAAAACATCTTGAAATATCGTCTATATAAAATCTCTCCATAATAATAAGCTTGAAACAGGGCAACAGCGACTCCTAATAACAAAATAGAAATCACAAAATACGGCATAATCGATTCATCATAACTATCTTTGGATAACTCATGGATCCCTATGAATAAAAACGGAATGGCCAAATCCGGTGCTTTTATTTTCCAACGTTCCGTTAGGGAAAAAGTGGACACGAGAAAATTGCACGCAAAGAGCACAATTACCGGAAAAATATACCAAAATAACATTATTGCCGAAAACGACACCATTCTCTCAACAAATCCTTTCATTCCACCTGCTATAACTATACTTCATCAACGTTACACAGATGTTTCATTTCGTTTAAATATATGTGCTAAAAGCCCTTTTTGCTTGCTTTTTCATATAAAAAACGGATTACTTATCAAACCATTTTCAAAACGAGGCCTCACCTATCACGGCCACTTATTTTTGAATGTTTTTTATAAGCTTTTCTTCTCGTATTGTGTCATACTTCTATTATAATGGATTTAGAACAAAAAATGTTGATTCGGGGTGAATCTTTTGATTAATTATTTATTATTGAAAAATGACTATTTTGAACCTTGTTCACCAGACGATGAAGCCCTAAGTTGGATTTCGGTAGAATCTCCTACAGAAGAAGAAATCGAGCGTCTCGTCAATCAATACCACTTACCAACAGATTATCTTACCGGCGTTTTAGATGATGAAGAAAATGCTCGAGTGGAAGGTTTCCGCCACGAAAAATTACAAACGCCTACGTTACTTTTATTTCGTTATCCCAAAGCTAGTATCAGTCCTAGTGGCTATCTGCAAGTAGAAACGGTGCCGATTGCTTTAATCGCAACCGTCGATAACAAACTAATTACTGTTAGCAATGGGCCTAACGACATCGTTCATGGGATCCAAAAAGAGGCGTTCACCCATCAAGATCTTTCTATTGAGAAGGCCTTAATTTTAGCCCTTTCATGGAAGATGGCCCTTTCCTTCAATAAAAACTTACAAGCACTTATCCAACAAACCAACAAACTTGAAGGAGAGCTCCAAGTAGCCACAGAAAATAGTCAATTGTATCAGATTATGGACATTCAAAAAAGTCTAGTTTATTTCGAAGCAGCTTTAACGGATAATTTAAAAGTATTAAAACGTTTATATAGCACTGAAATTTTTAATCATCCAGAAAAACATTTGCCATTTTTAAGGGATATTTTGATTGAACTAGAACAAGGACTAAATACGACTAAAATACAACTAAAATTAGTTGATAACATTAGTAATACTTTTTCAGCAATCGTTTCAAATAACTTAAATAATGTCATGAAAATTTTAACATCCTTAACAATTGTCCTGACCATTCCGACCATCATTGGAGGAATTTACGGCATGAATGTGAAACTCCCTTTTGCAGAGCATGAATATTCTTTTTGGATTATTTTTGCTATCACTACCTTAATCTGTGTAATTAGTATTCGAATTTTAAAGAAAAAGAATCTCTTATAACTTTAGGTTGCTGTTTTCAGGAAAAGGTTGTACACTATTAGCAGAAATTAAAAAGGACGTGTCATTTATGAACGACAAAGAACAAAGTCGCTTTTCAAAAATCACGAAAGTCGTGGTTTGGCTAATGCTGATCGCAATTGTAGGTTCAACTGTTTTAACAGCAATTCTTAGTCTTTAAACTGGAGAACTTTTTCACACATTAAAAGTAAAAAAACAGCCCCTTCAATTGATAGAAGGGGCTGTTTTTTTACTTGCTCAAATAGAGCGGCTATTTTTTCGCCATCGCCAACAGCTCTTGTGCATGTTCAATGGTTAATTTCGTAATTTCACTTCCTGCGAGCATACGCGCAATTTCGTTTACTCGCTCTTTTTCAGATAAAATTCGGACGCTTGTTTCTGTCCGACCCGCCACAATTTCTTTTTCAATAAAATAATGTTCATCGGCAACGGCCGCCACTTGTGGCAAGTGCGTGATACACAACACCTGCGAATTTTCTGAAATTTGATAAATTTTATCGGCAATCGCCTGTGCTACACGGCCACTGACTCCTGTATCCACTTCATCAAAAACAATACTAGTGATCCCTTGCGTTTGAGAAAAGATTGTTTTCATAGCTAGCATCACTCGCGAAAGTTCTCCGCCAGAAGCCACCCGAACTAACGGTTTTAATGGTTCCCCTGGGTTAGTAGTAATATAAAATTCTACTCCGTCTAAGCCATTTTCTTGTAAATGCTCAAGTTCTGTAAAGCGGACTTCAAATTCCGTTCGCTCCAAATACAGTTCTTTTAATTCGGTTAAAATTTGTTGTTCGAGCTCTTTTGCTAGGCGCTTTCGTTCTTTTCGTAAAGCTAACGCTTGTTGATGAGCGGCTTGTTGTTTCTCTGCAAGCAACGCTTCTAAGTCATCTGTACCACCTTCCAAAAAATCAGCCTCTGCTAACTCTTTGGTGATTTCTTCATAGTAAGATAAAATCGTTTCGATTGAATCGCCATATTTACGTTTCATTTGACGGATTAATTCCAAACGATTTTCTACTTCATTCAAGCGGCCTTCGTCTAGTTCTAAGCCATCAATCAACCTAGAAAGATCTCCACTGGCTTCTTGTAGTAAGTAGTAAGCATTTTGAACAGTATCTGACAATGTTTTATATTCTGAATCAAGGGATTCAATCGAAGCGAGTTCATTCATACTTGTTCCGATTTTATCCAAACTACTATCGTCTTCACCATTTAGCGCGGCATAACTAATCGTCAGTGCATCAGCAATCTTTTGAAAATTGTTCAGTTTATTGCGTTCTTCTAGCAATTGTTCTTCTTCGCCAGCGACTAACTGGGCACTAGCAATTTCATCACTTTGAAAATGAAGCATGTCCATTCTTTGGGCAAATTCTTTTTCATTTTTTTGTCGCTTTCTGACTTTGGCTTCGAGTGCGCGATACTCTTGATACGCCTGTGTATATTTTTCTTTGACTGCTAAAAGTTTTTTCCCACCAAATTCATCTAACATATCAATATGGCGTTCACTTTGCATCAATTCTTGATGTTCGTTTTGGCCATGAATATCTACTAAATATTCCCCAATTCTTTTTAAATTAGTAATGTTGACAATCCGTCCGTTGACACGGCAAACATTTTTACCAGAAGCGGAAATATCTCGTTGAATCACTAAAGAATCTTCTTCTGTTTCAATACCTAATTCTTCTAATAATTGCTTTAATTCTTGACTTTTCGGCATTGAAAAAAGTCCTTCTAAGGTGCATTTATTTGCTCCTTGACGAATATAGTCACTGGAGCCACGTCCGCCTGTGAGTAATCCCATTGCATCAATAATGATGGATTTCCCCGCACCCGTTTCTCCCGTTAAAACGGTCATACCCATTTGAAACTCTAATTGTAACGAAGAGATAATCGCAAAATTTTTCACGGAAAGTTCTTGTAACATCTTGTTCACCTCATTCTTTATAGATAGCTTAACAGCTCTTTATGAAGTTTTTCTGCCGCCTCCTCAGTTCGTGCAATCATGAGAACACTATCATCATCGTTGATGACGGCAAAAAGTTTCTCTTGGTAATTCTTTTCGATTAAACTACCACACGCCGCCGCATTGCCAGGAATGGTTCGTAATACGACATATTTTTCCATTTGTTCTGCAGCTACAAAGGCATCTTTTAAAAGCTTTGCAAGTTTAGCACTCGTATTAGCTTGTGTTTCTAATGGAAGGCTATATCGATAACCCCCTTCTGCAGAAGGAACTTTAATCAGTTTCATATCTTTAATGTCGCGAGAAATCGTTGCTTGTGTAACAGCTACGCCCTTTTCTTGTAAATAGTGGACAAAATCTTCTTGCTTTTGAATATTTTTTTCAGTCAATAAACGTGTAATTAAACGGTGTCTATCTTGCTTTCTCATGGCGCCGCTCTCCTTTTCAGTTTACTCTTGCCCTCATCATAGCTTATTTTTATGCATTTTAAAAGACTAAACAAAGAAAAGAATAACAAAAAGCAAGGGAAGCTCCGCTGACTTTTTGTTATTCTCTACTTCTATTCTGCTGGAAGTTCAATTCCTAATTCATCTTTTAAATAGGTAGTTAAATTAGTCGTTTCTTTGGTTGATTCATTGACAACATTCCACGTTTTGCCAATCGCTCGGCGATTCCTTTGGGTTAATTCTTCAGCAGGTTGCTGCTCGTCTTCTAAACGTAAAGAACCGTATTGATAGCCCATTATTAACCCCTTATTCCATTCCTTATCCCAATAAACATAAAACAAATAGGTCTCACCAGCTTCTAAATAAAAATCTCCTTCATACTGTAGTATTTCAACAAGCTGACGACTTTGCTGAATTGGCGCCATTCGTCTTGTTGCACGCCCACGATTCAATTTATCAACATTTTCTTTCGCATCATTTAAAAACATTCGCCCTTCTTCCATAATGCCACCTGGTCGCGCAAATTCAATCGTAGATGCTAATTCGCCTTGAATATTTTTTAGTACTTGGATTTTCCCAAATGTCCATGGATAGATTTCTCCATTATAGGGACTACTAGGATCATTAGCAGGCGCGTCTGCTTTATCTAAAGAAAGAACTTTGCCAATAACAATATTTGTTGACAAAGATTGGATATCTTTTGGGATTTCAGGATTATACATTAACAGTCGTTGCGATCCACCGGATTGATTAATAACTTTACTTTGGTCAATTTCATCAAGATATGAATAATATTTTCTTTCTGAAGAATCAATACTATTTTTCAAAGCTTTTTTCTTTAATGAAGTGGAAGTTGTTGTTATTTTTTCAGCAGCAACTTGTTTCTTCTCGTTCTCTTTAACGAAATTAATCATTAAGAAAGCGCACGCCAATAAAGAAAGCGCTAACAAAAATACTATGGGATTTTTTTTCATTTTTTCACCACCCATATATTCTTGCTAAGATATCATTATTCGCTTTATCAACAGCAAGATTTGTATTAGTACTTACAGAACGTATCATAATGCCATTTGAATGTGCAATCCCGAGCGCATGCCCAATTTCATGTCTAGCAATAGTCCCATTCTTCATCGATGAAGCCCGTGAATACATAGTATTATAATTAATTTTAGCATAGTAGTAGTTTATTCGCGGAGCTTCTCGCATCCCAGTTGCAATCATCCTATCTCTGCCATCAAAAAAATCTGTAACCCCACCTATTCCCGGATTTAACTTTGTTGAATAAAAATCAATTGATGTCCCATAGTTATTTCCTTGTTTATAAATATACAAAGGATTCCCCCACGGAGTATACATCCAATTTCTAATCGCTGTATCGGTATTACCAAATGTTGCGGTTGGTCCTAGCCAATAACTAATTCCATTAATTCCTCTCGATAATACGCCAGGAAACCTAGAGGCTGCAAATGTATCAACACTAGTACCCAAAACGATTGCTACAAAAAAACCAGAAATTAATAACTTCATTTTTTTACCTCTCTATTCAATTACTTGGTCTTACTAAAATAGTTTGTCTGATCAGAACCATCCTTAGTTTAACATTAAAAAACACATCATTAAATTAAAATTAAATTAAATAATATCTATAATGTTTTTTTAATTATTATTTAAAAAAATATTAGTTTTAAAAATGTTATTTTCTCACAATAAAACAAGAGCCAATAAGTCTATTTCAACGATTATTTTTATTTAAATTCCTTTTTATCATTATTAAATGTCTCACCAATTCATTTATAAAATAAAAAAAGACCTGAGACAGCTATACTTCTAATGACTGTCTCAGATCCCTTTTTATTTAATTGCTTAGTCTACAAAATTTGCTGCCTTTATCATCATTCCGCTAATTTTTGATGCGCATGCGCGACAACTTCTTCAATGGATTCTGGCGCTTGATAGGATCCTTCCCCTTCAACAGAAACTAAATGTGCCAAAAATTCAATGTTTCCTTCGCCACCAGTGATTGGTGAAAAATCTAAGTTTTTCACATCATAACCGTTATTCATGGCAAAGCGTGTAATTTCTTCTACAACCATTTGATGGGTTTCTGGATCACGCACGATTCCTTTTTTCCCAACAAACTCTTTGCCAGCTTCGAATTGTGGCTTAATTAACGCCACCACACTACCACCTTTTTTCAAAATATCATGAAGAGGTGGCAAAATTAAGCGTAATGAAATAAAGGAAACATCAATCGTTGCAATATCCGGCACCCCTTCAGTGAAATCTTCAGGTTTACTATAGCGAAAATTGGTACGTTCCATTACCACCACGCGTTCATCTTGCCGAATTTTCCATGCTAGTTGGTTATAGCCAACATCTAAAGCGTAACTCAAACGAGCCCCATTTTGTAAAGCGACATCGGTAAAACCACCTGTGGAGGAACCAATATCTAGCATTGTTTTACCTTGAACGTTGATTGCAAAAACATTTAGTGCCTTCTCTAGTTTTAAGCCCCCACGAGAAACATAAGGCATTACTTGGCCCTTAGTATGTAAGGGTGTCTCCACAGAAATTTTTTCCCCTGGTTTATCTAAACGTTCATTTTTATCATTGTAAACCAAACCAGCCATCACGCTGCGTTTGGCTTTTTCTCGTGTTTCAAATAGTCCTTGATTAAACGCCAAGACATCGACGCGTTCTTTTTTCATAAGTGCCTTCTTTCTATCTCAATTGTAACTGAGTTAACAAGTTTGCTAAATGTTCTTCTGAAAAGTTGGGAACATTTGCTTTGATTTTTTCTAAAACAGCGCTGCCTTCTGCTAATTGATGTGTTAGCGCATCTTTCGCGCCAGCAATCCCTAGAAGAGCTGGATACGTACTTTTATTCAACGCTTCATCTCGGCCTACTTTTTTACCTAAATCTGCTTCTGTACTTGTGGCATCTAATAAGTCATCACGAATTTGAAAAGCCAAGCCATAGTGATGCGCAAACTGTGTCAGTAAACCAATGACTTCTTCTGTTTGATTGGCTAATACGCCCCCAGCAATTAAGGCGAATTCAATTAGCGCTCCGGTTTTCTTTTCATGAACAGCCGCTAACTCTTCTAAAGTCAAGCTGACTTTTTCTCCTTCAATATCCCCCATTTGGCCGGCAACCATGCCTTGATTCCCCGCTGCCTTTGCCAGTTGTTGCATCAGTAAAACTTTTTCACTTAAGCCTAATTGGCTCAAAGAAAGTAACTGAAACGCGCCTGTTAATAAGCCGTCCCCTGCTAAAATGGCAGTCGCTTCACCAAACACTTTATGATTGGTTGGTTTGCCACGACGTAAATCATCATCGTCCATTGCTGGTAAATCATCATGAATTAATGAATACGTATGAATCATCTCTAAAGAGGCAGCCACTTGATAGTCTTGTGTTTCCATCTCTTTTTGAAAAGCGGCCACTGTTGTTAACACTAATAGCGGGCGTAATCGTTTGCCACCTGCGTGTATTGAGTAGAGCATTGCTTCTTTCAAACGCTCATTTTCAGTATATTCTGCGATAAAATCGACCATGACTTTTTCAACCAACGGTAAATGCTGTTGACTAAAATTCGTCATTACGCTTCCTCGCTCTCTTCAAAAACAATTTCTTCATTGTTTTCTGTCATCATTTTCGTTAAAGTTTTTTCCGCTTTTTCCAATGTATCTTGACATTGTTTACTTAATGCCATGCCCTCTTGAAAGGCAGCTAAGGCTTCTTCCAAAGGAACATCTCCTCGTTCTAAGCGCTGAACGATTTCCTCTAAGGCATTTAATGATTCTTCAAACGTTTTTTCTTTTGCTGGCATGTTAAAACTCCTCTTTTTTCGCTGTTATTGTTTCGACGTTTGCTTGAACTGTACCGTCAGCATAATGAATCGTTAATTGATCTGCTGGCTGTAACTCGGTAACAGTTTTAACGACACGGTCCTCTTTTGTAGTATAACTATATCCTCGACCCATAATTTTGAGTGGGCTGAGTAAGTCTAATTGTTGAACAGCAGACGTGAATTGCTTTTGTTTGTTTAGGAACAATTGTGTCATTTGTGTTTGCAAGTTTCGTTGTAAAAATGCCAATTGTTGCTGACTTTCTCTTAATTGTCCCTTTGGTGTCTGTTGTTGCAATTGAGCGATAATTCCTTGGGCTTGACGTTGTTTTTGGTGATGAATCGTTGTCATTGCTTGGAAAAGACGTTGCGTCATTCGATCTAATTTAATCGTTTGACCTTCATAAAGTCGCTCAGGTTGCTTAAACACATAAGAATTTTGTAGTCGTTGGAAACGTTCTGTTCGTTGTTGCAAGAGATATAAAAAGCTTTGTTCTAAACGACTACGCCGTTCACTAATTCTTAATAGTTCTTCATTTAAAACTGGTACCGCTAGTTCCGCTGCTGCCGTTGGGGTTGCTGCACGAACATCTGCTACCATATCGGCAATTGTCACATCTGTTTCGTGACCAACCGATGAAATAATCGGTGTGGTGGCAGCATGAATGGCCCGAGCCACTTTTTCTTCATTAAATGGCCATAAATCCTCGATTGAACCACCGCCACGTCCGATGATCATCGTATCAAAATCGCCTTGCGCATCGGCTCGCTGAATGTTCCGCACAATGTCATCCGCCGCCTGATTGCCTTGGACCAAGGTTGGAAAAAGGACCAGTTGTGCAATCGGATACCGTCTTTTGACTGTCGTAATGATATCCCGAATAACAGCACCACTAGGACTTGTAACCACAGCGATTCGTTTGGGATAACGAGGCAACTGTTGTTTAGGCCCTTCAAAAAGTCCTTCTTTTCCTAGTTTTTCTCTTAATTCTGCCAATGCTTGATAAAGTGCACCGACACCATCTGGTTCCATATGTTCAATATAAATTTGATAGGAGCCGCTGTTTTCATAAAGCGAAATCCGCCCCACCACCATGACTTTCATGCCTTCTTTTGGTTGAAACTTCAATTTTTGAAAGGCTGATTTAAACATAATTGCAGAAATCTTCGCATGGTCATCTTTTAAACTGAAGTACTGATGCGCGTTCGCTCGGAAACGAAAGTTCGAAATTTCACCTGTTAAATAGACACGTCCTAAGTAAGGATCTGCATCAAATTTACGTTTTAAATACTTCGTTAAGGCTGTTACTGTTAAATACTGTTGCGTCATTTTTTCACCTTACTTTTGTTTTTTTGCTGCCTCGACTGTTTGATACATTAACATGGTAATCGTCATTGGGCCAACACCTTTGGGAACCGGCGTGATATAGCTTGCAATTTCAGAAACTTCATTGAATGCTACATCACCAATCAGTTTTCCTTCTTGATTGCGATTCATACCCACATCAATCACTACCGCACCTGGTTTCACGAACTCTTTGGTGACAAAATGCCCGCGTCCAATTGCTACAACTAAAATATCCGCTTCTTTTGCAACTTCTGCTAAATGTTCAGTTTTAGAATGGGCAATCGTCACGGTCGCATTTTTCATTAACAATAATTGTGCCATTGGCTTGCCAACAATATTGCTTCGACCAATAACCACCGCACGTTTACCTGTTAAATCAATATCATAAGCTTCAAACATCTTCATAATTCCATACGGCGTGCAAGGAATCATTTCAGGTTTGCCTACAAACAAACGGCCTAAATTCATTGGATGGAACCCATCTACATCTTTTTTGGGATCAATCGCTAATAAAATCTTTTCTTCATCAATATGTTTTGGCAAAGGTAGTTGTACAAGAATGCCATGAAAGCGTGAATCTTGATTATATTTGTCAATCTCAGCCAATAATTCTTCTTCTGAAATAGTTTCTGGCAGTTTTTCGACCTTTGACAGAATGCCAATTTTGGCTGCTGCACGTTCTTTATTTCTCACATACGTTTGGCTGGCAGGATTTTCCCCAACTAATAAAACAACTAATCCTGGTTGGATGCCTTGTTGTGTCATCTTTTCTACATCTTTTTGAATCTCTGCTTGCATTTGATCTGCTAATTCACGACCGTTAATTACTGTACTCATTCCTTCGCTCCCTCTATTGTTTCTTTACTTCTTTAATAGTATTTATTTTAGCATATAACCCAGTATCTTACACCAGTTAGATAGTAAAAAAAGATTCAGAGCTTACGCCTCTGAATCAATTTCTTTCATTACATTCGATAACACACCATTAACAAATTTACGTGAACGGTCGTCGCTGTATTTTTTACTTAACTCAACGGCTTCATTTAATGCCACAATGTTTGGCACATCTGAAACGTATAGCATTTCAAAAATAGCTAAGCGTAAAATAACAATATCTATTTTTGCTAAGCGTTGCATAGACCAGTTATTACCTAAATGGTTCGTAATCACTTCGTCTAGTTCTGCTTTGCGGCTACACACACCGCCGACAAGTAAATCTAAATACGTAGGGACTAGGTCTTCGCCATCTTCACTGACGATTTCCCGATTATCATAAGCCAATGCATAATCAATGGCATCTTGTTTGGTTAAATCAGCATTAAAATCTAAAGGAAAAAGGGCTTGGAGCGCTTTTTCACGAATCTCGTGACGGGTTAATTCTGTTTTACTCATTCTCTTCTCCATCTTCATCTTCTGGGAATAATTCATTTAAGTCTGGTTGAGGGATTTTTTCAGGTACTACCGCTACAACATGAATATTCACTTCAACTAAATCAATATCTGTCATAAATAAGACTTGTTGTTTCACACGGTCTTGCATTTCTAATGCAACTTTTGGTACAGAAACACCGTAGTTCAAGTAACAATAGATATCGACTTTTAAGCCTTCTTCTTCTGTTCGTAAATATACACCTTTGCCGTGTGCTGCACGGCCTAATAATTCATTCACATTATTGGCGAACGTGCCACGCATCCCATAAACGCCCTCTACTTTTGAAGCAGCGATTCCGATAATTACTTCAATGACTTCAGGAGCGATCACGATTTCTCCTAAAGAATCGTTTGCATTGATTACAAGATTTTTTTCTTCTGACATTTGGTTGTCCTCCTTATCTATTACGCACAAAATCGTTAAATAAACGATTTATTTGATGAATCACTAAGTCTCTTAAGGATTCTCTTTTAAGCAACGGATGATTCTTAAAAATTAAAACAACACTGGTTTCTTCAGTTAGTTGTGAAAGAACGTCCAAATTTTGCTTATCAATACTCGTTCTTAGTTTATCATTAATTAGCCTATTTCGCTACCAGAAAAGCTAAGTTCTGACTAAAAGAACAGATAATTTCTTGTCATAAATTTCTAATTCAAGCCTTTAGACGTAAAAATAAGAAAGACCAAGTAATTTTGGCTTTCTTATTTTTACGTCTTTATTCTTCAGGATAACGTTCCATTAGTTTCGTCCGATGCTTTTGCATAATCATTTCTAAAGAGATGTCATATTTATCCGCTAAAATAAATAAATTATCCAACACATCGCCTAACTCTTCCGTTAAATTTTCCAGATTCTCTTCATCCGCCAAAACTGTTTCATCCGGTCGATCACGGCCAATTTCAATTGTCCGAATGGCTCGACAAACTTCGCCGACTTCTTCTGTTAAAAAGTTGGAACGAATAAACGGATCATATTGATACCAGTTACGTTTTTTATAAAACGCGCTAATAAACCGCTGATACTCTTGGATATCCATGTTCTCCCAACCTTTATAAAATGATTAATTCTTTTGGCGCGTGTGTCAATACACGATTACCTTCAGCAGTAATCAATAAATCGTCCTCAATACGCACGCCACCAATTCCTGGCAAATAAATTCCAGGTTCGTCCGTAATCACATTCCCTGGTACAAACTGTTTATCTGCTCGGAATGAAACATTTGGTCCTTCATGAATTTCTAACCCAATGCCATGACCAGTGCTGTGACCAAACGCATCGCCATAGCCATAGGAAGCAATATGATCCCGTGCAATCGCATCTAATTGAATGCCCGTCAACCCAGGTTTAGCTTCTGCTAACACTTTTAATTGTGCTTCTAAAACAATGTCATAAATTTCTTTTAGTTTTGGCTGAATACTACCAATGGCAAATGTCCGTGTCATATCAGAAACATAGCCTTCATAATAACAACCGAAATCCAAAGTGATTAAATCACCTTTTTCGATGACTTTATGGCTAGCAACGCCATGTGGCATCGCTGAACGTAGACCGCTGGCCACAATTGTCTCAAAAGAAACACCACTGGCTCCTTTTGAACGCATGAAGAAATCTAATTGATTAGCCACTTCAATCTCTGTCATTCCAGGTTTAATCATCTCTAAGACAAAGGCAAATCCTTGATCCGCGATGGCACACGCTTTTTCAATAATCGCTACTTCTTCTTCATCTTTCACTTCTCTTAATTCTTCAATCAAACCCATTACAGGAACTAATTCACATGGTAAAATTTCTTCCAATAAGCTATAATCAGCGAAACTAACTTGCGTTTCTTCAAAAGCTAAATTATCTAATTGCAAACGTTCAGCTAAATCTGCTACTTCGTCAAAAATATGTCCTGTGTTTTTAACGATAGTAAAACCAGTTGCTTGTTCCGCAGCTTGTTCCGTATAACGAAAATCCGTTACAAAAAAAGCTTTATCTAATGTAATCATTGCCAAGCCTGTTGTCCCAGTAAAATTGGTTAAATAACGTAAATTATACGGACTTGTCACTAAAAATCCTTGTAAATTATTTTCTTTCATTAACTCCCGTAACTTTTCGACTCTTGCCATCATTGGTTCGACCTTCTTTCTTTTTTCTCATTTTTCATTATAGCAAATTTACTTCAGAAAAGCATGAATCACCAAAAAACTTCATCGAGAAAGTTTACTGAAAATTTTACCTTTCCTTATTTTTTGCTTAACACTTTTGTAGTAAACTAATTTAGCGACTTCAAGGAGGAAATTATGAACGTTTATTTATTTCTGGCACTATTTTTCATTATTATCGGCATTTTAAGCTATAGTTTTTTTATTGAACCTAACTGCTTAGTCATACACAAAAATCAAATTAAAGTAACAGAATCAGGGAAAACCTTACGGATTGTTCAACTCTCTGATATTCATTTAAAAAAGAATTATTCTGTGAAGGCCTTAAAACAGATTGTTGAAAAAACAAATACATTACAACCAGACATAGTCGTTTTTACAGGAGACTTATTTGATGATTATGCCCGTTTCGGTATCGAAATTCAGGATGAAGTGAGTCAACTTTTCCGTAAAATTAACGCCCCTTATGGCAAATTCGCTATTTATGGCAACCACGAGTATAGCGGGTTAGATACCAATTTTTACGAAACAATCTTAGAAGCTGCCGACTTTACCGTACTAAAAAACACGGGCAAATTACTGCCTGTCTCACACCGTATCTCCTTGTACGTCGCTGGTTTAGAAGATTCGTTATATGGACAAACCGACTTAGCTGCAGCTTTAGTCAACCGCCCTACTGGAACGCCCACTCTGCTACTAACCCATGAGCCAGATGTCGCAGACTCAGCAGTCAACAAAAACATTGACCTCATTTTAGCAGGACATAGTCACGGCGGACAGATTCGCTTGCCTTTTTTCACTTACAAAAATCAGCTTGCTAAAAAATATACACATGGGCTTTATCATTTAGAAGATGAAACGCCGCTAATTGTTCACCCAGGAATCGGAACCACTAAAATCAGCGCACGCTTTGGTGTCTTACCAACAATTGAACTGATTGAGTTAACTATTTAACTATGCATTAAAAAGACCGCCCCACGTTAGAGAAAACTTCTCACGTTGGACGGTCTTTGATTATGTTCGATTAATGATGAAAATCTTGCTCGTGATCTTCTTCTACTTTCGCTTTTCCTAGCGTATAAAATTTGCTGCCATTTAACCCGAGAATAAATAGCACAACCACTAGTAAAAGAATTGATAAAGATAACAATAAAGTCTGCAAGCCATCGCCATGTGCAACCATTAATTGACGTAAAATTGCGGTTAAACAAATTAAAATCAAATAACGAATCGGAATATGGTGTCCTTCTTGAATATAGCGAAGAATCATCATAATAAACTCAAATAACATAAAGAATGAAATAATTTCTTGCATGATAACTGAAAAATTATCCGGCGTCATTGGCTTCATGAGATATGTAGCGAGGTCAACTAAATAACTAGCCATAAATACTAATAAGAAAACTCCTAAAATCCCTAATACAATATCCAAAATCAAATTCACGTACTTCTTTACTACACTAAAATTCTTCTGCATAATACCCTTCTTTCTTTTGACTCAATTATTTTATAACATGCTTGTTATTACATTAAATATATCATCAATTAACCTTGTCAGACAAGCAGTTAAACCCAATGTGAGATTTTTTTTATTTTAAGATCTTCCTTCATTTTCCGGCTAACCCTTTATGCAAGACAAAAAAAGCTGAATCCGCAGATTCAGCTTTTTAATCGTATTAGTTAGCTACTGGATAAACTGATACTTTAAGATTTATTTTTTCTAATAACTTCTAACTTTCTTCAACACTTATAAAATAGGCGTTTGTATTAAATTCTATCTTCTGATAGTTTTTATATTTTCTTAAAGAGTATGGTCAAAGTATGGTCATTTCATACCTAGACGAATAAAAATAATCTTAATATAATATAGTTAACTACTAGCAAGGAGTTGATTTCTATGAAACCAAATTATGTAGGAACAATTCATAAAATTAAGGTATTAACTACTTATCCAGAAATGTTAGTCCGCTTTTCTTTGCAAACTCAAAAAGAGACTATCAACTGCATTATTTCTAAAAAAGAATTGGCGGATGAATTACTCATGTTACCTGATGGCACAGAGCTTGCTGTTTATGGTAGGTATAATCAAAAAAGACAACTAGTTGTTGTGAAAATGTGTGTGCGGAAAATACACCACAAAAATTTAATTAGCTAATTTTTGTAAAATGGCTAAGCGGAGGATAAAAAAATGGCAATGAATGATTTAGCAAACCACATAATTGCTCGTGCACAAAATACAAAATTAGGAATTACTAATTTACAACTTCAAAAAGTACTTTACTTCACGTTAATCGATGGATTAAAACAAGAAATTATAGATGAATCATGGTTAAGCAAACAGTATGATTCCAATTTTTTTGTTTGGCGATATGGTCCTGTAGTTAAAACTATTTACGAAAAATACAGCGTTTATGGTGGAGCGGAAATTTTTGAGCCTAAAGAAGAAATAGCTGAATTTTCCAAACTAAACACTGTTATTGATTTTCAGTTAAAGCAAAAAGTATCTGAGCTAACAAGCAAAAGTCTGCAACATGATTTTTGGAAAGAAAATATGTTTTATATAGTTCGTGGGCGTAGTAATATCCCTTATCAGTTAGAAAATTTGATTAATGAAACAAAAAAAGGCTTACCTCTCAAACGAGAAGTAAGTCTTTAATTATGGACCATACAGGGCTCGAACCTGTAAGCTAAAATAAACATTACTATTATCATGATATCAGGTTATTTATATGATTAATAAACCTATTTGATAGTTTATGAGCCTTTGGGTTTCGCTGAGTTTGCACTATATATTCTTCCTCGAGTAAATATTTTAAAGCTGTATTTAATCTTTTCCTCCCCACAGAACACACTTCTGCTAAATCAATGTCAGTAATTTTATTATTAGTGTGTGAAAACAAATAATCTTGAGATAAAACAAATAGAATACTAGATTGAAGTTCATTTAAACTCAATGTATCTAAATATGATGCTATAGCATCAAACGAGGATTTACCTACTCTCAAATTATCTATAATATTTTCTTGTCCTTTCACGAGTAAACCAAACATTTCAATGATAAAGATGGTTAATTCGCCATGATTTCTAGGATTTGATGCCTCCGAAAATGCTGTTCCATATACTCCTTTTTGTTTTTTTATAGAACTACTAAAACTAATAGCTGAAAGGAAATCTAACTTTCTTGATAGATAGGAACAAGCAATAAATCTTCCTAATCTTCCATTTCCATCATAAAATGGATGTATATACTCTAAATAATAATGTGATACTACGCACTTTTCTAAAGATGGCACATCATGTTTATTCATAAATTTAACAAGCTTTTCTAGTTCAGAAATGATATATACTTCTGCATTTTTAGAATTGCCAATTCCTTGATGTACTCGTTTACCATTTTTTTCGATATAAACCTTGTCATTTCTAAAAAGATTCCCATCAGGTAAATTCTTTTTTTCAATTTCATCCTCAAGTAATATATCATAAATTTTTCTAATATCTTCAACATTTTTTATATCACTATATTCACTATCTCTAAATTTCATATATAATTTAACCAAACCGTTGAACCGTTTGTTATTAGTAATATTTTTTTCCGCTTCTTCAATTGCTTCACTTATTTCTTTACGTGTACTTTGTACCCCTTCTATATCATTGGTTGCTTTTATTTCCTCTAATAAATTGTTGATAAATACTTTTTTCTGAGCAATAGGTGGCAAACTATGCAAAAGGTTCCCTATTTCCTTTGAATTTTCATATAACTTTTCTCTAAGAAAACTAATTTCTTTCGTTGGTAAATAAAACAATTGAAATTTTTTATCAAACTGCTTTTGTTCTCTGAAAAATGGATGAATTTCAAATGGAAGTTTAATTCCAATAGGATTGTTTACTCTAGCTTCCACTTCTGCATTGTATTCAACTTGATTACCATAGCTATATTTCCTTAGATAAGTATATGTCATCTTTACACCTCTTTTTTGGAATGTATTTTGACAAATTATACCAAAAGGACAAATACAAAGCAACATATTTTACAATATCTGTTTTTTGAGTTCAATATTTTTATGTAAAAAGATGCCGCCTAATTGGGGAAAGGCGGCAAGAGGTAGTAATAAAATGAAAAATAGCTTAGTCGTCAAAATCTAACTCTCTTTCAAATACAATATCATCATCAAAGTCTAAAACATCGGTTACAAAATTTACAAAGAAACATACTCCTAAAATGCTCAAAGCAAGGAAAGGAAAAAGTACTTTCTTATTCTTTATTATCCCATAAATTAAAACCGCAAGCGCTAGAATAAAGAATAGAATTGTAAAAAGTAAGCTCAAAGTACCACCACCTTTTAAAATACTTATCTCTAATTAGATAAAAATAATTTTACATTTTCAACTATTGTAAATCAACCTTTTTTATGGACCATACAGGACTCGAACCTGTGACCGAACGGTTATGAGCCGTTTGCTCTAACCAGCTGAGCTAATGGTCCAAGTAAGAACCACCTTATTGGGGATAAAATAGTTCTTACTGGTTATAGCTTGATATATAATAATTTTACTTTACTGATTTTCAATTTTCAACAAAAAAACGACCGTCTTATTGAGAAAAGACGGTCTGCGTGAAAAAATAAGAGTTTAAATATGTATCAATATTTTACAATATCTGTTTTTTGAGTTCAATAATTTTTATGTAAAAAGTTACCGCCTCGTTTGGGAAAGGCGGCAAGAGGTAGTAATAAAATGAAAAATAAAACTGTTTGGTAAATACATTTTACCGCTTTCTTTTTTGAATTTCAACAAAAAAATGCACCTATCTTAGGACTTGGAAAAGATAGGTGCACCCTTCTTTTACTCTCATAAAAGAAGGTCAAATATGGAAATATCAAAAGGTAACTATATTTTAAATCAGATGTTTTTAAATTTCAAGCTATTTTACAACTGGACAAACAGTCTCTAAACGTTTGTACCATGGAGCATTTTTAGGCCATTTCTCTTTACCAAAGAACGGTATTTCTTTTCCGTTGTTCTCTCTGTATACTGTTTTTATTACTTCTGCCTCATCGCCATGATATAAACGTCGGCAATTCACTCCATTACAGAAGAATGTAGCCCAGTGATCCCCGTTATCTTCTAATTTTCCTGTTTTACTATTAATTGGTCGTTGATATAAACAAAACATCGTTGCTTCTCTCCCTTTTATTGTATTTTGATTGTTATTACTTGAGTTGCTATTGTTTTCGTTTTGATTTCCCATATATTTTTTTATTTGGCTAATAAAATAGTCTTTTACTGCGTTTGTTTCTTTTCCATGCAATTCCCACGAACGATGAGGACATGCTGTAGGAACAAATTCTTTGTGCAATCTTACAGTATCTCTATTAGGTTGCATTCCCCAAAACTTCATATCTTCGGCTACTTGCTTAAATGTCATTTGCTCATTCGCTAAAAAGTCTGCATCGCTAGCGCCCATCGATTGACAAACCTCATAACCAACATAGTTCAAATTTCCATCTGAATTTGCTGTATGCCAAGCTGCGTTGAATGTATCTTCTACACGTGCAATTGTATTTCGATCAATATAATAATGAGCAAAACCATTCGCTAATTGCGTAGGAGACATTACAGCTAAAGCATTAACATATTGCGCAGCAGTCGCATAAATACTTCCTGCATCGTTATGAATGACAACGCCTTTTGGTGTTGCGTTGGGGCGTCTACCAGCAATTCCTCCACAAACAGATTGATTAATTACCTGTACCATCTTTCGGTTCACCTCCTTTATCATTTTCATCTTTTAATTTGCTTAGATGATTTTTAACCCAAGAAGGTAACGGAACACCTAGCTGCCCTAAGTTTTCTGTAATCGAAAGACCATAAACAGCAATGTAAAATAAAACAAAACCATCAGCAATAGATGAGAATCCCATTATTTTTAAATATGGATAGGTCACTATAACTAAACATACAACAAGTAAATGTTTAATTAATCCAGGTAATCCCTTTGTACTATTTCCTTCTTCCCTGTAGATTCCCTTACAAATACCTGTTGCAATATCTCCTAACACAATCCAAACAAACACTTGGATAAAGCCGTTTGAAATTAAATTTTTAAATTCTGCTATTAACGCTTGATTATCAATAATCACCATGTCTTCCACCTTCCAATAATAAAAACCGCTTAGCCTTTGCTAAACGGTTTTCCTGTCATTTTTGTAAATTCATCTTCTGTTATACAAAGTGGTACAAATTCTGCGACCTGTTCAGGAGTAAACAGCCCCCAGTCAAACATTAGCTTAATGTCATCGTATGAATACATTATTCTGCACCTCCGATTTGTTCTTTAATAGCGTCAATTTCTTTTGTATTTTGAAGTGAAGTAAGCATTGTTTTAGAATTGATTTGTGCTAGTAACTCTGCTTTAGCAGCAAGTTCTTCGTTTGCTTGTTTTAAAGCCGAATTATCTACTTGTAAACTAGCAGATAGATTTTCCAACAAACTCAATTTTTTGGAATAATCTTGTGTTACAGCTTCTTCCCACTTACTTTCTTCAAAGTTAAAAAATTGTGACTGCTCATTGGCTAATCCTTCTAGCGGTTGTTCATCAACAAATGGTAAAACTACCGAATATGTGTCGTTAACTTCTTGGGCTTCAAACCCTACTGGATATAAAACTTTATAAATTGTTTTCATCTATGTCATCTCCAATTATGCTTTTTCTAAAACGTAAACTGCTTTAACGGTATATCCTTTTGAACGACTATTTGTTGAATTATAGTCGTCTCCTTGTAATCTTAAACGACCACTAACATTTGCAAATTTAATTTTCTTTAGAGCTACTTCAGGAATAGAAGATGCTGCTGAACCACCATCATAAGAAATTAACGGTTGGTAAAAGAAAGTACCTAAACGAGTTTGGGGGAAATTAAAACTATGTTCAGAATAGGCGTACCGTTCATCGTTTCCTGCGCCAGTATAGCGACCGATCAATAGAATAACTTGACTGATTTTAGAAAATTCACCTAGATCACGATTTTCAGAAGCAGCACAATAAAATCCCTCGCCCCAATTTTCATAAGCAGTCCGCCAAATTCTATCAGCAGTGACTATCTTTCCTCCTATTTGAACGCCATCTTGAAAATTTTTAGTACCTAACACCGTCTCATTACCTACAGCTTTCACTAATTTTCCTTCAACGCCATCAATGGCATCTGCGTGTGTTTTCATGTACTTAACGACACCGTTTTCTTTTAACTGAACAATATCTGCCATTATGCTTCACCTACCTTTTCAAATGTAAAAACTGGTAATGCGTCCAGTTTCGCTTTATCCGTTTTTGACATTAAACCAGCTTTTTCAGCAGTAGCATTGCCGGGAAGTGTTGGAATGATAGTCGTATCAGGCAACGCTTTTACGTCAGCAGCATTCAATACAACTTCTCCTACTTTGCCATTCACCGAGGATACTGTTCCTGCACCTGCATCACCAAGTTTTGCATCTACAAATTCGTTTAGACCTACAACACCAGTTGTACTAGTTTGTACATCAATAGCTACACCGTCTTTTTTTACTACATATAAATCAGGCATTTAATTCTTCATCTCCTTTTACTTTTTCAAACTCCACAGAAGAACCACCGAGTTCCCCAGCATCATAATCGGCTATGATTTTTAACATTTTGTCATATTCTTGTTGTGATATCATAATTCCATCGCTTGGCAAATCTAAGTCTGCACGTGTGATGATCACTGCTCCAGTTTTTCCATTGACAGATAAAACATTTGCCTGTCCGTTCATTATCTCTGATAAACCAAGGATAGCTGAAACATGTGTAATAGGAAAAAACTGACGTTTAATACCATTTTCATCAGTTTCCATCATTCTCTTAGCATCAACCATTGTCTACACCTTCAATCGTAAAAACATTTTGTTTCGGATCATCAACTGTCGCTATAATCAACGCCCCTTCTCCAATTGGGTAATCGACTGTTCCTACCACTTCAACTTCATGATTCTTAGAAAATGAATTATCCTCTAAAATTTCTAGCGTGTTTATATTACCGTATTTGATGGTGTATAGCCGTTCCTCTAACCGATGATATAAATATTCCATATCTGCCAATAAGCGGTCAGAAATTGAATTATGGCGCACTCCTTGAATGTCTACACGTGCATCCATTAGTTCTGCTAACATTGTTCCGCCTGGATCAACAGTTTTTAAAATATCTTTGATTGATTCGAACCATGAAGTGAAATCTGTTTTTTGCGCATCTCGCCATGCTTCAAACTCTTCTTTTCTGACATTCATCCAATCAGTAAAATCGCCTTTATTTTCGTTGATAAAAGCGGTCATGTCTGCGATTAAATCTTCAATAGATTGCCAATAAGAACCCATTTCGCCCTCTGTTTTAGAAGCAGCATTTATTACAAAATAAGAAAAATTCTGCGTTGTGCCGATTAAATCGTCGCCTTTATAAATACTAAAATAAGCTTCTTGTCTGTGTAACGACTGCATAGAATATTCATCAAAGGTATACTGAATAATCCCGTTTTTGGCATCTATGATTTTTGCTGCTCGTTGAATCGGGAATTTATTATTAATAATTGACTCTAAAAAAACTTTGCAGAGACTTAAGTCTAACGGCAAAGCATTTTCTACAATATTTACTTCTAAGACTTCTGTGTTCTTATTCCCTTGACGTACATTAATAATACCGACATAGTTGTATGGTTCGGTTGTACTTAGCGTTGCTTGCCATTTAACCATTTGTGCGCTCCTTTCTAAAAATTAATTACATCACGTGGATTGATTCGTTGCCATTGTGCGCCTTTCCACACTTCAAAATGAAGATGAATACCTTTAGCAAGCCCAGTGGAACCCATTATTCCAACGCGTGAATTGGTCGTTACTTTATCGCCTATAGCTAAATCAACAGAATTTAAGTGACCGTAATAGGTCCAGTAGCCATCATCGTGCTTAATCACTACATAATTTCCACCTGTTCCGTCATAAGTAACGGTTTCTACTGTGCCATTACGTGCTACATAAACTGGGGGCGTACTTCCAGCAGGAACTGAAGCAATATCAATTCCTCCATGAATAACGTTCGTTCCCCAGCCAATTTGATCCCACTCTTGCGTAATCGTATAGCTAGATCGTACAGGATTCATCCACGTTGGATTGCTTGGTTGCAACCCATGCAATTTGTTATACCAGTAAATCGCCATATCAATCCGCTCTGGATGTGTAACTGCTGGTCGCTCAAAGTTGGCTTCAAACGCCATCGTAGCTGTTCCTATATCTGTTAATGCTTTAAATTGTGCAACGGAATATGGATAAGCAGAAGTAGGAATATACTGACCGTTGTGCATATGCCAGTCCAGTAATTGAAGTTGCGTATTAATGTTTCGATAGTCACCACTAATACCAGCTTGTGCTAATAAACGTTGAACATATGCACGACCACTTTCACCAGCTACAGGTGATGTCCACTGAACTAAACCATAGCCAGGACCGCCACCACCTTCGTCAATGTCTGGCATAATACCTGATTCTTGTTCCATATTCCCTAAAATACCGGCGGCTGCTTGTTCGCTGTAGCCTTTCGATTTTAAGAACTGCCAAACCGCCCATGCGTTTTTCTCTTTTTCGGTGGTTAATTCTGGAGGAACTCCTCCTCCTCCTCCGCCAGTACCACCACCAGGGATAAGTTCCTGACCATTTGAATATATTTTCTTAGCACGAATTTCATCCACGTATAAAGTTGATTTGCCATCTTTACCGATAAAATAAATATGATTGGCCAGATGCCATTGATTCGTTCCCGCTATTAACAAACCAGTACTTGTTTGATTAGATAAACCGATAATATTTTTAGGACTATCTCCTACAAGCAATAACGATTTGCCATCTGTAACTACTGGATTTCCGTTAACATCGTTTAATTCAGGAAAAGGGTTTCCTTTTGTTCCCATTGAACCAACGTGATTAGCCCCATCCCAAAACTCCATGCCTTTTTTTGTTAACTGCATAATTTTTTTACTATTATTTCTGATTTCTAACAAACCATTGACTAATCTCAATACATCGCCTGTTTTGTTAAAAGAGTTCTGAAATACATTTGCATCGATAATTCCTGTTTTAATAAAATTCGCATTAAACTTACCGTCTAAAGTCCATGCTGTAGAAAATGGACCTTTCCAGCCTTTAGAAGAAAAACCTATACCACTTTTATTAATTCTTAGTACTAATTTTGCTTTTTCTAATTTAGCATTATCACAGAAAAATAAATCTGTAGGTCTGTTTTTTGGCCACCAAATCACGTGACCACCATCATTTCCTGAAATAATATTTGTCACAACATCAATAAAATTACTTGCATATTGTTTACCTGTGTAACCTTTTAATGTTTCAGCAATTTCTTGCTTTTGTTTCTCAAAAAACGTATATTTTGTATCTCCTGCTTCTAAGGATTCTACTCTTTCAGCTAAAGAATCATAAACAATTTTTGTTACTTGTGCAGTGATTTTGATATTATATCTTTCATGAAAAACATTAAACGTATCAAATAAACCAATTGTTCGAAACGATTTAAATCGTTTTGCTAAAGCTGAATCTTCCATTTTTCTTATATTTAATTCAATGGATACTTTAGGTTTATCACAATTAGGGTTTAGTGAAGAAAAATATTTTTTTGCAACGTTGTTTAAACTAGTTTGATTCGTAACTCCTTGTTCTTCTGTAAATTGCACATATTCTGAATAAATCTCTCCATCATAATTGTTAATATAAGGAGAATCAACTTTATTCCCGTATATTCTTTCGGTTTGCCCTTCATTATTCTGAACATCTGCATATGGAAAAACTCTTGTTAATAACCCATCAAAATTAATATCTACTTTTAATCCTGATAAATTTTTTCTATATCTAAACGTTGTAACATGGTCTTTTCCTCGTCTATTCAATAGAGAAAGTTTAAATGGCTCATGTTTCATTTCCCCGCCATAAATTTGATTCAAAGACCCCTCTGTCCCTTTTATACACTGCAAAGGATTTGTCACTTCAATACTTGCAGAGCCAACACGAGTAATATCACTAAATAATTGAATATCACTTTGTTGATCCATTGCCTTTGCTAAATATTCCATTGCTTCTTCACAAGTGGCCCGTTCAAACGTTAAATTTTTAACCGCACGATTTCCTAACTTCATTGTTCGAGATTTTGCATAAACATATAAAACCCCTGTAGCCATATCTTTGTAATGATTATAGATATAAAAAATATGGTAATCATCTTCTGCGTTAGGCTTACATTTTATTTGATAATTATGATCTTCTAATTGCTCCGAATACTTAGCATTAATTGGAAAAGCTAATTCAGCAGTATAAGCTCCATTTCCTTCTTCTGTCACCAAACACTTTTTACAATCAACAAGAACGCCAATTCCTCCCGCTTCAAAATCGGTATCTGTTGGACTATATAAAATAGGCTTCATATCTTTGTTTGCCACCTCGGTTCTAAACTAATCTTTTTTACATTACTACTCCAAGTAATATGGTTTTCTCCTGCATCTAAATAAGGATACATTTGATTGTTCAATAACTTTTTATGTTCATTTACTAAGATTCCATCTACTTCTCGGTATGTTTCCATCACATCAGGATCAGAATCAATAATAATATCTGATGTAACGTTAGAAAATTTTGTTTCTCTTCCGTTAATTGAAATAGTTATATTGCCAGAGCCATATATTTTAATCTTAGGATAAGAAATATAACGTTCTGGATTAAAAATAGAACCTTGCTTATCAAGATAAATTGGATGCATACCGAAAACATTTTTCTTAAATGGAGCAATACTCAGATCAAACGAAAAAGGAACTCCTCTTAATGTCTGAGAAGTCCCTTCAAAATTAGGTTCATTTATTACAATTGCTTGGTAAATATAACTAGGGTCCCAATAAGCTACAAAATCTACATACTCGCCTTTGGTATCTAGTGCTTCAGTGATTAAATCTTCATAATGCTGAATACGATTCATAGTAGGTGATAAATAAAAACACTCCAAGGTTTGTTCTACATTGGTATAGTAACCACCATCATTGACAGCTAGTTTATTTAATCCTGAAACTTCTTCAAGAGTAAACACTCTTTTTGCTTTTTTCTTTTTTGGTCTTTCAGTAATAAATGCATTAAACTCTTTGCTCCAATGATTTCCTAATTTAAACCAACCATCTAACATATTATCACCCACCAAATACTTCTTTATTTTTTAAATCAACAAATTTATAGGTCAAATATTCTGCAATTTGATCCAATGTCTCTTTTGGTAAATTCCCGTAAGCTGTTAAATGTAAATGAATTTCATCACTTGCTTGTTGTTTAGATAAACTTTTATCTACCGCTGTTTGGATATAGCCCATTAACTTATCTAACGGTGCGACAGCTTCTTTTCCAGCTTCACCGCCACCTAACAACTTATTTCCAGAAGCGCCAAAGATTGTTGGCTTAGTTAAAATCCCTCCATCAGCAAACCATTTCACATCAATACCTGATGGATAAGAAATATTTTTACCAAATATCTTTTTCGAATTCCATTTCAAATCAAAATGAGGCATTGGTGGTAGTTCAATTTTTGGAAATTTTAATCTTAAAGATTTAAAAATATTTTTTACAGCATTTACTTTGTCCTCGAAAGAACCAAATAAAAAGCTAGTAACTGTCTTAACTGAAGAAGATAAGATTTTAAATGCCGAATCAGCAGGATCTGAAAAACGTGCCCAAAATTCAGTCCACCATTTCTGTAGCCTATCCCATTGTTTTGAGAACCATTCTGTTATTGAACCCCAATTTTTTATCACAGCAATTACTCCTGCAATAATTCCTGTTACAGCAATAAGTGCTAAAGTGACTGGTCCGCCTAATATTCCTACTAAAGCAGTTAATGCACCTGCAACTCCAGCTAAAATTCCTACTATTGTTCCTACACCTAAAAAAGCCGCTATAAAAGTTTTAACTGGCCCTGGTAAATTTTGAAAGCTTTTAAGAATTTCTGTTAATCCTAATAATAATGGTTGCAATGCAAGAGCTAACTCTTCTCCTATTGGTACTAATGCTAGCTTTAAATCATTCCATGCACCTTGCATTTTTTGACTAGTCGTTGTCGTATCTTCATTTAATTTATCTGCTGCTCCTTGAACATCCTCATAACCACCTTTAACACTCATTAGAGAAGTTAATACTTTTAGACTATTATCTTCTCCTAGAGCACTCCAGACAGTGGAAGCTAAAGATAATGCCTCAGTTTTATTCTCCATCTCACCTAAATCAGTAAGAAGTGACTGGATAACTTCTGCTTGAGAAGCTCCACCATTTTTAAATGATTCAAACAATTCTTTTGATTTTTGAGAGAATGAATCAATATTTTCTTCAATTCTCCCATCTGTTAAAGAAATTCCTATTTCCTTAACAACATCATTTACTTTATCTAAGTTGTATGCTCCATTTCGAGTACCATTTTCTAAAATTTGGAAAGTTTCAGAAGCAGTGAAGCCCATTTGAGCCCATAATTGAGAATACTCTGCCATATTATCGCCAACTTCATCTGCCCATGTACTTCCATTTCTTTGAAGTGCTACTGTAATCATGTCTAAGGCATGCTTTCCAGTAATTCCATAGTTTTCTTGCATTGCTGCAACACCACGAATTGTTTCTTTTAAATCTACTTCAAAAGTATTTTCTAACACTTTGGCATCTTGAACTAACTGACTTAAATCTTGATCGCTCATATCTCCAAGATTTTTAGACACTAAAGCAACGGCATCTGCCGCTTCTGACATATCCTCAAATAAACCACTACGAAAAACATCTGTTAATGCTTGTTCATATTTTTTAGCAGATGCCGTGCCTGCTACTCCCATAGAAGCGTTTAATTTCTTTTGAGCATCTTCTACTTCTGTAAAAGCTTCAATTGTTTTTCCAGCCATATCTTTGGCTTTATCAGACATACCGCTTAAAGCTTCTCCTGCATCTAACAAATTTCCTTTACCTATTTTGTCATCGATTTCTTCTAAAGTATCACCAATTTTATCTAAAGCATCATCTGCTTTATTTGCATCACTTTTTAAACCGTTCAAATCAGAAGAAATTTTTTGTACAGAGTTCCCATCATCAATGGAATCTAACGTTTGTTTCATTTTATTAATATCTGCAGTTTGACCTAATGCAGCCCTACCGATTTTATTTAATGCATTCTCTAGTTGAGAAGAATTGGCTTTTCCTTCTTTAATTGCGGCTACTAAGCGAGTACCTAAAACATCCGAAAAATCATTTATATCCGTTCCTGTAGCTTCAAAAAATGTAGATAAGCGTTGCGTATTTTGAGCTAGTTTTTCTTGTTCCACTTTCATACTTGATAATTGGCCTTTATACCCGTTTAAAGCACCTTCAGTTGCCTCGATTTCTCGTTTAAACTTCCGATACTGCTCTTCACCAATTTCTCCAGATTTAAATTGCCGTTCAACATCTGCTTGAGCACCTTTCAAAGCATCTAGCTTATTCGTGGTTAATTCTATTTGTCGAGAAAGCAATTCTTGTTTTTGCGATAATAGTTCTACATTATTTGGATTTAACTTTAAAAGTCGCTCGACATCTTTTAATTCCTTTGATACATTTACCGATTGATCAACAATACTTTTCAAACCACTTGTAACGCCTTTTGTATCCGCATCAAGCGCAATTGTAATACCCGAGATTTTTTTCTTCGCCATAAATTCTCCTCCTTTCTAAAATGCATCAAAATCTGCCTGAGTTGCTTTTCTTGTTTTAATTTTTGGTTCTGATTTTTCCTGATGATTATCTATCCATTCTTGAACAAAATCTAAACATGCTCCTATTTCCATTAATTGCATTTCCTCGTTAGATAATCCTACTTGTTTACAAATAAAAAGAAATGACTCCGTGGTGAGTACTTCATCACTAGAAGCCATTTCATCATTTACTTTTTTTTTGATTGAATACTATGTGAAATTAATTCTTGAAGTTCATTGGCAAAATCTGACAAAGGTAAAGAATCTAAACTTTCTAACCAAGTAATTGGATCTGGAATACTTGAATCTGCTGCTTTGGCGAATGTCCATACAAAATTATACAACAAAGTTAATTCAACTCGTTTTAAATCATCATATGAGATATTCGTTAACTCAAACTCCCCATCCTCATTTTGATTGTCTAATGCTTTTGCCAAAGTTAATAAATCAGCAAAAAAATCGCTCCCAAACTGCATTTTATACCGTAAAGGAGTAGCTGCATTAGAAGCCAACCTGATTTTAGTCGTGCCAATTTCAATAGTTTTTTCCATGATTAAGCAGCTGCTCCTTTTTCATAAACTTTTGTAAACCATTTATCGTAAACACCTGATGGAGTATCGGGACGTGTTTTGGTTTTTACTGCTTTATCTGAAGGACGTGGGCCAGCACTAAACGTTAGCTCAGAAGTGTTTGGATCGCCAGAATCTTTTGTTGTAGAGCCAATAGTTGGTCTATTTGCAGTGCAATAATATAACACATGGCGAGTTGCTGTTTTATCTCCTTCAAATTGGAACATTAACGCAAAAGGAGAGGTTTCAGCATTTGCATACTCTGTTTGAACTTTATCCGCATCATCTACTTTTTCTCCTAAAATTTCCACTGCAAAATCTTCAGGGATTCTAGCGCATGTATATGTTCCGTCATATCCTTGATTGTTTGGAGAAGTATAGTAATCTACATTATCTGCTTTAAATTTGATTAAATCTCCTGAAGGCTCAATAGACAATTCAACCGCCCCAGGAAAACGAACAGGTGTACCATAAGTAATTTCCCCTGTTTCTGGATTTAACATTGCTTTTGCATAATATACGTTTTCTAAGCCAAACTCTACACGATTTTTTTCAGGACTTCCTACTCTTTCTTTTTGTGCCATTTTTCTTCACCTCTTATTAAATTGTAATTTCATATGCTTTTAAATACATCTGTTCAGATGCTAGATACGTTTCGTAAGTATCAAATGGAATTTTTGCTGTGTTCAGCAATTCCTCTAATTTATTTTCTTCACGAATATTTTTCGTGTTCGTATATAGTTCAATGACAATCTCTGTTTTTTTACAATAGACTGCATTGTCTGCAAAAAAATTAGTACTTGTATTTTCGTAATAAAGTAAATAGGGCAACTCTGGAACTTGCCCAGGTTGCCATTCACGATATGAAATTGGTAATTCCATTTTGTCTAATAACTGTTTCAATTCTTTTAAAGTCATTGTTACGTCAATCTCCTAACCAATTCTTTTTCTAAAGAAGCGATAGCCTTTTCTTCCGCAGCTTCTATATGCGGTTTAGCGACTACCTGGCCGACTTTTCGACCACCCCTCTTTAATGCATGCCCATTTTCTAATAAATGAGTCAAACGATAGGTTGGATCATTTTGATAAATTACTTGTTTTGTTGGCCCTTGTTTTTTCTTTCGCCAATTCCGTGCATATTTTCCTGAACGTTTTGGACTATTTTGCTTCAATTCTTGAAGCGTTTCTTTCGCTACTATTTCAGTAGCTTCTCCTACGTTGATTTCAACTTCTTCCGTGTATTCTCGAACCATCTTACTGATTTCTTTAGAAAGTTCACTAATATGGATTGCCTTAGCCATTAGCATCACCTAAGCTCAAACGACAAACCACTTCAAGTTCTTCGTAACTCTTTTGGTACGTGCGAATAATTTTGTATTTTTTCTCTTCAAATTCAAGATAGTTTTCTCCAGAATATTCATAAGGATGAATAATAAATAAATGAATATTTTCTATTCCATTTTGGCCAGCTTGATAAAATTCTCCTCTACTGACGTTTTCTTTACAAGCCATGACAGGAGTACGCTTATACTTTGGTATCTGATTGCCTATATCATCACTTGTAAAGCCATCATTTTCTAGAAGAACAATATCTAAATCCCATGTTCTATCCATTTTTATTCTCCTTTTCAGAAAGTACTAGATTATGCAAACGAAATTGTAAATTTCTAGGAAGAATACCTTCTCCTCTGGAGCGATAACGCCAAGCAGAATAATCCACAATAAACATCACATGAAGTTCATTATCTAAATCAATGGATACTCCTTGTTCTGTTTGCAATTCGTTGACGACACTTTCAATAATCGTTGATAAATAAGTATCACGATTTTTTGACATAATTCCTAAATTTACTTTTAATAACTCTAGTGTTTGATCACTCATATTTATCACCTAATAAAAAGAGGGAACTATTCTGTTCCCTCTAATAATTTTAGTAACTCTTTTTTGCTAACATTGTTTTTATACTCGATGCCTTTTTCGTCAAGAATAGTTTTTAATTCAGGAATAGTCAGTTTACTTAATGAAGTTTCTGCCAGTCTTGACTCTGGCATTGTTACTCCCCCGCTGGATCTAATGTTACTTCTACAAACGCTTCTGGAAGAACTGGTTTACCGTCATAACGTCCTAATCCTCGAACAGCCGTTTGATCCTCTCTGAATTTATAGTGACCTGACATATCAACTCGAACAGATTCACGTTCTACTAAAGTATATTTATCAAATACACCAAACAAAATTTTATCTTGTGGTAAGTAATTATTGAAAACTACTTTTAATCCTAAGAAATTAGGTTCAGCCAAGTTTGGTAATTGAACAACATCTACCCCATTAGAATTTACATGTAATGTTAACGTTGCAATTCGATTATAATAAGTTTGTCGATGCATTACTGCAACGATTTCTCCTGTGGCATCTTCCCCTGTATCAATTAAGCCCAATACTGGAATCAATTCTTCATACGTTGGTTTTTTCGTTACTTTATTTTTACCAGGAATTTTAGGAAGAATACCATCTGGTTGTTTATCATCTTTCCCTGTTCCTGTAACAATTGCTTTATCTAATCCTTTTGCGATAGAGCGTGCAATTCGTTTCGTTAAATAATCATCTAAATTAATAACAGAATCCTCTAACAGAGAATTATCAATATAGACAATTCGACCAATTTTGAATCCATCAAATTCAACTGCTGTTAATTTAGAATCATCCTCTTCTGGTAATGCGCCTCGCATTTCTAACCAAGTAGCTTCGCTAGTATCTACATCTAAAATTAATTTCACACGTCCTTTGGCAATCACTTTATCTACTAATGGATAAAGAGTGGTAAAATCACCAATGCGCTCACGAATACGATTAACAATAATATCTGGAATAATCAATTCTGCGCCGCTTGGTCCATCAGGCAATACTTGACCGTTTGCACGCATTTGTAATCTTTCACGTAATTCATCATAAAATTCTTTTACATCTGAACGTTCATGATAATCCATAAGATTTTTGTTTCGAGTTTCTTTTTTATCTCCCATTTTTCTTTCTTCTCCTTTACCTGTTGGTTTCTTTTCATTTAATCCGTCTAATTCTTCTTGTAAGGAACGAATTTCTTCCTCTAATTCTTTTTTTTGTTGATCATGAGGCTCTTTTTCTTCGTTGAATTTATTCACTTCATTTTCAACCGCTTGTTGTTCTTCTTCCGTTTCTGCTTCTTCAATTGCAGCCTCTAAATTCTTTTCTCGTGTTTTAAATTCAGCATCTTTTTCTTCTAATGATCGAAGTAATTCTGTTTTACTGGTAATTTTTCTTTGTAGCATAATTTGTTTTAATGCCATGATTAATTCCCCCTATTTTTTAATTGGCTCAATAATTTTTTACGCCATTGCTTTGTTTGTTTTTCACGGTATTGTTCTAATTGTGTATGTCTAGCTTGTACACCTGTATCTTCATATGCAGGAAACGTTACGACTGAAACCTCATGGAGATCGATTTCTTTCAATAGCCATTTAACCGTGCCATCTTCTCTCCAATCTGTTTCTTCATTCAGAATATTAAAGCCAAACGAGCATTGATCAACATCTCCTCGTTTCACACGTTCATAGAGATTTAGGGCATCTGAATCATTTTCATTAATAGTAATTTGTCCCCACAAACCTCTAGAATCAACGCTTAACTTTAATGTTCCTGATTTATTTCTACCTAAAACCAAAGTGGTTTCATGATTGGTCAACGCTCGTATATCATTGCTCAAAGAGCCGTTAAATGCTTCTGGTGAAATTTCTTCAAAAGCACCTGGCCAAAGTTCCGTTTCTTGATTAAAAACAGCGAAATAACCTTCAATGATTTTTTCCCCTGAAGTTTCTTCTCTGGTAGAAAAAGTCGTTGCCATAGAACGTGTTTGATTTTCTTTTACAGTCAATCAGAGTCGCCTCCCTTAAGTTTACTTTGTTCTCCAATCATTCCTTGAGGAATAAAGTTTTCTAAAATAATTAGCTCATCTAAACCAGGCTTAGGTGAATCTCCTATCATATTCAAGACATCATTCCCTGTATAGATTCCTCGAATATACAAATTCATCCCAATTTCCGCTAATTCTTTCGTGTCATAAGCCAATAAACTCTTAGAATTGCATTTAAAATACCAATTCGGATTTTCAAGCAAGCCCTTCGTTAACGTCTGTTGAAAAATATCTGCAATAGCTTTAATTCTTGTACGAACAAAATTGTTATACTCATCTTTATCAAATGAACCAACGCCCAAAATAAATGCTGGAACATCTAATAAAGCTGCTACTGTTTTTTTGTCTATTTCCACTGATTCATTAATCGCAATATCTTTTAAAGATAATGGCTTTACTTGTTGGACATCTAATAGTTCTGCTGGAATAACCCAAGGTTCACCTGGTCTAGATTCTCCTAAATATTTTTCTTTAATTTGATTTCTTCCTGCTTCACTTGCAAGATTTTCATTCATTGCATCTACTTTCACAATAACATTCGGCATATATTGCCCACTCATAAATGATTTTTTTGTTGCATTTGCTTGTCGTAAATTATAGGTAATATCCCTTAAAGGGATTCGATAACCCGTTCCTTTCCATGGTTGTTCTGGATCAGGATTAATTGCAAAATGTAAGACTTCATCTGGTGAATAAGTCGTTGAACCATATTTCACAGAATAGCCATCTTCAAGTTCAATAAAGCTAACTTTAGATGGTTTCAAGGGTCTTAATTCATGAATAAAACCATCTTTCATTTCGGGAAAGACAATAGCATTTCCATCGCCAGGCAATAACATAGAATAAACAATGTTATAGACCCAATTTTTTCTAGTCATATATGAATAAGGTTCAATATCAATTTTTCTAGATAGTTCATTTTTCACACGAACATCGCCATTTTTTGAATTTTCCATTAAATGAATGGTCATTCCCGATACCAAATCGGCTATTTTTTGACAAGCAGTTTTTACTTCTGGATTATCTGAAAGTCTTGTATAGCCTGGTACTAATATTTCTCGAGAAATATCAGACATAAAAAAACCAACCGTAGGATCACTTGAGCCTGATGGTTGGGGAATTTTTGGTTCTGAACGTATTTTATTTGCTTTTTTTCTCTTTTTTGCCACAATAATCATCCTTTACTATTTAATATTTACGATTTAACCACTCTGTTCCGACATTTCCATAATCCATATCTTCCAACATCTGGCAACAGCTAAATACACTCGCATCGAATAAATCGATACGTTGTACCCCACCATCACCATCTAGTTTATCGTACTGAATCATATCATCAGTTTTTTCAATCGCTCGCACATTCTGAACACAATATTCGTAGGCATCGGAATGTAAGTAATAGAACTGTTTATTTTTGACTTTCACCTCGATATGACGGAAGCCTTCTGATTTCTTATAAAAGTATTGTGGTTGATCTTTAATTTTAAATCCTGCTTTTTTCATTTTAAAAAAGAACTCTCGACCAAACTTTTTATCAAAACCAACAAGTTTAATTTTGAAGCCTTTTTGTTTCATAGAAATAAACCAATTAACAATATCATCATGTAAAACGGTAGGCGTGTTACTCATCGTTAACCAACCATCTTCTTTCCAACCAAATAAAGGAATACCATCTTCTTCTGCTTTCTTTACTGCTGCTAATTTCGGGAAAAAGGCATGCGTAATACAAATATCTATTCCTTTATATGAGCTGTATAAAGCACCTGCCGTTAAATCATGTAGTTTTGATAAGTCCGCACCGCCGTACCAAACAATAGGTAATCTTGCTAAATCATCTAATGTCCAATCGTATTGCATATCCGAACTTCTAAACTCATTAATATCGAAATAGGCATCCATTGCATTCGTAAAGACATTCAGCGTTTTATTTAAAAACTCTGTTTTTAATTGTGGTTCATTCATTGCTTGTGAAGCATCATCCAATAACTCTTCTAAAGTAACTGTGACATTAATGGACGGTGTACACATTTCTAAAACTTCAGGATCATCAATTGTGGTAATTTCTCCTTTACTATTTAAAATATTCCCTTCTTCATCTTGATCTGCTTTGCAAATAAAAATGAAATAAGAGTCATACGCAGAATCAGTAATTGACCCATTCAATACCTTCTGTAAAGTTTTTAAACGATTGGCTAAAAATCCATCAGGAATATCGCCTGCCGTTGAAATACCTATCAATAATTTATTACGATAAGCTTTCATCGCATTTTTCATCAACGTGTACTTTTTAGCTCCTGCTCTTTTCCAAGAATGCAATTCATCTAATACCAAACAATTACAGTTTAAAGAGTCCAATTTATCTTCTTGGTTAGCAATTGCATAGATGTCACTTGTCCCATCTCCAAAATTAATTGAAATCGAATGTTCTTGATTGTTATCACGTATTCGTAATTTCTCGACATCCTCTTTCAATTCGTTCACATTATCCACTAAAAAATTAAAACACTCTAGTGTTTGTTTAACTGAATTTGCGACAATATAAGCTTTTGAACCAGAACGTCTATCTAAAATACTCTTTGCTTCAGTTAGCGCCGCACTAAATGCTGTTTTCCCTTGTTTTCGAGGCAAAAAAATAAGCGCTTCTTTAAACCGCCGAATATCTGAATCTTTTTCAAAAAAACCAAATAGATTCACACAGACAAATTTTTGCCAGTCTGTTAACAATAATGGTTGTCCTTTATAACTTATACCATTTCTATCTTCTCCTTGGACGTGATGAATCGTTCCTTCAATTAAATTAATGACAAAATCAAATTGTTCTTGCCTAAAATCAATATCTGTTCGTGTTAAGTCTTTCAAAAACCTTTCGCAGGCTAGCCTTCTATCTAAATTTGCTAATATTTTACAATCAACAATTGCCCGTGCATAATTTAAAGCTGTTTCAAAATGCTTAGATGTAATTTTCGATAAATCCATCAAATCACATCTTTTGTTGCTCTAAAAGTTTAGCAAAAGCTGATTTTTCTTTTTTCGGCACTTCTACTTCAGCTTGATAGGTTCTAGCGTTTAACATCAACCGATCTGAATACGTACCTATATCTTTTCTGAGGTTTTCTAAACTTGCTAAAATAGGTGACTTCTTCCCACCACTTTTTTCTGTTTCCAAAATAATTTCATACCCTTGTTCTTCAAATTCACGGCTTAAATAGTTATATTGATAAACCATATCTGCATAAACCTCAATAATTTGATTGTATTGTGGCTTATACGTTCCTAATTCTTTCATATACTTGATTGTACGTTTTTTAATGCTTTCTCGTTTTGGAATTTTTTTAGCCAAGTTGTCACCTCCTCAAACTAAGATATATTACTGCGAAAAAAAAGGCTTTTTTCTGCACGGTTTTGACGACTAAAAATAACGCTAAGCGTTGATATTTAAACATTTTTTATTCAGGAAAAAATTTTTTCAAAATCATCTCGCTATTGGAAAAAGTTCCCATAACCGTTTTCCCTAAGCTCTTTTTCATTTTTCAAAAGGAGGGGGGCTTCAAGCGTTCACTTTTCCATTTTTCAAATTCTTTCCTTCGTTTTCTTTGCCAATACAACCCTTCTCCGATAATTTTGTTGTTTTCTCTATCGTGAAAAGTATTATGCCTTTGATGCGTTAAAGGTAATAGATTCCAATCAACATATGCTAGTTCAGGATATTCTTTTCTTGGGTAGATGTGATGGACCATTTCAGCTTTTACACTTAAACCATATCTTTTACTTTCTTGACATTCATATTGATATTGTCTCAGGATTCTATTCTTTTTCTTTATCCACTTTTTATTTCTATAGAAGTGTTCATTGTCTATCTCTTTTGATTCGCTTATTTCTGTATCAATAATGTTATGAATGAAATCATACGTAAAAGTTTCAATTGCTATATCTTCTGTTTTAAATTGTGGCAAAGCACCTAATACAGTTGGTTGTTTAGATACAGATGTATCTATTAATATTTTTTTCCCTCCTATCCCATCAGCTCTACCATGTGTAACAATTGCTTTAGGATACAGCCGTTGTATTTCTTTTGCAGTACTACAAGAAGAAGCAACTATTGTATATCTGCCATCTTCAACATAATCACGTAAGGTTTTGCTTTTCAATCTGTTCCCCTCCCCTTCCCTTATATTATTTACCTCACATACTTCTCTATATTCTCTTGTATATGCTTATCACCCCAACTACCATAACCACAATAGACTAGCTTGCACGCGTCAATTTCCTTTGGCGTGGCTTCTCTCGTCATTTCGACAATAGATGCATTCTTTTTTATCTGCACAGACATAACAACACGTACTGAATCAGTTGAACGGTTCGGCTGTGGATATTTATGTGTTAGCGATACATACCAATAGCTTTTCATGTTCTCTCTCCTAATTGTTTTTATGTACTTGATTCAATAAATCACTTCTTGCTATACTATCTATAGGTAGCAACTCCTTTAAACCAAATGTAGATGTTCACACTCATAGCTAACAAATTGTGCACGAATGCTACCTAGCCACTAGAACCCATAGTCTAGTGGCTTTTTTATGTACTAAAAAAGACCACTCATTTACGTTGAGTAGTCTGCTTTAATTCTTTTTTCAAACGATTTAGTTTTTTTGCATCTTCTTGCTTAATGATTTCAAATAACTTAAACATAACAATACCTCCAAACAAAAAGAGGCACTTTTAAGCTAGTGCCTCACGTGAATGCAGCAGAAACATCTATTGACGATTCTTTTATTTAAGTAGCAAAGCTACCTATTGGCGTGACAGGAATCGAACCTGCCTCTTATCTCGCTATATGCTCGTTGCATCCCAGATGCTACACGCCAACCGAAAGGATTTTTATACTATGCCATTTTTGAGATTGCCTACCACAAACTCAATATCGCTGGCAAGGATTTGCACCTTGCATGATTAGATTTACCCGATGGGCCAAAGCCCTACATATGAACTTATACGTTGTTCCAATGTCTAATCTCACGTACGAGCGTCTACCTATTCCGCCACAGCGATAATTTTTCATATTGTGAACCAATACACATTTGGTATAATATACTCAAGGAGGTGATACATATGCCACTTTATTATTTTAACGATAATGTTGACGAACACAATCGCCATGAAGTTCATACGGCAGATTGTTCATTTCTTCCAGATGTTTTAAACAGAACTTATATTGGTGTTGAAGACAATTGTAAAGATGCTATTGCAAGAGCAAGCAACGAGCATCCATCCAAAAATTTTGATGGTTGTTTTTATTGTTGTTCTACATGCCACAAAGGCTAAATTACCTGAGTAGCAGTTTCTACTGCTTCTCTATTTTTTGAACAATCGATTGATATTTTTCCACTGAGTGATGCTCAATTACTTCTTCGAGATGCTTTTTATATTCCCTGCATACAGCTTCTTTTTGGACCAATTCCAAATGCTGCTGTTCGATAAGTTTGATTAATTCTTCTTTACTAAATCCATCATAATTTTGTTTTAACATTATGTTTACTCCTTTCTATTGCAGCGATAATTAAAAACTCAAAAATCAACAGATTTAGGCTTTTCTTCCTGCTTCCTTTGTTTACAGTGTTATTCAGTCACATACCCAAAGAGGCTGAACTATCGGGCGCTACCCAATAGCTTCTCTTTGCTTTTTCTGTATGATCTAGCTCTACTGGCTAATAACTTTCACTTGAACATTCAGCATTTACATAAGAGTCCCATTTTTATTATTTGTCATCTGTAAATAAATTGCTGCATTAAGCTACTCGTACCGACTTCTTTCGTTAAACACTGATTTCTCAGTTTCTCTGCAAAGCGCTTGGTTTGAGGTTTCTAAGGTCTGCCAAGCTTCTCACACTTCCACCTAACTTAGATTATTCTCCACTGGAGCGTCTATTGTCACGCCCGAAAGTTTCGTACCTTACACCTGCACAAATTCCACGTAGTACTTTGCGATTAATAGCTTTTACTATTAGTCCTTTTTACATTGCTGTAAAATCCACCACTAAAATCAATCAGTATCCCAATTCATTTTAGTTATCGACTTATCCCATACTACCCTAGCACATTGTTCAAATGCTCTTCACTAGGTTTAAATCTATTGATTTTTCAATTTTTAATAGTAATCACTCACAAACCTGTAGAAAAAAGAGAGAGGAATTACACCCAATTTCTTTAGTTTGAGAACGTATGATTTGTGAGTGATCATTGCAACTTACATAGCGCTATCTTGACAAGTGCTTTCGGCGTACGTCTACGTGTAAGCTTCATGCCAAGTTTATTGCAATATTTGCTACCTATGACTAAACGAGACAGAAAGAACTGGACTTTCCACATCCTTATCTTTATTTTTTTATAGGTAGCCTCAAAAGATAAGCGAAACGGAGCTAAGATAGGTAATGCATGCCTTACCTCGTCTCCTTATCTTTCGACACTACCATAATAACATCTAAATATTGATAAAAACCGCCAACTTTCCGCCAAAAAACCGCCAAAAATTTTATTTATATGCAATTATTTTTCCATTCCTATACGCTTCGGCAAATTCAATTAAAGCCTCTGATTTCATTCGTTGAATACTTCTTTCGGAATATCCAACTTCCCTAGCTATCTTGTAATTAGAGTAATGGTCCTGTACACAGAAACTATAATGCAAAATTTGTCTGCTAGTTAGGCTCAATGCCATAAGCGCAGATAAAATTGCGTCTCTTTCTGCTTCTGCATCTGCTAATTGTACCAGTGCATCTTCTGCTTTGTTTCCGTGACTTTGGCTTTTAGGCATATCTGTAATAATTGGTGATTTTAAATCTATCAAAGAGCGACCAGCTATTCGCTCTAAACGTCTAAAATTCTTCAACACATTTCTGGCATTCGCTTTTGTTTGTCGAAAATCTACTTCTTTTAGCAATTTAATCAAGTGAAATCGCTCCTTTTGTGGTATAATAACTATGTCGAAAACATTACTCACAGTCGGAGCAATCCGGCTTTTTTTATTTACTCTTATTGAAATTTCATATTTCATCATGATATAATATGAACAACTCAATTCATCTTGAGTGGTGTCATCTAGAAAACTCGACTAGAAAAAACTAGTTGAGTTTTTCTATTTATGATAAAATATTTTTATTGTGACCAATGTTTGGGGCAAAGTAACCTCACATATCACAAGCTACCACTTTTCTGGTAAAATATTCTTCTTAGTCAACCAGTGGTCGGTTGGCTTTTTTTGTTCTCTGCTTAAGAAACGTTATCCCATAGGTCCATTTGAGGTAAATAGCCTTCATCTTTTAACAAGTTATAAATAAACAATCTACCTTTCTGCGTCCACTTCGTACTCATCACTATTTTCACTGTATTATCTGATTGCTTGATTTCACTTGTATGAGATTTAGTGTAGCCGCAATTCATATGCTTTTTGTAAAGCAACCATTGTCCGCTAACTTTTCGTTGTACGCCTAATTGATGTAATAGTTTATTTAATTGAATAGCCGACATGCCATAATCTGCTGCAATCTGAGAAGTCGTGACTGTATCTTTCGAAGCTAAAATTGTATCAAGATAAGTGATTTTAGGCTCATACTCCGCTACTTTTTGTTCAAGCATCATTTTTTCTTCTTCCAAGTCAGCAGCTAACCGCAGGGCTTCCGCAAACGAACTTGGAACATTCGTATAGCTACCTGTTTTCCTAATTTGTGGTAAGACCTCTTCCATAACCCACTCTTCAAATTGCTCGGCATTTGGAAGATTAGATTTTATTACTAGTCTGTAAATATCAGATTCAGGAATAACTTTAAACGATTGACGACGACCTAGCGAATCGCTACCCCATGTTTTTATAGCTTTTTTACAATGTTTGTTAGTAGCATCACTTGGATTTTTATAACCTAATGTTTTAGCGACATCATTTGCTACGAAATATGGAACTTCATTTATAAGCATTGTTCGCACTTCTTGTTGTCCAAAATTAAAAATTTGTGGTGTATTCATTTCCTTTATCTCCCTTCTTCATCTGCATACTCCTTTACTTCAATCAAATCTCTCTTCATAAACCAAAACACTTCACCATTATCAAATTTAATCAATAAAGCGAATACTTTTCCATCCACTTTATCAATACACTCGCCGATTTGTCCTTTCGGAACAATGCAAAAGCTCGTAATACTTGCGCTTGTTGCTTATTATCTAAACTAGTAATCGCTAAACTTGAAACCTATTTTCTTCACTAGCTTTCTTAATCCGCCCAATAGCAATATCAAAATATTCCTTTTCTTTCTCAAAACCAATAAACTGACGATTAGTGTTAATTGCAGCAACTGCTGTAGTGCCTGAACCGATGCAGTTATCTAATACCACCTCGTTTTCATTTGTGTATGTTTTGATTAAATATTCAAACAATGCAACAGGTTTTTGGGTAGGGTGTCCTGTACGCTCATGGGCATTACTTTTCACTTGATTAATATCTAAAATACTAATCGGATTTTTCCAATCTTTATCGTAGTGTCTCGAATCTACTACACCTCGTATAATTCCGTAATTATCTGAATTAGTGGATTCTGGTAAAACATAGCCTTTTGCTTGATGTTCTGCTATTCGTTTACTTACTCTTGGAATCATCTGTTTGTTGTAAGTTGGAAGCTTTTTGTAAAAAACAAGAATGTTCTCATGCACCTTCAAAGGCATCTTATTAGCTAAGAAAAAATTAGTAGAATGTTTTTTGTTCCAAATTAATTCGTATCTAAATAATTTTCTGTTACTCATGATTATGTCTGTCGTAAATGGTTGTGAGCCTGTTAAGACAATTGCGCCATTGTCCTTAATGATTCGCTCATATTGTTCCCACAATTTCTCAAACGGAATAATACTATCCCACTTATTTTTCGTAGTTCCATACGGTAAATCACATAAAATCATGTCGATGCTTTTATCTGGTATCCGTTTCATTCCTTCCAGGCAATCTTCGTTATATATTTTGTTTAGTTCCATATTTTTAAAGGAGTAAAAAGCTTTTTCTTGCGGCCGCAAATCTCCCACTCCTTTCGTTTATTTTTTCTTTATCTCAGCTAACTTTTTCGCAACACTTTGACCGTTTTTGTTGCATAACGGACAATAAAAACCTTTTTGATGTTTCAACTTATCTTTTTCCCAGACAATCATCTGTCCCTTGCACTTTGGACATGTCATCGCTTTTACCTCGCTTACTGTATGTGCCGTTTGCAATAGCAGCGTTTTTTCGTTTTCGATTTTGCTTTTTTATCCGTTTTCCTTTTTTCCCACTACTTTTGTTCCTCCAAACTCATAATTTCAATTTCTGTTCGTGGTTTCATGATAACTAATTCATTCATCTAAAATTCCTCCCCGAAATCTAATTCACGTTTTAGCTTGCTGTGAATCGATTCTAGCTCTTTTTTGTATTCTTTGACTGTTTGTATTGTTTTACCACTAGAAAGCACGTAATCGCGTTCTATTGCGACGAGAGCCTTACTTAAATTGCCATAATAACCAATCAAAGCGAGTGATTCTTTTTGTGTACCGTCTTTATCAGTCAAAATGGTTAACTCTCCGTGTTCGTTTCGTCTCGCTTTATTTACGATTACTTGCTTATCATCACTAGTAATTCGATAATCAAGTATCTTCATTTCAATCATGATTTACTCTCCTCCCGACAATTCTTGTATTTGTCTTTTTAGAGCTGCTTGCTCTTCTGGTGATAGCTTTTCTTCTTCACCGTTTGCTTGATTCATCCATTCAGGCACCTTTTCTTGCCGAACAGCTTTATTTTGATAGCTACTAATCCCTGTATTTTTTTTTCTTGTTGCATTAAATGCTTTCTGCGCTTCTATTGCTTCTTCAAGCGTGGTTATGCTTTTATCTTTCCAATTCGCAAAAATTTTATCCACGTATGATTTTAGCCATCTCATATCTACGCTGTACTCATAAGCCTGTTTAACAGCATACAAAACTAGCTCTGGACCCCATTCTCTAATCCATGGACCTAAAGCACCTTTCAACAAGTTATTAGGCTGTTGTTCCCAATGGCTTTGAATAAACTCATACACACCGACATCTTCTTCATGCTCATTTATGTTTGTGTTTTCGTTTATATTTATGTTTTGTTTATGTTTATATAATGTGCCACTGTTGCGCAACTGTGTTGTACACTTTTCCGCTACTGTTTCGCTACTACTTTGTAAACTGTCTTGTACACTCTCTTGTAAACTATTTGACGTAGAAAGTTTACGTACATCTTCTTGTAAACTTCCTTGTACACTATCTGATGTATAAAGTTTACATATATGGTAAGAAGTTGCTTTTCTTCCATTGGTTTGAAAATCAATTAATCCTAGTTGTTTTAATACATTTCGATTTTTATTTATTCCTTGGCGTGAAAGACCAGCTAGAGTTTCAAGCGTTTGATTACTTGCCGTAAACCACTCACTCCATCTTGTTTTATTGTTTATGCTCATCAATGCGCGCCATAAAGCAATTTGCCCAGATGAAAGTCCCTGATTGTACATTAAATAATCGTCAAACGCTAAAATCTGCTTAATATAGTCCATCATCGCACCTCCCTAGATAAGAGGGGAAAATTCCCTCTCTTTATTTATTCACTAGTTATCCTCCTCATCAACAACGACCGTATAGACATATTTATGCCTAATTTCTCCGTTAACGACTTTTTTTATTGTTTGTGCTTCAATAGCTATTCCTTTACCATTTCTTGAACCGATATAGACAAATGCTAATAGTTCAAAAAATAGTTTTTGACTCGATGTTAATTGCCTGTATTTTTCAAGTAATTCCTCTACCAAACTGTTAACCTCCGATATTCAACTTCTTACGTTCTTCAACATTTAGTTTTACTGGTTTAATTTGATACTTGTTTAAAAAGTTCTTAGTGCCTATCTGATGTTCTTCTTGATGATGTTGACGACAACCAGCGTAAAAAGTAAATGTTTCGTGATTAATCTTTTGACGATTTCGCCCCATACCGACTACCTCGATGTGACAAACATCGGCATGTTTCCCACAAATACAACACTTACGGTATTTAAGGCAGTAATAAAACCATTTGTTATTTTCTAGCAAGTATTGGTATCTCTTTTCTAGTGGCACATCGTTTTTCAAAATAAATTCGATTAAAAAACTAATCCATTCTGTTGCCTCATGTCGTGTAGCCTTACTGTGTTCAAAATACACACCGCTTTTAGCTTCGTAGTAATACTTTAGAACTCCTTCTATCCATTTAGGCTCGTCATAACTCCAACGAGCAATGTCGGCTATTAAAACATGAGAAAGTGCATTCTGTTTTTGAGACATTTGCCGATTATCTAACAGTTCAACTTTTGCCAAATTGTCATCATTGTTAGCTAAGAGATCGAGGAAATTTGAGTTAATTTCTTCCTCGAACTCGATAGCTAATTTATTTCCTTTATGTTTTATGATTTTTCCAATCATTCCATCACATCATTAAAAAATTGTTCATTTTCTAGCTTATGAATATTTCTATTGGTTAATTCCATTAGCTTATGATGTATTTCTGTGTCTAAATCTTCTATCTTTCCATCAAATTTTATAATCGTCAGAAATTGAGCTTCTACACTTTTTTCTGAAACTTTTTTTAAGGCAGCTATTTTTTGGAAATTTGCTCTCAATTGTTCCAATTGTTTTTTAGTAATCTTCTTTACATTTTTTTCTTGTTTCTTGTATTCGTCTGTATCTGCATCTTTTGTATCATCAATTAGATATAATCCATTTAGCGCATACTTCCGTGCATACGAAGAAGCAGCTCCAGTAATTTGACTATCATCCATTCCTTTCTTAGTAAACGATTCTCTAGCATATGCGGTGAAACTTTCTTTTATAATGCCATCGGTTATAGTCGCAGTTGCCTTAATATAATGCCAATCTCCGATTAGCAAAGGTTCATCTGATAGTGTCAAAAGCAATCCTTGCTCTTTGTTTAGTGGCTTCACAGCATTTAGAATATCTTCTGCTGATCGATAGTTATAATTTCCAAACGAGTTGTATTGCCCTTTAGGAGCTTTTAATGCTGTTTGCACAGCAATTAGTTTTTCTACAAATGTTTTTTTATCTTCTGACATGTTCTCTCTCCTCCTTATAACAAACTGACCAACGACAAGGGTTTAATCGAATATAGTCTCCTGCATCAAAAAAGGTAACTTTAATGGGAATACAATCTTTATACTCATCAAGAATAAGTTCCATGTAATCTTCTGATTTCGTAATCTTTTCAATTGTTTTCCCTGAAATAGTATCCCTAAGCGTTACTTCCAATACTTCGTCATAGATTGTCAATACATTGTCTTTCCAATCTCTAATTTCTTCATTATCCTCTTCACTAAGCGTTTCAGGCGATTCTGTTAAATATCTATCTAGTGCATTTGCTTCTCTACGATTCATTCACAAAACCTCTTTTCTGTGTTACAATTTTTCTAGTATAATTTTGTATGCGACTATTTGCTTGGCGGCGTAGTCGCTTTTTTCATCATGCAATCCCTCTGCGCTCTTTTTGTTGCGCAATGTATAGTTGACTTTTTTGTTGTTTGTACCATAAATCAGCTAATCTTTTTGCTTGATTTAACTTTTCTTTTCTAGTCATTACAACTCACCTCGTAAAAAATCTTTTAACAATGTATCTAGTTTTTCCTCATTGTTTTGTTTAGTTGAAGATGATTCTGCACCAATAAATGATTCTTTTATTTGTTTACATTGCGGACAATCACAATCATGAGCAAGTGCTTTTTCTTTAAGTGTTTCAAATAATTCACTAAATGCAATTGCTTGTTCAGGCAAAGAACCTGCAAGTAAAACACTGGATGGTTCCATTCTTTCTGGATCAACAGTTGCTAAAACAAGAGCAACTTCTCCTTTCTGGCATTCTTTTACAAGTTCCATTAATAAATTTTGAATTTTATCGTTCATTTTGGTATACTCTCCTTAGTTCATTTTGTATGTGTCCTAATCGTTGGCAGACGATTGGGGCTTTTTATTTTGTCTTTTTTGAAAATGCTGATACTCCGCTTCATCCCAGTTGAAAAACCAACGGATAAAGAGGGGTACACTTAATGTTGCCAAAACTGGCACTGAAAAATGGCTTTTCAATAACACCCCTAGCGCAATCATCAATAAAAATGCGCCTATCAATCGTGCTTCACGTATTGCTTTCATGTTGTTAACCTCCTATACTTTTTTTAATATAATTTAGTTGAAAATGAGGTGATTAATTATCAAGCTTAATCGCCAAATAGATAGCTATAATTACTAAAATCCCTAAAACTATAAATCCTTTCCAAAATTCTGGATTGATTAAAAAATTAAACATTAGCTTCCATCCTTTTATTTACTGATCTAGCTCACTTCTTTAAACATATCTCCGTTTCCATTAGCCATATCAATTCTTGCTTGTAATTCCAAGTCAGGCTTCCATTTAGGAATTAGAGCTAATGCTTCTTCATATCGAACTTTTGGAATATCTACATAAGAGGCTACATCGAATAATGCTTTCAATTGTTTATAGCAATTACTAAAGGCTGATTGCTTAATACTTGAATCCTTATAAGCCGATGTTTTTTTGCCACCTAATACTTTGATAACAGTTGATGAAACTAGGCCTTGTATCTTTCGTTGTTGGCTTCTATTAATTGTTGTTTCTGTTTCTAGCTTATCTAAACGTTGATTTACAAGAGTCAATCCACGTTCATGCTTTAGCGCAGCTTCTAATAATAATTCTGTGTTATTCATCGGTAAGTTTGATTGAGTTTTGAGCAGTTCCTCCATTTGGTTAAAAGCTTCAATGTATTTCAGTTTAAACTTAAGAGCTTTTTGACCAGTGAATCCCATTGCTAGTAGCGTGAATCCGTCACGGTTCATAATAATTTGTCTATATTTTTGTTTTGTGGATGAATATAACTATCTTCGTAAAATAGGTCTGCGTAATTTTCCGCAACCCCCTCTTTTAAATCATCAATCGCTGCTAAAACATCACGATGATTTTTATTAAACGTTTCTGCAACTTGTAAACTAGTTGTTACTGCTTGTTGGTTTTTCATAATTACTAGATTCTCCATCTTCTTTCCTCCTTAAAAAATTTAATAATCAGGCAATTCGATATATAATCGTTTTAAAAACGGTCTAATGCGTTCAGCATCAAACAGCCATTGCGCATTTACGCTATCACTTTCTTTTTTAGCTAGCTTATTCTTTTTTACATACGGATCATCAACAATGTTTTGCATAATCCACGCCCGTTTATGACGAGTGATTTTTTCCATATCTGACATTGTGTACCATTCAGGCCGTAAAAAAGTTTCACAATATTGTTCAACATATTCTTTTAGATGTTTATCAAGATATTGATTATCCACTTGTACGTTAACCTGTACTGGCACTTCGGGTTGCGAAAACATGGCTACACCTCCTAAACTGGTTGTCTTGCTTTTCACCTCTACTGGGTCAGAATGGCAGCTAAGAAATTATGATTTTAGTTTTATTTATCTCATCTAAAGTTTTTTGAAGTTGGTCAGCTTGCTCCTTTGCTTGTTTGATCAACTTCATTAGGTTTTGTAAGTCAACTTTGATAATCGCTTCTTCCATTTTTACCTACACCTCCTATGCTGGTTGATTTTTATTCATTCCTTTTGATAAAATTTCCTTATCAGTGAGAAGCCCACTGAAATAACTGATAAGGTGGTGAATCTCATGGCTAAATCCAAAAGTTGCAAACCTTCTACAAAAGTTAAACAAGCAGGCAAAACTCTTGCTACTAGTAAATCAGCTTCAAGAAAATCAAATGCCGGTAAAATATTAGCTAATCACAAGAATTCAAAGCATTAAGCAGTTCAGGATTATCTACTGTAATTTGATGAAGAGCCACTGACAATTTACAAAGCTGTTCATCATGTTCGAGACCTAATTCATAAATATCGTTGATCGCTTCAAGAATTTCATGAATTACGGTCTCATTTCTTTGTTGTTTAGATAAAGATGAATCTACCTTGATCTTCTGCTCGAATGGTGAGTATTCACCTATTCTTCCCTCATTAGCTAAGATCGTTTTGCTTTCTTCTACAGAAACTACATAGCCTGCAATTTTAATTTCCATCCTTTTCTTCCCTCCCATTGGTTTTTCATAATTACTAAGTTGTCCATTTTTCTCAGTCCTTTTATTTTCTGATATGGTATTACCTTTTCGACTTCCACAATTTGTACTCTTCTCTTGCTTGCATAAATTGTTCTAAATCATAAATCTTTGCGTTACCTCTTTTGTCAATTTCTTCTAAACGACCTATTTTTTTGATCATGTTAAATGTGTCATCACCCAACTTGAATTTCTTTTGTAATTCTTTTTTGGTAAAACTAGTTTTTTTACTAGCTACATATATTTCTTCGTTCAGCAATATATATTCACGTTTTGCAACTAGACGTTGATATTTTTCTTGAAGTTCCAATGCAGATTTTTGGCAATCAATAATTTGTTCAGATACTTCTTTTATTTCGCTGTCTAGTTGTTCTGTTAGAAAGTCAATTTCTTGCCTCACATTCTCTGAATACCTCCTAATAGAACTTATCCCTTTTTAACTTCATAGCTAAAGCCATGTTTATCAAAAAGTAAAATTCCTGTTCCTGACTCAATAATTATTTGATTATTTATCATACGTATTGACCCTTCCATCCCTCTCACCTCCTATGCTGGTTGTTTCAATATCCACCTCTTGATAAAATATTTTCGAAAGGTGGTGATTTGTATGGGTAAAAATCAATGGGTATCTCCTAGAAATGGTAAATGGGCTGTTCATGGTGAAGGAAATTCCAAAGATACAAAAGTTTTTGATAAAAAATCAGATGCAATTGAGTATGGTAAAAAGATTTCTAAAAAACAGCAATCTGAATTTATTGTCCAAAAAAAGAATGGACAAATACAATCAAAGGATAGTTTTGGAAACGATCCTATACCTCCACGTGATAAAGAACATTAATCGTATCTAGGAGTCATTCGAACTCGAAAACCTTCGCATGGTTCAATATCATCAGCAGTGATAACTGCGATTGTTTTCGGGTTTTCTTCATCTGTTTCAACAGCAATTTTCGTATATTCTTCAAGAGTTGTTACATTTAAATGCTTTTCTGAACATCGCTTAACATATTCTTCATATGCTTTAATGTACTCTTCCTTTGAGACTGGTGGATATTTGAAGCTACGTCCTTCAAATATGTTTCTAGTTTCTTTTGCTTCTTGTTGATTTTTATTCATCCTTTCCACCTCCTACGTTGGTTGATTTTTATTTATTTCTTTTGATAAAATTTCCTTATCAGTGAGTGGTCCACTGAAATAACTGATAAGGCGGTGAAAATTAATGGATGATTTATCAAAAGACGCTCAAGAATTGCTTTCTGTTATCTATAAAGAATACTTAGATAGAATCAATAACGGTATTTCAAAATCTGAAGCGAAAATATTAGGAAGTGGTGAAGAATTACACCAAAATTTTTTCGAAAATTGGTTATACGATGACTTTATAGATACAATGCGTTCCTTGGCTAACAGTGGTTATATTTCTAATAAATGGGCTTCTAATAAAATTTTCCGTTCAATTCTACTTGACAAAAGTATCGTTACTATGGAAGCTCGCTTTGGTAACGATTTAGATAAAGTAATTAACTTCATTTCCAAAATTAAAAGTATTGTCAAATAGTCAAACCACTATCCAATCATCCGCAGTTAAATCCTCTAAATCCGGATTCCATCTCTTCACAGGAGCGATGGGGTCCGTTCTAGTATCAATTAGCCAACAGCAATCCGCTGTATTAGTAGCCATTACTGATAATTTAAGTCCTATATCAATCCACTTTTCACGAACTACGTATTTCCCTTGACTATGCGCTAAAACTAGTGCTTCCTTTAAGTTCATCCCTCTCACCTCCTATGCTGGTTAATTGTCTTTTTGACCGTTTTCTACATTGCTATCTTAGTTTTCTCAAATGCTTTTCTAAGATCAGATCGCTCAATTCGAACAGTTGCTTTTTCTCCAGTTCCCCACACCATCGGCGTTGCACCATTTGCGATAAGGTAATTTAAGGTATCCTCTCCAATTCCTAATGTTCTTTTGATTTGTGACTTATTAGGCGCTGGTGGTAAATCAATCACCTTATCCCATATATCCAGCTGTTTTTTTACCTTCTCCATCACAAGTGGAACAGCTAAGTCTGCAATTTTTTCTAGGATTTCATCTGATATAAAAAGTTCATTACTCACTTGTACAGTCTGCATAAGTTACACCTCCTGTTTTTCGCTTTCTAGTAATTCATCGATAGAAATATTTAAATAATTAGAAACCTTTTTTAGACTTGATAAATTAGGATTTTGTTTATCCCATCTATAAATCGCATTTTCTCCTACACCTGATTCTTTTCCAATTTGTTTAATAGTTAAATTTTTCTCTAGTGCAATTTTCTTTATATTTGCCACAATAGAAACTGACATAATCACACCTCCAATCTTTTATGATAAAACAGTTGACAAAACTACCAAATATGATACTATAAACACAAAGAAATAAGCATAATAAATCCGCCAAGATTTTATACTATTTTTATTAGTATTTTTTTGCTCATTTCTTATATCTGAAACCAGTATACTATCTAATTCGGTAGATGTCAACCATTTTCGGTAGATATTTTTATTTAGTATACTTTTTTCTCTGAAAGGTGATTATATGAATACTTTAGAAAGAATAAAATTACTTGCTAAACAAAGGGATATTACTATTAAAGAACTTTCTATTAAATTAGGTATAGGGGAAAATTCTTTATATCGTTGGGATAAAACAAGTCCTCAATCAGACAAATTACAAAAAGTTGCAGATTTTTTTGATGTCTCAACCGACTACTTGCTAGGTCGTACCGAAAAGAAAAAATATTACGAACTAAATGACAAAGAAAAAAAAGACATAGCTATCCAAGCTGAAGAATTAATTGAGGGACTAACTAACGGTGAAAATCTCAATTTCTATGGTGAACCAGCTACACAAGATCAGAAAGACCGTCTTTTAATTGCTATACGTACTGCAATGGAAATGAATAAAGAAGAAGCAAAGAAAAAATTCACTCGCAAGGATTATAGAAATTGATTTAGCGGGGGGATATGATGAATTATTATGTAGAAGAAACATTTAACAAAATAATTAATTTATATCATCCGTACAGCGTTTATCAATTAATAAAAGAAGCGAATTGCAAATTACTATATGCTGATTTAGATGATGAAACAGGAGGTTGTACTCAAACAAATAATCGTTGCCATACAATTATTGTAAATGCAAACTGGCCTGAATATTATCAACAATTTGTGATACTACATGAATTTAGTCACATCAAATTACACAGCGGTTCCAGTACACCTTTTTATAGATCTCTTGGATTAGATTCTTTTATATCAAAAATGGAATGTGAAGCAAATTCTTTAGCTATGAAGTTGCTCATATATATGCAAGACCAAGATGTTTTAGAAAATTTAACTGAATTTCAAATAATGGATTATCTAGGTTTGCCTCCTGAACTAAGAAGGTATTTGTAATTAGATTTAATAATAAAAATATCTTCCATATTCAGACAACAAACCTATTGTTTAAACTAACACATAAACACGAATTTAGAGTCGTTGGAAAAGTGGTTTTATAAATTAGAAAAGAACCACCCAACCATTTTGGCTAGGTGGTTTTTATATAAATATTTTTTAGAAATGAGGAATTATTAAATGAAAAAAGTTTCTTTAGTATTTTTATCATTATTACTTCTTACTGCATGTTCTGGAAACAAAGAAGAGGAAAAAAATTCTAGTAGCTCATCTACTAAAATAAGTTCTGTAAAAAAAGAAGCAACTATAAAAGAAAAACATACTAGTAGCTCGAATATTAATAATACCAATATTACAAAATTCCAGGAGTACCTTCAAACAAATCCACAAGATTTTGAAAGCTTTGTGGATCAGTATTATTCAATTACTCCAACTACAGACCAATCGAAAGTATTTTCAGAATTAATTAAAGGAAAATCTTTTACATTCACAGGTACCGTAATTGAACCTATGGGCAAAAGAGTTGCCGTTATTGCTAATAATAAATTTTCTAATGAAACATGGACTAATTCAATTTCTTCTAGCCCTTTAGCTTCTTATGTAATATTTGTAAAAGATCTAAATAATACAAAAGATTTTAAAACTGGTGATAAGGTAAAATTCACTGGAATAATGAGTTCTGCTGGTGCAAATCTTAATTCTGTTCATGCTCAATGGGATATGAATAACGGAACAATGGAAAAAATATAAAGACTAGCCTCCGGGCTTTTCTTAAAAAATAAAAAACGAACACATGTTCTCGAAAAGAGGTTTTGTAAATGGCAATGATAAAACAATATCAAAAGAAAAATGGTGAAAAAGCATGGTACTTCAAAACATATCTTGGTACCGATCCGCTAACTGGAAAAAAGAAGTATACAACTAAGAGAGGATTTCGCACTCAAAAAGAGGCTAAAATTGCATTAGCAAGGTTAGAAATGGAAATTCAAAAAAATGGCATTCCCTCTTCCACTAATATAACATTCCAAGAAGTAGCATTTATGTGGCTAGAAAATTATAAAAATACCGTAAAAGAAAGTAGCTACTCTCGAACAGAAATAATCTTCAGAAAACACATACTACCTTCATTTGGAAAAATTGAAATATCAAAAATTTCAACTGCTTATTGTCAGAAAATCGTGAATACATGGCATTCAAAAGGTAGTTCAAAACAATATCACCTTTTTATAAATTATATGAATCAAGTCTTCAAATTCGCTATTAACATAGGGGTTACCAATCAAAACCCAGTGATTAATGTAATAGTTCCTAAAAATCAAGATATTATTACATCAGAAAAGAAAATTAAATTCTATACAAAAGATCAACTTCAAATATTTTTAAAAAGTATTGAACAAAGCGAAAGTACCTACATTACAATAAGAGATTATACATTATTCAGATTATTAGCTTTTAGTGGATGTAGGATAGGGGAGTTGTTAGCTCTTACTTGGGACGATTTAAACATTAAAACTGGTGAACTACAAATCAACAAAACAATTGCTAAATCTGACCATTATTATGTATCAAATACTCCAAAAACAAAAAAATCAAACAGAACACTAATATTAGATGCAAAAACAATAACTATCTTAAAAAAATGGAAATTAGAGCAAAAAAAATATCTTCTTAAACTTGGTTATACACAACCCTCACGTATTTTCACCAATGAAGAAAATGAATTTACAATAAATCAAGCTATTACAGATAGATACAATATTTATCGTAAAAAGGCTAACTTACCAAACATTGGGCTTCACGGATTTAGACACACGCATGCATCTTTATTATACTATGCTGGTGCAGATCATAAAGAAGTTCAGGAACGATTAGGACATGCAAACATAAAAACAACTTTAGATACTTATACACATCTAACAAATGATGGAAAAGAAAAAACTACCGAAAAACTATCAAAATACATCGGCTTTTAACTAGTATGGTCAAAAGTATGGTCAAATATTTTTCAAACCAACTAAAAAAGCCCAAACCTTTGATAAACAAAGGCTTGAGCTATTACACTAGTTAGCTACTGGATAAACTGATACTTGTTTTTTGTCGCGGCCTTTACGTTCGAAACGTACCACACCGTCAACTTTTGCAAATAACGTATCGTCGCCACCGATTCCAACGTTCACACCTGGATAAATTTTAGTTCCGCGTTGACGGTATAAAATTGAACCACCTGTAACTGTTTGGCCATCAGCACTTTTAGCGCCTAATCGTTTAGATTCAGAGTCACGGCCGTTTGATGTAGAACCGCCACCTTTTTTATGGGCAAATAATTGTAAATTCATAGTCAATAACATAGTCTGCACCTCCTATTTCTCAGTGATTGTTTTTATTTGAATAAATTCAGTATTTTCGTTCTCTATTGATTGTAAACCTAATAAAAGATTTTCTAATAGAATTTGGGCAATATTTTTTTGTTCCTGATTGACAGTTGTTAACATCTCGACATAAAGGTAGCCACCTTCTACATCGTCAACTTCGACAATCGGTTCAAAACCTGCTAAGGCATCAATCCCATTGACTGTGCTAATTGCTAAGGCAGAAACTGCCGCGCAAACCACATCGCTGCCATAAGGACCTGCTTCAGCATGCCCGGTTAATTCGAATGAAACGATTCGGCCGGAGCCTGTCCGTTTAAAAGAACCTTTAATCATTGATAGGCCTTCTTTCCTGTCAACAAGAGAGATTAAGCGTTGATTGCTTCGATCATAACTTTTGTATACGGTTGACGGTGACCTTGTTTACGGTGAGAGTGTTTTTTAGGTTTGTATTGGAAAGTCACGACTTTCTTTTGTTTGCCGTGTTTTTCAACAGTTCCTTCAACAGTTGCGCCTGCAACAGTTGGCGTACCAACTTTTGTAGATTCGCCACCTACTAAGATAACTTCGTCAAAAACAACTTTCTCGCCAGCCTCAACGTTTAATTTTTCAACGTAGATTGCTTGACCTACTTCAACTTTCACTTGTTTACCACCAGTTTTGATAATTGCGTACATGCTATACAGCACCTCCTTCTTCTAGACTTAGACTCGCCATCCCAAGTGATGATTACTCATGCTTAAAAACTTGTTCTGTGCGGTTGTAGCTGTGGAGACCACAATTACAACACTAACTATAATAACAGAACCAGAAAACCTCGTCAATATAAACTCTCTATTTTCTTCACTTTCTCTCTCCAAAAAAACTTCTTCTGTTATTTAAATTTCCGATTGACTTTCTAACACTACTTCCATTATAATTAGCTTTGTTGTGTTACAACTATTGTCATAGTAGCTCAGCAGGATAGAGCATCCGCCTTCTAAGCGGACGGTCGGGGGTTCGAATCCCTCCTGTGACGTAACAGACTGACAAAGACAGCGTTACCTTTAGAGGTGACGCTGTTTTTTTAGAGTTTATCCAATTCTTTTCGATATGTCCTCGTCCATTCACGTTCTTTTTCCTCTAATTGTTGTCTATAACGATTTCCTTCTTGACGTATCAAGTGATCACTTTGTTCCATTGCATGGTAAAATTGCTGTTTGTGCCATTGATCATTTTTCGTTAAATAATTGACTTTATCTACCAATTGTCCAGTTTCTCTTCTAAAGTTTACTAATTGATTACTCAGCACTTCTTGTTGGCGGTGAATTTTATTTTTTTCTTCATAATATTGTTCTTCTAAATATTGCCGTTTTCTTCGCTGTTCCTCCATTTGTCGGTCACTCTCCCTTGACAGGTGTTTTTAAATTTGGTCTCTGGCTTCCTTTTAAAAATTTTTCTGCTGATTCTGCACTTTTCCCCTGCAAAGCTCCGTTCAAGGCATTAGGTAGGGCACTATTTGTTTGTTGAAACATGGCTTCTGAAAGTTCTTTCAAACTTGCGGTTGTGTTTTGTTTGGTTGTAGCAATTCGTGTTTTTTTAGCAGTAATTACTGTCTGGATTGCTACTCGTTCACGAGCTTTTTGTTCTACTTCTAATTTTTCTTGAAATTCTCTTTCATCCATAGGAAAACCCTTTCATTTATTATTTTTGAAATAAACTACTTCTTGCTTGTTGATCGTATGCTTGAATATTTTTAGCAACAGTTGTTAATTTTCCGCTAAAATCAGTTAATTTTTGCTTGTATTGCTTGGCTTGGTTGCTAGTATTTGTTGCTTCAGCGCTATCCCAAAGACGACTTTTTTCGTAAGGAGCAATCATTGCTTGGACTTCTGCATAGGATAAATACTGTCGGATATTCATTGCACTTTCACGAATTTCCTTTGAAACTGTCTGGACTTCATCTTCTGCTTCTTGGAGGATATTTTTCACAAGTAGTTCGTATTCTTTTCCAGCTTGCTGCGCTTGTTTTGCAACTAGTTCTGCTAATTCACTACGTAATTCAATCTTTTGACTACCTGAAGCACTGGCTAAACTTTTCTGAATACGACTCACTTTCCCTTGCCATTGGCTGGCAATTTTTGCTTCGTGAATGATTTTTTCATATTCTTTGATGATTTTCTGGCGATTTTCTTCAGATAGCAGACTTAACAAAAATTGGAGACTGTTTTTAGCTAATGATTCACCTGAAGCATCCATGATTTTCCCTAAATATTTATCAATAAGTTTGGAAACTTTTACTCCTGCCGCAAAAATATAGCCATGTTCCTTTAGATTGGCTTCTTTGGGCGTACCATCAGGATTTAATTGATACTGACCAAAATCATGACTAGAACCGTATTTGTCCGTCAGATCAAAAGTAGTGGTGAACGTTTTCGGTAATAGATAATGCACCCGACCAATTTCATCTACCCCTTTTTTATTTCGATTCAACATGGAGACAATATCAAACGCATTCACATAATAATCAATTTTCCCTTGTTCTTCTAATTGTTGAATATTTTCCTGAGCTTGTTGAGACATTTTATTAATGCTTTCTCGCGCATCAGGCCCTTGAAACAATACTACTTTATCAATTTTAGCGAGATCTGCTTGGGGGAGATTGGCCACCGCTTGAATAGAAATCATGGTTCCTAAAGAATGACCTGTAATCGACATAGTCGCATTTGGGGCTTTAGCACTCATCTCCATTATCTTTTGATGCATGGCTTCATTGGCTAACTTTGCTTGAGGCAAATAGGCATTAAATAACGTAAAGGAACCATTATTATTGACCCAATCATTCAAATTATTCCCTGACCAACCTTTTTTCACGTCCATTGAAACGCCGTCACTACCGCGAGTGGCAAAATATGTATGTTGCGTTTTTGGACTCAAGGTCGGCGTATCTGTTACATAATAAGAATTATAGCCAGCTTTCTCATCTGTTAATAACCCTTTTTTATAAACCTTTTCCCTACCTACCCAGTTTTTTTCTTTGATTGTTTTTACAGTGTTGTCGGGTTGGAGGTAGACAGTACTGGCGTCATTTCCGTGGGCGTCTTTGGCGTTGGGGAAGGTGAATGGAACAGCCTCTTTATTTCGGTACTTATCTAATTGTTTATCATTCCATTTCTTTGCACTATACGGAAATTGTATGGATCTGCCATTATAAGTTGCCTGCGCTAAATCCGCGTATAAATTACTATATTTTTCTAAGTCTGCCATATTATCCTCCTTCTGTATAGTAATCGTAGTCAGCATTAATCGTATACAGTTCTTTTATTTTAGTAGGCTCATTCCAATTATTTGGTTTTATTGCAAGTCCAAATGAATTTATTTTATTGTTATTATTATCAATAATTTGTATTCGGATAGATAGAATATCTCCTGCTCCTTGCGGAAGACCATTTCCCACTGACTCTTGTTCTAACGATTCCCAACAAAACGCAACTTTAGCAATCTTTTCATTTTGCTGTTTTACATACTCCGTCATTTCTTCTTCATGCTCTTTTAAAAAAGCAATTTGTCTTTCTTTTTCTGTTGGTTCAGTCATCTTCTTCACTCCAATCGTTCCAATTATGGCTATTGCTATTATTGTTGCAATTAACACACCAAATTTTATTCGCATTTTATTTTTCACTTTTTCACCTCCTTAATATGTATGGGGAAGAGTTGCTATGTGATTTTTTCTATTTTGATTGTTTTTGATTGACTTTTTCTATGTTGATAATCCTTTTTTATAAACCGTTTCCCTACGTACCCAGTTTTTTTCTTTGATTGTTTTTACAGTGTTGTCGGGTTGGAGGTAGACAGTACTGGCGTCATTTCCGTGGGCGTCTTTGGCGTTGGGAAAATGGAATGGAATAGCTTTATCTTTTTCTAAAACTCTTTTTTGTTTTTTTGTCATACCATTTACAAAGTTGTATCTAACTCCCACACTATTTTTTCGATTATGATATGAACTTTGTGCTAAATCAGCATAAATATTATATGGACTGTCTAAACTATTCATTTTCTAATCCCTCCAATGCCTCGTCAAAATTATTGGTTGCTATTTCTTCCATTTCAGTAGGTCTTTGTATATTGTTTGGTAAAATTTGAATTGTTCCCCCGTCTATTTCATTGTTAGCTAGGTCATATAGCTCAATATCCACTATATACATGTTTCTAGTGAAAGCGCCACTATCTTCTATCCGAAATGATTTCCAATCATACTTGATAATATTTATATTACTTTTCGGATTTCTCCCTTTAATATACTCCGTCATTTCTTCTTCATGCTCCTTCAAAAAAGCAATTTGTTTTTCTTTTTCTGTTGGTTCATTCATCTTCTTCACTCCAATCGTTCCGATTATAACTATTGCTATTATTGTTGCGATTAATATACCAAATTTTATTCGCTTTTTATTTTTCACTTTTTCACCTCCTTATTATGTATGAGGAAGAGTTGCTATGTGATTTTTTCTATTTTGATTGTTTTTGATTGACTTTTCCTATGTTAATAACCCTTTTTTATAAACCGTTTCCCTACGTACCCAGTTTTTTTCTTTGATTGTTTTTACAGTGTTGTCAGGTTGGAGATAGACAGTACTGGCGTCATTTCCATGGGCGTCTTTGGCGTTGGGGAAATGGAATGTAGCATGCTTTTTGGTTTCTATTTCTTTTTTCTTTTCAGGTGTTAATCGGTCATGAGGAAAAGAGTATTTTTGAGGTCTTCCATTATAAGCTCCTTGAGCTAAATCGGCATAGATATTAAAATATTCCTTTAAATTAGCCATTGTTGTCACTACTTACTTAAATATTTAGTATCTTTCAAAATTTAATATTTTTGTCGGCTTCTTTAATGAGTCAACATCAATTAACAGTTCAAAGATTTCTGTATCATTATACAAACCAGTAATATCAATCGTATAAACTTCATAAGGAATTCCACCTGCATCTCGTTGATACGTACTGTAGTTTTCATAGTCAAAACTCACTTTTTTTACTTCAGGTTGTCCTTTTTTATTTTCTGAAGTAATATAGAATTTCTGAGATTTAATGTACTCCGTCATTTCTTCTTCATGCTCTTTCAAAAAAGCAATTTGTCTTTCTTTTTCTGTTGGTTCGTTCATTTTTTTCACTCCAATCATTCCAATTATGGCTACTGATATTACTGCGATTAAGATACCAAATTTTATTTGCTTTCTATTTTTCACTTTTTCACCTCCTTATTATGTATAGAAAAGAGTTTCTATATGCTTTTTCCGATTTGAATTGTTTTTACAGTATTATCAGGTTGGAGATAGACCGTGCTAGCATCATTTCCATAGGCGTCTTTGGCGTTGGGGAAATGGAATGTAGCATGTTCATTTATCTTAAGATCTTCTTTTTGAACTTGTGTCAATTTAGCAAACATCAACCCTTCTTTTCGACCGATGTATGCTCCTTGATCTAAATCAGCATAAATATTAGTATACTTTTCTAAATTTGCCGTTAAATTTCATCTCCTTAACTATGCAATATTTTTTATCTCAGTCGGATTTTTTACATTATCTGGAAGCACATATATTTCAAACCCATCTAATTTTTTACCAGTACCATCAAAAATAGATACTTCAACAGCTATAGTTTTTGGGCTAAAAGCCATACTTTGAACTTCAATCACTGATTGCCAATTATACGTAACTTCTTTAACATCATATTTTTTTAAAAGTACATGTTCACTGTCATACTTTACATACTCCGTCATCTCTTCTTCATGCTTTTTCAAAAAAGCAATTTGTCTTTCTTTTTCTGTTGGTTCGTTCATTTTTTTCACTCCAATCGTGCCGATTATGGCTACTACTAGTATTGTTGCGATTAATATACCAAATTTTATCCGCTTTTTGTTTTTCATTCATTTAGTCTCCCTTTGTATCTACATACAAGAATTAATCTTTCGCTTTCTCCTTTTATTCCATTGTTTTATCGAGATTTTTACAGCCAGTTTTTCTTTGTTTACAGTTTATCAAAAATCAATCTGGCATTTTCTCAATTTTTTTAACGTTAGATTAATTATTAGAGAATATTGCTGTATTTCTATGACACACTGACTTTCTATCTCCAATTTTTTACTGCCTTGTTGATCACTACAGGATCATTGGTATTTTACTTCTATTGTAAAATAAAAAAAGAGCGTGGGACAAAAATCACTTTGGATTTTTGCTCCACGCTCAAAAACTAATAAACGGCGGGAACAGAAGCAACTCCTTCGGAAATAAGCCGAAATTCTCCAAAAATTAAAGAACAATTTCCGGAAATTCCTTCTTATTTCTCGGAGTTAAACACTTCTGTCCCGACCTCTCCTTACTACATTTCTTTTTCTAAAATTTCTGTTCGCTCTTCAAAATTTAGTTCTTGGTTAATTTGATGTACCATCCACATGTAACCAAATGGATCAACAAATAACGAATTTTGAATAGCTCCTTCCATCATTTCTGTAACTGGTTGCATCTCAATGCACTTATTTGCTAAGGCTTTTTTATGAGTTTGCACAATATCTGCTACCGTAATATTGAACCAAATTGTATTGGGATGTTCTGAATCTGGTGCATTTAAACCAAATTCTTCATTAGCATCTAACATATGGAACCGAGTATCATATAAGTTAAACACTACTTCATTCCTTCCAACAGGATACTTTGTCGCTTCAACTACATGGACCTCAAAGATTTCTTTATATAAAGCTAATGCCTTTAAACTATCACTAACAATAAAATCAATTTCTGTGCCTGTAATCATTGATTGTTCCTCCTTAAAATTTTTTGCAGCAGAAAACTACTTTTTATTTCTGTTTTCCGCAAACCCTTCAGAATTTCTTAATACTGGCTATTTTCCACTTCATTATTCTTTTTTAGAAGTTCTTCGATTCATTTGTTTCAACACTTATTTTTCTGGCACTGGATATTTCACCGCATTTTTCTTCAACTTTTCTTCGATAATTTCGTCCAAATCAAACCCTAAATTATCAGCCATCATGTAGGAGTAAATGAGAACATCAGCCAATTCTTCTTTGATTCGTTCTTCTTGTTTGATGCCTTCTTCTGCTGTTTTCCATTGAAAAAGTTCTAACAATTCTGCTGCTTCTAAACAAATTGAGAGCGCCAAATCTTTTTCATTATGGTGGGGGCGCCAATTTCTTTCATCACGAAATTGATTAATTTTTGCCATTGTATCCATCTGTTCCCCTGCTTTCTTATTCATTTGATGGCAACTGAAACCCATCGAACGTTTCACCATCATAGTATTTTAATAACTGTTCTGTAGACAATAACGAGGAAGTTATTTCTTCCTCTTCAACAACTGCTTGATTCTCTTCTCTATACAACAAATAAGCCTGTAAAAGCTGTTGGTAGAGTTTTTTTCGTGAAGAGGCTTCCGCTGAAAGAAACGTTAATTCTTTTAAGTGTCCGCGATAGACAGGCAAATCATCAACGAATTCGATTGGTAATTCTACTACAGTTAACTGAAATTCTTCAAAGACTTCTTCGTACATCTGCCATTCCCTCTTTCTGTCGATATTGTTTTGGGGTCATGCCCATTTCTTCTTTAAAACGTTTATAAAAAAAGGCTTTGTCTTGATAGCCGATTCGTTCAACAATCGTTTGAATCGATAAATCTGTTTGCTTCAAGTAGTTTTTCGCCAATTGGATTCGGTAGGCTAAGACAATTTCCGTAAACGTTTTGTTTGTTTTGTCTTTTAAAAAATTCGATAAGTAATTCGGATGAAAATGAAATTTAGCGGCGACTTCTGCTAAAGTGACATGCGCAATCTGTTGCTCAATATACGCTAAAATCACCTCAACACGTTGATGATTCGACAAATAATTATCTTGCATCTTTAAAGATTCTCTAGGCAGTTGACCTAGTTCCACCACCAGCAAAACAAAGGCCGCTTTGGTCACTTTATTATTAAAATAGGCCATTTTCACAATTTGTTTCAGTAATAATAGCGAATAGACGTGAACATCCGAATTTGGTTGGCTGGCAAAAACGAAATATCGAGGAATGTTTTCAAATTCACTGCTAGCAATTTCTGTAAAAAAACGATACATGACTGGTTCTTCCGCCAGCTGATTTAAGAGCGTATCAAGAAAATAGTGCTTTTTAAAATAAAATATAATCATAGACATTCCTTGCCCCTGATAGCTAACCGAGGTGGCCTCATTGACAATCATGACTTGGCCAGCCGAAAACGAACACCTTTGTTGATCCAAATAAGCATTGCCATCTTGCTCTAAACAATAGAGCATCCGAATAAATCCTTTCGGAACGTCAATGGTTTCCGAAGATGCCAACATAAAGCCCGCAATTTCTCGATGCGGATTTTCCTTAAATTGCGCTACTTCATTCTCAAGAGCATTGGTAGTGGTTAAATAACAATCTAAGGTCTCTAAAAACTGATAAAATGCTGCATATTGCTCTTCTTTGCTTGCCAATTAATCACCTCATAATCCAACACTTTTTACTTTACTCCCTCTATTTTTTTCTTTGGCGTTTCCTTCTATACTAGATACATGGTAACACGAAAAAAGAGATTCAACAGTTTTTAGGAGGAATTTTTTATGAAAATTAGTTTTATCGGTGCTGGAAATATGGCATCCGCTATTGCCAAAGGTGCGCTAAAAAAGCAATTTATTGCCGCAGAAAACCTTTATTTTTATGATATTCAAGTCGAAAAAACCGCCGCTTTTGCACAAGAAATTGGTGCACACGCGGTTGCTTCACCACAAGAAGCCATTGCAGTAGCTGACTTAGTTATTTTAGCGGTGAAACCGCAATTCGTTCAAGCAGCTTTACTTGAAGCAAAAGAAGCAATTTTAGACAAGCAACCGTTAATTGTTTCCATTGCAGCAGGTACGACTATTGCAGAATTGTATCAACTGTTTGAGACTACCCAACCGCTCCGTCTCGTTCGTGTGATGCCCAATATGAATGCATTGATTGGCGCAGGTGCAGCAGCTGTTTGTGGCAACGCTTTTGCATCCCCTGAAGACATCCAGACTGTTTTATCGTTGTTTCGAGCAGTTGGCCAAGCCTGGGAATTAGAGGAACAGTATTTTTCGATTTTTACTGCTATTGCAGGTAGCACTCATGCGTATGCTTTCTTATTTATTGATTCGATTGCCCGAGCAGCCGTTAAAAATGGTATGAACAAAGAGTTGGCCTTAGAAATTGCCACACAAGCTGTACTAGGCAGCGCTCAAACTTTGGCAAATAGCACAGAGAATCCTTGGACTTTAATCGACCAAGTCAGTTCTCCTGGTGGAACCACGGTTGCTGGGATTGTCGAATTAGAAAACAATGCGTTTATTTCAACAGTCATCAAAGGGATTGAGGCCACCATCCTTCGGGATCAAGAATTAGCCAAACAAGACTGATAAGAATAATTACATGAGCGAATAAATAAGAAAAAGCGCTGAAAATTCAGCGCTTTTTCTTATTTTAGTTGAATGAGTAAGCCAAAATGATCACTGACTATCGGTGTTTTCCTACCATCAAAAATTACTTCATATTTTCGTACGTGCCACTGTTTTGGAACAAATGCGTAGTCAATCCGCAAGGCTGCTTCATTTTCTTCCCAGCCATCTATTTTTTTCTCTACTGTCGCTTCACCGCTTGTCTCTTCCGCTACAACAAATGCATCTTGAATCGGCAAGTAACTATTTTCCACTAATTGATAGCCAGTTGTACCAGCTGGGTTGTTTAAATCGCCTAAAATGACTAACGGTTGTTGCCCCATCGCTAAGTATTTCTCTAATTGTAGCCATTCATAGGCAAAACCTGTACAGGGTGTTTCCCACCAAGAAAAGTGACCAGAGACAACAGTAAGCGTACCTTTTGAACTCTCTGTCTCCGCTACTAAGATTTTTCTTGTTCGATAATTCGTTGGTTCTTGGCTTTCTGAAATAAGGAGAGCTTCACTAGTCAACGGACATTTCGAAAGTAGTGCGTTCCCTTCTTCATAAATAGCGTAACCAATGTGGCTCATTTCCCAACTCCAATAATAGTGTTGGCCTTTTTCAGCTAGATATTGAACGATTAGATATGCAAAATTATCTTCATGGACCGGTGTTTGGGTCGCTACGGGACAAAAAGTAGTTAACTGTTCTAACGGCACTTTCTTGGAAGCGACTTTCTGATTCACTTCTTGTAAGGCAATTATTTCACTTTCAGAAGATAAAATCACCTTGGCAATCTCCTCTAATTTTTTTAACGGTTCTTCTTCTAACCAGCTATGAGTATTGATTGTTAAAAGATTCATCTTTTCACCTTCTCTTACATGTGATTAGGTCTGTGAGTGGGACAAAAATCACTTTGGATTTTTGCTTCACGCGCAAAACCTGATAAACGGCGGGAACAGAACCAACTCCTTCGGAAATAAGCCGAAATTATCCAAAAATTAAAAAGCAATTTCCGGAAATTCCTTCTTATTTCTCTGAGTTAAACGGTTCTGTCCCGACCTCATACCTAATCATTTAAATTTCAATCTGTCCGATCACAGTTCCCGCAGTGGTGGTTCCTAGTTGATTAATAACTATTTGTTCCACTTTGTCGCTGTTTGTAAAAGCGACAATAATCGTTGTTTCTTTGCCAGCTTGTTCAATCACATCCAAGTTCATTTTAGCTAGTTTCGTCCCAGCTTTCAATGATTGTCCTTCTTTAACAAACGATTCAAAAGCAGGTGTTGCCATTTCAACTGTATCAATTCCCATATGGACAAGTACTTCAATACCTTCTTCTGTTTGTAGCCCAATCGCATGTTTGCTTGGGAAAACACTTAGTACTTTCCCCGAAATTGGTGCCACCACTTCTCCTTCTAGAGGCTTAACCGCAAATCCATCCCCCATCATTTTTTGTGAAAAGACAGGATCATTGACTTGCGCCATTGGAATAACTTCCCCTGTCGCCACAGCCACGAAATCTTTTTTCTTGCCTAAGAAATTCGTTGTTGGCACTCCTGTTGTACTTTCTGCTATAACTGGTTCTGGAATGTCAACGCCGGAAGCTAGTAAATCTTCAATATCGGATTTTAAAACATCGGCTTTTGGTCCATAAACGGCTTGAACGCCATTATCTTTCACAATCAAGCCCATTGCGCCTGCCCGTTTCCACGCCTCTTCCGAACCGACTTTTTCTCGATCCTTTACACTGACACGTAAGCGTGTCATACACGCATCAACTTCTTTGATATTTTGTTTACCACCAAGTAAGTAGACAATTTGCGCGATTTGCTGATCGACGACACCTGAACCAGCCGCGCCAGATGCGATTTCTTCGCCGTTATCATTGTCATAGTTTCCATTTCTTCCAGGTGTTGCGTAATTAAATTTTTTAATTAAGAAATTGGCTAAGAAATAAGTGACAACACCAAAAATGATGACCATTAAAACAAAATTGATTAAATCGCCACCTAAACCAGCTTTTATTGCTAGCGGTGTTCTTGTTAACAATTCAATATTTCCAAACGAATGCACACGCAATGGTAAAATATCAGCATTGCAAAAGCAGCACCTTGGATCACGGCATAAATCACATAAAGCGGCACTGCAGCAAACATAAACATGAATTCTAGCGGCTCTGTCACACCAGTTAAGAAAACAGCTAAAGCAGCAGAAAAATACATTGATTTATATTTAGCTTTTTTATCTGCATCGACATTACGATACATCGCCAAAGCCATCCCCATTAAAATCCCTGAAGAACCAATCATTTGGCCTACTTTGAATCGAGCTGGTGTCCAATTTTCTAAGACAAACTGATACTTGCTCATATCACCAGCACCTTTAAGATTCACTAAGTCTGTTGCCCAAGCCAACCATAAAGGATCTTGACCAAAGACTTGGGTTCCAGCTTGTGCGCCAGATAAAATTTCATACGTTCCACCTAATTGTGTATAGTTGATTGGAATCGTCAACATATGATGTAACCCAAAAGGTAATAACAAACGTTCCAACGTTCCATATAAGAATGGCGCTAAAATAGGTGCACTATCTTGAGATTGCGCAATCCATAACCCAAAATTATTAATTCCCGCTTGAATATTTGGCCAAATAAGTGCTAATGCAATTGAGACAATTGTTGACCACAAAATAACGACAAATGGGACAAACCGTTTACCATTAAAAAATGATAGCGCATCTGGTAATTTCCGATAATTGTAATACTTGTTGTAAGCCATCGCACCGACAAAACCAGCAATAATCCCTACAAAAACACCCATATTTAATGCCGGAGCTTCTAAGACACTTGTAAAGAATCCCTTCACCATAATCTTGGTGCCAAATAAGGTATGCGTGAAAGCTTGTTCATCTGCCAACATTTCATTTGTTACACCAAAAATGGCTCCAGTAATACGGTTGATTAAAACAAAAGAAATCCCCGCTGCAAATGCTCCACCTGCACGATCTTTGGCCCAACTGCCACCTATTGCTAACGCAAATAGTAAATGTAAGTTGCCAATAATTGCCCAACCGATACTCTCCAGAACTCCGCCTGTTGTTACTAACAAACCTAAATTAGGATCGATTAAGGGAAGCGATTTCCCAATACTAATCATTAAACCCGCTGCGGGCATTACTGCCACAACGACCATTAAAGCTTTCCCGAATTTTTGCCAAAACTCAAAACTAAACATTTTTTTCATTCCTGCCACTCCTTACGCAATCGGTTTCGTTATGTTGCCATTATATACTCCTGTTTCCTTTTTGTAAATGCTTTAATTTCAAAAATATTGTGGAAAACAATTCCCTACTACTTAATCCTTTTTTATTTTGTCTTTTAATAAAGCAAATAAAGCTCCTTCTAACCTACCTTTGTTTCAGCTTTTATTCATAAGATTACACTTTTTAAGCATTGACTATTGACTAATGCAATCGGTTGCGTTTATGATAGACCTATCAATAAAATCACTGAGGGGGATTCTCATGAAACAAATCAAACGTTTATTCCAAATTGATCCTTGGAAAATCCGTACTACACACTTAGATAAAGAAAATTTACGTTTACAAGAATCATTAACGAGCATTGGCAATGGCTATATGGGGATGCGGGGAAATTTTGAAGAACACTATTCTGGCGACCACCATCAAGGAACCTATTTAGCAGGTGTTTGGTATCCAGACAAAACACGTGTTGGTTGGTGGAAAAATGGTTATCCTGAATATTTTGGTAAAGTGATTAACGCAATTAATTTCATCGCAATGGATTTACAAATTGATGGACAAACAATTGATTTAGCCACTACACCTTACGAAGATTTTTCTTTAGAATTAGACATGCAAAATGGGGTCCTTTCTCGGCAATTCACCATCCAAACACCGAAGAACAAAGTGCGCTTCTCTTTTGAACGTTTTTTAAGCTTAGAAAAAAAAGAAGCAGCTTACATCCACTTAACAATTGAAATGCTGGAAGGTACAGGCACAATCACTCTTCACTCAAAATTGGATGGCGATGTTCAAAATGAAGACAGCAATTATGAAGAACATTTTTGGGAAGAAAGAGCTATTGAAACACAAGAAACACTTGGCTTTGTTACGACTAAGACCATTCCTAACAACTTTGAAATAGAGCGTTTTACAGTGACTGCAGGCATGCGCCATTTCATCGATGGAGCCTCTGTTGTGCCTACATATACACAACAGCCCTTGGCCTTAACCGCAGAATTGACGGTGTCTTTAAACGAAGGCGAAACGACCTCTATCACAAAAGAAGTGCTTGTCGTTACCAGTCGTGATGTGCCAGAAACGCAACAAATCACACGAGTAAACGAATTATTTGCAGAAATGACTACCTTGTACCCTGAAGCAAAAGCTGGGCAAGCTGCCGCTTGGGCAAAACGTTGGCAATTAGCTGATGTTGTTATTGAAGGAGATGACGAAGCCCAACAAGGCATCCGTTTTAATCTTTTCCAACTTTTCTCAACCTACTATGGCGAAGACGATCGTTTAAATATCGGACCAAAAGGCTTTACTGGCGAAAAATATGGCGGTGCCACATATTGGGATACTGAAGCATATGCTGTCCCACTTTACTTGGCGTTGGCTAAGCCCGAAGTTACTAAAAATCTACTGAAATATCGCCACAATCAATTGCCTCAAGCCATTCATAATGCCCAACAACAAGGGTTAAAGGGTGCGCTTTACCCAATGGTTACTTTTACTGGTGTCGAATGTCATAACGAATGGGAAATCACTTTTGAAGAGATTCACAGAAATGGTGCGATTGCTTATGCGATTTATAATTATGTCAACTATACAGGAGACGAAGATTATCTAAAAGATGCTGGTCTAGAAGTGCTTGTGGCAATCGCTCGTTTTTGGGCAGATCGGGTCCACTTCTCCCAACGCCATAAACAATATATGATTCATGGCGTAACGGGGCCAAATGAATATGAAAATAATATCAACAATAACTGGTATACCAATACCATCGCTGCGTGGGTTCTACGTTACACCCGTGAGTCTTATTTAAAATTCCAAGAAGAAACAACGCTCAAAATTGCAGACGACGAATTAGCTAAATGGGCAGACATTGTAGAAAATATGTACTTCCCAGTGGATAATGAATTAGGCATTTTTGTACAACATGACACTTTCTTAGATAAAGATTTAATGCCTGTTTCTGATTTACCACTTAGTGAGCTGCCTTTAAATCAACATTGGTCATGGGATAAAATTTTGCGGTCTTGTTTCATTAAACAAGCCGATGTTCTTCAAGGAATTTATTTCTTTAATGACGCCTTTTCTTTAGAAGAAAAACGCCGGAACTTTAACTTTTACGAACCAATGACTGTCCATGAATCTTCCCTTTCACCAAGCATTCATGCTGTATTAGCTGCTGAATTAGGTATGGAAGAAAAAGCAGTGGAAATGTATCAACGAACAGCGCGCCTTGACTTAGATAATTACAATAATGATACAGAAGATGGCTTACACATTACCTCAATGACTGGTAGTTGGCTAGCGATTGTTCAAGGTTTTGCCCAAATGAAAACGGACCATCAACAACTAAAATTTGCACCCTTTTTACCAGCGACATGGACAGCCTACTCGTTCCACATTAATTACCGGAATCGTTTACTATTTGTTGAAGTTGCAGCAGACCAAGTGGCCTTCACTTTACTCGACGGCCCTGCAATTCCATTAACTGTTTACGATCAAAAATACACATTAAAAGATCGATTAGTTTTACCGATCAGAAAGGAAGAAGTTCATGTTTAAAGGCGTTTTGTTTGATTTAGATGGCGTTATTACTGATACAGTAGAATTTCATTACCACGCTTGGAAAAAATTAGGGAACGAAATTGGAATTTCCATTGACCGTGTTTTCAATGAACAATTGAAAGGTGTAAGCCGTGAAGATTCTCTGCAGTTACTGTTAAAATACGGAAAAAAAGAAGGCACGTTTTCTTCTGAAGAATTTGCCCAGTTAGCGCAACGGAAAAACGATTATTACTTGGAAATGATCCAAGCAATTACGCCTGAAGATGTCTATCCAGGAATTCTTTCTTTATTAACGGAATTACGTGCGGCCAATATTAAAATCGCCTTGGCTTCTGCAAGTAAAAATGGGCCTTTCCTTTTAGAAAAAATGCAATTGACGCCCCTTTTTGATGCCATTGCTAATCCAGCAGACGTTCAGGCAGGCAAACCCGCTCCAGATATTTTCATTTTAGCTGCGAAAGAAATTGATTTGACACCAGCAGAATGTCTTGGCATTGAAGATGCCAAAGCTGGGATTCAAGCGATTCTTGCTAGTGGAGCGCAGCCTGTTGGCGTTGGCCGCAAAGAAGAGTTAGGCGAAGGGTTGCCCATCGTGCCAGAGACGAGCGCTTTAACGTTTGATTACTTAAAAAAAGTGTGGCTTGATCATGAAGGATAATCGTATCACCGTAACCGATATTCCAAACACAAACTTAAAAAAAATTACTTTGAAGAACGACTTTTTAGAAGTCGTTCTTCTCAATTATGGCGCGCGCCTCCATCAACTTTTGATGCCAAACAAAAATAATCATTGGGAAAATATCCTTTTATCGTATGATTCGTATCAAGATGTATTAAAGGATCAAAGCTTTTTTGGCGCCACTGTTGGACCAGTTGCTGGACGCATACGTAATGGCCATTGGCAAAATGGAATATTAGAACAAAACAGCGACGGTCATCATATCCATGGTGGCTCAAAGGGGTGGTCTTTTCAATATTGGACAGTCGAGCCCTTTGAAAAAAAGGATATCATTGGCGTTTCCTTTCATTTAACCGACACCATTTCTGGCTATCCTGGACCAATTGAGGCCACCATCACCTACCAGCTAGAGGATAATCATTTACGAATGATCAGTACTGGACGGAGTAAACAGGAAACACTTTTTAATCCTACAAACCACGCCTACTTTAATTTATCTGGCGACGGAAAGTTAGACATTCTGTCACATTTGCTATCTTTGAACTGTCAAGGTATGTTAGAATTAGACGATAATAAGCTGCCTACTGGACGGATTTTACCAGCTTCTGAACTATCCATACGTTTTAATGAACTGACACCTATCGAAACAATCCTCCAACGCTATCCAACTGGGTTAGATGATGTTTTCCCCTTAGTTGGCTCTGACTTAAGACAGCCACAATTATGCTTACAAGAACCTACTTCTGGAAGAAAAATGACGATAGCAACAACGAACCAAAGTATGGTATTATTTTCTACGACTGGTTTTGAGGCTCCTTTTTCTATTAATGGACAAGCGATGCATTCAAACTATGGCTTAGCAATTGAACCTCAAGAGTATCCAGACATTGTTCATCATCCTCAATGGGGCTCTATTTTATTACCAGCTAATAAAAAGCAAACCTACCAAACGGTTTATCAATTTAACCTTCTATAATCACTAAGAAAGGCGTGGCAAAAATGGCAATTACAGTAAAAGATGTCGCTAAGAAAGCGGGGGTTGCAACTTCAACCGTTTCGCGTGTCATTAACGATCATCCTAGTATTTCTGAATCGACAAAAAAGAAAGTGCGAAAAGTCATGGATGACTTAGGCTATGTGCCAAATATGACGGCACGGAATTTGGGTAAACGAATTTCAAGTGCCATTGGCGTAATTTTACCTCCTTTAGATTCGAAAGAACGGTTAGGGAATCCATTTTATTTAGAAATTATGGAAGCCATCAACGAAGAAGCCCGTCTTTACGATATGACTACTGCTATTGCAACTGCCAAAAGTTTTGATGTACTATTGGAAAACGTTAAAAGAATGCATCTTCAAAAACAAGTGGACGGTTTTATTCTTGTGTATTCAGATAGTAAGGACCCCGTCATTGATTACTTATATGAAAACAACATTCCCTTTACTTTAATTGGTCAACCTTACCAACATGAAACGGAAATAGTTTACGTGGATAATGATAATCAATTATTAGGGAAACAAGCGACGGAATTTTTAATTGAAAACGGCCATAAAAATATTTTATTTGTGACCAATACAACGCATGAAAGTTTGTACTTTGAACGTTACTTTGGTTATCAAAAAGCAATGATGATGCAAGGATTAACTGTTTTACCAAGCGTTGCGTTAGAAAAACCTGAAGATTACATGGCTTTCGATGATATTCTTCATCAAAATAATGCCACGGCGTTGGTGGTGATTGATGATATCTTTGCTTTGCGGACGATGCAACTTGCGCAAATCTATGGTTATCAAGTTCCTGAAACGTTATCCATTATTAGTTTTAACAACTCAATCTTTTCAACATTGACACATCCTTATCTAACAAGCATTGATATCGACACGTCAGAATTAGGTCGAATGGCGATGAAAAAATTATATGAATTAATCCACGAAGAATTGACAAATGGTGTCCGTCTCGTTATTCCTCACAAATTAATTAAGCGTGAAACAGTTATTCCTGTTCATTAAAAAAGAAGCGTAAGCAGTTTAACACTGCTTACGCTTCTTTCTATGTGTACGCTCTTATTCGTATGTATTACTTTTATAAAATAACTTTTTGCGAAATTTTTTTCCAAAACGTTTCTTCTTTTGCATCAAATTGAGCTGGTTCCCCGTCAGACAATTTTTCATTTAATAATGATAATTTTTCTTGATGTTTTGTATACTCATCTTTTTTTATTAGCTCTAAACGATACGCACGATCCAAGATCGACTCTCGATAATTAACATTCATTTTCGTTGCCTTCGCCATTTCTTACATTCCTTCCCAAAATAAATTTTCATTTTTTCGTTAAATTCTTCTATAATTATAACAAAAATATCAGAAAAATAAATATGAAACAAACGATAATTGCGAAAATTTTGTTTTTTCATGCAATTATCGTTCGATTATTTAAGAAATTAAAATTATTAACCAATAATTAATCAATCAGCAAACGCATTAAATGAACATCTAAAAATTCACCTTGGTCTGTTTTGGCGCCTCGAGGCATAATTGCTTCTGTTTCAAACCCTAATTTTTTATAGACGTGAATCGCTCGTTGATTGCGATCCTGTACCGTTAATTCCAAGCGACGAATAACATGACTTTCATGCGCCCAGCGAATAAGTTCTTCCATCAGGATACTGCCCAGTCCATAGCCCCAGTACTGTTTTAAAATACTAATGCCAATTTCACCAATATGCTCCATCCGCTTTTTAGAAGAAGCAGACACAGAAGCGGTCCCAATGATTGCTTCTCCCGCTAATGCCACCAATAAAACATTATTTGGCGATTCATAGAGTGTTGCTAGATTTTCAGCCAATTCTGTTGTCGACATGGCCATTCCTCGCTCATCCATTACCAAATAGGGCGTTTCACTCCCAATTTTTGACATCACAGATAGTAATTGATCCGCATCAGTAGGCACTGCTTCTCGAATAGAAAATGTTTGTTCAGTCATATTCGCGAGCCTCCCACGTTTTCAGAATCTCTGCTATTCTTTCTTCTGCCAATGGACCAGTTCCACGGAATTCAAGAACTCTCTTGTCAGCTTCTTGAGAATCTTTATTTAAAATAATTTCTAAATAATCTTCTGGCAATTCTTCTTCAATCAAGCTGCCCCATTCTACAACGGATAGCCCATCTCCTTCAAAATACTCATCTAACCCTAATTCATCCGCACCTTCTTCAACACGGTAGACATCCATATGGTATAACGGAAGTCGTCCTTGTGGATATTCGCGGATAATCGTATAGGTGGGACTTTTAATCATTTGGGAAATGCCTAATCCTAAAGCAATCCCTTTCGTCATTGTCGTCTTACCGGCCCCTAAATCACCAGTCAGGACAATTACATCACCAGCTTGTGCCTTTTGTCCAATGATTTTAGCAATTGCTTCTGTTTCCAATGGATTATTCAGGACAATGTTCATTTTTTTGCCTCCCATCTGCAAGAATCTATGTATGAAAGTATACCGAAAATTCAATAAGTTGACTAGTGGCAGCTTCAAAAAAATAAAGTTGAGGCCCAAGTGTCCTGGGAACCTCAACTTCTACTTTGCTTATTTATCATGCTTCGACATAGTTAATTAGTCGTTCATTAATGTTTGAGCAGCTGTAATGATTGATAATTTATAAACATCTTCTTCGTTTGCACCACGTGATAAATCAGAAACTGGTTTGTTCAATCCTTGTAAGATTGGGCCAATTGCTTCAAAGTTACCTAAACGTTGAGCAATTTTGTAGCCAATATTTCCTGATTGTAAATCTGGGAATACAAAGACTGTTGCTTCTCCAGCAACTTTTGAGTTAGGCGCTTTTAATTGTGCAACAGAAGATACATAAGAAGCATCAAATTGTAATTCACCATCAATCGCATATTCAGGTGCTAATTCTTGCGCAATTTTTGTAGCTTCAGCAACTTTTGTTACTTCTGGTGCTTTTGCAGAACCTTTTGTTGAAAAACTTAACAATGAAACTTTTGGTTCAATGTCAAATAATTCAGCTGTTTTGGCACTATCAACAGCAATTTCAGCTAATTCTTGTGCAGTTGGGTTCACGTTAATCGCGCAGTCTGAGAATAAATATCTTTCTTGGTCACGACCACGAATCATTAAGAAGGCACCACTTGTACGGCTTACGCCTGGTTTTGTTTTAATGATTTGTAACGCAGGACGAACTGTATCACCTGTTGAGTGGATAGCACCACTAACCATACCATCAGCAATACCCATGTAAGTTAACATAGTACCGAAATAGTTGACATCTTTTAAGATTTTTTCAGCATCTTCTTTAGTAGCTTTTCCATTACGGCGTTCAACAAATGCTTCGACCATTTCATCCCATTTTTCATAATCATTTGGGTTGATAATAATAAAGTTTGATGTGTTGATTCCACGAGCCATAGCAGCATTTGCGATATCTGTTGGATCACCAATTAAGATTGGTTCTACTAATTCATCAGATTTTAAGCGGGCAGCAGCACCTAAGATTCTAGGATCTGTTGCTTCAGGGAAAACAATTTTGATATTACGGCGTACGACTTTAAATTTTAAGCTATCGAATAATTCCACGATAAACCCTCCAGTTTTATATTTACAAAATCCATCATACACTATTCTCAAAGAAAATAACAGTTTTTTCTAGCTGTATTAGTCAAAAAAACCAATAATCCGATAAACTTTTCACAAACTAACTCTTCTACACTATAACAGCATACACTGTTACACTACACTGTTTCAGGAAGTTGCCAATCAATCGGCGTTTCCCCTAAACGTTCTAGAGCAGCATTCGCTTGAGAAAACGGACGTGAGCCAAAAAAACCACGATGCGCTGACAATGGACTTGGATGTGGCGATTTGATAATCACATGCCGAGTCGTATCAATCATTTTAATTTTTTCTTGAGCTGGACGTCCCCATAAAATGAAAACAACGGGTTTTTCACGCTCATTCAACTTTTCGATAATGACATCTGTCAGTTGCTCCCACCCTTTACCTCGATGGGAATAGGCTTGACCTGCCCGAACGGTCAACACAGTATTTAATAATAACACGCCTTGTTTGGCCCAGCTTTCTAAAAAGCCATGGTTGACGGGTTGGTACCCTAAATCAGCTTGTAATTCTTTGTAAATATTCGCAAGAGATGGCGGCACTTTCACACCTGGCTGGACAGAGAAACTTAGTCCGTGTGCTTGATTGGGTCCATGATATGGGTCTTGTCCCAAAATTACTACTTTTACTTCTTCAAAAGGGGTTAGTTCTAACGCTGAAAATAAATGATACATATCTGGATAAATCGTTTGTGTCTGATATTCTTTTTTCAAAAATTCCCGCAATTCTTGATAATACGGTTTTTCAAATTCAGCAGATAAAACGGTTTGCCAACTATTGTGAATAATTTCTTTCATAATGCTCACTCCTTCGCTCTCTAAGCATAACGAATTTCTCCAAACCTGACAAGAAATTTCTGGGTACTTTCTCTTGGAAAAACGTGGTAAACTATAGGTAAGCTTTAAATAGATAATGAGGTGTAGAGAATCGATGATTAAATTAATTGCTTCAGATATGGATGGAACACTTTTAGATGCAAAAATGAGCATCACAAATGATAACGCTTCAGCAATTCGCGAAGCGGAACGTTTAGGAATCGAATTTATGGTTGCTACTGGCCGCGCATATACCGAAGCGAAACCCGCGTTAGAAGAAGCTGGAATTGACTGCGCCATGATTACTTTAAACGGCGCCCAAGTGTTTGACAAAGATGGACACTCACTTTTCACGGCTGGGATCGAAAAAGAAACAGTAACCGAAGTACTAACTATTTTGAGTCAACACAATGTTTACTATGAAATCTCTACAAATAAAGGTATTTTTTCTGAACATCAAGAAAAAAGAATTGAAAACTTTGCCGCTCATATTGCAGAATCCATGCCCCATTTAACTTATAAAGTGGCGATCGCCATGGCTTCAGCACACCTATCTTTATTGCATATTACCTATGTTGATCGTTTAGACGACATTTTAAAAGATGATTCGATTGAAGTCCTTAAAATTATTGGCTTCAGTATGGATGGGCCGAAAGTATTAGGTCCTGCTGGGATGGAAGTAGAAGAACTAGATGATTTGGTTGTTACCTCTTCTGCGCTTAATAATATTGAAATTAACCACCGCCTAGCACAAAAAGGGATTGCGGTTGCGCGCGTCGCTAAAGAACGTGGGATTCCCGCTGAACAAGTCATGACTATTGGTGATAATTTAAATGACGTCAGCATGATTCAATGGGCTGGGGTAAGTTTTGCAATGGGCAATGCCGAACTGGAATTAAAAGAATATGCTAAATATGAAACAGCCACTAATTTAGAAAATGGTGTTGGCGAAGCCATCCTGCGTGCAATAAGAGAAGATTTGTAATAAGCACTACCAGTTACAGCACTCATTTATATATAGAAAGGAGATCGTGTCGTGTCTGAATTTTTTATTCAAGAACAACAGTTAGGAAAAGTTACGCGAACCATCGTGAAAGACCAAGCAGGCCGTTCACTTTTTCTATTGGTGGGGCGCTGGGGCACACGAGGAGATGCGCTTTCTTTATATGCAATGAACGGAGAAATTTTAGCCAGTATTAAACAAGTTTCTTGGACTTTTGGTACACGATTTGAGTTATATCAGCGTTTTGAAAAAGTGGGTACTCTACGAAAACTGTTCAATTTGAATGCTGATTTCTATTATGTTCAAGGCCTTCACTGGGCAGTTGTTGGTGATATCAAAGCGCATCAATATTCAATTTATCAAGTCCATAAAAAAATTATGTCAATGGATAAAACCATGCTTTGTACAGGCGACTATTTTGTTTTAACTGTTGCCAATGATGAGGACGCACCGTTGTGCATCTGTATAGCAGCTGTCCTTGACTACTGGTTATATAATAAGAAAAAACAAAAAACTTCCGATGATTTTGGATTAGATTTTGATCCTTTAACGGATTAATGAAAAATAGAGCCTGGGACAAAAATCACTTTGGATTTTTGTCCCAGGCTTAAAAATTGATAAACGGCGGGAACAGAAGCAACTCCTTCGGAAATAAGCCGAAATTATCCAAAAATTATAGAACAATTTTCGGAAATTCCTTCTTATTTCTCGGAGTTAAACGCTTCTGTCCCGACCTCTATTTTTACACTTCTTTTTGCATATGATTGTATAAGTGACCACTAATAGTCATTGTTGTGACATCTTTAAAGCCTTTGCTTGCGTATAACTTTCTCGCCCCTGGATTGTCAAAATCAACATTTAGACCCAAGGCTTGCTTCCCGCTAGCTTTAGCTACTTCAGGTAAAGCATCTAATAACTTAGAACCAATTCCCATTCCACGGAAACGTTCATCCACAGAAATCGTGTCTAAATACCATTCATTAGGCAAGGTTTCTTCTTCAATAAATAGCCGAACATCTTCTGCTAAGCCATGTTTTTTAAAGACTTCTCTTAAAGGTTCATCAATAATCTTTTCATCTTCCGCAGGATAGCCGACAGCAATCCCTGCAACTTCACCTGCATGTTCATAAACTAAAATTCGTTGATAGCCATAGCGATAGGTTGGATGCGCCGTTGCCTCTGCTAATAGGTCAATCATTTGTTCTTCTGAGACTTCTTCTAAAATTGGTAACTCCATATCTTTTAAAATAACTAAGACCAGCCGAGCAATCGCTTGACCGTCTTCTTTTGTTGCCGAGCGAATCATTGTAATTCTCCTTTACATTTAACTAAAAAAGAACTGGCTACTATCATTACTGACTTAGCCAATTCCTTTTATCTTGTCTTTAGTATAACAAATTTATTATTGAATTTCTACTGTAACCTGACGTCGTCCCCAAAGACGGCATTGGTCTACTGAATCAAAATGAACATCAATAATATTTCCTTGAATAGCGCCACCTGTATCTCCAGCAATAGCAAAGCCATAACCAGAGACTTTCACTAATGAACCTAGAGGAATTACACTTGGATCGACTGCAACTACATTGCTTTCTTTACTTAAGTCAATACCAGTAGCACTTAGATTACTTGCACCAGCTTCGCGCCAAGAATAAGCAGTTGATTCCATCTGAAGCACACGACCAGAGCCAGTTCCTGGTGTTGATGATTCGCCTGTCGATGATTCTGGCGTTGATGACGATTCGGATGAACTAGCAGAACTTGAAGATTCAGTGCTACTGCTTTCCGTACTTGTAGAAGAGCTTGATGCTTGACTGCTTGACTCTTCAGCAGCTTTGGCTTCTAGTTTAGCCGCCGCATCTGCTTGCGCTTGTTTGTCGGCAGCTGCTTGTTTCTTCGCTGCTTCTGCTTTGGCAGTTTCTGCCGCACGTTTTTTCTGTGCCTCAGCTGCTGCTTTTTCGCTGACTAAGCGTTGTTGCTCTTTCTGTTTGTCTGTCGAAATTTGAGCCAATAATTCTTCATTATTCGCCATTTTTTCTTTTAACTCAGAGACTTTATTATTCATTGAAGAAGCTTCAACTTGTAATTTCTCTTCATTTTGCTTTAAAGTTGTTTGCGTATTTTCAACTTTTTCTTGTAATGCAGCTAACTTTTCTTTTTCGCTAGTTAAGCTTTCAATCTTTTCCCGTTCAAAGTTTTGTAAAACGGTCATGGCGTAGGCCCGATTAAAGAAATCTGATAAATTTTCTGCATCTAATAAGGCTTGCCAAGTACGTTGGTCGCCATTTAATTGAATATCCTTCATACGATCGCCAACAGCTTCTTTACGACGAGAAATATTTTTTTCTGTTTTTTCTATTTCCTCTTTCGAAGTTTTCAACGTATCTTCCGCTTTTGAAATTTGCGTTTTTAAACGTTCGATTTCCGCATATTTAGCATTTACATCGTCTAAGGCTGAATTGATTTCTTTACTAATTAACTCCCCAGATTGTTTCGCTTGCGCTTCTTTTTCTTGCAATGAATCAAGTGATTCTGCTGCAGCAGCGACTGGAAGTCCAAAATTGATAAGCATCATTGTTGTTAAAAATGGTATCAACTTTTTAACCTTCACTAAATCCAACACCTTTCCTAACTTATCTAAAACACCTACTCATTATACTAGTCAGGAGGGCTTGTTTTATTTCAATCGTGTTACAATTTGTTACAATTTAAATGCAACTCTTTTTTTATCCTGCGTTTATTCATTAGTCCATTTCTATCTCAATTCTTTAAGAATTTCTTAAGACGGCTTAAAAACTAGCTTTTGACGATTTTTCTTTTTTTCATCCCATTAGACCATTGATTGAAATATTTTGTAATATTTTTTGTTAATTATTGGCCCTTTTTCTTCAAATCTTCTAAGAGATGCCGAACTTCTTTGGAATTTTTAATGTTTTTTAAAGTTAGTTTTGGGTAATTGTTAATAAAACGACGTTGTTGGAAATTTAACCGATTTTGGAAATGCTCTTTTTTGGTTCGTTCTTTTAACTTCTGCCAATCAGCTGTAGCGATTTCCATTTTTGTGTTCAACCGTTGCTTAAATTCTTGTTGGTTCGTTTCCAACGTTTGGCCCATCTCGGTAATAAGTTTTTTGAAACCTTGCATGTTCAGCAACGTATAAATTAAGTCAAGCCCCATTACAATCACTATGCAAAGGGCTAAGTAGTTGCCAAAGGTTGCTTGTAAAAAGCTGACAACTTTGGCGATTTCTGGTTGAATAACTTTGACAATCAAGACACACCCCAATCCCCAAAAAAGAGAAACCGGTAAAGCCACACGACCGTTTAAATTAAAAGGTACATCATGATAATCCCACCAAGAGGCATGGAACAGTTTTTCCAAGCCATAACTAGTGACATATTCTAAAATCGTCACTAAAACAGCCGATCCGACATACAATACCAAGAGATTGTTCTCGAAGGGTTCCACAAAATAGAGAACGCTTAAGACCCCAAATCCATAAATAGGACAATAGGGCCCTACCAAAAATCCTCGATAAACAAATTTTTTGGCTTTTAATGAACAATACACTGTTTCCCATAACCAGCCGATAAAGGAATAAATAAAAAATAACAAAATAACCTGACTCATTTTTTCCACGTTTCTGTCACACTCCACTTCTTTGCGCTTTTCTTCTATTTTAACAGAAGTTGAGAAAATGTAGCGAACAACTTTCTTTCATTGAAAGATTAGGCTACAATGAGAGCAGCAAAGGGAGGAATCTTATGTTTGGTTTATTGAAATACGCAAAAAATTATCGAAAACAAATTATCCTCGGTCCAGTCTTCAAATTTTTAGAAGCTTGTTTCGAGTTAGTCTTGCCCTTATTCATGGCTCACTTAGTCGATGTCGGTATTCGTCAAAACGACCGACAGACTGTCATAGAAATGGCCCTCTGGATGCTTGTTATGTCGTTAGTTGGTTTATTTTTTGTCATGATTTGTCAATATTATGCTTCAGTCGCTTCGCAAGGTTTTGGGACGGAGCTAAGAAATCAATTAATGAAGAAAATTAATCAGCTTTCACACAAAGAATTGAATAGTTTTGGTACAGATACCCTCATCACCCGGATCACAAACGATATCAACCAGCTTCAATTGGCTTTAGCGATGTTTATTCGGTTGGTCATTCGGACACCTTTTTTAAGTATCGGTTCTGTGGTCATGGCTTTTTACATTGACGTGCAGATGGGCTTTCTTTTCCTATTACTTTTACCAATTTTTAGCCTTATTCTCTTTATTATCATTAAAGTGACTGTGCCTTTATATCAAAAAGTCCAAGAATATTTGGATCGGTTAAACCGTCAAATTAGTCAAAACTTAAGCGGTGTCCGTGTGATTCGTGCGTTTGCTAGAAAGGAAACAGAGCAACGACATGTTGATAAAGCTTCAGATGATTTAGGCGATATTTACATTCGTGTATCGAATGTTTCTGCTTTATTAACGCCTTTAACCACTTTGATTATGAATGTTGGAATTTTATTTTTACTTTATTTTAGTGGCTTAAAAGTTTCTTTTGGTTCCTTGCAACAAGGGGAAGTTTTAGCATTGATCAATTATATGAATCAAATGATGCTCGCTTTAATTGTTGCTTCTAATCTCGTGGTAATTTTTACGCGAGCCGCTGCTTCCGCAAACCGTGTCAATGAGGTTTTAACTGTAGAAAGCCAGTTAACAGATACACCAGAATCAGCAAAAACATCGCCACAATTTGGTGATATTACCTTTGACCATGTAGATTTTCGTTATGAACCAGAGGCCGGTTTGGCTTTGGAAAATATCAATTTTACGATTCCTAAAGGCTCAATTCTCGGCATCACAGGACCTACCGGCAGCGGAAAAAGTACCTTAACCCAACTCATTCCCAGATTTTATGATGTTAGTGCAGGAAACCTTTTTATTAATGGTATAAATGTGCGCGATTGGCCGCTCTTTACTTTACGCCAACAAGTGGCAAGTGTCCCACAAACTGCCGTCTTATTTACAGGGACTATTCGAGAAAACTTACAATGGGGCAAACCAAATGCAACTGATGAAGACTGTTGGGAAGCATTAGCTATCGCCCAATGTAAAGAATTTGTTGAACAATTAGACCAAGGGTTAGACACGCCTGTTAACGAAGGCGGAAAAAACTTTTCTGGTGGACAAAGACAACGGTTGACCATTGCCCGTGCCTTGATTAGGAAACCGCATTTACTTATTTTAGATGATTCCTTGAGTGCCCTCGACTATCAAACAGATTTGAATCTGCGCCGTGCTTTACAAAAAGAACGAGCAGAGACAACCGTTATTTTAATTTCACAACGCGTGAGTTCGATTGCAACGGCGAATCAAATTTTAGTCCTAGATAGTGGAAAAGTCGCTGGCCTTGGCACCCACGAAGAATTACTTACTTCTTCTAAAGAGTATCAAGAAATCGTTGCGTCACAGGAGGAGGATACCCATGCAAACTAAAAAAATTCATTTTGGTGCCTTCTCACGTTTTAAGCCGTATTTACTACGCTATCCAAAAGAAATTATTGGCGCCTTAATCCTAGGAATTCTCAGTGGTTTTTCGACTGTCCTCATGACTTATTATATAGGTAAATCCGTTGATACAATGGTTGGTAAAGGACAAGTCAATGCTGCGCAACTCATCAAAATTTTAGGTTTATTAGCAGGGATTTTACTCGTAACCGTTCTAAGTCAATGGCTGATTCAACGTCTCGGTAATCGCGTGTCTTATTTATCGACCACACAGCTGAGAAAAGACGCCTTTGCCCATTTAAATCAATTACCGTTAAGTTATTATGACCAAACGTCACACGGAAATATCGTCAGTCGCTTTACCAACGATATTGACAATATTTCAATGGCTTGCTCGGCTGTCTTCAACCAATTATTTTCTGGCATGGCCACCGTCGTTGTTGCTTTGCTCTTTATGATTCGGCTAAGTCCCCTGCTCACATTAGTGGTTCTTATCAGTACGCCGATTATTTTTATTGTAAACTGGCTTGTTGCAAAAGCTTCACAAAAAAACTTTGCTGCACAACAAACGATTGTTGGTGAAATTTCCGGCTTCGTTTCAGAAATGGTTGGCAACCAAAAAATTGTTAAAGCCTTTCAACAAGAACAAGCTACGCAAGAAACATTTGAAGCATTGAATCAAACGTTGTATGAAAAAGGACAGAAGGCTCAGTTTTCTTCCTCCTTAACCAACCCACTTTCTCGATTTATCGACCATTTATCTTACTTATCGATTGGATTAGTCGGTGGCTTGTTAGCTTTAAGTGGCAATCCTTTAGTCACAGTTGGTGTTATTTCCAGTTTCACCATTTACTCTAGTCAGTTTTCTAAACCTTTTATTGAACTCTCAGGAATCACCAACCAAATCCAAGCAGCCTTAGCTGGATTGGAACGTACTTTCGATATGATGGATCAACCAGTTGAACGTCCTGATGCCCCGAACGCAATTGTTTTGAAAGAAGCGCGAGGCCGTGTTGAATTTAAAGACGTTGATTTTTCTTACACGCCGACGCGACCTTTAATCGAAAACTTTAATTTAATTGCTGAACCAGGAGAAACAATTGCCATTGTTGGGCGAACTGGTGCGGGTAAATCAACATTAGTGAATTTGTTAATGCGCTTTTACGAGGTCGACCGTGGCCAAATTACGGTTGATACTCACGACATTACTCAAATTACTCGGGACAGCTTACGAAAAAGTTTTGGTATGGTTCTCCAAGATACTTGGCTATTCGATAGTTCCATTCGGGAAAATTTAACGTACGGGAATCCTGAAGCCTCTGACGAAGAAATTATAGAAGCCATGAAAAAAGCCCATATTTTTGATTTCGTCATGCGTTTACCTCAAGGACTAGATACCGAGATTGGTTCCCAAGGCGTTAAAATTTCTGAAGGACAACGACAATTAATGACTATTGCACGCACGATGATTAGTAATCCGCCGATGCTTATTTTAGATGAAGCGACCAGTTCAGTTGATACATTGACCGAACAAAAAATTCAGGATGCTTTTTTACAAATGATGACTGGCCGGACCAGTTTTGTTATTGCCCATCGCTTAGCAACAATCAAAAGTGCTGAAAAAATTCTAGTTATGGATAATGGTCAAGTGGTTGAAATTGGCACCCATGACGAATTATTGCAAAAAGAACAGGGTTATTATCGTGACCTTTACGAAGCGCAGTTTAATCAAAAAGCACAATAAAAAAGAGTCACTTTTCTGGGATGATGAAAAGTGACTCTTTTAATTTTAAATTTATTGATCTAATTCAGATAATGGTTTTCCAAATAAACGTTTAAAGGGAATTTTATTGCCTAAATAATAAGTGGCAATTACTTGAATAGGAAAGAAAATAACTGTTTTAATTAAGCGTGGCACCCACCAAGCAAAATTTGCTAGATTGACTCCATACATTAAACTTAACCACAAAGGAGTTAAAATGATATTAATTAAAACGGTGACCAACAATGTCGCCAAAATCACTCGTTGCCATGTCATTTCTTTCTTATAATAGAAATAACCATAAATAGCACCAGCCAAAAAGGCATTTAAAGTAAACCCAGGAAAATAGCCTGCCTTTGGAAAAAGCAACATTCCTACCACATCAGCCACCGCCGTGCCGATTCCAGCCCAAAAAGGTCCGAAAATCATCCCAATCAATGATTCTGGAATAAACGTGAAACTGATTTTTAAAAACGTTGTTTCATACGCAAAAAAGCGTGAAAAGACAACGACCACCGCAATGAGTACGCCCATTAACGCAATGGATTTTGTGCCAAATTTTTTCTTTGTCATTTTTAGCATCTCCTCTAAGAGCTGCTACATGACGAACCATGCAGCGAATGCGAAAACAAAACCGCGAACATTAAAAAGCTGAACGTGTTGTTCTGATGATAAGCAAAGTAAGAACCTTTGCTTTCTAGCAACACACTGTTTATGTTCTTCGTCCAAAAGGCAACATCCCATCCTTTTAGCACTTAACGCTTTGTCTCCTACTCTGTTATTTTATTTGGACAAAAGTCCTCATAAAATATACCACAAAATAGTCAAAATAACCATTAAGGTTCTCTAAAAAGCTAACGGTCGACGATCGCCTTCATGGATAACTTCACGGAAGTCCGCAAACCCCGCCTCGACACCTCTCAAAAGAATTTCAGCACTGCCGATATTGGTTGCTAAAGGAATTTCATAGACATCACTTAGACGAATCAAAGCCGTCACGTCTGGTTCATGCGGTTGCGCGGAAAGAGGATCTCTTAAAAAAATAACTAAATCAATGTTGTCTTCTGATATCATTGCGCCAATCTGTTGATCCCCACCTAATGGCCCCGATTTAAAGCAATGCACGGGTAAGCCAGTTGCTTCCATCACTTTCATGCCTGTCGTTCCCGTTGCATACAATTCATGTTTTTCTAAAATATGTTTATAAGCGGTTGCTAGTTTGATCATTAATGTTTTTTTACGATCATGAGCGATTAAAGCGATTTTCATGTTATCCAACTCCTGTCTTTGTTATATTATAACAAAAGTTTATCGATAAATCCGCTGAGAGTGTTTGCCCTTTGTCACCTTGACGAAAAAGTCTTCTTTTTCTTGTGCAACTCTCCCTTGCTGAAAGATAGCGTTTTCATTTAAACTATGAGTAACAAATCAAAAAGAAAAGAGTGACGTATCAAATGGTGGAAATGGCGCTTAGAAATGTGTATAAAAAATATGACAATGCAGAACATTATTCTGTTACAGATTTTAACTTAGAAATTACAGACCGTGAATTTATCGTCTTTGTCGGACCTTCTGGTTGCGGTAAATCAACAACATTGCGAATGATTGCTGGCTTAGAAGATATTACTGAAGGTGAATTATCAATTGGGGACAAAGTCATGAATGACGTTGCACCGAAAGATCGTGATATTGCCATGGTTTTCCAAAACTATGCGCTTTATCCGCATATGACTGTTTTTGATAACATGGCTTTTGGTTTAAAACTAAGAAAATATGATAAAGCTGAAATTAAAAAACGGGTGGAAAATGCTGCGGATATTCTGGGCTTAACAGAGTACTTACAGCGTAAACCTGCGGCGCTTTCTGGTGGACAACGCCAACGTGTTGCACTTGGCCGGGCAATTGTCCGTGATGCCAAAGTCTTTTTAATGGATGAACCTTTATCAAACTTGGATGCAAAATTACGTGTAGCCATGCGTGCTGAAATCGCTAAACTACACCAACGTTTAGAAACTACGACAATTTATGTGACACATGACCAAACCGAAGCGATGACCATGGCTGACAGAATCGTAATTATGAAAGATGGCTTTATTCAACAAATTGGTTCACCAAAAGAAGTTTACAATACACCTAAAAATATGTTCGTAGCTGGGTTCATCGGCTCACCTGCCATGAATTTCTTCAAAGTTACCTTAAACAATGGGGTTATTTCTAACCAACATGGCTTAAAACTAGCAATTCCTGAAGGAAGAAACAAAGAGCTTGTTGAACATGGTTATGAAGGCAAAGAATTAATTTTCGGTATTCGTCCAGAAGATATTCATAGCGAACAAGTGGCTTTAACGGCAATGAAAGATGCGGTGATTAAATCTGAAGTCGTTGTTTCTGAATTATTAGGGGCTGAATCCATGCTTTATACAAAAATTGGTGATACAGAGTTTATCTCAAAAGTAGATGCTCGTGACTTCCACCATCCTGGTGAAATGATTGACTTAGCTTTTGATATTAACAAAGGACATTTCTTCGACCCTCAAACAGAAGAAGTCATTAAGTAAAAAAATCTCGAGGCATCCGTCACAATGACGGATGCCTCGATTGTTTCTCTTTATGCTAATTTAACCTTCTTCTTTATCACTTTGGGTTGTTTCGCTTCTGTAAAAGTTGGAATATCTACATGTTTACTTAAGGTACTTGCTAAAAAGTAGGCAATACTGAAATCCACCAAACTATGAATTAATCCACCAACGCCCATCAAAAGAAAAATAGAATACATGAAGCCGGCTGTATAATAGGTTCCTGGCAAGTTGCCCATTGTGTAAAATACAGAAACAACCACTAGCTCGGCCGCGGAATGAATCACTCCAATTCCCACGTTAAACAACTGTAATTTCCCATTTAATAAAGTGAATTTCCCCTCTTTATTGATTAAAATTTCTGGATGCTTTTGTAAAATAACTGCGCCAATGACTGCAAAAATCAAATGAGATAAGGCCCGCAAAGCAATAATCGGTGTTGCGGATAAGAAAAAACCAAAACCTGTTCCTAGACTAACCGCAATTGCCACCACTGGAGAAATAAACATGGCAATAAAAACTGGGACGTGACTTGCTAACGTAAAACTGGCTGGACCAATGGTAATTCTTGGCATAACCATTGGAATGATAATCCCCATTGCAATTAAAAGTGCTGAAATTGTTAAACGTTTTACTGAGTTTGTTTTCATTAAAACTGCCTCCTGAAGGTGTCATGACACCTTTTGTTTTTCTCAAGTGTAGCTGAACAGCCACAATGTGTCAAGACACATAAAAGAACTTTCTGTTATTTCTCATAAATAACAGAAAGTTCTTTTTTATACTGGTTTATTTTTTTCTAAAGCATTACTTAAACGAGCAAATTCTTCTAAAGACAATGTTTCACCACGTCTAGAAGGATCAATTTCTGCTTCAGCTAGGCTCTCTTTTAGCCAAGCCACCGTTTGTTCATCTTTCCCATAAAAATGCGTTAAGTTATTCCACAATGTTTTACGTCTTAATTGGAAACTGGCTTTGGTTAATTTGAAAAATTCTTTTTCATTGGTCACTGTCACCGCTGGTGTAGCACGGCGCGTCAATTTAATAATCGCCGAGTCAACATTGGGTTGCGGCACAAAAACTGTTTTTGGCACAATAAAGGCGACACTTGCTTCCATAAAATATTGGACAGCAATTGATAATGAGCCATAAGCTTTCGTTCCTGGTTTAGCAGCAATTCGATCAGCGACCTCTTTTTGCATCATCACAACCATTTCGGCTACATCTAAAGAAGATTCTAAAAAATGCATCATAATTGGCGTAGTAATATAGTAAGGTAGGTTAGCTACCACTTTAATCGGATACTTCTCTTGAAAAACTTGGTTGGTTGTCTCGACCAAATCAGCTTTTAAAACATCCTGATGAACCACTGTCACATTATCATAGCGACTTAAGGTATCCGCTAAGACAGGAATCAAGCGATCATCAATCTCAAAAGCCACAACTTGTGCCGCGTTCATCGCTAATTGCTCTGTTAATGCACCAATTCCAGGCCCGACTTCGACAACATTTGTCTGCTGATTAATTCCCGCTGTTTCTACAATTTTTCTTAAAATATTAGGCTCTGTCAAAAAATTTTGACCTAAACTCTTTTTAAATGAAAATCCATGCTTTTTTAGTATTTCTTTGGTTCTGGATGGTGTGGCAATTTCTTTATAGTCCGTCACGCTTGTTCCTCCATGTAGTTATTCTTCGTTTGCAAGTTCTTTTAAAATACGTGTCATGCTTTCTTTCAATTCTGCTTCTGTAATCCGAAACATGCTTAACCGTTTGACTAACTGTTTGCTATTTGTATAGCCAATTCTTAGGTCATCTCCTAATAATTCACGGTATTTTTTGGCATTTGCTCCCGCTATTAAACCATATTCAACTAGTGTTTGTCTAGGAATTTCTTGATAGTCTTCATCAGCTTGAACAGGTGTTACGACTTTTTTTAAGGCTTCAATAATTGCTTCATCACTAGCATGTTCAACCCCTAGGCTACCGCCATTTTTTTTAGGCACTGCGACTTTTCTTGATAAAAAAGCATGCTTTGCATCAGGGACAACTTCCATTATTGTTTTACGAATTTTTTCGCCCGAATAGTCTGGATCTGTAAAAATAATCACGCCTCTCGTTTCTTGTGCGTGTTCAATTTGTGTCAAAATTTCATCATTGATAGCAGAGCCAATCGTTTCAATCGTATCCGCTGCAACTACCTCTTGAATGCGGCGTGTGTCGTCTTTTCCTTCAACGACAATGATTTCTGCAACTTTCATTTTTTCCTTCATTTATCTATCCGAAACAAGCGATGAGCGTTGACTCTCGTTTGTTCTGCCACTTCTTCAAAGGTTAGTTGTCGTAATTCAGCAATTTTTTCCACTACGTATCGTGTATAGCCTGGTTCATTCCGTTTACCACGATAAGGAACCGGGGCTAAATAGGGTGCATCTGTTTCCACCAACATTCTTTCTAGTGGTACCGCCATCGCCGCTTCTTGAACATCCAACGCTTTTTTAAACGTCACGACTCCACTAAAAGAAATATGCAAACCTAAATCTAAAAATTTCTTCATCCACTCAGCATCGCCACTGAAACTATGCATGATTCCACCAATATCTGAAACTTTTTCATCTTTTAAAATTCGATAGGTATCTTCTAATGCCTCTCTCGTATGCACACTAAACGGTAAATTCATTTCCCGAGCAATCGCAATTTGACGGCGAAAGACTTTTTCTTGCACCTCTTTAGGATCCTCCATCCAGTAATAATCAAGACCGATTTCACCTAATGTGACAATTTTTGGCAACGTTAATTGTTCTTGTAATCGTCGTTCAACCTCTGGCGTATAGCTACCCGCTTCTGTTGGATGCCAACCAATGATACTATAAATATTGGTATATTCCTGACTAAGTAAAAGAGATTTTTCAATCGTTGGTTCATCAAAACCGACCACGGCCATCTCTGTAACACCCAATTCTTGGGCATGTGCAATCGTTTCTGGAATATCATCATTAAATTGTTCTGCATTCAAATGTGTATGTGTATCAAAAATCATTATGATTGCCTCCTTTATCTCCTCTCTACTTTATCATATTTCTTGAAAAATCTGAATGACTAGGCGACAAGATTCGCCATTTCCTCATAAACAGCGCTTGCATTTATGCTAAAAGTAACGTATACTATTCAGTCATGTTATTAAAAGGAGGAATCTCCATGACCGATGAAAAAATTTATGAACAACAGCATTTAACAACGGTTTATCATGAGCTGCAAGCGGCTAAAAAAGTTTACGAAGAGCAATTGGCGAACACAATGAAAGATGGCAAACATATGCTAGAGGAATTTGGTCGCGATTCTAAGCTGAATTTTGATAGTTATGCCGATAATCTAGAAACGTTTGCCATGTTGGAAATGAAGAACCGTGAAATTGATCAGTGGAACTTAAAAAATGAAGCAACGGCTAAAAATTTAGACAAAGTGAAACGCCTATTACAAGTTCCTTATTTTGGCAAAATTGGCGTGACTTTTGAAGACAGCCCTGAAGAGCCAGAAAACTTTTATATTGGCGTAAACGATTTTACTTCTTTAGAAGAAGAAACGCGCATTCACGATTGGCGCTCACCGATTGCTTCGCTATTTTATGACAATGTTTTAGGGAAAACAGCCTACATGGCACATCAACAAACCATTCCTGTACAACTTGATTTGAAAAGACAGTTAATTATTGAAAAAGATCAATTAATCAACTATTTTGACACAACCATTGCGATTCAAGATGATGTGTTATTGCATTCTTTAGAAGAAGATGCTTCTCCTTATATGAAGGACATTACGACAACCATTCAACAAGAACAAAATCAAATAATTCGTGACGAAACGCAGCCACTCCTACTAGTCAACGGGATTGCTGGTAGTGGGAAAACGTCTGCGATTATGCAACGGATTGCTTATTTACTTTATCAACATCGAGCAGAAATTACAGCGGATAATATTTTATTACTTTCACCAAATTCAACATTTATTGATTATATTTCTCAAGTTTTACCAAATTTAGGCGAACGAAATCCCTTGAATTTGACTCTTTTACAATTTTTGCGCTTCACTACCAAAGAAGCATGGCCAATGGAAGAAGAAACGGACTATTTCGAACGCATTACTCGCTCTGAGGCAACGGAGCAAGAGCACGTTATTCGTTCAAAAGAATTTGCAACGTTTCTTTTAAGCAATCCTGAAAAAGCGGTTGTGCAGCCAAATTTTTTCCGTCCTTTAACTTTTAAAAAGCAGACCTTATTTACTTCAGAAACAATTTTTAAACTTTATCAAGAAACACCAGCTGACTTGAGTATTCGCCAACGAATTTCAGCCACAAAAGAAAAGTTAACCAGTCTTTGGACACGGTACTTATTAAAACAAGCCCATTCTAAAAAAATGTTGGATCAATTCCAAGATTTAACAGAAGCTGAACAAGTTCGTTATTTTGGCACAGTGATTACCGAAGATAATGAAAAACATCTGGCTGATTTTGCTTTAAAACGTTTGAAGAAAAAATATCGCTCTGTCACTGCCGCTATCAAAAATGATGCTTGGCTAGATCAATGGGCCTTTTTTGAAACGTTTTATTCTTTATTCACTGAAAAATCGTATCAAAAAGAGACAGCTGTTTTCACAGCCGATGAAATTGTGGCCCTTATTTTGGTGAAACATGCATTTATTGAAAACCTCGCCAACCAGCAAATGGCTTTTATCCTAGTCGATGAAGTCCAAGATTATACAGAAGCCCAATTATTATTACTGCTGACACTTTTCCCTAAAGCTAGTTTTACTTTAGCTGGTGATGAAAATCAAGCCATTTTTAATACAGCCATTGAATTTTCTGAAGCTCATGATTTATTGGTTAACGAAACCAGCCGTTCTGTTGGAACGTATCAATTATTAAACAGTTACCGTTCAAGTAAAGAAATTACACGACTCTTCCAAACATTAGGCACTCAACCAGAGCAATTAACCATTGTGCCCATCCGGCATGATGGAGAAAAGCCGACATTTATTCCTTGTGACTCTGCGTCTGACTATCTTAAAGCAATCGTCACTTCCATTACAACTTTTGATCCGAAAGAAAGCACCGCCATTATTACTAAAACATTTGCAGAAAAAGAACAATTAACAAAAGAACTTAGTGCTTCTCTTTCACTGGAAGAGCATCCGTCACTGCAAGTTTTATCAATTGATATGGCAAAAGGTCTAGAATTTGATAATGTAATTCTTCATAACCCAAATGTTAATCGTTATTCCGACAATAAACGAGATAAAAAAATCCTGTATACTGCTATTTCTCGTGGAATGAAACGGGTCGTTTTACCTTATACCGGCACACTTTCTGAATGGTTTACACCTTACTTGGCAGCCCAGTAACTGAGACTTAAGGCGGATTTTATTTTTAGAAAAACCACTTATAATAGACGAGTAGGCACTGCTTTTTAATTAGCAGACCTACTCATTTGTTGTCTCTTAAGTTGAGAGGAGCGTGAGAAGGTGAAACAATCACCTGATTTAGAAAATTTTTTTAAAACCTCTATCCAAAAAAATGTAACTATTGAGCGAAAACAACAAAACCAAACCATTTGGCACTGGCTACTGCTTATTTTATTTGGCTTGCTAACCTTTGGCTCACTGACACAGCAGTTACTCCTAATTGGCTTGTTTACACTTATTGCCGCTATTGTTAAAGGTCCCTTAATGCTCGTCTGGGGAACCATCTATTCGGCGTTAGTGGCTTTGTTTCCACCTTTCGCTTTAGTTCTATCTTTACTTTTTTTTATAATTAATTTAGGCACCGTTATGAAAAGTTGGCGGATTACTTTAACAAGTGCTTACTTTTATCTAGTTCCTTTAGGTTTTAGTCTCTTGAAAACGACCGACCGGGTATCAACGCCTTATTTCCTGACAGGCTTGGCTTTGTTAAGTATTTTAGGGCTGCATTTTATATTAGAGTGGCTCTATAAAAATAATAGCTTAGGCCGTTTACTCACGTGGCAAATTATTAGTGTCCCTTTTTCACTCTTACTGATCATTTTACCAAGTCGCCTAACGAAAGGCCGTTTTGGTAAAAAACGAATACCTAAAAAAGTGAAACTCTAAAATAGAAAAGCCTAGGAAAAATCGCAAATGATTTTTTCTAGGTTTTTCTTCGATTCTTTTAATTTAAAAATTCGTTGATTTTCGATTTTAGGACGTCGATAAAACTGGAGAAAGAGAGTTCATTTGTTTGTGAATATGTCCAATGAGCCAATAACAGAAAAACTAAAATAACCAGTATCGCAACCACTAAAAAGGTTCTAATTCTTGCCCTTCTTTTTCTACGTTGAACTGTTAGCCGTGCTTGTTCCCTTACTCTCATAGCTTCTAAATAATACGGACGCCATTTAGGATCATTTTTTCGTTGCTCATAAAATTTAAATTTATGATAAGCCATCAAACTTCCCCCACATCAAATCACTTTTCTTCTAGTATACAAAAAAAGTAGTAAAGATAAAAGGTTACAATTCACCTTTTATCTTTACCACTTATGCTTTTATGCGATTCCTGCACCATTTGGCATTTCTTTTGGTGCTTCAACAATTTGAAGTTTACCTTCTGGTGATTCAGCTGAAAGAATCATTCCTTGGCTAATTTGACCACGCATTTTTCTTGGTTTTAAGTTAGCCACAATGACTACTTTTTTGCCAATTAGCGCAGCTGGATCTGGATAAAATTCAGCAATACCTGAAAGAATTTGACGATGGTTTTCATCCCCAGCATCTAAACGGAATTGCAATAATTTATCTGCTCCTTTGACTTTTTTACAGTCAATAACTTCGGCAACTTTTAATTCCACTTTATCGAAATCATCGTACTTAATTTGTTTTTCTTTCGTTGAAACCAACGTTGTTTCTTCTGGATTCCATTTAATATCCTCTTCTGTAGCACTTTCGCTTTGGGACATTTTCTTTTGAATATACGTTACTTCTGTTTCAATTTCTAAACGTGGGAAAATAGGTGTTCCTTTACTTGTTACTGTTACGTCTGTTGGGAACTCACCAAAATGAATATTTTCCATGTTCATTGTTTCTGGATCTAAGCCTAATTGTTCGAAAATTTTCCCTGGTGTTTCTGTCATGACTGGTTGCAATAAGATTGCCACAATTCGTAAGCTTTCCGCTAAATGGATCATGACACTTTCTAATTCGTTGCGTTTCTCTTCTTCTTTAGCCAATACCCAAGGCGCTGTTTCATCAATATATTTATTTGCACGAGAAACTAGCGTCCAGATTTCTGCAATAGCCGTATTAAATTCCATTTTTTCCATTGCTTCATGATATTTTCCAATAACATTCGCCGCAGTTGTCGATAGTTCACTATCAAATGGGGTAACTTTTGAAGCATAGGCTGGTACTTTGCCATCACAATATTTATTAATCATCGCAATTGTTCGATTCAACAAGTTTCCTAAGTCATTAGCTAAATCATAATTTAAGCGAGAAACGAAATCTTCTGGTGTAAAGACGCCATCACTACCAAATGGAATTGCTCGTAATAAATAATAACGTAACGCATCTAGACCGTAGCGTTCTACTAACATTTCAGGGTAAACAACATTTCCTTTAGATTTAGACATTTTTCCGTCTTTCATCAATAACCAACCATGTCCAAAGACTTTTTTCGGTAATGGTAAATCCAAGGCCATTAACATAATTGGCCAATAAATCGTATGGAAACGCACGATTTCTTTCCCAACCATTTGCACGTTCGCAGGCCAATATTTTTGGAATAATGAATCATCTTCTGAACCATAACCTAGTGCTGTAATATAGTTTGATAACGCATCAATCCATACGTAAACCACATGTTTTGGATCATTTTTTAATGGAATTCCCCAAGAGAAAGTCGTTCTTGAAACGGCTAAATCTTCCAATCCTGGTTTGATGAAGTTATTTAGCATCTCATTTTTACGAGATTCTGGTTGAATAAATTCTGGATGTTCTTCGTAATATTGTACCAAGCGATCCGCATATTTACTCATGCGGAAGAAATAGGATTCTTCTTTAACTAATTCGACTTCGTGACCACTTGGTGCTTTCCCACCAATGACATTGCCTTCATCGTCACGATATACTTCAGCTAATTGTGTTTCAGTGAAAAATTCTTCATCAGAAACTGAATACCAACCTTCATATTCTCCAAGGTAGATATCTCCTTGTTCTACTAAACGATCAAAAATTTGTTGCACGGCTGCCATGTGATAATCATCCGTTGTCCGAATAAATTTATCATAGCTGATATCTAATGTTTTCCATAATTTTTGAACATCTGCTGCCATTTTATCAACGTACTCTTTTGGTGTCACATTCAACTCAGCAGCTTTTTTTTCAATTTTTTGGCCATGTTCATCCACACCTGTTAAATAAAATACATCAAAACCCATTAAACGCTTGTAACGGGCCATAGCATCGCAGGCGATTGTTGTATATGAATTCCCAATATGTAACTTCCCACTTGGGTAATAAATTGGGGTGGTAATATAAAATGTTTCTTTCTGTGACATACAGAAAAAACCTCCTTTAGTCATTTTCCTAAACCCTCAGGATTTACTCCTAAACAGTATACCATAATTAGACATTATTAAACTATATTTCTTGTCGGTTTTCTCTTGAAAATGAAGAAAATGCCAGAAAGAAAAGAGAGAAACACCTGTCTATTTGACAAGTATTCCTCTCTTTTTTCGTTCATTTTTATTCTTTTGTCTCGAAACGAACGATACTATGGTGTCGTCCATAAAAGAAATAAATAGCCAAACCAATCACTACGGCTACGCCAAATACTTGCCAAGTAGCTAAAGACAATTGGAACATTAGAGCCGCGCAAACCACGATTGAAATTAATGGTAGAACCGGCACAAGTGGTACTTTAAATTCACCTGCTTGCGGTTCTCCTTTCATTGTCCGTAATTTGATAATTCCTAAAGCGAGAAACATCAGATAAAAGAGTGTCACGATATTTGTAAGTTCAGCCAACATCTCCATTGGAACAACACCAGCAAAAACCATTGCTAAAAATCCAGCTACATAGGTTGCATTCTTAGGTGTGTGCCGTTTCTCATCGATTTTGCTCATAAACTGCGGCAATAATCCATCTTTACTAATCGCATAAATCACACGGGCTAAACTGTACATCATCGCAATCGTCACTGTTAATAAGGTTAAAATAGCACCAACTGAAATGATTGTCGCAATTGCGCCATGATTAATGAAACGCATCGCAAAAGCCACCGGATCCTTGACCCCTAAATCCGTAAATGGAACAATTCCAGTTAAAACTAACGTAACAACAATATATAACAATGTTGAAATAATAATGGAACCAATAATCCCTTTTGGAATATCTTTTTTCGGATTCTTCACTTCCTCCGCGGCCATGCTGACCGCATCAAACCCTAGAAAGGCAAAGAAAACTAAAGCAGCACCACTGAAAACGCCTGAAAAACCATAAGGAATAAATGGTTGCCAGTTCGTTGGTTTCACATAAAAGATTCCCACGAGAACAAATAATAAAATAATCCCAAACTTCACGAAAACCATTAAGTTATTTAAACGTAACGCTGTTTTCGCTTCTAAAGATACCCAAAAAGTTACGGCTACAACGACCAACATGGCAATCAAATCAATATATGTACCATTTGTTGGATTATAAGCGCCACTTAACGCTTGCGGTAAAGAAAAACCTAAGCTATCCAAAAAGCCATGAACATAGCCTGACCAACCTGAAGCAACGGATGAAACCGCCAAGAAAAACTCACAAATAATCATCCAACCAGTCATCCAAGCCACAATTTCTCCAAAGACCACATACATGTAGGCATACGGCCCACCAATGACCGGAATACGTGATGCAAATTCTGCATAGCATAAACCAGATAAAATAATCGCGGCTGCTGCTACCAGAAATGATAAGACGAGCCCTGGACCTGCATAGCGTTCCGCTGCGACACCTGTCACAACAAAAATCCCTGTTCCTACTACAGCCCCAATTCCTAGAAAAATTAAGTCCATCGTCTTAAGATTTTTTTTCATCCCACCACTGTCATTGACAGTCACAGTGATTTCTTTTTTTCTGAAAATAGACATGTGTTTACCCCCGTAAAAAAAATAAGCGTAAATAAACTATTTACGCTTTCATATACCCTAAAAGAATACCACCTAGAATAACAAAAATGCAACCAAAAATAACATAAAACATTTCTTTTTTTGATTTTCTTTCGCCTAAAAGGAAGATGCCCCCAAGAGTCGAAATAATAATCCCCATTTGTGATAAAGAGAAGCTAATAGCTAAGCCAATTTCACGCATGGTTAATAACATACAAATATTTCCTAAGCCCCAAAGCAGACCCGTCGTCATATTCATCCAAACAAAACGATCAACTTTGACTTTTTTGAAGGCAAAGAAACTAGCCCCCACTAACATACCAATACTTTGTGGCAAAATAATTCCCCACGGATCTAAACCAGTGGCATTAATAATGATGGTATAGACACCATACCCAACTGTTGAGAAAATCAAGGCCCGAATCCCTTTATTAAAATCTAACATACTGTTTGAGGTTTTCGGTTGACTATCATCATCTTGTCGAGCTGTTAAATACACCCCAAAAACTAAAAATGCTAAAGCGATAAAGCCCACAACAAAGTCTTTTGTTTTTGTCCATTCATGGAAAAAAACAGCCCCTGCAACGGTATTAACAACTAACTGCATCCCAGTTGAAATTGGTAAGCCAACTGAAACGCCCATATATTTCATGCTATGAAATTGTTGATTCTGTCCCAAACTCCAGAATAAACCAGATATAAATCCAACAATTAATGTGGCTGTCGTCAACGTAGGCTGGATGACAAAAAAGACAACAATTGAAAATAGTAATGCGCCGATTGTCATACCTAACGTTTGTTGATTGGCGCTTCCACCAATTTTACCGCTGACTAAACCAATACTGCCCCACGCAATCATGGGCACTAAAGCGATAAGTAAACTCATAATATTCTCCTAACAAATTTATTTCATTTCATTCTAACAATAAAAACGTTTTCTAAACAACTAAGAAGAGTAAGAGAAGTTAGCAAGAAAGTTTTAATAAATAAAAAAAGGCCTATCACCTCTTTAATTTGCTGATAGACCTACTTTTTATTTCACTTCATTATAATAACTGAGGGAAGGGAAAAACAATGTCATCGTCGTACCTTGCCCTTCTGTCGATTCGACTGTTAAATCATGACCTAACTTTTTCGCTAAGCTATGAGCCAAATACAGACCAAGACCAGTCGAATGCTGTTCGCTTTTTCGCCCGTTTTCACCAGTAAATCCTTTATCGAAAATGCGTCGTTGATCTTGCATCGGAATGCCAATCCCAGAATCTTTTAAAGATAAATAAATACCTTGTTTATTTTTGGAAATTAGAACCGTAATCGTGCCGCCTTCTGGCGTATACTTGACTGCATTACTTAATAATTGGCGGAAAATAAAAATGACCCATTTTCGGTCGGTTAAAACCGCTTCATCTTCTCCTTCAATTGAGAATTGCAATCTTTTTTGGATAAAATAATTTGCTTGCGTACGAACAACAGATTGCACAATTTCTTTTAAAGAATATTCTTGAAGTAAATAATCTCGAGAAAAGCTGTCCAATCTAGCATAATATAGGACTTGCTCGACATATTCATCAATTTTCCCTAACTCATTTTCCAATAGATAATATTTTTTCTCTGGAATATCATCTTCGACAGATTGTACCAGTAACGTGATAGCCGCTAGGGGGACTTTGATTTCATGAACCCAAGAGTCAATGTAATCTTTTTGGTCCTGTTGGTTGTTAATTGCTTGCTGCATGGTTTGTTGGTGCTCTTGCAATAAACCGTTAATATACGTTTGGACAAGTAGTTCTTCTTCTTTTTCTGCTGTATTCAAATATTCTTGTAAAGAAGGCGGCTCTTTTTCCGTTGCCAACGAAAGCCACCACTTACGTTTTAAATAATAATCAATTGTTAAAAATAGCGATAAAAAAACACTTTGCAGTAAAAAGATATAGCCAACCACTGTCCAATCTAAGCGGACATTAGGAGCCAACCATAAAATAAAACAAGTTAAGAACAGAAAAAATAACCAACCAATTAGTAATAACCAGCGATCTTTTAAATACTTTAGAATGGTCATTGTCTACTCCTATCTAGGGCACCATATAACCGACGCCCACTTTGGTTTCAATATAGCCAGCAATCCCTGCTTGCTCAATTTTTTTTCGTAAACGATTGATATTTACCGTCAACGTATTGTCATCCACAAAACGTTCATCGTCCCATAAAGCGCGCAATAGTTTTTCACGTGTTAAAATTTTTCCGTGCTTTTTCATTAAAAGATACAGTAATCGGTATTCATTTTTACTTAAATCGATCATTTCGCCTTTGATTTCCATTCGTCCATTGTCCACATTTAAAGTAATGCCATTATGTGAAAGCACTTCACTATCCGTATCGGAATAGTTATAAGAGCGGCGCAACAAAGCATTGATTTTAGCAATTAAAACATCTATCTGGAACGGTTTTGTAACAAAATCATCCGCGCCCATGTTCATCGCCATAATCATATCCATATTGGTACTACGACTCGAAATAAAAATAATTGGTACTTTAGAAACTTCACGAATTTTTTGACACCAATAGTACCCGTCGTACACAGGTAAATTAATATCCATCAAGACTAATTGAGGATTCTCCTCTTGAAAATCATCCAATACATCATTAAAATCGGTTGTTCCAATCGTTTCAAATTGCCATTTTTGTAATTCCTCGCTAATTAATTCTCGAATGGTTGTTTCATCTTCGACAATCATGATTTTAGCCATGCAATCCCACCTCTTTTATTTCTAAATTTTCATCTTTCTTATCCTAACAAACTTCATTCTTTTTGGATATAGGACTTTATGATGATTTTTACACTATTTCAAAAATAGGCGCTAATAATTCCCATTCTGATAACATGATGAATTTGCCAACGAAAGCAAAAATACCATCTAATAATAACACAGACATATTAATTCCTAATACAATAGAAGCTTTTTCGACAATTGGCATGGACTTTTTATTTTTCAAAATAAGATATAAAACAAAGTTCGTTCCATAAGTAAAAACTGTTAACAACACAATTAACTCAATCATTTTACCACTTCCTATTTTGGACTTTTCATTTTTCCTTCAATAATTGCTACTCTTAATTATAGCATAATCTTATAAAAAAATCGGCAGAGTCCTAACCATTAAGTAAACAACATAATAGAAGTGGCTTCTTTGGAACTCGCAAGAATCGAGCCTTTTTTAAGAGTTGAAGGTCTTGATCCTTAAAAGACAAGTCCTTCAACTCTAGTATGTTCCATGTATTGGAATTGATACCAACGTACCAAAGTGTAGTGGATCAGACAACCTCAGTTTTTCTAATGATTATATTTGTCATACACTTCTTTTAACTGGTTTAAATCTATTTTTTCATTTGGTACAATTTTTTGGTCACTTCATTTGCTCTAGCTGGATTTGAGTCAGATAAATAACGTTTCAGTTCAGGATTGCCTGTTTGCCAACTGACCCCAAATTGATCTTCCATCCAGCCACACGGCCATTCTTTCCCTTTAGCAGTCACTTGTTGCCATAGCCGATCTATTTCCTCCTGATTTTCACAATCAATATAAATGGAGAAGGCCATGGTAAAATCAAAATCATGTTTATCTCGTGCATCCATTACTCGAAACGGTTGCTCCTGTAATGTGAAAAGTGCTTGCGCAATGTTCCCATCTTCATATTCAACTTTTTCAATTATTTCGCCTGGACCGAAAATCGCCAACCATTCTGATAGAGCTTTGGCTGCTTCGCCATATTTTTCATTAGCAAACATAAAGGTTGGTACAATTGTTTGTTCTTTTCCTGAAAAAGACACTTGCCAAGAGACACCAAATTTGTCCACTACCCAACCATATAAAGGACTAAAAGGATATTCCCCAAAAGGCATCAATATCTGTCCATCTGCTGTTAAATTTTTCCACAACGTTTCTGTTTGTGATAATGTTTTACATTCAACAAAAAATGAACTAGCTGGCGTAAAGGAAAATTCTGGTCCGCCATTTAAACCAATGATTGTTTGGTTCGCCAAGGTAAATTCAATGGTCATTAATGATGTTCCTTGAGGTTGATGCTCCTCATTAACGTAGTTCGTTTTACTTAGAATCGCACCTTTTTCAAAGATTGTTGTATAGAAGTTAGCAGCTTCTTCCGCTTGTGTGTCAAACCATAAACATGGTGAAAATTTAGGCATTGTGGTTCCCTCCTTCGTTTTCTTTAGTGTAGTCAAAGATTGATAAATAAACAAAGAGAACGTTTTAGTATTTATTCATTTCCTTCTGATAGAATCGATAAATTGCTTGTTTTACTTCTTGAAGCAAGGAGGATTTTAAATGTCCCCGTGTCAAAAAATAAAAGGAACGCCAATACTTTTCACCTAACGTTTGGAAGGGGATTTTTTCAGTAATCGCCTTTCTTGAAAGCAACGATTGCCCCATGCCCAATTCCAACATTTTAACAATCATTTCATTATTTTTAACCGTCATGAGTGTTGGGCTTTGATTACTTTCTTCTAAATACTGTTGGGTATAATGAAAGACCCCAGAATCCTTTTCACGTACCAACCAATTCTGATTGGCAGGGTCCCCAGCTAAAACCAATTGATCCTGAATAATTTCTTCACGAGAGGCGCCTTTCGTAATTAATGGTTTTTCGATAAAGCCAAAATCAACTTGATGTTTTTCAACTTTTTCCACTACTTCTTCTGAATTGTTCATTTCTAAAACAAAATTGATCGTTGCATACTGTGTCTGTAAATGCTGCATCAGTTGCGGCAAATAATAAACTGCAAAAGTATTAGACGCAGCAATTCGGCAAGTTTCTTTAGGTAATCTCGCCTGATGAAGAGCTGTTAATGTTTCTTGCCAATCATCAGCTAAATTTAGCAAACGATTATACAAGACTTCCGCTTGCCTAGTAGGGACTACATCTTGTCGACCATTTCTTAAAAACAATGAACAGCCTAATTCTTCTTCTAATTGTTTGATTTGATTAAAAACGGCTGGTTGTGAGATATATAGGCAGGTAGCTGCTTTGGAAAAGTTCATTTGCTCATACACAATTTGAAAAGTCTTTAATAATTTAAACATAGGCATCCTTTCGATAACTTTCTATTATAAATATTATTTTAACTATTTATTTCTCAAATGTAAAAAATTTCGTTATACTGGAAGTAATGAACAAGAAAGAGAGATTTTTTCAATGAGAAATTCAGAAAATGATTATATCCAATCTTTATTCCAAATTCTTCCCGGCTTGCTAACAGCTTTCCTTGTCGCCTGCCTTAGCAAGTTTCTTGCCATCTGGTTACCTAGCTTAGGCGCCGCAACGATAGCTATTTTACTAGGAATCTTTTTGGGAAATACCTTTGTTCGCGGTGCCAATTTAAATCGCGGAACCAAAGTAGCCGAAAGTAAATTACTAGAATTTTCTGTTGTTTTATTGGGAACCACCGTGACCTTTCAAACGATTGCCCAAATTGGCTTACAAGGTGTCGCATTTATTCTCATTCAAATGTCGCTGACCATTATTTTTGCCTATTTGATCGGTAAAAAACTGGCTTTTTCTGATAATATGTCTTTATTGATGGCTGGTGGTAATGCCGTTTGTGGATCCTCTGCCATTGCTTCGATTGCTCCAGCAATTCAAGCAGATGAGGAAGAAAAAGGCCAAATCATTACTTTAGTAAACTTATTAGGAACCGTTTTAATGTTGACCTTACCCATTTTAAGTGGGATTATCTATGGTACCAATTTGTTGGCTCGTAGCGCACTAATCGGAGGGACTTTACAATCAGTTGGTCAGGTTGTCGCCAGTGCCAATATGGTCAATGAGAACGCAGTTCAACTTGCGATGCTCTTTAAAATTATGCGGATTGTCCTACTCGTAGCAGTTGTCTATTTATTTGGACGTTTCAAGCAAAGTAAGACGGCAGAATCAGAGGCTGAGTTGGTAGAAGTCACCAAAAAAAGTAGCGCCCTACCTTGGTATGTAGTTGGCTTTTTCATTGCCTGTGTCTTTAATAGTTTGATTCATTTCCCCGTCGTGATCAGTGATACTGCTCATTTCTTTAGTTCTTGGTTTGAAATTACTGCCTTGGCAGCAATCGGGTTACGACTCGATTTTAAAAAGTTTTTCCAAGAAGGCAAACGTTTCTTAATCTATGGTTTATCAGTAGGAACTGTTCAAGTCGTCCTAGCCATTTTGTTGTTGGCACTGCTACAGTTCTAATGAGGTCGGGACAGAAGCGTTTAACTCCGAGAAATAAGAAGGAATTTCCGAAAATTGTTCTGTAATTTTTGGAGAATTCCGGCTTATTTCCGAAGGAGTTGCTTTTGTTCCCGCCGTTTATCAGTTTTTGAGCGTGGAGCAAAAATCCAAAGTGATTTTTGTCCCACGCTCATTTCAGCTTATTCATGCTATTATGAATAAGGTTTTATTAACTTAAAGGAGTTTTTCGATGTTATTTAGTATTAAAAAAAGCGAATGGTTAGGCAATGAACGAAATGATCTCTTTGCCGGTCTCGTTTCTTCTGTCGCCATTTTACCAGAAGTAATCGGGTTTGCGATTATTGCTGGTGTTCACCCGCTTTCTGCAGTGTTTGCTTCAGCTGTTACTTTACTTGTGATTACTTTTACGGGCGGCCGTCCGGCAATGGTTTCGGCGTCTGCTGGCTCAATGGCCTTAGTCCTTGCAGGCTTAATTCAAGCACATGGTTTGTCATACATGCTTGCTGCGACTATTTTAACAGGCTTTCTACAATTTATTTTAGGTTATTTAGGTATCCATAAATTAATGCGCTTTATTCCCAAGACAGTGATGTACGGATTCGTCAATGCGTTAGCCATTTTAATTTTCATGGCGCAAGTACAACAATTGCCTCATCAAACACTGTGGTCCTACGGCATGATTATCTGTAGTATCTTACTTATTTATCTATTACCTAAGTTTATTACAATTGTGCCTCCTGCTTTAATTGTTATTTTATTCATGACTATCCTGTCCTATTTTTTAAAAGGTCATTTGCAAACGGTAGGTGATCTTGGTGAAATGAGTCAGTTTCATCCAGCGATCCGTTGGCCTAATGTACCCGTCAACTTAGAAACGTTGTGGATTATTTTACCTAGCTCTGTTGCCTTAGCAATGGTCGGGTTAATTGAATCTTTATTGACGATCCCCATTGTGGACAAAATGACAGCGAGCCAAAGTGATAGCCAACGAGAAGTTAAGGCGCAAGGATTCGCTAATATAATTACCGGATTTTTTGGTGGCCAAGCTGGCTGTGCGATGATCGGGCAAGCGGTCATTAATGTTAAATCAGGGGGACGAAAACGGCTTTCTACTTTGATTTCAGGTATTACCCTCCTTCTATTCATTTTTGTTTTTAACTCTGTGATGGTAGCCATTCCTACAGCTGCATTGATTGGGATCATGATGACAGTGGCAGTCGACACCTTTGATTGGGAAAGTTTGCAGCTTTTCCGAACTTTTGAAGTTACTGAAATTGTTATTTTACTCGTGACAGTGGGTGTGATCGTCTATACGCATAATTTAGCTATTGGAATTATTCTAGGTGTTCTTTTAAGTGGTCTTCTTTATCATTTTTTCAAAAAAGAACCAAAAAAAAGTTGCTAGCTTTAGCAACTTTTTTTATTTTTCCCAATATTTCTTCAACGCTTCTTTTTCTATTTTCTTAATGAACGCATCTTTGCCATCCATATATTTATCAATGCTATCGGGGTGTGCTTGGGCCAATTGCTTTTTTAATGTACCATAGGTTGTAGCAATTGCCGGATTTTCTCGTAAATAATTTCGAAAAGCAAGATGGCGCAAAATTTCTTGCGTATTGTCAAACTGATAAATATGCACATGATGTGTTCTTTTTATCGGGCCTTTTCGTAAATAACGACGTCCTGATAGCCCAAATTCCCCCATATATTCATAACCGATTCTTTCAAATTCCCCTTGTAACAGGTCTACTTTTTCAATTTCTTCAACAATGACCAAAAAATCAATAATTGGTTTGGCTGCTAAATTAGGCACAGATGTGCTACCGATATGTTCAACTTTAAGACAATTTTCCTTTAGAATCTGTTTCAACGCTTGGGCTTCTTCTTCAAACTGTTCCACCCAGGCTGGTTGGTATTCAGTAACGATTACCCGCATGATTTCTTCCCTCTTTTCTATATCCGTTTCATATGTAAAATAGGAAACGGATTTCCTTGAGGATCTTCCTTTGATTCACCAATTACTTGAAACCCTTGAGATTGATAGAACTTCACTGCCCCTTCATTTTGTTTATTAGCATCAACAAAGACAATTGATTCTTGCTCTATTAACTTTTTGATAATTTCTCCACCATAGCCTTTACGAAAATAGACTGGGTCAATAAATAACATTTCCAAAGTTTGTTGGTTTGTTCCACTAAACCCCACGCATTTCTGTTCTTCATTTAACCACATACTTAATTGAACTTGTTGAAAATAATCAGGTAAAACCACTTCGATTTTATCAATATCTGCCTGACTCAAAAACAAATGGGTAGCTTCTACTGAAGAACGCCATAGAGAAATTAATTGAGGATAATCGGTTTTTTTTACTTCTTTTTGGTTCAGCATTTTTAATTCCTCCCTATCTAATAAACAAAGTATACCACATTTTGTCTCTCTCAATTCCATAAAAAATAGTCAAATCAACCGTGTTTTTTCTGTCGATTTGACTGTCTCTCTCTATTAACTCTGATGGCTAAACAAGTAAACTAAGCAAAGCCACGATAGCTAAACCGCCTTGTGTTAAAATGATTTTTTTATCACTAGTTAAGCTACCGTACGCCGCCACTAAAATAATATAAATCAATAAAAATTTTGTCATTTCCATCGTTGCTTGCGCAAAATAGACACTATAAATAAGTCCTGCACCGATTAGTCCATTATAGATTCCTTGATTTTTAAACAATGTAGTCACTGATTTTCTTTGTAACTCTTGCTTATCCATTTTAAAAACACGGCTTGTTGTCTCAGATGTTGGTACAATCGTTTCTAAATACATAATGTAGAAAAATTCTACAGCCACCAAGGTTACTAAAATTGTTGAAATTAATGTCATCTGCTCCCTCCTCCCATTCCTTTGAACGAAGTAATTTTATGTAATTTTTGCTATGATGTAAATAGATATGCCTAGCCTTAACGAAAGGAAGAAACCTATGACTTTTCAAGAAACTATTAGCGCCTATATCCAAGAACGTTATCAGATAACGCCCGATTTTCCTTTTAAAAAACATCCAGACTATCTCGTCTTTCGTCATCCTAGAAATGCGAAATGGTTTGCTTTAATTATGCCACTGGATGCACAACTGCTCGGCGCTACCGAGAATAAGCAGCTCACTATTTTAACCGTTAAACTTGCGCCTGAATTGATTGCCTTATTAAAGAACCAACCTGGCTATTTTCCTGCCTATCATATGAATAAAGAGCATTGGTTAAGTCTTTCTGAAGAAATTCCGCTCTCACAAGTTTTTTCATTTATAGATGAAAGTTACCAACGGAGTTATTAAAAAAAAACACCCTACTCAAGGAGTAGGGTGTGAAAGATTAATTAAGCTTATTTGCTTAAAGCGTCTTTTGCTTGTTCAGCTAACGCTGTAAATGCTGCTGCATCGTTAACGGCTAAGTCAGCTAACATTTTGCGGTTGATATCAATCTCTGCCAATTTCAAACCGTGCATTAATTTAGAATAGCTTAAGCCATTCATACGAGCTGCCGCGTTGATACGTGCAATCCATAATTTACGGAAGTCACGTTTCTTTTGACGACGGTCTCTGAATGCATAGTAATAAGAGTTCATTACTTGTTCTTTTGCTGATTTAAATAAAGTATGTTTTGATCCGTAGTAGCCTTTCGCTAACTTAAGGACTTTTTTACGACGTTTACGGGTTACTGTTCCACCTTTAACACGTGCCATGTTGAATTCCTCCTAATATCTTGTTTCTCTTGACGGTAATCTAAAAGTCACCGAGTTGTTTTATTTCATTCTTGCTAATTGTTGGCGGATACGTTTGTAATCGCCTTTTGCAACCATGCTTGCTTTACGCAATTGACGGCGTTGTTTTTTAGTTTTACCGTGGAAACGGTGAGATGTAAAGGCACGGCCACGTTTTAAGCCGCCTCCACCAGTACGTTTTACACGTTTTGCTAATCCGCGGTGTGTTTTTTGTTTTGGCATGACTAATTTTCCTCCTCAAAATCTTTGCTTCAAGTGAAAGACTCTAACAGTCACAACTGTCGAATATCCTTCTTGTAGAAATTACCAAAAGTCCGAATGCTCGGTCTCTTCGTTTACTTGTCGTTTTTCGGTGCCAGCGTTAGAAACATGCTGCGTCCGTCCATTTTCGCTTTTTGTTCCACTGTGGCGATATCCGCAGTTTCTTCAGCTAAGCGATCAAGAACTTTCTGACCAATCTCTTTATGGGTAATGGCACGGCCTTTGAAACGGATAGAAGCTTTCACTTTGTCTCCTTTTTCTAAGAACTTACGCGCATTACGAAGTTTTGTATTGAAGTCATTTACGTCAATTGTTGGACTTAAACGAACTTCTTTGACGTTGATCACTTTTTGTTTCTTGCGAGCTTCACGCTCTTTCTTTTGTTGTTCGAAACGGAATTTTCCATAATCCATAATTCGCGCAACTGGTGGTTTCGCTCCTGGCGCTACAAGTACTAAATCCAAGTTTGCAGATTCAGCGATTTGTAATGCTTCTGCTTTGGTTTTTACACCTAATTGTTCACCATCTTGTCCGATCAAACGTAACTCGCGTGCACGAATGCCGTCGTTAACCATCATATCCTTTGCTATGGTCATTCACCTCCAAAATTTTTAAGAGAAAATCCTAACGGAAGTCTGCTTTGTTTGCTAAATGCAATAAAAAAACAGGTTCCTATCCAGAACCCGCCAACAGTCTGCCTTACTTAAAAAAAATAAGGAATACTTTATCTAGCCCAGCGATATACTCAACTAAGGCGAGAAGCGGGTGCTTCTGCTTTCATTTCTCAACTTCACTAGTTTACCTTAGTTTATCCTAGTTGTCAATATATTTCCTCAAAAAAAAACGAATCTAGCACTAGATTCGTTTGAACTCGTATTTTGATCATTAATAATTAGTGGACTGTCCCAATGTGACTTCCTAGAAACAAATGGTTCAACACATGGTGTACATTTTCTATCCCCTAGGCGATCCCTGTAGTCCCTACAGTTCTTCTATTTATAAGGTTTCTCGTTTAGACAAGCCACGTTCTAAGATTTTTTGGCTTCTAAGATACTCTGAATTTTCTGTACTTTCAGAAAAAGACAACTCTGTTTCGATCTCCTCTGACTCAATACAAATGAGTTCTTTGCCATACCATTGTGCTTTATACAACAGTTTAGCTAAAAATAAAGACCAAGCTAGTTCAGAACGATCATGTTTTGGCGGCCGCTCATTACTGTGATGGGCTTTTTCAATACAAATAACATCGTAACTTGAAACCAATTCCGTTGTAATTTTGTTTAAAATATCCGTCCGTTGGTTGGCTATTTTTTCGCGAATTTTTGCGACTTTTATTTTTTGTTTTTGATAATTTTTTGCTTGCGAAAGATCGACACCTTTTTCTAAAGCAATCATTTTACGCTTGTTTAATTTTCGTTCTTCTTGACGTAGTTTTTGCTTTAAATGCTTTGAACAATAGCTTTTTTCGAAGCTTTCACCATTCGAAAGCAGCGCAAATTTTTCCCTACTGCTACAAATTCCCACCATTTTTTGTTGCTTTGTTTTCGTTTCAATCGGCGCTTCACACAAAATGGAAACATAATAATTGTGACTCGCACTCATAGAAATAGTTACAGATTTTATCTCCCCCAGCGGTTGGCGGTGTACCTTCATTTTAATTAAAGATTTCAATTTAGGTACTTTCAAATAACGATTATCCAAAATTTTGACCGTCCCATGTTGATTGTTCGTAGTGTAGGAATGCACCGTTTCTTTCTTTTTCTTTTTTGGAAAGCCCATCCCTTTTTCCCGATAAAAATTTTTAAAGGCTCGATCCAAATAAACTTGTGCATTTGCCAAGGCTAAACTATCAACTTCTCTGAGGACAGGGTATTGTTTCTTATATTTAGCTGGCGTTGGCATTTTAAACGTTTGTTGAGGATTTTTTCGCATCTCTTTGTAGATATCAATCCGGTCTTGTAACATTAAATTATACACCAAGCGAACACAAGAAAATGTTTTTTGAATAAACTGTTCTTGTTTTGAGGTTGGATAAAGTCTGTATTTATAAGCTTTCAGAGCCTTCATCTCATAACCACCCTACCAAGATAGTTAGAAAAGAAGCTGGTTATAAACCAGCTTTTCTTTTCTTCTCTTCAATTTTTTCACGGTACATTGCAACTTCGTCTTCAGCACAATAAACATAGTGTCCATTGAGAATTTCACGGAGCTCACGATCTTTCCCATCTGCCGCTGCAGGCTGGTAAACGATCCGTTTACGTGTGCGTTCATAGTCTGGATCTGGTAATGGAATCGCAGAAAGTAAACTTTCTGTATAAGGATGAACGCCGAAATTATAGACATCATCACTTGTGCCCATTTCCAATAATTTCCCACTGTGCATTACGCCAATTCGGTCACTGATATGTTTTACCATCGATAAGTCATGTGCGATAAACAAGTAAGTTAAGCCTTGTTCTTTTTGTAAATCTTGTAATAAGTTTACTACTTGGGCTTGAATCGACACATCCAAAGCCGAAATTGGCTCATCACAGATAATAAAACGTGGATTAACCGCTAAAGCACGAGCAATCCCAATCCGTTGACGTTGCCCACCAGAAAACTCATGAGGATAACGCGTACTGTGACTTGGATTTAATCCCACCGTTTTTAAAAGTTCATTGACTTTTTCTTCCCGCTCTTTTGGTGTTTTAGCTAATCCATTGACATCGATTCCTTCAGCAATAATATCATTGACTTTCATTCTTGGATTCAATGAAGCATATGGATCTTGGAAGATCATTTGAACATCGCGGCGGAATGCTTGCATGTCCGCTTTTGATTTAATTTTGCTAATGTCTTTTCCATCGAAAAGAATTTCACCAGCAGTTGGATCATATAAACGAATGACACTGCGACCAGTTGTTGATTTTCCACTTCCTGATTCGCCAACTAATCCAAAGGTTTCGCCTTCAAAAATATGAAAACTAATGTCATCAATGGCTTTTACTTCGTCTTTACGACCAACATTGAAATACTGTTTCAAACCAGTGACTTCTAATAGGACTTTTTTCTCTTCTGCCATTAATTACTACCTCCTGGATTTTTTTGACGCTCTGCATAAATTGCCCAACGACGAACAATCTCTGCTGGAGGCGTAACTTTTGGTGCTTGTGGTGCTAATAACCACGTTGCTGCTTTGTGTGTCGGTGATACTTCAAAATAAGGTGGTTCTTTTTCTGTATCAATTTTTAAAGCAAACTCATTCCGTGGATAGAAGGCATCTCCAGTTGGTGGATCTAATAAATCTGGAGGTGAACCTGGAATCGCATAAAGTTTGTCTTCTGTTCCTTCCATCGTTGGCATTGACCCTAAAAGTCCCCAAGTATATGGATGTTGTGGATTATAGAAAATTTCTTCTGCTGTTCCCACTTCAACCAGACGTCCACCGTACATGACAGCGACACGGTCAGCCACGTTTGCTACTACCCCTAAATCATGGGTAATGAAAATAATCGAAGTGCTAATTTTTTCTTGTAAATCTTTTAATAACTCTAAAATTTGTGCTTGGATGGTTACATCCAACGCTGTAGTTGGTTCATCTGCAATTAGAACTTCGGGATAACAAATTAAAGCAATTGCAATGACAATCCGTTGACGTTGCCCACCAGAAAATTGGTGTGGATAGTTTTTCAAACGTTTTTCAGCATTAGGAATGCCGACTAATTTTAGTAATTCTAATGCTTGCGCTAAGCCTTCTTTTTTTGAGACTTTATTATGTTTGATTAATGATTCCGCCACTTGTTTGCCAATTGGCATCGTTGGGTCTAATGAAGTCATCGGATCTTGGAAAATCATTGCGATTTCTTTACCACGAATGGCTTGCATTTGTTTTTCTGTTTTATGAACAATATCTTGCCCTTTAAACAAAATTTCCCCGTTATCAATATTGGCATTACTGCTCAACAAACGCATAATACTGCGGGTTGTAACAGATTTACCACTCCCTGATTCACCTACGATGGCTAACGTTTCACCTTTATAAAGATCAAAACTCACACCACGAATGGCGTTGACTTTACCTGCAAATGTATCAAAGGAGATTCTTAAGTCTTTAACTTCTAATACTTTTTCCATAGTCATTCACCACTCTTACTCTTTCATCTTAGGATCAAATGCGTCACGTAAACCATCAGCTAACAAGTTGAAACAAATCATGATAACTGAAAGTGTTGCCGCTGGAATCCACATTAAATATGGAAGGAAACGGAAAGTTTTGTATCCTTCGTTTAACAAGGTTCCTAAAGATGCGGTTGGTGGACGTAAGCCTAACCCAATAAAACTTAGGAACGCTTCAAAGAAAATTGCCGATGGGATACTGAACATCATTTGGACAATAATGACACTTGAGATATTCGGTAAAATATGTTTAATAGCAATTTTCCAACGAGATTCGCCCAATGTTTCTGCTGCCATGACAAACTCTTGGTCTTTTAGTTTCATGGTCTGGGCTCGCACAATCCTGGCCATTGATATCCAGTTTGTAATAACCATGGCCAAAACAATCGAAACAATCCCTGGATCAAAGACTGTTAGCATCAAGATCATAACAACTAAGTTAGGAATACCAGAAAGAACTTCTAAAATACGTTGCATTACTGTATCGACACGACCGCCGACTAACCCGGAAATCAGTCCATACGTTACCCCAATCGTAATATCTAGAATCGCCGCGATAAACGCAATTAATAAGGAAATACGTGTTCCCATAAATAAACGACTTAGGACATCACGACCTAAACCATCTGTTCCTAGATAAAAGTTTACGTTATCTGGAACGTTTGCTTGTGCATATTTATCAACTAATTGACCAGCAACTGTTGTTTTACCATTTAAACCATTCACGCTTTCCAAGCCAGGAATTCGTGGTGGTAAGTTAATGTAAGAAACATTTTGTTTCGTTGGGTTATGTGGTGAAACCCAAATGGTAATAATAGAGATAAAGATAATAACTGCTAAGAAACTCATTGAGATAACTGCAGCTTTATTCTTTTTCAAACGACGCCATGAGTCTTGTAAGAAACTTAAAGACGGTGTGGCAATACGCTCTCTTTCTTTTAGAGTTGAAGTGTTTAGAGGCTGAAACTCATCTGCCGGAATATCTTTAATCGCTTGTGGTAGATTATTTTTATTGACTGTTTCCATTAGCCTTTTGCACCTCCTGATACGCGAATTCTTGGATCAATTAAACCATAAAGTAAGTCAACAATCAGAATTACAACAACTAACATTGTTGAATACAAAATAGTTACTGCCATAATTGTTGGATAGTCGTTTGTCATAATTGATTTTACAAACTGTTCCCCAATTCCAGGGATGGCAAAAATATTTTCTACTACTAAAGAACCTGTCATTAAACCAACGGCTAAAGGTCCTAATAAGGTAATCAATGGAATTAAACTGTTTCTTAACCCGTGGCGGAATGCAACTTGCCAGCGACTCAAGCCTTTTGCTTTGGCTAATTCGACATAATCACTATGCAAGACCTCTACCATCTCGGTTCGAATAAACCTAGCCGAATCGGCCATTGGACTCATTGCCAAGGCAATAGTTGGTAAAATTGTGTAGGCAAAACCATTCCACATAGCAATTGGTAAGATTCTTAATTTCATTGCAAAAATGTATTGTAATAATACCGCGAAAACAAAGTTTGGAATAGAACGACCTAAAATGGCTAACAATGTTGCCAACGTATCTACCCAAGTATTTTGACGCATCGCTGCGATAATCCCCAATAAAATACCGACTAACGTACCAAAGATAATCGCTTGTCCTCCCAGTTGAAGGGATGGCCCAATTCGACCAGCTAATAACTTAGCAACAGGTTGGTTTTTAAATTGGAATGAAATACCAAAGTCTCCTGTTACCAGGTTCTTTAAGTAAATTCCGTATTGAACAATCACTGGTTTATCTAAGCCAGATTGTTTATTCAACATAGCGATTGTTTCTGGACTAAGTTTTTCTTGGTTGGTATAAGGCGTACCTGGTAATAATTGCATTAAGAAAAACGTAATCGTTGCGATTAACCACAAAGTGATAATCATGAAAAAGATCCGTTTAAGAAAATATTTTCCAAAACTATTCAATAATGACACCTCCGAGATTTTTTTGACTTCCTCAGTTATTTTCGTTAAAGTAATGACTAGATAGACCACAATAATAGATAGGGTGAACACATGAAAACTTTTAAATGGCCAATTATTACAGCCGTTATTTCCAGTATCGGCATTTTTCTTTACTTATTAATAAGTAAAGAACCTATCACTACCTCCTCATTATCAGATACCTTCTTTATCGTTTCCCTTTTCTTTTTAATTATCGGCATTGCTTTATGGATTATGTCCTCTGGCTTTTTCGATAACTTTCAGCGCTCAATGAAAAACGCGTTTCGTTTTAAAAAGAAAAATGAACCGAAAGAGTTTATCCCGCTTTCAGTCATTGGCGATGCACATCGCTCTTTCTGGCTAAAAACTGGGGGCATCTTACTGATTCTGTCTTTAGGCTTTCTACTATTTTACTTGGTCTAAGACAAGATAGCAAGAGGACCGTTGCCTTTTATTCCATGGCAAAGGTCCTTTTTTGTTTGCTATCGATCTTTTGTCAGGTTATTCTGAAATGTATGCCCATTTGTAGTCATACGTTGCGCCAGCAGGATGAACTGCGACATCTTTGACTTTTTCAGCACGTAAATGCGCTTCTGATTTTTGGAATAATGGTACCACACCCATGTCTCCCATAATCGTTTTCTCTGCATTTAACATATCATCCCAACGTTTTTCAGGATTTGTCGCATCTGCACTACTTGCAGCTTTCACTAACTTGTCAAACTCTGGATTGTTATAACGTCCACGGTTATATGAGTTATCTGAAGCAAATAAGTCTAAGAAACTACTTGGATCAGCATAGTCAGCACTCCAACCACCGATTACTGCATCAAAGTCGCCTTTGTTTGAACGATCTAAACGAACGGAGAATGGAACCGGACTAACCGTTACCTTCACACCATCTAAAGCATCTTGAATTGACCCTTGAACAAATTCAACTGTTTTCTTAGAAGAATCTGCATCTGAAGAAAGAATATCCATTGTTAAGGTTGAAATCCCCAATTCTTTTTTCGCTTTTTCCCAGTATTCTTTAGCTTTTTTCGTATCATATTCAATTTGACTACCTGCTTCTTTAGCAAAGTCTTTGCCGCCACTTGGGTCTTTTGCCATATCTGCTGGTACTAAACCGTTTGGCTCGATAGAACCATCCCCTAAGATTGATTCAACTAACGCTTTACGGTCGATTGAGTAAGAAATTGCTTTACGTAAGTTCGCATTTCTAAATGGTGATTTTTCATCACGTTGATTTAGTTCCATATATTGTGTTGATGCTTCTTTTTGACTAACAAAAGCTGGGTCATTGGCCATTTGTTGGGCTAATTCACCAGAAAGAACGACATCGTCTGTTTGTCCATCTTGGAACAAGTTCAACGCGGTTGGTGATTCTTTCACGACATTCACATCTACTGAGTCCAGTTTCACTGTGTCTTTATCCCAATATTGATCGTTTTTCTTGAATGACCATTTTGTATCTGTACCAGGACCATCAAAGCCGTCTAAGACGAATGGACCATTGTAGACAGCACTTTCGCTGTTTGATGCATAATTTTTACCATATTTTTCCACAATATCTTGACGTTGCGGGAAGAATGATGGGAAAGCTAATAAGTAATCAAAGTATGGTGTTGCTTTTTCTAAAGTGATTTCTAATTCTGTATCACTGACTGCTTTAATTCCTAATTCTGATTTATCTTTTTCCCCTTTAGCAATGGCATCACCATTTTTTACAGAGGCATACAGATAAGCATATTCAGAAGCTGTCGCTGGATCAACTGTTCGTTGCCATCCGTAAACATAGTCATTCGCAGTCACTGGTTTACCGTCTGACCATTTTGCATCTTTATTTAATTTAATTTTGTATGTTAGTCCATCTTCAGAAACTTCTGCTTTTTCCGCTGCACCTGCAGGTTGGACTTTGTTATCTTTGTCTAAACGATAAATTCCTTCATATACATTATTTAATGCAATAAAACTAATTCTGTCTGTTGCTAGTGATAAATCAGCTGTTGGCATTTCTTGTTGTTCTGTGACACGTAAAACTTGTTCGCCACTTGCCTTACCGCCACCAGACGCGCTTGAGCTATCTGACGTTCCGCCGCCTCCACAAGCCGCTAAAGTTGTTACGCTAAATAATGTAATCACACCGAATGTTAATGACTTTTTCAATTTCATAGTGTTGCCTCCTAAAATAATGCAATCTGTATTTTCTGAAAAATCAGAATTTAATAATTATTTATTGCTATGGAATATATCTTACATTTTTCATATTAAAATTGCAAGTCAAAATGTTAACTTTTTTTAATTTTTCTTCTCTTCCTATCAGAAACCACTCTTTTTCTTCCTGTCTTTTATTGCAATTCTTTTGTCAGTTTTCTAAACATTATGGTAAATTAGGAAGTAAAGGAGTGACAAAATATGAAAAATTCTACGTTTTTAAAGGATTTGTTTGCTATCGATAAAGCAAATGACGAATTATTTCGGTTAGTTGGTGTCGCAATTTGTATGGCAATTCCATTATTAATTGGTTATTTTTCCAATAATTTACTCATTGGGACCTTTGGCTCGATGGGCATTTATACGTTTATTTATTATCAGCCGCTTCCTTTGCCTCAATTATTGCGCAGACTGAATATTGTTGGCTTTTTTATTGTTCTGGGCAACAGCTTAGGAATGCTAAGTCACCATGTACCTTGGTTGATTCCCATTACAATTGCCATCGTCGCTTTTCTTGCACGCTTACTTTTTAGATTGTATGGCATTGAGAAGCCTGGTGCTTTGTTAGTTATCATGTCAACCGCAATGGGAACAAGCAACAATTTTCCTTTACATAAGATTCCCATCATGGCCAGTTTTGTTCTTTTAGGAGTAGTGACCGGCATTATCATGGGCATTGTGCTTCATTTCATCGACAAGCGCCCCTACGTTTTTCAAAAACGGATGTCTCTTCAAGAACGACTTTATATCGATCCCGCTTCTTTATTAGATGCTTTGCATTATGCGGCCATTTTATTTTTAGCGGCTTATTTAAGTCAATCGCTTCATTTAGTCAACGCCTATTGGATGACGTTTACTTGCGCAGCCATTTTACAAGGGGAAAATTTACATTCTGTGATGCAGCGAAATGTGCAACGGATTCTAGGTACGAGTCTTGGTTTGTTGCTTTCTGCAATTTTATTAATGATTCCCTTTACACCTTTACAAACAATCGGTATCATTAGTATTCTATATGCAGCTTTTGAAGGATTCATTAACAGAAACTATGCGATTGCCAGCTTTTTTATTACCCCGATGTCCTTATTATTATCAAATCTTGCACGACAGCAAGTCATTAGTAATCTTTTAAACTATCGATTAGTCGGGATTGTGTTAGGTAGTTTACTTGGTTTTGCCGGCGCTTATGTTTTCACAACTGCGCTACGTTTCTATAATCGGGCCTACTCAATTGATGAAACCTTTGAAAATCAACAAGAAGAAAGAGGCGTTTTATGAAAATAACTTATCCCTTGCCACCAAATCTGCCAGAACAACTTCCTCTATTAACGAACTGTCAATTAGAAGATGAGGCAATCTTAGAAAATCATTTGTATCAGCAGATTGATTTATCGAATCAAGAAGTTCGTAACTTAGTCTTTCGGGATGCTGTTTTCGATCATCTTTCATTAGCAAATGGCCAGTTTGCTTCTTTTGATTGTAGTAATGTGCGTTTTGAAGCTTGCGATTTTTCTAACGTCGAATGGCTGTCTGGCAGTTTTCATCGAGTGACTTTCCTTCGTTGCAATTTGACAGGAACGAATTTTGCAGATAGCTATTTAAAAGATTGTCTATTTGAGGATTGCAAAGCCGATTATGCTTCTTTTCGTTTTGCAAATTTTAATCTTGTTCACTTTAATCAGACTCGTTTAGTCGAAAGTGAATTTTTCGAGGTCACTTGGAAGAAACTCCTTCTAGAAGCTTGCGATTTAACCGAAAGTAATTGGTTAAATACTTCTTTAAAAGGATTGGATTTTTCCCAAAACACCTTTGAACGCTTGACTTTCTCACCAAACTATTTATCAGGTCTTAAAGTCACCCCTGAACAAGCCATTTATTTAGCAAGTGCCCTTGGTTTGGTGATTACCTAAGAAAATTTTAAAAAAATAGCCGAATAACTGGTTCTGTCGGTTCTTTCTTATTAAATTGTTATTAATTTTTTGGAAAAACCAACGGAACCATTTTACTTGTGCCTTATTTTTAGGTAAACTATCTTAGGTTAAGCAATCTCTTTTTTTGGAACAAGAGAAACTTTTGGAATCATTTCCTATAAATCATGAAGAGATTATGACAAACGTTCTTCTAATCCAAGAACGTCTTTTGTCCTATACTCGATTCTACTCAAAAGGAATGTCAGTGAATGAATATAAAAAAACAAGGCCTCGGTCAAGCGACGGGAAAAATCATTTTAATGGGGGAACACGCCGTTGTTTACGGCGAACCAGCAATCGCCTTTCCTTTTCAAGCGACAGAAATCACAGCCGTCTTTACCCCGGCAAAAACTATGCAGATTGATTGTGCATATTTTACAGGATTGCTTGAAGACGTGCCCCAAGAGCTAGCAAATATCAAGGAAGTTGTTCAGCAAACCTTACATTTTTTAAAGGAAGATACAGTTAAAGGCACTTTGACCTTAACAAGTACGATTCCCGCTGAACGAGGAATGGGCTCAAGCGCAGCAACCGCTGTGGCCATCGTTCGAAGCCTTTTTGATTATTTTGATTACGCTTATACATATCAAGAATTGTTTGAGCTTGTTTCCTTAAGTGAGAAAATTGCTCATGGCAATCCTAGTGGTATCGATGCCGCAGCAACAAGCGGCGCTGATCCCTTATTTTTTACTAGAGGATTTCCGCCCACACATTTCTCGATGAATTTATCTAATGCCTACTTAGTAGTAGCTGACACGGGAATTAAAGGTCAAACACGTGAAGCAGTGAAAGACATTGCGCAGCTAGCTCAAAATAATCCCACAGCAATCGCTGAAACAATGAAACAATTAGGTTCTTTTACTAAAGAAGCGAAGCAGGCAATTTTACAAGATGATAAACAAAAATTAGGTCAGCTAATGACGTTAGCGCAAGAGCAACTCCAGCAATTAACCGTCAGCAACGATATGCTGGATCGACTAGTGGCTCTCTCTCTAGAACATGGCGCTCTAGGAGCAAAATTAACCGGCGGCGGTCGCGGTGGCTGTATGATTGCCTTAACAGATAATAAAAAGACCGCACAAACCATTGCACAGACTTTAGAAGAAAATGGAGCTGTTGCTACATGGATTCAATCATTAGAGGTGAAAAAGTAATGCTTTCAGGAAAAGCACGAGCGCATACAAATATTGCTCTGATTAAATATTGGGGAAAAGCCAATGAAGAATACATTTTACCAATGAATAGTAGTTTATCATTAACATTAGATGCCTTTTACACAGAAACAACTGTGACATTTGATGCCCATTATTCAGAAGATGTATTTATTTTAGATGGTATCTTGCAAAACGAAAAACAAACAAAAAAAGTCAAAGAATTTTTGAACCTTGTTCGTCAACAAGCCGATTGTACTTGGTTTGCAAAAGTGGAAAGTCAAAATTTTGTGCCTACTGCAGCTGGTTTGGCTTCTTCAGCGAGTGGTCTAGCTGCTTTAGCAGGGGCCTGTAACGTAGCCTTAGGATTAAATCTTTCAGCAAAAGACTTATCACGTTTAGCGCGACGTGGTTCAGGTTCTGCTTGTCGCAGCATTTTTGGTGGTTTTGCTCAATGGAACAAAGGCCACTCTGATGAAACGTCGTTTGCTGAAAATATTCCAGCCAATAATTGGGAAAACGAATTGGCCATGCTCTTTATCTTAATTAATGATGGCGAAAAAGATGTTTCCAGCCGTGATGGAATGAAACGAACAGTAGAAACTTCTAGCTTTTATCAAGGTTGGTTGGACAATGTGGAAAAAGATTTATCCCAAGTTCATGAAGCAATTAAAACAAAAGACTTCCCTCGTTTAGGAGAAATCATTGAAGCCAATGGGTTAAGGATGCATGGAACAACCTTAGGCGCTGTCCCTCCATTTACTTACTGGTCCCCAGGCAGCTTACAAGCAATGGCTTTAGTTCGCCAAGCACGGGCCAAAGGAATTCCTTGTTACTTTACAATGGATGCAGGTCCGAATGTCAAGGTCTTAGTCGAAAAGAAAAACTTAGAAGCATTAAAAACATTTTTAAGTGAACATTTTTCAAAAGAGCAGTTAGTCCCAGCTTTTGCTGGTCCCGGAATTGAATTGTTTGAAACGAAAGGAATGGATAAATAAGCATGATTGAAGTTACTACGCCAGGAAAGTTATTTATTGCAGGAGAATATGCCGTTGTTGAACCTGGCCACCCTGCCATTATCGTTGCTGTGGATCAATTCGTAACTGTAACTGTCGAAGAAACAACAGATGAAGGCAGTATTCAATCTGCACAATACAGCTCTTTACCTATTCGTTGGACACGCCGAAATGGTGAGCTTGTATTAGATATTCGCGAAAATCCTTTTCATTATGTTTTAGCGGCGATTCATCTAACTGAAAAATATGCGCAAGAGCAAAACAAAGAATTGTCATTTTATCATTTAAAAGTGACGAGTGAATTAGATAGTTCAAATGGAAGAAAATATGGTCTTGGTTCAAGCGGTGCGGTAACCGTTGGAACTGTCAAAGCCTTGAATATTTTTTATGATTTAGGTTTGGAAAATGAGGAAATTTTCAAATTATCAGCATTAGCTCACTTAGCCGTTCAAGGAAATGGTTCTTGCGGAGATATCGCCGCCAGCTGTTACGGGGGCTGGATTGCCTTTTCAACCTTCGATCATGATTGGGTCAATCAAAAAGTAGCCACTGAAACATTAACTGATTTGTTAGCAATGGACTGGCCTGAATTAATGATTTTTCCGTTAAAAGTACCGAAACAACTACGTTTACTAATTGGTTGGACAGGTAGTCCTGCGTCCACTTCAGACTTAGTTGATCGAGTCCATCAATCAAAAGAAGAAAAACAAGCGGCTTATGAGCAGTTCTTAATGAAAAGTCGGCTTTGTGTCGAAACAATGATTAATGGCTTTAACACAGGAAAAATTTCTGTTATTCAAAAACAAATTACTAAAAATCGCCAATTGCTCGCCGAATTATCTTCACTGACTGGTGTGGTAATCGAAACAGAAGCCTTGAAAAATCTTTGTGATTTGGCTGAATCTTATACAGGAGCTGCGAAATCTTCTGGCGCTGGCGGGGGCGATTGTGGGATTGTAATTTTCCGCCAAAAATCTGGGATTTTACCATTAATGACTGCTTGGGAAAAAGACGGAATTACCCCACTGCCACTTCACGTCTATACCTATGGTCAAAAGGAGTGTAAGGAGAAGCATGAATCGAAAAGATGAACATCTATCATTAGCTAAAGCGTTCCACAAAGAAAAAAGTAATGACTTTGATCGTGTGCGTTTTGTTCACCAATCGTTTGCTGAATCCGCTGTTAACGAAGTGGATATTTCCACTTCGTTTCTTTCTTTTCAGCTTCCCCAACCTTTTTATGTCAATGCAATGACAGGTGGTAGTCAGCGTGCAAAAGAAATTAATCAGCAATTAGGCATTATTGCCAAAGAAACTGGCCTTTTAGTTGCGACAGGATCTGTCTCGGCAGCGTTAAAAGATGCTAGTTTAGCGGATACGTATCAAATTATGCGAAAAGAAAACCCAGATGGACTCATTTTTGCCAATATTGGTGCAGGCTTGGGTGTGGAAGAAGCAAAGCGAGCGCTTGATTTATTTCAAGCGAATGCCTTACAAATCCATGTAAATGTGCCCCAAGAATTGGTCATGCCTGAAGGAGATCGTGATTTCACTAATTGGCTAACCAAAATTGAAGCTATCGTACAGGCCGTAGAAGTGCCTGTCATTGTCAAAGAGGTTGGCTTTGGCATGAGCCAAGAAACCTTAGAAAAACTTACCTCTATCGGCGTTCAAGCAGCGGATGTGAGCGGCCAAGGCGGAACGAGTTTTACACAAATTGAAAATGCCCGGCGGAAAAAACGAGAACTTTCTTTCTTAGATGATTGGGGGCAATCAACGGTCATCTCTCTTCTGGAATCACAAAATTGGCAAAAGAAACTAACTATTCTCGGTTCTGGCGGTGTGCGTAACTCTCTTGATATTGTCAAAGGACTCGCTTTAGGTGCCAAAAGCATGGGAGTTGCTGGGACTATCTTAGCTTCCCTTATGAGTAAAAATGGTTTAGAAAATACCCTAGCCCTTGTACAGCAATGGCAAGAAGAAGTGAAAATGCTTTATACTCTTTTAGGTAAAAGAACCACAGCTGAGATAAGAACAGCTGAATTGGTGCTCGATCCAATCTTAGTCAATTGGTGCCAACAACGAGGAATTAAATAAAAAAATAAGTAAGGTCTAAGTAAGAATACTTAAATCTTGCTTATTTTTTATTTACCAAAAATTTACTTATTTTCTGTCAAATGTATAATTTGATTTGCATATTGAAACAGATTTTCATCATGGGTTACCATAACTACTGACTTATTACTTTGTGTAACTAAATTTTGTAAATAGTTTACTAAAATCATTCCATTTTCTTGATCTAAATTTCCTGTAGGTTCATCTGCGAAAAGAATATCAAAGGGTTTCAACAAACTTCTAATTAAAGCCACTCTTTGTTGTTCACCTCCACTTAAAAAAGAAACTTTTTTCTTTTTTAAGTTAGACAATTCAAATTTTTCTAAATACGCATCGACAGCTGATTCATCTGTTTCTTTATTAAATTTCAATGCTAATTTAAGATTGTCAAGTACACTCATTGACTCGATTAACCCATAATTTTGAAACATATAACTAATACAGTTTCTTCTCAACAATTGAATTCTTTTATTTGTTAATTCACTTTTATTATAGTAATTCAATATGCCAGAATGCTGATTTTCTAACAAACTCAATTCATTGATTAATGTGGTCTTTCCAGAACCACTTTTTCCAGTTATAATAATGAATTCTCCAAAATCTGCTGTAAAAGAAAAATTGGAAACGATTTGTTTATTCCCTCTCTTAATCGATAAATTCTCAGCTTCAATAATCATAAATACTCTCCTTAAAAAATTCCTTTGTCTTTCTTTTTGAAAAAACAGTAAAACAAATAATATTTAATAAAATTAAATATAAAATAAATACTACATTTAATTGATTTATGCCCAGCCAATATTGAGTGACGATTAACGTAAGTAATTCTAACCCTATCGGAAAAAAAATAACATCCATTGCTTGCTCTACGATTGAATAGCCTAACATTTTTTTTACAAACACTTTTTTTAGATATAAAGTATAGATTCCTGATACAAACAAACTATTTAATGCTGTAAGTAAGACAATCAAAAGAGCTAACTGAACACTATTTTCAATAAAACGTTTCTTATTTCGAAAAATAGCATCGCCAACATTTCTGTAAACAGATTCTGTTGAAATGATTACATTTTGTAAATTCTCTCTTCTAATATCTGTTTGCAACAAATTAAACGGTTCATCTACTCCTATATGTTCAAAATCAATAACCAAACCACCATTTTCAGTTAAAATATTCCCCCAGAATAAACCACTCATAAGATGAGGGTTCATAATTATTGCAATCGGGTCTACAATCATATTTTGATTTTCTTCTGTTCCATAATACGTACTATAAGTAAAATATCTCTGATTATTTTTTACTAAAATAGGTGTTACTTTTATTTCTTTCAATATAATCTCTTGATTCGGTGGTTCTTCTTGTAAATAAAAACGTGTTGCTTCTTCATAATTTTCTTTAATTTTACTTATTAAATGTTTGTACTTTTCTGGAATTAACACGTACAATTCATTTGAATGCGTGTTTATCCTATCTACCTCATTATTATTGACAAAAGCAATTGGATTTCTTTCTAAATAATTTTTATCGATAATAATATCAATTCCACCTGGTTCTGTTAAAAATTCTTCAGCAGTTAACCCCCGCATCTCACCTACATAAATAGGCTTGTTTGCTTTGTTTTTTTGGAGTTCTACGTAGTTGTAAGGTGCTACAATAAATGTAGGATATTTTTTGGAAATATTATGATAAAATTTTTGAGCCTTCTCAAGATAAGCCTTTTCCTCCTGTTGATTATTTCTGTTTAATTGATTCGTAATTCTCAAGGTATATAACTTTTTTGTCTGTAGCCAATTTTCTTCTTGTAAATTTAACTTAACTAATTTTTGAAAATTATTTTGTGTAACCATAGATTGTTTAAAAAACAGTGTTAAAGAAAGAACTAACAAAACTGCTAAAACAGCTAATGCTACTCTTCCTCTAAAAAAACCTTTTATTATATTTATAATGTTAATATTTTGTATCAAAATTCCCATTAACAATAAATAAACCAAACTTAACAGCAAAACAGCACTAGTAGTATATAGAATTGTTTTTACTATTAGTGTTCTATCTACAGTCCAAAAACGAATGATACAAAATGTGCTTGCTAACAAAAAACCAGATAGAACCGGTAAAAAATTCCTAAACGAAGCAATTAGCATACTTTTCAAAGGATACCCCAACATTTTTTTTATAGCAACCACTTTTTTTTGGGTAAATACTAACATAACAAGGCTTATACTAAAGAAAAGCACTAAATAAAGTAGAATAGTTAATTGGATATCGTCAGCATTTAATATTGAAGCTTTTATTGATTCTTGCACTGTAACATGTCCATAATTTTTGAATACCTCAATGAATTTCTTTAAATCCCCTTTAACATAAAAAACGCTACCCATGCCTACATTTTTCAATTGGAAAAATGAAAATAAATTAACTTCCATAAGATTATTAGGAATTTTCAACCTTCCTATATTGTTTTTCCCGCTCCTATTTGAAGCAAACTTAGTCGAATTATTTGTAGGATATCCCCCAGATTCTAACTTTAATTGTTTCTGTGGATTTGCCGAAATAATCATTAGTTTATTTATCTCAGTAAAGTTATATTGAGCCACTGTACTTTTTGTTTCTAAAGAAACTTTTTGTAATTCTTCGGCTAACTTATCGGTATCTTTATCTTTATCATAAGTTATATGGAGTTCCTTTACGTCATCATATAACAGATTTTCTAAAAGATTATTTTCTAAAACAATAAATAAAGTAAACATTGATAATGTGAATATCACACTACTCAATAAAAAAATTAACTTTTTTAGCATCTCTTTTCTTCCCTAATCAATAATTATTTTCTTATTATAAAAAATAGCTTGGAATATAAGAACTAATTTATATTCCAAGCTTATTATTTAATAAATATTCCACCAACCTGTATTTCCTCTTAACGTTGCATTACAAGTAGCATAAGCTCGTCTCCCAGCTCTTTGTTTGTCTCGGACAGAGCCTCCCCAACCATTCTTTGCTGTAGCACTGTGAGTTAATCTTCCGTGAGAGTAACTAGCCCATACTTTAAAGCCATTTACTCCACAAGAAAAATCTCCGCCCCCTGCAGCAGCTCTAAATTTAGTTTTGTATTCATCAGGTTCTCCAACAAAAGTTGCATCCATTCCACCACCAGCTATTGCCTCACTGTCCTCATTCCCGTTAGCATAAGCATACCCACTTCCAAAGACTGATACAACAACCAACAAACCTAAAAGAATAATTTTCCTCATAAAAACACCCCTTAATTAAGAATAAATTAATTATACTATAATCAAAAATAAATTAAAAGGGTTTTCAAAAAAAAATTAATAAATATTTTATAAAAATAACGAACTATCGAAAGTAACCTTACTATATAATATTAACACATACAAAAAACACATATAAATTATAATTCATCAAAGATACTGAAAATTCAAGTTTCTAAATAAATATGAAAAAATATTTATAATTTTTTAAATCATTTTTTTATAATAAAAATAATTTAAAGTTATAATTATAAAAGACCTGGCGTTTTTGCCAGGTCTTTTCCTAAATACTTTTATCCTACATAAGCATCTAAGATAATTTGTTTTAGTTCACTAATTAATGGTTCTTTCGGATTTGCAGTTGTACATTGGTCTTCATATGCAAGTTCTGCCATACGATCAACCGTGGTGTCTAATGTTTCTTGTGAGACACCTTGGGCTTTCAAGTTCATGTCAATTCCGACTGATTTACCTAGGTCTGCTACTGCTGTTGCTAAAGCTTCTACTAATTCTGCGGTAGTATTTCCTTTTAAGCCTAAGAATTTTGCAATGTCTGCATAATCAGTATCGGCGCGGAAGTAATCATATTTAGGGAACATTGCGTGTTTTGATGGATCTTTCGCATTGTAACGAATAATATGTGGTAATAAAATCGCATTTGTACGACCATGTGGAATGCCATATTCCCCACCAATTTTATGAGCAATAGAGTGACAAATACCTAAGAATGCATTGGCAAATGCCATCCCTGCCATGGTTGATGCATTATGCATTTTTTCGCGAGATTCCATATCTGGACGTTTCACTGAATTTTCTAAATGATCGAAAACTAACTTGATTGCTTGTAAACTTAAACCACGTGTGTAATCTGAAGCCATCACGGAAACATAAGATTCAATAGCATGTGTTAAAACATCCATACCTGTATCTGCAGTGACTGAAGCTGGCACAGACATTACGAACTGTGGATCAACAATCGCTACATCTGGTGTTAACGCATAGTCTGCTAACGGATATTTCACGTGTGTTTCACTATCAGTAATAACGGCAAATGGTGTAACTTCTGAACCAGTTCCTGAAGTAGTTGGGATACAAACAAATTGTGTTTTTTCTGGTTTGGCAATTTTATATGTCCGTTTGCGGATATCTAAGAATTTTTGTTTTGCACCAAAGAACTCTGTATCTGGGTGTTCATAGAACATCCACATGCCTTTCGCCGCATCCATTGCAGAACCGCCACCCAAGGCAATCACTGTATCTGGTTGGAAATCAACCATCATTTTGGTACCTGCATAAACAGTATTTGTTGATGGGTTTGGTTCAACATCAGAAAATACTTCGATTTTCACATCATTTTTACGTTTTTGTAGCTCTTTACGTACGATATCTGCATAGCCAAATTGAACCATACCTGGGTCACAAACTAACATGACACGTTCAACATTTTCCATTTTTTGTAGATATTGTAAAGAATTTTTTTCAAAGAAAATTTTTGGAGGTAATTTAAACCATTGCATATTATTTCTCCGTTTCGCTACCGTTTTAATATTAATTAAGTTAATGGCTGATACGTTTTTAGAAACAGAGTTTTTCCCGTATGAACCACAACCAAGTGTTAAGGATGGAATCATTTCGTTATAAATGTTACCGATACCGCCTTCTGCTGATGGAGTATTCACTAAAATACGACAAGCTTTCATACGTAAACCAAAAGCAACTTGTAACTCTTCATCTTCTGTATGAATTACTGCTGTATGTCCTAAACCACCTAAGTTTAACATCGCTTCACATAGTTCAAATGCATGCTCTGCATTGTTTGATTTCATCATTGCTAAAACTGGCGATAATTTTTCTCTTGATAATGGATATTCTGGACCTGCACCTTCTAATTCAGCGACTAAAATTTTTGTGCCTTTTGGTACGCTAATTCCTGCTAATTCAGCAATTTTTTCTGCAGAGTTACCGACAATCGCTGGATTTACTGCGTATTTACCTTCATTCATCACTGCATCTTCTAGTTTTTGTAATTCATTCGGTTTCACGAAGTAAACATTGTGTGCTTCAAACTCAGCTTTGACAGAAGCATAAATTTCTTTATCCACAATGACCGCTTGCTCAGAAGCACAAATCATTCCATTATCAAATGATTTTGAAACAATTAAATCATTAACCGCACGTTTTACTTTAGCCGTTTTTTCAATATAAGCTGGTACGTTCCCAGGACCAACGCCTAGTGCTGGTTTACCTGTTGAGTACGCAGATTTTACCATGCCTGCGCCACCAGTTGCTAAAACAATGGCAATCCCTGGATGATTCATCAAAGCAGATGTTGCATCAATCGATGGTTGTTCAATCCATTGAATACAATTTTCTGGTGCACCTGCTGCAATCGCCGCATCCCGTACAATACGTGCCGCTTCTGCCGAACATTTTTGTGCGCTAGGATGGAAAGCAAAAACAATTGGATTTCTTGTTTTTAAGGCAATTAGTGATTTAAAAATAGTTGTTGACGTTGGGTTTGTTGTTGGTGTGACCCCACATACCACGCCAACTGGCTCAGCAATTTCCATTAAACCGGTTTGTTCGTCTTTGTTAATTACACCCACTGTTTTATCATGTTTAATATTATTCCAAATGTATTCAGATGCATACATATTTTTGATTGCTTTATCTTCATAGATTCCACGGCCAGTTTCTTCGACAGCCATTTTTGCTAAAGGCATATGTTGGTCTAACGCCGCCATCGCCATTTGATGGACAATGTGATCTACTTGTTCTTGTGTAAAATCTTCCATTGCTTTTAAAGCGACACTCGCTTTTGTTGCTAATTCATCAATCATTGATGAAACATCAACCGTTTCTGTCTTTTCTTTTTTTACTGTTTTAACCATGTTCATCCTCCTAAGAGTTTCATTTTAAAAAAACTTTGTTAACTATTTCACATTCACATCATACAACATAAAACGAATCTTGTAAATAGTTTTTGTGATATTTTTCACAACTATTTATAATTTTTTTTATCTCAAAAAAAAAGACCTATTCTTTTTTCTAGAATAAGTCTTCAATATCATGCCAGTCCCTTAAAGGATTTTTTGATGTCTGTGCCAATAATTGTTGATAGTCAAAAAATTCATTTGGCTTAACCTTCTGAATGTCTTTACGACAGTCTTTGACAGATAAATGGGTTTGTTTTTTCCAACGATAGGTGAGTAAATAAGTCAATAAATCTTCTTCGTTGATGGAAGAATAACCTAGTTCACGAAAATTTTGGCACTTCTTTTTAATACTTTTATTGAGCATTTTTTGTTGTAACCAACTTAATTTTTCCTTTGTCATGGGCTCTTCTCCTTCCAACCAAGCGAAAGATTGCTCACTTTTTAACTATCTTCCAACACTATAAAAAGGAACCTTTTTTGTAAACTTAATAGTTAAAAAGGACTTAGGACGTAAGTCCAAATGACCTACCTTCCTAGTCCTACATTTTAAGATAAACGACACGAGCGGAATAGGAATTATCTCTTCTTATTGGCTTTCTCGTGTGACTACTGGTCACAGTTTCGCCTTTGAAAAGCCTGTTCCGCTCTCTCTAACCATTAAATGAATTAGTTGAACCGTTTAGTCTTTCTTTTCTTTTGAAGGATCTGATGTTTCAGGAACTTCAGTTACTTCTTCTGTGACTGTCTCTTCAACTTCTGTGACTGGTACACTAGTTACTGCTGAATCATTTGTAACAGCAGTTCCAGGTGTTACAGTTCGAATTGCTGCACGGTCAAATTCTAAGACAATACCTTCGCAATCGATTAAAACTGTTTTTTCGTTGATTTCACTTAAAACACCATGTAAACCACCAATTGTGACAACACTATCGCCAGTTTTCATTGCGTTTAGTTGTTTTTGACGTTCTTGCTGTTGTTTCTTTTGAGAACGTGTCATGAAAAACATCATTCCTCCTAGAAGGACTAATGTAAAAATCATTGTAAATCCGCCACCCATTTGTTTCACCTCACTCTGCATTATTCACACTACTAACTGTATCAAAAAAATGCTTGAAGAACTAGTTTTTTCCTCTAATTTTTAGAAACTTTTTGCATTCGCTTTATTAAAGCCATATTCTTCAAAAAACGCTTGTCGGAATTCTAATAAATTGTCCTCCATAATTGCTTGACGGACATTTTTCATTAAGTCTAACAAGAAGTATAAATTATGATACGATGTTAAACGGATTCCGAATGTTTCATCACATTTAATCAAATGACGAATATAGGCCCGCGTATAATTACGACAAACATAACAATCACATTTCTCATCAAGCGGACGAAAATCTCTTGCATATTGGGCATTTTTAACAACCAAGCGACCTTGTGAAGTCATACAAGTACCATTGCGCGCAATACGTGTTGGTAACACACAATCAAACATGTCAATCCCACGAATCACTCCATCAATTAATGAATCAGGGGCACCCACACCCATTAAGTAACGTGGTTTATTTTCAGGAATTAACGGTGTCGTAAAGTCTAAGACTCGGTTCATTTCTTCCTTAGACTCACCAACAGATAAGCCACCAATCGAATAGCCAGGAAAATCCATACTCACTAAATCTTTAGCACTTTGACGACGTAAATCTTCAAATCCCGCACCTTGAACAATACCGAATAATCCCTGTCTATCAGGATTCGCATGGGCTTTTAAGCCACGCTCAGCCCAACGAGAAGTCCGTTCAATCGAGCGTTTGACATACTCATAGCTTTCATCAAATGGTGGACATTCATCAAAGCTCATCATAATATCTGATCCTAATTTATTTTGAATATTGATCGCTTTTTCTGGAGAAAGGAACATTTTTGAACCATTTAAATGATTTCTAAAATGCACACCTTCTTCTTCGATTTTCCGCATATCACTTAATGAGAAGACTTGGAAGCCACCTGAATCAGTTAAAATAGGTTGATCCCAGTTCATAAATTTGTGTAAACCGCCTGCTTCTTCGACTAAATCTTCACCTGGGCGTAACCATAAATGGTAAGTATTACTTAAAATAACACCGGCACCCATTTCTTTTAATTCTTCTGGTGACATTGTTTTAACTGTCGCAAGTGTACCTACCGGCATAAACATTGGTGTTGGAAATGTGCCGTGAGGAGTAATTAATTCACCTAAACGCGCACCTGTGTGTTTATCTTTTTTTATTAAACGATAACGAATGGCTGGTTCCGTCATTCATTTCCCTACTTTCTACTATAATTTGTCCTCCCATCATCATACTTTTTTTTTATTGAATTTGCAAGGATTTCTCAAGGTTTCTTTTTTCAAAAAAGGATCCTTAAAAAACAGCAACTAGTTCAAATAATTCAAATGAGCTAGTTGCTGTTTGGCACTTATTTTGTCGCTGTATATTTTTCTAAATCTTGCATCGCTGTTTTCACAATTTCAGGGGTAATTTTTTGTTTCATATAATGAATCGTTTCGCCTTCTATACAAGCACGTTCTGCTACTTCTTGATACTCGGCTTCAGTTAAGTCCATGTCCATTTCTTTTAAAGAAATAGGCAAACCTAGTTGGTGATAGAAAGGAATTAATTCATCGATTTCTTGCCATTTCTCTTCAATGGCTAATTGAACAAACACACCATACGCCACTTTGTTTCCATGCAATTGTTGATGGCTAGCTGGCAGCAAAGTTAGTGCATCATGAATGGAATGGGCACCCGCTGTCCGACCATAATCATCGCCAAAGCCACCCACCATTCCACCAATAATTAAATTCGTTTCGATGACATCAATAAACGATTGATTTAATTGCTGCTCTTCCATCGCTTTTAAAGCATTGATACTTTCATTTAACAAAATATCGCGACATTTTTCCGCGGCAAAATGAGAAACTTGAATAGGTAACACTTGGACATCTAACTGCGAAATAATCGCATCTGCTTCGTACCATTTAGCTAATGTATCCCCAATACCTGCCACCATTAAGGACCGAGGCGAATGCAATAACACTCTTGGTTCTACCAACACCAAAGCGTTTGCTTGCGGAAAAACGTCATACCGTTCCATTGCTCCATCTTCTCGATACATTACACTCAATGGCGTGCACGGCGCACAAGTAGCTGCTAAAGTGGGTAAAATAATTACCGGTAATGCCATTTTGTGTGCTAAGGCTTTGCCCAAGTCGGCCACTTTTCCTCCACCAACAGCGACGATGGCCTCTAAATGATTGTCCAGCACTTGTGCTTCTAACTCTTGCACACGTTGATCTGTACAAACACCTCCATAGTTTTCAAAAACAGCTGTTACTTTTTGAAACGTCGGAAAATACGGTTTTGCCGCTTGCCATGACTCAGTCCCGTGTAAAATGAATACACGATGAATATTTCTGCATAATAGTTGTCCTTCTAATAATTCCCACGAACCAATTTCACAAAGATACTCTTGTGGTGTCCCTCTCACAATTAATGATTGTTCCATCTTGAAAATCCCCTTCATTTTTGACTTTTGAAAATTTTTTTGAAAAAGTTGTATTTTTTCAACTCTACTACTTTTCCTTTTACATATTCTATGATATGATAAACCACATCATAACACAATAAATTTTTATACATTTATTCGCTTTTTTTGAATATTTATAAAAATAATACAAAAAGGAGTTTACGCAAATGACCAAATGTAAAAAATGGCTACAGACGATTTTACCAATTTTATTCTTGTTGCTCTCATTATTACCTATTAAAGAAACTTTTGCAGCCGAAAACGATCCAGTCTATGACAAAATCATCCAAAAGGGAGAACTAGTTGTCGGCCTATCCGCAGACTATGCCCCTTATGAATTTCATGCAAAAGTAGATGGTGAAGATAAAATTGTCGGTTTTGATATTTCTATTGCTCAAAAAATTGCCGACGATTTAGGCGTTAAATTAAAAATCGAAGAACTAGGCTTCGATGCTCTGTTAGGGGCCTTAAAAACTGGCAAGATTGACATGGTCATCTCTGGCATGTCGCCAACGCCTGAACGATTAAAAGAAGTAGCTTTTTCTCAACCATATATGAACGTTCAACAAAGAGTCATTGTTCGGAAAGAAGACAAAGATAAATTTCATTCCACTAAAGATTTCGAAGGCGTTCGTGCAGGTGCCCAAAAGCAAACGACACAAGAAGAATTAATTAAAACCGAATTAACCGGTGCTGTCCCTACTTCTCTTCAAAAAATTCCAGATTTAATTATGAATCTAAAAAATAATAAATTAGATGCAGTCGTTATGGAAGAACCGGTTGGCGAAGCCTATGTTTCTCAAAATGAGGATTTAGCTTTTGCTGATGTTACCTTTGAAAAAGGCTCAAAAGATACTGCCGTTGCTTTTCCTAAAGATGCGCCCGTTTTGACGGAGAAAGTAAATGCCTCTATTAAACAAATTAATGATCAAAAATTAATGGACGGTTATAAAAAAGAAGCCAATCAATTAATGTTCCAAAAAGATCAAAGCTTTTTACAAAAGTATGGAAAGTTCTACCTTAACGGTGCGGGCTATACCATTTTCCTAGCTTTCATTGGTGTTTTGTTTGGTGCCATTTTAGGGGCATTACTTGCCTTAATGAAGTTAGCCAATTCCAAAATTTTACGTGGCATTGCCATTGCTTATATTGAATATGTTCGTGGCACTCCTTTGCTTGTTCAAATTTTTATTGTCTATTTCGGGACAGGCGTTCTTGGTTTAGACTTATCAAAAGTAGCAGCTGGTTGTATTGCTCTTTCTTTAAACAGTGGTGCATATGTAGCAGAAATTATTCGTGCTGGTATTCAGGCAGTTAATAAAGGACAATTGGAAGCTGCTCGTTCTTTGGGAATGAATCAAAACCAAGCAATGCGATACATCATTTTCCCACAAGCTATTAAAAATATTTTACCAGCGTTAGGCAATGAATTTGTTACAGTAATTAAAGAATCTTCCGTTGTTTCAGTCATTGGTGTTTCAGAACTAATTTTCCAAGCTGGCAACGTTCAAGGAGCAAGTTTTAAACCCTTCTTACCTTACTTAATTGTATCGTTGATTTATTTCGTCCTAACCTTTACTATCTCACGTCTATTAGGTGTTGCTGAAAGGAGAATGAGTACTAGTGATTAACATTAAAAACTTACAGAAAACATTCGGAAAAAATGAAGTACTTAAAGGAATTGACTTAGAAATTGAAGCTGGTGAAGTTGTCGTAATTATTGGCCCTTCTGGCAGTGGTAAAAGTACTTTTTTACGTTGCTTGAACTTATTAGAAACACCAACTGGTGGCAGCGTTGAATTTGAAGGAAAAAATTTATTAGATAAAAATACCAACATTGATCAACTTCGTCAAAAAATGGGCATGGTATTCCAAAATTTCAATCTTTTCCCGCATAAAAATGTCTTGGAAAACTTAACGATTAGTCCTGTTAAAGTAAAAAAAGAAGCCGCTGCCGAAGCCACAGAACATGCTCTTTCTTTACTAGAACAAGTTGGTTTATCAGATAAAAAAGAAAATTATCCCGCTCAACTTTCTGGTGGGCAACAACAACGGGTAGCGATTGCTCGTGCTTTAGCCATGCGCCCTGACGTGATGCTGTTCGATGAACCAACTTCTGCCTTAGACCCTGAAATGGTGGGCGAAGTGCTATCCGTTATGAAAAATTTAGCTATTGAAGGGATGACAATGGTGGTGGTTACCCACGAAATGGGCTTCGCAAAAGAAGTTGCGGACCGTGTCATTTTTATGGATGCAGGAATCATTCAAGAAGAAGGCACACCTGAAGAAATTTTTGATGCGCCACAAAACCCAAGAACACAAGATTTTCTAAGAAAAGTTTTATAAAAAGGAGCACCTGGTATGGATCGCAAGAATATCGCAACACGTTACCAACAACCTACTGAAAATTTACTCATGGATATTGCAACATTGGCGAAAAAGACCCCAAATTTAATCGATTTATCGATTGGTGACCCTGACTTAATTACCGATGAGCGGATTATCGAACAAGCAGCTAACGATGCCAAAAATGGGCATACAAAATATACCGCTTCTGATGGTAGCGAGGCATTCATTGAGGCGGTCATTCAGTTTTATCAGTCACATTATCAATTATCTTTTCAACCGAATCAAGTCCGGGCCACAGTTGGCGCTCTGCACGGAATGTACCTTGCCTTACAAGTGATTCTAAATCCTGGAGATGAAGTGATTATTCATGAACCTTATTTCTCTCCTTATAAAGACCAAGTTCTTTTAGCAGATGGCGTTCCGGTCTTTTTGCCAACCTATGAAGAAGATGGTTTCCAAATTGATGTAGCTCTTTTGAAAGAAAAAATCACGCCTAAAACCAAAGCGATTATTCTTAATTCACCGAATAACCCGACAGGCGCTGTTTTCTCTGAAGAAACTTTCAGAGAAATTGCACAGGTAGCGATTGAACACAACTTATACATTCTTTCAGATGAAGTTTATGAAGCCTTTTGTTTCCAAGAAACGTTTACTCCCATGGCTACGTTTGCTCCAGAAAATACTATCACTTTTGGTAGCTTTTCAAAAGCCTTTGCAATGACTGGTTGGCGTATTGGTTATATGATTGCCCCAGACTATATTAACGAAGTAGCCAAATTAATTAATGAAGGCGTTACGTATTCTGCGCCTACGTTGTCACAGCAAGCAGGAATCTATGCGTTACAACATTTTGACGAATTTGTAGACCCAATCGTTGAAGTGTTCCAAACACGTTTAGAGTATGTGGCCCAACGAGTAGCAAAGATCCCTTTCCTTTCGCTTCATCCAGTCAAAGGAAGTATTTACGCCTTCATTAACATTCAAAAAACCGGACTAACTTCCGTTCCTTTTGTGGAAAAGCTTTTAAAAGAGACACAAGTATTAGTGATTCCTGGAAAAGCATTTGGTGAAACAACAGGCGATGAGTACATTCGTTTAGCCGCAACACAAAATTTAGATTTATTAAAGGAAGCGTTCGATCGAATTGAAAGAATGACCTTTGAATAAAAAAGCTTCTGCATTAGCTATGATTATTAGCTAATGCAGAAGCTTTTTAGATTTCTTCTATCAATTCAATCGCTTGCCCACCAACATGCGGTGGAATCGACATAGTCATCGGCGGCAAGCCTACGACTGTGAAACGGACTTTGGTCCCTTTTTTCAAGTGAGACAGTGGGATACTTTCCTCTAACTGTTCAACAAGTATGTTTAAAATTACCCCATGAGAAAATAAGGGCACAATAGATTCTGGATCACTTTCTGCTTGAATATTTTCTAAATGTAATCGCATTGACAATGGCTGTGTCTCATTTAACACACCAGCCTCTGCTAATTTCCCTGTAAAAACAGCAATTTTTTCAGTCATTTGTTTGCCTCCTTTTTAAACATCATATTGAAGAGAATTAATTCCATCCCCTAAAAATTCTGAAGCGTTGTTAAATTCGGCAGGATCATATTTGGTATAGGAAACTTGTAATGTCAAAGTAATATTTCTTAAGGTTTCAGAATGGGCAAATTTCTCTTGAGCTTGTTGTTTGAATTCTTTTCTAGTGGTGTATCCGTCATCCCCATCGCGGAAAATTAATAACGCCCAAGTCGGCGGTGTGCCGTCGATAAAGTATGGTAAGAAGCGATCATCCGTTGTCTCTTTAATCGCCGCTGTCACGATTTGTAGCAATTCATTCTTTTGTTCAGGACTTAATAAGTTACGAATACTTTCCCAATAGGCCACTCGGATCACGACTAAATATAACGGCGCTTCATAACGTGTAGAAATGTCAGAAAATAAATCGAATCCTTCTTCATACATTTTTGCTGTTCTTAAATTAGTTACTGCATCTAACGCATTTAACCGTGAAGTTTCTTTACGTAAGCGAATATTTTCTTCTTCAATCGTACGAATTTGATAAGTCACTGCATAGATTGTTAAACAGTAGAGCGGCGGCATGATTAGCCAAAATAATGAGCCATAGCTAAACAAATCATGATAGACATACTGATATACAACATAGGTCAATTGTAGAAAAATAAATATAAGCGAAAATGTTAACCCCGCTGTAATTCCTACAAAATAGGTAACAATAATTAAGATAACTGAAATTAATAGACAACTTAAGTCCACAAAGAAATCATTCGTTCCTAAGGCCATAAAGATGGTTGTGCCGACAACCAAAACAATTCCTACCAACAAAGTTAAATCCAAAAGCAAGGTCACTCGTTTTTGATTCACTCTATTCCCCACCTTTCAAATTCTTCTTCACGATGAAGAACGCACTTAATCCAATAATGGTCATACCAATTAAGAAGACAAATAGATAAATCATTAATTTATGATTATTGACAATTCGTTTACCTAATGATTCGTTGCTAACGTTGCTTACACGTTTTTTGAAACGATAATCATAGCGACGATAGTTCGGATCGACCACAATGGCATCTCCTTTGTACATAGAAGTATTCTTCTCTGTATTCACTTGTGTAGAGGCTAAAAAGACACCTTGTGATTTAGCTCCCGTTAAGATTAACGCCGCGGCTTTCGCATTATATGGAGAAAACATTAGCTGCGCCGTACCGATTTGTTTGCCATAATCTTTTTCAATGCTTAGTTTCTCGTTTGAAACAAAACGTGTGAAGTCCTTATCATAATGGAAATATAACTGATCGTTTAACTTACGAATCATCGGATTATCCTTAGGCGTACCAAAAATAATCAAGTTATGATTTTCTAATGCCGCATTTTTAGGCGCTTTTTTATAATACGTAATCTCACCGACATTACTTTCGGCATAATTACCAATTAAGTTAAATAAATTGGTCAACACTTTAAAATAGTTGTCGTCCATTTTTTCTGGTAATAAAATCGCTAAATCAGCAAAAGAACGGCTTCTGATAAAAATGTTCGGATAGTTGTTAAATAATATGTCATTCAGTTCTTCTGTTTGAATAAATGCATTCGAATTATTTTCAATAAAGGCCCATGGAGTCTGACCATTTCGTAAAACTTCTGGTGATTTAACATTCAAATCAAAAGCAACTTTTAAAACAAAACTATCAGCAATTTCTAAGTTCTTTGGAAATTCGAGATTTAATTCATCACCGTTCGCACGAGCAGCGGTTAATTTCTTGCTGCCAATTGGTTTATCATTGGCGTAAACCGTCACTAAAGAAGAATCAAAATCTAAGTTTTCAGCGTATTTAAAATGTAAATGCACGCGACTTCCATTGGCATTGTTTCGATCCACTGGTAAATTGACAAAGTACGTTTGTTCTTGGTGATAGGCCCCTTCTAGCTTGTCCCCCGTTGAGGTTAATGGATAATTTCCATCAAATTCTAAAGTTGAACTAAACGTATCGGTATTCTCATCAACTGTTGTCTCTTCTTTATCTGTTTGGGTCATTAATTCATAGTTGGCTAAATAACGTCCCGCACGAACAAGTAAGTCCTCATCTTTAGAAGTAGCTACTAAAACATGCTTATCTGGTTGATTGAAAAATTTTAAGACAGCCTGGTCCTCCACGCGTTTGCTATCAATTTGACTTTTATACTGATCTGGTAATTTATCATAGCTGGCAATAATCAACTGATAGGGTGCTGACTGTTCTTTGTTCAAAGAAGCCATTGGCAACAATTCTTCTGAGGTAGTAATCAAACGAGCAGCACCAGCTAACGCATGGGTCGCTGCAGCTAATTCTTTTTCCGATGCATTTTCTGGTGTCAAAATAACACTGTGTTTATTCGCAATCGTGTCTGCTCCCACAAAATGATTATAAAAAGAATGAATCGTATTCTCTGGTAATTGTAAATCGTATTGGAAGTTTACGTTAGATCCTTCATACATCGTTAACCAATTTGCCGGAGTTTCAATTAAATTATACATGTCGTTTCCTGCCTGATTAATAATTTGGCCTTCAACAGTCAATGTATTTGTCTCTTTAATCAGTTCCAAAGGGATTTCAATCGTCTTTTGTTGAATACCAGTCGTATTTTCAGGACGCCAAGAATAAAACTTCACACCATTCACTGCCACAGTTAAATCTGAGGTCTGATTATTTTTTAATTGTGTGATTTGGTAGGTCATATTGAATGATGCTTTTTTTACGTCCCAATAATCAATTTTTGTAAAATACATGGTGCTACGGACAGAAGTACCTGTTAAAGAGATTGTTTTATTTTGAAAAGGTTGTGTAAAGGTATGGTTGTCTTGTTCTTTGTTTTCGGCGTATACGGTCGGACTTGCGACACCAATCAGAATTGACAGAAAGAACAACCCTATTAAAGTGACTGTTTTTTGTTTCATTGCACGTTTCCTCCTTATTTAAATCGTTCAGTTTTGTACCATTTTGTTTGTGTTTGTTTATGAAAAACATTTTCTTTAATATACATCACCATGCCATAAGCGGCGACTACTAGCCACATCTGACTGTATGTAATATACATCAAGGCAATAATTAAGATATTCTCTAAAGTCATTTCGCCTTTTTCGGTCGTAATACTGACAAAAGTACTGAAAATAAATAACAAAATCGCTAACAACCACAAGGAATTGCTAAATCCTTGCAAGGTCGTTGTTAAGTAACCAGACATTGATAAAACTAACATGATGTCTGACAAAACGAGCGATGTCATTAAGAGAAAATAAATGGACAAGAAATATAAAATATCAAAACGGATCCGACTCGCTTTAGGATTAAACAATAATTTAGCATTTTTAACAATAACATAAATATTGCCTTTGACCCATCGCGTCCGTTGTCGGAACCAAACTGACAAAGTTTGCGGCTCTTGCTCCCACGTCACTGCTTTTGGTTGAAACTTAATTTTATAGCCCATCATATAGATGCGAAAACTGATTTCTGTATCTTCGGCTAACGCTTTGTCATCCCAGCCGCCAATGGCTTCAATAATACTACGACGAACAATGAAATTTGTGCCAGGAATCGTGCATAACTTAAATAATTGAAAACGACCGGCTTGTGCCATCCATTGAAAGGCAAGTGTTTCGATATTAATAAAGCGTGTCAACAAGCTTGCATTGCGATTTCTCGTTCTAAATTTACCAATAACCGCGCCGTATTCCTCACTAGCGATTAACTCTCCAACTAAATAACGGAGTGCATTCGGTTCAGGTGTATTGTCCGCATCATAAATGGCAATCACGTCCCCCTTGGCTTGCTTGAAACCAATGTTTAAGGCATTAGACTTACCTTTCCCACCTGTTATATTGTCTGTATTAATAATCTGCAAATTTCGATTAACCGCCTTTTTTTGGACGTTCGCTAAAAGCTCAGCACTATTATCACTTGAGTTGTCATTAATCACAATAATTTCATAGCGATCTTGCGGATAATTAAAATTCAATAACGCTTCAACTGTCCGCACAATGACAATTCCTTCATTATGGGCCGGCACCATAATTGAAACAAACGGCGCGTCTTCGTCCTCTACAGGTGGTGGTGCGACAGGATCTGTTTTTAAATAATAAACATAGCCAAAAATAACTAAGAGAATATTTACAATTAGTAGACTCCAAATAATGATAGTTGCTGTTAACATTACAATGTCAGCAATGGTCATTTGTCTTCCTCCTTATTAATATATTTCGACCGATAATTCTTTCGTCCAATCATAAACAAAATAATCAGGATGATTAAAGTCAGCGTGACAACGCCAATCAAAATATTGTTTGTGATACTGAAAAAGAATGAAAATAACCCTGTAAATCGTTGTTTTTCAACTGTTGAGGCCCCTGTATCAGCCAAACCATTGACAATTTGATTGTTTAAGAAGAACCGATTATTCCGAAATTCGATTTTCTGCGTTTGTGTTTGAACAGTGAAATGTTGATCCGCTTCTGAAACACTAAACACTATTGGTGCTTCCTTGACTTCTTGAATTAGATGATCCACTTCTTTTTTAGAATTTGGAAATGAAAAACTAATGGTGGTCGGCATTGGAAATCGATAGTCATTCGGATTATCTTTATCCGTCCATTCAATCCCCGATAAATAATCATACGGTAAATCAAACATAGCATTCTTATAAGTGATTGATTCTCCCGTTTGGTTCCGATAAAAAACGCGTTCAATCGGCGGATTTTCTCTTAGAATCACTGTATCACTAATTGCTAGACCATCCTCTTGGTATTGAAGGTCTTGATTCCAGTATCCTGGAGCAGAAATGCCTACTGGATAGACATGTCTGTCGACCAATAAACTAATCTGCTGCTCCATCAATTGTTTCAAGGCACGTTGGTCATTTAAATCAACATTGTTAACGACCGGTGTTTCTAAGAAAATAACCCCCGTCGAAGCAAACGCACGTAACGCATTCGTAAATAGTTTATAAGGTAAAATCGTATTGTTTTGTGAAACGCTCGTACTGGATAAAATATAAGGATACGTGGTTTTAACTAATTCTTCTTGCAAATAGGTTGCCACAGACATATCTCTTAACGGGTTAAAATCAGAAATCGTCAAAAACGGCCGTGACATTTTTTCACTTTCCAGCCATTGACTAATTACGTCCAAGCTTTCTAAAAAAACAGCGCCTTTGCGTTCAAACATTGGGAGAAAAGCATGCCCATTCTCAATTACACCAAATGGATATTCTTCTGGTGCTAATTCTTGTGTTTTTAATCGACCAACTGTCTGACCTTGCGTATTTTCCAGCACAACTGATTGATCTTGAAAAGGCAATACTTGAGAAAAGCGTTTTTTTTCATCTTCTAACCGATATTGACGATGACTTAATTCTTTCCATGTACCGCTAAAATATTGTTTTTCATCGTCACGCATGTTTCGACCAATGTGTAATTGTTTGCCTTTAAAATGAACTCGATCCGCTAGAAAATCAGAGGCAATAACGCCGGCTTGTTCAGGCCAATTCACCATAGAAATCAAACTGTCATAGCCATCATTTAGCAATTCGCCAGGCACATAGTCTGACACCGCCACACTCTGAACTTCTACTCCAAAACTCGTCAACACTCGTTGTAAAGCATCCACATCATTTTCTTTTTTCCCGGCAATATTCAAGCTGTCATAGACAAGTAAGACATGTTTACTTGGTGCAGCCAGCGCCGGTTTGGCAAAGCCACAAAAAACGAAAAAGAGGAAGAAACACACCCAGCCAATAAGATATTGTTTATTTTTCAATTCCCTCTACCTCCCCAATGACTTGTGGTGTTGTATCTTGCCACATTCGTTTACCAATAACATCAGAAACAATTTGTAACAAGAGAAAATCTAAAAATACTGAGACTAAAAACAAATGACGTACTAAGTCACTATCCCCATCAATAATAATTGTTGAAATGAAAACAACTAATAAATTAAGATAAATCCCTGTCATTAAAAAGAAGCGAAAAACTAATCTGGGTTCGTTTCTCTTGAGTCCTCTGTATAAACCAACGCCATATAAACCAAACAGAATCACGCCTAATAATAGATAGAAAGCAAAGTTTTTAGGGAAAAAACTGGCTTTAATACGGTTATACACCATAAAAAATTTAGATTGTTCCAGCGGTGCACGCCCCGTTGTTTTCTCAAAATTCCCCACATTATTAGGCTTTACTAAGTAAACATTTGGGACCGCTGAATTCAGTCCTTGCCATAATTCAGATGGATAATTTAAATAATTCAATAACACCCATCCAAAACTCGTTTTATCAAAAAAATCTTTTTTCATTTGTTCAGAAGTTGGTGATACAGGACTGTATTCTTCAAAGTAGGAACGTCCCTTTTGCAACCCATATTGCGGGTTGATTCCGCCCTCTGACATCCGTTTATCTGGAACCTTACTATCCTTCATTACACCGCGCGTCATACTGTGGTAGACATCACGTTCATAGATATCGTTAGGAACGATAAAAGCTGCTAACGTTGTAAAACCAATCAACGCAATTAAAAAGGCCGTCATTGACAATCGTTGGTAACGTTGTGACAAGTAGACAAAAAATCCTAATCCAGCAATAATTACGCCAATAATCAGCAAATATTCTTGGCGTGTTGTTCCTATTAAAAGTACTACTGCTTGTGCCAAGATAACCAAAACTATTCTTCTGAGCCAAGTTCGTGGTTTCGTCACCCGATAAAAATAGACTGAAAATGCTAAGACACTCACAGAAAGTAAAAAACTCGTCGCTTCTGTATAAAAGGAATTAAAATAAATCGTATAGGAGGTATCCCCCAAGATGAAAATAACCAACAAGGAGATAAGATAACTTTTTTTCAAAGATACGCCTTCGGTTAAGCCTCGTACCAGAATATAAATTGACACTAAAAAACAACTAAGATAAACGAAACCTAAGAAACGAATATCGAAAAGTGTTTGACTATAAAAAAGTTTATTAAGCCAAATGGCAACGGTAATGAAAAATTGTTGAGTGGAAACAAAGTGCGTCGTTGTTTCATTAAAATAACGCATAATTGAAAAGTCCTTAACAAAATAGGCCACATTGTCGTAGCTATCGCCATTGACACGATAAAGACTATTTGAATTTAACACACGAAAATACTCGCCATTATCTCCCAAGCCATTAATCGGATAAACAAATAACAAAATGCTTGTCACTAACCCAATCCCTAAAACGGCCAAAAGACTTGGAGAAATATAACGACTCAACCATTTAAAAGCCGAGTTCATGTGTTTTTTGATCTTTTCCATGCTTTCACCTCACCTAGAAATCATAGGCCAAAAGAGCCATTAAGTTATTATAGGAATAGACTTGTTTCGTAACTTTATCACCAAATCCTCCATAAATCGGACTGCTTGAATCCATAATTTGAAAATTATTAAGTACTGTAATTGCCGCACGATACAACTCTTTGTCATTTTCGGCAACACCAATTAAAGCCGCTATCGCATAACTAGCTGCAGATTGATTTTTATCCACGGGCGATCCATTTAAATCATACGAGTTAAAAAGCGTCCCTTGCTGAACTTGTTTTCGCACAAAATCAATACTAGTCTGCTTCGCCATACCCACTTCACTTAAATGAACAATCGTTAATAAAGATTCAATAATATTAAGTGTTCCGTTGTTTTCGTATTTATTTGTTTGATGATTAAACTTCGTTTGATAAAGAGGTAAATCATCAGAAATATAGCCATCGTCTATTAATTGGTAATGATACTGCAAGTAGTCTGCTGAAATCCCAAATTCTTTGTATAAATAACCCAGCGTAATTAAGTCAATATAAAACAAAGAAGTTTCTGAAGACTGTTGTTTTGATTTACTATCGTAAAAATCAATTAGAATATTATCTTTCATAGAGGTTTCCATAAAACTCTTGCCTAATTTTTTAATTTCTTGATCGTACTGATCTGTTTTAAAATGCCCCCCTGCTTCAATTAATGAACGAATGATCCGTAAATCATCAATCGAGGCATTGACATTGTATTTATTGCCTTGCTCGTCAATTCGGTAACTAAATTGGACGCCGTCGTAAAAGGTGTCTTTCGTCTGCTTGTAAAAATTATCAAAACGTCCCTGCGTATCAAAAGCTAAATTACGCAAATATAGACCCGAAGACTCACTTAGCAACTCATGTCCTGTGGCGACATCTTTGCGTTCAGCATCTGGTAAATAATTGGTTAAAAAGCCGCCGTCTGTTTTGAGCCGGGTTTCAATAAAAAACTTCAACAAATCTTTGCGCTCAGCTGTTTCTTTTGTGTGAAATTCATGTTTTGTTAAAAAATGTTGTTTGTCTGTCGACATTAAGCGTTGAATTTTTGGATTCACTTTTTCCACCTCTACTTTATAGGATTTTTCTCTAAACAAAAGAAAATATCCTCCCAGAAGCACCACGAATACCCCAATAAAAATCCAAAGTTTTCTCTTCATTGTTACGCCTCTTTTCCTCACTTCTTTATTGTCAGTGTACACAAAAGTACTTGTTTTTGCTATACTTACGCTACCTCTTCAAGCGCAAGAAAAAAAGCAATCCATAAAAATAAAAGGATTGCTTTAACCGTTTCGTCGATCATTTCCTGTCATCGTAATCTCTTTTGACAGATAACGCACACGTTCCATAATTCGTCTGGCTTTTAGCGGCTCTTGTTCTCCTCGTTGCGTCACGGTTAAATGCTCTTCTAAAGCTTTTAAATCTAGATTGGAAGAGAAAAAAGTAACTAATTGTTCTTGCATTCGGTATTGCAAGATTACGCTTAAAACGTCGTCACGAATCCAACTAGTCATGGATTCCGCACCAATGTCATCAATCATTAATATAGGGGATTTTTTTACTGCATCGAGCTTTTCACCAACTTGATCGCGACCAATGGCTTGCTTCATTTCTACTGTAAATGTTGGAAAATGAACAATTGTCGTAGTAAATCCACGTTCTGCTAAAGCATTAGCCATCGCACCTAATAAGAAAGATTTTCCTACACCGAAGGGGCCTTGTAAATAGAGCCCTTTATGAAATTCTTTTGGTGTCGCAGGATATTCTCTTAAAAATTGCATTGCTTCTGCTAACGCTTTGGCTCGACCTTGAGAAGATGGATCGAAATCTCGTAAATTTGCTTCTCGGACATCTTTTGGCATGTCCATTGCCCTTACTCGATTACGAATTTCTTCTTCCTTCTGACGGGCGATTAAATCAGCCGTTGGGACATATGTTACATCAATGTAATGAAAATTCAACATTAATCTTGGCTCATAGCCGGGGGCAATCATTGCCGGATCGTTTAATTGAAATTTCTTTTTTTCTTGAACAAATTCATACAGCTTAGCATAACTTTTACGAATATCTTCATCGGTTAAACGCTCTCGGTTTGCTTGTATAAAGGCTTGAACATCTTGATCTTTCAATACTTCGTTAACTAGCTCTTCATATCGTTCATTGATGTCACGCTTCTGGATAATTTTTGACATTTCTTTTCCTACGTCTTCCATCATTGGTCACCTCCTTGGTTTAAAAATTCTTGAATTTGTCGATCTAACTCGGCTTGTTCTTCTGGGGAAAGTTTTGTTTCATCGTTTGGCTGATCGGCCCATTCTGGCAATCGCTCTTGTCGAACAGTTTGGCGTTTCCCTGAATAATTTTGTTGTCGCTGTTTTTGTTTGGTTTGGCTTTGTTTAGCCAATTCTCTGACATGTTCAATTGCTTTTTCTGGTGAATGAATGCCACTTTGTCCCCATTCATTCGCAATTCGATTCACATACTCCGCTTTTAAAGTCGGTTGTTGTTGAATATTGTAAACATAGTTAATCAAAATATTAATCACACTAGTCGGTAAGCCTGATTTAGCAACCAAATATTTCACTAATGAACGTTCTTGTGGTGTCGTATAGCCGCCTCGACTATTTTTTAAAGCTTCTAAATATTGAATAGGCGGATTCTTTTCACTATCCATAATCATTTGAATATCCAGTTCAGAAAAACCATTCATTTTTAATGCGTTATATCGATACGTTTGTTGCTCTTCCACCGTCAATTGTACTTGCTTGTTTGTCACTATGTTTGTTGGTTGTGGTTTTTTATCAGGATCAAACGCTTGATGAATCGTTCGCACTAATTCCTTAGGCAAAATTCGACTTGTATAATAGTCAAATGATTTCGAAGCAAAGTCTACCATATCTAACTCATTGATGCCATATAATTGATGAAAAACATAGACTTCTTCTTGAAAACTAGCCTCATCTTCAGGCAATTGTAAACCTAAGCGGTGCAAACCTTCCACAAAATAGTGCCAATCAAAAGAATCTGTTGATACAGAAATTTTCTTCGCTTTTTCTTGTTGAGAAAAAGTTTCTTGAATCGTTGTCAATCGGTTCGCTTCGGAAACAATTTGTTCTTCTTTAAAGGCATAAACCTCTTGAAAGCTAGCGGAAACATTTTGATAGCCCTCTGTTTTGGTAGGATGCGGTTGGAACTTTTGCACTAATTGATCAAATTTCCGTTGTCCAACCCGATTAAATAACACTAAAGCTAACACTTCATCTTTAAAAAAACGAGCGGCTGTTTCAGGTGCTTTTAAATAATATAAATAACAATCTCCTAATTCCCGATTTGTTTTTTTATACGTTTCTAGCAACCCAATGCCTTCTAATTTGTAGCAAGCTTCTTCTAATTGTTGACAACTCAAGTCCAGCAAACTAATTAAATCTGCATGAAACAGCGAGCCATTCTCCTCTGAGTCTGTTGTTTCAGATAACAAAAGCCAATATAAACTAAACGCATTGGCGCCGACAATTGGTTGATATAAAAAGGTTAAAACCTCTTTCTCTTGATCAGAAAGCGGTGAATCAATAACCGCTTGAAAAATATTTTTTGGTTGGATTCTTTGCCGATTTCCTTTCAAAGAAAGACCTCCTTTTTAATTTTCTGAGTCAGGAGAAGAAGATTTTGCTTTGTCGACAATGTCCTGTAACTCTTTCAAAAACACGCTCATATCTTTGAATTGTCGATAAACACTCGCAAAGCGGATGTAGGCAATTTCATCTAGATTGACTAAATCTTCCATCACATATTCACCGATAAGCGTTGTAGAGACTTCATTTTCCCCTAAACTACGCACTCGATTTTCAACATTATCGACAATTTGAACCATTTGTTCCATAGCAACAGGTCTTTTTTCCGCAGAGCGAATGAGCCCACGCAAAATTTTATCACGATTAAATTCTTCACGATCCCCATTTTTCTTGATTACAAGTAATGGCGCCGCTTCAATTCTTTCAAATGTAGTGAACCGATAACTGCAATTTTCACATTCACGACGACGGCGAATTGCACGTCCATCATCTGCTTGACGGCTATCAATAACACGGGAATTATTATGATGACATCTTGGACAACGCATAACGTTCACCTCTTCTATTCTGTATAATTTTTGTTGCCTATATTATAACATGAAATTGCGCTATTACTAGGTCTTTAGAACTGGTTCTTAGTTGAATCTTTGCCATTCTTTAATAAAAACAAAGACTTTCACTGTTTTTTCTGAAATTTTCAAAACATTTTACGCCATTTAAAAAATATTCACTTCTTTCCAGTTTGTTTCTCTAGCCACTTCTTCACTTGCTGTTCCGTTTCTTCTCTAGTTCCTTGGTTATCAAACACGATATCTGCTCGTTCTTTTTTCATTTCAATCGGCCATTGGCTAGCAATTCGTTGTTGCACTTCTTCTTCTGTTAATTGGTTTCGGGCCATCAGACGCTCTTTTTGAATCTTTTCTGGTACATATACCACAGCAACTTGATCCATGATCGCCTCATAATGAGCTTCATAAAGCAGAGGAATATCAACAATAACCAGGGCGGCTTTCTTTTTAGCTTCTTCAATTTGACGTAAAATTTCTTTTCTTAAAAAAGGTTTCAGCGTTTCATTTAACAGCTCTCTTTTTTGAGGACTAGCGAAAATTAATTGTCCTAACTTTTTCCGATCCAATTCACCAGTTGTTAATACTATTTCTGGTCCGAAAGTTTCAACGATTGCGGCTAAGGCTGGTTGCCCTTTTGCAACAATTTCTCGGGCGATAATGTCGCCGTCAACAATTGGATAACCCGCTTTTTTAAAAAGAGCAACAACCGTACTTTTACCTGTCGCAATCCCTCCTGTAATGCCTAAAACTTTTGTCATTTCAATCGACGACCTTTCAATTGTTGGCATTGTGGACAATAATGCGTACCACGTTGTGCCACTTTTGTTTTAACAATTGGCGTACCACAACGATTGCAAGGTAAGCCTGTTTGCCCATAGACATTCAACGCTACTTGAAAAGTCCCTGCTTCTCCTAACGCGTTTAGATAGGTGCGGATAGTGGTTCCACCTGCTTCAACAGCGCGTGCCAAGACATCAATGATTGCTTGATACAACGTAGCAACTTCCGCAGGCTTTAAGAAATCTTCTGGTTGCTCTGGATGGATTTGCGCTTGCCAAAGTGCTTCATCTACGTAAATATTCCCCAAGCCCGTCACTAGCTTTTGATCTAACAGTAATGGCTTAATTGCCTTATGATGCTTTTTCAATCCTTGTTGAAAAGCAGCTAATTGAAAAACGTCTGGTGTTGGCTCTGGGCCCAAAGCTAAAATCCCTTTATATTGATGACCTTGATTCTTAGGAACCAATGTCATACGGCCAAATTTCCGTACATCTAAATAACGTAATTGCGTGCCATCTGTAAAAGTAAACATTACATGGGTATGTTTGGCAATTTCATCATCAGCCTGATGAAACTCATATTTTCCTTCCATCCGTAAGTGAGAAATCATATCATTATCAGACAATTTAAAAATCAGAAATTTTCCTCTTCGCTCAATCCCTTCAATCGTTTGACCAGCTAATTGACCTTGAAATACATCAACTTCTGGTGATTCAATAATTCTTGGCCAAAAAACAATGACTTCTTGAATGGTTTTTCCTACAACAAGTTTTTCAAGTCCTTTTCGCACTGTTTCTACTTCTGGTAATTCTGGCATTATTTTTGCTCCTTTATATAAAGAGGTCTGAACGCTTAGATATCAACGTCCAGATCCTACTTATCCTTATTTTATTCATCGTTCTTAATGGGTAAGCTATTATTTTGCTTCATACCATGTTTTTCCCCAACTGCTATCGGTAATAAGTGGCACATGTAAGGAAACTGCGTGCTCCATCACTTCTTTGACGAGTTGATTTAATTGTTCTAATTCTGATTCTGGTACTTCAAAAACTAATTCATCGTGCACTTGTAATAACATTGTCGCTTGTAATTTTTCTTCTTTTAAACGACGCGCCATTTCAATCATCGCAATTTTTAAAATATCTGCGGCACTTCCCTGAATCGGTGTATTAATCGCTGTACGTTCAGCGAACGAACGTAGATTAAAGTTTCTTGAATTAATATCACTTAAATAACGACGGCGATGATACAATGTTTCCACATAGCCTTTGTCTTTGGCATCGCGGACTATCTCTTCCATATACTGCTTCACGCCTGGATATTTTTCAAAATAGGTGTCAATATATTGTTGTGCTTGCTTCCTAGTAATGCCTAAGTTTTGGGACAAGCCATAATCACTGATACCATAGACAATTCCAAAATTCACTGCTTTAGCTTGACGACGCATGTTAGGTGTGACATCTTCTGCTTTTTCAACACCGAAAACTCGCATTGCAGTGCTGGCATGGATATCTTGTCCTTCCACAAACGCTTCTTTTAAATGCTCATCATTAGAAATATGCGCGAGCACACGTAACTCAATTTGAGAGTAATCAGAAGAGAAAATCAACCAATTATCCTCTCTTGGTACGAAGGCTTCTCTAATTTTTCGGCCTTCTTCTAAACGGATAGGAATGTTTTGTAAATTGGGATCTACTGAGCTTAATCGTCCTGTTTGTGTCAGTGTTTGTACATACCGAGTATGAATTTTATTATCTGGCTGAATTACTTTTAAGAGTCCTTCAACATAGGTCGATTGAATTTTGGCAATTTGACGATAAGTTAAAATATCTGCCACAATTGGTGCTTGTTCTTTTAGTTGTTCTAAAACATCTACCGCTGTTGAATAGCCGGTTTTCGTCTTTTTGATCACAGGTAAGCCCATTTTTTCAAATAAAATAACGCCTAATTGTTTAGGTGAATTCAAATTAAATTCTTCGCCAGCTTCTGCATAGATTTTTTCTTCGATTTCTTTCAGACGTTCTGAAAATTCTACTTGCATTTCTTTTAAGCGCGTGGCATCAACACGGATACCAGTTATTTCCATATCGCCTAAAATACGAGAAAGTGGTAATTCCATTTTATAGAATAAATCAGCTTGATTCTTTTCTGTTAATTCGCTATCTAATTTGCTTGTTAAAAATTGAATTGCTTTAATCTTACGTGCTAAATGACCAAAGAAAACTTCTTCGTCCTCTGGCAAGCCTTTTTTGGCCCCTTTTCCATAAATCGCTTCATCAGATTGAATCGCATCATATCCGTAATGTTGTGCTACGCCTTCAATATCAGCGTTATTGTCATTGGTATCAAGTAAATAAGCAGCCAATAAAACATCAAAGGCAATTCCTGTCATTTTTCCTACATAGCGATTTAGTGCAACGTACGTCCGTTTTGCATCATAGACATTTTTTTTACGTGTCTCATCCATCAACCAGTCGATAAATGGCTGACTTTCAAAAACAGCTAAATTATTCGTGGTATAAATCTTCTTGTTATTGCCCCAAGCAAGGCCGACAATCGGTGACGTATGATAGTTATCTGCCATCATCTCAACATAAAGAGCCATATCGTCTGTAAACATTTCATTGGTTAACTGATCTTCAACTACTTCAAATAAAATATCTTCCATTTCAACAGGTTCTTCTGTAATGTCCAACTTAGCTAAAAATTGTTTAAAGTCCATTTCTTTATAAAAAGGAACCAATTTTTCTAAGTTCTTCCCTTCATATGCCAAGTCTTCCACATTGACTTCGACTGGTGCATTGACTTCAATTGTCGCTAAACGTTTAGAAAGAAAGGCTTGCTCTTTATCATTAATCAAGTTTTCTTTCATTTTGCTTTTTTTCATTTCATCGATATTCTCATAAACCCCTTCAACTGAGCCATATTGTTTTAACAGCTTAATCGCGGTTTTCTCACCGATTTTCGTTACACCTGGAATGTTATCCGACGTGTCGCCAGCCAACCCTTTCATATCAATAATTTGCTTAGGCGTTAACCCATCATATTTTTCAGCAATATGCTCAGGCGTATATGATTCAATATCGCTAACTCCTTTAACAGTGATATCTACTTTGACAGTGTCCGTCGCTAATTGTGTCAAATCTCGGTCCCCTGATAACACGACAACATCAAATTCATCTTTATCAACTTTGTTGGCTAATGTACCAATAATATCATCTGCTTCATAGTTAGGTAGTTCATAATATTTTACGCCTAAACCTTCTAAAAGTTCACGAATATACGGCATTTGTTCTTTAAATTCCCCCGGTGTTTTTGAACGTCCGGCTTTATATTCTGAATAAAATTCTGTTCTGAATGTGGTTTTCCCTGCATCAAAAGCGACTAAAACATGAGTAGGCATTTCTTTTTGCATTACATTTTCAAACATATTGTTAAATGCATAAATAGCATTTGTATGCAAGCCGTTCTTATTTTTGAATCGTTCTAATGAGTTATGTAGCGCAAAAAATGCACGAAAGGCTACACTGTTTCCATCAACGAGTAATAATTTTTTTTTGGTCATTTTTTTCCCCTCATCTTTAGCAAACTAGTTTCCTTTCTATTTTAACAAAAAACTACAGAATTTGCAGTAGACGGCGATTGCAGAATGAAAGAAAAAGGTATTTGACATAGTTCCTTAGTGACAACTATATCAAATACCAAAATCAATCAGCAATACACGCTGGATCTTCACAAGTATGAGAATCTTTTTTACGGCAAAACATTTCCCGCTGCACGATAAATATCGTACCAATCTTCGCGACTAATCACAATGTCTGCTGCTTTAGCAATTTCTTCAATTCTACCAAGATTCATACTTCCTGCGATGACTTGCATATTAGCAGGGTGGCGCAGAATCCAGCTGCTGGCTAAACCAGTTGGCGTTGTTTGATATTTTTCAGCCAATTCGTTTAATTTTTGATTTAACTCAGGGAATTTTTCATTTCCAATAAAGACACCTTCAAAATAACCATATTGGTACGGTGACCATGCTTGAATAGTCATTTGTTTCAACCGTGAATAATCTAAAATACCATGATCATAATCAATGCTTCCTGATATTTCCATATTTGTTTGTAAGCCTTGATCCACCATGCCAGTATGCTTGATGCCAAATTGTAATTGATTGGCTAATAATGGTTGTTTAACAGCTGTTTTTAAAAGTTCAATTTGTCCTGGCGTTTGGTTACTTACACCAAAATAGCGAACTTTCCCTTGTTTTTCTAATAAATGAAAAGCTTCAGCTACTTCTTCTGGTTCCACTAAAGTATCTGGACGATGCAACAATAATGCATCGACTGAATCTACACCTAAACGCTGTAAACTCCCTTCGACCGCTTCTAAAATATGTGCTTTTGAAAAGTCAAAAAAGCCCTGACGAATCCCACATTTCGTTTGTATAAAAATATCTTCACGACGAATGGTACTTTCTTTTAAGGCCTTACCAAAAATGGTTTCGCAGTCGCCGCCACCATAAATGTCGGCGTGATCAAAAAATGTAATGCCATGATCATAAGCAGTTTCAATTACCTGTTGAGGATTTTCAGCACCATTTAAGCGCATACATCCTAAGATAACCGAAGAAACTGTTTCGTCACTTGTACCAAATTGCAGTTGTTTCATTTTAATATCCTCCTCATCCATTCCTCTTACTTCTTCATTTTAACACTATTTAGACAAAATTGGACTTCTTACGGTAGATTCGCTTCGACTTTTTCAAAAAAAGCAGAAGATAATTCCTCTGGCAAATAAACAACTGTCTCAGAAGAAAGCGCTACGTTCATCTGAAACAAATGATTGACGATTACTAGATGTGCTTGGTGAAGTTGATACGTTGGTTTTCCATAAATAATTGTAATATTCTTTTTTTCACTGAAATAGTTTTTTATAGATTGCCCCAGCGCTTGTTCCTTTTCTGGAGGAAAGTCCGTCAATAGGCAAATAATATATTTTTTTTCATATAAAATCGGGTTAAATAAATCTAGGATGTGATAAAAATAGCAACTCGTCAATTCCCGTTCTTTTACTGAAGTAAAGACTGGATATAGGCGCTTTAAAAGCCTAATTAGTTTTTGTAATCTGTGCCAAGTTTGATGATAACGTACAGCGAGTGTTTGTTCCTGTTTATGAGCTGGCAACCATGCTTGTCCGTCTAATAAACTATTCATATGCGTACTTAAAAATCGACATAAATGAATTTCTTGATAATTAAAATGATGTTGTGTAAAATTTCTCCTAATTTCTTTCATAATAAAAATAGCTGTTTTTAAGCATAAACTTTCTATTTTCATTTGCTCATGAATAAAATACTTTCGCGCTCTCTTGCCAAAACAACCACCAAAATGTGCTTCAAGAATCACAAATAACGCTTTTTGTTCTTTAAGAGACATAAAAGAAGTGCTCAACACTTCCAGACGAAATAAATAAAAAAAAGCACTTGTTTGTTGAAATAAATTAGCATTTGGCACTGAAATTTCATGCCCGCCTCTATATCGTTTCTCCCAAATATAAATTAGCCAACTAAGATGATTCTGTTGTGCTACATTTAAATCCAACTCAAAAAAGGTAATGATTTTCCGAGTCATTTCTCTGTTTTCTTCCAGACAGCTTTCTTGAAAAAACAAATAAAAACAAAGGATTAACTGTCGAATTTGCCATTCATTGCCAGTTAAATCGTAATGTTTTTGACGTACAATAATATCAAAATTAACTAGCCAACGTCGAATATTAGAAAGTTTCTTCCGAAGAGTTGATTCCTGTAATCCCAATACCTGGGTCAATTGCGCATAATTGATTCGCTCTTCAATTAGACAACGTAAAATATAAAATTCGGGAATAAAATAACAAAATTTTTGTCTAAATCGAGCCAAGCCACAAACGCATAATTCACGATATTTTACAATTCCTTTGGTCGTTGTATAAATCTTACAAAGCCCTTCTATCTTAAACGTTTCCTGCTTTTTTTCAAAACGTTGAATGTAACAATGGATGGTTTTGTCGCTCACCTTTAGTTTTTCTGCAGCCATCAAAACAGAAAATGTCTGCTCTTGTTGCAGTAAATCCAACAATTCCAACATATTTTTATGTTCAAAAGACAATAATTCCTTGAAATCCATATATCGTCCCCTTTCACTCCCTTGTTATAAGAATACGTCAAATAAGGCAAAAATTTTTTTAAGAAGAAAAAAATAGAGAACAAAAAGTATTGATTACTTTCCGCTCTCTACAATTATATCGAATTATTTTTTTGAAATATGCAGTGTCATAGCATTTGCTGCTACAATAATTGTACTTAATGACATCAAGACAGCACCTACAGCTGGATTTAAAACAATCCCAATTGGTGCAAGGACCCCAGCCGCTAAAGGAATGGCGACAATATTGTACCCAGCTCCCCACCAAAGATTTTGGATCATTTTACGTCGTGTTTGTTTGGCTAAATCTAAGAACCTTAAAATATCTTTAGGATCACTATCCGTCAGTACAACATCTGCCGAATCAATCGCTACATCTGTACCAGCGCCTATCGCAATGCCGATTGAAGCACGGGCTAAACTTGGTGCATCGTTAATACCGTCTCCTACCATCATGACCTGATGCCCCTCAGTAAGATACTGTTGCACAATTTTTTCTTTATCTTCTGGTAAGAGCTCTGCGTAGTATTCCTTCATTCCTAAATAATTAGCAACTGCACTGGCAGCTGTTTGATTATCCCCTGTTAACATGACTGGCGTAATGCCTTGCGCTTGTAACTCTGCAATAAATGTTTTAGCTTCTGGTTTGACTTTATCTCCTAAAGCAATCAGTGCGACTAATTGACCAGCGATGATTAAATAGCTCAAGGTATTTCCTTGCTCTTGATAGTTTGTTTTAATTGTTTCATCGAAGGTTAACTGTAACCGTGCAACTTCTTTTTCATTGACTATTTTGACTTCTTGGTTTTGAACAGTAGCAACCAGTCCTACGCCTGATAAAGCTTGCAGATTATGGGCTTCATAAGGTTGAACGGCTTGTTTATTTAAATAGTTCATGATCCCAATTGCCAACGGATGATTTGCATTTTTTTCTAATGCTCCAATATATTTAAGTGCTTCTTCTCTAGTGAATTGTTTACTCATTAATTCTAAGCCAGTAACTGTAAATTGTCCTTCTGTTAAAGTACCAGTTTTATCCAGCAACACATATTCAACCTTATTGGCTTGTTCTAATGCATTCCGATTTTTTAAAAGTAAGCCATTTTTAGCAGCAATGGAGGTACTTCTAGCAATCACTAAAGGAATTGCTAAGCCTAACGCATGGGGACAGGCAATAATAAAAACTGTAACCATTCGTTCAAACGCTAGCGACAAATCTTTCGTTACGAGTAACCAACCGATAAATGCTAACACACCTACGAATAAGGCAATATAGAATAACCACTTGGCTACACGGTCTGAAATGGATTCTAGTTTTGATTTTTCCGATTGCGCTTGTTTAACCATCTCCATAACTTTTGACAGGTAACTATTTTCACCCGTGCCAGTTACCGAAATTTCAATCATTCCGTTGCCATTGACAGCTCCACCAATCACGGAGTCACCAATGTTTTTTTCTACTGTTTTTGATTCCCCTGTAACCATCGATTCGTCGACTGTTGTACTTCCTTTCAAAATTTTACCATCTGTCGGAATTTTATCTCCCGAACGAACAATCAAGCGATCGCCTTCTTGGACATCTTGCAAAGGAATTTCTTCTTCCCCATGTTCAGTCATTCGCTTGACTGTGTCAGGCAACAGTTCAGCCATTTTTTTCAAGGCATCACCAGCATTAGAAATAGCATTCATTTCAATCCAATGACCTAAAAGCATAATAACAATCAGAGTGGCTAATTCCCAGAAAAAGTCCATCACGTGGGCCTGATTCGTAAAATGATTCATGTAAAACGCATATAAGCTGTAAAAATATGATACCGAAATCCCCATCGCAATTAACGTCATCATTGCTGGACTCTTTTGCTGTAATTCCATTTTAGCGCCACTTAAAAATGGTTGTCCACCATAAAAAAATAGCACAGTTGCTAAAATTAAGACCAACCAATCAGAACCTGGAAAAGTAAATTGAAAAGGTAATTGAAAACCCATCATTGGTGAAAGAACAATAATCGGAATAGCTAAAATCAATGACAGCCAGAATTTTTGTTTAAAATTCCCCATATGCATTGAATGGTCCATTCCCTTCATTCCTTCATGTTGGTGTGACATAGCCATTTGTTCATGCGCCATGTCATGATTCATGTGATTCATTTTATCGTGGGACATTGTTGGCTGTTTTTCCTGATGTTGTTCATGATTATGTTTTGCTGACATATGATCCCTTCTCTTCTTAAGTATTTTCATCTTAAGCATAGCACAAGATGAAAATTGTTAGAAATAATTACTTTTTTTAGTTTAGAAAAAAAAGAGCTGAATTTTGCGTATGTATATTTTAAGAACACCTTATCCTCATATTTATTACAAAAGGAGTGTTTCAATGAAAATTACTACAAAGCAAGTCGGGGCACGCATGCGTGAAGCTCGAAAAAAGAAGAAGTACACTTTACGTTATTTAGCCAATAAAATTGGTTTATCTAGTGGAAGTACAATTAGTAACTGGGAATTAGGTTTGAATTTACCCAATAAACGATACTTAAAAAAAATCGCTAAAGCCTGTGACACAACAGTAGATTGGCTACTTTATGGTGATTTTGATCGATTTGTGCGCCAGCTATTAAAAGAAAATTTTCAAAATAAACAACTACTAAAACCACCTTTTTTTACTCAGTTGATGGTACGTTTATCTGAAGAACATCTATCCTATCACGATTCATTAAAAATTATGATTCAAGCGCAAAAGTTACAGCAGTCCTTTTATGCTTTTCCTTTAACAGTAGAAGCCCCCTCTCATTCCCAAGAGAGTATTTCTATTTATGAACCAACAACTGCAGAAGAACAGTCTGACCAATCTTATTATCATCCGTTTATTTTGTCAGAACTCCATGAATTATTTACACATTCTCAAAATCCAGAATTAGATTATTCTCTGATTATCGCTTTTCTTCCTTTGTTAAAAGTAGATCAATTAACGGAACCTCAAAAAGAAGTCTTACTGGCCATCTTTAAGCGGATGAATTCTTTTAAAGACCAAACGCTTTTAAATGAATTCTTTGTGGAATTACAGTATTTACTCTGATTCTACAAAAAAGATTGAGCCATGTATCTCAAGGACTTAGGCTCAATCTTTTAGTTAAATTTCTTCTATTTATGAACGATTCTTTCGTTCGACTAAGTGCGTTTTCCGTTGTGGGCCAATGATTAAAGGAACGGATTCATATTTGACTTCACTGTATTCCAAGCCAAACCAACTTTCAGGAGAGGTAGTTAAGTTTTTGATAGCTAATTTTGCCTGCATAATTTGTCGATCCCATTTTTTCAGTTCAGAAACGTTAGATAATTCTTCTTGAATTAACACAAATTGGAAATCGCCAACTTCTCTTCCTGGCGTTAATGAATAACGTTGTGGCTGTTTTGGCAAGCGGCCTGTTTTCATCAAGTCATGAACAATTTGTCTTAAATATACATTCACTTCTTGAGAAATATGGAAGCCTAAATATAGCTGAACTTGCACAATAAAATCAGTTCCTAGCATGTCAACAGAATACTCTTGAGTAAAGGGTTCATCTGTTACCTGAACATTAACAAACCAATAAACATTCGCTCGTTTTGGTTGTTTGTCCAAAATCGAATAAATAATATTACGATTAATTTCGCCGTCCACTCGATCGGAGGTTAAAAAGACCACGTTGGTTTGATACATAGGTACAGATGTATCTTCTTTCAAAGCTTTAAGTTGTGGTACATATTTTTCCAACGACACTTGTTCTGCCGTCGCTTCCTTAATCTCGTTGCCGCGTTCCCAAATAATCATGATGCATAACAAGAAGACTGCCATTCCCACAGCAACATATCCACCATGGAAAAACTTCGCAGCACTTGAAAAGAAAAAGACAACTTCAATGGCAGCAAAGAACAAGGAAATTAGATACGCAGACCAAGCTGGAATTTTATCCAAAAGATAAAACAACAATAAAATGGTTGTCATTAACATCGTAATCGTAATCGATAGACCATACGCAGCTTCCATGTGTGTCGATGTTCTAAAAGCCAGCACGATTGCTGAACAAGCTAACCATAAAATTAAATTCACCGCTGGAATATACATTTGACCGATATTACTCCCAGGATAAATAATTTTAAGTCTTGGTAATAACTTCAATTTAATCGCTTCAGAAACTAAAGTATACGAACCTGATATTAACGCTTGCGAAGCAATCACTGCGGCGATTGTTGCAAAAACAACGCCAAATACAAGAATACCTCGTGGAATCATTTGGAAAAATGGGTTAATTTCAGCTAATGCCTGCATTTCAGGGTTTTCTTTGACCGTTAACAACCACGCAGCTTGCCCTAAATAATTAAGAATCAAACAAATCTTAATATACGGCCAGCTAATGCGGATATTCATTTTTCCTACATGCCCTAAATCAGAATATAAAGCTTCAGCACCAGTTGTAGCCAAGAAAATATTCCCTAAAATAAATAGACCTAATTTATTTTCTGGACTGACTAGTAATTGCAAAGCATAATATGGATTTAATGCACGAATAACCGTCCAATCTTGGCTAAAATTCATTAAACCAATGATGCCTAAAAAAGTAAACCACAAGAACATAATCGGCCCAAAAGCTTTCCCGACCAATTCTGTTCCAAATCGTTGAACAGAAAAAAGAATTAAAATAATCGTCAACGTAATAACCACTATAATCGTTTGGTCATTGCCAAAACGTTCAAAAAATGCTGGAATCCCCCGTAAGCCTTCAATCGCTGTCGTCACCGTCACAGCTGGGGTCAAAACGCCATCAGCCAGTAAAGCGGCGCCGCCAATCATTGCGGGAATAATCAAATACTTACTTTTTTTACGAACCAATGTATAAAGAGAGAAAATCCCACCTTCTCCATGGTTATCAGCATTTAAAGCAATAACAACATATTTAATCGTGGTTAAGATAGTCAATGTCCAAAAAATTAACGAGACCGAACCTAAAATAAACGATTCAGAAACCCGTGCCAAGCCACCATTATCTCCTACAATGGCTTTCATTACATATAAAGGGCTCGTTCCAATATCTCCATAGACAACGCCCATGGCAACTAAGATCCCTGCCATCGTAAATTTCCGACGATCAAACCCCTCTGCTTTGTGTAACACAATACTTTCCTCCTACAAAAGAAATGACTTCGTTTAGTTTAACCAACAGCTCCATAAAAACTTTTAAAACTCTTTATTATATAACGTTTTATATATCTTTTTCATTAGTCAAAAAGCGCTTTTTGACTAACGATGCTACTCACTATAATACGTTTTAAATCGTTTAGCAAGTCTTTTTATTAGAGAATGTTCATCTTAGATAAGAAACCCACCTATTTTGAAAAAAGGAAAATCAAAAATAAGTGGGGCAGCAGTCGAAACGACTGCTGCCCCACTTGCTAACTATTAAGATAATTCCCTGAACAAAAGTAGCTCCTTTTATTCCTGTTAAATTTAAATCACTTCTTCTTCCTCTTCGACTTCAGAGAAATGGAACTTAATCATTTCATTGACGAAAATTGGCACAAAGGATAGGAAAATTGCTAACATCCAATGATTTAAACTAATATGCACTAATCCAAATAGTTCTTGTGTGAATGGTAATAAAGCAATGGTTGTGGTAATTAGTAATGCTAAAACGACCATTTCAAAGAGGGACTTGTTGCTTGATAATTTTACACGGAAAACAGAGTTCGCACTACGAACATTAAAGACATGTAAGATAGAGGAATAAGCTAAGATTAAAAATGCCACTGTTTGTCCAACTTCATAGCTGTTTGAAACATAGGCTGAAACACCTGGTACAAAGGCACCTAGGTAAAAACCAAACAAAGTAATGACTGTGAACACTGCTGCATTAATCCCAATCTTTTGCCATAAGCCTCGTGCAAAAATCCCTTCGTTTTTAGGGATTGGTGCCTCATCCATAATTCCTTTTTCCGCTGGTTCTTTTCCTAATGCAAAACCAGGTAACCCATCTGCGACCACGTTAACAAACAACAATTGAACTGCAGTAAATGGCGCACCCCAACCAAGTAACATGGCAATTAAAACAATAAAAATCTCAGAAATATTACAGCTTAACAAGAAGTTAATGGCTTTACGAATATTTCGGTACACGGCACGTCCTTGCGCCACTGCATCAACAATAGTTGCAAAGTTATCGTCCGTCAAAATCATATCTGAAGCGCCTTGGGCCACATCTGTTCCAGTAATCCCCATTGCGCAACCGACATCACTAGCTTTCAAGGCTGGCGCATCATTCACGCCATCTCCGGTCATTGCTACAACAGCGCCAGAACGTTGCCATGATTGAACAATTCGAATTTTATCTTCAGGGGTTACACGTGCATAAACGGATAAATCTTTAACACGTTTATCTAATTCTTCATCACTCATTTTTTTCAGTTCTGAACCAGATAAGGCTTCACTTTTATCTTTTAAAATTCCTAATTCTTTAGCAATTGCACTGGCTGTTACCACGTGATCACCAGTAATCATGACTGTTTTAATTCCAGCTTTTTTCGCACGAGCAATGGCGCCCTTACTTTCTGGACGTGGTGGATCAATCATGCCAATTAAGCCTAACAAGCGAAGATTTTTTTCTAAAGCCTCTGATGTAATTTCCTTGGGTGGTTCATCATATACGGCATAACCGACAGCAATAACTCGTAACGCTCGTTTTCCGAAACGATCATTAACAATAGCCGCTTGATCGACATCTCCGAAACCAAAACGTGGTAGTAACACATCAAAGGCTCCTTTAGTAATTGAGATGTACTTTTTCCCCCATTGATGGACCGTAGTCATCATTTTTCGTTCTGAATCAAAGGGAATTTCACCAATACGAGGATATTTTTCTTCAAGTTCTTCTTTAGTATGATAATTTTCTTCGACAGCACGAACAATTGCCGCTTCTGTCGGATTCCCTGTAACAGTTAGTTCATCGCCTTCTTTTTCCACAATGACATCTGTACATAAAGCAGCCATTTTCAATACTTCCATGGCTTCATCGGTCATGGCATCTTCCGTATCCGTTACTTCATCACCACGATGCCATACTCGGCGGACGCGCATTTTATTTTGTGTCAGTGTTCCTGTCTTATCAGAACAGATAACATTCGCAGTTCCTAGCGTTTCTACTGCTGGCAATCGACGAATAATCGCATGTTTCTTAGCCATTTTTTGAACACCATATGCTAAGGTTAACGTTACAATCACGGTTAGTGTTTCTGGTACAGCTGCCACCGCTAAGGAAACGGCTGTCATAAACATTTCAAGAAGCGGTTCTCCTTGCAGTTCACCAATAATGAAAACAATTGCCGCAGCCCCTAAGGCTAACAAACTAATACGTTTGCCTAATTGATTCAAGCGTTTTTGTAATGGTGTTTTTTGCTGATCGCTGTTATTCAGTAACCCAGCAATTTTACCCATTTCCGTATTCATTCCTGTTGCAGTTACTACTGCTCGTCCGCGGCCATTCACAACGGTACAGCCTTTGAAAATCATATTTATTTGATCTCCTAAGCCATCATCGTCATGCCCCACGTATGTAGGATCTTTTTCAACAGGTTCACTTTCACCTGTTAGTGCTGACTCTTCTACGCGCATTTGAGAAGCTTGAATAAGTCGTGCATCGGCTGTAATCATTGAACCAGCTTCAAGAACTAGAACATCTCCTACTACTAGTTCTTCAGCATCGACTTCGATTACCTTGCCATCTCGTAAGACTGCACTACTTTGCTTGTTCATGTCTTGTAAAGCCGCCAGAGATTTTTCAGCATTTCCTTCTTGAACAATGGCCAAAACAGCATTGATAATCACAATTGCAATAATTAAGATTCCTTCAAAATATTCGCCATGTTCTGTTACGATTGCTGTATAAAACGAAATTGCCGCAGCAACTAATAAAATAATCGTTGTAAAATCAGATAAACTGTGAATAAATTTCTTTAACACAGAATCCTTCTTAGCCTCTTCAAATTGATTGCGGCCATTTTCTTTCAGCCGTTGTTGGGCCTCTTGTTGTGTTAAACCAGTTTCAGTATTGACTGAAACTTCTTTTGTGACAGTATCGACAGTTTGCTTGTAAGCTTCCATCCTATTCCCCCTCTAATTTTTTCTTCCTATATAATAGTGTCTCTATTAAATATAACATGATTTTTTTTGAACACGCAACTTTTTTCATCTTTGGCTTAGCGTTCTCTCATATGTCCAGAAAAAACTGGTATTTTCGTTGTTGCTACAGCAATGTTTCTATTTGATTATGGGAATTTTATGAAAAAAGAAACGAATTCAGCCAAAAAGCAATGGACATTTTTTTCATTTTGTCTGATAAAAAAATAGTTTATTTCTATATATTCAACACAAAAACAACAAAAAATACAATGTTATTTGGTTCGCACGATTATTTATTTTACATGTTATAAAATAACCAGAAAAATATTATATTTAATCTTATTAATAAGCGTTATAACTTGCAATCGCTTCCAAAAGGTGCTATTATTTAAGTGTAAGGAGGACATGCAAATCAATTGGTTGAAGATTTTCTCAGTAGATAAAAATCGGTAAACTCAAAGTTGTTAGAATTGCAAGATTCACCTGTAAACAATACGTGTAGAGTAATTGTTAGTGATAACTCGTATCGGAAAATAGGGAAAGGTTATAGAAGGATGGAGTTTCTATAAAGCATTTACCCTATCTGTTATCACCTAACGCAAGTTATCCACCATCCAAGCGTCGAAACTGTATGAAAACAAGGTTTTAGTTTCACCACATCACGTTCACCTTTTGCTTTACATGTATCGCGAAATGTAAACACTTATTCAACCAATTGATGTCTTCCCGTTAACAAGGCCGAGCTTAAATTTAAGCTCGGTTTTTTCTTTTAGGCAATAAAATATATTTGTATCAAATAATCATATGTGTTATATTCAAGGTGCACATTCTATTTTATCTTCTTTTAAAGGAGGGAATGCTATGCGAAAAAAGAAAAAATCTTCGTTTGAAAGTTCAATTCATGTTTATCGTGCTATGGCTCGTATGACCCAGCAAGATTTGGCCAATCGAGTCGGTGTCTCTCGACAAACAATTATTCAACTGGAACGAAACAAGTACAATCCTTCATTACTTCTTGCGCATGACATCGCGAACGTCTTTGGCGTAACCATTGATGATGTGTTCACCTTCAAAGAAACACTGAATGACGATGTAGAACAAGAAGCCTAAACAGTATAAGCTGTACTTAACAAGACAATTTTTCTGATTGTACTTGGAGTTGCCGAGGTACAACTTAGTACCGGCAATACGAAGAAAGCACTTCTTCGTATTGTTGTTTCAATAATTAATCTTTTCTTACATAAAAAAAGAACGGCGCAACCTTGGTTGCGTCGTTCTTTTTATTCTAAGATTGTCTACTAAGCATTTTTGCTCTAGTAGCGTTTTGGTTTCTAACTTTATTATTTACAGGGGAAGAAAAAATAAAGCACACCTTTACTGTGATTCCAAAAATCACGTGTTTATCATAATATATTTTTGTTTCAATCCCAAGTATTCTGCTCACAAAGTGTCGCTTATTTAATAAACATTGCATCGCCAAAACTAAAGAAACGATATTTTTCCTCAATTGCATGTTGGTAAGCAGCCAATGTTAAGTCTTTTCCTGCAAAGGCACTCACAAGCATCACTAACGTAGATTTTGGTAAATGGAAGTTCGTTGAAAAAGCCTCTACGACTTTAAATTGATACCCTGGTGTGATAAAAATATCGGTCCAGCCACTGTCAGCCTGGATTTCACCATTAAATTTTGTGCCAATTGTTTCCAACGTACGAATAGAAGTTGTTCCAACCGCAACAATCCGACCGCCTGCTTGGCGTACTTCATTTAGTTGCTTAGCCGCTTCTTCAGTTAAACGATAGAATTCGCTATGCATATGATGTTCTTCTATATTATCAACGCTCACGGGACGGAATGTTCCTAAACCGACATGTAAAGTTAAATAAACGAGATGAACACCTTTTGCTTTGATCTCTTCTAATAGTTCTTTTGTAAAATGCAAACCCGCTGTTGGTGCTGCAGCTGAACCATTTTCTTCAGCATAAACCGTTTGATAACGATCTGGGTCATCTAGACGTTCTTTGATATATGGCGGCAATGGCATTTCTCCTAACGATTCTAAAATTTCTAAGAAAATACCATCATATTTAAATTCAATGATTCGACCACCATGTTCCAACTCTTCTTTAACCACCGCTTTTAGGCGACCATCGCCAAATTGAATTTCCGTGCCGACTTTTGCACGTTTCGCGGGTTTAATCAAGGTTTCCCATGTATCGCCTTCTGTATTTGTTAAAAGTAAAACTTCCAAATGACCGCCTGTTTCAGGTTTTTCTCCATATAAACGGGCCGGCAGTACCCGGGTATTATTCATGACTAATGCATCCCCAGGCTGTAATTCATCAAGAATATCATGGAAATGTTTATCCTCCATGTCCCCTGTTTCTTTATTTACAACTAATAATCGTGAACTAGCGCGATCTTTTAGTGGGGTTTGAGCAATTAATTCTTCTGGTAAATCAAAATCAAAATCTTCTGTACTTAGCATTTCCGTCACTCTTTCTACTAGTTTTTATCTTGGTTATTCTAACACTTTTTCTTGTTTCTGGCTATGTCAGCCTTTTAAATCAAACTAAATAGTTGTCAAAAAATGTCAGAAGCACTATACTTACTTTAAGTAAGCATACATAGTTATTTAGAGGAGGAACTCAAAATGCATGCTCAATTTCATCATGTTTCACTATTAGCGCGTCATGGTCAAGAAAACCAATCATTCTATACAAAATTGTTAGGCTTACGTTTTGTCAAAAATACCGTAAATCAAGACAACAATCGCATGCCTCATTATTTTTATGGCGATTATCAAGGCACACCGGGAAGCTTAGTAACTTTTTTTATCGTGCCCTTATTAGGCAACCGCTATGAAGAAAAAAATTATTTAGCCACGATTGGCTTAAAAATCCCCCAAAATAGCCTTTCCTTTTGGGAACAACGTTTAACAGAAAACAAAATTCCATTTAACAAAAAAGAAAAGAGCCTACATTTCAGTGATCCAGATGATACGCATATTATCCTGACAGAAGTTCCTGAAAATCCATTAAAAGAAACACTCGTTGTTTCTAACGACATTCCAGCAGCGGTTCAAATTATCGGTTTGGCCTCTACTGAATTTCATGTGCCAGATTCTGAAAAAACCTTGGCCTTTTTTGAAACATTTCTTGGTTGGCAAGCAGTTGGCAATACGATTATTTTAAGTGAGACGGAAAGCTTTTCTGTTCATCAAACAACGTCGGATAAAACAAGCCGAATGGGGCGTGGCAGTATGGATCATATTGCTTTTTCTGTGGCTGATGATGAAGCATTACAAGAACTACACACTCGCGCTTTAGCACAAGGCTGGGAAATTGAAATTTATGTAAGTCGTGGATATTTTAAAAGTTTATACATTCGTGAACCAGGCGGGAATCGGGTTGAATTTGCTACTTTGGCTCCTGGTTTTACATTGGATGAGCCTCTGGAACATTTAGGGGAAACGTTGGCTTTACCGCCTTTTTTAGAACCAAAACGGACTGCAATTGAAGCCAACCTCTACAAAGACATGTAACCAACGCTTTAGAAAACAACGGAAGACGGACGTAATAATCGGTGACAAAATTACGTCCGTCTCTCTTCCCCTATGTTTGAATGTTTGAACAAGAGAATAAAAAATGACCTTCAGATTTTTCTGAACGTCATTGCACATTCCATAAAAAGCATCCTTCGTTCTTCCACTTCTTACTTCTTAAAAAAACTGGTAATTTTTTCAAAAATTCAGTAAAATAAAAGTGATCAATGGTTTCCATTGATTGAACGGGCAACTTGATGGTCCACTTGCACAGGTGACTATTCAAGGCTTCGTGATTTAGTTGCCGCTAAATCATGAAGCGCCTTTTTTTATTTTATTCCCTTGTTCTCTTTCCATTCTAATGAAAAACTCAGCTCCCGTCAACTTGCTACAAAGGACACTTTTCTTTGTTATAGCGGCTTTTCTTCCTTCTCAGAATACTCTTTTTAACATCTTGTTTCGTTCAGATAACTTTTACTAAACAATAGTTATCTTTTCTTTTTTTTAGAACGAATTAAAAAAAATTTACCGCCTTCTTTTTCCCATTAAAAATAGATTACATTTGTCGAAATCGCATTTTTATAGCATACTAGTAATAAGATACATTTTCAAAATATTTAGTTGAGGTGAGTAAGTTGATAGAATTTCAGCATGTATCAAAATTTTATAAAGGCGGAAAAGTCGCCGTTGATGACATTAATTTGTCTTTCGATAAAGGTGAATTTATCTGCTTCATCGGAACAAGTGGTAGTGGAAAAACAACATCAATGCGGATGCTTAACCGCATGACCGACCCTTCAAAAGGAAAAATTTTAATTGATGGCCAAGATATTCAAAAAATCAATCCTGTAGAGCTACGTCGCCAAATTGGCTATGTCATTCAAAATATCGGCTTGATGCCTCACATGACCATTCGTGAAAATATCGTTTTAGTGCCTAAATTATTAAAAGTACCTGTGGAAGAACGCAATAAGATAGCCGAAAAAATGATTGATTTGGTTGAGTTACCACGAGAAATGTTGGAACGCTATCCCAATGAACTTTCTGGGGGACAACAACAAAGAATCGGCGTTGTGCGGGCTTTAGCTGCCAATCAAGATATTATTCTAATGGATGAACCTTTTGGTGCTTTAGATCCTATCACCCGTGATTCATTACAAGATTTAGTGAAAGATTTGCAAGAACGTTTAGGAAAAACTATCGTCTTTGTTACTCATGATATGGATGAAGCGTTGAAATTAGCAAATAAAATTGCCATTATGAGCGAAGGCAAAGTAATTCAATTTGACACACCAGATAATATTTTACGTCATCCAGCCAATGAATTTGTAGAAGAACTCATCGGAGAAGATCGCTTATTACAAGCCAAACCTGATTTCACCACTGTTGATGAAGTCATGTTAAATTCAGCTATTACTATCACGCCGGAAAAATCTTTACAAGAAGCGATTAAATTGATGCGTGAAAAACGGGTTGATACCTTATTAGTTGTTGATAATTCCCATGTGCTTAAAGGCTTTATCGATGTTGAAACATTAGATCAGCAACGTGGCAAAGCTTCTAGTGTCGGTGATATCTTGAATAAAGATGTCTTCTTTGTTCAAAAAACCGCTCTTTTACGTGATGCTTTACAAAGAATCTTAAAACGTGGCTTAAAATATGTACCAGTCGTTGATGAACAAAAACGAGTGGTGGGCATCTTAACACGTGCTTCCCTTGTTGACATTGTTTATGATGTTATCTGGGGCGATGAAACAACGATTAGTGAAGCTGTAGAAGCAAAACAAAGCGAGTCCGAAACTGATAAAGAGGAGGCGTAAGCAATGAGTAGCTTCTTTCAAGAATATGGATCAGAAATGATTTCAAAAAGTATTGAACATATTTATATTTCATTCTTTGCACTTTTATTAGGGGTCGCTATCGCTGTGCCCGTTGGCGTTTGGTTAACACGTTTGCCCAAAGTAGCCAATATTGTCATTGGTTTAACAAGTGCCTTACAAACGGTTCCTTCGTTAGCTTTATTAGCTTTGATGATTCCAATTTTTGGTGTCGGCAAAACACCCGCTATTATCGCGCTATTCATCTATTCCCTTTTACCTATTTTAAGAAACACGTATATCGGAATGAAAAATGTCGATGAAAATTACCGAGATGTTGCTAAAGGCATGGGCATGACCAATTTACAGTCTATTTTTAGTGTTGAATTACCCATTGCCATGCCAACAATTATGGCCGGCATTCGTTTAGCTGCTGTCTATGTCATTGCTTGGGCTACACTGGCTTCTTATATTGGTGCAGGTGGTCTTGGTGATATGATTTTCAGTGGATTAAATAACTATCAGCCAGAATTAATCTTTGGCGGGACTATTCCGGTAACTATTTTAGCGCTTTTAGCAGATGTTCTTCTTGGATTATTAGAAAATCGTTTAACGCCAAAAGCTTTAAGGGAGGGCGAATAATGATGAAAAAGAAACTCAAGTTAAGCTTACTCTTCTTAAGCAGTTTACTTTTATTGGCAGGTTGTTCTTTACCTGGTCTCGCTTCAACTTCTGATGATAACACTGTTGCCATTACAGGTGGGATTACTTCAGAAGCGCAGATTTTAGGGAGCATTGTAGCGGATATGGTTGAGCATTACACAGATAAAAAAACAAATGTGATTAACAACTTAGCCACTACTACCATCAATCACCAAGCAATGTTAAACGGAGATGCCTCAATTTCTGCAGCTCGTTATACTGGTACTGACGTGACTACTACGCTGGGCTTACCAGCAGAAAAAGACCCTAAAAAAGCGTTTAACCTAGTTCAATCAGAATTTGAAAAACGTTATCAACAAACTTGGTTCCCTTCATATGGATTTGAAAATACTTATGTATTCTTAGTTACAAAAGAAACGGCTGAGAAATACAATTTAAAAACAGTCAGTGATTTAGGGAAAGTCGCAGACAAATTAGTTGCTGGTGTCGATACTGCGTGGATCACACGTGAAGGCGACGGTTATGAAGGCTTTAAAAAGGAATACAACTTCCAATTTAAATCTATTTTACCAATGCAAATTGGCTTGGTGTACGATGCAGTCAACGCTGGAAAAATGGACGTTATCTTAGGTTACTCAACAGATGGCCGGATTGGTAGTTACGATTTAGTCATGTTAAAAGATGACAAGCGCTTTTTCCCGCCTTATGATGCCGCTCCTGTGGTTAGTGACAAATTATTAAAAGAAACGCCGGAAATTAAAGATGTCTTAAATCGCTTAGATGGTAAAATTTCTACCAAAAAAATGCAAGAATTGAACTATCAAGCAGATAATGATTTAATTGAACCTGCGGTCGTAGCCGAACGTTTCTTAAAAGAAAATAACTATTTTGAGGGGGAGTAACAGATGAATAATATGAATTTATTCCAACAATTTATCTACTATTTCCAACAAAATGGCGGCTACGTCTTTCAACAATTTTTACGTCACTTTTTAATTTCGATTTATGGCGTAATCTTTGCTGCAATTGTCGGGATTCCTATCGGGATTATGATTTCACGTAAACGTAGCTTAGCCAACTGGATTATCCGTTTAGCGAACATTATCCAAACAGTACCAGCTTTGGCAATGCTTTCGATTTTAATGTTGGGAATGGGCTTAGGCGTCAACACGGTGGTTGTAACGGTCTTCCTTTATTCTCTCCTACCAATCATCAAAAATACGTACACTGGCATGATTCAAGTGGATCGCAATATTTTAGATGTTGGTAAAGGAATGGGTATGACAAAAGTACAACTTCTTTATATGGTCGAGTTACCTTTATCTGTGTCAGTAATCATGGCAGGTATTCGAAATGCGTTAGTCGTCGCAATCGGGATTACTGCGATTGGTGCTTTCGTTGGTGCTGGTGGTTTAGGGGATATTATTATTCGTGGAACCAATGCCACAGATGGTGCTTCTATCATTTTAGTCGGTGCCTTACCAACGGCCTTTATGGCGATTATCACAGATTGGGTTCTAGGGATTATTGAACGTCGTTTAGACCCAGCTAGCAAACATTCCAATTAATAAAAAATGCAGAGCAGATCCAACATTGTTTCTTTTCAATGGGATCTGTTCTTTTATCTAGGAGATTAATAATGTCTAACTATACTATTATCGATTTAAACCAACAACCACACTTAATTCCGTCAGCTGCTCAATGGTTTAGCCAAAAGTGGCAAATCCCCGCTGAAGCGTATCAAGCAAGTATGCAGGAAATGCTAACTAGTGAAAATCACGTACCACATTGGTGGGTCTGCTTGAATAAACAGCAGGACATCGTTGCAGGCGTGGGCGTAATTGATAATGACTTCCACAATCGTGCAGACCTTACGCCAAACCTTTGTGCATTGTATGTCGAACCAACATTTCGTCACCAAGGCTTAGCAGGAATTCTTTTAACAACAGTTGGTGATTTTCTTGCTAATTCTGGATTTAAAAAGCTTTATTTGCTCACAGACCATACTACTTTTTATGAAAGATATGACTGGGAATTTTTGACAATGGTAACCACTGAAGAGCAGTCTTGCGCTAGAATTTATCAAAAACAATTACGTCAATAAAAAAATCTGCCATCAAAAGATGGCAGATTTTTTTATTTATTTTTTCAAGTGATAACTATAGGTAGCCACAATAATATTTTCCCGCCACGCTAAACGAATCCGCAAACGTAAACTTGTTTGGTTATGCAAAATATTTTGCCAACGTTTATTTGGTACAAATTGTGGTACTAAAACCGTTGTACTGTAGTTATGCTTCGTGGCATTTTTACTAACCAAATCAACATAACGTAAGATAGGGTTTTGCAGTGAGCGATACGAAGAATGGACAATTGATAGACGAACGTCCGGGAAGTGTTTTTTAAACTCTTCCTGGATTTCTTTTTCCTTCTCAACGTTTTCATCCATTGAGACATGCATGGCAACAACATAATCACCAATGGAACGCGCATAGTTCAAGGCGCCGACATTTGCCTTGGTTACGTTCCCTACTAAAACAATAACTGTATTCCCGTCAAACTCATGTAACTGTGCCCCGTCTTCTAAACATAGCTGTTCCGCCACATTTTTATAGTGAGTATTGACCCGATAAAATGCATAAATCAACACTGGCATAATAATAAAGAACGGCCAGATGTCCCCTAATCGATAAATAAACAAAATGGCGATAATCGCGAAAGAGATAAAGGCGCCGACAATGTTAGCAATTGATTTTGGCAACCAATTTTTAGTTTCTTTTCGCCATTTTACAACCATCCCCGATTGAGACAAAGCAAACGGAATAAACACACCAATTGAATACAATGGGATTAAACGTTCTGTGGAACCTTGGAAAATCAATAATAAAACAATGGAACCAGCAGCTAAAGTTAAAATACCGTTTGAATAGCCTAAACGGTCGCCACGATCCATATACATATGCGGCATAAACTTATCCTTGGCTAAGTTATAAGCCAAAACTGGAAAGGCTGAGAATCCTGTGTTAGCGGCAACCGCTAAAATTAAGGCTGTCGCAAACTGTAATAAATAATATAAAATATTTTGACCAAAGACCGCTTTCCCAATTTGTGAAAGAACTGTCACTTCTTCTTTGGGCACAATCCCATACCAATAGTTAATAAACGTAATCCCCACGAAGAAGAACCCTAAAATCGTTGCCATTAACGCTAACGTCCCAGCAGCATTTTTGCTCGTGGTTTCTTAAAGAATGGCACTGCATTACTGATTGCTTCAACCCCTGTTAAGGAAGAAGAACCAGATGAAAACGCCCGTAAAACTAAGGCAATAGAAATTCCTGGAACCACGGCTCCTGGTAAAGCTGTCGCATTCAATGGCTGTGCGCCAGTCACAATTTTAAATAGCCCAACAACAATCAGTAAGGTAATAATTGCGATAAAACTATACACTGGCAACATTAAGAACGAGGCAGATTCTCGCAGGCCTCTCAAGTTCATTAAGGTAATCAATATCACAATCCCAATAGAAATTGCTACTTGATGACCATATAACGCTGGAATCGCCGATATAATCGCCTCTGCGCCCGCTGAAACTGAAACGGCTACTGTTAGCATATAATCGACTAACAACGAACCACCAGCCAATAAACCGGCATTTCTGCCGAGGTTTTCACTACTAACAACGTATGCGCCGCCGCCATGCGGATACGCATGAATAATTTGTCGGTACGACAATGTTAAAGAAATAAGTAAAATAATAACAAATGCAGCAATTGGCAATGAATACCAAATCGCAGCCGCCGACAAAGTAACCAGAACCACCACTATTTGTTCTGTACCATACGCAATGGATGAAAGTGCATCAGAAGATAACAACGCAAGCGCTGCAAATCTGCTTAATTTATGTTCATCATTTTCGGCTGATTTCAATGGTTTCCCAATGAACAGTCGTTTTAAATCCGCCATTTTTTTCTACTCCTTTTCTCTAGAGTGACCCGCTCACTTTTTTCATTATTTTTTATCAAACAAATCCATATGCTACGCTTCTCACAATGAAAAGTCAATTGATTTTTGTTACTGAAAAAGATAAAAAAATCACCATCTTTTTTTAATCAGACACTCATTTAAAGTCCCCCGCTTCCTTTATCTTATCAAGAGAATCCAGATAACAAAAGGATTTGCATTCTCTAAACAAAAAAGCGAGAGCTAAAAGTCTATTTGACCTTTTGGCTCACGCTTAAAAACTTAGTTAATTATTCCCTTTTATTGTAACAAGTACGTATGATCGAAGGTAATTTCCACTTTATAACGACCAATTTTTTCATAAACTTGCCGCTGAATTTCCACACCCAGTTCAAATTCAGATAATTTTGATTCTGTAGGCAAAACCAAGTCGAACAAAATCTTCGGCTCTTCGCCATGGGTAACTAAGCGGATATCATGGACTTTTAAAGACGCATCAAAAGAACGAATAATCTTTTTGATTGTTTGATGAACAAATTGTTGTGTTGGGTCATACAAATTCACTGGATCAATATGACAAACAAGGTTAACATCTAATTCTTCTTTAAACTTCGCTTCAATCACATCGATTGTCTGATGGGCTTTATTTAAATCCCAGCGATCATCAATTTCAATGTGAACAGACGCAAACGTTTGGCTGGGACCATAATTATGAATCAGTAAATCGTGATATCCTACAATTGTTTCTATTTTTGATAAGACATTCTTCATTTCATCAATTTCTGTTTGGCTCGGACGCATGCCCATCAACTCATTAATAAATTCGCGAATTAACTGCAGCCCACTATAAATAATATATGCAGCAATTAAAAAACCAATATATCCATCAATTCGCAAACCAGTGACGCCTTCAATAAATGCAGAAACCAAAACAGCTAATGTAGTATAAACATCATTGAAGCTGTCCTTAGCAGAAGCAACTAATGCTTGAGAATCAATTTTTGCTGATACTTTTTTGTAAAACAGCCCTTGCCAAATTTTAATCCCAATTGACAAAGCTAAAACAGCAAATAAAATGGGTGTCACCTTGATTGATTCTGGATGCAGGATGCGATCAACGGAGGTCGTTAGAAACTCAAACCCAATAAACGTAATCACTAATGATACAAGCATTCCACTAATATATTCAAAACGTTCATGGCCATAGGGATGTTCTTTATCCGCTGGCTTACCAGCAATATAAAAACCGACTAATGTTAAAACTGAAGAAATAGTATCGGACAAGCTATTAATGGCATCTGCCATGATTGAAACACTACCTGAAAGCAAGCCAATCATAAATTTACTAACGAATAAAAATAAATTAGAAACAAGCCCAATCCGCCCGGCAAAAGCACCGAATGCTGTTCGTTTTTCCAATTTACGACGTTCAATTTTTTTCTCGTATCGTTGAAGCAATGCTTGAATCATTTTACAACCCCTACCCACTTTTTATTTCTTAAAAAAATACTATAAAACCTTTTTATACATTTGTACACAAAAAACCTCACTTTCTGAGGGAGATTTTATTATTTAGCATTGCCAAAAAGTCAAAAGCAAGAGCCCCCAAAACTTCTTTGTTAGGGTTGCCTTGAAAATAAAGAAAAACAAAAAGCCGAAAACGCTAGAGATGTTTTCAGCTTTTTGTTTTTTAATGGAATAAATGGCTCTTTTGTGCTAAAGCCGCAAATTTTTTCGATCTGTGTTCCAGATGTGGATAAAGAATTGCACCGCCAATACTAAAGACGACTGAAATCCCCACCATAATCCAAATGGCAAACCAAGCATTTGGCCAGTAAATGCCTCCTGCTGATTCCCTTAGCAAGTTCACGGCATGCGTAAACGGCAAGAACGGATTAATCATTTGGAAGAATTTACCTGAGACTTGAATTGGGTAGTTCCCACCCCCACCAGAGATGGATAGTACCAAGATTATTATCGCAATTCCTTTCCCTACATTGCCAAAGAGAGCAACAAGCACATAAACCATTATCATAAACGTAATGGCAATCAATACCGCAAACCAGACGCTATACGCTGGATTACGAACATCTACGCCTAACGCAAAGTAATTACCTAAGGTTACAATCAGTGCTTGACCAATCCCCATGACAATGAAAGTAAACATCCGTGCTGAAAATTGTTCCCGTTTAGAGAAGCGTTTTTTATCTTTTCCTTCAAGATAAACATCCGTTGTCGCAACACTTGAGAATAACACAGCGCCAACCCATAAACACAAAGCTGTATAGAATGGGGTACTTGCCGAACCATTATTAGCAATCGGATAAACAGCATGTTCTTTGACTTCAACTGGTTGTGTAAAGAAGTCACTTTCTTTATTGGCATCTAATTTTAGTAATTTAAGAATTTCGCCTAAGTCAACTTCTTTTTCACCTTTACGGATTGCATTCGCTGCTTTGTGTAATCCTGTTTTGATATTTGGCCAATCATTAATAATTAGTTCGTTGGCTTTGTCTAAGGCCGCTTCAACATCTGGCATTTTCTCATTGACTGTTTTCAAGGTATTCGTTAAATCTTTTCGGATACCTGGATAGTCATTTTGCATAAAGGCTGCCGCTTTGCTGACTTTTTCTTGAATGACTGGTAAATCGTTTTTATACAAATCAGCACCACGATTAATGCCATTGACAATGGTTTCCATATTGCCATTCAACATCGTATTCGCATCATGAATTTCTTGTTTAATTGCCGGCATTTCGGCTTGATATTTTTCTAATAAAGAAATCGCATTAGTGACCGTTTGACTTGTTGAGCTCAATAATCCTTCAAAGTCAATTTGTTGCGCTTTGTTTAGTTGACCTTGAGCGTTTTGGATGGTACTAGTTAGTTTGTTTAAAATAGTGCTTACTGTATTTTCAATTGCATCAGGGTCAATATTTTTTTCACTTACGAAGCTCTCAATTTGTTGTGCTTCTTTTTGAATTTCTTCCAATCGTTCATCAGTTACCGCGTTCACATCAATGTTATCAACATCTGTTTTTAACCTAACTACAATACCATCAATCGTTTTCAATTTATTGATAGTATCTTGTAACGCCTCACTACCTGTTGCTTCTTGCATTTGTGTAAACAGTTGAATCAGCTGTTGGATATTTTCATGTTGTTTTCCTAAGCTTTCAGACAGTTGTTGCTTAATTGCTTCTCTTTCTTCAACTGGTAAACGATGATTTTTTAAATCTTCTAGTGCTGTATTTACACCAGCGCTAATTGTTCCAATTGCTTTTAAAATCGTCCCCACACTTTGAGTAATTCCAGGTAACGCCTTTTCCAATTGAGTGGCGCCATCTAATGTGACATTCCCTAAATCATTGGCTTGATCACCTAGTTTACGAATATCTGGTAACGCCGTTTGAACTTGTTGAATGATTTCTAATCCTTGTTTTGCTTCTTGGATTCCTTCGCTCATTGTTTGTTCCACAGAGGCAAAGTCTTCATCAATCATAGCAATTTGTCGGCCAGCGTTTTGAATTTCTGGAATTTTTTCTTGTAACGTCAAAATAACACTAGCTTGTTCTTTGATGCTTGGCATTTTGCCATTTAGCTCAACAATCTTCTCTCCTAAAGCATCCACTTCAGGTAAATATTTCATCGCATCGTTGGCTTTCGCTAATTTTTCTTTTAGCTCAGGCATCTTACCATGTAAGTCTGTGACTTGTTTTGCATACGTATCAATGGTTCCAATGTTGGCATCTGTATCTAAAATCATGCTCTTAACTTTTTGAATGCTGACCATGTTTTTATCAATATCATAGCCAATATCATTGAATGTTTTGATTAACGTACTACTTGCTGTTTTGATGAATTCTTCCGAAATTTGTGACTGAATGGAAGAAGCGCCTTTTGACGTAATTTTCGGCGCAATTGCATTAATTTTTTCATTGATTGAGTATTCAATTTTAGGTTTATTGATATCACCAGAAGTAAAACTTAGCAAATCTTTGGAAAAATCTTTAGGTAAATAAATCCCGGCAAAATATTTTCCTGATTGGACCCCTTTGTCTAATTCCTTTTTCGAATCAACAAAACGCCAACCTAATTGCTTGTTTTTCTTCAAGTTTTTCAAGACTTCATCACCAATATTGACCGATTTATCTTGAAAAGTTGCTGTTTGGTCATCACTATAGACCGCTATTGGTAACTCTCCTGTATTTGAATACGGATCCCATAGTGCTTTAATGTTAAACCATGCATATAATGATGGAATAATCATTAAGGCAACAATCAAAAATGTTGCTACTGGGTTTTTAAAAATTCTTTTCCAATCTAAAATAAATAGTTCCCATGTATTTTTTATATGTTTCATAAAATCACCTGCTTTTTTTTGTGCCTGAATAACTTTAGCATAAAATACAAGAGAATAACAAACAAAAGCTTGAATGTTACGACACATTTTTAAAATGTCGTAAGTTCAAGCTAAGATTGTTTATTTCATATTTTTAGAAAATTCCGAAACGACTTGTTTAACTTCATCAATGGCTTCTGGTTTTAAATAAGCCAAAAGTTTTGGTGCTTTTGTCATCAAGTACATTTTGTCTAGTTTGCCTGTTTGTTGGCGTTCAAACATTTCTGCAAGTAGCGCTTGCATTTTTTCTTTTTTATCTTCTTTTGTTCGATCTAGTATGAACGTTAAGAATTGTTCTTGTCCTTCTTTCATTCCCTATCCCTCCTTACAAACAGATTCTTTTCTATTATAAAACTTCTTTTTTAGAAAGGATAGTCCTTTTTTTAGGATCTATGATTTTGTGTACAGACTTAGCATGTCTTTTTTGGCGGATAAAGGTAAGCCGAGTCCCTCTTTTAAATAGCCCTCTACCGAACCAAATTCTTTTTCAATCGCCTGTAAAGCGGTCGCTAAGTACTCTTTTTTCACATAAAGCAGCGTTTCTAATTGTTGAATTTCTGCTGAAGAGGTTCCATTTGCTTGATATTGTGCAATAATCTTCTCGTTAGCGGCTTTTCTTTGCTCATTCGTCTTTAAATAATCTTCTAAAATATATGAATGTTCCACACCTAAAGCACTTAATATCAAGGCTGCACCGATTCCTGTTCGATCTTTTCCTGCGAAACAATGAAATAAAATAGCTTCCTGTGGATAACTTAAAAAGTTTTCAAAAAATGTTTGGTAACCTTTGCGGCCCGAATTGGAAAGAACCATCTCTTTATAAGCCATGTCCATTGCTGCATCGGGTGAACCAACCGTTTTAAGCATTCCTTCTAATGAAGCGGTCTGTGCCTGAATATCGGCCAAAATATCTATATGTAAATAGTTGGTTCCTTGAATTGAATCATCTGGTCGTTCTTGCGTTTCTGCTGCACTTCTAAAATCATAGATTCGTTTAATTTGATAGTCCTCTACCAGTTTCTGTTGATCCGCTTGTGCAACATTGACGAGTTCACCACTCCGAAAAAAATGCCCTGTCTTGACAACTGTACCTTGTTGCGTTGGAAATCCTCCAATATCTCTAAAGTTCACTACGCTGTTCATGTTCTATCGCTCCTTCATTTTAATTATTTTGTTGTCATTTAAATACTTTGTTTTTTCTTTTTATTTCTTTTTCTCAATGATAATAAAAAACACTTCAAAAAACAATCTTTTTATCAGTTGTTTATTGCCATTTTATCATAGATACAGTATTCTTAAAAGAGAGGTGAGCAACGATGTTAAAACGAGATTTTTTAGAAAAACCGTATGATTATATGAATGATATTCTATTGTTCCTATATAATAATAAAGGCCAAGCGACACGAAATGAATTAGTAGATTTTTTCAATATTAGTTTACCAACATTGAATGAATATCTTTCTTTTTTAGAGCAATTTTTGAAAGAAGAGCAACTCCAAGAAAGCCTCACCATGACTGTACTAGGTGATACCCTTTATCTAAATAAAGCGCCAACCTTTTCCATGAAAGCAATGATCATGTTGTTCTTGAATAAATCTATTAAGTTTCATATGGTTCAGCAACTCTTTCATAAAAATAAAATAAATGGCGGGTATTTTCAACAGAATTATGCCATCAGCTCTGCTACCTATTATCGAAAAATTGTTGAATTAAATGACTTACTCAATGAGTTTAATTTATGTATCAAACGAGGAAAACTTATCGGCGAAGAAAAACAAATTCGCTTTTTCTTTTTTAATTTTTTCTGGTTTATCTTTGAAGAAAAAACAGATTTAGAAAAAGAACTGGCCAATCAATACCTAGGATTAATCGAGATATTACAAGAAATCCCCAGAATTACCTTTGACCATATAGAAATTCTTCAAATTAAGCTTTGGATGAAAATTTCTTTTCGTCGTATGGTTTTAGAACCTCTGCCAACGATTAGTCCGCATGATGCGCAACTCGATCGACCTTTATTTGAAGAAATTAATTTATCTATACATACATATATGAAAAGAATCGACCGTCCATATACAATCAACGAAGCCTATATGTTTTATGACTTTTTCTGTTCCATGCATAATTATTCTGCGAATGCTGCTTTCGCCTTTCGTTTAGCAAAACAACAACGAATCGAAAAAACGTATCTTAACGAAATGAACCGAGTTATTTTAACGTATCTTAAAGCACATGGTTATCTATCTCATTACGTACTGCCTATTCGATTACTTTATATTGAAAATTTACTTTTTCAATTACATGCGCAACTCTACTATTTTTCTGGATTTATTTTACCCTTTGATTATTGGACAATTCAGTCACTTTTGAAAGTCTTACGTCATCCTTTTAGTGAAAGTGAAGTTTACGAATTAGTGGAAATCGCTACAACGAACTTTGCCACAGAAGCCACTATTTCTAAATACCAAAATCAATTTACTGAAATTAATTATACGCTTATTTTGAATCACATTGCTGAATTAAATGAAAAAAAAATAACGATTGGTGTTTATCACTCACTGAGCAGTGCCTATAGCGAGTTGGTAGCACAAAAAATACAACAGAGTATCGCTGGAAAATATCCGCTGAAAATTGAGCCTTACAACGCAGAAAACCATTATGATTTGCTTTTAATGAATACCAATAATGAACAGCTCGTTGCCCAGTATGACCATTACTATATTTTTTCGGATATTAGTAATCGTTATGACCTGCAATCAATTGAAAAAATCATTCAATTGTTATTGGGCAAATAATCTCTAAAAAGAAAAGCTTAAGTGCCCTACTCTTAAATGGCTGACTTAAGCTTTTTATTTTACTTTCCCTATTTCCTTAAACGGCGCCATTTTAAACACCACGATTCCTTCAATCGCTTGTATCTCGACAAAGCCGAACGTACGACTATCACTTGAATGCGTACGATTGTCCCCTAAGACAAAGTAATGACCAGCTGGAATCTTCTGAAACAGGCGAAGTTGGGCTGCCGCTTCTTCTGATAAGTCAAAACGACTGGCATTCTCAGGCAGTGCCTCATTATCACTTGCTGTAGGTCCTTCCGAAAGATAAAGTTTTGTCTCGTTTACCCAAATTTGATCACCAGGAACCCCGATAATTCGCTTGACGTACGTACCTGTGCTAGCCAACGGTGCTTTAAATGCAATCACATCGTACCTTGTTACTTGCTTCGTCCGTTGTACTAAGACTCGTTCCCCTGCGTTAAGTGTCGGCTTCATGGATTGCCCAGCAATTGGGTAGCTAGATGTCTTTAACACAAAAAAGAACACAAAAATGGCGAAAAGAATAGCTGGCATAAAAAATTTAACGACTTGGATGCGTTGTTTCTTTTGGTAGGCTTGCCGCTTTTTTTTAATCTCTTCAGCAGTCATTTTTCTTTTCGGTCCTCTTATTGATTGATGGTTATCTGTTTGCTCAAGCAAATATTCCGTTGCTTTGTTAGTCTTTTGCTTTTTTAGCTGATATGTCGCAGGCAACTTTTGCTTCAAGAAGGCGCGCTTAATGTGGCGAATTGTTCGCATAACGGGCTTTATCCATTCTTTCATCGTTTTCTTAAAAGGAAAAGCTTCTTAAATAAACTTTTCCTTTCTTGCTCCTTTTTTCTATTTAACTAATTGCGTTCCTTTTTTAATATAGCTACTACGTAACTGGTTTTCCTTCATAAACTGATTCAATGGTTTCTGCGCATCTTGTGCCAGCTCCCAAATACTTTGATTTGCTTCTACAAGATATTCGCTCTTCTCTGTTACTATGTTTTTCCTGATAAGCGGTTGCCTTAGCGACTGCTCTTCCTTTGAGACAGCAGCAGCCTGTAATCGTTCTGCAGAGCCACTTAGTGTAACAGCTAAAAAAAGGACCCCAAGACAATGTAGTTTCCTTGCTCCCGTTAACTTTTTACTGACCATTTTATTAATAGTTATCTTGTTCAAGACGTGTCAGTTTAGTTAAGCGTTCCTCTAATTCGCGATAAATCTCAAGTACTTCTACTTTTGATGCTTCGACTTCATTCGAAATACTTTTCGCTCGGTTACCAATATTTAACATTTCTAATTCTGCAGAATTGATTAGGTGTTTTGCTTCTACTTTCGCTTCATTAACAATCCGATTGGCTTCTTTTTTGGCAGAAACCATCACTTCGCCAATTTCTTGTTGCGATTTTAAAGCCTCTTCTTGTAATTGCTGATTTTTCATTAATAAATCGTTAATTTGCTGTTTTGCGCGTAGCAGTTCTGTTAACTGCTCACTACTCGGTTCAATATTTTTTGAAACGGCTTGTAGTGTCTTCAATTCTTTTTGAACTTGTTCTAAATTGTCTTCTTTGGCCTCTACTTCTTTTCTTAGAGCAGCTAATTCCCCTTCGTAAACTTGCTTTTCAGCAAGATGTTTGTCATTGACACCTTGCAGTCGCCCTAATTTTACTTCTGCTTCATTTTTTTGCTGTAAACTATTTTGAAGCTCATTCTTTAACTCCTCCATGCGTTGTTTCACAATCACTTCTTGTTGGACAGCCTCTTGTAAGGCTTGTTTTTCGGCTTCTACTTTTTGTAATTGTACAGTTAGTTTTTCAATTTGTTCCTGCAATGCTTGTTGAGTCGTTGTGCTTTCTTCTAATTCTGTCGTTAACGTTTCTACTTGCTTTTCCATTCCTGTAATATCCCCTTTTTTCTCCAACTTTCCTTTTTCTTCTGCTAACTGGTTGTGTAATGTCTGGATATGTTGTTGCTGTTCAGCCGATTCTTTTTCTAATTCTGCCACTTGCTGCGTTAATTCACTTTCTAAACGTTCCATTTGATTATGTACAGTGGTTAATTGTTTTTCTGCGTTTTGCAGATTTGTTTGAAGAGTGGTAGCCTCTGTCGTGGTTTCACTGTTCGTTTCCAGTTGCTCTTCCAATTCAAAAATTTCATGTTCTTTTTGATTTAGTGTTTCAAGTAATGACTGATTTTTTTCTTCTAATGCTTGTTTTTCCGTTTCTTGTTGGTTCTTTAATTGCTCATTTTCTTCTTGAAGTTTTTTAAAGGCTGTTTCTTTTTTCTGATAGTAGGCGAGCCTTTCTCTTAACGTCGCCATTTCTTTTTCCTGTTGTTCTGGTTTGATTCCGCTAATTATTTTTTCTGGTTCGAATCCTGGCTGAAAAAAGACTTCTTTTTCAAGCGTATCATCCGAAATATCTTTAATTTTTTTAATTAAACGTCTTTTTGTCATATATATGTCCTTTCTCTCATCCTTTTAACTAATCACGACAGGCTCCAAATTTGTTTCAAGCGTCTCACGAGCATACGTATCAATGGATTTGACAAGGGTTTGCTCTTGATCTCGATAAGTAAAATTAAAATCAATCATGGTAATTTCTTTAACTGAATTCAACGCTGCAATAAGTGCTACAATATTGTCTTGGCCTGTTTGAAATTCATGGTAACTTAAGCCAACTGAAAAAACAGACAGTGTCAAGGTTTGTGTTTTTTCACTTCTAATCATTGTGATACTCGTCTCTCCGAGGTAAGGACGCCATTCACGCGCTAATTGTAATTCATAATTCGTCAAGACAGCGGCCGATTCTGCCGAAACAGCTTGCTTCCAGGGAAACTGATTTAAGGCTGTTTTTTTAATCGCTTGTTTTTTTATTTTGTCACCTTGAGCAGCTTGGCCTTGTGCCAAACGCTCGATCCGCTGTTCCATGCGGATATTTCGTTGATTTAATTGATAATATGTATAAACAATTCCTAACAATAATACGCTAAGTAGACAAATACTAAACAATAAATAAATCATTAAACGACTATTTTTCTGATACTTATAGAAATTTATTTTCCTCTTTAATGTCTGGTCCTCTGAATCCAGTTTTTCGACAAGTAATCGCAAATACAATTGATAGCTTACAAATAAAAATAAGCAACTACTCATTAAAAGTACAACAATCATCATACAAATATAATCTCCTTTATGTCATCGCTCGACAATCAAAACTTGTAAAATCACCTGTTACGCTCTTTAAAAACTCTATATAGTATTGATTGTAACATTCCGTTTGAGCCTTGCCAACAACTTTATTTAAAATAAGATGATAAAAATTTGAATTTTATATTTATATTTTAATTTTTTAAATACAAAACAAAAAAACAAGAGAGATGCCACTTGGCTATCTCTCTCGCTTTTACTCAAACTATGTTTAACGAACCGAACTAGATCAGTCGCTTTTAAAAAAATCCAATTCGTCTTTGTTGATTTCATAGTAGCTATCGTTCTTTATGTAGCTGAATTTGCTTTTGCTGGGGCTGAATCGCTACTAAGTCCAACACTGATGCCTAAGGCACGATCAACTTCTTCCATAATATCAAGTCTCAAATGACAAACTTTTTCTTTCAAGCGGCCCTTATCGATTGTTCGAATCTGCTCTAAAAGAATCACTGAATCTTTTTCAATGCCTGTTTCATCAGAATTAATCCCGATATGTGTTGGCAATTTTGGCTTTGCCATTTTGGCTGTGATCGCCGCAACGATAATCGTTGGGCTAAAATGATTACCTAAGTTATTTTGGACAACAAGGACAGGTCTGACGCCACCTTGTTCCGAGCCCACTACTGGGGAAAGGTCTGCAAAATAAATATCTCCGCGTTTGACCATAGTGGAACCTCCTATCTAGTTATATTCTCTGGGGATTCTTTGTGAGAAAGTACATGCAACTTCATAATGAATGGTTTCTAATTTTTCGGCTACCATTTGTAACGTATTTTCTTCATTGCCATCTTTTCCAACTAATGTAACGACTGAGCCGACAGGAACTTCTTCTGCTAAACGAATCATACATTGATCCATACACACTCGTCCGACGATTTCGCAACGCTTACCATTCACGAGCACTGTAAATCCTTGGAGATGACGCAACCAGCCATCTGCATAGCCGATTGGCACTGTCCCAATCCATTCTTCAGCTTCAGTTACGTAGGTTTCGCCATAGCCAATCCCTTCACCAGCCGCTAAGCGTTTTACATGGATGAGTTCACTGGTCAACCGTAAGGCCGGCTTTAACGCATAGCTTGGGGCCAGCTTATTACCTGAAGGGTTCAATCCATACATGGCTACCCCATAGCGAATCATGTTTCCTGGCACATCAGGATGCCATAACGCTGTCGCACTATTGCTAACATGGACATACCGAGGTAACTCTTCTAAAACTGCTAGAACAGCCTTAAAACGCCCTGCTTGTTTTTCAAAATAGCTTGTATCGATTTCATCAGCTGTTGAAAAATGAGTAAAAATCCCTTCCCATAAAAATTCTTTGTGGGATTGAACAAACCGCACTGCTTGCTTAGTTTCTTCCGGGGTTAAAAAGCCAATCCGTCCCATGCCAGTATCGACTTTTAAGTGAACACGTAATGGCGTGTTACTCTCAGGCGTTAGTTGTTGAAGAGCAGCTTCTAACCATTCTTGTGTAGCTACCGTTACAGACAAATCATATTGAATCAACAAAGGCACATAAGCTAAGTCTACCACACTCAAAATTAAAATGGGGTCCTGAACACCTGCTTCTCTCAATTCAATTGCTTCATCCAATAAGGCGACACAAAAGCCTGTCGCGCCACCTTTTTTCGCCGCTTTGGCGGTTTCTACGGCGCCATGCCCATAGCCGTTCGCTTTTACAACCGCAAATAAATCGGTTCCTTCTGGCAAACGTTGACATTCATTTTGGACATTTTCAGTAATTGCTTGCGTATCGATATGTAACCGTGTAGGACGATGCCATCCAACGACCATTGTACATCCTTCTTTCTTCGTTGCTTCTGTTATTCGCTTTCTAAAACAATTTGTGCAATCGCCATAGTATCTGTGTGCGTAATCGAGACAAACACTTTACCATTATGGGGCGAATTTGCTACGTACGGTGCACCTGTCTTTTCAGTCAGCACCTCAATATCTTGTAAACCAACTTTACCAATCCCTGTGCCCCATGCTTTAGAAAACGCTTCTTTACAAGCAAAACGACCAGCTAAAAATTCTATTTGACGTTTTGTAGATAACTTTTCAAAAAGGGTCAATTCGTTAGGTGTTAAAACCCGTTGAATAAACGATCCTTGTTTTTCAACAATCGGTTTTATCCGACTTAATTCTACTGCGTCAATACCAATTCCCTTTATCATTTTCCGCCTTACTTCCTATTTAATATAGTTACTACGAATTACCTTTCATTTTAACAAAATTTCAAAATTTTTCCACTGATTCGCTAAAAAAATAAAGAATGTTTTACAAGATCCTCACACAAATTGAAGTACCATACGTTTTCTTCCTATTTACATTTTTATAAAATTTTTCTGAATTTTTATAAAAGTAAGACAACAACTAAGAAGTATCGGAAAAAAATCAGGAAACTAAGCGGATGTTCTGATATTTTATAGCAAATTTTGGCTACTTATGGGAGAATAAAAAGAAAAAGGAGAAAAATGTATGACTTTAACTTCTCGGCAAAAAAAGTTACTTCGTTGCGCCCTATTTATTTTTACTTTGTTGCTCTACATATTTCCAATCTTCTTTAAAAATCCCAGCCTATTTTTTCTCTTGCAACTGGTTTGGATTATAACCATTCATTTGCTACAACAAAAACTGAAACTCTTCAGTCTAACTTCCTCGTTGAAAACTTGGATGATTTTGGCGTTTTTCTTTTTTTATATCATTTTGATGCCTTTTTTACTTTTTTTGAGTTTTTCTATTTAACGATTATCTACCAAAAAAGAGCGAGTGTTCCGTTCATAGACGGAACACTCGCTCTTTTGATTATTTAGCGTTTTCGCGAATGACGAAACCACGTTTTTTATCGTTATGACGTTTGCCGCCACGTTGATCTTTATTTTTGCGGTCGCTATTTTTGTAATTACGGTCGCCATCTTTATGGTTTTTGTTGCCACGATAGCTGCCACCTTTACCATTGCCACCACGGTTGCGATTACGGTTGTTCCCACCGCCACCACCACGGCCATTTTTGTTAAAGCCTTTTTTATTTGAAGGCAATGGTCGTTCTGGGGTAATTTTTACAGGAACCGCATCTGCTGGATCTTTCGCTACTGTTTTTAATAATAACGCAGCTAAGTCTGTCGCTGAATATTTTTCTAATAATGCTTCAGCAGATTCTAGATATTTGTCTAAACCATTTTCTTCTAGATCACTTTCGATGGTTTCAACAGCTGCACTTAATTGTCCTTTAAATGCTTCTTTTTCGGTTGGTGGACGTAATGGTGTCATCCGTTTTTTCGTTAGGTTTTCGATGACATGTAAGTAACCCATTTCGTTTGGTGTTACAAACGTCACAGACATACCGCCTTTACCAGCACGACCTGTCCGACCAATACGGTGAACATAACTTTCTGGATCTTGTGGAATATCGTAGTTATAGACATGGGTGACACCTGAAATATCTAACCCACGTGCTGCTACATCTGTTGCCACTAAGATATCTAAGTTACCATTTTTGAATGAACGTAAAACGCTCATCCGTTTTTGTTGTGATAGGTCGCCATGGATGCCTTCTGCTTTGTAACCACGCGCTTCTAACCCGCGGGCAAGTTCATCAACACGGCGTTTTGTCCGACCAAAGACAATGGTCAATTCTGGGGTTTGCACGTCTAGTAAACGTGTCATAATGTCAAATTTTTCAAAGTCTTTTGAACGTACATAATATTGATCAATTAAATCAGCCGTCATTTCTTTGGCTTTAATCTTCACATGTTCTGGTTGTTTCATGAATTTCACGCCAATATTCTTGATTGCTGGCGGCATAGTTGCTGAAAATAGAAGTGTTTGACGTTGTTCTGGCACTTGTGAGATGATTTTTTCAATGTCTTCCAAGAAGCCCATGTTTAACATTTCATCTGCTTCGTCTAAAACTAATGTTTCAACAGTTTCTAATTTCAAGGTACGACGGTTAATATGGTCTAGTAAACGTCCTGGTGTACCTACAACGATATGTGGACGATCTTTTAGTCCACGGATTTGGCGACCGATATCAGCCCCACCGTAAACGGCTTGGACGCGAATCTTTTTATCGCGGCCTAAACGGAATAACTCTTCTTGTGTTTGGATAGCCAACTCACGGGTTGGTGCAATGACTAATCCTTGAATAACGCGGTTGTCTGCGTCAATTTTGTTAAGCATTGGTAAGCCAAAAGCAGCGGTTTTCCCTGTTCCTGTTTGTGCTTGTCCGATTACGTCTTTTCCTGCTAACGCTAACGGAATTGTTTCTGATTGAATAGGGGTTGCTTCCTCGAAGCCTGCGCGTTCTACCGCTGATAATAATTCTGGCGCTAAACCAAGTTCTTTAAATTTCAAATGATATCCTCCTAGATTTTGTTTCGGAAAGAACGATTTCTTCCTAGTTTCAGGTGTCTTCACTTTCAGTTGTTAAAAAGAAATCCATTATAGTGTGCCAACTATTTCTTCTTTCCTGATTTCACCGAAAAATTCACCTTATGGCATTAGAAAAGCCAAACGTGGTCGTTCAGCTTCACATTTATTATTAAACATAGAAATAGATCTATTTTATTTACTACGATTCAATTTTTCTCGTCATCTTCCGGCAATAGGTCATTCTATCATAGAATCCCATTTTCAGCAAGTTTTATGAAACTTATTTACTTTTCCAAAAGTGCATCGATGACTTCACGAAGTCCCATCCCGTTACTTCCCTTTAAAACCACCATGTCTTCTGGCTGTAAGACTTTTTTGACAGCTTCAATCAACTCATTTTTTTCTTCTTTTTTAAAAGAATGAATGTTAGCTGGTGCATAGGTTTCTTGCAATTTATCAGCTAAATAAGCCATTTCAGAACCATATAAAAAGACTTCTTCAATTGCATCTGGGGCTAAATGCTGCGCCATTGCTTGATGCATGGCAGCAGAATCAGGACCTAATTCCAGCATGTCTCCTAAAACAGCAATTCGTTTTCCTACTTTGGACATTTTGCTAAAACTGTCCAGAACAAGACCCATAGCTGTCGGATTGGCATTGTACACATCACTTAAAATTTCGGCACCATTCGCTGCTTTCAGCCATTCTGTCCGATTCTTTGTTAGTTCCGCTGTAGCCAACCCTTTTTGAATCTCACTATCCGTTAATTGGAAATACCGACCAATGCCAATTGCGATTAATGCATTGGTGACATTATAGGTTCCTGGCACTGGAATCGTAAACGTCATTTGTGTATCACTGATTTTGAATGAGGTTTGCTCTTTGGCTTCATTTGTGACGATTCCTTGAAGTTGACTTTCCTGGCTAAAACCAAAAGTAATCACTTGTTGCGTGACTTTTTCCACCAATGGTTCTAGCAAAGGTTCATCGCTTGGCACAAATAAACTACCGTCTTTGGCTAAACCATCTACAATTTCCATTTTTGCTTGTGCAATGCCTGCTCGTGAGCCTAAATTTTCCACATGGGCTTCGCCAATCATTGTGATGGCAGCAACTTCTGGCTGAGCCAGATTGGAAAGGAAAGAAATTTCCTGAGCATGATCCATGCCCATTTCTAAAATCAGTTTTTCTGTTTCATCAGGCATGTGTAAAATAGTATAGGGTAAGCCAATTTGATTATTGTAATTGCCTTGCGTTTTGTAAGTCACAAACTTTTCAGATAACACAGCAGCAATTAAATCTTTAGTGGTGGTTTTTCCATTACTGCCAGTCACAGCGATGACATTCGGTTGCATTTTATTTAAATAATAGGTAGCTAATTTTTGCATAGCCACCAGTGGATCAGTAACATGCAAAACAGGCAATTGTTGCGGTGCATCGACTAAATCCTGTCCCCAAAAAGCGGCCTGACAGCCATTAGCCATGGCACTCTCAATAAAACGATGACCATCATTTTCACCTTGTAAAGGAACAAAGAGATTTCCTTTCACAATTTTACGACTATCAAATTCAATGCCTGTTAAAGGAAAATCAGGCCATTGTTGCCAATCATTACTGGCTTCAACCGCTTGCGCTACTTCCCAGAAGGTTAATTTCATTATGTTTTGCTCCTCTGACACAGGGACTGGGACATGCCAAAGTCTTGTCATGTCCCAGTCTTGTGTGATTTTTTCTTCTTAGTTATTATAAAATTCTTGGCGTTGTTTAAAACGATTCAAAGCTAACTGAATCAATTCCTCAATTAAATCACTGTATTTCAAGCCCATATTTTCCCATAGTAAAGGGTACATACTAAAGTCAGTAAAACCAGGCATGGTGTTCAATTCATTCAGGAATAATTCGTTTTTGCTTGTTAAGAAGAAATCACAGCGACTTAAGCCACTTCCATCTAACATAATATACGCTTTTTTAGCATATTCTTGCGCTTGATGGGCTACTTCTTCTGGAACATGCGCTGGGATTTGCATTTCAATCGTGTTATTGATGTATTTTGCATCATAATCATAGAAAGCGACATCTTTCACCACTTCACCAGGTAAAGTCGTACGGACATCTTCATTTCCTAAAATGGCTACTTCAATTTCACGTGCTTCAATCCCTTGTTCAACAATTGCTCGGGCATCATAACGGAAAGCTTCTTCCAATGCTTCTTGCAATTCTTCACGATTTTCCGCTTTGCTAATTCCGACACTAGAACCCATATTGGCAGGTTTAACAAAGACCGGATAGATTAAAGAACCTTCACATTTTTCAAAGACTTCTTTTGGATTTCCTTTCCAGTCACTTCTTAAAACTGGCACGAATGGTACTTGTGGAATGCCAACAGTTTGTAAAAGATATTTCGTCATGATTTTGTCCATTGCGTTAGCACTAGCTAAGACACCTGCGCCCACATAAGGCATATTAATGGTTTCCATGAATCCTTGAATTGTTCCATCTTCGCCATTTGGTCCATGTAAAACAGGGAAAACAATCGCTTCTTCTTCATAAATTTCCGAAGGACTGATTCGTTTTCCTGAAAATTCGCCTGTTTCTTCAGGTGTTTGTGCCCAAGTTAAATGTAAAACTTCTTTATTTTGTGGTCGTTCAGATAAGAGAGGGCCTTTTACCCATTGACCATCTTTACTAATAAAGACTAACTGTACTTGATAATATTTATAATAGATTGCATTTAAAACGGAATATGCAGACAAAACAGACACATCGTGCTCTTCACTTCTGCCGCCATACAACAAAATAATCTTCAAATGCTTGTCCTCCTAGTTTCTTTCCTGTCTTTTAGAAAAAATTATTTTTCAAATTATCCTTACTTATTTTAGCATAAAACCCAGTTTCATAATAGAAGCAAATTTAGTGAAGGCAAAATTCTTTGCTTGCCTTTTCCTTGCTAAAGACTCCGTTCCACCAGCTCAATAAGGGCTTGTTTAAACGTTATTCTATCTTGGTCTGTAAAAGGTTTAGGTCCTTTCGTTCGGCCACCTTTTCGCCGAATTTGGCCACTAAAATAGCGTTGTTCTAACAATCCATCAATATTTTCTTTCGTATATTGATAACCCAGTTGATGTAAAACTGACACTCCCTTTGGCAAGACCAAGGAAGCTAAGCCATAATCTTGTGTAATTAAAAGATCCCCTTTTTTTATTAACTGCACAATTTTAAAATCAGCAGCATCCGCTCCTTTATCAACATACACAAAAGAGACATTTTCTGGATAATCTTTTAAGGAATAATGATCTACACTAGTAACAATCACCACATCCAAAGCTTTCTCTACAGCGACTTCAATAACCGTCTCTTTCACAGGTGAACCATCGCCATCGACAAAAATTTTCATTCATTTCCCTCGATTCTTCCTTGCTCTAACCATTTGGGATGACGTTGAAAGTAGTGTTGTAATTCGTCAAAAACGACTTCTTTAACCACTTCATATAACTCTGTATTTCTTAAAATGGTTTTCGTTGCATCCGTGTAGCGGGGCTTTGGTATCGTAATGGCTAAAACAAAATCAAATTCTGCTAAAAAACTATCTGCTGTCACAGATAATGAGTAATGTTGCTCCTCTAAAAATTGATTAAAGGCGGCCACTACGCCAGCAAGAAAACCCTCATAGTGGGTTCCACCAAGACTGGGATAATGCCCATTAACAAATGTTTTTTGCACTTGCGGCGCATGATTTTTACTCAAAATAAATTGAACAAGGGCCAATTCTGTTTGCTTGGCTTGAATAATCGGTGCAGCTTTTCTAGTTAATGGGTTATCTTTTTCAAATAAATAATTACTTAAACCTTTAGGGTAATAACAAAGATTTTTTTGTTCCTCTTCTTGTGTTAAGAGAATCTTTAAGCCTGGATTCAACATGGCAATCTGTTGACATTGTTGTAAAACACGCATATAAGAAAGCGATTCTGTACCAAAAATTTGCGTATCTGGCCAAAACAAGACTTCAATTCGTTCCTGGGTTTCTTCAATAGGTAATAATAATCGTTTTTTCAATTGCCCTTGATGATAAATAAAAATAGTCCGCTGTTTTTCTTGATCGATACTGATTCCTACTTGTTTTGAGAAGGCTTGTAAAACAGATAAATACAGAAAAGGTGGTTCTAAATCGACTTGCTTTTGTTCAAAAACAAGCGGTCGTGTGGAAGATACCTGAAAAGAGATTTGTTGACGTGATAACTGTATAGCAATTTTCCCTTGATTCTTTTCAATGAAAAACTCTAATAAACCGTTAATTGTCTGAACAAGTAAATTCTCTAAGCCGACTAAGCCAGTCGTTCCAATGAACGCTTCTGGTCGTTTTTGAATCCGTTCAATAAATTCATCATTTTCTAAAACTGTTAAAAGATGTGCAACACTCATCCTGCTGCCTCCTTTGCAATCTGTTTCTTTTAATTATAATGAAAAAAAGACCAGAAGAAAAGCCACACACGACTTTTCTTCTGGTTTTCTTCTTTAACGAATTAAATCAATATTCGGATGCTCAAGAACGTGATTCACTTGTTTGACCGTTGTCAAAGGAATATCTCCTTGAATCGTATGTGCAAGGACCCCATTGACTGTGGCAAAGGTAACTGCCTTTTCTAACGACCAATTTTGGCTATAGCCATATAAAATTCCCGCCGCATAAGCATCGCCAGCGCCAATTCGATCAAGATTAAGAAGCGGTCTTTTTTCACTCTGTTGGTACTCATTTTGGGTATATAAATACCCCCTTAAGTAGTTTTGATTTTGGGAATGACTTCTCGTTGTCCCAGCAAACCATTCCAAATTGTATTGAGACATGAAGCGCTGAATCAGTTCAGTTTCTTGTGCCTCACCTTCTAAATCTGCTCGCGGAATGAACCCTAATAGCTCGACCAAATCACGACGACTGCCAAAAACAATATCACAATAAGGTAAAATGCGTTCGTACTGTTGACGCATAAAGAGTGCGCTATTTGCTGTATTCAAACTAGGTCGATAATTAAAGTCAAAACAAACTTTCTTTTGACAGGCATGCGCCTTTTGAGCAAGTATCAAAGCAGCATCACGAGTTTTTTCAGTTAAACTTAACGAAATACCACAAATATGCACCATATCTACTTCCGCTAAAAAGGCCTCAAAATCGTAGTCCTTCGCCTCGCTGATGCCAAAAGCACTCTGATGGCGATTTTGATAAGTTACTTGTGTGGGGCGGATTCCATAACCCATTTCTGCAAAAAAACTACCAATATGATCGCCCTTTTCTCCTACCCATTGATCTGAAATTCCTAACTTCCTTAGCGCTGCTTTGCCAGCTTCACCAAGACGATTGGCAGGTAATTTCGTAATCAATGCTGTTTCTAGTTGAAAATGAGCCAAATTTGCTAAGAGATTTACGCCAGTCCCTACAAAGTTCATTCTTAACTGCTCTGTTTGTTCTAACATTAGATACTCTGGCGGAGTGAAACGAAGCATGACTTCACCAAACGCAGCAATTTTCATCTTTGCCACCTACTTATTCAATGTGTTTTTCATCATGGTTAGTAACGTTTTCACGTCTTCTGTTCTAGTGTCCCCTGTTTCTTGATCGATAATTGAGCTGTAAACATGAGGAATGATTTTTTTAACGCCCGCATCCACCGCAATTTGAACAATTTCTTCAAAGTTTTCTAAATCAATGCCCCCTGTTGGCTCTAAATAAAAGTCATACTTGGCACAAGCTGCTGCTACTGCTTGGTATTCTTCTTTGTGAGCCAAGCCTTTCATCGGGAAATATTTAATGGAACTGCCCCCCATGTCTTTCAACAATTTGATGGCGGTTTCGATAGGCACTTCCGCCGCTGGCGCACCAGAGCTTAACGGACCTGTCGCAATGTTGACATAGCCAACTTTGCCTGTGGGTGAAACCAAGCCATTAATCACTGTTTCGTCTTGACGAAGTAAGGCCCGCGAAGCGCCGACACCTGTGAAAACTTGGTTCACGTGTTGCGGTTGTAGAACTTCTGATAAGCGAGCCACCATTTGACTTTGATTTGGATCGCCAGCCCCTAAGCCGACAGATAAAGCGTTGTTGGTTGCTGCTTGGTATTTTTTCATATCGTCAATGGCTGCTTCATCGGTTTCATAGTTTTTTGAAAGGACGCCTAACACAACATGCCCTTCTGCTGCTTCATAACAGGCTTGGGCATTTTCTACTGAATTGGCTAAGACGTTTAAACAAATGCGTTCTTCTAAATAATTAGGTTTTAATGACATGGCTTATTTCTCCTTTGTGTCCATAATTTCTTGTAATCGTTGCACGATTTTGTTCATTTCTTCTTGATTGACAGAACGAATGTCAAATTCAATGATGCCATTGTTGGCTTGATATTCTCGCGTATAAATAGCTGGACTTTCTGCTTTTAATGCTTGGATGACTTCCTTGGCGGTTTTTCTGCCGTTCACTTTGACACTGGCGCGATAAATGTCTCGGCCAGCGCCATCTTGGACGATTTTGGCGGTTAAATCTGGCAAGTTATTAATGGCTTCAACAAACGGTTTTAAGCGCTCTTGCATCGAAGCCCCTGATTCACTGCCATGTGCCAAGTATTCTTCCACTGCTTGCGTAAAGCCTAGGATATTGTCTTTGCCAATTTTCATTGCTCGACCAATGCCTTTGCCTTGTAGGCGCACCCAGTCAATGTATTCTTTTTTCCCGACCACTAAACCGGCACTTGGCCCTTCGATGGCTTTGGCGCCGCTGTAAATCACCAAATCAGCGCCTGCTTCAGTGTATTTGAAAAGATCTTCTTCTGCTGCCGCGTCAACAATTAGCGGCACCTGGTAGCGTTGCGCCACTTTGGCCGCTTCGGCCACCGTCAGCATACTTTTTTGCACGGTATGATGGCTTTTGATGTATAGAATGGCCGCTGTTTTTTCAGAAATCATCATTTCCACGTGTTCTGGACTGCACATGTTGGCGTAGCCAGCTTCCACCACTTGGCCGCCGCCTTGTGCTACCATGACTTCTACAGGCGTGCCGTAGTCCACGTTGTGCCCTTTAGGTAAAACAATCTCTCGCTGTTCGATCTTTTCTGTATAGGGATGATACGCGTGGTACAAGCTGCCTTTTCCAATCAAGGCAGCCACCGATTGGGCAATCCCCGCCGAAGCCGAGGAAACGATTTGGGCATCTTCTACCTTCAACAAGTTGGCTAAAAAGGCCCCTGTTTGCAGACTAAGTTCACTCATTTCAAAGAAATGTTCGCCGCCGAATCGTTGAGCCGCTAGGACTGCCTCCGAAACTTTGGAGACACCTAGAATGGTCATTTTGCCAGAAGCATTGATGACTTCTTTTAAATGGAATTTTTCGTAACTAATTGTCATAGATTTGTCCTCCAATAATTGTTTTGATTGGGCGAATTTGCTCTTTGGCTACTCGTGTCAATCCATTAGAATCAGTCAATATTTTTTCTTCTGCTTGAATCGTGAAAATCGTTAAATCAGCATCTTTACCTATTTCCAACGTGCCTTTTTGCGTTAAATGGAAATTCTCAGCAGGAGCCTTGGTTACCTTTTCAATAATTTCTGGCCAATCATAGCCGACCACACGGAGTTTTTCCATCGTTGTGGCTAAATCATAAACAGGACCATTTTCTCGGTTACGGATGTAGATATCTGTGCTAATTGATGCAGCTTTCATTCCCTCGCGCAACGCTGTTTCAGCTACGTGAAAATTGAAACTATCCGTACCATGCCCGATATCAAATACGACCCCTTTGTTGTACGCTTGCCAAGCGAAGTCTTTTATTTTATCCGTTGCTTGCTCTAAGATGCCATTTTCTTTCCCATTAAAACAATGGGTTAGGACATCCCTTTTTTCCATCAAGGCTAAAATTTCATCTAGATGAGGTGGTGCTGATCCAATGTGAACCATTAAGGGAATTTCTTGGTTTTCTTGCTGAATCTGTTTGGCCAATTCTAAAGGCGTAATGCCGTTATCGCCAATAACGGTCCTACTCATACGGGCTTTAATCCCTACAACAAAATCTGGTAATTCTTGGATCGCTTTTTTGACTAAACTCGCTTGTACTTTACTTAAATCTGCGAGTTCGTCCTGAGCAACGATGCCCCATTTAGAAATATTGACTAATCCAAAAACATTTGTTTTTGCTTGTTGCGCTAAGTCATAAAATTCATGAATGTTTTCAGCACCTGTTGTCCCAGCATCAATCACTGTCGTAACACCCTTTTTGACCCCAATTTCATCTGGATAATCATAATAAAGAGCCATTTTTTCAAAACAATGAACGTGATCATCTATCCAGCCTGCGGATACATAAGTACCTGGTTCTAAGTGGATAGTTTCTTTTGCAGAACCTGAAATAGTTGCTGCAACAGCAGCTATTTTTTTCTCTTTAATTGCAATTTCAACAGGCATACCATCTACTGTCTGTCCATTTTTTATAAGTAAATCGTAGTCCATATTCTTCCCTACTTTTCTATAAATCTAAATTTTGTCCAAGGCTTAATGAATTCTAATAATACAAGTTCTTCTTCTATAATACGCCCTACTCGGTTTTTGCGTGAGTCTTGATGTGGCTCTAAAACGACTTGTAATTCATTTTTGTATTTTCCAAATGCATCATTTCCCACAACAACATCTCCAGGTTGTAGCATTGCTTGATTATCATGTGGGGGATTAGCTTCATTTTTATATTTTTTACGCACTTCTGTGGAACGAATCATCTGCTGAGTGATATCTCCACGGCGAAAATGTTGATTTTTTGTTACGATTTCTTTTTCAATTTCAGAAGTCGCTTCTTCAAAAACAATGGTCAATTCTGTTTGATAACGATTCAACTGACCCAATGCTTCTAATTCTTCGTTGGAAGCATAAGCATTTCCAATAACAACATCATCAATTAAATTTGTTGCAAATAAATGTTTAGCTTGAACAGTGACTGGCAACTGTCTATGCATTTCTAAAGTAGGTAGCCCATCATTCACATCCCAAGGACCAATTTCACCTACCTGTGATGAAATAAAAGCAGCTGTCCGAATACCTTCCTTTTTAAAACGGATGCTACATTTTTCAAAGAAATCATACGGCAATGCAGTTCCCGCTTGTGGATAAAAGTTATGACAACCATATAAGAAAGGTCGATTCGCTTCATACGTCAAAATGTTATCAAGATAAGCGACATCATTACTCATATTCAACTCAATAGCCACGCCGAATGGATTAAACGTCAACATGGCTTCTTTATTTCCATCAAAACCTGTATCCAACCGAATCCCATCAGCTCCTAATTCGCTGAAAAAAGTCAAATCATCATATGAAATTTCCAATTCATCAAAGATACTTGGAACGACATCTAAAATTGTTTCAAATCCTAAATTTTTCGCATAACTAATTAATTCTTTAAATTTTTTCTGAACCGCTTCTTTGCCATCGGTCACTTCTAACATACTCATAAAAATTCGAGTAAACCCACATTCGCTGGCTTTTTTTAAATACGCTTTATCTTGATTGATATCACTATGATCTGGATAAACTGATACACCTAATGCTCTTTTCATCTTCGTTCTCACACTCCGCTATTTTCAAATTTATTTCGAAATTTCCAAGCAATCACCGAGCTACACAGGATTGTTGTAGAGCCAACGAGCAATACTGGTTGATTTAGAAATCCGCCAATTATCATGGAAAGAGTAATACAAACTGCCGTAAAAACCAACGTCTTTACCAAACCAAATTGATAAACAACAGTAGGCAACTGCCCTTTTTCTATAATAATTTGACTAACGATAAAAAAGAAAATGAACCAAATAATCATCTTATACGCTCCTGACTTTCTTCTCTGACTTAGAAGGGGCAGGATATTCATATCAGAACACCCGCCCTAACATTTTTTAATTTTTTGCTGCTTGTTCAGCTGCTAATTCTTCTGCTTCTTTATCCAATTGTTGTTTTTCATAAACTTTGAAAAATGGATAGTAGATAGCCATTGTAATTAAGAAGTTAACAATCACTAATACTGCGGCCGAGAAACTCCAATTGGTACTCATCCAAGCAGCAATTGGTGCTGGAATTGCAAACGCTAAACGTGCAGCCATCATCGGAATTATATTAGCGACTGTTAAGAAATAAGATAACGTTGTGGTAATTAACGGTGCCACGATAAACGGAATACCTAAAATAGGATTCATTACGATAGGCGTTCCGAAAATAACTGGTTCATTAATATTAAACAAGCCTGGTAAGAACGATAAACGGCCAAGACTTTTCAGATACGTTGATTTAGAAAACATCATTAAAACAACTAAAGAAAGCGTAGTTCCAGCGCCACCAATCCAGATAAACCATTGTAAAAACTGTTCTGTAAAAATATTAGGTAACTGATGAACGTTTGCGCCATTGGTAAAAGCTTCAAGGTTTTCTGCAATCGACATATCCCAGAAAGGACGAATAACTGGGCCCATAATCGCTGGACCATGAATCCCTAAAACCCAGAAGAAACAGATTAAGAAGACTGTTAGTAAGCCGCCAAATAAACTGTTACCAGCAAGGATACCTTTAAGTGGCATTAATAACGTACTCAAGAAACCATTCAAATCAAAACCAATTACGTGGCGAATAACCCAGAATAATAAAAGAATAACTGCTCCTGGAATTAACGCAATAAATGAATTTGACACTTCAGGCGGTACGCCATCTGGCATCTTAATCATAATATCTTTTTCAATAAAGAAGCGATAAATTTCAACAGATAACAGCGCTGTTACAATCGCACCAAATAAAGAAGCTGAACCTAAATTTGCTAAATTAATATAGCGCCCTGCTGTAATGACGTTGTCAACATCTTCAAAGACACGTGTTGGTGGTGCCGCTGTTACTAAAAAGGCCATTAATGCTAAAATTCCGCACGTCAAAGAGTCAAGCTTATAACTTTTGGCCAATGATGAAGCAATCCCAAATGTTGCATAAAGTGCAAGTAACCCCATCGTATAGCGGGAAGGAATATCTAAAATTGCTTGATAAGGTTCAATCAATTTTGTGTATGCCTCAATTGGAATATTTTGAAAAATTGTAAAGAATGAGCCCACAATTGTTAAAGGCATCGTTGCAATTAATCCTTTTCTAATCGCTGTCATATGGCGTTGCGAACCAAATTTATTCGCAATCGGCATTAACTTAACTTCCATCCACTGTACAAAACCATTCATTTGTTAATTCCTCCGTTCAACTAATAAAAATAATAATTATTTCGCATTTATAATAACATAGTAACATTATAATGTAAACGCTTATTCTTATTTGTGACAGAGAAAGTGCAAATCAAAAGGCTTTTTCTTATTATAAAGAAACCGGAAATATTGCACCAAAAATCATTGCGCCTAAAATTGCGCCCCCAGCGATTGGCTTTTTCCAAATGTAAAAACCTAAAGCGCCTAATGTGGCACCAATCCCAATAGGAATCGAAGCTCCCGCCGCACTCAAAATAATTAACGGGCCTAAGAAACGTCCTGAGGCATTACCAGCACCCATCATCACATCCGCACCAAAAGTGGAATTTCCTTGATTGATAGTAAATTTCCGGATCAACACAATCACGCCACCAACTGCTAACCCTAGTAGCGCACCTGTTAAAAGGGCTAAGCCAAAGTTTTCTACAGGTGCTTTAATTCCCATGCTGAGGAAAATTGCAGGTACGCCAATCCCAATCCCCGTTAAAATTGAGCCACCTAAATCTAAAATCCCGACTAAGGAACCTTCTAAAATTCGTGCAAACAGGAAACTTGCACCAAATGCTGCGGCAGCACCATAAGAACCACCATCTAAACCAGCTTTTAGCATCGCAACAATTGAAACTTCATTAAAGGCGCCCACACCATAAACTACATACATATGTGTTCCTGCAAAAATTGCCGCTGACATAATCCCGACTAAAATCGGAAAGCCCCAATCAGCATACCAAAAACTTTTGCCTTTTAAACCTTCTTGAATTTCTTGTTCTTGTTGTGCCCATTCATTTTTTTCTTGCTGTTCCATCTATGAGACCTCCTTTTTCTATTTAACGGTGAAGACATTGTGTAAATTATTTAACCATTGAGGAATAGACAAGCGGAAACTTTCGATCATTTCTAAGTCGAACCCTCGGAAGAAGCCACTTAAAATAAATAATAAGATAATGGCACCAAGCATGCCGCGTGTCATTCGGGTCCACCCTAAATCATCGACACCTTTACCGATTAAGATCCCTAATACAACTCCTGGGACAGCATTGCCCATGACTAATTGAGATAATCCGCCAAATAACGTTCCCCAAAAACCCGTCCGTTTTCCTGCATCTAAAGCCGCTAGCCAGAATAAAACGGGCATCACAGTATTGATTAAAATCGTTGCTGCAGGTACCAACACCGCAACTGCTGTTACTTGTAGCGATTCTGGAATTGCTGCAGCTGTACTATTTAAGAAAGCCACAGTCGCCATTCCTACAAAGGCCCCGACAATCCCCATTTTTTTGGGATTATGCATCGTTTTAGTGACATCTTTATCCTTTACCAATAAAATTGCTGCAGCCCAGTTAGGCACAATCCGGTGGGTCACATCTTGTGTAAAGGCCCCTGCTCCCACGGCCGAAGCCCAAGCATTAAAGAAAAAACCTAAACCAAAAGAAAAGTGTGATGCTGGATCTCCTTGTGCAGCGTTCATTTCTCCTAATGTTCTAAATGCCCCTAACCCTTGCGTTTGTGGTGCATGAAACATCCGAGCAGCGCCTGCGCCAGCTGCAAAACCTAGTAAACCACCAATAAGCAATGACTTCAGCAAAATGATTACAAATTCCATTCCTTCTTCCTCCCTTTATACGCCTCTTTTTGAAAGAAACGGAACTACTACTGCGTTCGGTTCTTTAATTGTTTCCGTTAAAAAATCAACTTCTTCGACTGCAATGGCTTGGATTTCCACTTCTACAGCTAGTTCGACATGATAAATCACTCTCTTTCTAGGAAAGAAGAAGAACAGAAATTTTTCTGTATAAACTTGTTCTTTTGCCTGACGAATAGTTACTTCTTTCGGTTCAATCCGGATGAGGACCTCTGTTGTTTCTTTTAATACTTTTTTTGAAACATCATTCAATGCACTTGCAAAAGCTTCATTCTTCTTATTACCTTTTCCAGAAACAATCACGGTTTGTGTTGACCGTTTTGTGGCATCCATAATTACCGCTCCTTTCTAAGTTACTACTTTCTATGCTCCGTGTTTCTTAATAAATGCTTCAGTTACTCGTTTACCAAGTTCTTCCTGATCCATAAAACCAAATCCAAGAACAGTTTTCCCATCGTTAATTGCTGTTACCCCTTCTTCGATTGATCGCATGCCATGTCTTTCGGGATACCCGTATTTAGTAGCAGCCGTTAACGCCCCTGCACCACCACTGCCACAGAAAGAAATGCCTAAATCTGCCTTTTCTTGTTGCATCACATCTCCTAAACGCATATCAGCGCCCATTCCTGGAACAACAACCGCGCGACCACCGGCTTGCTCCACTCCTTTTGCAACATTTTGTCCTTTTCCTAAACGATCTGCGATAACTACTGTAATCATAACTTTTCCTCCTATTAATTGTTTTGTTTAGCAACTTCAAAATGAACAGCTAAAACATACCATTCATCTTCTGATAACTGACCAATTGCTTCTGTTGTTTCTTGTGCAATTTTCAACGTTTCTGGTGTTAGTTCCGTAAATAACGTCCGATCAACACCAGCTAATGTCGTTCCTTCTCTTGAACGATTCAGCATCTCATTGAGATGGTTAATCAAAATCGTCCACTGTAATTCCGTTGGTTCAATTTGTGCTTCTGCTAATCGCGCACTGGTTTGTTTGATAATCGATTGTAGCTTTTCTGGTTCAGCACTTTGTCGAATGATCTCCTGTGCTTCCATTGCTAGTTCCATCCTCTTCCTCCTTTGGTTGTTCTAAATAATTAAGTAATGCTGAAATTTCAGCATGATTGACAGGTAACTCATTTTTAGCAAATAAACATTCAATTTGCCGAATTTCTTCTTGCCGTTCATGAGATACTTCTCTATTACAAGGAATCTCTTCGTATTGTTTATTAAACGTAATCCGATGTGTCATTAATAAAACGTGAAGTAAAAAGGCTTCTTGATATTCGCTCAGTAACTTTGTTTGAAACATTCGTTTTAACTCTTCATAAATAATATACGCTTTTACTAATAAATCTTGGCTTTGTATCCGTTCATTTTTTTCAATTACATCAGATTTCGTGGAGCGAGCAGTACCTTTTCCTTGACGTTTCCCTAATAAAATTTTATCGACCTCTTCCCGAATCAAACTTAAGTCTGTGTCCGTCAACAATGGACTAACTTTAATAAATGGGTATGTCATTTCTTCAATTGGGAAAATACTCAATACCAAATCGGGCTTTTCTGCTTGAATCACTTCAGTTGCATTTAAAACAGAAGCAAATCCTGCGAGTTCAACGTTTGGTACTTCCTCTAAAATTTTTTGTTCAATTAAACTGGTCACACCTAAGCCCGTCGAGCAAACATACACAATCCTAACAACTTTAGCTTCCTGCTGTTGTCGTTCCTGAGCTGCCAAAAAATGCAACGCAATATATGCGCAGAAAGAATCGTTGACTAACAAAACAGAACGTTGAATTAATTGTTTACAGGCACTTTGAATAGCTAAAAATAACGCTGGGTGTTTTCCTTTGATTTCTTCAGAAAACGGATTGTATTCATTAATAAATAAATGTTTCTTTGTAAAACGTAAGGACAGGTGGGCAAACAAGTTCGTAAATAATTGGCGATCATTTACAAAAGGATAATTCAGCTCTTTTGAAACGCTTTCAATCACTTGCTTTGTTAATTGAACCATATCTTGCCGTTGATGGGTTCCGAATAAATCACTATAAATATAAAAATATTCATCCGCTAATAAAGGCAAGTCATACCGTTCAAACACCTCTTGTAAAAGTAAAAGTGGTACTTCGTTCCGTTGTTCAAAGCGTGTTTTTTGCGATAACACTCGGTAAGTCCCAATTGTATGTGCCATCTGCATACGTGCTGCGGCAATTGCCACTCTCAACGTAATAGATAATATTTCGGCATAATCAAATTGATTTTGATCGAGTGGATTAATTAAATTTCGCATTTTTTTCAATGCACTACGATAACAACCTTGAAACAATGTCCCTGACCCAAATTTAATTTTAGGGATCTTTTCAGCCCCTTTTGTCTTTGTCACATAGTTCATAATTTGGTAAATATCGTATTCTGTAAGTTCTTTTTGAGTGATAAATTCCATCAGTAATCGTACATTGCTTTCTTCACCACTAATTGTAAACCCTTGCCGTGCTTGGCGAATTAAGGTTAAATCATATGCTTGCAGCAACCGTTCGACCTGTTCCAAATCACTGACAATTGTGTTTCGACTCACTAATAATTCATCTGCTAGCTGCTGTGCCGTTAAGTACCCTTTGACTGACAATAACTGAAAAATCAATACATTGACTCGTCTTTTTTGATCAGGATAGGTTTCAAATCGATCGACATCGATAATTTCATTTTTTAACAGTAAGCGTTTAGAGTCAGGTAAATCTAGCCAGATTCCCTTATTTCGTTTTGAATAAAGTGTCTCATCGTGCTGTTCAAACCAAGCACGAATATCTTCTAAATCATACTTAATTGTTCGAACGCTGACAGTAAAGTTCTCAGCTAATTCTTGCGTGGTAATACTCCCTTCCAAATCCAAAAGCATCAATAAAATATTTATCGCTCTTTTGGACAACAACACGGTCATGCCTTGTCACCTCTTTTCTTTTCCCTTTACACTTAAAACTATAGCGTTATTTTATCTGTTCCACAACACAAAAAAGTTGCACTTATAAAAGTGCAACACTTCTCTTTTCATACAAAAAAAATCCCTTAACAGTAGTAACTGTTAAGGGATACCACACTATTTATTTGCATAAATAGACAGAAACCTTCTCCACAAAAGTATTCTGTCCGACACGTTACAAATCCGGTAACTGATAGCCGTACTATCTGGTGTCGTTGTGTTTGACAATCACTAGCCGTCAAAACGGAATAGCCGAAGCTATCTGATTGAGTCAACTCGTCGCATAAAACACACTTTAACACAGAATAGTTTGGATAGCAAGTGATGGTAATTATTCGTTATCGAACCATTCTTGATAAAAACTTTCAACAATTTTAACGGTTGCTATCGTTAATTCTTTCGTCATTACGGGGCTAGTTAACTTTTTGTCTTGTAAACATTGATTCACATGATTGATTTCATACGTAAATTCACTAGTGAATTGTTCAGACCATTTGACAGTGTTGCCTTGAGCATCTGTATAATAAGCACAATCTGTTTTCCAGAAATTAGGAATAACGATTTGCCCTTTTGTCCCACAGATGGTCATTTCACTAGGTATCTTTAAACCAACATTAATAAAAATATTGCCCAGCGTCCCTTCAGCAAATTTCAAAGCTAAATTACATTGACTATCCGTCGCTCCTTGCTGATATGTCGCGGTTCCCGTAACCGCTTGAATCTCTTTCCCTAATACGTATTGTAAGTATTGTAATGGATAACTTCCTGAGCCATGAAGCGCTCCACCACCCGCTTCTCTCGAGTAAAACCAGGGAATATGATCCACATTGGGATAGGCAGTAACTGACTGAACCCATAAAATCTCTCCCAATCCCCCTTCTTGAATCGTCGCCTTTACTTTTTGGGTAATTGGTAAAAAGACAGACTTCTGAGCTTCCATTAGAAAAACCCCTTGCTCCTGTGCGATTGCGAAGAGTTCTTCTGCTTCAGCAGCATTTAATGTAAATGGTTTTTCCAGTAGGACGGGTTTTCCTTGTGATAACGCAAGCTTAGCTGCTGAGTAATGCCCTTGATTGTAGGTGGGAATATAAATAATATCAATTGTTTCATCCTTACATAACTCTTCATAACTGCCATAAGCTACCGGAATCGCTAATTCTTTAGCCATTTTTTGAGCATTCTCTAAACGCCTTGATGCAATCCCGCGCACTTCAGCTTGCGCGCTTTCTCGAAGCCCTGCTACAAATCTTGGGACAATTTGGGCAGTACTCATAATTCCATAACGAATTTTATCCATGTGATCGCCTCCTCTTTCACTATACGAGAAAAACAAATATTTGGAAACCATTTCAACAAAAAAAAAGAAACCGTTTCCCCAAAACGATTTCTTTATATGTAAATTAACGGATACCAACGCTAACTTTTAAAGCTTGATTGACCTGTTCCATCTCTTCACGAGAAAGTTGACAAACCTTGTGTAGCATTCGTTCTTTATCCAATGTTCGAATTTGTTCTAACAAAATAAGTGATGGCGTCCTGCACTCGTTATGGGGAATTTCGATGAGGACTTGCGTTGGTTGCAGCCGCTTGCTTACGTTACGGGTAATCGGTGCAACAATCAACGTTGGACTAAATAAGTTACCTTTGTTATTTTGAATAATCAGGACAGGTCGAATCCCACCTTGTTCAGAACCAACAACTGGTGAGAGATTCGCATAAAAAACCTCACCTCTTTTTATCATTCAGATTCCCTTCCCTCCTTTTCCTTTAAAAAATTATAGCATATTGTTTCTTGCAATATTTTCAACTTTTTAGCTATCCCTTAAAATATTTGATAAAACCACCCTTTAAAAGTCAAAAAAAGCTTAAACAGTCGACTCTGATATAGAGACGGCTATTTAAGCTAACTATTACATTTTTGTTAAAATACTATCCACTTTTGTATTAATTAAATCAATAGCGACGTGGTTTTCGCCACCTTCTGGCACAATGATATCTGCATAACGTTTCGTAGGTTCAATAAATTGGTGATACATGGGCTTGACGACTGTCAAATATTGTTCAATCACAGAATCCAACGTACGGCCACGTTCTTCCATATCACGCTTGATTCGACGAATAATACGGATGTCATCATCTGTATCCACATACACTTTAATATCCATTAAATCCCTTAAGCGGCGATCTTCTAAAATTAAAATCCCTTCAAGAATAATTACTTCTTTCGGTTCTTGGATCACCGTTTCTGTACTTCTTGTATGCGCAACATAGTCATAAACTGGCTTTTCAATGGCTTGATAGTTTAACAGTTGTTCAACATGTTGAATCAATAAATCTGTATCAAACGCAAAAGGATGATCATAATTGGTATTTAAACGTTCTTCAAAACTCAAATGGCTCTGATCTTTATAATAAGAATCCTGTTCTAACATCATAATTGAATGATCGGGAAAATTATTAAAAATCGCACGGCTAACACTGGTTTTTCCGCTTCCTGATCCGCCAGTAACACCAATGATAATTGGCTGACTATCTTTCATGTATAAACCTCTTTCTTTTCAAAAACTTCATTGTCTTTTACTATTATAATGAAAACTCTGAAGAATGCCAGACCTTTTCCAAGACTTTTCATGTGATTTTTATCTTCTTATGAAAAATCTGCCCATACTTCTTTCAAGTACAGTATACTTATCAATAAAAGGAGAATCCTACCTATGATTAAAAAAGTCAAAAAAGAAGCACTTACAACGGCGCATTACGCTCTTCTTTATGAGGCAGATCCCTCAAAAAAAATGGTGGCAGATTACATTACCCGCGGCATTTGCTTTGACTATCAGACTGAAGAACTTCAAGGAATTTTAGTCCTGTTGCCGACTCACCCACGGACATTGGAAATCGTAAACATCGCTGTCTCAGAAGAAAGCCGAGGGCGGGGCATCGGGCAAGAATTATTACATTTTGCCATTGATTTTGCCAAAAAAGAAAAGTATGATTCCTTGGAGATTGGGACTGGGAGCACAGGCTTTCAACAGCTATATCTCTACCAAAAAGTCGGTTTTCGAATGACACATATTGAACCAGATTTTTTTATCCATCATTATGATGAGCCTATTATAGAAAACGGCTTGCCTTTAAAGGATATGGTTCGCTTACGGTTACATTTAAGTTAAAAAGAGGTCGGGACAGAACCGTTTAGCTCCGAGAAATAAGAAGAAATTTCCGAAAATTGCTCTTTAATTTTTGGAGAATTTCGGCTTATTTCCGAAGGAGTTGGTTCTGTTCCCGCCGTTTATCAGTTTTTGAGCGTGGAGCAAAAATCCAAAGTGATTTTTGTCCCACGCTCTTTTTAATGCCCAAGAATTGGTAACAACTCATCTAGCTGTTGAATCGTATAATTGGGTTGAATGGTTGGTGTTGCTGGAGCGGAGGTCGGATTGAGCCAAACAGTTTGAATTTTCGCTTGTTGACCTCCTTGAATATCTGAATGCAAAGAATCGCCAATAATCATTGTTTTTTCTCGACTAAAATTAGGAATCCGTTCAAAAACAAAATCAAAATACTCTTTCATCGGTTTTTGATAACCCACTTCTTCTGAAACAAAAATATCTTTAAAATAAGGCATTAATTTCGAATCTTCCAACCGACGATACTGTGTTTTTGCCACTCCGTTTGTCACAATATATAAATCATAATGGGGTGCTAATTTTTCCAAGATACGTTGACTATTGCCAAGCAAGTCATGTCCTTGACTTAAATATTCTCGGTAGTTTTCTCCCATTTTAACGCTATCAACTTCTCGATTAAACGCGTCAAACAATAAACCAAACCGTGTATCAAGGAGAACATCTTTTGTTATTTTTCCTTCTTCAAATGAACGCCATAATCCTTGATTAATTCGGTGGTATGTTGACTCGACTTCAGATGTAAATGGTACATTTTCTTCTTCAAATAAGGCATGGAGCGCCTTCTTTTCAGCCAATTTAAAATCTAACAATGTATCATCAACATCAAAAAGCAATGTTTTCATTTCCGTTCCTCTTCTCTTTTCAAATTACTCGGTAACGCTTTGCTTGTTTGTTGTTTTTCAATAAAAAAATAAGGCAATAGCAATTGTAACTCTTCTCTTGTTAATGAACGATAAGCACCTAAAGGTAATTGCGAATCTAGCCGCAACGGCCCCATAGTTTGGCGTTTTAAAGCAGTCACTTTTTTCCCCACAGATAAAAACATTTTTTTCACTTGGTGAAATTTTCCTTCTTGAATAGTCAGGAAAACATGACTCTCCGTTTCAGTCGCTGCAAGAACAGTTATTTTTGCTGGCTTACATTGAATGCCTCCTTGCAAAACAATCCCATCTTTAAATTTAGCACAATCTTCTGCAGAGACCAAACCATTGACTTTCACTTCATAACATTTCGCTACTTCTTTATTTGGCCGAATTAATTGATACCCTAATTGTCCATTATCTGTTAATAGAAGTAACCCTTCCGTATCGCCATCGAGTCTGCCCACTGGATAAAGACCAGGGCGTCTGTCTTGTGGCGCAATCAAATCAATGACTGTTTTTTTAGATGCATCTGAAACAGCGCTAACCACACCTTTTGGCTTATTCAACATATAGTACACATGTGTCTTATGCGAAATTAATTGTCCTTTTACTTTAATCATTTGTAATTGTGCATCGACGTTTTGGCTTTCATTTAATGTCACGATGCCATCCACAGTGACCTGCTTGCCTCTGATTATTCGTTTCACCGTTTTGCGTGATCCAAACTGAAGTTCTTCTAGTAATTTATCTAATCGCATTGTTCCGCTCCATTCTGGTATTAGTATAGTGGAATCCGTTAAAGATGAAAAGTAGAAAAAGGTAATTCCTTGACGTATAAAAATATAAGTGTTACGGTTAATAAGTAAAGTAAATAAAGGTTTCTCAAAAACAGCGTAATGACCTGGGAGAGAACAACGATAACAATGAACCATTCCCATGAGTGTTGCCTGGCAATATTTGTGGGGATTTTTTGATTATTGTTAGCATTTTTCTAGACAAGAACAACTGAAAAAAGAGTTTCTTTTTTCCATTATGTTTTGTTTCTGAGTTTAACCAAATCACTCATTATTTCAAGGAGGAATTAGGTTATGTCAGTACAATTAGAAGTTAAAGAAAGAGCTATCCGTCCACGTTCACTAAGAAATCAGCTACGTCACGAAGGGAAAGTACCTGCCATTGTTTACGGTTACCAAATTGAAAGTACACCAATCTATTTTGAAGAAAAAGACTTATCAAAAATTTTACGCGAACATGGTGCTAACACCGTTATTAAAATGACAGTTGATGGCAAAAACATCAACACATTAATGTCGAAAGCACAATTAGATACCTTTACTGGTCAAATGCTTCATGTTGAATTCTTATCTGTAAATATGAAAGAAACAACAGAAGTCGAAGCAGAAGTTCAATTAATTGGTGAATCTGCAGGTGTGAAAGCTGGGGGTACCTTAGCTCAAAACTTGTACACTGTTTTAGTGGCAGCCACACCAGATAAATTGCCAGAATCAATTGAAGTAGATATTACAAACTTAGAAATTGGTGATGCTCTTACAATCGCTGATTTACCTGAACACAAAGACTATGAAATTTTAACTGATCCAGAAGAACAACTAGTTGCTATTGTTGAAGCACAAACTGCTCCTGAAGAAGAAGAAGGAACAGCTGCTGAAACGACTGAACCAGAATTAGCCGAATAAAGAAAACACTTTTGTTCAGCTGATTCTCTTAAGTTTTAGAAATGGGACGTACGTTGAAACAACGTACGTCCCATTTTCTTTTTACTGCATGTCTTGATTTCTTTATATAAATGATGACACCTGCAAAGCTAGGAAGCTACAGAGGAATATTAAATTTTTGCTAATCTACGCAATATTTTCAAACGAAACAATTTCTTTTTTTAAAATTTGCAGTATACTAAAAGTAAGTAAACAAAAAGGAGGTCATCCATATGTTTGAACGTTTTGATAGTGACCGTAGCCGCTATGCTTCATTAGGTGTTGTTTCCAGCTTACCTAGTGGCTTAATTGATAGTATTTGGTTGATTATTGACTTAAATCTAAAAGGGGTTATCCCTTTAAACGACTTACTTCACTTTGATTTGTTGAACAATAATGGCAAAGTGACTGTCCATTTTTCTCAAGAAAATAGTTCAGTAGAAATGGCCATCGACTTACCATTTAGTTATTCTACGGCATATCCGTCGCGAATTTTTGCTTTTGATGATGGCCATCGTGAAACGATTTTATTACCTGCAGAAATGTTAGAATCTTAAATAATTTCAACAAAGTAGCCTCAAATTCCGATTAAAACTGGAATTTGAGGCTACTTTAATTTCTTTTAGTTATTCTACAATAATTTGTTTACTACTTCCTGCAGCATTTTCAAAATTAATAGTAAAGGTTTCTGTTGCATCATCATAAGTGATTCCGTCACTTTGACTAATTACTCTGCTGTAATCTTTTGGTATTTTTAAAGTCAGTGTCTTAGTTGTTTGTGTGGGATCAGAGAAAGTATACGTTTTTTGGTGTTGTTGTGTCTTTCTCATTAAAGAAATAGCTTTATTTGAGGTAATCCCTGCTATTGTACCGCCAGTTTCTGACCAAATGTTAACCCCAAGATAGCCTTCTTCTTCTTGCTTAACTGCTTGAATTTCTTCTGTATTTGAGAGAACTTCTACTGTTTTTTTGGCAGCATATGTTTTTAAATCAGTTTCATCGATTCCTGGTAAAACTACATAAGCATAATGCTCGTTCGTTGGGTGTTGACCATGTTGAATCGTAAATGTTCGATAATCACCTACATATTCTTTATCACTTGGAAATGCTTCATTAATTGCTTTATAGGTTCCTTTTCTAGTTTCACTTTTAACATTTACCGTTGTTTCTTCTGGAAAATAATAACCCATATTAGCATTGGAATGATCCGACTTTAGTAATAACCATTGTTTTTTACTCGTTTCATTTTTCTCATGAATCTCCCCAATATTTGATAGCACTTGATACTGATAGGCATCATTTAACAAACGATTATCAACAACTGTCTCAATCGAAGCTTCTGTATCCCCTTTAATTCTTGCGCCTAATGCGATAATTTGCCCATTTAATACAAACCAAGATTTTTTAGCTTGTAGGTTCATAGGTAAAAGTTTCCCATTATTTTTGGTCCCGTCTTTATTAAGAGCCATCCCTACTACTGCCTGATTTTCTGACGTTACTCCACCAACCCATTGCTCTTTCGATGTGATTGTTGTAAATGCTGAAACTTCATCTGCCAAAGAAATGGTATCTACAGTTGTTCCTGGTAGTCGATAGGGATCTACAGTTGGCCAATAGCTGGAATTAAATTGAACCTCGTCATCATTATATACGTACATCATTCCGTCACCAATGTGCCAGCCACGTTTATTTTCTTTATTCCCTGCTTCAAAAGATGCAGTGCGCTTTGAATACAAGCCTAGCCCAAACATATAACTAGGTGTGCGTTGGACAAATCGATCCATCGAAGCATAAAGTTTCGTGCCTGTAAAAGGAAGTTGCCCTCCCGTAATTTCTGGATTAGTTAAAAGTTGCATAGTCATCTGTAAATCATTAAAATCACGAGCATTTGTCAAATAATAATCTGGGTTCTCCTTCATCCAATATTTAACGGCTTCTTGAAATTTCTTTTGATAATTATTAGGAGCAAATTTAGCCACAATTAATAAATTATACATGGTAGTTGAGCCATAGCCTGTTTTTCCAACTGCTGGGGCTCTTGAGATGGAACGGCCATTCACAGTTGGTAGCATTTCACCTTTATAAATCAAAGGAAGAAAGGCACGATCAACATTTTCAACAAATTCTGTCACAAGAGTTGCATCCATTTGAAAAGATGAATCTGCTGTAATGGCCAAAATTTGTCCAACCCCTTTCACCAAAACATTGCCATACGAACCTGTATAAGGAATGTTATTGTGCTGGATAAAAGAACCATCTTGGTAAAAACCATCACCTTTTGTGACTAATTTAAATACATCGACGATACTACTGGATGCTTGGTTAATTTTCCCGCTATCCTTTTGTAAAATTCCTAACCCCAAAACAGTTAAAGCTAAGTCCGTGCGGTTCGCTCCTGATGTCACAAAATTTGGGATAAAAGCTAAATCCACAAACGTTCCTTGTGGTTTTGTATACAACTGTTTAAACGGATCTGGGACATAACTGCTCAGCGCATTTGTATAGATTTGTTGCTTTTCTGGAGAAACTTTATCCTCTAAAATCATTAGAATATTAAGAAACTTCTGTGGCACACCAATTTGCCAGTCCCACCAATTTCCGTGGTACTTTTTCCCATCATACCCTTTTTGCGTTACCATAAAATCTAAGCCATCAATAATGGTTGCTGCCAATTTGTCATCTTGGTAAAGCGTACTCCCCTTCGTTCCATAGGCTAACGCTAATTTTTGCAATTTGGTAAATTGAGTCGTTAAATCAGCCGATGGCGTATTGCCAGGCTCTAGTGGCCATAAATAGCTGCGGTTCGGCTCTTTATTCATCGTTTGATCGAGTTCTGTTGCTTCATTGGAGATTTTTTGGACGTAGTCTACAAGCGCTTGGTTAGTTGAATCATATTCTTTTGAAACAAGCTGATTTCGCCATTTTTCTTTTAATTCTCGGTATTCTGCAGATGAATCGATAACAGGAATGCTACCAACGGAGCCACTTTTCATAGAAATGATATTCAGCTTTGATAGATTACCAAATAGTCTAATTCCTATAGCGCCCGTCCAGTCATCATTAATGGACGTACCATCAGGATAATGAACCTCTTCATTTTCATAAAATAATTGATCATTCAGGAATGTTTGAATTTTTTTCCCGTCATAGCGAACCAGCAGTTTATATTGTTGGCCACTTAGTAATGTTGGTCCCGGAATATTAGTTAGCCATTTACCGCCTGGTTGTCCTAATTGCCAGCGGCCGTCACGATTATAAGCAAAAGATTGCCATTGACTCGTCTTTTGTTTATCTCCGCGAAAAACCAATCCGAAGTTACTTTGTCCTTCATATAAAAAGGTTAGTTCAAGATCTCCTGAAGATTGTTCGCGTGCATCAAGATTGATAGAGACAGATTCTAGGTTTGTCCCTTGCTTCGTGTTTGCGATCCATAAACCAGCAGAATCATTCTTTTTTTCTGCTGTTCCCACCAAATCTTGCCAATGCCCAACTTGATTGGGGAAATCTGAAATGTAAGAGGGTTGCTCAATCGTTTGGCTCGCTTCGTTTTCTTCTGCAAAAGTAAGGGTGGTTCCCATAAATCCACTCGTCAAAGCAGTAAACAGTCCGACCAGCATTACCCATATTTTCCTGTTTTTCATTCTTTCTCCTCCTAAAAAATTATTGTAAAACGCTTACATACAAATCAGAGAAAAAGAGTGAAGAAAAATACTTTCTACACTCTCCGACTCTCTGAAAATCACTTAATATACTTTTTACGCCAAAATACCAAAGGCACTCAAAACAATCGATAAAATTAAAATAATCCAAATCACTCGTGTGGAATTTAATTTCTTTTGACCTAACATCCAATAAGTCAAAAGAACAAGTAAGATTGGAACTAAGGAAGGCAGAATCGCATCTAACGTATCTTGAATAACTAATTCGACCCCGTTCTTTTTATAAACAAAAGGAACTGTCGCCTTGATAACTGAAGGAATTAAGGCACCAATCACAGTCACACCAAGAACAGTTGCTGCATTCGTAAAGGCAGATAACTTGTCTTTTAAGGTCGTCACTAGTTTGACCCCTTGCTTATAACCAAGTGGTAAGAGCGCGGCCCGACCAAACAATAGTGCAATATTTGCAATAATCCAAATAACACAGCCAACCACCGAACCATTTTGAGCCAGTGTCCCTGCAACAGAGCCGAAAATCGTCCCCCAAATAACGTGGAATAAAGAGTCACCCACGCCTGCCAAAGAACCCATCAGAGCTGTTTTTAGCGCAATAATTGTTTCTTTCGCTTTATAGCCATCTTGCTCTTCAATCGCAACATCAATCCCCATAATTAAATTCCCAAAAATAGCATTGGTGTTAAAAAATTGATTGTGTGTGCGCATCATATCTTGAAATTGTGCTTCATCATGACCATAGAATTTTTTTAAAACAGGTAAGATGCCGTATAAATATCCTGAACTCATCATACGTTCATAGTTCCAGTTTAATTGGCTTCCTAAAATATAACGCCAGCTAATTGCATTTAATTCTTTTTTTGTCAGTTTATGCTTACTCATCGCCGTCATATCCTCCTTCAAAATCACCATTTCCTGTTGTTGCTTGTGTCGTGCTTTTTGCCCCATCACGTTTAAATACAAGCATCGCTGCTACCATCCCAACTATCGAAACACCTAACATTGGAACTTTTAAATAAGCCGCTAAGAAAAAGCCTAATAGTAAATAGGGGATATATTGCTTCGTTGGCAAGTAACGTAATAAAATCCCTACACCGACAACAGGTAATACTCCTCCAGCTGTCTTTAAGCCCGTCATTAGCCATTCTGGCATGTTATCGGTAATCGTTGTTACTACAGCATCCCCCGCTAATAACATTAATAAAATCGGAATGGCACGAGACAGTCCCCACAGAACAGAACCAGATAAAACTAAGCGTGGAATCCGTTTTACTTGCATCTTATCAATCGCTTTATCGACACTATGAAGTAAAAAGACATTACAAAAACGGGCCACTACATCTAGTTGCAACATCAACAGAGAAACAGGAACAGCTAAACCAATACCATACTCCGCTCCTTTTCCAGAGATTACAGCGAAAGCGGTTCCTAAAACAGCCCCTGTGAAATAATCAGGTACCGATGCTCCACCAAAAGCAGCAATTCCTAAACGCATTAATTGAAGAGTGCCGCCAACCATTAAACCAGTTTTTAAATCTCCCATAATCATTCCAGAAATCATTCCAGCAATAGCTGGTTGCGTCAACGTATTTGAAATAAGTGAGTCATTAATAGCAATAAACGCATAAATAGTAATTAAAATAATTTGATACGCTGCTAAATGCATTGAAATTTCCTCCTAAATTTAAAAATATTCTTTCTTAGTCTGACTGTTTTAGCCGCGTAATTTTTTCATAAAATCAACGACTGGATCGTTTGGAACTAATTGGGCTGTCACAGTGACGCCTTTTGAAGCGATTGTTTCAAAAATTTGTTCTTCTTCTGGTAAAACTTGAATACTTTTTGTTACTTCGCGTGCTCCTTCTTTGTAACTCATATTCCCAACATTTACAGTTTTGATAGGTCCTTGCGCTTCGATAAAGCGGAGCACATCTTTCGGATTTTTAAATAATAAAAATAAACGCTGTTTACCATATTTTCCTGATTGAATATTTTTAGCGGCAGCCTCTACTCCAAGAACAGATAAACGCATCGAAGAAGGCGCTGCCATTCTCAAAGATGATTTTTGTAAAGGATCTGTAGCCGCCTCATCATTGGCTACAATTATTCGCTGTGTACTAAGACTTGTCGACCAAATTCCCGCTACTTGTCCATGAATTAACCGTTCATCAATCCGTGTGTTTACAATATTTTCTTTTCCAGCATATTGACTATAGTTACTTAATTCTTTTTCTTTGCTGGCTTCTGAAATCTCTTGTTCTGCTTGATTCATCCCAGCTTTTACATCAACAATATTTTCTTGTGCTAAACAAACTAATTCTTTAATCGAAGCCTGTTGATTAACCACTGCTTCAATCACAACAGAGAGCGTCATCCCTGCAATAATTTCCACTCCGTCAACGTTCAAATAATTCTTAGTTGCCACGTTACATGGCGTTCCTCCTAGTAAATCAGCAATAATCAGTGTCGTACCGTTAAGGGCTTTCATTTTTTCATTTAGCTCTTTCTCAAATTGAAGATTGTCGCTATCTGGTCGTAATGAGACTGTATGCACGTGTTCTTGCCGACCAACGATCATTTCTAAGCTAACTTTGACGCCTTCAGCCATGCTACCATGACTAATTAGTACAATGTTTTCCACGAATTTCCCTCCCTAGATGTAGGTGACCCTACTTAACATGTTATGTTCTCTACGAACTTACTATAACACATACTAAGTTATCCGTAAACCTAATATCTTAATATATTGAATTTATTTTTTTGAATTCTTTAAATAAAAATTGTCTTTCCTCTTTTTCAAAGTGTTTGCTAAAGGATAGTTAACATGTTATGCTTAATTCATTCGATTACTAGAATGGAGGAAATCGCATGTTACCTAAATATGAACAAATTAAACAAGACCTTTTACGTGAAATAAAAAATCATACCTTTATTCCTGGTGATAAATTTTATTCTGAAGCCGATATTAAACGAAAATATGCTGTTAGTTCTATCACAGCTGTCAAAGCACTGAATGAGCTAACCAGTGCAGGTTACTTGTATCGTATCCAAGGAAAAGGGACCTTTGTTTCGAAATCAAAAGTTTCTCAAAATGTAAAATTTTCTGATATCGAGTTGCATTCTTTAGACTCTGAAAAAGTTAAAGTCCTTTCAATTGAAGAAGAAAATCAAGCCGAAATTTTAAAGGAATTAGGCTTACCAGCTAACGCTTCTTATTATAGAATCAAGCGTGTACGCTATTCTGAAGATACACCCTTTCTCGTACATATCACACATCTTCCCAAAAAGCTTGTTAAAGAGCCGCTCTCAAAGGACCTCACAGCTTATGCAAGTGTGTATGAACGAGTCCGTAAAGATTTTTCAGTAGACCTCTTCTCGTTAGCTTCTGTAGAAACAAATGAAATTGTCTTTCCCGAAGATGCTGAGTTATTGAACTTACTTCAATTAAGTTTTCGTGAACCCGCTGTTAAACAAGTTAAACATTCCTATCTCGCAGATGGTAGTGTTGCTGAATATATTATTAGTTATAAACATTGGAAATATTTCAAAACCAAAATAGAAGTAGAAGCCGAATAAATTTCAGCTTCTACTTCTATTTTTTTAGTCTATGATTACTTGATTCGTAAATTTCAAGTAATCAATGTCAATTCCCTCTGTTTCAAAAATTACTACTTCATTTTGTCCTTGCTGTAAAAATTCTTTGGGACAATACAGCGAATGAATGGGGCCTATTTCCCAATAACGACCTAGATGATGACCATTGACCACAACGAATCCTTTGCCGTAGCCTCGACAGTCAATATACGTGTCTGCTAGCTGTTCTAATTCAAATGTTACTTGATAAAATGAAGGCTGCAATGGATTTTTTCCAGCTGTGTAATCAATCTTGGCTAATTGCTCTTGTGAAAAAGTTAAGGGATAGTGTTGATAGCCTTGATGAAAATGAATGTCTTGCATCACTCCACCTCGAATTCCTTTACTTTGTGTCGGATTATTTAATTTAAAGCCATAATTAACGCGACCTAAATTTTCCACTAAGATATCTAACGCAAGTGTGTCTTTTTCAGTTTGTCCTGAAACGAGTAGCTCTTCTCCCACTGTCTCTTGATATTGGGTAGCAGCTAAATCTCCATCTACATAAATGTGTAAACGATCACTGGCCTCGACCACTTTTAGTTTATTTTCATGATGATAATTTTTTAAATCAAACGAATAAAGCAAGTAGCCATAGCCTGAGCCAGCTTCTTCCATACTTAATGGATACGCGGTGGTCTTCGGTGTCATCATTTGATCTTTTACTGCGAATAAGGATACGCTAGCAGTTACTGGAAAGCTTCCTAAATTCCCCAGTTTTTTCGTGCGTGGTTGTGCTTGCCAAACTTCTGGACATACTTCTTTAATTGCTTTTTGAACGGCATAATATTTTTCTGTTGGTTCTCCTGCTTCTGTTAATAAAGCATCATAATCATAGCTAGTGACTTGAGGTAAATCTTTTGCACCTCGCGCCGAACACCCATTATAAAAGCCGAAATTTGTTCCTCCATGAAACATATAGAGATTTAAAGAACCCACTGCCAGCATATCTTTTACTTCCTTCGCCAAGTCGGTACCTTCTCGCTGAATCACTGGTTCACCCCAACGATTGAACCACCCATCCCAGTATTCCATGCACATCAACGGCCATTTTTTACCATGACGAGTCATAAATTTTTTCAAAACGGCAGCATTTTCTTTCGAATGACTACCAAAATTTCCTGTCACAAAAACATCCTCTTCAATTAACGTCCCCGCATCCAAAACCTCTTCCCAAGCGCCATCAGATGTAAAAAGAGGAACCTCAATCCCCAGTTCTTCCATTATCTGCTTGGTTTGTCGCAAGTACGCTTTCTCCATGCCATAGGACCCATATTCATTTTCAACCTGCATCATGATCACTGGTCCACCTTGTGTTATCTGCAGTGGTGCTAGTTTAGGCAATAATACTTGAAAATAGTTACGAACTTTAGTCATAAAAATAGGATCTGTCGAACGTAATCGCACGCCTTTTTCTTTCAAAAGCCATGCGGGTAAGCCACCAAACTCCCATTCTGCACAAATATAAGCCGAAGGACGCAGAATAACTAGTAAATTCAGTTTTTCTGCCAAGCGGACAAATGCTTCAATGTTTTTCATTCCTTCAAAATCGTATACGCCTTCTTCTGGTTCATGAATATTCCAAGGAATGTAGGTTTCTACTGTATTAGCTCCTAAAGCTTTCAGATTATAGAGGCTATCTTCCCATTGGCTAGGTGTCATTCGAAAGTAATGAATCGCCCCGCTAATAATTTTTATTGGTTGTCCATTTAATAAAAAGTCTTCTTTAATCTCAAACGTTTGCATCTTTTTTCCCCTTTACCAGTATCTTTGCCATGATGGTTTTGCTAAACGCATTAAGGCTTCCATGTAAAAATAATCGCCCCATAAATTGGGTTCATCAATCCCTTTTCCTTCTGCATGTGCGTAAACACCATGGAGTAGCAGTCCTTCATTTTCGGAATCATTTTGCGTACGATAATATTCTCCTAATTGATAAATCATTCCTTTGGCAAGCTCTTTCGCTTGAGGAAAAGCCTGTAGTTTGTCTGCTTCCAATAAACCACATGCCGCAATTGCCAGCGCCGAGCTATCTTTGTCAGATGGCATTTGGTCATTAAAATCAAAATCCCAATAGGGAATTAAATCTGCTGGCAAATGAGCTAGAAAAACCTCCACTATTTGTGGATAAATTTCTGGAAATGGTTGGGAATGGAGAAATGTTTCGTTTAGGGGAATCCCTAAAATTGCCCAACTTTGGCCTCGTGCCCAAATGGAAGTATCACTATGTCCTTGATGCGTAGCTCCATGTTTTGGTTTGCCTGTTTCTGGATCAAAATAATAGGTATGATAAGTTGTCGCATCGGATTTAATCACCGTTTTCATTAACGTATGATAGTGACGTGAGGCAATTTCCTCATAAAACCTATTTCCAGATAATTTAGTTGCTTCAAATAAAAGCGGTAAATTCATTAATGAGTCGATAATTAATCGATATTCTTTGGGATCACCATAATGGCCCCACGCTTGGATGAAGGAGCCATTTTCTTGGAATCGTGCTGACAATACTTCAGCGGCAGCTATCACTTCTTGTTTACAGCGCTCATCACCGGTAATTTTATACCCAGCACCCGCCGATAGACTATATAAAAAACCAATGTCATGGTGGTCCAAAACAAAATGCTCTTCTAATCGTTGTTGAAAGCTGTCAATATTTTCCATTGCCAGTAAACGAAATTTTTCTTGGTGAGACCACTCATATGCCAGCCAAAGCATGCCTGTCCAAAAGCCATTGGTCCAATCATCGTTAGCTTTGAGACGATATCGACCATTCGTAGCACAAGCTGAAGGAAACTGTGTTCCGAAACGCTGCATATTTTTAGCAATTTTTGAAACGCATTCATTTAATTGCGTTTGAATCCATTCATCTGTGACATTTTCTCCTAGAGAGATCAGTCTTTGTTTATTTTCTTGACTACACATCTCCATCACTCCTTAACTTGTTAACATATTAACTTATTGTATTATAACGTAAAAGAAAATAAAAAGCGACCTTTCTTGATTATTTCTCTTAAAAACAAGAGCGTGGGACAAAAATCACTTTGGATTTTTGCTCCACGCTCAAAAACTGATAAACGGCGGGAACAGAACCAACTCCTTCGGAAATAAGCCGAAATTCTCCAAAAATCAAAGATCAATTTTCGGAAATTTCTTCTTATTTCTCGGAGCTAAACGGTTCTGTCCCGACCTCTTGTTATTTATTCCGACCGAATACTTCAATTTGGGTCAACGCTGGAAACGGAGAAGAGTCCAGCGCTTTTCGTAAGCATTTTAATGTCAAAGTTTGTGTTGTTTTCATTGGGAACTTTATTTCTTGAAAACAGGCGGTATTCGTTGTGGCAACTACTCGTTCCTCTCCATCTGAAAAGGCTAAAGTGACTTCCTCCCAATAGCTATCATGTGGGTAATCCGCCCGAAATAACAAGCGGATCCAGTCCGTTTCTACAGGCCTGCCAAAGTCAATCGTTAACTGTGCCTCCTTTTGTTGGTTAATTCCCCAAGAAGCAAATGGATACGAGCCATGAGAAAGGTTACCAAACTTAGAATCAATAGCATTTTTCGCAAAGAAAACAGCATCGTCTCTCGTTTCAACGTTTGCATACGCATGAGGATAGGCTCCTGAATATTCTTTTTGGTCATGTGTATTCATAGAAAGATTTTGATAATTGTCTTTTTCAAACGTGTGCGCTTGTCGAACCATTATTTGGTGCCTTGCTGAATGAAAGGCCGTCTCAACAAAAGCTTTTCGAGCAGATTCTTCTAATGGAATTTGATATTCCCAAACTTTTTCTTTCAAATAAATCAATGAAGGAGCCAAAGTTTCATCTAATTGAACCATCAAATAAGGGGTAGCCCCTGTATAAGTCACTACAATTTTATCGCCAACTTGATAAAGGTACTGTTTAATTGCTAATACCGCTAACGTGTCTCCCTCCGCCATGAATGGCGCTTCTGGCTTCTCGTGATCGATTCGGCCAGTAATAATCTGATTGTCTTTATTTTTCAATTCAATTTTTATCATTTTTTATTCCTCCCTTGTCACACCACCTATCAAACAAATCAGACGATGCGTTCCTATTGGTAGCTCTTTTTGTAAATAAGGTAAACTTGTTCTTGGGAAAAACAACGATGTATTGGGTTCAGGTTGAAGAATACCTGCGTGGTCATATCCTTCAATTGCAACTATTTGCGAACACAATTCTCCTGAATCGACTCTAGCCCACTCTTTACCAAGTGCTTTTTCTGAAAATTTTCCAAGTAACGGTAGACTGAATCCTCCTTCGCGCACTTTTAATGGAACCGATGTCACTATTTCATGTACTCTAACATGCCATTCTCCAAAAGGATAAATGGTTGTTTCAATTTCTACTTCTTGAAAAGGTAGCCATTTATAATAAACTTGCTCCTCTGTTAAATAAAAATCATGAACTTTCCCTTTAACACGAAAATATTCACCATCACGAGAAACAGCCAATACGTTATCAAAAGCCCCCTCCTCATAACACGTTCCAGCTTTGGGAACGCTAAAACCAAAGCGGCTAGAATAGACAAATTTACTATATTTAGCCGCAGCATGCGCTTGATTTTCAAGCCATAGTCCTGCAGGATAGCCGAGGACATGCGTTTTCATTTTAGGATGGATTAATAACATGTTTCCCTTTTCTATCAAACGCTTTTCTTCTCGTTTTATCGCCAACGGTTCAGCACGCCAAAACGGATGGTATTGATCCACAGCGAGCAACAAAAATGTTTTAAAGGCCCAATACGGAGAGCCTGGTGCGTTATAACCTTCTGCCATTACTAAATTTTCGTAATGATAGCCAATGGACAACCGACCATCATAAGTGAAAATAGCCTGTTGCATCCAACAGTGTAAATGTTTTGCTAACAGTGTTTTTATTTGTCCCCAAGGTAAAGCCTCTACTTCTGCAAATATCAAAGCTGCGAAAAATGCTCCTTGAGCAAACCGATACGTTTGACTACGTCCGTAAGGTAACGCTTCGCCCTCCTCATCAAAATAGTACAGATAGTCTTGCGCGAACATAACGGCTCGTTCTGTAAAACGTTTCGCACGAACAGGATCTCTTTCTCGCATAAATTTGACATAAATCAAACTATAATAATGAAAAGCAAACGAAATATAATAATCTCTTTGCGTAGTTTTACCATCCATATACCAACCATCACCTAAATACATGCGTTCAATCAACGCCAATTCTTCCTCTAGTTCCGCTTGGTTAATCACTTGTCCACATTCCTCGAGTGCCAAACGAATGAGCACTTTAAAAAACGTCCAATTATTTTTAGGAATTTTACAACCAAGTGCCTTATTTAACCAAACCATGATATTTTCTTGCTGTTTCTCAGAAAAACAGGACCAAAAATATGTCTTATGAAGCAATAAAGTTAAAGATAATGCTGCTGCTTCCACAATATATTGATCATAATCAACAATATCGCCCCAATAGTCTGGGGATGACGGATCGGTACCTGCGATTAATTTTTCCACATAAGCATCTCTTAAAACATCATCTTTACAAGCAACCCAATACGGTCCAATTCCCCATAATGGTCGAATGAGCGCTTCCATTTCAGCATGTTACTGATCATAGACAGCACCACTGGAGCCAAAATTCACGCCAGGTTTTTCTGATGTTAAAATAGCCGTTTTTAAAGGTGTCATGATTGTTTCAAAAGCTTCCAAATATGCTTCTCTGGTCAAAAAAAGATTACTTTTTAACGATTCCATGCTTTTCGCCCCCATTAGTTTAATTCAAAGAATAACAAGGGCACTTATTTTTTTCAACTATCGTTTAATGAATAAAACGGCGTATTATGAGAGCAGAATTTCACTCACCTTGAACTTAACATATTAATTTTTTCTTTATTTTTGTTGAGCCTTGAGCTATTCACTTTATCCAACAAAACTTCCTTTATCAAAAATGAATAATAAATGAAAAATAAGCAGTCTAACGCAGGAAATTCTCATAATAAATATTTAAAAAAAAGAGTCTATGACAAAAATCCAAAGAGATTTTTGTCATAGACTTAAAATATGAGAGAAAAGACATCAAAAGTAATGGTCTGATTAACCTTCACAAGTTTTATGATGCTTTTCAAGATATCATTTTGATACAATTTTACGCTTTGCGGTTTACAATAAAAGAGTAAATAGCGATACAGATAATCGCTCCTAGCAACGCTGAGATAATTGGAAAACCGCCGATGACTGGTCCTAAAGAAGGCAACAAGAGTGATGCTACCCAACTTCCTAAAAAGCCCACGATAATATTTCCAATAATGCCACCTGGAACATCTTTTCCTAAAATTGCGCCAGCAATTGCGCCAATAATTCCTCCGACAATTAATGCCCATAGAAAGCTAAACATTTGAAAAACCTACCTTTCATAGTTGATTTTTTTAGTTAATTTTCCTACTTTAAGGATAAAACAGAAAGCAGACTTTTTCAAAAGATAGGACTTTTCAGAAGTCAATTTATTCTTCTACATAAGCTAAACGATAGGATACTGTGCGACCAAAAGAAAATACTTGCAAACCTTGTAAGCGATCTGATTTCAAGTAACCAATGGCTCCTTGGAATAGTGGTAAAACACCAGCATCTTTTTCAATTAATGTTTTTTCTAAACTTAGTAATTCATTCCAGCGTTTTTCAGGTTCATTAGCGTAATCTTTTCTAACTTTTTGGAGACCCGCATCATACGCTGAATCGTTATAACCAGAAGTATTTAAGCCACTTTTTGAGTCATAAAATTCTAAAAAATTAATGGGATCAGCATAGTCAGGTGTCCATGTTCCAAAGGCTAAATCGTAATTACCTGCTGTTTGTAAATCCAAACGATTTTGCAAAGGCAATGATTTTAATTTGATTGTTAAACCTGGTAAATTTTGTTGCAATTGCCCTTGAACAAATTCAATGGTTTTCTTGGCAATCGCTGAGTCCGCTGAGATTAGTTCCAATTCAATTTTATCTTTGCCCAACTCTTCTTTCGCTTTGGTCCAGTTAGCTTGGGCTTCTTTAATATTATATGGCAATAAATCACCATTTTCTTTACGGAAATCTTCACCTGTATCTGGATTTTTTGCAAAATTAGCTGGTACAAAACCATTTAAAGCTGTCGAGCCATCTCCTAAAATTTCTTTTGCAAAAGTTTCTTTATCAATCGCTTGTAAAAAAGCTTTTCGAACATGTTCGTTGCCGGTGATTTCACGGCGATGATTTGGGCTTAAATAACCCACCATGGCTTTAGGTACAAAATGCGCTTGTTTTGACTCTTTATACTGAAGTGCATAAGTATCTGCTAAAACAGTGTAATCTAAGTCGCCATTATCAAAAAGATTGGCTCCTGTGCCAATTTCTTTCACTACTTGAACATCAATTTCATTCAATTTTACGTGTTCTTTATCCCAATAATGATCATTCTTCTTCAATTTCCAAGTTTCGGAATTGCCATCCCAACCTGAAATTACAAACGGTCCATTGCCAACAAAATTATCTGCAGAAGTCCCATAGGCAGTACCTTTTTCTTTGGCAAAGGCTTCATTTTTAGGCATAAAAGGTGTTCCAACTAAGACTTGGGCTAAATAAGGAATTGGATTTTCCAATGTTAGTTCTAGTGTCTGGTCATCGATTGCTTTGACACCAAATTCTTCCATCGTGGCTTGTCCTTCCCGCACCGCACGCCCATTTTTAAAAATATCCATTTGATTACTGCTACTTGAACCATACGCTGGATCGACCACGTTTCTAAACGCAACTACAAAATCCCCTGCTTTAACTGGATCCCCGTTTGTCCATTTTGCTTCTCGTAACTTGAATGTATAGACTAACCCGTCTTCACTAACTTGTGGCTCTGCTTTCGCCATAGCTAGCTCAGGATCTCCGTTTTTATCTTGTCGATACAAGCCTTCAACTACTTGACCAATCATATCGGAACTATAGACATCTGTATAATGAGCGCTGTCTAATGTCGAGAGTTCACCACCAGATGCGACGTTAATTTTCTGTGTAATTGGTTCGTTCGAGGTTGTTTTCGAACCGCCACTTCCACATGCTGCTAAAACCAAGCCCAGTGCAACAAGTCCGATTAACCACTTTTTCTGTTTCATACCAAAACTCCTCCTTCTGTTCAAACAACTTACCTACATTTTACATGATTTTCCATACATTTGTCCTTTTTCAGCACTTACTTTTTGAAAGAAAAATATTTTTTTAAGAATAAGAGTTGACAGATATTTTTTCTGGTGGTACAGTATTGAAAAACAGAGAACAGAAGAGTAACTGTTTCCTTTAGTGAAGAGAGTCTTTGGTTGGTGGAAAAAGACGTAAAGAAACAGCGAACCACATCTGGGAGTTGACTTTTTGAACCCTTAGTAGGAAAGTCCGGGACCACTCGTTAACAGGCGAAGTTATGAACTTCATAAGGTTCGTGTTGCGAAACACGAATAAACTAAGGTGGAACCACGATAATTGATTATTCGTCCTTTGGCTATTCAGCCAAAGGACTTTTTTGTTTTTTAGATGCGCTTTTCAACCTGAGAGAGTGCCTCAACTGCTCAAGTCTGTTGTCCTCTTTTCCATATCCTTAATGGGATAAGCTAGAAAAGCAACAGGTTTTCTGTTCCGTTCGAACAATTTCATACTTACAATCAAGGCTTAGGACATAGTAATTTAGCTCTTCCTTTACAGAGACTTTTTCATTGGCTGAAAGAAAAAGATGGATTCTTCTTTACTCACACCTAAAAGATGTTTTTCTGAATCCTTTAGTAAGAAAAACCGGTGACTCTATCGTTAACAGAGAGTAGTTGTCAACGCAACTACATAAGGCTTATCTTGTGAAAGATAAGTAAATTGAGGTGGCACCACGAATGCGATTCGTCCTCTTGGCTCACAGCCAAGAGGCTTTTTTGTTTTTTAATAAAAATTGTTGGAGGAAAAAATGATGGATTATATTTTAGAAATTTTACCTGCTTTAGTTAGCGGAGCTGGCATGACACTGAAAGTCTTTTTCTTTACGCTCCTTGGCTCGATTCCACTGGGGATTATCATTGCCTTTATTTTACAAAGTTCGTTTAAACCTTTACGTTACTTAATTAACCTCTACATTTGGTTAATGCGCGGCACTCCGCTATTGTTACAATTAATTTTTGTTTTTTACGGCTTACCATTAATTGGTATTGTCTTTGAACGTTACGATGCGGCCTTATTCGCATTTATTTTAAATTATGCTGCGTACTTTGCTGAAATTTTCCGCGGGGGGATTCAAGCAATTCCCCAAGGTCAATATGAAGCTGCCAAGGTTTTACGTTTAACACGCTTTCAAACAGTCACCCGGATTATTTTGCCACAAGTTGTTAAAATCGTGCTGCCTTCCGTAGGAAATGAAATTATCAATTTGGTCAAGGATACTTCTCTTATTTATGTCCTTGGCTTAGGCGATCTTTTACGTGCTGGTAAAATTGCGATGAGCCGCGATGTTACATTAGTGCCATTAGCTTTAGTGGGAGTGATTTATTTACTCTTTACGGCAATTTTGACTGTTGCTTCTAAGAAAATTGAAAAATTCTATCAATATTATAAATAGGAGGACTCTACCATGTTAACTATTAAAAATTTAACCAAACATTTTGATAACCGGACCATCATTGATCACTTAAATTTAGAAATTCCAGATGGTAAAATTTTAACGATTGTTGGTCCTTCAGGCGGCGGAAAAACCACTTTACTTCGTTGTTTGGCTGGTTTAGAAACCATTGATTCTGGTGAGCTTTTGTTGGATGGTGTTCCTTTCAATCCTGCTGAAATGGACAATGCCGATCAAGTGGTTGGGGTCGTTTTCCAGGACTTCCAACTTTTCCCTCACTTATCAGTTTTAGAAAACATTACCTTAGCACCTACATTAGTACTAAAAGAAGAAAAAGCAAAAAGTCAGCAAGAAGCTTTAGAATTACTGGAAAAATTGGGCTTGGCTGGTAAAGAAAAACTCTATCCATATCAACTTTCCGGTGGACAAAAACAACGAGTTGCACTTGCTCGTGCCTTAGCAATGAAGCCAAAAGTTCTTGGGTACGATGAACCAACGAGCGCGCTAGATCCAGCTTTACGTCAACAAGTGGAAGAAGTTATTTTAGATTTACGGAAACAAGGCATGACACAGATTGTCGTGACCCACGATATGGCTTTCGCTGAAAAAATTGCAGACAATCTTTTGACGGTTGCCCCCGTCCAATAGAAAGGAGTTTATGATGAAAAAGAAATATTCTTTAGCCTTGCTGGTTATCTGTTGTAGTTTACTCCTATTTGCAGGTTGTGGTAAAAGAAAAAGCAACGAAGATCAATGGACACGAATTAACGAAGAAAAACGGATTATTATTGGCTTAGATGACTCCTTTGTGCCCATGGGTTTTCAAGATAAATCAGGCCAAATTGTCGGCTTTGATATCGACTTAGCCAAAGCGGTTTTTAAACTTTATGGCATTTCCGTTGACTTCCAACCGATTGATTGGTCTATGAAAGAAACAGAATTACAAAATCAAACCATTGATCTTATTTGGAATGGCTACACTAAAACGAGCGAGCGGGCCGAAAAAGTTCAATTCACACAACCTTACATGACGAACGACCAAGTACTTGTTTCTTTAAAAGAAAAAAACATTGCAACAGCGAGCGACATGCAAGGCAAAATTTTAGGGGTTCAAAATGGCTCTTCTGGCTATGATGGCTTCGAAAGTCAGCCTGACGTTTTGAAAAAATTTGTTAAAGACCAAACGCCTATTTTATATGACGGGTTTAATGAAGCTTTCTTAGATTTAAAATCTGGCCGAATTGATGGGCTCCTAATTGATCGCGTCTACGCCAACTACTATCTTTCCCACGAAGATAATTTAAAAAACTATACTATTTCTCATGTCGGCTATGACAATGAAGATTTTGCTGTGGGCGTCCGCAAATCAGACAATCAATTAGTCCAAAAAATCAATACTGCCTTTGAAACGTTACGAAAAGATGGCACTCTTAGTAAAATTTCTCAAAAATGGTTTGGAGAGGACGTTACAAATAACACAAAAATAAACTAAATAACGAATAAAAAGGTGTACTGCTGACTTAGTACACCTTTTTATTTGAATCAAATTCTTAGCAAATTCTAACTTATGAAGAACTTTTATTTTTGCTACACTAGTAAAAGTCGAGAGAATTTGTCCTTTTCTGCCTAGAACAATCATTACTCTCAATAAATGAAAGGAGAAAAAAATGCCTACTAATAAAAAAGAAGGAATGCTTTTTACTACGTTAATGTGCTTTCTGATGGTTTTCGGAATGAGCACCTATAATTTATTATTGCATGGAGAATTTTCATTGTACGCCTTATCAAAAGGTTTGCTTCCTGGATTTATCGTTGCTTTTATTTTAGACGTTTTCATCGTTGGTGTCTTAGCTAAGAAAATCGCTTTTTCTTTACCCTTTAATAAAGAAAAACGGCTATTACTTATTCTGACCATTTCGAGTCTCATGATTATCGGCATGGTGACTTGTATGTCTTTATTTGGCTTATTAATGGAAGGCCAGACGTTGTCACTAAGTGCGTATTTCCAAGCTTGGGGCCTGAACTTTATTGTTGCCCTTCCTTATCAATTGCTGATTGTCGGTCCCTTTTCACGTATGATCTTAACCAATTACCAACAACGACAAACTTAGAAAATAGATTTTCATTATTTATTAACTTTTACTATACAAAAAAGAAATGAAAAAATGTATTACGCCTCCAAAATTAGAACAAAAATCTAACTTTGGAGGCGTATTTAAACTAGCAAAATATGATTATGCATTCAAGAACAAAGTAGTAAAAGCTTATCAAAATGGAGAAAAGATGCTATCAAACACTGGACAAAGCAATTTAATATCTCTTCATATTCCACTGTACAAGAATGAGTCAAAATAGTAGAAAAATTTAATTTTAAGGTCCTTCATCAAAAAACTGCCAACGGATACACCTGAATTTAAGCATTCGAAACATAATCAAAACGGAACATCCTAATTAAGAATGATGCTCTAGCTGAATCCTTTTCTTGATTTGTTTAATGATAAAGTTTTGTCCTTTCCATATTGCTAAACACTCGAATATAAAAGCGATTCTTGACAAAAGAAATTAATAAATTGATTTCCTCTAATTATCAGCGAAGCAAAACGAAACTTCGGTTCAGTGTTCAATACTGTAAACGGTTCATTTCATAAAAATACCGGCCAGATTTCTCCAGCCGGTATTCGAGCTCAATTTTGTATTTTACTAAAAAATTCTATTTTTTAATTTAGACTTCTTCTTCAATAATAAAACGTGGTCGCCCCTTAACTTCGGAATAAATTTTACCAATATATTCGCCCACAATAGACAGACTGATTAATTGAATTCCCCCTAAAAACCAGATACTGATGATAAGAGAAGACCAACCAGCTTCAACATTTCCTGTAAAATGTTGTATTAAACTATAAATCATATAAAAGATACCAATTAATAAAGTAATAAACCCTATGTTTCTAACCATTTTTATTGGTACAATTGAAAAGGAAGTAATGCCTTCCATAGCAAAATTAAGCATTTTTTTTAGCGGATATTTTGACTCACCAGCTACTCGAATATTTCTTGAATAATAAACTTTTGTACTAGGAAATCCAACTAATGGAACCATCCCTCTTAAAAATAAGTTTTCTTCTTTAAAAGTTAGTAATACCTTAGTCGCTCGATTGCTCATCAAACGAAAATCTGCATGGTTTGGTACGGTATTCACACCTAGTTTATTCATAAATGAATAAAACATTTCTGCAGTTTTTCTTTTGAACGCGGTATCTGTATCACGGTTACTACGAACGCCATAAACAACATCGTTTCCATCATGATAAGCATCAATCATTCCCTCAATTGCCTCGACATCATCTTGTAAATCTGCATCAATCGTAACAATCATATCTGCAAATTGAACCGCTGTCGTCATACCAGCTAAAAGTGCATTTTGGTGACCAAAGTTGCGACTAAATTTAAGACCTTTAAAATGTTCTTCTTGTTCAGATAGTCTTTTAATAATAGCCCATGTTTTATCTTTACTACCATCATCCACAAACAAAATGGAACTTTCTGTACTTACTTTATTCTTAGCAATCATTCGTTTTAAAAAATCCAACAATACCTTGCTGGAAATAGGTAGTACTTCCTCTTCATTATAACATGGTACTACTATAAAAAGTTTTGACATTTTCTTTTTTCCTCCTATTAGTTGCTGTTAACACACTTTCCCATCCAATTGCTGAAAGTAAATAGAAAAATGGTAAAAATTGAATTAAATAGCGTGAGCGACCACCTTCAAATAATAGTAGAAACATCATAGCTCCAATAATAGTAAGCTTTATGATTAATTCTCTATATGAAATTTGTTTTTTATCAAAAGAGACCGTTGTTAAGTACATACCAAATAACGTAAATATCCATAAAATTTGCATATAAAAACGGAGTGTCCTTGTTCTTTTTCCTTGCTGATAGTAAAAATCTCTGAAAAAACTCTGAAATTTAGATTTATTTTCTGGTTTTTGAGGAGTTCCATCGCTTCCCCAACCAAAATCACCACGATCAGTATTATTAAAATGCTTTTTGATAATAAATTTCAGATAACCACCTACTCCATAATCTTGGAGCCTTTTTTTTATTGTCTTCCCTGCATACTCTTTCCTTTCCTTAGTTGTTTTGAGCTTACTCATGGTTGATACATCTTGTGAGTTATAACCGCCACTTCCAGTTAAACCCATCATCATCCAATGTGTCATAGGGAATTGTTTTTCTTTATCATATTGAATAACCGTCTGTTGATTTTTATAAATAGTAAATGTAGTTACTGAACTTACCATTCCTATAACAAATAAACAAACACTGAGTATGTTAACATATTTCCTGTTTTTTTTGTAATTTGCAACAAAAATTACTATAAATACTATTGTCCAAGCAATTAAAAATATAATTGCAGAAGGTTTAATCAAAAAGGTAATTCCACATAATATCCCTAAAAAAAGAATACATATAAAATGATGTTTATTCTTTTTTCCAAGAAAAGAATAAACCAATAGTACTAAAGAAACAAACATAAAGGAAAGACTATCAGTATAAAGAACTAATAACCATGGTGATAATGCTAGACTAAACATAGATAGATATAAAACTAGATAACTAACTCTTTTCGAAAAAAGTCTATTAGCTGCTACTGTTAATACACCTATACCCGTATCTAAAACAACGATATTCAATAACTGCCAAAAAAGCCATGTATTACCAATATTAGGAGAAAAGTGATTCACTGAATTAATAATTCCCAACATTAAAAAAAAGAAAAAAGAATTATTAGGATACATTGATAAATAATTGCTAATGGATTCATTGGTTACATCTAAGTTTTTTAGCCCATTAAAAATACTACCAACATCCCAACCAATTGGGGCGGTAGTTACTGCTACAATAATTATTTGGAAAACAACTGTAATGGCAATCAATATAAATGTTATTTTTTTCAGATGTTTTTTCAAAAAAAATATCATATTCTCAAAAAAAATAAGGAATCTTTTTCTATAATAGCTAGAAACTATCAACATTGTCATAGCAACTATTATAAATAGAATACAAATCAGGTGAGACGCTTTTAATTCTGACAAGTTTAAATTATCGGATTGAACAGCTCCAAAAATAGTCAATAAAATGACTAATGAACTGACTATATTTATCAATTTAAAAATTGAATTTTCTATTTTCATTATCTTTATCCTTTCTCATAAACCTCCAAATAGAATACACTAACAATTAAAAAAATTTCTTATTTTTATAAAAAATAAATAATGCAAGGAAATTGTAACATGAAATATCCTATTCATTCTTATATAAATTTCCGATAGTCTCTAGCTAGAAACTATCGGAAATTTCATATGAGTATAAATGAATATTACTAGTTAGTATTAAAATATATAACTTAATTTGCAACAATATTTACTAATTTATCTGGAACAGCAATCACTTTGCGCACTGTTTTTCCTTCAATAAATTCTTTAACAGCTTCATGGTTCATTGCAATTTGTTCTAATTCTTCTTTGCTTAACCCACGAGCGACATTTTGTTTGCCACGTAATTTTCCGTTCACTTGGAAAACTACTTCCACTTCATCTTCTACTAAAGCCGCTTCATCATAGGTTGGCCAAGGGACATAAGTTAAACTTTCCTCGTTACCTAAAATTTGCCATAGCTCTTCACCAATATGTGGCGCGATTGGCGCAAGTAATTGGACAAATCCTTCCACATATTCATAAGGTAAGGCATCCACTTTATTGGCTTCATTCACAAAAACCATTAATTGAGAAATCGCTGTATTAAAGTGCAAGTTTGCCATATCTTCTGTCACTTTTTTAACCGTTTGATGATAAACTTTCGTTAAACGGCCATCATTAATTGTGGTAATTCGGTCACGCATTTTGCCTTCTTCATCAACAATCAGACGCCAAACGCGATCTAAGAATTTACGACTTCCTTCTAAGCCATTTTCATTCCAAGCAATGGAAGCATCTAATGGGCCCATAAACATTTCATAAAGACGTAACGTATCCGCACCATATTTAGCCACCACATCATCGGGATTTACAACATTGCCACGTGATTTAGACATTTTTTCGTTGTTTTCTCCTAAAATCATACCTTGGTTGTATAATTTTTGGAAAGGTTCTTTGGTAGGAACCACACCAATATCATATAAGAATTTATGCCAAAAACGAGCATAAAGTAAATGCAACACCGCATGTTCGGCACCACCAATATAGATATCAACTGGTAACCAACGTTTTAATTTTTCAAAATCAGCAATTTCATTTTTATTATGAGGATCAATGAATCGTAAGTAATACCAAGAGCTTCCAGCCCATTGTGGCATAGTATTCGTTTCACGTTTTCCCTTCATGCCAGTTTCAGGGTCGACGACATTGACCCATTCATCAATGTTTGCTAATGGCGATTCCCCAGTTCCACTTGGGCGAATATCCGATGTTACTGGTAAACGTAGAGGTAACTCAGATTCAGGAACCGTTGTGGTTGTTCCATCTTCCCAATGTATCACAGGAATTGGTTCACCCCAGTAGCGTTGACGAGAGAATAACCAGTCACGTAAACGATAAGATACTTCTTTTTTCCCTACGTGATTTTCTTCTAGCCACTCATTCATTTTAGCGATGGCTTCTGCTTTGTTTAATCCATTTAAGAAATCAGAATTGATATGCGGTCCATCACCTGTATAGGCTTCTGTTGTAATGTCGCCACCTGCGATTACTGGTAGGATATCAATGCCAAATGTTTTCGCAAATTCGTAATCCCGTTCATCATGCGCTGGGACCGCCATGATTGCGCCTGTGCCATAGCTTGCTAAAACATAATCGCCAATCCAAATTGGAATTTCTTGGCCATTGACTGGATTTATCGCATACGCACCTGTGAAAACACCTGTTTTTTCTTTTGCTAAATCCGTTCTATTTAAATCAGATTTTTTTGAGGTTTCTTCAATATATGCTTCTACAGCTGCTGTTTGTTCAGGTGTCGTAATTTTTTTCACTAGTTCTAGTTCAGGAGCTAGAACAGTATAGGTTGCACCGAACAAGGTATCCGGACGGGTTGTAAACACCGTGAAACTTTCTTCTGTACCAGCGACTTTAAAGGTCACATTGGCTCCTTCAGAACGTCCAATCCAATTTCGTTGCATATCTTTAATACTTTCTGGCCAATCAACAAGCTCTAAATCTTCTAATAAGCGATCTGCATAAGCAGTAATTTTCAGCATCCATTGACGCATTGGTCGGCGAACCACATCATAACCGCCACGTTCACTTTTTCCATCAATGACTTCTTCATTTGAAATAACAGTTCCTAGTTCAGGTACCCAGTTAACCGCAACTTCTGCTTCATAAGCTAACCCTTTTTCATATAATTTTGTAAATATCCATTGTGTCCATTTGTAATATTCAGGATCAGTGGTATTAATTTCGCGATTCCAATCATAGCTGAATCCTAGTGAATTAATTTGGCGACGGAATGTTTCGATATTTTTCTTAGTAAATTCAGCTGGGTCATTTCCTGTGTCTAACGCATATTGCTCTGCTGGCAAACCAAACGCATCCCAGCCCATTGGATGCAAAACATTATAGCCTTGCGCACGTTTCATACGTGAAAGAATATCGGTTGCTGTATAGCCTTCCGGGTGACCTACGTGTAAGCCTTGTCCAGATGGATAGGGAAACATATCTAGTGCATAAAATTTTTCTTTATTTGGGTCGTCCAATGTATTGAAACAATTGTTCTTAGCCCAATATTTTTGCCATTTTTTCTCAATCTCTTTGTGATTGTAGCTCATGTTATTCCTCCTAGTAATATAAAATTTTTCATTCTTAAAATTTGCCACCTGCAGCCATTGTCACTATTCTGACTTAAACTAGCCACTTAGTGATAAAAAAAAGTCCTATAGGAAAAATTCCTATAGGACGTGAACATACAAATGCAACGTGGTACCACCTAAATTCGTCAAAGAAACGGTCAGTCACCGTCACCTTAACCTCAAACGTCTTAACGATCGTCACCGACTTTTCCTACTTGGTTTGTTCAAAAAAGTAACTTAAAGGCGAGTTCAAAAGCTTCTGTACGTATTTCCACCAGCCATACGCTCTCTATCACATGGTTCTTTCTACTATTCCTTCTCATTGTTTTTTTCTATTATAAGACTCATGTTACCAAAGATAGCTATTTTTTTCAATCTTAAATTAACCAACTTTTAAAGTTTGACCAATATAAATTGTATCCCCGCTTAAGCCATTTAATTGTTTGATTTTTTGGATGCTGATTCCGTATTGCATTGATAAGCCCCAAAGTGAATCACCGCTTTTAACTGTATGGCGTTTGCCTGATGCACTATTTGTTGAAGAAGCATTGCCACCTGCAGAAGCGCCTTTTTTCACGATGATTGTTTGACCAGCAAAAATTAAATCGCCTTTGATCCCGTTCCATGAACGTAGATTAGCAACACTCACGCCAAACTGTGCAGAAATTTTATTCAGCGTATCACCTGATTTAATCGTGTAGGATGTTGTCGCACCGCTACCATTATTCGTAGGCTTGTTCGTATTCGTTGAACCTGAGTTGGCGCCTTTTTTCACGATAATCTTTTGACCAGCAAAAATCAAACTACCGCTGATGTTATTCCAGGCTTGTAAGTTAGCCACACTAACACCGAATTGTGCAGAAATTTTGTTCAAGGTATCCCCTGATTTAATCGTGTAGTACGTATTCGTTCCTGATTGATTATTGTTAGAACCACCATTGCTTGAGCCGCCGGTGTTACCTGAAGTACCTTTTTTCACAATAATTTTTTGACCAGCGAAGATTAAATCGCCAGAGATGCCGTTCCATGAACGTAAATTAGCAACGCTCACACCATATTGCGCGGCAATTTTGTTCAAGGTATCGCCTGATTTAATTGTGTAATACGTATTCGTTCCTGATTGATTATTGTTAGAACCACCGCTGCCTGAGCCACCAGTGTTACCTGAAGCACCTTTTTTCACGATGAGTTTTTGACCAACGAAAATTAAATCGCCAGAGATGCCATTCCATGAGCGTAAATTAGCAACGCTCACGCCATATTGCGCGGCAATTTTATTCAAGGTATCCCCTGATTTTACAGTATAGTACGTGTTCGTTCCTGATTGATTATTGTTAGAACCACCGTTGCCTGAGCCACCAGTGTTACCTGAAGCACCTTTTTTCACGATGAGCTTTTGACCAACGAAAATTAAATCGCCAGAGATGCCATTCCATGAGCGTAAATTAGCAACGCTCACACCATATTGCGCGGCAATTTTATTCAAGGTATCTCCTGATTTTACAGTATAGTACGTGTTCGTTCCTGATTGATTGTTCGAGCCGCCTGTTCCTGGATTAACTGTTCCGCCCCCAGTATTTCCACCAGAAGATGGTGTATCATATTGAGTTAAGTTATATGCGGTAATGACATTATTTAATTTAGCATTGTAGCTAGGATCTGTCGCATAACGACCTGTTAACCAAGCAGTTGCATCGCGATACGAGCTTGTATTGCTTTTCCAAGCCCCAGCATAATAGTAAACGCCCGCTTGGAAAGAAGTTGTTTTTAGCACGTGCGCATTATCTTGGAATGATTCCATGTAAGAAGGATATTTACGGAAAGGTTCTTTTTTCACTAGCCATTTGCCGTTTAAATATTCCCATGTATCCATATAGACAGATTGTCCATTGTAGCTGCCTTTAATCCCAAATAAGTTATAGTTTGGTGCCTTAGATAGCGTACTTGCTCCCCAACCACTTTCAACGATTGCTTGAGCCATCATCACTGATGCATATAAATCATTGGCTTGCGCAATAGGTTGTGCACAACGTGCTAACTCGGCAATAAATTCTGAAGGACTTTGCGTCGGTGATAATGCTGAAAAAGTTTGCGCAGAAGCTACTCTAGCTTCTGGTACTTTTACTTCATCATCGGGTGTAACCGCAGGCGCTGCTTCAGACTCGGTTGTTGAAGGAGCTACTGGCGTGATTTCTGCTACTGAAGAATCAGTCGTTCCTGATTCCACAGGTATAGTTGAATCAACTGTTGGTTGCTCGGTACTTGGTGTTGTTGGTGTTTCTTTTGATGATTCAGTTGTCGATTCAGTCGTTGTTGACGAATCCGTTGTCGGTTGTTCCGTAGTTCCTGGCGTAGTTTCTGTGGTTGGTGTCTCTACTAAGCCAGTTTCCGTAGTAGGTGCTTGGGCAACTTCCGCATTTGTTGGCTGCTCTTCTGTTGCCTCAGCAGTCACTGGTAGTAACGCAACGGGCGTTCCTACAGATGAAACAATTAACGCCGAGCTGAATAAAGTAGTGCTCTTCTTCCATTGTACTGGCGTTTTCTTTCTTTGTTGTGCTTTCCTTCTTTCGATACGTGACATTGATTCTTTCTTCATTGATACGTCCCCAACTTTCCTTTTTTAACTTATATGTAAATGTAATTTTTTAGTTTTGTTATTATAACAAGTATACCTTTTTTTCTGGCGAATTAAAAACACTTCAACAAAATTTCATATTACTGTAACTAGATTGTAAAGAAGTAATGTTTTTTAACATAGATTTACTCTCTTGTTACTACTCGGAAAAAAACTGCGACTTTAGTTGTAGACGCTTCTTTACCTTAGTCTGATTTTTTTAATTCCTCTTGTTATTCGCCCAAAAAGAAATTATAGTTTAAGATGAGAAATGAATCGTGTAGAAAGAGGGAGCGGAATGAATAAAGAACATTTTATTATTGAGCTGAAAATTTATTTAAAAGCGTTAAATCCAAAAGATCAAGCTATTATTCTTGCGAAATACAAGGCGTTATTTGATGCTCGTGTTGCGGAAGGCGAAACAGAAGAACAAGTGGCAAAATCATTGGGGAAACCACGAGTTATCGCAGAAGAAATTTTAAAAGAACAAGGCATCGAATTGACGGAACGAAAAATTGAAAATAATGGTTGGCAAGAAATTCCAGCGGCTACACCTGCTTATGATCATCCCTATGAAGAAGAATCTGAATTTTACTATGATAATGATTCTCCATACTATCAACGACCACAGCATCGGCCGCTAACCCGATTTTTCCAAGTGCTTGGTATTTTCTGTTTAAATTTTTTCTTCATGTTTTGGGTTATTTTAGGGATTGCCTTAATGTACGTCGGTTGTGGCATTGCCGGAGCTGCAACTTTATTTTCACCAATTTATGGTATTTATAGTGTTATTACCCAAGCAAATGCCGCTTCCTTTTTCCAATTATCTATGAGTCTCTTTTTATTTGGTGCATCAATCATTGGTTGGTTACTGTTTCTACCAATTTTAAAATTTTCAGCACATGTCTTTAAGCGTTATTTCCAATGGAACATTGCTGTTTTACGAGGTGATATCTAATGAAAAAAACAACAGGGATTCTCTTATCCATTGCTGTCTTAGCGATGCTAATTGGTGGATCTGGCGCCGTCTATTTTTACAAACAAGCGGAAAAATCAGTCACGCCGCTAAAAGAAAGTTATACACTAAAAAATAAACAAGCAGGCGAAGAACTTCACTTATCCTTAAAAGGCAAAGGCCCTTATACCATTTATAAAACTGATAGTAACAAAATGGGGTTACGATCACCGAATAATGCCTTTTATTCAAAAGCTGAAGGCACCTTAGATGTCAAAGAAGAAAAAAATAAAATAACAGCAACCATCAATACCACTCGCACACAAAACCAACCCGAATTGTCATTCTTTAATATTGGTATTTTTAGTGACTTCACACCGAACGTGAGTGTCCAGATTCCTAATAATGTGAAAAAGTTAGTAATTGATGGCTCAACCCATTCACAAGTTTCATTGAATGCTTTTAACGTAGACGAATTAACAACTAATCTACCAAATTCTTATGTTAGTCTATCGGGCGTTAAAGCCAAAAAAATGACGCTTAACTCTTCAGATGGTATCTACCTTTCAGCGGATACTTCCGCTAAAACAGCAACAGTTGAAACCACTGGCGGCGATATAACGTTGGATTCAGCCTATTTCGATGAAATCAAAAATACTACTACTTCTGGTGATATTCGAGTGCAAAATGCTCGTGGAAACATCCAAGCAACAACGACAGATGGCGATATTAGCGTCTATGATTTCAAAGGAGAAGCTAACTTTTCAAGTGAAAATGGTGATTTTTCTTTAGACATGCCTGCTGTGCCTAAAAAATTAACTGTCGCTCTTGTCCATGGAGATATTTATGTAAATTCTGGAGAAATTTTGCGTAACATTTCAATCAAAGGGGAATCAAAATTAGGCGATGTTCAACTTTTAAACAAAGAGCGAACATCTTATAAGAATGGTCGTGCGAATACAGAGTTTAACCTTTCTAGCGAATTCGGCGATATTACCGTTGATACTCCTGACGACGATAATCAATAAACATGGCCATTAAAAAAAGTTCTGGCAGCACAATCTCTCATTGTGGTGCCAGAACTTTTTTAATATCTGTATCCCCTCCAATCAGGCAATGAAATTATCTTTTAATTTTTTACCCTTTTGATGGTATAATACGGATTGTTGCGATTAAAATTTGAAAGGATTTTTTATGAAAAACAAACTTTATTATCAATTTGCAGGTAGTTGTTTTCTTTTAGTATTTATGTTTTTAGGCTATGTTGTTCGTTTTTATCCAACCTGGCTCAAAGGCTTTGATCAAACGATTACTTCTTTTGTTCGTCGTCCTTTTCCACAGCTAAATAACTTTTTTATTTGGTACACCAAATTTGCCAATTCATTGACGATTATCATCTTAGCGATTGTTGTCATTGCTCTATTTATTGTTTGGAAATATTATGCTGAAGCATTATGGCTCTTTATTAATACTGCCTTAATTGCTGGCGTAGGTAATTCTTTATTAAAATTATTCTTTATGCGCCAACGTCCTACTTTGGAGCATTTAGTAACTGAACATACGTATAGTTTTCCTAGCGGACATGCTGTCGGAAGTACCTTGTTCTACGGCACTATTTTATTGATTCTGCCAATTTTCATTAAAAATAAAACGGTCCGCCTTTGTGTACAAATTTTACTAGGTATTGGGATTTTCATGATTGGGGTTAGTCGAATCTATTTAGGTGTCCATTTCCCTAGCGATATCTTAGGTGGTTTTTGTCTTGGTTTAGCTTGGTTGTTATTAAGTTACCCTATTTATTTAGAAAAACGCTTTGTTTGGCGATTTCAAAGCAAACAACGCTAGAAAGAAGTCTTGATTATGCAAATTTTTCCTTATTCAGATGATCCAAATAAACGCTATCACACTTGGAACTATGCACTTCGTCAACAGTTTGGTGAAAAGATTTTTAAAGTGCCAATTGATGGTGGCTTTGATTGCCCCAATCGTGATGGGACGGTTGCCAAAGGTGGTTGTACGTTCTGTAGTGTTTCTGGCTCAGGCGACATGATTGTTGCACCTAGCGATCCCCTGCCGCTTCAATTTCAAAAAGAAATCCAATTGATGCATCAAAAATGGCCAACTGTCGATCAATACATTGTTTACTTCCAAAATTTCACCAATACACATGCGCCCGTTGACGTTATTCGTCATCGGTTTGAACAAGTAGTCAATGAAAAAGGCGTCGTTGGTTTATCCATTGGTACCCGTCCTGATTGTTTGCCTGATGAGGTAGTGAACTATTTAGCTGAATTAAACGAACGCTTTTATTTATGGGTAGAGTTGGGTTTGCAAACCACGTTTGAGGAAACTAGCGCTGCCATTAATCGCGCGCATGATTATCAAACATATCTAGATGGTGTGGCTAAATTACGGAAACACGGGATTCGGGTCTGTACACATTTAATTAACGGGCTACCTGGGGAAACACCTGCCATGATGCGCGAAAATGTGCGGCGAACTATTCAGGATTCAGATATCCAAGGGATTAAACTGCACTTACTTCATTTAATGACAAATACCAAAATGATGCGGGATTATAATGAAGGACGCTTACAATTGATGAGCAAAGAAGCCTATGTTTCAGTGATTTGTGATCAGTTAGAAATGATTCCACCCGAAATTGTTATTCATCGCTTGACAGGCGATGCTCCCTTTGAAACAATTATCGGACCGATGTGGAGTTTGAAAAAATGGGAAGTCCTCAATGCGATTGATGCGGAAATGAAACGCCGCAACAGTTATCAAGGAAAATATACTGTCATTTCAGGAAAGGAAGTTTTCAATTAATGCTACAAACAGCCCTACATTTTAGTCACCAACTTTTAAAAGAAGTAGTGGAACCTGGCGACTTCGTCATTGATGCAACAATGGGAAATGGTCATGATACAGCATTCTTAGCAGAGCTGGTTGGCCCTTCTGGTGAAGTTTTCGCCTTTGATATCCAAAAAGAAGCGTTGATCAATACAGAACAAAAGTTAACAGAACTTAATTTACTCCCACAAACTACGTTATTTCCATTAGGACATGAACATCTTCATGCTGTCCTAGATGAAGAAACAGAAATCACTGCCGCTATTTTTAACTTAGGCTATTTACCTAAAAGTAATAAGGAAATTATTACAAAACCCGCTACGACTAAACAGGCGTTAGATGGGTTACTGCCTCATTTGGTAAAAGGAAGTCGCATTATTTTAGTCGTTTATTATGGCCACGAAGGCGGTTCAGAGGAACTTGATTTGGTCACGAATTACACGCAAGCCTTACCACAAGATGTTTACAGTGTCTTACGTTATGAGTTTATCAATCAAAAAAATCAGCCACCTGTTCTTTTCTGTATTGAAAAGAAATAAGAGAACATGGTCGGATTGTCTCCAGCAATCCGATCATGTTCTCTTTTATTTGTTTTGTTACTCCGTCAATTCACCATCACGAATACGAACCACTCGATCACAGTATTTCAACAAACGCTCATCATGTGTCACCATGATAATCCCTTTATCTTTCTCTTTGGCCTCTTTCGCTAGTAATTGGACAACATCAAATGCCTTTTCTGTATCTAAACTAGCCGTTGGTTCATCTGCTAAAATTACGTCTGGCTCATGATACAATGCACACGCAATGGCTACCCGTTGTCTTTCCCCACCAGAGAGATCACGAGGATAACTATTTCGTAATTCTTTTAAACCCAACGTCTCTAACAATTGCTCTTTTAATTCACTATTTTTACGTGACTTATCAACTTTTTCAATTAAGTGAAATTGATCTTCCACTGTTAAAAATGGCACCAAATTAGAGCTTTGTAAAATAAAGCCGATTTTTTGAAAACGTTGCGCCAAACGTTGCTTTTTCGTTAACTTATTTAGTGATTGCCCGCCAACAATGACTTCGCCACTTGTCGGTGCCTGTAAACCAGCTGCAATCGTTAAAAAGGTACTTTTACCAGAACCAGAAGGACCAATTACTGCGACAAATTCACCTGGTTGAACCGCAAAAGATAATTCTTTTAACGCGATCACTTCTGTATGTTTTTCACCATATTTTTTATAAATATTTTTCATTTCTAAAACATTTGCCATGTCTTTAACCTCCAATCGCGATTAACGGATCAATTTTAGCAATCGTTCGAATTGAAAATGCCCCGCCAATTAATGCAGATAAAATCAATAGTACACTAAACAAAATCATGCGTGGTCCATTAGTTGCATAAGGCATCGCTTCTGGTAAAAAGAGCACGGTAATTCCCGTTAAAGCAAGACCAATCGCCACTCCTAGAACAGCCAATAAAGCGGTTTGTAGCATGACTGCCTTTGCTAAGAAACTAGTCGGCACCCCTTGAACTTTTAAGACACCGAACATTGCTGTTTTCTGTAAAGTCATCACAAAGATAAAAATACCGATAATGAACGCTGCAATCACAATCAAGAAATAAATCATGCCATCCAAGGTCAAGTTTTGAGCGCTGTATCCTGGCAGTTTTTCAATAAAATCTGAAATTGAAAGAACTTGGCTGTCTTTATTAGTCGTTTTAACTTCCGCGTTGTCCTTGCTGCGAACAATGAAACCATTAACCATTTTGGCCATTGCTGGATTGTCACCATATTTAATTGACCGCCAAGTATCCAGAGAAGTGTAAATAACTGGCACAATGTTATAGCTACTTTTAGAAATAAAGCCGACAATTTCTAATTGCTCATCATATTTCCCTGCAGTTAATTTGTCGCCAATTTTAAATCCTTGATTTTTCAATGTTTCTGAAGCAATCACTTGATTTTTATCAGTAAATGCGTTTCCTTCAATCACTTTTGGCATTAAAAAACTTTCTTTTTCAATCCCAAATAAGCTAACATTCGTTAATTCAGCCTTTTTGTCATCTGCTGGGCGGATAGCTAACGACTGTTGACCAATCGGTGCAATTTTGCCTCCTGAAATCGTTTCTTTCACGTTTTCATCTAACACTGATACATTTAAATTACTATTGGCCTCTTTTGATAAAACCACTTGATTCGCTTGCCATTGATCTACGGCTAAACGATTTCCTTGAGCTAAACCGTTCGCTAAACCTGACAAAATAAAAATTAACCAAGCAATCAAGACCATTACTAAGACTACAAGGACGTACCGTCCTTTTGAATACTTCATTTCATTAAATCCTAAAAACATGAATGGTTCACCTCTTTCTTCTTTTCGAAATAAACTATATCACTTATCAATCGATAAATCAATAATTATTTATCGATTGATAAGTGAATTTTACAAAAAAATAGAGAAGTCTGTTTTTCAACAGGGCTTCTCTATTTTTTATTTGTGACTTTTCAGAACGCCATGTAGCATAAATTGAATAAATTTTTTGACATCGTCATCCACTGTTTTTCGCTGGTACGTTTTTTCAATACTTAATAATGCACTAACGTTATATAAAATAAACCGAGTTGCATCATCTACACTGATGCCCTCTTGTAAGCAATTGGTTTCAGGTTCACTTTCAAAAATAGCCGCAATATTATTGATATAGGTTTTTTTGAAAATTTGATACAGCGTACGATTGTAATCAGGGCCCATTTCTTGAAACATGTCGTTCAACATTAAGAAAAGATTGGTCGGATGTTCATCTAACAAAACTTTGATTAATTGATAAAGTTTTTCTTCTACTGATGCATTTCCAGAAACAATTGGGACTAATTCTTCCTGAACACGGGACGTTAATTCTTCAATCACAGCTAAATACAGTTCTTTTTTATTTTTAAAATGGTGATAGAGATTCGGTTGGGTAATGTTCGCTTTTAAAGCAATTTCACGAGTGGAGGTATTTTTGAACCCCTTTGTCATGAATAATTCAGAAGCGACAGACAAAATAATTTGCCGTGTACGTTCTAAATCAGCTTTGCGTTTATTTGGCTTTTCCATGGTTTTCTCGCCCCCTGCTGCTTTTTATTTTAGCATATTCTCCGGCAAGAAACGAGAGACCTTTATACAAAAAACGAAAAATATACAATCAATGTGCCTACTATTTGGAGAAGAATCACGCAATAATACCACCGCTGCAGATGTATCAGCCAGCCTTTTTCGCCCCCAAAATAAATCAACCACTGCAGTCCAGATAAAAAACTATTAGCCAACAACCAAAAAAGCAGCGCCGATTTTGTCCATCGATTCTCTCTGAATACACTCAGTACAAATAAAGTATTTAGCACCAAAAACGTGCGCCGTAATTGTCGTACATTCCTCATTTTCCCCATTGATATATCTCCTTTTTCTATTTAGCATAGCAAAAAGAGCCTGGGACAAAAATCACTTTGAATTTTTGTTCCAGGCTTAAAAATTGATAAACGGCGGGAACAGAAGCAACTCCTTCGGAAATAAGTCGAAATTCTCCAAAAATTATAGAACAATTTTCGGAAATTCCTTCTTATTTCTCGGAGTTAAACACTTCTGTCCCGACCTCTTTCAACTTATTCAAAAACAAATTGATTTTTATAAAGTTCCGCATAGAATCCATCTTGTTCAACTAGTTCATGGTGATTGCCTTCTTCAATGACTTCACCGTCTCGTAAAACAATAATCCGATCCGCATTTAGAATCGTTTTCAAACGATGGGCAATCACAAAACTGGTACGCCCTTTAATTGCTTCGTCCATCGCTTTTTGGATTTTGGCTTCTGTTACTGTATCAACATTACTTGTTGCTTCATCCAAAATTAATAATTCTGGATTGGTAATAATCGTTCGTGCAATACTTACTAATTGCTTTTGCCCCGTACTGAAAAGGTTATTCTCTTCCGTAATCTCAGTATCGTAGCCTTGCTCAAGATTTACAATAAATTCATGGATATTCGCTTGTTTCGCTGCTTGAACAATTTCTTCATCCGTGGCCTCTGGCTTACCAAAAGCAATATTCTCACGAATTGTTCCTGAAAATAGAACGGACTCTTGCAAAACAATGCCTACATGTGAACGCAAGCTATCTAAATCCATTTCACGAATGTCCACACCATCAAACGTCACGGCGCCTTCATTCACATCATAAAAGCGATTCATTAAATTCATAATCGTTGTTTTTCCTGAGCCTGTCGGTCCGACTAAAGCGACCATTTCACCTTTATCCACATGAATAGAAACATCTTTCAACACAGGCGTTTCTGGATTATAGCCAAAAACAACATGATTTAAAGCCACAGCTTTGTTAATCTCTTCTAATTTTTCGCCATTTTCGGGACGAATTTCATCTGGTTCATCAAACATCTCATTTAAACGACGAGCGCCTGTAACAGCTAATTGAATCATGCTATAACCTGAAGAAATTTGCATCAATGGTTGATAATATTGTTGGGAATATTGGACAAACATAACGACTAAACCTAGCGCAGCGGCACGATCAACAGAGCCATTGATTGCTAACCAACCACCAAAGAAAATAACAATCGCCGTATTGACTAATGACATTCCTTGCATCATTGGGAAAAGTAATCCTGAATACACTTGACCTTTATACGTAGCTGCACGAACTTTTTCATTTTGCTCTAAAAAGCCGTCAATGGTTTCTTCTTGTAAGCCATTAGTGATAATCACACGTTGCCCACTAATTTTTTCATCCATATAGCCATTTAATTTACCCACTTCATCTTGCTGTAAATCGACATATTTGCGCGCCTTGCTAATCACAAAGACCGCAATTAAAATCGCAATCGGCGTAGAAGCAATTGTGGCCCATGCTAGTTCCACATTTTGACGGAACATCATGATTAAGACACCAACCAATAAGGCTATATTGGTTAATACTTGTAGCAACGCTTGGTTTAAACTGTTTTGGATGTTGTCTAAATCACTAGTAAAACGACTTAAAATTTCACCATCTTGATGAGAATCAAAGAAACGAATCGTCAATTTTTCTAATTTATTAAACAAACCAATCCGCATGCGGTTTGTCGATTTCCCCACGACTTGTGTAAAGAGAATACTATAAATGAAACTAGCGGCACTAGTTAAGACATAAAAAATGAGTAGTTTCCAAATGACAGAAACGAACGCACTTTTATCGTCTTTTCCTTGCATCACATTAACCGCATATTTCGCTAATTCCTGAATAGCTTCCCCAACGAATTGCGGCGCTTTGACTTGTAAATAAGTCGCTGCGAAAATTGCTAAGAAAATAAAGAGGAAAGAAACTTTGTAACGTTTTAAATAATGATAGAAAAATTTACTAGCTTTTATTAAATCAGTCATTAAGCTTCCTCCTTTCCTTTTTGAGTTTCGTAAATTTCTTGATACACGGGGTTCGTAGCTGCTAATTCTTCATGCGTGCCTTCCCCGACTAAACGTCCATTATCCAATACTAAAATACGATCTGCATGGACAACAGAAGAAATTTTTTGGGCAATAACGATCGTGGTAGTCTCTTTTAACTCTTTATCCAACGCTTCTCGGACTAACCGCTCCGAACGAGCATCCAACGCGCTGGTACTATCATCTAAAATCAAAATTTTAGGCTCACCAATCACACCTCTTGTAATTGATAACCGTTGTTTTTGTCCACCAGAAAAGTTATTACTCCGTTCTTCGACGGGTGCATCATAACCTTCTGCTAATTTTTCAATAAATTCCTTGGCTTGGGCGATGCCTGAAGCCCGTTCCATGTCCGCTTCAGAAGCGTCACGTTTACCATGGCGTAGATTTTGCGCAATCGTTCCAGAGAACAGGATTGCTTTTTGCAACACAAAGGAAACTGTTTTTCGTAAACTGTGTTCGTTCACTTCTCGTAAATCGACACCACCAACTTCAATCTTTCCTTCTGTCGGATCAAACAAACGTGGAATTAATTGTGCCAATGTAGATTTACCAGCGCCAGTTGCGCCCACAATCCCAATCATTTCACCTGGCTGAATAGAGAAAGTGATGTCTTTCAAGGTATCTTCTTCATCCCCAGGATAACGGAAAGATACGTGATCAAACTCAACACTACCAATTAACTCTTGTTCTGGGACTTTTTTGTAGGTAACATCTGGTTCTGTTTCCATCACTTCTTTAATCCGCTTAATGGAAACAGCGGCACGAGAAGTCATCATCATCATCATTCCGCCGATAATAATCGCCATCATGATTTGCATTAAATAGTTCATAAAGGAAGCGACACCACCGATTAAAGTTGGATCGTCCTTGACTAAGTTACTCACAAAGAAAATCGAGCCTACAACGGCTAAGTTCGCCACCAACATAAACGCTGGAATCATCACAGCAAATAAGCTACCTACGATTAAGTTATGGGTGGTTAATTCTTCACTCACTTTTGTAAAACGTGACAATTGATTTTTTTCTTGAACAAATGATTTGACGACACGAATGCCTAACAAATTTTCTTTTGCGATACCATTAATCTTATCAATCAAGTTTTGAATAATCATGAAATGCTTGCCCATTTGCGAAAAGGACAGCATAGAAATCAAAATAACTGCGATGACAAGTGCAACAATCACCCACCATAGTTGTGGCAAGGTTAGCATCGCTAAAATAAAACTCCCGATAAATAAAAAAGGAATTCTAAAAAGTGTCTGCAACGCAATCATAATAACATTTTGAATTTGAGTAACGTCATTTGTTAAACGAACAACTAAGTTACCTGCTGAAAATTTTTCGATATTGCCAAATGAAAAGGTTTGGATTTTGCGGAAAGTTGCTTCACGAATGTCAGCACTGACACCTTGGGCAACTTTGGCAGAAAAAATTGTATTAATAACCCCTGCAACGAGTCCTAATCCTGCAATGGCAATTAATTGAATCCCTAAGTTTTTCATTTTGTCGCTATCGTCATTCATAATTGCTTCCAACACTTGTTGTAACAATTTTGGTTGCCAAAGTGCTGAGACAACCATTACGATCACCGCCAACAAGGCAATAACTACCGAGCCTTTGTATTTTTTGGCGTGTTGAATAATAAGGTCCATCTTATCCCTACTTTCTTAAAATAGTTCCCTGCTTCTTCAGTGTTGGTCTGCGAATTCTTCCCCATTACAAAAAAATCAATTTGCTCATTGACTTCACCAATTTAACACTGTAAAATAAGGCCGATTCATAATTTACCATTTTTAGTGGTAAAATACAAGCGAACAAGTTAATTTTTCACAAGTTTTTCCTATCATAAAGTGTACCTTCTTTTTGATAAACTTACGAAGATAACGTTTAATAGGAGCTAAAATCATGGAACCGAAATTATCAAAAGACACGATTATTGCAGCCGCATTTTCTTTGTTAGAAAAAAGTCCCACTTTAGAACAACTTTCTATGCGTAAAGTCGCCAAACAGCTTGGTGTACAGGCGCCCGCAATTTATTGGTATTTTAAAAATAAGCAAGCCTTACTTCAAAGTATGGCTGAAGCGATTGAAGAGCACTTTCAAGAACCTGTATTATGTGGTGAATGGTATTCTGACTTACTGGCCTTCATGGAAAACTATTATGATCTCTATCAACAATTTCCCTGTGCCGTAGCCATCGAAATCCAAACCGTCCCTGCCTATCCCCAACGATTACGCCATTTGAATCAAATGATGGGCATTTTAAGAGAAGCAGGTTTTTCACCAGAAATGACTCATTTAGCAGTAACGTCTTTACAACATCTTTTATTTGGGATGATTATGGACGCAACGGAGGAAAAACAGCTCGTTTCGCAAGTGTTGAACGGAGATGACTATTTAAAAGAACAAGTGCTGCACATGAAACAATATGTCTCCGACAATGAGTTAACGTACATGGAGGAAAGCATTCAATTTCGACACTCCATCCACCAAAAATCCGCCTTTATTCAAGCCGTTAAAACCTACTTAGATGGGTTGCAAGCAGACAACACATCTTCATCTAAATAAAAAAAGCCCTTGGTCCGTCAGTCATTTCGACTGAAGGACCAAAGGTTAACTTTTAAAATAAATATTGAAAACTACTTTCTCTATTTTGGTATTGGTAGCCAAGCCAAGGCTTTTTGAATCCATTCATCCCAGAACACCCAGTCATGTTCTCCTGGTCCAGTTTCAAAAGTGTAACTTGCCTGTGCCTGTTCCAACGCTTGAGCCATCTGTTGATTAGCAGAAAGTAACATATCTTGCTCCCCACAACAAAGGTAAAATTGGGGCATTTCTGTTTGGCTTTCTACTAATTGTTGTAATAAATACAGCGGATCGTGAATGGAACCTTCAATTTGATCTAACGGGCCAAAAATACCTTCCCAATAGCTTCGCTTACGGACTTTTAATAATTCCCCAAAACTAGTGGATGATAAACTAACTGCCCCAGACAAAGAAGCAACGGCTGCAAAAGATTCTGGTTTCGCTAATCCTAATTTCAAGGCGCCATAACCACCCATTGACAAACCAGCGGCAAAGGTTTTTTCTCGTTTTGTACTTAACTGTGGAAAGAGTTGATGACAAATTCTCGGTAATTCTTCTGAGATAAACGTCCAATAGTTCATATCGTATTGTGTGTCCGTATACCAAGCTAAATCCGTGGACGGCATAATGACAGCAATCCCCAAATCAGCGACATACCGCTCAATAGAGGTTCTGCGAGCCCAGACGCTGTGATTTCCTCCCATCCCATGTAATAAATACAACACAGGAATATCTGTCAATGCTGCTTGGGTACTTGTGCCCACTTTTTTTACCGTTTCTTGTGGTAAAATTACGTTCACATTCACTTCCATTTCCAATACATTTGAATAAATATTTGCTTGTAAAAAGGCCATCTACTTTTCCCTCCAATACTCTTTCTATTAGTGTACCACTAAACCTTCGCTCGTTGCGCTTTTGCGAAAATATTTAACAAAAGAGCGACAACAACTAAGCCCGCACCGACTAAGTAAACATTATGCAGACCTGCATAGAGGATACCGCGTAATGGTTTTAACAACGCAGCTGGAATTAAATTTGCAGTATGTGGATTCACTAATTGATTCATGACATCTGCATCGACGTTTAACGCGCTCGCTTCCAATTTTGCAAACATTCCTGCGTTTAAAATCACACCAAAAATTGACACCATCACAGTCTGCCCAATTGTACGCACCAACGTATTAAACGATGTTGCAACCCCCATTTTTTCAGGCTCCACTGTACTTTGTGCTGTCACCGTAGTCGTTGTGATAGTAATCCCAAAACCAACTCCTAAGACAGAAGACACTACAAAGAAAAGCCAAAACGGAACGGCCATTGGCATTACCACTAAAAAGATGGCCCCGACTAATAGAATCGATAACCCAATCGTTAAGACTTTTTTCATAGCATATTTTTCCATAAAGCTACTTGCTATAAATGATCCAGCCATCCAAAGTAACGACATAGGCGCTAAAACTAAGCCACCAATTCCTGCACTTTTTCCTAAGACACCTTGCATCCACATCGGAATGTAGACATCAATCCCCATTAAGAAACCGCTAATAAGCGCTGCAATAAGATTTACTAAAACAAACGTTGGTTGATTAAATAAATGCAAATCAATCACTGGGTCTTGCGCGCGTTTTTCTATCATCACAAATGCTACAAAAAAGAGCACACTCAAACTCAAACAACCAAATGTTACTAATGTAAAACCATTATCGCTAATCATTTGAAAACCTAGCAATAACGTTAGCAGCACTGCCATCAAAGTAACGCTGCCAAAAATATCCATTGGCATCTTGGTCCGTTCCCGCTTTGGTTCAACTAAGAAAATACTAATCAAGCCCAATAAAACAAGTCCAATAGGAACATTAATGAAGAAAATCCAATGCCAACCGACTGTATCTACAATAAAACCACCTGCTAACGGACCAAAAATACTAGCAATTCCCCAGGCGGCACTGTTTAAACCTAAAATTTTCGCTCGCTTGTCCAATGAATACATATCGGCAATAATCGTTAATGCAACTGGTAAAATTGCGCCTGCCCCCACACCTTGAATTGCGCGGGCAATAATTAAAGTCAACATATCTTGGGCAAAGCCACACAACGAGGAGCCCAAAATAAAAATGATAATACCAATCATGAAGACAGGTTTACGACCAATTTTATCCGCAAGTTTCCCATAAATCGGTGTTAACATCGCATTCGTTAATAAATAAATTGAAAATACCCAGTTCATAATTTCCATGCCATGTAACGAGCCGACAATCGTTGGCATCGCAGTAGACACAATGGTCCCTTCAATGGCTGTCATAAATGTTGCCACAAAAACACTCACCGTGACTAATTTAACATTTGTTTCTTTTGCCATTTGTTCACATCCTTTTCTATTCAATTGTCAATTTTCTAAATTGCTCCATAGCTATTCTATACAAAAAAGAACAAAATGTCTTAAAAAAATGCTTTTTCATAAAAAAATTATTGCAAAAAAACAAGAAGTCAGCCAATACTTGGCTGACTTCTTATTTTTTTATTTAATTATTCAGCTAAACTAGCTTTTAACGCTTCAACTTTATCTGTTTGTTCCCAAGGTAAATCAATATCTGTTCGACCAAAATGACCATAAGCCGCAGTTTGTTTATAAATTGGGCGACGTAAATCTAGCATTTCAATAATACCTGCTGGACGTAAATCAAAGTTTTTACGAACTGCTTCGATTAATTTACTTTCTGGAAGAGCACTCGTACCAAACGTATTAATAGAAATAGACACTGGTTGCGCCACACCAATTGCATAAGCTAATTGGACTTCTACTTTTTTCGCCAAACCAGCAGCAACAATGTTTTTCGCGATATAACGCGCAGCATAACTAGCAGAGCGGTCAACTTTGGTTGCATCTTTTCCAGAAAAAGCGCCGCCGCCATGACGAGCATAACCGCCATAAGTATCAACGATAATTTTACGACCAGTTAAGCCGGCATCTCCTTGAGGGCCACCGATTACAAAGCGACCAGTTGGGTTGATAAAGTATTTTGTTTCATCATCTAAAAGTTCATGAGGAATCACCTCATTGATTACTTGTTCTTTAATGTCTTTTTCGATTTGTTCTAAGGTTGTTTCATCATCATGTTGTGTACTGATGACGATCGTATCCACACGTTGTGGTTGACCTTGATCATCATATTCCACTGTTACTTGAGATTTTGCATCAGGACGTAAGTAAGGTAAGACTTTTTCCTTCCGCAATTCTGCTAAACGGCGAACCAAACGATGACTTAACGCAATCGGTAATGGCATTAATTCTGGTGTTTCGTCAACGGCAAAACCAAACATTAAGCCTTGGTCACCAGCGCCAATATCGTCTTTTTCATCTTGATCACGCACTTCTAAGGCTGCGTCAACCCCTTGAGCGATATCAGGTGATTGCTCATCGATTGCTACAAGAACTGCGACAGTCTCTCCATCAAATCCATATTTTGCTCGTGTATAACCAATATCTTTCACAGTTTGACGAACAATTTTTTGGATATCTACATAAGCTGTTGTAGAAATTTCTCCAAATACTAGGACTAAACCAGTTGTTACGGATGTTTCACATGCCACGCGGGCCATCGGATCTTTCTCCAAAATCGCATCTAAAATTGCATCACTGACTTGGTCAGCTACCTTATCTGGATGTCCTTCTGAAACGGATTCTGATGTAAATAAATGTCTTTCTGTCATAATGTTATTCCCCCTAAATAGTTTCGGTTACAAGGCATCTTTAGTAAGTAACGACAATTACTTGCTAAATCCTTTCGGGAACTTGTAACAAAAACAGTATACCAGATATCTAAAAAAAAAGCTTAGGTTTTCAAGAAAATCATTAAATTACCTATATTTGCTTTTCCTATAACAAAAAACTTCCAGCCCCTTTCATCTGAGCTGGAAGTTTCTTGCTACTGTAAAATTTTCTCTGCTATAAAGTGTGTATATTGCTCGCCACCTGCCACATTTGGATGAACTCGGTCATCATAAAACCAATCATCATGGGCGTTACTATAATTAAACCAGTCAATGACCGTTAAGTTATCGTATTTTTTGTCCATTTGACTAAGTAAACTATTCACTTGATTTTGCCATCTTCTAGTTGGGACGCGAACATTAATCCAATAAACTTTTCGATTACCTAACGCTTTCATAAATTCATCAAATTGTGCCTCTGTAAAAGGACCATTCGTACCTAAACTCACTAAAACAGTATCTTTGAGCATTTTCTTTTTGTCTAGTTCACCAATTAGTGAAATGCTACTATACAATTGACGGCCCACTTCCCCATCGATAATCATTTTAGGGAAAATATCTTGTAACCCGCTAGCACCATCTAGAATAACAGAATCACCAATAGTTGTGATTTCTAAATTCTGCGCTTTTTTTACTTGCTCTGGTGTGAGTTGTGTGGGTAGAACGTCTTGGCTTTCACTCGGTTTTGTACTACTTTCTGTGGACGTGCTACTATTTTTCGTGCCACTTTCTTGGACTTCTTTTTTACGTTCTTCAATTTTTTGCTGATTTTTCGCAATATTTTTTTCTAGTTGCTCTTGTTGCGCACTTTTAGCGTTTGCTGGAGCCACAATTAAACCGAATACTGCAATCACGCTAATCACTGTCATAAAGGCCATTGTCCCTTTTTCACGAAGGTCCCACGGTTTCCGTAAGAATTCAGTGAATTGAGTCCAGACATCCTTATAAGACAATCGTGTCAGTGGATGTTCGATAAAACGATATGACAATTCGCTCACTACTAAAATTAATGCTATTTCAACCAATGAATGTAGAAAAACATGGTCCGATAAGGTCTTAATTTTGGCCTCATAAAAAATCATGATTGGGAATTGATACAAGTAAATGCCATAACTCCGTTTACCTATCCACGTAAAGACTGGATTCGTTAACCAACGATTCATATCTGCCCCTGGATGTGCAGTGACGGCCACTAAGACAGTGGCTGCCAAACTAATTAAAAACATGCCGCCGTAATAAACAAAATTTGTATGATCTGATAATGTTAAAAAGGCTAATACTAAAAGAACTAAGGCACTTAAACCAGCACCATTTAAGATTTTTTTAGAGGCTTCTGGAATTTCTTCTTTCAAACGTGTGCTTGGCCAAACATACGCCAATGCACTACCTAGTAAAATAGAAAAAACACGTGTGTCTGTTCCATAATAGACACGTGTAGGATCTGCGCCAGGAACATATAAAACGGCCATCAGCGTCACCGAAATTAAGGCGCCGATTAAAACTAAGCTGAAAATTCGACCGCGCTTACGAACAAAGCGTTCCAGAAGAATAAAAAGTAATGGCCAAATTAAATAATTTTGCGCTTCAACTGCCAATGACCAAATATGTACAAATGGCGATTGTGTCGCAAATCCATCAAAATAAGAAAACCCTTTAAAAATTTGCCACCAGTTGTTGTAATAAAAAACACTACTAGCGACAACGCTGCGAATATTGTTTAATAAATCCTGCTGAAAGAGTGTAATATAACTAACTGCACTTAAAAGCATCACAATTAATGCTGGATACAGCCGTTTCATCCTTCGCACATAAAATCCTTTTAAATCAATGGTCTGATTTTCTGCCCATTCTTGCCGCAACAAGTCGTTAATAAGATAACCTGAAACAACAAAGAAAATCGGAACACCTAAGTAGCCACCTCGCATGACTTGGGGAAAAAGGTGATACAAAATCACGCCAATTACAGCGATCGTCCGAATGCCATCAAAACCTGTAATATAGCGTTTTTTCTTGCTATTTGCTGTCTGATTCATTTGTGCTTTCCAACTTTTCTATAAAATTATTCTTTTCCTTTATTTAAAGAAGCAAGTAACTTTAATATACGTTTTTTCCTAGGAAATGGCAAGCAAACTTTGCCTCCTTTAGGCTTTTTTTACAATTCAAAAAACCAACATTTTTTAAATCACAAAAAAACAACCAAAGCTTATGAAAATCACTCATAAGCTTTGGTTGTTTACTCATATCGTTTTCGTTTAGATGAAGATGGAATCCCTAAGGCTTCACGATACTTTGCCACCGTTCGCCGGGATATTTCCATGCCTGAATCTTTTAATCGCTCGACTAATTTTTGATCAGATAACGGTTTACTTTTTACTTCTTCATCAATTAATTTTTGTAGTTGCTTTTTAACCATCGTTGTTGAGACATCCTCGCCATCTTCTTCTGATGAAAGAATACTTGTGGAGAAGAATGAGCGCAATTCAAAAACACCAAACGTGGTTTCTAGATATTTTCCATTAACCGCACGACTAACTGTCGATTCATGAATAGACAAAGCATCCGCAATTTCTTTTAAAGTCATTGGTTTTAATGGCCGATCTGCTTCTAAAAAGAAGGCTTCTTGACGGCGCACAATTTCTTGCCCTACACGTAAAATTGTATCCCCCCGCTGATTCACTGCGCGCTCTAACCATTCAAATTCGTTTTTCTTATCCTTAATATATTCTTGGACTTCTTTGTCGTCAGTCTCTTGCATTCGTTTGAAATAATTTTCTTGAAAATTTAATGTCGGTCGACCAGCTTTGTTGGAAATCACCACTATTCGATCTTCCTTGATTCGGACAGTTAAATCTGGTCGAATATACAATTCCTCGGTCGCATCAAAAATATTCCCTGGCGCTGGCGATAACGTTTGTATATAATCAAAAATCAATTGAATTTCTGCTAATTCAATCCCAAATTTTTTAGCTAACGGGCCCCATTTACGACTCACTAAGGCATCAAACTCTTCCTCCAATAAAATATACGCTAAATTAGGCGCGGTATCGTCTCGTTCTGTTTGTAGCATCAAACATTCTTGTAAATTGCGTGCCCCCACACCTGCTGGATCTAGCTGTTGTAACAAAGTTAATGCATCTAGCATTTGAATGGCGCTTGCTTCGGTTTTCTCTGCCGCTTCTTCTAACGAAATCGTTAAATAACCATTCACGTCTATATATTCTACTAAAAACAATACCAATGTTCGCAAGTATGTATCTCGATAATTCAAATGAATTTGATCAATTAAAGACTCAAATAATGATAAATGATAGTCTGGAATTTGATTCATATAATTATTTTCTTCGTCTTGGTTGGTGTAAGAACGACTAGTTATCGGAAAATCTGTGGTGTACTGCGTGTCTACTTGTAAATCAATTAATGGATTCTCTAGTGCTTTCGCTTCAACAAAGGCAGCGAGTTCTTCCGTATTAAATTGTAAAATTTGAATGGATTGTTGAAGCTGTTGAGTCATGGCCAACTTCTGGACTTGTTTTTGTTGTTGGGACATTCGTTGCTCAAATTTCATTATTTTCGTCCTCCCTCTTGTAATTTTTGTCAATATCAGCTAAACTAGTATTCGTGCCGCGCCCTTAGTGTAGTGGATATCACGTAAGATTCCGGTTCTTGAGACGGGGGTTCGATTCCCTCAGGGCGCGTTATTTAAATATGTTGATTTATCAACGTTTCTGGACACTCTTTATTCATCTAAAGAGTGTTTTTTTCTTGTTTAGGAATGATTTTTCTATCCGTAGTTTTTTCAAATGTTGCTTGTGGCAAGCTCAATCGCACTTAACGCGACAACATTTGTTCTGCTTCAGCTACAAATCCAATAAGGTTAAAATTCCTCCGTTCCTATTGTAACGCATAACGTTTCCTTTTTCTATCTGCTAAACAAAGTATTGCGACAAGCAAACACCTGCTTCTCTCTTAAAGATCCCTTTCTGATTATATAGTAAATTGCTTTTAATTTGTTAATTATTTTACCTAAAACTTGATACCCTAATTAAATAAAGAACCTGGGGCAAAAATCACTTTGGATTTTTGTCCCAGGCTTAAAACCTGATAATTGGCGGGAACAGAACCGTTCAGCTCCGACCTCTAAAATACTTAATTAGAAATATGCTACCCGCAATCACACCAATTATGATTACTAGCCAAAATAATCCACTTACAAGTAACAGTTCAGTTAAGGTCATTTTCAGATTCTCCTCCTTTAAATGGCCTCTGCTTTGTTTTGCTATGTAATTAATGGCGAGATCAGACAACAGCTATCAAAAAAACGGACCAACACGTGGTCCGTTTTCATTCATTATTAAGCTTTTACGATGTTCGTTGCTTGTAAGCCGCGTGGACCTTCTTCAGTATCAAAAGTTACTGCTTGGCCTTCGTCTAAAGTTTTAAATCCATCTGATTGAATAGCTGAAAAATGTGCAAATACATCATTGCCATCTTCACCTGTAATAAATCCAAAACCTTTGTCTGCGTTAAACCATTTTACTGTACCGTTGTTCATATATATTTCCTCCTAGTGCATAAAAATATGCAAGTTATTGCAAAAAATGTTGAGTGGCAAAAGGAGAAGTATAGTTTTTAAATATATAACTCAAATTACTTATCAAAATTGATTACTTAATTACTATAACATATTTATTAGAAATAAACAATGCCCACGACTTTTCCTTGGACTTTCTAAAATAATCAAAGATGCGCTTGACAAAGCCCTAGCAAAAAACACTCCTATTCTTTCTATTTCCAGTTAGTTTTGTTTAACTTTAAATAATCGCTACGCGCCAAATAATCAAATAGCGGAGCTAATCCTGGTGAAAAATTTACTTCCTCAAACCGCTTAATAAATTGTACGCCTTTAATTTTATTTGGTTCGTTCAGCGTAACTTTTCCTTGGGCTTGTTTGGCAAAATAAAAATGTCCTTGCCAAACGATTGAATCAAAAACGAGTGGTCCAGTAAAAATTTCTTCAAGTTCAGTAATTTCCACTGCTAACTCTTCTTTCATTTCACGAATCGCACATTCCAGCGCTGATTCACCAAGTTCTTGTTTTCCGCCAGGGAAATTCCATGTGTCTGGCCGATCTTTTAAGATAAGAATTTCATCAGATTGATTTTTAAGAAGTACTCGCGAAAATTCTTTTTTCATTTCGTTTAACCCTTTTCTTCATTTTTTATTGAGAAGCCACACTTGGCAGCATAAAAATATAATGCAAAATACGATCCGCGTACGATGGATTTTTTTCAAAGTCATTGACTTCTTCATTGACTAACTCCAAATCATCGGTAATCACTCCAGCAACGTCCATAAAGAGCATTTTACTTAATACCTCTGAGTCATTAACTGTCCAAGCATAAACTGCTTTTTTCTGTTGGTCAGCTTTTAAAATGAAGGTATCGTTCAACGTGGTAGCTTCCATTGTATACAAATCAGCTTGTGTTTCTGGAAAAGTGAAATTATAAGGCAAAATAAAACTAACTTTTACTTTTGATTTGGCTTTTTTAAACGCTTTGATCACATTGTAGTCGAGAGATTGAACCTGATGGTTATTCTTTATCAAAGGACGTTCATATTTTTCAATAAAGTTAGATAGCGCACCTTGACTATCTTGTTTAGACGTTTTAATTTCTACTAGTAATTTTTGTTTGGCTTGGTTTGCTTTCGCTAAATAATCATCAAAACTGGCAATTGGTGCTTCTTGGCCATTTTCTTTAACGGTCATTTTTGTTAATTCAGCCAACGTAAATTCTTGTGGCGTGCCATCGACGCCGGCGAGTTCTTGAAGGTTTGCATCATGCATCACAACAAATTGATGGTCTTTGGTTTCTTGAACATCAATTTCAATATAATCTGGTTTAAATTTAATGGTTCTTTCCATAGCAGGAATAGTATTTTGCACGCCATTACTATTGGTGACCCCTCGATGCGAAATAATCAAAGGTTTTGATTCTAATAGCCCTGTTAAGTAAACAGCGTTGAAAATTATATAGCCGCCAAAAATGGTGAATAGTCCTAGGCCCATTCCGATAGTCACTAATTTATTACGTTTCGTTTCTTTGTCAAAGGCAACTTTTGTCGTCGTTTCTGCTTGAACATTTAATTGTGTATATAAGAAATTAATCAGTAATACTGAAAGCCAAGCATTAGAGACAAACTGTAAAAATTGGACAACCGTTAAATTTAAAATACCACCTAGCAAGCTAATGGTGTCGCTCAAGGTATCTAACTTCAACTGTAGAAGATAAAGTAACACATAAATAACATACGTTGAAACAAATACCGCGATCGTCACAAATGCAATATTACGAATAATGAACCATAATCGTTTGTTTGTCATTGACCAACTAGCCTTAACTGCCTCGCCCGCTTTTTTTCTCTCCAAAATCATTAATGGAAGCGTGTAAATGAAACGAATAGCTAAATACCAGACTAATAACCCAAAAGCCAGTAGCCCCACCAAGTAAGGAATTCGTTGGGACAAAAATTCAACAATAAAATCTGGAATCACGAATTTCGTCAATAGATTACTTTGGAAAATTAGGTTACCAAAAGGGACAATGACAACAAAATAACCGAAAAAGAATAACCACGAACGGGCACCTTGCTTTTTAAGAACCTTAAAAGATGCCTTGGTAACTCCTTTAAAATGAAAACGATGGTCTTGCCGTATTTGAAAAATCCCTAATAATAAAAAGGTAAACTGATAAAAAACTGCACCTAAAAAAAGTAACAACAAGAGAATTAATAACACCAGAGCAAGCGGCTTTTCTAACAATAAATTCAGGTTATTAAACGAAAGATAAGGAATACCTTGAGTTTTTAGTGCGTTGGAAGTAGCCCAACTAAAAGCCCCACCCACCAATAATAATAAGACATTTAAAGTAAAAAATAACCATAAGTACTGCAAGATGTCTTTAAAAAATTGCCTTGTTCCATTTTTAAATGTTTGCCAAGCAGACATACAAACTCCTCCATTCTAAAAGTATCTGATTAAAGTTCTTCCATACGAATCCTAAATAAAACAACGGCAATCCAAATTGAAATAAATGATGGCAAAATAACAATAATGATTGCGACTGGCTCATCAATAGTCCCTTGTAACGTATTTTTTACTTCTGAAGAAACAATAAACTGATCAAAAATCACTTGATAAATAGTAACATAAATCAATACCCATTGAATATAATATTCAATTATTTTCATTAAAGCGATGGGTAAAACAATTTTTTTCGTCGTTAAATTCAATAAAAAATATAACAAAAGACTCGTACTGATGATAACGACTATCCCTAAAAGAAATAACGACTCTAACCGCTGCCCTATTACGTTTGCAACGCCCATTGTTAATAATAAATACATAGCTACCGAAATTAAGATGCTCACACTTAGCATAACAGAAAACAAAAGTAATGCCTTAAGAAAAAGCCACTTATCAACTCTTTTATTTCCAATCAATAAACCTAAAAGAATCACCGACAAAAGTAAAATCAATTCAATCATTCGTTCCTCCTTCCAAAACAAATGAAAATAAATTCATATGTTTGCGTTTATTTTATCAAACCAAAATGGATTTGTAAAATATTTCACATGTTATTTAATAAACGACTATTACTAGAAAAAGACAAGCCAAGTTTCCTTAATTTAGGAAACTTGGCTTGTCTTTTTATTCTTTTTACTTCGTTATTTTTTGATAGTTTGCGAATAATTGATTCGCATCTCCTTCTCCATCAATTTTCTTGAGATGGCCGTTATCTATTTTAAACATAGATGGCACATGTAAAACTTTATTTTCTCGGATAAATGTTGACCATTCCTTCATGGTCTCTTTGTTGGTTAATTCTACATAGTAAACCTGTTTAGGTGCTTGCAATAGTTTCTCGAAATCCTGACAATCTGAACAGTTTTTCTTTTTTAAAACAACATAAAATGTTTCGCCAGAGTGTTTTTTTTCTTGATACTCATTGAAACTTAATTCCTTTTTATGCGGAATAAATGTAAAACCTACCAACAAACTAAGTAACAAAATTAACAGACTGAACGAAATTTTTTTATTCATGTTTTTTCTTCCTTTTTAGTTTGTCTAATTTTTTCTTTTTTTATTTTTTGTTATGCCAAAGCTAATAGCCACTATAAGGACAATTAAACCTGCGATCATGTAAAGTGGATTTACTGTTGTATTAGTCATTGGTAAATGAATTCCTTTACTTGCTGATTTCCCAAAATTGACTGGGTTCGTTGGTGCTTGATGATTTGTAGGCGTCAACGGTTTTTTCGGTTTTAGCGGTTGTTTAGGTTCAGGTTTTTTTGGGTCTTCTGGCGTTGGTGCAGGCGGTGTTACGGTTGGCTTGTTGGAATGCAACACGTCACCTTCGTTGCCAAAGTTTAAGTCGGCTTGGTTGGGAATGCCACCTTGTTCAATATAAGGCGCTAATTCTTCGTCCGTTGCGTCAGCTTTAATTTTAGTGGTGATAGTCATTGTGTATGTGTGACCAGCTAAGTAGGTATAACTGTCGTCTTTTTTATTCATTTCAAAAGTTACTTTGTTATTTTCTTGTGTTACTTTGCCGTTAGCTGTAACATCTTTGCCATTTTCATCTGTGATTTTTACATCAGTGATATCTAGCACTTTATTAATGTCATCCACCATGCTAGCTTGGGTCCACGTGCTTGTTTCGTTACCGAAAGCTGTTTTGACGTTCCATTTAAATTCTTGGTCACGATTAGTTAAGTCTAAATGTTCTTGGCCTTCGATATCTTTTGTAATCGTTGGATCTTCTGGCGTTGGTGCAGGCGGTGTTACGGTTGGCTTGTTGGAATGCAACACGTCCCCTTCGTTGCCAAAGTTTAAGTCGGCTTGGTTGGGAATGCCACCTTGTTCAATATAAGGTGCTAATTCTTCATCGGTTGCGCCGTCTTTAATTTTAGTGGTAATAGTCATTGTGTACGTATGTCCAGCTAAGTATGAGTAGCTGTCTGCTTGTTTGTTCATTTCAAAAGTTACTTTGTTATTTTCTTGTGTTACTTTGCCGTTAGCTGTAACATCTTTACCATTTTCATCTGTGACTTTCACGTCTGTGATGTCTAACACTTTATTAATGTCATCCACCATGCTGGCTTGGGTCCAAGTGCTTGTTTCGTTACCGAAAGCTGTTTTGACGTTCCATTTAAATTCTTGATCGCGGTTGGTTAAATCTAAATGTTCTTGACCTTCTACGTCTTTAGTGATGTTTGGATCTACTGGCGGCGGTGTCACTGTTGGCTTGTTGGAATGCAACACGTCCCCTTCGTTACCAAAGTTCAAGTCGGCTTGATTAGGAATTCCACCTTGTTCAATATAAGGCGCTAATTCTTCGTCCGTTGCGCTAGCTTTGATTGTTGTGGTAATAGTCATTGTGTACGTATGACCACTCAAATAGTCATAGCTGTCTGCTTGTTTGTTCATTTCAAAAGTTACTTTGTTATTTGCTTGTGTTACTGTGCCATTGGCTGTAACATCTTTGCCATTTTCATCAGTAACAACGACTTTTTGGATATCTAATAATTGGTTGACGTTATCCACTAAACTGGCTTGTTGCCAAGTACTTGTTTCGTTACCAAAGGCTGTTTTGACATGCCAATCGAAACTATCTTCACGATTGGTTAAATCTAAGTGCTCTTGATTTTCGATATCTTTTGTAATCGTTGGATCTTCTGGCGTCACGTCACACGCATGCGCATTGTCATTTTTAGGAATCGTCGCTTCTGGAAATTCCTTAGCAATTGTTCCTTGATTCATTGTCCCACTACTTACAAGGGTTGCTGCATCAATCGCTGTATTTTCTTTGACTTCGTAGTGAATCGTGATGTTTCCTACGTAACCTTCTGTACTAGTTGCTGAAATGGTTTGTCCGTTAATTTGAACAGGCACATCATTTCCAGCATCGTCCGTAGCGGTCGCCGATTGAATATCAAATTGATTGGCAATCGTTAATGAAGCTGTTGCTGGTGTCGATTGCGCCAGACGATCTTTGACAATTTGTTTTAATTGGGTTGTAAAATCATCAATAGATTGGCTTGTAATAAAATCTTCTGGTGTGCTAGATCCTTGTTGCAACTCTTGTTTTACAAAAGGACCCACTTCTGTTTTATATTTATCAAAATATGAATTTACTGAACTTAAAGATTCAACACTTTCCCAATACGCATTAATCATTTCATAGCCTTGGTTAGTAATTTCTTGGTTTAACGCTAAAACTTCTGCTGCTGCACCTTGATAGTCATTACTATACTCAACCGAAACTTGAAAAGGATGTCTTGGATCTGGATATTCATTGATTGAATCATTGGTGTTGGTTTTATGCAAGTAACCATCTAAACGTGTATTAGCGACCCCATCTGTCACTAATAAGAAATATGTTTTTCGATTCGTTAAATCTCCGTGTGTTTGATTGTACGTATCTAAAGCAAGTTTCAATCCTGAGGCAGTTGGTGTACCACCATACGTCCGAACATCTCCAAAGCCAGAAACAAATTGGCTTTTATCATGGGTTAATTGAGTATCAACACGCACATTCATATCATAATCAGCTGAATTAATTTTTACTTTTCCATCAGGAAATATAAATTGTTTTCCGCCACGATACGAAGCCAGCATCACGCGGTCTTGATCAGATAATCCTTGAACCACTTCATCAATCGCTTGTCTTACATGTGGAAAATTATCTGAAAAACTACCACTGGCATCTTCAACAACCACTAAATCAACCGGTTCCGTTTCACCCGCTTGAACTGGGAAAGCAGCTTGTCCTTCCAATATCCGTTTACAATCAGCTAGACTGTCGTCTTTCACTTTCACCGTATTGGTCATTCCTTCTGTATCTCCTGCTTTAACCACTCCTTCAGCTAAAGCCAATGTGGGACTGAAATTTCCCACAACTGTTCCAGCGACAATCACCATTGTCGATAATAATTTCGTTGCTTTCTTAAACATTTTAATCCTCCCTATTTTCTTTCGCTAGTGTTTGGGACACTTGCTTCTCTTTACTTCAACTACAGCTCCTTAAATCTTTCATCAAGTCGATGTGTCTCCTTGCTTTTGTGACACATCTCTTACTCAATTTCTGATTCTATCACCTTTATAGGCTAAAACTTGGCAGTATTCGGCTCTTGAAAACGTAAAATTTGTCTTTTAAAAATTAATGAAAAGACTATCCACTGACAAAGTTGGTTTTCACTTACTTTTTGCTACTTGATTCCTTTTAAGACTCTTTTTTTACACAAAAAAAGTAAAAGAACCTTTACAGTCCTTTTACTTAATTGTTAGATGCTATCCATAATTTTCTTAGTTTTGTTCTATAAGCTGAATAGTTTAGCCTGTTTATTTCAACAATATTTGACGTTAGTCAGCCGTTTCGTTATAGTTAAAGAAAAGGCTTTTTGGTAGGAGTGAATACGATGAATGAGTGGCCCCATCAGTTAATGACGCTTTTAACCCCACTTTTTGAGCTATGTATTTTAGGACTGAATGTTTTTTCGATTATTGTTTTAGTTTGGGGTGTTTGTTTAGCAGGAAAAGATTTCATTAAAAGTGAACGACAAAATCAAAGCCGCTTTACCTTAACCAAAATGAATACGTTCATCAAAAACTTCCTTGGTAGCTACATTCTGTTAAGTTTAGAAATTTTAATTGCTGCTGATATTATTGAATCCATTGTCAAACCAACTTTTCAAGATATTTTGAAATTGGCAACCTTGGTAATCATCCGTACAGTTATTTCTTATTTCTTACATAAAGAAATTGAAGACACTATGACCGATATGGAACAACAAGAAAAAGAACCAGATACCCCAAAAAATTAGTGGGTACGCTGGTTCTTTTTTATTTAATCGCTTTAAAATAATGAAGTGGTTCGTTAGACAAACGTTGCATTTTACGTTTTTTATCTTCAATAATTGCTAAAATCTCGTCTGAAAAATTTTCTAAAATAACACGGCCGCCTTTATAGGTGTGTCCACCCATTTCAGCAACTTCGCTGGCCGTCAAAATGACTTTACGATGCGCAATTTTTTTGAAAAATTCTTCAATTAAGTACGTCGGTAAGTAAAAATTATTTTGAGCAGAAAATGATTCCAAATAAATAAAATCATCGATGCTAATGAAACAATCATCCATCGATAAGTATTCAATTGATCTGTCTATATATAATTCACGCTTTTGTAAAATTTCTTTGACTTTTTTATTTAATAAATTCAATGATTCAATTTCTTTAACCAAATGTTCTAGTTCACGATAACGTACTTCTTTTCGCTCTTTGTAAGATGAATGTAAGGCGGCACTTGCTGTGACTATTAGCGCACCGACGATTACACCGACCATTCCGGCGATAAAAACAAACATATTTTTCCCCTCGCTCTTTTCTAATTTTCCATTTTAGTATAACATAATCCAAAAGTTTCGGATAAAAAATGACACAAAATTTTTCAAGCGACTTCGTTGACCTTTATTGACCAAAGAGGTATACTTTTCATAGGCATTCAAAGTGCTTTGTGATAGAATGACTTTAAAAGTTTCTTTATATAGGAGGATTTACTTATGAATTTAATTCCAACAGTTATTGAACAATCATCTCGCGGTGAACGTGCTTATGACATTTATTCTCGTTTATTAAAAGACCGCATCATTATGCTAAGCGGCCCTATCGATGATAACGTGGCAAACTCAGTGATTGCACAGTTATTATTCTTAGATGCCCAAGATTCAGAAAAAGACATTTACTTGTACATTAACTCTCCTGGTGGTAGCGTTTCTGCAGGTTTAGCGATTTTCGATACCATGAATTTCGTTAAAGCGGATGTCCAAACGATCGTATTAGGAATGGCGGCTTCTATGGGTAGCTTCTTATTAACAGCTGGTCAAAAAGGCAAACGTTTCGCTTTACCAAATGCGGAAATCATGATTCACCAACCACTTGGTGGCGCTCAAGGGCAAGCAACAGAAATTGAAATTGCTGCTCGTCACATTTTAGACACTCGTCAACGTTTAAATTCAATTTTAGCTGAACGAACTGGCCAACCAATTGAAGTGATTGAACGTGATACCGATCGTGATAACTATATGACTGCCGAACAAGCAAAAGAATATGGTTTAATCGATGAAGTAATGGAAAATAGTAGCGCCTTAAATTAAAAATAAAAAAAATGGAAACAGCGACGGTCGCTGTTTCCATTTTTTTATTTTTCAATGTATCCTCGTAATTCTTCTTCAGTGACACTTTCGTCAAAGATATGCTCACCAATGATGATCGTTGGTACAAATTGAATGTGCGCCGCATTGGCTTCAGCAATCACTGCGGAAACAAGCGTTGCATCTTTTTGTTCTTTTAAGCCCAGATTTTTTTCAGCATACGTCGCTACTTCTTCTAAGGTTAAGTTTCCCCATTCATCTTGCGTAGCAAACATTTTATGCAATGCTGACAGTGCTTGTTCAGGCGCTGAATAGTCAATGTAGTGATGCATCACATTGCCGCGTTGTAAACTTTCTTTTTCTTTATCAAACAACTTAATGATACGTTCAACTTTACCACTTTTGACAAATTGTGCTAACAGTTCCTCAGACTCTTCAAACCATTTTCTGCAATAAGGACAGCGAACATTGATAAATTCTATCATTTTGACAGGGGCATTGCGCTCACCAATGTGAAGCCCTGTTTCTGTGTTAACTTTTGTTGCATCAATTACTGAAATATCCATAAAAAAACCTCATCCTTTCAAACCTTTATTTCTCTTTTAGTATACCGTTTTTCAATAAAAAAATCATAAGACACGAATTCAAATTTTCTGAATTCGTGTCTCTGTTCACTTTTTTAACGATTAATCGAACGAGCCATTCTAGCAACAGTATGTCTTTTCCCACGTATCGCATCAGAAAGCTCTTTAATATTTTCAATACCAACTAAGCCCATATTGGCATCGCCAATATGTTGAATATCTACGCCTAAAATTTTATTTCTAATGCCGATTGCTTGGATAACTTCAGGTTGAGCACTTTCTTGTGAAGTTCCAATGGCACTCATAACTAATTTTCCTTTTGAATGTGCAAAATCCACGACTTCTTTGACTTGTTGATCAGTGATGCCCCAAACCGTGCCGACTGCTGGGACTAAGACAATATCAGCGCCCGCTTCAATAAATTGTTCAGCTGATTTTAAACTGACCACTGGTTCATCTACGCCTGAACTGTGCATTTTTCCGGCAATAATGATGCCATCAAAATGTTTTTTGGCTAAGGCCACGTTCTCAGCAATCAAGTCGTTGGTCACGCCAGTTCCTGGATTACCTGTCAATAAGATAAAATCCAAACCCAGTTCATTGGCTTTTTTGAAAGTAGCTGCTGATGCTTTTCTACCTGGTTCAATCGAAACTCTCGTTGAAGCTAAGTCTAAATTTTCATCAACAGGTTCGACATTCATGCCAATCGGTAAACCGACTAGTTCTTTCAAACGATGAACAACCTCATCATTAGGGACACATGTTTCCGCAGTATATTGCCCTTCATAAGCGGCTACTACAATCGGTTGATTAACATCGAAAACATTCAATAAAATCATGTCTGCGCCATATGCTTTTGACATTTCCGCACAAGTGATATCACCTGCTACGGATGGATGAACTACCACATTTTCCGATAAAATTACGCGCCCTTCGCTCGCTTTAATACTCTGAAACAGCTCTTCTTTTGACATCCGTTTGATTTCTGATGCATTTGCACTAATTAATCGTTGAACCATTTTGACCCCTCCAATAGTTTTTAATGTTTTAGTTAAAAACAGCAATAAGTAATCGCTTGCATTTTATTACATGCAACATTCGTGCCAACGTCGTTTCTTTAAAACACAGGTCAACACTACATTTCAGTGCTACACACTTTTTACACACTTTAATTTTTTTTACACGCTTAAAGAAAAAGTGAAGAATAGCACTTCAAACGGAAATGTTATTCTTCACTTCTTGAGCAGAAAAGTTACGCACTTTTTTCTCGTAATTTTTCTGCAAATTCATTAATTTTTCGAATACGATGATTAATACCTGACTTAGAAATAGCTCCTGAAGGAATCATTTCCCCTAGTTCTTTGAGACTAACTTCCGGATACTCTAACCGTAATTCTGCGATTTCCTGAAGTTTCTCCGGTAATGACGTCAACCCTACTGTACTTTCAATAAATTGAATATTTTCAATTTGTTTTGAAGCCGCATCAATGGTTTTATTTAAATTCGCCGTTTCGCAATTCACTAAACGATTTACTGAATTCCGCATATCACGGACAATCCGGACATCTTCAAATTTCAACATAGAGTTCGTGGCACCAATTAACGTTAAAAAGTCGGCGATTTTTTCAGCACCTTTTAAATAACAAATATACCCGTTTCGGCGTCCCAATGTTCGAGCGTTTAAGTCATAGTAATTCAACATCTTACAAATATCATTATTGTGTTCTTCATAAATTGAAAAAATTTCTAAATGATAGCGACTTGTTTCCGGATTATTAACTGAGCCAGAAGCCATAAAGGCCCCGCGTAAATAGGAACGCATTTTTTGTGCGTTACCCATGATTTCATTTGACACATTGCCATTAAAAACGACCCCATCCATAATATCCAAATCAGCTAGAATTTTTTGTGTATCTTGTTTTAGACGCACAATGTAAACATTATTTTTCTTTAGTTTCATTTTTTTACGAACTAATAATTCTGCTTGTGCATGGTAATGATCTTTCAGCAATGAATACATTCGACGAGCAATTGCAGCATTTTCCGTTTGTACATTCAAGACAAACTGTTGATTAACTAAGCTAAGTGAGCCGTTCATCCGAATTAATGCTGCTAATTCTGCTTTCGCGTGTTCTCGATGGACTTCTAAACCAGTCAACTCTTTTTTGACATCCGAGGCAAAAGACATCTAAGCTCCTCCTCTCTTGATTCTTTTGATTAATTAATATTTCGTTCCAAATACGATACGGAAAAGTTCTTCAACAACTTTTTCCCCATCATGAAAAACTCCGCCATCTCTTAATTCTAAAAAGTCTGTCGAAATAACTCGGCATCCTTCTTCACGTAATCCTTGAAAATCATGCTTTACTTGAACCAAATATTCATCATAAATTTCAGGATCCATGTAATTTTCTGGTACTTTTTCTGTGTTAACCAGCACTGTATCAACAAACTGCGCTTGTAGATGCTCGTTTAAGACACGAACATGATCTGCATCCGTAAAATGTTCCGTTTCCCCTTTTTGGGTCATGATGTTACAAATATAGACTACTTCGGCTGCCGTTTGTTTGATGGCTTCACCAATTTCTGTAATAACTAAATTAGGCAAAATACTTGTAAAAAGACTCCCTGGCCCTAACACGACCATGTCTGCTTCTTCAATTGCTTTGACGACTTTACGCGCAGCTCTTGGCTGCTCTTCTCCGTGTGTATTTGTTACAAACACATGGTCAATCGTCTTGCGATCCAGTGCAATTTTTGATTCTCCCACCGCCACTGAGCCATCTTTAAATACAGCATGTAACGTTAATGGCCGTTCTGATGATGGATAAATCCGTCCATCAACATGCATCATTTTTGAAAGCAATTGAATCGCTTCATACGTACTTCCTCTCATTTCTGAGACAGCAGCAATGATTAAATTACCGATTGCATGATTGGCAAAATGACTATCTGATTTATCAAAACGATATTGAAAAATATCTTCATATAATTGTGGCATATCTGACAATGCCACTAAAACATTTCTTAAATCTCCCGGAGGTGTCATGTTATTAATAGAGGAACGAAGCTCGCCACTGCTACCGCCATCATCAGCGACCGTTACGACGGCAGTAATATCAACACTTTGATTTCTTAAACTTTTCAAAATTACTGGCAAGCCTGTTCCACCACCAACAACCACGATCTTCGGTTTACGAATTCGATAGGTTTTCATTAAGAGCGATTAACCGTTTCTTTTCTTTTTAAGCGGTCGCGGTGGGTAATATTTACATGGTAATCTTCCTCTTTTAATTCAGCGCCAACACGTTCTGTCAGTGCAACAGAGCGGTGTTGTCCGCCAGTACAGCCAATTGCAATGGTGACGCTACTTTTACCTTCTTTTTTATATCCAGGTAAGACTGTTCGCAGTAAATCGATAAATTTTGTATAAAATTCATCTGTTTCTGGGAAGCCCATCACATAATCATAAACAGGTTGATCCATTCCAGTTAACGGTCGTAGTTCATCAATATAATGGGGGTTAGGTAAAAAGCGAACATCCATAACGATATCTGCATCAATCGGCAACCCATATTTAAAGCCGAAGGACACCATTTCCACTCGAAATTCGTGTGTCTCTCTCGTTGCTAGTTCTTTATTCAAACGTTCCCGCAATTGACGAGGGGACAAGTCCGTGGTGTCAATGACCAACTGAGCATCCGCCTTGATTTCTTCCAGCATTGCACGTTCTTTACGAATACCTTCTGTCACTAAACCATCCATCGCCATTGGATGCGCACGCCGGGTCTCTTTATAACGAGAAACCAACTCTTCATCGGTGGCATCTAAAAATAAAATCGTTGTATCAATAAAATTAGTATTTTCAAGTTCGACTAACATATCCTGAATTTCTCTAAAGAAGGTCCGTGAACGTAAATCAATCACTAACGCAATCTTGGTAACTTTTCCAGATTCTTTAATTAATTCCCAAAATTTTGGGATTAAGCTTGGTGGTAAATTGTCGATACAGAAATAGCCCATGTCTTCAAAGCTTTGAACAGCGACTGTTTTTCCAGCGCCACTCATTCCTGTAATAATAACCAGTTGTAAATTTTCTGGCATATTCAACACTCCCTTCACTTGCATCACTATATTATAACACCCCGGGCGTATCAAATAAAGCTTTTCAATCATTCTTATAAAGATTTCTATTCTTTCATAGAAAAACAGCATTGACATTTTTGTCAATGCTGTTTTAATTGCTGAATTATACTATATAACTCTGTGTTATTTTAATACAAACTCAATTTCTGTTTTATCAGTAAAATTAGCTTCAAACTCAAATTGTTTTACTTGTTCATTCACGGCTAACTTTTTCGTAATGTGTTCTTTAATTTGTTCATTTGTAGCTGTTTTGATTGACAATCCATCTAAAAGAGTCATGATTTTGTCTTGTGCTGCCTTACCTTCTAATTCTAAATCAGCAGATTCATCTTCATACGTTGCTTCAATTGTTCCGTTCGATTTTATTTCATAGGTGAACTCAATTTCATTTTCGTCGTATTCGATTTCTACGTCAATCTCTTGAAGACTGGCAACAGTTGGTGTCGGTGTGGTTAGTTCATTGTCTGCTGTTTCATGGTCCCCACCAACTTCAGGAGTTACAGTTTCCCACTTAAAGGTACCAATTTTAGCTGTTGCTAGATAGGGATTATTAATGGTAATGACTTTCAATTGAAGTTCTGAATGGTTGGCGATATCTGTTAAAATCCCCAGAGCCTGATATGTATTTTGTGTAAAACGTGTCGCAATATTTTGCGCATCAATTGTGGAATAGCCTAATGTTTCCCAGGTGATTTGTTGCTTTAATTCCTGATGAACGGCTTGTACTGTCGCCGGCTCCAATTGAATGCCCGTTGCTTCTTTTAAGTCTTTCTTGGTAAAGCTCATTACTTTTTCATGGTCTGATTGTGAAATTAAGGTCGCTGCTTCCATTGTGTTACTATGTACAAAAGGTGTGATTCCGATAGCTAAGACCATTCCTGCTGTTAATAAACCTGTTGTTATTTTTTTGTTTTTCATTTAAGACTTCCCTTCGTGTTCATTGTTATTTTGTTAACAAACATAGTATATCTTTTGATTACACATTAAGTAAACATTTATTTTTAATTTTAATTAAAAAATTTTTGTTATTTTATAATAAAAGAACCTTGTTTCCCATAAAAACAAGGTTCTTTATCTAATCATTAATGTTTATTTCAGAACACGTTTTAAATAATATCCTGTGTAACTGTCTTTGACTTTAGCAACTTCTTCTGGTGTTCCTGTCGCCACGATCGTCCCACCACCGTCGCCACCTTCTGGCCCTAGATCAATCACATGATCCGCAGATTTGATGACATCCAAGTTATGTTCAATCACTAAAACGGTATTGCCCGCTTCCACTAAACGCTCTAATACTAGAAGCAACCGCGCAATATCATCGGTATGCAAGCCTGTTGTTGGTTCATCCAGAATATAAAAGTTTTTCCCATTAGAATTTTTATGAAGTTCACTCGCTAGCTTCATCCGCTGTGCTTCTCCACCAGATAAAGTAGTTGCTGGCTGCCCCAATGTCACATAGCCTAAGCCTACATCCACAATTGTTTGCAATTTACGATGAATTTTAGGGATATGTTTGAAAAATTCTACGGCATCTTCCACCGTCATATCTAAAATATCAGAAATGTTTTTGCCTTTATAATGAACTTCTAACGTCTCAGAATTATAACGTTTGCCATGACAAACTTCGCAAGGCACATAGACATCAGGTAAAAAGTGCATTTCAATTTTGATGATACCATCCCCGCGACAAGCTTCACAACGGCCACCTTTGACGTTAAAACTAAAGCGACCTTTTTTATAGCCACGAACCTTGGCTTCATTTGTTTGGGCAAACAAATCGCGAATGTCATCAAAAACACTAGTATAAGTCGCTGGATTACTTCTTGGTGTTCGGCCAATCGGACTTTGGTCAATGTCAACAATCTTTTCAATGGCTTCATAACCAGTGATACTTTTGTGTTTCCCAGGTTTATTGGAATTACGATTTAATTTTTGGGCCAGCGCTTTTTTCAAAATTTGATTGACTAAAGTACTTTTCCCTGAACCTGAAACGCCTGTGACAGCAACAAATTCACCCAGCGGAAATTCAACACTGACATTTTTTAAATTATTTTCACTGGCACCAGTGACTTTGATCACTTTGCCATTACCTTTGCGACGTTCTTTTGGTACAGGAATCACTTTTTTCCCAGAAAGATATTGTCCGGTCAATGAATGCGGATTTTTAGCAACCTCTTCCGGCGTACCAGCGGCTACAATTTCACCGCCCAGATGTCCAGCGCCAGGTCCCACATCAATCAAGTAATCCGAAGCCATCATTGTATCTTCATCGTGTTCCACCACAATTAATGTATTGCCTAAGTCCCGCATTTTTTTCAATGAGTCAATCAAGCGGTTGTTATCTCGTTGATGCAAACCAATTGATGGTTCATCTAAAATGTAAAGGACGCCTGATAAGTTTGAGCCAATTTGTGTTGCTAAGCGAATTCTTTGTGCTTCTCCGCCAGAAAGTGTACCAGCAGCTCGACTTAAGGTTAAGTAATCTAACCCGACATTTTTTAAGAAGGTTAACCGATCTTCGACTTCTTTTAAAATTGGCCGAGCAATCGTTGTTTCTTGTTCAGATAAAGACACACCTTCAAAAAATTGGACCGCATTTTTTATTGCTAATTCACTGACTTCACCAATGTGCGTGCCATTGATTTTTACAGCTAAAGCTTGTGGATTCAAACGATACCCTTGACAGCTTCGACAAGTCAATTCTGTCATGTATAACCGCATTTGATCTCGTGTAAAATCGCTATTTGTTTCATGATAACGTCGTTTAATATTTTTTAAAATCCCTTCAAATGGCACTTCCACATCACGAACACCACCAAAGTCATTTTCATAATGAAAATGAAAGTTTTTCTCGCCAGAACCATTTAAAATAATTTCTTGTTGGTCTGCAGGTAATTCTTCAAACGGCGTATCCATATCAATCCCAAAACTGGTGGCTGCTTGCTCCAACATTTGTGGATAATATTGGGAACTAATAGGGTTCCACGGAACGATGGCTCCTTCTCTCAAGGTTTTAGTAGGATCTGGAATCACTAAGTCTTTGTCCACTTCTAATTTAACACCTAAACCATCACAATCGGGACAAGCGCCAAATGGTGCATTAAATGAAAACAAGCGCGGTTCCAATTCACCGACTGTAAACCCACAATAAGGACAAGCATAATGTTCACTAAACAACATTTCTTCTTGACCAATCACATCAACAATTGCGTAACCTTCAGCTAAACGCAAAGCCGCTTCAAACGAATCAAACAAGCGAGAGCGAATGCCTTCTTTCACAACGATACGGTCAATCACAATCGCAATATCATGTTTTTTATTTTTTTCAAGTTCTGGTGCCTCACTAACATCATAGGTTTCACCATCCACCCGCATTCTGACATACCCTTCACGTTGGATCATTTCAAACACTTTTTTATGTTGGCCTTTTTTCTTGACCACAACAGGCGCCAAAATTTGAATTTTTGTTCGCTCTGGTAGCTCTAAGACTTTATCAACCATCTGTTCAACAGACTGACTGGTAATTTCAATATGATCGTTAGGACAAATTGGATGACCTACCCGAGCAAATAACAATCGTAAATAATCATTGATTTCTGTGACCGTCCCTACTGTTGAGCGTGGGTTCTTACTTGTCGTCTTTTGATCAATTGAAATAGCTGGACTTAAACCATCGATGCTGTCAACATCTGGTTTATCCATCTGTCCCAAAAATTGTCGCGCATAAGCAGAGAGACTCTCTACATAACGTCGTTGCCCTTCTGCGTAAAGCGTATCAAATGCTAATGAACTTTTACCAGAACCAGATAGTCCAGTTACAACAACCATTTTGTCACGAGGAATCGTGACATCAATATTTTTTAAGTTATGGGCGCGTGCACCATGAATCACAATTTTATCATTTGCCATATATGTTCTCCTTTTACTAAATCTCTTACGTCAAATCATTTCAAGTCATTCTATAGAGAAAAGATTAGTAAAAGATACGATAGTTCATCGTATCTTTTACTTAATCCGTTGGTTGACTTATTTGGCAGCTTTCAATTCAAGAATGGTATCTCGTAATGTGGCTGCAGTTTCGAAGTCTAATGCTTTGGCCGCATCTTTCATTTCTCTTTCAAGTTTCATTAATAAATCAGCTTTTTCTTGTCTTGATAAATCTTCATATGATTTATCCAATTGAACCACTGTTTCATCTTTATCAGCTGTTTTGGAAATAGAAATCAAATCACGAATTTCTTTAATAATTGTTTTTGGTTCAATGCCATGTTCTTCATTATATGCTTCTTGGATTGCCCGACGTCGTGCCGTTTCATCCATAGCTCGTTGCATCGAATCGGTGATTTTATCTGCATACATAATGACTTTTCCTTCGGCGTTCCGGGCAGCCCGTCCCATCGTTTGCACTAACGAGCGTTCACTACGTAAGAAGCCTTCTTTATCCGCATCTAGAATCGCAATTAAGGAAACTTCTGGCACATCGATTCCTTCACGTAATAAGTTAATACCTATTAGAATATCAAATTCGCCTAATCGTAAATCGCGAATGATCTCCGTTCTTTCCAGTGTTTTTATATCACTATGCAAATATTTAACTTTTAAGCCTAATTCTTTGAAATAGTCGGTTAAATCTTCGGCCATTTTCTTCGTTAAGGTTGTGACAAACACCCGCTGATCTTTTTCGATCCGTTCATGAATTTCGCCCACCAAGTCATCAATTTGACCCATAATTGGGCGGATTTCTACTTCTGGATCTAGTAAACCTGTTGGTCGAATGATTTGTTGAACAACCGTCTCTGTTTGTTCCATTTCATAAGGGCCTGGTGTTGCCGATACATAAACAATTTGGTTTACATGTTGTTCAAATTCTTCTAAACGAAGCGGTCGGTTATCAAGTGCACTTGGTAAACGGAAACCATAGTCCACTAACATTTGTTTCCGTGCTCGGTCGCCATTATACATTCCTCTAATTTGCGGCATTGTTACATGAGACTCATCGATTACAAGTAAGAAGTCATCTGGGAAAAAGTCCAACAGCGTATATGGCGGCTCCCCTTCTTGGCGACCATCCATATGTCGAGAGTAATTCTCAATCCCTGACGTATAGCCCATCTCTCTCATCATCTCAATATCATAGTTGGTTCGCTGTTCCAAACGTTGGGCTTCCAATAATTTGTTTTCACTGCGAAGCACTTTCAAACGTGCTTCTAATTCTTCTTGGATCTGCGATATGGCATGTTCCATATGTTCTTCGTTCGTCACAAAGTGTGTTGCCGGAAAAATAGCGACATGCTCTGTTTCGCCGACAATTTCACCAGTTAACGCATCTACTTCACGAATTCGATCAATTTCGTCTCCGAAAAATTCAACACGTAGCGCATGCTCATCCCGTGAAGCTGGGAATATCTCAACCACATCACCGCGGACACGAAAACGCCCCCGTTGAAAATCAATATCATTTCGTTCGAATTGAATATCGACTAAACTTTTTAGTAACTCATTACGATCCATTTCCATTCCCACACGTAATGAAACAACTTGTTGGCTGTATTCCCGCGGATCCCCTAAACCAAAAATACAAGAAACTGATGCTACCACGATGACATCGTTTCGTTCCAATAAAGAACTTGTCGCTGAATGGCGTAGTTTATCAATTTCATCATTAATACTGGAATCTTTTTCAATATATGTATCACTTGAGGGTACATATGCTTCTGGTTGATAATAATCATAGTAACTGACAAAATACTCGACCGCATTATCTGGGAAAAATTCTTTAAATTCCCCGTATAATTGTCCAGCTAGTGTTTTATTATGTGCAATCACTAATGTTGGTTTGTTCACTTCTTGAATCACATTAGAGATTGTAAATGTTTTACCTGTTCCGGTCGCTCCAAGTAAAATTTGAGCTTTTTCTCCACCTTTGACACCGTCAACTAGTTCAGCAATAGCGGCTGGCTGATCTCCGGCAGGCTCATATTTAGAAGCCAAATGAAAGGTATTGGAAGTTTCTCTTTCGATCATTTATAACTCCCCCTCAAAGTGTCTAATTTCTCTTAAATTATCGGCCCATTCTGGCAGAATGTCCACTTATTAGTTTAACATACCGAACATATTTTCGCCACTTTTGCTGTTTCGAACTTCAACTGATCTTAATCTTTTGTTCTTAATTTATATGTCACATTTTATAACATGTAATGTAAGGAAATTAGAGTTTTTTTCTCTTTTTAGCGTTCAAATACTTGTCAGCTTCCTATTTCTTACTATATAATTGTTCAATATGCAAAACTAGGAGGTATTTTATGAAAAGGAAACACTTTTTACTTTCTTTCTTTGTGATGATGGTAACTCTGCTAACATTCATTAGTGGCACTTCAGCACATGCAGAAGGAAAGAAATATACAATTGGAACGGATTTAACATTCGCCCCTTTTGAATTCCAAGACTCAAAAGGAAAATACATTGGTATTGACGTTGATTTATTAGATGCGATTGCCAAAGATCAAGGTTTTGAAGTGGATTTAAAACCATTAGGCTTCGATAGTGCAGTCCAAGCGATTCAGTCTAAACAAATTGATGGCATGATTGCTGGAATGAGTATTACGGATGAGCGAAAAAAATCCTTTGATTTTTCAGATCCATACTTCGATAGCGGTTTACAATTAGCGGTAAAAAAAGGAAACGACAAAATTAAATCATATGATGATTTAAAAGGCAAAACGGTTGCGGCTAAAGTTGGAACTGAAAGTGCCAATTTCCTTGAAAAAAATAAAGAGAAATATGACTACACCATCAAAAATTTTGACGATGCAACGGGTCTTTATAAAGCCTTAGAAAACGGCGAAGCGGATGCAATCGTTGATGATTATCCTGTATTGGGCTACGCAGTGAAAAATGGTCAAAAATTACAATTAGTTGGCGATAAAGAAACAGGCAGTTCTTATGGTTTCGCAGTGAAAAAAGGTCAAAACCCTGAATTAATCAAAAAGTTCAACGCTGGTTTGAAAAATCTTAAAGACAATGGTACTTATGATAAAATTTTAAACAACTACTTAGCGACAGGCGATGAAACAAACACACAAGACGCTGGCGAACAGATGAAAAAAATCACTCCTAAAAAAGAGAAATATGTGATTGCTAGTGATTCTACATTTGCTCCGTTTGAGTTTCAAAATGCCCAAGGCGATTATGTCGGAATTGATGTAGATTTAGTCAAACGTGCAGCTGAATTGCAAGGTTTTACTGTTGAATTTAAATTTATTGGTTTTAGTTCTGCTGTCCAAGCTGTTGAATCTGGTCAAGCAGATGGGATGGTTGCAGGCATGACGATTACGGATGATCGTAAAAAAGCCTTCGACTTCTCTGTTCCTTACTTTGATAGCGGTATTCAAATTGCGGTCAAAAAAGGCAATGACAAAATTAAATCGTATGATGACTTAAAAGGCAAAAAAGTCGGCGTAAAAATTGGTACTGAAAGTGCTGATTTCTTAGAAAAAAATAAAAAGAAATATGATTACTCAATTAAGTATTTAGACACAACTGATGCATTATACAGTGCATTAGAAATTGGCGAAGTTGATGCCATGATGGATGATTATCCTGTCATTGGCTACGGGGTTGCGCAAAATCAACCACTAGCGACACCAATTCCTCGTGAAAAAGGTGGTTCTTACGGTTTTGCTGTCAAAAAAGGGCAAAATCCTGAACTACTTGAAATGTTTAACGAAGGCTTAAAAGAAATGAAACGTACCGGTGAATACGATAAAATTATCGGCACTTACGTAAAAGATGGCAACGAAGCCAAAGAAGAAACAGCTGACGAATCTACGTTTGTTGGCTTCATGCAAAACAACTGGAAACAATTGTTACACGGTTTATGGATGACGATTCTATTAACGTTGATTTCCTTCGTACTTGCTTTAATTGTCGGCGTTATTTTCGGATTATTCAGCGTTTCACCAATCAAAGCATTACGTGTACTTTCAACCATTTATGTTGATTTAATTCGTGGAATTCCTTTAATGGTCTTAGCGTTCTTCATCTATTTCGGATTACCTGGTGTGCTTGGCTTTAATATCCCGGTCTTCATTGCTGGGATTATCACATTAACTTTAAATGCCAGTGCCTATATTTCTGAAATTGTGCGCGGCGGAATCAAAGCTGTTCCAGTTGGCCAAATGGAAGCTTCAAGAAGTTTAGGTCTTTCCTATAATCGGACAATGCAAAAAATTATTTTACCACAAGCGATTCGCATTATGATTCCTTCATTCATTAACCAATTTGTTATTTCATTGAAAGATACAACTATCCTTTCAGCAATTGGCTTAATCGAACTACTACAAACAGGAAAAATTATTGTTGCTCGGACATTACAAAGTACAATGGTTTACTTCGTTATTGCGTTAATCTACTTAATTTTAATTACTAGCTTAACTAAATTAGCGAAAAACCTTGAAAAGAAGGTGAACTAATATGACTGAAAAAATCTTAGTTGAACATTTAGTAAAAAAATATGGTGACAACACGGTCTTAAACGACATTAATGTTTCTATTAACGAAGGCGACGTAGTCTGCGTCATCGGTCCTTCTGGTTCTGGTAAAAGTACTTTTTTACGTTGCTTGAATCAATTAGAAGAAGCTTCTAGCGGAGACATTATTATTGATGGTGCGAACTTGACAGATAAAAATACGGACATCAACCAAGTCCGTCAACATATCGGCATGGTTTTCCAACATTTCAATTTGTTTCCACATTTATCTATTTTAGAAAATATTGTTTTAGCACCAACCGATTTAGGTCGCTTGTCAAAAGACGAAGCGGAGAAAAAAGCGTTAGAACTTTTAGAACGTGTTGGATTGGCAGATAAAAAAGATGCCTATCCTGATTCTTTATCTGGTGGTCAAAAACAACGTGTCGCAATTGCACGTGCGTTAGCGATGAATCCTGATATTATGCTTTTCGATGAGCCAACATCAGCTCTTGATCCAGAAATGGTTGGCGATGTTCTTGGTGTAATGAAAGATTTAGCAAAACAAGGAATGACAATGGTCATCGTTACTCACGAAATGGGCTTTGCGAAAGAAGTGGCTAACCGAGTAATGTTCATTGATGGCGGTAACTTCCTAGAAGATGGTTCGCCAGAGCAAGTCTTTGAAAATCCTCAAAACCCTCGAACAAAAGATTTCTTAGATAAAGTATTAAATATTTAAACAAAAGCACTTGGCGCGCGCTAGCGCCCAAGTGCTTTATTTTATGGTTAAATTGTTTCCGTGACAGAGACAGATTGAACGTGCCCTTTTTCTTTTAAGAGATGGTGCAAGTTGGAATGCCAGAAATCTTCTTTGCCTACATAAGAAATCTTTGCTGTCACTGCCTCTTGTTCGGATTCCAAAGTCAATTCTACTAAGCGCTCCCCTTTTTCTAAAGAAGCTTGAAGTTGTTCATGCAGTCGGCTTTCTTTAATCATGGGTTCCTTCATTTTTACGATAAGCTGCAATCGTTTTAAAGGAGTCTTTCGTTTAAAATGGGCCAGAGCTAATACTAGCAAAGTTGCCACGAGATTGATAAACGCAATGGTTAAAAAGCCCATCCCAATGACTAAACCAATAATAGTAACATTCCACATCATTACTGCTGTCGTTAACCCAGAAACTTTCCTTTCTCTAAAAACGATAATCCCCGCACCGAGAAAGCCTACACCACTAATCACTTGGGCGCCATATCGTGTAATATCCATAGAAATAATGGATGCCAAGGCGCTATTTTGTTTCACCACATCGACTAAAATATCGACCGATTGAATCTGTAAAATGGAAATCGTACAGGAGGCCAAACATAAAATGGCATTACTACTGATACCGAAGCCTTTTCTTTTAATACTTCTTTCTAACCCAATCAAAGCTCCAAAAACCACGGCTAGAGCCATCCGAATGACAACGTCGGTGAGAGAAAGTTCAATCATTTTTAAAGAATTCATCGCTTTCTCTCCTTTCTTGCAAGTGACTATTTGACTTATTTTGTATTAACTAATAAACGCAAGCCATTAAAAATGACCACTAAGGTACTTCCTTCATGAATAAGTACGCTAAATGCGATATTCGCAATACCTAAAAAGTTCAAGATAATTAACGTTGCTACCACTAACATTGAAAAAATAATATTTTGCTGCACAATTTTATTCAAGCGTTTTGAGACACGGTGAGCATAGCCTAATTTAGAAAGATCATTTTTCATCACTACCACGTCTGCAACATCGATAGCAATGTCTGTACCATCCCCCATCGCCACTCCGATATCAGCATTCACTAAAGCGGGCGCATCGTTAATGCCATCACCAACCATCCCAGTCATTCCTACTTCGCGTTTTAATTGATCAACAATCGCTGATTTTTCCTCAGGTAAAACATTAGCAAAAACTTGGTCCACGCCTACTAAGCGGCCAACTGCTTCACCCGTAAGTTTTGCATCTCCTGTAATCATTGTTGTTTCAATATTCTGTGACTTGAAATAGTGAATGGCGTTCATTGCTTCTTCATTAGGAACATCCATCAATGCCACTAAACCAATCACTTGTTCATTTTCGGCAAAGTACACTACCGTTTTGCCTTCACTCGCTAATTTCGTTGTTTGTTTCTCAATGATTGTTGGCACTTGTTCGAAACTAGATGGTTTACCAATTCTAAAAGTTGTGTCTGCAATGGTCGTTACTAAACCCACCCCGACAATATTTTCTACTTCTAAATTTAAAGCCGTTGTTTCTGCTTCAAAGCGATTAACGATCGCCGTCGCCAATGGGTGATTGGATTTTTTCTCCATATTTGTTAAAACAGCTACTAATTCGTCTTGGCGATCTTCTAAGCCATCAACAAAAAGATAATCTGTTACCTCAGGTTTGCCTTTTGTTAGCGTGCCTGTTTTATCAAAAGCGAGTGCTTTCACTTCAGCTAAATTTGATAAGAATGAGCCACCTTTAAACAAAACGCCTTGTTTTGCTAAATTGGAAATTCCTGATAAAGTTGCCGGAACGGCACTCGCTGCTAAAGCACAAGGGGAGGCAGCAATTAAGAAGACCAAGCCTCTGTAAAAACTTTCAGCCCAAGTCAATTGGAAAAGCAATGCGCCACCTAAAACAATTAGTGGAAAAACTGCTAAAACTAGTGTGACATATTTCGGTTCAAATCGTTTAATTTTGCTTGCAATTTCTGATTGATTTTCTTGTGATTGGTTCACGAGCTGTACGATTTTTGCAAAAACTGTTTCTGAACTATCTTTCGTTACTTCAACAACAATTGTGCCTGAACCGTTCATAGTACTACCAAAAACTGGGTCCCCACTATTTTTTTCTTTGGGAATACTTTCCCCATTAATAGATGATTCATCCACAGCGGTACTTCCTTCAATCACGACGCCATCTGTCGGAATTTGCGCACCATTGAGGACTTGCACGCGGTCACCAATCTTCAATTGTTCAACTGACACAGTTTGAATTGAGCCGTCGTCTGTTATCAGGCGAGCTTCTGTTGGATTTAAATTTAATAGTTTTGTAATTTCACGTTGGCTTTTGCCTTGGGCATAATCTTCAAGGAAATGCGCCGCCGCAAAAATCAAAATCAACAATGCTGATTCTTCAAAACTTCCCATTAATGCTGAACCAACTGCAGCTAAGGTCATTAACAAATGAATATTAGGCGAAAACTTTCGATTGTTTTTCGTATCCCGATACGTATCTCCAAAGCCTTCCCCAATAATATGATAACCAGCTAAAATAGCAGCTAACGAGAAAAGAATATTTTTCACTAAGAGCATGTTCCCTAAAAATAAACCGATAAAGAAAAGAGCCAATCCTGTAAAAAAGAGAATAACTGGAACGTTTTTACCTTTTTCTTCATGTGTGTGTGCACCTGTTTGTTTTGACATTGTTATGCGCCTCCTCATTAATGTTTTCCTATTCATATGAATGTATATTCATATTATAAAACACTTGGGTGGTTTTGTAAAGACTTAAACACAAAGACAAGCGATGATTCTATTCGATAGGATCACCGCTTGTCTTTGTCGATTCTTTTTGTTGTTGATATTTTTCTTCTTGAATAGTCAATAATGATTGCGTTAAATTGACCCAATCAATCGAACGAGGTGGATCCAGCCAAACCATAACTTTACTCTGTTCTTCTTGATACAAGTTATTTAAATTGGTAATCACCACATCTGGTAAGGTATCTGATAACGGGTCAATAATTTCTACATTCAAATTCACATAGACGGATAAATTTTTTTTGATGAATTGGTTATACTCTTTTCCATAAGAAAAATCAATTAGGACCTTGGCTGGCTCTGCAATTAAATGAACCGGAACATGATTAATTAGCAACAATAGATAGTTAAAAAACAAACAGTGATTGGCTTTCGCAATTTTTTTATGTTTTGCTGTTAACCAACGAATATATTCAATTAAATAAAAATAAAATTCCGGATATGTTTGCTTAAAAAACTGTAAATCCATTTCAAAATCGTCAAACATATTAATCGGAAAGTAAATAACATTGAAATGAATAATTGCTAACCCTTCATCTAGAGTATTCCTTGTTGACTCCTCTAAACAATTAAATGCTTTTTCAAAACTTCCAATGAAAACACGAGTTAGGCTTTCAATCGTAGGATCTTCGTGAATGACATATTTTTTCTCTAGTTTGCCATGCAAATATAAGAAAAAAACAATCGTATACGTTAATGATTTTGAGGCCAATGCCCATGCCACTTGCGATTTTTTTATTAGTTCCTCTGAAAATGTATTCAGTGCACGCGTATCGATCCCTTCCACCGCACGTCCTTCGTTGTTAATCATAATAGCTAAATAATGGAAAAAATTGCGTCGCTCATAGGTGGTGAAAGTATAGTTTAACTCAACAGACTGTAATACACGTTTCGCTTCATTATAGACTTTTACCGAATATAATTCGGAAATCGGTTGATTGGAAAGCGTGAACAATTTATACAAAAAAAATGAAATTGCTTTTTGATTGCCGACAATTTCCCGCTTACTAAAATAGATCTGATACTCCTTTAAGGCTTTTTTTAGCCGCTGTAAGGTACTATACGCCACAGAGGTGCTGACATGATTACATTCAGCAAACTTTGTCAAACTATAATTTCCTCTAAAGTAAGACAACACTAATTTAAAAGAGAGCGATTCTGTTAAGTATTTCGTGAGCAAAAGTTTACTTGAATAGTTTCCATCAATTTCAAGTGTAACATCTACATCAGAAACGACTAAAGTTAAGCTGTCGCTTAACTTTAGATTGTCAATATCTGCTTTTAATTTTTCTAATGTTTTTTTGACTAAAAAATTCGACATTGATAATTCTTCGCGAAGTGCAATAAAAGTACCTGATAGCGTGGGACTTTCTTCTAAATGCCTTAGCAAGGAATAACTTCGTTGATCTTCTTTATTTAAAAAAATTTCATAATTCATCATTTATCAGTTCTTTCTCCCATAAATAGCCGTTCCTACTAATTCCCGTATGAAATTCAAGTAAAAAGTGTTTTGCCCCTCCGTTCCAGCACCGCCTGTGCTATTTGGTACAATGGTGATATGGCTAGCATCAAATAATTCATCCGTGAAAAATACTTGATGCTGACTTTTCTTGGAAGAAGGCCTTTCTTCATTTGTTTTTGGATTATTGGTTGTCACTTCTTTTTTACTAACGTCTTCGCTACTTTCTTCCGCTTGCGTTTCGCTAGTAATAGTACTTTCATTTGTTTCTTCCATTTTTTCTGGTGTGCCAGTATTCTCAATCGGATAAATTTCTTCTGTTGGATTGGTCGGATTATAAATTGGATTCCGTTCTTCTGCTGCTTGCACATTGGTTACTTGAAAAAACGAGAGTAACAATGTACTCCATAATAGTAAATGTTTGTATTTATCCATTTTTCTCACATATATTGCCAAATACTTTAGCTACATAACAAAACAAAAAATATAACTAGTAAAGTGGTATCAGACGATATTTAACAATACTCCTTCTTATTATTTCTTTTTTTGAGTTAGGTTTGTTGAATAAACTGCATGTTTGATAAGCAAAAACAAACAAAAAAGTTGCCGATGATCAAATCAAAAATTAACTACTCTTTATATTTCTCTTTCGTTTTTTTCCTGTTTCTTTTTTCGCCAAATCAACCAGGCAATGATTAAAATCACTATCAATAATAGTAGTAAGCCAATCATCAAATATAAATTCGAATGATTTTCTTTTAAGGTGACATCTTTTTCATTTAATTCTTTGGCAACTTCACCATTAATTGTAAAGTCTTTTTCAAATTGCCATTGATTTCTAAAAGATATCGATTCATTGTTTATTGATTTTTTAAATGAGCCTGCAGCATCTTTATTCCCAACAACGGTCATAGACAAATGATAATCTCCTGGCTTAAGTGGTTGCCCTTTTAGCGCAATAGGAACGGAAAAATTGGTATTTGGCGCAATTTGCATGTTTGCTTTTTCCTCTTTATATAAAACTTCTTCATGCCCCTTCTTGGTAATCTCTGCCGAAAATGCAACTTGGTTAATATATGTTTTTTGATCATTTTGTAGATTGACTAAAATCACATTTCTAGCATTAATCTGTCCTGGTGAGACTTTTTCAAAAGTAAATTCGGTTCAACCTTTTTTTTGTTTTGTTGCATCAATAATGCAACGACATACGAATATTCATTTTTAATGGATAACCCCTGACTCTTATCGTCTTGACGTTTGCCTTCATCCGACGTTTCTTCTTTAAAAGTGATACCACTAGCTAACACTCCATCAAAGGGTGTATTAGGCATTTCGACGTTAATAGAAACCGTTTGTTCACTTTTCGGTTTTAAACGAACTGAGCTAGGGTATTGAACGTAGTCTTTTATATCAAACGCTAAACTTTGATCTTTTTTTTCCTTATTTTCACCATACTCCACGATTACATTTGAATTGGTAATGGCACTATTGATGGAAATACCTACCTTTACTTCTTTATCTGTATCATTGCGCAAGTTCACTTTCAACTCAGTTTCTTCATTTGGTGCTAGTAATAAATCAAAGTAAGTTTTTTCTTTATCTACTTGTTTTTCTGATGGAATAGGCGTAACCGCAAAATTAAATTCACTGGTAAAACCATTGCTAGGTACTAACGCTAAAAGAATTAGTAGTATCGGAAAAAAAAGAAATCGTTGTTTTTTTCTGTTCAAATTATTTACTCCTTTTCTATATGTAGTGAATAGCAGGTAACCATGTTCCCCGCTATTCTTCTTTTTAAAACTCGTTTAATTTCCTGGAGCGTCTGTCAACGTCCATGTTAATTTTGTGGCGTATTTTTCAGCGTATTTGGTTGTAGAACCTGGAACAGTTAACTCAATACTTTTAGCAGCTGTAGTTGCATCTGTTCCCCAATCAAATAAATAAGTTCCTGCACCGTTTCCTTTCGCTGCACTCATTACATCTGATTGACTACCATCTGAATTTAGCGTGATTGTGGCTGGGCCTGTTGGTTTACCTGAATCTGAAGCAGTCACTACATTTCCGTTTTTAAACGTGATAGCTGCCCCAGTCAATTCTTTACCAGAAGTTGATTTAAATTGTCCTTCTTGTTTCACTTTTAATGACCAGCCAGCTTCGGTTCCACGGTTATCTGTTACTTGGACATAGTTAGGACCTTCTTTGACTTCATCGGTTGCGCCTACCGTCTTGTATTTTTGGGTAGCAGCAAAATAAGTCTGATCCTTCGACGTGATTTTTTGAACACCGAAGTCTAGACTTGACGCATAATCAATTGACAACGGACCGTTTGTTCCTGGATTAGGACCTTCAGGATCTGTTGGATCAATAGGATCAACTGGATTAGTTGGATCCGTTGGGTCAACCGGATTAGTTGGCTCTTCACTTGGTGTAAATTCTACGATACCATTAGATGTATAACTACCGCCATCTTCTGCAAAGGCTTGAGAAGTCATGCCTAAGCTCCCTAAAATAAATGTGGATAAACATACTGTTGTTACTTTTTTCATTTTCTTTTCTCCATTCTTTTCTTTAATTTCCTGGCACATCTTCTAACGCCCAAGATAAACGAGCTTTAAATGTTCCAACTCTTTGATAAGCTACAGGAACATTGATTTGAATTCCTTGTTGTTTTGATTCATCAAGTAATGCTGTTAAATCTGTTTCACCTTTCTGATTACTTTCTAAAAGCGTAATTGCCTCATTTGTAATCTGAGAGCTTCCAGCAGTTGAAACGAAAGAAAAAACATCTGGCATTACAATTGAATCATTTGTTAACGGTTGCGTTTGCTTTAGTTGCAAGCGCCAATTATTTGCGTTACGTTCATCCACGACTTTGAGTCCTTCGGTGGGATGCCCAAGTTTAATTAGTGGTTGATTACGTATCTTTTCCGTACCAAAAGTAATCTGTTTTGGTGTCTCTTTAAAATATAGTTCCCCTAAACGATAGTAAAAATAAATATCTTTTGTTTCCTCTGTCATTGTTCCTTCCGCATTGCCTGAGTCTTTTGTAAAAACATAGCCAGAAATATCTAGGGGTTTTTCTTGATAGGGTGTACCAATTTTCTCTGTTACACTTTTAGGTGGAGCAATATCTTTACCTTCCGCGTCTTTATAAAAAACGGTTACTGTTTTTTCTGTTGGTTTAGGAATAGTAATCGTTACATTATTTGACTTTTGCAGTAAGGTTCCTTCTTCATAATAGTCAAAGTTCATAGTTAAAACTTTTTCGGGCGTATTATCTTGAAGGGTTGTTTTTAATTCAATCATCATGTCCTTCTTTAAAACTAGGTAGTCATTTAAAGCAATTGTTAAGTGATTCCCTGTTTGTGTCAGATCTTTGGCTGCTACCTTTTTACCATCAATCGTTAATGAATTTTCTTCATATGCTAATTCATCAGGTAAGTCAATGCTTACTTGCGGTTGACGATCTTCGATAAAGTCATTGTCAATATTCAATGTATTCCGTAGTATCACCTGATCATTTTTCACTGCTTCAACAGCTGAGCTAAACTCCTGACCGTTCACGCTAAGGGCTGCTTGTGACGTAACGTTGGTAGGAATTTGTGTCATTGCTAAAGCATTCTCTTGGTATTTGCCACCTGTGGAAGATGTAAAGCCCCAATAAACCGTTGTTGCGCCAAATTGTGCATTTAAATCTGAAACTACATACGTATTCGTGCCCACACCTTCTAAATCATATGTTAATGCTTTGGCTGCGGCATTCCAATGAACAGTCAACATGCGCCAGGTTCCATTAGATAGATAGGTTGGCGCAACGGTGACGCCTGAATGCTCCCCTGTATAGCTGTTGTTATTAGCTTTCGGAGTGACAAAAGCTAAATGCCCATTTCCCTTATCTTGTGAAATTTCTCGGTCCATTCGGTTGGAACTACCAGTATTTTTATAGGTATCAAACTCAATCGATAAGGCATTTCTAACATAAGGTTGACCAGCTTTCGTGGAGTATGCACCGATTCCCATCCCAGGTGAACCAATGACTTCTTGAGGCGTTGTGGACATTCTAGGATCATTCGTTAAGGTAAAGGTCATACCATCACCAGCATTTGCATACTCGTTTCCTAAATACAAATAACTTTTAAAGGTAAAATCCGACAATAAACTGATTGGTTTTTTTGACCAAATAGCTCCTTTTTGTGATTTAACAGCTGGGTTTAGTTGTAATAACTTCCCACCTTCTAAAATACTTGTTGCATTTCCAATTGGCTCTTGAAATACCTTGTCGATTGGAATGATATTAGGATCATCAGGCAATGAAGTAGCGTATGGCGCAGCCAACATGCGCGGCTGTGGTTCAACTATCGCCGATTCCGTTACACTGTTATCGTCATCCTTTTGTTGTTTGCTAAGTTCTAAAGTAGCCGTTGATTGGTCTGTTTCTGCTGGATGATTATCGGTTGTTGTTGTCGTTTCTAGGGAAGGTTCTTGCTCTAATGTTTCCGAGTGAGAAGGAGCGCTAGTTGCCTGATCATTGGCCGATTCCTCCACTATTTCCCGATTGACTTCGTTGATATTTGTCGAAGGATTACTAATCGCTTCGCTAGTAATAGGCGCAAGGAGTAGTAAGAATAAACTACTTGCCAAAAAGACTAGGCTTTGTTTGTTTCGCATCTCTCTTCACCTCTACTTTTTAAATTCCTGGTACATCCGTCAACGTCCACAATAATTTTGTTTGATATTTCACGGCATCTTTAGGGGTTGACCCTGGTACTGATAGCGCGACATCTTTTGTAACATTAACATTGTGTACCGTATTGGTTTCATCGCGTTCTGCAACCACTTCTACTTTGCCCCAATAAGTAGCCCAAGTTCCCGCACCAGTTCCTTGCTTCGCAGCTGCCACTAGCGATGCGGTCCCTGGAACAAGGGCAATCTTATTTGTTGCCTCTGGTTTCACAACATTTTGCGCATTACTATTAACAGTCGGGTTAGCTAAAGAAATTTGCGCACCTGTCAACTGACTATTTAAAGTCGCCTTTGTTGCTTTAAATTGCTCCTTTTGCGTAACCGTTAAAGACCAACCACTATTGGTTCCTCTATTATCAGAAATTTGCACAAAATTTGGTGTATCTTTTTGATTTTCTTGATATTGCTGTGCTCTTGCAAAATATACTTGGTCTTTATTCGAAATACGATTTTTCCCAAAGTCAAAACTTGAAGCATAATCAATAGACAGCGGTCCTTGGGTACCAGGATTGGGACCTTCTGGGTCTGTTGGATCAATTGGTTTGACTGGCTTTTCTGGATCGGGATTTTCTGGATCAACTGGCTCTGTCGGATCTACGTTCGGAATAAATTCTACTAAACCATTCGAACGATACTCTTTTGGCTCTTCTGCCTTCGCTTGTAAGGACCAACCAGCAACTGCAAATGTACTGCATAGAACGATTCCTGTGAATTGTTTTTTCATTGCTTTTCTCCTTTATTTAATTATTAGCGGGAGTATCTTCTAATGCCCAAACTAACTTCGTTGAATATTGTTGTGCAAGCTTTACAGATTTTCCGGGAACGAATAGTTGGACAGCTTCTTTATTTGTTGCTTCATTTGAACCAAAGCGATAAACCCAAGTCCCAACACCTGTTTCTTTTTTAGCGTTCATCGCTAGATTATTATTTACACCAGGTGTTAAGGAAATAGTACTACTGACTTCAGTAGGTTTATATTTTTCATCCACCATTGAGGCAGCTTCTGCCTTTGTAAACGTTAATTGAGCGCCGACTAGTTCCTCTCCAGTAGCTGTTTTAAATTGTTCAGGTTGGGAAAGCGTTAGTTTCCATCCTGCTAACGTTCCTCTTTTATCAGTTACTTGTACATAGGTTGGTTTTTTTGAACCATCTTTCATTTCATCTGGCGCAGCATAATACGTTTGATCTGCCGTAGAAATCTTTTGTGTACCAAATTTAAATTTTGACCCATAATCAATTGATAAGGCACCACCCGTTCCTGGCCCTGGAGGATCAATTGGGTCTACTGGATCAGTAGGATCGGGATTTTCTGGATCAACTGGCGGTGTGATTTCGTTATCGCCTGCTTCAAAAGTAATTGTGCCTTCCGTATTGTATTCTTTCGGAAAAGTTTCTGCTGCTGATGCGTTTATTGCTTGAAACCCTACGCCTAAAAGTATGGTTGCCGATGTAAGTAAAACAGTTTTTTTCATTAAATAAGCTCCTTCTCTCGTTTCATTTTATTAATTAAATAAATGACTACCCCCAACAAACTAACTCCTATCAAGGAATACAGTGGATTTTCAGACTCGCCTGTTTTAGGTAAAACTGCTTGTCCAGAAGCAGCTAAATTGTTTCTTCCCTGTTCTTCTGATTGTTGGGTATACGCTACGTCATTTGACTCTTTTTCATTCTCATAAACGTAGGTACCATAGAAGCTCGCTTGACCATTTGATTCATAATTATTTTCTTCAGCCATAACGCTTTTTGTTTGCAACCCAATGATCAATAGCCCTAAACATACCAAACTAAACCTTTTTATGATTTTCATCTGAATTCCTCCTTCCCCATTTTCAACATTGACTGGCCCAGCCAATAAACATTATATAAAAGAAATATTTATTAGATTTTTTTATTTTTTTCAGACGCTTTTAAAAAATAAAATGGTTTCAGCTAAGAAAGCTTTAAAATCAACACTTTTAAAGACAAAAAAATAAACAAAAAAACTTCAAAAAATAATTTTCGAAGTTTTTTTGTTTATTTTTTTATTATTTTTATACTTCAACCGCTTCTAACAAAGCTAAACGTTCAGCAACTTCTGCTTCTGTTAAATTATATTTTTTTACATAACGGTTGGCAGGATGCTGGCTACATTCTAATGAGCAGCCGCCTAAATGTTTATGTTCATTTTCTTCTGAAGTTAAGATTTGACGATTACATTCTGGGTTTGCACAGTTAATGTAGCGTTCGCAAGGTGTCCCATCAAACCAGTCTTTCCCAATAACTTTTTTATCAACATGATTAATTTCGACACTGATTCGGTCATCAAAGACATACATTTTGCCGTCCCAAAGTTCGCCACGTGTTTCTGGATTTTTTCCATAGTTGGCGATACCACCATGCAATTGAGCAACATCTTCAAATCCTTCTTTTAATAACCAGCCAGAAAATTTTTCACAGCGAATCCCGCCAGTACAATAGGTAACAATTTTTTTATCCATAAATTGTTCTTTGTTCTCGCGAATCCATTGTGGTAACTCACGGAAGCTACGGATATCTGGGCGCACGGCACCACGGAAATGACCTAAATCATATTCATAATCGTTACGAGCATCGATTACAACAGTGTCTTCGTCTAGTAAGGCTTCTTTAAATTCTGCAGGTTCCAAATATTTCCCCGTCGTTTCTAATGGATCAACGTCTTCTTCTAAGTTCAACGCCACTAATTCAGAACGTGGGCGAACAAACATTTTGCGGAACGCCATTTCTTCTGCTGGATCAATTTTAAAGAATGTATCCTTAAAGCGCTCATCTGCTTGCATTGCTTCCATGTACTTTTCTGTTTCTTCGACAGTACCAGATAACGTTCCGTTAATCCCTTCTGTCGCTACTAAAATACGGCCTTTTAAATTTAATGATTTGCAAAAAGCTAGATGCTCTTTCGCAAAAGCTTCTGGATCTTCAATTGTTGTATATTTGTAATAAAGTAATACTTGGTATTTCATCTTGTTTTCCCCTTTTGTATAAAGTCATTCTATCCCATTATACGGTGAATAAAAAAGGGAAAGCGATTATTTTGCTTGTGTATTTACACACAATAAAAAAAGCCTGATAAACGGCGGGAACAGAACCAACACTACGCGTTGCTCCGATCTCAACAACTTCTAAGGTGTTTTCTCGACATGCGTCTCGTCACAGTACAGCCTTCAAAAGAGCTACAGCTCTAAGAGTTGCGATGTTTCACTGTGAAGCATGAACAGATGAAATCATCGTACCTACTTGGTGAAGGTCCTTCGGAAATAAGCCGAAATTGTTGAGAATCACGAAGAACGTAGTGATTCGATGATGAACAATACCTACTTGGTCTCCAAAAATTAAAGAGCACCGGGTAGGTATCATGCAACATCAACTCGTACCTCGTTGTGTTTTATGACAATTTTCGGAAATTTCTTCTTATTGCTGAGAAACACTATTTGCAAAGCAAATAGATGTTGAACAGTACCTACTTGGTTCTCGGAGCTAAACGGTTCTGTCCTGACCTCTTCTATATACTACTCCTTTTCAGAAGTCGCGGCGAGTTGTTCTTGCAATTCACCTAAAAGTTCAATTTGAATATTTTGGATTTTTACCAAATTTTCTAGTTGATTATTGATAATATAATCCATTTTCTCATGTAATAAATTAATTTCTACTTCTGCTTTTAAGTTAATTTTATAATCATTATTCGCTTGTTCTCTATCACGGGCTTCTTGTCTGTTTTGACTCATCATAATAATCGGTGCTTGGATAGCTGCTAAACAAGATAAGGCGAGATTTAGCAAAATATAAGGATATTTGTCAAATGGTTGTCCCAATAAAGTGGTAGAGTTAATCACGATCCAAGCAATCAACACGAAGCAAAAGAAGCCAATAAACACCCAGCTACCGCCAAATTTAGCAATGGTATCCGCTGCTCGTTGGCCAAAGGTTAATTTCTTTTCCATCTTTTCATTCATATTATTGGAAATCAGCTTATCTTCTTTGATATGTTGAACCACCAATTCATTCAGTTGTTGGATTTTTTCAGAATCATTTGCGACCAATTGTTTCATGTAATCCAAACGATAATTAAGTAACTCCGCCAATGTAATCATCGATTCAGCTGTCAATTGTGGATTGTTTTGGAGAATAAAAGCTTGCGTTTCCTGTTCTATATCTTGAAGATAAATGTTTTTTTCCGTTGATTCACCAATAACAACTTGTTTATTTTTTGATTGCTTCATCTTCGTCACTCCCTTTGATCGTTCTTCCCTTTATTTTAATATAAAGTCTCTCAGAAGAAACCTAAAAAGGCTTTGGAGTGATCGTTGTTGCTTCTGCTTTAAAATTTAACAGTTAAATTGGTTACATCATGGAACAACGAACCAATTAATTCTTTGTATTTCGCTGGATTCACACAATTAGTTAGCAATATGACCCCGGTTTTCATATCTTTTGAAAATAAAACCAGGGCTTGTTGACCCGCTTCAACGCCGTGTAAGCGTAAATAATTATCATGAACATAGATGCCGCCATGATAAGAACTTTGCTGAGAAGACGTCCATAATTTTTGCAAAAGTGCGGTGGAAACTAAGTGTCCACTCATTAATTGATGTAAGTACCAATACAAATCACCTGTCGTCATATCCACATTCCCAGTCCCAAATTCATGGGCAAAACTAGCTGCGGGAATTGAGAGCACTTGATTATACGAATTGTCTTCTGTCCATTTATAACTTGTTGAATTATTGGGTTGTTCCAATAAGGTTTCATAGAAGCCAAAATTCTTTAAACCAGCCGTTTTGTGATAAAGATTATTAAATAATTCTTGATAGGTACGTTGATACATTTTCTCTAACATTCCTGCTAAAAGGACAAAATTTACTGGGGAATAATTGTATTTTCCTTTATTGACTTGAATGGTATTTTGTTTAACAAATTGAATAATTTCTTCATCGGTAACGATATTATTAGGCATTGCTGATAACTTTAAACCGCTTGTCATATTCAACATATCGCTAATCGTAATGTCCTCAGCACCTTGTACTTGCGGATAAAACGTAGCGAGTTTTGTATCTAATGTAAGTTTACCTTCTTCAATTGCTTTTAAGATCAAGGTTGTGGTAAAAGATTTTTGAATTGAGCCAATCTGAAACCTTGTGTTTGGCGTGTTGGCTTGTTGCTTTTCAAAATTGGCAAAGCCATATCCTTTATTTACTAAAACCTGATCATCTTTAATGATCAAAGCCGAACCAATATAATTTGTTTCTTGAATTTTTTGATCAAGTTCGCCACTATCTGGTGCAACTATTTCTTTCGTTAAATTCGCATAATTATCACTTCGGCGATCTTCTTCCAAGACCACTTTCGATTCTTGACTAACTTGTGAATCTCTAGTGAAAAAGAACGTTTTTATTAAATAACCACTACCACCAATCACCACCAACAAACATACTATAAAAAGCCAATTCACTCCTCCATGTCTTTTCTTTGCATGTCGTTTACGCATACCGCTTACCTCCGCCTATTCTATTAACAGCATTATCATACGCTATATTTTCATGAAAATTACAGATTTTAGTAAAATTTATAAAACTTTCAACTTTTATAAAAAACAGCTTGGCACCGGAATCTAGATTGATTCTGGTGCCAAGCTGTTTTTTATTTACTTTCTTGCCCCATCACAGCAAAGTAATTATCATCGTTATCTGCAAAATTAAAAACTAAGCCTGTTGGCAATTGAACCATTTCACCAACAGTAACCCCAGCCTCTTGCATTTTTTTATAGAGACCAATGATATCATCGCTAGCAAACATTAGAGAAGGGGTATTCCCCGCCACTTCTGGTGAATGTTTTTGAATAAAGGCCAAATCATATAAAACAATAATCGTCTCTGCTGATTCACTTGGCGCAATTTCTACCACCAATGTGCCGTCAACTTCCTCTCTTTCCTTTTCAACAAAGCCAAACGTTTGCCAAAATTGACTAGATTCCTCAACATTATTCACATATAACATAATCTTTACTTGGTTTGAAAACATTCCTTCACGTCCTTTTGAATTTAGTTAACAACTTATTATATACGTTCTTTTAAATAATTACTGCACTTTCGCTTAAAATCAAAATAAAAGTGTTTGAGCAAGACATTGCTCAAACACTTTTATTTTTATTGATTTAGATATTTGCATCTAAGACAACGTCGCGATCATTTAAGACATCACGATCTAATTCATGAATACGAGCACTTGTTAACACGCCTGCAACCATACTATCGTTAACGTTAACAGCTGTCCGCGCCATGTCAATAAGTGGTTCAACCGAAATTACTAAACCAACAATTGCAACCGGCAAGTTCATTGCGCCTAAAACGATTAGAGAAGCAAAGGTTGCTCCGCCGCCGACACCGGCTACGCCAAATGAACTGATTGTGACAACTGCTACTAACATTAAAATAAATTGTAAACTAAAGACATCAATTCCAACAGTTGGTGCAACGATGGTTGCTAACATAGCTGGATAAACGCCGGCACAACCATTTTGTCCAATAGATAAACCGAAACTACCAGCAAAGTTTGCTGTGGCATCATCAACACCTAGTGCTTTGGTTTGTGTTTCAATATTTAATGGTAAAGCTCCTGCACTTGAACGAGAAGTAAAAGCAAAGCTCAAGACTGGAAAAACTTTCTTTAGATACGTGACTGGATTGACTTTTAAAGTAATTAAAATCAGCATGTGAATGGCAAAAACAATGATTAAGGCCACATACGATGCCAACACAAATTTACCTAAGTTAATAATCGCAACAAAATCACTTGTTGCTACAACATTAATCATTAACGCTAACACGCCATAAGGGGTCAAGCGTAAAACTAAGGTAACAATTCGCATGGTAATTTTATATAAACTATCAATTAAATTTGCAAAAAATTCAGCTTCTTTTGGCGCTTTACGACGAACGCCTAAATAAGCGACACCAACAAACGCAGCAAAGATTACCACCCCAATGGTACTCATTGGTCGTGTTCCCGCAAAGTCAGCAAAGACATTTTTAGGAATAAATGAAACGATTTGTTGGGGAATCGTCAAATCTTGAATCGCATCTTGACGCGTCGCTAACTCGGCAATTCTTGACGTTTCTGCAGCACCTTGCGTGAATTTCGCCCCTTGAAGACCAAACGCTAAGGTTGTTCCAATCCCCACCAAGGCAGCTACTGCTGTTGTTCCTAGTAAGGTGGCTAACACATTAAAGCTAATTTTTCCTAATTTATTGGATTCTTTCATTTTTGTAAATGCACCTACGATAGATACAAATACTAACGGAATTACGAGCATTTGTAGAAACGCTACATAACCATTACCTACAATCCCGATCCATTCCATTGATTGCGTAGTAATTTTACTGTCTGTACCAAAAGCAAATTGAATAATTGCACCTAAAACAATCCCCACGCCCAATGCTGAAAAGACACGTGTTGAGAATTTTAAATGTTTCTTTTGCATTTGGTAGAAACCGAATAACACAGCAATAAATGCAAGGATCACTAATACAGTGATGAATGTTGTCATTTTAGTTCCTCCCTATGTTTTTAATGACAAGTACATCAAAGGAAGTAAAGGTTCCCGGTACTCACTCTCCAGTAAATACCCTGAAAACAGCAAACTGTTTCCAGTGATAGTTCTATTGTACCTTATTTTATAACAAATAGTGGGATAATTTGCTTACTTTTTGATAGAAAATAACCGTTGTGATAGTTTAAAACTATCACCAAGTGTTGTTTTACTAGTCACTGTAAAAATAATTTGTTTTTTGTCCTCTTTCTTTTAAGCTGACGTGGTATACTTAGTTCTAGGAGGTGTAAGCGTATGCAAAAAATTTGTTGGATCCTTTCTGTCAACCGTGATGGAGCGACGTTATTTGTGGGAAGCCCTGCAAATGCGGGTCCTTGGCTCTTTTCAAATAACGAGCAGCAAAACATCAAAGCCTTTTTTCAACCAACCTATGAAATTGACTTTATCAGTTATGATGTTCTTTCAGAGGAAGTACCAGAAGCTGCGTTCATTTTGTACAATGAAATGCTCGCTCCCTATCTTCCCGAAAAAATCACCAAAGTTGGTCAGCCGATTGCTTATGTGGATATCGCTACAAAAAATTATGAACAGTTTAAAAAAGCTTTGGTTGCTAAATCTTCACAAGAATAAAAACAGCGTTTGTAACGGAATCCGTTATAAACGCTGTTTTTAAAGTTTAAGCTTCTTCTGATTGTTGAAAATTCAATTGAACACCTGGACGATCCAGAGCAATTTCAGTTACTTCATAAGATAAACGTTCGACGATGCTAAATAAAGGACGCACAAGTTCATCGACTTCTTCTTGCGAAATATCTTCTTGTTTTTCAATTTTACGATCAATAATGTGATTAATTTGGCTAATCGCCCCTGATAAAACAAATTCGTCAAAGACAATTCGAAATTCTAAGCGAGCAACAAGTGCTGAGCTATTTTCTGGATAATTTTCTTCTTCTACTTCAATTGGTGAAAAACTGACACGTAAATCTGTCTCTACTTCTGAATCAGGTACTCGCATATCATAGTGATACGCTTCAACAATTTCTTGTTGGCGTTTAATTTCCATTGTTTTTTCTCTCCTTTTTTAACAAGATATTCCCCTTTTAGAATATCCAATGGTTTCTTTTCTCAAGTATACCACAAGTCCAAAAGTTGCCTAGACCAAAAAACACAGAAGATCAGACTTTTTTGATAAATTGATTTTGGCAGTTTGAACAAGTGACTTTGATTGTTCCTCGTCCTTTCGGCGCACGTAATGACTGCTGACATTTTGGACATTTAAAATAACGATATCCTTTCTGAGTCATGTGTCGCTTGCGAAAAGCATGAACCTTTTGCATTAGGCGTTGTTTTCGAAGAATAAACCGTTGATTTTCATTCAATCGCGGGTGAATATGTTTTGAAAAAAAGCGATAATACACGTAGGCGACTGTGATTAAAATCAATAACCGAACCCAAAGATAGCCAGTAAAAATATTGATAAGCGCCAGCACGACACTTGTTAGCAACAGCGTTCGATTCAATTCATCGAACCGGGCATAACGTCCTTGTAAAAATCGTTGCGCTTTTTTGCGCCAACGTAGAATGCGTTCAAACCAAATTTGGCTCATTTATCTTCCTTCTTTCGAGCATTATTTTTTGAATAAATGATTGATTTACAGAAACTTTCAATCAAAATTTACACTTACTAAGTCCAAATTTTGAACAACTGTCGGTTATTTTCGATGGTATACTTCTAGAGAAGTCAGGTCAACCGATGAATGACTTCGTTGATAATAGCTACCGCTATTTTATACAAACTTAAACTGTCGATAGATAGATTATCCGATTTTAACTTAGGGGAAGGTTAAAATCCGATTCTATAATTTAGCACTACACTCCTTTATTTAGTAGCAACTTTAGCCTATCTATCCACATTTTAAGTCAAAAAGAAGCAAGTCCGGACTTGCTTCTTTTTATTTATCTTTCTAATTCTTCAATTTTCTTCTCAATTAATGCCAAGACATATTGACACGCTTCAGGATCTTCGACAAAATCATATTTATCGCCATCAATTTGAATTTTAGGACTTTCATCATAGTCTTCGTACCATTGATCATAACGCTCGTTCAACATTTGATAGTAATCATACAACGTTGGATCTGTCTCAATTTGTTCATAAGGACGGCCACGTTTTTTGATGCGTTCTAACATTTTGGGAAATGAAATACGAATGTGAACTAACAAATCAGGTCTTTTTTTATGCGCAGCATAAGGCAATTCTTGGAGCATGTTTTGTAATAAGTCATCGTACACTTTGACCTCTGTTTCGTTGGCACGACCTAAATCTGCATTTAAATGAAAAAGTAATGAATCTTCATAAATCGAGCGATCCAATACATTATTTTCATGCGTTAATGCTTGTTTAATACTATCAAAACGTTTATTTAAAAAATAAATTTGTAATAAAAATGCGTACTTTTCCGGTTCCGCATAAAATAAAGGTAATACCTCATTATCATCAACTGATTCGTAAAAGGCTTCTGAACCTAAACGGTTTGCAATTAAAGCTGTTAAACTAGATTTACCAGCGCCAATCGTACCTGCTAAAACAATCACTGCCATCGAACTCCCTACCTATTTTTTTCCATTTTATTTTTTATCTTCAACCAATTAAACATACCAAAAATTGAGTTAAAAGTATACATACAATACATAACAAATATCGCATAATCACCACCAGCGTGCGTCCCTGCTCGGAACCATAACAAAATTGAAAAAATATTTCCTAGTAGCCAAAACACGAATTGCGATTGATAACGTTTAATCATCAATAACATCCCTGTCGCTGAAACACTGAACGTGATTGCATCTAATGTTTGTTGCGCATCATTTACAAAACCTAACAAAATATATGCAGCTACGCCAATGAGCAGCCACGTGAAAAAGGCATACAACCACTGAATACCTTTTAAAACTTTTACGTCGGTTACTTGACCCGAGCCATCCTCGCTAGCCCGAAGCCAAGCATAAAGCCCTGTAATGTCCATAATAATATAGAAGCTTTGTAAAAGAACTTCGGCATATACCCGTGTCACTAACCCAAAATAGCCAATAATCACTGCACTGATTAACCCAAAAATGTAATTGCTGACTTTTCCTTGGGCAATTAAATTCACACAAATGATGCCGGCTAAACCACCTACTAACGTAATCCAATTCGATGGATTGATAGTGAACGCAATCAACTGTACCCCCACCATCAAAGCTAAAAACAAGTAGCTTCTCGTTTCCCAACCTTTAAAATCATTCACCAAAAAATTCTTATTCACGACAAATTTCCGACCTTCCTAAAACCAAACTTTTCTCTGTTGACGTCTCAATAAGAGTACTCCGTTTTAAAAAACAAGTCAATCAGATTTCGGAATAAAAAGAAGATTTTAATACTATATATTGATTAAAAAAACAAAAAGATACTACATATAGTCATTCCACAAGCATTCTGATATCCTTTATTGCTACAATATTTTCTTCATCTTGCTTTAATCTTCTATGTATTCATGGATTTGTTTCCATCTAATAATTCCTGCTGCAGAACCCTTTACGACGGTAGCGCTCCAAATTAATGTTGCGAAAGCGGAAGCAACCACACATATTTATGCTTCAAATACAGTCATCGTTCACTCTTTTTATTGAAATGCTTAAAAATTGATGGCCTTATTTCTCGAATCTGGCCACTTATTAACTTATTACATGAAAACATTCGCCTAAAAAAAGCAAAAAAAAACGACTCACCTAAATAATCGACCTACAAACAATTCCTTTCATTTGTAGGTCGATTATCTTTATTAGGTTTGATACGGATGTTTCATCATTCCTAGTTTCCCTTTACTGCTCATCTCTACTTATTTTTTTACTGTTTGCCAACAGCTCATTGTCTGAAAGCACTATCCGTCCTTTGGTACTTTGTTCAAAGCTGTAAGCTTGCTCAAATAACGTTTGCTCTTTATTGGCAGTTTGTGTAAAAGTCAGCCCATAAGGTTGTCCTTCACTGTTTTTCGCCAAAGGAACCGTCAATTCAGGATATCCTGCCACGGCACTTAAACCCGTACCTTCAGAATCAATAAAAGCATATCCGTCTAATTGTTGTTTTTTTAGCAACGCATCAAACGTTTGCTGTGCTTTTTTAATGGTTGCTTGAATGACTTCTTTATCTGGTTGTTTCTTTTTAACATCTGCTTCTAATAAATCTTGCCCATACTTGGCACGAACCTTTTTATCTTGTTGATTATACGCAATTAGTTCCTCCAGTGTTTTAAATGGTAAATCATAACGTTTCGCAAATTCTTCCAATGCAAACTTAAATTCATTGGAAATAACTTTCCCGCCATCAATCCCTTCCATATCTGGTGTTACCGGAATCACTTCTGCTCCAGCTTTTTGGAGGGCCTTTTTAGCAGTCGCAAATTCTTCTTCAGCACTTGGCATTTCTAGCAACCCAATGCGTTGACCTTGTAAGTTATTTTTAGTAAATTTCGTTGAATCAATGCTCGGAACCGTGTCTTTCTTAAACGAATTATAGCCTTGCGCAGCATCAACGACACTTCGGGCAATCGGGCCAACTGTATCTAATGATGGTACCAATGGTAAAACACCTTCGCCACTTACTGAACTGTGGGTCGGTTTAAAACCAACCACTGATTGATGAGAAGCGGGGGAAACAATCGATCCCATCGTCTCAGTGCCTAAAGAGAAGGCGCCGATATTCATCGTCACACTAGCCGCACTCCCAGAACTTGAACCTGAAGGTGTTATTTTGAGTGGCCCATAAGGATTAAGTGTTTGTCCATGTTTGGAACTATAGCCACTTGGTGCTTTCATTGACATATAATTCGCTAGTTCAGATAAGTTTACTTTTCCTAAAATCAAAGCTTGCGCCTCTGTTAACTTCTTAACTACTTCTGCATCTTCCTTAGGCTTGAACGTGCGTAAGGCATAAGCTCCTGCACTCGAAATCATGTTGGTCGTATTTATATTTTCTTTCAAAGTCACAGGAATACCATACAAAGGCTTCTTAGGTGTTTGAGAGGCTTGCTGGTCAAATGCCTTTGCTTCCTTAATTGCTTGCGGATTGATTTCAGAGATGCTGTTCATGCCATTATCTATTTGATCGAACTGTAAAATACGGTCCAAATAAAACGCCGTAAGTTCTTCATAGGTCAATGTTCCGTTGGCAATCGCTTGCTGTAATTCAGTGATATTTTTTTCAATAATCAACGGTGCTTTGGTCCGAGCTTTTTGTACATCTGTTTCTTTTAATTGGTCTTCAATCGTTTTAACGATTCTCTCTTGATTGTACATTGCTGGGGTTTCTGCCTCAGGAGTGAACTTTTTGAGTATAAACCAATACGCTGCAGCGCCTATTATGACTAACAAAACAGCAATTATTCCGATTACTTTTAAAAATTTAGACATTTTTATCCTCCTATACCATTTAAAGATTATCTTACTATGTTTATTTTTGCATGACAACTAACAGTTTTGTTCGTTAAAAAGACAAAATAGAGAGTAGGACATCCGTCAAAACGACCGATGTCCTACTCTCTAACGATTAAGATAGTCTGCTAAATGCGTTTGTTTTAATCTTTTGTGAAAGTTAAATATTGAGAATTTATTGTGTAATTCGTGTACCACTTTCTCCTTTGATTGCTTCCGAAGCTAATTCTAAAAGCCCGATAATCGCCTGGCGGTTTGGTTTACTTTCTGCAAAACTGATGGCCGCTTCCACCTTAGGTAACATACTACCTGGCGCAAATTGATTTTCTTCTATATATTGTTGCATTGCCGTAACCGTAACATCGGTCAAAGCTTGTTGATTTGCTTGACCAAAGTTAACAAAAACATGTTCTACTGCAGTTAATACCACAAAAACATCTGCTTCAATGAGTTCAGCCATTTTTGCTGCCGCAAAGTCTTTATCAATGACTGCATCTACACCATGATAGACTGGACCATCATAGGCAATAGGAACCCCGCCGCCACCACAAGCAATTACGATCTGTCCTGCATCAACAAGTGTTCGCAAGCTAACTTTTTCGTAAATATCAACTGGTTTTGGCGAAGGAACTACCCGTCGCCAGCCTCGACCCGCATCTTCTTGATAGACGTTCCCAGTTTTCGCCATCAACTGCTTGGCTGTTTCTTCGTCATAATAACCACCAATTGGTTTTGTTGGTTTTGTAAACGCTGGGTCTTTTGGATCCACCACGACTTGTGTAATTAACGTAACAACTGGTTGTTCCCCTAAATTTCTGGCTACTAGTTCTTCATCAATTGCTTGTTGTAAATGATAGCCAATATAGCCTTGGCTCATTGCTGTGCATTCAGGAAACGGCACGACATCTTCTGGAGATTGACTCGTTTCCTCAAAAGCTAAGCGAATTTTGCCAACTTGTGGCCCGTTGCCATGAGCAATCACCACTTGATGGCCTTGTTCAATTAAATCAACAATCGATTTTGCAGCGGTTTGTGCTTTTGCCAATTGTTCTTTCGAAGAATTTCCTAACGCATTTCCACCTAATGCAATCACTATTTTTGACATCTGTTTCCCTCCTAGCGCTTTGGTTCTTGTTGTGTGATACAGTGAATATTGCCGCCCCCATAAACAACTTCTACCGTATTAACGCCGACAATTTTTTTATCTGGGAACATCGTTTGAACTTGCTCTAAAGCCAAACGATCATTTTCATCACCATACTGTGGCACAATCACGCCATCATTTGTAATTAAAAAGTTCATATAGGATGCGATACAAATATCGCCATCTTCTCGTGGCATGGTTCCTTCCACGAAATCAATTTTGAAGGAGCCTTGAATGGTTACATTTTTGACAGGACAGCATAATTTGTGGACTTTTAATTGGCGTCCTTTAGCATCAGTCATTTTAAGCAAACGTTGATACGCATCTTGTGCCGCTTCATAAAATGGGCTATTTTGATCTTCGGTGTAAATACAAGCCACTTCACCAGGTGCAATAAAACAAGCTACATCATCCACATGACCATTGGTTTCTTCTGGGTCAATTCCATCACCTAGCCAAAGAACTTTTTCAACATTTAAATAGTCGCATAATTTTTGTTCGATTGCTTCTTTTGAAAGTTGTGGATTTCGACCTTCACTTAATAAGCACATTTCTGTAGTCAAGACTGTTCCTTGTCCATCTACGTGGAATGAACCGCCTTCTAAAACAAAATCATCTGTACGATAAGAATCTACATGCTCAATTTCACAAATTTTTTGTGCAACCAAATCGTCTTGGTCCCAAGGGAAATATAAACCATCTACTAATCCCCCCCAAGCATTGAATGTCCAATCCACACCACGGATTTCTCCATGGTCGTTAATGACAAATGATGGTCCACAATCACGGACCCAGGCATCATTGTTTGACATTTCGTAAACCGTAATTTCTGGCGGCAATTGGCGACGGCAATTTTGAAATTGTTGTTGAGAAACCACCACATTCATCGGCGTAAATTGACTAATTGCTTTGGCCACATTAGTAAACGCTTCTTGGACAGGTTTACCACCATCACGCCAATTATCCGGTCTTTCTGGCCAAATCATCCAAACTTTCTCTTGTGGTTCAAATTCTCCTGGCATTCTAAAGCCATCTTGTTTAGGGGTACTTCCTACAATTCGTTTAGCCATTTTCTTTCGTTCCCTTCTTAATTTTTTTCACGTAAATAATTACTTCACCAAACAGAATAAAAATGATTGCCCCAATTGTGATTGGTAACTTTTCATTTAATGCTGCGGGACTAAAATCTAAAGGCACTGCTGTGAAAATCAGTGAAATAATAATCATAATCATTGGCAAAACCACTAAAACTTTTAAAAATCCTGGTTTTCCGTTAACTTTAAACGGACGTGGTGTATCGGGATCAATTTTTCTAAGCTTATAAAAAGCTGGGAAAACTGGGATATACGATAACAAGAATAGGACGACATTCAAGGAGAAAAAGGCCCAGAATAAATCTTGATTAGGTAAAATTGGTGCTAATACAATGACCACCGATGCCACAATGCCATTCATCAAAGCAGCCCCAATTGGCATGTCATTTTTCTTGCTACGTTTTTCAAAAAATTTAGGCATGTCACCATTTTCAGCAGCATAACAAGCTGTATTATTGACTCCTAATGACCAAGAAATCATGTTGCCGAACAACGTAAGAAGGAATAGGAAAGCCATCAACATAATGAACCAACCTTCTGTCGAGCCTGTCAATAGTTTAAAGCTATCCATCATACCACTGCCGGTACTAATTTGATCGGTGGGAATCGCTACCCCAATTCCAAAGGCTGAAAAAATATAAATGGCCGCAATGACTAACCCCGCTGCTACAATAGCTTGTGGAATTTGCTTCTTAGGATTTTCCATATCATCTGCAAACGTACAGATGACTTCAAACCCTAACAAATTAAAAATGATTACAGAAATAAAAGATAAACTCCTTAAGTCAAACGTTGGCAGCATTGATTTCAAGGTAAATTCATTGGCAACACCTTTCGTCAAGGCTACATACAATCCTAGCCCACCAATTAAGACAGCTAAAACCATCTTGATTACGGCAGCTCCATTTAGAATCCAGATACTGTCGCTGACTGGATAAAAACTAATCCAAACCACAATCCAAGTAAAAATTAATTCAACAATAATCATCATCGGTGTTGAAAACTTAATACCTGTAATTGTCGTTAATAGTTCTGGCGTCATAACGGCTAATGAAGCTAGCCACAATGGATAATTAATCCAATAATACCAAGAAACTCTGGCACCCCAACGATGACCATATGCTTTGGTCACCCAATCATAGATGCCCCCTTCACCAATATAAGTTGTTCCTAATTCTGATGAAATTAACCCATATGGCAATAGGAATGCAATTAATAAGAAAATCCACCAAAAAAACTGAGAATTACCAATTGCAGCAACAGGCGCCGCTGCTTCAGCAACGAAAACCACACAGATCACTGATAAAATGGCACTCGTTAAACTAAATTTCTTTTTCCCCTCCATGAAGACTCTTCCTCTCTTTATAAACTGTCCACTGATTCATTTTTTCAATCAGTGGACAGTTGGCCGTTAAATGCTTTGAGTGTCTAAGAAAACTTCTAGTTCTTTTTTCGCTTCTGCTTGCTTGATTAAATCATAAGGATTTTTTGCTTCATAATCATTCATAAGATATACTAATAAGCCACGAATAGATGTTAAACGGTTTTCTGCTTCATCGAAACAAATAGAATTTTTACCGTCAATCACTTCATCAGTTACTTCTTCCCCACGTGTTGCTGGTAAACAGTGCATGAATTTACAATTGGCACCTGCACGATCCATCATTTCTTGATTCACTTGATATTTTGGATAGAAAACCTTCATACGTTCTTCTTCAGATAATTCCGCTTCGTACAAGCCATACCAAACATCCGTGTACAAGAAATCAGCGCCTTCAACAGAACTTGCATCATCTGTGACCAAAAAGCTACCGCCTGAAACTTCACAATTTTTTGCTAATTTCGCTTGATGCTCTTCATTTAATTGGAAACCTTCTGGACCGAAGTGAACAAAATTCATGCCCATTTTTGTTGTGATTAATCCTAAAGAAAAACAAACTTGTGTCGCATCTCCGACAAAGACAACTTTACAATCTTCTAATTTTTTGCCTTCTGGTAAATGCTCAACCATGGTACACAAATCACCTAATTCTTGGGTTGGATGATTGTAATCAGACATACCGTTAATGACTGGGATGGTAGCACAATTAGCTAAATCAACAATACTATGGTGACGTTCCACACGAGCCATCAAAATATCTACTAAACGTGACAATACACGGCTGGTATCTTCAATCGTTTCATGTCCCCCTAATTGAATTTGACCAGGTGCTAAATATTCGCCATGTCCACCTAATTGTTCCATTGCAGTTTCAAAAGATACTCGTGTTCGAGTTGAAGATTGTTGGAAAATCATTCCTAAAGATTTGTTTTTTAACAGTTGCGGATAATACCCATTTTTAATCGCTTCTTTAATTTTTAATGATAAATCGACTAAGTAGTGCATTTCCTCTTTCGTATATGTTTCTGTTGTAACGTAATCTCTTTTCATGATGTGTTCCTCCTAAAGTTGTTTTTGTTTACACATTGACTTTACCAAGTTTAGCGAAGAGTTTACTATCCGCCAAAAGTTAGAAAACGCTTTCTTTTTTGGCGTGATTTTTCATTAAAAAAAGTTTATTTATGGTTATAAACCGTTGGTACACCAGGGGTTTATAAAAGTTTAGGCGGATTTCTCTCTAATTTCTGACCAATCATAGATTTGAAAATGGTATAATTATTTTGAAAAATCATTCACTTAAAATAAAAGATGAAAGGGGTTTCCAATCGTGACATTTGTTTTTATTTATAACATCTTGTTGATTATTTTATATTCGTTTACTTCAACCTTTACCTTAAATCTTTACTTGAAAAATAAACAACCGATTTTTTTATTGCTTCTCTTTTTAATGGTTATTTTTATTTGTGACAATGTGATTGTTTATATGACTGAGTTCATTAATTCGTTTGCAACCGAATATAATCAGACTTTTATGACCGCACCTTTTTTAAAGACCATCATTTTTATTTGTTGTAATTTTGCCTATCTGGCTATTATCAATACTATTAGTGGTCGTCCTTTTAAAAATTATCAATTTGTCTGGTTATTTTTAATTGGTTTATGGATGCTAGCTATTCCATTTTCACAAAATTCCGCCTTAAAAGTTTGGTTGTACTATTTACCCAATCAGCTATTTTTAATTTACCTTGGATGCTATGCGCTCTATCAACTACGAATAGATCCTTTATCAGCCCTTGCGAAAAAATATCTTCGTTTTATTGGTTGGCTAAGCATTGGTTTCGGTGTGGCGATTCTTTTGGAAGATACCTTCGTTATTTTTAACATTGACCAATATTCTGATATTGTCCTTAAAATTAACAACCGAAACGTTTCTGAAGATATTTATACAATCATTCTCTCCATCGCCATTATCTACTTCTGTAATCGTGATTTTCCTCTGTCGGTGCTTGAAAAAGACGCTGCTAAATTGGAAGAAAATCAATCAGATGAACCCGTACTTTTGGCGCCTTTTTGTGATGCCTATCAATTAACGCAGCGAGAACGAGAAGTGCTTTCGTTACTTTTAGAGTGCAAAACAAATCAAGATATAGCCAACGAACTATTCCTATCAATCGGGACAGTAAAAACACATATCCACAATATTTTCGTTAAATTAGAAGTAAACAAAAGAGCAGAAGTTTTTGTCAGTTATCAACTTTTTTCTCAACAACAAACTGAACATTTAGCGAGATAATTAAAAAGGAAGCCTCTCCGTGATCGGTGGCTTCCTTTTTGATTAACTATTTTCTTGTACTTGTCGAACTCTCTTTTCAATTTCTTGAAAGTTAATAATTTTAGCTTGGCGATGAATTTCTTTTCCTTCATAGTATAAGATAATGGTCGGTGCAGAAAAAGCATTTAATTGTCCAATTATTTCTGGACTTTTATCAGCTTCTGCAATGTATGTAGGAAATTCATATTTTGTTGCAATTTTTTCGACAATCGGTTTATCAACTGTACAAACACTACAATTTTTTGCTGTCAAAAAGACGGCTTGTAGACGATTGTCTGTAATTTTTTCTTCTAATTCTTCTAATGTTGTTACATATTCCACTGAATAGCCCTCCTTGTCTTTTGTCTAAAATAACAGATTTCCTAGCAAAATAACAACTTATTTGTTTGGCTAGGAATGCTTTAACAAAAAAGTTGTCGCCCATTTCATTAATGGGAGACAACTTTTTACTGATAACCGCTTATTTATTAAAAATTTTAGGCCCTTTGCGCATGTTTTTACGATCATTTTTGGGAGTTTCCATTTTTTTAGAACGGCCACCACCTTGTTTCTTTTTAATTAATTCTAACATTTTTTCTTTTTCATTCATTTAATCCACCGCCTTTGTTAATAACGTGACAGATTCAATGTGGGTCGTTTGTGGGAAATTATCCACTGGTTGAATTTCTTTTGCTTCATAGCCACCTTCTGTTAATAATGCAATGTCGCGAGCGAGTGTGGCTGGATTACAGCTGACATAAACAATTCGTTCAGGTTGCGTTTCAATTAATGTGTTTACTAATTGACCGTCTAACCCTTTCCGTGGTGGATCCACCACCACAACATCTGGTTGCAAGCCATTTTCAACTAATTTTGGCAATAATTCTTCCGCTAAACCAGCCGTGAAAGTGGCATTCTCAATGTTGTTTAATTTAGCATTATTTTCTGCATCTTTGACCGCTTCTTCAATTACTTCAATACCGTAAACTTGCTTTGCATCTTGGGCTAAAGTTAAGCCAATCGTTCCAATCCCGCAATAGGCATCCACCACAATTTCATTGCCTGTTAAAGCCGCATACTCTTTAACTTTTTGATACATCACTTCTATTTGTTGTGGATTTACTTGATAAAATGAACGCGCGGAAATTTCAAATTTCAAATCAAAAATAGTATCTGTAATTTTTTCAGACCCATGTAATAAGATGGTTTCGTCGCCAAAAATGACATTGGTTCGTTTTGGATTTACATTTTGTACAATGCTGACTACTTCCGGAATAGCTTCCAAAATATCTGGCACAATTTTACTAATTGGGAATAGTTTCGGTGTTCTCGTAATTAGAACAACCATCATCTCCCCAGTATGGTAGCCACGACGAACGACAATATGGCGTAAGTTCCCTGTATTATCAGATTCGTTATAAGGTTTTACGCTATATTTACGCATAATGTCACGGATTTTAACAATTGCTGCATCAATTTCTGGGTCTTGAATATAGAAATGTTCCATCGGAATTAAATCATGGCTATTTTTCCGGAAAAAACCTGTTTGCAGTTGGTTGTCAATTTTACGCACGGGAATTTGTGCTTTGTTCCGGTAATGCCACGGATCGTTCATCCCAATTGTTGGTAAAACAGGGACTTCTGGCAATTTAGCGACACGTTGCATAACATTTTCGACTTGTTGCGTTTTAAATGATAGTTGGGCGCCGTACGCTAAATGTTGCAACGGACTGATCCCGACTTTTGTAAAGTTTTCATCTTTCACGGGAACACGCTGTTCACTGCTTTTTAGGACAGTCAATACTTTCCCATAACCAAAACTTTTGCCTGTTTTTAAGACTTTGATTTCAAGTTTTTCACCTGGTAAGGCATTTTCAATAAACAATGGATAATGGTCCACTTTTGCCACGCCTAAACCTTCATGCGTCAAGTCAATGATTTCTACTTCAATGACGTCATTTTTCTTTACTGGATAATTTTTCATAAGTCGCTCCTTCTTTTTATACACTTCACTCATTCTAATGAAAATACCTAAGAAAAGCAACAACGAATTTTCATGGCGATTTAGCAATTTCGTTTGAGCTTTTTAGGTAAATAAAAGAATGAGACCCTTTCCCTTAGTCAAAAAATAGCCAATGAAAGATCTTATCAACTAAATCTTTCATTAGCTATTCACGGACTACCTAGTGCTTTTCTTTTTCGGCAATCTTTCCATCGCCATCAATATCTTCGTCTGTTAGTCGTTCAACTTCTTTGACAAATTCTTTGCTGGCTTCGTTATATGCTTCTTCCTCTTCGTCTTCTGATTCTACGACAATCTCATCGCTACCAGTTAAGACAGAACCCATAATTGCATTGGACGGCAGTGCATCACCATTTGCAAAAATTTCAATGTGTTGATGCATATTTTTAAAGGTCATTGGAGCATCGCCTCCATATTCACCATCTAAATTAATCATCATTTTATTGTTCTTTTCTAACGTTTCTGCATGTAAATAGCTGGTCTTTGTATAGATTAGTCGATGATCTTCAACATGCTTTCCACCATTTAACATTAATGCAACTAAATGAAGAATCTCAAAAATATTGGCTGTTTTTACAATGATTAATGAAAACTTACCATCATCTAATTTAGCATCTGGTACGATTTGCTCGAAACCACCCACCGAGTTAGTCAGCCCTAGGAAAAACATTGATGCGTTGCCTTCGTATACACCTTCATCATATGTCATGCGCATTTTAATCGGCTTCACTCGCGGCAACATTTCGGCTCCTTTGGCTAAGTACGCTAAGTAACCAAAAATACTTTTCAACTCTGACGGAACTTCATAAGTCAGTTCCGTTAAATGACCACCCGCCGCAATATTGATAAAGTAATTTTTGCCGGCTTGACCAATATCCATTTTGACAGTTTGATTTTTTTTAATCACTTCTGCTGCCTTAACGATATTATCACGAGGAATCTTCAAGGCCCGTGCATAGTCATTCGTCGTTCCAGCAGGAATAATGGCCATTTTAGGGCGCCGCTTCAACGGAGCAATCCCATTCACTACTTCATTAATGGTCCCATCTCCACCTGCTGCTACTAATAAATCAAATCCTGCACGCGCAGCACGATGTGCTTCATTGCGTGCTGAATTTTCTTCTGGTGTGGTCGCAAATGCACTGGCTTCATAACCACATTCTTCTAAAATAGATAAAATATCGGCTAAGTTCTTTTTAACTAACTCTTTTCCTGACGTTGGATTATAAATCACTCTAGCTTTTTTCATGGTTTGCCTGCTACTTTCTTATCGTTTTGAAAGCTCTTCTTGCAATAACTTGTTAACCACACCTGGGTTTGCTTGTCCACGAGTTGCTTTCATAATTTGTCCAACAAGGAAACCAACTGCACGGTCTTTTCCGTTTTTAAAGTCATCAATTGATTGTTGGTTGTTGTCTAAAACTTCGTTAATCATTGGTAATAATTGCGCTGGATCAGATAATTGAACAAGGCCTTTTGCTTCGACAACTTCTTTAGCATCTCCACCGTTTTCAATTAACTCTTTGAACACTTTCTTCGCAATTTTCGAGCTGATTGTGCCATCGTTAATTAAAGTAATCATACCCGCTAGATTTTCTGGTGTTAGTTTAGTATCGGCTAATTCAACTTTTTCACTGTTTAAGTAAGCAGAAACTTCGCCCATTAACCAGTTTGATGCTTGTTTCGCATCTGCACCGTTTGCTAAGGTTGCTTCAAAGAAATCTGACATTTCTTTCGTTAAAGTCAAGACCATTGCGTCGTATTCAGGTAACCCTAATTCACTGATATAACGGGCACGACGTGAGGCTGGCATTTCTGGCAAACTAGCGCGAACTTTTTCAATCCATTCATCATCAATTGAAAAACGAGGAACATCTGGCTCTGGGAAGTAACGGTAGTCACTTGAGCCTTCTTTAACACGCATAAGCAACGTTGTACTAGTTGCTTCATCAAAGCGGCGTGTTTCTTGTTGAATTTCGCCACCAGATAATAGGACTTTGGCCTGGCGTTTTTCTTCATAAGCTAAACCTTTTTTTACAAAGTTCATAGAGTTCAAGTTCTTTAATTCCGCTTTAGTACCAAATTCTTCTTGACCATACGGACGTAAAGAAATATTGGCATCACAACGCATAGAACCTTCTTCCATTTTCACATCAGAAACTTCTGTAAATTGGATAATTGAACGCAACGCTTCTAAATAAGCATACGCTTCTTCTGGTGAACGCATGTCTGCTTCAGAAACGATTTCAATTAAAGGCGTACCTTGACGATTCAAGTCTACATAAGAATAGCCATCTGTGCCATGAATGTTTTTGCCGGCATCTTCTTCTAAATGCACTCGTTCAATACGAATTTTTTTCTTTTTCCCTTCAACTTCAATTTCAATCCAACCATCATGTCCGATTGGTTGATCAAATTGAGAAATTTGATATGCTTTCGGGTTATCTGGGTAAAAATAGTTTTTACGGTCAAAATGTGTTTCTTTTGAAATTTCACAGTTCAAAGCAAGAGCTGCTTTCATGCCAAATTCTAAGGCACCTTTATTCATGACAGGCAAAACACCTGGGTAACTCCAGTCAACCACATTTGTGTTGCTGTTTGGTTCTGCTCCGAAATGCGCTGGCGCAGAGGAGAAAATTTTAGAGTTGGTTTTCAATTCTACGTGGACTTCTAATCCAATGACAGTTTCAAAGTTCATTAATCGTTCCCCCCTAAAATGACTGGTTTTTTCGTATGGAAATCTGTCGCTTGTTCAAAAGCATAGGCTGCTTTATACATTGTATGTTCGTCAAAATGTTTTCCAATAATTTGTAAACCAACTGGCAAGCCTTCTGAGAATCCTGCTGGAATGGACATGCCTGGTAGTCCTGCTAAGTTGACAGGAATGGTTAAAATATCATTCATATACATTGTGATTGGATCATTGATGTTTTCCCCTAGACCAAAGGCAACTGTTGGTGTGGATGGGCCAATGATTAAGTCATAATCCGCAAAGACATTCTCAAAATCTTGTTTGATTAGTGTACGGACTTGACCAGCCTTTTTAAAGTGCGCATCATAATAACCAGCACTTAAAGAGAATGTTCCTAACATAATCCGACGTTTAACTTCTGTTCCGAAACCTTCAGAACGTGAATTAACATAGACATCTTCTAGATTTTGGACATTTTCGGAACGGTAACCATAACGAATGCCATCAAAGCGTTGTAAGTTTGAACTTGCTTCTGAAGAGGCAATAATATAATAAACCGCTACGCCGTACTTAGAATGTGGCAAACTAACTTCTTCCACCGTTGCTCCTAAAGATTTAAATGTTTCTGCTGCTTTTAATACCGCTTCACGAACATCAGGTTGTACCCCTTCACCTAAGTATTCTTTTGGTAAAGCAATTTTCATGCCTTTGATGTCGTCAGTTAAATCTGCCGTAAAATCAGGAACAGAAACGCCTGCAGAAGTGCCGTCTTTTTCGTCATAACCACTAATTGCATTTAAAGCTAAGGCATTGTCTTTAACATTTCGTGTCAATGGACCAATTTGGTCTAAACTTGAAGCAAAAGCAATCAAACCAAAACGAGACACACGTCCATATGTTGGTTTCAAGCCCACAATACCGTTGAATGCGGCTGGTTGGCGGATACTGCCACCTGTATCGCTCCCTAAAGAAACCGGGACTTGTCCGGCTGCGACAGCAGAAGCTGAACCACCAGAAGAACCGCCAGGAACTTTGGTTTGATCCCAAGCATTTTTTGTTTTCTTGAAGTAAGACGTTTCCGTACTTCCGCCCATGGCAAATTCATCCATGTTCAATTTTCCGACTGGAATCATATCTGCTTGATAGACTTTATCCATCACGGTCGCATCATAAATTGGGTCAAAATTGTGTAACATTTTTGAGCCAGCTGTTGTTAAAATATCTTTTGTGACAATGTTGTCTTTAATCCCAATTGGAATCCCAGCTAATGGATTACTTTCAGTGATGCCTTTTAAGTCAATCGCTTTGGCTAATGCCATTGCTTTTTCTTCACTAACTGTGATAAAAGAACCTAGTTGTTCTTCTGTATCTTGAATACGATTTAATGTTTCTTCGGTTAAATCAACTGCTGTGATTTCTTTTGAAACCAATAAATCATGTAACTCTGTTAACGATTTGTCGTATAATTTTTCCATTAGGCTCCTGCCTCCCCGTTATCCATAATTGCAGGCACTTTAATGTAACCATTCTCTGATTCCGGAACATTCCGCATTAATTCTTTACGGTCCATTCCTGGTGTCGCTACGTCTTCACGCATGACATTGATTGATTCATTCACATTTGAAGTAAAAGGAACCCCTGTTGTATCTACTTCTTCTAGTAATTCCACCATATCAATAATTTTATCTAGTTGATTGGTAAAGTCCGCTAATTCTTCTTCGGAGAAAGATAATTTTGATAATTTAGCGACATGTTTGACTTGTTCTTCTGTAATTGCCATAGATACCCTTCTTTCTATCATTTACTGAAATTTTCATTTTCAGATTAATCAATTGGATTGTATTTCTTTAAACAGCTTAGCACAGCTGTTCACTCTGTTCCTATTCTACCATAAAATGGTCGGATATTTTAGATGAAACCTTGAATTTCATTGATAATTTGTCGCTCGCAAAAATGATGGAAACATGTTATTATGAAAATGAAAAGAGAGATATGCAGGAACATACCTCTCTAGTAGCCACTACTAGTTATAAGAACTAGCGGCTTACTGAGTTATTGGTTTTATTTCAAACGCTTAACCGTTCAGCTCCTCAAAGCTTATGAACGGTTATTTTTGTTGTCTAAGACAAGCGCTAAGATGCCGAAGATAATGGTCACAACAAGTGTTGCAAAACCAATCATCAGTCCTAGCGCTGCTTCAACGGACAAAAACATTGCTCCTTTCGTTAAAGTAAGAAGAATTGCGCATAAGCATCAACCTCCTTTCTCAACTCAGAAAGTCCTCGTTCATATAACTTTTATGACTAAAATAAGCATACCATCAAATTACTACATAAAATCTGACAACGTTAATTTTTCTTCTTAAAAATGACTTGCATCTAACGCATCGACCATTTCTTGTTCATTCCAAACGGTCACGCCTAAGCTTTCAGCTTTGGTTAATTTACTGCCAGCATCTTCGCCAGCAACCACAATGTCAGTTTTTTTCGAAACACTCCCTGTAACTTTTCCACCAAGATTTTCAATTTTTTCTTTGGCTTCTTCGCGAGTATACTGCGTTAATTTTCCTGTTAAAACAACTGTTTTGTCTTTGAAAGGTGACTCCACTTCTGCTAATTGTTCTGTCCGGAGACCTTTATATGTCAAGTTCACTTGGGCTTTTTCCAGTTCAGCCATTAATTCATGAACTTCCTCATTTTCAAAATACGTCACAACGCTGTCGGCGATTGTTTCACCAATTGAATCCAAAGCCACAATTTCTTCCGCAGTTGCTCGACTTAAGGTTGATAAATCACCAAAATGCTCCGCTAAAATTTTCGCCGCTTTCGCACCCACATGGCGAATCCCTAAGCCAAAAATCAAACGCTCTACAGAGTTTTCTTTACTCCCTTGAATGGCAGTATAAATGTTGTTTGCTGATTTTTCTTTGATTTTATCCAAAGTCATTAATTGTTCTTCTGTTAAGAAATACAGATCCGCTACGTCTTTCACTAATCCTTTGTCATACATTTGTGCTAACACTCGTGGCCCCAAGCCATCAATGTTCATTGCGTTTCGTGAGACAAAGTGATTCAGCCCTTCTTTAATTTGCGCAGGGCATTTAGGATTAATACAACGTAACGCCACTTCCTCATCTAAATGCACCAACTCACTATGACAAATCGGACAATGTGTCGGCATTTCATAAGGCTGACTATCGGCTGCACGTTTTTCAACTAGGACTTGCGCTACTTCTGGGATAATATCGCCGGCTTTGTAAATAATAACATGATCATTTAAACGGATATCTTTCATTTGAATAAAATCTGCATTATGCAAACTTGCCCGACTAACCGTGGTTCCCGCGACTCGTACAGGAGCCATGACCGCAGTAGGAGTGACCACCCCCGTGCGCCCAATTGTCCATTCAATATCTTCCACTACTGTTTCTGCTTCTTCTGGTGGAAATTTGTAGGCAATCGCCCAGCGAGGTGCTTTGACAGTGAAACCTAATTCATCTTGCAACGCAAATTCGTTCACTTTAATCACAATTCCATCGATTTCGTATGGCAAAGTGCTCCGCTTTTCATGGTATTCTTCAATGTAGGTCCAAACTTCATCGATTGACTGACATAATTGACGTTCAGGATTGGTTCTAAAACCAATTGAAGAAAGCTCTTCTAATGCCTCAAACTGCGTCTTCGCTTTCATTGGTCCAAAGTCAGCAACTGTGTATAAAAACGTATTTAAGTTCCGTTTTGCCACAATTTTTGTGTCTAATTGGCGCAAGCTTCCCGCCGCTGCATTCCGAGGATTGGCAAAAATATCTTGGCCATTTTCTTCACGTTCTTCATTCAACGCGACAAAGGATTGTTTAGGCATGTAACACTCGCCACGAACTTCCACTGAAATGGGCTCCGTTAAACGCATCGGTACAGAGCGAACCGTTCGTAAGTTCTCTGTAATGTTTTCACCAACCGTTCCATCGCCTCGTGTTGCTCCGCGTACAAACACCCCGTTTTCATAACGTAATGAAATTGCTAACCCATCAATTTTCAACTCGCAACAGTAAGCAACGGGTTTACCAATCGCCTTACGAACACGTTCATCAAAAGCAAAAATGTCTTCCTTGCTAAATCCATCATTTAAACTATACATTGGAATGTCATGCGGAGCTTTTTCAAAACCAGATAAAACTTTACCACCTACACGTTGTGTCGGCGAATCTGGCGTGATTAAATCAGGAAACTCCGTTTCAATATCGACTAACTCTTTATACAAACGATCGTAAACATAATCTTCTACGGATGGTTGATCTTTGACATAATATTCATGGGAATATTGATTGAGTTGTTTTCTTAATTCTTGCGCACGAGTTGTCGCCGCCGTTAATGTTAATGGTTGTTGTTCCATCGTAGAACTCCTCCTCATAAGTGTAATGCTCCTATCGTCTTTTTAACACATTTACACTAAGATAGAAAATAAAAAGAATTTAACTAATGATGATTTCTCATTAAATCGCTGACCTATTTTGCATGTTAAATTTTTTCAATTGGTGCAAATGCCGCTAACAACCGTTTTATGCCTTTTTCTGGGAAAGCAATGTCCAACTCTAAGTCTTTGGCCGAACCGCCTACACGAACGACTGTACCAACGCCCCATGCTTTATGTTGGACCTTATCACCTGCTTGCCAAGAAACTTTTTCGCCACCACTTGCCACTTTGTTGCTAACTGATTTTGTAGCTGGCTGTGTATAAGCTGGTTTACTTGCGTTGGGCTTGAATACTTTAGGATCAAAGGTGCGCGCTGGAGCTTTCTGTAAATTGGCCGCCGCCCCTTGTTTCATTAAACGCTCCGCCTCAATTTCTTCTAAAAAGCGACTTGGTCGATTATATTGCGTGCGACCATATAATGTTCTCGAATAAGCATTCGTTAAGAACAAGGCTTCTTCCGCTCGAGTGATACCAACATAAGCCAAACGCCGTTCTTCCTCCAGTTCACTTTCTTCTAGCATGGCACGTGATAATGGGAAAACCCCTTCTTCTAAGCCCATTAAAAAGACCACTGGAAATTCCAGCCCTTTGGCCGCATGCAACGTCATTAAGGTTACTTGTGAAGAGCTCTCTTCTAAATTATCTAAATCAGAAACCAAGGCTAAATCTGTTAAAAAATCCGCCAATTTTGTTTCTTCGCCATTTGGATCGTCGTTGTTTTGCGCTTCAAAACGTTTATCAAATTCTTGTGTCACAGATAAAAATTCGTCCAAGTTTTCTAAGCGAGCTTGAGACTCTAAATTATTTTGCGCCATCAAAGCTTCCCGATAACCACTACGTTGTAAAGTTTCTTTCACCAATTCTGTAATCGTTAAATAGGGCACTGTTTTCATTAAGTCTTGAATCATCATGCCAAAATTACCAAGCTCTTTACCCGCTTTTCCTGAAATATTTGCCAAATCAACATTTTGGGCAGCTTCCAGCAAAGCCCAACCATGCGTATCCGCAAATAGTCGTAATTTTTCAATTGAACTTTTACCGATTCCTCGTTTTGGTTCATTGACAATTCGTTCAAAACTAATCGAATCATCTGGATTGGCAATCAAACTTAAATAAGCCAAAATATCTTTAATTTCTTTACGGTCGTAGAATTTATGTCCGCCCACCATGGTATATGGAATATTAGATTTCAAGAGCATTTCTTCCACTACGCGGGATTGAGCATTGGTCCGATATAATACCGCAAAATCACCATAAATTCGGTCATTTTCCCGCATTTCTTTTTGGATTTGGCTCACAATAAATTGTGTTTCATCCCGTTCTGTGTCTCCACGATAATAGACAATCTTTTCACCGTCTATATTTTCTGTCCACAGTTCTTTCTCGCGGCGGTTACGGTTATTTTTGATGACATCATTCGCAGCCGCCAAAATGTTTTTGGTGGATCGATAATTTTGTTCTAGCAAAATTACACTGGCATCTGGATAATCTTTTTCAAAATCCAAGATATTTTGCATATCCGCCCCGCGCCAACCATAGATACTTTGGTCGGCATCACCTACGACACACAGATTTTTGAAACGTGCAGCCAATAAATTGACTAAGGTATATTGTGCATGATTGGTATCTTGGTATTCATCCACATGAATATAGTGAAATTTATTTTGGTAGAAAGCTAACGTATCTGGTTGTTCATTGAATAAACGAATCGTATTCATAATCAAATCATCAAAATCCATACATTGGTTTTTGCGTAATTCTTTTTGATAGGCTTCATAGCATTTTGCGACAATTTCTTCATATAAGGAACCTTGCATTTCAGCAACTTTTTCAGGCGTTTGTAATTCATTTTTAGCATTGCTAATCGTACCTAAAATTGAGCGAGGATCATATTTTTTTGAATCAATATTTAAGTCGTTTAAGATGCGTTTCATTAATGTTTTTTGTTCCGATGGGTCAATGATTGTAAAATTACGGTTGTAACCAATCTGATCCACATCACGACGTAAAATTCTTACACACATGGAGTGAAAAGTGGAGACCCATACATCTTCGCCACCCGTTTCCAGTAATTTATTTACACGCTCTTTCATTTCTTTAGCAGCTTTATTGGTAAACGTAATCGCCAAAATATTCCATGGATTTACTTCTTTTTCCTCAATTAGATAGGCAATTCGATGTGTTAAAACCCGCGTTTTTCCACTACCAGCACCAGCCATGACTAACAGTGGTCCTTCTGTATGCAAAACGGCTTCTTCTTGTCGAGGATTCATTCCCTGAACCAAGGCATGTTTTTGTGTCATATTAAACGTCCTCTCTCTTTTTTCAATCTTATACAGTATACCAAAAATCCCTTTGAAGTTCTTTAGAAAAGAACAAAAAATCTTTTTCTTTTTATATGAAATTTTCTTGTAAATCAAGTCAAACCGCAGTACATTAGTAAGTAGTGATGGAGGCTAAAAATGAAATGAATAATGATGTACATGAAATTAAACAATTAGATGGTACCCGAATCGGCTTTATCCTTAAAGGCATCGTCGTCGGAATCCTGGTCGGCTTTGTTGTCAGCTTATTTCGCTTAGGCATTGAAAAAATTGGCGAACAAGTCGTGCATCTGTATCAAACGTTTCACGAAAAACCCTTTTGGATGATTCCTTGGTTCTTATTTTCTCTCGTGCTTGCTTATTTATTAGGACGACTGATCAAAAGCGAACCAGCAATTAAAGGCAGTGGCATTCCCCAAGTGGAAGGACAACTTCAAGGTCAATTAGAAATTCACTGGTTTCCAGTGCTTTGGAAAAAATTTATCGGTGGGATCTTAGCGATTAGTCCTGGGCTATTTTTGGGACGTGAAGGTCCTTCAATTCAACTAGGTGCAGTGGTTGGACAAGGCTATAGTCAATGGCGGCAAAGCACCAAGTCTGAAGAAAAAATTTTAATCAGTAGTGGTGCCAGTGCTGGTTTAGCCGCCGCTTTTAATGCACCAATTGCAGGACTTTTATTTGTTCTAGAAGAGGTTCACCATTCCTTTTCACCTTTAGTTTGGTTAACCTCTTTTTCTGCGGCCATTTCCGCTAACTTTGTTTCTTTGCATTTCTTCGGATTGCAGCCAGTTCTTTATATTGGTCCCGTTAAATCTTTGCCTCTAGAGTACTATTGGACATTAGTACTGCTGGGCGTTTTGCTAGGATTATTAGGTTGGATATATCAAAAAACATTGTTGTCCTTACCAAAAGTATATGGAAAAATCAAAGGCCTTTCTTCTAATTATTATGGTTTTGTTCCTTTTATTTTGATTTTACCGATTGGTTATTTCTTTCCACATTTACTTGGCGGTGGGAATCAAATTGTTTTAGCTTTAGGCAATCAACCGACTACGATTTGGGCTTTAGTCGGCTTACTGGTTTTACGTTTTGTTTTTTCAATGGTTTCTTACGGTTCGAATCTCCCTGGTGGTATTTTCTTGCCTATTCTAACTTTAGGTGCCATTATCGGAACATTGTATGGCAGTCTACTTGTCCAATACGTAGGGATGGATCCAATTTTTGTGAAAAACTTTTTAATTTTTGCCATGGCTGGTTATTTTACTGCGATTGGTAAAGCACCGTTAACAGCGATTATTTTAGTAACAGAAATGGTCGGCAATTTTTCTCATTTAATGTCTTTAGGGGTTGTCGCTTTAGTTAGTTATATTACCATCGATAGTCTTGGCGGCAAGCCAATTTATGAAAGCTTATTAGAACGTTTGGTTCCTTCTAAAGTAAGTAATATTCGTGGCCACAAAACGATTATTGAATTACCTATCACTGCAGAAAGTTCCTTAGATGATACGATGGTACGTGATTTTGTCTGGCCTAAACAAATGTTGCTCACTTCCATTCGCCGTGGTGAATCGGAAATTTTAACACATGGTGATACTGTTATGCATGTTGGCGATGTGCTCATTATTTTGACCGATGAAAAACTCGCTTACCAAGTCAAAAAAGAGATTTATCAAAAAACTTTACCGAATGATTTAGTGAATTAAAGAAAGCTGCTGAACCTGAGTTCAGCAGCTTTCTTTTTTTCTTATGACTGTTTTTTAATTTTTTTGAATGTTTTTGACCGTTTTAGATTGATTAGCGTTTTCATTTGTGCTATTATATCCATGAAATGAGGGATGAAAATGCTTACGGAAGAACGACATCAAAAAATTTTACAATTGTTAGATCAAAAATCAGTCGTCAAATCGCAAGAACTTGCTAGCTTGTTCAATGCTTCAGAATCCACAATCCGCCGCGATTTACAAGAATTAGAAGACGCCAATTTGTTAGAACGCATTCACGGCGGCGCTAAGCGTATTCTTAATTTAGGCTTTGAACAAAACATGACGGAAAAATCAATCAAAAACACGCACGAAAAGCAAAAGATTGCTTCTTTAGCCGCTAGTTGTGTCCAAGATGGCGATATGATCTATTTAGATGCTGGTTCAACCACGTTAGAAATGATCCCTTTTTTAGTTGGGAAACAAATCCATGTAGTGACGAATTCCGTGCATCACGCTGCAAAACTTAGCGATATGGAAATTCCCACTATTATGCTTGGTGGTACTTTGAAGCTCTCCACTAAAGCAATCATTGGTGCCACTAGTATGGAACAGCTACAACATTTTCGTTTTAACAAAGCTTTTTTAGGAACTAACGGCGCACATTTAGAGTTTGGTTTAACGACGCCTGATCCCGAAGAAGCAGCGCTAAAAGCCTTGGCTATTCATCAAGCAGAAACAGCCTATGTTTTACTGGATCATACAAAATTTAATGAAGTAACGTTTACCAAAGTGGAAGAATTAGAGTCAGTTACTTTACTAACTGACTACTGCCCTGCTGAATCGCTTCAAGGATTCCAGCAAAAAACTATTTTAATGGAGGCAAACAAATGATTTACACAGTGACTTTAAACCCTTCTATCGACTTTATCGTTCATGTCGATCATCTACAAATTGGTGATTTAAATCGGATGACGAATGATTTTAAATTACCTGGCGGCAAAGGAATCAACGTTTCACGTATTTTAAAACGTATGGAGACAGAATCCACTGCCTTAGGTTTTTTAGGTGGTTTTACAGGCTCATTCATTGCCGATTGGTTGAAAAAAGAAGAAATCCAAACGAATTTCACTCCCGTGTCTGCTGATACACGAATCAACATTAAATTGAAATCAGATACTGAAACAGAAATTAACGGCTTAGGACCTGCTCTAACAAACGAAGAAATTCAAGAACTAAAACAAGCAGTTAGTCGTGTTCAGGCTGGTGATATTGTTGTTCTTTCAGGAAGTACACCTGCTTCTCTACGCAAAGGATTTTACGAAGAGTTAATCCAAATTGTGAAGGAAAAAGGCGCAGAATTTGTTATTGATACAACAGGTGAAGATTTAATGAACGCTTTGTCACAAAAGCCTTTATTGGTCAAGCCAAATAATCATGAGTTGGCAGAATTATATCATACAACCTTTACAAGTGTTGAAGACATTTTACCTTATGGACATCGGTTACTAGAAGAAGGAGCGCAACACGTAATTATCTCAATGGCTGGTGATGGTGCATTACTTTTCACAACAGAAGGTGTTTATCGTTCCAACGTTTTAAAACGTCCACTGAAAAATTCTGTCGGCGCTGGCGACTCAATGATTGCTGGTTTTATTGGCAACTTTTCAAAAACACAAGATCCTTTAGAGGCTTTCAAATGGGGTGTCGCTTGCGGTAGCGCGACCGCATTTTCTGATGATTTAGCCTCAGAAGATTTTATCCAAGAACTTATTCACGAAGTAACAATTGAAAAAATTTCAGAATAAATCCACTAAGGGAGGAAAATAGAGTGAACATTAATGATTTATTAATAAAAGATGTCATGATTATGGATTTACAAGCTACTGATAAAAAAGGCGCGATTGATGAAATGGTCCAAAAATTATACGATGGTGGCCGCATCTCTGACATTGACACTTACAAAGAAGGAATTTTAAAACGCGAAGCACAAACATCGACTGGTTTAGGCGACGGCATCGCTATGCCTCACGCAAAAAATAGTGCCGTAAAAGAACCGACAGTTCTTTTCGCTAAAAGTAAAAAAGGGGTTGATTATGAAGCACTAGATGGACAACCTACTTATCTATTCTTCATGATTGCTGCTCCAGAAGGCGCCAATGATACACATCTCCAAGCACTTGCGGCCCTTTCTCGATTACTTATCGATCCAGACTTTGTTGGCAAATTGAAAGAAGCGGAAACTCCAGAAGCAGTCCAAGCTCTTTTCCAAGCAGCAGAAGATCAAAAAGAAGCGGAAGAAAAAGCAGAACAAGAACAAACAACGCCAGCACCAGAAAGCAATCGTAAATATATTATTGCTGTGACTGCTTGTCCTACAGGAATTGCTCACACTTACATGGCTGAAGATGCACTGAAGAAAAAAGCAAAAGAAATGGGCGTAGACATTAAAGTAGAAACAAACGGTTCAGAAGGAATTAAAAATCGTTTGACTGCTGAAGATATTGCTCGTGCTGATGGCGTAATTGTCGCAGCCGATAAAAAAGTAGAAATGAATCGTTTTGATGGTAAAAAATTAGTCAATCGTCCCGTCAGTGATGGAATTCGTAAAACCGAAGAACTAATTAACTTAGCCATTAGTGGTGAAGCTCCTACTTTCCATGGCAGTGACTCGGCTGCAAGCGACCAAGAGGATTCAGCGGAAGGTTCAATCGGTTCTCGTATCTATAAAGATTTAATGAATGGTGTTTCTCATATGTTACCTTTCGTTATTGGTGGCGGAATTGCCATTGCTCTTTCCTTTATGATTGATCAATTTATCGGAGTTCCTCAAGATCAATTAGCCAATTTAGGGAATTACAATGACGTAGCTAGCTGGTTTAACCAAATTGGTGGCGCAGCATTTGGCTTTATGTTACCTGTCTTAGCTGGTTTTATTGCTTCTAGTATTGGGGATCGTCCAGGCTTAGTTGCTGGTTTCGCCGCTGGTGCGTTAGCAAACGCTGGAGGCGCTGGGTTCCTTGGGGCCCTAATCGGTGGTTTCTTAGCTGGTTATGTAGTGGTTCTTTTACGTAAAGTCTTCAAAGGCTTGCCAAAATCATTAGATGGAATTAAAACCATTTTATTCTATCCAGTTTTTGGTTTGATTATTACGGGCTTATTAATGTTAGTCATTAACATCCCAATGAAAGCAATTAATGATGCGTTAAATCATTTCCTACTTGGCTTAGATGGCACAAATGCAGCTTTACTTGGTGCTTTATTAGCTGGTATGATGGCCATCGACTTAGGTGGACCAGTTAACAAAGCTGCTTATGTTTTCGGTACAGCTACGCTAGCAAGTACTGTTGCAGAAGGTGGCAGCGTGGTCATGGCTTCTGTAATGGCTGGCGGAATGGTTCCTCCATTAGCAATTTTCGTAGCAACTCGTTTATTTAAAAATAAATTTACAAAAGATCAACAAGATGCCGGCTTAACCAATATTGTTATGGGCCTTTCTTTTGTCACTGAAGGGGCAATTCCTTTTGCAGCAGCTGACCCATTACGTGTGATTCCAAGTTTCGTGGTAGGTTCTGCCTTTACTGGTGCGTTGGTTGGTGCGTTTGGTATCAAATTATTGGCACCACATGGAGGAATCTTCGTCGTCTTCCTATTAAGTAATCCATTACTATATCTATTGTTCATCTTAATTGGGGCGATTATTTCAGGAATTGTCTACGGACTTTTGAAAAAACCTGTCGAAGTACCTGCTTAAAAAAAACAGCAAAAAAGCGATTCAACCATTGTTGAATCGCTTTTTTATTATAGAATTACTAACTATACTATATTCTTTTTTGAGCTAACTTCTTTACTCTTAGATATTGTGCTCGTGAATCTTTGGCCTCTTGTTTCATGGTTGGATAAACTTTTCTTATATCATTAGCAGTAATAAAGAAAAAAATGATTGTAATAATCCTTAATACTAATACAACATACAAAATTAATTCAATTATCACAAAATTTGCCCCTCCAGCTATAATTGCACCAAAGAAAACAAGTAAAAGGAATACAGCTATTGCCTCCGTTACATAGACTAGTACAGGTGCAACATATTTTCTTTTAGGTAATTTTTCTAACTTGCTCACTCCCATGTTCGCAATAAGTGTAGTAACAAATAAGACCGAGCCCCACGATTTATTGGTTTCAACTCCTAAAAATCCAAAAATAAAAATGACCATAAGGATTATTGGAATTGCTAAATAAAACCCATACATCTGATACGGTCTACTTCTATCTTTCATTTCTTGTTTTGCTTTTTTCACAGTTTCTTTCATATACAACCTACACTCCACTTCTTTTTTTCGTAAAGTATCTCATTGAAAAATTAAAAGTATATGTAATCAAATAGATTATTTTTAAGATACAATTTTTCATAAGACGCTGCTTTTTTCACTTTCTTAAATACACCAATTTTGTTTTTTTATCACTTCCCCGTTGCGTTGTCTTTGGCAGTTATTTTCCCTAATCTTCCTCCCTTCCAATTTTATAGTATTAAAGAATAATAAGTCATCAAAGTATTGATCTTTCTAGTTACTTGTTCTTTTGATAAGTATTTAGAACATATCACTGGGGTGCATCCACATAAAAAAATCATTACATAACCATTATATTCTAATTTTACCAAACTATTTTATTAGTTAAAAATGCAAATTCGCATATTCTTAATAATTTAATACAAAAAAACAAGCTCTTTTAAAAGAACTTGTTTTTTTACTTCCCTATATTATTTTCTCTTTATCGCATAATTTTCTAAATACTCAGGATTTCCTTTGCTTCTGATATACGTGTACACGCCCATCACAAAGGCCCCAAGGGTATTGGTAAATAAATCCCCCATCGTATCCATCAAAGCAGCACGCCCAATAAATGGTTGGCCGTTGGACATATTATAGCGTTGTAAGTTCATGTTTCCTAATGAATCGCAGATAAATTCCCAGAATTCCCAGAAGACGCCACAAAGCCCTGCAAATGCAAACCCAAATAATAAAAATAACCACGGGGAAACATCGGCGTACTTCGTTTTCTTCAATAGGAAAGCAGCAATACCATAACCCACAGCAGTTAACAGCATCGGACTAACAAAGTGTAAAATTTTATCCCAGAACGAAATGATTGAAATCATATGCAACGAGGTTCCTAGGAATACTGAAATAAACAAGAAAAACCAGTAAAAATAAACGATAGTCGGTGGCATAATAATTTTTAAAAATTTATTGACAAGATCCGGTAAAAAGATCAGCCCAATTCCAAGTAAACATTCGATAACAAACGTCACACCTTGTTTTGTTGAATACTTAGCCGTAAAAAATTCCCAGAGATTGTACGTCAAGCATAAGATGCCAAACACCACTAATCCATATTTAATTTTCGAATAATTTTTATCCATTTTGACACACCCTTTCAAAAGTTATTTTATATGAAAAAAACTGTAGATGAAAGACACCTTCCATCTACAGTTTTAGAAAACTCTATCGAATGAAGAGCTTATTAAAAATGTTTATTTTTCAACAGCTGTTTCAGTAATTGTTTCAACAGCACGTTTCATACGAATATCGTGTTCTAACATGTCGTTGTTTAATACTTTACGTACTTGCGCTTCAGGCATGTTGTATTGTTCTGCTAAATCTTTCACTTCAGCATCGATGTCTTCTTGTGTTACTTCGATGTTTTCAGCTTTGGCAACTGCTTCAATCACTAAGTTTGTTTTTGTGCGTGTTTCTGCTTCGCCTTCAAATTGTTTGTGTAAATCTTCTTCTGTAGAACCAGTTAATTGGTAGTACATTTCAGGAGAAATTCCTTGGCGTTGCATGTTGTTTAAGAATTCATCCATTGAACGGTGAACTTCGTCGTGAACCATTACGTGTGGTAATTCAACGATTTCAGCATTTTCAACAGCTAAACGAATTGCTTCTTCGTCTTTTGCTTCTTCAGCTGCTGCTTCTTTTGCTTCTGTCAATTCTTTACGGAATTTTTCTTTTAATTCGTCTAATGATTCTACTGAATCGTCAACGTCTTTTGCAAATTCATCATCCAATTCTGGTAATTCTTTTGCTTTTACTTCATGAACAGTTACTTTGAAGACTGCTTCTTTACCAGCTAAATCTTCTGCTTGGTAATCTTCAGGGAAAGTAACGTTTACTTCTACTTCTTCGCCAGCTTTTTTGCCAACTAATTGGTCTTCAAAGCCTGGAATAAATGAATTAGAACCTAATTCTAATGAGTAATTTTCGCCTTTGCCGCCTTCAAATGCTTCGTCGCCTAAGAAGCCTTCAAAGTCGATAACTACAGTGTCGCCATTTTCAGCAGCGGCATCTTCTTTGATTACTAATTCAGCTTGAGATTCTTGTTCGCGTTTCAAACGTGCTTCCACGTCTTCATCTGTTACTTCACGGTCTTGTTTAGACACTGTTAAGTTTTTGTATTCGCCTAATTTTACTTCAGGTTTTACAGTTACTTCAGCAGTGATAACCCAGTCTTCCCCTTTATTCATGCTTTCAACATCAATTTTTGGTTGTGCTACTGGTTCAATTCCTGCTTCTAAAACAGCCGCTTCATATGCTTCTGGTAAAACAGCGTTTAACGCATCTTCGTATAACGCTTCTTCTCCATACATACGGTTAAAAACAGTACGTGATACTTTTCCTTTACGGAAACCAGGTACGTTTAAGTTTTTTTTCACTTTATTGAACGCTTGCGTTAATCCTTTTTCGATTACTGCTTGTTCGATTGAAAAAGTTAATACACCATCATTAGTGCCTTTTTTTTCCCATTTCGCAGACATTTGTTTCCCTCCGAATAACATTTAATTTTATACATCAAACTTTATTTATGCATACCTTTAAATAGTACACTATCCCTAGGAAAATGTAAATATTTTAAGTGCTAAGAAGTGAAAGAAAGACTCGATTTTTAGCAAACTATCAGTTTTTTAATTTTTTCGGATTAAAAAAGCATAGAATTTCGAGAAATTTCCTTCTTAAAATCCTAAAAGATTGTGAACAAAATATCTTGTTCATCATCGGATGTAATCGCTTTACTTTATGAATGGCCCATTATAGAATGTATGTACTCAATATTTACGCATTATATATTTTCATCATTATACATATAATATCAAAAAAAGGAGAGGATGGTTTTGAATAAGTTCGTCTGGGGAATCTTTTCTTGCATCATATCATGGCTTTTTTTATCGCTGACTCAACCTTTGATAGCTCATTCTGAAACACTGAACCCTACAACTCACGCCTCTACTTTTAGTGAAACATTTACCTCAGTTTCAACAGAACAACAAACAACTCAAGCAACCGATATTGTGGAACAAGAAACCGAGCAAACCCATGCTTCCTCTGAAAACGATGAACCTATGGCACCTACGCCAGCTAGTGTTTCTGTTGGTAATAGCACCTTAAAAAGTACCTTAAGCACGGGAACGTATAACCAAGATATTATCACACTTTCGTATGAATACAGTGTGACACTTATCGGCTTAGCAATTAATGATCGACCGATTATTGCTATTCAACTTCCTACAGAAATTTCAAGCCAGTTAGATAACGACACTCTAAAGCAACAAGATTTTCTGACTCTTTTAACAGGGACTGTCAGTTATCCAGGAACAGCCACTCAAGATATTCACAGTTCAACTAACGGCGTCAGCCTCTCTTATAGTAGCACTTATCATTCTGTTTATCTGACTTTTCCAAGTAGCACCTTGGTGTTACTTCCCGGAACCAAATGGTCTGCCGCCATTTCGTTTGATGTCGGCGCACTTTATAAACGAGGAATTTCAATCCCTCCTGCTCTTAACGGCAAAGACTATCCGATTCGAGGAACCTTTACAGATGTTGGCACTGGATTAGGTGCAATTAATATTATTATTGGGAATAATACAAAAACAGGCGTAATTAGCAAAGCTCAACTTAGTTTAGGGAATTATCCCGTTCCTCAAGTCACACCAGCCAAACTAACTCAATCAATTCATCTGGACACTACTGTAACAGGGACCATTCAACAAGTACAAGACCCAAACTATAACTACTCTGTTCAATTAACCTTGAACCGCCATGATGGCACCACTACCCCCATTGTGGTGAAAGGGATTTCTGTCGATGCAGCCGGAAATTTCTCGATCTCTTTAGCTTCACCATTAGAATATGGCGACACGCTCTCTACAATTGTCTTTGCTCGTTCAAAAACGTCAACCGACTATATTCAAAGCAGCCCCTCAGCTGACCAAAGTGTCAATTGGTCAATCCAACCAGTCACAAACGTAGTCGCCAATGCCGGCTCAACTCAACTTTCAGGTAAAGCTTCTCAAGCATCTAACGGAACCTATCAAGTTAAAGTACAAATAAATGGTGGTTCTATTTCCACAACGTCCTTAGATTCCAATGGCCATTTTCAATTTGCTAATTTACCCACTTTCCAAGGAGGAGAAACGGTCAGCTTGTGGGTCCAAGGGCTCAGCAATCGCACTGGCCTGCCTTTGCTAACCAGTTCTACTGTTTCTCAAACAGTTGCTTATCCTGTGCCTCAACTAACGGTCACGCAAATCATTGAGCGGAAAAATGCACAAGGGCTCTGGGAAGCTGCAAACTCTGTCGTAAGTGGTCAAATCATTCGTTTTACGTTAACCACACGTTTAACCAATCAACCAGCAACGTGGATGAATCAGCAATTACGAGCAACGGTGCCTAAAGGACTGTCCCAACTTTCAGCTGCTACATTAACAAAACAATCAGCAGCAGGTTTAAGTACGCCAATAGCTGGGCTTCAACTTTTAACTGATAGTTCCACTGGTTTGCCGTATTGGAGTTATCATAATTCGCTGCCAGCAGATAATTTTACGGAAGCCAATACACAATTCACCTTACAATATACAGCAACGGTTACAGAAGAATGGATAAACCAATTTCTTTTATTTTCTAGCACGGTTACTGGCAATGATGGTGGCGGAACGCCAATTACGCCAATCACTAAGGAACAGTCTTTACCTATCAAAAACGGTACCCTCCGTTTTGTGCAGATGCCAACTACAGTTTCCTTTAAAAATTTACCTTTTCCCAGCAAACGAACCATATACTCACCATCGACCATCAGCGCTCCTTTCCTCATTGCCGATGGTCGTGTTGCAAAAACACCATGGCATTTGTTGGTAAGAGAGAGTCAGCCCATGCATTCAACTTCTACAAATAAAACGATCCAGCAAGCTTTCATTTATCGAAAAAATGGCAGTGATTTTCCTCTCTCCTCTTTAGCAACCGAAGTTTATCAATACACCGCAACGGACGATAACAATGTAGAAATTCCTTGGAACCAACAAAATGGACTTTTTTTAAGCGTTGCTCCTGACCTTAATTTAACGGTCAAAGAATCTTACACTGCCGAATTACAATGGATTCTTTCTGATACACCCCTCTAATTAGGCTTTAGCTTTTTTAAAAGTTAAAAATAAACAAGAAAGAAGGAATAAAAAATGAAAAAGATCGTGCGCATTTCAAGCATTTTGTTCGTTGCTACGCCTCTTATGCTTTTAAATAGTCCAAAAGTTGAAGCAGCTCAAGTCGCTTCTATTCAATCCAACGCTGATATTACGTTTGCTCTTGATAATACTGTCACGCCACCTGTCAACCCGACGAACCCTTCTCAGCCTGTGACACCTAATCCTGCTGATCCTCATCAACCTGGTACAGCCGGACCCCTTAGTATTGACTATGTTTCAAATATCCATTTTGGATCAAAACAAATTCAAGCCGGTACAGCAATCTATTCGGCACAACTAGACCAAGTGCAAAATAGTACTGGCGATTTAATTAGCGTGCCAAACTATGTTCAAGTAACTGACAAACGTGGTCTAAATCTTGGCTGGAAATTATCAGTTAAACAGAGTGCGCAATTTACTACAAGTGATTCAACACCCGCTGTTTTGGATAATGCTTCCTTGACCTTTTTAGCAGCAACACCCAATTCAACACAGTTACTTTCTTTGGCGCCATTAACGGTCCCAGTAACCTTGGATCCAACTGGTGCCGCTACTTCTCCTGTGGCGACTGCCGCTCTTTCAACAGGAATGGGCACTTGGACATTAGCTTTTGGTAGCGGAGCGACCGCTGCTCAAGGCATTCAATTAACTGTTCCTGCGACAACGAAAAAAGTTGCAGCTAAACAATATAAAACAACGCTTACTTGGATTTTGGATGATACACCACTTTAAAAGAAAACAAACAAGGTATTGCATGAAACAACTTCATGCAATACCTTCTTATAAAAAATTATCAAAAAGGAGTGCACACTATGAATCAGCAGCTTTTTAAATGGCTCCATGCTATTAGCGTCATCATTTTTTTATTTTTTATTGGCTCTTATTCTGTAGAAGCAAGCGAAATGACTTTTTCTGTAAAAGCCATTTTACCCGACAATCAACGAACCAAAGAAACAAGTTATTTTGATTTACGTGTCGCTCCAAACCAAACACAAAAGCTACAAATCGAACTAACGAATCAAACAGCCAACGACATTACCGTGCTAGCTTCAGCCAATGCAGCGATTACTAATGATAATGGCTTGGCAGATTATTCTCATGCTGAAACAAAAAAAGATCCATCTGCACCTTTTACTTTTAATGAGATTGCGCAATTGCCAAAAGAAATCCACCTACCTAAACACTCAACCAAGACTGTTGAATGTCAGCTTACTTTACCGGAAAAACCATTTAATGGTTATGTTTTAGGAGGACTCTACTTTGAACAAAAGTCAGATGAACAACCTGCTCACTCAGAAAACGGCGTGGCCATCAATAATCGTTTTTCTTATGTAGTCGGTGTCTTACTTAGTGAAACAGATGAACCTGTTCAGCCAGAATTATCTTTAAATGAAGTAAAAACCGATCAAGCTAACGGTCGTAACCGCGTATTAATGAATCTCCAAAACAAACAAGCGGCTATGATTAAAAAATTACAAGTCGATGCCTCTTTATATTATGAAAAAGAAGCTAAACCTCGCTACGAAAATCACCAAGAGTCGTTAACAATGGCCCCTAATACAAATTTTAATTATCGGATTGACTTAAAGGAACAACCTTTTGTTCCTGGAAATTATACTGTAAAAATCAAAGCAAACGATGGCTATCAAGACTATTCGTGGGAAAAACACTTAGTCATCCAAGAAAAAGAAGCTAAAAAATACAATGCTACCGCCGTCAACCTCCCACCTGAAAAACACACCAATTTCCCTTGGAAACTAGTGAGTAGCATCACGCTGGTTTTTCTATTCATTTTGGGAAGCACGATTTATTATTTCAAGAAAAAAATACGTGAAGCGCAACAATAAAAAAGCACATCGACAATTTGAACTGACCCAATAAACTGAGACAAAATAAAAAAGCACCTCTTGTTGAATTCACGTTAAAATGAATTTAACTAGGAGGTGCTTTTTCAATGGGAAATCGAGTTTCTTATCCGATTCACATCAAAGAAATGGCTATACAGATGAAAAAAGAGAATATTCCTGTAAAAATAATTATGGCAGAATTAGGAATTAAAAACAAAACACAAATTGAAACATGGTGGCGTTGGTACCGTAATGGCGAGAATCATCGTCTGGTTCAACCCGTTGGAAAACAATATGCTTATGGAAAAGGTCCAGAAATTCTATCAAATGAACAACAGCTTAGAAATGAAAATAACTATTTAAAAATGCATATTGAGGTGCTAAAAAAGTACAAAGAATTGGAAAGGACGTGGAGCCAGAAATATTTGTAGAATTAGTTAAAAAAATGAAAGGAAAAATAACCATTACTGCATTGTGTCAACTTTTCGGCGTTTCGCGAGCTACTTATTATCGTTGGACTCATCGAAAAGACTTGGGAAAGTTAACACCTCTTGAAGAAGCTGTTCGTCGACTTTGCTTCCAACATAAGTTTCGATATGGCTATCGAAAGATTACTGCGTTGATTAATCAGGAATACAAAGTAAACAAAAACACCGTACAAAAGATTATGCAGAAATATCATTGGAATTGTCGCGTGAAAATGAAGAAACGCAGTAAAGTGGGACAACCTTACACGGTTGTCGAGAACAAGCTAAATAGACAATTTTCTTCAGACGCTCCTTTAAAGAAATTGGTAACAGATATTACTTATCTGCCTTTTGGTCAAAAGCAATTGTATTTGTCTTCAATTATGGATTTATACAATGGTGAAATTATTGCCTATACCATCGGTGATAAGCAAGATACGGCTTTTGTTCTGGATACACTTGATCAATTGCCCCAAACAACGGATTGTCTATTGCATAGTGATCAGGGCTCTGTTTATACTTCTTTTGACTACCAGAATCAAATAAAAACAAAAGGCATTACCATGAGTATGTCCCGCAAAGGGACACCTTCAGATAATGCCTGCATCGAATCGTTTCATGCCTCACTAAAGTCTGAAACGTTCTACTTAGATGGGCTCACAAATGAACCTACATCTATTGTAATAGAAATTGTAAAAAAATACATTACTTATTATAGTGAAAGTCGAATTCAACAAAAACTAGACTACCAATCGCCGATAGATTATCGGAAATCAGCAGTCTAGGAAAATGCTTTTTTATTCCTGTCTCACAATCTTAGGTCAGTTCCAATTGTCGATGTGCTTTCATAATCGCTTAATTATTTTGTATATTCTTCAACTAATGCAACGACTTCTTCCATCGTGTCGCATTCTTTTAATGCGCGGTCAGCAAGTTCAGCCATTTTAGTTGTGTCTAGACGTTTCATCAAGCTACGTGTTTTAAGGATAGATGTAGCACTCATTGAGAACTCATCTAAGCCCATACCCAATAGTAATGGAACAGCTGTTTGATCGCCCGCCATTTCACCACACATACCAGCCCATTTACCTTCAGCATGTGCTGCATCAATTACATTTTTAATTAAACGTAAGATTGATGGGTTGTATGGTTGGTATAAGTAAGAAACGCGTTCGTTCATACGGTCTGCCGCCATTGTGTATTGGATTAAGTCGTTAGTTCCAACACTAAAGAAGTCTACTTCTTTGGCAAATTTATCAGCTAATACGGCAGCTGCTGGAATTTCAATCATAATACCTACTTGGATATCGTTTGAAACTTCAACACCTTCGTTGACTAATTTTTGTTTTTCGTCTTCAAAGATTGCTTTCGCTGCTCTAAATTCTTTCAAAGTAGCAACCATTGGGAACATGATACGTAAGTTACCATGAACAGACGCACGTAATAATGCACGCATTTGTGTACGGAACATGCCGTCACCTAGTTCTGATAAGCTAATACGTAATGCACGGTAACCTAAGAATGGGTTCATTTCGTGTGGTAATGTCAGGTAAGGAAGCTCTTTGTCCCCACCAATATCCATTGTACGAACCACAACGGGTTTTCCTTCCATTCCTTCAAGAACTGCTTTATACGCTTGGTATTGGTCCTCTTCAGTTGGAAAGTCAGATGAATCCATGTATAAGAATTCTGTACGATATAAACCAACAGCTTCGCCGCCGTTTTTGTGTACGCCTTCTAAATCTTTTGGTGTACCAATGTTTGCAGCTAACTCAACATGTTTGCCGTCAGCTGTCACTGTTTCTGCATTTTTTAGTTTATCCCATTCTGCTTTTTGATCTGCATAAGCTTTTGCTTCTGCTTCAAATTCAGATTTTTCAGCATCTGTTGGGTCAATAATAACATCCCCAATGATTCCGTTCACTGCTAAAATATCGCCTGCTTTTACTTTGTCAGTAATTTCTTTTGTACCAACGATTGCAGGGATTTCTAACGAACGAGCCATGATTGCTGAGTGAGAAGTACGTCCGCCGATGTCTGTCACAAAGGCTTTAACATACGTACGGTCTAATTGTGCAGTATCACTAGGTGTTAAGTCATGGGCAACCACGATTACTTCTTCGTTAATCATTGAAGGATTTGGAAGAGTCACACCTAATAAATGTGCTAAGATACGTTTGGCAACGTCACGAATATCTGCTGCACGCTCTTGCATGTAAGCATTATCGTCCATTGCTTCAAACATACCAATATACATATCCGTAACTTCTTTCAAGGCAGCTTCTGCATTGACTTTGTTGTCTTGGATATTTTGTTTGATTTGACCAACCATTTCTGGGTCAGATAAAACCATTAAATGAGCATCGAAAACTTGCGCTTCTGCTTCACCAAGGCTTTGAGCTGCTTTGTCGCGAATTGCTTGCAACTCTTCAGTAGATTTTGCTAAAGCATCGTCTAAGCGAGTTGCTTCTGCATCAGTATCTTCTACGGAAGTTTTGTTGAAAGACAAGTCAGGTTGAACTAGCAGGTAAGCTTTAGCAACAGCAACGCCATCACTTGCGGCAATCCCTTTTAGCATCTCAGACATTATTCAGCCAATCCTTCTTTTTGTAATGTTTCAACGATTGCTGCCATTCCTTCAGCTTCGTCAGCACCATCAACAGTGATTGTTACGTCAGAACCTTGACCAACGCCTAAAGACATAACGCCCATGATTGATTTTAAGTTAACAGATTTACCTTTGTATTCTAAGTTAATATCTGAGTTAAATTTGCTTGCAGTTTGTACTAATAAAGTAGCTGGACGTGCGTGAATTCCTGTTTCTGCTACAATGTGAAATTCTTTCTTTTCCATATAAATCGGTCTCCTTCGTAAATAAAAAATTTTTATGTTAGGGTTTTCCTTTCTTGATACGCTAAAATCAAACGTCTACTCGAAAAAAGACCCTTTCAGTTTCTAAGATTACCATTTTTTTCTATCTTACACAACACTTTTTGCTTAAATTTCGTGATGTTTTGCACTGACTATTCTTCCTCTTTTTGGTAACGATAAATGATTCGTCCATTTAACCCCGCTTCTCCAACAATTTCCGCGCGGTCAGGCAAAGAAATCCAAGCATCACGAAATTGGAAAAATTCATTTTGCTCCACGATTAATTCAGAGATTTCTCCAGCTTTTAATGAAGCAATTTTTTCTACAAAAGGATTTTCAGCCATTGATTTCACCACTCTTTCTCTTAAATATCAACTCTTATAGTTTACTTGAAAATGGCGCAATTGTCTGTAAAAAAAATCGAATCTTTGCCTTTTTTTAAACAAGGTCTTTTACTTGATTCTCTTACAAAAAATGCTATAATAACCTCAAAGGTCAAAAATGGTCAAGTGGTTTTATAGACAGAATTTATTCCTGCTATCTAGTACTTGGCTGGTTTGAGGAAAAATGGTCTGTTTACTAGAAATAATAGAGCAAACAACTATTTTTCTGGCCTCAGTTATTTTGAAAGGATGTGTTTCATTCAATGATTTGTCAAAATTGTCAACAAAATGAAGCAACAATTCATTTATATGCAAATGTGAATGGTCAAAGAAAACAACTGGACTATTGCCAAAGCTGCTATCAAAAATTAAAAAATCAAGCGAATAATTCCCCTCAAAATATGGGACAAGACCCTTTTGGCTTTGGGAGTTTAGACGATTTATATCGTTCTCTTTCTCGCCAAATGCAACAAGGTAATCCTTATGAACAACAAACACCACCCACTCAATTTGGTGATGGTGGTAATGGCGGTCAACCCCCTCGCGGAGGCGCTGGCGCTGGTCAAGGTTTACTAGGCGAGTATGGGATTAACATCACCGAAGCGGCACGCCAAGGAGATATCGATCCTGTGGTAGGACGTGACCAAGAAATTAAGCGTGTCATTGAAATCTTAAATCGCCGTACAAAAAACAACCCCGTTTTAATCGGTGAACCAGGTGTTGGTAAAACAGCCGTTGTCGAAGGTTTAGCCCAAAAAATTGTCGATGGCGATGTGCCCCAAAAATTATTGGACAAAGAAGTCATTCGTTTAGATGTGGTTTCACTTGTTCAAGGAACTGGTATTCGCGGACAATTTGAAGAACGGATGCAAAAATTGATTGAAGAAATCACTGAAGCTGAAAATGTCATTTTATTTATTGATGAAGTCCATGAAATTGTGGGTGCTGGTGCTGCTGGTGATGGCAATATGGATGCTGGCAATATTTTAAAACCAGCCTTAGCACGTGGTGAATTACAATTAGTCGGTGCCACAACTTTAAATGAGTACCGTATTATTGAAAAAGACGCTGCCTTAGAACGTCGGATGCAACCAGTCCAAGTAGATGAGCCAACCGTTGCCGAAACCATAACGATTTTACATGGTCTGCAAAAACGTTATGAAGATTATCATCATGTCAAATATACAGATGAAGCGATTAACGCAGCAGCAAACTTATCCAATCGTTACATTCAAGATCGCTTTTTACCAGATAAAGCGATTGACTTGTTAGATGAATCTGGTTCAAAAATGAATCTAACTATCCAACTCGTCGATCCAAAAACAATTGATAAAAAATTAGCAGAAGCGGAACAACAAAAACAACAAGCTTCCGCAGAAGAAGATTTTGAAAAAGCGGCTTATTATCGTGATCAAATCAATAAATTACAAGCAATGAAAGAAAAACAAATCAGCGATGAAGAAACACCCGTCATCACTGAAAAAGATATTGAAGCCATTGTGGAACAAAAAACTGGCATTCCTGTCGGTGACTTAAAAGAAAAAGAACAAACCCAATTGAAAAATTTAGCTGTTGACTTAAAAGCTCATGTTGTCGGACAAGATGATGCCGTCGATAAAGTAGCTAAAGCGATTCGTCGCAATCGTGTAGGCCTAGGCAAACAAAACCGCCCAATTGGTTCCTTCTTATTTGTTGGGCCAACAGGCGTTGGTAAAACAGAATTAGCAAAACAATTAGCTTTTGAGCTATTCGGTTCAGAAGATTCGATGGTTCGTTTTGATATGAGTGAGTATATGGAAAAACACAGTGTTTCTAAACTGATTGGTTCTCCTCCAGGCTATGTTGGGTATGACGAAGCTGGACAACTCACAGAAAAAGTCCGTCGTAATCCTTATAGTTTGATTTTATTGGATGAAATTGAAAAAGCGCATCCTGATGTTTTACACATGTTTTTACAAATTCTCGACGATGGTCGTTTAACAGATGCACAAGGTCGTACGGTCAGCTTTAAAGACACCATCATTATCATGACAAGTAATGCTGGAACAGGAGCTGTGGAAGCCAACGTTGGCTTTGGCGCTGCCCGTGAAGGTGTGACTAAATCTGTTTTAGGTCAATTGAACAACTTCTTCACCCCCGAATTCCTTAACCGTTTCGATGGTATTATCGAATTCAAAGCATTAAGCAAAGAAAACCTGATGAACATTGTCAGCTTGATGTTAGAAGAAGTAAATGGCTTATTAGCTAAACAAAAATTACACATTGAGGTTCCAACAGAAGTCAAAGAAAAACTCGTTGATTTAGGTTATGATCCTGCAATGGGCGCTCGTCCTTTACGTCGAACAATTCAAGAACAAATTGAAGACGGCATTGCTGAATACTATCTAGATCATCCTGAAAATCATCAATTAGTCGCAGCGTTAGATAACGAAGGTAAAATTATCGTAACTGGCGCACAAGAAGTGACTAAAACAGAAACTTCAACATCTGACCAAGCAGAATAATCAAAAATCCACACGCATTAATAACAATGCGTGCGGATTTTTTTATGCTTTTCACTTTTTATTTTCATCAAAAAAAACTATAATAGAAGAAAGATATTCGTATACTTGTTCCTCATAGAAAAAATTCAATCTGGAACTCCTGTACATAATTGGAAACGCTCTTTTGCAGCACACAACTATAATGAGGTGATAAAATGAAATTAGTGAATGTGACCAATAGCTACAAACAATTAGTAAATAAACAATTGGAAAACACGGATGCTTACTTTGTAAAAGTCTACTCAGCAGGAAACACGACCGCTGTCTATTCAGAAGCAGCTCACCATGTGGAAGTTCTGATTATGAATAAAAATCGTCGCATTCGTCCGACAGAAGTAAAAGAAATTTTAGCAAAACTGTTAAAACGATTACCTAAAGAGGCTTATGACCCAGATGAAATTTCTATCATTGAGTTAAACCATGTGACCGAAGTGTCTGTTCCATTAAAAGTTTCCCTCATGGAAAACTAAAAAAACTGCCGAAGTTTCCCCACTTCGGCAGTTTTTTCAATTTATTGTGACGTTATTTTTTTTACAAGCCTTTGATAATTTTCCGACCAGGCTTCCTCATTTGTCGGACTGACTAATTTATTTTCCTCGATTGCTTTTTTTCTTAAGTCATCTACTTCTTTTTTGAAATTTTCCCCCGATTTTTGAGCATAATCTTTAGAAAAATATTTTGATTGGCGAGAATAAGCCTTCAGTTTCGCATCTTTAATCTCTTCTTCTGTATCTGCAAAATATTCATCATAACGAAGATCGGTTATTTTCCCTGAATCTTTTAACGTAATAACCGTTAAACGTCCAGAAAGCCCCTCTCCAAAATCTTCTGTTAGACTTGTATAATGTTCTTTTGAAGGTTCTTTGATTTCCTTGGCTAAAGCCCTAGCAGCAGGAAGATAACCATTATTAGCGCTATTGGATTGACCTTTGGCTGTCTGGAATGCGCCATCTAGGCGATTTTCAGCAACCATTTGATTTTCTAGAAAAGTCATCGTATTAACAACGGTCACTAACGATTGATCAGTTCGGGCGTTGTTCGCTTGAAAATTTGCATAGCCGGATAAACGTTTTGTCACTCCTGCCCATTCTTCAGAATAATAGTTTTTAGGTCCACGTTCATCAAATTCCACTAACTGAATTTGTTGATCCTTAACAACGACATCAATTAAAGCCGTATAGCCGCCATCAAACACGACTTCATGATGATAATAATCCCCTTGAACTTCTCCGATTTCTGGACGACCTGACCAATACATCTTCTGGGCTTTTTCTTCTGGACTAATTCCTGATTGTCCATTATTAGCTTCTACTGTAGCGCCAGAAACAGCATCAACTTCAAAGGTATGTCCATTACGCTCATAACTCACTTTGGCAGCACTCTCCTTCGGTTGATCATTCGTGTTTGTCTGCTCCTCCTGCTTTACAGAAGTGGCATTAGTGGCTGCCGAGGCACCACTCGTTACTTGGACTGCTTCTGCTTCAGTACTTTCTTTCATTTTTTCAGTTCGTTGATCTGGTTGGCACCCCATTAAAATAATCATTGAACAAAATAACCCGACAACTATCTTTTTAGTTTTCATTTTTCCTCCTTTTGAAACTCATTGAATTACCATTTAATTTTAATATAAGTAGGATGAAAAGTATAGCTAAGAAATCGTTTTTTCTTCATATGGCGATAAACTTAACTGTCCAGATAAATACTCACCTAGATAGATTTCCTGTAATCTTTGGAAGCCTTGTTCTTGGATTTGCGTTAACAGCCAGTGCTCATCTTTTTTGATTAACTCTAGGACATCCATGTTGGCTTGACCGTCCACAATAATCGGATAACGAATACTTTCATCGCCATATTCGACGATTGTTAATTGACCATTTTGTTCTAAAACCGCCCGTTTAACAAGCTGGACTTCATAAATACCATTTGCTCGTAATTTAAACATTAGATCATTTGCAGAAATACCATTTTTCAAACATTCCTTCACCACAACCTGTCCATCCTTGATTAAAGTAATGGGTTTACCATCCACAATTTGCTTCACATAGCGATTGTGTTCTTTTGCAAATTTTAAAATTAAGACTAATAATGTCCACAAAATTAACACTAATACAAATTGGAGCACCGTAATTGAATCATTATAAATAACACCACCAATAATGCCCCCCAATACATAGTTTTGCACTTGGTCCATAGCCGATGTGGGCGCCAAATTGCCTTTTCCCATCAAATTAATTTGGACAATTAAACAAATAATACCTAAAGCAAATTTAATAATAATTGGACTATAAAACTGCATTAATTTTCCCTCACTTTACTTTATGATTTCAAACGTTGGTGTTAATAAATACGTTTCTTGTAACGTATAAGACTGCTGATCCGTACTTAAACTCATTTTATAAAACACTTCGTCAATTTTAACTATGGTTCCGTCAGCCAATTGTGTACCATTGACATAAACTTTTTCTGGAGAAACCTTTTTTTCCTGTGCCACTTGTTCGACAAAATGTACCATTTGCGAAGATTGTGAATGCTGATTTTGGTTCAGTTGATAATTGGAATATTGAACCCCTAAAACAAATAATAATGATAAAAAAATAATAATACTTAATTCACGATATTTCGTTTGAATTTGATGTCGCACATAAAAACTAAACACAATGACTAGCCCGATTAACAAAGCAAAAATAAAAAAATACTTTAAGTAATCATTTAAATTAGATTGGCTTTTTAAATACTCGATGCCATAAAAATTCATGTTCTTGTCCACTCCTTGATAGGTTCGTTATAGTAAGTATTCTATCTCAAAAAAAACAATCACGCCTGCTTTAATACCTTATAAGAAGAAAAAGCTCAGCGCAATCATCTTGAGAATGATTGCGCCGAGCTTCAATCTTCTAAAGATTCAGCTACTGATTGATTACAAATTAATTTTACATCAAACTTTTCAGTTCAACATCTGGATATTTATCCGCAAACCAGCGTTCCGCAAATTGGTTTTCAAATAAGAATAAAGGTTGATCGAAACGGTCCCGTGCCAAAATGTTTCGGCTAGAGCTCATGCGTTCATCTAAATCTTCTGGATTAATCCAGCGGGCAATTTTAGAACCCATTGGCGTCATTACTACTTCAGCATTGTATTCATTAGACATTCGGTATTGGAAAACTTCAAACTGCAATTGACCTACTGCGCCAATGATATATTCTTCTGTTAAATATGTTTTGTATAATTGAATGGCTCCTTCTTGAACCAGTTGGTAAATTCCTTTATGGAAAGATTTTTGTTTCATCACGTTTTTGGCAGTCACTTTCATGAATAATTCAGGGGTAAATGACGGCAACTCTTCATATTGAACATTCATTTTCCCTTCATATAAAGTATCGCCAATTTGGTAATTTCCTGTGTCATACACGCCGATAATATCGCCTGCAACAGCTTCTGTGACGTTTTCGCGGGCATCCGCCATAAATTGTGTCACGTTACTTAATTTGACTTTTTTGCCTGTTCTACCTAAAGTCACGTCCATGCCTCTTTCAAAAACACCTGAACAAATTCGAACAAAGGCAATTCGATCACGATGGGCTGGGTTCATATTCGCTTGAATTTTAAAGACAAAGCCTGAAAATTCTTTTTCATAAGGACTTACTTCGCCACCCTCTTCTGTTTTATGCGCATGTGGCGCAGGCGCAAATTGTAAGAAGGTTTCTAAAAATGTTTGAACCCCAAAGTTTGTCAAAGCAGAACCGAAGAAGACTGGCGTTTGATCACCACGAGCGATTTTTTCCTCGCTAAATTCATCGCCTGCTTCTACCAATAACTCAACATCTTCCAACACTTGTTGATAAACGCTGTTATTGTGCAATGGTAAATCGCTTGGGATATCGCCATCTTTTAAAGGAATAAAACGCTCCCCGCCATTATTTTCTGGACGATATAATTCCACGCGTTCATTATAAATATCGTATAGACCTTCTAGACCTTTTCCCATACCAATTGGCCAGTTCATTGGATAAGATTCAATATCCAATAGTTCTTCCAATTCTTCTAAAAGTTCCAATGGTTCCCGTCCGTCACGGTCCAATTTGTTAATAAAAGTAAAAATTGGAATACCACGTTTTTTAACAACTTGGAAAAGTTTTTTCGTTTGTGCTTCAATCCCTTTGGCACTGTCAATAACCATCACAGCACTATCTACGGCCATCAATGTCCGATACGTATCCTCTGAGAAATCCTCATGCCCTGGGGTGTCCAAGATATTAATCCGTTTATCTTGATAGTCAAATTGCATCACAGAACTCGTTACCGAAATTCCCCGTTGTTTTTCAATTTCCATCCAGTCAGATTTGGCAAAGTTCCCTGTTTTTTTCCCTTTGACGGTTCCAGCTTGGCGGATGGCGCCCCCAAATAATAGTAATTGTTCAGTAATCGTTGTTTTCCCAGCATCCGGATGGGAAATAATCGCAAACGTACGGCGACTATCGACTGCTTCTTTTTGATTGATCGTCATAAAAATCTCCTTATCACTTGTGATGTTTATTTATTTATTTTCTTCAGCATAATTTTTGATTAACCTTTGCTAGTATATCATGTCAAGCCTTGAGAATAAAGAGCTGCTGTTAGCTGTTTTTTAAAAGGAAAACCTGCGACATTAGTCAAAACGACTGATGTCACAGGTTATTTTTAACGTCTTGGTTCGTCATCTTCCATTTCTTTACGGAAAAAACGACGATTTTCTTCTGGTTCTTCATCGACAGTTTCTTCATCGTAGAAATGAACGCGTAAGACTAGCAAACGTGTGCCTTCCATTTCTTCAGCAGTTAACTTAATATTGCCCACTTCAAAAGAAGGTTTTTCCCCTTCATCAGGAATGGTTCCTAATGCTGTAATTAAGTAACCTGCCATTGTATCAACATCGCTCATGTGTAAATCTGTTTCAAATACTTCATTAAATTCGTCAATTAACATGCGTCCTTGAACCAAATATTCATTGTCAGCCACTTGTGTATATAAATTTTCTACTTCATCTGTTTCATCGTCAATTTCACCAACGATTTCTTCTAGTAAATCTTCCAGTGTTGCTAAACCGACAACACCGCCATATTCATCTAGTAAAATCGCCATTTGGTTTTGTGTTCGTTTTAACTCATAAAGTAAATCATCAATAAAAATGGTTTCTGGGACAAATAATGGTTCTTGGATAATCGCGCCTAATTCAATGTTTTCAAAGCCTAAATTACGTGCAGCTTTTAGTAACGTTTTGGTATGTAAAATACCAACAATTTTATCTTTGTCTTCACTATAAACAGGAATCCGAGAATAATTTTCTCCTAAAATTAAATTGATGTTTTCTTGGACATCATCTTGGATGTCAACCATGAATGCGTCTGTCCGAGGAACCATTACTTCTCGTGCCACTTTTGTATCTAATGAAAAGACACCTTGTAGCATTTCTAGTTCTTCGTTTTCCAAAACACCTTCTGTTTCAAGCATGTAGCGCATTTCATCTCGTGTCATCTTCGAATCGGCATCATCGAAAGTCATTGGTGTGATTTTGGATAATAAATCGGTCGAAGCCGATAGCAACCAAACGAAGGGACGCGCGATAACTCCTAAAAAGCGGACTGCACCAGAAGTCAATTGAGCGACTTCTTCTGATTTATTCATGGCAATTCGTTTAGGGTATAATTCACCAAATACAATAGAAACGTACGTTAACAACGCTAAGATAATGATACTGGCAAGACTCTTAGCTGCGGCGCCGCCACCTAATACAGGGGCCAAACGACTAGATAAAGTCTCTGCTAATGAAGCACCAGATAGGATATTAACCAAAGTAATCCCTACTTGGATTGTGGATAAAAAGTTATTGGGGTCTTGCAATACCTTAAGCAATTTTTGAGCTTTTGCGTCGCCGTCTTCCGCTTTTTGTTCCACACGATTCTTGTTAACAGATACGACTGCAATTTCCGCCGCTGCCAAAAAGGCATTGATAAACGTCAACACGACTAATAATAGAAGTTGCGCAATTAGCGACTGACTCTCAGGGTCAGCATTATTCATAATGTTCTCTCTCTCCTTAATTGTTGATAATTCCGAGGCTGTACTTTCGTACTCTTTTAACGTTCTTCCTCTTTTTGTGGTTAGGCTTAGAAACAGACACAATCAGTATTATGACAGGTTATTTTCTATCCTAATCCATAAAATCATAGCACGAAAGATTAGCGGATTCAATCATTAACCGTTATTTTCTTTCGTATTTGTTTCATTCCCTAAAAGAACGGCATTGGTAACTTTTTCACTACGACCCGCTTTGACCATATCAATAACATAGTAGATAATGGTCCGGCAGATTGCGTAAAATGGGACGCCGAGGAAAATACCTAGCAAACCTGCTAAATTTCCTGCTACCAATAAAATTAAAATAATCGTTAATGGATGGATTTTTAGAGATTTTCCGATAACGTTTGGATAAATAATATTTCCGTCCAATTGTTGAACCACTAGCACCACTAAACAACATAAGGCTGCTTTGACGGGTTCATTAAAGATAGTCACTAAGACAGCGGGCGCTAATCCTAGATAAGGTCCTAGATAGGGAATCAAATTCGTAAAGCCGGCAATGACACCAAATAAAAAGGCATAACGAACGCCAAGCAATGAATACCCAATAATCGTAAATGTACCGACAAATAAACATTCAATCGCTTGTCCACTAATATAACTGGATAAGGTTTGGTTCAATTGTCCTAAAAGATCCACAATATCATCTTTTCTTTTCTCAGGTAAAAAGCGTTGAATCGCTGGTACTAGCTTATCTCCATCTTTTAACATATAAAATAAAATAAATGGCGCAGTGACCAAAACAATGGTGGTTGACGCCACCGTTGATACGATTGAACCTAAGCTACTTGATAAACTACTTAAAAATTGTTGGATAATATTTGCATAAGAAATATCCATTTTTTCAATATAGCTTGTTAAATCAATTTGTTTAAAAATAGGTAACTCCGCAATCTCATAAATCCAGGTCTCCACTTGTTTAAAGAAATCTGGCATACTTGATGCTAAACTAGCTAGCTGATCTGCCAACTTAGGGATAATTGTTAATAAGATCAGAACTAATGCGATGATTAGTAATAAAAATACCAGTAAGACGGCATAAATTCGTTTCATTTTCGTCTTCATTAGTAGATTGACCACAGGATTTAGTAAATAATACAAAAAGCCTGCTACTAAGACTGGGGCAAACAACGTTGAAAAGAATGTCCCAATCGGTGCAAATAAGAAATTAATTTTCGAAGCAATAAATAATAGCATGGCCACGACAAGTAATTCAACTGACCAGAAAAATAATTTCGATTCTTTAAATCGATTAATCACAGCGGCTCCTCCTTTATTTTTATTCAATTGTTGCTGTTTTATTTTATCACACCTTCCCCCCTCAGTCATTGAGAATACTTCATTGCTAGAACTTTTTCGTGGTATAATAAAATAGAAACAGATTCTGAACTTGGGGGTTTTTCTATGCATGTAGCTCAAACAAAAGATACCATGAGTGATCTTTATTTAGATGCTGTCCGGCTTCGTCAACGCGTATTCGTAGCGGAACAAGGGGTACCAGAAGAGATGGAAATCGATGAATATGAAGCACATTGTATTCACTTTGTTTTGTACACGAACCATGTAGCTGTCGCAACTTGTCGCTTGCTTCCACTAGAAAATGGCGTTATGAAATTACAACGAATGGCCGTTGAAAAAGCTTATCGTGGCGCCGACTATGGACGAGTGATTATGGAAGCGGCGGAAAATTTTGCCAAAGAACAAGGCTACCACAAGATTACTCTAGGAGCACAAGTCACCGCTGTAGGCTTCTATGAACGTTTAGGTTATCAAAAAACAGGCGCACCTTTTATGGATGCTGGCATTGAACACTACGAAATGAATAAAGAACTATAACACCAATTAAATCGGAAAATTTAGAGCTTGGAGCATTAGCCATTTTGGCTAATGCTCCAAGCTCCTTTTGTGGGCTGTTTACATCGGCTATTTTTTTGATAGCTGTTGATAACGTTGATACCAGATATCTACATACTCGGGCGAGAAGGGGCCTTTTTCGTTATTAATCCAATCCACTAAAGTCTTGACATTTTCTTTTAAAATGAAGTCAATATCTTCTGGATAATCCATTAGTTTGCTATGAAATTCATATTCATCAACGTCTAGTAAACGTTTTTCACCATCTGGAAAAACCTTGATATCTAAATCATAATCAATATACTTCAACGCTTCGTCATCTAAAACATATGGCGAAGCCAGATTGCAGTAATACGAAACCCCCTTTTCTCTAATCATTGCTATTATATTGAACCAATATTTCTTGTGAAAATAAACAATGGCTGGTTCACGAGTCACCCACCGACGTCCGTCGGATTCCGTTACTAACGTATGATCGTTCACACCAATTAAAGAATACTCGCTCGTTTTTAGTACCATCGTATCACGCCACGTTCGATGTAAATGTCCGTCATGTTTATAACTCTGAATGGTTACAAACTCGCCTTCTTTAGGAATTCCCATAATACCCCAACTTTCCCCAAATAAAGTAAAGCACTGTTACTTTTTGGGTGTTCATACATCGATATCGAAATAATTATATCATATCTTTTGAGTTTGCGTACATTGAGTTCACTTAAAGAAGACGATTTCTGAAAAAATTTAATTCAGATGACCAATTAGTTCAAATTCAGTAAATATTTTCAGCTTAATTACTGGATTTTTTCAAAGACTGATACTGCGCTCTCTCTTAAAACCTGATTTAATTCGTCAACATTTGTTTTACCAGTTGTTTCAAGCCACGCAACGGCTGCTTCAGAACCTTGTTGAACAAATGGAAGCACGCCGTCTGCCCAAGTTGCGCGACCACATAAGACTCCATTAAACGAGGAACCTGCTTTTTTTGCAAATTTCAATGTTTCCTGAAACATCGTAGCACTAACCCCTGCACTCAAGAAAATAAATGGAAGTTGTGTTGCTTCACTTTGCATTTTGAAAAAAGCCTGCGCTTCATCTTGGCTATAAAGACTTTCAGTGCCAAAACCTTCTACAAAATTCATATTCACAGGGACTTCTACTTTTAAAACATCAACATTATAGCGATCCTTTGAAAATTCTTTCATCGCTTCAATTACTTTGTGCGGTTTTACTTTAGCGTATTCTTTTGAAGCACTATCCGAATTGTTTGCATCATAAGAGACAATTTCTAAAAAGAATGGAATTTCTTCGGCTAAACACTCTGAACCAATCCGTTCTATATAAGCTTTCTTTCGTTCATTGATTGCTTCACTTTCGTCAACATCGTAGTAAAGTAAAAATTTACACGCGTCTGCGCCCGCTTCTTTTAAACGCTTAACCGACCAAACATCAAGACTATCGGGGAACCGTCCTGGTGTCGAAGCATCGTAGCCCGTTTTTTCATACGCAAGTAACAAACCTGAAGTCTGTGCTCGATTTTCAGCAGCAGCTAGGCCATATTCTGGATCCAACAAAATTGCTGAAGTCTCTGGTGTTAAGCAACGAGATACTAATACTTTAAAGTCACTGATTTCTTGCGCAGTCACCTCTTTGTATTTTCCCATCATGCGTTTTAAGGCCCCACGTTGATCAATGGCTAGTGCGCCAATAATCCCTTGATCATCTACCAGATTTTCTAAATGTTTACGTTTTTGTTCACTAATTTTTTTCATTCTGTTCCCTCTCCTAATTGATTATTTAGTAACGTAGCAATTTCAGCTGGCGAACTTGCTTGTTTCAGTCCAGAAGTAACTTCTTCTCTTAATAAGAGGCGCGCAACAGAAGAGAGTAATTTCAAATGTGTCGTGCCAGCTTCGGCATCTGGAATAAACAGCGCAATCACAAACTCCGTTAATTGGTTGTCAAGGCTCTGCCACTCAACACCTTGGTCCAAGGTAACGATGATAATGGCCGCTTGTTGAATCGTTGCTGCTTTTGCATGAGGTATCGCAAATCCATTCATCATCCCCGTTGTTCCTTCTTGTTCTCGCTCGTTCAGTTTATCGAAAACTTCCTGTGCGTCCTGAGCAACTTCCAATTCTGTTGATTTTTTTGCTAAAAAGTGAAAAACATCCTCTTGCGTTTGTAACTGTTGATTTAAAAAAATATGATTTTCTTTAATAAAAGCCATTCCATCCACTCCTAATTCCTGTTATTTCATTTTTTTGATAACGATTGCTCTTGTTTGGCGATTCTACTTTTTTGTACAAAACCTAGCAATAAACCGCCTACCAATGAACCAGCTAAAATTGCCAGAACCCATTGAACAGCGTGAGTAACAACTGGTAAAACAAGAAATCCTCCATGAGGTGCTGGCACTTGTACCCCAAACATATACGTTAGGACTGCCGCAATTGAAGATCCGAGCATCATAATTGGTAAAACCTTTAATGGGTCTTTTGCTGCAAACGGAATAGCGCCTTCTGTAATATGTGTGGAGCCTAAAATAAAGTTCACTAGCCCCGCATTGCGTTCATTTGTGTCAAAGTATTTTCCAAAGAATAATGTAGCAAAGCCTGTAATTAAAGGTGGCGCTATGCAGGCAGCAGAAACTCCTGCCATAAAAGAAGTATTTCCTTGAGCTAAGAGTGCCGTCCCAGTAACATAGGCCGCTTTATTAACTGGACCTCCCATATCAAAGGCACACATACAACCCACAATTATTCCTAAAACCAACGGACTGGAGTTTTGGAAACTAGCTAAAAAGCTCATCATTCCTTCATTAACAGCTTTCATCGGATCTGCTAATAAAGACATAGTGATACCAATAACTGCAACGCCAATGACTGGATAAAGGAAAATTGCTTTTAAACCATCTAATGATTTAGGCAAACCTTTAAATACTCTTTGTAATAAAAGAATGAAATACCCAGCAAGGAAACCAGATAATATCCCTCCTAAAAAGCCAGTACCACCCGTGTTAGCAATCAAACCACCGACAAAGCCCACAACCAAACCAGGTCGTTTCGCAATCCCCTCTGCGATATACGCAGATAAGATTGGCACCATCATTCCCATTGAGGCATCACCAATACTTTTTAACATAGCAGCGGTAGCATTATACTGACTACTTTCTGGATCAAATGAATAAATGCCCCAAATAGCAAAAGAAAGAGCAATTAAAACGCCGCCTGCTACTACAAACGGCAACATGTGAGAGACGCCATTCATTAAGTTTTTATAAATACTATGTCCAACATTTCCTGAAGAAATTTGTGTCTCCTGTTCAAGTTCGTCCACTGCTTGGTTTTCGGCTGCAATCGATCCTTTGCCTGCGAGTGCTTCTTCAATTAAGCGATCTGCTTCTTTAATCCCCACACTGACAGGGACATCAATGATTCGTTTCCCAGCAAAACGTTCTGCTTGAACGTCTTTGTCGGCGGCAATAATGACTGCCTCCGCTCCTTGGATTTCTGCAGGTGTTAACTCATTTTCTATGCCAATCTGACCATGTGTTTCAACCTTAATCGTAATACCTTTACGTTTCGCCGCTTGTTCCAATGCCTCCTGTGCCATATACGTGTGCGCTATTCCCGTCGGACAACCTGTAGCAGCTATTAATTGATACGTAGCCATCTGTTTATTCCTCCTCTTGAATCTTTATTTGTTGCTCTAACTCCTGAACATCTGAAAAATCTGTCAATCCTTTGCGAAATGCTGTTGAACTACCTGCTGCAATACTTCTTTTTAAATTTTTTTCCAATGAAAGTCCTTGATGCCAGCCAGCTAAAAAGGTACCTAACATTGCATCCCCTGAACAAGCTGTATTTACAACCATTCCAGTTGGTGAATTACCTGAAAGAACCTTTTCATTGTTCATAAATAAAGCCCCTTCACTACCTAAAGAAAGTAAAATATTTTTGGCTCCCCGCTTCAGTAATTCTTGTCCATAAAAAATGTAATCGTCCTTAGTCTGCACTTCTGTATGAAACCACTCTTGAAGTTCTTCTTCATTTGGTTTCAATAAAAATGGTTGATAAGGCAAACAATCTAAAATTTCTTCATAACTACTGTCTAAAATTAAGAACACCTGCTTTTCAAAACAAATTCGGCTAATTTCAATCAAAATACTTGGCGAAACCCCTTGTGGTAAACTTCCTGATACGCACAAATAATCCCCTTTACGTAACTCTGAAATTTTTTTCAAAAAACGTTGTACATGTTCTTCAGATAATTTTGGTCCCTTATTGACTAATTTGTATTCCTTTTGATCTTGGGTAACTTTTGTAAACACATTAATTCTCGTTGTGCCAGCGACTTCGATAAAATCAGTGGTTATCTCTTTTTCTTTTAAATAATCCTCGACATAGTTCCCAGTGAAACCAGCTTTGACTCCCAAAGCGGTATTATCAATCCCTAACATCTTTAAAATTAGGGAAACATTGACTCCTTTCCCGTTTGCTTGAATATCATCTTCCTTCGTGCGATTCACGACAAAAGGAACTAGCTCTTCTGTTTCGATAAATAAATCAATGGCTAAATTTAATGTACATGTATAAATAGTCACTGTAGTTCCTCCTTTCTCCTCTTTATTATGTCTCAAAATACTATGTAAAGGTTTTCATTCTTTCGCAAAAATATAGAAAACATTTACAATTTCATAATTTCTCTAGCTTTTTTATTTTTTTTCATTAAAAATAGGCTTATAAATGTTTTTTAGCGAAAGAAAGAAGGGCTAGCCATTATGGAACAAAAATTGAGTGAGTCAGAGCAATATCTCTGGCATTTTATCGAAACACATATTTTAGAAATCCCTGATTATTCCATTGTAAAATTAAGCGAACGAGCCAACGTATCAACTGCAACGATTGTAAGAACCATGAAAAAGAAAGGCTATGAAGGTTTCACATCCTTCAAGCATCACTTGAAAGATAAAGAAAACCAAAATATAAATTTTTCAGCATTAGAAAAAGTAGACCGAGGAATTCGGACGGCCATTTTAAAGAATGAAGAAGAAGTAACTCGCACGATTAACATGATTGAAATTGGTAATATCGAAGATGCGATCCAAAAAATCAAGGCTTCTCGACGGATTATTATCTTTGCTAGAGGTTTTTCAGAATTAATTGCTCAGGAAATGATGGTTAAGTTTCAATTGGCTGGCAAATACTGTGAGCTGCATACGGACCCAGAAATTATTAAAAATATTAGTAAAAAGTTATCAAAAAAAGATGTGGCTCTTTTTGTTTCCTTAAATGGAGAAACCCAAGAATTAGTTGTCGCTGGTAAAAACTGTTACGACTCAGAAATTGGGACTATCCTTTTAACTGCAAGCAAACACTCTAGTTTAATGAAATATATTGAAATTCCGTTCGTAGGTTTCAAATCAGAAGGCTCCTTTTTCCCCGATTATGAAGTGCGTTCACGGTTACCACTATCCATTCTGGCCAGAATTTTATTGGACGCCTATGCTTTAAGAACGACAACTTAGGCTTTCTTAAATAATAAAAAACAAGCATTCCTTCACTTAAAATAAAGGAATGCTTGTTTTTATTTTGCAACAAAACGTGCTTCTACTCGATAAATTCGTTGACCACGCCTAGAAAATTTTTCTTCGTATTCTGTCATAATGTTGCCTTCAAACTCGCTATTATGCAAATCTAGCCATACACGTTCAATAATCATGCCATATTTAGAAAAGCTACTTAATGAGTATTCGAAGAGCCCTTGATTATCCGTTTTAAAATGAATTTCTCCATTTGGTTTTAAGATAATTTCATCTGTCGCTAAAAAGTTTTTATACGTTAAACGACGTTTTTCATGTTTTTTCTTTGGCCAAGGATCTGAAAAATTTAAATAGATTAAATCTACTTCATTTTCAGCAAAATATTCTGTTAATGCTTCGCCGTCTACTCGCAATAACTGTAGATTAGGTAACGGCTCGGCCACTAGCTTATCTAATGCAATCGATAAAATACTTAATTGCATATCGATACCAATATAATTAATTTCAGGATGTGCTTTAGCCATTTCATAAATAAAACGACCTTTACCTGAACCAATTTCAATGTGGATGGGATGATTATTGCCAAAACGTTCTTGCCATTTCCCTTGCCATTTTTCAGGACCTTCTACCACATATTGTGGATATTTTGCCATATATTCTGCTGCTCCGGGTCTATTTCTTACACGCATATTTAAAATTCCTTTCTTTTAAAAACAGACTGGTGAAATTCGCCAGCCTGTGTGGATGTTAAATGAATTAGTTTAACTACTAAACATTCGTTTTAATTGTAAAATTTCTGCAGTCATTGCTCTTCTTTCGCCCTCTTGGTGATGACGAACAATCTCTTGTAAAAAGCTAAATAAACCATACCAATAAATTCGTTGAACTGTACTTTCATTAGGAATTAAACCATAAGATAGTAACCATTGATTCCAACCGGAACGAGGCACATAATGACTCAAAATCATTCCTAAATCTACCGCTGGGTCCGCGACCATCACAGAATCCCAATCTACTAAATAGAGATAATTATTCGAGACTAACCAATTCCGATGATTCACATCGCCGTGGACAGCTACATAACTAGTCTCTGGATATTCTGGTAAATGATTATATAAATAAGTGATTACTTCTTTTAAATAACTGTTTCGTTTTAATTCTTTAGGTAGTTGACGCTTATACTCTTTCAACATTGTTAGCGGGGTACAAACTTCGCCACCAATTTTTTTCAACATGTCTTTCAGCAAATTGGAATGATGCAATTGGTATAACACGTCAATCACGTCATTGCGTTTGCCAATTTCGTCCGCATGTAATAAACGTCCTTCCAGCCATTCTTGGGCTGTTAGTACGTCGCCATTCGCTGTCCGCTTTGTCCAAATCATCTTCGGGGCTAACCCTTCTTTAGACAATGCTGCAAGAAGTGGAGAAGTGTTTCGTTTAATGAACACTTTCTCTGTTTCTTTTATTCCCATGTATGTTTGACCAGTTGCGCCCTTTATCGGCTGCAGACGCCAGTCTTTATCCAACTGAAATTCCATGGAAATTATCTCCTATCTCAACACAATTTTATTGCAATTTTTACAGCAATTACCATTTTAGTCGCCAAACCTTGCTTCGTCAAGCTTCTATGTGGTTCTTTTGTAAATTTTGCTGGGTTTTCTCATCTTTATAACTTATTCAAGCGCATTGGAACATACATTTTAGTGAAAATCACAACTTCTACAATTAAGGCACCCAGAATGATCAAGCTATTTTGCAAATTGCCTAAACGAAGGCAGACAATCCCACCAAAAATAATGGCCGCAACAGACAATGCGCCGCCAATTAACCGGCGAATTGCTGCTTGTTTTTTTTCTATTGAAATTGGATATAGCTGTGTCATCACCATATAATCAAATTGCGTGTACATGGGAATCAACTGGAACCCGATTAAATAGACAAACAATAAAGCAACTACCAACGCAATCCAGAATTCTTGTAAAAAGAAGAGTAGCACGCCACCAACCAAAATCAAACGAAACAATAAGCCGCTATATTCGCTACCTCGTAAAAAGCTCCGAATGAATAAGTAAGCATACGTGTTCTCAGATGTTTTTTTGACTACTCCGAGGAGAGGATCTAAGTATTTACGACGTTTTACTGTACTACTCACTTCAGGAATATCTGTAAACAGCTGAATGAATTTATAAATTCTATGCATTCTGTTTTGTTCTTTTTGGATCATTTTTTCCCAATCCAAGAAACTCTGTTTCATCTTATTTTGCCAAATACTCGATAAACAAACGGCCAGAATGATGCCACCAATCACACCAACCCAAGGCGTCCAGTAAATGGCTCCCGTCATAATCAAGAGACTACTGATCAACCAAACGAACCACCAACTACGGTAAGTGGTTGACGAAAGATGATAGAGCCCATAGCTTTGTAAACTAAGATGTGTATAAATCATACAAACTAGCATAACCAAAAATAAAAAGAAGGTTTGAAACGACCAACCCGTTGTGACTACAATCAACGGCATTAATAGGCCACTTCCTAGAAAGCTGACCACAATCGGTAAAAGTAAAGAGTAGCGCAGCGCTCGTTTCAGATAAGCAGCGAATTGTTTTTCTTTTGGTAATAAAAACACCTTGTCTGGCTCTTCTGTCAAAGTGGCCAACTTACCAACTTGAATGAGTAGCAGCCAACCCAACAGAATTAACGGCCTGCCCCAAACAAAATCACGAGGTAATTCTTTTAACAACTGGGAATAGTACAGACCTAATCCGCCTAATAAAAACATACAGACTAAAACAAAATGATCATTTAAAATATAGCGCAAGTACTTGGACATTTTTTTGAAATGCCGTGACAAACGTTGACTAAAAAATTCGCCCATGTTACCCCACCTTTTCTTCCTTCGTCAAGGCAAGATAAATATCATCTAAAGAAGACTCTGGTAAATTAAATTCTGCACGTAATTCAGCCATTGTACCGTTTGCCCGTAATTTCCCTTCGTGTAGCACCACAAAGCGATCACAATATTTTTCAGCTGTTGCTAAAATATGCGTGGACATTAAAATCGCTGCCCCTTGCTTACGCATCGTATCCATTAATTCTAATAAAGCATGAATTGCTAAAGGATCTAAGCCTAGAAAAGGTTCATCAATAATATATAAACTCGGTTCAATTAAGAATGCACAAAGTACCATGACTTTTTGTTTCATGCCTTTTGAAAAATTAGCAGGAAACCATTCCAATTTATTGTCTAAACGGAACGTTTTTAGTAATGGTTCTGCTCGTTTGAATGCTTCTTCTAATGGAATATCATAAGCCAAGGCCGTTACTTCGATATGCTCTTTCAATGTTAATTCTTCATATAAAGAAGGTGTTTCCGGAATATACCCGATTTTTTTACGATATTCTTCAGGGGCTTGTTGCAATGTTTCCCCGTCAATCATAATTTTGCCTTTTTGCGGCGTAAGTAACCCAATAATATTTTTGATGGTGGTACTTTTCCCCGCACCATTCAAGCCGATTAAACCAACCATTTCACCAGACTTGACGTCAAAATTAATATCTTTTAAGACAGGAATATGGCCGTAACCTCCTGTTAAATGTTCAATTGTTAAGCTCATTTCTTTTGCCTCCAACCTTTTCTCTCTACCATTATTAAACCCTAAGCGAACCAAGAATTCAAAAATTACTCCCTTAATTAAATGGATTTTTTTCTTTCTCTTATTATACACGAAATGAAACGAACTTTTTAGCGAACTCACGTACTTTTTCATCCACAGAGAAATCAACTTGTGGTAAAGTAAAGGAAAGAACCTAGAGAAAAGAGGAATTTTTCATGAATGATTGTATTTTTTGTAAAATTATCAACGGCGAAATCCCAAGTTATAAAGTCTATGAAGACGAGAAAGTCTACGCGTTTTTAGACATTACACAAGTGACCAAAGGGCATACCTTAATGATTCCAAAACAACACGTTGCTGATATTTTTGAATATAATGACGTTTTAGCAAGCGACGTCTTTGCTCGTATTCCTAAAGTAGCACGAGCATTAGAAAAAGCTTTTCCAGAAATGGAAGGATTAAACATTTTAAATAACAATAAGGAAGTGGCTTATCAATCCGTTTTCCATTCCCACGTTCATTTGATTCCCCGTTATTCAAAAGAAGATGATTTCTCTATTCATTTTGGCAACCATCAAGAGGACTATTCCGCCGAAGCGATGCAAGAAATTGCTGAGACCATTGCAAAGCAGGTGAACTAAATGAAAAAATTTATTAAAGGTCTCTTTTTTGGTGCAGCTGCTGGTACCATTGGCGGCTTGTTGGCTGCTCCAAGAAGCGGGAAAGAAACACGCCAACATTTAATCAATGAGCTAGAGGACTATCGTTCACTGAAAAATCAAGTCACGAATGACTGGGATCAGGTGCAACGAAATTTGGCAGTTGTCGAAGAAAACGTTCCTCTGGCAACTGAATTTTCAAAAGACCTGCAACAAGAAATCACTGATTTCAAATTCCAAGCGGAACCTCGGATTGCTCAAATTAAAGAACAAATTGCTAAAATCACGGCTGAATTACCTGACACACAAACCAACAAGCAAAAGTAAAGTCTTTTATGTTAATTATTTCTTTTGTTATTAAAAAAATAAAAAGTGTGACGTAAATACGAATTTTGTTTGAAACTATGCCTGAGACTCTTTCTTTTTCAAAATAAGGTATGGTATAGTTATAACAGAAATAAAACTAAAAAAACAGGAGTGCATAAGAGAATGAAGAAAAAACTAATCTTAGCTGCAGCGGGCGCAATGGCCGTTTTTAGTTTAGCAGCGTGTTCAAGCGGTTCAAAAGATATCGCAACAATGAAAGGTTCAACAATTACTGTTGATGATTTTTATAACCAAATTAAAGAACAAAGCACGAGCCAACAAGCGTTTAGCCAAATGGTTATTTATAAAGTCTTTGAAGAAAAATATGGCGACAAAGTAACTGACAAAGATATTCAAAAAAACTTTGACGAAGCCAAAGAACAAGTAGAAGCACAAGGCGGAAAGTTCTCTGATGCATTAAAACAAGCTGGTTTAACTGAAAAAACATTCAAGAAACAGTTAAAACAAAGAGCAGCCTATGATGCAGGTCTAAAAGCCCACTTAAAAATTACAGATGAAGACTTAAAAACAGCTTGGGCAAGTTTCCATCCAGAAGTAGAAGCACAAATTATCCAAGTTGCTTCAGAAGATGATGCCAAAGCTGTCAAGAAAGAAATCACTGACGGCGGCGATTTCACAAAAATTGCTAAAGAAAAATCAACAGATGCTGCTACGAAAAAAGATGGCGGTAAAATTAAATTTGATTCACAAGCAACAACTGTTCCTGCCGAAGTTAAAGAAGCTGCCTTCAAATTAAAAGATGGCGAAGTGTCAGAACCAATTGCTGCAACAAATATGCAAACCTACCAAACAACCTACTATGTAGTGAAAATGACGAAAAACAAAGCAAAAGGCAATGACATGAAACCTTATGAAAAAGAGATCAAGAAAATTGCTGAAGAAACAAAATTAGCCGATCAAACATTTGTTTCGAAAGTCATTAGTGACGAATTAAAAGCGGCCAATGTGAAAATTAAAGATGATGCCTTCAAGAACGCTTTAGCAGGCTACATGCAAACTGAATCTTCAAGCGCTTCTTCAGAGAAAAAAGAATCAAAATCAAGTGATTCTAAAACAAGCGATACCAAAACAAGCGACTCTGAAAAAGCAACAGATTCTTCAAGCAAAACAACAGAATCTTCTTCTAAATAAGCATAAAAAAGAGAGTGGTCGATTGGAACTGACCTAAGATTGTGAGACAGGAATAAAAAAGCATTTTCCTAGACTGCTGATTTCCGATAATCTATCGGCGATTGGTAGTCTAGTTTTTGTTGAATTCGACTTTCACTATAATAAGTAATGTATTTTTTTACAATTTCTATTACAATAGATGTAGGTTCATTTGTGAGCCCATCTAAGTAGAACGTTTCAGACTTTAGTGAGGCATGAAACGATTCGATGCAGGCATTATCTGAAGGTGTCCCTTTGCGGGACATACTCATGGTAATGCCTTTTGTTTTTATTTGATTCTGGTAGTCAAAAGAAGTATAAACAGAGCCCTGATCACTATGCAATAGACAATCCGTTGTTTGGGGCAATTGATCAAGTGTATCCAGAACAAAAGCCGTATCTTGCTTATCACCGATGGTATAGGCAATAATTTCACCATTGTATAAATCCATAATTGAAGACAAATACAATTGCTTTTGACCAAAAGGCAGATAAGTAATATCTGTTACCAATTTCTTTAAAGGAGCGTCTGAAGAAAATTGTCTATTTAGCTTGTTCTCGACAACCGTGTAAGGTTGTCCCACTTTACTGCGTTTCTTCATTTTCACGCGACAATTCCAATGATATTTCTGCATAATCTTTTGTACGGTGTTTTTGTTTACTTTGTATTCCTGATTAATCAACGCAGTAATCTTTCGATAGCCATATCGAAACTTATGCTGGAAGCAAAGTCGACGAACGGCTTCTTCAAGAGGTGTTAACTTTCCTAAGTCTTTTCGATGAGTCCAACGATAATAAGTAGCTCGCGAAACGCCGAAAAGTTGACACAATGCAGTAATGGTTATTTTTCCTTTCATTTTTTTAACTAATTCTACAAATATTTCTGGCTCCACGTCCTTTCCAATTCTTTGTACTTTTTTAGCACCTCAATATGCATTTTTAAATAGTTATTTTCATTTCTAAGCTGTTGTTCATTTGATAGAATTTCTGGACCTTTTCCATAAGCATATTGTTTTCCAACGGGTTGAACCAGACGATGATTCTCGCCATTACGGTACCAACGCCAACATGTTTCAATTTGTGTTTTGTTTTTAATTCCTAATTCTGCCATAATTATTTTTACAGGAATATTCTCTTTTTTCATCTGTATAGCCATTTCTTTGATGTGAATCGGATAAGAAACTCGATTTCCCATTGAAAAAGCACCTCCTAGTTAAATTCATTTTAACGTGAATTCAACAAGAGGTGCTTTTTTATTTTGTCTCAGTTTATTGGGTCAGTTCAGATTGACCACTCCCTTTTTTTATTTATCTTTTGGAACATAGAAACTGCGGTTATCTAAACCAAAGATTCGTTCCGTATACTCCCCAGGCTGTGTTTGACGAATGGCCCCTAGCATCATTTGAATGGACGCATCCATGGTATCAATTTGATGTAAGATTTCCGCTTCCATAATTCTTGGTCGCACAGGTGAGCCATATTCCAACAGTCCATGGTGGGCTAAGACCATGTGCCGAAGAACGACAACGTCTTCTTCTCGATCATCAATTTTCAAAGCCAGACACGCCTTGGTAATTTCCTCATCCACCAAAACTAAATGACCAATTAAGTTCCCTGCCACCGTATATTCTGTCGTAATAGCACCAGATAACTCTAAAACTTTTCCTAAGTCATGTAAAATAATCCCCGCGTATAATAGTGACGTGTTAATTTCAGGATATTCCTTAGCAATTGCTTTGCCTAGGCGCAACATTGAGACAGTGTGGTAAGCTAAGCCATTCGCAAAAGCATGATGGTTCCGTTTGGCTGCAGGAAATTCATAAAATTCTTGTTGGTATTTCGTCATGAGATAGCGCACAATACGATTCCAATGAGCATTGGTAATTTCAAAAATCACTTGATTGATTTCCTCGACCATCTCTTCTTTTTTCAAAGGCGCTCGTTCCATATATAAACTTGGCTGGCTTGGTTCCTCTGCTGTCGCTAAACGCATGTGTAAAATTTTTACTTGGGGTTTGTTTTGATAAACTTCTCGTTTCCCATTCAGTAAAACAACGTTTCCCGCAGTAAATCGTGTAATTTCATCCTCAGAGGCGTCCCAATATTTTCCGTCAATCGTGCCAGATGTGTCTTGAAAGGTAAAGGCAATAAACTTTTTCCCATTTTTAGCTACACGCACATCGGCATTTTTAATTAGAACAAATGATTCAAAAAGTTCTTCTACTGTTAATTCACGTAATTTTTTCACTTGACGCTTCCTCCTTCTAACGCAATTACTCTTTGTTGTAAGTCCTGATAATAGCTTACCATTTCTTGGTCAGAAGAAAAACAAATGACTTGCTGTTTTTGACCAAACTTAGTAAATAATTCAGCTAATTGGGCTTTTCTTTGATGATCATAGTGTAACCAGCCATCATCAATGATAATTGGACAAACCAGTTGCTCGCCTTGGACTGCTAAAAAGGCAAAACGAACAGCCATCATCAATTGATCTTTAGTGCCAGTTGATAATTCATGTAAATAAAACATTTCTTGTTCTTTCGTCACCGCAACTAGTTGACCTTCGGCTACTTGGATTGATTGATAACGCTGATTTGTTAAAAGTGCAAAGTAGCTTGATGCATACTGTAATAAGCTGGGCAATTGTTGTTCCGAAAGCTCTGTTAATAGGTCCATTAACAGTTGCCCCGCCAGTTGATACCCAGACCAACGTTGAGCTAGTTCTTTGATTTCCGCTTTTAAAATCGCTTGGCGTTGATACAACTCATCTAAGGTACCATCCGTCATTAATTGTTGTTTTTCATAAATCAGCGCTTGATACTGTTCTTGTATTTTATTTAACTGGCTTTCTACCAGTGCTTGTTGCTGCGCCAGTTGTAAAGAACGGTCTTTTAACGTTGCCTCTGTTACCGCTTCTGGAAACAGATTGCCTAATTGTGTCGCTAATTCTTGCCCACGACCAACTTGAGCTTGCTGAGTGGTCAGCTGTTGAATCCTCATTGGAACATCAGCGATTGATAGAATCCGATAACGAATTAGTAAAGGCTGAATTCGTGTTAATGCTTCTTGCTGTTTAGTTTTCAACTCTCGTAACTGCTGTTTGAGATAGCCATCTGCTTGATACTCTTGAGCAAAGCGAACTTTCTCCATTTCTTCAGCAAACCCTTCTAAAAAGTGTAGCTTTTCGGAAAGGCTCTTTCCTTGCAAGGGTAAATGCGTCATCAATGGGAAGACTTGTTCTTCAAATACTTGGCGTTTTTGTTGATTTTCCTTCAATTGACTCATGAGTTCTTCATTTGTTTGAACAAGCAATAAATAGCGCGTAATCAATTCCCGCTGATTCATTAAAGTATCAATTTGATTCATTTTTCCTAATTGATGAAGTTGGGCTTGCTCCGCTACTGCTTGTTCAAGTTGTTCCACTTGCAGTTGTGCCTCACGTTCTTGATTCAACGCTTGTTGGAACTGTTCATTTAAATAATCTAGTTGCGAAAGTTTCGTCTGCCATTCTTCTTTCACTTCATCTGAGGACGCTTCTTTTCTAGTGGCGTAGCCAATCACTTCTTTTGCGATAAGACTAACTCCCACGAGAACTAGGCCCCATTTTAAAGGGCTCGGCAAAAAGAAACCCAGTAATGTAAGGAGACTTCCTGACAATAACCATAGTGGCTGACTTGTTTTCTGCGCTCTTTGAGCACGTGTCGCTTCACCAAAAAATGCAGCGTGCTCTTTTTCAAAGTCCGTTAACTGGTCTTCCAGATTTTCAATTTGAGAAGCCAAGAATGCTTTTTGTTCTTGGCCTTTTTGAAGAGCTTGCGTATACGCAACTTGTTGTTGGCGCCACTTTTGAACGGTTTCGTTGTCATAAAAAAGCTGTGGTGGTCGTTCAGGCGACCATGACCATTCGTTCTCTAAAAGGACCATTTCTTGACGATTTTGATCAAAGGTTTGGGTCATCCATTCCGATTCCGTCATCAATTGTTGCATATCATAGCGTTGATTCAACAATTGTTGAATCAATGCTTCTTGTTCTAGGTAAAAAGCATAGCCTTCTGGAACATCGAGCGCTTCTGACTGAAGAGATAACTCTTTGGTCAAACGTTGTCGTTCTTTGTCTAGGTACATATATTCTTGAAAGGTTTCTTCTAGTTGAACTTGGTCTTCTTTTACTAAAACAACGTTCTCTGTTTCTTCAGGCAGCGACTGCCATTCTTCGTACAAGGGAAAGTGACGTTGCTGTTCCGCCACCTGTAACAAGTCCTGTTGCGTTTCTTTTAATTGCTGTTGCAGTGTCACTCGCTGTTGTTCTGTTTCGCGAATCGTTTCTTCTAATTGTTGAAAAGTTTGTTGCTGCGCTTCTTTCTCTTGAATTTGCTCTTTTAGTTCTTGATAAGCCGCCAACTTCTGATTGAGTAATGGCTGCTGTCCTTTACCTTTAAAGATTTTTTGTGCTTCTTTAAAGTACGCATTTCGGTAAGTCAAAAGTTGTTGACTACCAGAAACACCAATGGCTAACAAGGATGTTTGCAGTTCCTCTTCTGTCAACTTGTCACTCGTAATTAATTGTTCTTGTTGGAAAGTAAAAACCTCTTGAAATAACTTTTTCGTTAGCGGATGTAACATTTGCTGTAAGGTTTTTTCATCCCCCATTTGTTGTTGATAATAAATGATTGCTTGCCCTTTATTTTTTTCTTTAAAACGCTCGACTTGAACTTCCCCAAACACAGGATGTTCCAACCACAAACGACCACCATACGAACCACCATTTTTAGGTGCGTAATCGCGCTTTCTTTTACCCTTTGTGGGAAAACCAAACAGCATTGCTTGAATGAATTGATACAATGTGGACTTGCCAACTTCATTTGCGCCGTACAGCAATTGATTACCAGATTCAAATGTAATTTTCTGTTGTTGCCATTTTCCAAAGCCCACAATCTCTACTGCAAGTAATTTCATAGTGGGTCCTCCTGAATAGTAAAGTCTTCATTAATTTGCTCATGTGCTAGGCGCAAGCTCTCTAATCGCCACTGCTCATCCATTGAAAAAATTCCAGCAAATTCTGGATAACGTAACAATTCCTTGGTGGTATCTTCAAAAATAACTGGATCTAAGTATGTTTTTTCTAATGCCGTTAATAAGTTGGGACTAGCGGCTAAATAGATCGGTTCTTTCGTTGGTTCCTCTGCTTGCAATATTAGGCGATAAACAAAAAAATCACCTTGCGTTTTTTGTAAAAGCTGCTGCTGTAAGTAGCTTAATAGTTCACCATTGACAATGGCTTGCACCACGGTCACATCCAAATGTTGCGTTTCTTTCAGTGTCAACGCCATCAATTGCTGTTGCTGATGCGCATGCCACTTCGTCAGCAAACTGGTTTCAAGATAAGACAAAACGCTTTGGGTGTCACGGCATTGCGCCAGAGATATTTCTTCATTCGTCCAATCTATTTCTGCGACTTTTTCAAATTGAACAGTCGCTTGATTTTGGGAAAGTGTGACCACTGCAACCCCTTGTAAAGACTGTTCTTTTTTCGTGTGCCCTTGAGGTGTTCCAGGATAAACAATTAGCGGTTGTTCACTAACAATTTGCGGCTGATGAATGTGGCCCAATGCCCAATAATTATAGCCAGTGGCTTTTAAATCCTTCCATGTAAACGGAGCATAATTTTGTTGCGCTTTCCGACTGGTGTCTCCATGATAAATCCCAATATGAATGTCAGATTCTGCTTGTTTGATAGGAAATTCTAGTGCTTTATTTTCATCAATCCAGGGATGCTCATAACTAAACCCTGAAACAGCCACTTGTTCGCCCGCTTTCGTTTCAAAATACAGTGTCTCAACCATTTCTTTTTCAAATAAAAAAACATTGTCTGGAAAAGAAAACCAATAGCGGTCTTTTTTATAGTAATCATGATTCCCAAATGTTAGAATCACGGGGATTTCTGCTTGTTTCAACTGTTCTAATGCGGCCATCAATTGGGCTTGCATTGAAATAGAGGTCTGACTTTGATGAAACGTATCTCCTGCAAAAATAACCAAGTCCACCGCTTCTCGAATAGCAACTGTTACGATATTCATTAACAATTGTTGATTAGCTTCTCTTAAGCGCTTCGCTAAGGCTGTCGGGATCCCAGTTAACCCTTCAAAAGACCGATCCATGTGTAAATCAGCTGTATGCAATAGTTTCATCGTTTCCCCTCCTTTTCTCCTTCCTTTATCATATCATTTTCTGCCAGCTTGGTCAGTAAAAACATACGAAAATTTGTTCGTTTTTTCAATAAAAAAAGAATCAGGTTAACTGATTCTGTCGAAAAAGCAAGTATTTAGATTGTCCGTTTCTTCTTATATTCATAAAAGTAAAATAGCTATAATTGGTAAGAATAATAAGTGAAAATTTTTATAAATGATTTCAAATTTAGGATTACTCTAAAAACAGGTACTAAAGTAGTCCTTTCTATAAGTTCAAATACTGAATATTGAATCAAATTTATTAAAAAAATCATTTTGGTTTTTAGGTAAATTATTGCTTAAATATCTATAATAAATACAGAATTCTTCTGAATCAACAGGTACCTCAAAGTTCACCAAATTTTCTAAATGTATCTCTCTCAATAGATTTTTAGAAAGAACCAAGATATTAAAATTATCACTAATTTTTTCATTACTATATATTGCTCTTATTTTTATCTTCTCTTTCACATAGCTGTCATCTGCCTGATCCTCTATCACGCCTACAATTGAATTAGTTCTTACAGGGGGATCAAAATATTTAAAATTATCTCCTTTACATATGGCTAGACCTTCTCCTATACTGACTACTCTATGTGCAAAAAAGTTGTTGTATAGACTTTTTATTACAACAATTTTACCTGTACTTATTTCAAAGTTACTACATTGTGCTATTAAAATATCTCCCTCTTTATATGTTGGCAACATAGATACTCCTTCTGCAACAAACCTCATTGCCTCATCACCACCACATCATATTTCAATAGCTCTTCTATAAATGCCTTAATTTGTTCTCTTACTATATGCATATTTTGATTATCTGTATCAAATTCTTTAGATAACCTAGACACAGCTTCATCAATATTCTTAAATTTTTCAGCTTCGATTCTATGAAAAATAAATATTGAAGTTTTATCTTCAAGCATAAAGCCATCCTCATTTAATGATATAACTAAAAACTCTCCTTTGTCTTCATAATTAATTTTTTCATTAATACTAAGCATGCTCTTTACCTCCATATACAAATTGATACATTTGTTCCAAAATCATTCCTTTGATTATTTTGCATTCCTCATTATTGATTACATTCGAAGAATCATCCTTTGACTTTGAATAATAATGATTTGCTCTACACGAGCCTCCACAAAGCAGTTTGAATGAACAATTTTTACACGGCTCCATACCAAGGGACGAATAAGAGAAGTGATCAATTTTTTTATTCTTAAAAATATAGTCTAGCGGTTCGGCTCTAACATTCCCTAAGTAAAAATCTTTTTGATCCAATAACTTACAAGTATAGACATTTCCCATGGGATCAATTGAAAATTCTCCGATACCTTGACCACAATGAACTTTAATTGTAAATGGATTTAAAGCTTTCTTGTATTTCATCGCAATCCGATCAATCTCTTTTCTTTCATCTTTTGTAAGAGAAATATCGTCAAATCCTCTACCCAATTTACAAAAAGTTCCAATATTTAAGTTTATTTTATGAGATTTTGCAAAGGCAACCATTGTATCAATGTCAGCAACATTATTTTTAGTAATTGTTTGATTAATGGCTAAATTTTTAAAGTTAAGTTTTATTAGATTCTCTAAAGCCTTTGTAGCAACTTTAAAGCATCCTCTTCCTCTATTGTCATCATTGTTATTTTCATTTAAAGAGTCTAAACTGATTGTAATTTTGTAACAACGTTCAGATAAAAACTTAGCTTGTTTGATGTTATAGGCTACTCTACCATTGGATATTAAGTTGCAGATAAATCCTTTTTTATATGCATTATCTAATATCTTATAGAAGTTCTTTTTTAAACCAACTTCTCCACCTGTAAAAACAATTTTTTTTACTCCAGCTACCTTTAACTGTTTAAAAATCTTATCATACTCTTCGTAATCTAATTCTCTACGTAGCTTTTTACCTGGACCTGCTTCAGCATAACAATAGGTACATTTTAAATTACATTCTTCGGTTACAACAATATATACCGTGCGTGGAATAGAGAAATTTTCTATTAATTTATGAAAATTCTCCTCTACTTCCAAGTCAGTGAAATCAAAGATTCTATACAATTCTATTTTTCTTAATAAGTCTTTTGAGATATCATGTCTATCTCTAGTTTTTAGATATTTTTCGAGAATAGGAAGTTCATTTTCTTCTATACCAATCCAACTACTAATAATTGGATTATGTACTATAACCTTGTTTCTATAAAAATAAAATTTTAACAAAAATTATCCTTCCCTTCTTTGTATGCCTGAGAGCATTTAAACTTAAGCGTACATTATTAATTAAAGATAGAAAATTTAAGGAGCTAAGATTCATCGTTTCGTAATATTAAATGAAAAATTTGATTAGGTTACATTTCTTTATTCAAAATTGTTTTTTAAGTTCCAGTACCTACAAGGATTCCACACATACAGCCTAATTGAATTGTTTTGCCAATTTTTTTCAATTCTGGTTTATTAAATTTCATAGAAAATTCCTCCTCTCCTAAATAATCAGCTCCTTAAATATATTTCAAATAATACATACTTTTCCTCATAAGGTCAAATATTTTCCTCTTTATTCAATATAATTTAGGAAAAACAGCGAAAATATTGATATCTATTATGAAATTATATACAATGTGTTTAAGTACGAAAGGGGAGTTGCAAATCATGGAAAAGATTATGAAAAAAAATAAAAAATTTGTTTTTCTAGTTAGTTTGACTGCTATAGTCACCACATTAACCTCTTTAATTGCACCAATTATCATTCAATATCTAACAAATAAAAAAAACCTTAATTCACAGGCAATGATCTATATTTTCTTAGCCATGTTATTGTCTTTAGTAATACAATTAGTTATCATGGTTTATAAAGAAAATTTTGCTGCAAGATTCAATTCCAATTACTTATTTACTCTAATTAATAAAATGATACACCTTAAGTATGACTCTTACATTACTCTTGAACCAACCTATTTGATTAATCGTATTTTTAGTGCTGTGGATGCACTTTATTTATTTTTGATATCTAGCTTCAGTGTGACAATTAAATCAATTTTCACTATCCTTTTATCTTTACTTATGGTCAGTTATCTTTCTATTGAAATTGTTTTATTCATGGTTTTATTGATTCCTTTAAACTATTTTGGATTTAAGTATATAAATAAAAAATTAAAAGTTCGAATGGAAAACATGCAAAAAAATGCAGCTGTTGCAAACAAAAATTTAATTTCTACGTTATCAAATCAAGATGCTGTTAAAGCCGGTATTTCAGCTGAAATATTAGAAAATTTACTCTACGAAAAAATCAATTTAATGTATCAATCCGTAGCTAGTACTAATAAATTCGCTCAAAGCACTAGTAGTATTGTTGCTTTTATTAATCAAAGTTTCCAAACTTTTGTTTATATTCGAACAAGTATGTTAATTGCGGCAGATAACTTGCCCATTTCCAGTCTAATTATATTAAGTATCCTTTTGCCTTTGTTTTTTTCCTCTTTGAGTGAATTATCTAAAGTTACTATCGATTTAAATACTTTAACAACAGCAAATACATTTATAAAAGATAGTTTAGACAAAAATATAGAAAGAGATGGTGACATAGATATAGATGCTATTGCAAGCATCCAGTTATTTTTTCCAACATTCGAGATAGACGGCAACCAATTTCAATACAGGATCCAAGAAAACCTACAAAATGGGGATCGAGTTTATTTAACGGGAAAATCTGGAAGTGGTAAATCATCTTTATTAAAACTATTACTAAAGTTTCGAGAATCAGCAGGAATTATGATTAACGATTTACCAATCAATGCAATAAATAATAAAAGTTTGAGAAACAAAATTGCCTATTTGGCACAAGAACCAACAATACTCACAGAAACTTTAGAAAAAAATATTGGTATGGGAACGCCTCTATCCTATGAACAAAAACAACTTATTTTAAATACAGGCATTCTTAATCCTATTTTGAAAACTAAGGACTGGGAAACTGTTTTAACTGAAAACGGTAGTAATTTATCTGGTGGAGAAAAACAAAGAATTGCAGTCGCAAGACTTATTTTAGCGGATGCCGATGTTTATATTTTAGACGAGAGTACCAGTAATATTGATGAAGAATCCAGTCAAGCAATCTTTGAAACATTATTAGAATGTGTCAAAGATAAAATATTCATCTTTACCTCTCACGATAAAAAAAATAGTCAATACGCTAATAAAATTATAAATATTTAAAGGAGACTTCTAAATATGTTGTCTGTAGAACAATTAGCCCAAGAATTAAATGTGACCACAAGAACCATTCGAAATTATTTGAAAGAAGGAAAAATAAAAGGAACAAAAATTGGTGGACAATGGCGTTTCTCAGAACGAGATATTTATGATTTTTTAGGAAAATCAGATGATATCATTGTAAAGAACACCGCTATCGAATCTTATGTAAAAGATGTTCCACAAAACAATGAAGGCCTTGTAACATTGACTTTCTCACTTAACACAGAAAGTGATATTGAATTCGTTAAAAATAAAATACTAAAACATTTCAACTCTGTTTACGGTAGTAATCAGCAAAACAAAAGTTTTGAATATCAGCTTTTGCCTAGAAACCTTGTTAGAATTACCTTAATTGGCCCTCATGCTTACATTTTAAATTTTGGAAACTGGCTAACAAACTTTATAGAATTATCGATTCAAAATTACCAAGAGTAGCTAGCTATTCACAAAATTAAATAATAATAAACCCCCAGAGAAGCACTTGCTTCTCTGGGGGTTTATTATTAATCGTTATACATATCACGCACAGGAGTCATGATAATTCGGTTTAAATCATTGACAACTAAGCTAAACGCTTGTTCTTTTTGCATTAATTCGTTGATAACTGCTGTTTCTTGCACTTTCGTTGCAATGCTTTGTGCTTTTTCAGCATCTTCATCCGTGAATTCTTCGCCGCGCATTTGTTTTTCTTGAAGTCCTTGTTGGAATCCTTGGAATTCTTTAAACAATGTGTAAGCTGCTTCGTCTGCTTTTACTTCTTCATACGCTGCTTGTAATGCTTTAAATTCGTCTAACTCACGTAGTTCACGTTCAATCTGATTGGCTGTATCATAAATGTTACTCAATGGAATCCCTCTTTTCTCAATAGTTTCATCTTTATTGTACCATTTCTCTTAGGTTTTCCCAACTAATTTCCTAATAAGCCTCCGAAAATTCCTTCAATCTTGTCTTTGACTTTTTTCGCGCCGTCTTTAATTTGTCCCCCAACTTCATTCAATGTATCTCCGAAATTGCTAGCGCCGTCTTGAACAGAATTTCCAAAGTCTTTTAAGTTATCCCGCCAATTAGAATTGGCACCACCAGTTAAACTATCGTTGCTATCAACAACTTTCCCACCTGTGGCATAAGCATCCGCGACAGGAAATTGTGCTTGTTTGACTTGTGGCAAGATGCCACTGGCTTGACTGTTGAACACCTGAGAAGCATATGTGGCGCTACTACCTTCCAGATAATGGGTTTTACTGGTTTCTTGGAAGCCTAGCCAAGTAGCAATGACAACTTCTGGTGTATAACCAATCACCCACTGATCGTTCGTTTTACTACTATCGAAGTTGGTTTCTGTCGTACCTGTTTTACCAGCCATTACGTAGCCTGCTGGTTGTGCGTTGACCCCGCTCCCAGAACTAAAGACCCCTAGCAGCATACTTGTAATCCCGTCTGCAACATCTTTGGTAATGACTTGTTCTTTCTTGACTTTAGTATTATCAACTACAATTGCGCCAGTTGAGTCGACGATTTTTGTAATTAAATGCGTTTCAGTTTTATAGCCTTCATTGGCAAAGGCACTATAAGCTCCCGCCATAGTTAGTGGCGAAACACCCGTTTGTAATCCCCCAAGGGCTAAACCATAGTACCGATCTTTTTCTGATAATGGAATGCCAAATTTCTCTGTTTTTTCATAGCCTTTATCTAAACCAATTTGATGTAATAACCATACCGCTGGTAAATTTAAGCTTTCTCCTAAGGCTTGATACATAGGAACTTCTCCACTGTACGTGCGGCTATAGTTTTGCGCTGGATAATAATCTTGTGGTTTATCTTCTAAAACAGAGTCTGGTTTATAGCCAGCCTCTAAAGCTGGTGTATAGACAGAAATTGGTTTTAAGGACGAGCCTGGTGAACGTTTTGTTTGCGTTGCAAAGTTAAAGCCTCGATAAACATGTTCCCCTCGACCGCCCACCAGTGCTTGCACGCCGCCGGTTTTCGGATCAATGGCTACAGAACCACTCTGAACCATGGCACCATCTTCTGCATTGGGTGGAAATAGTGCATCATTTTTATAAGTTGCATCCATCGCATCTTGATACCCCTGATTTAAAGAAGTGTAAATCTTGTATCCTTTATTTAAAATATCTTCTTCTTTAAATTTATAACGATTGACCGCTTCATCAATTACCGCATCAAAATAATATGGATATTTGTAACTATTTTCGTCGCCAACATAGGTGTCATTTAATAGACTCGCTAAGTTAACACTCGCTTCTTGATTGGCTTCTTCTTGAGATAGTTTTTTATTGTCGACCATTAGTTGTAAAACGGTATTCCGTCGCGCTGTGGCATTGTCAATGTAATCAATTGGGTTATAAATTCCTGGCCCTTTTAACATGCCCGCTAGCGTTGCGGCTTCCCCCACTGTAACTTGGGACGCATCCACGCCAAAGTATTTACGAGCTGCATCTTGCACGCCCCAGACACCATTACCAAAATAAGAATTATTTAAATACATTGCCAAGATATCTTTTTTCGAATATTTCTTTTCGATTTCAATCGCTAAGAATAATTCTCTGGCTTTCCTATCTAACGTTTGTTCTTGCGTTAAGTAAGCATTTTTGGCTAATTGCTGCGTAATTGTACTTCCGCCACCACCGCCACCGATTTTCCCGAAGGTCAATTTTCCAACAACCGCACGGGCAATCCCTTTGATGGAATACCCTTTATGTTGATAAAACCCGCGATCTTCAGTTGAAATAACCGCATCTTGAATATAAGGAGAAATATTATCCAGCTCCACAAAAGTCCCTTTTTGCCCGAATAACTTTCCGACTTCTTTTCCTGATTCATCATAAACACGTGTTGATTCACTTAGACCCGATTTTAGGGTCTCAACGTTTGCGGACTTGGCTAAGTAAAATAAATAAATACTGGCACCTAAAGCGACTACCAAACCAATTAACAAGAAAATTTTATTGATTTGATACTTTTTCCAAATCCGCTTTCTGGCTTGATGGAATTGTATTAAATAAGGCTTTATCCACGTCCAAAAATGACGTAATCCGACACCGACTTTACTAAAAAATTGTTTAAGATTATCCATAGTACTCCCTCTGTTTACGTTTCTTGGCTAAGTCTACCATATTCTTGTGAGTACGACCTAGGTCTAAAGCATGAAAAATTCTTGAAAAACAATTTCAATGGTCTTTTCGCTGTAGCAAAGGAAATGTTGCCTTCGCTAGAGGTAAATAATTGCTTACGCTTAGAAACGAGTCTTTATTTAGCCTCTATTCTATCATGCTTTTCTTCGTTTTTTATGTAAATTTGTTTAAGAATCTCTCAAGGAACTGCCTTTCTAACAAATTTCAGCTTTTTTTCCGTTCTGACTTGACCTTTTGAGTAGCTTTGTTACACTAAATAGCGAATCAGTGAAAGGTGGGATTTGGTGGAATATTCAATGAGATTACCTGAAAATTTTTCAACAATGACTGTAAAAGAACTATTAGAAAATGAGTGGCTAGTCCCTCGAAAAGTGCGCCATTTTTTACGCACGCGAAAAAATGTCAAAATCAACGGAGAAACAGCTGCTTTTCATTTTCCAGTCCAAGCTGGCGATTGTGTCACCTTAACGTTTGAAGAAACCGATTATGTACGTCCCACTATTCATTTGGGGGAAGCAACGCGTGTGAAGGTTTTATATGAAGACGAACATTTAATGATTGTAAATAAACCTTATGGCATTAAAACCCATCCAAATCAGCCACAGGAAACAGACACCTTGTTAAATCATGTTGCTGCCTATTTAGCTGAGAAAAATCAGGTCCCTTATGTCGTTCATCGATTAGATAAAGAAACCAGTGGTGCGATTGTCTTTGCTAAAAATCCTTTTGTCTTACCTATTTTAGGGCGTTTATTAGAAACAAAACAAATTTACCGCCAATATCAAGCGATTGTAGCTGGTCACTTTAACCAAAAAGAACAGACAATCAATCAGCCGATTGGTCGTGATCGGCATGATCGCCGGAAACGACGGATTGATCCTCAAAAAGGGGATTCAGCGATTACACATGTCCAAGTGGTCAAAGCTCTTTCTAATAATCAAACCGCAGTTACCTGTGTTTTAGAAACAGGTCGGACGCACCAAATTCGGGTCCATTTAGCTAGCGAAGGGCATCCAATTATTGGTGATCCGTTATACAACCCAAAATCGCAGGCAGCTCGTTTAATGCTCCATGCTTCACAACTTCATTTACTCCATCCGTTTACAAAAAAACAAATCGTTGTGACTGCAGCGCCTGGCCTATGGTAAAAAAAACAGAAGAAATCGGACGGTAACCGCCGATTTCTTCTGTTTTTTTATTTTACCGCACATTCACTGCTGAGAACGGTATATCTGCGTTTGCTCAGTGTCTTGGTGTTAAACAGTTCCTGAGCTAACTCTCAGCCTTAATCATTTGTAGCCACTCTTTTTGTAAAATTCCGTAATTGTAGATATCCAGCCATTGGCCATCTTGAAATAACGCTTCTCTATCAATTCCTTCTTTTTTGAAGCCTACTTTTTCATAAACATGAATCGCTTTTTGATTGTTACTATTGACAGCTAATCTGATTTTGTGCAAGCCCAATTCATAAAAAGCAAATTTACAAATTAAAGACACCGCCTCAAAGCCATATCCTTGACCACGTTGCTCTTTTTGTAAAATAGCAATCCCTAAATTGGCCCCTCTATTTTTCAACTGTACATCAGACAACGAAACCCAACCAATAAATTCCTCTGTCGTATTTTCTAAAATAGCAAATAGAAATCGATCATCTTCTCCTTTATTAATCGTGAAATCTTTCCATTCTTCAAGCCCCCACGGATGTAAAGCATCCCAGCTCAAATGCCGAAGCAATTCATTATCCCATTGCTGTTTTGCAATATATTCGATATATTCTTCTCTAAAATGAGAAAAGCCAATGTGTTTTCCTTTTAAGACATTTTCCATAAGAACACCTTTAATTTCCTAGATTATTTTTCTATTTGCTGACTATCTATTTCCTCGTATTTTTGTAAAAAAGTGGCAATTTTTTCGATGACACACGCATTTTTATCGCTTTGGTCATTCTCTACCTGAAGAACAAGCAACGGTTCATGCAGACTTAAGCGTAGCAAAAACCAACCACTGCCATATTGACCAGACACGTTTCCCCGAACACCTTCTTGGTTTTCACGGTCCACAGCAAAGTCTGCTTGATTTTCTACAAACAATTCAAAGTCTCGCAAGACTTGTTGCCCATAACAAGTAACATCCTCCGCAGTAATTTTGAAGCGAAATTCGTTGGTTTCTGCCGGTTGCTTCAATGTAGCAATCAGATCTCCTAACGTTTGATTGTTTTGTTTCAATTCTGGTAACAACATTAAAATTTTCGCCACGACATATGCACCATCATCCAGATTGTAGTTTTCTTGAAACGCTGCATGACCACTGGTTTCAATGGCTAACGGTGTCTGAAAGCCCCCATGATTCAATTCAATCATTTTATTAATGACATTTCGGTAACCAGAAATATAACGAATCTGTTGGCCGCCTTTTTCTTCAATAAATGTTTTTAAATGACTTGAGGTTGGCGAATTTGTCACAATATAACTACCAGGCGCTTCTTTTAAAACGATTGCCGCTAAAACAGCAATTAAATTATTTCGGTTTAGTACCTCACCTGATTGGTCCACCACAGCCGAACGATCTACATCTGTATCAAAAATAATGCCCAAATCTGCTTGATTAGCTAAAACAGCCGTTTGAATACTTTTCATTGCTTCAGAATTATCTGGATTAGGTACATGATTAGGAAAATGCCCATCTGGTTCTAAAAACTGTGATCCCGTCGTATCAGCGCCCAAAACTTGAAGAACCTGCTCCGCAAAGAAGCCCCCAGCCCCATTACCCGCATCAACGATAATTCGAAAGCCCTGTAAAGGTTTCTCTTCGGGCGAATGAATTCCTTGGCGGATTTTTGCCACCAAATGCTCCGCATAAATTGGCAGTAACTCTTGCTTCATCAGTGTGCCATTTTCATTGGCTGTCAGCGGATCAGTATGAGATAAAATATACCGAATATCTTCTTTCTCTGCTCCACCTTCTGCTGTGAAGAACTTCAAGCCATTAAAGTAGTAAGGCAAATGGCTAGCTGTAATCATAATCGCTGCATCACATTGAAGCGTTGTAAATTGAGTAGCCATAAACATAGCAGGCGTCGTAGCTAAACCAACGTCAATCACCTGAATACCTAATGAAAGAAACGTATCTACTAATGCTTGCTTAATCGGCTCCGCCGTTAGACGACTATCATGTCCGATTGCAATTGTCAGGCGCTGTTGTGCCTTTCGTGGCAGCTGTTTTTTGTCCTGTAACCAACGAACCACGCCCACCGCAATCTCGGCTACTGCTGTTACGGTTAATGTTGCAGTTTGTTCTTCCGTATCCAAAGCAATTCCCCGAATATCCGAACCATTTTGTAGCGCTTTCAATTCTACCAAGAAAAAAACTCCCTTCTATTGATGCTTTCAATTTTAAAAAATCATATTTTCGATGCGTTCGATAAAGTGTTCCGCATCCTCTTCTGAACGTGTAATCACAATAATCGTATCCGCACCAGCCACTGTACCCGCCACTTCCGGATAAGCTACTTCATCTAAAAAGTTACTCACCACATCGGCATTTCCCATCTCTGTATGCAAGATGACAATAAATTGTACTCGCTCCATTCGAACAACTGAATCTTTTACTGATTCTCGTAATTTCTCTTCACTGCTTGTGCCTTGTGCTTGAGAAAAAATTGCATATTTGACACGACCATCTGCACCATGTGTTTTAACAATACTCATTTCACGGATATCTCTTGAAACAGTCGCTTGAGTGGCTCGGACGCCAAGTTCTTCCAAACGTGTGATTAATTCATCTTGTGTTTCAATTTCTTGTTGCATAATTAATTGTTTAATCAAACGTTGACGTTCTGCTTTTTTCATATAGACCACTCCTCTCCATTCATTTCTTTTATTATATCCAAAAATGAGTAAAAATACAGGTACTTTTCACATTAAACTCTTTATTTATCTGAAAAAGACTGGATAAATGTTTATATACCAGTCTTTTTCAGTAAAAAATACTTATTTAAGAAGATTCTTTTCTTTCAAATAGTCTTTCGCCACTATGCTAGGGTCTTGCCCCTCCACATTGACTTGATAATTCATTTCACTCATTTCTTCTTCGCTAATTTTTCCTGCCAATTTATTCAATATTTCTGCTAATTCTGGATATTTTTCCAACGTTGCTGTTTTAATAAGTGGTGCTCCTTGATAAGGCGGAAATAGCGCTTGATCATCTTCTAACGTTACTAAATCGTATTGTCTCAATTCACTATCCGTTGAATAGGCATCAATCACATTTACCTCACCATTATTAATCGCTTGATAGCGTAACGCCGGTTCCATCGATTGGACATTCAGATTTAAATGATATTTTTCTTGTAATCCCTTATAACCATCTTGCCGATCAATAAATTCTAACGTAAAACCTGCTTTCAACTGATTGCTAATTTTCTGTAAATCACTAATCGTTTTTAATTGATGCTCTTTTGCAAATGAGCGCTTAACTGCGACGGCATACGTATTTTCATAGCGCATCGGTTTCAGCAAAGTAAGGTTTTCTTGTTTTTTCAAGCCAGCGCGTGCCGCTTCATAGACTACTTGAGGTTGATTGTCTAGCTGAGGAGGATTTTTTAAAAAGGTCTCGATCACTGTTCCTGTAAATTCTGGATAAAGATCGATTTCATCTGATTTCAAGGCATTATATAAAAAAGTAGTCTTGCCAAAGTTTGGCTTTAACGTCACCTGAATGTCGCTATTTTCTTCAATTAAGGCTTTATACATATTAATAATAATATCTGGTTCCGCTCCTAATTTGCCAGCAATTGTCAGCTGTTTTTCCTTTGAAGAAGTTTGTTGATTCCAGAAAAATGAACTACCTAACAAAAGGCCTAAAATAGTACCGCCAATGATTAGTCGCCGCCCATTCGCTTTTTCCAACCAATGAATTCCATAATTAAATAAGACTGCTAGTGCAGCTGATGAAAGAGCTCCAATAAAAATCAACGATAAATTATTTCGATCAATTCCTAATAAAATGAAGGTCCCTAAACCGCCTGCTCCAATTAACGCTGCCAACGTGGCCGTACCAATAATTAAAACGGTAGCCGTTCGAATCCCAGAAATAATAAATGGTAATGCCATTTGCAACTCAAACTTGAACAGTTTTTCTTTTTTACTCATACCAAATGCTTCTGCGGCTTCTTCTAACGAAGGATCAATTTCCGTCAAACCAGTATAGGTATTTTGTAAAATTGGGAATAAGGCATAAATCACTAGCGCAACAATTGCCGGTGGTCGACCAATACCAATTAACGGAATCAATAAGCCTAGCAAAGCTAAAGAAGGGATGGTTTGGAAAATCCCAGTCACTTGTAACAGACTTTCCGCTAACTTGCGATGACTCGTTAAATAAATGGCTAAAGGAATGGCAATCAATGCAGCGAATAATAACGAAATAAAGGACAATTGCATATGCTCGATTAACGCTTGCAGATATTCTTCTTTTCGAGCGAAAAAAGTTTCAATCAGTGCTTGCATCTACTGTCCCTCGCTTTCCAACAGTTGTTCCATAAAACGAGTAATCGTTTTTGAGGTGATACACCCTAAAACTTGTTGTTTTTCTACTAAATTTGCTTTCTCTTGCGCATTAATGAGTTGGACAATCTCTTTTAAATTGGTTTCCATGAAAACAGTCGGCACTGGCTCAATCGTCTTATCTGCGGCTTCTAAAAATGCAGTCAAGTCAGCGCCACAATAGTTCGCTAGTTCTGGCGAAGATTGTTTGAAAAATTGACCGACAAAATTATTTTTCGGATGTTTTTGAATGGCTTCTGGCGTATCGACTTGAATAATTTTGCCAGCGTCCATAATACAGATGCGCTCACCTAACAATAAAGCTTCATTCATATCATGGGTTACAAAAACAATGGTACTCGCTAATTCCTGATGAAGTTCTTTCACCAAACGTTGAAGATGATGTCTTGAAATTGGATCTAGCGCGCTAAAAGGTTCATCCATTAAAATCACTTCTGGTTCAGCTGCAATGGCGCGTAAAATCCCGATACGTTGTTGTTCGCCTCCTGAAAGCGCTGCTGGCTTACGATGCAAATATTCATCAGGATCCAGCTGAACTTTTTTCAATAGTTCAATGGTTCGCTCTCTGCGTTGCTCTTTGGGCCATTTTTTCATTTCAGGAATCAACTCAATATTTTCCGCCACGGTTAAGTTAGGAAATAAGGCAATTTGCTGAAGAACATAGCCAATTTTTAGTCGTAATTCACGTAAAGGGTAGTTGGTTACCGCTTGTTCATTGAGAGCCACTTCACCTGTCGTTGGCTCAATGAGCCGATTAATCATTTTCAAAGTCGTCGTTTTTCCACTACCACTCGGCCCTACTAATACAAAAAATTCGCCTTGTTGGATTGTTAAATTCACATCGGACAAAACGGCATTTTCTTGATATACTTTTGAAACATTTTGAAATTTTATCATTTATTTTCACCGCATCTTTCACTTCTTAATAAACAAAATCTTTGGAGGATCGTCACTCTTTCAGTATAATTTAAGACTAACATCCTGCCTAATTTTTTGTTTTAAGCGCAAGTATGTGGGGGCTCATTTAACGGCTGCCGGTTCGTATCTACAATTATCTACTCAATGAATGGAAAAATTGTCCTCTTCTGCCTTAAACAAAAGTGAACTGTTTTCTACTAAAAGGAGTGATCGTTATGGAAAACGACAAGCGAATTTATAAATGGGACAACGTGAAACTTTTTTTAATTTTCTTAGTGATTTTTGGGCATATTTTAGATCGTGAAGCTTCTCCTTCACGACTCATGGAAACGATCAACTTTTGGATCTATTCATTCCATATGCCAGCCTTTATTTTTGTCTCTGGACTCTTCAGTAAACATGCCATTAAACAACGAAAATATCTCCGTTTACTTTCCTTTGTTTGGCTTTATCTCTTAGCGAAGTTGTTGATTACGCTTGCTAATTTCGCCTTTGCAAATAAAATGAATTTTGATTTACTGAACGAAACGGGCGTTCCTTGGTACTTACTTTCCTTAGCAAGTTTCTACTTAATTACCATCTTTCTTCAGCGCATTCAGCCGAAAATCATGTTGCCAATTATCGTTGTTATCGGCTGCGCCTCAGGCTATTTACCTGTGGAAGATTTCTTGTCTTTAGGACGGACTCTGGGCTTCTTCCCTTTCTTCTATTGTGGCTACTTAATGGATATTCAAAAGCTGCAAACCTTTTTAGATCATCGCAAAGTCAAATGGGCAGCGATAGGCGTAATTTTAAGCTCCTTTTTATTTGTAAATAGTCAATGGTCATTGGCAACGAAATTTTGGGGCTTCTTAACTGGTTGGGCTTCCTACGCTGAAATTAGTCCGGCCTTTGAATACAGTAGTTTCATTCAGCTGTTCTTTTACGTTGCTGCAGCATTGGTGTCTCTTTCTTGGTTTGCATTATTGCCGAAACGAAAGTTACCTTTAAGCGCCCTCGGAAAAGATACCCTCTACCCTTATCTCTTGCATATGCCCTTAATTATTCTGTTGGAAAGTGGTTTGCAATTAGACACACTCTTTAAAGAATGGTTTACTTTCCGAATCCTGGCACTTTTCTTCTTAGCCCTCTTCATTTTAGCTATTACGAATATGCCTGTGGTGAAACGGGGAGCGGATTATCTTTTTAATCCAATTGCGTATGTGTTGCCAAAACAATGGTTAAAAGTTAAATAAAAAAAGAAGAGCGTGGGACAAAAATCACTTTGGATTTTTGCTCCACGCTCAAAAACTGTTAAACGGCGAGAGTTGCAATGTTTCACCGTGAAGCATGAACAAATGAAATCATCGTACCTACTTGGTTTTTGGAGCTAAACACTTTTATCTCAGATTTTTTTCAACTATTGAAACAATCCTTTAATTTTATCAAACAAACCATCGGTCGTTGTATCAGCTAACATCGCTGTAATTTTATGATAGTGTTCGCCTAATTCATCTTTATGTTCTTCAATGAATTGTTGCGCATGTTCCACGTTGCCTTCTCCAATTAAATCTTTTGCTTTTTGAACTAATTCTTCTACGTTCATCTTCACACGTCCTTTGATTAAATAGTTAACAATAAGTGTTTCACTCATTGCGTTTTCTCCTATTTATCGTATCGTGGGATCCGTTGATTTGCAAGAAATTTTCAGTAAATTGACGGTTCTGATTTTGGGTTTTTAAAAGGCAAAAATTGCAAAAAAAAGCTGTTTTCGAAAATGGAACTGACCTAAGATTGTGAGACAGGAATAAAAAAGCATTTTCCTAGACTGCTGATTTCCGATAATCTATCGGCGATTGGTAGTCTAGTTTTTGTTGAATTCGACTTTCATTATAATAAGTAATGTATTTTTTTACAATTTCTATTACAATAGATGTAGGTTCATTTGTGAGCCCATCTAAGTAGAACGTTTCAGACTTTAGTGAGGCATGAAACGATTCGATGCAGGCATTATCTGAAGGTGTCCCTTTGCGGGACATACTCATGGTAATGCCTTTTGTTTTTATTTGATTCTGGTAGTCAAAAGAAGTATAAACAGAGCCCTGATCACTATGCAATAGACAATCCGTTGTTTGGGGCAATTGATCAAGTGTATCCAGAACAAAAGCCGTATCTTGCTTATCACCGATGGTATAGGCAATAATTTCACCATTGTATAAATCCATAATTGAAGACAAATACAATTGCTTTTGACCAAAAGGCAGATAAGTAATATCTGTTACCAATTTCTTTAAAGGAGCGTCTGAAGAAAATTGTCTATTTAGCTTGTTCTCGACAACCGTGTAAGGTTGTCCCACTTTACTGCGTTTCTTCATTTTCACGCGACAATTCCAATGATATTTCTGCATAATCTTTTGTACGGTGTTTTTGTTTACTTTGTATTCCTGATTAATCAACGCAGTAATCTTTCGATAGCCATATCGAAACTTATGTTGGAAGCAAAGTCGACGAACAGCTTCTTCAAGAGGTGTTAACTTTCCCAAGTCTTTTCGATGAGTCCAACGATAATAAGTAGCTCGCGAAACGCCGAAAAGTTGACACAATGCAGTAATGGTTATTTTTCCTTTCATTCTTTTAACTAATTCTACAAATATTTCTGGCTCCACGTCCTTTCCAATTCTTTGTACTTTTTTAGCACCTCAATATGCATTTTTAAATAGTTATTTTCATTTCTAAGCTGTTGTTCATTTGATAGAATTTCTGGACCTTTTCCATAAGCATATTGTTTTCCAACGGGTTGAACCAGACGATGATTCTCGCCATTACGGTACCAACGCCACCATGTTTCAATTTGTGTTTTGTTTTTAATTCCTAATTCTGCCATAATTATTTTTACAGGAATATTCTCTTTTTTCATCTGTATAGCCATTTCTTTGATGTGAATCGGATAAGAAACTCGATTTCCCATTGAAAAAGCACCTCCTAGTTAAATTCATTTTAACGTGAATTCAACAAGAGGTGCTTTTTTATTTTGTCTCAGTTTATTGGGTCAGTTCAAAATCGAAAACAGCTTTTTTACTTTACTTCGCTAAACGATAAATCGCATCTGCATAAATAGCAGCTGCTCGGAATAAGTCATCTAATTCCATAAATTCGTTGGCTTGGTGCATTGTGTCTGTGTAGCCAGGGAACATTGCGCCATAGGCAACACCACGTTTCAATAAGCGGCCATAAGTACCGCCACCAATGATTTGTTCTTGGCCTTTTTCGCCTGTATGGTCTTCGTAAACTTGTAGTAACGTTGCCACCAATGGATCATCAACTGGTACATAATGCGGTTCTTGGTTGCGATCTCCTTGTGTTGCAGTGACCGTTTCACCGACTGTTGTTTGAACTTTTGCTTGTAATTCTTCTGCTGAAGTTCCTTTTGGATAGCGGAAGTTTAATGTTACTAAGCTATTTTCAGGGTTTTCTGGATCAAAGTTAACAATCCCAGCGTTCATTGTCAATTTACCCATTTTTTCGTCTTCAAAAGCCACGCCTAATTTTTCACCATAAAAATCTTCATGGATAAATTCAGCAATGGTATTAATAAAGCTGTATGCGCCTTCTGCAAAGCTGTAATCATTTAAGAAAGTTGCCAAGAAAGTCGCTGCGTTAATTCCAGATTGTGGGCTAGCACCGTGAGCACCTTTACCAACTACATGGAAAGTCACTGTTTTATCTGAAAGTTCTGCGTTACCTGAAATTTTTGCTTCTTGTTTGATGAATGTTTCAAAGCTAGCAGCTAGTGAAGCCGCTTCGTCTGCTGAAGCAGCCGTTACAACAGCATCTGCTGTTCCCGGAACCATGTTTTCACGTAAGCCAGATTTGAAGCTTTCTAATTTATAATCAGCGCCGTTACCGCCTCGGAAAGTTAAACGAATAGTCACATTTCCTTTTTCCCCATTGATAATTGGGAACTCAGCATCTGGTGAGAAACCAAAGTCTGGCGCTTCTTCATGTTGGAAATAGTAATCCATATCGCCCCAGCCGCTTTCTTCGTCACTTCCTACTACGAAACGGATTTTTTTAGACACGGGTAAGCCTAATTCTTTGATAATTTTCATTGCGTAATAAGCAGCCATACTTGGGCCTTTATCATCGCTTGCACCACGTGCATAAATTTTGCCATCTTTAATGACTGGTTCATAAGGATCTGTTTCCCAACCATCACCAGCAGGAACAACGTCCATATGACCAAAAATCCCTAACGTTTCGTCGCCTTCACCATATTCAATGTGTCCAGCGTAATTGTCGACATTTTTCACCGTAAAGCCATCACGTTCACCATACGCTAACATGTGTTTTAAGCCAGCAACTGGTCCAGGTCCAAAGGGCGCTTCAGGTGTTGCTTGTGCATCATCACGTTCACTGTTGATCCGTAATAAGTTTTGTAAATCTTCTAATAAGTCGTCTTTACGTGCTTCGACTTCTTTTGTCCAATCAATTGTCATTTGTTGTCACTCCTATTCATAAAGTTCTACATAGTCAATCATACCATTTTATGCAGAAAAAGAAAGAAACCCGACACTATTTTTCGAGAAAATTTTTATCTTTTCCGCAGAAAGGGCTGGGTTTTTGTTTATTTTAATTGAGGTATGATTGTTTAGGTTGTAGTTGTTGCAATTCGGCTTCTGTTAAGGGCCGATATTCCCCTAGTTCTAACGTTTCATCTAACCATATTTCGCCCATTCGTAATCGTTTTAAATACGTCACAGGTTTGCCTACAGTGGCTAACATCCGTTTGACTTGATGAAATTTCCCCTCTTGAATCACTAAACGGACTACGGAAGTCCCTTCTTCCTCATTGATCGTCTCAATGACTAAGCGACTTGGTTTAACCATTTCTCCATCTTTCAAGGCAAATCCTTGCGCAAACAGTTGACAATCTTCCGCTGTCACAAGTCCCTCAACTTCAGCTAAATATTCTTTATCCACATGCTTTTTGGGTGATAATAATTGATGCGCTAACTGGCCATCATTTGTTAACAGAAGCAAACCTTCGGTATCTTTATCCAAGCGACCAACTGGGAACAAGTCGGCACGGTAATCCTGATCAGTTAACAAGTCAATTACCGTTTCATCTCGCTGATCTTCCGTCGCAGAAATGACACCTTGTGGTTTATGCAACATGTAATAAAAGAATTTCTGATACGTAAGAATTTCTCCCATCAAGGCAATTTGATCTGTTTCTTCATTTACTTGTGTTTTGGCTTCTTTTACGACGTCACCATTCACCGTAACGACTTTTTTCTTTAACAATTGTTTGATTTCTTTACGACTACCGATACCAACATCGGCTAAAAATTTATCTAAACGCATCGTCATTCCTCTTTCCTTTAAAAAAATAGCTTGGGACATAAATCGAATCGATCGATGTCTCAAGCCTTGTCTCTTAAGAGAATCTGCTGAAAGTAGTTCAATCAGCTATTATTTAATATTGAATTTTGCACGTAATTTTGCGGCATTTTTCCCTAATAAACGATCAGCTAAGCGAATCTTCAAGACCGAATAGCCATAAAAAGCGCCTCCTGCAGCAGCCACAATTACAACGATAATGAAAGCTTGGAAACGTCTAGTTGGATCTAAAAATAGATACAAGAACTGACGGAAAATCAAAGCGATAATCATCATGATGACTGTAATACAGAACATTAACAATGTTCGCCGTAAGGTTAATTTGTAATTAAAACGTGTCACTTGACGAATTCTTCTTAGAATCAATACGCAAGAAACCGTAAAGCCAATCATCGTTGCTAATAACGGACCGTAAACTTCAAATAAACGGATTGCGGGGAATTGCACGATTAATTTCACTGCTAAACCAATTCCTAAATAACGCATTGCGTCACGATTTTCATACATCCCCATTAACATATTTGACACTAACATATACAAGCCCAAGAATAAACTAGCATAACAAGCTTGCACTAATAAAGAAGTGCCTAAAGCATCTGGCATGTAAAAAACAGTGTATAGTGGTTGCGCTAAAACAATCATACCAAACGTTGCTGGCAACATTACAAACACAAAAAGTTGTAAATTATTACTAATCAAACGCGCTAACTCACGGTGATTTTTTAAGGTGACCGCTTCTGTAATCAACGGTAATCCAGTAGCCGAAATCGAAGTTGCTAAAGCCACGACAATCATGGTTAATTTGTCCGGATTGGCATTAAAAATACCGAAAAGCTCTCGTAATTGGGTATCTGAATAATCCGTAAACAAACGCATAAAGTTTGAGAAAGTAAACTGATCGACAAGTTTAAAGACCGTTACCCCTGAGCCAACTACGATAAAAGGAATCGCCTCTTTAAAAGTTTCAATCAATAACTCTTTTGGAGCAATTTCATGTTCATTGGCGCTGTGTTCTTCTAAATAATCAAATAATGGTTTTTGTTTGTACATGTAATAACCTAAAACCGCAAAACTTGCGAGCATCCCAATAAATGCCGCAAAAGTGGCTTGGGTCACCGCTGTAACGTAATTACCTTCAAAGACTTTCATGATAATAAAAGCAGTTAATAACATGTAAAAAACTCGTGCTACTTGTTCAACAATTTGTGATAAAGCAAAGGGCATCATTTCTTGATTTCCTTGGAAATAACCGCGAATGACACTCATGCTTGGGAAAACTAAAACGGCTAAACTTAATGAACGCATCGTTGGAACTAATTCAGGTCCTCCGCCAGACAAAGCTGCTAATGCCGGAGATGCCAAATACATCACAATAGCAAAAACCACACCTAAGCCACCCATTAGTTGTAAGGCACGATAAAAAAGCTGTCGACTAATTTTATATTCGTTCAATGAATTATAATGCGAGGTCTGCTTGGCAATCGCACCTGGAATTCCGGCGGTAGAGATCATTAGGAATAAGGCATAAATCGTATACCCCATTGAAAACAAACTGTTCGCTTCGTTTCCGTGCTCGCCCATCCAAGCGTACCAGGGGATGATGTAAATCGCCCCTAACATGCGGGAGATAATATTACTAGCTGTCATCCAAGCTGAGCCTTTGACCATTTTTTCTTGGTTCGTCAGGATTGGTTGATCAACTGAATTTGGTTGATTGATCATTTTGTCCTCCAATATTCTTTGAGTATGCTTTCTTTATTTTAATTGTTCATCTTGGGATATGCAACGACTTTCTCGAAGAATTATCCTATTTTAACATTTCTCATGGATTTTCTCACGCTAACGAGATGGTTTTTTTAAAAGAAAAATAATGCTATAATGACATCAGTTTTGAAATTTCGTTGAAACGTTTGGAGGCAAAAAAAGTGACGATTTCATTATTCGCAATTCGCGATTGCTTAGAAAAAGAAGATTTATTAAAAGAATTTATTTCACCAGAAGGCTGGCACTTGACCCTTTCCGACACGTTAGGTCAACGAGAAGTAACGGCTCTTTCTTACGATTCGAGAGACGTAACAGCAGAAACACTCTTTTTTTGTAAAGGATTAAACTTTAAAGAAATCTATTTAGAAAATGCTGTAAAAGACGGCCTAGAAATCTATGTTTCTGAGGTGCCTTATGAGGTTCCGGCGCAACTAGGAATTATCGTGACTGACATTAAAAAAGCAATGGCTGTGTTAAGCATGGCTTTTTATGATTATCCACAAAATAAATTAAAACTGATTGGCTTTACTGGAACCAAAGGTAAAACAACAGCGGCTTATTTCACCAAATATATTTTAGATGTTGCTACACAACAAAAAACAGCCTTGCTTTCTACCATGAATTCGACATTAGATGGCAAAACATTCTTTAAATCTGCATTGACTACACCCGAATCTTTGGACTTGTATCGAATGATGGCAACCGCTGTTGCTAACGGGATGACTCATTTTATTATGGAAGTTTCTTCCCAAGCCTACAAAACTAATCGTGTCTACAAGCTGTTTTTTGATGTCGGCATTTTTTTAAACATTACCCCCGACCATATCAGTCCAATTGAACATCCAACCTTTGACGATTACTTTTATTGCAAACGTCAATTGATTACACATTCTAAAGTCATTGTGTTGAATCACGAAGCTGATTATTTTCCATTACTTAAAGAAACTGCACAACAGCAAAAAGTCCCTGCCATTGTCTATGGCAGTCAGCCAGCTTCAGAAGTTGACTATTCATTCGCTGTTTCTTCAGAGGATTCCTTACGTTTTATCGTTGAAAGTCCTGCAGATGCGTTAGGATTGGCCGGCTTTTATCACCTTCGTTTAGGTGGTGATTTTAACAAAGGTAATGCGTTAAGTGCGGCGATTGCTAGTGTCCTTGTGGGAGCTTCAAAAGAAGAGTGTCAACAAGGGATCGCAGCAACCACCGTCCCTGGCCGGATGGAATCTTTAACGAATACCAATGGTGCAACCGTCTATGTTGATTACGCTCATAACTATGACAGTTTGAAGAATCTTTTAACCTTTGTCCGTGAAGAACATCCTGACGGCCGCTTAATTGTTCTTGTCGGTAGCACGGGAGACAAAGCGATTTCTCGCCGCAAAGACTTTGGTACGGTTCTTTCTGAATTGGCTGATGTTGCAGTCCTAACAACCGATGACCCAGCCAGTGAAGATCCAGCAAAAATTTGCCAAGAAATTCAAGCCCATATTACCAAAGAAATGCCTGTTTACACCATTTTAGATCGTGGCGAAGCAATTGCTCACGCATTATCTTTAAGCACAACGGCTGATGATGCGATTGTCTTAGCTGGTAAAGGCGCCGACCTTTATCAAAAAGTAAACGGCGTAGATGAACCTTACGCAGGAGACTTTGCCCTTGCGGAAGCTTTCATTAATAAAAAGAACTAAATCATTTAAACACACATGAAAAAACAAGCTGCAACCACTTATCAGCAAAGGTTGCAGCTTGTTTTTTAAAGAACTTCTTTTAATTTCGTTACTTCTTCTTCCGATAACCCATGACCGCCATCCACTAGTAAAAAGTCGACTGGAAAATGTTTCTTTAATTGATTAGCTAAAGAAAGAACTTGTCCCGGAATACTCAACTCATCCTGAGCCCCTGTTGTGACAATCACTTTTGTCGCAAACTCACCAGATACATATTGATAGCCTAAATTGCTTGGATGCAGTAAAATAACAGTGTTAGCAATAGTCGGGTTCTTTTCTAACAGGCCTAAAATAAAATTGGCACCGTTAGAGTACCCTATAAAAATAACTTCATCGTATAACTTTTGCGGTTGCCAAACTTCTTCTAGAAACGCAGTCACTCGCTCATCAAAGTTAGCACGAGGTAATGCTCCATTGACTAATGGCGCAAAAAAGCGTCGCTGTTCGCCTACACCTTCTGTCCCTAAGTAACTTAGAATACTCGCTTCTGGATAAAGGGTTGCGATGGTCGTTAATAATTGATATTCATTGCCACCAGTACCATGGAAAGCGACAACTAATTGATTAGGTTTCGACCCTTTTTGAAAAAATTGTTTCATTTAATAAACCTCCAAGAAAGGAATTTTACTATGTATGCACAAATTCATCACATCTCTATTTTAAATCGATTGATAAAGCCTACATTTGACTTCTATCATAATACACTGGGATTAAAATTACTAATGAAAACGATCAACCAAGATGACCACACCATGTATCACTTGTTTTTCTCAGATAATGAGCAACGAACAGGTACCGAATTAACTTTTTTTGAATTGAATGATGGCCAAGATCAATCCTTTGGGACAAATACAATTGAACGAACTATTTTAAAAGTACCAACGCGCGCCTCTTTGGATTTTTGGGCAGAACGTCTTGAGCAAGCGGGTATCTGCCACTATGGTGTGGAAAATTTAACCAACACCCAATTTTGCGTTTTGAAGCGCCCGATAATACACAAATGGCGCTTGTTCCGTTACGTGAATTTGAAAATGCGGAAGATTATTTTCCAGCTGAGCATTCTGAAATTCCAGTAGAACATGCAATTTTAGGCATTGATGCAATTCAATTACGCGTCCAATATGCCGCAGCTACCAAACAACCTTTAGTGGATTATTTACATTGGCATGAAAAAGAAACAGTACCTTTTTTTGAAACTGCGCATGAAGTAACCGTTCTGGAAAATCATCATCCACAGTTTTATCAAGAGGTGCACATCATTGATGACCGTACCAATCCGCTTGCCATTGAAGGAATTGGTGGCGTTCATCACGTCGCCTTTGGGGTGGAAGATACGCAAGAATTAACGCAAGTTGATAGCCTGTTAGAGGAAAAGAATTTTACAAACTCAGGAGTTAAAGACCGCGAATTTTTCAAATCATTGTATTTTAGAGAACCGAACCACTTGTTATTTGAAGTAGCCACACAAAAAGGCCTGCTAGATGCCGAAGCCTATGAAAATCAAAGCTCAAACTTTGATGAAATCCCCCTTTATTTGCCTCACTTTTTGGCAGATCAAAGAGAACGAATCGAAGCGATTTTAGCACAACAACGCCATGAGTAAACAAAAATAGCGGTTAGGACCGCTATTTTTGTTTTTTAATATCCTATTATTGCCCTTTTTTGAAAAAAAGGAGTACACTAATAGTAGATGAACTGCGCAAGGAGGTGAGTACATGTTATCTAAGGAAGAAGTTCTACACTTATTGAACGAAGCAAAAAAAGAAGTCGATCGTTTAGAAACAAACCGCCAAGAAGATTTAGGTAATTCAATCAACTATATTGAAAATGAATTACAGCTCCAACGTGTCTTATCTCAAGTGGAAGCTTATGAAAAAGTACTTGGTTAATTGATTACGCATTAAATGAGAGAGGAGCAACCAGATTCATTCACCTGAATCTGGTTGCTCCTCTCTCATTTTTTACTAGACTAATTCGTAAGCAAGTTCTCGTGCAATAATTTTTGCGGTTGTTTCAGCGATTTCCCCAGTAAAGCCAATGCATTGTTCCATATGCTCAGGTGAGCCCATCGTCATTTTACTTGTCAAAATACTGCAGCAAACCACTCGATGCTTTTGTCGAAAACTTTGATGCAATTCGTTGGCTAAAGCCATCGTTTTATTTACTTGTTCTCCTTTGGCTTCTGTCCGACCAAAAAAGTAGCCCAGACACATAACCCCGCCTGAAAGAGCACCACAAATACACTTCGCTCCTCCAACACCTACAGGAAACCCAGAAGCCATGGCCACAGCTTCAATGGGAATCTCCGCATCGAAGTGTTGCCGAATGGTCGCCACAATCGCTTCCGAGCAATAAAAATCACCGTTACGATAATAGGCTTCCGCTTCTTCCCTGATTGCTTGTAAACAAATTCTCTTTTTCAAAATGCCCTCCATTCTGTATCCGATTTCATTTTATGAATAAAAGGACGCCAAGCATCCCTTTATTTTATAGATTTTCTGCAGAGGTAAATACTTCTGACACATCATCATCGTCTTCTAACTTGTCAACCAAACGCTCTAATTGCGCTTTTTGTTCATCGTTCAAGGTTAGTAAGGTTTGCGGAACCATTGTTAATTCAGCTTGTGCTAATGAATAACCTGCTTGTTCTAAAGCATCGCGAACCGCTGTAAAATCTTCTGGTGCTGTGTAAATTTCAAATACTTCTGGTGATGTTTCTAAATCCTCGCCGCCTGCTTCCAAAACGACTTCTAGCATGTCGTCTTCCTCAATTGCATGATCTTCTCTCTTAATGACAATATAGCCTTTACGATCAAACATATAATTCACCGAACCCGTTTCACCTAAAGAGCCACCATTTCGAGTAAACGCGACGCGAACATTGGTGGCCGTTCGGTTGCGGTTATCTGTTAGTGCATGAACTAAAATTGCCACGCCACCTGGCCCGTATCCTTCATAAGTTACCTCGTCATAATGTTCCCCTTCACCAGCACTACTGGCTTTTTTTATGGCGCGCGCAATATTATCATTGGGCATATTGGCTGACTTAGCTTTATCGACTGCTAAACGTAAAGCAGGATTCATTGTGGGGTCAGGGCCACCTGCTTTTGCCGCCATATAGATTTCCCTTGAAACTTTTTGGAAAATTTTCCCACGTTTGGCATCTTGTGCATTTTTACGCCCTTGAATGTTGCTCCATTTGCTGTGTCCTGACATCCTTGATTCCTCCTGACTTTTCGTTACTATTCTCCTATATTCTACTCTTCTTTTCAGTTAGGAACAAGCGCTACCAAAAAAAGACCCTCGCTTACCCACCGTTCTGACGAATAAACGAAGCTCTTCTAAATTAGCGTCTTCTTTTTTTATTTTTCTTCAAACCATGAACCACCAAACAAATAACGATGGCTGTCAAAGCACCCATGGCATCCAACATAACATCTTGAAAAAGAGGGGTCCTTCCGCCTGTGATCATTTGATGAAATTCATCTAAACCTGCATAGCCAGTAGCAGCTAGCCAGGAAACAACAGCTGTTAAAAACAGACCTTTGATTCTTGGTACTAATCCAATAAACCAACTACCACCTAATAGAAAATACGTACCAAAATGGGCTCCCTTACGAATAAAAAATTCAACAAATTTACTATAACCACTAGCTTGAATGCTCACTTCACTGCCAGCATATTGAAAAGAAATATTTTTTAATTGTTCTTCAAAAGGATGACTGCTCAGAAGTTTATCTAAAAGACCAACTTGTGATTGCTGTTCATACGTCTGTGATGAACTGAAAAATAAAATGGCCATAATAACAAACGCAATGACTAAATATAAATTACTATCTTTCAAATAATTTTTCATATAATCCTCTTTTCTTGGTTTCAAGTTGCCCCGTGCCTGCCACGGAAAATTCTTTTTTATTATAGTCGGTTTCGAGGGAAAAAGAAACAACTTCTCTTAGGTCTTATGATATACTGAAAAGAAAAAAATGAAAGAAGGATTGGATATGACCTATTCTATTACATGGGATTTAGACAGTATTTTCCCCAATGGGAGCGAGTCCAAAGAACTTAGCCAACGAATGACTCAATTAACCGAACAAACAAAAGAGTACCATCAATTAATCACAGAATGGACACCAGAAAGTGCCCAAGGCAAAGAACAATTTGCTGAAATCTTAACGTTACAAGGGAAAATCTCAAATGGCTTTTCACAATGTAATAGTTTTTTAACTGCTTTAATTTCTGCTAATACTAATGATACCAAGGCCAAAATTTTATCAGGCGATTTATACAATCTATTGCCAGCGATTCAATTAGCTGAAACCATTTTTACTAAAAAAATCACCAAGATTTCAGCAGAACATTGGCAAGCCCTGTTAGCCGAAGAACCGTTTAAAACAATGGCTTTTCGCTTAAATGAATTACGCCGTGATGGAAAAAAACTGCTTTCCGAACAAGAAGAAAATATCATCAATACGCTTTCTCTAGATGGGTTAAATGCTTGGAGTACACATTACGATACGATTGTTGCTTCCATCGTGATTCCTTTTGAAGAAAAAGATGGCTCTGTGACAGAACTATCTGCAGGCCAAGCCTTTAACCGCATGATGGGAGATCCTGACAAAGAGGTTCGTCAACGTTTGTTTACAGCCTGGGAGAAAGCTTGGAGTAGCAAAGCTTCAATTTTAGCAGACACCCTAAATCACTTAGATGGGTTCCGTTTATCTGATTACAAATTGCATGGCACTACAGATTATTTAGAAAATCCCTTAAACTATAATCGAATGAGTCAAGAAACATTAACGGTTATGTGGGAAACCATCCAAAAAAATAAACAACCATTCGTCGACTTTCTAACGCGCAAAGCGCAATTATTCGGCAAAGAAAAAATGGATTGGCAAGACCAAGATGCGCCAATTATTTTAGGTGATTTAGAAGAAAAAACGTATTCCTTTGATCAAGCCGCTGCCTTTATTTTAGAAAATTTCCGTAAATTCAGTCCGAAAATGGCCGATTTTGCCCAAATGGCTTTTGAAAAAAGTTGGATTGAAGCTGAAGATCGTCCAGGCAAACGTCCTGGGGGTTATTGTACAGAATTACCTGAAACACAAGAGTCGCGGATTTTCATGACCTTTGGCAATTCAATCAACGAAGTAGCTACTTTAGCCCATGAATTAGGTCACGCTTTCCATAGTAGCGTGATGTGGGATTTACCTTCATTGAATCGAGAGTATGCCATGAACGTAGCAGAAACAGCTAGTACCTTTGCAGAATTGATTGTTGCTGACGCTACCTTAAAAGAGGCCAAATCAGACGTTGAAAAGATTAACCTTTTAGACACAAAAATGCAAAATGCCATTGCCATGTTTATGAACATTCATGCACGTTTTATCTTTGAAAATAATTTTTATCAAGCGCGCCAAAAAGGTTTAGTAGCGGAAGAAGATATTACTGAATTAATGTTAGCGGCGCAAAAAGAAAGCTACAAAGATAGTCTTGGCAGTTATCATCCTCATTTCTGGGCGAGCAAATTGCACTTCTTTATTGATGATGTGCCTTTCTATAATTTCCCATATACTTTTGGCTATCTATTCAGCATGGGTATCTATGCGTATGCCAATCAACAAGGCAGCTCTTTTGAAGACCAATACATTGCGTTATTAAGAGACACTGCTTCGATGACAAGCGAAGAATTAGCGAAAAAACATTTAAATGTTGACTTAACAAAACCTGATTTCTGGCAAGCCGGCATTGATCAAGTCCTAAAAGATGTGGAACAATTCATGACTTTAACTGAAAACTATGTAAACTAAGCAAAAAAGAAGCAGTAACCAACATCAGGTTACTGTTTCTCTTTTTTTCAAATAGTTTCGATACGCAAGGTAGCCCACAAGCATTAGTCCAAACGTAACAAATTCAACCACAGGCATGGCTAACCAAACACCGGTTAATCCTAGTAATTTCACCAAAATAAATAAAACTGGCACAATTAAAAAGAACCCACGCAAAGAGGAAATCATTAGCGCCATTTTCGGTTTACGAACTGCCGAAAAGTAATAAATCCCCATAAAATTCAATCCTGTAAACAAGAAGGAAATCGCATATAAGCGGATGGCTGTCCTAGCAATTTGCGCCAACTGGTCGTTCCCTTCGCTATTAAAGACCTCAATAATTTGTCCCGTAAACACTTGACTGATTAAAAAAAACAGGAAGCCGGCAACCAAGTACGTAATAAAGCTAAGTTTAACAAATTTACGCAACACCTTCGTTTCCCCTAAACCATAGTATCGGCTGAGTAATGGTTGCGCCCCTTGCCCAATCCCTGTAAAAATGGCAATCACAATAATATTGAGATTGGCAACAATTGCATAAGCTGAAATCGCCACATGACCAACTAAGTTTAACAAAACAATATTAAATAAAAACATGACAAAGGCCGAAGAAAATTCATTTAAAAAGGAAGAAAAACCAATCGACATAATTTCTCGAACATCCTGAAATTTCACTTTAAACTTTTCAAAACGTAAAACTCGTTGCGGCGACCACTTATGCAACGTAATCAGGATTAAGCTTGTTAACGGTGACATCACCGTTGCAATGGCCGCACCTGCCATGCCCCACCCAAATTGATAAATAAAGACATAGTCCAAAATAATATTGACAATTCCCCCACTGACAAAAGCAATCGTTGCCAAACGAGGATTATGGTCATTTCTTAAAAAAGTAATCAGGCAATTGTTTAAAATAAATAATAATGAACAGCTAAGGTAAATCATATAATATTCCTTTGCCAAACCAAACAAGACACCGGTCCCCTGAAGTCCCCGAATAATTTGATCGGAAAAAATCAAGCTCACTAAAGTAAAGAGACTCCCTATAACGAAAACTAACCCAATCGTTAAACTAAAATACTGATTGGCTTTTTTGATTTCTTTTTGCGCAACCGTTGTCGAAAACAACGTAGCGCCGCCAACGCCAAACATCCAACCTAATCCATTAATAATATTAACGAGTGGTAAGACAATGTTAAGCCCCGCCAACGCCTCGGTGCCGATCCCATTTGCAATGAAAAATGTGTCCGCCAAAATAAAAATTGATTGCGCCGCCATACTTAAAATTCCTAACAGAACATTTTTATAAAACAACGCAGTAAAATGGTTTTGCTGTGTTTGCTCCATACCCAAATCTCCTTCTAACAAAAAAAGGACTCATTCTTTTTGCTTCAAGGCTTACGCAAAAATCAGAATCCTTCAATTATTCAACCCAGCGATTAAATAATCTGTCTATTTATTGATACTTCTAGGGTAGCATTCTCTCTTCGAAAAAACAACCATCCTTCTATTTTTCTCATTTTAAACTTTCTTAAGCAGTTGCAGTTGTTTTTGAACCACTTGCCAATCTTCTTTCACGACTTCTTTTAAACGATAATTATAAAAGACAGCCGCTGGATGGAAGAGTGGAATGATTTGATAGGTTTTCTGCGTCCAATAATAGTTTTGTGATTGCTCATCAAATGTTTGAATGGGCGACTGAATGACCGTTCCGTGCACTGCAGTGATTGTTGGCTTTGGTCCTAAAAGTCGTTGCAACCCAATATTCCCCAGTGTCAAAATTAGTTCAGGTTGGCAAACAGCGATTTCCCAATCAAGCAAAGGCGCAAAAATTTTGATTTCTTCTTTGGTGGGCGTTCGATTAGGAAACTTGGTTACTCTTTCTCCCGTTTTTGCAATCTGCTTCGTTTTTACAGAAAAAGGCCGACTCCTAACCGCACTGGTGATATACACCGTTTCACGACTTAAGCCAACTTGTTGTAATTGTTCCATCAACAATTGACCTGAACGCCCTATAAATGGTACGTTTTCTTTAATTTCTTCTTTTCCAGGGGCTTCCCCAATCAACATCACTTTTGGCTGTTGCGGACCTTGCCCTTCCACAAAACCTTCTAATGGTAAGTCTTTTGCTTTAGCTAAAACTGCTTTTTTCAGATGTTCAGGATAGTGCATTTACCATCACGCCTCTCTTCTGGTGTTCTTCCTTCGCTATATTGATTATAAATAAGGCCCAAAAGAAACTCAAAAAAGGAGCCTACTCATTTAGGAGCTGGTTTTTCTACACACAAAGCTTTGTCTTTAGCTAAATAAAAAGGCCGTAAGTAACCAACTAAATTAGACATTGGTAAAACCTCCGTTGGTAAGTCAATCTTTAATGTCTCCTTTAAATAGGCTTTGCGTGTCGTAATCCGTTGCCACATGTCTGGATAAGTTTGCTGAATCTCTTTTTGCAGTGTTTCATCAGCCAAAGCCACACATTCTTCTGCACTCACCCCTGTATAACCAGGTACAGAAGGAATAATATCCACTTGAAAGAGCATGCCACTTTCCAAGCGAATGGCTGAATCTGGATAAATAGGCGACGACATCCATTCATCATCCGAAACTAAATGCCCAGGATTCAAATGCCAGTGATAGATTTCTTTTGGTAACTGTTCTTCAATCGCTTGGTACATTTCTCGCCCTAACAGTCCGATTCGAATGGTTTCAAGCCAGTGAACGACAGCTTGAAAATAGGGTTTTGCTACGCGTTCTAAATAATCACGTTGCGCTTCTGGCAATTGCTGCTCGTTTTCAATAACAAAACCTGTTCGGCTAGACAAGCCGCCTTTGTAGCCTGTAGTTAATGATAAGGCATCACCTAACTGAATTTCTTTGGCAGTCGGATACATGTTTGCATATTCAAAACGTTGACCAGTTGCCGCAATGGTTACTACCGTCGGCGTTTGACCTTCATCATTTAACAAAGCCCCAATGTCCGTTTCACGCTGTCCTATTTCAATTGCATTTAAGGCCTTTAACATACTGCGAGAAGCCAAATTCGCCCCATATTCATAGTGCGCCAATTCGTTAGCATTATTTGTTGTGCGGGCCCCCTTTGCTCCAATCAATAAGTGGGTCCCATTTAGTAAACGAGCTTCTTTCGGCAGCGCTTTTTTCAGTGCTTCGACAATAAAATGTGGCACATCAAACATCGTAGCAGGTTCTTGCTGTTGTGTCGTAAACATTTTCCACCCAACGATACCTATTTTTTGAGCAGTTTCATCGAGAAGCGTTTCAAAAATCTGCGCCAACTTTTGTTCTCCAGCCATTGGTTGATTAGGTAGCGAAAAAGCTGGATAATGAATTAAATCGGCTGAGATGCGGGCATGTTGGCACAGTTTTAAATTTTCATTACCTAAAATAAGTGTCGCCATACCATCCTTATTTAACACAAGGAGTCCTTCTTCAAACCTCGGAATAAAGCCAGTTAAGTATTCAAAATTACTGCCATGCTCTTTGTCTGCATAGAAGACCAATTGATCGAATTTTTCTGTTTCCATTCGTTGTAATACTTTCTGCTTGCGCGCCATCATCGTTTCATTCGTCAAATACGTTGGAAAAACATTCTCAAAAACAGTAGGTTCAGCAATATGTGTATAATTAATTTTTCGCTTCATTATTATCCTCCATTATTCATCTGCGACAATCAACGTTACGCCTGCTTGCGCTAACTGCTCGCAAAATTTTTCATCAGGTCGTGTATCTGTCACTAAACAATCAATTTCTGTTAATTCGCAAATTTTAAATAAACCCGTTTTGTTTAATTTCGTTTGGTCTGCTAAGGCAATGACTTGTTTGCCTTGTTGAATCATTCGCCGTTTGACTTGACCTTCTTCTTCTGTGTGAATAAATAATCCTTGTTCAGATAACGCAAACACACCTAATAATGTATAGTCGGGGGCAAATTCCCCAACCTTAGCGACTGTTTCTGCCCCAAACAAAAAGAGTTGTTGTTTATGCAGTTGCCCAGGTAATACTGTAATTTTTGTCTGATCCATTTGCGCTAGAAGTAGCGCATGACTGAGAGAGTTCGTGATCGCGTGAATCGGACTATTTTCCATCGCTCGAATAGCTGCTTCCACCGTGGTTGATGAATCAAAAAAAATGGACGCTTGTTTGGGAATATCTGCCCAAACTTTTTGGGCAATCGCTTGTTTTTTCTCTGGGTGCTTCATTATTCGTTGAGCATAATCATAAATAGTTGCTTCAGACTGCACTGAGATAGCGCCACCGTGCGTTCTCTTTAAATGTCCTTCCTTTTCTAAACGAATTAAATCTCGCCGAATAGTATCTTTTGAAACGGAGACTTGCTCCGCTAACGCTTCCATGGAAATACTTTTTTGTTCATTCACTATTTTTTGAATCTTGGCTAAACGTTCTTCAATCAACATGCTTCCTCACCTCTTCTAAGTAAAGATAGCACCTTTTGCATTATTTTGCAAACGAATGCAAAATAATGCAAAAAAAGGCAAAAAAACTAGTCCTTCATTTTCTAACGAAGGGCTAGTTTGAGAGTGGCTTTAATAGGTAAATTGAATAATCATGCCGCTAGGATCTTCTAACGCAAGTAAATGATCTTTGGCAATAAAATGTAACTTTGCTTCTTCCGCATTGGCTTGGACGATCTCTAAATCTGCCGCAGTTGGTAAACGGAAGGTGTAATTTTCTAAGCCAAATTGATTTTCTTGAATCGTTGGCAGCTGTTTGCCGCTCCATGTATTTGTCCCAATATGATGATGGTACTGACCCGCTGCAAAAAACTTCGCTTGTTGACCAAAGTTAGACTTTAAGCCAAACCCTAAATTTTTATAGAACGTTTCAGTGGTATCTAAATCGGCCACTTTCAAATGAATGTGCCCAATTTTAGAACCTTCGGAAATTCCTAGCCAGTGACCGTCAGCTTCTGCAGCTAAACTATCACCGTCTAATTCTTCTGTCACACCGATAATTTCACCATTTGGACGAATATCCCAGACTTCTTCTGGTTTATCCCAATAAATTTCGATGCCATTATTTTCTGGATCACTTAAGTAAAGGGCTTCACTATAGCCATGATCTGCTGCGCAAATTTGCACATTTTCCTGCAAAAGCCACAGCAACATATTGCCTAAATCTTTGCGGGTTGGTAGCAGGAAAGCAATATGGTACAAGCCAGTGGTACCCTGATTTTCTTCCCCAGCTGTTAGTTCTTTTAAGACAAGAATTGCATCGTTGGTGCCTTGTGGCGCTAGCCAAGCACGTCCCTCTCCTTGTTTTAAAAGTTTTAAGCCAATTGTTTTCGTATAAAAGTTTACCATTTTATCTAAATCAGCCACTTTCAAAGTGACTTGTTGAATCCCAATATTACTTGGTAATGCTTGAACCATTTGCTTTCACTCCTTTCCTCTTCGTTTTACTAAAGCAATGATTTAGTTGAATTCTTTAAAACGAGCACTATCTTCCATGTATTCTTTTTCGCCAGCTGGCGCTTCAATGGAACCAATGACCATTTGTGCACGCAAATTCCAGTTTGCAGGAATTGACCATTCTGCAGCAACCGCTTCGTCAATGACTGGGTTGTAGTGTTGTAAGTTTGCGCCAATATTTTCTTGCGCTAAGGCAGTCCAAACGTTCGCTTGTGTTAAACCAGTTGCTTGTTCAGACCAAACAGGAAAGTTATCCGCATATAATGGGAAGCTATCTTGTAAGTTTTTCACGATATCTGTATCTTCAAAGAATAAAATTGTGCCCGCACCAGCTGCAAAACCTTGTAATTTAGCTTGTGTGTTTGGAAATGCTTCTGCTGGAGTTAATGGTTTTAAGGCATCTTCAGTCATTGCCCATAATTTTTTGTGAGCATCGCCGAATAAGAACACAACGCGTTGTGTTTGAGAGTTAAAAGCTGTTGGACTTTCTCTAACAACTTCTTTTACTAAAGCCGTTACTTCTTCTTTTGAAATTGGTAAGTTTTCTCCTAAAGCATAGATTGAACGACGGTTTTTCATCATTTCAGTAAATTTTGACATAATATGTTCATCCTTTCGAATTTCCTCAGTAAATTCATTTAATTTTGTTTACATGCTTACTATACTACCTTACTAAAAGTAAGTAAAGCTTTTTGTCTTACTTTTTGTAAGTTTTTTTATTTTTTAGCGAAAAACCTTATTCTACCAAAGAAAAAAACAACCAGCTTTTTTCTAAGAAAAAGAAAAATCTGGTTGTCGATTAATAAATGTAGAAGTCAATTGAATCGTTTTCGGCCGTTTTTCTTGAAATAAATGTGTGGCTTTTTCCCCTAATTCCATTAATGGATGACAGATTGTTGAAAAATTTAAAATTTCACTTAATAAAGTTTGTTCCTGTCCCACTAAAAAGAGTGGTCTTTCAATAACGGCTTGAATCCCTGCGGCAATTTCATCACCGTTGGTCACAACCGCTTGGAGCGTTGGATCTTGCCCACAGTGACGTCCTACTTCACACCCATCTTCATAGGTTAAACAGTCCTTAAATAACCGATTTTCAGGAATCGCTCCATAAATTTCCTGATATGCGTCAACTAAATAGCGTGCGCTTGTACTTTTTTCTGGTGCACGGTTAATCGTAATTGCCACTTCACTACATCCTTGTTGTTTCAACGCTTGGAAGACCCGCCGATAAACGGTTAAACGATCGATATAGATACTAGCATAACTAGGGTCTTCTATTTTTTCACAAAAAACAACTTGCTCTTTATACGGAGCAAACACACTTAAAGGATTTGCCTTTGACAAAACAATCATGCCATCAAACGCACCCGTGGCCATTTTTTCCAAGTAACTTTTTTCAACTTCTTTATCATAATCCGTTGGTAATAAACTGACCATCATCCCTTGTTGAAATGCTTGGTGGATAATCCCACTTAAAATAGCATCAAAATAAGGTTGATTCGTATAAGGAACCATGACACCTAATGTATTACTTTTCCCAAAGCTAAGATTTCTCGCTAATATATTGGGCTTATAGCCCAACTCATCGATAATTGCTTGGATTTTCAGTCGTTTTTCTTCAGAAACATACGGATGATGATTAATCACACGCGAAACAGTCGTAACTGAAGATCCTGAAAGGCGCGCAATTTCTCGAATTGTTGTCATACTTTCACCTCATTACTTTACAAAATTGAGTTAAATAAGGCACAATCCCTGTCCCGTAATCAACAAAACGATAAAAGGTCTCCTGCCAAGCAAAAGAAATTTCCTGAATATCCTCCTGCTGTGTCAAGTGCCACTCCGTTATCTGATGGTACGGAATTTCTTGATGCCAAATCTTATAGTATTTTTTGGGACTATCTAACTGCAGACTTTTGGCCGTCGTAGTCACCGAGACAAAATAGTAATCCATACCAAGTCTATCGCTTATCTCCACTATAACATTCATTTTCATGCCCTCCAATATTTTGATACACCTAGCTTACCTTATGAAACGCGTACCAGAGCAAGAGGAAAAATAAAAAAAAGTGAGACCATGTTATACTAGATGTATCATATAAAAGCAAAGGATGAGTGCAATGGAAACTGTTACAGTAGCAACAAAAAGCGACTTACTAACAAATTTGAACAAGCAAACTCTTTTATAACTTTTAAGATAATCAGCTGAACAAAAGTAACTCCTTCGGAAATAAGCTGAAATTCCTCGAAAGTCAAAAAGCAACTTTCAAAAATTTCTTCTTATTTCTTGGAGCTAAACACTTTTGTCTCAGCCTCGGGGGCACTTGCACAAGAAATTTACCACTTAAAAAAACAACAATTAACCGAAACGGAAGAAATGGGCTTTTTAGTGGGTAGCCAAGGTGCTGGCTCATTTTTAACCTATTTAATCGAGAAGTTATCCTATATAAATTCGGCGCTATCGCCAGAAGAACAAAAAATTGAACATGCAATTTTGCGTTTATATGTTATTAAAAAATTAACTCCAGAAACTACTTTATTACGTCTAAAACAGTTAGATTATTAAAATTTTATTTAATCAAGATAGACCAATTCCCTGCGTACAACGAGTCCCTTTCATTAATCACTTGATATAATTACCTTTATTCAAGTTCCCACCATTGTCATTATCGATTAACCAATGGTATATTAGAAGTAACAGGTAAGTCATTTTATTTGAAAAAGTGTTTGGGAAATGTTTGGGGAGGAATGTTTATGTGTCAACCGCAGGAAAAAAAGAAAGAAATTTCTGTTGCTAAGTTACGTTATCGTTTTGAAGTACCAATGATTATCATTGGTTTTGTTTTATTGTTTTTCGCATTGGGGTTAGTTGCCTTATTAATATTGAGTGATTTGCCGATTCCTGACTGGTTATTAATTGTCTTAATTGCACCAATTGCGCCAGTCATTGCTTTTTTTACCATTCGTTATATGTACATGGACACTGCTTCTAACGGAGTGGAAATTACAGAAAATCAATTACCAGAAATTTATTCCTTGTATATTGATTTAGCAAAAGAAATGGGCTTTGGCACTAAAAAATTAAGGATGCCACGTCTTTATTTAATCAACGGGAATGGTGTCTTAAACGCTTTTGCGGCAAAATGCTCTTTACACAGACGCTATGTTGTCATTCACAGTGATTTGTTGGATATCGCGTACAATACAGGCGATTTTTCGCTGATTCGCTTTATTTTGGCACACGAGCTAGGACACCATAAATGTGGACACACTAATTTATGGCGGCTAATGTTATCCATTATTTTGAAACCAGTTGCGTTAGATAAAAGTTTTACAAGAACGCAAGAATATACCGCTGATCGCGCAGGTTTATACTACGCCGAAGAAGGTGCTTTAAGCATGATTTATTTATTTTCAGGAAAATACATGGGCAGTCGTGTGGATTTAGAAGAATACTTTCACAGTATTGATTTACATGATGATACCATCTGGCTTAAATTGAGTAACTTCTTATCCGATCATCCTGTTGGCTTTCGTCGAATGCAAACATTGAAAAAAGCCAAAGATACTGGCAATTGGGACGTTCATGGGAAATTTTTCTAGCAAGAGCCAACCATCATTAAATAAACGTGCTGGGACAAAAGATTCTTTAACTTTTGTCCCAGCACGTTTATTAATCCACCAATAAATGAACAAATTCTTCTTTGGTGATATTTACAAAGTAGTCTTCAAAGTTAAACGCTGCTAATGCTTGCCAAATTGATGAATACTGATAGTCCACACCTAATAAAGCTGCAACGATTTCCGCTGTTTCTTTTTTGGCAAAGTAATCACCATAAATCGTTAACTCAATTATTTTACCTTTTTCAACAGTCAAACGTGCATCCACGATGCCGCCTTTAAACTTTTCTTCTTTTTTGATCGTAAATTTAGGCGCTTCACCAAAAATCCAAGCTTCATTGCCATACACTTCAGCGACCAATTTCCTAATTTCCTGTTGATCTGCTTTGGTTAGGACATATTCTTTCTCCGCAACTTCAGTTAGAGATTCGACATCAAAGAGCTCCATCAGTAAACGATTGCGAAATTCCTCAATGGTTAATTGTTGATATTTTTCGTCTAAGTACGGCCGTAAATTGGTTACGCGTCCCCGAACAGATTTTGTCCCTTTTGATTCAATTTTTTTCTTAGAAACAGTTAAAACACGTTGAACTTCTGCCAAATCAACATCATACATCAAGGTACCATGAGTATACATCTTCCCCTTTTTTGTATACATGGCATTGCCAGAAAATTTTTTCCCATCAATTAATAAATCATTGCGACCGCTAATCTCGGCCCCCGTTGCGCCCATTTTATGTAATGCTTCAATAATTGGTTTAGTGAACGCTTTAAAATCCCCAAAAGCTTGATGTCCTTCCTGAACAACAAAACTAAAGCTGACATTCCCAAGATCATCATAAACAGCACCACCGCCCGATAAACGGCGAGTAATAACGATTCCCTTCTCTCTAGCATAAGCTAAGTCAATTTCTTCATAAGCATTTTGATTTCGGCCTAAAATAACACAGGGTTCCTGAATATAGAACAACACTAAGGGCTCTTCAAAAGAGAGAGTGTTTAATAGATAATCTTCCGTTGCTAAATTTTCACGAATATCTCGTGACTGCATTATGACATAACGCATAAGGTCGCCCCACTTCTTTTTCTTCTAGTGTATCACTTTCTTTCAAAATTGGTTCACTAAACGTCTTCTCTGGCCATTCTCAAAAGCGGATGATCAACAAAAAAACGAACGTGGGACAACAATCACTTTGGATGTTTGTTCCACGCTCAAAATCTAATAAACAGCAATTACAGAACTGTTTAGCTTTTTAGTCTAACCAAGTTACTACTTCTGAAACATCTCGTCGGACTGTTTCAAAGCCGGGTGTTTGAGCTTTGCCAATCGGAATAATCAGTCCGTTCACTAAATGATCCTCAATATTAAATAACTTGCGAACAGCTTCTGTTTCAAAACCAGACATCGCCACAGTATCATAGCCTCGATCTTTTGCAGAAAGCATCAGCTGCATCGCAACTAAGCCTTGGTCTAACATTAGCCACTCTCTTTTTTGTTCTTCGCTAACATCATAGTACCAAGAAACATTTTCATTAATTCCTTGACGAATTTCTTCCGTCATCGTTCCTTGTGCGACAGCTTTAGCACTGATTTCATCTGCATTGGCCACTGTATAAGCAGTCAAATCACCTAATAAAATAATCACCGCCGATGCCCCTTTAACTGCTGGTTGTTGCATCGAAACTTCGTAAAGGGCCTCTTTTTGTTCTTTTTCTGTGACAATAAAAAAACGCCATGAATTTAAATTGGTACTATTTGGCGCGAACATCGCTTCCTCAATTATGGCCATTAATTCCTCTTTAGGAATCTCAACATCTGGCATAAAATCCCGAACTGAGCGGCGGCTGCGAACAACATCTTGATACATCATATTTCTTCTTCCTTCCTCTTACCTTACTTGACATAGTTATTATTACTCACTATGATGGAGAAAAAAAGTACGCACTTTTTATTCACCTAGGAAGAAAAAAGTAACCATTACGTGTCACAAGGAGAAACTATGACAACTGATAAACAAACCAGTATCAACTTAGCCCTTTCCACCATTAACGGCAAATGGAAATTATCATTAATGGATGAATTATTCCAAGGAACCAAGCGCAACGGTGAATTGATGCGTGCGCTCGACGGAATCACTCAACGCGTCCTGACAGATCGCTTGAGAGAAATGGAAAAAGATGGCCTAGTCCATCGAGAATCCTTTAACGAACTGCCCCCGCGTGTGGAATATACGCTCACTTCGGAAGGATATGCTCTTTACGATGCCCTCTCTTCACTTTGCCATTGGGGCGAAACATTTGCACAAAAAAGAGGTCGGGACAGAAGTGTTTAACTCCGAGAAATAAGAAGGAATTTCCGAAAATTGTTCTATAATTTTTGGAGAATTTCGGCTTATTTCCGAAGGAGTTGCTTCTGTTCCCGCCGTTTATCAATTTTTAAGCCTGGGACAAAAATCCAAAGTGATTTTTGTCCCAGGCTCTTTTTTATCTATTTTGGGTATTATGGGTAAACTTAAGATATTTTAGAAGTCCTTCTTGAATTGAATAAAAGGGCGAAAAACCTAAGCCTTTCAAAGCAGAACTATCTGAAAGAGAATATTTTATATCGCCATCTCGTTCCTTTTGATAAGAAACTGGCAAAGAAAGTCCCACTAATTGGTTCATTTCTTCAATTAATTGATTAAGGGAAATGGCAACTTCGGTACCCACATTATAAACGTGTCCCAACGCTTCACTTTTGGTTGCTACTAAATCTAATGCAGTTAGGACATCATCAATGTAGATAAAGTCACGTGTTTGCTGACCATCTCCAAATATTTGAAATTGGCTCGCTTGCCCTTGCTCTAATTGGATATAACGATCCATCAAAATGGACAGGACACCAGAATAGGGTGAAGCAGGATTTTGATTGGGACCATAGACGTTAAAGAAGCGAACTGCACTCGTGGGTACCCCATGTAAATGGTATTCATTGAGAACATAACGTTCAGCAGCAAACTTATCAATAGCATAGGGACTCAAAGGGCAAATCATCGAAGTTTCTCTTTTAGGCAACGTTGGCTCTGCACCGTAAACGGCTGCCGACGAAGCAAAAACAAAACGTTTGAGCTCTTTTTGATATTTTTTTATTGATTCCAATATTTTCAATACACTTAAAAAATTGACCTCATGTGTCTCTAGAGGCTGTGCCACAGAACTTGCCACGCTTGCCACGGCCGCAAGATGAAAGATATACTCAAACGAATGCTTTGAAAGTACTTCGTCCAATAATTGCTGATCCGTCACACTTCCTTTAATAAAAACCAACTGCTCAGTTTGTTGCAAATTTGACACTCGCCCCATGGACAAATCATCAATCACAAAAACTTGATACTGTTGACTATAAAAATTAGCCAAATTAGAACCAATAAAGCCAGCTCCTCCAGTAATTAATAGTTTCTTCACCTCTTTGCTTCCTCTCTTTTTTTTAATTTAATTCCACTTTTTTCGTGTTATTTTCTCTTTGGAATAAAAAAATGCAATATCGAATGAACACATAACTTACAATAGCCACAGCTAATAACAGTTCAAAAGTAGACAAAATATTTAACAGACTCGTTAGACCTACCTTTTCTGCAAATAAAGGTTTAACTTTGACTAACGCTGTCGCAGAAATCACTAATGGGAATGTAAAGGCAGCATAACTTGGATAGAATGTCACTTGCATAATTTTATATAGATTCACTACTACAATCCCATAAATACATTGAGATAAAATTAGCAAGAAAACAACTAATGGCATATACAAATGACCACCCATTGAAATATAGCCAGCTAAACATAACGAACCTGGCGCTGTCATAATCGTCAATAAAGGAATGGTCGATTCAGGCATTTCTTTCGACTTCGTAATTCTCTTGATTAAAATTGGTAACAAGAGTAAATAAAAGAACAACGCTACCCAAAAAACAATTTTTCCCAACTCATTGATAAACAATTGAGAAGTATTAGGAATAACGCCAATGCCGACAAACGTAATAAACCAGCTTGGATAAATGTGTTCCAATTCGATTTTTGTTGGAAAAATATGCACCGCTACAAAATAAATCATTAAAATAAAATGTAAAATCACTGCGCCAATCCACAACACATTAATCCAAGCAGCATTGGTAAATATCCGATCTAAGAAAACACAGATAACCATTAAAGCCATTGTAAATGTTGGTGATACCGAAGCAATAATTGGATCATCTAAGGTGCTTAATGCATGTTTCATTGTAAAAATAATTTTTAAAATAACTAAAATCATTAAGAGACTGCCAAGTACACAATAAATGGTCCCAATTGTTGCATATCCCAAGGAATAAAGTAAATTCCCCAAAGAAACCATCCCTAAAATTAGTCCACAAATGGGAATCGGGACTTTCCGCAAGAATTTTTTCGCACTTTCTACCATTATGTAGTCACACTCCGTCTTTATTTATTATTATTGATATTAATCAAAAGTATGTTATTATACTAAATGAAATATTTATATTTGTAAAATAAATATTTTCAATACCAACTATTAAGATAGTAAATAGAAAGAGGCGATTTTATGTTCGAATGGATCAAAACATTTATTGCTGTGTATGAAACCAAAAATTTTAGTGCGGCGGCCAAACAATTGTATATTTCTCAGCCAACTGTTTCTTTGCAAATCAAGAAATTAGAGCAACACTTTTCGATCAAGCTGTTCTATCGTAATGGAAAACAATCGGTTATTCCTACCAAAGAAGCTGATTTTTTATATCCAAAAATGCTCTCGATTATTGAAAGCTTAACTACTTCTTTTGCGCAAGCTGCAGAAAAAGAGAATTTTAAAGAAGACTGCATTATAGCCTCTTCAAATACAGTTGCTATTTATTTATTGCCAGATATTATGGAGAGTTTGGTTACCGCTTTTCCACTCATCAACTTTTCGATTCAACTGATGAATTCAAACGAAGTCGTGGATATGGTTCAAAATAATCATGCCCACATTGGACTAATTGAAAAACCCATTGAAACCAAAAATCTACACAAAGAAATTGTTTATGAAGATCAACTAGTTCTAGCAGGAGATGCCGCTTCAAAATTTTGGCTCTTAAGAGAAAAGAACTCTGGCTTACGTTTTTTCAATGAGCTTTATCTCAACGAACACAGCATCAACTTACCAATTATCGAATTAAACAACAACGAAGTCCTGTTACAATTGCTAAAAAATAACATTGGGCAATCAATTGTTTCTCGATTATCTATTTCCGATGAGATCCCTTGGCAACCAATTGATCAGTCCTTTGCTTCTCGAAAAATTTTCATTGTCCAGACCGATCACCATGCCAATACTTCCTTCTCTGAAGTTTATAACCGAATCGTTGAAAAAATTCGTGAACGACAAGCCTAAAAAACAGGAGAACGACTTAGCTTTCGCTAAATCGTTTTCCTGTTTTTTATTTATCAGTTTCCTCTACCAATTCAAATTCAAAAGGTTCTAACTCAAATAGTTGGTGTAAAATTTGCTGGGTTTCTTGGAACACTTGTTGTGGCTCTTTAGACAAAAGAGTGCTTTGAATGGTCTGTTTTTTTGATTGAAAAAGAATTCTCGTTTCCTCTTCCTTGAATACAACTTGATGAGTTTCCCTTTCAAACACCGTATATTCTTCGAACATTTCCATAACTAATTTTTGACGAAACCCTTCTTTGAGTGCTAATAAAGTTACTAAATCTGCAACGGTTAGTGTTTCTAACGCAATTGTTTCATCTTCTACATGAACAAGATAATTCGTACACTTCACATTCGGACAGGCATTGCAGCCGCCATTAATCAAGTCTGAGGTAGTTGTTATTTTCACCTGTTTCATCTTAATCCTTCTTTCCTACTTTTCGAGAAAAACACAAGGGGTCTCCTCAAAAATATTCAATAAAATATGATTGACTTCTTGAAAGACTTCTTCGTGATTTCGGCATTGTTTTTCCATTACTAAACGCAGATCATTCACAACAAAAGTCAACGTCGTCGCTTGTTGGGAAACATGTATACAACGGTTGCCTTTAACAAAACATTCTGTTTGTTCTTCAATGAATGGTTCTTTTTGATAGCCATATGCTGAAGCGACACATTCCAGGATTTCGTAGATTTCTATTTTTGGAAGTTCATAGCTACAGCTACCGATAACTAGTTGAAAACGGTTCGGCTGTTTTTCATTATTGCTTGCATAATACACTGTTGTCGTTGTCATTTTGCCTCCTTATCTCCTCTATTTTCCTACTCTTATCATAACAAAAAAAGCAGGCTTCCCTTATTTAAATTGTTAATAAAGACTATTACAGATTGGTATAACCACACCTAAAAAGTTCGTGATATAATTCACTAAGAAAGAAATATTACAGAAAGAAGAGATGAACGATGAAAGTATTTAACAAAAAAGTCGCAATTATTGGTACTGGTTTTGTTGGCACAAGTATTGCCTATTCCATGATCAACCAAGGGATTGCGAATGAATTAATCTTAGTTGATATTGACAAAGCCAAATCTGAAGGCGAAGCAATTGACTTATTAGATGGTGTGTCTTGGGGTCAAGAAAATGTAAACGTCTGGGCTGGCGACTATCAAGACTGCCAAGATGCCGATATCGTCGTGATTACAGCTGGCGCTAATCAAAAACCTGGGCAAAGTCGTCTAGATTTGGTTTCAATCAATGCAGAAATTATGAAAACAATTGTTAACAATATCATGAAATCTGGTTTTGATGGAATTTTAGTGATTGCCTCAAATCCTGTCGATGTACTGACTTATGTGGCTTGGCAAGCTTCTGGTTTACCTGTTTCAAGAGTAATTGGAACTGGTACAACTTTGGACACAACTCGTTTCCGCAAAGAACTGTCTCAACGTTTAGCGATTGATCCACGCAATGTTCACGGCTATATTATTGGCGAACACGGGGATTCTGAAGTGGCTGTCTGGTCTCATACCATGATTGGAACAAAACCTATTTTAGAAATTGTGGATACGACAGAGCGCTTAACTAGTGACGATTTACCAATCATTTCTGATAAAGTGAAAAATACAGCTTATGAAATTATCGATCGCAAACAAGCGACCTATTATGGGATTGGTATGAGTACTGCACGCATTGTTAAAGCCATTTTAAATAATGAACAAGCTATTTTACCTGTCTCAGCTTACTTAGATGGGCAATATGGGCAACAAGATGTATTTACAGGGATTCCTGCAGTCGTTGGCAATCAAGGTGTGACTGACATTATTGAATTGAATCTAAATGCTGCTGAAAAAGAACTCTTCCAAAAATCAGTGACACAATTAAAACAAGTGATGGCATCGTTACAACCGAACGCTTAGTAATTTTTAACTAAAAATAACACTTCAACTAAATTATTCTCTACCAAAATAGATTCTAATTCCCCTTTATCGTTCTTTTTGGTACCATGAAAGAAGAACTTCAACTAAAGCAGAAATTAGGAGGACAAAAAATGGTAATCCAAGGAGATACGTTAGAAAATAGCGCACGTCGTTTATTGCAAGAACGTGGCGTAACAATGAATGATTTAGCTGAACTTGTGTTATTTTTACAAAAAGATTATATTGATAATTTAACATTAGATACTTGTTTAGAAAGTATTGATGCAGTGTTAACAAAGCGTGAAGTACACAACGCGATTATTACAGGTGTCCAACTGGATATTCTGGCAGAAGAAAACAAGCTACTCTCACCGTTACAAGAAATTTTAACGGAAGATGAAGGGCTTTATGGCATTGATGAAATTATGGCGCTCTCCATTGTAAATGTTTATGGATCTATCGGTTTTACGAACTATGGGTATATCGACAAGGTAAAACCAGGCATTTTAAAAGAGTTAAATGCGCATGATGGCGAACATGTCCACACATTCTTGGATGATATCGTGGGCGCAATTGCGGCTGCGGCTGCCAGTCGGTTGGCTCACTCACAACCAGATTTAAGTGATATTACTAAATAAAAAACTTGCCTCTTCATTTTTATGAGAAGAGGCAAGTTTTTTATTTGCTGGACTTCTCACAAGCTTTCTACTTAACAGTAATTATTTGCCGTGTTATGTTACAGTCAAGAATAAACAGCTAAAGGAGGTTATCTAGAAATGAAAAAGTTTTTACGCGTATTTTTAATTTTTATTGGGGTATTTTTTCTTGCAAGTTGCGGTTCAAAAATAGAGACAAAAACCTTTGTAGGTTCGCCACAAGATGGGATTGATTCCACCTTAACCTATACGTACCAAGGAGATAAAGTCTTAACGCAAACGGCTAAAAACATTGTTTCTTATGACAAATTGGGGATTACAAAAGAAGAGGCAAAAACAGCGTTGGAACCCGTTTCTAAACAATATGAGGACATCAAAGGGCTTAATTACAAACTGACCTATGAGGACAAACAAGCCATCGAAAAATTGACGATTAATTATGAAAAACTTGATTATGATAAAGCCAAAAAAGTGGATGGTATCCTGATTGATGGCGATTCTTCTAAGGGAATTAGCATGAAGAAAAGCCAAGAATTGGTGGAGTCACAAGGCTATACAGAACAAAAATAATAAAAGAAAGCGTGCGACAATGGGCATTGTTGCACGCTTTCTTTTGATTATTTAAATCGATGTTGCCATCTTCACTGCTTGAATTGGGTCAAAATGATGGACAGAGTAAACGACTGTACCGGCTTGCCAAACTACTGAGTTGCGATTATAGTCAGTGGTTCCTGCCACGTTCAGTGTGATTTGACCAACGGTATTCGGTGCTGGCAACGTTTCTTGTTCCAAAATGTTGACAACATTTTTCGCTAAATCATCAGGCGATTCACCATTGATATTTGAGGCCCGTACGACTAAACTCCAATTGCCTTCTTGCCAAGATAAGTAACTAGAACCTGCCGCTCCTTGTTTATACCCAGTAATATTGTAACCTAAATCTACTGGTTGACCGCCATTGTCAATGATTTGGTTCACTGCATTTTTTGCTTCGGCATCAGAGCCATATGTTTTTTTCTCAAAAGAACTAATTGGCGTTAACTGATTGACACGTGCATCATTCACTGGAATCGCTTCTTTTTCTGCATAATATAAAACACGGAAATTGTTTTGATCCGCTTGTGAAGTTGTCGCTGCAGTTAAAAAGTTATTCGTTTGACTCGTTAAAATTGCCTGCGGTAAGCCTTGACCAGGAAACATGTTTGCTAGCTGGTTAAGCACTTGGTTGGCTTGGTCATCTGGATTCGCATTTTTCGCTGGTGATTGCTTCTCTGCTGAGCCATTATTTGCCGCTTCCTTCGTAGAAGAAGCTGTTGCTTTCGAATCAGCTGTTGTTGTTCCTGACGGTTTCGCATCACTAGATTTTGTTGCTGCTTTGCTACTTGATTCTTTTGTAGCAGATGCTTTTGTACTCTCGACTGTGGTACTTTCCGCAGCACTGGAACGACTATCCGTATTTTCTGTACTTTTTCCGCCGCCGCATGCTGCTAAAGCAAGGGTTAAAAGAAAAGCACTAGAAATAATCCCTATCTTTTTCATAAGAATTCCTCCTTGTTTTCCCTACCCTTATTGTACCTTAATCATGTGTATCCGTCACTTGTTTGTGTTTCGTTCTAGTTGGTTTAAATAACAGAAAGTGGACGGTAGGATTCGAACCTACACCTCAACATTGAGCAAGAATAAACTACTGTTAGTCTCTATGAGTTTAACACCACGTTCATCCACCTATTTGATTGATCCTTTGTATCATAACTTAGAATAATTAAATTGCCTTTAAGGAGCTTCAAAGATTATATGAAGAATTGTAAAAAATCTGTGACGAAAAAACGATTGAACCAATCAGTAGATACACTGAGGTTCAATCGTAACCAATTGTTTAATTATCTGAAAAAACTCACAATTCAACGTTAGTCCCTGGTGCTTTTTTGTTTTCCCCTTGTTGTTTTTTTAAGAATATCCCCAAAATGACGGTGATAATAGGGCAAAGCAATGGGAAAAAGGCATACGGTAAGTATTCTAGTGCACCAACTTTTAACGTTCCCATAATGAAGGTACCACTAACTCCCCAAGGAATTAACGAGTTGACTGCCGCCCCAGCATCTGCCAAAGTACGAGTTAAATATTTTTTATCAATACCTAAACGAGTAAATGAGGATTTAAATGTTTCCCCTGGTAAAATAATTGACAAATATTGTTCGCCAACTAGTAAGTTAATTCCCACAGAACTTAAGGCAGTTAAAGCGATTAATTTGGCTGGATTATTCACATAACCTTTAATTTTATCAATTAAAGTAGCCACGATGTTAAACTTAATCAACAAGCCGCCCAAACCTAATGCCAAAATAATCAACGCAGCAGAACCTAACATGCTTTCAATCCCACCACGAGATAAAAGTGTATCAATACTTTGGTCCCCTGTATCTGCCACATAACCACTCATTAAAATGGTAGAAACTTTCGCTAAACTTAGGTGATGATCATTTATAAAAGCTAAGATGACCGCCACTGTAGAGCCGACTAGTAACGTTGGAATAGCCGGTACCTTTTTCCAGGCGAATAAGAATAAAACCGCTACTGGCAACAATGTAATCGGTGAAATCCAGAATCCTTGATGTAACGTTTGGACCATTGCATCAACCGATTGTAAATCCGCCGAACCAGATTGATGCCCCAAGAAGATATAGCCGACAATCGAAATAATAAACGCCGGAATAACAGTGTACATCATGTTTAGTATATGTTCAAAAAGGTTCACGCCACCAATTCCAGCAGCTAAGTTTGTTGTATCAGATAACGGTGAAATGTTGTTCCCCAAAAAGGCACCTGAAACAACTGCACCAGCTGTCATCGCATTGTCGAATCCAAGAATATGTCCAATACCTAGAAAGGCAATCCCCATAGTTGAAACAGTTGTAAAGGAGCTCCCTACCGTCACACCAACTAGTGCACAGACCACAAAAACGGTTGGTAAGAAGAACTTCACTGAGATAATTTTAAAACCATAGACCATAATTGTTGGAATCGTCCCAGATAAGATCCAAGTAGCAACTAAGACACCTATCAACAAGAAAATAATAATCGGAATGATCCCTGGTTTGATCCCTTCCACAATGCCTTCGTGGATTTCATCCCAAGAAAATCCTTTCCATTTGCCATAAAGCAACAACAACATGAATACAAAAAGAATCGGTATGTGAGGGGTTAATTTTTGACCAATAATTAAGTACCCGAGAATCGCTAACAAGGCAATCAAAATGCCTAAACTTTCAGCGAACGAAACAGTAGGTTTCGTTGATTTCATATGAAAACCTCCTTTTATGGAAAGCGAAAACTGAAGCAATAATCGAACTTGCTTCAGTTTCCAAACGACAATTTACTATAGTCATCAGGTGAAGAGGCACTCAGCAAAATAATTGCTAGCCTTTTTATTCACCTAAATCTTCTTTTACTTCCGTTGCCCAACTTGCTTTTTTAAAGCGATTAATGATTAACGGAATCACAAACATAACAATAGTGATTAATGCAACTAAGACTGCATCAGTCACGGTTGTTGTACCTAATGTGGCGAAAATAACAATGATAACACTAAAAATTAACATTGCTGCCACTAAATAAGCTAAGCCATTACCTTTTTTACCAATTCGGTAAGGACGTAGTGTATCTGGTTGAGATTTACGTAATTTAATTAGGGAAATCGCAATCAATACATACACAATACTATAAATAATTGTTGTTGCATTTGTTAAAGTTAAGAATACAGCGTTGACATCATCCATTACCCCATAAAGTAAAGCGAATAATGAGATAACTACAGATTGTGTTAACACAACGTTACGAGAAACGCCATATTTATTTTCGCGATGGAAACCAAATTTTGGTGGCAATAAGCCATCACGAGCAACTTGAATAATTGTTTTTGATGGTCCAGTAACCCAAGCAGATAATTGTAATAACACACCTAAGAAGACCATGAAACTAAAGATATTACCAATAATTGTTGGTAAACCTAAAACGTCACAATAAAGCAAAATTGGTTGTGTAATGTTAGACAATTCCATTTTGCCATTTGGAACAATATTAGCAACAAACATTGCATTAATAACGTTTAATAAAACTAAACCAATTAATGAAATGAAAACGCCTTTTGTATAATTTTTTGTTGCATCTTTCAAACGAGGAATATAAACAGAAGACATTTCAATCCCAACAAAGATAAACGCAATCCCTGCTAGATATTTAAATGTGTCCATATTTTCTAAGTTTGGTAAAACTTTTGACCAAGAGAAGGCACCTAAATAGCCGCCAGGTGTTAAGCCTACTTTAATCATTGAAAGAAGACCTAAAACAAACATAACTAATACTGGGATGTAAACACCTAGCCAAACACCAATATTTCCGCCAACTTTCGCCATGTCAAATTTCAAGTTCAAGATTGTAATAATCCAGTAAATCACTAAGATACAACCTAATACGAACCAATGATTTTCACCTAAATGAACATTACCAAATGTATTACCTAGCAAAGGGCCTAATGTAGAAGCAACCATTACCATTCCTGGGAACATTTGCACCCATAGTAACCAAGCGACAACAAAACCCCATTTGCTACCTAAGGCAGTTTTAACCCAAAGTTGAGGGCCACCTTCTTGAGGAAGCATCGTAGATAATTCACCAGATATCAATGCGATTGGACCAGCAAAGAATAAGACCGCGAAAATTGTGTAAGAAATTAATGTCCAACCAACAGCAGCAAGTGTTGGGATACTACGTACAGTTGCACACAATGCCATTGTTAAACCGATAAAAGTACCTAATTCAATTTTTTTAACTTGTTGTTTATCCAATTTTGTACACTCCTTATAAGATTTTGGATAAGGAGCATGAATGACTGTTATACGCTGAGTAAAACAGTCATTCGACTGCCTCTTACCCAGACAAAGAATTGGTTAAGAGGTTAGCCATCTGGTTGATTTATCTCTTAAATAAATCAATCAGACGAACGTTCCCTCATTCGGTTACCATTTCTTTTTTCCGTTTAAGATTCAATTATTTTACGTCGTAAATTTGTTCTAATTTTTCTTGTAAAGCAGCTTGAATCTTAGGAGCGTAAACATCAAATTCTTCTTTATCGTTCATGTATGGAGTCATTACAGCAGCACGTAACACAGTTACTTTACCTGCACGGTTCCATTCTTCGTCACTAAATCCTAAGCTGTTTACAAATTTTAATGGGCTGTTGCCATAATCTGGAATAGCAAAGTCAGTATGTGAAGTAATGAATTCGTTGTTGTAAATATTTCCTTTAACGTATGATGCATAGTCATATACATCATGGTTTAATTTGTTCATTGCTACTAAATCATCGTTGCCTTTTTCTTTAAACACATAGTCAACCATGTTGAAGTCTGGATGAGTTAATGTGTGGACTTCGATTTCTTTGTCGCCAACTTTGAATGTTAAATCATTCAAGAAGTTATAGAAATGATGTGATCCTTCAATTGAAGCACCAATTAATTTACCATAACCTGCAACGTTTAAAGGTAAAACGTGATGTGCAGCCCATACAGAAGCAGCTGTTGCACCAGCTTTTGAACCTTCAAGGATATAAGCACCTAGTAACGCAGGAATATCGGCACCTTTTTCAAATACGTAAGTTGCGAAGTAAGAAATAACGTCGCGCATACGGATATCTTGGATAACGATACCACCAGCTGAATAAGGGATATAACCCATTTTATGAGGGTCAATTGTTACTGATTCTGCTAATTCGATTGCTTTATATGCATCATACACTTCTCTTGAAATGTGTTCTTTTTTCTCTTTGAAGACACCGTATTCTTCGTGAACATCTTGTAAATCTTCGTAAGGGATGAAGTTGTTGTCTTCGTCTAAGAAGATGGCACGTCCATAACCACCATAAGCAGCATCCACGTGTACATAATAGTAAATACCGTCTTTCATTAATTCATCGCGTAAAGCAATAATTTTATCGATTGAGTCAACGGCACCTTCTTCAGTAGAACCAACTACACCGACAACACCTAGCACTGGAATTTGTTCTTCTGCTAAGCCACGAACGATTTTTTCTAATTCGTTGATATCCATACGGTAGTTATGGTCAACTGGTACTGGGATAACTTGATCTAAACCGATACCGATAATATCAGCAGCTTTTAACCAGGAATAGTGTTTAGTTTGTGGAACTAACCATTTACCGATTGCTTGTAAATGTTTACCTGAACGAGCTGAATGAGCTTTGATTTCATCAATTTCATCTTCAGCTGATTCTAATAAGTCCATAATTTCTTTTGTTGGCATGTTCAATAGTTCCCAATCTGATTTGCCAGCAACTAATTCTGGTTTTACTTCTTTCATAGCAAATGGTAATGATTTAATGTTACGGGCATACCATAAGCCTTCTAAGTTAGCTAAAGAACCATCAGCAACGATGTGTCCCCAACCATTTTTGTAGCTCATCAAGTGAGCAAATTCATGTCCTACTTCTTCTTCCATTTGAGAAGTTGCTGGAGAAGATTCATAGGCAACGTTGTTCCCGTTCCATAGCATTGCAAAGTTGTAAGCTAATAGAGAAGGCATTAATGTTTCTGAGTTCATATGTCCCCAATATCTACCTGCTGTATGCCATGGAACTGAATGTGTACGCATGCGAGAAGAAATTTCATTCAATACATCTTTCATATGGTTGACAGTTTTTTCGTAGCTTTCAGATGTGCGTTCTTGAGAAGAGATAACTGGCATGTCTTGTGGCATGTAGTTTTGACGCCATCCTAAATGTTCATCTACTAAGTCGATCAACAAGTCTTTATATAATTGTCCGTTTTCGGCTTTGTCCCCAATGAATAGTGCATTAAGGTTCATTTCGCCTTTTGCTAATTTTTCGTTTTTCATACGAAAATTCCTCCTTACAAATTTTAATGAATTAGATTTTGCATTCACAACTTACACCCAAACGGCTAAAGTGTAAAGAAGAAAAATAACAATGGTTATCATAGCTCTTTAATTTTATAATTTTTTCACAAGGTGTCTTGTCAGAACCATTATATAAAAAAATAAGAGTGGGATTGTGTGTACAATCCCACTCTTATTAGGTGTATTAACGGTTTCACCACTACCTGTAAGGAGAAATAGAATTTTAACTTTGATCAAATAATCACACGTCTTCTCTTCGTGAAATTATTATCAATTTCTAATCCATTACTTTTGCTAAAAAGTAATTTTTCTTCCCTTTCCGTACAACAACGAATTTTCCATCGAAATGTTGTGTTGGATCGACTGCAAAATCTAAATCGGTAACTCGGTCACCGTTAATACTTATAGCTCCTCCGCTCACATCTTCGCGAGCTTGACGTTTTGATGGTTCGATTTCTGTGTCAACTAACCAATCTACGATGTTTTTAGCATCTTTGGTAATTTCAACAGTTGGCACATGTTCTAACCCTTGCTCGATTTCCTCAATCGTTAAATCTTTAATATTGCCTGAGAAAAGAGCTTCTGAAATTTTTTGCGCTTCTTCTAATGCTGCATCATCGTGAACAAATCGTGTCACTTCTTCAGCTAAGCGTCTTTGTGCTTCACGTTTACCTGGTTCTTTTTCAACTTTTTCAGCTAACGCATCGATTTCTTCTTTATCTAAGAAAGTAAAGAATTTCAAGTATTTGATGACATCACGATCATCTTGATTTAACCAGAATTGGTAGAATTCAAATGGTGAGGTTTTCTTAGGATCTAACCAGATAGCGCCACCCGCTGTTTTCCCAAATTTTGTACCATCTGCTTTTAGCATTAAAGGAATGGTTAACCCGAATACTTTGGCTTCTGGTCCTTCTTTTTTACGAATCAAATCTAATCCTGCAGTGATATTGCCCCATTGATCAGCGCCACCAATTTGCAATTGAATATTATGTTTTTTATGCAATGTGTAAAAGTCAATTGATTGAAGAATTTGGTATGTGAATTCTGTAAAGGAAATGCCACTTTCTAAACGACTAGCAACAATGTCTTTTGCCAACATCGTGTTGACATTAAAGTTTTTCCCGTAATCTCTTAAAAAATCTAATAAAGATAGTTCTGATAACCAATCGTAGTTGTTCACCATTGTTACCTCAGCATCTTTACCAAATAATTTTTTCATTTGATTTGAAAGACTGTCCACATTATGTTGCACAGCTTCCATCGTTTGTAAAACACGTTCAGTTGTTCGTCCACTTGGGTCACCAATTGTTCCAGTTCCGCCACCAATTAAAATGTATGGGTGATGACCTGCTAATTGGAATCGTTTCATCATCATAAAAGGAATTAAATGTCCAATATGCATGCTATCTCCAGTTGGATCGACACCGCAATATAGCGAAATGCTCGTATTTTCTGTAAGTTCTCTTAGTCCTTCTTCGTTTGTTTGTTGATTGATTGCATCACGCCATGCTAGCTCGTCAATGATATTCATGTTATCACCCTCCATATTTATAATTATCTCTTTATAGGAAATCGTTCATTTAAAGAAATAAACGATTAACACACTTTTTTTTACACGATATCCCGTGTTTATTTCTATGTATACACGGGTTCACGAAATTTTCTTTGATTTGCCACGTATTCAAAAAAAGAATACAAAAAATCCCTAAGTCGTTGAAACGACTTAGGGACGAATTTCTCGTGGTACCACCCAAATTTATACATAGTTTAATTTATTTAAAATACTATATACCTCTTAACAAATAACGCTGTTACCCGTGCCCTGTAGGCAGAAGCTCAAGAATGTAATTCGATAAATAACGTGTACTAGTTTCCAGCGCCACTAGCTTTCTGTAACAGTGGTTATTTCTCTACTGCTTTTCTGTCATTGCTTTGTATTTAACTTGTACATGTAGCATATTCCTTTTCGTTTTTTTTGTCAACACTCTTTGCTTAATTTTTTTTACTTTTATAAAAGATGTCCCTTTTTCACAAAAAATAAAATAACACAATTAAAATAATATTTATTTATTTTAAAAGCAACTACAGATAAAAAATAACGAATAAAATTAAAAAAATATTCTTTAAAATTTTTTTGACTTTTTTTGTGATTTTCTATACTTTTATAAAATTCCCGAAGAAAAATGACGAACTTCGGATCAGAAGTTCGTCATTTTGTGAAAAACAGTTTTAAAGAATTGGTGAAAATAATCGTGAAATTTGTTGTTTAAAAATCAACCATTTTGACATGTCGCGAACAACTTCTGGAGTCATTGTTGTACATTTTTTTCGATCTTCTAAGAAAATTGCTTCTAATTGATCAATGATTTTTTTATCATATAACACAGCATTTGCTTCAAAGTTTAATTTGTAACTTCGGATATCTTGATTGGCTGAACCAACTGTGCAGACTTCATCATCCATAATCATTGTTTTCGCATGTAAGAAACCACCGTTATAAATTAAAATTTCAATATTTTCTTTCATCAATAAGCGGCCGTAATACTGTGTTGCTCGATAAATAAACGGATGGTCGGGCTTATCTGGAATCATAATTTTAACATCTACTCCTGAAGCCGCAGCAACCTTTAAAGCAGCCAAGACACTATCATCAGGAACTAAATACGGCGTTTGAATCCAGACTCTTTTCTTGGCAGAAGTAATCAATTTAATAAAGGCCAATTTAATTTGTTCACGGTCACTGTTAGGACCACTGGCAATCATCTGAATGGATGTATTTGCCTCTGGCACCAATGCTTCAAGTTTAAAGAAATAATCCAATTGATACGCCACACGATTTTTCTCGGGGGAAGAGACGTTCCAATCCATTAAAAAACGCATTTGCAGTAATGAGGCTGCTGGCCCTTGAATCCGTAAATGTGTATCCCGCCAATAGCCAAACTTTTTAGTCGTTCCGGCATATTGATCGGCAACATTAAAGCCGCCAATGTAGCCTACTTTTCCGTCAATAACAACAATTTTCCGGTGATCATGATAATTCAAACGAAACTTCAAAAGTGCTTTTTGAGAAGTAATAAACGTTTGGACAAAACCACCGTTTTTTTTCAATTCATTCAAATGATGAACCTTGGTGCCCTTTGAGCCAAAGGCATCGTAAAGCAACCGCACTTCAACCCCTTCAGCCGCCTTTTCTTCTAATAAGTTCAAAATTTTGGTGCCGATATGATCCGTTACAAAGGCATAATATTCAATATGAATGGAGTGCTGAGCTTTTTTTATGTCCGCCATCAACGCATTGAATTTTTCCGTACCATCCGTAAAAATTTGAACATCATTTTTCTTAGTCAGAGGCATCCTATTCAACGAGGAAAAAAAGTCTGTAAACTGTTGTTGCTCCTCCGTCGGCATCTTTTGACTATAAAGTTCAAAACTTTCTTCTTGGAAATTCTGAAAATTCTCTAATTCCCGCAAATCACTTTGTTGCAAATAAAATTTCTTTTTGTCGGTTAAACCGCGCCCAAAGAATAAATATAAGAAAAAACCAAAAACGGGTAGAGCAATCAGTACGAGTAGCCATGCCCAAATTGCTGCTACATCTCGAGGTTTTAACAAAATGGTAATTCCCGCAATAATTGCATTAATAAAATAAATAACTGTTAAGACGCTAAGAATCAATTGTCTTCCTCCTTTATTTGTTACGTTTTAGTATACCATCAATTACGGATTTGGAATATCTTTTCTTTAGCTGCTTCTGTCTAAAAAAATAAAAAGAACCCCTCATTCTAGTACCAGTAACTAGAATGAGGGGTTCTTTTTGATGTTTGTTTGAAAGTCCTTTAACTTAATTTCGTGTAAATGGACCTTTAGGAGCAATCAATTCTAAATTTGTACCATCTGGATCGGTAAAGTAAGCGACCCCTGTACCAAAACCGCTCTTCAAGCCATCTTCTTCTTGGAATGTAATCGGCTCTCCATCAGGTTCTACGCCAATCGCTCTTAAACGTGCAACAGCTGCATCAATATCTTCCACTTCGAAACACATATGCATTGCACTAATTTGTTCGTTGGAATAAGAAGCTTTTTCTGATTTTGGTTTAACATATTCTAATAAATCAATATTGATGTTTTCTAGATGCACATTGGCATACTTGATTAATGTATCATCTAACCCTTGTGTTTGGGCCATCCGTTTTCCACCAATTTCATCACGATTTGCGATTTTTGTTCCTGTTAATGCTTCATAAAACTTCACTGATTCATCCAAATTACTGACTGTAATCCCCACGTGGTTGACTACTGAAAAACCTTTAACTGCTTCACTCATTATATCTCCTCCTAGTTAATTTTTAGAAATCAAACGTGTCTGGATCTGGTCCCACACGTAACGATTCATTCAATTGGTTAATTTGTGCCATTTCTTCTGCACTTAGTTCAAAATCAAAGACCGCTGCATTGTTAATCATCCGTTCTTTGTGGACAGATTTCACGGCTAATAAGATATCTTGTTGAATATCCCAACGTAAAATCACTTGCGCTGCTGATTTATTATGGTTCTCAGCAATCGCCAAAATGGTTTCATTCGATAATAATTGACCTTGCATCAACGGTGACCAAGCTTGGACTTTGATATCATGTTTTTCACAGAAATCACGCACTTCTTTTTGATCCAATTTTGGATGTAGTTCCACTTGGTTAATTACCGGAACAACTTTTGCATAAGAAAGTAAATCTTCTAAATGATGAACTTGGAAGTTGCTGACACCAATTGCTTTCACTTTTCCTTCGGCGTATAAAGTTTCTAAAGCTTGCCATGATTCTTTGTAAGAATTATTTCCTGGCCAATGAATTAAATACAAATCTAAATAATCTAAACCTAAACGTTCCAAACTATCATTGAAAGCTTGAATTGTTTCATCATAGGAAATATGCGCGTTCCAAACTTTCGAGGTAACAAATAAGTCCTCACGGTTCAAACCAGTTGCCGCTAAGCCTGCTTTAATTCCCGCTCCTGTACCAGATTCATTGCCATAGATTTGCGCTGTATCGATTAAACGATAACCATTGATAATCCCTCCTTCGACCACTTTTGCTGTCTCTTCGTCTGGTATTTGGAATACCCCGAGACCCATTCCTGGAATTTTAGTGCCGTTGTTTAATGTTACTGTATCTGCTAGTGATGTAATCATTTGATTCGCTCCTTTAACGTTTTCTGATATCATCATATACCGTGCCGTACATGCTGTATAGTACGTACTTTTTCGTTTCATAGGAACCAAAAAGTGCGCTTTTTGGTAAATTCGCTTTTTTAGCCTGAAAAATTTTTAACTTTTTTTATATAACATACTTTTTCTCTCTTCTAAGCGTAGCATTCTTTAACCGATTTAACTAGTGTATCTCTCACGACACACGACATTTTATGTAAAAAAAAAGAGAACGCGTACTCCGTCTTCGAAACGTCCTAAGACGCCGACAGAATACCGTTCTCGTGGGTTTGGCACCCAATGGGGGCATAGGGATTCGAACCCTAGACCCTCTGATTAAGAGTCAGATGCTCTAACCAACTGAGCTATGCCCCCGTTGTATAAAATAGCTTTTCAGCTACCTCAATATTGTAGCACTCCGCTATTATTTATACAAGAGGGAATTTTTTTCAGTTGTTATTCTTGTGAAGATTGTTCTTTTTTTACAGGACAAGCTGTTTGACAATCTTCACAACTTTCCCCTTTTTTGATTCGTCGATAGGTGATGATTCCTGCTGTTCCAAAAATTAAAATGGATAAAATAATTGTTGCCATCCGTTATTACCCTCTTTCTAAAGAAGTGATTGCTTGGACACTTTCTTTGCCTGGCTTTGGTTTTCTTATAAGGAAATAAAAGCCAGCTAAAACAACACCCATCGCTAAAAAAGTCCCCAGAGTTAGTGTGCCTTTTTCGACTAACACATGGCCCAATTGATAAATCACAAAACTAACCATATAAGCCAAACCGCATTGATAACCAATGGCTCCTAATGTCCATTTGAGGTCTCCCATTTCACGACGAATTGCGCCAATTGCAGCAAAACAAGGTGCACATAATAAGTTAAAAGTTAAGAACGAATAGGCCGCGACTGGCGTAAAGGTGTGTTGCAGTGCGCCCCAGACTTCTACCCCGTTTTCAGAAACATCTTTCACATTGCCAAATAAAATGCCTAAGGTACCAATAATATTTTCTTTCGCTATCAATCCTGTAATTGTGGCAACTGCCCCTTGCCAATTACCCCAGCCTAATGGGATAAATAGCACCGCCAACCCTTTACCTAGAAATGCTAGAATACTTTGACTTTCTGGAACGGGTTGAAACGTCACAGAATAATGTGACATGAACCAAATGAGAATACTGGAAACAAAAATAATCGTTCCTGCTTTTTTTACAAATGAGCGACATCGTTCATAGGCATGCCGAACCACACTTCTAAGCTGTGGCAAATGATAGGCGGGAAGTTCCATAATAAATGGTGCTGGATCTCCCGAAAAATGCTTGGTCTTTTTTAAAGCAATCCCTGACAACACAATGGAAGCAACCCCTAAGAAATAAGCAGAGGGCGAGACCCAACTTTGGTTAGGAAAAAATGCACCTGCAATCAGAGCGATAATTGGCAACTTCGCCGAACATGGCATAAAAGTCGTGACCATAATAGTCATTCGCCGATCGCGTTCGTTTTCAATCGTTCGACTAGCCATCACGCCTGGGACCCCACAACCTGTCGCAATTAACATTGGAATAAACGACTTACCAGATAGGCCGAATTTCCGAAACAAGCGATCCATGACAAAGGCAATCCGTGCCATATAGCCACAATCTTCTAAAAAACCTAAACATAAAAACAGGACGGCCAGTTGTGGTAAAAAGCCTAACACAGCCCCAACACCTGCAATGATCCCATCTAAAATTAAACTTTGCATCCATGGCGCTACTTGCCATTGCGCCAACCAATTTCCTACAAATTGAGGAACCCATTCCCCAAAAAAGACATCATTTAACCAGTCTGTCCCCATTGTACCAACCGTTTGAATAGATAAGTAATAGACCAACCACATCACAAACGCAAAGATTGGCAACGCCAACCACCGATTGGTTACCACTCGGTCAATCTTATCACTATGAGTAAATGTCATTTCTGTTTTTTTCGTCGCACACAAAGCAATTAATCGAGCAATAAAGGCATAGCGTTCATTAATGATAATGGCTTCACTTTCATCTTGAAAGATTTTTTCGGTAATTTGTATGACTTCTTCAATTTCTTTTTCTTGAAAAGAACTCAATAATAATTGCTCTTTGGTTCGAACATCTCGTTCAAAAAGTTTTAAACTATACCAACGCTGTTGCGTTTCAGGAACAGTATTTCCTAAAATATCAACAATTTCAGCAAGTGCTGCTTCTAAGCGATTATCATAAGAAGGATAAATAACCTCTGTCTCTATGGCATTCGCTCGCTGCTTACTTTGTTTTAAAGCATGATCCAACCCACGATTCTTCAAAGCACTAATCTCAACGACAGGCACGCCTAAGCCATAACTTAACTTTTCACTATTCAATGTTTGGCCGTTTTTTTCCAACAAATCCATCATATTTAACGCACAAACAACCGGTAATCCAGTTTCAATTAATTGTGTTGTTAAATAAAGATTCCGTTCCAAATTGGTCACATCGAGAATATTCAAAATCACTGAAGGTTGGTCCTCCAAAAGATAATCTCGTGCCACAATTTCTTCAGGCGTATAAGGAGAAAGAGAGTAAATCCCTGGCAAATCTTGAATAATGAGTGTCTTATCTTTCTTTGCCACCCCCTCTTTGCGTTCCACAGTCACCCCTGGCCAGTTTCCAACATATTGGTTGGCTCCTGTTAACATATTGAACGTTGTCGTTTTACCGCTATTAGGGTTGCCGGCTAGTGCAATTTGCTGAGTCATTCGCTTTCCTCCTTTTCAACCAAGATTAGTTCCGCTTCACTTTTTCGTAACGTTAGTTCGTAGCCACGTACATTGATTTCAATTGGATCAGCTAAAGGAGCTACTTTGCGAATAAAAATTACTGTTCCTTTTGTTAAGCCCATGTCCATCAACCGACGTTTCACCGCTCCTTGTCCGTGGATCCCTACTATTGTAGCGCGTTCTCCAACTTTCAAGGTATCCAAGGAGACCCAAACTTTCTCATTCGCCGAGCGCTCCTCCACATGAATCGCTTGTAAAATCGTATCTGTCAGCGCAATTCGACTATTATGTAATAAAACAATACCATTTTGATTCTGATAATTGACAAGGACAACTGCTTGGCCTGCAACGACACCTAAATTGTTCAGATGTTTCTTTGTCTGAACATCTGCTTGGACGCTTTCGACTGTATAGACTTTCCCAACTTCTGCCTGCGCTAACGTAATCATTTACTTTCCTCCATGTGAAAAAGTTTCAAACGAAAATGAGAATCGTTCTCAATTAAAAGAATACGCTTGCTTACACGGAAAGTCAATGAATTTCTGGATGTATCTCCTGTTTTCTTCTATTTTCCTTCTATATAGAGACACTTTTTTCAGGTTACCATTTTTGAAAAAAAGTCAGCTCTTGTTTTTTATGTTACTAGCTACTATAAAATTCCACTCATTCAATAACAAATCCGCTTATTTTTTCTTCTTGTGCCTAACTCAAATGTCAACACAATATTTAGTGTTTTTTCACTAAATGTTCTCTTTCAAAATTTTAATTTTTTTGTTTGTCAAACACTGACCAATGTGTTTTTTCTCCCAAAAACGAGGATTCACGTGTTTTCATTTTTCTTTCAAAAACACAAAAACTAGTATTATGAGAAAAACGCACCACAATATATAGTGTTAAAGTGTTGACTTTTTTCTACATAGATTTATACTAGTCTATGTAGAAAAAAAGAGGAGGAACTTTCAATGAACGTAAAAATCTTTTCAAAAAATAACTGTATCCAATGTAAAATGGCGAAACGTTTCCTAAGTGAAAATAACATCGCTTTTGAAGAAATCAATATCGACGCACAACCAGATGCTATCGACTGGTTAAAAGAACAAGGGTTCCAAAGCGTACCGGTAATCACATCTGAAGCAACAACCGTTGTTGGCTTCCGTCCAGACCAATTAAAACAATTGGCTAGCTAAGATGAAACTTGTTTATTTTTCAGTCACCGGTCAAACAAGGCGCTTTATTAAAAAATTGGATTTGCCTGCTTATGAACTTGAGCCAGCGAATCCTTTTTTTGAAATAAATGAGCCTTTTATTCTTGTCATTCCTACCTATGATGCAGAAATTACAGAGGTAGTGAATGACTTTCTTGATTATAAAAGTAACCAAGAACTGTTAGTTGGTGTAGCTGGTGGGGGCAACCGTAATTTTGCTGAATTATTTGTCTATACCGCCAAAGATATTGCCCGCGATTACCACGTTCCGCTTCTATACTCCTTTGAGTTTAGCGGAACAGACGAAGACGTGGAGACCTTTAAGAAAGTAGTGGAAGAAATTGAGTCTAAAAGAAATTAAAGATGTCAGCTATTTCAAACTGAATAACGAGATTAACCGTCCTGTTGATGGTCAAATCCCTTTAAATAAAGATAAAGAAGCACTCGCAGCCTTCTTTAAAGAAAATGTAGAACCGAATACACGTAAATTCAGCTCTGCTGAAGAAAAAATCAACTTTTTAATGAAAGAAGATTTTATTGAAACTGAATTCATCGAAAAATATTCAATGGACTTTATTGAAAAATTGTATGCTTTCTTAGATGAACAACATTTCCAATTCAAGTCTTTCATGGCGGCTTATAAATTTTATTCTCAATACGCTTTAAAGAACAACGCCGGAACAGAGTATTTAGAAACATATGAAGATCGGGTTGCCTTTAATGCCTTGTATTTTGCGGATGGCGATGAAGAGTTGGCTTTAACATTGGCGGATGAAATGATCCATCAACGGTATCAACCAGCCACACCTTCTTTCTTAAACGCTGGGCGTAAACGTCGAGGTGAATTGGTTTCTTGTTTCTTAGTTCAAGTAACAGATGATATGAACAGCATTGGGCGTTCAATTAATTCTGCCCTTCAATTATCACGAATCGGCGGTGGCGTAGGGATTACTCTTTCCAACTTACGTGAAGCGGGCGCACCAATCAAAGGTTACGATAGCGCAGCAAGTGGTGTTGTCCCTGTTATGAAATTATTTGAAGATAGCTTTAGCTACTCTAACCAACTAGGTCAACGTCAAGGTGCTGGTGTGGTTTATCTAAACGTCTTCCATCCAGATATTGAAATGTTCTTATCTGCTAAAAAAGAAAACGCTGATGAAAAAATCCGTGTAAAAACGTTGTCTCTTGGTGTTATTGTTCCAGATAAATTTTACGAATTAACGCGTAACAACGAAGATATGTATTTATTTAGTCCTTATAGTGTGGAACGTGAATATGGTGTACCTTATTCCTATGTAGATATTACCAAAGAATATGATAACCTAGTGGCCAATCCAAACATACGTAAACGTAAAATTAAAGCCCGTGACTTAGAAAATGAAATTTCTAAATTACAACAAGAATCTGGCTATCCTTATATCATCAATATTGATACTGCTAACAAAAACAATCCGATTGATGGCAAGATTATCATGAGTAACTTATGTTCTGAAATTCTTCAAGTTCAAACGCCTTCTGTTATTAATGGGAAACAAGAATATGAAGTTTTAGGAACAGATATTAGTTGTAACTTAGGTTCAACTAACATTGTTAATTTAATGGAAAGTCCTGACTTTGGAAAATCTGTCCGCGCTATGACGCGTGCGTTAACTTTTGTAACAGATGCTTCTGAAATTGATGTCGTGCCAACTATCCAAAATGGAAATCGTTTAAGCCATACAATCGGACTAGGCGCAATGGGCTTACACACCTTCTTCGCTAAAAATCATATGGAATACGGCTCTGAAGAATCATTAGACTTTACAGACATTTATTTCATGTTATTAAATTACTGGACTTTAATGGAAAGTAACCAAATTGCGAAAGAACGTAACCAAGTCTTCCATAATTTTGAAAAATCAGATTATGCTTCTGGTGCTTACTTCGATAAATATATTGAAGGCAATTTTACACCAAAATTTGATAAAGTGAAAGAAATCTTCAAAGACATTCAGATTCCAACAGCTGAAGATTGGGCTGCGTTACGCGATGCTGTGAAAAAAGATGGTCTTTATCATCAAAATCGTTTAGCCGTAGCGCCAAATGGTTCAATTTCATATATTAATGATACTAGTGCCAGCATTCATCCAATTACTCGCATGATTGAAGAACGTCAAGAGAAGAAAATTGGTAAGATTTACTATCCAGCGCCTTATTTAGCGAATGATACAATCCCTTACTATACTTCTGCTTACGACATGGATATGCGCAAAGTGATTGATGTCTACGCAACAGCGCAACAACACGTTGATCAAGGAATGAGTTTAACCTTGTTTATGCGTTCAGAAATCCCTGAAGGCTTGTATGAATGGAAAGAAACACCAAAACAAACAACCCGTGACTTGAACATTTTACGTCATTATGCGTTCAACAAAGGGATTAAATCAATTTACTATATTCGTACATTTACAGATGATGCTGAAGAAATTGGCAGCAATCAATGTGAGTCTTGCGTGATTTAATGAAAAGCACTTAAATAAGGCGTTCTGCTTGAGCGTCTTATTTTTTAGGAATGTTCTCTTTTTAAACAGGACATTTTCAGATATACTGGACAAAGAAGAACGGCTGCACACTCCTATTTGGACTCTGTAGAACGTTTTAAGCGAAGAAACGAGACAACTAGTCAAACAGACTGCTGTCCCAGCATACAGGAGGAATAACCATGGCAACGTATTATGAAGCAATTAACTGGAACGCCATTGAAGACGTCATTGATAAATCCACTTGGGAAAAATTAACCGAACAATTTTGGTTAGATACACGGATTCCGTTATCCAATGACTTAGATGATTGGCGGACTCTTTCCGATTTAGAAAAAACTACTGTCGGCTACGTTTTCGGCGGTTTAACTTTATTAGATACTGTTCAATCAGAAAGCGGCATGGATCAACTGAGAAATGATGTGCGGACGCCCCATGAAGAAGCCGTCTTAAATAACATCCAATTCATGGAATCTGTCCATGCCAAAAGTTATTCTTCTATCTTCAGTACATTAAATACAAAAAAAGAGATTGATGATATTTTTGAGTGGACAAATACCAACAAACATCTGCAATATAAAGCAGAACGGATTAACGAAATTTATAAAAACGGTACTCCGTTAGAGAAAAAAATTGCTAGTGTATTTTTAGAAACGTTTTTATTCTATTCTGGGTTCTACACTCCCCTTTACTATTTAGGAAACAATAAACTAGCGAACGTCGCTGAAATTATTAAATTGATTATCCGTGATGAATCAGTGCACGGCACGTATATTGGCTATAAATTCCAATTAGGATTTAATGAATTACCAGAAGATGAGCAAGATAAACTAAAAGACTGGATGTATAATTTACTTTACGAATTGTACGAAAATGAAGAACGTTATACAGAAGAATTATATGATGACTTAGGTTGGACCGAAGAAGTAAAAACCTTTTTACGTTACAACGCCAACAAAGCTTTAATGAACTTAGGTATGGATCCCTTATTTGCGGATACAGCCAATGATGTGAACCCGATTGTAATGAATGGTATTTCGACAGGAACTAGCAACCATGACTTCTTCTCTCAAGTAGGAAATGGCTATTTACTAGGAACAGTTGAAGCCATGAAAGATGATGACTATCTTTACGGTTTAGATAAATAGCAAAAAGCTAGAAACGATCAACGTTTCTAGCTTTTTATTTTACCAACTTCCTGAGGCGCCGCCACCGCCGAATGAGCCGCCACCGAACCAAGAACTAATCCAACCAAACATACTTTTCACCTCCCTAAGTAAAATATATATATAAATTAGAGTATGAAACCATTTTATTATGTACCCTACTCTAACTTATAAGTAATTTCTTTTCTCATTGCCCCTGATAAACAGGATAACAATTAGCTTATGCAAAATGGCTTACTTTTTTCTTTTAAAAGCAACCTGGATAATTTTGGAGAAAATAAAGCTAAAAATTATGATGCAGGCTAAAATAACAAAAGAACCGATAGTATTTTCCAAAACATTCTTAAATACGGGAATTTTTATTAACCCTAGATACCCAATAAGAGATAAAATAATGCCCACCAAATAAAATTGGAGTATTTCTCGGCTAGATTTTTCTTCTCCTTTTTCAAATCTGGTAGAAGCAAAATCTCCCACTTGAAATGGAAGGGGTGAACCATTTTGCGAAGGATCTACTTTTGTATTCATTTTATCAAAAGAAGAATTAGAGATATTCATTTTCTCATTAGCTTTTTCTTGATTATTTTTCATCCTACATCCCTCTCTATTTTCATTATCCCTATAAAACCAAACGCTAAAAGCATCCATTTCATGAGATATTTTTTAATTTCTACACATTAATCAATCGTAATTTTGTTACATTATTTGAAACAGATAGATCTTCGATAACATCGGCATACGTTAGGCCTTTAGGCAAATCAATAGTATAGATATTCGTATAGATTTTTGTATCATCCACCCAAGAAACATTGAAGTTCACATCATAAATTTCAATATGTTTTTCTTCAAAATACTGATTAATAAATTCTTTGGTTTCTTGTTTATGTTGATAGCGAATTTCTAATTTTTTGATTGTTGGTACGTGAATAATTCGTTTGACAATGGTTAAGGCAAATAATACACCGATAAAACTTGTTAAGGCAATCGTATAGTAGCCCATGCCCACCGCAATCCCTAAACCAGCAACGGTCCATAGCGACGCGGCTGTCGTCAATCCGGTGACACTTTGTTTCGTTACAATGATGGTTCCAGCACCTAAAAAGCCGATTCCACTTACAACTTGTGCGATCAATCTTGCTTGATCTGAACGAATGACCCCCGTCAAAGCCGGATTAGCTAACGCATCTTTCAATGCATTGATTGCAATTTGCGACTGAATTAACGCAATAATAGCCGCGCCCATACAAACTAAAATGTGAGTGCGCATCCCTGCTGGGCGATTCTTATATTGTCTTTCAAAACCAATTGCGCCACCCATCACCATCGCTAGGACTAACCGTAAAATAATTTCTGGAATTGTTAGCTGTAACATCCTTTTCACCTCTTCTTCTATTACTTCCAGTATAACAAAAAAAGAACTTGAAACATAAGGAAATCCTTATGTTTCAAGTTCTTTTTAATCAACGATTATAATTTACTTGCAGCTGCATCATCAATGATTACAACAACATCTTGATGGTTTTGTAATGCACTTGCTGGCATGTCTGTTGTTACTGGTCCGTCAATCATTCCTTTAATGGCCTCTGCTTTTGCTTCGCCATAAGCCATTAAAATCATTTTTTTACCTTTCATGATTGAGCCAATCCCCATAGAAACAGCACGTGTTGGGACATCTTCTACTTTGTCAAAATAACGTTTGTTTGCGTTGATTGTTGATTCAGTCAACTCAACGACATGTGTTAAGCTATCTAGAGGTGTGCCTGGTTCGTTGAAACCAATGTGTCCATTTTGACCAATACCTAAGATTTGGATATCTACTGGATGTGCATCGATAATTTTTTCATATTCTGCGGAAGCAGCATCTAAATCTTCTGCTTTACCATTTGGTACAAATGTTTCTTTAAATGGTTTTTTGTCAAATAAGTGTTTGTTCATGAAATAACGGTAACTTTGCTCATCTTCGCCACCTAAACCAACATATTCATCTAAGTTTACAGAAGTCATTTCTGTAAAGTCGACATCACTTGCTGTCATTTCTTTATATAATGTTTCTGGTGTACTACCTGTTGCTAAGCCTAAAACTTTCGCACCATTGTTCATACCTTCTTTAATTAATTCAAACGCTTTTTTGCCGCCTTCTTCTGCATTTGCTACACGGATAATTTGCATTTTGACACGCTCCTTACGGTTTATTTTGGTATAGTCCAATTATAACACCTTCTGAAAAAAATTTCTAGAATAAAAGAAAAAAACTTCTATTTCCATCAGAAATAGAAGTTTTCGAGCTTGTTTAACAGATTAATATTGTGGTGCGTTGGGATCCACATACGTATTTGGATCAGCATAAGCGTTTGGATCTGTGTACGTATTTGGGTCAACGTACGTATTCGGATCATAGGCTCCTTCTGCTGCTTGTTGCGTATTGCCGTTGTATTCTGTTTGACCGGCTGTGGTGTCCGCTGTGCTACTCGAACTAGTAGAGCTATTGGCACTTGAATCACCAGATTCACCAATCAGTGCAGTATCTGTAACAGCATAGCTAAACTGATTATAAAAAGCTAAATCTTTTTCACGTTCAGAAGCATGTTCTTTTAAACCAAGTTGTTTTCTAAGTGTTGTTTGTGTTTTGTATAAACTATTTGGATCTAGGACTTGATAATAAATATCATCAATAGTTGCACTGTATCCTTGTAATTGTTCAGAGTCAATTGTTTTAAAGGCAGACAAATATTTTGATTGGATGTCCATCATGTCATCCCAAGTTAAGTCTGTTTTTACGTTGGCTTCAACAGCATCAAGAATTTTTCGATATTTTGAAACACCATCAAAACTCATGACTTTGCGCACGATTTTCTCAACAACTTCTCGTTGGCGGCGTTGACGACCCACATCTCCTTCAGGATCTTCGTGACGCATCCGCGCATAAGCCAAACCTGTCGTGCCATCTAACTTGATTTTACCTGCTGGAACAGTAATACCGTCCAACGTAAATTCACCAATCGTATTATCTACTTCAATACCGCCTACCGCATCAATCAGGTCTTTTAACCCTTTCATATTGATGGATACATAGTGATGGATGGGAATATCCAGTAATTCTTGGACTGTATTAATCGCCATTTCGGCGCCACCAAATGCATAGGCATGGTTCAATTTGTCTTGTGTGTCATTTCCAACAATATCTGTTAGAATATCTCTATCCAAACTGATCATTGTGGACTTGTTTTCTTTCGGGTTGATGGTTACAACCATTGTAGTATCTGAACGACCTTGTTCTGTTCGACCTAAATCGCCTGTGTCAATCCCCATTAAAAGAACAGAGAATGGTTCTTGCGCATCAATATTGGCCGTGGCTCCTTTATTGGACTTACGGTTAACTGATTGATAGATCCCATTAATTGTTGAATTGGCATCTAAATACATCTTAATCCCGTAAGCACATACCCCAGCTACTGCCACTAGCAAGACGCTCAAGAAGCCCAGTACTACTTTTTTCCATAGTTTCATAAGACACTTCCTCGTTTATCTAAGAATAATTCTTAATTCATGCCCTTTATTTTCTCATAGTTTGCTTATTCAAGCAATATTTTTTATTTTTTGGAACAAGAACTTAACACAATTGTAAAATAAAAGAGCGCTTTATCAAGGAACAATTGTTATTTTTGAGAAAGTGTTTGCAGAAATTCTTGATAATATTTTTGTTCATTCGTTTCAGTAATAGTTATTTTCTCAAATGCACCATTTAGTAAATCAGTCAGTGATCCTTCAATCAAATGCGTAATCGTGGCATTCCCAATTAATTCCATCCAATAACTGCCATCTGACGTTTCGTGGACGACTGTTTTCACCATACCTCCAGCATTTTTGACGGTTATTTCTTCATAAAAAACACCATCTTTCAATAACGTATAAAGTAAACTACTTGCGCACATAGCTGTCCCACAAGCACTTGTAAAACCTACACCACGTTCATACGTTCGAACAAATAGTTGATTTTTGCCAAGAATTTCAACAAAACTCACATTTATCCCTTCTGGAAAATATGGATTTTCATTATTTACATAGGTAGCGATTCGTTCAAATTCTGGACCATTTAAGGTTTCGTGATCCACAAATGCTACAAGGTGCGGATTAGGCACTGCTACCGCTGTAAAGCGAATGGTGTTAGATAAGGCTGGTACGATTTCATCAATTAATGTTTGGACCCCTAAATGCATTGGGATAGTCACTGCTTCAAAACTTACTGGCGAAATTTCCACTTGGTAAGTCGCTACTTCTTCAGCTAAATTGGGGGCTTGACGTACTTTCAAATCTGCAAACATTGTTTCAACTGTAAATGATTTTTCTTGGTTTTTTTCAGCTAAATAACGGGCAACCGTACGCAAGCCGTTCCCGCACATGCTTGCTTCACTACCATCGCTGTTAATCACTCGCATTCTAGCATTGGACGTGCCGTGAGTCCCTTCTCCTACCAAAAGTAACCCATCTGCTCCCGCCAATAATCCTGTTTCCCGCGAACATAACTGGATGCGCAATTGCTCAATTTCCTCAGCGGTTAAAGAACGCTCAAACTGTGTTTCATCCAATAAAAAGAAATCATTTTCTGACCCGTGTACTTTTTGCATCATAACATTCATTTTTTTAGCTCCTTCTTTATGTATCCGTTATCTTTCCCTACTTACTTTAGTATGCCATAAACGAACAACTATTTCGACCCTGGATTTGTAAAAGGAAAGAGTCAAATGACAGCCGTCATTTGACTCTTTCCTTCACAATTGGCAAACTTATTTTGCTGCAGCAAAAAGTTCGTTTACTTTATCCCAGTTAACAACGTTCCAGAATGCTTCAATGTAATCTGGACGAACGTTTTTATATTTTAAGTAATACGCATGTTCCCAAACGTCAAGACCTAAAACAGGTGTTTGGCCATCCATTAATGGTGAATCTTGGTTTGGTGTTGAAGTGATTTCTAATTTACCGTTATTCACAACTAACCAAGCCCAACCTGAACCAAAGCGGCCAGTTGCAGCTGTTTTGAAAGCAGCTTTCATTTCATCAAAGCTACCAAATGTTTCATCGATTGCTTCTTTAATAGCGCCAGTTGGTTGTCCACCAGCATTTGGTGCCATAATTTCCCAGAAGAATGTATGGTTTGCGTGGCCGCCACCATTGTTACGAACGGCTGTGCGGATATCTTCAGGAATAGCATTCATATCTGAAATTAGGTCTTCTACAGATTTTTCGCCTAATTCTGGATGTTTTTCAATCGCTGCGTTTAAGTTAGTCACATAAGTGTTGTGGTGTTTATCATGGTGTAAGTGCATTGTTTCCACGTCAATGTAAGGTTCTAATGCATCATAAGCATATGGTAATTCTGGTAATGTGTAAGTCATTTTTTAAATCCCCCTATTTTTTAGTATGTAACATACGTCTTTCATACAACTATTATGATAACAGAGTGAACCGCTTTCTACAAAATAGTTTGCTTGCCAAAAGAAAAGTTTTACAAAAGAGGGAGATTACCTTGTGTTTCCCTCATAAATTCGCTAGAATGACCTGTAGAAGAACGATGTGAGGAGTAAATAAATGAATACATTGCAATTATTTAAGCAGGCCTTTTTTTCAGTTTCAGAATTACGGCATGCGAAAAAAATGGCGTTTTGGAAAGTAATTCTCTATGCTGTTTTTTTAAGTGCTATTTTAGCACTACCTATTACCAAACAAGTCTTTTCTGTGCTACAAGAGGTGCAACAAGATGGCCAAAAAATTGCAGAAAAGTTGTCTGACTTTTCTATTGAAAATGGCACGTTGCAAACAAAGGCCAAAGAATCTGGTTTTATTTATCAAACCGACTCGATTATTTTTACGTTTGATCCAGATGGAAAACGTACAGCCGCTGATGTCCAAAAGGATTTAATTGGTAATGCGTTTGGTTTGGCTTTTTTACAAGATGAATTTGTAGTCGCCTTACCAAATTCAGGCGCAACTGAATCAATTCTAGGCACCGACCAATTTATCTTCCCTTATAGTAAAGGAACCTTAGATGGCGTTAACGCTCAGAGTATCAAGACTGCGCTAAGCGAAGCAGCAATCCCTTGGTGGACAAAACTCATTGTCTTTTTAGTGGCTATCTACCCTGTTCTAATCGGTTTAGTTTTAGACTTACTGATTGCCGCTATCGGTGCATCTCTCTATTCAAAATTACGTTTTTATTCTTTACGTTTGATTGATTGTTTAAAAATTATTACGTATTGTGCTACCGTGCCGGTCATCTTAAGTGCTATTTTAAACTTCGTAAATCCGATGTTTAACGATGGCATCCTAGTTATTTTACTGAGTCTATTCTTTTTCTTTGTCACAACCAAAAACGAACCACGGAATATCCCTGGTTCTTAAAAAAGGTGTTGTCTTTGAGACAACACCTTTTTGCTATTCTTCAAATTCTTCATCTGTTAATTCAGGTAAGTCAATCGTGGTCACCGCAGATTGGCCAATTTGCGTTAAATATGCAGCTAATTCATCCACATTTTCCACAGGTGAGACGGCTGCTTCAATTGCCATTGCTAAATTAAGTCCAGCGACTACTCGCAATTGCGGATAAGTGCCCATGGCTATCATAGCCACATTACAAGGTGTTCCTCCTTTTAAATCAGCTAATACAAGCGTCGGGACATTGCCAGCTTCTTTTAAGATTGCTGCCAGTTTTGCTTGCGTGCCGCTCAAGCCATCTTCTGCGGTCATTGACACAATCGCAGCATCTGCTAATTCCCCGACAATCATTTGAGTAGAAGCTAAGGTTTCTTCTGCCATCCGTCCATGGCTCATTAAAATTAATTTTGGTTTCATCATATCCTCCTAAAAATACTGCTGATAAATTTTTGTTCGTGCTTTCAGAAAGCCACGTTCTTCACGAGTGGGATGAATCCGATTCGTCAACAAAATTAGGGCTTCTTTGGTCTCTTTTTTCATACCAATCGCCGTTCCAGTAAAGCCAGTATGATACAAATAGTCTGCCCCTGCTTGCGTCTTTTTCACTTCCCAACCAAATGTACGTCCCCCTTGGTTCATAGACCAGAGAGCAGTGAACATTTTTTCAGAAAATAATGGTTTGCCAGACGGGTAGCGATTGTTCATAAAACATTGAACAAAAGTGAGTAAATCTGGTAAAGTTGCAAATAAACCTGCACTGCCGATTGGCGCTTTCAGCTGATAGGCTTTCGAATCGTGGACCACTCCCTGAATAACGCCGCGTTGTTTTGTAATCTCTGTGGGCACTGCCTGGGCAAAATCGCTGACCGTAAAACTTGTATGTTGTAGGTTCATTGGTTGAAATACGTATGTTTGAAAGCTCTCTTCTAATGAGCAGCGATCCAATACTTGAATAATTTCTCCCAATAAGTAATACCCTAAATCAGAATAAGTGGTTTTCCCTCGTTCAGATAACGAATGCGTTAAAATGATTTCTTGCAAGCTTTTTTTTGTGACATTTTTCTTATCGACAACATCAGCTGGCAGTCCGCTCTGATGCAGTAGAAGCTCCCCAATCGAACAAGATAGTCCTTGATAAGCAGGTAGGATTTCCCCCACAGTGGTTGAAAAAGTAAGCTGATTTGTATCGATTAATTGTAACATTCGATTTGTTGTCCCAATAACTTTCGTTAAGGACGCTAAATCATACAGGCTAGCTGATGAAATCTTTTGTCTTGCAAATGGACCAGTATTACCTAAAAAGCCCGTATACTGTTCTGATAAGCTATCTTCTGTGATCGTCCCCCAAGCGACACCCGGAACGACTTGCTGATTAATCAGTCTCTGAATTGTTTCTTGAATTGCGATTTGATTCATTGTTCACCACTTCTATGCTAAAACTTCTGAAATCCGTCCGTCATGTTCTGCTAATAGTTGTTTGGCTTTTTGAAAATCAACGTGGGCTTTCGCCATTACAATGGCTGGTGCCACTTCTAGCTGTGATGCCTCCAAGTATTCTTTGGCTTGCGATTCCTCGATTTCTGCTGCTTCTTTAATGATATTCGTGGCACGTTGCATTAATTTTTCGTTCGTTGGTTGTACATTGACCATCAAATTTTGATAGATATTCCCTACTTTAACCATAATTCCTGTTGAAAACATATTTAACACCATTTTCTGTGCTGAACCCGCTTTCATTCTAGTTGACCCTGTAATGACTTCCGGTCCTACAATTGGCGCAATCCCAATTTCCGCCAATTGATTCATCGGACTTTGATTATTACAGGTAACTGAAATGGTTAGAGCGCCCACTTTTTTTCCGTATTCAATTGCGGAAACAGCATATGGTGTCCGACCACTAGCAGCAATCGCAATTACGACATCTCGGGCAGTCAATTGATGTTGCGTTAAATCTTCGATAGCTAATTCTTTCGAGTCTTCAGCGCCTTCAATTGCTTGATACATTGCTTTTTCACCACCAGCTAAAATACCAAATGCGCGTTCTGGCGACACACTATATGTGGGCGTTAATTCAATCGCATCCAAAGCACCTAAACGTCCAGACGTTCCTGCACCACAATAGATTAAACGGCCCCCTTTTTTAAATCGTTCTGCCGCTGCATCAATTGCTGTAGCAATCTGCGGAAGCACCTTTTCAATTGCTTGTGCTACCTTTTGGTCTTCTTGATTTATTAAAGTTACCATTTCTAATGTTGACACTTGGTCAATCTTTTTAGTCGCTTCATTTCTGGCTTCTGTCGTTAATCCTTCTAAGTTCATTTGCTTGCACACCCCTACTTCTCTTTTAGACGGCTGACAAGTTGACTCGTTTCAATCATATTGCGTTCAATTTCTGTGTCTAAATCATCTTGAATTGAACCTAAATACAGAACATCGCCAATTGCCATTGACGAAGCAATCGATGAAATAGCCCCAACTCGAATGAGGTGCTCATTATTGGGGACTAAAAGAACTTCATCGCTCAATGATCGCACGTTTTCTCCATCGTTACTGGTAATAAAAATAACCGTTGCACCTCTATTTTTGGCAATTTCACAGGCGATTAAGGCTTCTTTTGTCAAACCACTATAGGAGACCGTGATCAAAATGTCTTGTGCCGTTGCATAATTTAAAAACTCCAACATCATGTGACTATCATAATTAAAAATTGCTTGGCGACCAGCGCGGTTAAACTTGTGATAAAGATTATAAGTCGTTAAAGAAGAGGCACCAATTCCAACCAAATGAATTTTTTCCGCTTTTTTAACATGCGCGATTGCTCGTTCCAAGGCTTGTTTATCCACTGTATAAAATAAATCCTCAATCGTAGCATTTAATAAAGATTCTACTTTCATACAAATAGTATCCACCGAATCATCTGCCGCTACAATTGGATCAATATCTTTTTTACCGTTACTGGCAGCTTGTACCGCTGCAATGGATAGTTTTAACTCTTCCCAGCTGTCAAACCCTAATTGTTTAGAAAAACGGGTAACTGATGCTGGAGAAGTTTCGCTATTGCTAGCAATTTCGTTTGCTGTTAATGAGAGAAGACGGGTCGGATCCTTCAGTATATAGTCTGCGATTCTCTTATTTACTTTGGAAAAGTCCTTATATTTTTGTCTGATTGAACGGATTGGCTCCATCTTCTCATCTCCATTTCTATTTTATGAAAGTTAAAATTGCTTCGTTTGGTTCAGAAGGGATCATCTGTGCGGTAATAGTCACCCCATTATCTGTTAAACGACGAACAGTTTGAATATCTTCATCGGTTAATGCAACAGATTTTTTAATTGCTCGACTGCCTTCTTTTTGAGAAATATTGCCGACATTGAAGCTCTGTAACGGAACACCGCCATCAATTAAAGCCGCCATGTCTGCAATGTCTTTCGTAATTAAAAAGACTTTTTCTTCATCATAATTGCCTGCTAAAATTTTTTCAATCGCTTTACGTTTCGATAAAATGGATAATTTAACTCCTGCAGGCTTAGCCATTTTTAAGGCACCAATTTGTAATTGATCTTTGACAGCGGCATCATTTACTACCATGATTCTTTGTGCGCCAACCGTATTCGTCCAAACGGTTGCAACTTGTCCGTGAATTAAACGCTCATCTACTCTTGCATGTACAATTGTCATAATAAATCTCTCCTATTATATACTATTTTTTTAAAATAAACCGCCAACCCAAGCCAACATTGGTTGTAAATTACCTAAAACCATGCCAATTAAAATTAAAACAAAGATTAGCCGTGTTGAATTCATTTTCTTTTTCCCTAGTAACCAATAGGATAAAAGAACAATCCCTAAAGGAATTAATGCGGGTAAAATTTTATCCAACATTTCTTGAACAGATAATGTTACATCTCCCATTTTATAAGTTAAATCTAATTTGTAAGTAATTACCGAAGGAATCAAACCGCCGACCACCGTTAACCCTAAAATAGCTGCACCTTGCGTAAACAATTTCATTTTATCCGCAAATTCTGTCGCAATTTTTTCCCTTGATGGTAACCAATCCAAGTGAATTTATAGCGAACCCATAGGACCACTGCTCCGGCAATTAACGGGATCAGTAACCCAACAACCTGGCCCCCTTGCGCCATGTAAGCTGCAATCGAAAAAACAATCGCACGATAAATCGCGATAAAAATGGTATCACCAACACCAGCAAACGGACCCATTAGACCTGTTTTCAAACCAGTAATGGCCGTTTCATCTTCAATGCCAACTTCTTCTTCCAAAGCCATATCAGCTCCGACAATTAAATGCGACATGGCTGGCGTTGTATTCATAAAGCCAAGATGTGTCTTCAAGGCTTTCTTCATAGCTACTGGATCTTCACTGTATAGTCGCTTTAATGCAGGCATCATCACCCAAGCGTAACCAAGTCCTTGCATTTTTTCATAGTTCCAGCCCCACTGATAGCCAAAAAGATTACGGACGTAAACTTTATTAATATCCTTTTTTGTTAATTTGTTAGTCATCAATCTCAACCTCCTCATCATCTTCGTAAATAACCGTGCCACTTGTTGTAGCTGCGCCGCCTTTGTTATGATTCATCACATAAATCGCTGCTAAAGCCAAGCCAACCAGTGCGACACCTAAAACTGAGAAGAATTGGGCCCCATAAGCAAGTAACACGAACCCAATAATAAAATAAGGCCAGTATGTTTTAATTGGCAAGTAACGCATTAAAATAGCAATCCCCATCGCTGGTAAAATAGCACCTGCTGCTTTTAACCCATTCATCACCCAAATAGGAATCCAATTATTGATAGCGTTTACAACTTGTTCACCAAAAGCTAGGCCAATAAATACTGGGATGACACGAGAAATCGTCCAAGGAAAAATTCCTAAAACATTGCAGCGCTCGACCCCTTTATAATTGCCTTCTTCCGCATAGCGATCTGCTTTGTGTTGGAAAAACGTATTAGCCATTCTGCCTAAAATATCTAGTTGTGTTAATAATAACCCAATCGGAACCGCAACTCCGATACCATACTCTGCCCCTTTCCCTGAAATGATTGCATAAGCCGTTCCCATAATGGCCCCTGAAAGAAAGTCTGGGACTGTTGCTCCTCCATAAGTCGCTACGCCTAATGTCATCAATTGAAGCGTTGCCCCAATCATCAAACCTGTTTGAACATCTCCTAAGACTAGGCCAGTAAACGTTGCAGCAAACAATGGTGTATATGGACCAATCTGAATAGAAATTTGGTCAAGTACACCAACAACTGTGTAAAGACATAAAATCAAAATAATACCAATCGATACTGTCATGCTTTCTCATCCTCCTTGAATGCGTTTTCTTTTTTGTATTTGTAGAATACCATTAAAGAAATGTCATTTCAAGTTCTTTTTAAAAATATTTTCAAATGAAATTACATTTCTTATATAATTTTTATGCTATACTAAAAGAAAACGGTTTAGGAGTGATTATGTGCGGGTTTTGCTGATTTATTTCATAACTATTTTTCTATCCAATACAGTTGGGGCGCTCTCTGGGATGGGTGGAGGCGTCATTATTAAGCCTGTTTTGGATTTTCTTGGGTTCCATTCGTTAAATAGTATTGCGTTCTATTCAAGTGTCGCTGTTTTTGTCATGTCCATTTCTTCGACTTATAAACAGTATCAAAATGGTGTCCAAATTGAATGGAAAAAAGCCGCGAGTATTTCGTTTGGTTCCTTAGTCGGCGGTATGTTAGGTGATTTACTTCTTAATCAGGCGATTGCACTAGCGCCAAATGAAGAAAAAGTACAACTAATCCAATATATCATCATGTTGGTGACCTTGGTTTTGGTTCTTCTCTACAATCAATTTTCCAACTGGCACTTACACCTCAACGGATTGAGCATTTTTCTGATTGTCGGATTAGGCTTAGGGATTCTATCAACCTTTTTAGGCATCGGTGGCGGTCCCATTAATGTAGCTTGCCTTATTCTCTTTTTTGGAATGGATATCAAATCAGCAACTGTCTATTCCATCATTACTATTTTTTTCTCCCAACTCGCCAAACTTGGCAATATCGGCTTGACCACAGGGTTTGCGGTTTTTGATTTAACAATGCTTTGGGCTATTATTCCTGCCGCTTTATTCGGTGGTTATGTCGGCGGTCTTTTCAGTAAAAAATTATCTCAACAACGGGTCGCCCAAATTTATAGTTTAGTTGTTTTTTTAGTTATTTTGTTAAATATGTATAATTTGTGGACTGTTATCTAAAAAAGAAGCGCTTTGTCTATATGACAAAGCGCTTCTTTTTTAATTAAATCACTGTTAATTTAACATCTATATTATTTCTTGTTGCTTTAGAATATGGGCAAATTTCGTGGGCTTTTTTAACAAGTTCTTCTGCTTTAGCTTGATCTACTCCATCAATGTGAACTTCTAATTCAGCACCAACGCTAAACCCATCTTCTCCTTGGAATAAGGATACACGTGCAGTTACTGTACTTTTACCTTCGACTTTTTCTTGATCCATCACTAATTCTAATGCACCGTTAAAGCAAGCACTGTAAGCCGCTGCGAATAATTGTTCTGGATTTGTTGTATTTTCTTTCTTGACACCTGGCGAAGCAACCGCATAAGAAAATGATTTATCCGGTGAGTGAACTTCTCCTGCACGTCCACCAGTATTAATGATAGTTGTTTCATAGATTTTTTTCATGTAAATTCCTCTCCTTTGTAAAGTTTTACACTTCTGAGAACTTGTTACTTACATAATTATTGTAGGAAACTTTGTCAGATACAGCAAACGTTGTGCTTGTGAATAATAAAAAATAACATTTAACGTTGTATTTTTGACGTAGAAAAAGAACCCATTCTATGATAGGATAAAGTGAACTTGTACATTTGTACACAAACTATTTTACAAAGGAGACTTTCCCTTGACACACTTACTTGATTATCAACCATTAAACCTCTACACAAACTATCAAGAAGCCGCAGAAAAAACACCAACTGTTCCAATTATTTTTGATGAATCTTTGCCTGCTTTTCCTGCACTTGGCTTAGAAACAACTTATGGTGAAAGCCATCAAGAAATTTTGAAACGGGCATATCAATTAGCCGCTTTAGGTGTAAAAAAAGGCGACAAAATTATTATTTATAAAAGTCCTAAATTCGACACGTATTTACTAGCTGTTGCGGCCTCATATCTAGCAGCCGTTCCTGTAATGGTTTCATACCATTTACCTTTTGAAACAATTGAAGTATTCGTTGATCGTTTAGAAGATCCTTATATTTTATTTGATGATGTGACTGCTGAAAAAGTTCAAGCTGTTCGTAATAGCTCTGCCAATAAAAAACTTTCGGTTGCTTCTCTTTTAGAAGCTGATGCCACGGAAGTTCCTCAAGACGAACTGACTAAAGACGAAATTGCCTACATGACCCACACCTCTGGAACAACAGGTATTCCTAAACTTATCTGTCATTCCAATCACTCTATGGGTTGGCGTACAAAATGGCAAAAAACCATTTTTACAAAAATTGCTGAAAAGAAATTAGTTGGCTTTCATATTTCGCCAGTTCATTCTCGTTTTAACATTGGCGTGTCTTCTTTAATGGCCATGGGCTTCCCTATGATGCCTTTAGCAAATGCTTCGAGCGAAAAAGTCGCTGAAATGTTCAGCACCTATCAACCAATCGCTGTAGAAACACACCCCAATAACTTCGTTCAATGGGTTCGTTTGGCCAAAGAAAAACCTGAAGCTTTCGCTAGTGTCCATTATTATCATTCTACTTTTGATGCAATTAACAACGCTACAATGGTGGCTTTCTTAAAAGCATCTGCTGCCAATGAACCAATTTTCCTACAAGTTTATGGACAAAGTGAATGCGGGCCAATGATCTTACGAGCGCATACTTTAGAATCTCTAAAAGATTCAGATGCTCGTGACATGGGCGTTGGTTTAGAGGATTTAACACAAGCTCGAATTACTGATGAAAAAGGACAAGTTTTACCTGCGATGACGGACGGCCATATCCAATTCTTATCAAAAGGACGGGCCTTAACATATTACAAAGAAGATGCCCGCTTTGCAGAAAATGTCTACGGCGAATGGTGGGACAGCGGCGATTACGGAATGTTAGATGAACGCGGCCACTTATTCTTGAAAGATCGCCAAGTAGATCTAATTGAAAACATCGACAGTAATTTAGCTATTGAAGATCATTTATTGGATGCATTAGATTTCTTAGAAGAAGTGATTATTGTCCGTGGCAAAGAAAATGAACCTCAGCCAATTTTAGCGGTTGTCCCTGGGGAAGAAATGGATTGGGACGCTTGGTGGACACAAGTAGCCGATTTACCACATTTAAACGAACCTATCATTATGGCTTTTGATGAAATCCCTCACACAGCTACTATGAAAGTGCAACGTTTACAACTAGAAAAATGGTTAAAAGAACAATAAAATAAAATTCTTTGTTAAACAGTGTTGGTCAAAAGAACGTTTAGATTAGCATTGTAGCAAGTGGAACAGAAAGCTAAAAAGTTAACTCGTTGTAGGTTATCTTAAGTTTTAAAAAGAGGGGCAGCCATCGTTTTGACGGCTGCTCCTCTTTCTTTTGTCTACCGTTAATTAAATCCTTTTTGTGAAGAGCTTGACATGGGATGGTTCCCACAAATTATACTTAGCTTATTCAAAGAATGGAGTGAGCAAGTATGAAAATTTTAATTAAACAAGATTTCGACACGATGAGCGAATGGGCAAAAATGTTACTTCTAAGCACGATGAGCAAAGATAAACGAGTGAATTTATCAATTACCGCTGGCAAAACGCCAACACTTGTTTACCAAAAATTAGCCTCGATTGTGAAAAATTCATCTGAATTTGATAATGTTCATTATTATAACTTTGATGAAATCCCCGTTCCTCATCAAAAGGAAGGCATTACTCTGACAGATTTGCGGACGCTGTATTTGACACCTGCGGAAATATCCGAGCAAAACATCCATCCATTAACTGTTGAAAACTTTCAACAACAAGATCAACGGATTGCTGACGCAGGCGGCTTAGATTTGATGTTAATTGGCTTAGGAGCAGATGGTCATTTTTGCGGGAACATGCCCACTACCACTCATTTTAAAAATGAAACCTATCAAGTGACCGTCACTGGTTCAGAGCCTTGGTTTGTTCCTGAAATGATGCAGCCAGGCATGACCTTTGTTACGATGGGGCCAGCCAGCATCATGAAAGTTAAGCATCTTGTCCTAATTGTAAATGGTGAACAAAAAGCTCAGATGGTCAAACAAGTGCTCCAAGGACCTGTCACAGAAACGTATCCTGCTTCTATTCTTCAACTCCATCCAAATTTAACGGTTCTCTTGGATGAAGCCGCAGCGAGTCAATTAGAAAAATAAAAAATTGCGCCTAGATTATGCTTCTCTGCATAGTCATAGGCGCAATTTTGTTATCATTACATGATTTTTTGATACTGACTGTATTTTAGCAAATTCGTCTGGGAAAGTGTAACACCAATACCAAGTCCCTGAGGCACGGTCATTGTCCCTTGCTCTAAAACAAAAGGTTCAGTGATGATATCTTCATAAAAATAGCGTTCCGTTGCTGAAATATCACCTGGAAAGGAAAAAGTAGGCTGTGACGCAAATTGCAAATTCAATGCGCGTCCAACACCAGACTCAAACATGCCACCTAACCAAACCAATAAATCATTTTCTTGGCAAAATGTGGCAATCTTCAACGCCTCGTGAACCCCACCTACACGAGGAATCTTCAAATTGATACTACGGCAACTGCCCAATGCTAACGCCACTTGGCAGTCTTTGAGACTACGAATATTTTCATCCAAACAAATTCTTGTTTTCAGTTCTCTTTGTAATTGTGCGTGATCTAAAAAATCATCTGCAGCAAAAGGCTGTTCAATCATCGCTAATTGATAGTGATCTAAACGTTGCAATTGAGGCAAATCAGCCAATGTATACGCTGAATTGGCATCGACCATTAAAGGCAAGTTAGGAAAATGCTGACGAATCAAAGCAACGGGTTCCACATCATAACCGGGACGAATTTTCAGCTTCACTCGTTGATACCCTTTTTCTACAGCTAACTGAACTTGTTTAAGCAATTGAGGTAACTCTTCTTGAATCCCTAAACTAATCCCTACAGGAATTTTCCTCCGCGTTGGTCCAAAAAATTCAGTTAAACTCTTCTGTTGCCGTTTGGCATATAAATCCCAGATGGCAGTTTCTAACGCAGCTTTTCCCATCCAATGCCCTTTAACTTCTTCAAAAATTGTTGAAACCTCTTGCGGCTGTTCAAGCGCTTCTGTTAAAAGTAACGGAATTAAATGCTGTTGGATGATGAAGCGTTCGGTTACCAACGTTTCTTGCACATAATCAGGTTGCTCAAAAGCCACTAATTCGCCAAACCCTTGATTTCCTTGCTCATCCGTTATTACAAATAAATCAAACGCTTTTTCTTCCAGGCGACCATAGCTCGTGACAAACGGCGTTTTTAAAGGCAAACGAACCTGATAGGTTTCAATTGATTGAATGTTCATTCAGATAGCTCCTTCCAATAACGCTGTCACCTTTTCATAAAAAATCGTTGGTTGTTCCAAATGGATACAATGTCCTGCTTCAGGAAAAATTGTCAGCCTCAACAACGGTTGACGTGCCTGCATTTTTTTCGCAATCCCAATAAATTTTTGATCTTCGCCGCCTACCAATAAATCGGTAGGAATCGGCTGCAATTCTGCTAGACGTTCCCAGTAACTCTCTTGCGCTCCTGTACCCATATACCACAAACTACTAGCCAATCCAAAGGCCGATTGGCTCAAACGTTCCTGCCGAATGGCCATTTGCTGTGCCACAGACAAGGTTTTTTGCGTTTGAAATAACGGTAATTCTTGCCAGAAATCAATAAAATCCACAAGCGGTTCCTCTAAGAGATGTTCCGCCAAACGATGATCTTGACAGATACGAGCCTGACGTTCTGCGGCGGTGGCCAAACCTGGTGATCCACTTTCCAATAAAAGATGCTGTACCTTTTGTGGATAATGTAATGCAAAACCTAAAGCTGTTCGTGCGCCCATTGAATAGCCTAATAAACAAAAGCAAGGCAAATTTAGCGATTCGGTTAGTTCAGCAAGATCATGGCAAACCTGTTTCATGGTATAACGCTCTGGTGCTACCAAACTAGCAGTCGCGCCATGCCCAGGTAAATCAATGCCTAAAACGTTATAAGGTGTTTGACTGGGGAAAACGGCTGCAAACGTGGCTAACGTTCCTGTGAAACCGTGTAAACAGACTAGTGTCGTTCGCTTTGCATCAAAAGGTGTTAACCATTGATAATGGTACTGCATCCCCCGAATTAACCGTTCCATGAAATCCCCTGTCTTTCTACTCGTCTACCAATTTCAGCTAAAATTGATTCGTACAAATGAACATTCTCTTGGCGATTTCCTTTGACTTCGATCACTTGAAATTGTGGTTCTTCAGCCGCTACTTGTAAAATTTGCTTGAGCTCCACGATTGTTTTGACTTCTTGGTACGAAGCACCGTAAAGTTCAGCAACTAACGAAAAATCTAAATCAAGCGGTGTTCCAAATAAAGGCTCGAAATCGTCCTCACGTAAAGTTCGTTGAGATAGAAAAGAGAAAATCCCGCCACCATTGTTATTTAATAAAACAATTGTTAACGGCAACTGATAACGTTTAGCCAAAAATAAACCATTCATATCATGATATAGCGCTAAATCACCAATCAGTAGAACGTTTTGCTGTGTCGGTTCTATGGCACTCATTCCTAAAGCAGTTGAAACAATCCCATCAATCCCGTTGATGCCGCGATTTCCAAACATCCGATAAGGGCGACTATCCATAAATCGATCTAAGTAGCGGATAGCCATACTATTAGATACAAATAACTGACCGTTCTCTTTCATCGTTTGGTGAACAGCTAAGCTGGCTGTTGTTTCATTTAATTCTGTCGCGTTCAGCGTTTCTAGAAGAACTTCAGAGACCGTTTTTTCCAGCAGGAGCCATTGTGCTAACCAAGTCGCTTCTGTTGGTTTGACAACCGTTAGCAGTTGTTCTACAAACGTGGTTTCCTTTGCCTGAATAACTGTTTGTGATTTTTTCAATTGCTCTTGCCATTGCCCATTTTCGTCCACAAAATAAAAAGCAGTCTCTGTCGTTGCTAAGCGTTTCAACCATAACATGATGTTTTTAGAAATTGGCAGCGAACCAAAACGCACTACCACTTCTGGTTCTTGTGGCAAGGTCGCTACATTTAGAAACAGGTCACTGTGTGCAATAATAACTTCACTATTTCGCCCATATGTCACAATGTTTGCTAAAGGATCCGCTAGTAACGGCCATTGCAAAGCTTCGGCTAATTGAATAAATAACGCCGCTTCTTCCTCTGTATGACTGCCACCGACAACCAAGACGCCGCTTTTCTGGTACCATTGATCCGCTAACTGTTGCACTTGTTCTGTAGAAAGGATTGATTGACCAGCGAATAAAGCCGTTTGTTGAGAACTCTTTGTTTTTCTCTCTAAGTCAGGTAATAATGGTTCCCGCAAAGGAAAATTCAAATGAACAGGTGCAGCAGGCGTTTGTTGCGCGAATGCTGCTCCTTTAGCGCCTTGCCAATAGGCGTAATTCAACATCTCTTCTGTTGCTTCTGGCAAAGCCATTTCAACAAATAATTTCACGTGATTTTGATACATTTGTAATTGGTCCATGGCTTGAGGAGCACCAACTTGACGTAACTCATGTGGCCGATCCGTTGTTAAAACGACTAAAGGCACATGGCTAATATTGGCTTCGCAAATTGCTGGATAATAGTTTGCAGCTGCTGTTCCAGAGGTACAAAGTAAGACCACTGGTTTTTGGCTCGCTTTACTTAATCCTAAAGCAAAAAAAGCAGCGGAACGTTCATCGACATCGACAAAAGTTTGGATTGCGGTTTCCCGATGAAGTAATAAAGCCAGTGGTGTGGAACGGGATCCTGGACTAATGACTGCTTGTTCAATCCCACTATTTTTTAAGCCTTCAATAAAGGCCGTTAAATAATCGGTCATTGTTTCTTGATGATTCATTAAACCTGCCCTCCAATTCCTCGTAACATCGGTTGAAATTTTATTTTCGTTTCTTCTCTTTCTAGCTCTGCTTGGGAATCCGCAACAATACCACAACCTGCATAAAGAACGCCTTGCTGACCAGCAAAGACACCTGAACGCAAGGCCACAGCGAACTCGCCACTATCATCATTCCCTGAAATCCAACCGATTGGCGCACCATATAGCCCACGACTCCCTGGCTCATATTGTCGAATCCATTCGACTGCCAACTCTTTGGGCTCACCGCCTAAAGCTGGCGTTGGGTGTAGCTGCATCACACTTTCCAAAAACGAAATTCCCGGCTTACGTTGACCCGAGATTGGCACATAAAGATGTTGTACATCTCGATTTTCCAAAATAATGGGTGCTTGAATACTGTTTTCAGAAGTCGTCATCTTCGCCAACTCTTTCGCTAAACGTTCCACCACAATTTGGTGTTCTCCGGTATTTTTGCGGTCTTGCAAAAGTTGTGCTCCTAAAGCTTTCGTTTCTTCTGGTGTTTGACCCGTTTTAATGGTTCCTGCAATACAAGCGGTCGCAAACGTTTCTTTAGTACCCAACAGAAGTCGTTCTGGTGTTGCACCAATGAAACTTGTGTCATTGGCTTCCAAAGCAAACAAATACGTATTTTGTTGTTGTGCCATTAAATTAACGAGCACTTGGTTACTTCGAATTTTTTCAGGACTGCTCACAGCAAGTTGTCGAGCCAAAACCACTTTTTTTAAAGGGCCATCTTCTCTTAAGACTGATACTGTTTCGTTGACAGCTTGTAGCCATTCAGTCACAGCAACTTCTTCCTTGTCAATCTTTGTTTCCGCTACAGCTGGCAACTCCTCACAGGTAGCTAACAAGCGATCAAACTGAGCCACCAAAGTCGACCAACGTTCCTCGACTTCTTGTTCACTAGAACCTGAAAAGTTCAGCGTTCCATAAATACGTGAACCTGAAAAAGTAAATAGAATACTTGGTAGATAAAACCAACCTTCCCCTAACTCTCCCCAGGCCTCAGTAGGCGTTTGTTCTGTATCAAAAGGCAAACCGCCAAACAGAAGAGCCCCCGTACCAGAAATAGACATATTTTGAAAACGAGTTGCCGCCTCTTTTTTTAAAAAGTTGTTCAATTGCTGCGTTTCTGTTTCTGCGCCTTTTAAGATAGTTTCATATCCGAAGCCAACCAAAGCAAAATCTTTTTTCGGCGTTTGCCAAAAAAAACGTTCTCCTTGATATGCCTTTTCACCAGCGGCAAAAATTGCCAAGGCTGTTTGTTCTGTTTCTAATGGAAAAACCCAACTGAACTGACGGGCATTCTTCTGATAGGCTTGTCGTAATTCATCAGGCAATTTCATCTGATTAAAAACGCCTCTCTTTCTTCTGTCATGAAACGATGTTTGGCAATCTTTCCACTTGCTGTTTGCGGAAAAGAATGACAAAAATAAATGCGTTTCGGTCGTTTATATTTTGCCAGTTTTCGTGAACACTGGTCTTGAATTTGCGCTAAGGTGATTTCTTGGTCACTAATCACATATGCAACTGGGACGGCTCCCCATTGCGCATCTGGTTCTCCTACAACTGCCGCTGCTTTAATTCCTGTTATCGCCTGTAACACCTGTTCAACCTCAGTGGGGTAAATATTTTCACCACCAGAGATAATGAGTTCACTTAAACGACTAACCAAATACAGGTACCCTTGTACATCTAAATAGCCCATGTCGCCTGTTTTAAACCAACCATCTGCTGTCCATTTTTCAGGTTGACGCTGGTTAAGGTAACCTGAAACAACGTTTGGTCCCTTAAGTAAAATTTCCCCGACTTGCTTTTCTGGCTTTTCTGGCTGTTCTTGTCCTAGTTCATCAACAATTTTGATCTGCATATCTTTTAACGGTTGCCCAGCAGAGCCGATTTTCAGCGCCGCATCTTCAAATTTCAAGGCAACAACTTGCGAACACGTTTCCGTCATCCCGTAAGATTGAATGACTGGAATCCCTTTTTCCTCACACTGCGCTAATTTATCCGGTGCAATCGGTCCGCCGCCCAATAGCATTCCTTTAAAGCTGGCGCTGTAGCCAGCCTCAGGATAGACAGACAATAATTGTTGTAACATTGTCGCAACCACTGAAATGACGGTTCCACGGCCTTCTTGTAAATCTTGTGTCACTTGCTGTTCATCAAATTTATCGTAAAGGCGAATACTACAACCTAAGACGAGTTGTCGAACAACAATCGACAATCCGCTAATGTGAAATAATGGGACTGCACACAACCAACAATCTTCAGCAGTAATCCCCATATTTTCTTGGGTGCCTCTAGCACTGGCAAAATGATTTTTAAACCGTTGCAAGACCCCTTTAGGTTGTCCTGTAGTTCCAGATGTATACATAATAGAAGCCACCGACTCTAAGTCACTTGGCTGTTGAAACTCCTGACGTGAAAGACTATGCTGTTTTTTAACCATTGGCTGAACGTCGACAAAAGAAATCTCCTCTAACAAAGCCTGCGTTTCAGGCGCACCAATAATCGTTTTAACTTGCGCATCTTTTAACTGAAAAGTCAGTTCAGCAAGTGTCAAATGCGTATTTAAAAATAATAACTCTTTCCCCAATTCCCATAAGGCTAGAATTGAAAAATACAACTCTTTGCTGTTCTTACTGAATAAAGCCACACGTTTTTCTTCTGGTGCAAGCACCTGTTGATATGTGGCTACCCAATGGCTGACTTCTTGTTGCACTTCTAAAAACGTCCAAGATTCATCCTGAAAATAAAAAGCAGGATGATCGGGACGTTTTTGTACTTGTTTATTTAACCAAGTCATTGGTTTATGGGAATTTAGGGAATTGATCGAAATCTGGTGTCCGTTTTTCTTTAAATGCATCTCGGCCTTCTTGTGCTTCAGCCATTGTATAGTAAAGAAGTGTCGCATCACCAGCTAATTGTTGCACACCAGCCAAGCCATCTGTATCGGCATTTAAAGAGGCTTTAATCATCCGTAAAGCAATCGGGCTTTTGGTTAACATTTCTTCTGCCCACTCCATTGTCACATCTTCTACTTGATCCAATGGAACAACGGTATTAATCCAGCCCATATCTAAAGCTTCTTGGGCAGAATATTGTTTACACATAAACCAAACTTCTTTCGCTTTTTTATGGCCGATAACGCGCGCCAAGTAACCTGAGCCGTATCCACCATCAAAGCTACCGACATTTGGTCCTGTTTGCCCAAACTTAGCATTTTCAGCCGCAATTGTTAAATCACAAACTAATTGTAAAACATTGCCGCCACCAATGGACCAGCCTTTCACCATTGCGATGACTGGTTTGGGAATGACACGGATTAACCGTTGTAAATCTAACACATTTAAACGTGGAATGTTGTCTTCGCCAACGTAACCACCATTACCTCGAACTTTTTGATCGCCACCAGAACAGAATGCTTGGTCACCTGCGCCTGTTAAAATAATAACCCCGACATCTTCTTTATCACGACTAATGTTGAATGCATCAATCATTTCCATGACTGTTTTCGGTGTGAATGCGTTGTGAACATGCGGGCGGTTGATAGTAATTTTTGCTACTTTGCCTGCTTGCTCAAATAAAATTTCATCATATTCTTTAATTGTTGTCCAGTTTCTCATTAGGAAACCTCCTTCATTAATCTCATCTTTTCTATTATACACAAGAATCGGCACTTTAGAGAAAAAGTCGCTTGAATTTTAAGAAAAAACATGGCTATTTCAAATTTTCTTCATTCCTGTATAATAAATAAAAAACCTTTTATTCTCTCTTTTATTAGAAAGGACTGATTACTATTCATCTTTTAGAGTATTTAGGCATCACGATTCAACATGTTTCTGCTGAGAAATGTCAGCTTACTTTAGCGGTAAAAGACGTGCATAAACAACCCTATGGCCTTGTCCACGGGGGCTTAAACGGCGTCTTAATTGAAACTGCCTGTAGTTTAGGTGCGAACGAAAACGTTCCTGAAAACACTTTTGCTGTCGGCATAGACTTACAAGTAAATCATCTTCGTAGTGTCCATGATGGTAGCCTTACCGTGATTGCGACGCCCGATCACTCGGGAAAGACCCTTCAAGTTTGGGAAGCAAAAATATATAACGCAGACCACCAATTGACGAGCGTGGGGCGTTGTACCTTAACAAATCGACAAAAAAAACAGTAATCTTTACAGGTTACTGTTTTTTTGTTTATGGTTTTTAATAAGTAATTAGATTACTTCGTTTATTTAATTTTAGTACCAACCATTTGCTAACCAGAATGATTTAGCTGCATCCCATGAACCATAGCGACCTGCTACGTACTGATCTGCCACGCGTTCTTGGTTGGCAGGTGAATAGTCACCATTTAAATAAGAGGCAGATAATTGGTAACGACCGATATACTGCCCGTTTGTTGCATCGTAAGAACCACTAGATTCACGTTGTGCGATCCACTCTTTTGCATCACTGCTTGCGGCAGGTGCTGCTGGTTGCGCTACTTCTTGAGCAACAGGTTGTTGTACTTCTTGTTGTACTGGTTGTGCAACAGGTTGTTCAACTACTTGTTGAACTGGTGCAACTTCTACAGCTGGTGCTGGAGTATTAGCAACTTCTTTTTCTGAACGAATAACTAATTGTTCTCCTTCAAAAATTAAATCAAGGTTTGGCAATTTGTTATCAGAAGCAATTTTTTGAATTAAGCTATTGTCTCCTGCAAATTGATGAGAAATTGTTGATAAAGTATCTCCTGCTTTAACTGTATATAAGCTTTCTGCGTTTGCGTCTGTTCCTAAGAATAATCCTAAACCTGCGGCCAAAGTTGTTCCAAGTAAAATCGTTTTGATTGATTTCATGTATGTTTCTCCTTTGTAATTAAAAATATTTGATTGTTGCTCTTAGCTCTCGGCAACAACCACGTCTGCTTCGCTTTATCGAAACGACTTCACATACTTTATCATCGAATGGCCGGCCGTAGGTGAATATCTCGTGACAATTTATTACTAGAATGTCGGTTTTGTTACATTTTGTAATAAAAAGCTGCTGGAAGCTTGATATTACCCTGTTTATATTTTGCGAAAAAAAGTTAAAAAAACAGGATTTTATTTTTGAGAAACCGTTTTCTAACCCTTGATTAGCCCTTAAATGTCGGTTTTTTTACATTCGTTTCAGTCAAAAAGTAACAAAATGTTAAATATACTAGACATGAGAATGTTTTTTTCAAAAACTCACGCCTAAAAAGAACAGGTGTTTTCTTTGAATTTTTTTTATCATTCACTATTTTTATTTTTCCTTCTATTATATAGATAAATTTTTTGTCGTATTCATTTTTCGATTCTGAAAAAACACTAAGCACTTCCTATTGAAACAAAAAGAGTTAAACAAAAAAATCTTATATTTTGCTTGTTATTTATTCATTTTAATCTTATTCAAAAAAAGAACAGCTAAAACGACTGTGAAAACAAATTATTGAAAATAAAGCAGAATAAATATTCATTTTTATCATAATTCACGAATAAAAAACAAACAATCGCTCGAACGCTTGTTATTTAAAAACATAATCAGTTTTTTCTCTTTCTATTTTCCAATCTATGAGTAATAAAATATATGAATCTACATTTAAGTCATTTTATTATCAAATATTCTGAATATTATAAGAATTGGAGTTTTATCTATGAGTGACAAAGAACAACTTGAGAAATTAGACAAATCCTTTCTGGGACAACCGAAAGGACTAGCAACACTGTTCTTCACAGAAATGTGGGAACGTTTCAGTTACTACGGCATGCGTGCTATTCTAATGTATTACATTTACGATACCGTAGCCAATGGCGGTTTAGGTCTCCCCAAAGCAACTGCCTTAGCCATCATGTCCATTTATGGATCAATGGTTTTCATGTCCAGTATCATTGGCGGTTGGGTCTCTGACCGTGTCTTAGGTTCAAGGAAAACTGTTTTTATTGGTGGTTTGTTAATCATTGCTGGACATATTGTTCTCGCTACCCCATTTGGTGTCCCCGCCTTATTCGTTTCTATTATGTTAATTGTATTTGGGACTGGGATGTTAAAACCAAACGTTTCAGGGATGGTTGGCCATCTTTATTCAAAAACTGACTTACGTAGAGATGCAGGCTTCTCCATTTTTTACATGGGGATTAATATCGGAGCCTTAATCGCTCCCCTTGTTGTCGGAACTTTAGGACAAGAATATAATTATCATTTAGGCTTTTCCGTTGCCGCAGTAGGGATGTTCTTCGGGCTACTACAATATTATTTCCAAGGACGTAAATCTCTTGCTGGGATTGGTCAGGCCCCAACTAATCCAATGTCTAAAGAAGAGCAAAAGAAATTTGCTAAAGCATTTATGTTGGCAATTGTCGTTGCTTTACTTATTTTTGGTGGCGCCTATGTCACAGGACATTTAACAATTGATTTCTTTATTAATACCATCAGCGTGTTAGGAATCCTGTTACCAGTTTATTATTTCAGCAAAATGTTAACGTCTAAAGATGTCACTGCTGAAGAAAAACCAAAAGTTCTGGCTTACTTGCCATTATTCTTAGCAGCAATTGTTTTCTGGTCATTGGAAGAACAAGGTTCGTCTATTCTTGCTCTATTTGCAAATGAACGGACGCAAACGAGTTTGTTTGGCTTCCCTATTGCCGCTAGCTGGTTCCAATCATTAAATCCTGTATTCGTAGTTATTTTGACCCCTATTTTTGTTACATTATGGACAAAACTAGGTAAACGTCAACCATCAACAGTTGTGAAGTTTTCACTAGGGCTAGTCTTTGCTGGTCTTTCCTTCGTCTTATTAATGTTGCCAGGTCTACTTTATGGTACCGAAGGACGGGTGAGTCCACTTTGGTTATTCTTTAGTTTCTTCATTATGATTGTCGGAGAAATGTGTTTATCTCCCGTTGGCTTATCGATTACTACAAAATTAGCACCGAAAGCTTTCGAAGCTCAAACCGTTGCTATTTGGTTATTAGCAGATGCCGCTTCACAAGCCATTAACGCTCAAATTGCTCGTTTCTATACACCTGGAACAGAGTCAGCATATTTTGGGATTGTCGGACTTGTAGCTGTCGTTGCTGGGATTCTCTTATTCATTGTGAAAAAACCAATCCAAAACTTAATGGGTGACGTCCGTTAAACCGTCAAAAAAGTTGCCTTTCTCTTTTTTGAAAGGCAACTTTTTTATACAGCGTTTTGATAACGTTTTCATCAAGTAGTATACTAAATAGAAGGAGGACGAGGACATGCGTTACTTAATTGGCGGTATTTTTTTATTGATTAGTATCTGGCAATTCATTGTTACTGGACGAACATTTTCCTACTTAAAGAAAGAGGGCGGCAAAAGAACCTCACCATTTATTCTGTTAGGACTATGGAGTAGCTTAGTGTTTGCTATTATTTCATTTGCTGTGGCGATTGCTTCTTTCTTTTATGTGAGTTTTTAGTAGAAGGCTAGCCATAAGTAAAAGGAGCGAGATTGCTAGTCTCGCTCCTTTACTTATTTATTATGGTTGTTTTCCAATATAAGCTAAAATTCCACCATCGACATATAAGATATGTCCGTTAACAAAGTCAGAAGCGTTAGATGCTAAGAAAACTGCTGGGCCAGCTAAGTCTGCTGGTGTGCCCCAACGATTAGCAGGTGTTCGTCCCAAGATGAATTCGTTAAATGGATGCCCTGGTTCTCTTAATGGCGCCGTCTGTGGCGTTTCAATGTAGCCAGGTCCAATCCCATTACATTGAATATTATATTGTCCATATTCAGAAGCAATATTTTTCGTTAACATTTTTAGTCCGCCTTTTGCTGCCGCGTACGCACTAACTGTTTCACGACCTAGTTCACTCATCATTGAACAGATATTGATAATTTTGCCATGACCCTTTTCAATCATATCTGGAATAACCGCTTTTGCCATAATAAATGGCGCATTCAAGTCAACATCAATCACTTGACGGAACTCTTCTGCTGACATATCCACCATTGGAATTCGTTTAATAATTCCCGCATTATTGACTAAAATATCAATAGAGCCGACTTCTTCTTTAATCTGAGCGACCATCGCTTGAACTTGCTCTTCATCAGTGACATCACACACATAACCACGTGCTTCAATCCCTGCGGCCCGATAATTTTCCAAGCCTTGTTCAACTGATTCAGGAGATAAGTTATTAAAAACAATTGTTGCTCCTGCTTCAGCTAGGGATTTCGCAATCTCAAAGCCAATCCCATAAACAGCACCTGTAATTAACGCTACTTTTCCATCTAATTGAAAATCATTCATTTTAAATTCCATGTTTTCTCCTCTTTCTTTAGTTTATTTTAATTGATCCATTGCAACCATATCCATGTCTGTGTACGTAATATTTTCTCCGCACATGGCCCAAATAAAGGAATAATTACTTGTACCAACCCCAGAATGAATTGACCAGCTTGGTGAAATAGCTGCTTGTTCATTACTCATTACTAAATGTTTCGTTTCGTCTGGTTTACCCATCATGTGGAAAATCCGCGTATCTTCTTCCATATCAAAATAAACATACGCTTCCATACGACGTTCATGTGTATGACAAGGCATTGTATTCCAAGCGCTACCTGGTTCTAAAATGGTGTAACCCATTTGTAACTGGCAACTTTCACAAACGTTCGGATGAATGTATTGGTAAATTTTACGTTGGTTCAATGTTAATGGATCACCCGTTTCCATTGGGGTAATTTCATCAATACTAATTTTTACGTTGGGATATTTGTGATGTGCTGGCACACAACTAATGTAAAATTTCGCTGGATTATCAGGGTTTTCTGAAGAAAAACGAACATGTTTTGTTTCTTTCCCAATATAATAGCCATCTTGTTTTTTCATTGTTTCTTTGGCGCCATCAATTTCAATAAAGCCGGGTCCCCCAATATTAATAACCCCTAGTTCACGACGTTCTAAGAAATAATCAACTCCTAATTCCTTGTCCAAAATAATTTCTAATTCTTCTGTGGTCGGTGTCACACCACCAAAAATCATCCGATCATTATGTGTGTAGGTTAAGCTGATTGCACCTGGAATAAAAACTTTCTCTACTAAAAATTCATCTCTCAATTGTTCTGTTGAATAGTGACGGATATCCGCCGGACTATGTGTATAACGTGTTTCCATATTTTGCATAACTAAAATCTCCTATCTATTTATTTTTCCTGAGCCCGTTGCCAAAAAAGCAAGGACTTCTTTTTGACTAAATTGATTACAATCACCATGGACAGTATGTTTTAACGCACTAGCCGCTGTCGCAAAATCAATACAGGTTTGTGGATCATAGGCAGCTAATATGCCATGTAAAACCCCACCAGCAAACGCATCACCGGCACCGAGACGGTCAACAATCGGTTGTAATCGATGACATTTGGACGTATAATACGCACCTTTGTACCATAGCGTTCCGATTAATTCATTATCTGTCGCTGAATGAACTTGACGTTTGGTTGAATAAAATACTTGAATGTTGGGATAACGTTCTTGCATTTTTCGGTAGTACCACGTTAATGCGTCTTCAAGTTCTTCCTCTGGTTCTGGAATCTCCAGTAAATAACGAGCATCTAATACCCCAGCTGAACAAATATCAACAAATGGAAGAATGGCCTTCAATGCCACGCTCGCTTCTTTCTGGGACCAAAGTTTCCCTCGATAATTAATGTCAAAACTTACTTGGCACCCTGCTTGCTTCGCTGCTTTAACTAGCGCAACCGTCATACTTTGCCACGTTTTTGATAACGCCGCTGTAATCCCTGAAATATGAAAGATCTCTACTCCTGAAAACAGCTCATGTAAGTCCCATTCCATTTCTTCGATTTGAGCAAAGCTTGAATAGGCGCGATCATAGACAACACTGGCTGCTCGTTCTCCTGTACCAGTTTCCAAGTAATACGTTCCTAGACGTGTTCCGCCAGTTCGTACAAATTCCGTTGAAACCCCATAACGACTTAAATGCTTTTTGGCGGCTTCTCCTAATGAATTATCGGGCACTTTACTAGCAAAAGTCACTTGGTGGCCATAGTTCGCTAACGAAATCGCTACATTTGCTTCACCACCGCCGTAATGTACAGCGAAATTTTCTGTTTGTGCTACGCGTATTCCGACAGGCGTGGACAAACGCAACATGATTTCTCCCAATGTTACGACTTTCCCCATGTGCCTACACCCCTTTGATTGCTTGGAATTTTTCCATATAGGTTTGGGCAACCTCACGAACTTTTTCAAAATCCCCAGTTGCTGCTGGCGCTAACAGATTGCCACCAACACCGACAGCCGTCACACCTGCAGCAAACCACTCGGCCATATTTTCCAAACTGACACCACCCGTTGGCATAATATTTAACTGAGGCAATGGCGCTTTAAATGCTGAAATAACACTCGGTCCATAAACACTTCCCGGAAATAGTTTAATAATATCTGCTCCGCTTTTCAGTGCTTCTTTCATTTCTGTGATGGTCATACAGCCTGGCAAGTAGGGAACTTGATATAAATTGCAAATTTTAGCGGTTTCTTCATCGAAGCTTGGACTCACAATATATTCAGCCCCTGCTACAATAGCTAAACGAGCAGTCGTAGCATCCAAAACTGTCCCCGCACCAATGACTACGTCAGGATTCTCTTGGTATAACGCAACTAATTCCTGAATCACTTCTGTTGCTTGAGGAACAGTAAAGGTTAACTCAATCCCCCGCATACCGCCTGCTACAATAGCTTGACTAGCTTTTAGCGCTTCCTCTTTTGTCTTTCCGCGAACCACAGCAATCACGCCAGCATTTTCTAATTTTTGTAAAATTGATACTCGCTTCAACAGACTCCCTCATTTCTTATTTAGAAATATATATTTATTATAAAGAAATTTACAACTTCATTATACAGATAAAAAAAGAAAATGCAAACGTTTTTACAAAAATAAAAAAAGAAAGACAAACAAAAATCCCAATCGACTTTTGTTTGTCTTTCTTTTTCTACTATAATTTCGCTTCAATCGCTGCTTTTGTTGCCAAAAGGGCTTGATTAATCGTCGTTTTATTTTCCTCTGTCAAACGATATTTCGGCATGCTTACACTAAAAGCACCCGCAATTTCGCCATCTTTCATTAAAGATACTCCGCTACAGAAAATATCTTGTTCAATTTCTTCATCATCGTAAGCAACCCCCGTTTGTTGCACTTGTTTTAATTCTTTTTTCAAACGCAAGGGATTGGTAATCGTATTTTCGGTATAGGGAATTAATGTCTGCGTGTCTAAATATTGTTGCACTTGTTCTTCCGAAAATTCTGCTAAAACGGCTTTACCCATGGCCGAATTATACAACGGTCGAGTAATTCCCACTTTCGAGGACATGCGAATCGTTTGATTTTTCGGTTCTAATTTATTGATATACAGAATTTCATTATTATTTAAAATCCCTAAATGAATGGTTTCATCGACCGTATTTTGAAGGTTTTCTAAATAAGGTACCGCAATTTCAGCTAAATCGATTTGCTCCACACTTTGATTCGCATAGCGAATCAATTTTGTTCCTAAGCGGTACGTCTTGTTCGTGTCTTTTTGAACATAGCCAATTAATGTTAAGGTTTCTAAAATTTTGATTGCCGTTGATGCCGTCATTTCGGTATTCTTTGCAATTTCCTGTAAGGTTTGATCGGGTTGTAAACTTAGACAGTCCATGATTTTAGCCGCTTTTAACAAGACTGTTCCGTAAGGTTTTGTTTCTTTCATCGAAACCCTCCTTTTCCATATAAGAAATTATATAGAAAAATAAAGAAATTGCAAGAAAAAAAGAACTCGAAGATTCATTCAGTAACGTTTTACTTTCACTTCAGGTCTTTCTCCCAGTCCTATTTCATTCTTATTTTCTTTTCTTTAACTCATCAGAAACATCTGCATCCTTAGGAATTAAAAGATACTCACTGACTTCTGTGGTTTCATTAAATACGACATATAATTTTTGTTCTTCATCGAAATCGCCTAAATCAATCGCTACGTAATTAGGACAAACTTCTGAGATACCATGAAACATTTGACTAAAGATTTTTTTCGTCATCCCCACATTACGATGCTGCTCTTCTGCTTTTTCCACCGCACTTTGTAACGTATATCCTTCATCTAAAAAACGCTTGATCCAATGCACTTTGACGACTGTATGTAACCGATATTTCCGTGGACCGTTTGCGTCTTTCGCAATGGAAGAAATATACCCTTTTTCTTCCCAATAACGAAGTTGACGTGGCGAAACTTCAGCAATTTCACTTAGTTCACTAATTCCTATCAACAAATTTTCTTCATTTAACAAACGCTGAATCATTTTTGACCACATTAGTTTAACTTCCTTTCCCTTATCCTTTCCTTAATTGTAGTTTTTTTTACACCTTTGTCAAGTAAGTTGACAAAGATTCTAATTAGTTGTAAAGTAGTTAATGCAATTTAATTTGAAACTTACAGAAAAAGGAGCGATATATGTGACTTCACAACAACCTGTGGATATTCACGGAAAACCTTATAACCGGTCGTTACTAGTCGGCGTTTTACTAATCGGAACATTTTGTACGATTTTAAACCAAACACTTTTAACGACGGCCTTACCTACATTAATGAAAGAATTTGATATTTCAGCTTCAAGTGTACAGTGGCTAACCACTGGATTCCTACTTGTGAACGGCATTATGATTCCCATCAGTGCTTGGTTGATTAACAAATTTAGTTCAAAAAAATTATACATAACAGCGATGTCAACGTTCTTAATCGGAACCATCATCTGTTTTGTAGCTCAAGACTTCGGCATGTTATTGACTGGACGTCTTGTTCAAGCCGCAGGGGTCGGCGTATCTATGCCTCTTTTACAAACAATTATGCTTTCAATTTTCCCGCCTGAAAAACGTGGCGCTGCCATGGGCACAACGGGAATTGTTATCGGATTAGCACCCGCTTTAGGTCCAACATTATCTGGTTGGATTATTGATTCTTATACATGGCGTGACCTTTTTGGGATGGTCATTCCAATTGTCGTTTTAGTCCTAATTTTAGCTTCATTTTTAATGAAAAATGTCATCCAATTATCTAATCCAAGTATCGATGTCTTATCGGTCATTCTTTCTACTCTTGGCTTTGGTAGCTTACTTTACGGTTTCTCAAGCGTTGGTGATAAAGGTTGGGGTAGCCCGCAAGTCTATGGATTCTTAATTGTTGGTGCGATTGTTTTATGTCTTTTTACATATCGACAATTGCATTTAGAACAACCTTTCTTAGAACTACGCGTTTTTAAATCAAAAGTCTTTACTGTTGCAGCCATTTTATCTGGCGTAACCAACATGGCAATGATTGGTGCCGAAATGGTTTTACCTTTGTATATCCAAAATATTCGTGGTGAATCTGCCTTCCATTCAGGGTTAATGCTTTTACCAGGAGCGTTAGTCATGGGACTTATGATGCCAGTAACTGGTCGCATTTTTGATAAAATTGGTGCCCGTCGTCTTGCGATTACTGGGATGTTTATTTTAACAGCTGCAACGTTACCGTTTGCTTTCTTAACAAAAGCAACACCTATTATTTATATCATTGTCCTATATGCGATTCGGATGTTTGGTATTTCGATGGTCATGATGCCTGTGACAACTTCTGGCATGAATGCTTTACCAATGAATTTATTAAGTCACGGAACTGCTGTAAACAACACCTTCCGACAAGTAGCCAGCTCAATTGGAACAGCTGTTTTGATTAGTGTTTTAACAAATGTTACCAAAGACGGCTTACCTGCATCGGACTTATTAAAAACAGCCCCACTCGCTTATCGCGATCAAGCAACAAACGCAACACTAAACGGTTATCACGCAGCCTTCTTCGTGGCAACAATCTTTGGCGTTCTCGGCTTGGCGATTACTTTCTTCTTAAATAAAAAAGAAGCGATGCCTGTTAAGGAAGTAGGTGCAATGAAATAATGATTATTTTCCTTTTAATCCTTTGCGTGTTAGGCTTTGCCTATACGAATGTATTTGGCCGAAAAGTCTGGCATAAATTCTGTATGGTTATTTTTGGTTTAGGGTTCTTAGCTTCGTTAAGTCTTATCGTTTTAAACGATAAAGATCATTTTGGTATGACCGAAGTTACTCAGGACAAAACGTTTGAACTAAAAAGCAGTAGTTCAAGCAAAGATGGCCCCAACATGTTATTGTACCAGCCGTTGGGCGATGGTTCCGAAAAAGTTTATTTATATAACACACCAGATAAAAAGAAACTACAAAAAACAGGAACGGAAAATGTCACAAACACAGTTCAAAAAGATGCTCAAAAAGCCACATTAGTCCAAAAAACGACGAAATGGTCTTATCAAGAGTCTTGGGCCAAAACACTATTTGGCCTTGCTGACAACGATAACCAATTTGCAAAACAAGAAAACACCTTCAACGTTGCTAGTGACTGGCTAGTTTTAAGTGCTGATCAAGCCAAAAAATTAGGCGAATATATGGAACAACATGCCACTGATATCAAAAAAGAAGGGACTGAAACAGTTGGCAAAAAAATGATGGCCGCTATGATGGCGAATCCATCAATGTCCCAAGAAGAACAAGCGAAACTCACCGAACAATATACCAAAGAGTTTCAACAAGAATTGATTCAGAAAATTCTTAGTGATATGAAATAAAAAAGCGAGCTTGATAGGATCATCAAACAAGATGTGACTACCAAGCTCTTCTTTTTAATTATAAATCGCTTTAATCGGATCCATCCTCGAGGCACCAATTGCTGGAATAATCCCGAAAAAGATACCTGTGAAGACCGAAACTAATGTTGAAATAGCAAAGATGGACGGCGTAATAATTGGCGTAATCGAAATATACCCACCGACCACAGTTGCCAATAAATAGCCGCAGCCGACACCAATCAAACCACCAATCAATGTGATAAACGCTGCTTCCATTAAAAATTGGAATAAAATGACTCGTGGTTTAGCACCAATGGCCCGACGAATCCCGATTTCTCGTTTCCGTTCCGTGACAGACACATACATGATGTTCATGACGCCAATTCCCCCGACTAATAGGGAGATTGCAGTAATTGCCATCAGAAACATTGTCATACCCGTGACCATTTCTTCCATTTGTTGTTGGAGTTGTTGGTCTTGGTCGTTTTCTTTAAACGTTCCTTTCACTTCAGGATGATTTTCACTTAAAATAGTGATTGCCTGTCCTAAAATTGCTTCACGGTCCGCTCCCTCACGAACTTTAATATTGATGCCACTAATTGCTTTTGTTTTCGCTAATTTATTGTATGATTCTCGAGAAACAAAACTACTCATAGCAGTTGCCCAATCATCGTTCATGCCCAAATTATCTAAATCTTTTGGTGCTAAAATACCAATCACCTTGTACATATAACCACCAATTGAAACAGCTTTTCCAATGAGTTGGCTAGGATCATCAAGCCGAATTTGCGCTTCAAAGATATCATGATTTAAGACAATCGCATCTGTATTTGCATCGCTCGGTTGAAAATCACGACCATATAAAATATCATTCTGCCCTTTAGTCGACGTAATGGATAAATTCGCCTGCGCCCCAAAATAATCCATTGGTACAAACAAATTGTCTCCGCCCCCCATCATTGATTCACCATATTGAGGATAAATACTTTCAATTCCTTGAATGTCTTGTAATTTTTTCAAGTCCACTCGGCTAAACGTATAATCTGGCTCTTCATAGGACATAAAATTGTCACTGCTACCATCTGACATTGTATAATGAATCTTCAAAACATCCGCGTTCACTGCACTGGATGCCTTCACAACTTGACGCTTCATCCCTTCACCTAGCGCAGAAATCGTTACGACTGATGTAATCCCAATAATAATCCCGACCATCGTTAAAAATACCCGCAACTTATGTGCCTTTAAGCTTAAAAAAGTACTAACAAATAAATTAGCAATCATCTAATCACCTCTTCTTCCAAAAAGCGACCATCTTTCATATGAATCACTCGTGAGGCATATTTTTTCATATCTTCATCATGTGTCACCATGACAATTGTTTTGCCCTGTTCATTCAATTCTTTCAATAATTCCATAATTTCTGTACCCGTTTCACTATCCAATGCCCCAGTCGGTTCATCAGCCATAATCAATAATGGATCATTCACCAAGGAACGAGCAATGGCTACTCTTTGTTGCTGTCCTCCAGAAAGTTCAGTAACTTTTGATTTGGCTTTTGTTTCCAAACCGACAATTTTTAGGTATTTTTCAGCAATCGCTTTTTTCTCAGCGCGGCTTTTTTTCCCTTCATAAACACAGGGCAATTGAACATTTTGACTAACATTTAAGGAATTAATCAAGAAAAATTGTTGAAAAATAAACCCTAGATATTCATTGCGAAAGGCTGATTTTTTATTTTCAGACAATTTTGAAACATCTGTTCCTGAGAAATGATAACTTCCGTCTGTTAAGCGATCCAAGAAACCAATAATGTTCATCAGCGTTGTCTTACCGCTGCCGGACTTCCCCATGATTAAAATGAACTCTCCTTGATGGATGGTCAAGTTCAATTCTTTTAAAACATGTAGTTTTTCCTTACCTACTGGATAGAACTTGTTAATGTCCCGCAATTCAATGAGGGGTTGATTTGTATTGTTTGCTTCCACCATCAAGCCCTCCTATTTCGACGCATCTGTCAGTGATTCGTTGGTTGCTGATTCATCAGAAGCAATCGCTGCATCTGATTCAACAATATCACCGACTTTTACTGGTTTTTTTGAAGAAATAACCACTCGGTCGGCTGATTCTAAGCCAGATTCAATCGCCATTTTGTCGCCATTTTCTTGCCCGACTTGGACATCACGACGAATGATGGTTCCAAAATCATTCACTAAAACGTAGGCCTGTTCACCCTCTTTTTGAATCGCTTTTTTCGGTAACTCAATCGCCCCTAAATCGCCTAAATCAATGGTTGCTTGCATATGATAGCCATTTTTGACTTTGTCTAAATTGGCAACGCAATTTTGACGCTATAACTAGACATCGTTGTGCCGCCCTCTGGATTGCCACTCGCGGCATCGCTGTTGCCTTCAGGAGGATTATCATCGATGTAAGAAATTGAGCCATCCACAACCACATTATTGGAAACAGAAGTTAGTTTAGCTTTTTGCCCAACACTAATTTTAGTCAAGTCCTTTTCATTCACTTTCCCAGCTAAATAAAGATCTTCTGAAGTTAACCGTAAAATCGGTGAATTGGCATCTTTTACTTCTGGAATTGATACGCGACCTTTGAAATTAGCCTTTGTGGAAATATATTGCTTCGCTCCTAAATCCGCTAAGGTTTCATTGGTGAAGGTAATCTCTTCATCTACTGCATCGACTTCTGTTTGATATTGTTCATTTAAATCATCACCAGACATCGTGCGGTCTTCTTCTTTAGTTTTATTAAATTTATCAATGGCCCGATTCCACTTATTATAGATATTCGCCCGCTTCGTTTCTAATTTGGCTAAGCTATTTTGTTGTGCCTCAATTTCTTTTGTGACCGCCTCATCTTCGTAAGTAAATAGTTCTGTGCCTGCATCTACGACATCGCCGTTTTTCACCTTAATCTCTGGATCCTTTGTTATTTTTTGATCACGCGCAAAGGCTTCCATTTGTTCCGGTTGGATGACACCGTTAATATAAATTTGTTGCAAGTCAGGAACATCAAAATAGTCAATTCCCCAGTCATCTTTAGGCGCTTGCTTGACAGCTACTTGTTGTGCATTTTTATTTAACGCATTCACAGTTACGATGCCCCCAACCGCAATTACCGCAACTGCCCCCAATATAATTATCGTTTTCTTCTTCATTTTCTTCGTTTCATCTCCTCATTCTGTCTATTTTCCCCAACAAACTAAATTGCTCGGTCGTTCACTTATACCTATTTAACCATGCTTGAATTCAAGAAACAAGGGCATTTCTCTAGGCCTTTAGTCTGATTTATTTCATTTTTGTTCATTTTTTTATTTATTTCACGACAATAAACAACCATTGTTGGGTCTATGTGTTTCAACAATCAAAAAAGGTTATTTTTATGTTATTTATAACTAAACTATGCGCAATCGAGATTTTTTGCTTCTTTTTTTATTTAAGGTACACTAGAAGAAACAATTGAAAGTGAGGGCTTGCCATGAAAATTATTATTTTTGGCGGTAGCGGTTTTTTAGGTCAACAAATCGCAAAAATTTTAGTCCAACGCCAACATCAAGTCATCAGTGTTTCACGTCATGGAAAGCCTGCCACGCTCTCCGCATCTTGGAGCCACCAAGTGCAGTGGGTATGCTCCGATGTTACTCGTGACACGAATTGGCAAGAACAAGTCCAGCGTGCTGACTGGGTCATTGATACGGTAGGTATTTTATTTGAAAATCCACGAAAAAAGAAAACCTATCAACGGCTAATTCTGACGCCCGTGAAAAAAATCAGCTCTTTTTTAGCACAACAAAAAAAGCCAGCTAAGTTTTTATTTATTTCAGCCAATACTGTTCCTTTCCCTTTGAGAAAATATATGGATGCCAAATTGGCAGCGGAGGAACTAATCCACCAAGAAGTCGCCGAAGCAGTAATTTTTTATCCTAGTTTACTTGTAGGTCAAGAACGTACCGGCACCATACTTTTTAGTAAATGTATTTATTTTTTTAAGAAAATCCCCTTTTTAAAGAACTTATTTATTGGCTATGATCCCGTGCCTGTGGCAGAAATGGCACAAGAAATTGTTCACGTTTTAGAAGGCGGCAATTCTATTTACACACACAGAAGGACCCGCTAACAATTTATCTCTCAATCGTCTCTGTCTAGAGGCGGTTTTTTTGTGTTACAATACAACTGTTCGAAGGAGAGAAGAAGCATGAAAAAAATTGCCATTATTGGCGGCGGCATTATCGGAATGACGTTAGCTAATTATTTAGATCCACAAAAATTTGACATTACCGTTTATGATGAAGGGATCGGCCAAGCGACTAAAGCGAGCGCTGGGATTATTTCCCCTTGGCTATCCAAACGTCGAAATAAGAAATGGTACCAATTAGCGCGAGAGGGCGCTGCCCTATTTCCAAAGCTAGTCAAAGATTTTCAGCTGACGGAGGATATTTATCGTCAATCAGGGACAGTCATTTTGCGTCCGGCAGCTGCTTTGGCAGACTTAGCCCATTTGGCAGAAGAGCGTAAGCAAACTGCACCTGAAATTGGAGAAATCACGATGTTGTCAGCGGTTCAAACAGCGAAGTTCTTACCGCTACTTAAGGAAACTCCTTCACTTTTTATTTCTGGCGGCGGTCGCCTAGATGGACCAGCTTATCTAAACCATCTTCAGAAACGCGCCGAAGCTAAAGGGGTCACTTTTTGTTCACAACGAGCGCACTTTCGACAACTGAATCAAGGGTGGGAAATTGTCACAAATTCAGAAAAAAAGAGCGTTGATTTTCTCGCTTTAACACCTGGTCCTCATTTAAAGGAATTACTCGCTACTTTAAATTTATCTGTGGACATTCGTCCCCAAAAAGGACAATTGTTAGTTTTCGAGACCCCTTTTACAAATAGTCAGCAATGGCCTGTTGCTATGTTAGATGGCGAAGCCGATTTAATTCCTTTTAATCAAGGAAAAATTTTATTAGGTGCCACCCACGAAAATGAACAAGCCTGGGATTTAGAAGAGACTGCTAGCGCTTTTCAACAACTAACTTCTGGGACTGCGCCATTTCTAAAAGAAGCAGAGCAGCTTTTTAAGCAACCCATGCATTACCGCGTCGGTACACGTGCTTATACATCCGATTTCGCTCCGTTTTTTGGCCCTTTGCCAGAAATGCCCCACCTTGTGGTTGCTAGCGGACTTGGTTCATCAGGACTCACTACTGGCCCATTCATTGGTTACCAATTAGCTGAATACTTCAATACAGGTACCTTCAAAGGAGAGCTTTATCAAAAACCACTTAGTCAATATGTTAAAAACAACCCCTCACTTTAATCAGTGAGCGGTTGTTTTTTCTTTAATTAAGAAATGTGAAGTATCTTGGTAGAAGGATTTTGTTATTATGCTACTTGTGGTCGCGCATAGCGTTCTACGTTTTGTTTAATATTTTTAACCGTTTCTGGATCTTCAATGCCCGTTACTTCAGCGATCACTGTATCAACGCTTTCTTGGTCAAGCATTTCCTGTAATTGACGGCTTTGTTCATCTTCTGGATCATGATAATTAAAGACAATACCAATCATTGCTAATAAATGCGGCGACACTAGATTGCGTTCCTGTAATTCACGGATTGGTCGAATAAACCGTTCTTGCGCACCTAATTTTCTGATTGGTGTCCGTGCTACACGTGTAATAGCATCTGAAATATATTTATTTTGGAAACGTTGAATAATTTTTTCAATATAGGCTGCATGTTCTTGTTCATCAAAATTCCATTTAGCCACTAAAAGTTTACCGGTTTCCTGCAAAACTGATTTGAGTTGTGCTACCACTAAGGCGTCCTGCATCGCTTCGTCAATGGTTTGATAGCCTAACAACGCCCCTGTATAGGCAACTGTAGCATGGCCAGTGTTTACACTAAATAATTTTCGTTCAATATACGGCTCTAAATCAGCAACGTAATGAACGCCTTCTAACTGAATCTCTTTGGCTTTTCGGTTGGTATCATCAATGACCCATTCACAAAAAGGCTCAACTTGAACAAAAAGTGGGTCTTCATGTTTTTGTAATGGAACAATCCGATCAACCGCCGCATCAGGAAAACCAATCCATTGTTCAGCATAAGCTGGGTTTTTCAAATATTTGGCCACTTCTTCTGCTAAAAAGGTTGAACCACCAATCATATTTTCACAAGCGATAATATCCAGCGGCTTTTGGCAATTTGCTTCGGCACGTGCATCAATTCCTTGGGCAATTAATTCAGCAATTCTTGGTAAAATATTGGGACCAATCGCCGTCGTGACTAAATCAGCTTCCGCAATTGCTTCTACTACTTTTTCTGGTTCTGTCATGTTATTTAACCCGGTCACATTTTCAACGTTAATTTGTTGATGTGAGGCATCGGCCAATTCAATTGTATAACTTTTACGTTCTTTTAACGCTTGAATGATAGTTTCATTAACATCCACAAACGTAATATGAAACCCGTTTTTAGCTAAAATTTCGCCGATAAAGCCGCGTCCAATATTTCCTGCTCCAAAATGTACTGCGTTCATTCTTATTCTCTCCTTTAAGCAATGGCTAAATTTTCTGTTATTTCTTCTTTACTTAATGCATCGGCAAGTTGCACCACGTTATCCATATCACTACAATAAAGTGCAATTTGTTGGACTAATTGCAAATGTTCTTCACCGACTCCGGCAATCCCAAATAATACGGTAGCAATTTTTTCATCTTCTTCGGTGCCAAAATTAACGCCCTCTGGGACTTGCACTACACAGATTCCTGATTTTTTCACTAATTTTTTGGCTTCTTCTGTTCCATGAGGAATGGCAATAAAATTCCCCATATAAACAGATAGCAATTGGTCTCTTTCAATCATTGCTTCGATATAAGCGGGCTCAACACAGCCTGCCTCGACTAGTTTTTCGCCGCAAAAGCGAATAGCTTCTTCTTTTGTATTAAACTGTTGATTTAATTCAATTGAAATATTCGTAAGATTTTCCATTGTTTTCTTCCTCTCTAGGCACTTTCTTTTAAGAGCGAAACCACTGTTTCATATTTTTGGGGATTAACCATACTTTTTACTGATAAGTGTGTCGCTTTCGGTGCTTTTTTACGGGCTTGTTCCGTTAGTTCAGCTTTAGTGACAATTAAAGCCTGTGTTTGTTGAGTTAATTCATTAATATTAATTTTTCGAATCGGCATTGAAATTTTCTCTTTATCTAAAATTTCTTCTAAGACTTTCATTCCCATCGTTGCTGACCCGACACGGTCATCGTGAACCAAAAGAATTTCATTGACATTTGCTAAATCTCCCTCAATTTCAGAAGCAGGTGTTGCTTTGAAGGCTGTTGGTTGTGCGTCGTTTTTTTCTTTGGTACCTGATAGTTCAGCCACAATTTCATCATAACGTGGTGAGTTCAAGAAGCTTTCAACTGCTACAAAGGTTGCATTAGGTGCTTTCTGTTTGGCCCGTTCTTGCAATTCCGCTTGTGTGACAATCAATGTATTTCCCTCATCGGTCAAATTATTAATGCCCCGATTCGTCACAGTTTGTACTAAACCAGCCTCTTGGACCTTTTTCCGTAAGATAGACGCACCCATTGCACTAGAGCCCATCCCAGCATCACAAGCAAAAATAATTTGTTGAATTCCTGACAATGAAGCACTACCATTTGCGACAGTTAATCCTTTTGATGCTGCTTTAGCAGCTTGGGTTTCTTTCACTTTTTGGGCAAATTCATCACTTTCTTCTTTCGCATCTGCTTTTAAAATGACTGCGGATACTGCAAAGGAAACAGCAGTTGCTGCCAAAACACCTAAAATAACTGGTAAGTAAGAACCCATTGGTGTCATCGCTAAAATAGCTATAATGGAGCCTGGTGAAGCGGGCGCACGTAAACCAGCATCTAACGTTTGGAAAACCAAACTACCAGTCGCGCCACCTGCAATAACCGATAAGAATAATAACGGTTTCATCATTAAATATGGGAAGTAAATTTCGTGGATACCACCAAGGAAATGAATAATTATTGCTCCCGGCGCAGAAGATTTTGCCGCACCTTTTCCAAAAAACATAAATGCTAATAAGACACCTAACCCAGGACCAGGGTTTGCTTCTAATAGGAAAAGAATTGATTTGCCAGCCGATAAGACTTGTTCTGTCCCTAAGGGTGTTAAAATGCCATGATTAATCGCATTGTTTAAAAAGAGCACTTTTGCCGGTTCAATAAAAATACTCGTTAATGGAATCAAATGAGCATTTAAAATGATTTCCACACCACGTGCCATTGCAGCAGTCAGCGCATCGACAATTGGGCCAATCGCTGAAAAACCAAGTAAAGCTAATGCAAAACCAATCAATCCAGCTGAAAAATTGTTTACTAACATTTCAAAACCAGCTTTAATCCGATGTTGGAAATACTGATCAAATTTCTTAATTGTAAAGCCACCAAGTGGACCCATAATCATGGCACCTAGCATCATCGGAATATCGGTTCCCACAATCACGCCCATTGTCGCAATTGCGCCAACTACGGCACCGCGATCACCTGCAATTACTTTCCCACCAGTGTAGCCAATTAATAATGGAATTAAATAGGTCAACATTGGGCCAACCATCGTGGCAAAGGCTTTATTTGGCAGATATCCATCTGGGATAAATAGCGCTGTCAAAACGCCCCACGCAATCAACGCCCCGATATTGGGCATCACCATGCTAGATAAGGTACTGCCAAGTCTTTGGACTTTCGCTTTAATTGATACTTTATTTTTTTCTGGTACTTGTTCCATTTTTATTCCCCTTCTCTCAAGTAACTTTTCTTGTTGACTAAATTGTATCCGCTTTCCGAACCTGGAAAAAGTCGTACTTTGGCACAAACCATTGTGCCAAAAGTTGAAAGAAAAAAGCACGTGTTCTCTAGTTACGAAAACTAGAAAACACGTGCTTATTCCATTTCTAATAATTTCAATAATAAATGAACAACTTTTTATGCTATACTCAAATTGGCGACTTGCCTCGAAAGGAGGTGCATCACATGTACGACATTGTCACAAAAATTCTTGTGCCGATTTTTGTCGGGATTGTCCTGAAACTTGTAACCATTTGGTTGGAAAAACAGAACGAGGAATAAACAAGTTGCTTCCAGCCGCTGCTGTCTAAACAGCAAAAAAAGACACCCTACTACTGATAGGGTGTCTTTTTAGTGCATCCATGCACGACTTTGTCACAAGTTACCTTAAATTTATCATAGGGCCTATTTTTTGTCAAGGAATCTTCTTATCTTTTTTGTTTAATCTCTTAAATAAAAATATTTTAATTTTTATTATAAAATTATTTCAATAATTATTGAACATTTCAGAATGAATTGATTTTTTACTACCAATTTTTTTCAGACGTAACTTTAGGCTTTAGCCAGAATTTTTTGCGCTTCATCTATTGTTCGACAATCACTGAGCCGCTGAATGTTTTCGAGATCTGAACAGAAAAAAGCTAATTCTTGAAGCATGCTTAGTTGCCGTTGACTTTTTAGAGCAACGACAAATAACAAAGTAGCTATTTTTCGATCTGCTTCCGTACCAAAGTTGACCCCATCAGGCACTTGAATAAAGCAAATCCCTTCTTTTAAAACTTGTTCATCTTGTCCTTCCGCATGAGGCAATGCCACGAAGTTACCGATATACACGCTGACTTTTTGTTGACGTTGATACATTGCTTTGACATAGTCAGGCGTGACCAACTGATTTTTTAGCAGTAATTCACCAGAAGCTGCAAGTGCTTCCTCCCAACTAGCATACGATTGATTCAACATTATTTGCTCCGCTGTAATTTCAAACATCTCTCAACACCTAGCCTTTCATTTCTTCAATTAATAATGACGAAAGCAACTGATAAACAATGGCTTCATTTCCTGAATGAAAAATTTCTGTATTTAAATCATTCATAATAATCGCACCACTGATTTTCCCTAAAATTTTCCCGATTGTTTCATCAATCGGCATCGGCGCTAGCATGAGTAACATACGTTGTAACTGCATCGGCTTTTTATCCATACCTTCAATCATAAGTGGCTGGGCCAGATTAAAAATACAAAAAACAGGCTGTGTCACTGCTGTACTTGAGGTATGGAATAAGGCCATTTCCGTCTGAGGAATCCCAATAGGCGCTTGCTCGTAACGTTTCATCAATTGCTGACAGACGATTGCACTATCGGTGATTAAATCTGCGGAAAGTTGCGCGAGAGCTTGTTGAACGGTTTCAGCTAAATCCGCTTGATTATTTAAATCTGCTATGAAAAATGTTTCTAATAGTTTACTAATTTCTTCCATGAAAGCGACCACCGTTTCGTAGCTTTCTTCGCCACCTATTTTTTTCACAGGCGCTTTCCTAAGCGAGCGTTTTTCGTGACTAATCCGCTTAAACTCTTCTTTCAATTGGCGGATTTCATCGTCTAAAAGTAACGGTGAGATCAATTTATATTTACCGTTATATCCTGGTAATAACGAAGTGGAAATCACTAAGTCATAGTTTTCCTCAACATTCACCTTACCTAAATCCGCAATCCGAAAAAAATGAATCTGGTTGATAAAAGGAAAGTAGCGCCGTAATCGCATTTCCAGCATACTTGTCGAAGCCAAACCGCTAGGAGAAAAACCAGCAATATCAACTTCCATAATTTTGGGACTCCGTTCTAAAGAATTGGCAAAATGAAGTACCATGTAGGCAATTTCCTCTTCCGATAAATTCTTTTGCGGAAAAATTTGCGGCAACGCTTGGCGTAAAGCCGCAGCTATTTCTTGATATTGATTCATGATCCGTTCTAAAATGGGATTCGTTAAATCTTCTTCTTGTAAAACCGCCCGAGAAAAAACACCTGATAAATGCGTCAACAACATTTTATACAGATTGGTATCTTCGAAAAAATTAACTTCCGTTTCTTGACTTACTGCTTCAATCAGTTGTTTCACTTCATAAGCCAGCTGAGTGTCAAAATGTTCATCAAAAAAATCTTCATCAAAAGAATTAGAAAAATCACTTAATAAGCTAGCAAAAAAAACAATCTCACTGACAGCGTATAGTTGTTTCGTTTCAGCAGCGACTTTTGAAAAAAGTCGTTTAGAACAATTTAGAAAGGCCTTATTCATCTGCCCAGTATAGGTCTCATCAGCTAAATAAAAACCTGCAGTGACCCGATCCATCGCAATTGTTAACATTAAAATCAAATGTTGTAATTTACGATCACTTAATGCTGGAAATAAAGTTTCTACTTCTGGCTGAACAATTTTTTGTGCAAATGCTAAATGTTCCGCATGAATAAATTGAAAGAAAAAATGGTCGTTTGTCGTTAATTCGGTAAAATGAAAAAATTGGTACTCATTAATTTCCATACTTAGAATATTCGCCATTAGAAGACGGCGATATTTTTCAGAACCAGTCACTTCATAGCCTTGATTCCGAGAAATCGTCAACGGAATCCGAGCAATCCATGTTTCTAATTGTTTAATATCGGCATAAAAAGTCGTATTACTAATACAATACGTTTCCAGAAAATAATGCATAGAGACTGGCTCTTTTGTTTGCAGTAATGTCAATAAAATCGCATGTTGCCGCGCCAAAGTAGAAAGTTCCTGTGTCTCTTCTCCTAAAATAGCAGCCTGAATTTCCGTCATCGCTGCTTCATCTGCTTGAATCGAAAAGCGCCCACGAGCTACTTTTTCCAACGTCGCGCCCATCGATGCTAGCGAGGTTTCTAAATTTTCTAATTCACGATATACCGTCCGGCGGCTAACCTTTAACAAATTCATCATGCGGTTTACTGAAACGGGGGTGGGACTATTCACTAATTCCGTTAATAGAACAGTTTCTCTTGTCGTTAAAAACATCTATCAGCTCCTCCTTCCAGCCATTCTTGATACTCTTTCTTATTCAAAAAACTAGTAACTACGTATAAATTTTGTTGCGTTAGATCTAAATGATAGGCTTGCGCCAGTTCACGAGTCACTACGTAGGTTGTCTCCTTGGTAAAAAAGACTGTTTCCAGTGGTTCTTTAGATACTTCAATCGCGACTCCTTGTTTCGCTGCTTGTTGCCGCAATAATTCCATTCCCATTGTTTGCGATCCTCGAACATTCTCGGCATATAAAAAAACAAGCTTCTGTCTTTGTTTGGTCGATTTCGTTCCAGTAGACTCTGAACCAAGTGAAGATTGCTCTTGAGAAGAAGCAGTCAGTTTGGCTAAAACTTGCGGGTAATAGGATTTAATTTCTAAAAAATTTTGAACACTCACCATATCCTTTTCTGGGACGTACTTTTGTGCTAACTGTTTCAATTCTGCTTGAATGACCACTAATGTCTTAGGCTGCCACTTCATCTGATGAACGGACTGGTAAGTCACAGGTATCTCCAAGTCCACAGCTTTTAATTGTCGGCTTAGCAAACTAGCCCCCATGGCACTTGAGCCCATTCCTGCATCACAAACAAATAAAATTTGCTGATAGTTAGGTGTGACTGTTTCCACTTGGTCTTCCTCCTTCTCCTTCATCTTTATCATTGAAACTGGTTCAATTCCTCGTTGACGTTTTAATAACAAGCTTGCTATTGCAAAAGAGCACAGAAAGCTAACAAAAATTCCGCTAAAAACCGCCAGCCTCGCATCAGTCGGGGCATTGGCTAAAATCGCAACCAATGAACCTGGCGAAGCTGGAGCACTTAGCCCCACATTAAATATTTGAAAAACAAGCGTACCACTCATTCCTCCAGCAATTACTGCTAAAAATAAGCGCGGATCCATTAAAACAAACGGAAAATAAATTTCATGAATGCCCCCAATCAGTTGAATCATGGTGGCGCCTCCTGCTGTTTTTCGTTGTCCTACAGGACCAAACAGCAGAAAAGCAACCAAAACGCCCACGCCTGGTCCAGGGTTTGTTTCCAATAAAAATAAAATGGACTGACCTGTTTGACTAGCACCTTCTAAACCTAGAGGCGTTAATAAGCCATGATTAATCGCATTATTAAAAAATAACACTTTTAAGGGTTCTAAGAAAACGTGAACCAATGGTAAAAGATTGGCTTCAATTAACCAAGAAGAAAATTGATACAGCCAAAAACTAGCGCTTTCAACAGTAGGAGCTACAACCAGAATACCAAAACAGCAAAGCAGTCCTCCCACAATTCCTGCTAAAAAGTTTTTAGTCAGCATCTCATAGCCTTCTTTAACTTTCGGTAAGAAAATTTGTTCAATTTTGGCGAAAGTATATCCTGCTAAAGGGCCAATAAACATAGCACCAAACAACTGTGGAACATCTGTGGAAACAATCACGCCCACTGTCGCAATAGCAGCAACAACGCCGCCACGTTGTTCCTCGAACATTTTTCCGCCTGTAAAACCAATTAAAATCGGTAAAACAACTCGAATCATTATCGTTTCGACTTCAGAAAGAGCTAGCCGTAGATTCCCTGTCGTATAGCCAGCCACCAAAGACAATAAGCTCCACGCAATAAAAATACTCAAATTTGGCATAATCATCCCACTCAAACGATGACCAAAACGACGTAAATAGGGAGTTACTTTCACAAACTTATGTTTAAAAAAGAGCGAATGCATTTCTTTTTCCTTCATATTCCTTGTCCCTCGCTCTCTATGTAGATAATTAGAATACTTCTATTATATGAAATTTCACAAAAAAATAGTATAGATTTTTGTAAAATAATTCTTTTATACACCTCACAAGAGAATCCGTTTACATTAATAGAAAAAACTTTTATACTAAAAGAAAGAAATTCTTCGGATTGGAGGCCAATTATGGCAATCAAAGCAATTGTAATGGATATTGATGGTACCTTGTTAACTTCAGAAAAAAAGATTTCACCAAAAACGCGACAAGCATTAGTAGCTGCACAAAAGCAAGGCCTATCACTGATTTTGGCTTCTGGCCGCCCGACTAACGGTATGCGGCCCTTAGCAGATGAATTGGAGATGGCTCATTATAATGGACACCTACTTTCCTATAACGGCGCTTGTGTCACCCATCATGGCAGTCAGCAACAACTATTTAACCAGACAATTTCAAAGTCATTGAGTCAACAAATTTTAGAGCATTTGAAACAATTTGACGTAATTCCAATGATTAATGATGAAACATTTATGTATGTCAATGATGTTTTTCATAACACCTTACATTTAGAGACTGGTGATTTTAATATTATTGAATATGAATCACGGGGTGGCAACTTTCAATTATGTGAGTGGCGTGATTTAGCCGCCAGACTAAACTTTCCCTTGAACAAAATTTTAATTGCTGGTGAACCCGCCTATTTACAAAAATATCATGAGGCCATCTACGCGCCTTTCAAAGAAACCGTCACCGCTGCTTTTTCCGCTCCTTTCTATTTTGAATTTACCGCAAAAAATATTGATAAAGCGCGTTCTTTAGAAAAACTAACCCTACAGTTAGGCATAACTGCTGAAGAAGTAATTGCTTTTGGTGATGGTCACAACGATTATACAATGTTGGAATGGGCCGGCACGGGAATTGCTATGGAAAACGCCGTTGACGAGCTTAAAAGCATCGCAACGGAAGTCACTTTATCCAACGACAATGACGGCATCGCTGTTGCATTAACCAACTTTCTTTAAGAAAGTTGGTTAATGCAAGCGTACGCCGTCATTTTTTATTGCCTATTCAAATGTCGTGATTTTTTCTGGTGCTAAACGAACAGATTCATAGCCAGTTTCCATGCCCTTACCCACAGATAAAATCATTACTGGGACATAGCGCTCTTGATCTAAACCAAATGTTTCGGCTAATTTTTCCGCTTCAAAACCACCGATTGGATTTGTTTCATATCCGTGAGCTCGTGCCACTAACATAAATTGCATAGCTGCTAAACTCGCATCAATTTTTACGATGTCATTCATTTGTTCTCTACTTAAACTTTCATAATGGGGAATAATGGCTGCTAATTGTTGGTCCCGCACTTCCTTAGGCATTTTACCACTAGCATAGGCTTGATTGTAAATTTCCTCTCCTCGCTCATGGCAGTTTAGATCACCAAAAATTAAGAGCATTGCAGAAGATGTTTCATTTTGACGCGTATTAAAGCGAATTAAGGGTTTTAATTTTTCTTTGCCTACTTCACTTTCTACTACGACAAAACGCCATGGCTGCATGTTAACAGAAGAAGGGGCGGTGGTCGCTTCTTGAATCATTGTTAACATTTCTTCATGAGAAATTTTATGGGTTTCATCGTACACCCGAACCGATTTGCGGCCAAAAACAATCTCTGAAAAATCATTCGTTGTATATGTTGTCATTCTATCATACCTCTTTCGTTGTAATGCTTTGATCTAGTTTTGTCAAAAGTTCTTTTAACTGGCGACAGTCGTCCTTTGTAAATGTACTGGGAATAATTTCTGTTACCGTTTGTTGCTTGGCTGTACATTGCTGTAGTTCTTGTTGTGCTTTTTCTGTTAAATGCACTAGCACTTCCCGATTATTTTCTGGATTTCGCTGTCGTGTCACATACTGTTTCTCTTCTAAAATTTTCAAATGGCGAGTGACCGCACCACTATCGATTTTTAAGTGTTCTTGAATCTCCGTTTGAAGACACGGCTGACGTTCTTTTAAAATCATCAGCAACTCATAACGAGTCAAACTCAAGCCAACTTGCTCTTCAAAAACTTTGGTAATTTTTTGATCTAATACCTTTAACTGACATAATAATTGGCTGACTTCCCGTAATGATAACGACATAGTTTCCTCCTTAAAAAGATGACTCGTCAACAATTGACTAGTCAACTATAACTGTTTCTTTCTAAAAATGCAACCTTTTTTACAAGAAAAATAGAACAATTGACAGAGAGAAACTACAGTATTCCCCATCAACTGTTCTATTTTAATCAATCTATTTTTCGGTAACAGGTTCTGCTGATAACCGCTTAATCCCTAAACCAGTAAATGCACTGACCATTGAGAAGACAGGCGATAATAAGCTAAAGAAAACAAATGGTAAGTAAGTCAACGTTGGTACGCCAAAGGTCCCCGCTACGAAGCTACCTGCAATCCCCCAAGGAATGAGGTAGTTAATAACCGTCCCACCATCCTCCAAGGTTCTGCCTAAAACAGTCGGATCCAAACCTTCTTTTTTGTAAACTTCTTTAAAGGCATTCCCTGGTAAAATAACCGATAGGAATTGTTCACCAATAAAAATATTTACGCCAATTCCTGTTAATAACGTTGATAAAATCAATTTCGGTGTACTGCTCATTTTCTGCGAAACAACTTCCATGACCGCAGAAATCAATCCTAATTCCATTAATAAGCCACCTAGAGACAACGTTAGAATAATAAGTGCCACAGTCGGCATCATACTCATAATCCCGCCACGACTTAATAATTGATCAATTTGTGCGTTCCCCGTTTGAGAAACAAACCCATTTTCCAACGTGTTTCCTAATGCCTGCAACGATACTTTCGGATTTTGAATAATAATCATAATTACTGCCACAATAATGTTCAACAAAATCGTGATAATCGCTGGAATTTTGCGCCAGGCACAGATTAACATTAAGGCTAATGGTAACAATGACCAAATTGAAATGGTAAAGTGGTCTTCCAATACTTGAATAACTTGAACTACTTCTGTCAGACTTGTATTCGCGTACGTTTGTCCTAAAATCATAAACAAGATTAAAGAGACGATAAATGCTGGTACAGTCGACCACATCAAGTTTTTTATGTGTTTAAACAAATCCGCTTCAACAATCGCTGCGGCTAAGTTTGTTGATTCTGATAAAGGTGACATTTTATCACCAAAAACTGAACCAGAAACAATCGCCCCCACAACTAAAGCAGGATTTAACCCTAAGGTACTGCCAATACCGAAAAAGGCAATTCCAATTGTTGACATCACTGTAAAAGCACTACCTACTGCACTGCCGACAATCGCACAGACAATAAAAACTGACGGCACAAACCATTTAACACTAATCATTTTAAAACCAAAAACCATAATCGTTGGAATAATTCCTGCTTGAATCCAAACGGCAATCAATGCCCCCACTAAAATGAAAATAAAAATTGGAATAATTCCTGGCTTCAAGCCATCAACAATCCCTTTATGCATTTGATCAAATGGTACTTTACGAAACATTGCGTAGCCTAAAATCAATGCAATCACAAACAAAATAGTAATATTTGGCGATATCTTTAAGCCAATTACTCCTGTTGCAATAGCTGCCACAATAATTAATAACACGATACTTGCTTCTCGAACACTCACGGTCTTCTTTTTCTGTTTTTCTTTCATTTCGTTACTCTCCTCTAATCTTTTTTCTGAATACTCTGACATTAAAGGATCTTATGATAACGAATAACCCCTCCACAACTCATTGAAAACGCCTCCTAAAGCTACATAAAAAGAGAGATTCATCCTTAAAGAATAAGGACGAATCTCTCCGCGGTACCACCTTAATTAGAAGCTTACTTGCTTCTCGCTTATGTATTATGTAATTGTCACTACTTATTAGTGTAATTCACAAATAGACTTGATCGATTCGCAGCAACCATCGACTTTCTGAACAAAACATCTATTTCCTACTGGGCTAATAATTTATGAATCTCAATATACCAAGAAGAAACCGACTTGTCAACGAAAATAGCATAAAAAATTTTTTCACACGCCAACAAAAATTACTTTTTCTTTTTGTAAAAATAGAAAAGCGCCTCCGTTCTCACGAAAGCGCCAGTTAATTAGTGGGTTGTGCCACCTTGTAGTTGAATATCTTCTTGCGTTTTTACCGCTGCTTCAATCATATAGAACAAAGAATCTGTGATTGCTTCTAATGACATAGAAGCAAACGTTGGTTTATCAATTGTTTGTTCTGGTAGGAACGGAACATGAATAAATCCGCCACGAATAGTTGGATATTTAGTGTTAATTAAGTGTAGTAAGTGATACATAATATCATTACATACAAAGGTTCCTGCTGTATAAGAAATCGCTGCAGGTAATTGATGGTCATGACAATTTTTTACCATCGCTTTAATCGGTAAATTTGTAAAATAGGCTGTTGCTCCATCTTCAACCAATGGCACATCGCTTGGTTGTTGTCCTGCATTATCCGGGATACGCGCTTCCGCTAAATTAATCGCCACTTTTTCAACAGTGACTGTTTGGCGGCCGCCTGCTTGTCCAACACAAATCACCATATCTGGTTGATGGGTTTCAATTGCTTCAGCCACTTTTTCACCACTAGTGCCAAAAACAGTTGGCACCTCAACTTTAATAATTTCAGCTCCTGCAATTTCAGCAGGTAATTTTTTGACTGCTTCAAAGGCAGGATTGATTGCTTCTCCTCCAAATGGATCAAAGCCAGTAACGACAACTTTCATTTCGATCATCCTTTCTTATTTGAATAGAATCATATAAACAATTTGGAAAATTAACATGAAGAGTGCAATCGGCAATTGATTTTTAATGACGCCGTACTTATCTTTCATTTCCAACATGGCTACAGGTACGATATTAAAGTTCGCAGCCATCGGTGTTAACAGTGTACCACAAAAACCACATGTTAAGGCAACCATCCCAACTAATGCGGGATCTGCACCTAAAGAAAAGACAAACGGCACACCAATTCCGACTGTCATCACGGTTATTGCTGCAAAGGCATTGCCCATGATAGCCGTAAAAATAACCATTCCCACAGCATAAATAATAATCCCTACATTGACATTTCCTGCTGGTACTACGGCACTAACTCCTTTTGAAATAATCTCACCAACACCAGCGCTAGTAAAAACAGCACCTAAACAAGCTAATAGCATTGGCAACGTACTAAGAGGACCGACTGTTTCTAACATTTCCGCCGCATCATCAAAAAATACTTTCGGCGTATTATTTTTAGAAAAGAACATCATGATGAAAATCGCTACAAAGACACCAACACCGACACCGACTAAAGCTCCTAAAGTAGTCAATGTGGCAAAAAGAATTGCAAAAACCCCGATACTTAGTGCGGGAATAAAAATCTTCATTCCTAATTTTTGAGACATTTTTTCCATGTATTCTTTCGAAGGTAAGCGACTTTCTCCTTTTGTCACTTTTTGAAGAATTGCCGGAATTGTCATCACAAAAATAAGTACGCCACAGGCAACTGGTGGAATAAACCGACCAAAACCGATTAAGATCCCTAAAATCCCCCAGAATAAACTAGTCCCATACGCATGTTGATTGGTTTTATCACGAAAACTACGAAAACTTGTATATAACAAGATAATACCCATAAAAATATAAAGGACTTCCAATAACTTTGCACTCAAATCAATACTTGGATCTGTGAAAAAACTCATTTCAGTCCCTCCTGTCCATAATATTTTTTACGTAATCTTTTTTCTTTTAAAATAAAGTAAATACTTGCCGAAATTAAGGCAACTAAGGCGACTGGTACTTCCACTAAAGCCAATTTACCTAATGTCACTTCATAGCCTAAATCTTTCAATGTTGATTGAACAAGCAATGCCCCAGCCCCACCAACAAACAGAACTTGACCAAAGAACCAACAGATATTTTCCATGGCTGAAGCCATCCCTTTTAGTTCTTCTTCATACTCTGGCACCATTGGTAAATTTTTTGATTCAATTGTTCCTAACGCCATTGGCAAAATAATCGGACGCACAAAACCTGCTACCCCACCGAAACTTACGTTAAAAGCGGCGAAGATAATCCGAAAGACACCATAAATGTCAATAACCACACCAGCAGATACCTTTTTGAATCGTTTAATCAACGTAGCCGCTGACTCTTTCAAGCCATTTCTCTCTAACGTTCCTGTTGCTAACATAATAATAATAAAGATAGCCATGCCTCGATTATTCACAAAGGTTGTTCCTAGTGTTTCTAGCATTGATGTCAAACCAAGCCCGCCAGTAAAAGCCGTCACTATTAAAGCAACCATCACAATCAAGATAGCATCAAATTTCAATGCGAAGCCGACAATGACGATCAATACGCCTAATAAAGGTAATAAATCCATCAAATCTCTCCTTCTTAAAATAAAATTTCACTTTCCATTATATGCCAATTTTCGCTCATTTGTAAGACTTTTTTAATTTTTAATGTTATTTTTTCTAAAGACACAGTTTCCAACACTTTTTAGAGCTACCACTCGCACTTTTTTCTTTTTTCCGCTAGAATAAAAGAAACAATAACATTGAGGAGGATTTTTATGTTCCAAACTTTTAGAGAAAATTTTCGACGCCATACCCTATTGCGCGACGCCGTCTTTATCGTTATCGGAAGTGCCATTGTCTTTAATCCCAGTGCTTTCTTCCAGTTCGTCGGTTATTTAATTGCTGGTTATTTGATGCTTTTAGGGTTAATTAATATTTATGATGACTACAAAATAAAAAAACAAACGGGTAGCTGGGGGCTTGGTTTCGTAACAGGTTTAATCTTTGTCGTCTTAGCAGTAGCCTTTTTATTTTTTGCACCGGTGATTGTTTCGATTCTGCCGTTTTTATTAGGGATTAGTATCGTTATAAACGGCCTCGTTCAATTGACTTTTGCTTTAAATACTCGTCAAACAGGCGCGCTTATCTACAGTATTCTGGTTTTAATCGCTGGAGCTGTTTTAGTTTTCAACCCCTTCAAAAGTCTCTTAGTTTTGATGCAAGTCTTTGGATTTATCCTGATTTTCATGGGTGTCATTGAAATTATTGGTCATTTTAGAAATAAAGCTTAACGAAAGGAGCAACTTATGGATAAAGAAAGTACCAAGTGGATCCGCTTTTTAGGTGGGAAAAATTTACTTTACACATTAACTATCCTTTGTCTAATTGCTGTAACTATCTTTTTATTCAACACTGTTTCATTTATCTTTAAACCAATTTTTGTTATTTTTAGTGCCGTCTTAGGCCCGGTACTTTTTGGTATTATTCTATTTTATTTGCTTAATCCAATGGTGAAACGCTTTGAGAAAAAAATTCCCCGTGTTTGGGCGATCGCGATTCTCTATGTCTTAATTATTGCATTACTAGTGTTAGCTGGACTGCAACTTTTCCCAATTATCCAAGACCAAACGGAAGAATTAATCAAACAATTCCCAAGTTTTTGGAAAAGCACGCTCCAAACAGTACAAGAATTTATGGCTAAAACACCTTTTGCAAAAGATTTAGAATCTGCTAATGAGTCGATTAATCAGCTCTGGGGCAAACTTACAAACTCCTTTAAAGACTTTGCAGGGGATTACCTACAAACAGGCGCACAAGGTCTGGGAAGCGTCTTTTCTGCAGTTTCTTCTACTTTCCTAACCTTGTTTACAGGACCTATCATCGCCTTTTTCCTTTTAAAAGACAAAGAAAAGTTTTATCGCTTTGTAAAAGGCATCATTCCCCCAGCTTTTCGTCCTGATTTTGATGAATATAGCCAAATTGCCAACATTCAAATTGGCGATTATCTAAAAGGTCAAGTCATTGCTTCGTTGGTTTTAGGGATTATGTATTGGCCAGCTTTTCTATTAATTGGTTTACAATTTGGTAGCATTTTAGCTTTAGCTGCGGGTATTTTATGTATTATTCCTTATATCGGGCCATTTATTGCCTTTATTCCTGGATTGATTATTGCCTTTCAGGATTCCACATTTATGGTAGTTAAATTTGTTATCGTCTGGTTTGCCATCCAATTGATTCATGGTGATTTTGTTATTCCTCGTGTGATGGGCGATAAATTAAAAGTCCATCCGATTACTATTTTACTTGTCTTGTTAGTTATGGGTGAACTGTTTGGTTTAATGGGCGTTATTTTTGGGATTCCAATGTATTGCCTAGTTAAAGTGACAGTCATTTATTTATTCCGCAAATTCAAACAACGCTATAACCGCTTTTATGGTGACAACGGCGAGTATGAACACACGAATTTTACTAAAGATCAATATTTAAAATAATACAATGAAAAAACTGGGACATAAGCCGTTTAGACTTATGTCCCAGTTTTTTACCATACTTCTCTAGCAATTTCTTGAAGTAATTGAACTTTGCGCCATTGTTCTTTCTCCGTCAAACGATTTCCTTCTTCTGTCGAAGCAAAACCACATTGCGGACTAATACTTAAGTTTTCTAAAGGAATAAACTGTTGAGCTTCTTCAATTCGTGCTTTCACTTGTTCAGTCTCTTCTAATTCAGGAAACTTAGAAGTAACTAAACCTAAAACGACTTTGCTGCCATTATTTTGCCAATGTCTTAATGGTGAAAAGTCCCCTGCACGATCTGAGTCATATTCCAAGAAGAAACCATCATAATTCGTAGCAAATAATTCTTTTGCTATCGGTTCATAACCACCTGAAAATAACCAAGACGAAGCATGGTTCCCACGGCAAATGTGTGTGGTTACAGTTAAATCTTCTGGCTTGCCAGCTAAGGCTTCATTAATAATCGTGGTACACACTTGTGCAATTTCTTCTGGCTGTATTCCTTTTGCTCGTAATTCTTCTTGTTTTGTCTGATCCGCTAGAAACGCCCAATTTGTATCATCAAATTGCAAATAACGGCAACCTCTCTCGTAAAAGGCCGCAATTGCGTCTTTATATGTTTGTGCTAAATCCTTATAAAAAGCACCAATCTCTGGATAAATTGTTTGAATGCGCGAGGTGCCGTCGTTGGATAAAATTTCTTGACGTAAAATCATGGTCGGACTAGGGATCGTTGCTTTGGCTACCGTGCCATCACCAACTTCCACCACCTCTTTTAAAAATGAAAAGTCCTCTAAAAATGGATGTTGTGCAGGAAAAGATATTTGATCCACTACGCGGATATTATAGGCCGGAGCTGCTTTTCCATGAAAGGTTTGGTTATACCCCGTTTCTGGGATATAGCCTGTCACACCATTTAATCCTTCTAAGAAATCAATATGCCAAAAACCGCGACGAAATTCACCATCTGTGATTCCCCGTAAGCCGCCAGCTTTTTGTTTTGCTACTAATGCTTTGATTTCTTCATCTTCAATAAGACGTAGCTCTGCTTGAGATAACGCACCTGCTTGGACCTTTTTCCGTGCTTTCTTAATTGTTTCTGGACGTAAAAAACTTCCCACATGATCAACTGTAAAAGGAATCTGACTACTCATTTGCCTCACTCTTTCCTATTTTTATTTATAAAAAAACGCCCTTTTACTAGCCGTAACTAGTAAAAGGGCGATTATTATCGCGGTACCACCTTTTTTCGGAAAGATGACTCTTTCCCTTCAACTGACAATCATAATCAGCGGTCTTGTTAACGAAAGACATTACGTTTTTGCCTACGTTTCGACAAAAATTCCTCCTAGGCCATTTTTCGATACAGACATCTAACTTTTTTCACCAACCAAAGTCTCTCTACCAGCTGTCTTGCATTTACTTTCCTATTCAACGGAAATTATTAGATTACAATTAGAATACCACGTTTAGCAAATTTGTCAACGGAGATGGATGAAATAGTAATGAAAAAAGCAGCTTCTTTTCAGAAGCTGCTTACGTCTATTTTTATCATTGCTGATTAGGCTGAGTGTCCTACGATTGTGCTACCTGAGTAACCAAAACCGACACGTGTAATACCTGGGTTAATTTCCCAATCACGGTGACCGCTACCTGAAGCTGTTACCATGTTTGTTTCATTGTACCACGCCATGATTACTGAGTTACCTGGCGCCCACATAATTGCGATAACTTCATCTCCACGAGACCAGTGATCATTTGGAATACCACCTGCTTCAACTTGTGCTGCACGAGCAGTTGCAGAAGCTGCTAAGCCTGCATCCCACACTACTGGACGTAAACCTAATGATTGACGTAGAACGTTCAATGCATTGATTGTTGGATCAGCAGAAGGTGTTGGTGTTGGTGGTGTTGGTTTCTCTGGTTCTGGTGTAGGTGTTGGTGTAACTGTTCCACCACCAGTTTGGCCACCATTATTTCCATTATCACTTGGTGTTGTAGGTTGTACTGGTTGTTCTGATGAAGAAGAGCCAGTATTTTCTGTTGCACTATTATCTGTACTTGGTGTAGTTGTTTCAGTTGTTTGTTGCGTGCTTGATTCAGTTGCTGAGCTTGAGCTTGCTGGTGTTTGTGCTTCTGTTGTTGATGAAGAGGCAACTGGTGCTTCTGCTTTCACTTCAGCTTTAGCTGGTTTTGCAGCAGCTTGTTTGGCTTTTTCAGCTGCAGCTTTTTGTTCAGCAGCTAAACGTGCTTGCTCTGCTTCAGCAGCTGCTTTTTGTTTTTCTAAGCCAGCTTTAGAACTTTCAGCAGATGATTGTTCTAATGCTAATGAAGCTTTCATTACGTTTAATTCAGATTGTTTAGAAAGTAAATCTTGACGTTTTGTTTCTAATTCAGCTTCTGTTGCTTCAAGTTGTTTCATTTTTTTCTCGTTTTCAGCTTTTTTATCAACAACGGCTTGTTTATCTTCTTTTTGTTGTTGCATTAAGTCGTTGTTGGCACTTACGATTGTTGAAACAGCTTGAACACGGCTGATTGCATCTGCAACTGAGTCCGCATCTAAAACTGCATCTAGCATTGTTGTGCTTTGTCCATTAACTTGAACATCACGTGCTTGATTTTTGATTGCTTCGTTACGTTTTTCAATACGTTGATTCAAGTTTGTAATTTCTTGTTGTAATTGTTCTGATTTTGCTTTTAGTGTTTGCTTTTGTTCACGTAAAGCCATGCTTTCATCAAATACTGAAGATACTTCTGCTTCTAAAGAAGATACTTGTGAAGCTAAATCCCCTTGTTTTGCTTTTAATGATGAAATTTCTTGATTTTTTTCTTCAATTTTTTTATCAACATTGTCCGCCAAAGCGATGCTTGGGGTAGCAATTGCTGATAGCGTTAATGAACATAGTAATACTGATGCAAATAGACGTTTCTTCACTTGTCATTCCTCCGAATTAATTTCTAAAGTTTATTTAAAATATCTTAATCTTTTCTTACGACAAAAACATTCTACCACACCCATATTTCAATTAAGCAATAGAAATGTTACAAAAACATTTCAGATCACTCGTTCTTTCTCCATAATAGGTAAACTTACCTTTTGTAAGGCTTTTATGCCTTGTCATGACTGGTTTTCACGTGTTTTCAATTGTTAAACAATTCTTCGATTTTTTTTCATATTTTTTCTTTTTTTATTCAAATTTTGCTTCTTTTTTGTCGATATATGCTTTTTTTCGTAAAATTAATCATTTTTCCTTCTTTTTAGCAAACGTTTTTGTTACAAAATTCGTTATATTTTGGTAATGAACCAAGAAAAAGGCCGCTTCGTTGAGCCGCCTTTTATTATTTCTATGCAATGTTTTTGATCAAACTATTCAACTTATTTTTTATGGACTTATGGGCCTGTCACTAAATTCCAAGTCACCATTGCTTGATAAGTTTGATCTTTTCTACCTTGATTTGCTGGAATTTCTAATTTGATTTGATCAAAAGAAAAATCAAATTGATAAACATCACTTTCGTCAAACTGACCATTGGCAACAATATGGCTAGCTACACCGTTGGCAACTAATTGAATAGCGGTTGTTTTGCCAAGAGCAACTTTAGTTTCCGTTGGTTGATTGTACTGAATAAAACCTGAAACATTGGTTGTTCCTAACAATAACTTTGTCATTGATGATAGTTGATCCACTCTTCCTTCAAAGGGGGATAGTTCTGCAGTTAGTGCCCAATTGGGTTGTGATTTTTTCAAACGTAAATATGGATTTTCCTGACCATTTTCATAATAATCTGCTGCCTGCTTTAAACCATGTTGCTGCGTGTTGCTAGAAATGGCGACTTTACCAAAATCAAAAGTTGGTGTGCTGATAAAACCTTCCTCATCTGGTGCCACAATTTCTTGATTTTTAGGTTGGATTCTGACAGTATCAGCTGCGTGAACAGCAGAAAAATTTCCATTCATTTCAACAGCCGCTTGTAACACTTGATCTGGTTCACCTGTAGCAATTGTTGTCATCATAATAGTTGCTGTCTGACCAATAGGCACTTCCGTATTTAAAGCAATGCCCACTCGCCAATTTTCATCAGTAATAGGAACAATTTTGTTTGGTTCAGATCCAACACGAATCGTGACTTGGATTGGCCGAGCTAGACCTGGTGACCAACCAATTGCTGGCTTTAAGTTTATTTTTTTTAACGGTACTTCTCCCACATTTGTAAGCATAATCTGCCAAATTTGTATATAACCACTTGGCATGACTTTGACTAGTCCTTCTATTTGCATTTCAGCTTTTGCAGTTATTTCCTTATACACTGCTGTAATAGCGTTCATTTCATTAAAAACAGGGGAGTTTATTGGTCGTTTTGTTTTTTCTAAGTTCTCTTGTTTTGTTTTATTTTGATACCAACCTTGATATAAATAAGTTTTACCGTTAACGCTGTATTGTTGTGGCAGTTTTTTTCCAGCTAAATAGCGAAAGCCATCCGTAGTTATTGGTCGTTGGTGATCCTGAATAAAATCAGATGGTGGTGCAATTTCAACACCATTGACATCCTCAAATGTATAATTTTTTTGAGGTACCTCCTTATAGACAACAGTTAAATCATCATTGTCGTCATAGGTAATATCATAACTGGGCGTTACGCTTTTTTCTAAATTTTCAGGTCTCGTTTTCCCTTTATACCATCCTTGAAATTGATATGTTTTTGAGTCGATTTCATAGCTACTTGGCAAAAGGCCGTTCTGTTTAAAGGTGTAAGGGTCACGTTCAATAAGCGTTTGCTTTCCTTGTCTAAACCCCGGTGGCGGAGGGATTGGTTTCCCTTGAGTATCCACAAAATGTTCTGTCACTTTGCGATTGGTAACATGATAATAAACCGGCCCTGAAAATTTAAAGTAATTCAATAGCCCAGATTGATTCGATGAATCAACCTTCACTTGGTTGTACACAGGAACGATTAGTTTTTGACTCTCGCTAATGTTAAATGTTACTCCTGTTTTCTGACTATATTGTTGTGCAGATATTTTTTCCAATTCAAATTGCGAAATTGTTGTTGGATATTGGTTTCCTGATGCGTCGGAAATAGTTGGCAGCGGATAATTGGGATCAATTTCCCCTTTCTTATTGTATAAGCTTAAAGAAGTATAATATCTTGGTAAAAAAAATGTTTGATTACTCGCTGCAAGCACCGTTGACATGTCGGAATAGACGGCTACTTTCTCACTTGGAATTACCACTTCTTTTAAATTAGCCACTGTAGATGCTGTCGCTGGTTGACTTTCACCTTCCCACACATTTATGCCATTTGGGGAATTGCCTTGCCAACTATGATACTGTAGAAGGATCTCATTGGCGTTTACTGGCTGCCCCTCTTCATTAATAAATCCATAACGATAAGTTAGGTTAGGCGTCTCAATTCTTTCTCTAATCGTTTGACTTGTAACATTAGCCTCATTATCGATTAACTCACTTTTTGGCAATACTAGTGGTTCTTCATCATGTAGTTTATCCTTTGTCTGTGGTTGTTCACTTTCGGCTTTTTCTGCTGTTAATGAATGATTGGTTCCTTCTCTTACTTGTTCACCTATCGTTGTACTTGGCAACGTTTCTGCAAAAACAGTTGTCTGTATTAGTATGGGGAATACTAATATATGGCAGATGCCCGTTACTATCAATTCTTTCCATTTACTTCGCTTCATATTGTCCCTTCTTTCTAAAGAACAATCCAACAATTCTTAGTTAACTAAACATTAAGACACTAAACTTAGCAGAATGATCACTTACCATTTTCAGCAACAGTCTTGTCTTGTGGTATCGGTTTCATTTTTCTTTATACTTTGGATCATTCACTTGTTTCAGCGCTATTCGTCCAATACTTCTTTTTACTAACCAGTTATAACTAGTTTAGCAAAAAAGAATAATTTCTGAAATTCCGAATTTTAAACAGACAGGAGCATTTCCTGAAGATTCTATATATATCAAGGAAAATCGACCAAAAATAAACTAAAAATAAACTTTTCAATAGAGAATCATAGCTAAAACAGGATAAATTAATCATATTTTCATCTTCCTAGCTTTACCTTTATCAAAAAAAGCTCAAAATGTTAGTTTTGACAACTAACATTTTGAGCTTTTTGTTTTTTTCTTAACGAATGATTTCGACTTTTTTGTCTGTCTTGACTGTAACACGGCCGTTTTTAATAACATATAACCGTTCTGGAATATCAATAATCGCATGTTCAACCACTTTTGTGTCTAATAAGACTAAATCTGCTTTATTCCCAACTGCGACACCGTATCCTTCTAGTCCCATCGCACGAGCAGGACTTGTTGTTACCATTGGTAGCACTGTTTTTAAGTCATCCGCTCCACCTAGGTGCCCAACAGGAATGGCTAACATCGCTGTTTGAACAATATCCCCTGTGCCATATGGTGTAAAAGCATTGCGAATATTATTTGTAGCAATACAGACATTCACGCCACCATCGCGTAATTTACGGATTGGCGTAACCGCACGTCGAACATTGTACTGATCACCACGAGCCCCTAAATGTAAATCCGTTGCTGGTAAAGCCATCACGCTAATATTCGCTTCCGCCATTTTTGCAATAATAGGCGCCAATTCTGCTTCAGGTAAGGCATGCAATGCCGTTAAGTGGCCCACTGAAACACGGCCTTGGTAGCCTTCAGCGATGGTTTTTTCACATAAATATTCAATACTCATATCATCAGCTTCATCGGCAAAATCTTGGTGTAAATCTACATCTTTATCATATTTTTTAGCAATTTCAAACACTAAATCAATATGTTCTTTCGCTGGTGCATCATTATAAGGAATACCGCCGACAACGTCTGCGCCCATATCCATTGCTTCATACATCATTTGTTCTGTTCCAGGGGCTTTAAAAATTCCTTCTTGCGGAAACGCAACTACTTGCATGTCAATTAACTCTTTGCATTCTTCTTTCAAACGCATAATTGTTTTGAAGCCAGTAAAACCTTGCGCTGGGTCAAATTCTGCATGCGTTCTTAACGCCGTGGTTCCATGAACGATTAACATTTCTAAGGCACGTTTGGCACGGTCGTAAATGTCTTCTTCGGTAAATGTTGGTTTTAATTCTGCGGTTACTTCAATTGCTTCTTTCAACGTACCTGATTTATTTGGTTTACGATCAGCGATTAATGCCTTGTCCAAATGTAAATGGCTTTCTACAAAACCTGGGATTAAAACACGACCATCTGCTTCGATGACTTCTTTGGCATCGCCAGTAATAACTGGGGCGATTTCAATGATTTTTCCTTCTTTAATAGCTACATCTTGTAATGCTTCACCGTCTTGAAGACGAACTTGTTTAATTAATAAATCCATGTTTTCCACTCCCTAAATTGTTTTTTATCCAAAGATTAAACCGATAACTAATAATAGTACAGAGGCAATACTTAACCATTTCACGTTTCCTTTAACAACATCCAAAATTGGAATTTGGAAGCCTGAAGATAAAGCTTGCATAGTAATATTAACGAAACTCATTTGACTACCTAAACCAACACCCATTGCTACAAAACCTAATGCTAACGGCGGGAAGTTCAACGATACAGCAACTGGTAGCACTAAAGTTAAAACAGAACCCACGTAGGCCCCAGCTGGAATCCCAATTAAAATCCCTGTTAAAATGGCAACTGGCACGACAATAAAGGCTGGTGCATTTTCAGCAACACCTGCGATGACAGCAAACGTTCCTGTTTGTGCAATAACATTAATAAAGGCTAAGAAAATCCCTACTTGGAATAAACGAGTCAAAATATATGTAGACCCATCTACCATCGCTTCGACAGATTTGTTCATTGAGAAATCTGTACATAAGAAAATTAAAACTAATGTTAAAATCATGTATACAAGTGGCGTAAAGAAGGCAAAACCAATTAAATCATTCACAATTGGTCCAAAAATTACAGCAAACAATAAGAAAATGGCTGGCAAGGTAATTTTAAATAATTCACCATTGCTCTTTTTATCAAATTCATCATCTGCCGACTCTTTAAAGCCAACATTTCTATGTTTCGTTCCCCAAAAGGCTAACACAATCGCTAATGCTACGAAGAATAACCAGTAAGGTCGCATGGTTGAAACATATGAACCGACACTGATATCGCCTAATTTTGAAACAATACTTGATTCTAATGAAGCGGGTGATGTTGTAAATGATACCGCAGCAGCTAAAGACATTGCTGCAATTAATTCAGGAACAACGCCAACTGCGGCAAAGGCCAATGGCGCAATAACCATCGCACTTCCGCCACCAATTCCTGACATATATGTGGCTGCGGCTAATAAGATAACAATAAAAGCTGAAACATACTCGACTTTTCCTTTTGTGCCTCGTTTGGCTAAAGTTAATGCAGCTGAATAACTACCTGCTTTAAAGACCGCCATCGCAACAGCTGAATTAATGATGGGAACGGTAATTCCTAACATCATCGGGATAGCTTCCAACATCTGTTTATTCGCTTCTTCTAGTCCAATGCCACCAATCAGCATCGCTAAGACGCCACCAATTAAACCAGCGATAATCATATCGACTTTCATAAACAATAGAACCAAAACAACAATCAATGGAATAATCACAACTAATGCCATGATTCCTGTCGGGGCAACTACATCCCCAATCTCATCAGCAAAGGCCGCAACTGGCACAAAAATACTAACTAAGAATGCAAAAATAAGTGCTACTTTTGACGATTTTTTCATTTTACTTTCCTCCAATAGAAAGAAGGCGAGAGCAACGCAGCAGCGAATACTCTCTGCGCTCCTCATTATTTGGCAAAGGCACCTTGCCCGCCATATTTATCGTAATGTACAATCTCACTAACTAAATAATCATAAATACTTTGTGGAATTTCAATGCCTTCTGACATGGCTTTTTGATAGTTTAGCTGACCAATTTCTCCTGGATAGTAAACTTGTTGAAACCCTTCTGCTGTAGGCACACTATGAAGTTCTTCCACCATTTGATTAATATTTTCTTTAAATCGTTCAGAATCTGTAAAGCGGCTTGGATCAATGACTAAAAACATCTGACCCAGATTCCGTTTCTCCGTTAAATCCGCATACATGGAGCTGACATGTTTGCCAAAAGGTAAGCCTAACAACGAACCAGCTAAGACATCGACCATCATCATTAGTCCATATCCTTTTGGTCCTGAAATCGGCAATAAACCTCGTACTTCATAAGGATCAGTCGTTGGCTGGCCTTTTCCGTCTACTGCCCATGTGTCGGGAATTTCAACATCTCTTGAACGTGCATCTAAAATTTTCCCCCAAGCCTGTACTGTCGTAGCCATATCAAACACGACTGGTTCATGACCTGCTCTAGGTGCTGCAAAAGCGATTGGATTTGTTCCAAAATAATTGCTTGTACCACCAAACGGTACCACCATTGGATCAGATTGACACATCGAAAGAGCAACCATGCCTTGTTCCGCTGCTTTTTTAACATAATACGATAACGTCCCGCTATGACTCGTTTGAGAAACGCCAACATATGCTAACCCTGATTCTTTGGCTAGGTCAACTGCAGCAGCTAATGCTTCGTTACAAACAAATTGACCCACGCCATTATCGCCATGAAAAATGGCAGTGGACGGTCCAGTTTTTTCAAATGATAATTCGGGATCAATCGTGATCCCGCCTTTTGCAATCCGTTCCGCATAATAATCCATACGAACCGCACCATGTGAATGAATACCGCTAGCATCTGCAAAAGTTAAATGTCGAGCAACTTCTTCGGCATGTTCAGAATGTAAACCAGCAGCTTCTAATTTTTGTTTCATCAGCTTTTCTAATTTTTCCGGTGTAACGACAACCATTTCTTCCATTGCGCTTGCTCCTTTATCATTAATCTTAAAAAAGGGAAAGAAAACAAGTGATTTTCTTCTTCGTCCTTGCATTTCCTCCCCTTTTTTCACTACTTATTGCTACTGTTAAAGACAGTATAGTCAATTTCATCCACTGATTTTGCAACTAGAATAGCAGAGTAAACATCTGAATTGACATTTAAAATTGTTCGTAACATGCCAACAAACCATTCGACGCCTGCAAAAATTGCAATACTCTCAATGGGTAAACCCATTTGCGGAACAATCACTGCCAGTGAGACTAAGCCCGCACCGGGAACAACTGCGTTTGCTAGTGAGACAAACGTTGCTGTAATTGCTAAGTAAATCATTTTCGTAATATCAAACTCTAGCTGATACATCTGAGCGATAGTCATTACAGTAAAAGCCATATGCATCGCTGAACCGTTACTGTTTAACGACATACCTAACGGCAACACTAAGTTAGTAATTCGCTTACTTAAACCTAATTTTGTTTCTGTTTCTTCCAAAGCTACTGGTAAAGTAATTGCTGAAGAAGTTGTCGCCAAGGCCATCACAGACATATTTTTCATGTTTGTAATTAAACGTAGTGGACTTACTTTACAGTACAATGTGATAACCAAAATCCAGATGCCCAAAAATAAAATAGTTCCTAATCCATAGACCAATAGATACTTCACTAACGGTAAAATAATTTGAAGGCCTAAGTGACTAATTGTTGAAGCAATTAAAGCAAAAATCCCCAGAGGTGCTAGATACATGACGTATCGAATGACTGTAATGATAACTTCATTAAAGTCCACAATTATTTGGAAGAGTTGTGTCTCTGGATGGCTTTGTAAGTATTTATTCAGTGCTAAACCAAAAAATAATGCAAAGACAATAATTTGAATAATCGATCCTTGAGTCAGTGAATCAAAAATATTTTTCGGAACGAAATTTAAAATCGTATCAGTGATTGAGATTTCTTGCGCTTTAATAGAAGCATCTTGGAAGCCAGTCATTTTAACACCGTATCCTGGATTAAAAATGACTGCCATTAGGACGCCCCATAAAGCGGCAGCTAAGGAGGAAATCCCGAAAACAGCGATTGTTCTACCCCCAAGGCTCGTTAATTCTTTTGGATTAATACTGCCAACTGCTTGGACAATTTGTCCTAAGATCAAGATAGGAATAGCCATTTGCATCAGTCGCAAAAAGACATCTCCAACTATTTTCAAGTAATTGCCGCTAGCAGGAATCAAGAGTCCTACGAGGATTCCTACGACAACAGCAATTGCAATTTGGGTGATCATGGACGGTTTTTTCATGGTAAACTACCCCTTTTGACTGATCACAGTTCCTGCTTCTTTATCGATGTTTTCTAAGTTTTCGATAGAAGTAATGATTGCTTTCCGTTTGTCATCACCTTTTACGAAGTCTAAGGCAGCTTCGATTTTTGGTAGCATACTACCAGCAGCAAAGTGACCTTCTTTAATGTATTCTTCTGCTTCGGCTACACTGATTTGTTCTAATGCTTTTTGATCTGGTTGATTGTAATTAATGTAGATGTTATCAACGCCTGTCAAAATAATCAAACGGTCTGCATCAACGTTTTCAGCTAAAACACGTGCAGAGAAATCTTTGTCGTTAACCGCTTCCACACCTACGTATTGTCCGTCTTCTGCTACGACCGGAATGCCCCCGCCACCAGAACAGATAGTTAAAACGTCCGCCTCTACTAAAGCACGAACCGCCTCTTTTTCAACAATTTCTTTAGGCATTGGTGATGGAACAACTTTTCGGTAGCCACGGCCAGCATCTTCCACATACGTAGAGCCATCTTTGGCTGCTTCCGCGTCAGCTTCTTCTTTTGTATAGAATGGACCAATTGGTTTGGATGGTTTTTTAAACGAAGGATCTTCTTTGTCCACACGCACTTGCGTAACTACAGAGATAACTGGTTTAGCAATGTTACGTTTTTCAAACTCATTAGTTAAAGCATTTTGTAACCAGTAACCGATACTTCCTTGTGTCATCGCAACACAAGTATCCAATTTCAACGCTGGATTTTTTTCACTTTCGCCTGCTTTTTGTTGTAAAAGCAAATTCCCTACTTGTGGTCCGTTTCCGTGACAGACAATGACTTGTTCCCCTTTAGCAACAAATTCTGCAATATATTTGGCCGCGTGATTAACGACGGCTTTTTGGCCTTCATCTGTTGGATCCGTATCTAAAATAGCATTCCCACCTAGGGCAATTACGTTTAAACTCATTGATTGATTCGCTCCTTTTTAGTAAAGCAAAGACAAAATCTTTTCAGTATCGATGGATAAGAAATAATTTGTTTACGAAATGAAAGATTTTGTCTTGCTCATTTTGATTGTTTCAGTCATTATCGAAGGGATAATTAACCTAATTTCGGTTTACTTTCATCTTTAGCTAAGAAAGCAAAAGCTAGTAAACCAATAACTAATAGTACACAAGAAAGATAGAAGCCAACTTGCATTGAGCCTGCTGTATCTGCTAAATATCCTGTGACATACGGTGCTAGGATTGACCCTGACATCCCAATAAAATTATAGGCACTTAACGTTGTTCCTAAGGCCGCTTTTGGTGCATGTTTGGTAACAAAAGTCACCATAATTGGATCTAACGCTAATTTCCCTGTTAACCCATAAAGAATTAAAACAGAAATTAACAATGTCCGATTTGTTACAAAAGCAATCGCAAAGACAGATAGGATTGCTAAAGGTACTAATGTAAAGACTAATTTTTTCGTCGCACCTGTTTTATCATTCAAACGAGCGAAGATTAAGGCGCCTGGAATAGAGGCCCATGGTACAAGTGATGAAATGAAACCAACGCTCGCTCCTGTAAAGCCACGTTCAGCAATTAAAAATTGTGGCAACCAAGTAATAATGACAAAGTTTGCATAAATACTTGTGAAACATAAAATAAATGCGGCTAATAAATTACGATTTGAGAAAATTTCTTTTAATGAGATCTTTTCTTGTGGTCCTTCTTCAGCAGCTGCTCGTGCAGCTTCTTCACCAGGACGAATCACTTTTTCTTTCAAAATTGTATAGAAAAGAATTCCTACGATAAACGTTGGAATCGCCATGATAAAGAATGGTTTGCTCCAATGTTCACCATTTTCTAAAACCAACTTACTTGAAAGTAGGTACCCACCTGATGTACCGAAGGCCATCCCACTATTGATGATGGCATTACCGATGGTCCGTTTACTTGCTGGAATCGCTTCTGTCGATAGCGCATATTGCGGGCCATAGTAAGCTCCTTGACCAATACCAGCAATTGCACGAATGACTAAAAACATAACAAAGGTTGTCGCTAATCCACTAAAATAAGTAGAAATAGCAAGAACGATAAACCCAACAGCAATGACTAATTTCCGCCCAATTTTATCGCCAATCATCCCAAAAGGAATCTGTGCAACAGCATAGGTTAGAAAGAAGATACTATTGGCTAAACCAAGTTGTGTGTTACTTAGACCAAATTGTTCTCCAATGACCCCCATCACTGGATTAAAAATAGTTCGTGTTGCGTACATTAAAATCCAGCCTACGAAGAAAATGGCTACGACTTTAATCCAGTAACTATTGCTCACTTGCACTGCTTGATTTTTTTTACTATTCTCCATGTCTTCTCCTCACTTCTCATCTAACTCTACAGATTGTAAAGCTAGTAACATTCCAAATGACATATCTTTACCAGAGGAATGTCCGATTTGTATAATTCTGTCAATATTTTCGTCAACTCTATTATCCCGATGGTTCTCCAAATCCAAGAGTAACTGATACAACAATGAATTTACATATCCTTTAGCCGAGCTTGCAATATAGCCTTTACTAACATCTGTTGTGGATAAATTTGCTGCCGAAAGAGTAGCGGCTAACGCCGCAGCTCTTTCATCAGCAAATATGAACAGAATTGTTTGATACGCCACTAAAATGTCATCACCACTCGGGGTTAACCCTTTGCCCCGACCAATCAGATAATTCGTTACTTCTTGCCATTCCGATAGTGTCCAAACTTTTTGTTTTTGGCTCATTTTTTTGAAAATATGCTTTGCTCGTTCGTCTAAAGGCAGGCCAATTCTACGTTCTAAGTTTCTCGCTAATAAGCGGTCTCGCAACAAGCGTAATTGGTCTTTTTCTAACTTGAAATGAGTAATGTTTAAAGAAACGACCTCGGCAGGTGTGAGTTGGATCGTTTTCACGCCGACTGTACTGTAAAAGGTCAACTGATTTTCTGTGATTTTGACTTTATTACCTTGTTGTACATACGGAAAGATTTCTTGAAACAATTGATCTGGCAAAAACATACCAAAGCTTGATAAATAATTATGGAAGTTTGCAACATTGATTAATTGATCCTGGACTTTCAGATTAAATGAACGTTCAAAAACACTGTGAATGGTTCCCATCTTGCCATATTGGTGGATAGGAAAAATGTAATCACTAATGACTAGTTGGTTATTCAACCGTAATGCCTAGTTTCTCAGCATACGCTTCTAGGGCTTTTTCAAAACAGCCTAGAGGTGCTCTAACTGTCCCTGCACCAATTTGACCAACACCGGCATTTTTATGTGCAATCCCTGTATTGATGATTGGCGTAATTCCTAATTCCACCACTTTACGGATATCAATTCCTAAACAAGTTCCTTGGAAATCCCAAGTTGGAATTGAGAATGTTGGGTTGTGTCCTTCACAGATTTTTGCCATTTCATTTGAGGTTGCTAACGCATCTTCAAAGCCACCTGCACCAACAAACCGTGTTACGCCAGGTGCAGCTACCATAGCCATTGCTCCAACGCCTACTGTTTCAGTAATTGCACTATCCCCGACATCAGGATTTCCGTCTTCTTCGCTGAAACCAGTGAAGTAAAGACCTTTTGGTGTATTTACTGGTGCGGTATGCCATTGATCGCCTGTTTCTGCAATCCGGACCCCAAAGTTCACGCCGTTACGAGTCATCGTTGTGACAATCGTTCCGTTGGTATCTTTACGGGCACCATCAACAATTGCTTTTCCAGTTGCCATCATGACATTTAAGAAGAATTGATCTGTGTCAGCTAAGAATTTGATTACTTCGTATTTTTGATTTTCTGGAATATCTGTTTTGATAATTAATGGAGACAATTCTTTTAAGAAGTTCAAAGATGCGGCAATATTTCTTTGGTGGAACTCGTCACCCATTGTAATAGAGCGCGCAATCAATACGTTTAAGTTCAAGCCTTCTTCAGAAAGTTTCAAGGCTTTCGCAATAGTTGGTCCTAAAACATCTTTAATCCAATCTAAACGATCAACCACTTCTTGTGAATAAGCACCAAAACGCAATACTTTACCGATACCTTCATTCAAGATACAGTATGCTTCGTTACCTTCTAAGCGATTTTCTACAACAAAGACTGGCATATTACCAGAAGTAATACCGCCCATTGGTCCAACTGCTTTTACATGGTGACAAGGAATGAAACGTACTTCGCCAGCTTCAAAAATCTTCAAAGCATCTTCTTCGTTGTCTGCCCAACGTTCGAATAATGCTGCACCGATACAAGCCCCTTTCATTGGTCCAGTCATTTCAGACCATTGGATTGGTGGTCCAGCATGAAGTAATGTTTTTTGTGCGTCATCATTTAATTCTGGAATCACTGATTTTGCAGGTACCACATCTACTAAGAATGGTTGTGCATTTTTAATTTTGTCTGTTACTTTGTGATTTTCAGCTTCGATTTGTTCACTGTAATCTTCCAAAGCATCCAAAATTTTAATCATTTTTTTATTGCCGTTAGCACGTGGACGCCAGTTAAATTGAACAGTTTCGCCACCGTAATCAACGATTGATTCTGTAAAGCTTTGCAACCCAACGTTAATGATTCTTGGTTTGGTTGTTAATAATTCCATTACTTTTTCGCCTGGTTTTGGTACATCGACAGTTGGTCCGTTGTAAGCAACCACTTCTTTATCGTCTTCTGAAATTTCGATTCCTTTTAGTAATAAAGCTAATTGAACAGCTTTAGCATTGCTTTCTGCAACTAAAACGCCGCCTTCTTTCAAACGATCAACCGACGATTGGTAATTTTGCGGATCTTTCGTCGTCCCACAAACAGTTGCAACAAAGTAAAGATCACGTCCTGCTTCTTTGGCTGTGGCACGCGCTTCTTCAATTGCTGGTAACAATGCACCAACCATGTCTTCATGAGCACCATAGCCTAACACCACATCGAATAAGATAATCCCCGTTTTTTCATCTTGTGCGTATTCACGAATTTTTTCGATACGAACATCTGGGTCAATCATTGGGTGCGGACGACCTTGTGTATACATATCATCGCCTAAGTCAATGACTTCATAACCGTGAGATTTCAAGACATAACCTTCTGCTTTCACTAAACCGCCAAGATCTAAAGCTTCAGAAATTAACATACCTGCTTCAGAGGCTAATGTACCACCTGAATATAAGCCTTTTACAACTTTATCTTCTGGTAGTGTTGGTACAGCTGGTTTTGCTAATGCTTCAAAGTAATTTTTCTTCACGGCCACATCATTTGCTAAATCAACAGCAATTTTAGCTGTTTCTTCTAATGTATGAGCTAGATAAACTTTGCCTTCGTGACTTGTTGGTTTTTCTCCTAAGAAAATCGCAACGACTGGTTTTGAAATGCTTTGTAATAATTCAACCACTTCATCACGAACTTCTTTTGCAGGTGGTTTAGAAATAACTGTAATCACATCGGTTGGTTCGTGATTTTCTAAGGCCACAATAGCATCTTTCACTGTGATAGCGCCTACTTTGTCGCTTAGGTCACGACCACCAGTACCAATGGCGTGAACAACTCCGCCACCTAAGCGGTCAATAATCGTTGTAACTTCTTGAATCCCTGTTCCTGAAGCACCAACAACGCCAATGTTTCCTGGAGAAACAACATTTGTAAAGGCGATTGGAATACTTGAGATAATACCAGTTCCACAGTCAGGCCCCATCATTAGTAAGCCTTTTTCATGCGCTAATTTTTTCAAACGTACTTCATCTTCAATTGACACATTATCCGTGAAAGAGAACACGTGTAAATCATTTTTTAAGGCACGTTCCATTTCTGGCGCACCATATTCACCAGGAATACTGAATAGCGCTACATTCGCCTCTGGTAAAAGATCAAACGCTTCTGACCAAGAAGTTGCTGCTTGTGCTTCTTCACTAGTTCCCTTTGCTGATAAATCATCTAAGAATTCATCAATCGCTGGCATAACTTCTTCCATGATGTTTTCTTTTTCACTGTCAACCACAATCATCATGTCGTTTGCAGATGCACTATTGGCCTCATCCGTTAACAAGTTCGTGTTGTTAAGGATGTCTTTGTTGGCATCTGTTCCCATCATGATTTGACTCATGGTTACACCATCTAATGCATTGATTTTATTGGTCAATAACATTAAGTTGATGGAGTCTTGGTAATTGTTTTTCAAAATTACTGTGTGTAACATTGTTCATCCTCCTATCTATTCCTTACAATGCTATTGTATCGAAACGAGAAAGTGTTTTCATCGGACATAATTCTAAAAAAATGGTATAATTTTTATCCATAAGAGAAAAAAAGGAGAAAACGATGAAATTAAGAGAGTTATTATCGATAGGTGACTTAAAAAAAGGTAAAATTTTGACGAAAGAGATTGGTTTAGACAATGAAGTTGACTCGGCAATGGTCTTAGAAGCGATTGACATTGAGAACTGGAGTAGAAAGAATCAGTTAATTTTGACTTCTTTCTACGCATTGCATGATCTACCCGAAAAAGAGTTGGAAAATTTTTTTCGTAAAGATGCGCCGAATTGGCATCAGCGGCTTAATTTTGAAAACAGATCGATTCATTAAAATGATTCCAGAATGGTTTATCGAATTATGTTTCAATTATGAAATTCCTTTAATTAAAATCACACAAGACATTAGCTATGAAAAAATTCTGTTTACGATTTACGAGCCTTTGTTGAATTATCAGTCGCATGTCTTACGTACGTATTACGATGTACGCCAACGTTTCACCAAATTAGAGCGCCACTACCCAACGGTTGAGACGATTATGCAAGAATTTTATGACATCATTAAATTACCCTTCGCTTTAAAAATGTTGGATAAACATCTGGAAATTAGCGATGGCGACTTACCCCATGATGCGATTGTGCTCTCAAGAGAAAAACTAAAAAACAGTGAGTTCACTAAAAATGATTACTCTCTTTTAACACTTTATTCTCATGCCAACCCCAAAAAACAGTTGGCACTAGAAGTTTCTATTTTCAACAGTTATTCCACTAATTGTTTACTTCTGGTTTATTTACAAGATGAAAAGGTTAAAGAAACGGATTTAGTGATTATCGAAAATGCGATTGATGTCTTACAAGAAAAATTCAATACCGAAAATTTGTTAAAAAAAGAACGGTATACTCGTTTGAACAACTTAGCGGATGCTATTTTACAAAATACACCGCAAAATCCTGACGAGCTAAACAGTTTGCTTCGTGAAGTGCAAATGCAAGAACTAGATTCTTACCAAGCGATTGCTTTTTCTACCAAAGACACCAATACACAACTCATGAAAGAACGAATTATTGTCTTACTTCGTACCCTGCGTGTGAAATCCATCTTCTTTGATCAGCTAAATTATTCGGCGGTCCTTTTTAACTTCAATGAAAGTGATGGAAAAATTACAAAGCTGCAATTAAGTCGTTTATTAGCTGAACTTTTAGAAGAAAACGACACGCTTACCGTTGCCGTCAGCAGTTTAAAATCACGAGAAGGGATTAAAGAGCTACTGATTGAATGTCTGGACATTCTGCGCTTTAATGAAACTTTTTATAACGGACCAATTGTCACCTTAGCCGATATTGGGGTATTTAAAAATTTTATCCGCGAAGACCAATTGGAAAATTTAGACGAATTAATTCCTCGCGCACTTTATCAATTAGCCGAAAATAACTACGATTTGTTTGAAACCTTGTACAGTTTTTTCCAAAATAATCGCAACTATAAACAGACCTCTGAAGCGATGTTCCTTCATTCAAAAACGATTCGTTATCGTTTAAACAAAGTGGAACAACTTCTTGATATTGACTTAGCCAATCCCTTGCAATTGTTAAATTATGAAATTGCCACATACATTATAAAGATGAGGAGACGTGCACTTGAAAAACAATCAAACACTCGCTAATGGCGCAACAGTTACTATCTACCCCACTACGACTGAACCAACGAACTATGTCGTCTATTTACACGGTGGCGGGATGATTTATGGAACCAAAAGTGATTTACCAGAAGAACTGAAGGAGCTGTTTACAAGCAATGGCTATACCGTTTTAGCGCTGGACTATTTGTTGGCTCCAAATACAAAAATCGATCACATCTTAGGGACGCTAACAGAAACCTTCCAATTGTTAAACGAAGAGATTATTCAAAACCAGCCCTTTGGTTTGTGCGGGCGTTCCGCTGGCGGTTATTTAATGTTACAGTTAACCAAACAATTACAAACACTAAATTTGATGCCACAATTTTTAGTCAATTTTTACGGCTATACAGATTTAGAATTTATTAAAGAGCCACGGAAATTATTAAAGCAAGCCATTTCCGCTAAAGAAATAGCTGCTATCGACCAAACGAAGCCTGTTTGGGATGATCCTTTTCTTTCTCGCTATCTGCTGTATCATTACAGTATTCAGCAAGCGCTATTGCCGCACTTTTACGGATTACCAGAAAATGGGGACTGGTCTGCTTACGCACTGTCAGACGAAACATTAAAAACTTTTCCACCTTGTTTCAGTACAGCTAGCAGTTCAGACGAAGAAGTGCCGTTCCGCTATAGCAAAAAAATCGGACGGACCATTCCTGAGAGTACCTTTAAAGCGGTTTACTATTTAGAACATGATTTTTTAAAACAAACCAAAGATCCTTCGGTCATCACTTTATTTGAGCAATTGGATAGCTGGCTGAAGGAACGATAAGCAATCAAGAAATTTTATTAAAGTATTAGACTTGTGATAGAAACTTTTTTATGATCCATGATATACTGTATATACAATATATACGAAAGGTGGGTTACTAGTGGAAATCAAAGAAAGAAAACTTAGAAAAGTTGGGAATTCTGTTGTTATGACATTGTCAAAAGAGTTTCTAGAAAGCATTGGTGCGACTGCGACAGACACCGTTTATGTAGACGAAGAAAAATTAAAAGATATTATTGTTAAAAAAAATATGTCAGAACATCAAAAAAAATTACAACAAATGATGGAGAACTCAAAACAAAAACATAATGAGCTGTACAAAGAATTGGTTACTAAATGAAAAGTATTTATTATTTATCAGCGGATGATCTATTTCAAATGAATACTTTCTTGATCCAAACGTATTCTCCCGCAGAACAAATTGGCATCAAAGATCGTAATGCATTAGAAATGGCTAGCAACCAACCAGCACAATTCGTCTTTGACGTTGACCTGTACCCAACAATTGAAGAAAAAGCAGCTATTTTAATGATTAACATTGCAACAAAGCATTGTTTTTACAATGCAAATAAACGGACAGCTGTAATGGCAACCGACTTATTTTTACAATTAAACGGTTATGATTTCCAATTAGATACGCAAGAAGGCGTTGATTTATTGGTTTTTATTGCTACTTATAGATCAGATTTTGATCAGTTGAAAAACGATGTATCAAAAGTAATCAGAGCTAAATTAAATCATACTTCTTCTCACTAATTTCATCAATTAAATATAAGATGGATGTCGTTTTCAATTGTAAAATTAAGCGTCTAATCCAAATAAATTTAATAATAAAAAAAGAAGCGAGAAATCTCGCTTCTTTTTGTTATTTTTGATAAAGTGTGGTTCCTTTTACCACACTGATTTCCACCGGTGTCTGACGAGCGACAAAAGCCGCCGCACATTCTGCTTCAGTGAGTAAGTATGTTGCTTCAGCACCAATTTGCGGCCAATTTGCTTGCCCTTGTTCGTCTAAAGTTGTGACACCATCTGTCACTAAGCCTAATAATTGGGTTAAAGCATCTTGATCTTTTACATTAAAAAGTTCACCTAAACGAGCCAATTTTTCTTGTAATGAACCATCACCATAGGGAGACCAGCAATCGTAGATATTGTCACAACCAAGATGAACATTGATTCCATGACGTAACAATTCCATAATTGGCGGAATCGTATTAGGTGTGATTGGCACGCTGGAATTAATATGAATTTTTTCTGCTGCTAAAGCATCATAAACTTCGGCACGTTCTTCACCAATGAAATCATTTAACCCGAAGGCATGACTGATAAACACTTTATCTTGTAGGCCATATTCTTTCGTTAAACGGATAATTTCTTTAATCGTTGTTGTCCCAGCTTCGTGACGGTCATGTAAATGAATATCCACACCGACACCATGTTTATCTGCTAAGCGGAATGTTTCAGCCAATGATTTTTTGTAATCACCATCTAGTGAATAAGGATCCACGCCACCAATAAAATCGGCACCTTTTGCCAATGCTTGATCAACTAATTCAACGGAATCTGAACGTAGTAAGCCGTGCTGTGGAAAGACGACAATTTCTACCGCAAATGGTTTCGTTTGGGCCAATGCTTGGACTTCATCAAAATAACGTAAGTCTGTCATCGGTTCCACGTCGACATGTGTTCTGAAGGCTGTCGCGCCATGTGGTAATTCTAAGTCAATTAAATGGTTGGCGCGTTCTGTTAAAGAAAGTTCTAAATTATCTAAATAAGGGATTTCTGCTTCGACACGTTCCACAATTGACTTCGCTGGCGTCACCGGATACCACGGAACACCTAGTTTACTTTTATCAAAGTGACAATGTTTTTCAATCAAACCTGGTAAAATCAATTGATGGTGACCATCAATAATTGTCAACCCAGGTTCTTCTACCAATTCTTCATTGGGGATGATTTTCGTAAATACTCCATCTGTTATTTCAATTGCCACTTCTTTGGTTACTGTCCCAGATAACCAGTCACCTTCTTTTTGATACCCTGTTTCAATTCGAACATTTTTTAACCAATAATTCATGCTTTCCTTCACTCCTACCTGTATTTATTCCTTCCCGAAAGGACACAATACTTAGTTGTACTGTGCTAAAATTTTACTAATTTCCGTATAACCTTTTTGATTGGCATAGTCCATTGCTGTTCGACCAGAATTGTCTTTAATGGATTGATCCGCACCATTTTCCATTAACAATTTTACAATATCTTGGTATAGTTGGTTCCCTTCACGTAACCCCACTGCCTCAATCAACGCGGTATAGCCAAAGTCATTTTGGAAATCTATGTCTTCTCGTCCATCTTCTAACAAGAGCTTCACATTGTCAATATGTCCTTTTTCAGCTGCCGGAATTAACGCATTGCCACCGTAACGGTTATGCTTATTTAAATCTGGTGTCGCATTTTTTAACATATATGCTAAAATCTCCGTACGTCCTTGCGCTCCCGCATAAAGATAGGGACTATCACTAATGCTATTTTGCAGATTAATATCGGCACCCCGATCAATCAACGCTTTTGCAATCTCAATGTCATTATTGTGCACAGCGATATTGAGCGGTGTGTTGCCTTCTGTGTCGACTTCATCCACTTGATAAGTAGTATCTTGTAAAATTTCCTTGACCTTCTTCGTATCTCGTTGATTGGCTGCTTCTAACAGCGCACCCACTTCATAGGTCTTCATCGGTTCTTTCACTTCCTCTTTTGATGTTGTTTGAGCTACCGAACGGGTTGTACTGGTGCTTTCAGTTTTTGCACTACTTTGAGTAGTCACCGTTTGACTATTTTTTGATGCTGCAGAAGGTGTTTCTCCTCCTTGACACGCAGCAAGTAATGGAATGGTCACGACACTTAATAGCCCCATTAAAATTTTTTTGTTCATTGTGCTCAACTTCCTTTCCTCGAGAGAAATATGAGATTTGTCTCCAGTGGTTCTAATCTAACGAATCTTTTTTTATTTGTCGATTAAAACGCTTTCTCTGTTTTTCTATTTTAAAAAGAGAGAAACCAAAAGAAGTCGAAACTTTTTTTGGTTTCCATTCGTATGTTTTGTTCTTAAAAGGTAAATTCAGGATCAAAAGTTCCTTGGTATGGTTCATGTTCCACATAGACTTGGATATCGTTTCCTTCGTTATCTTTACCCATTCGTGTGTACGTAAAACGATTATCATTCAATTCTGTTAATTCTAAGACAGCGCCATAGCGATTGGTTCCAATGGACACATGGGCACGGAATTTATTTTGATTTCCTACTTTAAAGTAGCCATAGTCGCCACGGGTTTCACCCGTTTGTAAATTGAAAAATTCATATTTGCTGCTGTCTTGGTCAAATTTCGCTAAGCTAATGAAGTTTTGATTAGCCGATGTTACATCATTGCCATCTTTATCCACTACTTTCGTGCCATTCCATAAACGCTCAGGCGTACCATACAACCAAGATGTTTTTCCAAGAATCTCATCACCAGGTCGATTAATATCGATTGCCCCTGTTTGCTCTGTCATCGCACGTCGGCCATTCGTAAATTCCAGTGTTCTCGGACGATTATTTGGGAAAGGTTGCGGATATCCATAGACAGGACCAGAGGTTGCTTTATTTTCTACAAAAACTTCCACATCATTTCCTGCTTTGTCTTTCCCTGTTTGTGTATACGTAAAAGTATCTTGGTACAACATTCTTGACCGGTAAACACCTTGATAATTCTTTGTTTCAGAAATAATTACTAAGTAGCTCTTATCAGATAAGCCAGCGGTCATAAAGAAGGTCCCTTCATCACCTGTGGATTTCCCAGTTTCTTTGTCAAAAAACTCATAAAAACTAGTGGTTGCATCAAACTTAATTGCATGTAATAAATCCTGATTTTCAGCGGTTAAATCGGTCCCATTTTTATCATAGACACGTTGACCTGCCCAATCTTTTTCCGATAACATTTCATCTTGCCGAATACCAACCGAGCGTAAATACTCAGGTAAATTCCCTAAATTATTGGGATTGTCTACGCTTTGAGGAACGTATGCTTCTGCCGTCAAAGCCCCTCCTGCTCCACCAACTAATAACGCACTTAAAGCCAACAATGTAATTGTACCAACGATTTTTTTCTTCATAAGCTACTACTCCCTTTCCCTCTTGATAATTTAAGGATAGCAAGTAGTTATTAACTCCACCTGTCCATAATATGAACAAATTATTAAATAATAATTATTATAATTATCTTAATAATAATATTTAATTGTAACTAATAACAATTTATTTATAGAAGAAGAGAAAACAAAAGAACGTTGGGGGACGTTCTTTTGTTAAATGAGAGAGAAGACAAGAGACTTTTAGAAAGTAAAGGCTGGATGATATGTGCCTTGGTAAGGTTCATGTTCCACGAACACTTGAATATCATTACCAGCGTTATCTTTACCCATTCGAGTATACGTAAATCGATCATTGTTTAGTTCCGTTAATTCTAGCGCCGCACCGTAACGATTCGTACCAATAGATACATGGGCCCGAATCTTGTTATTGTCCACCACTTGGAAGTACCCAAAATCGCCGCGGGTTTCACCTGTTTGTAAATTGAAAAATTCATATTTACTTGTGTTTGGATCAAATTTCGCTAAACTAATGAAATTTTGATTGGCCGCTGTCACATCATTACCGTTTTTATCTACGACTTTTGTGCCATTCCACAAGGTTGTTCCTAAAATTTTATCCCCTGATTTATTTGTCACAATTTTGCCAGTTTGATTGGTTAATGCTTCACGTCCATTTGTAAAAGCTAATTTTTTCCCATGATAAGGGATGTGTTCCACGTAAACTTCAACATCATTCCCCAGTTTATCTTTCCCTAAACGCTTGTAAGTAAATTTGTCTTTACTCACTTCGGTTAAATCCACTACGGCTTGATAATTTTGTGTCCGCGAAATTAAAATTCGTTTTGTGCCATCACCTGTCACAAAAAATGTTCCTTCGTCACCACGGGTTTCCCCAGTGTTTTTGTCGAAAAACTCGTAAAACCCGGTTTCACCATCATATTTTGCTAACCCAATAAAATTAGCATTTTCTGCCGTTAAATCATTACCAGCAGCATCATAAACACGGGTTCCTTGCCAGTCCGTGCCAGATAAAATCTTAGTCGCCTTGTCACCTCTTGTTTGGCCATTGTTTTGATGTTTGCCTAAATTTGCTGTAGCACTATTTGGATTGGTTGCATGACCTGCAAATGCTGGACTTGCATAACCTGCTATAAGTAACGTACTTAATGTTACTAAAGTAATCGAACTTAATACTTTCTTTTTCATAAAGCATCGCTCCTTTTCTTTGATAAACCAATCTTAACAAACGATTCTAAACTACCACTGTCAGAAAAATGAACAATTTATAAACGATTAAAAACAACTATAAACTATTTTTTTGTTAAAAATGAAGCGGTCAAAAGAATCCTTTACTTCCTTTTGACCGCTTCATCCACTCGTGATTGACTAATTAGAACGTGAAGTCTGGCGTAAAGTCGCCTTCATACGGTTCATGTTCCACAAAAACTTTAATTTCTTTGCCGTTATTGTCTTTACCCATTCGTGTATACGTAAAACGTTTATCATTTAATTCTGTTAATTCTAATGCAGCTCCATATTTATTGTCACCAATTGAAACGTGAGCACGGATTTTGTTATTATCAATTACTTGGAAGTAACCAAAATCTCCACGTGTTTTACCCGTTTCTAAATCAAAGAATTCATATTTACTTGTTTTATTATCAAATTTCGCTAAACTAATAAACATTTTATTTGCTTCAGTAACATCGTTACCGTCTTCATCTAAAACTTTCGTGCCATTCCATAATGTGGCCCCTAAAATGTCATCCCCAGGTTCATTGGTAACAATTTTGCCAGTTTCTGTTTCTAAATCTTTACGACCGTTCGTAAAGGTTAACTTTTTATCAGAATAAGGGACATGCTCTACAAAGACTTCTACATCTTTCCCATCTTTATCTTTCCCCATTCGCTTATAGGTAAATTTATCTTTCGTTACTTCCGTTAAATCAACCACTGCTTGATAGTTTTGTGTATCCGAAATTAAGATACGCTTTTCGCCATCATCTGTCACAAAGAATGTGCCTTCATCGCCACGGGTTTCACCTGTTTCTTTGTCGAAAAATTCATAAAAACCTGTTTCACCATCATATTTTGCTAAACCAATAAAATTAGCATTTTCTGCTGTTAAATCATTATTATTTTTGTCGTAAACTTTTGTGCCTTGCCAATCAGTACTGGATAAAATTTCTGTTAATTCTTGTCCTTTTGATTGCTCTTTAGCTGCTTCTGCTGAACTAGAGACTGCAGTGCTTGAGCTAGCTGCACTTGATTTATCTGTTGCAGAGTTGGCTCCGCCAGCACAGCCTGCGATCAACAACGTACTAAAGGTTAATAAGGTAATCGTACTAAAAACTTTTTTCTTTTTCATAGTTGGTAATCCCCTTTTTTCTTTTTGATATACCTAGAATAGCAAAGCCTTATAAACTCCTACTTGCCGAAAAATGAACAAATTATAAACAAATGAAAAAAAGTTAATAACAATACTAGCTTTTTTTTGTTTACTTGTAATACACTATAAGTAAGAAATAGATTAAAACCACTAGGAGGGACGCTTTTGACCATTAAACGCCGCTTTTTTATTTCTTATATTAGTGCCATCATTATTACTTTAGCCTCTGTTTTAGCTGTTTTATCCTTAGCTTCTTACATCACATTAGGAACTGTCCCCAGTTTGCCCCAAGCTTACCGAATGATGAATAAGCAACGACCATTGACCGCTAACGAAGAAGAAAGTTATTTGGCCTTAGATCAATTGTTAAAAAAGTCACCGAAATTACTAGATACGCCTTTAAGTAAAGAATTAAAGGAAACGATTCAAACAATTGAGGCAAAAGGATTAAGTGTGATTATTCGAAAGAATGCACGGTTTCCTTATTATTCGGATAATTTAGTAGAAAAATCTTTGTCTGTACATATTCCAAACTACGAAATGAATAATATTATGCCAACTGGCACACTGGATAATGCAGGGCGTCTGTATCATTATGTCAAATCCGATTTTCATTATTTAGATGGTTCTAATGGGAGCTTTATTGTCTTGAAACGCGAAAGTAGCCTTTTTGAATTCTTCACACGCTGGATTATCTGGATGATTTTGTTAATTGTCCTTGTAGCAATTGCAGCAGCTTGGCTCATTAATAAGCGCTTAACCAAAACCACTATCGAGCCATTAGAAGCATTAGAAAAAGCGACTAAAACATTGGGTAAGGATGCCCAAAAAGAAAATCCATTTACACCAACTAGCCACCAAACCGTCTCAACAGAAGTCAAACAGCTCCAACTTAGTTTTGAACAAATGTGGCAAGATTTAGAAGAAGCCAATGCGGAACGCGAAAAATATGAAGATAATCGGAAAGAATTAATTGCCAATATTTCTCATGACTTAAAAACACCAATTACTTCTATCATTGGTTACGTTGAAGGTTTGATGGATGGCGTTGCCAATACTGAAGAAAAAAAACAGCGCTATTTAACGGTCATTCATGAAAAAAGTTTAGGCCTCAATGATTTAATTGAAGAATTATTTTTGTATTCTAAATTAGACCTAGACCGTGCTGTCTTTACAATGGAAAAGACCAATTTCACTCGTTTTATTGCACATATTCTTGAAGAATACCGTTTGGAACAAGAACTCGTGATCACTTCTGTACTTCCCACCGAAGCTTTATACGTTCAAATGGATCCCACGCAGATGAATCGCGTGATTACCAATCTAATTCAAAATAGCATTAAATTTGCGGATCCCACTAAAGAACAACTAGCCTTTACGATTTCTTTAACGCATAATCAAACAGACTTAGTTTTAACCATTACAGATAACGGCATTGGTATCGATAAAAAAGAATTACCTTATTTATTCGAACGCTTCTATCGTGTAGACAAATCTCGAACCCCAACAGTTAAAGGAAGCGGCTTGGGATTAAGTATTGTCAAACAAATTATTGACTATCATCAGGGAACAATCACTGTCACAAGTAAAAAAGGAGACGGCACCAACGTGATAATTACGCTGCCGTTGTTGGAGGATGAAAAATGAAACCACATGTATTAATTATTGAAGATGATCCAAGCATTGCTGATTTGCAAAAAGATTATTTAGAAATTAACGATATGACTGTCACAATTGAACATGATGGAAAAAAAGGATTGGAAGCAGCTTTAAATGAGCCCTTTGATTTAATTATTTTAGATGTGATGCTGCCAACTATGGATGGTTTTGAAATCTGTCGTGCAATTCGGAAAAAAAAGCAAACGCCGATCATGATTGTTTCGGCTAAAAAAGAAGATATTGATAAAATTCGTGGTCTTGGCTTAGGTGCGGATGATTATATAATTAAACCGTTTAGTCCCAATGAATTGGTCGCTCGAGCAAAAGCTCATATGAACCGCTATCAATTGTTAAGCAAGGCAGAGCAACCGCCACAATTACTAAAAATCAATGAAATCGCTGTCGACACTGCCGCCCACAAAGTGTTTGTTTTAGAAAATGAAGTTATTTTTACAAGCAAAGAATACAAATTGTTGGTTTTCTTGATGGAACATCCTAACCGTGTGTGGAATAAAGAAGAACTTTTTGAAAGTGTCTGGGGGTTTGATGCCTTAGATACTGAGGTTTCGACTGTCGTTGTTCACATTAAACGGATTCGGGAAAAATTAAAAAAAGCCAATCTTTCTGACTCTCCAATTGAAACACTCTGGGGAAGTGGCTACCGCTTCAATCGATAAAGAGAGCAAAAATAAGTCGGAGCCTATTTCTAGGCTCCGACTTATTTTTTTATTAATTTACACGAGAAAATTTTTGATAAAGTTGGTTGAAAACAATCATAAATTGTTCAATTTCTGCCATTGTATTGCTTTCATCTAAACTAATGCGCACAGCGGAAGTCGCTAATTCCCCTGGCACATGCATGGCATACAAGGTGCTACTAGCCATTTTTTTCCGGCTAGAACAAGCACTCGTAGTCGAAATATAAATCTGTTTTTCTTCCAATGTATGGACCAGCACTTCGCCACGAATCCCTTTCAAAGCAAAACATAAAATGTGTGGCGCAAAATGTTCATTATCTTGTGAAAAAACAGTCACATTTTGAAATTCTTCTAGCGCCTTTAATAAATAACTCCGTAATGTCGCCACATGTTGCGGTCGTTGTTGTTCGTTCTCTAAATGCAAGCGTAACGCTTTGGCCATTGCCACAATTGCTGGTACGTTTTCTGTCCCACTGCGTTGGTTGTTTTCTTGCCCGCCTCCTGTTAAAAGCGGCGCTAAACGTTTTCCTTGTTTCCAATACATAAAACCAATGCCTCGTGGTCCATGAAATTTATGTGCAGAAAACGTTGCAAAATCCACCCGATCCGTTAACCACTCTGAGTAATTAACTTTCCCAATTGCTTGAACCGCGTCTACATGAAAATGAATTTTAGGAAACTCCGCTAAAACCTCGCTGATTTCTTTAATTGGTTGAATCGTTCCCACTTCATTGTTCACTGCCATAACAGAAACCAAAATCGTTTCTTTTCTAATTAATTTCTGTAATTCCTCGACTTTCACACGACCTTCTTTATCCACTGGCGCATAAGAAAGTTCAAAACCTAGTTCGACTAATTGTTCCGCTGTTTCTGTAACTGCTGGATGTTCCACTGCAGAAATAATAATATGATTACCAAATTCTCGTTTTTCGATTGCCGTTCCTTTTAAAACCCAGTTATCTCCTTCAGTTCCGCCACTTGTAAAATAGATTTCATTTGCTGAAACATTGATTAGCTCCGCAATCTGCTTCCGTGCTTGTTGTAAGAGCCGATTGGCTTGGTTGCCTAAGTCATGCAGACTAGACGGATTGCCAATAATCCGCTGACTGGTTTTTACATATGTATCTAAAGCCTGGGGGTAAATCGGTGTAGTTGCACTATTATCAAAATAAATCATTTGTCACCCTTCTTTTTTAAAATTCTTTCCCATTATATACTTTCTAAAGTATCACTTCAAGTCACCCCCACGCCATAAAAACAGAGGCTTGTCTGTCGACAAACCTCTGTTTAGTGATTGTTTAATTAAATTGCTGTTAAATTAGGGTTATTGATATTTTTAAAATAAAAATCTTCGATTCGTTTGAACGCCCCTGGCTCAACAGCTTCCAATGCCGTTCCAATTTCATCTAATGCATCTTGATAACGGAATTCTGTCGAGAATAAATACATGCTTTTATCTAAAGCCGCTCGGATGTTCTCGTGAGTATGACGATAGCGGTTTGCATATTGCATCATTTGTTCTGTCAGAGCTGCTGCATTGACTAAATCTTTTGTTTTCTTATCTAATAACTCTAAATCATCTTCGCATAAGTCACACAAACGATTGATTTCATCCATGTTAATGCGCATTTTATTTAAGGCTCGGCTTAAATCTTCAATTCGATCCGTTGCCACATAGAAAAATTCTAAGTAATCAGCAGACAAACCTGGCAATCGTTGCTTTTCAACATACCGTTTGATACTCCGTAAACGGAATTCGTATTCGTCAACTTTTTCTTGGGCGACTTTTTCGCCTTTTCTTAGTTCTTTCAATGAAGCATAGATTTCTAATTGTTGATTTTCAATATCATCTAAAATCTTATAGCATTCTTTATAGAACGCTTGAATTTCAGAGTAAGGAACGGTATGTTCTTTCATTCGAGGTTCCAAGTCTTTTTGACGGCGGATAATTTCTTCAATTTCCGTTTGAAAACCACGACTACGTCCTAGCTCGTTGTTATTTAAGGTGTAGCTTTGTGATACATGGTCCAATTCAATCATTAATTGACGGTTATTTTTTAAGGAATGAGAAATATAATCGTCAATAATTTTTTGATTGGTCACGACATATTTCTTCGCTTCAATCTCACGTTCCATCACTTCATATAATGCATCAATCGCCGTTGCTGTGTCACGGTTCGCAACCTCTACTGCGGCAATCTCTGTTTTCTCTAAATCAGCCATTGAATTCTCGACACGTTTTTTCGCATGTTGAATTTCTTCAGCAAAGTTTTGTTCAGGGAACACATAATCGTCAGCTAATAATTGGTTGTAGCCTTCTTCGATTTCTTTTAATTGATCTGGGAAAGTTTCATTTAATTCTTCATACATTGGTGGAATCCGTTTCATTAAGTCTTCCAATTCATACGTATGACGTTCTGCATCTTCTAGGACTTCTCGAGCCTCGATTGGGTCCCCCGATGTATTTAGTGTGACAAATTGTGTGAATTCAATTTCGACGTTTCTTAATTGTTTTTGGATTTCGGAGTAAGCTGGACCAAAGCTAGCTTTATCATCTTTTAGTGATTTACTTAATTCTTCATAGACATCCAAAGCTTTTTGAACTTCCAATGAATTGCGCTCTTCACTTTCACGTAATTCTTTCAAGCCATTACGAATGACTTCCACTTCGGCTTCCATTTCGGTCATCGTTTCATTCGCTTCCACGACTGCTTTCTTCGCTTTCATGAAACGGAAAATTTCATTTTGATTTTCGACTTCATAAATTTGACTCTCTAGTTCGGCGAAAGAACGCGTCGATAGTTCTACCCAGCGTTGATTCCATTCACGGAAACTATTTTGACTCTGTCCAACTAGATGCATTTTTTTAATGTCATCGATTTCTTCAAAGACTGGCAAGTCAAACAGGGCTTCTTTACGAACTTCTAATTCATCTAATTGTTCTTGATTTTTTTTGCGCATAAAATAACCAATTAAGTATAGCACCGCAGCAATAATAACGATTACTAGTACTAAAATGATAATCCAATTATTCTTCATTTTGGCTCCTCCGATAATTTTTCTATAATAAAAGAAAGGTTGTTTGTTCTCTTCACACGGTTATCTATTGTTCCTGACCCTTGAAAAAGGGCATTCTTGCAGAAATACCTATAGAAAATTATAGCACAAACTGTATATTCATTCACTAGTTATAACAAACTTTTTTAAGAAAACCCGCGATCTTCTTACGAAGGGGTTGATTCACTGCTTTCATCGATCCGATTTTCACTAATTTTTTTACAAATATCACTTAGTTGTGTTAAGAAGGCATCCGCTTGACTTTGATCCATCCCAAAGTGTTCATCGCGCATAGCCCAAACTTCTAGCCCAGCTTCTTTGGCAGAGGCAATGCCTTTTTCTGAATCTTCAATGGCTATACATTCCTGTGGCGCAACAGCTAATTCTTGTAACGTGTGCAGATAAATATCCGGCGCCGGTTTACTTTCTTCGAAATCTTCCCCACTCACGACCGCATCAAAATAACTACTTAATTGCCCCACTGTCAAAACTTCTTCAATTGCGTCTTTTGTGGAAGAAGAAGCTAATCCGATTTTATAGCCTTGTCTTTTTAAAAATTGTAAAACACGTTTCGCATTTTCATCAAGCACAGCTAAATAATCTATCGGATGCGCTTTTTTATAGGCTATGTATTGTTCATTTAAAAAAGCAATATCTAGCTCTTTTTTGTTGACTTGTTCAATCTTTTGCCATAATGAACGCATATCCGCACCGACTAATTCTGGCAAGGTTAGGCCCTCAATGGTCAAATCAAATTCCGCTAAAAATGCTTTACGTCGCTCATAATAATAAGCTTCGCTATCTACTAGGACACCGTCCATATCAAAAATAATGGCAGTTTTGGATTCTGTCATACTATTTAACTCCTTCGTTACGACTCATATCTTTACAGTTTAACAAAATTTTAAGGAAAAATGAAGAACAAATATTTTCATGATTTCCTAACTTTCTGAAAATAAGTGGTTGCTTTTCTAAATGTTTTTCGGTATCCTTTTACTAATCTACAAATGAGAAAATAATTAAAAACAGGAGTGATAAACGTGAACGTAGTTAAATTCGGCGGTAGCTCGCTAGCATCAGCACCACAGTTACAGAAAGTCTTACAAATCGTCAAGGAAGAGCCGCGCCGAACGTTTGTCGTTGTATCCGCTCCTGGAAAGCGAACCCCGCAAGATATTAAAGTGACTGATTTATTGATTCAATACTATCAGCGCTACTTAAATAATGAGGAAATTGAATCGACAATCTCTGCCATCATTCGTCGTTATGAAGATCTTTTCGATGAATTACACTTGGATAAAGCAGTTTTAGCTGATATTGCTATTTCGATTCGCCAATTAGCCACTTTACCAAAAGAAAACAATGCTTTTTTATTTGACTATTTTTTAGCTAGCGGCGAGGACAATAATGCAAAAGTTGTTGCCAGTTTTTTCAATCAGAATGGCTTAGATGCTCGCTACATTAGTCCAAAAGAATTAGGTCTCCTAGTGACACCTGAGCCAGGCAATGCCCGCATTTTACCAAAAGCTTTAGAGAAAATTAGTGCCTATCGTGAGACTCAACAAATCTTGGTTATTCCAGGTTTCTTTGGTTATACAGAAGCCGGCGAAATTTGTACTTTTTCTCGTGGCGGTTCCGATATCACAGGGTCCATTGTTGCCGCAGGTGTTCAAGCAGATTTGTATGAAAACTTTACCGATGTGGACGGAATTTATGTCGCCCATCCTGGAATTATTGAACAGCCTCAAACGATTCAAGAATTGACCTACAGAGAAATGCGGGAGTTAGCTTATGCAGGATTTGCCGTCCTCCACGACGAAGCCTTAATGCCTGCCTATCGCGCAAATATTCCAGTCGTTATCAAAAATACTAACAACCCACATCATCCTGGCACCCTAATTACCACTTCTCGCAAAGTGAAGCATGCCCCTGTTGTAGGAATTGCTAGTGATCAAGGGTTCGCAAGTATTTACATTAGTAAGTATTTAATGAATAGAGAGTTAGGTTTTGGGCGACGGCTTTTAGAAGTACTAGAAAAATTAGCCTTAAGCTATGAGCATATGCCCTCAGGAATTGATGACATCACGATTGTTTTAAGAGAAGACCAGTTAACAACTGAAATTGAAAATCGACTGATGGCCCAACTCCAAGAAGTTTTAGCGCCTGATGAGTTACGCATCACGCATCACCTTTCCATGATTATGATTGTTGGCGAAGGCATGCGCCAACGAATTGGGGTTACTGCTGAAAGTACAATGGCGTTAGCCAAAGAAAAAATCAACTTAGAAATGATTAACCAAGGATCTTCGGAAGTAAGCATTATGTTTGGTATCAAAAAAGAACAAGAGGAAAAAGCCATCAAAGCCTTATATCGGACGTTCTTCCATGATTAATAAAAAAGACGAATGAGTTTTCTCATTCGTCTTTTTCATTGGTCTCAGTAATTTTCAATTGGCGTTGAATTTCCGCTTTAATTTTAGCTTCTGGCGCAAAATCTTGTTCCCAATTTTCAGGTTTTAATACTTTATTTGTTTCCGGATCATAATGTGGCTGCCCATCTGGAAATAATTTCCCCATATTGGCTTGATGAACGATTTCAATAATTTTTGTTGGATTGACGCCCATTAAGCAAAACGAACCATAAGTAAAATACAATAAATCGACTAGTGCATCCACTTCCTCCACTAAAGGATCAGATACTGGTTTGCCTTTCGCCAAGACTTTCTGCTCTGCTTTATCGACAGATTTTTTTAATCCGTCGACCAATTGTTGAAAAAGCACTTGGTCATTATTAGCAGCACTATATAAAAATTCCACAAGTTCTTCGACTTTAAACTCTGCTCGTCGACTGGCTAGCTCTGGCGAAAAAGCAGTTGGTTGCTCTGGTTGTTGTGGATTAAAAACCTCGTGGAAGGCACAAGCCATTTCATAAGGGGATTGCTTTTCAGACATTCAGCTACCTTCTTTCTCAAAATAAATCTAATTGTTTTGGATTCAAATCATCGTAACTCAAATTCAAGACTTTTTGCATCTGTAGAGCGTTTTCTGCGGCATCGCCGCCAGAATTATTATTAAAAATCACGCCCACTTCTTTAGCTTCTTGCGACATTTTTAAAACAGCTTCGCTTAAATCAACGATTTCCTGCGTATTATAATGATAGAGGGTTCTTTTTTTACGCCACTCTGCATCATTGGCTAACCAGCCAGCCGCATTACGTCCGTGAAACCGGAAGAGCACGAGATTAGGATTCGTTACATACGGATAAAAGGGCACTGGATTCGTAGGAATCTGCGGTTCATCTACAATCACAAGTGAAAATTGATTTTCTTTCATAAATTGCAACATTTGTTTTACAAAGTTTGGTTGATACCATGAATTATTTCGTAATTCAATGGCGATGGGTAGGTCTTTAAACCAGTGACGAATTTTTTGCAAGTAAGCGACATTTTCTTTCGTACAACCAAATGTTCCTGAAAATTGTACCAGAAAGGCAAATAATTTTTTACTTTCAATTAATGGGGCCATACTTTCTAAAAAAGCGGTGATCATTTCTTCTTCACTTGCATAATAGGTTTGCCACTCACCTTGACAACTGATTCCACTATAAACTTTCATGACAAAGCGAAAGTTTTCGGGAACTGCTTTGACCCATTCAGCTACTCGTTCTTTGGGAGGAATCCCGTAATACGCCGTGTCCATTTCAACTAGCGGTAAATGACTGGCATATTCATAAAGCGTGGACCGTTTTTTTCCAGTTAAATAGTCGTGTTCACTAAAAGATGTTAATCCTAAGCGAATCATGTCCTTCCTCCTCTGCGTACCTTTTTATTTTCTAAATCGTCATCTTAACTTAATTTGTCCAATCGATATTGGCTTCACAATAGGTTTGACCATCAATCCGAATCTCATGGCGTGTTTTCAACTGATTTTCTTGTTCGACAATTTCGTAATGACTTTCGACTTCTTGGCCATATTCTACTTCTTTATCAAATTTCACAAGAATTTTTTTCGGTTGATGCGTTGTTAAAAAGTCATACCCTAACACATCCAATAACCAATTAAAATAAATCGCATTATTAACATGTTGATTGCCATCAATATCAAAAAAACGCACACGATAAGGTAAAAAGTTCCCCTCTGTGACCTTTTCAATTTTTTCATGGCGATAAATTTTAGTGATTTTTTCAGAATCAAAAGGTGCAATAATTTCTGGTAATACACTACTGATTTTCCGATTTTTTTGATCCATTAAGACAAAGGTTGATTTCACAAAGACACATTCATTGCCTTCTTCATCATGAACCCAAAAGTTACGATAACAAAAATATTTGTTATAACTCATAGCTTGCGTTGTAATTGCTACTTTTTCACCAACTTTTGGTAAGCGGTGAATCTCTATTTCATAATTGGTGATGACCCAGCCTAGACCAAATTGAGCGACATAAGCCGCATCTCTTCCTAGTAATTCTGTTTGTTCTTCTGATACTTTAATGACAACCGCTAACAAAGCCGGTATCTTCATTGCACCAGTAAAATCGCCGTCATAGTAGGCAACTTCATAAGAGGATGTATGTTTTTTTCCCACGAAATAATCTCCTTTTTCCAATGGCTACTTTCGTGTCATTGTTTCTTCTTAAAAGTATACCACGTGATTTCTTCAATTGCGATTCCGAATGAAAAATTAACAAAACTTTGAAAAACACTATTATTTATATTATTTAAAAACATTCTTAATATTACTTAAAAAATATTGTTTTATTTTTAAAAATAACATTTCTTATTATTTGTATCCGAAAGATTATTATGTTATATTCCTATCTGTAAGCGCATACAAAATAATTTTTTAGGAGGTTTTTTTCGTGAAAAAGAGTTTATTAACAATCGTCCTGGCTTTTAGTTTTGTTTTAGGTGGCGCTGCATTGGCCCCTACTGTTTCGGAGGCTCATGGTTACGTAGCAAGTCCTGGAAGTCGTGCTTTCTTTGGTAGTTCTGCTGGTGGTAACTTAAATACAAATGTTGGTCGTGCACAATGGGAACCTCAAAGTATCGAAGCGCCCAAAAATACGTTTATTACTGGTAAATTAGCCAGTGCAGGTGTCTCAGGTTTTGAACCTTTGGATGAACAAACAGCTACTCGTTGGCACAAAACAAACATTACAACAGGTCCCCTTGACATCACTTGGAACTTAACTGCCCAACATAGAACTGCTTCTTGGGATTACTATATTACTAAAAATGGCTGGAATCCCAATCAACCATTAGACATTAAAAACTTCGACAAAATTGCTTCAATCGACGGCAAACAAGAAGTTCCTAATAAAGTTGTTAAACAAACAATTAATATTCCGACAGACCGCAAAGGTTATCATGTCATTTACGCTGTCTGGGGCATTGGTGATACGGTGAACGCCTTTTACCAAGCGATTGATGTGAACATTCAGTAAAAATACTCACATCTTAAACTAAATTAAAGGAGTTCTCAAAAAATGAAGCTAAAAAAAATAATTCCTGCTTTTCTCCTTCTTTCAACCGTTGCAGTTGGCTTGTGGTTAACGCCTACTCAAGCTTCTGCAGATGCTGCGGATACGATGGTAGATATCTCTGGCAAAAAAGTGTTGGTTGGATATTGGCATAACTGGGCCTCAAAAGGACGCGATGGTTACAAACAAGGAACATCAGCATCACTAAACCTTTCAGAAGTAAATCAAGCCTACAATGTCGTCCCGGTTTCCTTCATGAAAAGCGATGGCACGACACGGATTCCTACGTTCAAGCCTTATAACCAAACGGACACTGCCTTCCGACAAGAAGTCGCACAATTAAATAGTCAAGGTCGCGCAGTTTTATTGGCACTTGGTGGAGCAGATGCACATATTCAATTAGTCAAAGGCGATGAACAAGCCTTTGCGAATGAAATCATTCGTCAAGTGGAAACATACGGCTTTGATGGTTTAGACATCGACTTAGAGCAATTGGCGATTACTGCTGGCGACAACCAAACCGTCATTCCTGCTGCATTGAAAATAGTCAAAGACCATTATCGAGCACAAGGAAAAAATTTCATCATTACGATGGCGCCAGAATTCCCTTATTTAAAACCTGGTGCCGCTTATGAAACATACATTACTTCCCTAAATGGTTATTATGATTACATTGCCCCACAATTATATAACCAAGGCGGCGACGGTGTCTGGGTTGATGAAATTATGACTTGGGTTGCTCAAAGCAACGATGCTCTAAAATACGAGTTCCTCTATTATATGTCTGATTCATTAATCCATGGCACGCGCGGCTATCTACAGATACCAAACGATAAATTAGTCCTTGGTTTACCAGCAAATCGGGATGCTGCTGGTAGCGGCTATGTCGTTGAGGCTACCCCTGTAGCCAAAACTTTTGATCAGTTAGCAAAAGACGGTAATCCTATCCGTGGCTTAATGACTTGGTCTGCAAATTGGGACGTTGGTCAAGATGTCAACGGCAAGTCCTACAACAATGAATTTGCGACACGTTATAGTAACCTCGTAAAATAAAAGCTATTTTGAGACAGAACACCGCATTTGGTTCTGTCTCTTTTTAAATTTTACTCACCTGTCTTTCAATAATCCAAACAATGTTCTCTTGCTTTCTAACCAATTAATTTTAAACCAATCACAGAAACAATGATTAAAAAAATAAAAAATATCCGTCGTAGGTCTTTTGATTCACCTAAGAGCATTCCTAAAATAGCGCCTCCTGCTGTACCAATTCCTGTCCAAACTGCATAAGAAACGCCCATCGGTAATTGTCTCATCCCTAAATATAAAAATAAGAAACTACCACTAAACGCTAGAATTAAAATTAACAATGAACGTAAGTCTTTTTTTGTTGTAAATAATTTAATTGAACCTACGCCAAAGATTTCAAAACAGCCTGCAATAACTAAGTATAACCAACTCATCTTGTTTCCTCCTCTTTATTTCCAGTTACCATTTTTAAGCCAATCACACCTATTAATAACAGCAACAGAAAAAGAACTTTTCCTATGCCCAATGGTGTGTGGAATAAAAAATGATCTGTTACAATAGTTCCAGCACTACCTAAGCCGACAAATACAGCATAGGCTGTGCCCACTGGCAATTCCTCTCCTGCTTTAATCAGCGCATAAAAACTGATAAAGATTGCGATTACTGTCCCTAAAATCTCCCACCATGTTGTACTATGCTTCATGCCAATGACCCAAATCACTTCACAAAAAGCGCCAAAAATAACTTTTAACCAAGCTTTACTCATCTTGTTTTCCTTCCCTTCCAAACAAAAAAAGTGCCAACAAACAGTTCAGCTATGGCCTAAGAACTGTTCATTAACACTTTAGTCGCAAGCATCCGGCGATGTTTACGAAAGTTTATGTATTAAAATATCTCAGGCTATTATATTCTTATTTTTTTAAAAAATCAACTAAAAAATAATAGTTCGAATTCGAGACATTTCTTTTGCATTTTTAGGACTAATCATTTAAACTTACTTTTAGTAAGTTAATTAATCAAAAAATTATTTTTCTTTTAGGAGGATTTTTATTATGAATACACAAATTTTAGGTTTACACCACGTCACTGCCATGACTTCAAGTGCTGAAAAAATTTATCACTTTTTCACCGATATTTTAGGTCTACGTTTAATTAAGAAGACTGTCAACCAAGACGATATTGAAACATATCATTTATTTTTTGCTGATGATGCCGGCTCTCCCGGAACAGATATGACTTTCTTTGACTTTCCAGGCTTACCTAAAGGAACCAAAGGAACCAATACAATTTCTCGTACTTCCTTCCGTGTAAAAGATGATGCTGCTTTGGATTACTGGGTATCACGCTTTAATGAATATGCAATTGATCATGGAGAAATTCAAGAACGTTTTGGCAAAAAGTATTTAGAATTTGAAGATTTTGACAATCAACGTTACCAACTTATTTCTGATGAAAAGAACCAAGGTGTTGCAGCTGGCACGCCTTGGAAAAAATCTAACGTTCCTAGTGAACATGCTTTAATCGGCTTAGGTCCAGCCTTTGTAACTGTCGAAAATTACGAACATCTGCAACTAGTTTTAACTGAAGTTTTAGGGTTCAAATTGATTGATGCTGAAGGTAGTTTCCATTTATTTGAAGTTGGCGAAGGTGGGAATGGTGCCAGCATTATCGTAGAGCATCGAGAAGATTTGCCAGCGGCCCAAGAAGGCTACGGCAATGTCCATCACTTAGCCTTGCGCGTTGCCGATGAGGAAGCACTACGTTTCTGGATTGAAAAAATTAATCGTTTGGAATTTCCTAATTCTGGCTTTGTGGAACGTTTTTACTTTAAATCTGAATATTTCTTGGCAGCAACACATGTTTTATTTGAACTGGCAACCGATGGTCCTGGATTTTTAGAGGATGAAACCTATGAACACGCTGGTGAAAAATTATCATTACCGCCATTTTTAGAACCAAAACGGGCAGGGATTGAAGAATTTGTGCGTCCTTTCGATACTTCAGATGCGAATGTTCAAAGAAATTAGTATTTTTTCTAGGAGGCTCCTATGATTCATTACAATAGTAACGAGTTATCTGCAAAAACAGCGTATAAATTTTTATCAGGAAGTATTATTCCTCGGCCAATCGCTTGGGTTACAACACAAGATACAGCTACAGGTGTCGTCAACGCTGCTCCCTTTAGTTTCTTTAATGCGGCGGCAGCTGAAATTCCTTTAGCAACGTTGTCCATTTTACGACCAGACAAAGAGCCTAAAGATACGGCACGAAACATCTTGGCTACTAAAGAACTTGTCATCCATTTCGTTAACGAAGACGTTCTTACTCAAATGAATCAGACTTCGGCACCTTTAGCAGCAGAGATCAGTGAAATTGACACATTCGGTATTGAAACCATTGCCAGCCAGACTGTTGCTGTTCCAGCAATCAAAGCCGCGCCGATTCGGATGGAAGCTCGCTTGCATCAATATGTACCTATTGCTAACCATGAAGGTCAAATTATTACGGATTTATTCATTGTAGAAATTACCGATTTCTATTTTGATTCAGCCGTTTTCGATGAAGAACATCAGTACATTTTACCTGAAAAACTCCAACCGATTGCTCGTTTAGCAGGCAATGATTATACAACATTGGGCGAAATCCGTGAAGTTCGCCGCCCAACGTAAAAAGAAGGCCCCGCCATGACGGCGGGGCCTTCTTTTTCTGTTTTATGCTAATGCTCCCATTGGATCCCAAGGTGCCAAAACAGTTGGCGCTTGTTCCCAAGCTTTTTTCTGTTCATCAGTTAATAAATCTTTGTGCACAACGATTTGATAAGTGTATTCGTCCATCCACGCATCGCTCATAACGAAGAAGCCATTTTCACCGACTTTTTCGCCCCAGCTATTTTCCACTTTCCATTTTGTTGTTTGACCATCAACGATATCAACACCTGTTAAAACCATGGCGTGTGTCATTAAGCTTTCACCAAAGTCTAAACGTTCTGCTTTAGTCATCGTAAAATCAATATCAAAAAGATCGTTCATATCGTAAACGTCTAATGCCATAATTCCTGTGTCACGTGTTGAAGATTGTCCGACATCACAACCAAACCAAACAGATTCGCCTTGTTCCAATTGTGCAGCAGCTAATTTTTTGAAAGCAGCCATTTCTACATTTAAATATTTAACTTCTTTGCCGCCGACAACATTCCCTAACATTTCAACAGTGTATGTTTTGTTGAAGGGTTTATCTTCTGTAGGAGCATTAATAATGCTTACATAATCATGTAAATTAACGCCAACGTATTTTTCAAAGAATGTTTGCGGTGTTAGATTTTGATCCAAATGATAATTTTTTTCTTCGTCACGGTATTCAAAATCAAAGGTTTCTGGCGGTGTTCCTAAAGAGATTGCTAAGAAATTATAAATTTCTTGTAACATTGCTTCTTTGTTTTTTTGGACTTCTTCAGCAGAAGCGCCTTTTTCAATTAAACTACGTAAAATTGTTGCATCTTTGCGTAATTTTTTATTTAAATAGTTGTTTAAATCACGTGAATTGGAGCTGTTGCTGCTTTCAGGCATTGCCGTTTTAGGCACTACGCCATATTTATCAAAAATTGAAACGATCATATCCCATTGCCCACCATCTTGTTGTGGTGTCGCTAATAAAAAGGCCACTTTACGACTAGTCAACGGTTGATCGGCTGTTGCAATAATATTTTCATAGAAATAGTTTGATTTTTCATATTTATCCCAGAAAAATGTATAGTTTTGTGATAATTCAAAATCTTTTAATTGAAACGCATTTAACATTCTATGTCTAAATGTATTTAATGCCGCAAACATCCAGCAGCGACCGCTTTGTTTTTGATTGGCCACTTTTCCAGTAGCTAAGTCGACTGAAAAGACGGGTACGTTATTCACGGCTCCTTGTACAGATTCACCTGAAGCGCTGATACCATTTTTTACTACACTACGTTGTAAGGCATTTTGTTTATTATTGTTCAAGAAATCTTGATGGAATTTCTCTGTTAATTTTGGTTCAATTGCTGTCATATTTTCATCGTCCTTTCATTTTACGTTCTTCTTCATTATATGCTTCTCTTTAAACAGAAACAACCATTTACTCTAAATTCCTTGCTTTCCAACTCTTTTTGTATTAGTATATATAATACAGATAGCACAAATAAGACAGGAGTGATTCGATGCTTTTAGAAATAGATGAACAAAGCGAACAGCCCATCTATCAGCAACTCATTGATCAAATCATTGTAGGCATTGCCAAAGGTGAACTGGTTCCCAATGAAAGTTTGCCTTCTATCCGACAATTGGCGGACGAAATCGGGGTCAATATGATGACTGTTTCAAAAGCTTATAATAAGTTAAAGCAATCAGGTTATATTGTGACTGACCGTCGTAACGGCACCAAAATTGCCGCAAAGTTACCTGCTACCGCTGTTTGGCAACAGCAATTGCATGAGCGTTTAGAACTTCTGTTGGCTGAAAGTTTTTTACATCAGCAATCCGAAGCAGAAATCCAAGCACTTATTCAGAAAATTTATCAAAATTTTGATTCGAAAGGGCGTGCACTATAATGGCGGTATTCTTTTATTTCATCCTAGTTTCTGTCGCTTTTTTTATGGCATTTACTATGGGGATTTATGCAAATCCTCACAAAAATATTATTTTGGAAAACACTTTACCAGAAGATAAACTACAAGATCCCAGCGTTCAAGCAATCCGAAAACGTTATAAAAAACGCTTGGTTCAACTAGCAGCCGTTTTTAGTGTTCTTAGTTTACCTTTGTTATTTATTCCTTATGATTCGATTTTGTTGTTTCTTTTTCTGTTACTTTTATTTAGTTTTATTGGCAGTGGCTACTATCTGCAAATCGTTTATATTCGCAAAATGGCCGCTTTAAAAATGCAAAACGGCTGGTTGCTACCTAAGCGTCCTCTCTTAATCGATACGCAATTAGTTTTAAATAAAAACCAGAAACTTATTTCATTTTGGTGGTTTTTACCTGCAATTATTCTTACTTTTGCTGGGGGCTTTTATTCCTTGCAAACGGCGATTGGTTCCTGGATTCTTTTCTTAATTACTGTTTTGATGTTAAGTTTGTTCATTGGCGGCTATTATTTTATTGCGCGCTTACCTGTCAAACCGCTAACTAGTGACTCAAAAATTAATCAGCAAATCAATGATTTATTTCGGCATCATTGGTCTGTTTTAATGGTTTTATCCGCCTTAGTTTTTGCACCGCTAACCATTTTACCAACTTTCACAATTGTCATTGATTATACGGTTGCGATGGCCCTTACTTTTTGTTATTTTATTCTTTTGTTTGTTTATGTAGGCTTTCTCTTCTACTACCTATTTTCAATGCGCAAAAAACAAGATCAATTCGTTTTACAGGCTGGCGATTATCGCTATGGGGATGATGATCAATATTGGCGGTATGGGATTTATATCAATCCAAAGGACCCCAAAATCATGGTTCCTGATCGCATTGGTATGAATTTATCTATTAACCTAGGACGGCCTGCTGGGAAAATTATTCTAGCCGCTACTGGTATTTTAACGATTGCGGTGCTGTTCTTTGCCACAGTACCAATGTTTATAAATGATTTTTCTAGTCATGCCTTTCAAGCAACTATTGAAAATAAACAAATTGAGTTATCTGCCCCATTAGCAAAAACAAGGTCAATTCCTTTTAACCAAATCACTGCTGTTTCTTTGATTGATGACTTACCTCAAGAACGCATCCGCACAATGGGTGCTGCGACAGATAGTTACTTAACAGGAGAATTTAAAGTCGCTGGAAAACCTGCTTATTTATTAATTTATACAAAAAGTCATCCGATTCTGAAAATAGAAACGCGGGAAAAAGTTTATTATTATACTGCGCGTGAGGGTCAAGAAACGACTAAGATTTATCAGGAAATCAAAGCAAAACTTCCATAACAAAAAAACAGGGCCTACCATCATGAGTAGGCCCTGTTTTTTTGTTATTCGCTGACAACCTTGAATTTTGTATCCGCCAACGTGGTATTCAGTTCATCCTGGCTTACTTCACGATCTGCTGTCACAACGGCTGTTTGATCTGCCAAGTGAACCGCAACATTCGTTACGCCGTCAATTCCACTAAATTTTTCAGTGACCGCTTGAACACAGCCATCACATTTCATCCCATCAATTTTTACTGTTTTTTCCATTTCACTTCATCCTTTTCAATTTTATTTTTGACTTCCACTAGTTCTTTTCACCGTCGAAGGTTTAAATCCTTTTAAGCGTAAAGCGTTTAGTAAGACAGAGACTGAACTAAAACTCATAGCTGCTGCTGCAATCATCGGACTTAACAAAGGTCCACCAAATAAGTGTAACACACCCATAGCCACTGGAATACCTAATGTATTATAGGCAAATGCCCAGAAAAGATTTTCTTTGATGTTTTTGATGGTCGCTTTACTTAATTCAACTGCTGTAGGCACATCCATTAAATCACTACGCATTAGCACAATATCGGCCGATTCCATTGCAACATCTGTGCCTGAACCAATAGCAATCCCCACATCCGCTTGGGCAAGTGCTGGTGCATCATTAATACCGTCACCCACCATCGCAACTTTTTTGCCTTCTGCTTGTAGTTTTTTCACTTCTAACGCTTTATCTTCTGGTAAAACTTCACTTAAGACACGATCGATACCTACTTGTTTCGCAATCGCCTCTGCAGTACACTTGTTGTCTCCCGTAATCATCACGGCTTCGATCCCCATTTTATGCAAACGTGCAATGGCTGTTTGACTGCTATCCTTCACAGTATCTGCTACCGCAATGATACCCGCAAACGAACCATCTTTTGCCACAAACATTGGGGTTTTCCCTTCTTCTGCCAAACGATCCGCTTGTTGAACAAACGTCGATAGCTCGATGGCTTCTTCTTTCATTAATTTTATATTGCCCAAAAGTAGGACTCGTTCGTTGATTGTCACACGGATGCCGTGACCTGGAATCGCTGAAAAATCGCTTCCTTCTACTAATGGCAATTGACGTTCTTTAGCCGCTCCCACAATTGCTTCACCTAGAGGATGTTCTGATCCTTGTTCTGCAGAAGCTGCTAATGTTAGTAACTCAGCTTCTGAAAGTGCTGAATCAGCAACTAAAATATCCGTAACCACCGGTTTGCCTTCTGTAATAGTTCCTGTTTTATCAAACACGATTGTTTGAATTTTGTGAGTGGTTTCTAAAGCATCCCCACTTTTAATTAAAACGCCATTTTCAGCGCCCTTACCTGTCCCCACCATAATCGCAGTCGGCGTTGCCAAGCCGAGCGCACAAGGACAAGCAATCACTAACACAGAAATGGTAATTGTCAAAGCGAAAATCCATGACTCTTGTCCTAAAAAGAACCAAGCCAAGCCAGAAAGAACAGCCAAACCAATAACGATTGGGACAAAAACACCCGAAATTTTATCAGCTAATTGTGCAATCGGCGCTTTTGAGCCTTGCGCATCTTCCACTAATTGAATGATTTGGGCAAGGGCCGTCTCTTTTCCCACTTTTGTCGCCTTGAATTGAAAGCTGCCATTTTTATTGATGCTAGCACCAATTACTGCATCACCGACTTTCTTTTCAACAGGCAAACTTTCGCCCGTTAACATGGCTTCATCCACAGAACTACTGCCTGAAACAATCACTCCATCAACAGGGATTTTATCTCCTGGGCGAACAATCACAATGTCATCCAACTGAACAGCATCAACTGGCACTTCAATTTCTGCGCCATCACGTAAAATATGAGCAGTTTTCGGCGCCAAACCCATTAATTTTTTTATCGCATCTGAGGTTTTCCCTTTTGAAACAGCTTCGAAATATTTTCCTAATGTAATTAAGGTTAAAATAACACCCGCTGATTCATAATAAAGAGCCATTGTAAAACTTGTGTCTCCTAAAAATATCATGACTGTGCCATATAAACTATACACAAAAGCAGCACTGGTTCCTAAAGCTACTAAAGAAAACATATTCGGATGCCCTTTAAATAATGCTTTAAAACCGACTGTGAAAAATTCTCTGCCGACATATAGGACGGGTAACGTCAAAATCAATTGAACCATTGCAAAGGTCGTCGCATGTGTCATTGGATTCAAAAAATCCGGCAATGGTAAGCCTACCATATGTCCCATCGCAATATAAAGAAGGGGTACTGTAAACACCGCTGAGATCCAAAAACGTTGCCACATCTCAGCAATATGTTTTTGTTTCTTTTCACGATCTTGGTCCGCTGTTGCACCGGCAGCGACTTCTTCTGTCGCTTGATAACCTGCATCCGTAACTGCTTTGATAATTTCAACACTCGTTACTTGATGGTCGTCATAACTAACCACCAGTTTTTCCGTGGCTAAATTAACAATCGCTTGTTGAACACCAGATAATTGGTTCACAGCTTTTTCAATCGTTTGGGCACAGGAAGCACAACTCATTCCTTCAATCGCAAACGTTCGTTGCTGGGCTGGGCTAATCGCCTTGTAGCCAGCATCTGACACAGCTTCCTTAATTTCTTCTTCTGTGACTTCCGTCTGATCATACGTGACACTTAATTTTTCCGTAGCTAAATTGACACTTGCCTTTGCCATCCCAGGTAACTTCGCCGTAGCCTTTTCAATCGTTTGGGCACAGGAAGCACAGCTCATCCCTTCAATATCAAACGTTTTACTTTCCATTTTTTTCACTCCTTTTTAAATTAAATGACATTGGCATTGACCAGGAATACAGTTGCAAGGGACGGATTCAACCGCCGTCTTGCGCTTCTCTTTCAAGAGTTCCTCTAATCGATCCAAATCGTCATAACTCAACTGACTCTCTGTTAAAATTGTTTCTACCACGGAACCAACTTTACGGCTGCACACTTTGGCCAAAAGTTCGTCTGCCACCGTTTCAACGCTCCGACGTTCTTCTACTAGCGGATAATAAATATATTTATTACCTGCTTTCTCCGTTCCAACTAACCCTTTATCTGTTAAACGACTTAGTAACGTCTTGACGGTCGTTGATTTCCATTCTTTCTTCTCATTTAAAAGTGTATGCACTTCACGACTCGTGGTCTTACCTTGGGTCCAAATAACCCGCATGACTTCCCACTCTGCATCAGTAATTGTCGCTAATTTATCTTTTGCCATACTCGTTAAATTCCTCCTTCATCAATAAAAAAAGAGTTCAAGAATATTGACTACAAACGTAGTCGTTTATCTTGAACTCATCATATAGCTATTTTATTTTTTTGTCAACAACTTCTGCTCATCTTTTTTATTGCAACGCAGATTCTTGTTTTTTAACAAAGTATTTCAATAAGAACGGTGCAACTAAGGTCGTTAAGATAATTACCACAATCATGCTCGTATAATACGCTTCTGAAAGTAATTTAGATTGGTAGCCAATTTGCGCAATGATTAATGCCATTTCCCCACGCGAAACCATCCCAGCACCGACCATTAAAGAACTTGTATTGGAGAAACCAACCATTTTCGCTCCCCAGGCACCGCCCAGTAATTTCGTTAAAATCGCCATAATCGTCATTACCAAAATAAAAGGTAAATCCTTTCCTAACGTGTTAAATGTCACTGATAAGCCAATGCTGGCAAAGAAGACGGGAATAAACACGGCATAGCCAATAGCTTCAATATTGAAATCAATTTCTGTTTTTGCATCCGTTTGTCCCACAGCAATCCCTGCAAAAAAAGCACCTACGACAGAACTTAAACCAACTAAATCAGCCAAATAAGCCATGCCCAAACAGATAATCAATGACATGATAATAACAGACGACCCAATGTTCATTTTTTGACTTAAACGTAGTAAATAGGGAGCAATAAAGCGGACCAAAAAGAAAATCCCAATAAAGAATAAGCCTTGTTCAATTAACTTAACAATAAAGCTGACTTCTGTATTGCCGCCTGTACTTGCACCAATCATGCCGACAGCGACACTTAAAATAATCACGACCACGATATCGTCAACGACGGAAGCCCCAAGAATCGTTGCACCTTCTTTACTACTTAAAACATTCAACTCTCTTAATACTTCTACTGAAATGCTGACCGACGTTGCTGCTAAAACTAACCCAAGGAAAAAAGCTTCTTTCCAAGAAAAAGCAAACAGCTGACCAATCAACATAGTAAAACCAACCGGTAAAACGATGCCCAAAATAGCGACCATGACACTAGGTTTCGCATATTTTTTCAATAATTCCAATTCACATTCCATTCCAGCAATAAACATCAGCATAATGACACCAATTTCTGAAAAGTCATGCACAAACACATCTTGATGCACAATATTTAACATCGCTGGACCTAACACAATCCCTACTAGCAATTGCCCAATTACCGCAGGAATTCCTACTCTTTTACAAGCAACACCTGCTAAAGTCGTTGTAATTAAAATCAAACATAAAATACCTAAAAATTCCATTCTATTTCCCTCTTTCTCTATTAACCAATCATCACTGATTCTTTTGGATATTGAACTTTCGACTGACTTTCCAAGCCTTTCTTAATTAATGACAATAACACCGTGTACACACCCACACGACCGATGAACATTAGAAAAATAATCACCAGTTTACCAAAAACAGTTAAATCTGGTGTTAACCCCATTGTTAAACCGACCGTTCCAAATGCAGAAATCACTTCAAAAACAATATACTCAATCCCGTTTTTTAAAGGTAATGTTTCTGTAAACGAGAGAATAACCGAAGCAGTTACACATAAAAAAGTTGCCAAGAAGAACAAAGTAAACGCTTGGAGCACTACTCGCTCAGGAATTGTGCGTTCATGGAATTCCACTCGCTGTTTCCCTTTAAAAATTGCACGAAATTGTAAAAATAACACACCAAACGTAGTGGTTTTCAAGCCGCCAGCGGTTGATCCTGAAGTGCCACCAATAAACATCCACAAAATCGTGACAATCAGGCCTGGATTACTCATTTTCAAATAATCAACTGAATAAAAGCCAGCCGTTCTTGGTGTAACCGACAAGAACCAACTGTTGACAAGACGCTGCCAAAAAGACATGTCAGCTGGAAAATGGCGATATTCTGAAATGTAAAAAATAACGGTCCCTAAGACTAAAAAGGTGGCGGTCACCGTTAAAGCAAGGCGTGTATGAATACTAACACGGTGCTTAATTTTATTTTTATAGCCTTTAATCATTGCAAAAATATCGCGCCACACAATAAATCCTAAACCACCAGCTATAATTAAAAAGCTAATGACTAGTAAAAGATAAGGCGAATTTTGATAAGGAACCATACTATCCCCTAGCAAATCAAAGCCAGCATTACAAAATGCCGAAACGGCATGGAAGAGACTAAAAAACAACCCTTTTTTCCACCCAAATGTTGGCACAAATTGAAAGGACAACAAGAAGGCTCCAAGTAATTGAATAATGGCCGCAAACTTCATAATATATTTCATTAAACGAAAAACTCCGGAAACTTCACTAACATTTAAAGCTTCTTGATACAACATCCGTACACTTAGTGACGCTTTTTTCCGCAGCAAACTAAAGAAAATCGTGGCAACGGTTAAAAAGCCTAAGCCACCTAATTCAATCAAAATCATAATAATAACTTGCCCGATAGGACTCCAATGTTCCGCCGTATTCAAAGGCGAAAGCCCTGTAACACAGACGGCGGAAGTTGCCACGAAAAAAGCATCAATCCATTGCGTTTTTTGTCCAGCTTGTGCAGAAAAAGGCATCATTAATAAGATTGTGCCTACAACAATTAATAGAAAAAAGCCTAAGACAATTGTTTGAACAGGTGAAATATACAACCTTCTTTTGATCTGATGTTTCATTTTTTTCTCCTCTACCATTTCTTTGTCAATCAAAAACAACACAAACGGCTAGACAACTGTTGCTTTGTTCCTCTCGCCCTATGAGAAACTCAAAACCTTGAAAGCAACTTGCCCAACCGAATAATTATTTTTTAATTTTTGTTTTCACGTTGATAAATCGAATAAACCAACTCATTTTTTTGATAAACCTGTTTTAAACGAACTGGGATTGATTGAGCCATTGTCTCGTATAGAGCAATGCCCTCACCCAGAAACAGTGGTATTGTCGTCAAAATGAAGGTATCAATTAAATCAGCTGCCAAAAGCGGTTGAACCACTTTCGGGCCTCCAACAATCCAAATTCCCGCGCCGTCTTCTTCTTTGAGACGACGAATTAATGTGACGGGATCTTCCTTGGTAAAAGTTCTTGAAGCAGTTGATGGTTCTGGATGAGAGGTAATGATATAAGAATGCTTGTCTTCATAAAAATACACATCTGGGGACAATTCTTGTGTCACTTGATCATAAGTAGTCCGCCCCATTACCACAGTGTCTATTTTTTCATACATTTCATCGTAACTACGATCTTCTTCATCGCCACGAATATTCTCTTCTAACCAAGCAACACCGCCCGCTTTGTCCGCAATGAAACCATCAATACTCGCTGCAATAAATAAAATTACTTCCCGTGCCACATCAACGCCTCCTTTTCTCTTCTTATCTATTTTAGCTTGTTTTCTCAAAAAACTCTAGGGGTGCGCATTGTTATTTTTAAAAGAAAAAAGAGAAAAACTAGAATAATTGGGCTACTTTTTGTAAAATAGGAAATAAGAAACTTTTTATTGAGTTATTTTACATTTTTTTCAAGAAAAATAAGAATTGGTTTATTTGATTTACACAAAAAAATAACATATTCAGTTTTTATATAAAGGAGGATTACTTTGTTTGATTTAGAGAAGGTTCAGACCTTGAATGAATTAGAAATGCTCGTTTACCATTATGTATTGGAACACCTGCACCAAATCCCTCAACAGACCATTCGCCAACTGGCTACTTCCTGTCATGTCTCCACCTCAACGATTCTACGATTTTGTAACAAAATGGGCTATGCTGGTTTTTCCGAATTAAAACATGCAGTGAAAGAAGAAGCCAAACAAACACAAACGTTTGAAAATTTTTATGATGCCACGGTTCACGTCGATGCTTTTTTAAAAAAATTAAACCAAGAAACCTATTACGAAATGCTTCGTCCAGCAATTCAAATGATTGTTCAAGCACGTCACGTTGCCTTTACTGGCATTGGTACTAGCGGAATTTTAGGTAGTTATGGCAGTCGTTATTTTGCCAACTTAAATATCAATTCTTACAGTATTGCTGATCCCTTTACGCCTATCCCCAAGCGCGGATTTGAAAATACATTAGCCTTGATTCTGTCTGTATCTGGGGAAACCAATGAAATGATTAAACAAATGACCGATTTTAAAACAGCTGGTGCCAAAGTGCTAAGCATTACCAACAATCAACATTCAACTATTGCCCGCTTGGCTGACTACAACATCTCCTATTATATGCCCGACGAACGTTCTCCATTTGCAGATAAGTCAGTCAATACAACCACTCAAATCCCTGTCATTGCTTTAATTGAACTCCTAGCTCATCAAGCAAGTCAACTTTTAAAGGAACTAGATGAAACACCTTTCTAGTTGTTTTTCACAAAAGCTCATGCTGTTTTAGACAGCATGAGCTTTTTTGTTTTTTTTCTTGGTACATGTTTCTCATTCAAGCAAAAGTCTATTTTTTCTTCAAATAAGCTTATATAGTAAATGTGTAAACGGATACATTTGCATTTATATTATTCTTCAAAGGAGAGATTTTTATGAACGAATGGATTAACGAGAAATTATTACCTCCAGTACTAAAATTCGTCAATACCAAAGCAATTACTGCCTTACGGAACGGGATGCTTTACACGATGCCTTTTACCATTGTTGGTTCCGTGTTTCTTCTATTAGCGAATTTCCCAGTTACAGCTATTTCTGAATGGGTTAACGCAAGCGGTCTGGCTGTTTATTTCAATCAAGCATATGGGGCATCTTTTGCGATTATGTCGTTATTTGCGGTCATCGGTATTGCCTACTCATATGTAAAAAGCGAGGGATTTGAAGGCCTCCCAGCGGGTATGATTGCCATGGTGGTTTTCATTTTGTTTATGTCATCTGAAGTCAAAGATGCGGTTTCTGGCGCAGTAGTTGGCAATGTCATCAACAAAGATTGGACAGCTGGCAAAGGAATGATTACAGCTATTATTGTTGGTTTGTTAGTCGGCGTTGTATATAGTTGGTTTTTACGTCATGATATTCGTATCAAATTACCAGAAGCTGTACCAGAAAATGTGGCCAATTCCTTTACTGCGTTAATTCCTGCCAGCGTCATTGTAACTGGTGCAATGCTAATTTTCATTCTTCTAGATAAAGTCTTCAATACGACATTCTTTGACTTTATTTACGAAGTGCTACAATCACCACTTCAAGGAGTCACAGATTCACTAGGTGGCGCATTACTATTAGGTTTTGTCATTCCGCTCTTTTGGTTTTTCGGTGTTCACGGGTCAACAATCGTTGGCGGTATCATGGGCCCTATTTTACAAGCAAACTCTTTAGAAAACACCGAAATTTTGAAATCTGGAAAAGACTTAACACTGGCTAATGGTGGCCATATTGTTACACAACAATTTTTAGATCAATTTTTAACGGTCACTGGTGCGGGCATGACAATCGGGTTAGTCGTGTTCATGGTTTTCTTTGCCAAATCAGCTCAGTTTAAGCAATTAGGTCGGCTTTCAATTGGGCCAGCTGTTTTCAATATTAACGAGCCAATTGTCTTTGCTACACCTATCGTGATGAACCCAATCATGGCTATGCCATTCATTATCACACCGATTGTTTCTTCTGTTGTGACATATTTTGCCTTGTACACAGGACTGGTTCCTCTCTTTACTGCGGTACAAGTTCCCTGGACTACTCCTCCAATCATTTCTGGACTTTTAGTTGGTGGTTGGCAAGCCGCGTTGCTTCAAGTAGTGGTACTGACGATGAGTTTCTTTATCTATTTACCGTTTGCTAAAAAAATGGATGCACTTAACTACGCAGAAGAAACCAATCAACCGATTACTGAAGAAACCCTTGAAAAAGTCGAAGCACAAAACGTATAAAAATTTGAACAAAGGACTGAAACGATATGTCAATTTTGAAAAATGATTTTCTTTGGGGCGGCGCTGTCGCTGCTCATCAATTAGAAGGAGGCTGGGACCAAGGCGGTAAAGGGGTGAGCGTGGCGGATGTAATGACTGCCGGTGCACATGGCGTCCCTCGTAAAATTACCGCAGGCGTTTTACCAGATGAACACTATCCTAACCATGAAGCGATTGATTTTTACCATCGCTATCAAGAAGATATTCAACTATTCAAAGAACTTGGTTTAAATTGTTTCCGAACCTCTATTGCTTGGACACGAATTTTTCCTAACGGAGATGAAGAAACGCCCAATGAAGAAGGCCTTCGTTTTTATGATGCACTTTTTGACGAGTGTTTGAAAAATGGCATTGAGCCAGTCGTGACACTGTCTCACTTTGAAATGCCTTATCATTTAGTCACAAAATATGGCGGCTTTCGCAATCGCCAGGTCATTGATTTTTTTGTCAAATTTGCTGAAGTCTGTTTCACTCGTTACCAGAAAAAAGTCAAATATTGGATGACCTTTAACGAAATTAACAACCAAGCCAATTATGAAGAAGATTTTGCACCTTTTACTAACTCTGGTATTGCTTACCAAGAAGGAGAAGACCGCGAAGCAATTATGTATCAGGCTGCTCATTATGAACTAGTCGCTAGCGCACGTGCAGTGAAAATTGGCCACGCTATCAATCCTGACTTCCAAATTGGCTGTATGATTGCGATGGTGCCTATTTATCCTTATTCTTGTAATCCTGAGGATATGATGATGAGTGTTAGCGCAATGCAAAAACGTTATTGGTTTACCGATGTTCATGTCCGCGGTCATTATCCAAGTGCAATTCAATGCTATTTGAAACGAAAAAACATTTCATTAGATGTCACAAAAGAAGATTTAACTGATTTAGCTAATGGCTGTGTTGATTATATTGGCTTTAGCTATTACATGTCGTTTGCTGTAAAAGGTGCAGAAAAGGCCCCTACTTTTGACTACAATGAAGCAAAAGACTTGGTGCGAAATCCTTATGTAGCAACATCTGATTGGGGCTGGCAAATCGATCCTATGGGCTTACGCTATGCAATGAATTGGTTCAATGATCGGTATGAATTACCACTCTTTATTGTCGAAAATGGCTTTGGTGCTATTGATGAGCTAGAACCAGACGGAACGATTAACGACACTTACCGAATCGCTTATTTACGTGAACATATTGAGATGATGAAAGAAGCCGTTGCGTATGACGGCATTGATTTGATGGGCTACACACCTTGGGGATTCATCGATTTAGTGAGCGCTAGTACAGGCGAAATGAAGAAACGGTATGGCTTCATTTATGTAGATAAAGACAACGATGGTCACGGAACGTTGGAGCGGCGAAAGAAAAAATCGTTTGCTTGGTATCAACAAGTGATTGCTACGAATGGAGAAGAATTATAAACAAAAGGCCTTCGTCTAAAGACGAGGGCCTTTTGTTTATGCTTGTAATCCCTTTTCTAAATCAGCCAATAAATCTTCGACTGCTTCAATTCCTACAGATAAACGAATGAGTCCATCTTTAATTCCCACGGCTTCACGATTTTCTTTGGGGATAGATGCGTGAGTCATAATGGCAGGTACTTCAATTAAACTTTCTACGCCACCTAAACTTTCCGCTAAAGTAAAAATTTCCAACGCTTCTACGAAAGGAACGACTTGCTCATCCTTGGCTAATTCAAAAGAAATCATGCCACTAAATCCCGACATCTGTTTTTGCGCAATTTCGTGACCAGGATGACTCGCTAGTCCTGGATAATACACTGTTGCTACAGCTGGATGCGCTTCTAAAAATTCTGCGATTTTTTGAGCATTTTGGGCATGCGCTGCCATCCGGACGCCTAATGTTTTTAAACTACGTTGGACCAACCAACTATCATGTGGTCCTAAAACAGCGCCAATCGCATTTTGTAAAAAGGCAATCTTTTCTGCGCTTTCTGGATGATTCGTTACGACTAAACCAGAAACTACATCACTATGGCCCCCTAAATATTTTGTCCCGCTGTGAACCACAATATCAGCACCTAACGCTAACGGCCGTTGAAAATAAGGCGTCGCAAATGTATTATCGACAATGGTTAACAACTGATGTTTTTTAGCAAGCTTAGCTGCCGCTTCAATATCTGTAATTTTTAACAGTGGATTACTTGGTGTTTCCAAAAACAAGGCTTTTGTATTTGGCTGAATTGCATCTTCAATTGTTGATAAGTCACTGGCGTTTACAATCGTGTAGCTTAACCCATTTGCTACAAATACTTTATCCAATAAACGGAAACTGCCCCCATAGACATCGTCACCTAATAAAATATGATCTTCGGGTCCAAACATAGAAATGATTGCATGAATACCAGCTAAGCCTGAGCTAAACGCAAAGCCATGGCTCCCACCTTCTAACTCAGCGATTAAGGTTTCTAATGCGTGACGTGTGGGATTACCTGAACGAGAATATTCATATTCTTTGGGCTGGCCCACGCCATTTTGTTCAAAGGTTGACGTTTGATAAATAGGAACACTCACTGCACCTGTTGTTGTGTCTTTGCTAATGCCGCCATGAATTAATTTGGTATTGAATTTCATAAAAGTTTTCCTCCTAAGAATAAATATTTTTTGATAAATAACGGTCACTACCGTCAGGAAAAATAGTTACAATTGTGCTGCCTGCTGGTAAGCGGCGCGCCTCTCTTAATGCCGCCGCAAACGCTGCGCCGCTGGAGCTTCCCACCAGCAAAGCGCTTTTCTTGGCTAATTGTTTGACCCAGAAAAAACCATCCTCGTCTGAAATGGTATAAAAGCCGTCCACAGGAATCTGTTTAAGAAAAGGCGGCACGAACTCCACGCCAATACCTTCGATTTCATGTCCGTGTGCAGGTCCGCCATTTAAAATCGAACCTTCTGGCTCCACGCCCCATAGTTGCGTCTTACTATTTTGTTCTTTGAGATATCTGCCAACACCTGCAAACGTTCCACCACTGCCTAAACCTGCGACAAAGCTAGTAATCTTCCCGCCTAGGTCTTGAACAATTTCAGGTCCTAATCCTTCGTAGTAAGCAGCAGGATTATCCGGATTTTCAAATTGTAACGGGACGTAACTATTAGGAATTTCCTTGGCTAAGTCTTGGGCACTAGTTATCGCTCCGACAATCCCTTGCTCTGTTGGCGAAGGGACAATTTTAGCACCTAACGCTTGCATCAGCTGTTGTTTTTCCTGACTAAATTTTTCTGGCACAACAAAGATTGTCTTGAGGCCCAGTTGACTGGCAGCTAATGCAAGTCCAATCCCTGTATTCCCCGCTGTCGGTTCAATAATTGTTGTGGCTTGATTTATCTTTCCCGTTTTCATTGCTTCTTTGAGAAGATGCACACCAAGCCGATCTTTGACGCTGCCACCTGGATTCAAATATTCTAGTTTCGCATAAATTTTAGTGCCTTCTGGCATAGGATATTGTTCACTTGTAAATTCAAATAATGGTGTTGCTCCGATTGTGTCTAAAATTGACTGAACAATCATAGCGAATTCCTCCTTCTAATACATGTACATAAAACAAAAAGGCGCTGATCGCATCAGCACCTTTTTTGTTTATTTCTGGTTGTCTAGATTCAGAGAGGAATCGTGTTAGGCAATTTTTCAGAAATAACGGAGGTTTTCCCCATCACAAAAGAGTATGCTGCACTATTTTGCACCATACAACAACAGTTTTCCGTTTCTAAAAAAAGGCTAGCTTGTTTTTTCGTCATGGTTGATTTCCTCCTTCGTCATGTGTTGACCAAACTATACCATTTTCCATTTTCTAGTGTCAACGATTCTAACGATTGCTATTTCCTATCACACCAATGGTTTTCTTATAGGTAAAAGAATTAATAGACCAAAAAAAACAGAAGGCTAGCCTTCTGTTTTTCTGCTACTTATTTAGCACGTTTTAAATACGTACCTTCCGCAGTATTGATTTCTAATAATTCGTCTGCTTCAACAAAATCTGGAACGTTAACAACTAATCCTGTTTCCATTGTAGCGGGTTTACCAGAACCAGTTACTGTTGCGCCTTTGATTGAAGGTTGTGTTTCAGCAACACGTAAGATTACCGTTGTTGGTAAAGTTAAACCAATGACTTCTTCACCATAAAATTGAATTTTTACTTCCATATTTTCTAATAAATATTTTAGTTCTTCTTCAATTAAAGCAGTTGGTACTTCATATTGTTCATATGTTTCTAAATCCATGAAAATAGCCATATCATCTTGGCTGTATAAATATTGAACCGGTTTTGTATCGATGTGCGCTTTTTTCACTTTTTCATCTGGGCGCATTGTTGTATCTGTTGTTGAACCCGTACGAACATCTTTTAATTTCATACGCATAACCGTGTTACCTTTACCTGGTTTGTGGTGGCTAGCTTCCATTACTTTAATTAATTTGCCGTCTTGCTCAAAAGTCATACCGGCTTTTAAATCGCTTGCTGCAATCATTGTAATTTCTCCTTTTCTCTGGTTAATTCTTCATTATTGTAGCAAATAACCTAGGATTAATCTAGGAAATCACGTATCTTTTTTAGAAGTTTATCACTCCCCAGACATTGAATTGGGAAATAAAACGAGTTTAACTTGCCTTTTTTCTTGAATTGCGTTAGAATTACCAAGCTTTCATCAATTATTTTCACTTTTTACATAGAAAAAATCAATCATTAAAGGGGGTGATGATATGATACGTCAAACGCTATCTTTATCAAAAACACATGAGGTTGTCTGTCACTAAACATACGTTGGTGAGACAAATTGCCTTTCAGCGTATGTACTCGGTCTATTTGAAAGGAATTTAAAATCATGAACCCAACTATTCAACCTTACCAATTTAACATAATTAAAGAACAAGTCGCTGTGTTACTAAATACCTATACGTCTGTTAACGATGCTACGACTGTCAAAACTGTCCAGGCCCTATGTGCCGAAAAAATCAATGGGTTATTTCCAGAAGAACACCCTGCTGTTACGATTTTGTTGGACAAAGTGATGGATCGTCGTTTAACACGCGCGCGTGCTGAAAAATATTTAGACGAATTAAAAGAAACCGTGTTGCCCTTTAAAGAACCTTCAACACCACAAGTCACGAAAGTCTTTCGCAAAGTGAAAAAGTTAAAGATTCCTGAGTGGGAAAACATGGATTTACGGAACAATACCTATGTCGGTTGGAACGACGCTGGGACTCAGAAAAAATTTATCTTAGCTTATCGAGAAAATAAATTAATCGGCGTCCACGGCACCCTTTCACCCACCATTGTTAAAGGTGTTTGCTCCATCTGTCAAACAATCACGAATGTGTCTATGTTCCTAGCTACCACCAAATCAGGCGGCGACGGAACCTACACGAAAAAAGGCAATTACATTTGCCATGATAGCGACACCTGTAACCAACAATTAACACAACCTGAATATTTGGAAGCCTTTATGGAAAATGTTAAGGCTGTGAAATAACAAAAAAGAGCGTGGGACAAAAATCACTTTGGATTTTTGCTCCACGCTCAAAAACTGATAAACGGCGGGAACAGAACCAACTCCTTCGGAAATAAGCCGAAATTCTCCAAAAATTAAAGAGCAATTTTCGGAAATTTCTTCTTATTTCTCGGAGCTAAACGGTTCTGTCCCGACCTCTTTTTTGTTACATCTCTTTCAATTTCCCACGAAATTCTTCAATACTTTCATAACCTTTTGCTGCCATGATTTCTTGTAATTCTTTGGCTAGACGCTCAAAAACTTGTGGACCTTCTTGATGCAATTGTGTGCCAACTTGTACTAATGTCGCACCACATAAAAGATGCTCAAAAACATCTTTTCCGCATGTAATACCGCCCGTTCCAATAATTTTGATTTCTGGTTTCAAACGTTGCGCAAACGCACGAACATTGGCTAACGCTGTCGGTTTGACATATTCGCCGCCCAGTCCACCGAAGCCTCCTTTTGGTTTAATGACCACTTCTTCCTTGTCACTGTCAATATATAAACCATTACCGATGCTATTAATACTATTCACGTATACTAAAGGGAATTTATTTAAAATTTCAGCCATTGCGTCAAAATGTGCAATATCAAAAAATGGGGGTAATTTTACACCTAATGGTTTAGTAAAAAATTGGAAAACTTCTGTTAAAAGCTTTTCTGTTAATTCAAAATCATAAGCAATTTGCGGTTTACCAGGCAAATTGGGACAAGACAAATTAAATTCTGTCACTCCTGTGTATTCACTTTCTTGCACTTTTTTTAAAATAGCGATATTTTCCTCATAATTCATACCAGATACAGATAAAAAGCGTAACTCCTCAGGAAATTCCTTTTGACGTGCAATCTGATAATCTAAATAATAATCAATCCCTAAATTAGGCAAGCCCATTGAGTTAATACTTCCTAATGGTGTATCAAAATACCGAGGCTCCTCATTGCCCTGACGAGGATTAGGTGTTGCCGTCTTAGCGACAAAAGCACCTGCTTGAGAAGCCGCTAACTCATCCATTTCCTTAATTGTCATACAATGAATGCCTGATGCGTTCATTAACACATTCGCCAATTTATGTCCCGAAAACTCTACTGAAATATCCAAAAGAAAAACCCTCCTGTAAATTGTTTTACTCATAAGCTTACCACCTTCACATAAGCTTTTTATGATTATAGCATGTTCTTTGACTTTCAGCATGTTTTTTTGTGTTAGTGTTATTTATATAAATTTAAAAAGGAATAAGCCATTGTGACTTATTCCTTTTCTTAGGGAAACTAACGTATCCAAAATTGATTGATTCTTATCGTCCCACAATAAACGTCAATTCACATTCGCAGACCTTTTTATCTTCCACGTAAGCAGTCGCTTTGCCGATGCCGACAAAGTCACGTAATTTGACGATTTCAAAATGTAATTTCAAGACATCACCAGGGACCACTTTTTGACGGAATTTGGCTTTGTTGATACCGCCAATATAGGCTGTTTCACCTTCAAATTGATCCATTTTTAAGATTAAAATCGAACCTACTTGTGCCAATGCTTCAATAATCAAAACGCCTGGCATTGTTGGATTTCCAGGGAAATGTCCTTGGAAAAATTCTTCGTTAATTGTCACATTTTTTGTTGCAATAATCTTTTCATTTGGAATAATTTCATCCACATAATCAATATAACAAATCGGATAGCGATTAGGAATCATTTCCATAATTTCTGTTGCAGTCATTACTTTTTTCATACTAGTTTTCCTCCCATTTCTTCAAGCAAATTACACCATTATGGCCACCAAAGCCAAACGAATTACTAATTGTATAGTCCGCTGTAATGTCACGTGCACCTTCTGTGACATAATCTAAATCACAATCTGGATCAGCTACTTGGTAGCCTACTGTCGGATGAGCTTTTCCTTCTTGCAATGTTTGCACACAAGCGATCGCTTCGATACCGCCAGCCGCGCCCAATAAATGTCCAGTCATACTCTTTGTACTTGAAATTGGAATTTGCGATGCTCGCTCACCAAAGACACGCTTGATGGCCGTTGTTTCCGCAGCATCATTCGCTGGGGTTGACGTACCATGAGCATTGATATACCCAATTTGTTCCGGTGTAATCCCTGCTTCTGCAATCGCCATTTCCATCGCAGCCGCCGCGCCACTACCGTCTTTTAAAGGAGCGGTCATGTGGCTAGCATCACAGTTGCTGCCATATCCAACAATTTCGCCGTAGATAGTTGCGCCACGTTTCTGTGCATGCTCGAGTTCTTCTAAAACCAGCATTCCTGCGCCTTCACCCATCACAAAACCTTTTCGTTCTTTATCAAAAGGAATCGAAGCCCGAGTCGCATCTTCTGTTGTATTTAAAGCATTCAATGCTGCAAAGCCTGCAATCCCAATTTCACATACTGTAGCTTCTGTCCCCCCAGTTACCATCATGTCAGCTAAACCATATTTAATCGTGCGAAAAGCTTCACCAATCGCATTCGTCGCAGAAGCACAAGCAGTCACGATAGTTTGAGAAGGTCCTTTTGCACCTAGACGAATCGAAATATTTCCCGCTGCCATATTAGCAATTACCATAGGCACGAAAAATGGTGTTACGCGTTTTGCGCCTTTTTTATCCATTACCCGTACTTGGTCTTGTAAGGTAGTCATCCCGCCGATTCCACTACCGACAATCACACCTAAACGAGTCGGGTCAATCGTTGCTTCTGTTAAACCACTCATTTCCCACGCTTCTAAAGCAGCCACCAAGCCATATTGAGAAAATAAGTCCATTCTTTTTTGCTCTTTGCGTTCTAAAACAGCACTTGGGTCAAACTCTTTCACTTCGCCAGCCAAAGCTACCCCAGTATCTTCAGAATCAAATTTAGTAATTTTGCCAATTCCTAGCTTGCCATCCACTAGATTATGCCAAAATTCTTTTACGGTATTGCCTAATGGTGTTACGGCTCCCATGCCGGTTATGACCACTCTTTTCATACTGTACCTCCGAGTTTATTTTGATTATCAAACTATTATTTCATGCGGTTTCCAGCACTTTTTCTTAAAAAATAAGAAAAATAGTTTGACTTTCAAAGTATTTTGGTTAATAATTCAGACATCAGGAAAAATGTCTGTTTTTTTCAAGATTAGAAAATTGAGAAGATTTTGTTATCATTCTCACACAGATAATACCAGTTGAAATTTTATTCGTCAACTCAATAAATGTAACTTTTACATTTTGATGAAGAAAAGCCTATTCTATCAACAAAAATTTTTTATTAAAGGAGATTTTATATGTTTTTACAAAATAAGAATGTCGTCGTAATGGGTGTTGCCAACAAAAAAAGTATTGCTTGGGGCTGTGCAAAAGCATTAAAAGATCAAGGGGCCAATGTTATTTATACGTATCAAAACGAACGCATGAAAAAGCAAGTGGTTAAATTAGCAGATGAAAATGATTTGTTGGTGGAGTGCGATGTTGCTTCTGATGCGTCCATTCAAGCAGCCTTTGAAACAATTAAAAATGAAGTGGGCACGATCGATGGACTAGTCCATGCGATTGCTTTTGCCAAAAAAGAAGAATTGTCTGGAAACGTTAGTGACATCACTCGTGATGGTTTCCTATTAGCACAAGATATTAGTAGCTACTCTCTTTTAGCAGTCACTCATTATGCGAAACCTTTGTTAAATCCTGGTTCAGGAATTGTCACATTGACGTATTTAGGTTCCGAACGTGCGATTCCTAACTACAATATGATGGGGATTGCTAAAGCATCTTTAGAAACTGCCGTGAAATATTTAGCTTTTGAATTAGCTGCAGATAAAATTCGTGTCAACGGAATCTCCGCAGGAGCGATTAAAACATTGGCTGTGACTGGTGTAAAAGACTACGATCAATTGATTAGTATTTCTAATGAGCGGACACCAGATAAAACAGGCGTAACCATTGAAGAAGTCGGAAACACTTGTGCCTTTTTAGTCAGTGAACTAGCTAATGGTGTGGTCGGTGACATCATTTATGTCGATAAAGGCGTTCACTTAACTTAATCATTTTTTGTCTTTATTTTCTATTTATACATTAAAAAACAGAGATTGGACAATCTCTTTCACTCATTGATTGTTCAATTTCTGTTCTATTTTTTACTTTATTCTATAATAAAATCGACAGTTTCAATTTCAAAAACAGTTGTTAGGATTTGATTAACTTGTTCAAAAAGTTTTGGTAAATCTTCCAGTTTATTTTTAGATTGGATTTTTTCAGAACCGTTATCGTAGCTTAAATGATTGTACGCTTCTTTAAAGGTTACTGCTGTGTCTTCTTTTCGATAAAGGATATATTCGTCATCTAGCATATCCATTTGTAGCTCCTGTTTAAATCCATTTCTGGCAACAACAGCAGAAACTAGATGAGCAACAGTCAAGCCATCTAACGGAATGTCCACTCCATTCATTGCTAATGTGTAGACGGTATCTTCCACTAAACCACAGGCGTTGCAACCACCACTGGTTAAATCTACTGTACTTGTTATAATTGCCTCTTGCATCGTTTCTTCCCCCATATTGTTTTTTAAAGTTATTCTTTCATTTGTTATTTACGAACGTAATTCACATCATAATCGTCAACTTCAATATAGATATAGATTTTTTTATCAGGCATTTTACTGCGAATGTCTCGTTCAATCGCATTCACAACATCAGGTGCATCTTCTTCCATTGGTTCTACCACATCAATTTTTGCCGCTACTAAAATTTCAGTTGGGCCTAAATGAACGGTCTTTACATCAATTAGTTTTTCAACATCCGCCCGATCAAATGCGGTTTTAATTTTTGCTAAATCTGTAGCGGTCACACTTTCGCCTATAATCAAACTATAAAATTCTTTCGCTAAGAAAATGGCTGCACACATTAATAGTAAACCAATCAGTAAACCACTGATAGCATCAAATGCAGCAATCCCAGTTACCATCGTTAAAAGGGTCCCCACCAAAGCTAAACACAAACCAATAACCGCACAAAAGTCTTCCGTAAAAATAATTAAAATTTCACTGTGACGACTTTCTCGCAAAAATTTTAAGAGCGATAACTTCTCTGTATTCAATTCTTTGATTTCTTTCATCGCTACACGCAAAGAGCTACCTTCCACAAGCAAACCAAAAATTAAAATACCAATGACAATAGCCACATTTTCTACTTCATGAGAGGGATGCAGTAACTTCTGAATAGCCTCCATTACGCCTAACGCGCCCCCACCAAAAAAGAGCATCGTTGCAACAATTGTACTAAAAAAGTATTTTGCACGGCCTTCTCCAAATTGATGTAACGCACTTTGTCCACGAGAAGCGCGCTTATTCCCAAAAAGTAATAACACCTGATTACTACAGTCCACGACACTGTGGATACTTTCATTCATCATAGCGGTACTACCACTTAAAGCAAAACCAACAAATTTACTAATCGCTACTAAAATATTCGCAATCAGTGCGGCAATAACTGCAAACATGCCACTCGATTTTTTTGTCTCCATAATTACCTCCTATATGTAACGTAAAACTAAGATAAACCACCCGTTTATTCATCCATCATTTTACCACTTCTGAGGTATTTGTAAAAAAGAGTTCTCTTAAAATTCAAAAAGAAATGTACTGACTGTTTTAGTTGACCCTCATTTATCGGTGTCCATCCCACTCTTGATAAAATTCCTCCAGATAAAGTTCCATAAATTGATGACGCTTTTCCGCCAATAAGCGACCATAATTTGTATTCATTTGTTCCTTTAACTTTAAAAGTTTCTCATAAAAATGCATAATAGCAGTATCTTCCCCATTCCGGTATTCTTCTTGGGTTAACTGTTCACGAGGTTGTTTGTGAGGATCGTGAATTAAACGGCCTTTATTTCCCGAATAAGCCATCACCCGTGCAATTCCAATTGCGCCGATGGCATCTAGTCGATCCGCATCCTGGACCACTTTTCCTTCTAATGTAGTGACTGTTTTCCCAGTATTTCCTCCTTTAAAGGACATATTAGCAATAATGGAAAGGATGTGATTCGTTTGCTCTGTTGATACGTTATTTGCTTCCAACCATTGTTGCACCTTTAGCAAGCCAGCCTCTTCACTTTCGTTAAATTTTTCATCGCCAATATCATGTAACAATGCTGTTAATATACATAAAAATAAATTTGCTTGTTCTTTCTCTGCAATTGTTTTTGCTAATTGTGTCACTCGATAAATATGCCACCAGTCATGGCCACTTGCTTCGTTGGCTAATTCTTGTTGAACATAACGCTCTGCTGCTTGAATAATTGTTTTTTCTTCAAAACTAAGAGATTCATTTTCAAACATCCTAACACTCCTTTATTCTGGATTTAAAATTTCCACCTGGATAATCCCGCTAGCTTTCAGAAACATATTGGTGACAATCGGACCTACAAAAGAAAATCCTCTTTTTTTTAAGTCTTTTGCTACGTTATCTGACAAAAGCTGTGTGCGCGGGACTTGGTATGCTTCTTCATAAATAGATAAAACGGGGACGTTTTTTACAAATTGCCATAGATAATTGGCAAAACTGCCAAATTCTTCTTGTACTTTTAAAATTGCTTGCGCATTTTTAATGGTTGCTTCAATTTTGCGCCGATTGCGAATCATATCTGGATCAGCTACTATTTGATCGACTTCGTCAGGCAACAGCGCGGCAACTTTTTCCGGCTTCATTTGGCAAAAATTTTTCATGAATGCTACTTTTTTCCCTGCTGCTGCTTTCCAACTTAAACCAACTTGAAAAACACCCACCGTCAACAATAAAAACAGCAAATCATCCTCTCTTGTAGGTTTTCCCCATTGTTCTGTATACCATTGATAGTTGTTCATCGCCGCCTCCTTTTAAGACTGTTCAAATGTTAATAATGCTTGTTTCATTGCTAAACCACCACGGTAACCGGTTAATTGTCCCTTGCTGCCGATGACTCGATGGCAAGGAATGACCATTAATAAAGGATTTTTCCCAATCGCTGTGCCAACTGCTCGAACCGCACGTGGACGCCCAATTTTTTCTGAAATTTCTTGATAAGTCATTGTCTCACCATAAGGGATTTCTTGCAACGCCTGCCAAACTTCTTTTTGAAAGGGCGTTCCTTCGATGTCTATGGGACAAGCAAACGTTGTCGAATGTTGGTTAAGATAACTTATTAATGCTTCTTTATAAGGCGCAGTTTTCTTTTCAGAAGCTTCTAATTGTGCTTGAGGGTACCAGTTTTTCAGCTCTTCTATCGATTGATTGGCTGAACCTACAAAAGCTAGTCCAGCGTCTGTCACACCAAGATAATAGTGATCTTTCTGCCATTCTTGTTGCGCATAATAAATCTTTTTTGCCATATTTCTACACTTCTTTCTCGTGTTTTCTTATCTTCATTATAATTCTTTTGGCTTTCAAAATCTTGCGCTCCTATCACTTTTTACTTGTTTTTATTAGGGATTCTTTTACAATGAAGAAAATGGGAGGTGTGCTTACAATGAAAACAACGTATCGACTTACTCAGAAACGTTGGGAAGCCATTCAAAATAATAATACGCAATTTGATGGTGATTTTTTTTATGGTGTGACCACAACTAAAATTTTTTGTCGTCCTTCGTGCCCTTCCCGTGTGCCCAACAAGAACCACGTTCTGATTTTCAAAACGGCTCAGGAAGCTTTAACACTTGGTTTTCGTCCATGTAAAAGATGTCAACCAACCGGGCAAGTCGTTCCTAATGAGGAATGGGTTGCTCAAATTAAGCAATTTATTGATCGGCATTCAGCGGAACCATTAAGTTTAGACTATTTAGCGCAAGCCTGCCACGGTAGTCCCTTTCATTTGCAGCGAACCTTTAAGGAGCAAACGAAACAAACCCCGTCAGCTTATTTAACAAGTGTCCGAATTAGGCACGCCCAAGAATTGCTTCTCCATTCACCCCTTACGATTCAACAAATCGCGAAAAAAGTTGGCTTCCAAACCGCAGCATATTTTGCCACCACTTTTAAAAAAGAAACAGGCGTAACCCCCTCTGTTTATCGCAGTAAAAATGAGCCGAAAAAATAACATTTCGGCTCATCGGATTATTTATTGGGGCGTGATTGTAGCCATGCTACAATCAATTGACTGATTTCTGTTTGCTGTTGCTCATTAGAAATTGTCGCTTTGTTGTCTCCTTTTTGGACACCGTAATTACCAAACCCTGCATGATTCCCACCTTCGATAGATACATACTGCGTATCTTTTGGCAAAAACTGTTTGGCTTTTTGATAGCTAGTCCAATTTAAAACACCATCGTTTGTGGCTGTTATTGACAGAACCGGCAGATTTTGCTTGTTTAGTGCACCTTTTTCGTCAGGATAGCTGGCTAAATAAATCATGCCTTTGATTCGTTGCTCATTTTCCGCTACAAAACGACTAGCCATCACACCACCCAGAGAATGCCCAGCCAAAACGAAGTTTTGTTGTGGATGATCCTTTATAATTTGTTCTGCAGCATTTGGTGCAAGAACCGCTAAATTCAAAGGAAAATGAACAATATAGACATCATAACCTTTCGTAGCAACTTCTTGCGCCCATTCACTATAACTAGCGGGCGCAACCAATGCACCTGGATAAAAAATCAGTGCTGTATCATTTTTTTGCCCGTTTGTGTAATAATCATAATTTTTTTCTTGCGTGGCACTTTGACTTATTTTTAAGGCCGAATCGGTTGCTTGATACGTACTATTTTTAATAAAAATAGTCAAACCGATGACTAATACCGCTAAAAAAAGCCCGATTCCTAGGACAATTTTTTTCCAACGTGATTTTGTTCTATTTTTCATCTCATTTCCTCCCAATGAAAAAATTCTTCTTTCTGATTCTACCTTTAATAAAAAAAGAACACAACAATAGGAGTTGGTGAAGCAATACTTCTGTTGCTTCACCAACTCCTAAATAGACTGTTTCTCTAATCCAGGGATTATTTTGTCTCTTTTTCGCCTGCTTCTAAGTAGCTGATAATAACCGTTTCAAATCATCATTTATTTTTCCTACACTTCCCTTATTAAAATAACAATGAAGCTGAAAGCAGAAATATCAACACCGAACAGATCAATAAAGCCCTGTTATTTGATAAAGTATAGTCTAAATAGATATACTCGCCAATGAAAAATACTATCAGAGCTAACGAAGCCCTCAATAAACCAACATTTTCAAAAATATATTCTTTGAAAATGAAGGAAAGGACTCCTAAAATAAGGAATGATAGTAACATTGACTTAACAATAAACCATTGCTTCCTCGCCATTCTAACACTTCTCTCTAATGAATTAATTATATCGCTTCACTTGAAACCATCAATACACTTTCTTAAACTTTTTCATTAATATATAAATTATTTTTCAACAAACAGTCTTACTTTCATAAATTTGTCTGTTGTAAAAAATAGTAGCATACACTATTTTAAATAGACATAGCTATTATTCTATTTTATAGGAACACATTACTAATATAAGCAAGCATAGTAACAGCCTTATACAATTTAGATAATAAATAACAACCTATTTCATTAACTAAAACAACAATAGTCATAAAAAGGACTGGTTTTTAACAGATACATGTCACAATGTTTTCATGCTATTTATTTAATAGTTGATTCACTAATTAAAAAAATAATTTCTAATTTTTACTTAATATAAATGTAAAAATACCCCATCAGAACATGCTTTTATTCAGTTAGTATAAAAACGGTCCAAAATCTAGTCAGCATAGTTATGCGATAAATCATTTTTGAGCTCGAACCACTTCTATTTAAAAATGTGATGAGGTAAGCCTTCACTTTTAATAAAAAAACAATAGGAGTTGGTGGAGCAACCCTTTTCTTGCTCCACCAACTCCTAAATAAACTGTTTCTCGACGCCTTAGATTATTTTGATTCTTTTTTGCCTGCTTCTAAGTAGCTGACATCATTGACTTTATCCAAAGTATACTCGCCATTTTTGTAATGAATCGTTGTAACACTAGCATTCTTCAAACCGCCTTCTGGGACTTTAAAATCATCAAATAAAGTTGCTAACAACGCTGAAATACTCAAGCCATGAGAGACCACTAAAACATTGCCATTTCCGGGATTGGCTGATTCTGTGGCAACAATTTTATCTAAGCCTTTTTTCAAACGTTTGGTAATTGTAGCATAGTCTTCTGCAGGCCAGTTATTCTTGCTTTCCTCGCGCTGTTGATCCAGTTTAGCTACACTGTTGGCAAAGGATTCAGGGGTCATGTTTTTCATAAATTCTTCTAAGGAAACACCTTGATCATCAGCAATATCCTGCCACATTGTCTTGTTTAAATCCCCTTCATAGCTACCAAAATTAAATTCACGTAAATCTGGGGCACGCACGACTTCAAGGTCTTTGCCTGCTTTATTTTGATCTAAAATAAGTTGAGCAGTTTGCAAGGCGCGGCCACTATCACTACTATATGCATTTTGAAAGGCAACATCTTTCAGGCCAATCCCAGTTGCGGTCACAACTTTTTCACCTTCTGGTGTTAAGACCGCATCTGACCATCCTTGTACGCGGTCCGTCGTATTTAACATGGTTTTTCCGTGGCGCACAATGTAAAGAGTTAGTTCTTCAGGTTTTGTCTCTTTTTCTTTTGTTGTTGCTTGCTGATTTTTACCACAACCAACCATTACTAAAATGGCCAGAAAAAGCATCCCCACAATCGTCAATCGTTTTTTCATTTTTTATTTCCCCTCATTTTCTACTCAGTTGTTAAGTTTTCACCATTACTAGCGATAACTTGTTTGTACCAATTAAATGATTTTTTCTTAGTTCGTTTCAAGGTTCCCTGACCTTCGTCATCCATGTCTACATAGATAAAACCGTAACGTTTTTTCATTTCGCCAGTCCCTGCTGAAACTAAGTCAATACAACCCCATGGCGTATAACCAATTAAGTTAACCCCGTCTTCTTCTATTGCGGTTCTCATGGCTTCAATATGTTGTTTAAAATAATCAATGCGGTAATCGTCGACAATCGAGCCATCCTCTTGCAATGTGTCTACCGCGCCAAACCCGTTTTCAACCACAAACAATGGCATATTGTAACGATCTGACAACTGACACAATGAAATTCTTAACCCTAAAGGATCGACAGCCCAGCCCCATTCAGATTCTTGCAAATAAGGATTTTTAACCGCAGGCATTTGGTTGCCTCCGACATATTTTACTTCTTCGGGATAAGCAGTCGAAACAGTCGACATATAATAACTAAACCCGATATAATCAACTGTTCCTTTTTGAATAATCGCTAAATCCTCTGACTCCATTTGAATTGTCATTCCTTCACGCTCAAATTCTTTGAGCTTATGCGCTGGATAATAGCCCTTAGCCTGGACATCCATATAAAATTCTTGCTCTCGGTTAAATTGAACAGCTGCCATCACGTCCTCAGGTTTGCAGGACAAAGGATAACTTGGAATATAAGCCACCATCATACCAATTTGGAAATCTGGATTGATGGAATGTCCTAATTCAACGGCTTTCGCACTTGCTACAAATAGATGATGCGCTGCTTGATATTTACTTTGTTTATCATTATTGTGAATCCCAATTTGCGTCCAACTTCTTAAAAAATTAATTTCATTAAAAGTCATCCAATACTTCACTTTATCCTGGTAACGTGTAAAAATGGTTTCGCAAAAGAAAACAAAGAAATCAATCACTTCACGATTTTTCCAACCATCATATTCATCGGCCAAATACATCGGAATATCAAAATGGTTAATCGTCACAACAGGCTCAATTCCATGGCGCAGCAAAGCATCAAAAACTTTATCATAAAAGGCTAAGCCTTCTTCATTAATCTCTTTTGTTCCATTTGGGCAAATCCGGCTCCAGGCGATAGACAGCCGAAAACATTTGAAACCCATTTCTGCAAATAAGGCGATATCTTCTTCGTAATGATGGTAAAAGTCCGTCGCTACATGACTAGGGTAGTATAACTCTTCATCGATATAGCCAATCGCTCCTTCGGGTAATGCTTGATCGCGCGTACACGAAGCTTTTTGGCCCTCTTTAGTTAAATACGTAATCCGTCGCGGTTCTGTTTGACTACCACCAGTAATTGCATCTAATGTACTCAGACCTTTGCCTCCTGAAAGGTAGCCACCTTCATATTGGTTAGCAGCTGTTGCACCGCCCCATAAAAAATTTTCTGGAAATCCCATAAAACCCCTCTTTCCCTCTGTTTTTAGGCATCACAAAGAAACCATCAAGGGAATTGACGTTAGCAGAAGAGTCCTTGTTTTTTCTGCCAACGTCAAACGCCCTTTAATAGTTGCTAATTTTATTAATTACTTAAATCTTCACCATTTGTTGCGATTACTTTTTTGTACCAATCAAACGATTTCTTCTTGCTTCGTTTTAACGTACCATTTCCTTCGTTATCGCGATCCACATAGATAAAGCCATAGCGTTTTTTCATTTCACCTGTTCCAGCTGATACTAAATCAATACAGCCCCAAGTCGTATAGCCTAACAAGTCGACACCATCTTGTTCAACAGCATCTTTCATCGCTTGAATATGCGCCGCCAAATAATCGATACGATAATCATCGACTACATCACCATTTTCGTCTGGTGTGTCTACCGCTCCTAAGCCATTTTCAACAATGAATAGTGGTTTTTGATAACGATCATATAAATCATTCATCGTAATTCTCAAACCAAGTGGATCAATTTGCCAACCCCATTCACTGGCTTTTAAATAAGGATTTTTCACAGAGGCAAAGATGTTACCAGCTGTTTGCTCATTAATTTCTGGATCTGTTGATGTGACACGAGAAGAATAATAAGAGAACGAAATGAAGTCCACCGTATGTTCTTTTAAAAGTTCTTCGTCGCCTTCTTCCATTTCAATTTGAATACCTTTACGGGCCATTTCTTTTAAAGCATACGCAGGGTATTCCCCACGTGATTGGACATCAATAAAGAAATAATTTTCACGATCTGCTTGTCGAGCAGCGAAAACATCTTCTGGTTTACAAGTATAAGCGTAGTTGGAACCAGCCGCTAACATACAACCTACTTGGTTTTCAGGATCTACCTCATGAGCAATTTTTGTCGCAATTGCACTTGCTAGTAGTTCATGATGGGCCGCTTGGTATTTCACTTGTTCTTTGTTTTCGCCTTCTTCAAAGTATAGACCTGCTCCCATAAATGGTGCATGTAAAATCATATTAATTTCGTTAAATGTTAACCAATATTTGACTAATCCTTTATATCGGTTGAAAATTACACGGCAAAGATTTTCATAGAAACCTACTAACTTACGACTACGCCAAGCGCCATATTCTTCCACTAAGTGCATTGGGCAGTCAAAGTGTGTAATCGTTACTAGTGGCTCAATCCCATATTTATGACATTCTTTGAATAAGTCTTCATAGAACTTCAAGCCTTCTTCATTCGGCTCTGTTTCATCTCCCATTGGAAAAATTCGACTCCAAGCAATGGATAAACGGTATGTTTTAAAACCCATTTCACCAAATAAGGCGATATCTTCTTTATAGCGATGATACATATCAATTGCCTCTTGTGCAGGATAGAAATGTTCTTCATCAAAGTTAAACATTTTCTTTTCACCAGTGATTACTGGAAAACGATCTGGACCCGTTGGCGCTAAATCGACGTTTGCCAAACCGCGTCCGCCTTCGTTATAGCCACCTTCACATTGATTGGCTGCTGTTGCGCCACCCCATAAAAAGTCTTTTCTAAATGCCATAAATTCTCTTCCTCCACATCTTTTTATATTAAAGCGGTCAGCAAATCATCACTTGTTGAAACTTCATTACTGCCGACTTCCAAAATATCTAAATAATCCGCTGTATTCGTCACAACGATTGGAATTTGTGTACTAAACCCAGCTTTTTTAATTCCTTCTAAATCAAAGGTTACTAATGTTTGACCTTTTTTCACGCGGTCACCTTGTTTTACAAAAGCTTCAAAGCCTTCGCCTTCTAATTGAACTGTATCAATCCCAATATGAATCAATAATTCTGTGCCGTTATCTGAAATCAAACCTAATGCATGTTTTGTTGGGAATAGTGTGACAATCGTTCCATCAAAGGGTGCAACCACTTTGCCTTCCGTTGGTTCAATCACGACCCCATTTCCTAATGCTCCATTTGCAAAAGCAGGATCCTCTGCATTTTTTAAAGATAACACTCGTCCTTTGACTGGACTTGTAATATTTTCTTTTTTAATCGTTGTTTTATCAATAATCACTTCTTCTTCCTCAACTGTATTGTCTTTCCAGAAGAAGAATGTTAGACCAAAACCAACGACCGCTGCAATGGCAATTGCAATAAAGGACTGGATCATCCCACTTGCATCATCACCATTGATAAAGTTTAGCACACCGAAAATTCCTAAACCACCCATTGTATAAGCTGTCACATTGTTGATCATCAAATATAAACCACCGACAGCGCCACCAATCATTGAATAAATAAATGGCCATTTTTTTGGTAAAGTGATTCCATAAATTGCTGGCTCTGTTACACCAAAAATACCAGAGATAATTGCTGGCGGACACAAAGCTTTTAACTTTTTATCTTTCAATTTGAAGAACATCGCTAAAACAACCGCTGTTTGCGCAAAACTAGCTGCAAATGATCCCGTTAATACTTGGCTTGAACCTTCTTGTGTCACTTGCATAATGGCTAATGGCACAACGCTCCAATGTAAACCAAAAATAACTAAGACTTGCCAGAAGAAGCCAAGAATCAAACCATACAAAGCTGGTGAGAAACTCATTAATGCTGTAAAGCCAGCGCTTAATAAATCTGTTAGCATGCTAACGATTGGCCCAATTACTAAGAAACCAATTGGTAAGGCAATCAACAAGACGAAAAACGGTACTAAGAACGTTTGAACAACTTCTGGAATAATCCGTTTAAACACTTTTTGAACTTGTGCCGCAAAAGCAATAATGAAGATGATTGGTACGACACTACTTGTATAGTTCGCACCGACCCAAGGAATCCCCATAAATGTATTATAGGCAGGTAAGCCGAATAAATTATACGGTGCTGCGGCTCCGGCTCCCGCTGTTGTTTCAAAGGCCGTTTGTAATGCACTTCCTTGAATCGTTGGGTAACATAAAGCTGCGCCAATCACGATCCCTACCATCGGATGCAACCGGAATTTTTTAGCTGCTGTATAACCTAAAATAACTGGCATAAAGTAGAAAATTGCATCGCCAATCCCATTTAACATGGTATAAGTCCCTGACGTAGCCGTATAGAGCTTTAAGAAAACCAATAAGGCATTTAACCCTTTGACCATCCCAGCCGCTGCTAACGCCCCTAAAAAGGGTTGGAAACAACCACTTAAAATATCTATTAAGCGATCAAATAAATTCCCACTGGAAGCTTCTTCTTCACGTTCTCCTGACAAGCCTGCAATACTAACTACTTCTTCGTAAACGGCTGGAACATGGTTCCCAATAACGACTTGGTATTGTCCACCGCTTTTCATAACAGTTACCACACCGTCCATATTTTTTAAGACATCATCATTCGCTTGACTCTCATCTTTTAATTTGAAGCGAAGACGTGTGATACAATGTGTCAAACTATTAATATTCTCTTGCCCACCGACATTTTTTACAATTTTTTCTGCTAGTTCATGATATTTTCCCATCTTTTTTTCCTCCAAAAATTTATTTTCATTTGAAGGTTTAGCCAACTGAATGTCACTATCCAAAGTGGTGCGTTTATTGTTCCGTTGTTTGTACAATTCGTGCAATGTGAATCGTTAGGTACAAGCGTTCTTCATTTGAAACTTGATAGTCATAGTTCTCATTTAAATACAAGCTGATCTTTTCCACGCAACGATAGGCGTTGAGATATTTCTTTTTAATTACCGCATACAGTTCTTCATCATCATTTTCGACAACTTCACGTTGGTGTAATAAGCGATAACAGAAAAATTTTAAATGTGTGCTAAATCGATAAAAGTAGACAGAGTCTTCATCAAAACTTACCTTAAAATAGTATTTGACGATATTTGTAATCTCTTGCATCAACTTTGTCAATTCGTAAATATTACCGACTTCTTCCTCCATCTCCGCATTTACCAAGTGCAATGCGATAAAACCTGCCTCATCCGTTGACAATTCCATTCCTACGCGCTTTTGTACCATTTTTAAAGCATTTACTCCTACTTCGTACTCTTCAGGAAAAAAACGTTTAATATCCCATAATAATAAATTCTTAATTGCAATTCCTTGTTTTTTTCTTTCTAAAGCTGTGTACAAATGATCCGTCAGAGAAATATAAATGGTATCATTCAAACTCTTTTTCAACGTTGATTTTGCATAAACAATAATGTCATCCGAGAGTTTCATCATCTCTAAAGGAATATTTCCTAACAATTCTTGAAACTTAAGTGATGTTTCTTGATTGGCTAAATAAAAAACTTGATCGATGCTTTCATCAGGAACCCAATCACCAATGCGTTTCTTAAAAGCAATTCCTTTGCCCATAACAATTTGCTCTCGTTTATCATCATCTAATGTAATAACCACATTATTGTTCAAAATTTTGTGAATAATCAATGCCCCACCTCCTTTGTGTTTCGTTGAAAAAAGAAAAACCCAATTTCTTCAAAAAGAACGACACATCTGTCGCTTCATGAAAAAATTAGGTTTAGCTTGTCTTTAAACAATCACTATCCATCTATTTACTTATCCCTACATCCAAAGAATAACATATTTACAACAAATGTCAACGCTTTCAACGACATTTTTTTGTAATAAAAATAAAAAAAGCATACAAACAATGTTTGTATGCTTCACTATGACCCGTACGGGACTCGAACCCGTGTTACCGCCGTGAAAGGGCGGTGTCTTAACCGCTTGACCAACGGGCCATTAAAAAGAAAAAACGGAGAAGGAGGGATTTGAACCCTCGCGCCGGTTTCCCGACCTACACCCTTAGCAGGGGCGCCTCTTCAGCCACTTGAGTACTTCCCCAAGAAATAAATGGGCCTAAATGGACTCGAACCATCGACCTCACGCTTATCAGGCGTGCGCTCTAACCAGCTGAGCTATAGGCCCCAAATAAGAAAAAAGCGGGTGACGAGAATCGAACTCGCGACAACAGCTTGGAAGGCTGTGGTTTTACCACTAAACTACACCCGCAAATTTTTCTTGGATGGCGCGGGACAGAATCGAACTGCCGACACATGGAGCTTCAATCCATTGCTCTACCAACTGAGCTACCGAGCCAAAAACGGTCTGGACGGGACTCGAACCCGCGACCTCCTGCGTGACAGGCAGGCATTCTAACCAGCTGAACTACCAAACCAATTCGTTTTTGCTTTATGCAAATGTATGCTTTAAAAAATAAAAGCAATTGCGGGGGCAGGATTTGAACCTACGACCTTCGGGTTATGAGCCCGACGAGCTACCTGACTGCTCCACCCCGCGATAATTAGACTAAGGAAACTTAATTCCTAAGAAAGGAGGATAAGGGATTCGAACCCTTGCACGGTTTTACCCGCCTGACGGTTTTCAAGACCGTTCCCTTCAGCCGGACTTGGGTAATCCTCCGTAACAAAACTATGACCCGTACGGGACTCGAACCCGTGTTACCGCCGTGAAAGGGCGGTGTCTTAACCGCTTGACCAACGGGCCATTTTATAAAATTATGGGCCTAAATGGACTCGAACCATCGACCTCACGCTTATCAGGCGTGCGCTCTAACCAGCTGAGCTATAGGCCCAAAAAGAAAAGCGGGTGACGAGAATCGAACTCGCGACAACAGCTTGGAAGGCTGTGGTTTTACCACTAAACTACACCCGCATGGCGGTCTGGACGGGACTCGAACCCGCGACCTCCTGCGTGACAGGCAGGCATTCTAACCAGCTGAACTACCAAACCATACTTTTCTTTTTATGTGCTTTTGAAATCAAAAGCAATTGCGGGGGCAGGATTTGAACCTACGACCTTCGGGTTATGAGCCCGACGAGCTACCTGACTGCTCCACCCCGCGATAATTAGACCAAGGAAATTTAATTCCTAAGAAAGGAGGATAAGGGATTCGAACCCTTGCACGGTTTTACCCGCCTGACGGTTTTCAAGACCGTTCCCTTCAGCCGGACTTGGGTAATCCTCCATGATAAAAATAAAACTATAAACAACGTCACAATGGACCTTGTAGGACTCGAACCTACGACCGGACGGTTATGAGCCGTCTGCTCTAACCAACTGAGCTAAAGGTCCAGGCTCTTCCAAATGTATAATCGCGGCGGAGGGGATCGAACCCCCGACCTCCCGGGTATGAACCGGACGCTCTAGCCAGCTGAGCTACACCGCGAAACTCTTATATTAAAATAAGAATGGAGCCTAGCGGGATCGAACCGCTGACCTCCTGCGTGCAAAGCAGGCGCTCTCCCAGCTGAGCTAAGGCCCCATGAAAATTATTATCGGGAAGACAGGATTCGAACCTGCGACCCCTTGGTCCCAAACCAAGTGCTCTACCAAGCTGAGCTACTTCCCGTATATAACTAATGCACCCAAAGGGAGTCGAACCCCTAACCTTTTGATTCGTAGTCAAACACTCTATCCAGTTGAGCTATGGGTGCTAAATATAAAACAATGCCGAGGACCGGAATCGAACCGGTACGGTGATCACTCACCGCAGGATTTTAAGTCCTGTGCGTCTGCCAGTTCCGCCACCCCGGCGTAATGAATTGGCTAAGCGGAAAACGGGGTTCGAACCCGCGACCCCCACCTTGGCAAGGTGGTGCTCTACCACTGAGCTATTTCCGCAAAATGGTGCCGGCTAAAGGACTTGAACCCTCGACCCTCTGATTACAAATCAGATGCTCTACCAACTGAGCTAAGCCGGCTAAATATGCGGGTGAAGGGACTTGAACCCCCACGCCTTGCGGCGCTAGATCCTAAATCTAGTGCGTCTGCCAATTCCGCCACACCCGCAAATGAAATATGAATATGAGCCGTACAGGGCTCGAACCTGTGACCCTCTGATTAAAAGTCAGATGCTCTACCAACTGAGCTAACGGCTCAAAAAATGGAGGTTAACGGGATCGAACCGCTGACCCCCTGCTTGTAAGGCAGGTGCTCTCCCAGCTGAGCTAAACCTCCAAAAACAACAATTCGCGTGGCGACGTCCTACTCTCACAAAGGGAAACCCTTCACTACAATCGGCGCTAAGAAGCTTAACTTCTGTGTTCGGCATGGGAACAGGTGTATCCTTCTCGCTATCGCCACCACACTGGGTGTTGTTTCTTATTGAGTTGAATCTTCATTCACTCAAAACTGGATTGAAGTTTGAATCAAAATAACCAAGTTGCTTTTACTTATCCATTCTTTGGTTAAGTCCTCGACCGATTAGTATTGGTCCGCTCCAACTATCACTAGCCTTCCACTTCCAACCTATCTACCTGATCATCTCTCAGGGGTCTTACTTTCTTAAAGAAATGGGAAATCTCATCTTGAGGTGGGCTTCACACTTAGATGCTTTCAGCGTTTATCCCTTCCCTACATAGCTACCCAGCAATGCCCTTGGCAGAACAACTGGTACACCAGCGGTAAGTCCATCCCGGTCCTCTCGTACTAAGGACAGCTCCTCTCAAATTTCCAACGCCCGCGACGGATAGGGACCGAACTG
>NZ_JBIOTC010000001.1:1750000-2040000 GCF_051715085.1 Enterococcus sp. AZ050 | reverse complement strand
AAATCTCTGGATCATAGCTTACTTACAGCTCCCCAAAGCATATCGGTGTTAGTCCCGTCCTTCATCGGCTCCTAGTGCCAAGGCATCCACCGTGCGCCCTTATTCACTTAACCTTATCAACCTTACGGTTGGGTCTTGATCACTTCTTCTAGCGATAGAAGGTTAATCAATAAATAAGCAATTGAACTTATTAAAAAACTCATTCAACGCGGTGTTCTCGGTTTGTTTTGATTCTTTTTACTTCAATATCCAGTTTTCAATGAACGAATCTGATAGCAAAAGCTATCAATGGAACCTAGCGGGATCGAACCGCTGACCTCCTGCGTGCAAAGCAGGCGCTCTCCCAGCTGAGCTAAGGCCCCGAATTTATTTGATTGAGAGTAGACCTCTCAAAACTGAACAAAGTAAAGACGAAATGTGTATTTCCGTAATATTCCTTAGAAAGGAGGTGATCCAGCCGCACCTTCCGATACGGCTACCTTGTTACGACTTCACCCCAATCATCTATCCCACCTTAGGCGGCTGGCTCCAAAAAGGTTACCTCACCGACTTCGGGTGTTACAAACTCTCGTGGTGTGACGGGCGGTGTGTACAAGGCCCGGGAACGTATTCACCGCGGCGTGCTGATCCGCGATTACTAGCGATTCCGGCTTCATGCAGGCGAGTTGCAGCCTGCAATCCGAACTGAGAGAAGCTTTAAGAGATTTGCATGACCTCGCGGTCTAGCGACTCGTTGTACTTCCCATTGTAGCACGTGTGTAGCCCAGGTCATAAGGGGCATGATGATTTGACGTCATCCCCACCTTCCTCCGGTTTGTCACCGGCAGTCTCGCTAGAGTGCCCAACTAAATGATGGCAACTAACAATAAGGGTTGCGCTCGTTGCGGGACTTAACCCAACATCTCACGACACGAGCTGACGACAACCATGCACCACCTGTCACTTTGTCCCCGAAGGGAAAGCTCTATCTCTAGAGTGGTCAAAGGATGTCAAGACCTGGTAAGGTTCTTCGCGTTGCTTCGAATTAAACCACATGCTCCACCGCTTGTGCGGGCCCCCGTCAATTCCTTTGAGTTTCAACCTTGCGGTCGTACTCCCCAGGCGGAGTGCTTAATGCGTTTGCTGCAGCACTGAAGGGCGGAAACCCTCCAACACTTAGCACTCATCGTTTACGGCGTGGACTACCAGGGTATCTAATCCTGTTTGCTCCCCACGCTTTCGAGCCTCAGCGTCAGTTACAGACCAGAGAGCCGCCTTCGCCACTGGTGTTCCTCCATATATCTACGCATTTCACCGCTACACATGGAATTCCACTCTCCTCTTCTGCACTCAAGTCTCCCAGTTTCCAATGACCCTCCCCGGTTGAGCCGGGGGCTTTCACATCAGACTTAAGAAACCGCCTGCGCTCGCTTTACGCCCAATAAATCCGGACAACGCTTGCCACCTACGTATTACCGCGGCTGCTGGCACGTAGTTAGCCGTGGCTTTCTGGTTAGATACCGTCAGGGGACGTTCAGTTACTAACGTCCTTGTTCTTCTCTAACAACAGAGTTTTACGATCCGAAAACCTTCTTCACTCACGCGGCGTTGCTCGGTCAGACTTTCGTCCATTGCCGAAGATTCCCTACTGCTGCCTCCCGTAGGAGTCTGGGCCGTGTCTCAGTCCCAGTGTGGCCGATCACCCTCTCAGGTCGGCTATGCATCGTGGCCTTGGTGAGCCGTTACCTCACCAACTAGCTAATGCACCGCGGGTCCATCCATCAGCGACACCCGAAAGCGCCTTTCACTCTTATGCCATGCGGCATAAACTGTTATGCGGTATTAGCACCTGTTTCCAAGTGTTATCCCCCTCTGATGGGTAGGTTACCCACGTGTTACTCACCCGTCCGCCACTCCTCTTTCCAATTGAGTGCAAGCACTCGGGAGGAAAGAAGCGTTCGACTTGCATGTATTAGGCACGCCGCCAGCGTTCGTCCTGAGCCAGGATCAAACTCTCATAATAAAAGTTAGAACAATCTTGCGATTGTTAAGCTCAATTTGTTTGCTAGCATATTGCTTGCTTGTTAAAAATGTTTGTTGTCTTGAATTGAATCAAGACGCCCTACACATTTGGTTCGTCTATTCTTTGTTCAGTTTTCAAAGGTCTACGTTACCTCGCAGCAACTTTTATATCATAACAAACTTCCGTTTGAATGTCAAGAACTTTTTTGAAAAAGTTTTTTAAGTTGTTTCGCTCGGTTGTTGTCGTCTGTTGTGACAACTTCTATATCTTATCATCTCGTTTGTTATTTGTCAACAACTTTTTTTGTTGTTTTTTCAAACTTTTTTCGAGAGATTTGAAATCAAGAATTGTTATTTAATTATTGATTTCTGAATCGCTCAGCTGTGTGACTCGCCTTGCGACATGTAATAATATACCAAGATTTCAAGCATTGGTCAATCATTATTTTCACTTTTTTTAAACTTTTTTTCAATACCGATTGTTCTTTCTTATTCGATTAGATAAAGTTCGTTTTTTTATCAGATTACCCATTCTTTTTATTACTCATCTTCGATTTTTTTAGAAAAAAAGAATTGGTTTCAATTGTTTTTTATTTAATTTTTTGCGAATACAAAAAAAAGATGCCCTTAAGGCATCTTTTTTTATCTCATTGTTGGGAATAATAATACATCACGAATTGATTGAGCATCGGTTAATAACATAACTAGTCGATCAATCCCAATACCTAATCCTCCGGTTGGTGGCAAGCCATATTCTAAGGCTTCGATGAAATCTTCATCTACTCCGTGTGCTTCATCATTTCCTTGTTCCCGTTCTTTTTCTTGTTCTTCAAAACGTTCACGTTGGTCAATTGGATCATTTAATTCTGTAAATGCATTAGCAAACTCTTTTCCGATAATAAATAGTTCAAAGCGGTCAGTGAAACGACCATCTTCTGGATTTTTCTTCGCTAATGGTGAAACAGCGACTGGGTGACCATAAATAAATGTTGGTTGTTGCAATGTATCTTCTACAAATGTTTCGAAAAATTCATTAATGATATGACCGACTGTCATGGCATCTGTAATTTCAACATTATGTTCTTTAGCCAACGCACGGGCTTCTTCTATCGTCATCTCTTGCCAAAAATCTACGCCCGTTTGTTCTTTGACCGCATCTACCATGTGTAGACGTTTGAAAGGACTGCCTAAATCAACCGCTTGACCATCGTACGTGATATCAGTAGTTCCTAAGACTTTTTCCGCAGCATTACGAATAATTCCCTCTGTTAAATCCATCACATCTTGATAATCAGTATAAGCAGTATAAGCTTCTAGCATTGTAAATTCTGGGTTATGAGTGGTATCGATCCCTTCATTACGGAAGACACGACCAATTTCATAGACTTTTTCCATGCCACCGACAATTAAACGTTTTAAATGTAACTCTAGGGCAATGCGTAAGTATAAGTCCATATCTAATGCATTATGGTGTGTGATAAACGGACGAGCAGCAGCTCCTCCTGCTTCGTTATGCAAGACAGGCGTTTCTACTTCGACATAGCCATTGCCATCTAGATAACGACGGATTTCGCTAATAATTTGACTGCGTTTCATGAAACGATCAAAGCTTTCTTTGTTACTGATTAAATCCAAATAGCGTTGACGATAACGTTGTTCCACATTCGTTAATCCATGGTATTTATCTGGCAATGGACGCAAAGCTTTAGTTAATAACGTAATTGTTTGAGCTTTAACAGTAACTTCCCCCGTATTGGTTTTCATTACTTGACCTGTCACACCAAAGAAGTCGCCTAAGTCAGCATGTTTAAATAGTTCATAGGCTTCGTCTCCAACTTGGTCCTTCCGAACATAAATTTGAATTTGGCCTTCACGGTCTTGCAAATGGGCGAAACCAGCTTTTCCTTTACCACGTTTTGTCATCATACGTCCAGCAACGCTGACTTCTGTATTCATTTCACTAAGTTCTTCTTTTGTATGATTATCATATTGTTCATGAAGTTCTGCTGAATTATGAGTGCGATCGAAACGTTTACCGAAAGGATCAATCCCTTCTTCACGTAAAGCTTCCATTTTTTCGCGGCGCACGAGCATTTGATCATTTAAATCCTCTAAATGCGCTTGTTGTTCTTCTGCCACTGTTGTTCCTCCATTCTTGATTTTAACCTATCCTAATAATGCCACAGTAATTCGAAAAAAAGCAAGCCGAATTTTACTTTCGGCTTGAATTTTTTATTCTTCTATAGTAGTTACAACAACTTTGGAAATCTTCTCTACAAAGGCATCAAGTAAATCGACAACTGCTTGTTGTGTTTCAACTTGGTTAATCGCAACTTTTACTTTGGCCGCTCGCGAGATTCCTTTTAGATAGTAAGAAGCATGTTGGCGAAACTCACGGACCGCAATTTTTTCACCTTTTAAATCCACTAATCGTTGTAAATGAACTTTTGCAATATTGATTTTTTCAGCTGGTGAAGGCTCAGGCATCAATTCGCCCGTTTCCAAGTATTCTTTCGTCCGTTGAATCATCCAAGGATTGCCCAAAGCAGCTCGACCAATCATCACACCATCCGCTCCAACATATTCTAACATGCGTTTAGCATCTTCAGGCGTTTTGACATCGCCATTTCCCATAAAAGGAATGGTTAAATGCTTTTTCACTTCCTTTAAAACGTCCCAGTTGGCTGTCCCTTCGTACATTTGGACACGTGTCCGACCATGCATAGCAATTGCCGAAGCGCCTGCTTGTTCGGCAGCCAAAGCGTTGTCTACAGCATATAGATGATCTTCATCCCAGCCTGTTCGCATTTTTACAGTGACAGGCAAAGAAACTGCCGAAGAGACTGCGTGAACCATCTCATGCACTTTATTCGGATCCAGCAACCATTTCGCACCAGCTTCAGCTTTAATTATTTTATTGACAGGGCAACCCATGTTAATATCAATAATCGCCGCTTGCGTATTTTCTTCAACAAACTTAGCAGCTTCCACTAATGTTTCTTTATCTCCACCAAAAATTTGTACACTTAAAGGATATTCTCGCTCATCAATATATAGCATTTCTAAGGTTTTTTTGTTCCTTAATTTAATTCCTTTGTCACTAATCATTTCACAAACGACTAATCCTGCGCCAAATTCTTTTACAGTCACACGAAAAGCGGCGTTACTAATACCCGCCATCGGAGCTACGACAACACGGTTGGGGATTTCAACGTCTCCAATTTTCCACATAGTCTTTCCTCCTACTTTTGTTTCGTATTGCGAATCGCTTCATCGCGAAGTTCAATTAATTCTTCTTCACTATAGTGATATTTATTGTTACAGAATTGACAAACTGCTTCTGCTCCATGATCTTCATCAATCATCGCATTTAATTCATCGATCCCAACAGCAATCAAAGCGGTCGCAAATTTTTCTTTAGAACAGTCACATTTAAATTGTACAGGCATTTTTTCTAAAATTTCTACTTCGTCTTCTCCCAATAAGCGATACAAGACTTGTTCAGGTGTTTCTCCATTTTCTAGTAATTGTGAAATTGGTGGCACTTCCGCTAGACGCTGTTCAATAAAATCAATGGTACTTTCATCGGCACCTGGCATTACTTGAATCATAAAACCACCGGCTGCTTTCACCGATTCATCCGTGTCCACCAATACACCTAAACCGATAGCTGAGGGAACTTGTTCAGAGACCGCCATAAAATATGTAAAGTCTTCACCGATTTCACCAGAAACAATAGGTGTTTGTCCAGAAAAGGTTTCTTTTAATCCTAAATCTTTAATGACTGTGAAAATTCCTTCGTTACCGACAGCGCCACGTACATCAATTTTACCTGTTGCATTCAACTTTAAGCTGACATGTGGATTTTTAATGTAGCCTTTTGTTTCTCCACGGCCATTACTATCGACAATAATAGCGCCAGCTGGGCCATTTCCTTGTACTTTTACAGTTAATTTATCGTCACCTTTTAAAGTCGCTCCTAGTAAAAGGGCTCCAATCAATGTGCGCCCTAACGCTGCGGTAGAAGAACTCCATGTATCATGTCTTCTTTGCGCTTCACTAACAGTTTCAGTGGCACTGATGGCATATGCTCGAATTGAACCTTTATAACAAAGGGCTTTTACTAAATAATCTTCCATTCTTTTTCCTCTTCTCTTGGTGCTTTTTTGTCCATTAGTCAGATAATACTAGGAATCAGGTGTTTTTTCAACCAAATAATCTTCCTTCTATAGAATATCTTAATATTATAGAAGGTGCAGTATTCGTCAACTCGACAAATACTGCACCTTCTACTAATTGGTTATTTATAACGATCTTCGTAGTTATTGCGATCATATTCAGAATTGGAATCTGAATCTTTTTTCTCTTCAGATTGGACTTCTTTTTCTGTTTGTTCGCTTTCTACTTTGACTTCTTCTGCTTCATCATGTAATTCTTTTTTCGCTTCTTCAAAGTCTTGTTTTTCTTCAACTTGTTTTTGCGCTTCTTTTTCTTCTAAAGCACGTTTTGCTTCTTCGAATGTTTGCGCTTCTTTTTCACTAGGGTAGTCGCTGTCAGCACCTTCAGGCATTTTACCTGTTTCAAATAATGATTTGATTGCTTTTGCATCTAATGTTTCATATTCTAATAGTTTTTCAGCGATTAGTTTATGTTGTTCACGGTGCGCTTCGATAATTTCATGCGCTTTTGTATGAGCATCCATTAAGATACGACGAACTTCCTGATCGATTTCAAACGCCACTTGTTCTGAGTAAGCTTTTGTTTGACCATAATCACGACCGACAAAGACTTGATGGTTTCCTTCATATTGAACAGGTCCTAACTTGTCGCTCATTCCATATTCCGTTACCATGCTACGGGCAATCCCTGTTGCTTGTTCAAAGTCATTTGAAGCCCCTGTTGATTGAACGCCAAAGATAATTTCTTCTGCTGTACGTCCACCAAGTAAGCCAACGATTTGTTCAAACATATCTTCTTTAGTCATTAAGAATTGATCTTCTTTTGGTAAAGCAATCATATAACCGCCTGCGCGACCACGAGGGATAATCGTTACTTTGTGGACAACACGAGCACGGCTTAAGACTAAACCAACAATTGTGTGTCCTGCTTCATGGTAAGCCACCATTTCGCGTTCTTTCTTATTAATCACGCGATCTTTTTTAGCTGGACCAGCAATTACGCGGTCTTCGGCTTCATCCACATCAGAAGCATCAATTTTTTTCTTGTTACGACGAGCGGCAACTAAGGCTGCTTCGTTTAAGACATTTTCTAAATCAGCACCAGCAAAACCTGGTGTTTGTTGTGCAACAACTTTCAAATCAACGTCATCAGCTAACGGTTTGTTTTTCGCATGAACACGTAAAATCGCTTCACGACCTTTGACATCTGGACGTCCTACCAAGATTTGGCGGTCAAAACGACCTGGACGTAACAACGCTGGGTCTAACACGTCTGAACGGTTCGTTGCAGCAATTACGATAACTCCTTCATTGCCATCAAAACCATCCATCTCAACTAATAATTGGTTAAGGGTTTGTTCACGTTCGTCGTGTCCGCCACCCATACCAGCACCACGTTGACGACCAACTGCATCGATTTCATCGATAAAGATAATCGCAGGCGCGTTTTTCTTCGCTGTTTCAAATAAATCCCGGACACGGCTAGCACCGACCCCGACAAACATTTCAACGAAATCTGAACCTGAGATTGAGTAAAATGGCACACCTGCTTCACCTGCTACGGCTTTAGCAAGTAACGTTTTACCAGTCCCTGGAGGTCCTTCTAATAGTACGCCCGCAGGAATCCGTGCGCCTAATTCAGCGAAACGACGTGGATCTTTTAAGAATTCCACTACTTCAACTAATTCTTGTTTTTCTTCTTCCGCACCAGCTACATCTGAGAAGCGGACACGGTTAGCTTTTTTATCGGCTTCTTTGGCTTTGGATTTACCGAAGTTCATCACACGGCCACCGCCGCCACCGCCACCGCCTTGTTGGCTCATCATCATGTAGAAGAAGAAGAAAATAATCACTAATGGTAAGAAACTAAACAACAGTGACAACCAAGCACCACTTGTTGATTGTTCTTTGACAACTAGCTTCACCTTGTTATTTTGTGCCGCATCTTGAATGCCAGCTAAGGTTGTATCACTAGGTAAAACGGTTGTTGTGAAGCCTTTTGACGACGCTTGCGTTGAGCCCCACAATGACAGACCACCTGTGTCTTTCACTTCTTGTTTTTCTTTATACTGACCTTCAATCCGGTAAACCCCATTGGTTGGTTGAATGGTCATGTCTTTGACTTTTCCGTCTTCCAATTGTTGTTGGAAGGTTGAGTAATCGATGTCTGGCGATTGTTGGTTGTTATTTCCAAAAATGAAATAGACAACCATGACCATGGCAAGTACTACTAAGACGTAGTATAAACCATTTTTCATGCCATTATTCTTTTTGTTCATGCCTGTCCTCCTTATGCTCATCATTACAATTCATGTTATTCTTTTATCAATCCTGACCTTTACATTGTAACACAATTAATTCCTTGATAGATATTAATTTGATTCGTAAACTTCAGGTTTTAAAACGCCAATATAAGGCAAGTTGCGGTACGTTTCTGCATAGTCTAATCCGTAACCGACCACAAACTCATTGGGCACATCAAACCCTACGTAGTCAGCTTTAATGTCTACTACACGGCCTTCTGGTTTATCTAATAAGGTAACAATTTTCACAGATGCAGCTTTACGGTATCTAAACAAATCTACTAAATACGCTAATGTACGACCACTATCGATGATATCTTCTACGATTAAAATATGTCTACCTTCGACATTTGTGTCCAAGTCTTTGACAATTTTTACTTCGCCTGAAGAAACTGTCGCGTTGCCGTAGCTAGATACATCCATAAAGTCCAATTCTAAATAAGTATTGATTTCACGAGTCAAATCAGCCATAAATGGTACTGCACCTTTTAAAATACCGACCACTAAAGGATTTTTCCCTTGATATTCTTCTGTCAGTTGCTTGCCAAGCTCTGCAGACTTCGCAAGAATTTCTTCTTTGGAGATTAGGACTTTCTCAATATCTTTTTCTATCATAGTGCGCTCCTTTCAGCATTACTCCTTTGTCTTAAAAAGGAGTCTGTAGTGTATTTTATCAGTTTCTAAAGGAATACTCAAATAGGAATTTGCAAATTTTGGTACCCAAATGATTTCCTCTTGCTCATCCGTAATGACCCAAGCACTCTCTCTCGCTTCATTTGGCACTTTTTGATCAATAAAAACTCTGCTTAATTTTTTCGTAAACCCTGGTTTTAATGTAATCCGATCACCACTTTGGCGATGACGAACGGTCAAAGGTGTGGCTGTTGTCAACGGGATTGCTAACAACTGACCCGTCCATTGATTAATCTCTTCAGGAAGAGGAAACGGTTTGTCTGTCGCAATTAATCCTAGCCACTCGGTTTCCGATAAATAAATCCCCGCACCAGGTACTAATAAATGTGTAACTTCTTCTCGCAGTGCAGCCTGTTTTTGTTCTAAGCATAGCCAATCATAACTTTTAGCTAGTTGCCATTGGTGTTCTAACATAACCGAGCCTTGCGGTTGCCGTTCATCATTCAAAACTTTTAAAATTTGTGTCATCTGGCGTTGGTTTAACGAAACCCCTAATGGCACTAATGTTTTTTGGAAAAACGCGGTTAAAAAGAAGTGCTGGTACGCAGGCGTTTCTTTTAATAATCTCTTCAAAGGAATGCGCCAGCCTTGTTTGGTTGGTTCTACGGCTTCAGATAATTGAGGCTCAATTTGTTCTTGAATAAATTCTTGGGCAAAACGTTGTTCATTACTAAAAGAAGCAATCTGATCTAAGAATTGCGGATTTTCCTGCTTTAATAGCGGCAAAACCTGATTACGGAGTCGATTTCTCAAATATTCATTGGTTTGGTTCGTTTCGTCCTCAAAATAAACGAATGCTTGGCGCTGTGCAAATTGATACAATTCTTCTTTTGGATAAATAAGTAACGGACGAATCAATTCCCCTGTCGCAAAAGGACGTCTCTCTTTAATGCCCGCGGAATGGGAAAAATTAGTTCCTCGAATCAGCTTCATTAAAATCGTTTCCGCTTGATCGTCTAGATGATGTGCCGTCATTAAGACCGCCGCACCTTCAATTTCCATGACTTCTTTAAAAAATTCATAACGAAATGTGCGCGCTTTTGCTTCTAAATTCCGTTGCTTTTCAGGGTCTTCCCAACGTGTTTCATAATACGTCAGCTCTCGCTGCTGACAATAGGTAGCGAGATATTGCGCTTCCTGTGCCGACGCTTCTCGCAATTGATGATTGACGTGTGCAACAACCAATTGTAATTGTTCTTTTTCTGCCACCTGTTCCATTAACGTCAAAAGGGCCATGGAGTCTACACCACCAGAAACGGCGACCACGATTGTTTGATGCGGTTGCCAAAATCCTTGTTCTTTTCCTCGTTTATAAAACTGCCAAAACATTGTTCGCCCTTCTTTCTTCCTTAGAATAAAAGAGGAACCGAGAAATAACCCATTCGTTATCCCCAGTCCCCCTATTTGTTTGTGCTTAGCCGCGACGTCCGCCACGTCCGCCACGTTTGCCTTCAGTATTACGTTTTAATGAAGATAAACGGTCATCACTATCTTTCAAGAAAGAGCTCATCAATGAGTCAAAATCTTGTTTATTGTTATTGTTATTTGCTTGTGGTTTATTGAAAGGCTTTTTGCCCCCTGCGCGTGGATTACGGTCACGATTCTCATAATTGTTTTCACGACGTTGAAATTCACGTTTTGGTTGTTGCCCTTCTGCTGGCTCTTGCGCTTTACGGATCGATAAGCCAATTTTGCCGTCGTCACCAACTGAGGTTACTTTCACTGTTACTTCGTCACCTACTGTTAATACATCATGAATATCTTTAACGAATCCATTAGACACTTCACTGATGTGTACTAACCCAGTTTTTCCTTCTCCTAAATCAATAAATGCACCAAAGTTAGTAATCCCTGACACTTTTCCTGGCAATTTAGCTCCTACTTCGATTGACATAAAAAAATTGTTCCTCCTATTTTTTCCCTAATTATAATTGCAGTTTATTCAGCTGAAGACTTAGTTGTTTCAGTTGAAGACTGTGATTGACTATTTTTTTCTGAACTGCTCTTGCTTTCTTCCGCTCCAGAAGTCTGTGTTTTTTTCATTTGTTCTGGTGTGGGATAAATCTGTTCGCCTTCTTTTGAGAGAAGGAAACGGCTACGTGCTAATTTTGCCACATAATCATCATCTTTTAACAAAGCAACGTCTTTTTTTAGATCCTTGACCTTCTTATCAACTGCTACGGATTCAGCAATTGCATCTGCTCGTTCTTGTTTGAAAGCACCTAAGCGATGATAATCTTTCATCAATTGGATGCCAGAAAAAGCAAAAATAATGAAGGCCACGAGAAAAATCGCTGCCAAGCGTCTGCGTCTAAAAATCAATTGTTTCTGTTGTTTTTGGAATTCGACATACTGTTCTTTCGTGTAGTCATTTTCCAATGCCGCAACTTTCTTCGAGTTTTTTTCATTCTTTCCCATCGTCTCGCTCCACTCGCTTTGGATTGTCCGTTTTATTATACCAACATCTAAGAACCTTGTCTAATGTTAATTTCAGAGAAGTTAAAGAAAATCAAGCTTTTTTCTAAAATATTCTTTGCTTTTGAAATAACAGCGGTTGATTTATTAATTTTTTTCAAAAGCGGCGCGTCTGTTTCATTAAAACGCTGAAAGGATGAAGCGCTTGGAATATTCATCTTTTCAATGAACTTGCCAAGCGCTCCATCCTCACCTGTTTATTCTTCAGAGACACGTGTTTCTGATTTTATTTCATACATTTTTGTGGCATCTTCTTTTTTCGTAGAGTCATTCAGTTGCAGGACTTCTACTTCTAAAATTCTGTTCCCAAATTGAATTTTGACAAGGTCACCAATCTTCACAGTACTAGAAGATTTGGCTAAGACTCCGTTGATTTGAATCCGGCCTTTATCAGCGACTTCTTTGGCAACTGTTCTTCTTTTAATAATGCGAGAAACTTTTAAAAATTTATCTAACCGCATCACATTCACCTCTTTTATTTTTTTTGTCTCATCCGTAAAATTTTTGCGCCATACGGTAAACTTAACCATTCACGTATCGTAAATAATTCTAACTTAATGATGGTGCTAATAAAAACTGTACCACCCACTGCAACACCTAAAACTGTAACGAAAAACGCTTGTCTTCGGTGATGCACACCTTGGAACAAGATGGAGATAATTCCTTGATAGACCAGTAATGACAGCATCATGATTGCTAAACTAAGCAACAGTTTTTTCAAAAAGTTTCGTTCTCGAACAAAACAATTAATCGCTGCATCCGATTGTCGGACTAAAACGAATAGCGTCGCTAGTAACCCAAGAATAGTAGACCAACTAGCACCTAATGTTCCCCAACGAATGGTGAAAAAGCCCGTTGTCAGTAACTTCACTAATAAGCCCACACCAGCTGCCACTAAAGGACCTTTAAAACGATTGCGACTTTGTTCAATACTTTGGTAGGCCTGAATAATGGCCATAAAAGCGATGGATAAAACATACACCCCTAAAACATCGTTGCCTTTATAATCTTTAAAAAGCGTAAAGTTCATGTACGGCAATAACATCATCAGACCAATCGAAGCCGCCGATGCCAAGGTTGTGGTAAGACGCAAAAAGATTTTTGCAACTTGTAAAAATTGTTGACGGTCTTTTTTCATAAAATATTTTGTCAAACCTGGTAAAAAGGTTGAGCTTAAAGCTAAAGCAATTACCAATCCTAATTGAACTAGTGGTTGTCCTCTATCATAGACCCCTTTGTCCACTTTCGCAGCTAAATCAGAGAGCCCGAAAAGCATGAGGGCATTTTTTACTTTAAAGGAATCAATTAATTGAAATAGAATCAGAAAAGCACTATATAAAGAGACCAAACCACCCTCAATCATTAAACGTTTAAATAGTCCTGTGGTTTGAGGCATAATCTTCCATTGATGCAAGTATTCCGTACTTCCACTAAGAATTTTTCGATTGTAGTACCATAAGACAAGTACCGCTAAGATACCGCCAGCCAACGCACCACTCATGGCCACCGTCCCCGTTTGGTAAATGGAGCCACCAAAGTAATGATAGGACAACGCAGCTACTAGAATAACCCCGACACGCACAAACTGTTCCATCACCTGTGAAATACCACTAGGCACCATCAACAAATGACCTTGAAAATTCCCACGATAGAAAGAAAGAATTGGAACGAGTAAAAAGGTAAAGGAAACAACTTCCATTAATGGTTGGAGTGCAGCATCCCCCATACTAATAGCAATTTCTTGACTACCAAAGAAAAAGAAGGCCCAACAAGCAATCGCTAACCATAACACATAGGGATATAGTTGGCGCAACACTTGTTTTTGACTCCGAATATCTGGTTGTTCAGCAACAATTTTGGAAATAAATTGCGGTAAACCTGACAATGCTAATGTCATCGCAATCCCATAGATTGGATAAACTTGCTGATACACGTAAAATCCTTCATCCCCTACAAAGTTCTGAAAAGGAACGCGATAAAACGCACTCAACACTTTTGCAATGAAGGAAGCAATGGTTAACACAACGGCACCTTGCATCATTCGCTGCATTTCTTTTTGTGCCATCTTCTAGGCCTCCTTTTAAAGGGAATCCGTTTCTTGCGAATGTTTGTATTTTTCTTGTCGCAATGCGGTTGTAAAAGTAGCAATTTCTTGAATCCAAACAGCTTCTTTACAATCTTTCGGCAACTTCAAGGAAATAGTCATTTGTTCTTTCTCAACTGCTAGATCCGCTTTTAAGCTGGTTGCCGATAACGCTTCAAACAACTGCTCCACAGAGTATGTTTTTGTGCCAATTTTACTTAACACAAACTTGACTTTTTGGTCGCGTTTACGAATACTTTCTAACAAGGCACGGTCGCCATCCATTTTGATACGGCCAGTGGTTAATAAATGCGCCACTTCGTCAGGATACTCTCCAAAGCGGTCTAACAAGTCCGCTTCTAATTCTTCGTACATATCCATATTTTCTAATTGACGAATCCGTTTATAAATTTCAATTTTTTGTCGTTCGTCTGTAATGTACGTTCCTGGAATATAAGCATCAATGCCCAAATCAATTTCAACAGACGTTTTTTGGTCTTGGATATTTTTTCCTTGTTTACGAGCAACTGCCTCAGATAACATCTGTGAGTACATATCAAACCCAACCGAATCAATGAAGCCATGTTGTTGGGCACCAAGAAGGTTTCCGGCCCCTCGAATGGAAAGGTCACGCATCGCAATTTTGAACCCAGAACCTAATTCCGTAAAGTCTTTAATTGCTTCTAAACGTTTCTCACTAACTTCGTTTAGGATTTTTTGCTGTTCGTACATAAAATAAGCATAGGCCACTCGATTGCTACGCCCCACACGACCACGTAATTGATACAACGTAGATAAGCCCATATAGTCCGCATTTTCTACAAACAAGGTATTAGCATTAGGAATATCTACTCCTGTTTCAATAATTGTTGTAGTGACTAATATATCATATTGTCCTTCAATAAAATCAAACAAAGTATTCTCCAGTTGTACTTCTGTCATTTGACCATGTGCATACGCAATTCTTGCATCTGGAACTAGCGCTTGTAACTCTTCAACTTTTCGTTCAATCGTATCTACTCGATTGTATAAATAAAAGACTTGACCATCTCGAGCCATTTCTCGCTCAATCGCTTCCCGAATCGCCCCAGGATTATTTTCCATGACATACGTTTGGATCGGATAACGATTCTCTGGTGGGGTTTCGATGACAGATAAATCACGGACACCTAACATCGACATATGAAGGGTCCTTGGGATTGGCGTTGCTGTTAACGTCAAGACATCCACTTGTGAACGCAATTGTTTTAGTCGTTCTTTATGTTTCACTCCAAACCGTTGTTCCTCATCAATAATCAACAAGCCTAAATCACTAAAATTAATATCTTGCGACAATAAACGATGGGTACCAATCACAATATCTACTTGGCCATGTTTAATTTTTTCAATTGTTTCATTTTGCTGTTTTTTCGTGCGGAAACGACTTAATAAACCAATTTCTACAGGAAAGCCCTCAAACCGCTCTTGAATCGTTTCGTAATGTTGTTGCGCTAAAATAGTTGTTGGCACTAAAAAGGCAACCTGTTTATTGTTGCTAACAGCTTTGAAAGCCGCTCGTAAAGCCACTTCTGTTTTACCAAACCCTACATCGCCAACTAACAAACGATCCATTGGTCGAGATTTTTCCATGTCGTGTTTAATTTCGGCAGCACTACGTAATTGATCATCTGTTTCAGAATACGGAAAAGCCTCTTCAAATTCTTTTTGATACGCATCATCTGGCGGAAAAGCATAGCCTTTTTCCGATTCTCTTGTCGCATAAAGTAAGATTAAATCATCCGCGATATCTTCAATTTTTGAAGCAACTTTTCGTTTAGTTTTCGTCCATTCACTGCCGCCTAGCTTGTTAATTTTCGGCGTTTTAGACTCGGAAGCAACGAACTTTTGAATCAAGTTCAATTGTGTTACTGGAATAAATAACTTGTCATCATTTTGGTACAAGATAGTCATGTAATCTTGATGGACCCCATCAACTTCTAAGGTTTCCATACCAATATATTTACCAATCCCGTGATTCGCATGAACGACATAATCGCCCGTTTTTAAGTCGCTATAACTTTTCAAACGTTCCGCATTAGAAATTGTTTGACGACGTGCCCGTTTTTTGGTCGTTGTATGAAAAATTTCTTTTTCCGTAATCGCCACGAGCTTGTTTTTAGGTAATTCAAACCCTGTTTGTAATGCCCCTTGGACAATTTGGACATGCCCATCTAACAACTGATCCCAATTGCTTACTACGCTAGGTATGTCAAAGTCCTGAAATAGCTCTTCGACTTTTTGAATCCGTTCTTTCGTAGGAACAAAAACAACGACCGTTTGGTTTTGCTTTTGCCAACGGTCCACTTCCGCTTTTAGCAACGGCATTTGACCGAAGAATTGTTGCATTGAACGATATTGGAAATTATGGACTTCTTGGAAACGAAGATTCCCCATCCCTTTTTGAAAAAGTGAAAAGAAGGTCGTATTTCGTGCAGTTTTTCGCAATTGATCATGAAAGTCTACACCAAAAGTTTGTTCAGAAAACACGCGCATTTCTTCAATTTTCAGGGTTTGCCATTCCGCTTCCTCTCTAGCGATTTCTCGCTCCGTTTCCATCATACGAGAATAATCATCCACAAAAAGCAAACTATTTTCTGGTAAATAATCTAACAGCGTAGTTTTTTGTTGGTACAGAAAATCTGTATAATAGTGAGCATTTTCTGTAGGAATCCCTTGTTCCCAAGAAGACAGCAACTGACCAAAATATTCTTCTAAAAAATCGGTCTCCGTTTGATCTTTAGCTGTCGCTAAACGTTTTTCTAGAGCATCTTGTAACCTCGTCATGCCATGATTCATATCTGCCTTTGAGAATACTAAATCAGTCATTGGTGAAATCGTTACTTCTTCAAGATTTTCTAATGAACGTTGGGTATCTGCTTCAAAATAACGGATTGAGTCAATTTCAACATCAAACAGTTCCACCCGAACAGGGTATTCGGCATTTAGCGGATAGACATCAACAATGCTTCCGCGAATACTAAATTCGCCGGGCTTTCCGACCATCGATTGGCGTTCATAGCCCATTAACACTAAGCGTTGCGCGAGGATTTCAGGTTCTACTTCTGTCCCGATTTCCCAATGAAGTTGCGCATTTTGCCACGTTTCTTTCGTTGGCAAATATTTTCGTAGTCCAGCTACTGGCACGACCACGATTCCTGCATTCGCTGTCATCAGGAAATTTAACGCACTCACTCGATCTGCGCGCGCTTCTGGTGAAGAAAAGGCCATTTCGGCGGATAACACTTCATCTACTGGAAATAGATGAACTTGTTCTGAAGGTAAAATATTTAAAAAATCATCTACTAATTGATTGGCATAGTATAGGTTTGGGACCGCAATAACAATTTTTTGATGCGTCTTTTGTAAAGCGCCTGCCATCAGTAATGTTTTAGCAGAGCCTGATAACCCAGTAATTAGTTGGCGCGTTCCTGTTGTCATTAGTTGACTGCGCCATGATTTAGCAATTTCTGTTTGGCTAATTCGTTCGATAATATTCAAACAAGGGCCCTCCTTTCTGCTATTTTCCATTAAATTGATTCATTGTTTCAACAAACGTATGTCCTTCGCATGCATATAAAGCGGCATCGGCTGCTTTTTTTACAGCAAGTAACATCTCTTCGTGTGTTTCTTTGGGAAAAGTACTTAGTACATGGTGGATAACTGTATCATTTTTTGAGGGCCGACCAATGCCAATTTTAATTCTAGGAAAGACATTTGTGCCTAAATGGGCAATCAGACTTTTTATCCCATTGTGGCCGCCAGCACTACCTTTTTGCCGTAAACGAATTTTACCGACCTCTAAGTCTAAGTCATCATAAATAACAATCAAGTCTTCCTCATCTACCCCAAAGTAGGTCAACAACGGACCAACAGAGCGACCTGATTCATTCATAAATGTTAATGGTTTCACTAACAATACTTTCTCAGTCCCTATAAAAAACTCTGCAATATCTGCTTCAAAATTACTATTATTAAACGAAACATTTTGCCGATACGCAATTTCATCTAGCGTAATAAAGCCAATGTTGTGTTTTGTTTCTTTGTATTTACTACCGGGATTTCCCAGTCCTACGATTACTTTCATCTTTCATTCTCCTTGGATTATAAGCTTGCCAACACAAAATGGCTGGGAAGCGTATGCGCTACCCAGTTTTATTCATTATACCATAGAAATAAAAAAACTCGCAGTCTTTGAAGATTAAGAAAGATGTAAAAAAAATTTTTTAGAAATTTAAATATGCATAAGATAGTGAAATTACGCACATGTAAGAGCTACCATTTTGAAACAGGTCTGAAAACTGTATCATTTTTACAATCAAAGTTCGTGACATTTTTTACAAACCATGTTACTATCACTTTAGCAACAGGAAATAAAAACTCGTTGCTCACGAAAAAGAATGTAGAGGAAGGAATGGTACACATGACTGCAGCCGCAGGGAATAAAGATCACCAAAAAGTAATTTTAGTCGGGGACGGTGCCGTAGGTTCTAGCTATGCCTTTGCTTTAGTAACTCAGAATATTGCTCAAGAAGTTGGGATTATTGATATTAATGTACCAAAAACTGAAGGAGACGCGTTGGACTTATCTCACGCATTAGCATTTACTTCTCCTAAAAAAATCTATGCTGCTACTTATGACGATTGCCATGATGCAGACTTAGTTGTCTTAACAGCTGGTGCGCCTCAAAAACCAGGCGAAACTCGTTTAGACTTAGTTCATAAAAACTTGAAAATTAATAAAGAAATCGTTACAACAATTGTTGATTCTGGTTTCAACGGTATCTTCTTAGTTGCCGCAAACCCAGTTGATATTTTGACTTATTCAACTTGGAAATTCTCTGGCTTCCCGAAAGAACGAGTAATCGGTTCAGGAACTTCACTAGATTCTGCTCGTTTCCGTCAAGCAATTGCCGAATTAGTTGACGTTGATGCACGAAATGTCCATGCCTACATCTTAGGTGAACACGGAGATACAGAATTCCCAGTTTGGTCACATGCAAATGTCGCTGGCTTACAAATTTACGAATGGGTGAAAAATAATCCTGACGTCGATGAAGAAGCAATGGTTAATTTATTCTTCAACGTACGCGACGCTGCTTACACAATCATCGAGAAAAAAGGAGCTACTTTCTATGGAATCGCGGTGGCACTAGCGCGTATCACTAAAGCTATCCTAAACGATGAAAACTCTGTGTTACCATTATCTGTTTATTTAGAAGGTGAATATGGTCAAAACGATATTTATATCGGTGCACCAGCGATCATCAACCGCCAAGGAGTTAAACAAGTCATTGAAATTCCATTAACAGATGCTGAACAAGAAAAAATGGAAGCTTCTGCTTCTGCATTAAAAGAAGTTATTGAAACAGCTTTTGCTAAATTTGAAGCAGAAGAAGCAAAATAACTCCTTCTATAATAGTCGAAAATTGAAAATAACCAAGAGTGACCACTATTGTTACTCCGCTTTAAAGCCTGGTACAAAAATCCAAAGTGATTTTTGCACCAGGCTTTACTTTTAATCTGTTTTACTTTACTCATCACTCAACTTTTTAAAAAAATTATTGTTTTGTTTAGCTCGAAAAATAACAATAACCAAAAATAAGTTTGTTATCTAAAATTCACTACACTACTTAATACAGCCCATCTGCTTCTTCTTTTGTCACAATGTAAATATTTTTCATTTGCGTATAAGCATCTAGCATTGATTTATGCGTTTCTCGACCAATTCCTGATTTTTTATAACCGCCAAATGGCGCGCCCGCAGGCAATTGATTGTATGTGTTGACCCACATCCGACCTGTCCGTACACCACGAGCAACCCGTAATGCCACATTGATATCTTTAGAAAAGACGGCACCACCTAGACCATATTCAGAATCATTAGCTAAACGAATGACTTCTTCTTCCGTTTCAAATTTAATCACTGTTGCAACAGGACCAAAGATTTCTTCTTGGGCCACGCACATTGTATTCGTGCCATTCGCTAATAACGTAGGTGCTAAAAATGCCCCCTTGTCTAGCCCATTTTCTGTTAAACGTTGCCCACCAGTAATCAGTGTAGCTCCTTCCTTCACACCAATTTCGACATATTTTAAAATTTCTTCCAATTGATGCTCATTGATCTGAGCGCCCATTTCAACATCTTTTTCCCACGGGAAACCAACGTTCACTTGTTCAAATTTTTCCTTTAAAGCTTCTACAAATTGATCATAAATACCTGACTGAACGAACACACGAGACCCAGCACAACAAACTTGCCCTTGGTTGAATAAAATTCCTAACTGCACACCTTCTAATGCTCGTTCCCAATTGGCATCTTCAAAAATAATGTTGGCTGATTTTCCACCAAGTTCTAAAGTGGCTGGAATTAGGCGGTCGGCCGCGGCTTTAGCGACAGTGTACCCCACCTCTGTTGAGCCTGTAAAAGCTAGCTTATCAAAACCTGGATGTGCCAACATATAATTTCCTGAATCAGAACCACGACCGGTGATTAAATTCACTACTCCTTTCGGCAAGACTTGATCAAAAATCTTAAACAATTCCAACAGACTTAATGATGTGCTCGAGGATGGATGAATCACAACCGTATTACCTGCTGCCAACGCTGGCGCTAATTTCCAAGCGCCCATTAATAAGGGGAAATTCCACGGAATAATTTGACCCACAACACCAATGGGTTCTTTCACAACAATGGATAACGTATCCTTATCAAATTCTTTGACAGACCCTTCTTCTCCACGAATCACACTAGCAAAATACCGAAAATGGTCTGCACTGGCAGGGACATCAATTGATTGCGTTTCCCGAAGCGGTTTTCCATTATCTAAAGTCTCCACCATAGCCAAATGTTCTTGATTTTCTTCAATCAAATCAGCAATTTTCAATAAAAGATTGCTTCTTGTTACAACATCAACATCTTTCCATGTCTGAAACGCTTCTTGGGCTGCTTCTACAGCTCGATCCACATCTGCATTTGTGGCATCTACAAATTCTGCTAATTTTTCACCATTACTAGGATTGTAACTAGCAATCATTTTGTTACCACTACCTGTTGTCCACTCTCCATTAATATACAATTGATAGCTACTGGCAACTACTTGATTTATTTCTTTTTTACTCATTTACCCACCTCTTTTTTTATTTTTGTATCCGCTTACAATTATAAGACATCTTCCACCTAAAAGTAAATGATTCTACCTAAAAAAAATATAGCTCTCAGCGACTGTTGCTAACTCATCCCGACCTGAAGCCTCCTGGCAATAACTGAATGTATTAAACTTTATTGGAGAGAACTTTTGCCACAAAAAAAAGCTAGCACTGAAGAATTAAAATTGCTTCTTCAGTGCTAGCTTTGATTTTTCCAACTCATTCGTTCTTATTGACAAAGAGCTGATTTTTTTATTTATCTTTTGGAACGATATAGTTCATTAAATGTGTTTCATCGGCTGAGATTGTACGTGTCGAAACAACGTTTAATCCCTTCACGTTCATTTCAGAAATTAAGATGCTACCATCTTTAAAGACTTTTTCCACAAATGCGACATGACCATAAGTATTGTCTGCGCCTAAAACGCCAGCTGGGAAGGAAACCGCTGCGCCTGCTTTTGGTGTACGACTTACTTTGTACCCGCGTGCACGACCTGTTTCGCCCCAATCTTGACCATTCCCCATTGTTAAGTCCACACGTTTACCTAATTGCGTAATACGGTTGTAGACATATTGTGTACAGTTGCCCCAAGCATAACTATTAAAGGTGTCATAGTTTTTGCCATTATAGGCTGGGAAATTTGATTCCATTGGTTCAACGGTTGCTTTTTCTTTATCATAATAAGTTAAATCGTATGTTTTAATTAACGCATTTAATTTCTTATGGTAATCTTTGTCCGTTGCGTATTTTCCTGTTAGGAAACGTGTCGCTTCTTTGTATGATTTGGCTTCCGTTTTCCAGACACCATGATAGAAATCTTTATTGGAATCTAAACCATTTTTCAATAATTTCGCATAATCTTCCATTGATTCTTTATACGTTGGATATTGACGGAATTTTGCTTCTACTGTGTATAGGTTACCGAAACCATTGTCTTCATAGGTAATAAAAGAAACAGATTGACCTTTGTAATCGCCTTTAATACCAAACAAATTGTAGTTTGGTTTCTGGCTTAATTTACTATTGCCGCTGCCACTTTCTAAAATTGCTTGAGCAATCATCACACTAGCATATAAGTTTTTGTCCTTGGCCACTTTCCGAGCAGATTCACCGATTTCTTGAATAAACTCTTCTGTCTTCTTCGTTTTGCTGACCGTAAACGTCTCATCGTCTTCCACTAACCCAACCGTTTCATTTGTAACCGGTGGGACTATTTCGGGCTGCGGTGTTGACGCTGCTGGTTGTTCTACTGGCTTTTCAGCTGGCGCTGTTGGTGTCACTGGTTTCGCCGGCTGTTTTGATTCAGAAGTACTCGTGCCAGGTTTTGGCTGTTCTTTAGAAGAACTTGGTGTAGTCGTCGGCGTGGTACTTGATTCAGTTGTACTTGTTGACGTAGAATCTGTGGTTGACTCTGTTGCACTCGTTGAGGTGGAGTCAGTAGTCGATTCTGTCGTACTTGTGGATGTTGAATCCGTTGTGGAATCTGTCGTTTCGGTTCCTGACGTTTCCGTGGACTCCGTGGTTGCAGATTCACTTGATTCGGTTGAACTTTCTGTTTCAGTTGTTGATTCTTCTGTCGCTTCTGTTGTTTCACTAGTCGCTGTCGTTTCAGTGGCTTCAGCAGTTGTTGCTTCTGCGGTTGTTTCTGCAACAGAACTATTTTCAGCTACCAAGTTATTACCTTCTGCAAATGCACCTACTGGCATTGATGAACCTAAAAGTAATAAGGTAGAGAACAGGGCAAATTGTTTTTTCATACTCATTCTCCTTTTTTATTTTTCTCCATTTATTTTTATGTACCAACATATATAATTGACATAGTTATTGTTTAAATGGCTCCTTTTTTAATAGTATACTGTTTCATAAAAAATTTCTAGCAAAAAGTTAAAAAAATAGAAGAAAATTCACAAATTCTTCTATCTTTTTTTGGTAATTTTCTAAGAAAAAAAAGAAAGGGCTTGAACAAACATCAATGTCCTCTCTTTTTCTCGTTATCCTTCAAACAAAATACTTTTTTTTCGAAGTGCCTCTTTGATTTCTTGGAAAGTTTCTTCGTCTGCACAGCGAATAGTATGCAGATGGACGCCTCCTGTTAAAACTGATAGTAATGTAGCATGCTCTTTTTGATACTTGTCCATAAATTTATCAATATCTTTCTCTGATTGAATGCGCAAACTGCCAATTAATTCCCCATAAAGCGGATGTGCAATACTCACATCTACCACTTCTCCACCTTTGGCAACAATGACTGACAATTCTTCTCTCGTTTGTTCAGGTGTATGTTGACAAGCAATTTTCCGTTCAATTCCTTCTAAAGGTTGTTCCAACATATACCCTCGAGCTGTTGCGACAATTTCGACCCCTGTCGCCCGTAATAGAGCGACATCTCCTACAATAATTTGTCTGCTGACATCAAAAGCTTTTGCAAAACGAGTGGCACTAATTGGCTTTTCGGTCTCTCTTAATCTTTTAACAATCTCTCTTCTTCTGATTTCTCCATCCACGACCTTCGCCTCACTCTCCTAAATGTTTTTCTTGGAAACGTTTAGAGGCGTCCATAATTCCCTGGAAAGTCTCAGATAATGTTTCTTCATACTCGGCATTTTCAACATGATTCAGAATAGTTTCTAATACTTGTTGTTCTCTTTCAGAATCAAAAACCGCATGACCTGCTTTCTTTTTCACTGCAGCAATCTCTGCGACGACGTCCATCCGCTGTTCTAATAAACGGACCAGTTCCTTATCGATTTGGTTAATCTTTGCTCGTTGTTGTTCTAAAGAAGTTGTTGGAGCGTCATCTTCAGTCAATTCTTTAATTATCCGTGCTGGATTACCTGCGATCACACAGTTTTCTGGGAACGATTTGGTCACAACAGCACCTGCTGCCACCACTACATTATCGCCTAATGTTACGCCAGGAAGGACAATCGCTCCACCGCCAATCCAAACATTGTTGCCAATGATAATTCGTTTCCCTGATTCCATTCCGCTATTACGCTTGGCTGCTTGTAATGGATGCTCGGCTGTATAAAGTTGCACATTGGGTCCAAACATACAATTATCGCCAATTTCGATTGGACAAACATCTAAAAAAACGTTATTAAAATTGGCATAGAAATTTTTTCCCACAGAAATGTTGTAGCCATAATCAAATTGAATCATCGGTTCGATGTACGTCCCGACACCCACTTTTCCAAACGTTTCTTCTATTAATTGACGACGAATATATGTGTCTGGTTGTTGGTTAATTAACGCCATTTGTTCACGGGCTTTTTTGCGATCAGCCACTAATTCAGGATCTGAGGCAAAATATAGTGCACCTGCGATCATTTTTTCTTTTTCTGATTTAAATTCTTCCATTCCGTTACTCCTTTATCGTTAATTCTGCAAATATCGTTTCGGCTTTCGCTTCTAAAAAATAATAAGGTTGTTGTAAAAATAGCGGCGTTTGATTAATGGCTAAAATAGCTGCCGTTGGTTGTTTATAATGAATCAAATCGCAAAATGGATGCACTTGAAAACTCGTGCCGACAATCACGATTAAGTCGGCAGAAGCAACGGCCTGAATGGCTTTTTCGATTGCCTCTTCGGATAATCCTTCTTCATACAAAGTAATAGCTGGACGGATTTGTCCATGACAGTCTGCGTGCCGATCACTAAGTAAATAGTCTTGCCAAGGAACCGTTGTACCACAAGTTTGGCAATAACATTCATATAAATTACCGTGAAAGTCCACCACTTCTTGGCTACCTGCTTTTCGATGAAGCCCATCAATATTTTGTGAAACAATTTTTCCCCGTTTCATTTGCTCTAATTGTGCCATTTTCTGGTGAATGATATTAGGTTGTGCGTCTGGATGATAGAGCGTTTTAACGAATTGATAAAACTTTTCTGGCTCTGTTTTTAAGCAAGTCCGGCTCAATAAGTATTCCGGTTGCTGGATTCCTTGATAGACACCTTTTAAGGAACGATAATCTGGCACACCTGAGGCTGTCGAGATACCCGCACCTGTTAAAAATGTGATTTTTTGTTGGGTTGCCAACCAATGAATTGCCTCGGCTTGCGTGATATCTTGCATATCGATTCAGCTCCTAATCTTCTATATTATAACGTATTTTAACATTAGCACCAAAAGTTTTTCCACTTTTTGAAAACTTCTTACCTATATATTGATTTATCTTGAAAGAGTTTGTGACAAATTTCTCAACTCGTGGTAAAATATGCATGAGTAAAAGTGAGGTGAAACAACAATGGTCGCATTTATTATTTATTGGGCTGCAATTATTGCCTGCATCGCTTGGGGCGTTTTAAGCATTTGGTTCTCTGTTTTTTATCTTTCTCGTAAAGAAAACGGAAATCTTTGGGCTTTTGCGTTCTTCAACGTTATCGCTATTATCGCCTTAGCAATTGTTTTATTAGTTTACAAAACTTGGGATTTCGGTATCTTAACTTACTCAAGTCTAATTTATACAATTTTAGCTTCTTTAGGTGTATTGACTGTTCTTCAAGCTATTTTAGGTCGTGAACCAAAAGCTGTCAAAGCTTAAGTAAAAAGCAACTGTTCCTTTAGGAATGGTTGCTTTTTTCGTATTAGTTTCTATTTCGTAGGGAAAATGTTACGCTAATTTCATGGTGTTTGTGTCCTCTTGATAAATTCCTTTGCTGGAACATATTGACTTTCTTCTGGATTTATCCTAAAATTAATAACTGAATTTAATAACTGAATAGTGCCTCAAAAAAGAGGTAGAGGTCGCGATTTTTATTACGCTTGTGGAGTGAGAGGACACTGGGAAGCAAGTTTAGGATCAATCGCCGAAATGCATAACGGAGCCTCTTCTGTTGTGTGTTGGGACGTAAGTTAAGAGCTTGCGGACTGTCTTAGTAGTGATGCTAAGTTGTGCTATGTTTCGTTGAGGAATTTTTTTCGACATTACCTAGCAACCTTACATCTGTTTGGTTGTTTTTTTGTATTCAAAAATAGGTTGTGACAGAAGTATTCTCCTTTAAAAAGACAGAATCGCTTTTGCTCAGCTGATTATCAAAGCTTGTTGATTGAAAAAAGACAAAACGATCAATCAGACAAGAAATTTAAAGGAGAGAAAAAGATGAACAAAAAAGTTTTTTCATTCAGTCTACTACTTGTCACGCTATTTTCGTTACTTGGCATGACAACCAACGCTTCGGCGGAGGAAAATGGTGAATTTCGTGTCGGCATGGAAGCTGGCTACGCCCCTTTTAACTGGTCACAGAAAAATGACGCACATGGCGCAGTGCCTATTCAAGGCAACTCTTATGCAGGCGGCTATGATGTTCAAATTTCTAAAAAAATTGCCGATGGTTTAGGTCGTAAATTAGTAATCGTCCAAACCAAATGGGATGGCTTGGCACCCGCCTTACAATCTGGAAAAATTGATGCCATTATCGCCGGAATGAGCCCAACCGCTGAACGAAAAAAAGAAATTGCTTTTACAAACCCTTATTATGAATCACAATTTGTCGTAATTGTAAAAAAAGATGGCAAATACGCTAATGCAAAAAGCTTGAAAGATTTAGCTGATGCTAAAATTACAGCTCAACTAAATACATTCCACTACGGATTAATTGATCAAATTCCAAATGTCAATAAACAGCAAGCAATGGATAACTTTTCAGCTATGCGAACAGCACTTGCTTCTGGCATGATTGATGGGTATGTTAGTGAACGCCCTGAAGGCATAACAGCAACTAGTGTCAATAAAGAATTAAAAATGTTAGAATTTCCAAAAGAAAATGGCTTTGATGCTAGCGCTGAAGACTCACAAGTAGCAGTCGGCATGCGTAAAGGCGATCCTGACATTGAAAAAGTAAACAAAATTTTAGCAGGTATTTCTCAAGATGAACGGACAAAAATTATGGACCAAGCAATCAAGGATCAACCTGCAGCAACAGATAGTGATGAACAAAAAACAGGACTTATTAACGATTTCAAAAATATTTGGAATCAATATGGCGACATGTTTTTACGTGGTGCTGGTTTAACGCTATTTATCGCGTTAATTGGGACAGTTGTCGGAACAACCCTTGGTTTACTAATTGGTGTCTTCCGTACAATTCCAGATTCTGAAAACCCAGTCGCTCGTTTCTTCCAAAAATTAGGAAATTTAATTCTTTCTATTTATATTGAAGTTTTCCGTGGTACACCAATGATGGTTCAAGCAATGGTTATTTTCTATGGTTTAGCTCTAGCTTTTGGCATCTCTTTAGACCGAACAGTGGCCGCATTATTTATCGTTTCTGTGAATACTGGTGCCTATATGTCTGAAATTGTTCGCGGAGGTATTTTCGCAGTAGATAAAGGACAATTCGAGGCAGCACAAGCGATCGGGATGACCCATGGACAAACAATGCGTAAAGTCGTTATTCCCCAAGTATTACGTAATATTTTACCTGCAACAGGGAATGAATTTGTCATTAATATCAAAGATACGGCCGTGTTAAGTGTTATCGGTGTTGCAGATTTATTCTTCCAAGGGAATGCTGCTTCTGGCGCAAACTTCCAGTTCTTCCAAACCTTTACAATTGTCGGCATCATGTACTTGGTAATGACTTTTGTGATCACACGAATCTTACGTGTTGTGGAACGTAAAATGGATGGCCCTTCTGCTTACGTTAAAGTAGAAGAATTAACTGAAGAAGGAAAAGAAAGCTAGGAGGCAAACAGATGAGTGCAATTATTGAAATTGAACATTTACGAAAAAGCTTTGGCGAAAACGAAGTATTAAAAGATATCAATATGAACGTCAACAAAGGAAAAGTTGTCACCATTATCGGTTCTTCTGGTTCTGGTAAATCAACGTTACTACGTTGTATTAATTTGTTAGAAAAACCAACAGATGGCAAAATCATCTATAATGGTAAAAATGTTTTAGAACGTGGTTATAGTTTGCCCAAATATCGGACCCATTTAGGCATGGTTTTCCAATCATTCAATTTATTTAATAACATGAATGTCTTAGAAAACTGTACTTCTGGTCAGATGACTGTCCTAAAAAGAAACAAAGAAGAAGCCAAAAAAATTGCCTTAGAAAATTTAGAAAAAGTTGGCATGGCTCGTTTTATTGATGCCAAACCTGCTCAATTATCTGGTGGACAAAAGCAACGGGTAGCCATTGCTCGAGCATTATCAATGGATCCAGATGTTTTACTTTTCGATGAACCAACTTCTGCATTGGATCCTGAAATGGTTGGCGAAGTGCTAAAAACGATGAAAAATCTTGCCCATACAGGGCTAACAATGGTGATTGTAACACATGAAATGGAATTTGCGCGGGACGTATCCGATCGTGTTATTTTCATGGATAAAGGTGTCATTGCCGAAGAAGGGACCGCTGAAGATATTTTTGTCCATCCAAAAGAAGCTCGGACAAAAGAGTTCTTACATCGGATTTTAACGAAAAACTAGTAAAAAAGAGGCAGTCATTCTGGTTAGAGTGACTGCCTCTTTTGTTATTTTTTGTATTGACGAATCATTGGCGGTTCATAGGAATCAATAAATGCACCAATTTCTTCTAAGGAATCTGAAATGAAAATTTTAGCTCGATCCGCTTCTGTTAAGAAACTAGTTTCTACCATTTTATCAAAAAAGGCAGCTAATAAGTCATAGTAACCATTCACATTGTATAAAATACACGGATTCATATGTTCACCGACTCGGCCCCAAGAGATCACCTCGCTAATTTCTTCGAGTGTGCCGGGACCACCGGGTAAAGCTAAATACACATCTGCCAATTCAATCATTTTTTTCTTACGCGCATGCATATCACTGACTGTATGCATCTTTGTAATGCCATTATGTGCAATCTCCCGCTCCATAAAAAAAGTGGGCATGACACCAATTACCTCTCCACCTTCTGCTAAAAGCGTGTCAGCCACCGTACCCATTAGACCAACATTGCCACCGCCATAAACTAGATCATAGTGATTTTCTTTCATCCAAGCGGCTAACGCTACTGCAGCTTGCTGATAGATTGGCTCATTTCCCAGACTGGCGCCACAATATACTGCCATTTTTTTCACAAACATACCCTCCATTTAGATAGATTCTTTTTTACCATCTATCCTCTGGTAGCTATGGTAGCATATTTTGATTTTCTCGAAAAGGTGCAGCCACTTTTTTTTCGTTTTAAAAGTATTTGAATTTTCAGACAATAAATGCTATAGTCTTTTTATATTTTAAAATTTCAGAAAAAGGAGCCCTATTATCTTGTCTACCTCACTCACTATTCGCTTAGTTGCCGAAGTAGATTGGCCCGCATTACATGCCTTGGACCAAATCATTTGGACAAAAAAGAATACCCCTGCCGAGATACAACCACTCTCGCTTGCGGCATATCAAGAAAAAATGAAAGATGAAACGATTTTTGTTGCCATCAGCGAACAACAACTCGCTGGATTTATTGAAGTCCATCCGCCCACTTCGTTAGCAGCTCATCAAAAGCAATGGCTACTAAGTATTGGCGTTTCGCCAGATTTCCAAGGCCAAGGGATTGGTGGTACTTTGTTGTCGTATGTCAAAGATATGGCTCAGATAAGCGGGATTCATAAGCTGAGTTTGCGAGTAATGGCTACCAATCAAGAAGCCATTCGATTCTATGAAAAACATGATTTTGTGCAGGAAGCACATTTTAAAGAAGAATTTTATATAAATGGACACTATTGTGATGATTATCAGTATGCTTATTTCATAGAAAAATAAGAAAACCAATGTTTTCTATAAAAACTGGTTGCTCTCTGTTTCTTCTTCTGTTATTTTAAATAATAAGACAATATTAAGGAGTGTGAATCTATGCAAAAAAAGTTAGTTTGGCGTGATTATCTATACGTTGGTTCAATGTTATTCGGTTTGTTTTTCGGTGCTGGAAATTTAATTTTCCCTGTACATATGGGACAAGAAGCGGGGGCTTCCGTCTTTTTAGCAAACTTGGGCTTCTTAGCCACTGGAATTGGCTTACCTTTTCTTGGTGTCATTGCTATGGGTGTTTCTAAAAGTTCAGGTGTTTTTGACTTAGCTTCTCGGATTAATCGTCGTTATGCTCTTATTTTTACCTTACTATTATATTTAACGATTGGTCCTTTCTTTGCTTTACCAAGGTTAGCAACTACTTCTTTTGAGATTGGTCTTGCACCATTTGTTCCTAAAGACTTGCAATGGCTGGTTCTTGCTGGCTTTTCCGCATTATTTTTCTTAGCTGTTTGGCTCTTCTCTAGAAAGCCAAGTAAAATCTTAGATTATGTGGGTAAATTTTTAAATCCGTTATTTTTAGCATTGCTAGGAATTTTGATTGTTTTAGCCTTTGTAAAACCATTAGGTCATGTGGCCAGTGCCGCTGTTGGTGAAAATTATATTTCAAGTCCTTTCTTTAAAGGATTTACAGAAGGTTATAATACGTTGGATGCTTTAGCTTCATTAGCTTTTGGGATTGTTGTCGTTTCCACTTTACGAAATATGGGCGTCGAAAAACCAGGAGATATCGCTAAAGGAATGATTAAATCAGGTGCTTTCAGTGTTGTATTGATGGGGATTATCTATACCTTACTTGCTTATATGGGAACAATGAGTATCGGGGCTTTTCCAATCAGTGAAAACGGCGGGATTGCCTTAGCCCAAATTGCCAATTACTATTTAGGCCTACCAGGGAGTATTTTACTGGCTTTTATCGTAGTTCTTGCTTGTTTAAAAACCGGTATCGGCTTAAGTACAGCCTTTTCTGAGACTTTTGAAGAAATGTTTCCGAAAGTTTCCTATCAAAAATTCTTGGCAATTGTTGTTATTTTACCAGCTATTTTTGCAAATGTCGGCTTAACCAACATCATTCAATTTGCCGTTCCAGTCTTGATGTTCCTTTATCCATTGGCGATTACTTTAATGCTTTTGGTAATCATCAGTCCTATTTTCAAACATCGACGGGAAGTCTATCAAGCAACGACCTATATCACATTGATTGCTGCTGTTTTAGATGCATTAAATAGTTCCCCCGCCTTTATCAAAGATACGGCGTTTGTAACAACGCTTTTAGAAAAAGCCGGCCAATACTTACCATTGTTCACTATTGGCATGGGCTGGGTCGTTCCAGCAACGGTTGCTTTTCTAATTAGTTGGGTTTGGGTCATGATTTCTAAAAAAGATCCTATTCTTGATTAATTCTTACCAAAACGACACTAGAAAAAATGCGGAAGCGCATCTTTTCTAGTGTCGTTTTTATGTATATTCGTTGTACCAAACTCTTGACTATGGTAAATTGAAGTTACCAACAAGTACTGGAGGAAATTGCCCATGTTAGTTACAACAACCGAGAGAATTAGCGGTCAAGAATATGAAATTATTGGAGAAGTTTTCGGGTTAACCACACGTTCTAAAAATATGTTTAAAGATTTAGGTGCTGGACTAAAAAGCGTAGTTGGCGGTGAAATCAAAGGTTACACTGATATGCAACGAGAAGCACGCGACCAAGCAATCGAACGTTTAAAAGCAGAAGCCTCTAAATTAGGTGCAGATGCCGTTGTGATGATGCGTTTTGATTCTGGCACAATTGGCACAGACATGCAATCTGTCGTGGCTTACGGAACAGCTGTTAAATACATCTAAATTTTGCAACTAAAAAGACGTAGACCTTTTCTTGTAAGGTCTACGTCTTTTTAGTTTTCATATTTCACTTCTGCTAAATACAATCCTTCTGGATGAGCAGTCGGACCTGCTAAATTTCGATCTTTGGCTGCGATAATTGCTGGAATCGCGGTTGGTTCCAGCCGCCCATTGCCGATTTTCAATAGCGTACCAACTAAAATCCGAATCATTTTGTACAAGAAACCATCGCCCCGAAAAGTGAATGTTAATTCATCCCCCGTTTCATTGACATGAACACTGGCTTCATGAATAGTTCGGACTTTATCTTCTACTGAACTTCCTGAGGCACAGAAAGAGGTAAAATCATGGGTACCTAATAAATCAGGTAAAGCTTGTTGGATTTTTTCGAGATCAATGGGATACGGAAAATAACTGGCATAAAAACGTCGAAATGGACTTCGCGGTTTGCCAATATCCACTTTAAATTGATAGGTTTTTTCGATCACGTGATAACGTGCATGAAAGTCTTCTGAAACACGTTCCACGCTTCGCACAGCAATGTCTTCTGGTGTTTGTGTATCTAACGCAAAGCGCATTTTTTCCAACGGACGTTCCTGCGGATAATCAAAGTGAATCACTTGGCCCATTGCATGAACACCTGCATCTGTTCGTCCTGAACCAAAAACCGTCACGGAGTGTCCGTTATTCATGCGTGCTAACGTTTTTTCTATTTCTTCTTGAACGGTACGCTCATTAGGCTGCTTTTGAAAGCCATGAAAATGAGTGCCATCATAGGCAATGATTGCTTTATAGCGGGGCATAATTTTTCTTCACCTTTTCTAAGTTCTTAATACAAATAAGCCAATGGTTAACAAGACAAAGCCAAACATTACTATTGTATCTCGTAGGTGCCAATGAAGAATGCGGTATTTTGTCCGTCCTTCACCGCCTTGATAACCTCTTGCTTCCATGGCAGTCGCTAAGTCTTCCGCACGATTAAAACTACTTACGAAAAGCGGAATCAAAAGTGGAACAATAGCTTTCATTTTTTGAAGTAAGTTTCCTTCACCAAAATCAACACCACGGGCACGTTGGGCATTCATAATCTTTTCCGTTTCATCCATTAATGTTGGGACAAAACGTAAGGCAATTGATAACATCAATGAAACTTCATGAACTGGAAATTTCACCACACGAAGTGGGCGTAACAAATATTCAATCGCATCTGATAACTCTAATGGTGCCGTCGTTAAAGTTAATAACGTTGACATGAAAATAATTAAAACAAAACGACAGAAAATAAATAGCCCATTCGTCACACCAAACTGGGTAATGGAAATAATTCCCCACTGAAAGTACACCTCTCCCCCTTGTGTAAACAAGGTTTGAAGAGCCACAGTAAACAGAATTAGCCATAATAATGGCCGAACACCGCGGATAAAGAAGCGGGCGCTGATTTTTGATAATGAAATAGCAAAAGCAGTAAAGGCTGCTATTAAAACATAACTCTGCCAATTATTTGCTAAAAAGATAATTCCAATAAAATAAAAACTAGCTAATAATTTTGCACGCGGATCTAAACGATGGATAAAAGAATCGCCTGGAATATAACGCCCAAAAATCAATTTATTCATCATTTTGCCTCACCTGCTTCCTGCATTTTTTTCAGAAGCTGATCGGCTAATTGATCGGCCGTTAATGGTAATTGCTCAAAAGAAAAGCCTTTTGCCACTAATTTTTCAGCAAATTCGGCTGCAGTTGGCACGCCTAATTGTTTTTCTTTCAACCATTGTGTCTCTTGAAACACTTCTTGTGGTGCTCCCGCTCGGACGATTTGTCCTTTTTCTAAAACAATCACATGATCTGCGTAATTAGCCACATCATCCATCAAATGTGTCACTAAAACGATGGTCATATTATGTTCCTTATGCAGACGACTAAACATCTCCATCATTTCTTTACGACCCTTAGGATCCAAACCAGCAGTCGGTTCGTCTAATACTAAAACTTCTGGTTCCATCGCTAGCACACCAGCAATTGCAACACGGCGCATTTGACCACCTGATAACTCAAACGGAGAATGTTGTAAGTATTTTTCATCTAAGCCGACTAAATCAAGCATTTTCTTAGCTAATTTTTTCGCTTCTTCGTCTGAAACACCAAAGTTTTTCGGTCCGAAAGCGATGTCTCGCTCCACTGTTTCTTCAAACAATTGTGCTTCTGGAAATTGAAAAACGATCCCAACTTTTTTACGAATTGGTTTTAAATTCTTATTATCAGTTTCTGGCGTAATTACACGCTCTCCAATTGTCACTTGGCCTTTAGTTGGTTTCACCAAAGCATTTAAATGTTGTAATAGCGTTGATTTGCCACTGCCAGTATGTCCGACAATCGCTGTATAAGAGCCGTCTTGAATCGTTAAATTAATATCGAATAATGCCCGTTGCTCAAAAGGAGTATTGGGTTGGTAAGTAAAATCTACTTGTTTAAAACGGATGTCCATAACCAATCCACCATCCCTTCTTCTGTTAAATAATTCGTTGGCACAACAACGCCACGCTCTTTCAAAGCTACTTTTAATTTTTCAGGAAACGGTAAATCCAAGCCCATTTCAACAAGCGCTTCTCCTGCAGAAAAAATCTTTTCTGGTGTTCCTTCGTTTGTCAATTGTCCTTGGCGCATCACTAAAATACGATTCGCATTAGCCGCTTCATCAATATCGTGGGTAATAGAAATAACTGTTAAATTGCTTTCTTCTTTAATCTTTTGAATGGTAGCAATTACTTCTGCACGACCTTCTGGATCTAACATACTTGTCGCTTCGTCTAAAATAATAATATCTGGTCGCAAAGCAACCACACCAGCGATAGCTACTCGTTGTTTTTGGCCGCCAGATAGCCGAGCAGGTTCTCGCTTGGCAAAATCTAACATACGAACCCGTTCTAATGCATCGTGAACACGTTCGACCATTTCATCACGCGGAATACCTTGATTTTCTAAACCAAAAGCCACATCGTCTTCGACTGTTGAACCGACAAATTGGTTATCTGGATTTTGAAAAACCATTCCTACCATACGCCGGATATCCCAGACGTTTGCTTCATTTAATTCTTTGCCGCCAACTTTGATAGTCCCAGCAGCTGGCAGTAACAGCCCATTGATCGTTTTGGCTAACGTTGATTTACCAGAACCATTATGGCCAATAATAGCGACCCATTCGCCTTGTTGAATGGAAAAAGACACATCTTTTAAAGCGGGAGAAGCATCTTCTGGTTGATAATTAAATTGGATATTATTTAGTTCAATGATTGGTTGCATCGCGTACTCCCTCAATCTATTTATTCTTTCTAACACTACCAAAAAAGTAGCGTTTTTTCAATCATCTGTTCTGATTCTTCACACTATTTTTTATTATACCAAAAGAACGGTCATTATGGGAGCTCTTATCTGTCTTGACAGGTCTATTTTTCATAAAAATAACTTCTTGTTCTCATAAAACAAGAAGTTACTGATTTTCTTTTAAAAATGTGTCTTCAAATATTCAAACGCATATTGGGCATATAACTCAGCACCCATTGCCATCGCATCTTCATCAATATTGAAACGACCATGGTGATGTGCCCATTCCGTATCTTTCTCCGGATTACCACTTCCCACTAAGGCAAAACAACCAGAAGCATGTTCAGTATAATAACTGAAGTCTTCGCCACCGGTTGTCGGCTCTTCTTGTCTTAAGGCCGCTTCACCAAAATTTTCCTTAATTAGTGTTTGAGCAAACAAGGCATCTTGCTCATCATTAATCACTGGCAACGTTCCATATTGATAATCTAACGAAGCCGTCCCACCGTAAATAGCGGCTGTTTGTTCCGCATAGCGTTGTAGCGCCTGTTCTACTCGCTTACGCGTTGCTACACTAAAGCAACGAACCGTTCCTTCTAAACGTGCATTCTCAGCAATCACATTAAAACGGGTCCCCACATCCATCCGTCCAATCGTGACAACTACTGGATCTAAAGGATCTGTCTCCCGAGAAACAATCGTTTGCAGATTCATCACGAAAGAAGAAGCTATGACTGCCGCATCAATACAAGCGTTTGGCATGGCACCATGGCCACCACGGCCTTTAAAATCAACAGAAAAAATATCTGCGGATGCGAAACTTGAGCCCACTCGACACGAAGCGGTTCCTACAGGCATTTGTGACCAGATATGTAAGCCAAATACATCATCAACACCGGTCATTGCGCCTTGCGCAACCATTGCTTTAGCACCTTGCGCATTTTCTTCAGATGGTTGAAAAATTAACCTTACTGTTCCCTGAAGTTCTTCTTGGATTTCTTTTAATACTTTAGCTGCTGTTACTAACATCGCGGTATGGGAATCATGCCCACATGCATGCATCTTGCCAGCTTCTAAAGATTTATAAGCTAAATCTTCATTTAATTCCTGTACAGGTAAGGCATCCATATCCGCCCGCAGCGCAACCACTCGGCCTGGTTTGCCGCCCACAATTTCAGCAATTAAACCCGTCGGTTCTGTTTTGCGATAAGTAATTCCTAATTGATCAAGAACTGCCGCGACTTTTTCTGTCGTTCGAAATTCTTCAAATTGTAATTCTGGATGTTGGTGTAAATCCCGTCGAAAAGCAATCATTTCTTGTGCATGCTGCATGATTAGTGCTTTGATTTTTTTCATACTTACGCCCCGTTTCTACAAACTTAATAAAATACTTGAAAAAACACCCGCTAAAATAACCGAAACAATGGTGACTGTTACGAAACCTGCCACTAACATCGGTGGCATTAAATGGCTCGTTAAAGCCGCCTGTTCTTGTTCATCTTCTGTCAATGATTGAATCACTTCATTAGTAATAATATAATCGGCTGGAAAGCCATATAAAGCTGTCAACGAAACAGCGAATGCCATCTCTTTACTCACACCTAATACACGACCAACAATTGCTGAAAAGATGTACATCCCGATAACACCAATCACAATAATCCCAATCATTGGTAAAAATAAATCCATCAACATTTCAGGTGTGGCTTGCTTTAAGCCATCAAAGACAAAAAGCATTAACCCTAAAATCGCAAAACCAAAGCTATTTGCTTTCTGTAATGGTTGCTTTTCTAAAAAGCCTAAAGACGTTGCAATCACGCCAAAACATAAACACAGCACAAAAGGACTAATCGTCACAAACGGTGCCGTCCACACAGAAACATAATAAGCAAGTGTGGCAACTAAGGCTAAACGTAAAATTCGTGAATAATCTGTATGATATCGTTTGGGTACTTTTTCAAATAGTTTAGGCACATCTGGTTCTGCTCCTGTTTCTTGCCCCTCTTGTTCATGAACCGGCTGCCATGTCCCTGCTCGATATTCTTGAAGCTTCCGCTTTCCTTCTTTTTTTAGAACAATTGAAGTTAAGGGATAACCTGCAAACCCTTGAATGACATAAATTAAAATTGCCAAAACCGAAAGTGAGGCTAAACCAGCTGATTGAGCCGCTTCTGACATTACTAATGAAGAAACTAAACCTCCTACTAACGGCGGGATTGCAACTAAAACTGTTTTTAAGTCAAAAACAAAAGTCCCTACAGCTAACAACAAGGCAATAATGCCCAGAATACCTGACAAAGCAATCACAATCGTTTTCCATTGATTAACCAATTCTTTAACAGAGAGCAGAGTACCCATATTAGTAATCAACAGATACATTAATAAAGTGGCAACCACTGTAGGAATCCCTGCCACTTCCACAATATTTTGTGGAAAAATAGTCCAATAACCAAGAATAAATAAAACACCACAAACAAAAACGGATGGAATCCAAGCTTTTGTTTTGATAGAAACTACATCACCAATGTATAAAATAACCATCAGCAACGAAAAAGCAAACATTTGCGACATATAATTCCCCCTTCTACTAACTCAGATGTTTAATTATCTGAAAATTCCAATTAATAACCAGTATAACAAACCGGAAAAGCTTCTGCAATGCTTTTAAGAAACAAAAAAGCTTTGAGAAAACAGCGTTTTCCCAAAGCAAAAAAAAATCACCTTTATATGATGAGTGCTCCCCTGCTAAAGCCATCTTTAACAGGGAAAGCAGAGCTAGACTCGGAGTCGCCTCCAACATCATAACACTCTAAAAGAAACATCTATAAAGTGATCGGTTTATTAATTATTTAACAAATTCGATAACTACCATTGGTGCTGCATCGCCGCGTCTTGGTTCTGTCTTCAAGATACGAGTGTAACCACCTTGGCGTTCCGCGAAACGAGGTCCTAAATCGTTAAATAGCTTTTGTAAAGCTGATTCAACAACGATAGACTCATCTTCTTCACGAACACTAGCAACTTCATTACGAACGAAAGTAGCTGCTTGACGACGTGCATGAAGATCTCCACGTTTACCTAAAGTAATCATTTTTTCTACAGTTGAACGTACTTCTTTCGCACGAGCTTCAGTAGTTACGATGCGTTCGTTGATGATTAAATCAGTTGTAATATCACGTAGCATAGCTTTACGTTGGCTTGATGTGCGTCCTAATTTACGGTAACTCACGTTGGGTTCCCTCCTTCGTTTCTGTTCTCACGAGCCACTGCTGTTAAGCAGGACTGGAAACTTCGTAAAAGTCTTAATCGTCCTTACGTAATCCTAATCCTAGATCATGCAATTTAAGTTTTACTTCTTCAAGAGATTTACGACCTAAATTACGTACTTTGATCATTTCTGGTTCAGATTTGTTTGTAAGTTCTTGTACAGTATTAATGCCTGCACGTTTTAAACAGTTATATGAACGAACTGATAAATCAAGTTCTTCAATCGTCATTTCTAGCATTTTCTCTTTTTGAGTTTCTTCTTTTTCCACCATGATTTCAGCGTTTTTCGCTTCGTCAGTAAGGTTTACAAAGATATCTAAATGCTCAGTCATGATTTTCGCAGCTAAACTTAGTGCTTCTTGAGGAATGATTGAACCATCTGTCCATATTTCCATTGTTAATTTGTCGAAATCATCACGACGACCAACACGTGTATTTTCTACTTGGTAGTTAACACGACGAACGGGTGTGTAGATGGAATCAACTGGAAGTACACCGATTGGCATATCTTCTTTTTTGTTTTCGTCTGCTTGAACATAGCCACGACCAGGTTTCACTGTTAAGCGAGCATGGAAAGTAGCTCCTTCAGCAACACTACAGATAACTAAATCTTTATTTAGGATCTCAACATCACTGTCCACGATAATATCGCCGGCAGTCACGGTAGCGGGTCCTGTAATATCGATCTCAAGGGTTTTCTCTTCTTCAGCATATAATTTCAATGCTAAGCCTTTAATATTCAAAATAATTTGTGTTACGTCTTCTCGTACACCTGGAATGGTTGAGAATTCGTGTAAAACACCATCGATTTGAATATTCGTAATTGCAGCTCCTGGTAAAGAAGACAATAAAATACGACGTAGAGAGTTACCTAAAGTAGTTCCGTAACCGCGTTCTAATGGTTCAACGACGAACTTACCATAATCTCTATTTTCATCAATTTTTTCGATTCTTGGTTTTTCAAATTCAATCATTCTTATCTATACCCCTTTCAAAACGAAAAGTGTCTTGTTCAATGACGTTCCTAATTCAAACTCAGAATGAGTGGCGCTCATTAAACACGACGGCGTTTTGGAGGGCGGCATCCATTATGAGGAACTGGAGTCACGTCACGAATTGCAGTCACTTCTAAACCTGTTGCTTGTAATGAACGAATTGCTGCTTCACGTCCAGAACCAGGTCCTTTAACTGTTACGTCTACAGTTTTAAGTCCATGTTCCATTGCCACTTTAGTTGCGGCTTCTGCAGCCATTTGAGCGGCAAAAGGAGTTGATTTTTTGCTTCCTTTAAAGCCTAATGATCCTGCTGATGACCATGCTAATGCATTACCATGTGTATCAGTAATCATTACGATTGTATTGTTGAATGTAGAATGGATATGTGCTACACCTGATTCTATATTCTTTTTGACACGGCGTTTACGACTAACTTTTTTTGCTGCCATGAAGTTCTAACCTCCTTCACTTAGGAATTATTTTTTCTTGCCTGCTACTGTTTTAGTAGGGCCTTTACGAGTACGTGCATTATTTTTCGTGTTTTGTCCACGAGTTGGTAATCCACGACGGTGACGGATTCCACGGTATGAACCGATTTCCATCAAGCGTTTGATGTTTAAGTTCACTTCACGACGAAGATCCCCTTCAACTTTTAACTTATCAATTTCCGCACGAATCGCATCTGTTTGTTCGTTTGTTAAATCACGTACACGAACATCTTCAGATACGCCAACGTTTGCTAAAACTTTTTTAGCTGTAGTGTTACCAATACCATAAATGTAAGTAAGAGAAACTACTACACGTTTGTCACGAGGGATGTCTACTCCTGCAATACGAGCCATTATTCGTTACACCTCCTAATTATCCTTGACGTTGTTTATGTTTTGGATTTGCTGGGCAAATAACCATAACACGTCCTTTACGGCGAATTACTTTACAATGTTCACACATTGGTTTTACTGATGGTCTTACTTTCATGATAATACCTCCTGTGGTTTTACGGAGTACAATTATTTAAAGCGATAAGTAATACGGCCACGCGTTAAATCATACGGTGATAATTCAACTGTTACTTTGTCACCAGGTAAGATACGGATGTAGTGCATACGGATTTTACCTGAAACAGTAGCAAGAACTTGGTGTCCATTTTCTAGTTCGACTTTAAACATTGCATTCGGCAAAGTTTCGACGACTGTACCTTCGACTTCAATCATATCTTCTTTTGCCACGCACAGTACCTCCTTGTACTTGTTTCGCGTTTTCACACGATAAAACGGCGGAAACTCCAGCTCCCACCTAGAAATTCTCAACTAACTTCGTTATTCATTTTGATGTCACAAAACTGTAGAAGTCGGACTGATATATTCTACCATATTTAGTTATGTTTTGGCAAGAGAAACTGAATACAACAACAGGGTTAAACTGCGGGCAATTGGAAATTAGTTTTCGTCAATGATTTTTTTCACATCAGAAAAAACAGTATCGATTTCGCGATTGCCATCGATTGTATGCATCAAGCCTTGTTCTTTATAGAAAGCTAAGATTGGTGCGCTACTTTCAATGTTGACTGCCAAACGATTTTTAACCGTTTCGGGCTTATCATCTTCTCTTTGGTAGAATTCATGTCCGCCACAGCGATCACAAGTGCCTTCAACTTTTGGCGGGTTGAATAATTTATGATACGTTGCGCCACATGTGCGACAGATGAATCGTCCAGCTAAACGCTCGATTAATACATCTTCTTCTACATGGATGTCAATGACAGCATCAATTTTTTTGTTTAATTCTTTAAGCATTGTATCTAATGCTTTTGCTTGATCCAGTGTACGTGGGAAACCATCTAATAGGAATCCTTTGTCTGTGTCTGGTTCAGCAAGGCGTTCTTTAACAATTCCGTTTGTTACTTCGTCAGGAACCAGTTCACCTTTATCGATATAAGATTTCGCTTCTAGGCCCAAGGCAGTTTCATTTTTCATTGCTGCACGGAACATATCTCCAGTAGAAATATGTGGAATGCCATACGTATCAATGATTTTTTCTGCTTGGGTGCCTTTACCTGCTCCAGGTAATCCCATTAAAATGAGGTTCATATATTCTCCTCCTAATTTTAAAGACCGGCTTATGAAGCTAGCCATATGTGAGAATGGTGCTGAGGTAAAACCTCAACACTCGATTCTTACTTATTGATAAAGCCGACATATTGACGTTTCATCATTAATCCTTCTAATTGTTTCGTTGTTTCTAATGCAACCCCGATAACGATTAGTAAACTTGTTCCACCTAAACCGATTGATTGAGGTAAGTTCCAAACCATTTGCGCAATGATTGGAAGTAAAGCAACAAGTCCTAGGAAAATTGAGCCGACAACACTTAATCTCATTAACACGCCAGATACATATTCTTCTGTACCTTTACCTGGTCGCACGCTTGGAATGTAGCTTCCTTGTTTTTGTAAGTTTTCCGCTAATTTCTCAGGGTTTACTTGAACAAATGCATAGAAGAACGTAAACGCAACGATTAGGACAGTATAGATGATTGCCCCTGGAACTGTGTTATAACTGAAGATTTTTGTCATAATGTCATACCAATTTTCACCAGCGAATTTTGATGAGAAAGCTTGTAAAATGGCATTTGGTGTTGCAATTAACGAGCTGGCAAAGATAACTGGAATAACCCCAGCAGCATTTACTTTTAACGGTAAATAACTACTTGTTGGTGCACCAGAAACACGTTTTGTATATTGGATTGGAATCTTACGTTCTGCTTGTTGGAAGAACGTTACGACTGTAACAATCACCAAAATAGCAATAACTAAGATTGCAATGAAAATAACAGATTGCCAAATACGAGAAGACTCGATATTGACGAAGTAATCTTCATAGATTTCTTTGACTGCTCCTGGCAAACGAGAAATAATCCCGGCAAAGATAATCATTGAAACACCATTTCCGATTCCTTTTTCTGTAATTTGTTCACCCATCCAAGTCACAAACATCGTCCCAGCAGTTAAAATAACTGCAATCATCACAAAGGTACCTAAGGTTGGATTGTTGACAATCCCAGTTTGACTTAAGCTATTAAAACCAGCAGTGATCCCCATTGACTGAGCCACACCCAAGACAATCGTTAGATATCTTGTAGCTTGATTTAATTTCTTACGCCCAACTTCCCCTTGTTTTGACCATTCTACAAATCTAGGTACAATATCCATTTGCAATAGTTGAATAATAATAGAGGCTGTAATGTATGGCGAAACCCCCATCGAGAAGATAGAGAAGTTTTGCATGGCACTACCACTCACCATATTCAACATATTCAAAAAGGGTAAGCTACTTAAATCAGACAATCCCTTTGCATTCACCCCGGGCACAGTAATGTGCGCACCTAGGCGAAATACAAACAAGATTAAAACTGTAAATAAGATTTTTGATCTAATGTCTTTGACTTTAAAGGCGTTCTTTAATAGCTTGAACAATTAGATCACCTCGATTGAACCACCAGCAGCTTCGATAGCTTCTTGTGCTGATTTCGAGAATTTAGCTGCTTTCACAGTTAATTTTTTCGTTAACTCACCATCTGCAAGAACTTTGATTCCCGCTTTTTCGTTTTTAACGATTCCTGCTTCTTTTAGGACAACAGGAGTTACTTCTGTTCCATCTTCAAAACGGTTTAAAGTATCTAAGTTCACAACAGCGTAATCTTTACGATTGATGTTTGTAAACCCACGTTTTGGTAAACGACGGAATAATGGAGTTTGACCCCCTTCAAATCCTAAACGAACACCACCGCCTGAACGGGCTTTTTGCCCTTTTTGTCCACGGCCAGCTGTTTTACCATTACCAGATGAAGTACCACGTCCAACACGGTTACGTACTTGGCGTGAGCCCTCAGCAGGTTTTAATTCATGAAGTTTCATAGGTTTGGCACCTCCTTAAGCAATCTTCTATTACAAATCTATAAATCTTAAACTTCTTCTACGTCCACTAAATGTGAAATAGTGTTAACCATACCTTTGATTGCTTCATTGGCAGGTTTTGTAACAGTACTATTCACTTTACCTAAACCTAACGCTTTAACTGTAGCACGTTGGTTTTGAGGACGTCCGATAACACTGCGTTTTAAAGTAATTTTTAATTCAGCCATTATTTTTGTCCTCCTTAACCGATAATTTCTTCTACAGATTTACCGCGAAGTGCTGCCACTTCTTCGGCACGTTTTAATTGTTTTAGACCTTCAACAGTTGCGCGAACAACGTTAATAGGTGTGTTTGAACCTAGTGATTTAGATGTAATATCTGCTACACCAGCTAATTCCAATACGGCACGAACTGGTCCACCAGCAGCTACCCCAGAACCTTCTACTGCAGGTTTCATAAGGATACGGCCGCCACCGAATACGCCAATTACTTCGTGCGGGATAGTAGAACCAACCATAGGCACTTCAACTAAGTTTTTCTTCGCGTCTTCGATTGCTTTACGGATAGCTTCAGGTACTTCTTGTGCTTTACCAGTACCGAAACCAACGTGTCCGTTTTTGTCACCGACAACAACTAAAGCTGCGAAACGTAAACGACGTCCACCTTTAACAACTTTTGTTACACGGTTGATCGCTACAACGCGGTCTTCTAATTCCAAATGTTTTGGATCAATATAAACCATGAATGGTGTTCCTCCTTCTCCTAAAATTCTAGTCCATTTTCACGAGCAGCTTCAGCTAAAGCTTGCACGCGGCCATGGTAAAGGTATCCACCACGGTCGAAGACTACTTTTTTGATGCCTTTTTCAGCGGCACGTTCAGCAACTAGTTTACCAACAGCTGCAGCTGTTTCTGTTTTTGTTCCACCTGAAATTTCTTTATCCAAGGCAGAGGCACTTGCTAGCGTCACACCCGCTACGTCATCAATGACTTGCGCGTAGATGTTTTTGTTAGAACGGAAAATGTTCAAGCGTGGGCACTCAGCAGTACCAGAGATTTTGTTACGTACACGACGATGTCTCTTTTGACGTGTTTTGTTTTTATCTGGTTTTGTAATCACAATTTTCACCTCTTTGATTTAATGTTTACTACTAATATTTCAAGCAGTCAGCAGATTACGGAAAAGAGAAGCTGGCAGACAAGACAAAAGCATTTTATTGGAAAAATCCCATAAAATGACAGTTGCTTGTTGTTGACTTCTGTTTTCTACACAGCTGTTATTATTTACCAGTTTTACCTTCTTTACGGCGTACAAATTCACCAACATAGCGAATCCCTTTGCCTTTATAAGGTTCTGGAGGACGAACGCCACGGATGTTAGCAGCTAATTCACCAACAACTTCTTTGTTGATGCCTTTAACGATAACTTGTGTGTTCGCAGGTACTTCAAATGTTACGCCTTCTGGTGCTGTCATTTCGACAGGATGAGAATAACCAACGTTTAAAGTTAATTTGTTGCCTTGTACTTGGGCACGGTATCCGACCCCGATAAGTTCAAGTGCTTTTTGGAAACCTTCAGAAACACCAACAACCATGTTGTTGAAGTTTGCACGAGTTGTTCCGTGGATTGTTTTCATTTCTTTTGAATCGTTTGGACGAGTGAATGTCACTTCGTTTCCTTCGATGTTCATTTTGATATCAGAAGAAAATTCGCGTGTTAATTCACCTTTAGGTCCTTTAACTGTAATGTTGTTTCCGTCTTGCTTGATTTCAACACCAGCAGGAAGAACAACAACTTTATTACCAATACGGCTCACTTAGAGACACCTCCTTGTGTATTTTTTAGAATTACCATACGTAGGCGATTACTTCGCCGCCGATATTTTTCGCTCTAGCTTCTTTGTCAGTAATTACACCCTCTGATGTAGAGATGATTGCAATTCCTAGACCGTTTAATACTTTTGGTACTTCGTCAGCTTTTACGTATGCACGTAAACCTGGTTTAGAAATACGTTTTAAGTTTGTGATAACACGTTCTTCGTTTTTACCATATTTTAGGAAAACACGGATTACGCCTTGTTTGTCATCTTCGATGTATTCTACGTCGCGGATAAATCCTTCACGTTTCAGGATTTCTGCGATATCACGTTTGATTTTTGAAGCAGGTACTTCTAAAGTTTCATGTTTAACCATGTTCGCATTACGAATGCGAGTTAGAAAATCTGCAATTGGATCTGTCATGACCATTGAACTATTTACCTCCTTTATGCGAGTTTACTTGTTTACCAGCTAGCTTTCTTCACGCCGGGAATTTGACCTTTATAGGCAAGTTCGCGGAAGCAAATACGGCAAAGATGAAATTTACGATAAACTGAATGTGGACGTCCACAACGTTCACAACGAGTATAAGCTTGTGTTGAATGTTTAGCAGGACGTTTGTTTTTAGCAATCATTGATTTTTTAGCCACGTAGTTCGCCTCCTTATATTATTTTTGGAATGGCATACCTAATTGTGCCAACAATTCGCGAGACTCTTCGTCAGTGTTCGCTGTTGTAACAATTACGATGTCCATACCGCGTACTTTATCTACTAAATCATAATCAACTTCTGGGAAGATTAATTGTTCTTTAATACCTAAAGTATAGTTACCACGACCATCGAAAGCTTTTTTGCTGACACCGTGGAAGTCACGTACACGAGGTAAAGAAACTGTTACTAATTTATCTAAAAATTCGTACATTCTTTCGCCGCGTAGCGTTACTTTCGCACCGATTGGCATTCCTTCACGTAAACGGAATCCAGCGATAGATTTTTTAGCTTTTGTGATAAGTGGTTTTTGACCAGTGATTAATGCTAATTCTTCAACAGCTTTGTCTAAGTTTTTAGCATTTGATACTGCATCACCCACACCCATGTTGATAACGATTTTATCAACTTTAGGTGTTTGCATAACTGAGCTGTAATTAAATTTTTCCACCAATGATGGTGTTACTTCTTTAATATATTTTTCTTTCAGGCGGTTCATTCAGTAAGCCCTCCTTCCGCAATTTTTATTTATCTAAAACTTCACCTGTTTTTTTAGAAACGCGGACTTTTTTGCCGTCGACTTCTTTAAACGCAACTTTAGTAGCTTCTCCGTTTGAAGGATCAATCACCATTACATTAGAAACATGAATTGGCGCTTCCACTTCAAGGATTCCACCTTGTGGGGCTGCTTGGTTTGGTTTTTGGTGTTTTTTAACGACGTTGACACCTTCAACGATAACTTTATCTTGTTTAGGAAACGCTGCTAAGACAACGCCTTCTTTGTTTTTATCTTTACCAGTGATAACTTTTACTTTATCGCCTTTTTTAACAAACATTACTGTTTCGCACCTCCTTTAACGTGGGCTCGAGATTATAATACTTCTGGTGCTAGAGAAACGATCTTCATGAAGTTGTTTTCACGTAATTCACGTGCAACTGGTCCGAAGATACGTGTTCCGCGTGGGCTTTTATCGTCACGGATAATTACCGCAGCATTTTCATCAAATTTGATGTAAGAACCGTCAGCACGACGAGCGCCAGATTTTGTACGAACGATAACGGCTTTAACTACTTCACCTTTTTTAACAACCCCACCTGGCGTTGCTTGTTTGACAGTAGCAACAATAACGTCACCGATGTTAGCAGTTTTACGACCAGATCCGCCTAGGACTTTGATCGTTAAAATTTCACGTGCGCCAGAATTGTCAGCGACTCTTAAACGACTTTCTTGTTGGATCACGATGTGTATCCCCCTTTCAGATTTTGTGCTTCAATCTATTAGGAAATTCTCGTTTTATTAGATAATAACTGCTTCTTCGACTACCTCTAGTAAACGGAAACGTTTTGTAGCTGATAATGGACGAGTTTCCATGATTTTTACGATGTCTCCAACTTTCGCTGTGTTGTTTTCATCATGCGCTTTATATTTTTTAGAATATTTCATACGTTTGCCATAGATAGGGTGGTTTTTCTTTGTTTCAACGACAACTGTGATTGTTTTATCCATTTTGTCTGATACCACACGACCTTGGTAAACTTTACGTTGATTTCTTTCTTCAGTCATACGCGTTTGGCCTCCTTCCACTATTAGTTAGCTTGTTCACGCAATACTGTTTTGATGCGTGCAATCGATTGACGTACTTCTTTAATACGTGCAGTGTTTTCTAATTGACCTGTTGCTAATTGGAATCTTAAGTTGAACAATTCTTCTTTTAATTGTTTTTCTTTATCTAGCATTTCGGCAGTGGTTAATTCTCTGATTTCTTTAACCTTCATTCGATTCACCACCCATTTCCTCACGTTTTACGATCTTAGTTTTTACCGGCAATTTGTGAGATGCAAGACGAAGAGCTTCACGAGCTACTTCTTCAGGAACGCCTGCGATTTCAAACATGATTTTACCACGTTTAACTGGTGATACCCAGCCTTCTGGTGCCCCTTTACCTTTACCCATACGTACGCCGATAGCTTTACTTGTGTAAGACTTGTGAGGGAAAATTTTAATCCATACTTTCCCGCCACGTTTCATGTAACGAGTCATTGCAATACGGGCTGCTTCGATTTGACGGTTAGTAATCCAGTGAGATTCAGTTGCTTGTAAACCCCATTCACCAAATGCTACTTCTTTTCCGCCTTTAGCTTCACCGCGCATTTTTCCGCGGAATTCACGACGGTGTTTTACACGTTTAGGTACTAACATGATTATTTCCCTCCTTTCTCAGTGTTTTTTTTCGTTGGAAGAATTTCTCCACGATAGATCCACACTTTAACTCCTAGTTTTCCGTAAGTAGTGTCCGCTTCTTCCCATGCGTAATCAATGTCCGCACGTAATGTGTGAAGTGGTACAGTTCCTTCAGAGTATCCTTCTGAACGAGCGATATCCGCACCGTTTAGACGACCTGATACTTGAGTTTTGATTCCTTTAGCACCAGCACGCATTGCGCGTTGGATAGCTTGTTTTTGAGCACGACGGAAAGCAACACGGTTTTCTAATTGACGTGCAATTCCTTCGCCTACTAATTTTGCATCTAAATCTGGTTTTTTGATTTCAACGATGTTGATGTGAACTCGTTTGCCAGTTAATTTATTTAATTCTTTTCTTAGGTTTTCGACTTCAGATCCGCCTTTACCGATAACCATACCTGGTTTAGCTGTGTGAATTGAAATGTTAACACGGTTTGCAGCGCGTTCGATTTCAATTGTAGATACAGCAGCATCAGCAAGTTTTGTTGCGATAAATTTACGGATTCTTAAATCTTCGTGTAAGAATTCAGCATACTCTTTTTCAGCATACCATTTCGCATCCCAGTCGCGGATGATGCCTACACGCATTCCAATTGGATGTACTTTTTGACCCACTGATTGTCCCTCCTCTTAAATGTTTAAGCTCTGTTTTCATAAAGAAAACAGCCTATTTCATGAGACTTATTTCTCTGTTACAACTACTGTGATGTGACTAGTACGTTTGTTGATTGGTGAAGCTGAACCTTTTGCACGAGGACGGAAACGTTTCATTGTTGGTCCTTCGTTAACAAATGCTTCAGATACGACTAAGCTTTCAACGTCTAAGTCAAAGTTGTTTTCTGCGTTAGCAACTGCTGACATTAAAACTTTTTCAATGATTCCAGCAGACTTGTTCGGTGTGAATTTCAAGATTGAAATTGCATCCGCAACGCTTTTCCCTCTGATAAGATCGATTACTAAACGTGCTTTACGAGGTGAAGTGCGAACTGTTTTTGCAGTTGCTTTAGCTGATGTAATTTGTTCTGACATTTGCATATCCTCCCCTCAAAATTAGCGTTTAGTTTTTTTATCGTCAGCAACGTGGCCACGATAAGTTCTAGTTGGTGCAAATTCACCTAATTTATGTCCTACCATGTCTTCTTGAATGTAAACAGGGACATGTTTCCGTCCATCATATACAGCGATTGTGAAACCTACGAATGATGGAAAAATTGTAGAGCGGCGAGACCAAGTTTTAATTACTTTTTTCTTTTCGGCACCTTGTTGTGCTTCGACCTTTTTCATCAAATGATCATCGACGAAAGGTCCTTTTTTTAAACTACGACCCATGGTGAACCTCCTCTCAAAATGTACGACACATGGTCAAAAAAATTATTTAGTACGACGACGAACGATAAGTTTGTCTGATTTAGCTTTTTTATTACGTGTTTTGTATCCAATTGCTGGTTGACCCCATGGAGATACTGGCGCTTTACGTCCAATTGGTGTTTTACCTTCACCACCACCGTGTGGGTGATCGTTAGGGTTCATTACGCTACCACGAACAGTTGGGCGTTTACGCATCCAACGAGAGCGGCCAGCTTTACCAATGTTGATTAATTCGTGTTGTTCGTTACCAACTGAACCGATTGTTGCACGGCAAGTTGCTAAGATCATACGAACTTCGCCAGAGTTTAAGCGGATTAATACGTATTTGCCTTCTTTACCAAGTACTTGCGCGCTTGTTCCAGCTGAACGGATTAATTGTCCACCTTTACCAGGTTTCATTTCAATGTTGTGGATAACTGTACCAACTGGAATGTTTTCCAATGGTAATGCGTTACCTACTTTAATATCTGCTTCTGGACCAGATACTAGGCGCATGCCTACTTCTAATCCTTTTGGTGCTAAGATGTATGCCTTAACCCCGTCTTCGTAATGAACTAACGCGATGTTAGCAGAACGGTTTGGATCGTACTCGATCGTTTTAACAACCGCTGCGACGTTATCTTTATTACGTTTGAAGTCAATCACACGGTATTGACGTTTGTGACCGCCACCTTGGTGACGAACCGTAATGCGACCGTTGTTGTTACGACCGGCATTGTTTTTTAATGGCTGTAACAATGATTTTTCTGGTGTTGAAGTTGTGATTTCAGCGAAATCAGAACTTGTCATGTTACGACGGCCATTTGTGGTAGGTTTGTACTTTTTAATCGCCACGTCTTATTTCCCTCCTACGTTGATATTGTTCAGGACTGCTTATTCAGCAGCTTCGAATAATTGAATTTCTTTTGAATCTTCAGTTAATGTAACGATCGCTTTGCGACGTTTTTTTGTATAACCTGCATATTTACCCATGCGTTTGAATTTTGGACGCACGTTTAAGATGTTTACGTTTGCTACTTTAACATCGAATGCTGATTCAACAGCTTGTTTTACTAAAGTTTTGTTTGCGCGAGTGTCCACTTCGAAAGTATATTTCTTTTCGTCCATAGCTAACATGGATTTTTCAGTGATCACTGGGCGTTTGATTACGTCTAGTAATTCCATTATGCAAGCACCTCCTCAATTTGAGTAAGAGCTGTTTGTGTTGCCAAGACTTTGTTAGCTGACACAACATCTAACACACTAACGTTATCAGAAGTTACTACAGAAACGTTTGGTAAGTTACGAGCTGATAAAGCTGCAAAGTCGTTACCATTTTCTAAAACAACTAATACTTTAGTATCGATAGACAAGTTAGCAAGAACTTGTTTGAATTCTTTTGTTTTTGGTGCATCGAAGCTTAAACCTTCTACTGCTACCAAGTTATTTTCAGCAACTTTGTCTGATAATACAGACTTCATTGCTAAGCGACGAACTTTTTTAGGAAGTTTGTAGCTGTATGAACGCGGTGTTGGTCCAAAGACTACGCCACCTCCACGCCATTGTGGTGAACGGATTGAACCTTGACGAGCACGACCAGTTCCTTTTTGACGCCATGGTTTGCGGCCACCGCCACGAACAGCGCTACGGTTTTTAACTGCGTGTGTTCCTTGTCTTAATGAAGCACGTTGCATGATGATTGCATCATAGACAACACTTTCATTAGGTTCGATTCCGAAGATTTCTTCATTTAAAGTGATTTCACCGTTTTGAGTTCCATCTTGTTTGAATAATGCTACATTCGGCATTCCTTAGTTCCTCCTTTCCCTACACTTATTTAGCTTTCACAGCTGATTTGATTGTGATTAAAGATTTTTTCGCTCCAGGAATGTTTCCTTTGATTAAGATAACATTTCTTTCTACGTCCACTTTAACAACTTCAAGGTTTTGAATTGTTACGCGGTCGCCACCCATACGGCCGGCTAGTCGTTTATTTTTAAATACACGGTTAGGCGCTACTGGACCCATTGACCCAGGACGACGGTGATAACGAGAACCATGAGACATAGGTCCGCGGCTTTGGCCGTGACGTTTGATTGCCCCTTGGAATCCTTTACCTTTCGTAGTACCTGTAACATCAACAACGTCTCCTGCTTGGAAAACATCTACTTTGATTTCTTTACCTACTTCATATTCTCCTAGCTCAACATTCTTGAATTCTTTAATGAAGCGCTTAGGAGCCGTGTTTGCTTTTGCAACATGACCTTTCGCAGGTTTGTTTGATAAAACTTCACGTTTGTCTTGGTAACCAACTTGGATAGCTTCGTATCCGTCAGTTTCAACAGTTTTTACTTGTAAAACTACGTTTGGCGTAGCTTCAACTACTGTTACTGAAATTAATTCACCAGACTCAGTAAAGATTTGTGTCATTCCCACTTTTTTCCCTAAGATTCCTTTGGTCATGAGTACACCTCCATCTTAATTTTATAGTTTGATTTCAATATTAACACCAGACGGTAAGTCAAGCTTCATTAGAGCGTCAACTGTTTTTGGTGTTGGGTTCACAATGTCAATTAGACGTTTGTGAGTACGCATTTCGAATTGTTCGCGAGAATCTTTGTATTTATGAGTCGCACGAATAACTGTGTAAAGTGAGCGTTCTGTTGGTAATGGAATCGGACCTGATACGTCAGCTCCAGTTCTTTTTGCTGTTTCCACAATTTTATCCGCTGATTGATCTAAAATACGGTGTTCATACGCTTTTAAACGGATACGAATTTTTTGTTTTGCCATCTTGTTCCCTCCTTCGCCTATTTTAAAAGTAGACATAGCTCCACGAAAATTTATCCGGCATGCTCGTTCATGGCAAAGCGTCCGAGCGTGTCGCAACCTCTCGCTTCACAGCCGGCAAATCAAATCGTTGATCTACCAATGCTTTTTACACTCCTGTAAACAGCACCTTTTTGATTATACTATGAAAGGATAGTGTTAGCAAGGATTTTCTGCGTTTTTTTGAAAGAATTTTTTCTTGTTTTGAAAAGCATTTGTTTTGTTTTTCAATTCTTTTCATTCTATTTTTATAAAAAAAGAATTTGAGATTCCTTTTTTACCAGAATCTCAAATTCTCTCTTTTTTATTCTATTAACCAATCCGGCGCATTGGAATATCATTGTTATCTGGATGAACCAATAAATATTGAATAACATCAATATTGCTTGCTTGGAATGAGGCTGCACATGCTTGCAAATATAAGTCCCACATTCGATAGAAGCGCTCACCTTTTTCGTCAACAATTTCTGTTTCTATATTATGGAAGTTTTTTGTCCAATGTTCCAACGTCAATTGATAATCTCTGCGCAAACTTTCCAAGTCAATCACTTGCAAGTCGTTTTCTGTCATATGGCCGACTAGCTCAGTGACACCAGGAATATAGCCACCTGGGAAAATATAACGATTAATCCAAGCATTTTTAGCCCCACCTTGTTGGCGACTGATCCCATGAATCAACGCCGTACCTTTAGGCGCTAAGTTTCGTTGAACGACGTCAAAATATTCATGTAGATTTTCCGCACCGACATGTTCAAACATCCCAACACTCGTAATATGGTCAAAAGACTCTCCTTTTAAATCACGATAATCCATCAATTTGACAGTCATTCGATCTTGTAGACCTTCTTTTTCTATAATATGGCGAATATGATGAAATTGCTCTTCACTTAATGTAATCCCAGTTGCTTTGGCTCCATATTCTTTCACCGCAGTTAAAATTAACGTGCCCCAGCCGCAGCCAATATCCAGTAAAGTGTCGCCCTCTTTGATAAACAATTTATCTAAAATATGATGCACTTTATTCACTTGCGCTTGTTCTAATGTATCTTCAGGCGTTTTAAAATAAGCACATGAATACGTCATTGTTTGGTCAAGCCATTTTTTGTAAAAATCATTTCCTAGATCGTAATGGCTGTGAATATCCTCTTGCGAGCGTTTTTTTGAATGACTTTCTTTAGGAAGCCATTTAATAAATTTAGCATTGTGTAAAAAGCTATCCTTTTGGTTATACACATCATAAATCAGTGCTTGGATATCGCCTTCGATTTCAATTTTGCGATCCATGTAGGCTTCCCCTAAAGTTAACGAAGCGTTATTCAGTAAATCCTTCACAGGAATTTTTTCATTGAATACAATTTTAAAAACCGGATCCCCCGACCCTTGCCCATACTCTTTGACGGTACCATCCCAGTATGTGACTTGTGTCTTTTTTGAAAAAGACCATTTAAACAGTTGACTGTACGTTTCTTTTTCTAACATTGCATTCCCTCCATTAAATACCATTTGAAGCCAAAACAAAAAGAAGTCGCTTTCCGGTAGTTCGTCAAAACAAACACCACAGTCCGTTCTAAACTGAAGCACAGAAAAGTTAACACCCCTTCTATGTTCCGCTTCTTTTTTTGCAATTACAGTTCTATTCTACTCCTCTTTTAAAAATTTGAACATTCTTTTAACGTAATACCTACTATTGTTATTCTTTATCACAAAAAAACTAGAGCCAGTCCTTGACAGACTCCTCTAGTTCTAAATATTATTCTTTCTTACGCATCCGTTGTTCCGCATGAGTGTATGCGCCATGCCACACGTGCCCCACATAAGGATTAACTTGAATACCGTGTTTAATCGCCGCCGCTACAAATTTTTTTGCTAAAGTTACTGCTTCTAACACCGAATAACCTTTCGCCAAGCCAGCTGTGATTGCCGCTGAAAAAGTACAACCTGCACCATGATTATAATCAGTAGGATATAATTCATTTTCCAAAAGATGCGCGGTGTGACCATCGTAAAACAAGTCCAGTGCTTTTTCACCAGCTAAGCGATGTCCCCCTTTAACCACGACATGTTTGGCTCCCATTTGTACAATTCGTTTTGCCGCTTCTTCCATCTCCGCCACGGAAGAAATTTCGCCTAAACCAGATAAGATGCCCGCTTCAATTAAATTAGGCGTGGCAACTAATGCTAATGGCAGTAAATCGTTTTTTAGGCCTTCCACACTTTTGGGTTGCAGAATTTGTGCCGTTCCCTTACAAGCAATGACTGGGTCAATCACGACTTTTTGAATTTTTTCTTGTTTAATGTACTTACTAGCCATTTTAATATTTTGTTCATTACCCATCATCCCTGTTTTCAAAGCCGCGACTGGACCGCCTGCAAAAACCGAAATCAATTGTTTTTCTAAGAGCGTTTCTGGCAATTCAGTTACTTCATGCGACCAGCCTGTCGTAGGATCCATCGTCACAATCGAGGTTAAACTTGAAAACCCAAAAACTCCATACTCTTCAAATGTTTTTAAATCTGCTTGAATCCCTGCCCCTCCAGTTGAATCGGAGCCTGCAATCGTCAATACTTTTTCCATTAAATCACCTAACCTTTTTCTCCAAGTATACGGAAGAAACAAGACTGCTAAAACAGCCAATTGGCTTATTTTTTAGCCAGCCAATTTCTAAACAAAAAAAAGACCAGAGAATAAATTCTCTGGTCTTACGTCCGAATACCCCAGTTTTTTACGCTGGTTAAAGCTATAGTTAAAAAGTTAATTATTTAACGATTTCAGTAACAACGCCTGAACCTACAGTACGTCCGCCTTCACGAATAGAGAAACGAGTTCCGTCTTCGATAGCGATTGGGTGAATTAATTCAACGTCCATAGCAACGTTATCACCAGGCATTACCATTTCAGTACCTTCTGGCAATTCTACAACACCAGTAACGTCTGTTGTACGGAAGTAGAATTGAGGACGGTAGTTAGTGAAGAATGGAGTGTGACGTCCGCCTTCTTCTTTTGATAATACGTATACTTCAGCTTTGAATTTTGTGTGTGGAGTGATTGTAGCTGGTTTAGCTAATACTTGTCCACGTTCGATATCTTCACGTGCTACACCACGTAATAAAGCACCGATGTTGTCGCCTGCTTCAGCGTAGTCTAATAATTTACGGAACATTTCAACACCTGTAACAGTTGTTTTAGATGTTTCGTCTTTAATACCAACGATTTCAACTTCGTCACCAACGCGAACTTCACCACGTTCAACACGGCCTGTAGCAACAGTACCACGTCCAGTGATTGAGAATACGTCTTCGACTGGCATCATGAATGGTTTGTCAGTATCACGTTCTGGAGTTGGGATATATTCGTCAACTGCAGCCATTAATTCTAAGATTTTTTCTTCATAAGACTCGTCGCCTTCTAAAGCTTTCAAAGCAGAACCTGCGATAACTGGAACATCATCGCCTGGGAAATCGTATTCTGATAATAAGTCACGAACTTCCATTTCTACTAATTCTAATAATTCTTCGTCATCAACCATATCCATTTTGTTTAAGAATACAACGATGTATGGCACACCAACGTTACGTGATAATAAGATATGTTCACGTGTTTGAGGCATAGGACCATCAGCAGCAGAAACTACTAAGATAGCTCCGTCCATTTGAGCAGCACCAGTGATCATGTTTTTAACGTAGTCCGCGTGTCCTGGGCAGTCAACGTGTGCATAGTGACGAGTTTCAGTTTCATATTCAATATGAGAAGTGTTGATTGTGATTCCACGTTCTTTTTCTTCTGGAGCGTTATCGATAGAATCGTAGCTTTGTGCTTCCCCGCCACCGTGTTTTGATAATACAGTAGCAATTGCAGCTGTTAATGTAGTTTTACCATGGTCAACGTGTCCGATAGTACCAATGTTAACATGGGATTTAGAACGGTCAAATTTTTCTTTTGCCATTTTGAATGTTCCTCCTAAAAATATAAATTTTATTGTTTGTTTTATATGTGATAGACGTTACTAAAAATCGTCTGATCATCATAAGCTATTTTACACGAAATCTTGAAAAAAGGATAGTTCTAAAAACAAACCTTTTATTCTCAAGGAAAATTATGCGTTGCCGCCGTTTTTCTTGATGATTTCTTCTTGAACAGACTTAGGTACGTCTTCATAGTGGTCAAATACCATCATAAATGTACCGCGTCCTTGTGTTGCTGAACGTAATGTTGTAGCATAACCAAACATTTCAGCTAAAGGTACCATCGCATTAACGATTTGAGAGTTACCGTGTGCTTCCATACCTTCAACACGTCCACGACGACTTGTTACGTGTCCCATGATATCACCTAAGTAATCTTCAGGAACAGTAATTGTAACTTTCATCATTGGTTCTAAAATAACTGGGTTTGCATTTTTAGCCGCAGCTTTCAATGCCATAGAAGCAGCTACACGGAAGGCCGTTTCATTTGAATCGACATCGTGGTATGAACCATCGTAAAGTTTTGCTTTGATATCAACTAATGGATAACCAGCAAGAACACCGTTGTTCATAGAGTCTTCTAACCCTTTTTCAACTGCTGGGATGTATTCACGAGGAACCACACCACCGACAATTGCGTTTTCAAACTCGAAGCCTTTACCTTCTTCATTTGGTGTAAATTCAACCCATACGTGACCGTATTGTCCTTTACCACCAGACTGACGAACGAATTTACCTTCTGCTTTAGTCGCAGCACGGAATGTTTCGCGGTAAGATACTTGAGGAGCACCTACGTTAGCTTCAACTTTGAATTCACGTTTCATACGGTCTACTAAAACGTCTAAGTGCAATTCACCCATACCAGAGATAACTGTTTCACCAGTTTCAACGTTTGTTTCAACGCGGAATGATGGATCTTCTTCAGCAAGTTTTTGTAGAGCCACGCCCATTTTATCTTGGTCAGCTTTTGATTTAGGTTCAACAGCGACTTGGATAACTGGATCAGGGAATTCAATAGATTCAAGAATAACTGGTGCATCTAATGCACATAATGTATCACCAGTTGTTGTGTCTTTCAGACCAACAGCAGCAGCGATATCACCAGAGTACACTTTGTCAATTTCTTGACGAGTGTTGGCGTGCATTTGTAGGATACGACCGATACGTTCTTTTTTGCCTTTTGAAGCGTTCAATACGTATGAACCACTTTCAAGGACACCAGAATAAACACGGAAGAAAGTTAAACGACCTACGAATGGGTCAGTCATAACTTTAAATGCTAATGAAGCGAAAGGTGCTTCGTCATCAGCTGGACGAGTTGTTTCTTCGTCTGTTTTAGTATCGATCCCTTTGATAGCATCGATATCTAATGGAGATGGTAAGTAATCAAGAACAGCGTCCAACATTAATTGAACCCCTTTATTCTTGAATGCTGAACCAGCTAATACAGGGAAGAACTCAACGTTGATTGTTGCTTGACGGATACCAGCGACTAATTCTTCTTCAGTGATTTCTTCACCTTCAAGATATTTCATCATTAAGTCTTCGTCAGTTTCAGCAACAGCTTCAACTAATTTTTCGCGCCATTCTTGCGCTTTTTCTAAATAATCTTCAGGAATATCAGTTTCTTGAATATCTGTTCCCAAATCATTTGTGTAGATTTCAGCTTTCATTTTAATCAAGTCAATGATTCCAGTGAAGTCTTCTTCAGCTCCGATTGGAATTTGAATTGGATGAGCGTTTGCTTGTAAACGATCATGTAATGATTCTACTGAATAGAAGAAGTCCGCACCGATTTTATCCATTTTGTTACAGAATACAATACGAGGAACTTTATATTCAGTCGCTTGACGCCAAACAGTTTCTGTTTGAGGTTCTACACCTGATTGAGAGTCAAGAACTGTTACCGCACCATCTAATACGCGTAGAGAACGTTGTACTTCAATTGTGAAGTCCACGTGTCCTGGAGTATCGATGATATTTACACGGTAGCCTTTCCACTGTGCAGTTGTCGCAGCGGATGTAATCGTGATACCACGTTCTTGTTCTTGTTCCATCCAGTCCATTTGTGAAGCACCTTCATGGGTTTCACCGATTTTATGGATTTTACCAGTGTAGTACAAGATACGCTCAGTTGTTGTTGTTTTACCAGCATCAACGTGGGCCATGATACCAATGTTACGAGTTTTTTCAAGTGAAAATTCTCTTGCCATTTTGTATGTTTACTCCTCTCTTTATTTAAATCGATTGTAAATTGACTTTCTGCTGCCACTTTACGCGACAGACAGAGAGGATCTTACCAACGATAATGAGCAAATGCGCGGTTTGCGTCTGCCATTTTGTGTGTGTCTTCGCGTTTTTTAACAGAAGCGCCAGTGTTGTTAGCAGCATCCATGATTTCTTTCGCTAGACGTTCTTCCATTGTGTGTTCACCACGTAGACGTGCGTAGTTAACTACCCAACGTAAACCTAAAGTTGTACGACGTTCTGGACGAACTTCAACTGGTACTTGGTAGTTAGAACCCCCAACACGACGTGCTTTAACTTCAAGAACAGGCATAACGTTTTTCATTGCTTGTTCAAAAACTTCCAATGGATCGTTACCTGTAGATTCTTTGATGATATCAAATGAATTATAGATAATGTTAGCAGCAATCCCGCGTTTACCGTCAACCATTACACGGTTGATTAAGCGAGTTACTAATTTTGAGTTATAAATTGGATCTGGTAAAACATCACGTTTTGCAACAGGACCTTTACGAGGCATCCGTAACTCCTCCTTCCGAAATATGATTTTTCAAGTTGTTATTGTCTTATTATAATTAAGCTTTAGGACGTTTTGTACCGTATTTAGAGCGGCTTTGTTTACGGTCGTTAACACCGGCAGTATCAAGCGCACCACGAACGATATGGTAACGTACCCCTGGTAAGTCTTTTACACGTCCACCACGTAATAATACCACGCTGTGTTCTTGTAAGTTGTGACCGATACCTGGGATATAAGCTGTAACTTCGATTAAGTTTGACAAACGAACACGGGCATATTTACGTAAAGCTGAGTTCGGTTTTTTAGGTGTCATCGTACCCACACGTGTACAAACTCCACGTTTTTGCGGAGAGTTAACGTTTGTTTGAGTTTTCTTAAAACTGTTATATCCTTTGTTTAAGGCTGGTGAATCAGATTTTTCTACTTTAGATTTACGAGGTTTACGTACTAATTGGTTAATTGTAGGCATTCCTTGTTCTCCTCCTTCCTTACTTCGCTTCTAGTTCCACACATCCAGGTGGTTCTTTTTTCGCGATAAAAAATAATGCAATCTCTGCACTCTTTATCAAATATGCTTTGATAGACAGTCAGCACGTCCCTATAAGGAACCTGTAGATAAAGCACCTTTGTTAGGATACCACGATAAGTATCAGCTGTCAACCCTCTTCTTTCGCCTTTCGAAAAAAAGCTTTTCCTTCTATTTAAACGCACTTTTCCTTTAAAAATTTTTATGACTTTTTCAAAAACTTTCTATCTTTTTTAGTTAATTAACGGTACAATATCTTTGACTATTGAAGGGGGCGGAAAACAGCGATGAATCTGAAACAAATGGTAGGAATCGAAGCTGCAAAATATGTAGAAGACGGCATGATTGTCGGTTTGGGTACTGGCTCAACAGCAAAATTTATGGTAGACGAAATTGGTCGTCGCGTAAAAGAAGAAGGATTGTCAATCGTAGGGGTTACTACTTCAAAAGAAACAGAGAAACAAGCCTTGGCCTTGGGCATTCCTTTAAAAAGTATTGATGAGGTTCCGTATGTAGATCTTACGATTGATGGCGCCGATGAAATCAGCGCTGATTTTCAAGGAATCAAAGGCGGTGGCGCTGCCTTACTTTTTGAAAAAATTGTGGCCACTTATTCAAAGAAATGTATTTGGATTGTGGATAAATCAAAAATGGTGGACGATTTAGGGGCTTTCCCACTTCCAGTTGAGGTTGTTCCTTATGGCAGCCGCCAACTAGTGCATTTATTTGAAGAAAAAGGCTATCACCCAACACTTCGTTTAAACGCTACTGGCGAAACATTAATAACAGATGGAGGCCACCATATCATCGATTTGCATTTAGAAAAAATTACAGATCCAGAAGCTTTGGGTTCTTATTTAGACAACTTGGTTGGCGTCGTTGAACACGGCTTATTTTTAAATATGGTTTCTATGGTAATCGTCGGTTATGAAGATGGACCGAAAACCTTACATGTTCCCGCACGTTAAGAATGTGTGAAAAAAGATTATTTATATAGGAAGGATAATATATGAAACGAATTGGTTATGCACGCACAACTATTATTGAAGACGATTTAAAAAATCAACTAACCACTCTCCAATCGTTTGGTTGTGATGATATTTTCCAAGAGACATTTGATCCTCAAGCGGAGATCAGTGTCTTAGACGAAGTCGAAAAACTTCTTTCTGCTGGGGATACACTTATTGTTTGTAAATTGCACCATTTAGGTAAAACAACCCGCCAATTAACAGACTTTATGAAAATGTTAAAGGAAAAACAAGTTGATTTTGTCAGCATTTCAGAAGGAATTGATACTCACCTTCCAACAGGTGAAGCCTATTTCCAATTAATGGAGAGCTTATCTGCGATGGAATGTGCACTAATTAAAGAACGAACACTCGTCGGGCTCCACAAAGCTCGTGAAAACGGAAAAGTAGGTGGACGTCCAAAAATTGATGGACGCACCGTCCGCAAAATCCGTGCATTATATTATGAAAACAAAGAAACAATCCAATTTATTTCTAATAAATGCGGCGTTTCGGTGGGCACTTGTTATAAATACATCAATTTACCTGAGACAGATGTCGAGCGGCTGTATTCCTAAGAATAAAAAAGAAGTCCTTCAGATGGGGCTTCTTTTTTGATTCGATTTCACTCTAATTTTTCAGCAACTTTCACGTTTTTTTACTATTTTCCATTGGAAATCTTGCGCAAAACGGTGTACAATAAACGTGGAAATCTTATTTTCAGAAAACTAAACTCAAAGGAGAGCTTATACATGCCAAAATTAGTTTTTTCTCGTCATGGACTTAGCGAATGGAATGCCTTAAACCAATTTACTGGATGGGCTGACGTAGATTTAGCACCTGAAGGTGTTGAAGAAGCAAAAGAAGGCGGCCGTAAAATTAAAGAAGCAGGCATCGAATTCGACGTTGCTTATACTTCTGTTTTAACTCGTGCCATCAAAACTTGTAACTATTTACTAGAATACTCAGATCAATTATGGGTACCTCAAATCAAATCTTGGCGCTTAAACGAACGTCACTATGGTAAATTACAAGGACTAAACAAAAAAGAAACTGCTGAAAAATACGGAGACGAACAAGTCCACATCTGGCGTCGTTCTTACGATACTCTTCCTCCATTAATGGAAGCAACAGATGAAGGTTCTGCAGCAAACGACCGTCGTTATGCAATGTTAGACCAACGCGATATTCCTGGTGGCGAAAACTTGAAAGTTACTTTGGAACGTGCATTACCATTCTGGCAAGATGAAATTGCGCCAGCTTTAAAAGACAACAAAACTGTCTTAGTAGCGGCTCATGGTAATTCATTACGTGCTTTAGCTAAACACATCGAAGGCATTTCTGATGAAGATATTATGGATCTTGAAATCCCAACAGGTAAACCATTAGTTTATGAATTAAACGATGATTTAACTGTGAAAGAAAAATACTACTTATAAGAACCTGTTTCTTATTAACAAAAGCGGTTTGCCAAGGCAAACCGCTTTTTTATGGATTAAATAAATTGACTTTCGGTTAAACAATCTTTATAAATCGCTACTATATCCGCTGCATCCAATGGCACATAAGCCTTTTCGGCAATTGCACTATGGTCCACAGCTTGTTGTGCCATTTCTTCAAATTTATCTGCTTCGATGCCAACTTCTGGTAATGTCATTGGAATGCCACAAGCCACAAAGTAATCATATAATGCTTGAATACCTTTTTTCGCTGCTACTTCCTCTTCTTGTTCGACTATTCCCCAAACATTTCGAGCAAATTGCGCAAACTTGCCTACGGTTTGTTCAGACAAAACGTAATTCATCCAACGAGGCGTTAAAATTGCTAAGCCAATCCCATGCGTAATGTCATAAAACGCACTTAATTCATGTTCCATTGGGTGACAAGACCAAACACCTTGTTTGCCGCGCCCTGTTAAACCATTTAAGGCTAAACTGCTTGCCCACATTAAATTAGCACGTGCATCATAATCTTCTGGATTTTCTAAAGCAATAGGACAATTTTTGATAACCGTTCGCATTAAGCCTTCTGACACAAAATCTTGGACGTCCGTGCCTGTCGAAATACTAAAATAGTTTTCAATCAAATGACTGAAAATATCCGCTGAGCCAGCTGCTGTTTGATTTTGAGGAACCGTAAAAGTATTCGTTGGATCCAAGAACGAAACTTTTGGAATCATATTCGGACCACCAAAGCCTAATTTTTGATTGGTTTCTAAGTTAGAAATGACAGCACCTGCGTTCATTTCACTACCTGTCGCTGCTAAAGTCAAGATGGTCACGATTGGTAAAGCAGGACCTGTATACCCTTTTCTGGCTGCAATGACTGTCCAGATATCTTCTTCCGAATAAAAGCCCGCAGCTATTGCTTTGGAACAGTCAATGGTTGAACCACCGCCAACTGCTAAAATAACATCGACTTGGTTTTCTTTACACAACTCAATTCCTTTTCTAACGGTTTCAATGCGCGGGTTTGGTTCGACACCGCTCAACTCAATCAATGTATGCCCGTTTTTTTGGGCCAAATCAGTAATTTGTTGGTACAAGCCATTACGTTTGATACTACCGCCACCATAAACAAGTAAGACATTTTTGCCAAATTGATCTAACACAGCAGGTAATTCGTCTAAACGATCTTTCCCAAAACGGATGTCTGTTGGTACATAAAAATTAAAGTTTTCCATTCTTTCATCCTCCATTCAATGCTCTTACGCATTTATCATACTATTTTTTCAAAAATCCGCCAATCAAAAAGCCGAGCAAATGACAGTTGCTTTCACAACGACCAATTGACCCAGCTTTTGATTCTTTTTTATAACGAATCGCTTGTTTTGATTAACAAATAAAGAAAATAAGGCGCACCGATGATCGCAACAATAATCCCTGCAGGCATTTCTCCATTGCCAGGCAATAGCCGACCAATCGTATCACTAACCAATAAAAGTAAACTCCCAAACAACGCCGCCAATGGCAATACCTGTTTTTGTTGCGTAAAACCACATTTGCGAGCAATATGTGGCGCAAGTAAACCTAAAAAATTAATTCCCCCTGTAACGGAAATCGCTGATGCCGCCAACATCACCGCTAACAGCAACGAAACGATTCGTTCTTTTTTCACAGCAATACCTACAGAAATAGCTGTTTCGTCCCCCAATTGTAAAATATCCAACAGACGATGACGCTTCATCGCAAAAAAGAACCCGATGACTAGCCAAGGCAACAAAGCGCCCACAAAGAACCAATTACTGCCCCAGATACTGCCTGCTTGCCACATTGTAACAAAACGGTACTTTTCAGTGTCAATTTTTGATGTAATTAATAAGGTGAGTGCTGAAATACCCGTACTCAAAATGACACCCGCTAAGACCATTCGAACTGGCGTCAATCCTAAACGATGATGATACGCGATTACTAAAATCCCAACAGCCGCTAGCAAGCCGCCAACTAAGGCCACGAGCGGAAGTGCAAACGTCGTGATACTTGTCGTTTCAATAAAACTAATAAACAAAATCACTGCCAAACCCGCACCCGCATTAATGCCTAAAATCCCAGTATCTGCTAACGGATTCCGAGTAATCCCTTGAAGAATAGCGCCGCTTAAGCCTAAAGCTGCGCCCGAAAGGACCGCTAGCACAATCCGTGGTAACCGAAAATCCCAAACTAACAGTTGTTTGGCCTGACTTCCCTGTCCCAAAAGAAGGGCTTTTAAATCCATGACGGAAACAGATAATTCCCCTTGCGTTAAACTGATACAAGCAGTTAGGATAATCCCAACTATTAAGACAGCCACCCAACGGGACACTTTTTTCTGTGTCATCCTAGTTGCCCTCCTTTACGAAATAAATAAAGAAAGAATGGGATGCCAATTAAGGCCGTGATAATCCCAAATGGTGTTTCAAAAGGCGGATTCACCATTCGAGCGATTAAATCTGCCACCAAAACGAGGAGCGCACCGCCTAACGCCGAGAACGGAATCAAGCGACGGTAATTTTCTCCAGAAACTGTTCGCATCACATGAGGCACCACCAAACCAACAAAACTGACCGAGCCAACCAGCGCCACAGACAATCCTGATAAAAGCAAAATCGTTATACTGGCAAACAACCGAATACGCTGCGGATTTCGCCCCAAACCAATTGTTGCATCATCGCCAAACCGTAAAATAGTCACCGACGGACTAATCAGAACTGCTAATGCAAATGCGCCCAGAAAGATCGGGACGACTATTTTTAATTGTGCCCAAGAAATAACGCTGACGCCGCCAAGAAACCAAAACGTTAACTCTTGACTCAAATTGAACTGAATGGCTAAGAATTGACTAAATGATAAAAAAAGGGCACTAATACCAGCCCCCACCAAGGTCAGACGCATGGGGCTTGCTCCTCGAATTGAATGATTAGAAAGATAATAAATCAGTGCCACACTCACGCCGGCACCAAGAAAAGAAACAACTAAAAGCCACCAATAACTTGCCTGAGGGAGGAAAGCAAAAACAAGCGCTAAGCCCAAGCCAGCCCCAGCATTGATACCCAGCAAGCCAGAATCTGCCAATGGGTTTTGCGTAATCCCTTGCGCTAACGCCCCACTCACCGCTAAACTTGCCCCCACAAAAGCGGCCCCTAAAATCCGCGGCAACCGAACCGTTTGGATGACTTGATGCGCTTGATTGGTCGCATCGAAGTGCGTAAATGATTCAATAATCGTTTGAATCGAAACCGACGTCGCACCAAACATCAGCGACAGAAGCATTGTCCCCAGTAGCAAAAAAAGACAGACAAGTAACACTTGCCATTGGTGTCTATAAAATCCGCTTATGCCTTTCATCCATCCAGCTCCATTTCCATCAACTCATAAGAAAGCACTAGTGGCCGCTGTGTCTGACTATGGTAACTAATTTCTGCTTGAATAGCGAAAACATCTGCTAAGCCAGTAACAGTAATCACTTCTTGCGGTGTTCCTTCATTGATAATCTTTCCCTCTTTCATCGCAATCACGCGATCAGAAAAACGAGAAGCTAAATTAATATCATGAATCGTCATCACGATAGTTTTTTGATGTTCTTGATTAATTCGTTTTAACACATTTAAAATTTCTAGCTGATGCGCTGGATCCAAATAGGTGGTCGGCTCATCTAAAATTAAAATATCTGTATCCTGCACTAGCGCCATAGCAATCCAAACCCGTTGACGTTGTCCACCTGATAAAATTGCCACAGACTCTCTAGCTAACTCAGTTAAGCCTGTTAATTCTAATGCCCATTGTATGTACTCTTGATCTTCTTTGGTGACACTTTTCCAGCCCGATTGATAAGGATATCGCCCGAAAGAGACGAGGTCAAAAACAGATAAATCGATTGTATTTTCTGGCGTTTGTGATAAGATCGCTAGTTCTTGCGCCACTTCTTTTGAAGAAAAATGTTGAAGTTCTTGGTTCTTAATGAACACCTTGCCTTTCTCAGCTGGCAAAATACGCGCAAGTGTTTTTAACAAGGTCGATTTGCCACAACCATTTGGTCCAATAATACTTGTAATAGTTCCCGCTTCAAATGAACAGTTCAGCGCTTCACTAATCACTTGACGACCATATCCTGTAGTTAAGTCCTCTGCCTCTAAATAATTCATAACCATTCCTCTTTAATTTTTCTGTCGTTATTTTACATTTATTGAGAATCGTTCTCACTCATTGTTCCTTGATTATAAAAGACCCTTCCTTAAAAAGCAATGTTTCTTCCAATCAAAAAAACGAATTATCTAAAAATGCAACTTATTTGCTCAAAAAAACAAGCGATGATTGACAAACGGTCGTTTTTAATTGATAATGAGAATCGTTATCAACTAAAAATAAAGGAGTTACACAATGAAACTTTTAAAAAAGACGGTCCTAATTGGTACCACCCTTCTTCTTGGTTCATTCTTACTCGGAGCTTGTGGTAATACGAATAAAGAAGCCAATAACGCTGACAAAACACATGAAGTAACAGATACCTTAGGCAATAAAGTAACCGTCCCCGCGAAACCCAAACGGATTATTGCGAGCTATTTAGAAGATTATCTAGTTGCACTAGGAGAAAAACCAGTGGCACAATGGACAGTTGGACAAGGCAGCATTCAAGATTATTTAGCGAAAGAATTGAAAGATATCCCCACTATTTCCTATGACTTGCCATATGAAGCGGTTCTAAAATTTGAACCTGACTTATTATTAATCAGTTCATCTGCTCTAGTTGAAGGCGGTAAATACAAAGAATACAGTAAAATTGCGCCAACTTATGTAGTCAAAAACGGCGAAAATGTCACCTGGCGTGATCAATTGGAAGATATTGCCACTGTTTTAGATAAAAAAGAACAAGCGAAAAAAGTGTTAGAAGATTATGATACCTTAACCAAAGGCGTCCAAGAAGACCTTGGCAAAAAAGATGCTGGCAAATCTGCGGCAGTCTTATGGGTAACCAACAACCAAGTCTTTATGGTTAGCGATAATCGCTCAAGCGGAACCGTGCTCTATCAGGACTTAGGCCTCCAAGTTCCAAAATTAGTGGAAGAAATTTCTAAAAATGCTACTGCGGATTGGAATCAAGTTTCTTTAGAAAAATTAGCTGAGCTTGACGCAGACCACATTTTCCTTGTAAACAGCGATGAATCAGCACCTCTTTTCCAAGAAGCAATTTGGAAGAACTTACCTGCTGTGAAAAATAACCAAGTTCATACCTATGATAAAAAAAGTAGTTGGTTATACAACGGACCTATTGCGAATACTCAAATTGTTGAAGATGTAAAAAAAGCGCTCTTAAATTAAAAAAAAAATGCTTGGATGAAAATAATCATCCAAGCATTTTTTTAATTAGCAATTGCCGTTTCTAAACCAACTTCAATCATTTCATTAAACGTCGTTTGGCGTTCTTCTGCCGTTGTTTCTTCGCCTGTCACCAAGCTATCACTCACCGTCATAATCGCCAATGCTTCTACATCAAATTTTGCTGCTAAATAATATAACATTGCCGCTTCCATTTCAATCGCTAATACCCCGTATCGACCTAAACGAAAGACATCATCTAAGCTATCTTTGTAAAAAACATCATCTGACAATACGTTACCAACATGGGTAGTAAAGCCTTTTGCTTTAGCAATTTCGTAAGATTTGAGTAAAAGATCAAAGCTCGCAATTTGTGGAAAATCATATTTAGGAAAATCATTGCGAATCGCGGAAGAAGGCGTCGCTGCTGCTTGTGCGATAACTAATTCACGAACGTTGACTTTTTCTGAAATAGAACCACACGTACCAACACGAATTAACTTCTTCACATCGTAAGAGTTAATTAACTCATGGGCATAAATACCTGCTGAAGGCATCCCCATCCCTGTCCCTTGAACCGAAACACGCTGTCCCTTATACGTTCCTGTGTAACCTAACATCCCACGAACTTGATTATAGCAGACAGGATTCTCTAAAAAAGTTTCCGCAATATATTTTGCTCGGAGGGGATCCCCTGGTAGTAAAATTTTATCGGCAATTTCACCTGGTTTTGCTTCGATATGCACACTCATTCTGGTTTACTCCTTTTTTATAAAGCTGCTAGTGTTGCTTTCACTAACTCTTTGAATTGTCCTTTAACGCGTTCAGTTGTTTCAACTACTTCTGCATGATTTAAACTACTTTGCATACCAGCTGCTAAATTCGTAATACAAGAGATGCCTAGTACTTTCATGCCACTATGCACAGCTACAATGACCTCCGAAACAGTTGACATGCCAACTGCATCTGCACCCATCGTCCGTGACATCCGAATTTCTGCAGGCGTTTCATATGTCGGGCCAGAAAAGCCCATATACACGCCTTCTTTTAAATCAATATTTTGTTCCGCAGCCACTTTTTTTGCCACTTCCCGATATTCTTGCGTGTAAGCATGACTCATATCTGGAAAACGCGGCCCGATTTCTTCATCATTTTCACCAATTAACGGATTATCGCCTGTAAAATTAATGTGGTCATTGATTAACATCAAATTCCCCGGTGTATATGTTTCATTTACGCCACCAGCTGCGTTGGTTACAATCATTGAATGAATGCCTAAAGCAGCCATCACACGAACGGGATAAGTGACCGTTTGCATCGAATGTCCTTCATAATAATGAAAACGTCCTTGCATCGCCAAAACTTTTTTTCCAGAAAGCGTTCCGTAAACTAATTGTCCAGCATGTCCAACGACTGTTGAAACAGAAAAATGGGGAATTTCAGAGAAAGGAATAGCAATCGCATCGGTTATTTCATTAGCTAATTCACCTAACCCAGAACCTAAGATTAGACCGAAGTCTGCTTGTTGCACCCCTTTTTCTTTCAAAAACTCAGTTGTTTCGTTTAAATGGTTCGTTAACGTTGTCATGTGTTGCCTCCTCGAATTATTGTAATTGATTTAAAAAGCTTTGACCGTTTTCCGTTGCAGGAACTTCAAAGTTTTCAGCAATCGTTGCTGAAATATCTGAATAAAATCCTTGTGGCAAGCTGCCTTGTTTTGTCATTTTTTTACTATAAGCCAATAAAGGTACATATTCACGTGTGTGGTCTGTTCCTGGGAAAGTTGGGTCATTCCCGTGATCTGCTGTAATTAAAAGCAAATCATCTTCGGCCATAGCTGCCATAATCTCTGGCAAACGACCATCAAAATCTTCGATGGCTTTTGCATAGCCCTTCACATCACGACGGTGGCCATACAGCGCATCGAAATCCACTAAGTTAGTAAAACTTAAACCTGTGAAATCTTTCTTCATGACCGTTAATAATTGATCCACCCCATCCATATTGCTCTTCGTGCGGATAGCTTCAGTAATTCCTTGTCCATTAAAGATGTCGTTAATTTTCCCAACAGCGATCACATCATTGCCGTTTTCTTTCAACGAATCTAAAACAGTATGGCCAAAAGGATCTAAAGCATAGTCATGACGGTTACTGGTTCGAGTGAAATTACCTGGTTCACCAACATACGGGCGAGCGATAATCCGACCAATCATATAAGGTTCGTCTTTCGTAATGTCACGAACATATTGACAAATTTTATACAATTCTTCTAATGGAATAATGTCTTCATGCGCCGCAATTTGTAAAACAGGGTCCGCTGAAGTATAAACGATTAAATCCCCTGTTTTCATTTGATGTTCGCCGTAATCATCAATGACTGCTGTCCCGCTATATGGTTTGTTACAAACAACTTTTCGCCCAGAAAAATCTTCAATTTGTTTCAGTAATTCTTCAGGAAAGCCGTTTGGGAATACTCGAAAAGGTTTTTTGATGTTCAAGCCCATAATTTCCCAGTGACCGGTCATAGTATCTTTTCCAACAGAAATTTCTTCTAATTTGGTGGCATAGCCATCGTGGTCTGCCACTGCTTTGACACCTGTTAAAGGAGCAATAGTTCCCAATCCAAGTTTTTCTAAATGAGGAATGGTTAGTCCCGCTTCTTTGGCAATATGACCTAGTGTATCACTGCCGACATCTCCAAATTTTTCAGCATCTGGTGCTTCACCAATACCGACTGAATCTAGTACGATTAAATGAACACGTTTAAACACACTTGCTTCCTCCTCTAAGGTCGTAAATACGTCAAGAATGACAATTATTTTACGCTAGCCTTTTAAATAGTCTCGAGAATCAAACAGAATAATCTATTTATTCTCAGCTCTTCAATTATACCATGAATCCGCTATTATTGCCTGAAAGAGCATTAAAATTTTCAATGATTCCTTCGATTTTAGCAGGGCTTAAAAACGGAAAGAAAAAAAGTCTCCCACCGTAATTAGGAAACTTTTTTATTGTTTTTTTCGAATAGCCTGCTCTTTAAAAAGAACACGACTCTTTATACAATCGAAACTTTTAACACTCCAAGCGGTCTCCCTCTTTTGGCACATTTAAATACCAGATAACCGCTTCTGATAAAATCACACCAATGCCAATGGGCGGATAAAAATAAATGCCGATATATCCGATTGCGAAAAGACAAAGATGAATGATTTTTGTTGCCTTACTATAAGATTTCGATTTTCTTAACTTAGCTGCACCTTGTGGATCTTTCACTACATTGTCTTCATAAATGATCCTTGTTAGCAAGAAGTAGGCAAAATCCCAAACCGTATACACAACAAGATAAAAATAAACAGGTGCCCGCATCCACCAAAATTCACTCACCCAAGCAGTTGCTACCGGAATGAAGGCCATGGAGAATAACCAAAAATTATTTGCCCAAAACGCTTTTTTAGAAAACCAATGAGTTACGGACATTATGTAATGATGATTGTACCATGCGATACAGATAAAAATAAAACTGACAATAAACGATAAAAAATATGGGATATTTTCTATCAAACCTGCCAAAACACCCACTTGAGGAGTTTTAATTTCTAAAATCATGATGGTCATGATGATGGCAATGACTGCATCACTAAATGCTTCTACACGTGTTTTATTCATTGAACGTCCTCCACTTTTCCTATGCTTACTACAAACAAAAGTATAGCAGAAAAACCAACGATTTTTGAAAAAAATCTGCTAGACCTGTTTGGTTTTTTTCAAAATTTCGACACTTCCTTCGAATTGTAAAGAACAGCTAAAAGAAAAAAGAAAAGTTACCTTTATCAACTCGCTTTTTTACAGTGAGGCAGTGCCTAATGCCGCTTGTGTTCAACTGATTATCCTAAGAAAAGAAATGGCCCCCCGTCGCTTTGACGGAGGGCCTATTTCTTTTCTTATTTCGTTTTGACGTAATTTTTCCCGTTCGCTTTTGGTCCCGATGATTTTCCGAAGAACACAACTAGGACTAAAATGGTTAATACGTATGGTGCTGCTTGTAGATAAACTTTTGGAATTTCTGAAATAATTGGTAGGTTTTCCCCAGCAATACTTAAGTTTTGCGCAAAGCCAAAGAATAAGGCTGCGCCCATTGCCCCAAGTGGATTCCATTTACCAAAGATCATTGCGGCCATTGAAATAAACCCTTGTCCTGCAATTGTGGTAATCCCAAAACGACCCGCAATACTTTGAGCAAAGACAGCTCCGCCCATACCGCCTAAGAAGCCGGATAGTAAGACACCAGAATAACGCATTAAGTAGACATTAATTCCCAATGTATCTGCCGCTTGTGGATGTTCCCCCACAGAACGTAACCGTAAGCCAAAACGTGTTTTATAAATGACAAACCAAGCTAAAATCGCAATCAAAATTGCTACGAAAGCTGGCAAAGAGGTTTTTGCAAAGAATAGTTCACCAATCACTGGAATTTTTGACAATCCTGGGAAAGAAAAATAACCAAATGATTGTGTAATCATATCTGTTTGTCCTTTTTGATAAATAACTTTTACTAGGAAAACCCCTAGCGCCGGTGCCATCAAGTTAATGACAGTACCACTGATAATATGATCTGCTCGTAAGTTAATAGTTGCAACGGCATGTAAGAGAGAAAAGACAATCCCGACAACGCCTCCTACTAAACAAGCAATCCATGGTGTCGCCGCGCCAAATGTATCAGCAAACGTCAAGTTAAAAACGACCGAACTGAAAGCGCCCATTACCATAATACCTTCCAAACCAACGTTAACCACACCACTTCGTTCTGAGAACGTTCCGCCTAATGCTGTCAAGATGAGCGGAGTTGCATACACTAATGTTTGCGTGATGATTGAGGAAATTGTTGCTAAATCCATTAGATGTCTCCCCCCTCTTGATTGTTTTTGTCTGGCGCCGCTTCAATTGTTTCTACAATCGCTACTTCTTTTTTACTACCAGACGCTTTCGCTAACAAGAAACGAATTAAATAACTAATTCCCACAAAGAAAATAATTGCTGCAATAACAACATCAACTAATTCGGTTGGTACACCAGCTATCAACGGCATTCCTTGTCCACCAAGTTTTAACATTCCAAACAGTAATGCGGAAAGTAAAATCCCGATTGAGCTACCTGCTCCTAATAGAGACACGGCCATACCATCGAACCCAATGCTCAACGATGTGTTTTGAATAAAGAAGTTTTGGAAAGTCCCCAATCCTTGGACCGCACCACCTAAACCAGCCAGCGTTCCTGAAATCATCATGGATAAAATAATCGTTCGCTTGCTGCTCATTCCAGCATATTCAGAAGCAAATGGGTTTAACCCCACCGACCGAATTTCAAAACCAAGCGTTGTTTTTTTCATCAAGAACCACACAAGAATAAGGAAAATGAAGGCCAAGAAAATGCCGATGTTCAAACGAGAGCCATCACTGATACTTGTTAAAAACGGTGAGCGTAATGATGCATTCGCACCAATCATTTTGGTAATCCCTTTATTCGCCATAATACTTGGTTTCATGACATTATTAGCAATATGATTTCCTGTGTACAATAAAATATAATTCAACATAATCGTAACAATAACTTCACTCGTCCCAAAATAGGCACGCAAGAAACCTGGAATGGCTGCTGCTAAAGCTCCTGCAACCGCGCCAACAATAATCGCCACCGGCAACGCAATCATCCGGGGTGCATCAGGCATGGATAAAGCGACCCAAATACTAGCCACCCAACCACATAAGGCTTGTCCTGAAAGCCCGATATTAAAGAATCCAGCCGAATTAGCCACCGAGAATCCTAAAGCGGTAAAAATCAACGGTGCTGCGGTGACAAAAATCTCACCAATACTTTTCTTTCCTTGGAAAGCTGTTTCAAACATCGCTTGATACCCAGCCACTGGGTCATAGCCAAAGATAACCATAATAATTGCCCCTAAGAGGAAACCCATAATAACAGATAACACAGGGACTAAAATATTTCTTATTTTTTCAGAACGATTATTCAACAGTTTCACCTGCCTCTACTTTTGATAACTCAGCACGGGCTTCTTCCAATGAGTAGCCAGCCATTAACAAGCCCAATTCATTTTCTGTCGTTTCTTTCGGATCAACAATTCCGACAATTTCCCCCGCATGAATAACAGCGATACGATCAGAAACGTTTAAAATTTCATCTAATTCAAAACTTACTAATAAAACAGCTTTATTTTTATCTCTTTGTTCAATTAGTCGACGATGAATGTATTCAATAGCTCCGACATCTAAACCGCGTGTTGGTTGAGAAACAATCAACAAATCTGGATCGCGGTCAACTTCTCGGGCAATAATTGCTTTTTGCTGATTCCCACCTGAAAGCGCCCGAGCTGGTACTAGTTCATTAGGAGTCCGTACATCATATTCTTCAATTAATTCACGGGCGTGTTTGTTAATCATTCGATAGTTTAAAATACCTGTTGAACTGTATGGTTTTTGGTAATACGTTTGTAGGCCAATATTTTCAGCCAATGTCATCTCTAATACCAAACCATATTTATGTCGGTCTTCAGGAACGTGGGCGACACCCATTTCCGTAATTTCCCGAGGTTTGCGATTAGTAATCTCTTTTTCATTCAAATGAATGGACCCGTTTTCGACTTTGGTTAATCCTGCTAAGGCTTGGATTAATTCTGTTTGTCCATTGCCGTCAATCCCCGCAATCCCAACAACTTCCCCTGCTCGGACATCTAAGCTAAGATTTTTCACTGCATCTAAGCCGCGGCTTTCTTTCACTACTAAATCTTTAATTGATAAAATTGTTTCTTTCGGTTGCGCTGGTTTTTTCTCTGTTTTGAAAGAAACAGAACGACCCACCATCATATCGGCTAACTGTTGCGAAGAAACATCTTTCACATTGACGGTGCCAATACTTTGCCCCCGGCGAATGACCGTACAACGGTCTGCTACTTTTTTAATTTCATCTAACTTATGTGTAATTAAAATGATCGATTTGCCTTCATCGGTTAGTTCTTTCAAAATAATCATTAATTCATCAATTTCTTGTGGCGTTAATACTGCGGTTGGTTCGTCAAAAATTAAAACGTTCGCACCACGATATAAGGTCTTTAAAATTTCAACCCGTTGTTGCATACCTACAGAAATATCGCGAATATAGGCATTGGGATTTACATCCAACCCGTATTGCTTAGACACTTCTTCAATCTCTTTTTTCGCTTTTTTCCGGTCTAAAATACCGCCATGGGTAGGTTCACTACCTAAGATAATATTTTCAGTCACAGTAAAGGCTTCAACTAACATAAAATGCTGATGGACCATTCCGATTCCTAAACGATTGGCTGCAGTAGGACTTGTAATGTTGACTTTTTCGCCATTCATATAAATCTCACCTGAGGTCGGTTCCAATAGCCCTGATAAGATATTCATCAAGGTCGACTTGCCTGCACCATTTTCACCTAGCAGTGCGTGGATTTCACCAGGTTTTACTTGTAAATCAATTTGGTCGTTGGCTTTGAACGTCCCAAATTCTTTGGTGATTTTACGCATCTCAATTACGTTTTCTTCTTGAGACAAGGTCTATTCACTTCCTAACAAAATTATATTGGCAATACTTTAGAGGGTAATTTTGACCCTTAACTAAGTAGTTGAAGAACCTCAACTATTTAGTTAAAAATCCAAACATCATAAAGGGTTTCCTTGGCAGCCGTCGCTGCCAAGGACCACTTTATTTTTAGAAGGAACAATAATGAGCCCTTCTTTTTTCATTTAGGAGCTTAAATTATTCTGGTTTTTCTGGGACTTTTACGTCACCTGAGATTACTTTATCTTTTGCTGTTTTAACAGCTTCTTTTGTTTTGTCGTTTAAATAGCCGTCTGTTAAGTCAACGCCACCATCTTTTAATCCATAAACTAAATGTTCGCCACCAGGGAATTTGTCTTCTAACGCACGGTTGGCAATATCTTGAACCGCTGTGCCGACACCTTTAAGCGTTGAAGTTAACGTGAAGTTGTCTTCTTTGCCGTCTTTTGTTTTGTACTTGCCATCAGCATCTTGATCGCGGTCAACACCGATTACCCAAACTTTGTCGCCAGAACCTGATTCATTCAAGTCTTTTGCTTCTTGGAAGACCCCTTGTCCAGTCGCACCAGAAGCATGGAAGATGATATCAACGCCGTTTTGGTACATTGCAGCAGCTAAAGCTTTCCCTTTGGCAGGATCAGCAAATGAAGCCGCATATTTTGTATCAACAGTAATTTCTTTACCTAATTCTTTCGCAGCATCAGCCACACCTTTTTCAAAACCAGCTTGGAAACGGTCAATTACGACCCCTTCTTCACCACCAACAAAACCGACTTTGTTCGTTTTTGTTTCGTTTGCAGCAGCAACACCGGCTAAGTAAGCTGCTTCATTATCTCTAAATGTTGCAGAAACGACATTCTTTTTGCCATCGATTTGATCATCGATTAAAACAAAGTTTGTATCAGGGTTGGCATCTGCTGCAGAAGAAATTGCATCTTTTAGCAAGTAGCCAATACCAAAGATTGTGTTGAATTTACTTGATACCGCTTGGTCAATATTTGTTGTATAGTCAGCTGCATCATTCGATTGAATATATGCATACCCTTTTGAACCTTCTGGTAAATCATGTTCTTTACCCCAAGCTTGCAATCCTTCCCAAGAAGATTGGTTGAACGACTTGTCATCCACGCCGCCTGTATCTGTAATGATTACAGCACTATGCGCTGCATCCCCTTTGCCGCCGCCGCTTTCAGCGGTTTTGCCTTTGCCACCACCACATGCTGCAAGTGAAACTGATAAACCTAATGCAATCAAACTAAAACCGAATAATTTTGCTTTTTTCATTTCTGTAAAGCCTCCTAAAAATAGTTTAATGTATTTAAACAACTAAGTTGTTTCTAAGGTTGGTCTGGGACTTTTACGTCACCAGAGATGATTTGTTCTTTGGCTTCTTTAACTGCCGTTTTGGCTTGATCGCTTAGGGCTTCTGTTGTTAAATCAACACCGCCATCTTTCAATCCATAAGTTAAATGTTCGCCGCCAGGGAATTTATCTTCTAATGCAAGATCAGAGATTTTTTTCACAGCAATATTTACCCCTTTAATGGTTGAAGCTAAGGTTAAGTTATCATCCTTGCCATCTTTGGTTGTATATTTACCGTCTTCGTTTTGGTCACGGTCAACACCAATCACCCAAACTTTATCTTTTGAACCTGTTTCATTTAGCGCTTTGGCTTCTTGGAAGATTCCTTGTCCTGTAGTCGCCGCTGCGTGATAAATAATGTCGGCACCTGCTTGATACATAGAAGAAGCTAAGGCCCGTCCTTTTGAAGCGTCTGCAAATGTCCCTGCATAAGTAGACGTAATTTGAATATCTTTTCCTAATTTTTTGCCAGCATCTGCTACACCTTTTTCAAAACCAGCTTGGAAACGGCCAATAACAGGTCCTTCAACCCCGCCGATAAATCCTACTTTGTTGGTTTTCGTAGTGTTAGCTGCTGCCACACCTGCTAAATACGCAGATTCATTATCTCTAAATGTTGCAGAAGCGATGTTGTTTTTCCCATTAACTGTATCGTCGATTAGAACGAAATTCGTTTCTGGGTTGGCGTCCGCTGCATCTACTACTGCATTTTTTAGTAAATACCCAATGCCAAAAATCGTTTTAAATTGACTTGAAATGGCTTGGTCAATGTTTGATGTATAATCAGATGCTTCATTTGATTGAATATACGCATACCCTTGAGGTCCTTCTGGAAGTTTGTGCTCTTTGCCCCACTCTTGCATTCCTTCCCACGCAGATTGGTTAAAAGATTTGTCATCAATGCCGGCTGTATCTGTGACCATTACGACACTATGTTGTGGATCACCTTTTGTGTTGGCGTTCTTTTTGCTATTGCCACCACATGCAGCTAACCCAATGGTTAAGGCAACTGCTGCCAATCCTAGACCTAAAAATTTTGCTTGTTTCACTTTCCGAAAAGCCCCCTACTATTTTATCTATTATTTCATTCGCATTTATGCTATTGAAATCTACTTTGAGCCCAACGAAACCTTATGTCCTTTTTTTTAAAATCTTTATCTGTAAATGAATAGGGCAATAATGCCTCAACTGTCATTGTTTTAGTCGCGCCATCTTTACCAACTAGCGTGACTGGCATTTGTGGATCAAAGAATTCAGCCATTACTTGACGACAAGCGCCACATGGAGAAATGGGTGCCTCTGTATTACCTGCTACAACTAAATGTTGGAAGGTCCGTTCATCTTCTGAAATGGCTTTAAAAATCGCCGTTCTTTCTGCACAATTTGTTAAACCAAAGGAGGCATTTTCAATGTTGACTCCTTGATACATTTTCCCGTCTGCAGTCACTAAGCAAGCGCCCACAGGAAAGTTAGAATACGGTACATAGGCGTGTGCCAATGCTTCTACGGCACAATCAAGCCATTCTTGTTTTACTGTCATCTTTTTCGCCACACCTTCGTTTAATTTGAAATACGAATTAATACCCTTCGCCAGTTGCGCCAGAAACAATTGCTACACCCGTACTTGCACCGATACGTGTTGCCCCCGCTTCAATCATTGCTAGCGCTTCTTCTGCATTATGCACGCCACCAGAAGCCTTAACGCCCATGTCAGGACCAACTGTCTCACGCATTAAACGAATGTCTGCTACTTTAGCGCCGCCTGTTGAGAAGCCAGTAGATGTTTTAACGAAATCGGCACCTGCTTCTTTGGCTAATTCACAAGCTTTAACTTTTTCTTCGTCTGTTAATAATGCTGTTTCAATAATCACTTTGACTAACGCTTTTCCTTTGGCTGCATCTACTACGCCTTGAATGTCTTGACGTACGTAATCGTATTGTTGTGATTTTAATGCACCAATATTAATCACCATATCCACTTCATTCGCACCATTTTTAATCGCATCAGCTGCTTCGTATGCTTTAACTTCTGGTGTATTCGCCCCCAAAGGAAAGCCAATAACGGTACACACAGCGACGTCGGTATTTGCCAATTGCTCGCTAGCAAAAGCGACCCAACAAGGATTGATACATACAGAGAAAAAGTTGTACTCCTTAGCTTCGTCAATAATTTTTTGGACAGCGGCTTCTGTCGCTTCTGGTTTCAAAATAGTGTGGTCAATCATGCGGTTTAATTCCATGATGAGAATTCCTCTTTTCTTATTGTTTTATTCCGTAATAATATCGTGAATCAAAATAGGCTCTTCGCCGGTTGGTCCAATTTCAATGTTTTTATAAAGCAATTGTTCGACTTCTGTCACGTCTTCACGATTGGCATAAATAGTTAGTAATGATTCGCCTTTTTCAACTGGGCTCCCTACTTTTTTGTGAAGTTTCAAGCCAACTGCAAAATCAATCGTATCTTCTTTCGTAGCACGACCAGCGCCCAGCAACATTGCGGCAACACCAATTTCATTGGCAACGATTTTTTGTACCACGCCTGTTTCTTTGGCAGGTAAATCAAATTGATAAGTTGCGGTTAATAATTTTTCTGGCTGGTCAACAACGGAACTGTCGCCGCCTTGATTTTCAATCATTTCTTTAAATTTTGCGAGTGCTCGACCGCTTGTTAATGCTTCTTCTAATAAAGCCCGTGCTTCGTCTAACGTCTCGGCTTTTTTAGCTAAAACGACCATCTGACTTCCTAAGACATAGCACATCTCCACTAAATCTTCTGGCCCATTTCCTTGCAAGGTCTCGATTGCTTCAACGATTTCTAAACTGTTTCCGATGGCCTCCCCTAAAGGTTGTGACATGTCTGAAATCACTGCCATCGTTTGGCGATTTGCCAGTTTCCCAATGCGAACCATTGTTTCCGCTAATCGACGAGCACTTGCTAGGTCTTTCATAAAGGCCCCTTCACCAGTAGTCACGTCTAAGACAATCGCATCTGCCCCTGCGGCAATTTTTTTACTGATAATGGAACTTGCAATTAATGGAATTGAGTCAACAGTGGCGGTCACATCACGTAACGCATAAAGTTTTTTGTCTGCTGGTGCTAGATCACCTGACTGACCAATTACTGCCACTTTTGTATCGTTCACCAATTGAATAAAACGTTCTTCTGTCAATTCAACTTTAAAACCAGGAATCGCTTCTAATTTATCCAACGTACCGCCCGTGTAGCCTAAGCCACGACCAGACATTTTTGCTACATTGACCCCGACACTAGCAACTAATGGCGCTAAAATAAGCGTCGTAGTGTCGCCTACGCCACCTGTAGAATGCTTGTCGACTTTGATTCCTTCTATAGAAGAAAGATCCACAATTTCGCCTGAATGGACCATTGCTAACGTCATTTGTGTAATTTCTTCGTCTGTCATATCTTGGTAAAAAACAGCCATTAAAAAGGCACTTACCTGATAATCTGGAATTGAACCATCTGTGTATCCGTTGATAATAAATTGAATTTCTTCGCTTGTTAGTTGATGCCCGTCACGTTTCTTTTCAATAATGTCTACCATTCTCATGAATTCGTTCCCTCCGATTTCCCGATAATGTATTATACAACAAAATCGTTCAGCTTTAAACCATTTAGTAAACCAGTTTACTATTATTTTTTTCTTGTGAAAACGCAAACAACACGAACATTCTATTTCTAAGCTGTTTTTTAAATCGGTTTTGTGCTTTTTCTAGCAATAAACGTTGCATCAAAAACTTTATTTGGAACTTTCCCTGTTGGATCTGCAATAGCTTCCACCAAAAATTTTGCTGCATAATAGCCAATATCAAAACTCGGCTGATAGACGGTTGTTAAACTCGGCACCAAATATTCGGAAATTTCCAAGCCATCAAAACCAACCACCGAAATATCGTCAGGAATTTTCTTGCCCGCTTCTTCAATGGCTTGATAAGCTCCCATCGCCATTTCATCATTGCCACAAAAAATTGCTGTGATTTCTTCATTTTTCAAAACTTCTTTTGCCGCAGCATAGCCGCCATGCAAGTTCAATTCCCCAGCACAAACATAATGCGGACGAAAAGGTAAATTGTTGTCCTGTAACGCATGCTGATACGCCGTCACTCGTTCCGTTAAACGATAATAGCCGGCACTTTCACGCAACATGCCAATATGCTGATGCCCTTGTTGAATCAAATGATGGACCGCTTGATAAGCACCTTCGTACTCTTTAACGATTAATCGTCCACTATCTCGTGGATTAATCCCACGATCGACAAGAATGACAGGAATCGGATGTTCTCGTCGGTCTTTTAAAATATGATTTTCTGGCAAAACATTCGGCGTGGCAAAAATAATGCCATCTACCGACCGATGAATCAGCTCGCTAACATATTGCATCGCTTGTTCGGAATCATGCTTTGAATTGCATAACAAAATCATGTAGCCTAACGAATTTAAATATGTTTCCACACCTTCAATCACTTTTGAGAAAAAGAAATCCGTCACATCTGGCACAATCATACCAATGGTTTTGGAATGACGGTTGATTACATTCGAAGCAAAGTAATCTGGCTTGTAATGATTTTCAGCGACTACCGCCAACACCTTGTTACGGGTTTTTTCACTGAAACGACTCCCTTTATTATTCAGAATTTGTGAGACGGTTGTGACAGAAACACCAGCCATATCAGCAATTTCTTTAATCGTTAGTTTCATCGCGCCCCTCCCAACGTCTCCTTTTGCATTGACAGACATTTGTAGACATGTTACAGTCTTCAAAATACTTATCGAATCTTTTACATTTTAACAAAAAAAAGACAAAAGAAATAGACTAAAAAGATTAAAAAACAAAAGAAAATGGAGGCTATTTTTTTCATGGAAGAATCCCGTGTCCGTCAATTACCAAAAATCGAGCTGCACTGTCACTTAGATGGGTCGATTCGACCAACCACTTTACGCACCATTGCTGAAAAACAAAACATTCCATTACCCCAAGACGAACAAGCCTTGAAAGAGTTAGTGGTTGCCCCTGAAAAATGCACCGATTTGAATGATTATTTAACTCGGTTTGACTTCGTGCTCACCTGTCTACAAACAGCTGAAGCTTTGCAAGCAGCGGCGTATGACGTGATTAGCCAAGCTGCCGAAGATGGCGTGGCATACATAGAGGTGCGTTTTGCGCCTTCCCAACATACAGAAAAAGGCTTACGGTTACCTGAAATCGTGACTGCTGTTTTAACTGGCTTAAAACAAGGCGAAGAAGATTTTGGTGTAAAAAGCAATGCACTGTTATGCGGCATGCGGCATGATCAACAACAAGCCATAGAAAAAATCGTTCACTTAGCGCATGATTTCAGAGAGACAGGCGTTGTCGGCTTTGATTTAGCTGGCAATGAAGTCGATTTCCCTCCATACACATTTGAAGACGTATTAGCTTTAGCCAACCAATTGTCAATTCCATTAACACTCCACGCTGGGGAATGCGGCTGTGGCAAAAATGTCGCTGATGCTGTCACTTTAGGTGCTACTCGGATTGGCCACGGTATTGCTTTGAAAGATACACCCGAATACTTGGCGCTCTTAAAAGAAAAAAAGGTTCTTTTAGAAATGTGTCCAACTAGCAACTTCCAAACAGGCACCGTCAAAACATTGGCTGAATACCCTTTTCAACAATTTATAGAGGCTGGCTTAGCCGTCTGCATCAATACCGATAATCGCACTGTTTCAGATACTACGTTAACGAAAGAATTCATGAAATTGGCCACTTGGTATCAATTAAGTTATGACGAAATGAAGCAACTCACTAAAAATGCGCTTGCAGGTGCTTTTTTATCGCCAGACGAAAAAAAACTGTTGAACCAAAAAATTGATCAAGCGTATCTATTCTAAAAAAGAACCGCCACTAAAGTGGCGGTTCTTTTTTACTCTGCTTCTTTAACACTTCGTAAAATATAATAGCCTTTGTCTTTTGTCACAATTTCAACATTGCCAAATACTTCAGCCATTTTCTTTTCTGCACTAGGTGCACCTTGTTTCTTTTGAATAACCACCGTTAGTGTGCCACCAACTTTCAACAACGGAAAAGCCCCTGTTAAAATGCCATGGACAACTTTTTTGCCTGCACGAATGGGCGGATTGCTAACAATCGCCGCGTAGGTCGTTTCGTTTAAGGTTTCATACACATTGGAAGAATGGATATCCACAGTAGTAATTTGGTTGCGTTGGGCGTTCATTTGAGCTAGCCCAACTGCCCGTTGGTTGACATCCACCATTTCCACCAGTCGACCAGTCGCCGCTGCTAAGGACAACCCAATTGGTCCATAGCCACAACCAACATCTAACAAACGGCCTGCTGGTAAATTTTCCCATTCAAAGGCATCAATCAACACACGAGAACCATAATCCACTGTTCCTCTTGAGAAGACCCCGCTATCGGTCGTAAACTGAAAGGTCCGACCACGTAATGGAAAAGACCAGCTTTCTAAATCATGTGCTAATTCTGGATTTTCTGTATAATAATGATTCGCCATTTTGTTCTTCCTATCTATGCTTGTTTTGGTTTTAGTCTACCCTTTATTTCTCGAACAATCAAGGCACCTAATAATTCATAGCCTACTTGTGAAAAATGCAAACCATCTGCTTGTAAAAATTCATCCGTTCCAGGATAAACAGTCATCGCTTTATACAAATCAATAACTGGCAAGTTATGTGCCGCTCCGACTTCTTGTGCAACCTTGACCAATTCCTTGATACGCGTTTGTGGACGTTCTGGACGTCTGCCACTATCCGCATATGGTGGTGTAATTAAAATCACCTTTTCTGAACCAATTTCGTGAATCATTGTTTCAAGGTTTTCTCTAAACGTGGCTACTGTTATATTTCGATCCAGTGACGCATCATTGGCGCCAAAGAAAATCACCACTTCATCAGGTTTCTCAATTAGTACTTCTTTATTTAATCGTTTTAAACCATCCTCTGTTGTATCGCCAGGCATTCCAGCATTAATAACAGCCACTTCTTCTAGACCCATCGCAGCAATATCCCGTTTCACTAAGTCAACAAGAACAGGTGAGACGGCTTCGTCTAAATAACCAGCAGTAATGCTATCACCAAATAATACAATTTTTCTCATGGCTTTTCCCCTCTTTTCTAACAGTTTTCTCTTTTCATGATACCATTTTCATCATAAATTGGCGAAGAAGGGAATTCTTTTGTAAAATCCTGTGTTTCCCTTGTGAAATTATGGTAAAATGTACAAAGATTGAACAGGGTTTGGTGGAGGAACAATGGACGATAAAATGAATTACTACCCAATTTCCAGAGAAGAATGGCATGGGTTTTATCATGACGGCAAAGCACCGTTAACCGAAGCAGAATTGGATAACATTAAAAGTGTGAACGACCAAATTTCACTAAAAGATGTACAAGAAATTTATGTACCCTTAACGCATCTTATTCATTTGTACATGAAAGAATTTGAATCGCTAACACTTAGCAAAGGATTATTCCTACATGAATATGTCTCTGTACCACCATTCATCATTGGAATTGCCGGCAGTGTCGCCGTTGGTAAAAGCACCACCGCTCGTCTTTTGCAAAGAATTCTGGCCCGAACGTTTAAACGAAGAAACGTTCAACTCATTACAACGGATGGATTTTTGTATCCCAATAAAGTGTTAGAAGAACAGGGAATGATGGACCGAAAAGGGTTTCCTGAAAGTTATGACATGGAAAAGCTAATTAATTTCTTAAACGAAGTCAAAAGCGGCAAAGACGAAATTAAAGCACCCGTCTATTCTCACAGTGTCTACGATGTTATCGAAGGCGAATATGAGTTGATTCAACAACCAGATATTTTGATTGTTGAAGGCATTAACACATTACAGTTGCCCGCCAATCAACAAATTTATGTGAGTGATTTTTTTGATTTTTCTATTTTTGTGGATGCCGATCCAGCCTTAATTGAAAAATGGTACCTAGAACGTTTTGGGGCCTTATTAGATACGGCTTTCTTAGATCCTAATAATTATTATTACCAATATGCAATTGGCAAACGAGAAGATGCTTTCGCCATGGCACGGAATGTTTGGAAAACCGTGAACTTGCCGAACTTGGAGGAATATATCTTGCCAACGCGCGGACGTGCGGACATTATTTTGCATAAAACGGAAAATCATTTGATTGACCAAATCTATCTACGTAAATATTAAGGGTTGACGAGCTAAGAAATATCCTGTATCTTTTGTAGAAATATCCTTGAAAATTTTCAGCAGAATGCATGACTTTCAAGGAGTAAAATGTTTTAATAAGTATAGCTAGACAAAGAAGAGTACGGAACAAAAGTGAACCACTTTTTAACCGCCTGATTTTCGGCTGTTTAAAAGTAGCCCCTGCGGAATTAAGCCAAAATTTTCTAAAAATCGTAAAACAATTTTTGAAAATCCTCTCTTAATTCTTGGTGCTGACCACTTTTTAACCGCCTTTTCTTTAGATAAATTTAAATGGATAAGGGGTAATAGACGTGACTAACGTTGCCGATTTGACATCTGTCGAAAAAATTATTGTTTTAGACTTTGGTAGTCAGTTTAACCAATTGATTACTCGTCGTATTCGTGAATTTGGCGTATTCTCTGAGTTATTAAGCCACCGAACTACGGCAGAAGAAATTCGCAAAATCGCGCCTAAAGGAATCATCTTCTCAGGTGGACCAAACAGCGTGTATGACAAAGATGCTTTTAGCATTGATCCAGAAATTTATGAGTTAGGAATTCCCATTCTTGGCATCTGCTACGGTATGCAATTAATGACTCATAACTTAGGCGGAAAAGTAGAACCTGCCGCAAACCGTGAATACGGAAAAGCAGAATTAGAAATCCTTGGTGATGCGACATTATTCCAAGGAACACCTGCGAAACAAACCGTTTGGATGAGCCACGGTGATTTAGTAACAGAAATCGCTCCTGGATTCGAAAAAGTTGGGACAAGCAATGATTGTCCAATCGCTTCTATCGAAGATGCCAACCGCAAATTCTACGGCGTACAATTTCACCCAGAAGTTCGTCATTCAGAATATGGTAACGACTTATTACGTCACTTTGCTTTTGATGTGTGTGGCTGTACTGGTGACTGGAGCATGGAAAACTTCATCGATATGGAAGTCGCTAAAATCCGTGAACAAGTAGGCGATAAAAAAGTCTTACTTGGTTTATCAGGTGGCGTTGACTCAAGTGTTGTCGGCGTGCTTTTACAAAAAGCCATTGGCGACCAATTAACTTGTATCTTCGTTGACCATGGATTATTACGTAAAGGTGAAGCAGAGCAAGTAATGGAAAGTTTAGGCGGTAAATTTGGCTTAAACATTATTAAAGTAGATGCGAAAGAACGCTTCTTAAGCAAATTAGCAGGCGTTTCTGACCCTGAACAAAAACGTAAAATCATCGGTAACGAATTTGTGTATGTTTTTGATGACGAAGCAACTAAACTTGCTGGGGAAGAAGGCGTTTCATTCCTAGCACAAGGAACTCTTTACACAGACGTCATCGAATCTGGTACAGAAACTGCGCAAACAATTAAATCACATCACAACGTTGGTGGTCTTCCTGAAGACATGCAATTTGAATTAATTGAACCTTTAAATACATTATTCAAAGACGAAGTTCGTGCCTTAGGAACTGAACTTGGCATGCCTGATGCAATCGTTTGGCGCCAACCATTCCCAGGACCAGGATTAGGTATTCGTGTGCTTGGTGAAATTACAGAAGATAAATTACAAATCGTTCGTGATTCAGATGCTATCCTACGTGAAGAAATCGCAGCAGCTGGCTTAGATCGTGACATTTGGCAGTACTTTACTGTCTTACCTGGCATCCGCTCAGTAGGCGTTATGGGCGATGGCCGTACCTACGATTACACAGTCGGTATCCGTGCTGTGACTTCTATCGACGGCATGACCGCTGACTTTGCCCGTATCCCTTGGGATGTTTTACAAAAAATCTCTGTGCGCATCGTGAACGAAGTCGCACATGTAAACCGTATCGTGTACGATATTACTTCAAAACCACCTGCAACTGTGGAGTGGGAATAAAGAGCTAACTAAATTTGAGTTGAGAAAGCCTATTTTACCGCATTTCTTGAAATTAAAAATGGATAAAAACTACTAAAAACAACATAGTTCCCTGCCAAACTCCCTGCCAAGAATTTTTCTTTGTAGGGAGTTTTTCATTTAGATTTAGATTAAAATAAAAATTGAAATAGCATTTGGCATTAATTCCCAATAGTTTACTCAAAATGTTTATGCTAATTTAAAAAGGGACCACTTTTTACAGTTTTGATGGTTGAAAAAGGGACCACTATTAACTCACAATAAGTAATTATCTATATTACTTATTGGAGGTTTTGGAGTGATAACTTTTATGGATAAAATGACAATTATTCGTTTACTGCAAAATGGGCGCTCACAACGTTCGGTTGCTAAAGAATTAGGCATTAATAGAAAAACTGTTTCTAGATATTGGCATCAATATTTAGAAAACCAACAAGCACTAGAAAAAGATCCTACTAATCCTTTAAAACAAGAAGCTTTACTGTCTTTGCCAACTTACAATTCTAAAAATAGAATGCCTAGAAAATATACTGCTGAAATTGACAAACGAATTGATGAAATACTTGAATTTGACAAAATTAAACAAAAAAACTTGGGACAAAATAAACAGCGATTAACTATTGTAGCTATTTATGAGATTTTAAAATCCGAAGGATTTGATATCGCTGAAAGTACTTTAAGACCCTATGTTCGAGAAAAATTAAAAATAAAAAAAGAAGCTTATATAAAGCAAATTTATCCTTTAGGTTATCGAACAGAATTTGATTTTGGAGAATTTAAATGTTTGATCAAAGGTGTAAAAAGAACTTTAACACTCGCTGTTTTTTCTTGTCCTGCTTCTGGGTATCGTTGGGGGAGAATCTATGAATCTGCGAATCAGCAAGTATTTTTAGACGCTCATATTCGTTTTTTTGAACACCTAAACGGTGTTTATTCAACTGTAGTTTATGACAATATGAAAAATGTTGTAAAACGCTTTGTTGGAAAACACAAAAAAGAATTAAACGATGAATTAATAAAACTATCTTTGTTTTATGGATTTAAACCAGTAGTAACAAATCCTTTTAGTGGACATGAAAAAGGCCATGTAGAAAAAAGTGTGCAGATTTTACGACGAAAAGCATTTACTAAACAATATGAATTTGCGTCTATTGAACATGCACAACAACATTTAGATAACATTGTAAAAGAACTTAATGTAGCAACTGAAATTTCAACAGAGCAATTGCAATTAAAAAAATACGTGGATTCTATGACTATGGCATTACTACAAGACAAACCGTTGATAAGTATAGTTTCATTCACGTTAATGGTAATTTTTATTCTGTTCCAGATTATTTAGTAGGTAGTCAAGTTACTGTAAAAAAATACCTCAATGAGCTAAAGATTATTGGTAGTCGCCAAGTGATTGCGACACACACAATTCAACAAGGACACAAAAACTATTCGATTGATATTCGTCATTATTTAACCACTTTTCAAAGAAAACCTAAATCTTTAGAACATTCACTTGCTTTAAAAAAGATTCCTAAATTACATTTATGTTTTCTTCAGTATTATCAAAACACACCAAGAAGATTTATAAAAATAATGGAAGAAAATCAAACTATTTCTATGGAACAACTTATTCATCGTTTAGAACAGGAAGCCCTTAAAGACCATAAGGTCTTTAAAACTCCTCCAAGTAAGGCAGTTAATGAAGCAAGAAATCAATTACATGAATATAACAATATTCATCAAATTCGAAAGGTGAGAAATAACTAATGTCCTCCATTGAATCTTATGCCAAACAACTAAAATTAGCTTATTTAAAAAAGAATTATTCAGTACTTGTTCAGCAGGCAATTGATTTAGAACAAGGATACGAGGAATTTTTACACAATATTTTAGCGTTAGAAGTAGAACATCGACAAAATAATCGAATTCAAACACTTATTCGAAAAGCAAAATTACCGAATAAAATCACTTTTGATGATTATATGGACAATCATTTAGAAGTAAAGATAAGAAAACAAATCAAAGAATTAAAATCACTTAAGTTTATTGATAATAAGGAAAACTTGATATTAATGGGAAATCCTGGTGTTGGTAAAACATATTTAGCTACTGTATTAGGTATGGAAGCTTGTCTTAGTGGCAAAAGTGTTCTATTTACAAATATTCCTAATTTGGTTATTGAGTTAAAAGAATCCTTGAGTGCTAATCAATTAAATTTTTATAAACGAAGATTTAACAAGTATGACTTAGTCATACTTGATGAATTAGGGTATGTTTCATTTGATCAAGTCGGAAGTGAAATACTATTTAATCTTCTTTCTAATCGAACCACAGCAGGCTCTATAATTATTACCACAAATCTTTCATTTGATCGTTGGGAAGAAACTTTTAAAGACCCAATGCTTACAGCAGCTATGGTGGACCGTTTGGCCCATCGGGCTCACGTGCTGGATCTTAGTGGTCCATCGTTTCGTGTCGAAGATACTAAAAAATGGCTAAAATAATTTTTGGCCCCTTTTTAAATCATCGAATGGCCCCTTTTTCAGTTGCGTTTAACACAAAAAAGTGCCTTATTACACAGGCACTTTTTTTGAATCTAAAACATTGATTGGATTATTAGTTTGATTAAACTTAAAGTATATTTATCTCTTACTACTTCTTCTTAATAGTTTTCTAAATGGAAGTGCACGAAATAGAAAAGTCATCAATATCCCTAATAATACACCTATACTCAGTACAATCAACCAACGCCAATCAAATTCTTGAGACATCGAAGTATTCTTTTGAGTTATATTCTCAATATTTAAAGGTTGAGCAAAAAAATTAAACAATTGACTCTTATCTGCTTTTTGATCTCGTGTATTGGCAAGAACTTTATTGAAATTAGTATTATATTCTTGATTTTGCTTAAAAGATTCTTCTCCCGTATTTAATAAATCATTTGTATTTTTTAATAGCTTTTCTGCTGAATTTTTTGTTTCTTCTGTAGTTTCTACCATTTGTTTAAATTCAGTCGCATTATCTTTAATCATTTGAGCACTTCTAGCTGTATCTTCCGCAGTTTTAGCTGTTGAAGTTGATAATTCTGAAATAGTTTTATACAACTCCTCACTCGATTGTTTATCTTCATAAAGTGCCTTTTCATTTGAACTATACGCTTGCCAAGACTTTAAAGCTAGAGTTTGCTTATCATTCTTTTTCCATGAATCATATTGTTGAGTAATTGAAGCTAAAGTAGATTGATACCAATTCTCTAAGGCAATGATATTTTGGTTCAAAATATCATTAGGCATATTTTGGTTCAAAATCTCTTTATTCTTAGATAATTTATCTAAAGTAGAGTTTAATGCCTTAATACTTTGAACTATTTTTTCAATATTTTCATGACCAGATTGCTTAAATTTTTCTACATCTTCTTCACTAAGTCGTAGCTTCAATTGTTCCAAGTCCATATTTCCATAGCGATTATAAATAGATAATTTTGATAGCTTTTCAAAATCTTCTATAGTAGGATTTTCAGAAAGTTGAGTTATCATATCATCTACTTTATAGTCAGGCGCTCCATATGACCATGTAATAAGAGTAGAGGCTGTATCTATATTATTTAAGAGTTGTGTAATTTCTCCAAAATTTTCTCCTCCTAAATATTCTGAAACTGTATCTGCTGGATATAAAGTAAAATGAGTAGAAGTTTTAGTCTCAATATTATTATCTTCCCCCCAACCAAAAGAAATCGTTGTCTGTGTCCTTTCACCTAGTGCTACATCATAAACTACAGTATAAATTGCATCTTTTGTATTTTCTTCACTACTTATCGTACCATCACTATTCGTCACTTTATGGTCTTTATTATGCAGTTCCACCACATTACCATTAATAATACTGCTTGCTTCATCATTGCTCTCTGATGAACTCACAAAAACAACTTGATCATTGCCATCTATCGGTCGTAGAATATAGTTTTTACCTGCAGGTACAACAATTTCTAATGTTTTCTTGAAAGTTTGATTTGTTTCACTTGGAACATCCGAAAATTTTACGACTGCTGAACTTGCTCCTGAAACACGACCATAACGTGAAATTAAATCCAATTCATTTTTATATCGAGAAACATCAATCCCTTTTTTCTCCATTGCATCAAAAAGTACTTTATAATTTTCTACATTTTCCCAATCAAGTTGCTTCAAAATATTATTAATATTTTCAATATATCCTTTTGAAGAAAAATTATCCGTTTCCCCAAACGATGAAGTTAATTTTTGAGCAAGAGCTTGCCGTGCATTCGTTTCAGTTTGACAATTTTCAAATTGATTGAAATTCTTTTCAGTCAATTCTAAACTGTTTTGTGAGAAAAATTGTTGGTATAAATCCTTTTCTAAAGAAAGAAGTTTTTCTCGATTTTCTGTAAGAGTGTTTATCTGTTCTTCTAAACCATCATGTACCCCTGTAATAACAACATTATAGTTCTGAACCTGGTCTTTTAATTCTTTTAATACGCCAGATTCGTTATCATTTTCCTTTTTAGAAAAATTTAGTAGTTGGTTAAGCGTGTTGTTATAGGCTATATCAAATTGTTTAAAATAAACTTCTTGATCATTCTCTGCTTGGTCTTCAATTCCTTGATTTCCATTTTTCACATTTATATCTGCGATTCTTTTCTGTGTGTCAAAATATTTTTGAAGAATGGGCAATTGGCTCTCAAAACTTTTGCTTGTATTATCAAGCATAGACTGTGTAGACTTTGTAAAGCTATTTTGAGAATCAATCCATGCCTTATTCATAGATTGAAGACCATTAGCACTTGAAATTACTGAAGAATAACCTTGATTAGTGGATTGAAAAGGACCATAAACATTCTTCGAGAGATTTGTTAAGACATTTTCTTGATTTTTAATAACATCATTCATATTATTTTGAGCTTCTGAAATATTACCTGCAACAGAAGCATAATACATTTTAACAATTTTTTGATTGAAATCGTATAAAATATCTGTAATCTTATCGTTCAATAATTTTTGAGACAAAGTGGATTGATTATCTTGTAATTTATAGTTTACCTTTGCTTGCATAGGATCAATATCTTGCAAAGTCAAAATATCATGTGAAAATGATTGTGGGATATATATAACTGCATCCACTGAACTGTCTGAATAAGCTCGATCTGCGACAGGACGAGAAACTACTTGCCAATTATATTTTGTATCTCCTGATACAAGATTAACAAAATCTCTACCAAAATTATAATCTTTCTCATTAAAAGTTGATGTTTTATCTTCATTAACAAGAGCGATTGTCGCCTTCTTTGCTTGAACTTTACCTTGAGACTTTTTTTGATTCAATAAAAAAAGCAAGCCTACCAAAAATACTAACATCACAATAAGAATCGAAAAAGTGATAATTATTCTTTTCTTCTGTTTTAGTTTATGTCTATCAGCTAATGCTTGCTTATTTTTCATAGATACTTGCTCCTTTTCCTTAATAATAATCAAATACTAAATTTATCATATCCTGATTTTTTTACTAATTCATCATAATTCTCTGCAAAAATTTGTTCGTCAGAATTCACATAGCCAAAGAAAATAATAGATTCAATATCTTCTCTATTAAAAAATGCAAATTCTTCTCCATTTGTAATACCAGTAGGGTACGGAACTGCAGAATAATCAAAATATCCTATTTCCCCATCTTTTTCAAATAACGCTGCTCTACTAACAATCATCAAGGGAATATTCCCCTCTTTTGTAATAATCACTGTTCCAATTGGTAAGATTTGTTCGTCATTGTTATTCATTTTACTTCTCCATTTCTTTTTTTAGATTGTTCAATATTTTTTTTATTAATATCGCCTTAATAACCATGTTCCAAAAAATATTAGGTATCAAAGATAACAGTCCCCCAAAAACAAATAGTTTAATCAAAAAAGTTCCTGTTGTATCTGATTGATTATATATCCAAAACATTAAAGGTATAACCACTATGAAGGTAAAGAGACTAACTAGTATATTTACTAAATATGGGGATTTATACTGCCCTACTGCATTATTATGCTTAATTGAAAAATCATAGATGGATTCAAAATATTTTATTTGAATGGATATCTTAGGGGGGGCACATTTCTTAGGTCTCTCCATGTAAAGCAACATTATATACTCAAACCCCAGAAACAATAATATTCCCAAAATTATAGGTATCACATAGGCGAATCCAGATAAACGCTCAATAGGTGTAGCAATTTTATTTGTATATCCTCCGAGTAATGCAATCATAGGTAAAACGATAAAAGGAGAACTTAACGGCAAAGTAGATAATACTTTTTTCATAATACTACTTTGCCTATTAAGCTCTGTCTTCCCCCAAACTCTCCACTCAATACTTTTTGAAAAAAAATTATATTCAGCAGATAATCCTGTTCCGTCTAATTGTTCACTAAATCCATTATCAACATGAAAGACTATTTTTGTTAAAGGAATACTTACCATGGCCAGCTCCATCCTTTCTTTTTAGGTTTAATTCCTTTATCCAATTCTTTGTTCGCCAAACTTCCCAGCCAACTACCTAAAGTAGCTCCCGCTAGTCCTCCGACCACTGCCCCAATTGCACCTCCTACACCAGGTATAGGTATTAATGCTTGTCCTAAAGCAACACCAGCAACTCTTCCTGCTGTTTGTCCCGTTACTGTTGCCATAACATCTACTGCTGTACCTATCCATCCTGCAAATGTAAATGCTTTTCCAACTTTCGACATAGTTTTAAAAGCAGTCACATTCTCTTTCATCATTATTAAATCACGATTGATTGTACTATGTTGATATGATGGTAGTTTGCTAACAATTTTACCTAACTTACTTTCGTTTTTTGCTATTGACTTTCCAAAAATCTTTAAGTCCTCAATTCGAGCTCCTCCTTTAGAAGGTATTGTTCCTCTTATAAAGCTATTAGGATTGTTCTTCCATTTCCGTAAAATAGCTCGTCCATATTGAACACTAGAATAGATATCTTTTGAATCAATACACCATTCTCCACCTATAAATTTCCCTTGAACTGAATTAAGCCACTTACCTACATTGTTAAACACAGTTCCCCTATAGCACTTACAGATGCTACAATAGTTTTGACTTGCTATCTGTCTTGCCTTTAGAAATTGATAAATTATTCTTTCTCCACTTATCATATAACTGAACAAATCTTTTTTCATCATCATCTTTAAATCCTTCAAAAATTACTTCGTCAACATCTTCATCATTAAAATAATACACTTGTTCAGGATCTAAACCTGTAGGATAAATCGCTCCAGTATAATCAAATACGACTTTATTTCCATCTTGCTCAACTAAAGCACCTCTATTTAGAATCATCATCTTTTGATTTCCCTCTGACAAATAAACAATACTTCCAATTGGTAACATAGTTAATTCTCCTTTTTTTCTATTATTTGATATTTAACATTGATATTAGGAACATAATTATGGTTCCACATCGTTCCTATAAAAATAACACCCAAACCAAAAAAGCTTAAAACTGCGTACATTGTTGAAAAACCTAAAACAATCAGACTAAACAAACTTATAATCAATATTAGCAAAAACACTATAATAACAATTATAGGTTTAATTTTCCTTTCCCATAAACTTATTTTTTCAAGCTTTGCAACCTTCAATATATACTGTGGCTTTTGTTTAACACTAATTCTATTAATTTTATTTAAACCCATAATTGTAAATAAAAACATAACGGTTAAAATTAACAATGAAATAACTAAATTAACAGTCGATATCAACCCTATAAAAAATAGTGATGACTCTAACCAAAAAGTAAATGGCCGTTGCACCATAAAACCAATTTGGATTTTTGAACTATAATTTAATTCTTCTCCAGTTATCTCATAAATCTTCCATGTATTTTTTTTAGGATAAAAGACTTCAAACGGATAATAATTACGAAAATCTCTTAAGTCATAAAAATCCCAAATAAAAGATTTTCCATGTATTTTAATCAAATAATATCGACTATTAATACGTCTTAGATCTTCAATAAGATATTTATCATACTTTTCTACCATCCAAAAGCTCCTTTAAGAGACTTTAGGGGACTACTAATAGTTTTTCCAATGTTATTAATTTTATCTCCCATCCCATCAACAATATTTTTAAATGGCTTACAATGTTTATAAAGTTTTTTGGTACCTACAGCTACTGCTGCTCCTACTGATACTGCTCCAACAATTGGTAATGCTATTGCCGCTGAACTTGCTAAAGCGGTTCCTGCAAATGCAGATGCAACAAATCCTCCGACAGCAGAACCTACCACACCTGCTCCCCAACTTGCTGCTGTAACTGTACCACTATATACGAAGGCTCTTCCTTTATTGTGATACTCAAGATTATACTCATTAAAATTTTGAACAGCACCAAGAGCAACTAGACTTCTCCCTCCCCATGTTGCCACGTTTCCAATTATCTTATTTGCAGGATTAGAGATACTTTTTAATTTTCCACTCAACCATCTTCTTGGTCCAAATTCATCTTTTACAAAAGTACCTAAAGAACTTCTTGGTTGTAATTTTGCTCCTAAAGATTTTCCTATATTTTTTCCTTGGTTAACAATGATATCTTCAATCTCACCAAGAGCCGCTCCTGTTGATTCATCTAACCAACTATTAGCATTGGTAATTTCAATTCTAAACTCTTTCAAGTACTCTTTAATTTCTTTACTATTTGTTATGTCAAGACTTACTTTTCCTGCACTATCAAATTGAGCTTCAGATAAAATCAAAATTATCCTTGTAATTCTTTCAAAATCCTCCAAGCAATTTGAGAAAAGTGGATTTACATTAGTGTTAAACTCATGTAATTTTTTTAGTTTATCCTGTACTTTTTGAATATCCTCCGCAGTCGTGCTCAGATAATTTGAAAGCTGACTTTGAAAATTACTATACATCATATTTAATTCTGCATTTTCAGGACAAGAAATCGACATCATACGATAGTAATTGATTTGTGATGTCAAAGAAGCTTGTTGAGCTCGAAGCAACTCTAACTGTTGATTAAGTTTATCTTCATCCAAAAATTCTCCACCCGCAGCTCCTGCATAACTTTCATATTGATTAAGTTTTGATTTAAGTTGCTGTAATGATTCTGATGCTTTAGAAATAGTTGGAAGTACCATTTCTGAAAACAAGCCTTTACCAGCTGTATACGCAGCTCCTGATAAAGTATGTCCATTAAGAGCATCAATAAGTCGTTTACTTGCCTGATTTAATTGCTCAATCATAGTTTCTGCAGTAGCTAGATTGCTTCTCAAAGCATTTACTAATCCTTGCGATTCAGATGGACTAAAAACTAATCCCATGGCACCTGATTCCTTTCTTTTTGTAAATTTTCGCGCTCATCTTCCAATATATTTTTCGCTTTACGATAATTTATTTTTATTTCTTCTTGTTGCTGAGATAGAAGATTTAATACATATTTTCGTTTCTGCTCAACTTCGCTATACGAACTATTCATTTGACTTAATATGTTTAACTCGTCTTCAATTTCCTGCAGCTGACAAAAATTCTGTTCCATTTCAAATCGAAAACTTTCTATTGTATTTTCTACTTGACATTGCTGAACGTACATTTCCTCTATCTCTCGCTCTTTATCTAAAATTTGTAAATCATAAACATATCGCTTTTCTGAGTTTTTATCTCGTACCATTATTCAAACCCCCAGCTTAATTGAGAAAAATCAGCACTATCTTGTTGGTCTCGCTGTTCAATCACACTTGCTAATTGGGGAAATTTATTTGCTTGTTCTTTGACAGCTATTTCTAACTTAGTTAAATCTGTAATAATACGATTAGAAATTTCCATTGCTTGTTTCATTCCAGCAATATTACTTTGACCTAAAGAAAATTGTCGTCCTTTACTGTTTCCAATTTGAGAAAATTCAGATACAGCAGATAGTGCTACATCGTAATTCGAACTAACTTTAACCATCATTCAATCCTCTCTTTCTAAATTTATAAAATGGATCACGTCTTAATAAGTCTTGTTCTTTTTTCAAACGATCATCTTCTAATTTCTTTGCTTCTTGAGCTTGTAATTCTAATTTTCTTTGTTCTTCTAAATTATCCACTTCCGTTTTAACATTTATTGCTGGAGAATTAATTGCTTGATTCATTTTACTAAGAAGTTCGTTTAATAAAGTTTCATCCTTTTCATCAATATACCCTTGAGTAAGAATTTCTTTTACTTGACTTTCTGAAATGGTTAAAATATTTTCCTTTTGACTTGGAATACTTCCAAAAGGATGAGGCGCGACTTGATAACGAAGAATAGTTTCTCCTTTAGTGTTTTTCCCAACAGCACGAGCAATAATCACATATTTAGTATCTAACAATGCATCCATATCATCAATCTTGACCATAGAACCAAGACCTAAAAATTTCAACTTCTTCAAAGTCATTTATCTACTCCTCTCGTTCGGTTGGTACAACAACATTTAAGAAATCCTCATCTCTCACACAATGCAAAACATTTAATTCTGTTTTTTCATTTTTTTGCTGAGGAGATAAATTTTCAATAAAATGTTGTGTTCCAAGTTGTCCACCAAACAATATGGTTGAAACATTTTCTTTGACCGTAATAGTCGGCATAGCAAAATTGTTACCAATATTTGTAACATAATCCATAAAAATAAACTGTACATGTGGTATATTTTGCTCTATCAAATGAATAAATTGAGATTGCTGATATCCTAATTTATTCAATATATCTGCTGTTCCATTGAAAATGATTATAGTATCCTTCTCAATTTCTTCCGAAGAAATTAATGTAGCCAAGGCTGACTTAAATAAGTCAAATTGATTATTTAAGTCTTCTTTTGAAATATAAATAGAAACAAATTTTTTAAATTTTTCTAAACTCTTCAATCCATCTACAAGAATTACTTCTATATTCGGGCGAATTATCTCACTAAATAAAAACGGAGCCAATATATTTAGTTGTTTCTTATTTACTGGAAAAAGACCTATGCTCTCACCTGCAAACAGTTTAAAACTTTCTACATTTGTGTTTTCCTTATTCAACCCAAAATACAAAATATTGTCTTTCCTCTCAGAAATAAATGTTTCAAATTTCTCAACTGTTAACCTTTCTGGAACCATTGGAATAGGGTTTGGTCGAATACCTTTCAAATTCTTATTGAGATTTGAAGCTTCTGCTTCTAATTTTTCCAACAGATCAGAACTATTATTCGCAGTTACAGGTAAGTAAAACTGTATAGCTCGTGGTACTTCCAACATGACTTGTCCTCGCCCGACTTTTGCTTCTTGTAATACTCTATCCCGCCCCATAATCGAGATTAGTTCACTTTCCTCATTTAGATAAAGAACCATTTTGGTCGCAATCGCACTCATCATATTCATACGGATTGCACCTGTTCGTGAAGCGGTTGAAATCAAATAAATTCCTAAACTAGCCCCATCACGAAGAACTTGTAATAAAAGATTATCAATTGTCTCCTTACGTTTATCATTTGGCGAAAGACCATCATAGTTATCTAATAAATTGATAAGAATTGGCAGCTGTTGTTTAGTTTTTGCTTCATACTGTGACAAACTTGCTACGCCAACTTCTTTAAATTGTTTCTTCCGTTCCGCCAAAGTAGATGCAATGCGATTTAACATTTTTTCAAGTTTTTCTTCTTCTTCAAGAGTGACAATGTCTGCCACATGCGGAAGATTTTTAAGAGGTAATAGTCCGTTATTTCCAAAATCTAAAAGATTAAACTGTACTTGTTCTGGTGTATTCACTCTTGCCAAATTCAATGCTAATGTTTGTAAAACTGTTGATTTGCCATAACCTGAACTTGCAAAAATTGTAGTATTATTTTGTTTTTCTAAATCAAAATAATATTCTTCTTGTGCCTGTTCACTCGGAATATCAAGTAATCCAAGTGGAACTTTTAGTGTTCGTACGCCAGTTTGTGTAGCCTTAGGGGTCGAAATATTTTCAGGTAAATTTGGTAACCAAGGCCTATCAGGTAATGGATACTTAGTATTTTCAAAAATTGCTTCAATTTCTGCAATAACTGCTTCAAGTTGTGTTGGAAAATCACTTGTGTCTTTTCCTTGTTTCACTTCTACCTTTGGATCATAAAGAAGTTCTTGTTGCCCTAAACTATTTATTTTGTAAAGTCTTTCATCCACAACTTCTTCACTATTCTTTTCTGGATCATATGGGACACCTGCATATCCACTTTGAAAGAGTTCATACACCTCATTCTCTCCTACTTTAAGATAACCACGACCAGGGTTTGTAATATGAGCTGCATCAGGTGTTTTTAAAAGTTCATTAGAATCTTGTACATTTGCCATCTTTAATGCAATTTTTGAAGTAGAATTTGCTTCAATCTGATCATTAACTACACCACTTGGTTTTTGAGTTGCCAAAATCAAATGAACACCTAAACTTCGCCCAATACGTGCAACGGATGTCAATTCATCTAAAAATTCAGGGACATTCGCTTTGAGTTCCGCAAACTCATCACTAACTAAAATCAGATGTGGGAGTGGCGTAGTTGGGTAATTGATTTCTGGTTTTGGTGTAAGTCGTTCTTTATATAAAGCCATATAGCCATTTATATTATTCACGCCATATTTTGCAAATTCACGCTGACGTTTATCTAGTTCTGCCTTGATACTTGCTAAAGCTCTTGCTGTTCCTGCACCATCTAAATTAGTAATTGCACCCATGAAATGTGGAAGTTTCTCCAACGTATTCGCAATTCCTCCACCTTTCCAGTCAATAATAAGCATTCCTATATCTTCTGGAGAAAAGTTAATCGCAAGCCCAATTAAATAAGTTGTCAAAAATTCAGACTTACCCGAACCTGTCGTTCCTCCTACCAAAGCATGTGGTCCATGCGCTCTTTCATGTAAATCCCAATACGCATAATCTGATTTTCCCCGCCAACCGATAAGAGCCCGAATGGACTTATTCGGTTGTGCTTCTTTCCAACGTTCTGTGATATTCAAATCTTCAACTTTTTCAACTTCATATTGTTCAAGGAGACTTAGACTTTCCGGAACTGAATTTTTCTCTACTTCTAAATGGTTTAAATTCCCTAACTTACGCAAACTAACTTCTAAATTTGTTGGCAACTTATAAGGTTGAAATGGCTTATCTATATACGTACCATGATCAGTTACGAAACGGCCACTCGTCGAATTACGTACTTCTATCAGAGCAGTTATTGTCTCAGGTAAAAGTTTTTCATTTTCTTTACACCAAATTACTGTAACACCTAAATTGCTCATGTCCTCTGCAAGAAGTTCATTGATTCCATGCCCCGCCAAATAACTATCATCTGAAATAGAAAAGATATAATGAGGAGTAAATCGTGGGACTTCTTTCCCTGATTCCTTTAAAACTTGTTTCCTTTTATTAAGCAACTGATAAAAACTATTTAACACAATATCTCTTAACTTATTGCTATAGATAATTCCACGCATATTGAACTCATTTGAATGAAAATGAGGTAAAAAACGCATAGATTTCCATGTCTTCTCATATTCTTTTTCCGATACCAAACTAATAAAATTTACATCTTGATAGGAATGAAAAAAGGCAATTTGAAAGAGTATTGACTCAAGTACCGTAGATACCTCTTCTTCTGTTCCTACAAATCCTACTGTTTGCTCTTTGAGTTCTAGTATTGTAGGGACATTACGTTGTGTTTGATAGTAATCTTGAATACCTCGAAGATGATTCGCCTCTTCACTTAAATCTTTGGCATCCACATTAGTTTGGATTTTTAAATGAGTCGGTTCATCTGACAAACCTAATGATACATTCAAAAAATCTTTATTTTGACAAGTACGCTCATAAATTCGTGCATCATATTTTTTTATTTTGTTTGCCAATTCTATCGGGCTGGGTTGTTGAAATTCTAAAACAGCCTTTTCTTTTTGATAAGCGACATCAATCTCTCCAACTGTTTTAACCAAATATTTTGCATAAGTTTCCGCAGAAGTTTTAGCCCCTTTGACACGGTCGTTCTTTTCTGTAAAATATTGAGAAACAGTGAAGCCTGCTGTCATTAAACTCATTCCCCCCATGCCTAACATCATGATAGGATTACGTCCACTAATTACCGTAGTAAAAGCAGTCATTGCAAACATACCTAGAGGTGGCAGAATCATTTTCATTAGACTCTCTTTTTTGCCACTTTGAGATTTTTCTTGTACATCTATCCGAAACTTATCTGTTGGAACTTCCAAGTTTAAACGTGGACTTCTTCGATAATCAGGAAAGTTAATAGGATACAGTCTCTTTTGCTTTTGAACTAAAACTTGATTATAGTCAAATACAAAATCAGTGGTAAAACTAGAAATTCCCCATTGACCATTCAATTGTTCTATCTGAAAGTCATCTGTCACAATCTTAATTCCATCATGAATAGGAATTGCACAGTTCTTTGTAATTCTCTCCTTATCACAATAAATGAGCGCTCCATTCGGAATAATAATAAGGTGTTTCTCATGTAAAACAAGTTTAACTTTACTATTTGTCTGGATTGCACAATGTGCTTGATTTCCAATCGTTAAATCTTCACTTTTATTATGCGTAAAAAAAGTTGTCTTCACATTATATTTAGAGAGTACCAAAAATTGATGTCCATCTTTCTCTACCTTTCCTAAAGGAACACTTTCTCCGTTGATAAATAATTCATCGTCAATGATACCAAAATTAAACTTTTGAAATTTTATAAACGGAGTAGTTTTTGTCAATACAACTTTTTTTAACTGTTCATCTAAAAGGTAGATGACAAATAAAATATTATAGGAATCTTTTCTGTTATCCAATACAATTTGATTTTCTTTTTTTATTTCATTTTTTTCAAATATCTCCATATGCTTATTTTCCTAACTTTTTAGTCAATTCCTCAATTTGTTTAGTATATTCTTCCAACAATTCCTGTTTCTTTGCTCCAGCCATCTTAGTATTAAGTTTTGTTGCTTGATACAAATCTGTATAAGCTAAAAGAGTCAATTGATCATCTCCTAAATTCTGTGCTAAGTCTAAAGCCTTGTCAAAGTTTCCTCGACCAATATTTCCCCAGTAATTCAAAGTATTATCATCAGATTTAATTGAAAGAGTATTTAAAATGGCTTGTTTTTGATTTCCTGTTAAGTCACTTAAATTCACACTCGAAACAGCCAAGATGTATTTTGCAGATTGAGGCAAACTGCTTAGATCATATTTTTCTAAATCTTTTTGCGTTTTCGCATAATTGTTGGTCAAAAAACTTGTTTGTGCTGTAATAATTGCATTTTGTTTTTCATTTTCACTTTTGTATTGATAGAAGAAAAATCCCATGACAAGCGCTAGAATAAGGGATATAACTCCGATAAAACGATAAAATGCATATTGATTTCTTCCAACTACTCGTTTAGTTTCTTGTATTTTTACTTTTTCTTTTACAATTCTTTCTTCAAGGAATATAAAAATTTCCTCCGCTGTTTTAGCTTGAAGTACTACTTGCGAAAACTTATCTTTTAAACTAAGTGAACCATTGAGCAATTTCTCATAGCTCAATTTAGGGTGAAAAATAGAAAGTACTAATGCTTTTAAATTACTTAAAAACAATGCTTCATCATATTTTTTAGGTACAACCATTTCTTCTAAGCCAAAATGTACTACAAATAACTCTTCTCCTACGAGATAAAGATTATCAGGATGTAAAAATGGTACTTTAAATTTATTTCTTAAAGGAAGCAATTGTCTTAATTTTTCAGCTAATTGTAGTTTCTCGAGATTTGTACTTGACGATTGTATCGCTTCATTAAAAAAAATAGCATCTTTTGAAATAGTATAACGAATAATTGCTCCATCTTCTGTCTCTTCCAAAGGAAAAATATTTTGAACAATTGCAATACTGTCTTTGTTCATTTGTGTTTTCAGTAAAGAAACTTCAAAAGTTTCTGAATTTTTCTTTGCTATGATGTTTTCTTGCCCATTAAACATATATTCAGTTTTCTCCTGTCACAATTTTTAATCTATCTCCATTTGCAACTCCAAAATCCGAAAGAAGATCACTTTCTTCCATATCAAGTGCCTTATCTATGAACACAAGATCAAATTTATCCAAAAAAATTCCATTTTCTTCAAATAATTCTTTAATTAATACTTTCAATCGTCCAAAAGTAACTTGTATCGGAATACTCATATCTATTTCCTTTAAATCTTTAATCAAAGTAATATTAATCATTTTCGTCTCCTTGCCCAATGTCGTCCTACAAAACTGCCCATGATAAGTAAAATAACACCAACAAAAATATAAAATAAAATTATAGGTTGATTATTACTAGATGTACTATCTTCTTTTGAAGGAATCACTTGAGGTTGATAATTTTGAAATAAGTTTTTAGGAACAACAATCTTTTCTTGATAGTTAATATTTCTATTTTCAAAATCAATCTTTTCCGCTTGCTTTATCAAATTTTCTTGCATTTTCTTATTATTTTTCAAGGTTTGATTTAACTCATCAGAGAAAAGTTGCCCACGAATCAGAAAATCACCACTGCTTCCCACCTGTGCATCTTCATTCATAATAACATTAGGGTTTAAAGTTAGACTCCCGTTACCATCTGCATACACATTGTTGGTAATGACAAAACAAAAAAATAAACTTAGTAAAAAACAAGCCAATTTTTTTTCGTAAAAAAAGCGCCTACATAATAGGCGCTCACACTTAGAATCCAAAACTTTGCGCATCTTGTGCATCACGCTCAGCAACAGTATCTGCGTATTTATTCAATTGTTGATTAATACTTTCAAGTAACTCTTCAAACTTTTGAACATTTTGATAAAGTTGATTGTATTGTTCCAAATAAGCTTGAAAGGCTTGTCCTTTCCATTCTTCTGCAATTGTAGAATTCATTGAATTCACACGTTGAATCGCTTGTTCAATTTGTTCCTTTGATTGAATATAAACTTGTGCTTGTTGCTTAAGTTCTTCAGGGGTTACACTAATTACACCCATGATATCCTCTCCTTTTTAATTAATGATAAATAAATTTTATAATACATTTTTTTATTTTTCAAGCAGATACTGTTTTTTTTGACACTATCTATACTAGCTACACTATTGGTATTCTAGATTTTTTTGGTAAAATACACGTGAAGCTACTAAAACGAGAAATGTGAGGGAATTTTATGAAATTAAGAGCATTTGGCTGGATACAAACCCCATCCAATTTACGTACTTAAAAAAAAATTGTACAAGTTTTTGACCCAAAGTCCTTACATTATAAAAAGTTACGTGATCATGTTATTGCGAACCAAATTATTTACTTTCCAGAAATTCGTGATTATCTATTGGAAAAGCTTCAAGATGGTATCGCAGAATTTAGTTATTCAGAACTAGTGGGTAACAGTAGAGATAAATACGGTAATCCTACTAAATATTAGAAAAAAACAGCAAGCAAATTCACTTCTTCAAATAACTATTTTGCCACAATCAGTTAATACAACCGGTAAACACTTCACCGATAACTGGAGTTCAGATGGATTTTTAAGATGGGCTGTCAGTTGGAATTTTATCTCACATAAATGAAACACTAATTATCTACAAATCCGCCAACTTTACACGAACACCTGTTCTGTGTTATGATAAATATGTCAAGATAATTCTTGACGAATAAAATATAGAAAGTTGGTAATAAATGATAAATTTAGAAGAAAAGTTAATCCCAAGCATTTCAGAACGTTGTAAAGGATTACGTGAAAGTTATGGATTAAAAATGGAACAAATTTCCGATAAAGCAGTAATTAGTCGAATCGAGAAAGGTACCTGTCCAAAAAGCGGGAATTTTATTACACAAACCGTTCTCACTGATTATGTAAGTGCATTTGACCTAAGTCCCGAAGAACTTATTTTTGGATATTCGGAAGAATTAGAGGAAACTTTACATTGGCTTTTTGATCGGCTATTCTTTTCAATCCTTCAAAAAGATTTAACGACAGACGCTAACTTATATAAAAATATAAATAGAGTGTCAATTACCTCTCAAAAAGCAGTCATATCTATGGCTGAGATGTTCGCAGAATATAATTTGCAACGTTATAATTTTATCAGATCTGATGAAGTATTTATGGATTCAGTAAACAAAGAAATGGATACATATTTAAGTATGGGTGATAAAATTTTTAATTTAGAGAGAGATTTTAGAAGTACACCTATAAATGAAGATACGGTTATTGATAGTCGGGATATGAGCAAAAAACTATGGTTGATGTGTAAAGAGAAAATGATCCGCTCCTTTAAAGCAAACGTGATAACCCCTCTTTTTGAGAATTTTACTTACTCAACCATTAACTCAACCATTGATTTGTGGATTATCAAAAATTTTTGTAATGATATTGTCCCAAGCGTTGTTGAAAAGATGAAAAGCAATAGCATTTTTAAACTAGGGCTGTTATCAAAACAATTACTGCAAGATTTTATTAAGGAAGATTTATCTGAATCCTATCAACAAACTGTCCCAATTAAGACAACAAGAGATGCTGGCATAGAGATTATTATTGGACGTCGTGCAAGACAAAATAACAAGAAATTATCTGTCGATGAACTAAAAGAGCAAGAAAGGTTGTATGAAATAGCCATGGACATGGTAAAAAAGAACAAGCGACCCGATACTGAGCTGTTAGCTGAATTTGAAAAATATGATATCCTTTTTGAGGAAAGACCAAAAGAGGAATATATTAGGGAAGAAAACATTGATAATGTTATCGGACGAGTGATTTCTTCAAAGTATAACGGACGAACAAAAAATCACCAACCCATATTTGAAGAAGGCTACCCAATTTTTAAAGTACCAGAGAATATCTCAGATAAAATAGTAGATGATCTTTTTACACGATGGTATGAAGATACCCACTTCAAAAACCAAAGTATTCCAGGATATTTTACTAATAATAGCCAAATTGGAAATAGATTGCAAGAATATTTAAATAACGATATTCTAAATATGATAGAATCAATCATTCATATACAAAATAATTTATTGCTATTTTTGACAGAAGAAGATTTATTGACCTTCGCAAAATAAGAAAGATTAAAAAAGAGCTGAAAAGCTCTTTTTTTTATGCCTAATATTTAGTTGTTCATTTAGTTGTCAAACTGACGAAAAATTAACAACTAGGCTGTCAACCATTTTTAACTCTCTTCCGTTAATATGAATGTATCAAAGAACAGCGCATAAATCTTTGATGAATCACTGGATAATCTGCAAGTTATCCACCACGAAAAGCAGAATTTGCAGGTTAGGCTTTTTACAAAAAATACTAAAAAATCAGGAGGTTTTCACTTATGAAAACAACTTTTACACAAACAAACGGTTATTCAGAAGCAACTGCACAAAAATTTATCAAATCAGATGTACCAACACAATGCACCACTTCATTTATTGAAACACAATATGAATATGTAGACAGACAGCGTACAGATAATATCACAGGTTATAAACTATGGTTTGTGCAGGAAGGCTTAAATCCCTTTACCGTTAAATTCGAGAAAGAGCCAACGTTACCGCCGTTCTTATCTATTGTAGAATTTGACAACTTACAGGGAATCGAAATCAGAAACAACGTCTTTTTCAAAGCCGACGGGTTCAAGGTTGTGAAATAATGGACGACAAAGACCTTGAACGCTATTTAAACCAAAGCTTAAACATGGCGTTATCTATGAATGGGGAATCAACCTATACAAACTCTTTTTTCGTAGAAGTTCGGGCGGACGGATTTTTATTCGTTCCCCGCACTCCTGCGGGTTATCTGATAGACAATGACCTGTACCATAAAATTTTTGTTATTGCTAATGCGAGCCTATATCCTCGTTATACGTTATTGAAACAAAACTCGGCGTATTTTCTACCTCTTGATACAGAGGATATCCACATACAACGAGCATTGTTCTTTCCATGGTTTAAAGGAATTAGTGAACGCTTGATTATTCCGAATCTTTCCGATTATATCAAGCAATTGACAAAAAATCAGATACCACTCATGAAAAATCTAGTCATTGATTATCGAAAAATAACTAGTCTTTTGATTGCAGGCAATTCAGGCAGTGGAAAATCTTATTTCCTCACTTATCTTCTTGACTGTCTGCGCCCATTATCAGAGTTAATCATCATTGACCCGAAATTTGACAGTCCGTCACGCTGGGCGAGAATACATGATATTTCTGTGATACATCCTGAAAGTAATCGGGCAAAAAGTGACTTTGTTAGTCAAGTGAATGACGCATTAAGCAACGTATTAAAAACGATTTATGAACGACAGGAAGTGTTATATCAAGATCCCTCATACCAATTTGAGCATGTCACAGTTGTGATTGATGAAGTATTGGCACTTTCTGAAGGCGTGAACAAACAAATCAAAGAAGCCTTTATGTCCTTGCTTAGTTCAATTGCCTTATTAGGTCGAGCAACCCGTTGTCACCTTGTCTTAGTGTCACAGCGATTTGATTTTAACGCCGTGCCTGTAAGTGTCAGGGAACAAGCAAATGTGTTGATTCAGATTGGCAATATCAGCACAAAAACAACCCAATTTTTATTTCCCGACTTGAATCCTGAGGGAATTGTCATTCCGATTGGAAAAGGAACAGGCTTGATACAAGTGATTGACAGTGAACACCCGTATCAAGTTCTCCCCTTGCTTACCCCAACATTTTATACAGAAAGAGGCATTTTATAAATGAACATGAAAAAATCGTATTTTATGAAAATCTATAACCCTATGTTATTTCTAGACATATTATTTTTACTTGCGTGTATCTTTACACTATTGCTTCTGTTTGTACAGGAACGTTTTATCAACAGTACAAACAACAGCGTCCTAACGAATGGCATAAATGAGCTTTTCTGGCAATGTATAACCATTTCTACGTATATTATACGCATGATTCCGTTTATTGTCATAGGCTTATTACTTCCTGAATGTGTTCGACGACTAAAAAGCGATTCACTGATAAATTTAGTCATTTCCTTTGTTGGAACCTTACGATTTAGGCGGTTTTTAAAGCAATCTGAATCTACTCCGATCGAAAATGTTCCCCTTGTGCAACTGATAACGGAACGCCCAAAAACAGCAGAAAATAAGACCATTTCACGCTTCAACCGAGCCATTGATAAATCTGTGCTTGAACTCACCAATGAAGAGCTACGTTTATTTATCAAAGTACCTAAAGAAGTCCAAGCTCAAAAAATCCTAAAAGAGCATGAGGAACAAATTAAAGAACATGTGGCAAGTCTGTACCCATCTTATCTTATCTCTAACTTTGAGCGAAAAAAATTCGGGTTATGGTTGATTGGCACCAGACGAAACTAATGATTGACAATCCGTGGCGCTTTTGTTCTGAAAGAAAACAAAAAAGCGCCACAACAACTATTTCTCCAAATTTATTGCCATTTTTTTACCTTCCCCCCCATTTTGCGCGGTGGTAGGGCTTGTTATACCACCGCAACCAATATTGCCATTTTCTCTAAAAAAATGAGTGATACCAAGCAAAATAACCATTTTTAGTGAAAATAAATTTTTGCCGAAATTTAATAAAAATGACGACACATCAAATAAAATTACACGTGAAAGGAGATTGCCAAATGAGTACGACAAAAGCTGTAAATGTAATGTATGAACAACAACTTCGACATTTACCACCAACAATCAAGAGAAAAACATTAAACAGTATTATTAAATTATTAATAGAATGTTTGAAACCCAAAAAAATTGCAGGCATCATTCATGATAAAGATGTCAATGACAAGGGTGAGGTTATAGAAAAACATGTTCATGTGGTTTTGCAATTTCAACATGCACGAAGTTTAAAGAATCTTGCACGGTTACTGAAAGAACCGCAAGTTTCAGCATTCCAAAAATGGCATGGAAATGTAAATAATGCATATTCTTACCTTGTCCACCGTACAGCTGATGCCCAAGAAAAATATCCATACTCTTTAGAGGAAGTGAAAGCAAATTTTGATTATCCTCAATTGATGAAAAATATTTCTAAGAAAATAACTGACTCAAATAGACAGCGAGATAACGAAATTATCAAACAGCTACTTGATCGCTTAGGCGCAGGAGAATTAACACGTGAGGAGGTTATATCCAATCTCACAGGCTCACAATTTGCCAAAGCAAAAAAGAACATTCAAGATGTTCATGAACAAGTACAGGCAGATAAGGCAAAGGTTTGGCTTGAAAAACGGAAAGAAAAAGGGGAGTCCACTACAGTAATTTGGATATATGGACAATCTGGAGCAGGAAAAACACTTCTCGCCAAAAAATACGCTACTAAAAAAGAACAAGACTATTTTATTACTGGTTCATCAAAAGATAGTTTTCAGCATTATCAAGGAGAACATATTGTTATTCTTGACGAATTACGCCCAAAAACATTTCCATATGATGATTTATTGAAAATGCTTGACCCATTCGGTGAGACACCAAAAGCACCGAGTCGATTCTTTGATAAATCACTAATGGTTGATGTATTTATTATTACATCACCTTATAGCCCAAAACAGTTTTATGATGAAATTTTCAGACGAAAAAAGACAATTGATTCATTTAAACAACTTCAACGGAGAATTAACTATGTTCAATTTATGAGTTCTGATTATTTTGAAATGCAAGAGTACGATGTTTATTCAGGGAGCTATATTTCTGTTCCGCACAGTAGAAAGAAAAATACTTTAATTACTACTACGAACTCCCCTACTCCTTTGGACAATAAAAAAATCCATCAAGAATTTAGTGCCTTTTTTCCTGATGATGAGAAAGGAAGTGAAATAAATCATGAATGAATTACTTACACAAAAAAATACTATTTGTAAATCTGATCTACTTCAATTAGGTTATTTACCGCATACTGCATCAACAATTATTAGACAAGCGAAGCAAATTATGGTACAAAGAGGATATCCATTTTATAACAATAAACGTTTGGGGCACGTACCAAGAAATGTTGTAGAAGAAATTCTAGGCTTATCTCTTGAAGGAGAAAAACCACATGCCTAAAACACGATACACTGGCGTTTATGTAGATAATAACGGAAAATTTTTCTATCAAGTAGAACTAGGAATTGACAAAATAACCGGAAAAAGAATTCAGAAAAAAGGAAGAAAAGATCAAAACGGACATCCTTTTTCCTCTGCTCGTGAAGCTTATAAGGAATTAACACGATTAAAAAATGAGTATCTTCTATTAGATGGCTATTCCAATTATGATTTAACTTATTACCAATTTATGGAAAACATGTATATCCCTCACTACAAATCAAATGTAGAAAGAAGCACATGGACTTCCAGAAAATCAGGACTGATAAGTTTGAGAAATCAATTTGGGGAGAAGAAACTTCGTGACATTACAATTGAAGATTGTGAACAATATCGAATTTGGTTATTAAATGAAAGTGGCTATTCACAAGCCTATTCCTCTTTGTTGTATGGTATGTTCAGAAAAACATTAGATTACGCTGTAAGCATGCAATACCTTGATAAAAATATTTCCAAGCGAACAAAAGCAATTCCTAAAGGAAAAGCTGTCGTTAGTTATTGGACAAAAGAAGACTTTCAAACCGTTCTTTCTTTCATCTATAAAGAAGATTTTTATGAACATATGTGCTTTATTGTAATTTGGCTGTACTATATGACAGGTCTTCGAGTCAGCGAAGGATTAGCACTAACTTGGAATGATGTGGACTTCAAACGCAAGAAAATGCGTATCCATCATACTTTAGACATGATTAATCAAAAATCATTTGTTCGTAAACCTTATACCAAAACAGAGAACGGTATGCGTATTATTTCTTTAGATGATGATACAATAGAAATTTTACAAGAATGGAAAAAAAGACAGAAGCAACAGGGTATTGAAAGTTTTATTCTTAGCTATACAGACTTACCACTTTATCGTTCTACTGTTCAGCGAATTATTGAACGATATGCCAAACTTGCAAAAGTACCAATCATACAAGGAAAAGGGTTACGTCATTCACATGTCAGTTATTTAATTAATGAGTTTAATGCCGATATTCTAGTTATTTCAAGACGATTGGGACATTCTAGCCCTGAAATCACTTTGAAGCACTATGCACACCTTTGGAGTCGTAACGATGAAACAATAGCAGAACAAATGTCAGGCAATGTTCAATTTACATCTGCCAAAAAATCAAACATAGCATTTAATGGGAATCAAGTAGTTACAAAATAACCCCTGCCAAAATCCTGCCAACATGTAATAAATTCTTGATATATAAGCATTTATAAGCTATTTATTACGTGGAGTGGGAATAACAATCAACCCGCTAGAAACACCTATAAAATAGGTTTTCTAGCGGGTTTTCTTTTGTGTTATCACACTTTCCTCCCACCATTCTCCATTTTTCCTTTGCTCCACCGCCCTCAAAGTCCTATAATTTAATCATAAGAATAGTGGCTATTAATAAAATTCATCAATTAAAAGGAAGCGATTTCAACATGTCAAAAGCAACTTTTCTTAAGTATGGTTTTGTTGTCCTCTTCATAGGAATTTTTTTACTTCGTGCCCAAAAATTTATTTCTGAGCCCCTTTCGTACCTTTTTTCGGGTATTCTTTTGCTTATTGTTGCGTATTTAATACTCGTGAAAAAAATGAACTTTTTCTCAAGTTTGCTCACTGTTACCGATCAACCTTCTTCTACCCAACAACGATTAGGTCAACTTTCTGGTCTTGTCAGTTTATTGATTGGTTTACTTCTAGTAATTTTTTCAGTCATTTTATAGACACTTTTTCACTATTGTTCTTATAAAAACAAGACGTTCTTGTTTGGCCTTTGACGTTGTCGTATACTATAAATAATAAATAAGCTATGAAGGAGTAAATTAATGAAAAAAAGTGTTATAACTAGTTCTATGTTAGCGGTTTTATTGTCTGGATTTCTCGTTACCCCTATTTCTGCTTACGCTTTGGAACGCTCTAAGGGAACTACTGAAGAAACGGTGGCTTCAGAAACATCTCTAACGGAGCAACAAATGAGTAGCGGTGTCACTGAAGAAATGAATCCAAGCATCATAAATTCTCAAGAGGAAACAGAAACAACTTCCACTTCCTCAACCTCCGATTCTACCACTGAAGTTTCTACATCAGAAGTAACAACTGTTAATGATACAGAAAATAGTAGCGACGATACTGAAACTACTTTGGAAACATCACAAAGTAATGAGGACACACCTGTAGCACCGGCAAAAGCAGAAGAAAAAGTTCCTGATATTAATTATCAGACACATATCCAAGACATCGGATGGCAAGGGGTTGTCAAAAACGGGGAAATATCTGGGACTAGCAGACACTCTTTACGTCTTGAAGGAATTAAAATGAATATTTCAAATTCAGATTTGGCTGGATCTGTAGAATATAGAACACATGTCCAAGAAATTGGGTGGCAAGGATATGTGAAAGATAATCAATTGTCTGGTACAAGCGGAAAGTCTTTGCGGCTCGAAGCGATTCAAATTCGCTTAACTGGAGAAATAGCTAACGCATATGATGTTTATTATCGTGTGCATATAGAAGATAAAGGTTGGTTGAATTGGGCAAAAAACAGTGAGTCCGCAGGTAGTCAAAGCGCCGCTAAAAGATTAGAAGCCATTCAAATTAAATTAGTGAAGAAGGGCGAAGCGGCACCTGAAGGATCTGGAAAAGCCTTTTTAATTGGAAATGAAGCAAAACGTCCAGATGAAATCAAACCAAATGTCAATTATCAAACACACGTGCAAGAAATCGGATGGCAAGGGTTTGTTAGAAATGGTGAAAGCGCTGGTACTAGTGGAAAAAAACTACGATTAGAAGCGATTAAAATCAATCTTAGTGATGCTGCTTTAGCCGGAAATATAGAATATTCGACACATGTTCAAAGTATTGGTTGGCAAGAAAAGAAAAAAAATGGTGAGTTATCTGGTACTAGTGGGAAAAAATTACGTTTGGAAGCGATTAAAATAAACCTATCTGGAGATGTTTCCAGATATTATGATGTCTATTACCGTGTTCATATCCAAGATAAAGGTTGGTTGAATTGGGCAGCTAATGGTGCACCATCTGGGAGTCAATCTGCATCTAAACGATTGGAAGCTATTCAAATCAAAATAGTTAGAAAGGGTGAAGCGGCTCCTAAAGGATCTGGAAAAGCTTTTTTAGTTGGCGATGAAGCTCGCACACCAGCAGAGATAGCAAACAGATTACGTGCAGAAAGATTAAAGAAAAAACCTTATTATTATTCTCAACGTGACCCACAATGGATTAATACTTATATCGGAAACTATACCATTGGCTCAGCAGGATGTGTTCCAACAAGTTTATCTATGATTTTAAGAGGCTCTTACGGTTATAATGTAAATCCTGTCAGTGTTGCAACAAGAATGGCTTCTTATGGCGGGTTAAATCAAAGATACTTTGGCGCTTCTGCAACTGATTTAGTGATAACAGCTCAATCATATGGCCGTTCGATCAAAGTTATTAATGATGTAGCTACATTAAACGCCTATCTTTCTGAAGGATATCCCGTTATTTTATATCAAAATGTTGGGATTGGACATGCTATTGTCGTTCATGAGTACAAAAATGGTTACACTTTAACCTATGATCCGTATGGTCGCCAGTTTTACTCAGGTTGGGTGTCAACACAAGCACTTTGGAATACCCCGTCAAATGATCCAATTGATTGGACAGAAGGCCGACCATGTTTCGTTATTTTATAGGAGGATATAATGAAAAAAAAACTTATTGTACTATTGTTAGCCTTATTTTTAACGGCATGTAGTAATAATACTGTGGAAAAAAATAGAGATTCTTCATCTACTGAAGTATCAACTAAACAGCAAACTACCCAGTCTTCTAAAAAAGATAGTAGTAATCCGGACACAACACCAACTTCTACATCATCTATAACAATTGAAACAACCGAGAATTTAAAGAATAGAGAATTGAATCCAACAGATGATGTTTCAAAAACTAGACGACAATTGTATGAACAAGGAATTAACAGTTCAACAATTACGGATAAAGAACTAAAGGAATATATATCAGAGGCTAAAGAACAAAAGAAAGATGTCATTGATTATATTAAACAAAAAATAAATCAATAGAGTTATCTCATATTGATTCCCCCTTGACTCTCCCTTCACTCTTGGCTATGATTACCTTAGCAAGTACAATGGTGTACTGTGAACAGTCGAGCAATGGCGCTCAAAAAGATTGGCTTTCGTGCATTCTTTTTGAGCGCTTTTTATTTTTAGAAAGTAGGGAAATTGAATGGAAAAAATGTACCGCAGTCCGTATGAAGCGTACCCGTATCTATCTTCTAAACCAGAAGATTTACGATGTGATTTTGAATTAATGACTGATGAATTGGCCTCGATGACAGGTCTTCTACGAGGATATGTGCAACAATTAGACGTCCCTGAACAGCCTGCACTAACAGAAGAACTAGCTAAAATTTGCGAGTTAATCTACCATGTCAATCCAACGACCCGAACAAAATTAACAGTCACAGAGGAAGAAATAGCCTGGCTTTTGGAACGTGTCAATGCTATGAATGAACTGACATACGAAGAAAATCGTCCTTTTGTTTTACCGATGGGCACAATCTGTTCCTCTTATGCACACATTTTAAGAGCCAAAGCCAAAGATATTGTTCGTTTACTTTATCGCATGGACTATGGTGGTAAAAAAATTGATCCGCAGCTGTATGATGTAGTCAACTTACTCTCAGGTTACTTTTTCATGTTAGCCTTGTACCTAAATCAGCTCGAAAATGGTGAAGAAGTTCCCTTTGTTTCTCGCAACTATTCTATTTAAAAAGTACACCGACCGCTAACGACGAATTGCTAGCGGTCGGTGTACTTTTATACAGGTAAGTAAGCTTCTCCTTTTGCAAATAGTTTAGCAGTACCACCAATAATGACTCGATTTTCTTTCACTTCACAAGTTAAAAAGCCGCCTCTTGGGGACACTTGATAGGCCGAAAGGGTCGTTTGATTGAGCCGTTTTCCCCAATAAGGAATTAAATTGGCATGCGCAGAACCACAAACTGGATCTTCGTTAATTCTTAGTTTCGGGAAAAAAGTCCGTGAAACAAAATCCACCGAGTCTCCTGATGCCGTTACAATGACTCCTACTCCTAAATCCAATGCTTTTAATGCAGAAAAATCTGGTGTGATTTTTGCCACTGTCTCTTCGTCTTTTAAGACAAAAAATAAATCGCGACCCAAATAAGCTTCATAAATTTTCGTGCCTAAAGCGGCTTCATACTCTGGCAAAATTGGAATCCTTTCCGGTAGGATATAAGGAAAATCTAGATAATAGTATTCCTCTTTTTTGGTCACTGCGAGCGGTCCACTTTGACTAGTAAAATGGAGTGTTTCTTCCGCAACGGAATAATAGTTAAATAACACAAAAGCCGTCGCTAATGTAGCATGTCCACAGAGATCGATTTCTCGTTCCGGCGTAAACCAGCGCAGGGCGTAACTTTTTCCCTCTTTGACTGTAAAAGCAGTCTCTGACAAATTATTTTCAATCGCAATGTTTTGCATCACCGCTTCTGGCAACCATTTTTCCAAAACATAAACAGCGGCGGGATTGCCTTTAAAAACTTCCTCCGCGAAAGCATCGACAATATAATAGGGATAACTCATTTTAATTCTCTCCTTGTATTTTTTGATAAATGTATTCCGCGCAACACAAATCCTCAACTGCTAAGCCAACTGCATCAAAAATCGTGCGGCCTTTCTGCTCCGCCTTTAGTTTAACTTTGCCAGTCACTAATTCGCCGAGAGAACCTACAATTTTTTCAGCTGAAAAGGCACCTTCTGAAATCGGAATTAAAAGATCCCCGCTTTCTTTTAATGCAGCCGCGTACTCATCTACAAACACTTGACTGTTTTTAACAAGGTCGCTTGTTAATTCTCTGGAAGTCGGCGTGAATGTACCAATTGCATTAATATGGGCATTCGGCAAAACGTCTTTTTCTTCTAAAAATGCGTCCTGACTGGAAGTTAGTGTACAGATAATTTCTGCTTTCTGGACGGCTTCTTGGACAGAAGAACAACCAATAAAGGTAGATGCGGGATAATTGTGCTGTTGCTTAGCGATTAATTTTCGTGCGCGTTCTGCTGTTCGGTCATATATAAAAACCTTTTCAATCGCCCGAACGCTTTGTAGCGCTGCGAGATGAGATGAAGCTTGTTGACCTGCACCAATCAAAGCGATACTTTTTGCCTCTGGAGCTGCTAAATAATCGGTTGCCAAAGCAGAAACAGCTGCTGTGCGAAGCCACGTAATCGCATTGGCATCTATCATCGCAACTGGTCTTCCAGTAGAACTATCAAACAATAAAATTTGACCAAGATGCGAGGCCAAATTTTTTTGTGGATTTTCTGGAAAAGCTGTAATGATTTTTGCCCCAAAAAAGCGATTTTTTCCTAAGTAAGCAGGCATTAATGCAAAAAGATTCTGATTTTCCCCATCTGGTAAAACCTCTACATGGCGCTCACTTTGCGAAATTTTTCCTTTTTGCAACTCTGCAAAGCAACGTTTCATCACTTGAATTGCTTCGGAAAACGACAATTGTTGAATGACCCTCTCATAAGAAATAATGTCCATCTGAATTCCTCCCTTTGCGCTATCATAAACCAGACAAACAATACACTCAATGCTATAATTGTATGGAATACAATTTTATAGAAAGGAAGTTCCCCTCATGCCGATTAATTCCTATGAGAACTATGCGTTGTCATGGCGCCCTGTTAAAGAACGTTTAACAAGACCTTATTACCAATCATTGGTTCAACAATTAGAAGCGGATATCTTATCTGGTGCACTTCAAAAAAATGTGAAATTGCCTTCACAAAGAGAATTAGCTGATTACTTGGATCTGAATTTCACGACAATTGGTCAAGCTTATAAACACGCTATGGAAAAAGGCTTACTTTATACCAACATCGGTAGCGGCACTTTCGTTTCTCCCAACGCGTTTCACTCAATTACAATCTCTACCAACCAAGTAGCGGACCATCTAATTGATTTAGGGCTGGTTAGTTCCTTTGATATGTGTAATCAGCGGATTTTACCTTTTATTGAATCCGTTAGTAAAAATGCGGCCCTTAACAGTTTGCTAAATTATCGCGATCCTTTAGGTACGCACTTTCAACGAGCAACCGCTGCCGAATGGCTTCAGACACAAGGCGTTCGGACCAATGCCGAAGAAGTTGCCATTGTATCTGGTGTCCAGAATGGGCTGGCCGTGACGTTAGCCGCCGCTTTTTCTCCAGGTCAGCGGATTGCCGTAGATCGATACACGTATTCAAATTTTATTGAACTCGCCCAGCTTTATCATTTAGAAATCGTCCCGATTGGCTATGATTCCGAGGGGATGGACCCAGAGCATTTACTGCAAGAATGCAAAAAGAAAAAAATACACGGTATTTTCTTAATGCCCGCATGTAATAATCCAATTGGTTTCCAAATGTCTAGCGCCCGCCGAATGACTTTAGCTGAAATCATTCAGCAAGAACACTTATGGGTAATTGAAGATGACATTCATTCTTTTTTAACAACTTATGCACAGCAAGCAGTTTTACCAACGTTTCAAGAACTCTTACCTCAACAAACGATTTACTTAGCGGGGATGACAAAATTTGTCTGTACAGGCTTACGCGTTGCATACCTTGTTTTCCCTCCGCTTCTTCGCCAAGAAATAGAGCGTGCGATTTTTAATATTAACGTTAAAACTTCTGGCTTTGATGCTGAAATTGTCACCCAAGTCTTACGCTCACCAGTTGCAGAAGAATTAGTGATAGAAAAATTGGCTTTAACAAAACAAGCCAATGACTTATTTGATACCATTTTTGGGTTAGCTAGACCTAGCAATCCTTTGCCGTACTACCGAACTATTCCCCTTTCTACCGAAAAAACGGCGCCGCAAATTGAACAAGAATTTCTCCAAAATTGGGTACGTCTTTTTCACTCGAGCCGCTTTACTGTGCAAAATCAGCCAGATGCTTTTTTACGAATTTCCTTGGCCTCCAATCAGCTTGAGGTATTGGCGAAAGGATTAACCATTATCCAAGAACTCTTACCGACGTTAAACGAAAAGAAAGGACATTCCCTATGAATTCATTGCCAATACTTGAAAAAGCAGTGGGCGCGATCACCCTGCTTTCCGAAGAAAAACAAAATGCCGAATATGAAGGCTTTTTATGCCAAGTTAATGAATCGCAACAACTTATCCGCAGTCGCTTAGCCAAAAAAACGCCGAAAAAAGAAGGCTATTTTGCAGCCTTCTGGGAAAAAAATCAACAAAATCAGAACGAAGCCTTTGATGCTACGGAAGCCCCTGAAATGTTAGCAATTGTCATTTCTGATCAAGAAAAGCAAGGTCTCTTTCTTCTGCCGAAAGAATGTTTAATCCAACAAAAAATTCTCAAAACGCACCAACAAAAAGGCAAAATGGCGTCCCGTTTTTATCCTTCTTGGTGCCAAAATCTTAATCAAACCGCCAAAAAAACACAAAAATGGCAACTAGCTTACTTTACTGATTTATCTAAATACTAAAAACGTCAGCTGGCTTCTGAAGCCAGCTGACGTTTGTTTATTTTACTGTTTAGCCAATTGGTGGCGTACCTTCTGCGTTCCCAGCAATCGCTTCGATTTGAATCTGGGCACCTTTTGGTAAATCCGTCACACCAATCACTCTTCTGGCAGGCGTGCCTTCAGGGAAGTACGTTTGGTAGACGTCATCCACTGCCGCCAGCTCTTCAATCTCTTTCACAAAAATGTTCACTTTCACCAGATCAGCTAAGCTGTGATCCACACTTTCAATAATCGCTTTAATATTTTCTAAACATTGCGTCGTTTGTTCCTTGATTCCGCCAGCGACTAACGCATTTGTTTTAGGGTCCAATGGTAGCTGAGCTGATAGATGGTTGTAATGAGAAAAAGCAACAGTTTGTGTCGAAAATGGACACTTCGGTGCGTGCTCTGTATTATTTGCTTCAATAATTAATCCATGTCGATCTTCAATCGCTTGTGGTGGCGTACCATCCCCATGAGAAACCACCGCTTCTACTTGCACCGCCGCGCCCATTGGTAAATCAGCAACAGCAATCACTGTTCGTGCTGGCATGTAATTGACCGTGCGCGCAATTCCTGAATCTGGGAAAAAAGCAGCATATACTTGATTGACAGCTTCCAGCTTAGATAAATCTTTTAAATAAATGTTGATCTTCACAATATCATCAAAAGGCACATCAATACTGGTTAAAATGGCTTTTATGTTTTTCAAACATTGTTTTGTTTGCGTTTTAACACAGCCAGCCACAACTCTGCCCGTTTGAGGATCTATAGGCAATTGTGCAGACAGATTGTTATAGTGAGAAAACGCGACCGTTTGACTGGCTAGAGCATCAATTGGTGCCTGAACAGTCTGATTTGTTAATTTAATTAAATCCCCAGCTTGAGGCGCATTAGGGATAGTTCCTTCCCCATTTGAAACAAGTGCCTCCATTTGAACGGAAGCGCCTAACGGCAAATCTGTGACGGCGACCACTGTTTTAGCTGGATAATAATGGGTAAAAAAGGCCGCATAGACCTCCTCAACTGCGGCAGCATCCCGCATATCTTTGACAAAAATGGTCATTCTGACAATGTCACTCATCACATGGTTGATACTTTCAACAACCGCTTGGATATTTTTCAAACATTGTGTCGCTTGGGCCCGAATGCCACCTTCTACCAATTGTCCAGAGGTTGGCTCAATAGGTAACTGTGCCGACAAATGATTATAGTGGGAAAATGCGACTGTTTGGGCTGCGAGAGGATGCTTTGGTGCACGCTCTGTATTTCTTGCTAAGACGATATTTTCATTACTCATAACTCTACTCCCTTTTTTAGCATTCCAACAAAATGATTCCGCTTACATTTTCAAGCATTAAACTTCCAACAAGATCCTTTTTATTTTCCTGCTTTTCTATTAATGGTGATAGCTTTCCACCACCACTTCTTTCAGTCTACAATAAGAACAGGAACATTTCAATAAGGCATTCCTAAATTGATTGTTGGCCCTCAAACAAATCTTCTTCCGTTAAAGAAGGCTGAGGTCGGGAAAGAACCGTTTAGCTCCGAGAAATAAGAAGAAATTTCCGAAAATTGCTCTTTAATTTTTGGAGAATTTCGGCTTATTTCCGAAGGAGTTGGTTCTGTTCCCGCCGTTTATCAGGTTTTGATCCTGGGACAAAAATCCAAAGTGATTTTTGTCCCAGGATCAGTCTTTATAGATAACTCGTTAGCTATAACTAGTTTTATTTAACCACCATATACTCACGATAATTTTCCGAGAACGTATCCATTAGCGTATAAATTCGTTCAAAATCATAGTCACGACGAGGGTCATCATACCAAACACATTGAATACTTCCAATAATTGGAAGATTTGGGCTACCTGCTGGCACATCTGTAAATGCTTTTTTCGACATATTTGCTAAAGCATCATCATATTGATAAATGCCAGAATCAACATTGCCAGCTACCCAATACCACGCATCATTGGTATTAAAAATTTTGTGTCCTTTTTGAACAAAGTACTCAGGTTTGGCTACGTCATATCCGCTCCAACCGGCTGTCCAATAAGAAATAATAATCTCTGGGTCAAATGTACCGAAAGAATCGTCGCTGTTGTAATAAATGCCATCATTGAAGCTCATTGGCTGCATGCCCGCATCTTTAATTATTTTAGCTAAATCATTCGCATAAGCGACAAAATCCTTGTAGCACCCAGAAGATTGCAGTTTCGCCCAACCGCCTGTATCGACATCATTTGCATACTCATCGCCACCAAAATTGAAAATTTCACTATGCGCGGAAAAATAAGCCACGTACTTACTGATAATCGCCTTTGTGAAATTCACTGCCTTTTGGTTCCCTAAATCTACTGTTCGTTTTGAGCCATCAAAAGCGGGATTTTTAATCGCTAGTTTTTCCATGGCCACTAACAACGCATCCATATGTCCTGGACTGTTAATCACGGGAATGATGTTGATGTTGCGCGCTTTCGCAAAAGCCAACAACCGATCCATTTCTTTTTGTGTTAACGCGTTGCCATTAGGATCATTGTAATACGCGTTGTTGCCTCGTTGGATTGCTTTTGAAACCCGGTTGTGGTTGTATTTTTTACCATTCACATTGACCGACATATCATCCAAGATAAACCGTAAGCCATCATTTCCTAAAATTAATTGGACATCTGTGTACCCATTTTGACTGGCTTTGGCCACTAATTCTTCCAGTTGCTCCACGGAAAAATATTTTCTTCCCGCATCAATGGAAAAGACACTTTTTAAAGGTTGTGTTTGTTTCTCTTTTAAATTATCCAAAGCTGTTTGGACCTCCGTTTGCCAAGTAGTCACTTGTGCGGCTGTATACGTTTTTCCCGCAAGTTCTGTTGCGACTGTCTCTTTTGTTGTTTGTAGTGCTTGAATCGTTTCTGGTGTATAGCTTTCTGCCTTTTCAATGGCTGTAACTGCTTGATCCAACGCACGATATAAAGTGGTTAAGTCAATGGCTAACAGGCCTTTTTCTAATTCAGCATCATAGGTATTTGAAATCCCTTGGCCATAATCACCACCTAAAATAGCTTTATTCACATCATAAAGCGTCGTTGCTTGTGTCACTGCTTCTGCGGCTTTATTTTGTGCTTCAAGGTCTGTGTTGGCGTAGCTAATTCGTTTTAAATAGTGTTGCGCAGCCGCTTTCATCTCTGCAAGAGAAACGCCTTTACTCTCTGCAATGGCCGTTTTTGTCCAAAGCAAATTAGAAGGTTTTATCTGATTTAAATCGTCTTCATTATAGGTGCGACCATCGCGATCTAAGGCATAGAGGAACATGCCCCCTAAATTATTTTCATAAGAATAACGAGCTACTTTATACATGTTACTTTCCATATACGGCTCTTTTGTGTCATACCAGCGGTTGCGATCTTGCTCTTCTGGGAAAGTTAATCCTGGAACAAATCGTTCCCCATTGAGAACCGGACTCAAATTATTTAATGCTCGTTGCGTGCGTTGGTCATCGCTACCATACTGTTGATACGCGAGAAAATCGAAACAGTCACTGACATCTTGTAAAGGTGGTAAATATTCTGCATTGGTATCATACAAAAATGGACGATCCGTTCCCGACTTCGGTCCAATGTATTTTGATAATGCACGAATGACACCATTAGATAGAACAATATCTTTTTCACTTGGACGAGTTTCCATGTCAATATCTAACCCATCAATTCCTAAATCATCGACAAATTTGGTTAACAACTCTTTCGCATAAGCATCAAATTCTGCTTCTGTAGGCGTTGTTCCTGCGTAAGGAACTTTTAATAGCTCGCTGTAATCAATCCCTCGAACTAAACGAACACCTCGTGCATGCAGTGCTGGCGCATACTCATTTTTTAACGTATCATAAAATGGCTGTGCAAGTGCTTCTTGTCCTTTTGGCACATAACTAAAGACATTCACAATGTCAATACCATAAGGAATATCGTGCATCGTTAGCCAATTTTCATCTGGCAATGTTGTATTAACTCCTTGCATCGTTTTGTCACGCCAAGCCCGATAATAAACCATAAAATGTTTCTCTTGGGTCGGCTCATTGGCTTGGCTGATCATTGGTTGATGAAACAGACTAAATAAGATAAACGCCAAGCCAACCAATAACGAAAGACCCAGCCAACTGACAATTGTTTCTCTGTTTTCTCCTTTTCTTGTCGATAAATTGTTCCCCACTTTGAACACCATTCCTTTCTGCACTCCGTTCATTTTTGTGTATCCACCTAAAAAGAAAGCGCATACATAACCATCAATAGAATAACAAAAAATAACGAATTTGCAAAATAGAAACTGGAAAAATGAGGATTTTCTATAAAAATCTTTTCCCGCCTAAAATCACTTTCGTTAGGCGGCGTTTAAATGGTAAACTTTGAGACTTGCAAGAAAAATGGGCCTATTTTTCTTGCAAGTTTCCTTTACTTAGTCGTGATCAACATCGGCGATTTTCACAACAATTTTCCCTTGTGCTCGTCCTGTCAGTGAATAATCCACCGCTTCTTGAATTTGGCTAAAAGGAACGACTCGGTCAATAATCGGCTGCAATTTTCCCTGTTCAATGAACTCAGTGAGTAAAGCTAATTGCTCGCCATCTGGACGCATAAACAAAAAATGATAACTAACATCTGTGTCTTGCTCCAAGCGATGAATCTTGCGGGTAGCTATTTTAAAGGCCCATTGTTTCCAAAGCGGCAAGCCATATTCTTTAGCAAAACGTTCGTTGGGAATGCCTGACAATGTGACGACTTTTCCCTGAGGTTTAACCACTGAGAAAGCTTTTTCTAAGATTGTGCCCCCCATTGTATCAAATACATAATCGTAGTCGGATAAAACTTCTTCAAAATTTTGTGTCCGATAGTCAATCACTTCATCTGCTCCCAACGCTTGAACCCATTCTTTATTTTTACTACTCGTGGTGGTGGCAACGTAAGCGCCCGCTAGTTTTGCTAATTGAATTGCAATGGTTCCAATCCCTCCTGAACCTGCTTGAATCAGGACTTTCTGGCCTGGCTGCACATTCATAATATCATGTAGCGCTTGATAACTTGTCAAACCGACTAACGGAATGGCCGCAGCTTCTTCAAACGTTAAATTTTTCGGCTTCATAGCTACAGCCGCTTGATCCACTGCAATATATTCAGCAAAAGTTCCCACGCGATTTTTGGGTACTCGTCCGTAAACTGCATCGCCCAGCCTAAAATTTTGAACATTTTTTCCAACAGAGACAACAATCCCAGCAAAATCACTGCCTAAAATCAGTGGCATTTGATAATTTAAAAGCATCTTTACTTTACCATCTTTTGTTTTTAAATCAATCGGGTTGATACTGGCAGCGATAATTTTGACCAAAACATCATTGTCATGAATGGTGGGTAAGGGCACCTCCTCGATTGCTAATTCTTTTTGTCCGTATTTATGAATTAAAGCGGCTTTCATCATTGAATCTTTCCTCTCTTTACTATCCTTTTTATCGGTTTAAAAGTTTAAACCTTTAATCAATTAGTATCTTAACGAAGAATGGAATCCACGTCAAGTTTCAGCCCTCAGCGTATTTTATTGACAAAAAACACGAAAAATGGTTTAATCGTTTAAAAATACGAACCAAAGAGGCGGAAAAATATGAAAGAATTAGAAGAAATTCAAACAGAATTTACTGCGCTTAGTGATTTTTTAATCGCATTGGGTGATGAAAAACGCCAAGCAATTATTATTGCACTGTTAGAAGACCAAGCCTGTGTTGGCCGTCGTGTCACTGAGTTAACAGAGGCGACACAGCTCTCACGCCCCGCTGTTTCTCACCACTTAAAAATTTTGAAACAAGCCAAATTAATTGATTGTCGCAGTGAAGGAACTAAAAATTATTACTCACTTTCTCACGATACCACCAAAATTGAGCAACTCCAACAACTATTGACCCACATTACGTCGATTATGCCAGGGAGGAAGCAAGCATGAAAAAAATTCTCGTGGTCCTCACAAACGTTTCCCGTTATCACGGCACCGAAGAACCGACTGGCCTCTGGCTAGGTGAAGCCACGGAGTTCGTGGAAGAAGTAACCAAAGCAGGATTTTCAGTTGACTATGTTAGTCCCCAAGGAGGCTATGTCCCTTTGGATCCCCGGAGTATGAAATATGTAGATTCATCCATTATGGCGGTTTATGAAAGTGCAGATTTTCAAGAACGAGCGCTAGCGCATTCCCTCTCTCTTGAAGAAATTGAGCCAGATGAATACGCAGCAATTTACTTTACAGGAGGTCATGGCGTTATGTGGGACTTTCCTGATAACCCTCAGTTGCAAGCAATCACTCGTAGCCTTTACGAACAGGGCAAATACCTAACTTCTGTTTGTCACGGAATTGCTGGCCTTTTAAATGTCAAAGATGCGTCAGGAAATTATTTGATTGCAGATAAAACCATTACTGGCTTCACTACTGCAGAAGAAATTTTAGCCATGAAAAAAGCAGTTGTTCCTTTCTTAAACGAAACAATTGCCAAAGAACATGGTGCTACTTTTGCGAAAAAGCGTCCTTATAAAGAATTTGCGTATCAAGATGGCCGTATAATCACTGGGCAAAATCCTTTTTCTGTCCGCGCTGTCGCAAGATTGTTAATTCAACAACTATCAAAATGAAACAACAGCGACTACTTTTAGGTAGTCGCTGTTGTTTCATTGCTTCTTCTTTTTTCCGAAAGCCGAAGCCCTAACATAAAAAATTTTTGATTAGCTAAAGAGTAACATCGCGCCAATTAAGATAATTAGGTTAATTAAGCCTAAGACAATCATTGGTTTGGCCATGAATTTTGTCCAAGTGGCATATTGAACTTTGGAAATTTCCAAACCACCCATTACAACACCAGATGTTGGCGTGATCAAATTAATCAAGCCACAACCTGAAGCAAAAATCATAACCATCACTTCTGGACTTAAACCAATGTTTTTAGCTAACGCACCCATTACAGGAATAGAAACGTACGCTAAACCAGAAGTTGAAGGAATTAGGAAAGATAAACCTAAGTATAAAACAAAGGCACCGATGACAAATAAAACTGGGGAGAGTCCTTGTAATAAGCCTGCCGCTTTATCAAGGATAAATGAATCTAAATACGTTTTAGACATCAAAACAGATGCCCCGCGAGCAACTACAATGATTAAAACAACGGATAACATATCTTTGGCACCGTCGATAAATGCTTCAATGGTTTCTTTTTCAGTAAAGCGACCAATCAAGGCAGCAATGATCCCTAAAAGGAAGAACCACATCGCTAAGTCGCCAAAGTACCAGTCACCGAAACTGTTACCTGTTAAAACAGACGTCCAGCCTTTGAAAATCGTCACTCCAAAGTCGTTCCATGGAATTAAGGAAACAATCATAACGACAAAACAGAAAGCGAATACCATTAAGATTTTTTTATGACGATTCGTAAATGGCATTTCTTTCGACGCTGCTTGTCCATACGTTTTTTCCATATCCTCTTGTTCTTGTAAAGATAAAATTGTTGAACCTTTGTCAGCCTTCACTTTTTTTGCATAACGCATCACAATGAAAATAGAATAGCTGGTAGAGGCCGCCCACAAAATAGCACCGACAATTAAAATAATTCCTGTATTCGGCTGAATGCCAATACCTCGTAACGCATCCATCGCTACCCCTGTGGAGAAAGGGTTAACCGTTGAACCGATAACACCTGATCCTGCACCCAATAGCACAGTCCCCACTGCGACAAACGTATCAAAACCAGCGGCGACCATGGTGGCACTCAATAAACCATAAAAAGGAATTGTTTCTTCTGCCATTCCATAAGTCGACCCACCAATAGAAAATAAAATCATTAAAATCGGAATGATTTTCAATTCGTTCCCTTTTAACTTTTTAACGACTGATTGAATCCCTGCTTCAAGAGCCCCAGTTTGCGTCACAATATTTAAAAAGCCACCGAGTACTAAAATAAAAATATTAATTTCAATGGCATCTTTAAACCCATTGAATGGAGCCATGATAATATCCGATAATTTGGCCCCTACCACGTGGTCAACCATTTTGCCATCAATTTCTCTTGGGGTAAATGGCTGGCCATTTAGCAAGACCGTTACGATACCTAAAACAATTAAAATAATAAATAAAATACTAAAAGACGAAAGCTGTTTTTTGTTTTTCTTCTTTTTTTCTGCCATATCCTTTTATACAGGAACCTACTTTCCTGTATCTCCCTTCTCTATGATTAATTACTCAATCGATCAATAAAGAATGGTGTATCTAGAAAAGTTAAGAATTTATGACTGTAGCTAATACGGTTCATTTGGACTAATTTTTTCATAACACTGCTTGCTGTTTCCCGCGTAGTTCCACTCATCCGTGCAATGTCATTAATGGTAATTGGACAAGCAATTGCAACGCGTTCTCTGTTGTCAATTCGTTCTCCTAAATCATTTAATAACATCGCCAGTGATGTCACAATCCGTTCACATGCATCATTGGTTGTTCCTTTTTGGATTTTTATCATGCTTTCTTTTAAAAGGACCGATTGTTCTTGAATCCAATGAATCAATTGCTGGGGATTATTTTGGAGAAAACGCTCAAACAGTTTAACTGGCACAAACACAACCTCAATATCCGTATAGGCAATCGCGGAGTCGTAATGAACCTCATCTTGAAACAGTCCGATTCTCGGAAAAAGAGCCTGCTTTTTCATAAAATGCAGATAGGAAAAATTACCACTGCGATCATTTTTTTCAATTTTAATGACACCTGAAACCAATAAAATTAAATGATTTCTCGGATCACCTGGATAAAAAAGGACTTGGCCTTTTTTATAGGAGCGAACGAAACTCTCGTTGCGCAATTCTGTTAGTTCTGATTCAGAAAAGTATTGAAAATCTTGATTATTTTTAGTGATTATTTTCTCTATCATCATCTTAATTCTCCTAAATACTATACTTTATTTTGTCACAACCGTTCCTACGATTTCATCGCCGCTCATACTTCCTAAGTTTTCCAAAGAAGTGATAATTGCTTGTTTATTGGGTTGGCTTTCTACAAACTGAATGGCGGCTTCAATTTTCGGTAACATACTACCTGGTGCAAAATGACCCGCTTGTTTGTATTCTTCCAACTCTGCTACAGTGACATTGGTTAATTGTTTTTCATCTGGTTTGCCATAATTAATGCACACATAATCCACGCCAGTTAAAATAACTAGTGCATCCGCATCCACTAATTCTGCTAGTTTTTCAGAAGCAAAATCTTTATCGATTACTGCTTCGACACCTTTTAATTCTTGTCCTACGACAGGGATGCCGCCACCACCACATGAAATGGTAATTATATCATTTTTTATTAAGGTATTAATAGTCTCAGCCTCGTGGATGTCAATTGGCTTAGGACTTGGAACGACTTTGCGCCAGCCACGTCCTGCATCTTCTTTAAAAATAGCACCTGCTTGCATTGCTTCTTTGGCTTCAGCTTCTGTTAAAAATGGACCGATCGGTTTTGTTGGATTTTTGAATGCCTCATCTGCTGGATCTACGACCACCTGTGTTAAAACAGTAGCCACTTGTTTCTTGATTCCTGCTTTGTTTAATTCTTGATTAAGCGCATTGGACAACCAGTAGCCGATACTTCCTTGTGTCATAGCAACACACGTATCTAGCGGCATCGCTGGATTTTTTTCAGAATCAGCTGCTTGTTGTTGCAATAATAGATTACCAACTTGTGGACCATTGCCATGTGAAACAATCAACCGATGCCCTTTTTTAATTAAATGAACTAAATAGGCAGATGTTTGAACTAATGCTTGCTGTTGTGCGTGTGCGCTAGCATCATTTGAAAGGATGGCATTTCCGCCTAGTGCAACGACCATTTTTTTCCCCATTACAAATCCTTCTTTCCTATCATAATAAAGAATAGGCCGCCCTTCAAAAGAAACTCTTAAAGGGCGAAACAACTATTCTTTTTTCAATGTTTTTTCAGTTGCTTCCTACACACGAGGAATGAATAAGTTGCCTAAAGTAGCTGCCATGATTGCTTTAATAGAATGCATTCTGTTTTCTGCTTCTTCAAATTGACGACCATATTTACTGCGGAAGACTTCATCCGTGATTTCCATTTCAGTAATGCCGAATTTTTCAGCAACCATTTCTCCGTATTGTGTTTTCGTATCATGAAAGGCTGGCAAACAGTGTAATACGATTAAATCACCATCCATGTTTTCGGTTTTTTCTAACATAGCCATATTAATTTGATAAGGTTTCAACAGATTGACACGTTCTTCAAATTTATCTTCTTCACCCATGGACACCCAAACGTCTGTATATAACACGTTGGCTCCTTTAACACCTTTAGCAACGTCGTCTGTAATCATTAATTCTGCACCAGATTCTTTCGCAAATTCTTTTGCATAATTAACGACTTCATCAGAAGGGAACAATTCTTTTGGTGCACAAATGCGAACATTTACGCCTAAAATAGCACCTGTCACTAACAAGCTGTTTGCCATGTTGTTACGGCCATCGCCGACATATACTAAAGTGATTCCTTCTAAACGACCAAAGTTTTCTTTCACTGTCATAAAGTCCGCAATCATTTGTGTTGGGTGCCATTGATCCGTTAAACCATTCCAAACAGGAACACCAGAATATTTCGCTAAATCTTCCACTACTTCTTGACTAAAGCCACGGAACTCAATCCCGTCAAACATACTACCTAAAACAATCGCTGTATCTTCAACAGATTCTTTTTTACCTAATTGAATATCGTTGGCGCCTAAATACTCAGGATGTGCCCCTAAATCAATCGCTGCTGTAGTAAATGCAGAGCGTGTCCGTGTCGAAGTTTTTTCAAATAAAAGAGCGATATTTTTTCCTTCTAAATAGTGATGTGGAATCCCTTTTTTCTTCAATTCTTTTAAGTGAATACTGAAGTCTACCAAATACTCTAATTCTGCTCTTGTAAAATCTTTTTCTGCTAATAAACTACGTCCTTGAAATACTGAATTCATGATGATTCCTCCTATTTTTGGGTGTTTTTTAAAGATCTTCACGGTAAAGTGGCATACTCATACAACGAGGGCCACCACGGCCACGTACTAGTTCACTTCCTGGAATGTAATTCAATTTCACGCCTGCTTCTTCTAGCGCTTTATTCGTAATCGTATTCCGATCGTAAACAACAACTTCCCCAGGGGCAATTGCTAATGTATTTGAACCGTCGTTCCATTGTTCACGGGCTGCTGCTGTTAAATTTCCAGCGCCGCAACGGATTAGTTGAACATTGTCTAAATGCAAGTATTTGCATAAAATGTTATCTAATGTATCTTTTTCTTTTGTAATTTGGATGTCTCCATCTGCTTTTTCAGTGATCGAGTAAACAACCAAGCCGCCTTCGATTTCTGGATGAATCGTAAATTTATCATAGTCAATCATGGTAAAAACGGTATCTAAATGCATGAATTTACGGTGTTCACCGATATCAAAAGCCAAGATATTTTTGAATCCTAATTTTTGTTCAAAAATATTTCTCGCAATTTTTTCAATTGACGCGGCATCCGTTCTTTGAGAAATCCCAATGGCCACTACTTCTTTTGAAAGAATTAATTCATCGCCACCTTCAATTCTGGTTGATTCTGAACGATCATAGACTCTAGGAACCTCTTTTCCAGCAAAACGAGGATGATAATCAAAAATGTATTGCCCAAAAATGGTTTCCCGTTGTCGAGTTACTGAATACATATGATTTAAAGAAATCCCGTGCCCCATTGTCGCAAAGTTATCACGCGTGAAGTATAAGTTAGGCATTGGATCAATAATGAATGGATAATCCGCTTCAACCATATCTGTTAAAAATTCTTGCTCATATTTAGGTAATTCTTGTTTTTGAATGCCTGCAATCGCTTTTTGAATCAGTTCTTCGTTGTCGTCAATTTCTAACATTAACTCTCTAACTTTTTCTTTTGCTGATTCACTGCGAATATTGGCTTCTTCTAAGAATTGGTCAATAAATTGTCGGCGGACCTCTTCATTAATCAACGCTTCAGCAGCTAAGTCCTCTAAATAGACCACTTCGATATCTTTTGATCGTAACAACTCTGCAAATGCATCATGTTCTGCTTGTGCTTTTTCTAAAAACGGAATATCATCAAACAACAGTCTCTCCAGATAATCTGGCATTAAATTTTCTAATTCCTTACCTGGACGATGTAACATCACTGTTTTCAATTTCCCGATTTCAGAAAATACATTAATTGGATGACTCATGTGAAATAACCTCCTCAACTTAATTACAAACACAGAATAACAGACCTGATTAACCTAGGACGTGAGCCATTTGCCAAACAAAATACCAAATATACAACGGTATTCTTTCTTATGCATATTTCTAGCCTAAAAGAATGCGCTTTCATAGATATTCTAAAAAAATAATGCATAATTAAATAAAAAAAAATGCATTTATTCAAAAAAAAATATTTCTCCATGCACTTCATAAAGTTATAATCTTATAGAGGTAAAAGGAAGGGAGCCAGAAGTCAAAACGACTTCTGGCTCCCTTCCTTTTATGCGTTACTTTTTGACAAAGGTGTTGGCTGAATAAATTGTTGAAAATACTGCTCTAGTTCTTGTGCTTTTTCCTCGGATGATGAAACAATAATAACAGTGTCGAAGCCAGCGACAGAACATTTCTTTTCACACAAAGACACTTCATCAAGTACAGCTGAAAACAATGTTGCGTTGTCTGGTAATGTATGAACTACTAGTAAAAAGGCGACACGTTCAACTTTGGTCACTACCTCACGAATTGCTTGTATCAACTGTTCTTTTTTTCGTTCTTCTAAAGAAGTGAATTGTTCAAAAATCATTAACCGTATCTCGCCAGACTCATCCAAGGCTTTGACGACTTTTAATTCCCATAAATCCCGTGAAATCGTTGCTTGTGCGACATTTATCTCGCGCTTTTTTAATTCTCTTAACAACTCATTTTGACTATGAATTACAGTTGTTTGAATGATTTCTTTAATCAAACTTTGGCGTGTTTGCTTATTCACAAATAACACCCTTCCTCCAGACATTTACAAAGCAATACTAGCAGAATCTCTCTAATTAGAATAGAAAAAGGGTCGTTTAGCTAAAAGGTTCTCATTGACTTTGTCGGATATTTCGCATTTAAAAAAGTGAGACTTGCACAATTTAGTAAAACGTTGTACAGTGATTTTAGGGAATTACTGGCACCGTTTTAAATAACAGCAATGATGTTTTTTTTGCATGATTAACTGAACTGGAGGAAAGTAATGAACCGATTAAAACGCCAAACGATGATTAAGCGATTGGTCACAGAAAATGAAATCCATACACAAAGTGAATTACTAGCATTATTGGAAAAAGAAAATATTCACACCACACAAGCAACTATTTCTCGTGACATTCGTGAGCTGAATTTAAACAAAGTAGACAATGGTCAAGGAGAAGCCTATTATCGTATCTTGAATAATTCTGCCCTTCGTCCAAAATATAAAACAGATGAAGAACGTCTTGTTGACATTATTATTGAAACTGGTGTTTCTTTAACACAAATAGAGTTCACAAATCTTTTAACCGTCTTACCTGGCAACGGGCAAGCCATTGGGGTTTTAATTGATCGCATACGTATCCACAACCCTCATATCTTGGGCTGCATCGCTGGGGATGATACTATCTTAATTCTTTCAAAAAATAAAGAAGATGCCCTTGAAGTTAACAACTATTTCCAGCAGTATTTGTACCACCCATAATTCATCACTTAGTAAAATCGACTATTTTTTGACATCATTGCTATTTTTATTAAAGATAAATAAAAAACTAAAACAAAAGTATTTAGCCACTTATCTTAATTTTTAAAAAGTGAGGCCGTAGTCATTCTGACTATGTCCTCACTTTCTTTACTACGCTTAGGTATTACGTAATTCAAATGACCCGATTTCAGATAAAGGTTCTCCATAGGCGTTAATTTCATTCAACTGAATTTTGTAAATGGCTCCTGATTTATCCAAAGCACTCAAACTAAACCTAAAATTAATTTCTCCAGTCAATGGGTCATATGATTCTAATTCAATCAATTGCTCTTGTTTTACACTATCTTTATAAACGGTCACAGCTGGTCGACTGTTTGCCCTTAATGGTGCTGTGAATGTTACATCGGTTTGCAAAGCATCACTGATTGCTTGAACATCCTTAACATTTGTCACTTTACTAATAGTCGGAGATGCTGTTTCCGTTAGCGGCTTAGAGGTAAGGTTAAACGACCAATCCCCTTCATATTCCAATGCATTATCTACAGTAAAAGAAGCTTCAAGACCTTCCGCTGGTGCATTGGCCATCGCCGTATTAAATTCATCTTTATCTTGCCAATCAAATCGTTTAATTTTCAAAGTTAATTCTGCATCCTCAGGGATAACATCTTTTGTAAATACTGAGATAACTGAACCATAAAACATTTCTCCCTCAACTCGAAAAGTAGATTCTGTGAACACCCCACCATAAATATCTTCATCACTACCATTTGCATACAAACTAAGTTCAATAAACTGATGATTATCCTTGGCTTGAATATTTTTTTCCAATAATTTTTTCAATTTATCATCAGTAATTTTAAATTGATAATCAAAAGCCAGCTTTGTTTTTGTCGTGACAAATTTAGTTAGTGTAATTTCTAAATCATTGGATGTACTAACTAAATGTAAATCAGCGGCTAACTGATTTTCTTCTGCTACATTAACACCAGGATCTTCATTAATCCCGAATGCTTGTTTAATAGCTAAATTCATTTGTGGATTAAAACTTAAAAATAACGTAAGTGATGCTATCGCTGTCAGCACTATAAACCATCCTTTTTGTAGACTTGAAACGATTCGTTCTTGTTTAATTTCATGCTTTAAAATCTTTGCTCTATTGCTCTTCAAAGCTTGTTCTACTTCTTCTGGAATCTCCTGCTCTTCACAGATAGTAGTTAAATTCTTCTGGTCCATATTATTCTCCTTCCAATAGAATTTTTAGACGCTGACGACCACGTGCTAATCTTGTTTTTACCGTATTTTCCGACATATCTAGCTGTTGGGCTATTTCACGAATGTTGAACCCCGAATAATAGTGTAAAATCAATGGGATTTTATATCTATCAGGCAATTCTGTGAATACTTCTTTCAACTCAATTGTATCAATAGTCTGTTTTTCAGTGACCCAATAACTTTCCTCTAACTGAATTGTTTCAATTCGTTTTTTTAAGATATCCTTTGCGCAATTAATCATGATTCTAAACAACCAACTATTAAATGTCTCTTCCTTGCGCAACTTTCTAATTTGTTTCCACGCACGTATTTCCGTTTCTTGTAAACAATCAATAACATCTTGGTTATTTTTCAGTAATTTATATGCAGAATTATACGTTACAACCTGATACATCTCACATAACTGAATAAATGCTTGGGCATCGCCTTTTTTCGCTTTCTTAACTAAGCGAACATGAGCTGACTCTCTCATTTAATCTTCAACCCCTCCTTTACTTATTAGACATCTATTTTTGGAAAAAGGTTTCATACTTTGAATGACTTTTTGATAAAACTTTAATTAGAGAAAAAAAGACAGTCTAGACCGTCTTTTTTTCTAATTAAGATTATTTAGTAAATAAAGTAACGGCTGCCATTAATTGGATTCCAAGTAGCAAAATAACCAATTAAAGGACTACCGCGAAAACTTGATGAATAATAAACAAAATTATTACTAATAGGCACAAATCTGTTATACATTCCATCAAAAAATGTAAATGTATCACGATAAGCTCTTACACCAAAATAAGGATTTCTTCGTACGTTATGAAACGAAAATCTTTGTCCACTAAATCTCCAACCACTTCCAGAAAATGGAGAAGACTGATACGGTGTAGGAAAGTTATCTAAATAAATCGGTCTCTTATTGTGGGGAGGAGACATTCCTCGGACAAGATTAGATACTTTGGGAACTTCTAGTGCTTCCATCGTTTCTGGATTAGTAGACTTAGTTTCATTAAAAGCCTTTATTTGAACCTCTTCAAGTACTTCTTGATTAACAGATTCTTCAGTTGCTTCTTCAATGAACTCAATGTATTCTAAAGACCGTTCTTGCCCCATCACTTCATTTGATATAGGATTATAGATACTACCTTCACCTGCTTCTACATGCTCTTTCATACTCTCAAAAGTCGCAGCACTTACAGTCTCTTCCCTAACTAACCAACCAACAAAAGTCCCAAATAGTAAAAATACAATTGCTCTTTTTTTCATTTAAATCCTCCTTTTAAAAAAACGCTTTCTTTTAGACCTAATTATACACCGTGTTTTTTATCTTGTACACACTAAAAATTAATATTTTTATAATATAACAATTTATTTTATAATAAAAAAACACGCAAGGTTGTGAATCTTGTAAAAATCAACTATAATCAAAATTAATAACTGAAAAAATAAATTTTGTTAAATGTTTAAATAAATTGAAAGAAAGGGTTTCTTATGACTGAACAATTCATACTCACTTCAAACGATCAACAAACTCAGCTCAATGTACGTCATTGGCCCTGTCCTTCACCCAAAGCCGTAGTTCAATTGATTCACGGCATGGCAGAGCATATCCAACGTTATGATGAATTTGCTCTTTTTTTAAATCAATTAGGGTTTGCCGTAATTGGGCATGATCATCTAGGTCATGGCGAATCTGTACAACCAAGCGCACCGATCTATGGTTTTTTTGGAGAACAAGGGCCTGAAAATGTCGTTACAGATATTCATCAAGTGAAACAATGGGCTGTGAATCGCTATCCACAATTGCCCTATTTTATGATGGGTCACAGCATGGGGTCTTTCGCCTTGCGCAACTATCTGCAAGACTATCCTGTGACTATGCAAGGAGTCATTTTCATGGGCACTGGAACAAGTCCGTTACCTTTAACCGCAGCATTGCCTTTTATTAAAAAAATGGCCGAGAAACAGCCGAAAAAACCAGCTCCGTTCATTGATAAGCTGGCATTTGGTTCTTTTAGCAAAAAATTTCCTGAAGCAAGTTCCTTTAATTGGCTTTCTAAAAATCAAGCCAATGTGGCTGACTATGAAAATGACCCATTAATGGGCTTCGTATTTACCAATAATGGTTTTGCTACCCTTTTTTCGCTTGTTAAACGAGCCAATCAAAGGAATTGGTACCAAGCGATCCCAAAAGAATTGCCTATTTTAATCATTAGTGGCGCTGAAGACCCAGTTGGTGATTTCAGCAAGGGGCCAGCGAAAATTCAAAAGCAATTAAAGCATGCAGGTTTTCAGCACGTGACGTTACGACTATTTCCCACATTGCGTCATGAAATTTTATTAGAAACGGAAAAAGCAACAGTTTTTCAAGAAATTGGGCATTGGTTAACGGATTTAACGAATTAAAAAAGAAGGTTGATGTTGTGACATCAACCTTCTTTTTTAATCTATTTTCGTTAAACCACCCATATAAGGACGTAGAACTTCTGTAATCGTTACGGTGCCATCTTCATTTTGATAATTTTCCAAAATGGCAGCCACTGTTCGACCAACAGCAAGTCCTGACCCATTAAGAGTATGGGCATATTGAACTTGACCCGTTTTATCACGATAACGAATCAACGCCCGACGTGCTTGGAAGTCTTCACAGTTTGAACAAGAACTAATTTCTCGATACGTTTTCTGTGCCGGAATCCAAACTTCTAAATCATAGGTTTTCGCTGCCGAGAAGCCCATGTCACCTGTCGAAAGAGTAATCACTCGATAAGGGAGACCCAATTTTTCTAAAATGTCTCCAGCATTGTTGGTCATTTTTTCTAATTCTTCATAGGAGTGTTCTGCATCACTAAATTTAACCATTTCTACTTTATGGAACTGGTGTAAACGAATTAATCCTCGGGTATCACGGCCTGCGCTACCCGCTTCCGAGCGAAAAGAAGGACTTAAAGCAGTAAAATAAATCGGTAACTCTTGCGCCTCTAAAATTTCATTATTATAGTAGTTAGTTAACGGGACTTCCGCTGTGGGGATCAGCGTCAAATCACTTTCTGCAACTTGGAAGACATCTTCTTTGAACTTAGGAAACTGACCGGTGCCAAACATTGCTTTGCTATTGACCAAATAAGGAGGAATCACTTCGGTATAACCATGTTCATTAACATGTTGATCTAACATAAAATTATAGACCGCTCGTTCTAAACGAGCCCCTAAGCCTTTGTAATAAAGAAAACGGCTACCAGATACTTTCGCGCCTCTTTCAAAATCTAAAATTCCTAAGGCTTCACCGATTTCCCAATGTGGTTTCGGTTCAAATGAAAAAGTTTTCGGCGTACTCCACCGCCGAACTTCTACGTTGGCGGCTTCGTCTGCGCCAACAGGCACACTCTCATGAGGTAAGTTAGGCAGACGTTCTGCAATTGCTGTGCATTGTTCTTGCAAATGAACAACTTCTTGGTCTAAAACTTTAATTTGCTCGCTAACTTCTTGCATATTTAGCAACTGTTGTGAAGCATCTTTTTGTGCACGCTTTAATTGTGCAATTTCTCCTGATACCTGATTACGGTGTTTTTTCAATTCTTCAACTTTAACAAGTAACGCTCTCCGTTCTTCATCTAAAGCCAAAAAGCGTAATAAAACTTCCTCGTCCACACCACGTGTTTTTAACTTTTTCTGTACCACTTCTACATTTTGGCGAATTTTTTTCATATCCAGCATCTTATTTCCCTCTTCATGATTAAATTTTAAACAATGGTGAATTTTACTTTTTCAAAAATTTCATTCTTCATTCGTTGGCCAGTCGCTGTGCCAGCTAAGCCACCTAAACCCGTTTCTCTCAATTCTCGTGGTAATTGACGGCCGACTTTATTCATGGCTTCCACCACTTCATCTGCTGGTATTTTATTTACAATTCCAGCTAAAGCCATATCTGCAGCGATTAACGCATTGCCTGCACCTACTGTATTTCGTTTGACACAAGGAATTTCGACTAACCCAGCCACTGGGTCACAAACTAAACCTAATAAATTCCCTAAAGCCATAGCAAAAGCTTCAGAAGATTGGCGTGGTGTTCCGCCAGCCGCTTCAACAGCTGCAGCGGCGGCCATCGCTGAAGCACTGCCTACTTCGGCTTGACATCCACCAACAGCACCAGCAATCATCGCATTGTTGGCTGTGACCATTCCAAATAAAGAACTGGTAAATAAGAAACGAATTTGTTGATCACGCGTTAAATTCAAGGTATTTTTAATCGCTGTTAAAACCCCTGGTAAGGTGCCACTTGCACCAGCGGTTGGCGTTGCGCAAACAACGCCCATTGCTGCATTGACTTCATTAGTACCTAGTGCGGCTTGAACTGCAGACATCATTAAATCACCTGATAACGTTTTGCCAGCTGCGCGGTATTTTTTTAAACGTGCCGCATCACCGCCCGTTAACCCAGTAGGAGAAAAAACGCCTGCTCCTTCTTGCGAGCGTTTGACAGCAGCATCCATAACATCCAAATTTTGACCCATCTGTGTCCAAATTTCTTCATAGCTTTTTTGGCTACGCTCCATTTCTTGCTCAATCATCAAATCAGAGATTTTTTTTCCTGTTTTTTCAGCTTTATCGATAAATTCTTCAATCGAAAGGTACATATGTCAAACTCCTATCATAATAAGATTATTTTCGATGTGTCATCTAGTGAAAACAGTTGTTCTTTCACCGAGGAAATTGGTGCCGAATCTAAGTCAAAGATGAATAAAATTTGATCCCCTTCCACATAACGAGACACCGCATTCACTTGAATATTATTTTTTTGTAACGTATCTTTAAAAGCTTGCATCGCCTGCTCTTCTTGATTAATGACTAACAAAATAGGTAAAGGACCATGTAGTTGGACATTGAAACCGTCTAATTCAATGTATTTCACCTCGATAGTGCCGCCACCTACAGAAATTCCTGTTAAATGGATTTCGTGCGTTGCATCACTGAGTGTCACACATGCTGTATTAGCATGCTTCACTGGACTTTCTTCACTCATTTCTAAAAATTGAATCTCAATTCCTTGTTCTTCCGCAAGTTCAATGGATTGTGTTACGTTGGCATCATCTGCTGCTAGTCCAAGAATTCCGCCAATAATTGCAAAATCAGTCCCATGTCCTTTATGCGTGTCTGCAAAAGATTCATAATATTTAATCACAATTTTTTCTGGCGTTCCGCCGAATAACTTTCTTGCCGCTAAGCCAATTGCTAAGGCCCCAGCTGTATGCGAACTAGAAGGACCAATCATAATAGGACCGATAATGTCAAAACAACTTTTGTAGTTCATTACTTTGTTCACTTTTTTAGGTTTATTGATGGCCATAGCTGTGTTCATACGTAACTCCTCCTTTGGTTTTTACTGCTTCTTTTTCTTTTTCACTGGTTACTTCCGTCGTTCCTTCAAATTCTGGTGTATTATCCACCGCTTCAATTCTGTAACGTTTAAAGACCAGCGCACCTAAAAATCCAAACATCAGACTGACCACTGTGATAATCGCTACTGCTAGTAAAGTCGTTTGAATGGCATTGTTACCTAATGTCACAAGTAAACCAGCCCACGGCGTTGCCATTCCTGTCACAGGTACTTTTAAGCCAAAGAAAGTCACTACAATACCACTAACCATTCCTGAAAATAAATTCGTTGCATAAATAGGTATTGGATTTGAGCTGATGATATCGACTTGTGTTAATGGCTCAATTGTCACAGCTAATGGGGTTGAAGCTGTACCTAGTTTTAACTTTTTAAATAGCGCCGCATTGACAATGGAACTGCCGTAACAAGTCAACGCACCGACAGCCATTGGTACACCAGTCAAACCAATCAAGGCAGTTAAAACCATTGAACTTAACGGTGTCATACCAACAATCGGGATAATAGCACCTAAAATTGCGCCCATCACATATGGATTGCCATCTACTGCACTTAAAATCGTGCCCCCAATAACTTCTAGGACACCTAATACAACGGGTTGAATAAAACCAGCAACTAACGAGGCTGCGACTGGAATGACTAAAATAACGACTAATAAGTCAATCCCTTCTGGAATACGTTTTTGCATCTGCTCAACAACAAAAGATAAAAGATACGCGGTAATAAAGGCTGGTAACAAGCTGACTTTAATCAATGACAGACCTAAAATAATTGAAAAAACTGGACTAATCCCGAAAGCCAGAGGCACAAGAGCTCCAGCTGCTAAACCACCTAGACTACCCATAGTTTCACCAATTTGCGACACATAATCTAAATGAAAAACGCCGCCTACTGCATACCGCAAAAATGCCTCTGGTAGAAAGGTGGCACAAGCTGCACCAGACAAAGCACTTAAAGATTTTTTCCCTCGCGGTGCTTTAAAAGAGAATAGGGACATGCCACATAAAACTAAGACTAACATCAAGATTCCTGATAACGTTTTCATTTTTTTGCCTCCAACTATATTTTTTTATAACGGATGGTACTCCTGAATAAAATTTTTATTGCTCAACAAGTGAAAGAATGAGCGAGCATTCCGATGAACTAAAGTACAATGAGTAATAAAAATTTCATTCCACATTCAGAGTATACGACTAAACAAAAGTTTAGTCAATGTATTTTTTTAACGTAAAGAATCTTATTGCTTTTCCATTAAAAAAGTATTACACTAAAATTAATTTCAGTGTAGGGGAGGATATCACTTGGAGTCATATTTACGTTTAAGTGAAGTAGATAAACAAATCTTACATTCACATGCCTTAATGCTTGATGGATTAGGGAACTTCTTTGGTAGTACCCATGAAGTCATTCTTCATAGTTTAGAAAATTTGGAAAGTTCAGCTATCAAAGTCATCAATGGCCATTTCAGTAACCGCAAGGAAGGTGCCCCCATTACTGATATGGCGTTAAAAATGTTAAGTCAAGTAGAGTCGGAACATGATTACGCTGTGAAACCCTACTACAATAAAAATCAAAAAGGGGTTATTTTAAAATCTTCCACCATTCCAGTTATCGGTGAAAATGATCGTATTATTGGATTGATCTGTATCAATATGCATTTAGAAATGCCATTAATTGATTACTTGCAAGACTTATTACCTTCAGGACAACAAAATGATATGTCCCAAGAGCTTAAAAATTCTGAACATTTTTCTGACAATATTGACGAATTAATCACTACTTCACTGACAAAAGTAAAACAAGCAGTAGAAAGCGATCCAAATGTATCACATTTGAATCAAAATAAAGAAATTGTTATTCGTTTATATGATCAAGGAATTTTTAATCTCAAAGATTCTGTCATAAAGATTGCCGATCGATTAGGTATTTCAAAAAATACCATCTATTTACATATCCGCAATCATAAAAAAGAAGAAGCTTAAACCATCAAAGCCACCAACGCTAACTAGCGTTGGTGGCTTTAATCACTTCTCTTCTATTTTAATTTGGTAAATCAAACAAGTAAGGTGTCCCTATTTCTCCATTTAACGTAACATCTAAGCGATTTTTTGTGCCAGGAACTAAATTACTGGCTGTGAAATTCCCTTGGGCATCCGCAGTAAAACTTGCTAAAATCACCCGCGCATCATCTGCACGTGACACTAAAATAGTTGCATTCGGTGCTGTTTTACCAGAAATTGTCCCTTGTTTCGGATCAATCGTAATATTGCTAAAAGAAAGCGCTGCTTCTTGTCCTGAACTTGGAATATCAATTTGGACAGGTGCACTATTCCGTTGATCAACGGTTGCGATTAATTGAGTAGTCGCTCCCGCTCTGGGACTAATTACTGTAAAATTGCCATTGGCATCCGCATAAAAAACACCTGCTTGTGCAGAAGCATCACCGACTACCGTTGCTGTAATGGTTGCATTAGGTAATGTAGTACCATTAATTTCATTTCTTTCAGGATTGAAAACAACATTGGTAATTGTAATGTTTGTATCAGGTGCTTGGTTTTGAGGGACTTCATTCGTTTCATCAGTTCCTGCAGAAGGCTGCGTGGCATTTTCTGACGGATTTTCCCCTGTCACATTAGAATTTTGACCCGTGACAGACGAATGACTACTTTTCATTTCTTGTTGGCTAGAGGATTTCTGCGTGGCTTTCTTTGTTTCTTGCTTTGGCTTAGAATCATTTGTGCTTGCTGTTTTTTTGTTTCCACATCCTACTAAACTTAAAGACAATACACTGAACGTTAACATACTGAACAAAGCAATTTTTTTCATTTTTCGTTACCTCCAGAAATCTTTTTGTAACATTAATGTAACATTGTTTTAAAAATCTAGCAATAATTTTTCAACCGTTTTCCTTTTTGTTTTAAAAAAAAACCTGCACAAAGGCATTTAGCCTTTGTATAGGTTTTTATCTGCTAATTGGATTTAATGTTTGCGATAGCTTAAATAGTAAAAGCCAGAAACAAAAATGGCACCACCAATGATATTACCTAAATAAACAAAAATAAAATTACGGAAAAAGTCTCCCCACTGAACGCCGCCTTCAAAAATTGCGGCTGGAATGATGAATGCATTCGCCACACTATGCTGAAAGCCAATTGCAACAAAAATCATTACTGGAAACCAGATGCCTAATAGTTTCCCCGCTGCATCTTTCGCACCATAACAAAGCCATAAGGCCAGACCTACGAACCAGTTACAGCCAATACCTGAAATAATTGCTTGAAGCCAAGTTGCTGCAACTTTATGTTCTGCAAGAGAAAGAACCTGATTTAAATAGGCGCCGCTACTGGTTAAACCTAAATAATGGCCAAAAAAATAGGCAACAAATAGGGCGCCAACCATATTTGCCAATGTAATTGTGACCCAGTTCACGAGCAATTCTCTGAAAGAGACCTTTTTAGCAAACCAAGCCGTACTCACCGCCATCATATTTCCTGTGATTAACTCACCACCAGCCATTAAAATAACAATTAGACCAATTGGGAAAACCGCAGCTCCCACTAAAGCTTGAACACTGGCTAAATCTGCTGGAATAGAGGCGGAAACACGCACATAAGCCAAATAGCCGAGGGAAATCATGGCACCGCCGATAAATCCTAAAATGAGTTTTGCTACCAAAGGCTTTTGAATTTTTTTCTGACCATTTTCAATACTGATACTTAAAATTTCATCTGGTGTATACAAACATTTCACTTCCTTTGTTTTTTGTCCTCCTTTACTTTACCCTTATATCACAGAAATTCAAGTACTTTTGTGTATTTTTTCACTAAAAACTGTAGTTCTTTTAATTTTATATAAAAACATCCTGAAACAAGTCCCATTTCTTATTTCAGGATGTTTACTTATCCGTTTTTAAAGAGTTATCTTTTCACTTTAAAACAATAGGTTGCTATGGCTAACGATAAAAAGATCAGGCCTAGGAAGCTCCCAACTGCTGAAGATTGTTCCCCTGTTTTGGGGAATTTTTTCTTGGCAATTTTGGTCGTATTATCCGCTTTTTTGACTGTTCCTGACGATTCTTGATTCGACTCTTCCGCGTAAATGACAGAATTCTGGCCTTTGTTTTGGCTGCTTTCGTTTACAGTGCTTGGGGTGCTACTCTCACTTGTACCGTTGGGTGCGCTGGTCGTACTTGAAGCACTACTTTCACTGGTACTACTTGTTTTACTGGTTGTACTTGGTGTGTTGCTTTCATTTGTATTGCTTGTTTCACTTGTCGTACTTGAGGTGCTGCTTTCACTTGTATTACTGGTTTCGCTGGTTGTGCTTGGCGTGCTGCTTTCACTCGTACTACTGCTCTCACTTGGCGTGCTGCTTTCGCTGGTACTACTGCTTTCACTTGTCGTGCTTGAGGTGCTGCTTTCGCTGGTATTACTGGTTTCGCTGGTTGTGCTTGGCGTGCTGCTTTCGCTGGTACTACTGCTTTCATTTGTCGTGCTTGGCGTGCTGCTTTCGCTGGTATTACTGGTTTCACTGGTTGTGCTTGAGGTGCTGCTTTCGCTTGTGTTACTAGTTGTCTCTGTTGATTTTTCAACTAACAGAAGTAACGCCGTTTTTATGGTTTGTGTTAATTGATTAATACGCTTTTGTGCATCTGCAGGCGTTTTAAAGTCACCAAGTGTTGGCTCCAATAATTCTTCATCTGACCAAGCAAGCAATTTTTTTAACTGTTTAGGACTTTCTTCGCCAGTTGTTGTATCTATTAAGGCTTCTTGCATGGCTTGCCAAGAGTCTGTGGTATATACAGATTCGTCTAATTTATGGACGATTGCCAGTTCAGTTTCTGCTTCTGCACGCTCTAGCGTGATATCGGCTTTTTTGACTAATACTTTCATTGCAGATTGCAAATTACTTGTTAACTGATCCACTTGCTCTTGGGTTTTGTCCTGACTCTCCTGACCTTCTGCTAACAATTGTGTCGCCTGCTGATAATAGGAAGGAACAATCGTTTTAGGCCCAATGGCAGTGAATAACTGCCAAGAGTAGACCGTATATTGGTTTGCTTCACCAATCGAAGAATAAACGGTTTGTAGTTGGGACAAATCAAGCTTTTTTGCCGGGGCCTCTACCGTCACCGGTACGTTCACTGTTACCAATGAACCTGTTTCATAAGTTAATTGAACAGTCACTTTTTGTTGGCCGATTTCATTTAAGACCTCTGGATTGACGATTTTAGCGGCTGGGACTGCTTCATCCGCGTCATTTGTATTAGCAACCAGTTGCTGCGGATCGATTGATTGTCCTTGCACAATCGTTGTAGCCACAGGGGTTGCTAAAGTATTTCTAACCGGAATTGGCGTATTTTTATATTGCTCGTAAAGTGTTGGTGAAACCAACGATTCCCATGTTGCTGGCATTAAGCGATAGTCCTCCTCTGTCCAATTTTCTACCAATAATTGGCCGTTTTTAAGGCCATCATCTCGAGTATTGTCTTTCACAAAACTCGTTTCTGGTCGGAAACCACCGCCACTAGCGATTAACAATTCCCGACGTCGATTTTGCGGAATATTATGGTAGTTAACAAACTGATTGTTGATAAATACGCCATTGAACACATTGTTATTTCCCGTATGACGATTGTACTCCATTCCAATTGCATATTGATTGTCCCAATACTTCCAATCAAAAATGTTGTTAGCCACTAACCAGTTAGAGAGTTCTGAAATAGCCCCCTCTGCTTGCGTTTCTGCCAAACCGATCTCTGGTGTTCCATACATAATGAGACCTGTATTTCGCAAATAATTATTCATAATCGTAATATTACGGCCTGATTTAAACTTAAATCCGCCAGCTGGACCATTTTGTAGTCCACGTAAATGATTCCCCACCACCGTGATGTTTTGGGCGCCACGGAAATAAATTGCATGATCTCCCACTAGACCATTCAAGTTTTCATTATCATAGGGTGAATAGAAAAAATTATGTTGGACAGTTACATCCTTCAGCATATTAAAAGAATTAACCCCGGTGGATAGATAATTTTGTTCATTAGGTACTGAAATAGCACCGGCTTCAATGGCTGTTTGCAAACGTGTAATAGTCGCTGCTAAGTCTGAACGACTGGTACTTTTAATCGCATCTAATTCTGTCACTTTTAACCCAAATAAATTGTCCACGATGTCTACATCTGACATATACTGGAAGCGACTTGGCGTTGAATAGCCACCAATATAAATCGCTCGGTTAAAATCAATTCCTGGCTGCATATGTGCTGTGTCTCGCATAAAAATATTACCTGAAATTTTAACGCCAATATCTGCATTTAAATTGACTACGAATCCTTTTAAGGGATTATAAAAAATATTGTTTGCTAGCGTTAATTGATTCGTCAATTTCAAGGTCACATTGATGCCGTCAAAAGCAATATTCTGAAGTCGTACATTGGTTTTCGTTCCGTATGTGGTGTCTGTCAGCTGAATCGGTGTACCTGTAACGTTATGTAAAATAGTGGCTCCTGTTGTATCGCCAATTAATTGATAATTTGAAGAAATCACAATATCTTTTGACAGAGCATAACTTCCCTGTGGTAAAAATAATGCCCGTCCTTCCCTTGCTGTCTGACTCAGCAACGTCTGTAACTTCTCTGTTTGATCCTCTGTGCTATTAGGCACCATCGCTTGCGCACCAAAAATCGTTGTATCTGTTGCGTTAACTGGTTCAACCGCTTCGGTCACCATTGGTAGACCCACCACTGTCAATAAACCAAATAGAAGAATGAGCATTGTTTTCTTCATGTGTTTCCCACTTTTCATTCCGTTACTTCCAACGGCTTATTTTGTAAAAGTTGATACAGCGTAATAACACGACTGTCTTCGTATGCATAAATTTTTTTAAATTTTGGATTCATATGTAAGATACTTGTTACCTTTAACAAGTTTTGATTTGTGACTTCTAATTCTAAAGCCTCAACCAATTCCTTTAAGCGAACACCGGCACTATTTTCTTCACAACTTAAAATTTCTTCAATTTGTTCCATCCGTTTTTTCATTCTATCCCGCCTTCCTTCCCTTGCTCTTTCTATTATATAGAAAAATTCTTGTGAGAACCCTCAATATTTTTTAACTGACTGTTAAAAAAAGTAGTAGTTCCTTTGCTATCAATAGCTAACCATCTATTATTTACGATAAAAAAAGCAAAAAAAGTACCTTTTTGACATAATTTTCAGAAGAATTGACGCAGTATTTATTAAAAAACAACGAGAAAACGTCAATAAGTAGGTAATCAACACCTACTTATTGACGTTTTCTTCTTGTCTTTTTTTACTTTTTAGAAAAATTTTTTTACAATTTATCGGACATATGCATCAAAAAAGCCCATTTTTTGATTTTTTATTAAAGTGACGTGGTTCTTTTCTCGTTAATTTTTACTATTTTTTGGTTCAAACGATTATATTGCTCAAACGTTAACTCACTTGAAAGTAAAAAGATCTCTGGATGGCCCGTTTCTACATCTGCCAAAGAAGTCACTAATAGTAAATCAATATTTTGCCATTCTTCTTTGCTTGCTTCACTGTATCGTAAAACTTCCAATGCATAAAACCGACGAAAATTATTTTCAATCGAAAGTTTCACCCGTTCTTCTTCCAGTACTGGCAAGCCTGATTTTAACCCTAAAACAATTTTTTGTTCACGATGAATTAAATCATTAGAAAGCGCCAAAACACTAGAATAACGCAAAGCCAAAAATTCTTTATTTGTAAATAATTCATTGCCTGTTTGTTCGTAAAGTTGATTTAAGCCTTGGCTTAATTCTTCTAAAAGAACCGGATATTTTTCTTTGACTTTATTCCAAAAGACATTATACATTTTCACATTTTGGACATAGTAAAGTTCGGCAAATAAATGTGTAGCAAACAAATAATAAAAAATTTGCGGACGAATTTTTTCCAATTGCGGCGTCATTTGTATTTCTTCTAATAAGAAATGTTGGACTAAATGAGTCAACATATAAACAGGCGCTTCAGACTCATCAAAATGCGCTAAAATTGCTTGTGCAGTGGCTTCATCTTGATAAAATTGGTCATTGGCTAACAAGAAAAAGTACACAAAAGTTAAATCGTTTTTGTTAAGGAAAAGGGTTGTAGCTGTCATCTCTTCTATAAAGGCTTGGTAATGTTTATTACCTTCTAAATAAGTTTCTTGCTCGGCTGAAGGTCGATATTCGGCGCCTTGCGCACTACGGACTTTTGAGATAGCGACCATATATTTAACTCGGCGTATCACCGTTTCCGCAACTTCTACGTTGAAAAAAGCCATCATTTTTTGGACAGTTTGTGCGACTTCCGTTTCTTGTATATAGTCAAAAGGCCACGTATCACGGATTAAGTCCATAAAAATAGTGTAAGCAAAATGGCGCAAATACGCTTCATTGCCTTCAATTTTCCATGTGCTTTTATTAATCACTAACCCCAATGGTGCTAAAATTTCTGTAAACCCTTTGAGCAAGCGCCGAATCGTGGCATCACTGGTATGATATTTTGCTGTCGCTGGCACAATCCCATTAAATCGACCCCAGAATAAATCTTCCATTACTTGATAAGTTAAACTATCCCGAAAAATTGCTGTATAAAGTTTCTGGAACGCTTGGCTAGACGCCAAGTTCAAGCGATAGCCATGCCCCTTTTCAAAAGCCAAAGAAGCATCATTATCCACAGCATAATACGTAATGTCATCTTTTAGGAGTTCTACGTATTTTTTGACTGATTTTTTGTTTAATTGTAATTCTTCTGCTAACTCATTGATGTCAATCCAGCCTTCATTAATTGGCAAGTTTCTTAAAATAATAATTTTAGAAACGACATCTGTATCGAATATATCAACATATTCATCCCATTTCACTGTTCACTCAACTGCCTCTCTTCTGTTCTATTGTACACAAAATGAGAAATCTATTCCACGAAAAAATAACAGTTGTTTCTTTTATTCTTTCGTAGATGTGGACGTTTCAGGAACAAACACGTTGAGTCCCCCAGCTTCCACCGTTACTTTAATCGGTAAATCATCGGTAGGATCGCCATCTGTTCGTGTTTGGACTTTCTTGTCTTTTTCGCCCCTAATTTTAAATTGACTCCCAGAGAAATACACGACACCAGGAATTTCATTTAATTGTCCTCTGATAATTTTAGGTAAATAATAGACAAACTTGTAAAAAACTAACTTAGGCAAAATGATAATGTGCACTTCGCCGTCATCTGGCGTGGCATTGGCATCGAAATTGGTAAAGCCGCCAGCAGAATTCGTCATGGTCATCGTTAATAATTGGGCTTTGCCATGCCAACGTCTTTCATCGCCATCAATTTTTAGTTTGTACTTTTTCTTTTTCATTAATAAGCGGAAAAATTGCTTTGTAAAGGCTAAAGGACCATATTTTTGTTTCTCCTGTTGGGTCACATTTGCTGCTGTGTCCGCTAATAGTCCAATCGTTAAGGTCGAAATCATCACATCTTGATTTACCATTCCAAAGTCAACTGGCGTGGTCTGTCCTGCCAAAATGGTCTCAAAGGCGTCTTCTTCTTTCAAAGGAATACTTAACACACGCGCAAAATTATTGACTGTTCCACCTGGAATAATCCCTATTTGATAGTCACGAATGGTGTCTTTAAAATTTTGAACGGCATGATGAATGGTCCCGTCACCACCAATGACGACCAAGACACCCACTTGATTTTCTTTGGCATTTTTCCGCATTTCTTCAGGATCAATGTCTGGATTGGAAGGTTGCAAAATAACCGCTTCCCCTTTCGCTTCTGCAGCTTTTTTAAAGCGTTCTGCAATCTCTTTACTTTCACTACTTCCTGAAGTTTCGTTGTATAAAACCATCATCTTTTTCATCATTCTATCCTCATATCTCTAACTAAATTTCTTGCACATGTAAAGTGTACAATATTTTAGCCAAAATACCTAAAGATAGCATCGAAAAACAAAGGCTGAGGCACAAGCGATTTGCTCCAAGAACTCAGTAAGTTCTGTTCAAAGGCTAAACTGCGATGAAGGCTTACCTGAGAATGTCAATAAGAAGGAGCTACTTTTGTTCAGTTGATTAGCTTAAGATGAAAAAACAGGCCATCCGTCGAAAGGACGGATGGCCTGTTTTTTTATAGCTTTTGCTTATTTCTTGCTCTTTTTATAGAAGAGCCAACTTGCCAAACTGACCAACAGGAGGCCGATAAAGACAAAGAAGTAATTGACTTGTGTGTTGGTTTTCGGTAAACCAAGCCAACCTGTCTCTCTAGCTGCTTGTTTCGTTGTTGGCTGATTTGGTTTTGTTTTTTTGGATACAGGTTGTTTCTCGTTAACAAACGTGCCCGCATCCACGAGTTCAGGTTTGTCTTTCGCTGTTGCCGCAATAGTGAATGCGACTGCTTGCTTAGACAGTTGGTAACCATCCGGTGCTTTTGTTTCCACAAAGGTATATTTTCCTGGTTGTAAGTGGTTCACTTGAACTAACCCTTGGTTGTCAGAACGTAATGAACGAGCGACAGTTTGCCCTGTCTCTGCATCTGTCACTTTAAATTCAGCACCTGCTAAGGCATTCTTTTGCTGATCAATTTTCACCAGCTTGGCAGCACCTTGGTAATTAATAAAAGGTGCTTTAAGTACCACAGTGGCTGGTTTGCCCTGGTTGTCTTTGGCAATCGTAAAGCTTGCGCTTGGCGTTTCATTAAGAAGATAGCCAGTTGGCGCTTGTGTCTCCACAAAACGATACGTTCCCGGTGCTAAATTTTTCGCAATGACTTTGCCTTGCTTGTCAGACATCAGATTAGTTTGTCCAGCCACGGTTTGCCCTGTTTCATCAATGACCTTAAACACCGCACCTGCCAATGCTTCACCTGTTTCGTTTTCTTTGGTTAATTGAGCAGTTCCTTGATAATTGATAAGATCGCCTAAAGCAATTGGCTGCTCTTTTCCTAATTGGGCGGTTACATCAAATGGATGTGGCGTTGTGTCTAACAGATAGCCTGTTGGTGCTTTCGTTTCCACTAAAACGTAATGCCCTTCATTTAGCCCTTTAGCGTAAATTTCGCCAGTCTTATCCGTTGTTATTTCAGAAACTTTTTCTCCTGCACGATTCAAGAATGTTATCGGTGAACCTTGGGGCTGATTCTGCTCATCGGCATTGTAAATTGCAAAAACTGCACCCGCTAAGGTTTGACCTTGCTCATTGACTTTACGTCCCGTTACTTCCGCTTGATAATTCACAAATTCTAACTCATCTAGTGGTTGTTTATCATTTGAATTCTTCTTCACTACAAAATAAATGGGTTGTTTATTGACGATATAGCCATCCGTTGCATCCAGTTCATCTAATTCATAGCTACCAGCGCCTAAATCCTCCATAGCCAATGAGCCATCTTTTTCAGCAGTTACTTCTCTTTCAAAGATTTTTTTCCCCGTTTTCGATTCGATACAATTTAAAAATTGTTCCTGGAAGTGGGTTCGCATTGGCATCAATTTTCTTAAAGACGGCGCGTCCTTTGAAATTGGCGAAGGCCCCTAATTGGAAGATCTCCGGATCGCCTTTGAAATCACCACGAATTTCTACTTTTACTAATTCAGGATAAATAATATAATCTGCGCCATCTGGTAATTTTGGTGCTTTGATTTCTTTGTAATAATAGGTACCTGGCGCCAAGTCTCTAAAGATAATTTTGCCATCTTTGCCACTCGTTGCTGTAATCCCTAATGATTGTTTATTGTGATCATATAATTCAAAAACAGCACCTGCTAATGGTTGGTCTGCGCTATTCGTTTTCACGATTTGGAAAGCCCCTTTGTAATTCACAAAGTTGTCACTAGCAACAACGACCGCTGGTTTACCAGCATTTTTCTCAGCAATTTCAAATGGGACTGGCGTGGTATTTAATAAATAGCCTGTTGGTGCTTTGGTTTCTACAAAGCGATATTTACCTGGGGCTAAGTGCTCTGCAATAATTTCCCCTTGATTATTTGTCGTCAAGCCTGTTTGAATCGTTTGTCCCTTCGCATCAAGCACTTTAAATGTCGCACCACTTAATAAGTGTCCATTCACATCTTTTTTGATTAATTTAGCTGCTCCTTGATAGTTAACAAAGTTAGCCGTTGCTATAACTGTTGCTGGTTTGCCCCGATCGCTTGCTGCAATCGTGAAAGCACTTGGTTCAGTGTTTAAAAGGTACCCTGCTGGCGCTTTAGTTTCCACAAATTGATATTTTCCTGGGGCTAAATCCGTCACTGTGACTTTTCCGTTTGCATCCGAAACTACGTGTTCTCGAACCGCTTGTCCTGTGGCATCAAGGACCGAAAATTCAGCATCTGCCAATGGATTCCCTGCTTGATCTTTTTTAATTAGCTCAGCAGAACCTTGGTAATTCAGCATTTTAACGTGAACGTCACGAATTTGCCCACTCATACTTTGTGTCACAATGAATCGTTTTGGCCTAGTATCTAAAAGATAGCCTGTCGGTGCTTCGATTTCTGTAAACTGATAAAGACCTGGTTTTAAACTATCCACCTCTAACTGGCCATTCGCGTTGGTTCGATCCGGCGCAAGGGGAACTTCTTCCCAATGAGTAAACGGCGTGGTTACGGCATGCTCTAATTTAAAGCGAGCATTGACTAACTTTTTACCCTTCTCATCCATTTTTTCTAAAAATACTTTATTGACATCGTTTTTAATAATGGTTGGTTGTGCTCCTTCGGCTGAAGTTTCTTCATCAATAGTAATGACTCGGCCTTTAGCTAATTCGTCCGAAACTGTATAGCCTTCTGGTGCTTTTGTCTCCACCAAAATGTATTGCCCTTGCGGCAACCCACCAAATGTGATAACCCCAGTGGCGTCTACTGTACCTTCACGTAGGACTTGTGTTTTAGCTTGGTCCCAAATTTGGAAATGGGCGCCTGCTAAAATAGTCGTCCCATCCATGGCTGTTTTCTTCAGCTGAATTTTGCCTTTGGTCCCTGTAGCATGCCCGCCACTGTGATCAATGTCAACGACCACATCGCCATTGTCATCCCCATGAACGACTTCTGAACCATTTCCAGTAATTGACACTTGGTTGGATACCGTGTCTGTACTCCCCGCTGCTGAAGAAGTCACTAAACTACGATATTCCATATAATAAGGTGCTTCAATATGGGCCATTTTAACGACAATTTTTTGTTGTCCTGTTTCATTATCGGTGGTAACTTCCAGTGTGTAATCTTTTCCTTCTTCTAAAATAACAGATTTATCTGGCGTAATCGTTCCGTCTTCTGTTACGTTGGTACCGTAAATCACCCATGATTCGGGATCTAGCACTTGGTTTGGTGAGGGTGTATCAGTAATAACCACATCGTCTAAAACCGATTGGGCGCCATTGATCATTACATGCCAGTACACATGATCTGGATCATCTTTGTGGTATTCGCCACCTTTTTTCACTGATTCGCCACCATGTTGAATAGAAACTTTTCCTGTCACATCACGTGAAGAACCTTGGTTTGTATAAGATGCGGTATTGTCATAACTAGCCGAACCTTCGATAACTTTTTCATCAACAGACGTCTTAAATTCAATCACATACGTACGACTATCATTAGGAAAATCAACACGCCAAGTATTTTGGTTTTTCTCGCTTGGTTCTTCCATTGTGATATCCGTCAACGGTTGCGTTGGTTTCACTTTTTCAACCGAACCATCTGGCTTCGTATTGCCTTCATAGACCTTCAAACTCCCAGCCAAATAGGTTTGATTGGCTAAAATTGGATCCGTTAAAAAGGCGTCGACTAAACGATTATTACTTAAATTAACCGCAAGCGTCCAAGTGATTTCTTTGGTGACGGCATTGTAAACACCGCTTTTTTGCGCATTTAAATCAAAAGCAGGTAAAGGTTTAAACGGTTTACTATCTTCTGAATGATGATTGTTTCCCGCTTCATCCGTCCAATCAATGGCAGCGGTATTTCGATAATGGTCCAACGCAGGATTGTTAGCATCTAACTCGGTAACATCGAAAAAGGTAGTATAGGTTATGTGGAAGGCATCACTTGTTTTGGCATACGCCCCTATAAAACTTACCTTAAAGCCTGTTTCACCATCTGCATTGCGAGTTATTTCTACCATGAAATCCTTACCTAACGTCAACTGAGCACCAGTGGTTGTATCTTTAACAACCAACGAATTGGGTACCATAGTTAAGCCAGGAACTGGTTCGTACGTATCCGTAATCACGGCATTTTCCATCAAATAATTATTTTGATTCACAGCTAACGTCCAACCAATCGTTGAATTTTGATAATCAACTGCGCCAGTGTTTTTAATAATATTTTGTTGACTGGCTGTGCCATCACCTTCTGAATGCTGACCAGTGCCGACATCCACACGATTATTCACGGCAACATCGCCTTCGACAATTCCATCAACTTTGGTTTTATAATCAATCTTGACTGCGCCATTCACATCATGTAAAAAGTCAATTGCAAAGGAACCGTCTCCGTTGATTACCACTTTGTAATCTTTTCCTTCCACAAGTTCTGCTCCAACGACTTCATTTCCTTTGTCATCAAACGTCACTGAATATAAATGTAAAGAATCTGGTTCAAAAGTTAAATTATCCCCCATTGTGTCTGTAATGACTGCTTGGTCTTTTGGAATAGTTTGTTCACCATAGTTGTAGTTAATTTCCCAAGTGAATTCTTGATTGGCTTCGTCGTAATCTATATTGCGCTTGTCTAGCATTTTGCCATAGGTTGCCGTCACAGTTGCTTCAGCATCTAACCCATTTGGATTATTATCACTTGTTAACGTCGCGTGATTTTTAAAAGGCACGTCGCCGCCGCCATCTGGAATAACCGCCTCGTCAATCGTCGTTTGGTACTCAAGACGATACGCTTTATTCGTGTCACCTTTAATCATCACATTGCCATTTGCATCATACGTATATTCATCTGGGCTAAGTTCGCGCCCCACTTCTTTAATTGTTCCATCAAGATTCATCACTAACTCATAGACTTTCACGGACTTAAAGGTATTCCCTGTTGGCCATGTTTCCGTCACAGTTGGATTTGTTTGATCTTTCATCGCTTGATTGATATCTACCGTCCAAGTAATCGCACTAGGATTGGGCGTTCGATCAAAATGGCCTTGTTTATCAATTTGTTGTTCGGTATCTGGGACAATTGGAATCACTACAGGCGGCAAATCTTCTTGTGTAGGAATATCAATCACCCAATCTCCTGGACCCCGCCCATCTGAATCATTCAAATGAGTATCTAAAGAAAAGTCCCCGTGAATGTCACTTTCAGACGTGATTCGCTCATTAAAGGTAAAACGAACCGTACCATCTTCACTAATTGTGTAGGTTCCATAGACATTGCCTTCTGCATCAACTAAATCACCTGAACCTGGTTTATTAGGTTTCAAATTGCCAGGTAATTGAAACTCGAAGTAATCGCCTGCTTTCATTTGTTCTCGTACATCTTCTGGAATCGACCAGTTAAAGTTCCAATGAATGGTCACATCTTCTTTATACGGCGGTGTTGCTGGTGTGCCATCAGGATTTAAATAAATCGGATCTTCAAAATTATCGATAATCGTTGTTTCATCACCTGTAAAATAGTCACTGATATCTGTTGGTCCTGCTACGCGCGGTTTGACAGTCGTAGACTCGGTTGTTTTACTTTCTATCGCTTTTGTCGTGCTGGCGACAGTTTCTTCGGACGAACGAGGAACAGAGGAGTTTATAGATGCTTCTTCTGTTGAACCTTCATTCGCTGATGCGGCTGGCGAACTCGTGATTGCCGTTGATTCTGTCGGATCAGTACCAGTATTTAACGTCAACGCTCGTTGCTGTTGTCCATAAGAAAACGTCACATCTTCTGTAGCTGTAGGGTTCAACGTTAAGACTAACGTATCTGCTAACGCTTGCTGATTCAATTCAATTTGAATCTGTTTCTTCTGGTCATCCACTTGAATCTTGCGCGTATTATTGGGCGCTGCCCAATGTGCAGCTTTGATTGACACATTGGCACTATAATGCACTACAACCTCTTGTGTTACTGGTTGTGCTTTTCCTTGAAGCGCTAAGGTCATTTCTTGCTGGCTGGTTTGCTTCGCTTCTCCTAACGTTAACTGACCATCGCTGTTAACATCTTCCGCCAAAGCCATGAGTGGTGTGCCATAATTTAGAACAAGTAACAAACACATCAACCCGTAGAGCCAACGGTTTACCATTGGACCATTCTTTCTCATTTCTTTCATCCTTCCTCTACTAACGACACATAGAAGAGAACGTTCACTTCGTACCAATTTTTTATTTTAAACCAAATAAGTGAGTGCTCTTCTGTTGTCTTTCTTCCTTGCTAAAACAGACAGCCAACACACCTTTTCTTTTTATCTCCTCAAAACGCACTCTTACTTCGAATGCGGATTCATTTTCTGCTTTTTCCTATAGACTCTTCTATAAGAATAAGAAGAGTATAACGAGATTTTTCAGCAAAAATTATCAACAACTTCTCCTCCAAATAGAAAAAGTTGATGAAATCCCAGAAACCCTTTTCATCTTTATGAAAACACTCCTTTAATCCTTTTTTATTTGTACTAGTCCTTCTTCCACTATACCGTTTTTTTAATTTTTTTTCATAAGAACTAACCAGACAAAAAAGCCTATTTGTATAAGCTATTTAAGCTAAAAAATCAATAGACTCAAATTATCATTTTTGTTATTTAAATGTTTTATATAAACCATTTGTTTTTCTTAATAATTTTTTGCTCTATCATTTTTTATCCGCATTTTCTTCTATTTAACACATTTAGTTCTTCTTGATTTTTAAGAATAGATACAGTAGCATAAGAACAACTAGTTCTTTCACTGGCAATTGTCAATGTCGCTTAGAAAAGAATGCTCTATCTGTATTATCTGAAAAATCAAACAAGCGTAACCAATAGAAAGGTGGTTATTATGCATAACTTATTAACCAAACAGGAAATTCAGTTGCTTTCCCTAATTGAATACTTGTATGACAGTAAAGAAAAAGTCCCCATGCAAGTACTCCGGCGAAAATATGAATTTTCCCATTACAATATCAATAATTTATTGAATCAATTAACTTTATTAATTTCTCGAGTCAATACACATGAAAATGTACATATTCGCATTATTAATAATCAACAGTCCATAGAATTAGTCGCCGATGAAAATATCCCGATTGAGTTAATGAAAGAAGCCGTAGTTCGCGGGTCATTAACTTATATGTTAGCCTTAGATTTACTTTTAAAACGCTATACTTCAGCCAAAGATTTTTGTGAAGAGCATTTCATTAACTTTTCTATTTTCAAACAAGTCAGTGACCGTTTAAACAATTATCTAGCTAGATTTAATTGTTATTTAAATTTAAAAAGGCGAGAAAAAATTTGTGGCAAAGAGAAAGATTTTCGTAGTTTCTTTTACTCCTTATTTTTCATTTCAGGAACTTCTCTCGTTCCTTTTTTATCTAAAACCAATCAAGCGCAATTGCAGAATTTTATTGAAATCATCAAAAACCGTTATCCTTACTTTACATATACCGATTTACGCAAATTAAAATTAATTATGTCCATAGGTTTACTCCGTTACCAATCTGATTTTACAATCAGCGATTATCCTGAAATTGCTACGATCAATTTAGCCTTTCCTTATTCAGAATTTCAATTATTAGTGAATGATTGTTTTATTAATGAACAAAAAGAACCCGACACATGGCGGGCTGAAATTCGTTTCTACTATGATTTTTTCAGCACATTAACGATGTATTCACTTGAACAAATAGAAACGGTCAACTTTGCCAACTTAGCGATTATGGGCATGGATGAAAGTCCCCATGTCACCTGGATTTTTGAAAAATGTACGCAATTACAGTTGGATTTAAGCGCAATAGAAGTAGTCTTTTTGTTGGTTAATTTATCCAATGCCAGTGAACGACTGATTCATTTCCCTGTGGAAGAGGAATTGAGCTATGAGGTTGCTAATGTCTCTTTGTATGAAAAACAATACCCAAACGTTTCACGAACAACCAACTATTTCTTAAAACGTTTGCCTTTTGACAAACAACATCCACTAGATGCGTTATTTAAAGAAACCATTTTTTTAATTATTCGGAGCGTTTTATTAAATAAACAAATTCCTGTTAAAATTTTACTTCATTCATCTATTAATCAGATACAAGAAAATTGGTTAGCGAAGGAAATCAATAATTATTGCGATGTTCCTTTGAAATTTGTTAATCATATTCAAGAAGTGCCTGACTTAGTCATTACTGACAAAAATAATCCGCTTTTTCACGCCAGTAAAACCTTTTATTGGCATCCCGTTCCTTATTTAGACGAATACCATAACTTAAAACAAGTCGTCCGCAAAATTTATTTTGCCAAATTACGTGGGGAAAACAGTTTGGAGGGAATCGGATGTTAACAGGATTACTTGATGTACCTTATCGTAAAAGTTTTGCTCTTTTAGAAGAATTACTCGAACGTCGTGAAGCAGAAGAGCAAACATTGGCGATTTCTACTTTAGCCACTCAATTAAAAATGCAACAAAATACCATTCTACAATCTGTAGCTTTGCTCCAAACAGAAATTGAAAAAAACGGCTGGGAGAACTTATTTTCTTTATCAGCAAATGCCAAAGAGATCACATTTTGGTTTGCACCCTATTTCCAACTGTCGTTTTTGATGCCCTACTTTGTCAAAAAAAGTTTCGCGTATCAAGTACTGACCTATGCCTTTAATCATAATGCAATTGATAGCAAACATTTTGAAAAAGTCCTAGAAATTTCTTCGTCAACCTTTACACGAAAAATTGGTCAATTAAACCAATGGCTCCAAAAATATCAGATTGAAATCAATTTAAAACGTACCAATGTGTTGGTGGGCAAAGAAAAAGATATCCGGATTTTCTTTATGATGCTTTTTTGGAACAATTATTCTGAAGGAGACTGGCCGTTGCACACGATCACTAAAAAAGAAGTCCATAGTCTCTTTCGACGTTTAAAACATTCTGTTTCCTTCAATACAACACAAGATTTTACAAAAGACTTGATTTTTTCTGCGGTGATTTTAGCGCGTTGGAAAGAGGGCTTTTTTATCAAAGAAACTTTCGTAGAGGAAGAAGCGATTGTTAATCCCTTTGTTAATCTGAGTGAATTTGAATTGTTTTTTAAAGAAGAAGCCTTACACCAAGTTCCAACAAAATTTATACAAAAAGAAGGGCTTTTTGCCTTTTTCTTATTAACGATTAGTGTCAGCTACGCCACACAAGATGTCTTGGAAATTCCAGCAGCACGGATGCATATGGTCCAGCTATTAGGCTCACCCATTAAAGAGATCATTTATCAACTGACGTCTTTTTATCAAATTAAATTGACATTTCACGAGTATCTTTATCTATATACTTCTATCCAAAATTTAAGTGTCTTTTTTAAGACCTTTGTCACGATTGCCAATCCATTTGTGCAAGAAAGCTTTTTAAAAGAAGCACTTCAAAAAAATCCGAGTCTCTACAAAGATGTGAAGCGACTTACAATTGAAATGCTTCCAACATTGATGGGCAATGAAAAATTGTTAGTTGACTGCTTGTTCATTCTTTTCTGTACACTGAAAACGAAATCTTTACCACCGATTCGTGTCTTAGTACGGACCAACCAAAGTAACTTAATTTTAGATACCCTTTATGAAAAGCTAAGTAAAGCCGTGGATAAAAAATTAATTTTTGTCGCTTCACCAGAAAAGCCTTTCGATGTAATTATTACAAATATCTTTTCAGAAATTAGTGTCAAATCAACGATTCCTACTTATTATGTTGATTTTTCCGCTAGCATTGGTGAACTAGCGCAGAGCTTAGAAAACTTAAATACACAAATTGTCACCAAACAAAGTCCACGCCACTTTTAAAAGTTTTCACGTGAAACATTTTAAGTGATAAAAATAAGCAAGAGGAGGTCGGGACAAAAGTGTTTAGCTCCGAGAAATAAGAAGGAATTTCCGAAAATTGTTCTTTAATTTTTGGAGAATTTCGGCTTATTTCCGAAGAAGTTGCTTCTGTTCCCGCCGTTTATCAGTTTTTGAGCATGGAGCAAAAATCCAAAGTGATTTTTGTCCCACGCTCTTCTTGCTTATTTTCTTTAAATTACAAAAAACGCCAAAAGGTAGCAGAAAAACTGCTACCTTTTGGCGTTTTTTCGAAAATTTTCAATGTTCCACTCTAGTGATACCGAAACGTGGAACGTTCATTTACTAACTACTCATTTTACATGACGTTGTTATTTTCTGTCACCAATTCTAGCTCTTGCAAGTAATGATCCAAAGTCGCGTGATGTTGATCGACATCGGCTAACTCTGTTTCAATTTTAGCTAAACGCGTGTTCATGCGTTGAATTTCCGTTAGTGTTTGTTGTAAAACGTTTAAAATCCGTTCATCGTTAGGCATTGAAATCACTCCTTGTCCATTTATAGTTCTGAGCCGTGTTCAATCTCTTCAATCGTTTCAAGAGACAAATCTTTGGCATCATTTTTAGCTTTGTGGAAGACCATATATAAAATAGTACAAACGATTGGGATACAGCCTGCTAAGAAGTACATTTGTTGGAATGACATAAAGTTACGTAATTCACCTAAAACGTACGGACCAACCCCTAATCCAAGGTCTAAACCAATGAAATAAGTCGATAAAGCAATCCCGATACGGTGAGGACTTGGGCTTTCTTGAAGACAAACCGCTTGGCCATTTGACATGAAAGTCCCATAACCTAAGCCAATTAACCCACCTGAAACTAATAACATCCAACCCGACGTAGTCATACTTAATAAGAACAGGCCTAGTGTTAAGAAAATGTAGCTCGGATACATGACGTAGCGTTCCCCTTTGACATCGAAAATCCGACCTGTCGATGGACGTGTTAAGGTAATCACGACCGCATAGACGATAAAGAAGAAAGTGCTGACGTCAACTAAATCGATTACTTTGACATAAGAAGATAAGAAAGACAAGACACTTGAATAAGCAAGACCCATTAAAAAGGCGATAAATGTAATAAATAAAACTTTCTTTTCAACAAAACTATCAAAATTCCATTTAGATAAAGCTTCACGATGTTCAGGTGTTAACTCAATATTTTTCACTGGGAAAATGAAGCAAGCAATGGTTGTTAACAAAATTAAAATAATTGAAAAGTTAATAATGACATGGAAGTTGGAAACATTTAACAATAACATCCCAATAAATGGCCCAATGCCGGCTGCTAAACTAGTACTCAACCCATAATAATTGATCCCTTCCCCTTTTTTGTTTTTAGGGATATAGGCGGTAACAATTGCGTTGGTCGCTGTCGAAACGGTTCCGTAACCAAACCCATTTAAAAAACGGACCAGATAAAGAATGCCCATACTTGGCATATACATATACGCAACAGTCGTTAAAAGATAAAACAAAGCCCCATAACGTAAGACTTGTTTGCGCCCAATCAGTTCAAGGAGTTTTCCCATGAAAAGTCGTGCAAGCAATGTCCCGATGATGTAAATTCCTGAGGCCAAACCCGCTTGACCTAAAGTAGCGTGTAAGCTATCTTGCGCAATCACCGCAATAATAACCATTAATAAATAATAAACAAGATAGACAATGAAATTAATCACTGTAATACTGATAAAGCCTTTATTCAAAAGCTTTGTTGGTGTTTGTTCTGTCATAATTCTTTGAATTCCTCTCTCTTTTGTTCTGTTTATTTTGTGTTGCTATTTTTCAATAAAAGACCGCTATCCCCTCACTTTGATGACTTATCAAAAAATTTTCTGAAATTCATTTGCAGTTATTACTATACGAGATATCCGTTACAAAAAAATGTAAATTTGTGAATGATAAACGTTATCTACAAATAACTTCAACAAATGTTGTTGATTTTTGTTGAAGAAAGAGTCCTCAACTATTCTCAAAATATCGAATGGTTGAGGACTCTTTCTTTTAATTAAAAATAAGTTCACATCTATTACAAACTGTCTATAGTTTGACTCTGTATGTCTAAGACATCGGTTACTTTTTGGCCAAATTGTCCTTGGATCGACTTTTCTAAGCCAGTATTTGCATTTTCTATTGAGCGTTTGGCTTGTGCTAAAGCATTTTTTTCCCTTCGCTTGCTTTTCTGTACTTTTTTACTCTGTTGTTGTAACAGCGATAAACCGAGAGACTGCGCTGTTACTTTTTGCAGATTCTTTTGGTATTCTTTCCATAATTTCTCCAATAACTCCATGAACATCCTCCTTCGTTAACTTTCCCGCTGTGCATTTAATTTTCTATACTTTATTTCTAACTCTTCCCTCTGACGGTAAAGTTTTCTCTTAGCATGACTTACTTCTTCTGAAAAGTCATATTCTAATCGGCCAAGCGCTTGTCTCGCTTGTTGTAGTGGTTGCTGATTTTCGGCAATCATTCGAATAGCAGACTGAATGTTATAATAGGTTTCTTCAGCGAGTTGTTGGCTTTTTCTCTGATAAGAAGCTAAGAGCATTTCTTGCTCATCTAACTCCCGCAATTGTCTGCGGCATCTTTCTAGCTCATCGGCTGTCGTCATGTTAAGGCTCCTTTCAGTTGGTTCGCTAATTCTTGATCTCTCTGAACCAATTCATTTATTTTAGCGGTAATTTGTTGGGTTAATTGAACAAATGAAGTTCTAATACGATTGATTTTGCTGAATTTTTGCTGGAAATATTCCAGATCTTGGTCAACCATCGTTTGTTTCGTACATTGGACTTGATCCATCGCCTCTCTCATTTTTGCATACGAAAGTTCTGGTGTATGTCGTTGAATGAGTTGCAATCCGTTTTCCCAATCTTCTTGTAATTCTTGCATCACTTTTTTGTAAATATGTAGGCACTCTTCCATCGCTACATCAAATTGTGATGCGGCGACTTTAACAACCGCTAAGGCTTGACTATCTTCTAAATAAATCCGTTCATTACTAGATAATCCGCCACCGCTCGCCGTTAAAGAAACACGTAATTCATTCAACTGATTAAATTGTTTCAGTTGTTCTTGAAGCCATTTGTTTTCTTTTTTTAAACGGTTGATTTCTGCCAATGTCTCAGGATTCGTGCCGTCGTAAGTCTCCAGCCCACGGATTCTATTTTTATTTTCTAAAATCTGCTGCGCCAGGATGGTTTGCTCGATTGCAACGCCACCATGCCCATCTGAATAGACAGCAATATCGCCAAATTTATCAATATAATTACCGGCATCATCAGTTTTAAACATATCCAAATCATGGCCGAACGTCTTTTTAACCCAACCGACAATTACGCCACTATAATTATCAACTCCAAAACTATAAAAAGGAATTTTCCCTTGTCCACCTGTTACAAAACTGCTGGTGACCGCATCTGAAGTATCATAGAAATTAATAATTTGACCTTTGTAGTTTTTAATTTGTTCGTCTGTCAATCCTGAACCAGCCGCACCATACGTGATGGCATTGTAGCCTTTCAAAACCGCAACATAAATTGCTTCGGCACCACCAAGAGAATGACCTGTCGTGTTAATTGTATAGCCAGCTTCAGGAGAATATTGGCGCTCAATCTGACTGGCATATGTTAAAGCAGCTTGGAACGCTCCAGCTTGGTGTTTGTCATTAAAGCCAATTTCTCGAAAATTGGTTTTCCAATCTTGCCATGATTTGGTACCAGCGTAGACAATGGTGAGATTTTGGTTGATTACGGATTGGGGATAGCCTTTGATGTCTTTCAAATCATCTTCGTCCCAAGATTTATATTCATCTTTAATTTCCGCTACCGTCATAGCTTGCATGCTGTTGCTTCTTGGTTCATGTTCGTATCCGAAGGTATCTTTATCGGTGTCAATGGTGTCGATTACAATGTGATTTGTTCCTTTTATTTTCTCATTGATTTGAACATTTTCCTTCTCTACTTCGTATACTTTGTTCGAAATTTTCCGGTAATTATCCATTACTTTATCCCTCCTTCATCATACACAATTGAGTCCTCTGGCATTTTCTTCTTTGTGGGCTTATCTTTTTTTTCAATGTAATAGGGACCTTTGCCTGTACCGTTTGTTATGCTATAAATGAACTTTTCAGTTTCTACTGATATCGTGTCTAAATCCACTTCTTCTTCATACACGTCGTTGATGGTAAAATAAACTTTTAATGTATTCATTGGTCCTACTATAAAACTAGTAAATTCTACTTTGTTGATATTAGAGTATTCTCTAATACTTTTCATTTTTTGTAGATATTCTTTTTCTGTTATTGAACCATTTCCTCGATTATATTTTTTCTTTATTTCTTCCGATTTTTCTTTATTTTTTGTATAAATCCGATAGTTATTATACAAATAGTTTGCTAAATCTGTTTGGATTTCGTGTAATTTTGCTTTTTCTTGTTCGTCCATATACCATTTTCCTCCAATTCCTATGATTAAAATAATGAGTAGTCCGATTAACCATTGCTTCCTATGTTTCACTGATTCACCTCCTTGTTCTTTATGTACGATAGTTATCCATTACTTTATCCCTTCTTCATAATACATAATTTTATTCTTTGGCACTGTTACAGAAGTTGGCTGTTCTTTTCTTTCCAAAACATAATTATTTATCGTGTTGCCTGTGTTAAAACTATAGCGAAATTTTCCTGTTTCTGCTGAGATAGTACCTAATATTGTATAATCTGGATAAACATCATTGATAATAAATTCGACATCCAAACTATTCATTGGCCCTACTGCAAAACTGGTAAATTCTACTTTTTTAATATCGGAGTATTTGGCAATTTCATCTAATTTATTTGAATACTCTCGATAACTCAATTCTCCATTTCCCTTATTATATTTCTTCTCTAATTGTGCTCTTTCTTGCTCATCAAATGTATAAATTCGATAGTTATTATACAAATAGTTCGCTAAATCTGTTTGGATTTCGTGTAGTTTTGCTTTTTCTTGTTCGTCCATGTACCATTTTCCTCCAATTCCTATGATTAAAATAATGAGTAATCCGATTAACCATTGCTTCCTATGTTTCACTGATTCACCTCCTTTTTGCCACGCAACGACTTTTTAATTAAATTTTAACAAAACCACCTATCAAAGGAAAGCTATATTTAATCCAATTTTAATAAACTGGATAATATTAAAGAATATAAAAAAAGAGTTTGGACAATCGCCCAAACTCTTCTGAAAAATCTTCTCTATTTTCGTCCTAAAATCCATGAAACGATGGCAACTAAAATCACTGCCCCGATAATCGATGGCACAATAGCCATCCCAGCTAAGCTTGGTCCCCATGTGCCTAAAATGGCTTGACCAATTGTTGAACCAACTAACCCTGCAATGATATTGGCAATAATGCCCATCGATGATCCTTTTTTAGTAATTGCTCCAGCGATTGCCCCAATGACACCACCGACAATTAATGCCCAAATAAAGCCCATGATTGTTTCCTCCCTTTAACTGTTTATTCTACACGTGGTTCCATATTTTCTTTGACTTGTTCTGTTCCTTTATTCACAGCTTTTTTTGCTTTTTCTGTTTGTTCAGAAGCAAATTCACCGGTACTTTTGGCAGCGCCTGTGACTTTATCTTGAACAGTTTCGCTATCTTCTTCGTATTCTTCTTTTGATTTGATATCGACTACGTTAACATTCACTTCAATCACATCTAAGTGGGTCATTTTTTTCACTTCACGGCTGATTAATTCTTTCATTTTTTCGTAAATGTCTTGAATATCTTTGCCGTATTCTACCACGATATCCATATCAACAGCGACTTGTTTTTTACCAACTTCGGTATCAATACCCGCTGTGACGTTATCTGTGTTTACTAATTTTTCAGCAATATTTGAGAAAAAGCCGCCATCGACTGTTAATAGACCATCGACATTTTCTAAGGCTAAACCGATAATTTTTTGAACGACTTTATCTTCAAATGTTAATTCACCTTTGATTGCATGATCTTCTGGTGTGTGTGGTCCGTTTCCTGCTGGTTTTGGTACATTATTGAATTTTTCGTTACTCATGGTTCATTCCTCCTAGTTTCTTCTATTATTGCTTTATTTTTAATAAAATAATAACCAATTATTGAACACGAGGTGCCGTGTTTTCTTTGACTTTTGTCTTACCTTTAGTTACCGCATGTTTGGCTTTGTTGGTTTGTTTTGACATAAAACTACCTGTCGCTTCAGCGGCGTTGCCAAGTTTATCTTGGACCGTTTCACTTTCTTCTTGGTACTCTGCTTGTGTTTTGATATCTACTACATTGACATTGACTTCGATTACTTCCAAGTGAGTCATTTGTTGGACTTCGCGAGTAATAACCTCTTTCATTTGATCATAAATGGTCTCGATATCTTTCCCGTATTCGGCTACAATGTCCATATCCACTGCGACTTGTTTTTTGCCGACCTCGGTGTGAATGCCTGTTGTAACATCTTCACTATTAATCATTTTATCTCGTAAATTCGAGAAAAAACCACCGTCCACAGTTAACAAACCGTCGACTTCTTCCAAAGCAATGCCAATAATTTTTTGGATTACTTTATCCTCAAACGTCAACTCACCTTTAACAATCGATACATTTGCATTTTCCATAGCCAAAACCTCCTATTTATGATGAAAATAATTTTTGACAATGCCTGTCTGTTCCAAATACAAACCTAGCCAAATACCTAGTCCTGTCAGGAGTACTACTAACAATGTTTTAAAGAAGCCGATTGACAGAAACAAGATTGCAAAAACCAAGCCGACTAGGCCACCAATTAACGGAACGGCATATTGTTTTATCCATTCAACCATTGTACATCCCTCCTACTCCACACGTGCTTGTGTCTGCTGTTGTTGTGGTCGTTTCATTGATTGAATATCTTCAAAATGAACATCAATCGTAATCTTGTGACCAGTTCCCACCAAACGAGCAAGCCGTTCTTCCATTGTTTTTGACCAAGCTTCTGTTTGTCCAATTAAATCTGCCGTTCGTTTCAGTGTGCCTTTGACATTGACCTTAATGCGCCGTTTTGTCGCCTTTACACGAATGGTTGGTGCTTCCAGAAAGTCACTGTCTTGCAAGCTAGAGCGTACAAATCCTTCGATAGCTTTACGGTGTAACACTAACTTTCCTTGCTCTTCTTTTAATTCAAACGTGCCTTTTCTTCTTGGGAATAAAAGAATGAATAAAAATAGAAAGAGCATAATTCCTAGTAAAACCAGCGCTACCCAAAAGATTGCTTGACGTGCGTACTCGTTGTCTTGCAAGAACCATTGGACATTATCTGGTGGTTGCCAAGCTGTATCGGCTGACCAAGTGGTGATGGCCACCGCGCCAAATAATGCCATTAAAATCAGTGAACCTAGAAGCAAAAGCATTTTAACAACTTTATTCACGGAACATCCCTCCTAAAGATTAATTGCTTCTCCACCAGTTACGCCATAAACTTGAGCCGTAACATAACTTGCATCATTGGACGCCAAGAAAACATAAACAGGGGCTAATTCAGCAGGCTGACCTGCACGTTCCAGTAAAGAATGTTGCCCAAATTCTGGCAACTCTTCAATTGGTTGTCCATGATCTAACTGTAACGGTGTCCAGATTGGTCCTGGAGCCACGCCATTTACCCGAATGCCTTTTGGTGCCAGTTGTTTTGCTAAACCAACGGTAAAGTTGGCAATTGATGCCTTCGTTGCTGCATAATCCAACAAATGCTCACTGGGATTAAAGGCTTGGACGGAAGTCGTTGTCACAATGCTACTTCCGGCAGGTAAGTGAGGCACTGCTGCTTTGACAATGCCAAACATCGCAATAATATTGACATGGAAAGTGTCTATCACTTGTTCCATTGGCAATTCTTCAATAGCGGCACAGGAAATTTGTTGGGCAGCATTTAAAACAAGGGTATCCAAGCCGCCTAATGCTTCACGAGCTTGTGCAACCAATTCTTCAGGTGCCTGTTTATCTCTTAAATCTGCTGGCAAAAGAATGACTTTTCGGCCAGCTTCTCGTATATAGTGCGCCACTTCTTCGGCGTCTTTTTCTTCACCTGGGAAAAAATGTAAGGCGATATCTGCGCCTTCGCGAGCAAAAGCAATCGCCGCAGCTCGTCCAATCCCAGAATCACCGCCTGTAATTAATACCCGACGATTTTCTAATTTGTGATTTCCGACATAGCTGTCTTCCCCACAATCTGGTTTAGGGACCATTTTGTCCTGTAATGCGGGAGTTTCTTGATCTTGTTGCGGAAATCCATCACTATAAAATAACTTTCTTGGGTCTTTTAAGTTTGGTTCTGTCATTAAATCTCCTCCCTTTCTACTATTACCTTAATACAATTTTTTCTTTTTGAAAAATATTTGAGCACATAAAATAAAAAAAATATTTTTAATACTCATTAAGCGAAATTTTTGGCAAAATTATCTAAAAGCTGATTTTATTTTTCAAAATAGCGTTTAATTGACCTTTTTTATCAACATTTGTTATTGACATATGATGTCCAATTCGCTTAAATAAGAAAGAAGCCCAACAGGCAAAAACAAAAATATTTAGAGATAATTGAGGAGTTACCGCCAATGAGAAATGTTTTACAAGACTACTTAGATGAACATTCCTTTCGAGTCGTTGTAAAAAAGAAGAAAAATTATTTAACTTATGAAGGACTGCAAGATCGTTATGCCTATATTTTAAAAAGTGGCATCATCAAAACTAGCGTTATTTCCAAAGACGGTCGTGAATTTAATTTACGTTATATCAACAATTTGGAAATTGTTTCATTGCTACGTGATGAATATTCAGAATTTATTGATGCACCTTTTAATATTCGCATCGAATCTCCACAAGCAGAACTTTACCAAATCGACCGTGTTCAATTTTGGCGGGATATCAATAATAGTAAAGACTTGCAAATGTATGTCAAAGAATACTATCGGGACCGTTTAATGCATTCCATGAAAAAGATGCAGCAAATGTTGATGAATGGCAAATTTGGGGCCGTTTGTACACAAATCTATGAAATGTACGATTCATTTGGCGTAGAAACAGAGGAAGGTATTTTAATTGATTTCGTGGTGACCAATGAAGAAATTGCGCATTTTTGTGGGATAACTTCTGCTAGTAGCGTTAACCGGATGATGCAGCAACTAAAAGAGTTAGGGGCAATTGAACTACGTAACCGCAAAGTTTTGATTAAAGATTTAGATATGATTAGAGATAACATTATTGTTTAACATCAGCACCCCCGCAAGTTTGACCTTGCGGGGGTGCTTTTTATTTTTCAGTGACAATATTCAATGGAAACTGACCTTTTTCTAAATTAAATGTCCGACCAGCCGTCAGCTGAAGCATTTCTTTTTTCATGCCTTCCGCCAAACGTACATCGCCAAAGCTTTCAATCATATCAATAACGGCGATTACTTCTTTATAATATCTCATTTTGCCAGTGTACAGATAATACGTAAGGTTTTTTAAGTAACGTAAGTTAAAATGAATATAGTAGATTTCAGCAGGAATCGTGGTAACACTCACTAGCGCTAAATATTCCCGAGCTTTCGCATAATTTTTCTTATAAAGTTCCCCAGTAATGATATTTAGGTAAAAACCATAGGCAACATTTAGTGTTTGGGTATCACGTAATTCAGCATCTTTGACAGGAAACATCTGATCAAGAATCTGAAGGACTTCATTTTCAGAAAACAAGGCGGCAGGATTAGTCACCATTTGATAATCGTAGTATGTATAGTAGCTTTTGCTAGAGATAAGCGCGAGAATTACCATTCGATCGGTTTCATCAAATTCTGGAATTTCCTCCCAATCATTACTAAACGTTAATTTAATATCTGTGTAAATAGACATTTCCAACGCATTTTTATGAGGATTGCGCTCTAATTGATAAAAATAATGAATGAGATTCTTTTTTTCACTTGTATTGTTCAACCCCAGTTGACAACACTCAATTTGATGTTTGACTTCTGAAGAAGCCATGATTCTCGTATCAGATACCATAAAAAAAAATTCATTAAAGGTAATCCCCAGTGACTGCAACGCCGTCATTAAATCCTCGTAACTTAGCTTGGCTTCACCAATTTCGATTCTTCGATAGGTTTGTTTCCCCTTTTTTGGCAAAACATCTTTCTGAGCAATTTTTTTCTTTTTTCTAAAATATTTTAGAGCACCTAGCACATCCATAATATCCCCCTTTTATAATGAAAATAATATTAAATATTATTTTTTTTATTAACTTAAAGATCCAACAACACCTGTACAAATTAAACAAAATCAGAAAAAACATTAATAAACATTTCAAAATATTCATTTTTATTATTTCCGTAATTATAATATTGTAATATTTTGATAACCATAAAAACTTATATACTTAACTTCCCTTGAAAAAACCAAAAGAAATGTTCTATAATAGAAGTCAATATAGCTAACAGAGAAGGAGGTTTTGCATATGTTTGGTTTTGATATCAGCTTATTCCTTATTACACTATTCCGTTAAACCCACTCTTCACTAACCATTGTACAACCAATTCCATTGAATATCTATTTCATTTTTATTAAATAACATTTTTAATAAAAGTACATATCGTTTATTTTTAGATATTTTCTTTAATTAAATGAAATATATTTATTTAAACAAATAAATTACATTTAATTAAATCAGAGGGAAACAGATTTTAGCAAGTGAAGAAAAAAACAGCTCTTGAGAGATATTTTCTCAAGAGCTGTTTTTCTATTTTATTTCAAAAGCGGTTTGCGTTGTGGGGTTATTACTTAATAAGGTGTTTTTATACAGTAAATAGTACGCTGCCGCTGACCAACTAAAGTTTTTCGTACTTAGGCCTTTCCCTGTCAGTGGATCATAATTTTCATGAATAGGTCCTTCTCCCATCAATCCTTCGGCATGTAAGAAGAGTTTTTGTGTCATTTCTTTTGCTTCTTTTGTATAGTCATAGTTTTGAAGAGCTTCTACACCAAACAAGGCTTGATCAAGCCAAACTGGTCCCCGCCAATATTTCGTTGCAGCAAATTTTTCATTGTCTTTGGATGCCGTTGGGAATGGCATAAAGGTATTGAACATTTCTTGATTTATCATGTTTTTCTTAACTGCCGCCGCCTGTTCTTTGGTCGCTACTTTTGCCCAGAGCGGCAACCAGCCTTCTGTTCCTTTGCCACGATTGACTAACAATTTTGTTTTCGAGCCGTCTTCATTTATTTGTAAGTCATAGAAAAAGCCCGTTTTTTCATCAAACATATTTTCTTGAATATATTTTTTTAGTTTCTTCGCTTCTTTTTGATAGTTCTTATAGTCCTCTTTTTTGCCTAGTTCTTCTGCTATCGAAGCTAAATAGCCCTTTTCAGCGTAGAGATACGCATTCAAATCCACTGATTCTTGATTAATCGAATACCCCACTACTTTTCCTTTATTTTTATTTTCAAAAACTTTAACTCCAACGTCGCCTTTGCCCACACCTTCTTTGTCAAACCGTGTAGCGTTATCCATGCCACTTTCCCACGCGGCTGCTTCAATAACAGCATCATCATCCACTTTAGGTTGGCCATTTTTATCTTTAATGATTTGATCCTTGTCGTCTTTTTGCCAGTGAGCATCACTGACCATGCTTCCATATTCTGCTATCCCATTTTTATTGTGGTCTCTGTTGGTATACCACCAATTATGATAAGCCACAAGTTTGGGATACATTTCTTTTAAAAATTCCTTATCTTTGGTTTCTTGATAAATATGCCAAACTGCCCATGCAGCCAATGGTGGTTTAGAATTTCGTTCATTCCAGTTGCCACCTTCACCACCACGCGCACTGTCTTGATTGTAAAAGACAGCATCAATGATCGCTCCTGCATCTTGTGGACGTACGGTATCATCTTTTTGAATTTGATAATCAAACAAGGCCCGCATATTATTTTTAGCTAACTCAGGATTAAAATCAGCCGTTGCTACATCCGCTTTCCACGAATCCCAAGCCCACATACCAATAAACCATTTATAAGACATGGACGGAACAATCCCGTCATGCTTAAAGGCACCTGCCGCACTTCGCCAATTGGTATTAATCGTTTCAATCGATTTGACTAGCGCATTTTGATATTCAGGAAATTCTGCTGTTTTCTTTTGATCAAACGTTTTATCTAGATATCCTTGCCATCTTTGCTTGTTCTCTTTGAAATAGCGCGCCGCATTTTTGGTATATTCGGGTGCTTGTTGTTGTTCCTTTGCCTCTTCCTCTTTTGTAAAAGTATAGCTTTCTGTCGTATAGGTGTTGTACGTTTGTTTAGGCTTCAATTCAATTGGTTCAGCGGTCGCTGTATAATTCCGATTATCAATTTTTGTTGAAACTTTATCCGCATGATGAATCGTATATTTTGTGTCTTTCGTAGCAAAATAATTCCACGTTTCTCTGACTTCACCAAAATTCACTTGAATGTCATTGTCTTTAGCAGTTAAACGAGTACCAATATCTAAGGTTTCCATTCCCTCTTGAATTTTGTCAAAGACCGCACCTGTCCAGCTTGCTTCAAGTGACAAGGGATCTTCACCAGTGTTTTCAAGTGTCGTTTGGATAAGCGCCGTTCGATTGCTGACAAAAATTAAAGCTAAATGAATCGTTACATCGTCTAATTCATAGGTTTGCTCTAGGCGCCCAGGATAATAAGACAGGTCCATGCGGTTGCTTTGGCTTAAATCATAGGTTTCTCCCGTTTTTTTATTTTTGACCGTTAATTTGTTTAAACTTGCCGCCAAGTTTACTGGATATTCTTCCGCAATAATCAATGGCCCCGCAAAACCACCCAGTAGCTCTTTATTGCTTTTTTCAGGTAAATAGTAGCCATGCCATGCACCTAAATCAGAAAAATTATTAAAATAATTGGTATCGTATACGCCATTCGTCCGTTCGGTTGGTGATGCACTCACATCTAAAACATTCGCAAATTCATCAACTTTTGTTCTTTCAACACTTGCTTGCACTTCCCCGCTTAACGCAAAACAGCTGACTACGGTGATTCCTAACGCTAACCAAGTAGACACCCGTTTCTTTTTTGATAAACCCTTCATAAAACCCCTCCTATAAAAATGATAGCGCTTTATACACTGATTTATTATCAGCAAGGACTATGCCAAACGGAGTGTATCCCTTTTCATTATTGAAAGATTCCACTTTCTCTAGAAAAAAAGCGACCGTATTGAAGTGTATTGATCAAAAAATAACAAGTGTATCGATAGTGTATTTAGTTTATGCTTGATTCTGTTTTATTTTCGTAGCTTCCACAAATTTTTCAGTAATTTTTTGCGGTCGTGTAATAACAGATCCCACCACCACGCTATAAGCACCTAGCTCCAGAACACGTTGGACTTTTGCTGGCGTATCAATCATTCCTTCTGCAATGATTGGTGTAGTAAAATGCTTCTTTGCTTCTCTTAACAGTTCAAAATCATTTTGTTCAATCCGCTGATTTTCACTTTGCGGCGTATAGCCGACTAACGTTGTGCCAATATAATCAAAGCCTAACTCCGCCGCTTCAATCATCTCTTCCAGCGTGGAACAATCTGCCATCCATTCTTGGTTAGGATACTTTTCTTTTATTCTTTTGAAAAATGTGGCTAACGTTTCGCCATTTGGTCGTTTCGAATGGGTTGCATCGAGAGCGATAATTTCTGGCTGAACAGCCATTAATTCATCTACCTCACGCATAGTTGCGGTAATATATACTTCTGCGTCAGGATAATCTCGTTTAATAATCCCAATGATTGGTAAATCTACCTCTTTCCGGATTGCTCGAATGTCTACCACAGAATTTGCTCGAATGCCTTTAGCCCCTCCTTGTTTAGCGGCCAAAGCCATCTTGGACATGATAAAAGAACTATGCAACGGTTCGTCTGCCAACGCTTGGCAAGAAACAATTAATGCCCCTTTGATTTCTTTATTCAACATTGATCCCTCCAATTTAAAAGCGATTACAAACACAGTATACCTACAACAGCTGAAATATGCCACTCTCCCAAATAAGAACAAACGTTTCACGTGAAACAAAAGAAAGCAAGCGGTTAAGGCTTGCTTTCTTTTGACTTATTTTTAATTTTTATGACCCTCTAAATAATCATACCCAAAATGTGCATACGCAAATGGCGTTGCAATTCGTCCTCGTGGTGTTCGTTTAATGAAACCTTTTTGAATAAGATAGGGTTCATACATATCTTCCACCGTTTCGGTTTCTTCACCGATATTTACAGACAAGGTACTTAAACCAACTGGACCGCCGCCGTATAAATCAATCATTGTTTTCAACAATTTTTGATCGACATAATCCAAGCCTTGATGGTCCACTTGCAGCAAGGTTAACGCTTTGTCTGCAATCGCTCGGTCGATTTTGCCATCTGATTGGACTTGGGCAAAATCACGGACACGTTTTAACAAACGATTAGCAATTCGGGGGGTTCCTCTTGAGCGGCGCGCAATTTCAAAGGCACCTTCCTCAAAAATCTCCGTTTGAAAAATATCCGCGGAACGGAGAACGATTTCTTTTAAATCCTGCTCTTGATAATACTCCATGTGAGAAATAATCCCAAAACGATCTCGTAATGGCGCTGAAAGCATCCCTGCCCGTGTGGTAGCGCCCACTAAAGTAAAAGGCGGTAACGGAAAATGAACGGGATGTGCCGTGGTTCCTTGACCGACCATGATATCAATGTAAAAATCTTCCATTGCGGAATACAGCATTTCTTCCACCACTCGCGGCAAACGATGAATTTCATCGATAAATAACACATCACCAGGCTCTAATTCGTTCAAAATAGCGACTAAATCTCCCGCCCGTTCGATGGCTGGTCCACTTGTGGTACGAATGTTCACATTCATTTCATTGGCGATGACCATCGCCATTGTCGTTTTCCCTAAACCTGGCGGACCATAAAGAAGAGTATGATCCAACGCTTCATTCCGATTTTTCGCCGCTTCAATATAAATCGTTAGTTCTTGTTTTACTTTGTCTTGACCAATATATTGTGCTAAAAATTGTGGACGTAACGATTTTTCAATTGAAGCTTCTGCTTCTTGACTTGCAGCTGAAAGCAACCGTTCTTCTTCTGTCATCGTTATTCCTCCTTAGCGTTTCATCATGAATTTTAACGCATTGCTTAAATAAACATCTGTCGTTGTCTCACCTAACGCTTCCAATTGCTTAGTGATACGCTTAATCTCTCGGTCACTGTAGCCTAGGGCACTTAATGCTTCTAACGCTTCTGCCAATGCTTGATTGCTTGTTGTCACCGCTTCGGTTGCGGTCATGGCCGCAACCGCTGCTTCGGAAGACTCTAATTCGCCTAATTTTCCTTTTAAATCTAAAATCATTTGTTGGGCTGTTTTCTTGCCAACACCTGGGAACTTCGTTAAATATGTAACATCTTCCCCTTCAATTGCATTGATTAAACCACCATGATCAGCCACAGAAGCCATGATAGCTAAGCCACTTTTAGGGCCAATTCCAGAGACACTGATTAATTTTAAGAACAATTGTTTTTCTTCTAAACTGCCAAAACCAAATAAAAGTTGTGCATCTTCCCGCACGACTTGGTGAAGATATAGTTTAATATCCGTATCCATTTTTCCTGAATAGCGATACGGGTTATCGACTGAAATCTGATAGCCAATGCCATTTGTTTCAACGACAATATAGTATGGGCTAACAAACGTTACTTTTCCAATAATATATTCGTACATGTTGTCACCTTTCCAATTGCTGATTGCGTACATATGTTCCATTTTACTTGATTCATTTATTTTAAGCGATATCTCCATCGTTTGCAAATATTCCTATGAGCAATCTATACTAATAGCCTGAAAACACTCTTTATAAAACAGCTTTCTATTGATGAAGCAAACAATAATTAATAACTAACAGAAGACAGATTAACACGCTCTCCCTAGTAGAGACAATAATTTTATGTACAACTCAGTCTAATAATTCTATCTAGAAAGCTGTAAAAATTTAGGATTGATATTACTTTCAGACAAAACTAAATCATAATCTTCTGGGTAAACTTTTAAGTGCTGATCTAACGCAACAGATACCCCTGCTTGTAACCTTGCTAAAGCTACTTTATTATCCATCCATGTCAATGCATGAAATAGGGTACCTAAACAGGATATTCCTTTGCCTTTTCTATACTCTGCCTGAGTAATATTTGCTCGGGGATGAAAATTTTCACTATATCTAATAACTGCTTTAGCCGACCGATAGTTATACATTCGTCCACCATGTGCAGCTCTATTCCTATAACTATGACATAAAAAGATAATGTCAGTAAACATATTGGTAATCCCTTCATCCACGATTTCTTTAGGTATTCCTAGAATCATCGCTATAACTTCTTTTTTATTTTCACTTTTTTGTAATTTATAAAAATTAGCCAGGTTTCCAAATGTTGTTCCTTTTAACATAATCCAAGGTGGAACGTTTCCATGATAACCACGATAGTGTTTCATGGGTTCTATATCATCGTAGATAATCTTTTTAAACTTTGTAATTAGCTGATCAACTTTATATCCTTGTCCGTTTTTGTTTTTCTTTCCACTTTGATAATGACGTCTATTCAAATAGTCTATTTGTTGTTCACCTATATTTTTACTGACAACGTAAGAAATAGCTGCTCTTACATACATCTCAACATCACATGTCGCATCAATTACAGATGAAGTTATTGTTTTGTCCATCATAAATAAAGAAAAAATATGATCAAATGTACTGTTTTCTATAAAACATTCTTCTTGATGGTCAGTTATTTTTTGCTTTTTTTCCAAAAGGAAGTCTTTATAGCCATTGATAATCTCATAATAGCCATAAAAAGATAATTTCTTTTTTGCATTTTCTTTATCCGAGAAAACCAATCCTCGAGCTTCCAAAATAGCTAATTGTTCATCTAATGTTTTAAAAGGCTTCATATACTGTTCTCCTATTAATTAGCACAAGAACGTCTATTAGAAAAACTAATAGACGTTCTTGGTTAGCCGCACAGCAGCTCTTCTTTAAGGTTATCTCTATGCTATCATTTGTTTTGTAGCTAGTCAATAGCCCAACTTTCTAAAGAAAATGCTTTTTATACTAAAAAATACAATACGTTGTATAAAAACAGAAAAAATATTAAGTATATTTCTATACATTGTCCAAAAAATCAAAATGCACACAGCCATAGCGGAGAATTTTTTATCATCGACCTTGGCTACATCTATTTGTTACTTTTCGCTCACTAGGGAATTAAAAAGTGCGTACTGTTTTTTTTAACATGCTTGCGTAATAATAGCGGTAGCTTCAAAAAAAATAACCAAAAAGGAGACTACATACATGAAATTAAGTATCTTAGATCAATTAACGGTTCCTAAAAATCAATCAGCAAGCGACACATTACAAGAAGCCAAAGAGCTCGCTCAATTAGCGGAAAAACTTGGCTACACAAGAATTTGGTATGCCGAACATCACGGCTCAGACGCCTTTGCCAGTGCAACGCCAGAAATTTTAGTTGCACATATTGCTAGTGCCACCGAAAAAATTCGTGTTGGCGCGGGTGGCATCATGACCATGCATTATGCGCCATTTAAAGTCGCAGAAACGTTTAAAACGTTAGCAGCTTTATATCCTGATCGAATCGATTTAGGCATGGGCCGCTCGCCTGGTGGCAGCCCTTTAACTACGTTGGCGTTAAATAATGGTCAGCCACCTCAGCTAGACCAATTTGATAAATTACCTGAAATTTTACTCTTTTTAAGAGAGGAATTTCCTGAAGATCATTTATATTCTAAAATTTCAGCTGTTCCGCGGGAAGTTCTATTACCACAACCCTGGTTACTAGGTGCTAGTAAAGAAAGCGCACGTTCAGCTGGTGAATATGGCATTAATTTTTCCTTTGCGCAATTTATTCATGGACATTTGCCCAAAGAAGTATTGTCCGCATATTACAAGCATTTCCGACCAGTAACTGAACAACAAGAGCCGCAAGTGAGCGCTGCGTATTTCACTTTTGCCGCCGACACGAAAGAAGAAGCAGAATACCATGCGGCTAGTTTTGAGCATTATATCTTTGCCACCGAACATGGGCTTCCAAATAAATTTTTATCGCCAGAAGAAGCACTAGCTTTCCCTTACAGTGAAATGGACAAACTGGTTTTAGAACAAAATAAACAACGCTTTGTCATTGGCAGTAGCCAAGAAGTTGCGGAGTTTTTCCACCAACAAGAAGAACTAGGGTTGACAGAAGCGATGCTAATCACTCCAGGTTATGACAAACAAACGGCTTTCAATCATTTGAACGCCTAGCAAAAGAATTATTATAGAAAGGAAATGAGAAATGTTAGAGGTTTTAAAAAGAATTAATACGCTTGCACAAAAAGAGCGTGAACAAGGCTTAACATCTGAAGAACAAGCTCTTCGTGTCGATTTGCGACAAGAATATTTGCGGACCATTCGTGAACAATTCAATAAAACATTAATGGGCGTCACTATTTATGATCCTACTGGTGAAGATGTGACCCCAGAAAGATTAAAAGAAGAACAGCAGAAATATTTTGATTAAAAGAGACACAGAACAGTCGATTTGACTATTCTGTGTCTCTTTTTAACTACTCTTCTGTCACATATGTCCACTTATAATCATATTGTGCGCCAGCACCATGGGCAACGACGCCTTTCACTTCTTTACTGCGTAGATGGGCAGTCGCCTTTTGATAAAGTGGTGCTAAAGCGGTCTCTTCACCAATCAATAACTTCTCAGCCTTAACCATGTCTTCCCAACGTTTTTCAGGATCTGAAGCATCTCTTGTGGCTGAAGCCTCGATCAACTCATCGTAGGCTTTACTTGAAAAACGCCCGCGATTATAGTTATTGCCAGTGACAAAAAGGTCTAAGAAACTACTTGGATCTGCGTAATCCGCAGCCCAACCACCTAAGATTGTCTCAAAATCGCCGCGACTACCTCGATCAATTCGAACTGAAAACGGCACTGGGCTCACTGTTACATCAATGCCCTCTAAAGTATCCTTTAACGTACCTTGAATATATTCCGCTAACTTTTTCGTAGAATCGACATCATCGGCAACAATATCCATTTTGAGTGTTGTTATACCCAATTCTTTCTTCGCTTTTGCCCAATATTCTTTTGCTTTTTCTGGGCTATATTCAACAATTTTTTTATTTTCATCAGCAAAATCTTTGTCATCTGTCGGCGAATAAGACATCCCTTCTGGAATTAAGCCGGTAGCGACTACTGAGCCGTCGCCTAAAATTTTATCTACTAATGCGTTGCGATCAATCGCTGCTGAAATTGCTTTGCGTAAATTCACATTATTATACGGTGAATTTTTATCTCGCTGATTAAATTCCAAATAGCTGGTTCGTGCTTCTTTTTCGATAACCAATTCTGGATCCTTCGCCATTTGCTGGGCCAATTCGCCGCTTAAAATAACATCGTCTGCCTGGCCATCTTGGAATAAGTTCAAGGCAGTTGGCGCCTCCTTGACAACATCAAAATTGATTTTATCTAATTTGACATTGTCTTTATCCCAATAGTTTTCATTTTTTTCCAAAGTCCAATTGGTATCTGAGCCAGCCCCTTCAAAGTTAGCTAAGACAAACGGACCATTATAGACTGCTTTTTCACTGGAAGCAGCGTAATCTTTGCCATATTTCTCTACGGTTGCTTGATGTTGCGGGAAAAATAGTGGAAAGGCCAGTAAATAATCAAAATATGGTGTTGGTTTTGCCAGTTTAATTTCTAGCTCGTAATCTCCGTTTGCTTTAATGCCTAATTCAGAGACTGGTTTCTTACCAGCTACAATATCTGCGCCGTTTTCAATCATTTCTAGAAAATAAGCATACTCAGCGCCAGTCTGAGGATCTGCTGTACGTTGCCAACTAAAAACATAATCGGCAGCTGTGACAGGATCACCATTGGACCATTTTGCTTCTTCTCTTAGTTTCACTGTGTACGTCAGACCATCATCACTGACTTGCACTTTTTCTTTAGCCCCTGCTGGTTGCGGCTTGCTTTTATCATCTAAACGATAAATTCCTTCATACGCATTATTCAGTGCCGTAAAACTAATTGTATCTGTTCCTAAAGATAAATCTGCAGAAGGCATTTCTTGTTGAACTACTACTTTAAATTCTTGTTTAGCGGCAGTTTTCTCTGATCCGCCCTTTGCTTTTTCGGCGCCAGCTCCCCCATCACCACCACAAGCAGCTAAAACTAACAGCGTTGTTAAACTTAACCCGATAAGTCCTTTTATACGTTTACTTTTCATGCCTTTCTCCCTTCACAGAAAAAACTCTTCATTTTTTAATTTTTAGAATATTCTTATAATACTAAAATTAAAAACAAATGGCAAGCATTAAAATAAAAAAAAGAACCAATCCCGAAGGACGGTTCTTAAAAAATGACTAACTAGCTTTGTTACGTCGTTTATAAATATACCAGCCAGAAGAAGAAAGTCCAACGAACAGTAAACCATATAATGCAAGCGTTTCTGTTTCTGTACCCGTTTTAGGTAAAAAGCCGCCATACTTTTTCTTCTCTGTTACGGATGGATTGCTCTGTCTTGCTCCCGCTTGGTTTTGTTTATTAGTTGCTACTGGTGTTTCTGGTGTTGGTTTTGGATCTGGTTTTGGCGTCTCTCCTCCACCGATTAACTCTTTGTAAGCTTCTTCCGAAATAGAAACAATTCGTTCGCCTGGGAATGGTTCTTTATATTGTGCTAAATCAATCGTCGTTGCTGCACGATACAACCGCAAGCTGGTTGCACTTTTCAAGTATTCAATTAAGACAGCATCTAGTGAAATCCCTTCTTCTCGTTCACCACCTAGCATATCGTAACCATCACCACCAGCAGCTAAGAAATCATTGGTAGCCATCCGGTATTGTTTCTTCTCATCCAATGGTTCAAACTTTTGCGTTTGCCGATTTTTAATTTCTATTCCTAATACGCGACTACCGACAATCGTTTGTCCTGTTTCATTGCCTTCGTCACTAGCCAAGCGAGTACCTGGTTTTGTGGAATCATAGTGGATACGAATGGAGCTTGAAACATGTAGGAAACCACCATTTGCGCCAAGTTTTGGTTGGCCAGCATCATCTAGTAAAATTGTGCCATTCTCATCTTTTTGTGGAATCGAACGAACAGACATTTCAAACATTTCTTTAACTTGAGCGCCGGTTACTTGAATTTGCGCAATGCTATTGCCAAAAGGTAACACAGCAATGACATCCCCAACTTTAATTGGCCCTTGTTTAATATCAGCGCGAATGCCGCCACCATTGGTTACTGCAAAATCAGCAGGTTGGCTAAACGCGTCTTGGCCATATGACATAATCGCATCACCAATCAAATTCCCTAAGTTGGTCTCTCGTGTGCGCACATTTTCTCGTTGTCCATCCAATGTGAATGGAATATAATCGACAATTACTTTTTCATTTTCAGCGTTAAAATTCGTACGTGCTTCATCAACGATGGCTTTAACTGCCGGGTTTTCTGGCAATTCTAGCAGCTCTGCTGCTGAAATCAATTTTGCTGTTTTCTTAGTTGGTTCACTCTCTGGTGCTGTGACGATCCCAACATTATTTAAATAATTACCTGTTTGAGCATAGATCACTTTGCCATAACGTTTGCCGCTTTCGACGGCTGTATGCGAATGTCCATCAATCACAGTGATATCTAACTCAGGATATGTTTGACTAAGGGTTTCTGCTAGCGTATCACCACGCCAGATATGCGGCGTCGTTTCATCTACGCCTAAATGCCCAGTAACCACGAAAGCTTGAATATCCGCGTACTTCTCTTTAATTTCATTAATCACTGCTTCTACTTCTGGAATCGGGTCTTTAAATGTTACCTTCTCCACGTTTTTCGGGTGTGTTTTCGTTGCTGTTTCTGGGGTCGTCACACCTACAATGGCAAACTTTTTCCCGGCTTTTTCTACGATTGTATACGGATCAAAAACCCGTCCACTGCCATCTTTGTAATACGTATTACTAGATAAAATCGGAAAATTCAGTTGGTCTTTATAACCTAGTGCAATCTCTAAACCAAAATCAAACTCGTGATTTCCCACCGCCATGGCATCATAACCAACTTCATTCATTGCTTTGGCCATATCCGCGCCTTTGGAGAAATTGGAGATTGGTAATCCTTGGAAAACATCCCCTGCATCCACCATCAAGGTTGGGTTTTCTTGGTCTTTAAAGGTTTTTAGACGCGCCATACCTAATTCGCCTTTCCCTGCTTCTAGTCGGCCATGAACGTCATTTGTGTGCATAATGGTATATGCATTATCTAAATCAAAGCCCGCATTACGGACATCTTGTTTCGTAATAGCGGCGGCGTTTGGTGTACGTCCATCAGGAGAAGTCGGAATTTGAAGAGTGCCGTCATTCACTAATTCGATTGCTTTGGCACGCCATTTTTCATCAAAATTTGTCCCAATAATTGACCAATTTCGTTCGATTTCTTGTTCTGGATCAAGCGTTCCTTTTTTCTTAATATAATCAACAATCATTCCTCGTAAGGTTTCTGGATCAGAATTTTTAATAGGTTCTCCTACTTGAATCCCTTGGCTAGCTAAACCGCCGTAACGATAATTATTCATAGCAATCGTATATTCTTTGGCAGGATCCAACGGTTGGCCGTCAATTTTCGCATCTACAATTCGTTCACCCACTGGTTTTGAAATGTCAATCTTGTAGTCCACTCCAGAAATCATGTCATAGTTATATACACGAATGTTTGGATTAAAACTAACGGTCAAATCATCTGGCTGTGTTTGGTTATAGTACGCCCCTTGTTTTTCCAAATACTTCAGTAAGTTTTCACCGTTAATGGGAACACTCACTAAGGTATTCGGGTATTTGTAGATATCAAAAATCGTGGCATAGGAAATCTTCCCCGCAGGTAATTTACTGTCGTATTTAAACAGCGCTGCCGCACTTAATTGTGCGCCCGTTACTTCTTTTTGAACGTTATTAATTAAAGAAATCATCGCTGTTGGTTGTAATTGTGCTTCGGGAATTCCTTTAATTTCTTGTTTTGGTAAAAAATCAGCTGTTGCTGTGCCGATCTCCTCCTGAATAAACGCTCGCGTTTTTTCATGGTATTCTTTTGTCGCTGCCTTAACTGCTTCATCTGCTGGAACATTCGTTGTTGGTACAATCGTTGCTGTACCTTCTTGCACTTCCCACTTATCGGCATTTTTAGCAACTGAAAGATCAATTTTGACAACTTCTGTCCCTGTATCTTTAGGTCCCCCTACCGGTACAGTTTTTCCATTCGGCGCTGCTCCTTGCTTGGTAAAAGAAAGGTGGTCATGACCCAGAATATACGCATCAATCCCCGCGACATTTTCAATTACTTGGTCGGCACTGGCAGCCGGATCACTATTTTGTTGTCCCGCATGAATCGAAGCAACAATAATGTCAGCCTGATCGTTAGTTTTCAACTCAGTAACTGCTTTTTCTGCTTCTTCTTTCAAAGGTAAAAAATTAAGCGAAGTAACACGAGGGCCATCCCACAAAGGAATGTGCGGGATTGTTAAGCCGATAATCCCAACTTTTAAATCTGGCTGCCCATCTTGATTAAGATCAAGTTCCTTCGTGGTAGTCCCTTCAACAAAACGACTACCATCCTTATTGTAGGTATTCGCAGACAAGATTGGAAAAGTGGCTTCTTTTTGAATTTTTTGGATTAACGGTAAACCAAAATTAAACTCATGATTCCCCAAAACCATTGCATCATACTTCATCACATTCATGGCGGTAATCATTGGATGGGTCTTTTCATTCACTAAAGGCGCTTTATTATACAAGTCATCTGTTAAAATAGTGCCTTGAATATTGTCGCCATTATCAATTAAAACGGTGCCTGCTGGGTTTTGTGCCCGGACTTGGTTGACGACTGTACTTACTTGGGACAAACCAACTGGTAATTCTTTATCATCTTCATAAGACCAATTCCATAATTGACCATGAACATCTGACGTACCTAAAATTGTTATTTTTTGCGGCGTGCTCGTTTCTTCTTTTTCAGCGGTTGACGTTTCTAAATTCGTCGTCTCTGTTGGTGCTGTGGTTTCTTGTGACTGCTTGACACTGTCACTCGTAGCCTGATTTGGTGCTTCTTGTTTGATGTCTGTTGTTTCCTGTGTAATGACTGGTTCTTGTTTTCTACTTGAATCGGTGGTACTTGTTACTGCTTCTGAACTTTGTTGACTCGTTGTTTCTACTGCATATGCCGTACTAGTAACGCTTGGCGCTATCAACGCAACAGCCATTAAAAAATGCATGCCCCACTTCACTTTTTTAAAGCTCAACTTTTTCACAAATTTCCTCCTTGTGTTTCAACCCATTTGCAACAAACAATTGTCAAAGTAACAAACAACAAAAAGAGCCTTCCCCCATCACGCTGCTCTTCTTTTCCTATCATAATATATCCGTTAAATAAAAAACAGTAAATTCCGTTAAAATAAGATGTTTTTCCTGTAAATTGTTTTTATTTTTGGACAATATAGCGGATTTGTTTGTGAAAAAAATAGTAATTTTGACCAAAACACGAACTTTATAAAAAAGAAAGTCTTTTTATATTGGAAAAGCGGAACAAAAACTATTTTTTTGAAAAAAATAACTAAAAATACCGAATAAACAGCATTGGTCTAGCCCTTGAATGTCTCTAAACAAATACTAGCAGCAATTGGTCTAGTCTTTAAGGAGGAAAAAGAACGCTCTTTTGCTTAAGCAAAAGAGCGTTCTTTTTTATTTGAGGTTAATCCTTCATATAAGGTAACTTTTTAGCATAGCCTTCTTTATTCACTTGACGTGCCCGGGCAATCGCCAAATCTTCTGAAGGGACATCTTCTGTGATGGTTGAACCAGCAGCAGTCACCGCATGATCACCAATCGTGACTGGCGCAACAATGTTCGTTGCAGAGCCAATAAACGCGTGATCACCCACGACTGTTTGGTGTTTATTTTTGCCATCATAATTAACAAAAACAACGCCGCAACCGACATTAATATCTTTGCCTAATGTTGCATCACCAACGTATGTTAAATGGCCCACTTTTGTGCCTTCATCGATTGTTGCATTTTTTACTTCCACGAAGTTACCAATGTGTACGTTTGCCCCCACATCTGCTTTAGGACGTAAATGTGCATACGGACCTACATCGGCCCCCTCGTGAACCACACTTTCTTCAATCACAGACTGTTTAACAACCACTTGATTGCCGATGTGACTATCAACGATTTCTGAATGTGCGCCAATCAAGCAATCTTCGCCAATCACTGTTTTTCCTTTGATAGTGACTCCCGCTTCAATGACTGTGTCTGAACCAATTACCACGCCTTCATCAATATACGTTGTGTCTGGATCAATAAATGTAACACCATTTCGCATATGCATTTCATTTAAACGACGATGCATAATTTTATTAGCAGTGGATAAAGCAACACGATCATTTACACCCATTGCTTCGTCAAAGTCTGCCATTTGGTAAGCAGCGACAGCTTTGCCTTCTTTTTTCAAAATTTCAATGATATCTGTTAAATAGTATTCCCCTTGTGTGTTGTTTGTATCTGTTTTCGCTAACGCTTCAAACAATGATTCATTATCAAAACAGAAGGTTCCTGTATTAATTTCTTGAACACGTGCTTCTTCTTCACTGGCATCTTTTTGTTCCACGATTCGTTCAACAATACCCACATGGTCACGAATAATTCGACCATAGCCTGTTGGGTCTTCCGCATGCGCTGTTAAAATAGTCGCACTTGCATTCTTACCTTGATGGTAATCGAATAAATTTTTCAAGGTTTCTGCAGTTAATAACGGCGTATCCCCTGTAATAACTAATGTTGTTCCTTGTTTACCACCTAATAACTCTTGTGCTTGCATGACTGCATGCCCAGTTCCCAATTGTTCAGCTTGTAAGGCATATTGACTACGTTCGCCTAAATGGCTTTTAATCATTTCCGCCCCATGTCCAACGATTGTCACGATTTCTGTTGGTTCTGTTTGTTCTACTTGATCTAAAATATGTTCGACCATTGGTTTACCAGCAACTGGATGCAATACTTTATAAAGTTTAGATTTCATGCGTGTTCCTTTACCAGCTGCTAAAATAATTGCGTATCTATTTTCCACGTTTGCCACCTCAAATTAACTAAATTGTTTGATTTTCTTCTAAATCATCCTCATTATACCTTTTCTAGTTTATCTTACTCTTTTGTCTTTTTCAACAAAATAAGGCATTTAAAAGGTAGACCAATTTATTTTCTCATCTTTTTTTAAAGGAATAAAACAGAAAAAAAGAACCTGAAAATGGAATGGACCATTTCCACGCTCTTTTTCAAATTATTTCTCTGTGAAATAGTTTCCTGGGACTACGCTAATCGTTTTTGTTTGTGTATCCACATCTTCCACGTACAATAGCGAAGTGTAGTCATCGATTGCACGACGGCCATTGAATTTTGACTCAGCAAAAACGGTAATGCCCACAAGTTCTGCTTCAAATTCTTCAATCATACTCTTCATACCATTGACGGTGCCGCCGCCTTTCATGAAGTCATCCACGACTAAAACTTTTGAGCCGCGTTTTAAGCTGCGTTTTGAAAGTTCCATTTTTTCGATACGTTCTGAAGACCCTGATACATAGTTCACGCTCACCGTTGAACCTTCAGTAATCTTAGAATCGCGACGAACAATCACAAACGGAACATTTAAGTAATAAGACACAGCTTGCGCAATTGGCACTCCTTTGGTCGCAACGGTCATTACCGCATCAATTTGTTTGCCTAAATATTTAGAAGCAATAATCCGGCCCACTTGTCTTAATAAATTCGGTTCCCCAAGTAAATCTGAAAGATAAACATAGCCCCCAGGTAATAAGCGATCTTGTTCTGACAAACGATCACATAAATCCATAATCAACTGCTCCGCTTCCTCATAAGGAATTTCAGGGATAAAGCGGACACCGCCTGCAGCGCCTGGAATCGTTTCTAAAATACCTGTTCCACGTTCTTTAAATGTTTTTTTAACAATTGCTAAATCTTCACTAATGGAAGACTTGGCAGATTGGTATCGGTCAGCAAAATATGTCAAAGAAACCAATGTATGGGGATGATCTAAAAGATATTGGGTCATATCGATTAATCGTTCACTTCTCCGAATTTTCAAATTCGTCACTCCTTTTCATTCTATCGTTCCTTATTATAAGGGGTTTAACCGAAAAATTCGAGGATTTTTTTCAAATAACTGAAAATAGTTCGCCATTTCTTTTAAAAAAAAGAAATAAAGGAGAAAAACTTTCGTTTTTCTCCTTAGTTTCTTTGCATTTTTTGTTTTCGTTGGACCATAACAACCACTCGGCGATAAATATTGACTAATAAGAATAAACCAATAAAAATTAGGGTAATGCTTGCACTCGGTGGTGTTTCCAAATAATACGAGCTAGTCAACCCTGTTAGCATGCCAATCAAGCCCATAAACACACTGATGATGATCACCGTGTTGAAGCCTTTACCAATTCGCATACCTATCGCAGCTGGTAAGACCATAATTGCTGAAATTAACAAGGCTCCCGCGATCGGAATCATCACAGCAATCGCCACACCAGTAATTACATTAAAAAGCATCGACATCCAATGAATAGGTAGCCCATCAACATGAGCAGTATCTTCATCAAATGTTAAAACATACATTGGACGTTTAAATAACATAAACAATAGAACTAAAACTACGAATAAAATTGCCAACATAACCACTTGATTCCACGTAATCGTGACGATGGAACCAAATAAATACGATTGAATACTAGCAGCTGAATTGCCTCCTGTTAAATTCATTAAAACTAACGCCAAAGCCAAACCGCCTGACATTAAAATAGCAATCGAAATTTCTGAATAGGTGCTATAAATCATTCGTAAATATTCTAGAATGATTGCAGCCACAATCACGACAATTAAGGTCATTAAATTAGGATTCCAATTAAAAAAGAAGCCTAGTGCCACACCGGCTAATGACACATGTGAAAGGGTATCTGCCATTAAAGATTGTCGGCGAATAACTAGAAAGATGCCGAGCATTGGAGCAATCACTGAGATAAACAGTGCTGCTAAAAAGGCCTTTTGCATAAATGCATAAGAAAGCATTTCTGCCATACGATTCACTCCTTACCGCTAAAATGAACACTACCATTGTAGCGACGTTTAAGCGAATTAATTTTTTAATTCCTGCTTATTTTTTAAATTTTCCCAACATTTCTTTAAGCCGTTCCTTGGCTTTCGTTATGATCGAGCCAGATAACGTTTTATTGGAAAATTTACGTATACGATTCTTCACTCATATGGAAGCAACGCCATTTCGAATCTTCTTTGCGGACAAGACGAATTTGACGATCTACATAGGTTTTGATATCTTCATGATCATGCGTAATCATCAAAATAGCTTTTCCATGTTCATGCGCACTGTGTTGCAACAATTGATAAAATTCGTTTCGCGATTGTTCATCCATACCTGTTGTTGGCTCATCTAAAATAAACAAATCTGGATCGGTCGCAAACACTCGTGCTAAACTAATTCGTTGCTTTTGCCCGCCAGAAAGCTCGCCAATTCGTTTGTGGCGCATTTCCCACATGTCCACTGATTTCAAAGCTTTTTCCACATGAAGATGATCTTTTTTCGTCAACGGTTTGAACCAACGATTTCTGGGAAAACGACCTGAACGTACTAATTCAATGACGGTGCTAGGAAAGCCCGCATTGAAAGAAGCGACTTGTTGTGGAATGTAGCCAATGCTGATTTTTTCACCAGCACTATTTTTTTTAGCGACCGTAATTTTGCCACTTGTTGGTTTTAATAACCCTAAGGTACTTTTGATCAGCGTTGACTTGGCAGCGCCATTTTCTCCTGTTAAAATAACGAATTCCCCTGGATCAACATAATAAGAAACATCTTCTAAAACAGGTTCATCATCATAATAGAAGGTTAAATTTTCGACTTCAATATAATGCATAAGTTGGCTCCTTTCTGTTGCCAGATTAATGAATGCTTTTTTGTAAAGCAGCGAGGTTTTCTTTCATGACAGACACGTAGTTCTCGCCTGCTTCTTGTTCTTTTTGAGTTAAACTCTCTAAAGGATTCAATACAGCTAATTCGACGCCTGTCTCGTCTGCCAATGTTTTGGCTACTTTTGTAGAAGCCGATGCTTCAAAATAGATCACAGAAACATTGTTTGTTTTAATATATTTTTTTAATTCGGCTAAACGACTTGGCGAAGGTTCTTGGTCTGGAGAAATCCCAGCAATCGGTTCTTGGGTCAAACCATATTGTTTTGCCAAATAGCCAAATGCAGCATGTTGCGTCACAAAGGTCCGATTTTTAGCGCCTGCAAATGCAGCTTGGTATTCCTTATCTAGCGCAGTCAATTTTTCCAAATAAGCAGCGGTATTTTTTTCAAATACGGCTTTTTTCTCAGGATATTTTTTGATAAGCGCATCCCGAATCGCTGTTACTTCTTTTTGCGCTAACACGGGATCTAACCAGACATGCGGATCCAGTTCGTGGGAATGGTTATGGCCTTCATGACCTTCTTCGCCAGATTCTTCCTCTTCTGTTCCTTGCATCAATTGAATGGATTGACTGGCTTCCACGATTGAAACTTTTTTCGTGTCCAAGTTTTCAATAACATTCGGAACCCAAGTTTCTAGCTCTTTACTATTATAAACAAAGACATCCGCATCAGTAATTTTCGCTAAGTCTTTTGCGCTTGGTTCATAATCGTGTGGTTCCGTTCCAGCTGGAATCAACAGCTCAACCTCTCCCTCATCACCAACGACTTGTTTTGCGAAATCGTACATCGGATAAAAAGTAGTCATTACCGTGAGCTCTTTCTTCTCTTTTGGCGATTGTGTGGTTTGCCCACAACTAGCTAAAAGAAAAGCACTGATTGCTAAAGTAACGCCGATTATCAAACGGCGGTAGATTTTCGTCATGTTCTGTCCTCTTTTCGATTTACCTATTATAAACCGTAATATTTACGATTTGCCAGGAATAATGTACCAAATGGATCACGGGACGTCAAGGAATAAATTTAAAAAAACAACAGAGCGTGGGACAAAAATCACTTTGGGTTTTTGCTCCACGCTCTGTTGTTTTTATTTATTTCAATGTCCGAACCAAATAAACTTCTTCGCAAAAGCCTTTGAGTCCATTATAAATCCGTTGTGCTCGTGTTTTCTTTTCACATAAAGCAAAGACTGTCGGTCCACTGCCGCTCATCAACGCTGCATCAGCGCCGTACTTCAGCATGCGATCCTTGATTTGTTGCACGATCGGATGTCTGGCAATCGTGACACTTTCCAACGCATTGCCGACCGTTTGGGTCATCCCAGTATAATCACCATTTTCGATGGCTATTCTTAGTCCAGCAATATCTGGATGGTGCAATTCATCTACCGCTAAATCATTAAAAACGGTACTAGTGGATACACTAATTCTTGGTTTAACTAACACAATCCAACATTGAGGCATGGTCGGTAATGTTTCAATTTTCTCCCCACGTCCGTTTGCAAAGGCTGTTCCGCCCCTTAAACAATAAGGAACATCCATACCAATTTGGCTGCCAATTTCACAGAGTTCGTCCATCGTCAACCCCAGATTCCACAGTTTGTTCAAGCCTCGTAATGCTGCGGCACAGTCACTGCTCCCCCCTGCTAAACCAGCTGCCACGGGGATACGTTTTTCAATATATATTTTAATTCCTTTATGAATATTATAGGTACGCTTTAATAAGTCAACTGCTTGATAGACATGATTCCGTCGATCCACGGGTAAAAAAGAGCTGTCCGTTTCAATACGAATGATGTCTTCTTCTAGATTTTCAAAAGTTAAATGATCGGCTAAATCTACACTTGCAAAAATAGATTCAACTTCATGATAGCCATCCACACGTTTATGCAGAACATCTAACCCAAGATTAATTTTCGCAGGAGCTCGTTCGATTATTTCCATCGGTTCCCTGATTCACCTTCCTTAATCTTTTGTCTACCAACATTTTAATCTTTTAGATTCTATCATATGTCCATGAAGAAGTACACCGAAGATTGCTCTTTCTCTGACGACAGATGGTTGAAATTAAAAAGAGCTTAGGAACGAAGGGCTCTTCCTTCACTCCTAAGCGGACTTTCTAAATTATACGGCTTGACCGATGAATTCGATTTCAACGGTGCGTGTTAAAACATCTGAATAGCTATAAGATACACGTTCAAATGAGTTCTCGTCTGGATCCAAGTCAACAACAAAAACAGATGGATAAGTCTCCGTTAAGATTCCTTTACGTTCTGTTTGGCGCTTTCTTCCAGTCTGAGCAACTAACATAATTTCACTGCCGATACGGCCTTCCAAATCTTTCTTAATTGACGATAACGTTGTTGGCATTGCATTCACCTCGAGAAACATTATATCACTTTTTTTTAAAAATTTCAAGTTTATCATACTAGAAGTCTGTTTGCAACTACTTTTGCTCGACAAACCAGCTGTTTTGTCGAATTTTTATTCATTTTCTAATGTATATTTCATTTTTGCTTTGGCACGATCATAGGCACTTCGGACAGCTGAAAAAGTTCCCCCACGCACTTTAGCGATTTCTTCTAACGTGTAGCCTTTTAAGTATGCGTTTAAAATTTGTTGTTCCAACGAGGAAAGACGTGTCGGAAAAGCTGCCAATTTTTCTTGAATCATTAATTGACCTAATGGGTCGGTAGCCGCTGTCCCTAAATAGTCCACTAACTCTTCACCAGCGCTTTCTAAGCGTTGTTCCAGGGAAATAGACAAGGTATCTGTTCGCCTCTTATAGGCGCATTGATGGCGAATTAAGCTATGTACGTGATTTTCAAAATTTCGTTTAAAAAACTTTCCCAATGATGCTTGTTTTTCTGAATCAAATCGTTCTAACGTCCGAAAGAAGACAATTCGTCCTTCTTGAAGCCAGTCTTCAGTATCATAATCTTTTAAATAGTATTTTTTCATGCACTTATAAATCACTGGCTGATATTGCCCATATAAGGCTTGAAATTGTTCTTGGTCTCCTGCTAATGCTTGTTGAATCTGTTCTAACATAAAAAGCCCTCCTTTTCGATAAACGTATCGAATGATTTAGGAGAGCATAGCATGTTAGAAATTTATGACTTAAGCGAACATTTGTTTAATCTTTTTTTTGAGACAATTCTTCTAGCTTCTCAGAAAGTTTTGATAACTGCTCCACGTTCCATGGAGAATTTCGACGAAATTGCTGGAAATGGATATCCGTTGCATGAATGGCAATCGTCTTTTCTGTTTTCTGGACAGCTTTGTAAAGTTCATTGGCCGAAGTCCGCAATGCACCTTGTGAAAAGACCACCCATTGTTCAGCCAAATCACTCGTTGCGACTGTTACTTGCGTTAAACGATCATTTTTTTCACCAGCTAGACGTTCAATATAACTATCTGCTGTTTCATCTTCTTTGGTGAAAACCACGGTCAAAAGGTACTTTTTGTACGTTTGCTGAATGCCTGGGACTAGTTGGGCATCAAAGACCACAATGATTTCCAACCCTTCATATTTGGCATAATTGGACAGACGACTAAGAAGCAGTTCACGCGCATCCTCTAAACGCTCTTGCTTTTTCAACTGGACCAATTCTGGCCAAGCACCAATCATATTATAGCCATCAACGATTAACAATTGTTTTTTCATACAATCGCCTGCTTCTATAATGGGTTGCGGCCACGATAGACTTCATACATTAGCAAGCCTGCAGCCACACCAGCGTTTAAGCTTTGAACGTGTCCAGTCATTGGAATCGTTAATAATTCATCCACTTCTTTATGAAGACCTTGACTCATGCCACGACCTTCATTTCCGATGATTAAGGCAATTGCGCCTTGTGTATTCCAGCGACGATAATCCGTCCCAGACATATCTGTACCAAAAATCCAAAATTGATTCTCTTTTAGCGTTGCAATACTTTGCGCTAGATTCGTTACACGAGCCACTGGAATATGTTCCACGGCCCCTGTTGACGCTTTGGTTACGGTTGGTGTAATTCCCACTGCACGATGTTTCGGAATGATAATACCGTCCACGCCTGTCGCATCAGCTGTTCGCAAAATTGAGCCAAAGTTATGTGGGTCCTCTAGACTGTCTAAAATTAGGAAAAATGGTGTTTCTGTCTTTTCTTTTGTTTGTTCCAATAATTCTTCTAAAGTTAAATATTGATACGCCGTGATTGCTAAAACCATGCCTTGATGCACGCCGTGATCACTCATCGTATCTAATTTTGCTTTAGGCACCCATTTAACTGGAACAGCCTGTTCTTTCGCTGCTTGTTTTAATTGCTCAATTTTCTCGCCACGAGCATCTTCTTGTAAAAACAATTTATTCCCGCGTCCTTGCTGCAACGCCTCAACAGTGGCATGGAAACCAAAGACAAAGTTATCTGCTAGCTCTTCTGAGGTTCCATCAGCACCTGCTGTCGCTGGTCGTGGGTTCCGTTCTTTTGAACGCTTATCTGAACGTTCTGGACGTTTCTTACCTTTTTTAAAAGGACGAGATTTTTCATTTTTCATTGGTTTCACCTACTTTCTTGATACACCAGTTAATTAATTCTTCTAAACGTTCTTTTTGTTGTGTTAAATGTAAATAACCCATCAAGGATTCGAAACCGGTCGCTACCCGATAGGTCGTCACATCAGCATTTTTGGCAAATGTGTGACTTTTAGCATTCCGACCGCGTTTGTACATCACTTCTTCTTCCTCCGTTAGCATTTCTCCCGCTAACATCGCTTGCATTAAGCTTGCTTGGGCTTTTGCTGACACGTAGTGCGTCGCCATGCGATGCAAAACATTCGGTTTCGTTTGTCCTAAGGAAACTAAATAATCACGAATGTAAATTTCATAAATCGCATCGCCAACATAGGCCAAAGCTAAACCGTTTAATTGTTTGTAATCTCTCATTCACTTCTTCTCCATCTCGTTCCTTGCGGAGTATCTTCTAAAACAATGCCTTGTTCTTTTAATAAATCGCGGATTTCATCACTTCGGGCAAAATCACGGTCTTTCCGTGCTTGGTTCCGTTCTTCAATTAACGCATCGACTTGTGCATCCACTAATTCTTCGTTTTTAAAGAATAAACCAAAAATAGCTAACCAGCCACTGAAAAGCTTATCCATCGCCACTAGAACTGGTTCCGAAACTGTCGCTTGTTCACTGTACTGATTCATCATCTTCGCTAATTCATAAACGACCGTAATCCCGTTAGCTGCATTGAAATCATCGTCCATTTCCGTAATAAAACGTTGTTCTAATTCGTTTAATTGAGCCAAATAGTGTTCATCCTCTGGCAAACTTGCGACCGCATCTGCTTGTCTAAAACGTAAATTTTCAAACGCATTTTTCAATTTTTGATAATTGGCTGCTGCCTCTTTTAGAGTGCTTTCGCTATAACGAATCGGGCGACGGTACTGGGTGGTGGACATAAAGAAACGTAAAATTTGCGGATCCACTTTTTGAATCATTTCATGAACAGTAATGAAGTTACCTAGGGATTTGCTCATTTTTTCATCGTCTTCACCAATTGTGACATAGCCGTTATGCATCCAGTAATTGGCAAAGGTATGGCCTGTTTTGGCTTCGCTCTGTGCAATTTCATTCTCATGATGTGGAAATTCTAAATCTTGTCCACCGCCATGAATATCAATCGTCTCTCCCAAGTGTTTTGTCGCCATGACAGAGCATTCAATATGCCAGCCGGGACGTCCTTTACCCCAAGGAGAATCCCAAGAAATTTCATCTTCTTTGGCACTTTTCCAAAGAGCAAAATCCAATGGGTCTTCTTTTAATTGTTGTTCAACGCCAGTTCGTTGACTTGCCCCCACTTCTAATTCATCAATCGATTGATGGCTTAATTTACCATAATTAGGGAATTTACGGGTGCGATAATACACATCACCTGCGACCTCATAAGCAAAACCTTTTTCAATTAAAACGTCGATGAAAGCTAAGATATCAGGCATGTGGTCCATCACCCGAGGATGTAACGTTGCTGGTTGGACATTCAATGCTTGCGTGTCTTCTTCAAAGGCTTTGATAAAACGCTCCGCCACTTCCGGCGCAGTAATTTTCAATTCTTTAGCTGCCTTGATAATTTTATCATCGACATCTGTAAAGTTCGAGACATAATTCACTTCATACCCACGATATTCAAAATAACGACGAATCGTATCAAAGGCGATCGCACTGCGCGCATTACCGATATGGATATAGTTATACACGGTTGGTCCGCAGACATACATCCGAACTTTATGCGCCTCAATTGGCGTAAATACTTCTTTTTCTCTGGTCAATGTATTATAAATTTTAATCATGCCCTTTTTCCACCTTTCTTCCATTTAGACGAACGACTTTCGCAGGAACACCCACAGCTGTGGCATCTGCTGGGATGTCTGAAATAACAACAGCACCCGCACCAATTTTTGAACGTTCACCAATCACAACTGGCCCTAAAATTTGAGCTCGTGCCGAAATCATCGCTCCTTTTTTCACTGTTGGATGGCGTTTACCCGTATCACGACCGGTCCCACCTAACGTCACTCCGTGAAACAAAACAACATCTTCTTCTATTTCCGCGGTTTCTCCAATCACAATGCCCATGCCGTGATCGATAAAAACTCCCTCTCCAATTGTGGCTCCGGGATGAATTTCTACGCCCGTTATGAAACGCCAAAATTGTGCATGAATCTTCGCCAACAAAAACAACTGATGCCTATATAAGAAATGAGACAAGCGATGCCAAAACAGGGCGTGCAAGCCAGGATACGTTAAAAGAACTTCTAGTGTGGTCCGCGCTGCAGGATCGTTTCTTTTAACAGCTGCGACGCTACGTTTCAACCAACTCATAGGATGAACTCCTTTCTACTATACAAAAATAAAAAACGTCTTTTAAGCAACAAAAAAACGTTGCTTAAAAGACGCCCATGCGTGGTTCCACTTTTCTTCACAAGAACTAGCTCTTGCCTCGATACAGTTAACGCCTGCCGACGTCTTCGGTTACTTTTTTCACCAAAGCCACTCATAGATGCATTTCGACAAAAGATGCTCGCTGTTCTCACCACCCACAGCGTCTCTGAAATCCATCTGATTGTCTACTTCTTCTATTCTTTGTGTTTTTATAACACTTTATTTAAATGATCTAATGCTTTTTCTTTGCCTAATAATTCGATAGTTTCGCCTAATTCAGGACCATGCATTTGTCCAGAAACAGCAATTCGAATTGGCATAAACAAGTTTTTGCCTTTAACGCCGGTTTCTTTTTGGACGGCTTTAATCGCTGCTTTAATACTTGGTACATCGAAAACGTCCAAGGCTTCTAATTGTTCTTTAAACGCATGTAACACAGTTGGCACTGTTTCTCCTTGCAAGAATTCTTTCGCAGCATCATCTAAAACTGGATGTTCATTAAAGAACAAGTTTGATAGTTCCACAATTTCAGCTGCATAACTCATTTGTGGTTGATACAAACTAACTAATTGTTTTAACCATTCGATTTTTTCAGGAGATGGATTTTCTTCAACACGACCGTCAGCGACTAAATAATGAATACACATATCTGTTAGTTCACCTAAGTCCATTTGTTTCATGTATTGATTGTTAATCCATTCTAATTTTTTCGCATCAAAGGCCGCTGGTGACTTGCTTAAGCGTTGTTCATCAAACAATTTAATCAAGTCTTCTTGTGAGAAGATTTCTTCTTCGCCAACAGGAGACCATCCTAGTAAAGCAATAAAGTTGAACATGGCTTCTGGTAAGTAACCTAATTCACGGTATTGTTCAATAAATTGTAAAATTGTTTCATCACGTTTGCTCAATTTTTTGCCAGTTTCTGAATTAATGATTAAGGTCATATGGCCAAAGACAGGTGGTGTCCATTCAAACGCTTCGTAAATCATTAATTGTTTTGGTGTGTTCGCAATGTGATCATCGCCACGTAAAACGTGAGAAATTTTCATTAAGTGATCATCTACTGCAACGGCAAAGTTATACGTTGGCATCCCATCGCGTTTTTGGATGACAAAATCGCCACCAATGTTATCTGACTCAAAAGTAATTTCACCTTTCACGATGTCATCAAACTTGTATTCTGTATTACGTGGCACACGGAAACGAATCACTGGTTCTAGACCAGCCGCTTCTTTGGCTGCTTGTTCAGAAGGTGTTAAATTCGCACAAGTGCCTGCGTAGTGAGGCATTTCCCCACGAGCTTGTTGTGCTTCACGTTCTGCTTCTAATTCTTCTGGCGTACAATAACACTTATACGCACGATTGCTACTTAATAATTGATCAATCAATGGTTGGTAAATTTCTTTACGTTCTGATTGACGATATGGACCATATTCTCCCGGATGAGCAGGTGATTCATCCCATTCCATCCCTAACCATGCTAAGTTTTCCAACTGACTTTTCTCGCCGTCTTCGATGTTCCGTTTTTGGTCGGTATCCTCGATACGAATGATAAATTCTCCGTCATTATGGCGGGCAAATAAGTAGTTAAATAATGCTGTTCTTGCATTCCCAATGTGCAAGTGTCCAGTTGGACTTGGTGCGTAACGCACACGAACTTTCGTCATGTTCATTCCTCTTTCCATTTTTTAAAAACAGACGGTTTAACGTCGTTTTCAGTTATTTTTCCAATAAAGCAACGGCAATTGCGCCGATTCCTTCTTTTTTACCAACAAAGCCCATCGTTTCCATGGTCGTTGCCTTAATGTTCACTTGTGTGACCGCTAAGTGGCAACTCGCGGCTAGATTCTTTTTCATCTCTGCCAAGTATGGGCTCATCTTTGGCTCTTCCGCTAAAATTGTACAATCAATATTGCCAATAGTAAAGCCCGACCGCCCAACTTTTTCATTTACTTTTTTTAATAAGTTTACAGAATTCGCATTTTTGAACTGCGGATCGGTTTCGGGAAACAGTTGCCCAATATCACCCAAACCAGCGGCACCAAGGATTGCATCAATAATTGCATGTGTTAAAACATCGGCATCTGAGTGACCTAACAGACCTTTTTCATAAGGTAGAGTAACCCCACCAATAATTAAAGGTCGTTGCGGAACTAATTGATGAACATCAAAACCTTGACCGATTCGAATCATACTAAGTCCTCACTTTGCTTAATTTTTATCGTTTTTAGGATGGTTATCCTTGCGATCATTAATCCCGCGACCCGCGTGCGCCGGTTTGGCAAAAATCATACGCCCAGCTGCGGTTTGTAAAGCACTTGTGACGACCACTTCGATTTGCTCGTTCATGTAATGCTGGCCATCTTCTACCACAACCATTGTGCCATCATCTAAGTAAGCGACCCCTTGTTGACGCTCTGTTCCGGCTTTTACAACCATCACATTCATCGTTTCACCTGGAATCACCACTGGTTTCACAGCATTAGCTAAAGCATTAATGTTTAAAACAGGCACATTTTGAAATTCAGAGACTTTATTTAAGTTGTAGTCATTGGTCACAACCACGCCATCTAATAATTTTGCTAATTTGATTAATTTACTGTCTACTTCAGAGATATCCTCGAAATCTCCGTCATACATCTCAACAGAGATACCTTCTTCTTTTTGTAAAGCATTTAAAATATCTAAGCCACGACGACCTCTCACCCGTTTTAAACTGTCTCCAGAATCAGCAATGTATTGTAATTCATATAAAACAAAGTTAGGGATGAGCAAAACACCTTCTAAAAAGCCTGTTTTAGCGATATCGTAGATTCTGCCATCAATGATGACACTGGTGTCTAAAATTTTGTATTTATGGAAGTTGTCTTCCACTTTACGTTCCAACATTTGTCCTTCGGTGTCTTCCGTATTTGCTTTCTTTTGGCGAGGTGTGAAAACTTTTTTCCACTCCTCAATCCGTGTTGTTCCCATTCGGAAACCTAAGTAACCCAGAATAATCATAACTAGAATTGGTAGTAAACTATTCACGACAGGAATTTGTAAGTTGTACATTGGAATGGAGATAATGACGCCAATTGTTAAACCAATGATGGCACCAATACTTCCAAATAATAAATAGGTTAAACTCATTTCATTTAAAGCTGCTTCGATTTTTTTGACAGCGGAAACAATATACTTTGCTAACCCTAAAGATAAAATAAAGAAAATAATTGCACCGATTAATCCGTTCGTAAAGTTATTGTTTAACCAACTGTTATTGCCTTGCTTAGCCATTTCCCAAGCCATTGGGAAAAGAGAAATTCCTAAACTTGCACCAGCAATGATCATCAGCAACGTGATGATTCGTTTTTGCATATAGCCATCCTCCTCGTTTATTTAATAAAGACGTCTAGTGTTGTGGGGCGTATAAAAATCATACGCCACCAACAACCTAAACGGATTATTTCTACTTTCATTATTTAAAAACTTTTCTTAACGTTTCACCAATTGTTGAAACGCCAATAATTTCAATCCCTTCAGGCGCTTCCCAGCCACCAAGGTTATTTTTAGGGACATAGACTTTTGTAAAGCCTAGTTTTTGCGCTTCACGCACTCGTTGTTCAATACTATTCACGCGGCGAATTTCACCAGTTAAACCAATCTCACCAATGAAACATTCTGAAGATGAGGTTCCTTTTTCTTTATAGCTAGAAGCAATACTGATTGCTAACGCTAAATCAATAGCTGGTTCATTAATTTTGACTCCACCAGCCGCTTTTAGATACGCATCCTGGTTTTGTAATAAAAGGCCTGCCCGTTTTTCTAAAACCGCCATGATTAAAGAAACGCGATTAAAGTCCAACCCGGTGGTCGTTCGCTTGGCATTGCCAAACATCGTTGGGGTAACTAACGCTTGGATTTCCACCAAAATGGGGCGTGAACCTTCCATTGCTACCACAATTGAAGATCCGGTGGCTCCTTCTAAACGTTCTTCTAAAAAGACCTGAGAAGGATTCATAACTTCAACCAATCCATGTGTCTGCATTTCAAAAATACCAATCTCATTCGTTGAGCCAAACCGATTTTTGACAGCCCGTAAGATTCTAAAGGTGTGATGCTTATCTCCTTCAAAATAAAGAACCGTGTCTACCATATGTTCCAACATCCGTGGCCCTGCGATAGACCCTTCCTTCGTTACGTGTCCGACAATAAAAATGGCAATCCCATTCGTTTTTGCCAGTTTCAATAATTCGGCAGTTGTTTCTCGGACTTGACTGACACTACCAGCAACGCTGGTAACATCTGGCTGCGTCATTGTTTGAATCGAGTCAATAATGACATAGTCTGGTTCTAATTTTTCAATGGCTCGTGATATTTCGTGCATATCTGTTTCTGCGTATAAGTAAAATGTCTCGTTGACGGTGCCTAGACGCTCCGCTCGTAATTTAATTTGCTCAGCACTTTCTTCACCAGAAACATATAAAACCGTGCCACCTGTGGCTGCTAATTGTTGCGATACTTGTAAGAGCAATGTTGACTTACCTATTCCGGGATCGCCACCGATTAAAACTAACGAACCTGGAACAACGCCACCACCTAAAACCCGATTCAGCTCCACTAATTCAGTTTTTACACGAGGCTCTTTTTTAGGTACGACTTCAGATAGCCGTTGTGGTTGTGTCTTTTTACCAGTCAAACTTACTCTAGCACGACGATCAGAAGTATCTTGAATAACCTCTTCCACCATCGAATTCCATTGTCCACAATTAGGACAGCGGCCGAGATATTTTGGAGACACATACCCACAGCTTTGACATTCAAATTGAACTTTTGCTTTTTTTGCCATGTAGAATCTCCTTATCTGTTGTTTATTTTAACATTTATTAAATGGTTTGAATAACGTTGCCTACTGAAAAAATAGGCTTTATTTTTGTCCAGACGAACCAAAACCGCCCGTTCTTTCTGCCTCGACTTGGTCATCATCCGCTAATAAAAACGGTTTAAAAATCCCTTGGCCAATTCGTTCACCTTTTTCAATGACAACATCTTCATATCCAAAGTTTAAAAATTGGAACATGATATGTCCTTCGTTATTCTCGTTATTATAATAATCACTGTCAATGACTCCGACACCATTCGCTAAAAGTAGGAACCGTTTTAGCGGGTTCGAAGAACGACTCACCAATTCTAAATATTCAGAATCAGGCATATACGCCTTAATTCCTGTTTTAACTAAAATTGGTTTGGGATTTTCTCCAGCTTGTTGTAACTTCCAAAGACTTGGTACAACGACCGTTTCGGCTGCTTGAAAATCATACCCCGCGGCACCTTTTGTTGCTCGTTGTGGGACACTCAAGCCCTCTTCTTGATACTTAGAAATAATCTCAAAACCACGTTGTTTCATATTCATTCTCCCCTACTGTCTAAACTACTCCTATTTTACCATAATCTCTGATACTCTGGTTGTTTTTAGTAAGTTTCTCATTTCTAAAAGCCCAGTTAATCTAGACTACGCAAAAAAGAGGAGAATTTTTGTTTATTTTCCTTCTTTTAGTCTATCATCTTCTCTTAAAATAAACAGACCAAATCCCAAAAAGTCCCAAGATTCCCTCAAAAAGTTCACACTTTCATTAAACTTTCTTTACTATTCATTATTTAGCACTTTCTAGTAGCCGCTGATTTTGTTATAATGAGTGTCAAATTTTACTGTAAAAAGAAACGAGGCACTTATGAGAAACAAACTCCAACAGGCCAAACGAATTGTGATCAAAGTCGGAACCAGTTCTCTGATTTATCCCAATGGCAATATTAACTTAAAAGCAATTGATCAATTAGCCTTTACTTTGAGTGATTTAAGCAACCAAGGCAAAGAAATTATTTTAGTTTCTTCTGGCGCAATTGGTGTCGGACTGAATAAATTAAATCTATCTGTACGCCCAACGACAATTCCCGAACAACAGGCAGTCGCTGCAGTCGGCCAAGCAGAATTAATGAACATTTATAATCAGCGGTTTTCAACCTATAGCCAACAAATGGCACAAGTTTTATTAACTCGTGATGTTATTGAATATCCTGAAAGTCGCAATAATGTTACCAATACTTTTGAACAACTGTTAAAAATGAATATTATTCCTATCGTCAATGAAAATGATACTGTCGCAATTGAAGAATTGGATCACTTAACCAAGTTCGGGGATAACGATCAATTGTCTGCCATTGTCTGCCAAATTGTTCAAGCTGACTTGTTAGTTATGTTATCAGATATTGATGGTTTCTTTTCAGATAACCCTACTGTCAACAAAGAAGCCACGTTATTTTCTGAAATCAATGAAATTAATGAAGACTTGTTCCAATTAGCCGGTGGTAAGGGGAGCCGCTTTGGCACTGGTGGGATGTCTAGTAAATTAAAAGCTGCTGAACGTGTGTTAGCTAATCAACAGGCGATGATTTTAGCAAACGGAAAGCAGCCAAAAATCATTTTTGAAATTTTAGAAGGAAAAGATATCGGTACGTTATTTATTAAAGGAGGGCATGAAAGTGACTGATTTAAAGCAACTAGGGCAACAAGCTAAAGAAGCCTCTTATACGCTAGGCTTGATGGATACTCGTCAAAAAAATACTTTGTTAAACAAAATGGCCGCAGCCATTGAAGCCAATGCGCCCCGCATTTTACAAGCAAACGCATTAGATTTAGAGCAAGCCGCTACCCACGGAATTTCTGAAACAATGCAAGACCGCTTACGTTTAACAGAAGAACGGATCACAGCGATGGCCGAGGGCATACGCCAAGTCGCTACTTTACCCGATCCAATTGGGGAAGTAGATAAAATGTGGCGCAATGAAGCGGGGCTGTTAATTGGGCAACAACGCGTGCCTTTAGGTGTTATTGGAATCATTTATGAATCGCGGCCAAACGTGACAACAGATGCCGCTAGCCTTTGTTTCAAATCAGGAAATGCTGTTATTCTTCGAGGCGGAAAAGAAGCGTTTCACTCCAATCAGATATTGGTGACAATTTTACAAGAAGCGCTAATACAAGAAGCCGTTTCTCCCCATCTCATTCAATTTGTTGATGATACTTCTAGAGAAACAGCCCAACAACTTATGCGCTTAAATGACTACTTGGATGTCCTCATTCCGCGTGGCGGCGCCAACTTAATCAAAACTGTTTTGACAACAGCCACTGTTCCTGTTATTGAAACGGGCACAGGCAATTGTCATATTTACGTGGACAAAGACGCCCAGTTAACAATGGCAACTGAAATTATTGTCAATGCTAAATGTCAACGTCCTTCTGTCTGTAACGCCGCCGAAACGTTATTAATTCATCAAGAGGTGGCTGAAGCCTTTTTACCAACAATTGAAAAAGCCTTGAAGGAGTTTCACGTGGAACTTCGGGCAGATGAACGTGCGTTAGCAATTTTTGAAGAAGCCATTCCAGCGACTGAACAAGATTGGGAAACGGAATTTCTCGACTTTATCTTAGCAGTGAAAGTCGTTGATTCTTTGGACGAAGCCATCCAGCATATTAATCGCTACAATACAAAACATTCTGAAAGTATTATTAGTGATAATTACTTTGCCACACAACAATTTTTACAACAAGTGGATGCAGCCGCTGTTTATGCGAATGCTTCAACTCGTTTCACGGACGGTTTTGAATTTGGATTTGGCGCCGAAATCGGCATTAGTACGCAAAAACTACATGCCCGTGGACCTATGGGCTTAGCAGAGCTTACTTCGACAAAATATGTTATTTATGGAAATGGGCAAGCACGTTCTTAGAAAGAAAAACCCTTGATTTAAAGATCAAGGGTTTTTCTTTCTCTTCTCCAATGTGCATTTTTACACATGAGATTGTTCACAGTTCCACAATCTATTCTTGATATTTTTTTTGAATCCTCATTATACTTTCTACATATGCTTGTTTCACTTGGACTGGCTCTAAAATTGTCACTTCTTCACCAAAGCCCATAAAATAGTTGGCTAAAAATTGTGTTTCTGTTGGATGAATCTGTCCAACTAAAAAACACTGCGTGGGCGTTTCTTCCAACTGAATATTGTCAAAGCGATGTTTATAAAAAAATTCTTTGCCTTTTTCTGTAATGATTGCTTTAAATGGAATCGTACGTGCTGTCGTTTGTTGATGGCGATACGATTCTTTCAGTTCTTCAGTCGTAAAATCCAGTGTTTGGTTTAACTGCTGAATAGCCTCCATAAAATCACAGCGGTAAGTACGCCAAGCCTTTTTAGTCACATCATAGCCTGAACAATACCAATACCCTTCTAAAATAGTTAACCGGGTTGGTAAGATTTTTTTCGTTGTTGCTTCATATCTGGTATAGTTAAACTGAATTACTTGTTGCGCCAAAATACAATGAAACAGCTGCTCTAAATTGCCTGGTGCTTCTACTTGTTCAATTCCTTCGTAATAGACGACCTTACTCATTTGACTGATTTTAAATTGGGTTGGTTCATCTAAAGAATGCAATAATTTTTGCTGAATTTGCTGATAGGAATGACCAAACGGTGACTCTGCGACTAATTTCAGTAATTGTAACGAAAAAAAGATCGCTAACACTTCATTTTCGTTAAAATAAATCGGCGGCAACAACGGTTTGTTTAAAACTCGATAGCCACCATAACGACCATTCTCCACATATAGCGGCACGCCTAAATTTTCCAAAGCTTCAATATCCCGCAAAGCTGTGCTTTTAGAAATCCCAAAAGTTTTCATTAACTGATTTAAATTAAACTGAGGATGGGTTCTCAAGAAAAAAAGTTCCTGATTTAAACGTTCTGATTTTTTCATTTTCCCCTCCATCGGTGTCACTTTTTGACACCTTTTATTGTTATGCTTATCTTATCAATCTTAGGAGGTTCAAACAATGAAAAACACACAATTTGCCCTTTTTATGGTCTTAAACGGACGAGCAACGGAAGCCTTGACGTTTTACCAAGAAGCCTTTGCTGGTGATATTCTTTTTAAAATTACTAATCAAGAATTTAAAGAGCGTTTAAATCCTTCTTTGACCATTCCCGCTGGCGAAGAACACTGGCTTTCTCACTCGATTTTACAAATGGACACTTTTCAATTACAACTAGCTGATAATCCTTTGTTTGCAGGAATGAATACCACGCCCACAGAACAATTGACCCTCAGCTTAACCGTCAATAGCCGTCACTCTGCCAAAACAATTTTTGAAAAACTCACGCGCCATCCCGAATCCTGTATTATCCAAGAACCAATTGAAAATGAATTTGCAACATTTTATGCGATTGTGAAAGATCCTTTTGGTTTAGTCACTCAAATTACTCAAGAAAAACAAGCAGATCCTACCAAGAAAGGACGTTAGCCGAAGAATGCGAACCTATGAATCAAAAGAAGCCTTGATTGAGGCCATTCAAATAGCTTCACAAAAATATTTAGCTGAATTTGCAGAAATTCCTGAAACACTTAAAGATCACCGAATTGAAACAGTAGCTAAAACACCTTCAGAGAACTTAGCCTATCAATTAGGCTGGCTCAACTTGCTGCTTTCTTGGGAAGAACAAGAACAACGTGGTCTGACCGTTCAAACGCCAGCTGAAGGTTATAAATGGAATCAACTGGGCGATCTCTATCAATCATTTTATCAAACCTATGGACAAATGAGTTTAGAAAGTCAGCTGATTGCGTTGCAAGACATCTTAGAAAAATTACTTCATTGGATTGACTCGCTTTCCGAAGACGAATTATTTTTACCTCAACAACGGGCTTGGGCGACTACCAAAGCACAATGGCCTCTTTGGAAATGGATTCACATTAATAGCGTTGCCCCTTTTACTAGTTTCCGAACGCAAATTCGCAAATGGAAAAAAGCGTGTCTTTAAAAAGTTATCCACATTTTTTCAAAAAAAGCTTGACAAGCATTTTTTAAATTCTCCACAGAAAACTTTGTGGATGAAATTTCCTATTTTTTCCAAAAAACTTTTCCACAGTGCTTATTTGTTCGACATTAAATCTTTGTAAATTCTAGAAAAAAGAAGATGAAAACGTTGTTTTAATAACGTTTCCATCTTCTTTCAACTTTAGGGATTCCTTTACTTTTAGCAAGCAGGCCTTCTGAACTTGCGTCTATTTTTTTTAGCAACTCGAAAACTTATCCTTGTGGATAAACCGAGATAAAAAGCTTTTTTGTGGTTTTCAACAGAGTTATGCACAAAGTTATCCACAGGGTGTTTTCAGCAATTTTTCGGAGAATATTCGTTGTTTTAATCTGGTGATTTAGCATTTGAATGTTAATCTCTTACTACTAATTCTTCTTCACTCCACCCTTAGGATCCTAATAAAATTTTAAAGTTTTTCTTCTATTGGTACATCAAATAAAGAGTATGATAAACTATAGGTACTTTCGAAAAATCAGGTGAGGTTATTTATGAAAAATAAAAGTAGGCAGTTTTTAAAAAACAACTGGCCTTATATGTTAGCCAGTTTCTTCATTCCATTTTTAATTATGGCAATTATCTATTTGAGTATTGGGATTTATCCAGGAAGTAGTCGCAGTGTTTTAGCCAGCGATGCCTTTTCTCAATTTTCAAATTTTCACGCAAGCTTTAACAATGTTCTTCATGGAAAACAAAGTCTTTTCTATACGTGGAATGCTTCTTTGGGACTAAACTACTTGTCCTTAATTTCCTATTATCTTGGTGGCTTATTTACGCCGCTCGTCTTTTTCTTTAACAATCAAAACATGCCTGATGCGCTCTATTTCCTAACGTTGTTGAAAATTGGGAGTGCTGGCTTGAGTTTTTGGTTCTTGGCAAAACAAACCTTTAAGATTCCTAAATGGTCCCATGTGACTTTAAGTGTATCTTATGCGCTAATGTCCTTCATTGTGGCCCATTCAGAATTAATTATGTGGCTGGATGCCTTTATTTATCTGCCACTCGTAATTTTAGGAATTCATCGTTTAATGGACCAACGAAAACCGACATTATTGTTTGTCAGTTATTTCTTGCTTTTCATTACAAATTATTATTTTGGCTTTATGATTGGGTTGTTTTCCTTCCTGTACTATTTTGCACGAACGTTTACAGACTGGCAACGATATAAATCTCGAATCGTTGCATATTTTACTACTTCTCTTTTAGCTGGTGGAGCATCCATGATTATGGTCTTACCTGCTGTCTTAGATTTACGAACCAATGGTGAAACTCTTTCTGAAATTACAACCTTTAAAACAGAAGCGACTGCCTTTTTAGATATTATTATGAAAAATATGATTGGCGTTTACGATACAACCAAATATGGGTCCATTCCTTTTATTTACATTGGGTTGTTGCCTTTGATTTTTTGTCTCTTCTATTTCGTTACGAAAGAAATTCCATTGAAAAACAAACTACTTTTTGGCAGTTTGTTTGTCCTATTGATTGCTAGCTTTTACATCACGCCCTTAAATTTATTCTGGCACGGTATGCATGCGCCGAACATGTTTCTTTTCCGCTATAGTTTCCTCTTTTCATTCCTAGTTATTTTGCTTGCTGGTTATGGTTGGGAAAAATTTGAAAAGGATGATCTCGGCGTCTTAAGCGGCTTGATTTTGATTCTTTTAGCAATTTTTGCTCTTGCAATGGGCACAAAAGGTGCTACTAGTTATACGTATGTGACTTTAACCTCTTTCGTATTAACGGCAACTTTTTTACTATTATACTTTTTCGGAATTGCTTTTTATCAATTGAAAAAAGCGCCTATGCAATACTTAGTGATTTTGTTATTGCTGCTCGTTTCTGGTGAAGCAATCATTAATACACGGGCGATGGTCACTGGTATTTTAGATGATTGGAACTACGCATCACGCAGCTTGTATTCTGAGCCTTATCCTGACTTAAAAAATCTAGTCGATCAAACAAAAAAAGAAAATGATACCTTTTACCGCTTGGAAAATTTAAATGGTGTTTCGGCCAATGACGGCATTAACTATGGCTACAGTGGCATTAGCATGTTTTCTTCCGTACGGAACCGACATTCTTCAACATACCTAAACGCCTTAGGTTTCCGCTCACGAGGCACGAATTTAAATATTCGTTACCAAAATAATACCTTGTTAATGGATGCTTTGATGGGCATTAAATACAATATTGCTGAAAACAATCCAATGAAATTCGGCTTTGAGCGACAAGCAGCTGCTGGTAAATATCAGCTTTATCGTAACGAAAATGCTTTGCCGTTAGGATTTTTAGCAGACAAAGAGATTTACAATGTCCGGCAACCTCTCAATGATAATTTAGGTAGTCAAACAAATTTACTAAATGCTTTAGCCAATACCAATGAACGGTATTTTACCTTTTATCAACCAACGATGACGCTTCAAAATAACGTGACAATTACGCAAAATACAGCTGGCGTAACTTTTACGGAGAAACAACATAACGTAGCCAAAGAGATTTCTTATACAGTCAATGTGCCCGCCAATACGCAAGCTTATTTGAGTTTATTCCCAACGGATTTTGCTCAATTGGAAAGTTCCACTGCGACGGTCACCGTGAACGGCTCAAGTCAGCAATCACAAATTGGCATTACTGGCCAATATTATAATTTAGGCTACTATCCCAAAGATACAACTGTTAACTTCAAAGTAAGTTTTTATGGAACCAAAGCAGTAAGTTTTGTTCAGCCGCAAGTGGTTGGCTTAAATACCAATGCATTTGAAAAAGCCATTTCCGCCGTGCAAGAAAAAGGCGTTGATTTAACCACTGGCAACCGCTCTGCTTCAGGTACCTTTACCGCCGACAAAGATCAAGTACTCGTCACTACAATTCCTTATGACAAAGGTTGGCGTGTCAAAATTGACGGCAAAAAAGTTACCCCAAAAGCCTTTAAAGATGCCTTTCTAAGCGTTCCTGTCAGCGCTGGAACCCATACTATTCAGTTCTCTTATTTACCAGAAGGATTGATTCCTGGCATCGTGTTATTCGTTCTATGTACTGGTGGTTTCGTTGCATACGTAACCTTGATTCCTGCTAGACGAAACCGTAAAAAAGAAGACAAATAAAAAATCACGCGATGGCTAAGTCATCGCGTGATTTTTTTAAATTTCAGTCATTGCTTCTTCCACAAGCGAAACACTTTGATGTCTTCCTTTCGTAATCAACAAGGAAAGTTGCACAAAAGCAAAGAGGACACTGGTCCGCTTAGGATAAGCAAAATAACGTGGTTGCCAACTAGTGACATATTGTTCTTTGCGCTTGCGTGTATCTTGAAACGCATAAATTTGATAACTATACTTGTAAAAAATATTAACAAAGCGTTCTTTTAAGAAAGAGTACTTGCTCTCCCCTACGTTAGCCAACGGCGCCATCCCAATATCAATTAATTGATAGCCCTGCTGTTGATAGGTTTCAATAAAATGAGTGAACAAATATTCTCTAGTAAAAGCAGGTGCTTCTGAACGAATACGTAACAAATCATACGAAATACTTTTGCCTTTTTCCATTTCTTTTCCCGTAATGAAACCGATGACCGTTTGTTTCTGTCTCACCAAGCCCACGCTACTGCATTTCAAGTACTCGGGATCCAACCGTCCACCAATAAAGTAGCGCTCTTTTTGATTCCGTGACCAGTCCGCAGAAACTCGTTCTAACTCTTGATATAAGGCATCACTAATCGTTTCGGGATAAAATTCAAACTGAAAATCCGCTGCTTCTGCTGCTATTTTTTCAGTCACTGTTTCCGTCCAGGCTGTTTGATTCACTGTTGACGGCTCATCAAATTGAATCAAGCCTTCTTCCCCAACTTTCATAAATTCAAAGCCGCAATCGTGAAGATTCATAACATATTCTTCCGAAATACGATAAAAAACTAATTGATAGCCTAACAAATCAGCTTGATCCATAAACGCCAGTGTCGCCGCTGTCCATTTCTCTCGTTGCCCAATTGGATCCGCCAAGACAAAGCATTTATTAAACTTCATTTGAAACCCAAAAAGTACTTGATCTTCGCCTTCTTCTTGGTAATAAAAATGACCATAATCCTTTAAATACAAAAATTGACTGCCTTCGTTGCCACCAAATTTTTCCAAAAAGCGTGTCAACCGCGCTTCCTCAAATCCCTCACCTAAAGTAACAGTTGTTTCGGCTAAATATTGATACAAAAAGAACAAACCAATCAAGGAAATACTTAATCCAATCAATCCGTTAAACCAAACATCATCTGACGGGAACAACAAAAAGTGATTGATAACTTGATTGCCACCAGCTGGTCGTGCGGCGTAATAGCCAGCAACCGCATAACCGATAAACAAGCAGCCAAACAAAATACTATCTACCGTTAAAGCGCCCCATGAATAAACAAACTTTTCACGATAAAATTCTTTACGAGCCAAAATAACCGCCAATAAAATAACAGCATAAACAGTAATCAACTGCCACGAAGTCGTTCGTGCCACCGTATTTACAATACAAAATCCTAGTAAAATAATTGTAGGCCAATAAGCTTTTTTCACTTTCATAGAAATGCCTCGAGCTAAACCTAATAACAAGAATCCTACAAATAAATTCAATGTCTGATCTAAAAAATTAAAAGAAAAGGGAAGTAACACTTGGAATAAACGACTGACATTTGACAAATTCGTCACAGTCGACAATAGAACCATCATAATTCCTGCAAAATATAACGCCGCCACCAAAATAAAATGCGCCACTTTTTGTGAAAATAACCGAGGTAAATTATCAAAAAATTGATTAACTTTCATGCCTGCTTGTTGCAAGAACAAAATAACTCCTGTCATAAAAGGCGTCACATAATAAAACAAACGATAATACAACAACCAGACGACCGCTTGTGATCGATCAATCCCTAATTGTGATAAGCCCAAAATCATTAAGACATCAAACGTTCCCATACCACCAGGAACCATGGTTAACATCCCGATTAACGTAGCGATAACAAACATTGGATAAACAGAAACCATCGAAACTGGTACCTGCATCAAACGACCTATCATTAAGAAAGCAAACATCCCACCTAGCCATTGACCTAATGAAGCGCCGAATAATAGGAGCACCGCTTTTGGAAAAAATGTTTTAAACAATGTTCGCCGTTTTAAATACGTGAAAAACCAGAGCGCTGGCGCAATCAGGCTGCCCAATAATAACCAAACCCAATATTCACGAAAAACATTTTGGGTTCGAATAAAAAATAAATCAACAAACGCCACAAAAGATAAAATAGATAACCCTGAAATCAAGAACAGAGCAACTTTTGAGACCGTTGCTACAACCTTGCCCCGTGGTACATCTTTTCCGTAAAAATTAATCCGTAGCGTTGCACCAACCACGCCGCCAAAACCCGCTAAGTTATTAATGGTATTGGTGACCCAAGCCGAAGTTAACCAATCCATTCGTTTCATTGGTGGCTTACCTTCTTTTTCCAATAATTTAACGACTACATAGTCATAAAGGAGCATCGGAATAACCCCTAATAGTCCTGCCAAGACCATACCAATTAAACGCCCCGTACTTTGTTGTTCCATCGTGGAAAAAATATCCGCCCAGGTCATGCCTTGAGCGATATGTGTCACTTGGTTAGCCACGAAAACTAATACAGAACCAAGAAAAATTAGTTTCAATAATAAACTGTGTTCTTTCAACCACTGCGTTAGTTGGCTAATATTTTTTTTCATCTTATAGCCTCTTTCATATCTCTTTTCTATTCATTTAACTTTCGTTTTATCGATTTTCTTCCATGGTAGCCTATTTGCTGAAAATTTTCCAGCACGGCTAGACATTTTGGCTGAATCGTATTGTTTTATTGAAAAAAAAGAGTGAGAAAAAAATCTAAGACGATTTTTTTCTCACTCTTTTAACTGTATTTTTTACGCCACTACTTCTGCGATAATCTCAATCTCCACCAACACATCCATCGGTAATTTAGAGATTTCAATCGTTGTGCGTGCAGGATATTCCGCACTAAAATACTCAGCATAGACTTCATTGAATGCCGTGAAATCCGCCATATTTTGTAAATAGCATGTCGTTTTGACTACATGAGCAAAATCACTACCAGCTTCTGTTAAAATCCCTTGAATATTTTTCAGTACTTGATTGGTTTGTTCTTTAATCGTTGTACCAACCACCTTGCCTGTTTCAGGATCCAGTGGAATCTGACCAGAAGTAATCAATAAACCATTCACAATTTTTGCTTGTGAATATGGTCCAATTGCTTGTGGTGCTTGCTTTGTTTTAATTGTTTTCATTTCTTTTCCCCCAGTAAATGACAAGTTGTTACTTTTTGTTATTTTATTTGTTTCTATTTTTCCATTGTACTGCAACCATTTTCGGAATGCTATCTTTTCTCAATTATTCCCAAGCGCTGATGCTGTGCCATCCTTTTGTAAAACAGCTTCAAAACCTTGGCGCATCCTTTCAAGTCCCTCGTGTAGTTTTGCTTGCGAACAGCCAATATTTAACCGTAAAAATCGTTGCCCATTACCACCATATATCGAGCCGTCCATAATAGCGACTTTCCCCACAGAAACTAAAGCCTCTTGTAAGCGGGCCACATCTGGAACTGCCGCTGATACATCCAACCACATTAAGTAAGTTGCCTCCAGCTCCGTCACTTTAATTTTTGGCAAATATGTCTGTAAAAAATCTTTCACGTAACGTTGGTTCTCCGCTAAATAATCATTCAACTCGTCAACCCAAGTACCACATTTTTGATAGGCCGTCATGGTTGCTAGCATTCCCAAAATACTTGTTGATGATAGACCATCGGCGTTTTTTAATTTGAGCTGAAAAGCGTCACGTAATTCGTTATCTGGAATTAGGGCGTAAGCAAAAATCAGCCCTGGAAAATTAAAGGTTTTCGTGCCACTGGTAATAATGGCAGATTTTTTATAACCAAATTGCGTAATTGGTCGATGAACTTGGCCTTTATTAACGATATCCATATGAATTTCATCAGAAAGTAAAAACACATCATACTGTTGGCACAATGAAACCATTCGCTCTAATTCCCATTGCTCCCAAACACGTCCTGTTGGATTATGCGGGGAACATAAAAGCAAACAGCGATTTTCTGGTTGCGCTAGTTTTTTTTCTAAATCAATAAAATCAATGCTGTAGCGCTTCTCTTGATAAAGCAGTTCATTTGCCACTACTTGCCGCTTATTTTCCTGAATAACTTTAAAAAATGCATCATACGCAGGTGTTTGTAAAATAATGCCCTCCCCTTCATTAGTTAATAATTGGATCAACGCAGAAATCCCATAGATAACGGTCGGGGTATACATAATCCAGTGTTCTTCAATCTTCGTCTGGAATCTTGTCTGGTACCACGTTTGAATTGCTTCTTTTAATTGTGGATGGTTCCACCTCGTATAGCCAAATACGGGATGTTTCAAACGCTCCTGTAATGTTGCCAGAACTGCCTCTGGCACAGCAAAATCCGTATCGGAAATAGTGAAGGGAAGCAAGTCCGCTTCCCCAAATCGATCTTCTACAAAATCCCACTGTGTACAATACGTTCCTCGTCGATCAATTGCTTTATCAAACGACACACTCTTCACCTTCTGTCTTTTTTCTAACCTAAAATCATCTCTAATTGATTACGGACCGTTGTCACTTTGGTTCCGATAATCACTTGTACATTCTGCGCATCTAAATGTACAACGCCTAAAGCCCCTAATTGCTTTAATTTGTCATCATCTACTTTATTAGCATCTGCTAACACTAAACGTAAACGCGTAATGCAATTATCAATAGCTTGAATATTCTCTTGCCCACCCAAAGCCGCTAAAATCCCAGGCGCATCATAGCCACCCGTTTTCTTATATTGAACTTCTTGATCGGTATATTCAGTCTCATCTAAGACCTTGTCTCGTCCAGGTGTTTTTAAATCAAAGGTTACAATGACTGTTTTAAAGACGAAATAATAAACAACAAACCAGATAGCGCCAACAATGAGAACCCACCACCATTTTGTATAAGTTCCTTGTAACAAGCCAAAAATAACAAAGTCCAGTAGCCCGCCATCAGTGTTCCCAATCACAACACCTAATAAAGCCATTACCATGAAACCTAGACCAGTCATAATGACATGAAACAGCCATAATAATGGACTAATAAATAAGAATAAAAATTCAATTGGTTCTGTAATGCCAGTGATAGCCGTAGCAATCACACCTGAAAGGAGTAAGCCTTTAATCTTATGTCGATTCGCCGGAGCTGCAGTATGATACATCGCAAGTGCCGCCGCTGGTAAGCCAAAAATAAAGGTCGGCATTTTCCCTTGTGACAAGAAAGCTGTTGCGCTTGGTGAAATCGGTAAATTATTTTGCAATTCTGCATAGAAAATATTTAACGCACCAAACACTTCTTTGCCAGCCACCACCGCTGAACCCCCTGCTTCAGTAAAACGAATCATGGAAACCAAAATATGATGCAACCCAAACGGCAACAGTAGACGTTCCCCTGAACCAAACAGAAAAGGCCCAAAAATACCAGAACGTTGGATAAGTTGGCCAATCGCCATAATCATTAGCGCGAAAAGTGGCCAAACTAACGGAATGACTAAGCCCACGAAGGCCATCACTAATGAAGTAATAATTGGTACAAACCGTGCGCCAGAAAAAAAGGCAAAACTATCTGGTAGTTGCACCGTATAAAATCGATTATGCAACTTATAGACAATAAGCCCAGCGATAATTCCACCAAGAACGCCCATTTCAATCGTTTGAATCCCAAAAACCATTCCTTGGCCGGCTTCCCGCAACTGCTCAGGATCCACGAGGCGATTCGTCTGCACTAAATAGAAATTAATCGCTAAATTCATCACCGTATAGCCTACGAAACCTGAAAACGCAGCAATTCCTTTTTCTTTCCGAACTAACCCCAACGGAATGGCCATTGCAAACATGACAGGTAAATAGGCAAACGCAAAACCACCAATTGTCGACATAAATTGGAAAATAATTTTTACTGCGGGCTTTCCTAAAAACGGGATCGTTTCAATCATGGATTCACTGGAAAAAGAACTTCCTAATCCCAACAAAATCCCCATAAAAGCTAATAAAGCCACTGGCAACATAAACGTTTTGCCTAATCCTTGGAAAAACTCCCAGAAAGTCGCTTTCTTTTTCTTTACTGCCATTTCTTAACTCCTCCATTCATTCTTTACAAAACTAAAAATGATTGCGTTTACATTCATTGCCCTCATTATAACTAGCCCAAAACAAAGAAAAAAGAGGCTACCCTTTTTCTGTATCCCCTTACATCATTTAGTATGGTGTTGCATAAAATTACCGCGGCTGCTTTGCCTCTGCATACATTAATAAAACCGTATCGAACAAACAAATGACAGCAATTCTTGAACTTAAATCCACGAGCTGATGATAACGTGTCGTCCCTTTGGCAAATAACGTCGTCGTCGACAATTTTTCCAAGGTGCTTCCTTTAGTCGAAATCAAACTAATCATCGGCACTTGCTGTTCCTGCGCTACACGTGCATACGCTAAAATCCCCTTAGTTTCTCCTGTATAACTGACAAAAATGGCTAAATCCTGTCCATCCAGATTCTTAACTGCTGCCGCTTGTTCATCCCAATCAGATCGTGCATAGGCTTTTTTTCCTAAAAATGTTAGCTTTCGTGCAAAATCAGTACAAATAGGAAAACTGCCACCAACACCGAACACTTCAATCGTATTCGCACGCTCAATCATTTTAAGCATTTCCGCGACTTTGGCTTCATCCATTTGTTGAAAACTGTCTTGCACATTGGCGATCAACTGTTGTGTAATGGCTTGAAAACTACGACTATCGCTTTCTGTGCTCTCGCTCTGCACCGATTGGACGATTGCGTATTTTAATTCTTGGAAGCCTCGATAACCTAAGTGTTTTGCTGTCCGAGAAATAGTGGCTGTTGAGACAAACAACGCCTGCGCCACCTCATAAATGGTTTGTGAACTAATTTCCGTCATATGCGTCAAAATATAATCCAGTACTTGATTTTCAATTTTACTTAAATCATTTCGTTTCTTTTCTAACAAAGCGATTAATCCCTCAGTCGACATCCAATCCCTCACTTTAAATCCTTTTTTATAATTATACACCAGAATATTCTGATTATTTCAATAAGAAAGTCCAAAATAACCAACAGCGGCTCCATCATTCGCCAGAGAAAAAAATCAGCCTTCCGATGGAGGTGCTTGTTGCGCTTTCTTGCTATACTCTGTATATAGAAAACAGGAAAAATTTGGAGGTAGTACGTATGAATAATCAACGACCAATGTTTATAAATATTCTTTTAGTGGTCCTTTTATTTTTAGTTGTCGGTTCACTCTTTAGTGCCGTTGTCGGTATCGTGGGAAGCTTATTGTGGCTAGCAGTAAAAATTTTAGTTCCCGTAGCGATTATCGTGTGGCTTGTTCGAACAATTTCGGGAAATAATGGCAACTGCCGCCGTCGTTATTAAAAAAAACCAGGTTTTCCTTTTCGGAAAACCTGGTTTTTTTACTTCTTTTATCTAAAAGCATATACAATATTACTAATACCAAACATCATAAAGTAGAAGCCAACTAAGAAGCTTAAAGTTAATGCTGAAGACAATGGATTAAATAATAACATTACACCTAAGATAATCCCTAAAACGTCAACAATTAATGTGAACCAGAAGTAACCTGTGCTTACTCGTTTAGCAAAATCTAAAGTAAATAAGCCGAAAATTGAGTCGAATAAAAACCAAATTGCAAAAACAAATGGTAACACAGCGACACCAATATTTAAGTTAAACAATAAGTAAACACCAATTAGGATATCAATAATCCCTAAGATGATTGGTGCATAAGCTTTGTAGCCTAGCAATTCTTTCATACGATTACGTACAAAAATTTCGAAAATCCCTTTAATAATAGCAAAAATCGCAAAAACCATCACAATGGCAATTAAATTACCGGCAGGATTTTGGAAAGAAATTAATGCAGTCAGAACAAATAGAATTCCTAATACTAATGAACCCCAGTCCATTCCATGATGTTGTCGTTGTTCCATGACACTCACTCCTCTATAAAATAATTTATTACACTTATTATGTTACTACTATTTTACAAGGTGTCAAATATTTTCATCGTGCTTTCTGAAAACCATTTCAATGATAACTCCATTAAAAACAACGTATCACTTGATTGTCTCTTTTTTGGTGCAAAATTGTGCCTTTTTTGTATAAATAAGTCCCTCGTGTTCCCACAAAAAAACCGCTACTTTTTCATCTAGTTTATAAAAAAGTAACAGTTATAAATTATTTTTTCTTTTTCCCAATCGAGAGAATCCCTCTTTTTATGACATCAAAGAAACTCAAAGATTGGACCATATGATCTGGGTCAACATATTCACGAATAGCTCGTAACACTCGCTTCGGCTCTTTTGAAGCAAACGTATACGTCCCATTTTTCTTGGTTTGAATCGCATAACGAGGAATCCATTTTCCTTTGAACATTACTGAAGCCAACACGTAATCGACTTCTTCCCACGGAATTTGGATAAACTTACGTGGATCTTTGGCATGGTAAAATTCAAACCCGCGGTCACCTATCATAATTTGTCCATAATCTGTTAATCCTGTAAATGCCGTCGCATCTATAACTAAATCAACTTTTGTGTTTAATGATTGTACCATGTTATCTGCTCCATTTCATTCGACTAATTCCTCTTTATTATACGTTTCTTTCCTGATCGAAACAAACAAAATTACATCTTTGTTTAAAAAAGCGGAAGAAAAGTTTCTCGACTTCTCTTCCGCTTTTTTTGATTAGAAGTAATAAACTTACTTCGTCATTCTTATAATAAGCCGATTAAGTGGCCGACTACGCCGACTACGAATAAACCAAGAATGATAACGATTGGGCTAACTTTTTTCTTCAATAACCACATACATAAGAATGTAAGTAGTAATGGTGCTAGACCTGGAATCAATTGATCTAAGTTATCTTGTAAAGTAGTAACTTTCGTTGGTGAAAGCGCCAAGCCTTGGTTCACTTGTTCAAAGGCTTTATGCATTCCTTCACCGCCAGCAGGAAGTTTATCCCACTCGATATAAGCACCTTTGTCTAACTTAACTTGTGAGACAATTGGTAAGAACTTAATCGATACCCAACGTTGAACTAATGCGGCCAGTACGAACATCCCTAAAATAGAAGCACCTTTTGTAATATCTTGTAGTAAACCACCTGAAAGGTCATCAGTAATTTTAGAACCTGCTTTGTAACCAAACTCTTGTGTATACCACATGAATGACCAACGAATTAAGTTCCAAGCAACGAAGAATAAGATTGGGCCTAAGATGTTACCACCCATTGCTAAGGAAGCACCTAAAGCGCCTAACATTGGACGAACAGTAAACCAGAAAACTGGGTCACCGACACCGGCTAAAGGACCCATCATCCCAACTTTAACCCCTTGAATCGCTACGTCATCAACTGGTGCGCCATTGGCACGTTCTTCTTCCAAAGCTAATGTTACACCAAGGATTGGTGAGGCAATGTATGGGTGTGTATTAAAGAATTCTAAGTGACGTTTTAACGCCGCTGAACGTTCTTCTTTCGTTTTATATAATTTTTTGATTGCTGGAATCATTGAGAATGCCCAGCCGCCGTTTTGCATACGTTCATAGTTCCAAGAACCTTGGATAAATGTTGAACGCCAAGCTACAGCTAAACGATCTTTTTTAGTTAATTGAATTTTTTCTGCCATTTTCTTTGCTCCTCCTTCAGAATTAGTAGTCGTTTAAAATATCGCCTAATGGGTCGCCAGAGTTGCCTCCGCCATTTGAGTTAGAAGAACCGCCCATTTTAGATAAGTTCAAGTAAATAAGAGCTAAAGCGACACCTAAAGCACCTAATGCGATTAATGTTAATTGAGAAATCGCTGCGACTACGAAACCGATAATGAAGAATGGCCATACTTCTTTTGTTGCCATCATGTTGATTACTAATGCATAACCTACGGCAACGACCATACCACCACCGATAGCCATACCATCAGTTAACCAAGCTGGCATTGATTCTAAGAAATTACGAACAGTGTCAGCAGGAATGAATAGTAAAGCACCTGCTGGAATCGCAATACGAATACCTTGTAAACATACAGCGAAAATGTGTAACATTTCAACTTGTTTAATGTTGCCTTTTTCAGCAGCCGCATCCATCATGTGAACGATTGGAACCGCAACTGTCCGAACGATCATTGTTAAGAACAAACCTGCAACCGCTAAAGGAACTGCGATGGCAATCGCTGAAGGAACACCTTTAACACCTTGGCCACCTAAAACTAAAATAATTGCTGAGGCAACAGATGCTAAAGCGGCATCCGGTGCAACGGCAGCCCCGATGTTCGCCCAACCTAACGCGATCATTTGTAAAGTACCACCTAAAACAATTCCGGCTTCTAAATTACCAGTAACTAATCCGATTAATGTACATGCTACTAACGGTTGGTGGAATTGGAACTCATCCAAAATCCCTTCCATACCAGCTAGAAAGGCAACGAGTAAAACTAAAATAATTGATATAACAGACATGATAAGCCTCCTATTTTGATTTGTATTTGGCGAGTTACGCGTTTGCTAACTCATTTTTTGCTTTTTTCAAAATTTCGTCCATATTCGCTTTTGAATCATTTGGCACTTTACGCACATCAAATTTGATGCCTTTGGCTTTTAATTCATCAAACGTATCAACGTCTTCTTGACCCATTGATAATACTTTGCTTACAACGACTTTTCCAACAGAGTGAGCCATTGAACCAACGTTTACTTCTGGGATTTCTACGCCGCCTTCAACCACTTTTAAGACGTCTTCAGGATTTTCAAATAATAATAATGCTTTTGTATTGCCAAAACGTGGATCTTTCGCTACTTCAATCATTTTACTGATTGGAATAACATTGGCTTTTACTCCTGGAGGAGCTGCTTGTTCGATTAATTTCTTACGTAAGTCATCTTTTGCAACGGCATCAGAAACAACAATAATTCTGTTTGGTTGTGTTGCTTTTGTCCAAGCTGTTGCTACTTGACCATGTAATAAACGTGAATCAATACGTGCTAGCACAAATTTAATTTTGCCATCGCCAACAACTGTACCTGGTGGTAACGAACCTTTTGGCTGTGCATCTTCTGTCGCAGCAGCTTTTGGTGCTTCTGCTGGTTGTAACTCTTCTGGTTTAACTTTGACACCATCTTTTGCTGTTTCAAGAATGTGTGTCGCAATTTCTTGTGCTGATTCCATAGAGAAACGAGAAGCATATGCTTCAATAACCATTGGTAAGTTCATACCTGCAACGATTGCCCATTTGTCTTTATGATCTTCTAACAATGAGTTCGCTTGGTTAAATGGTGTTCCTCCCCATAGGTCAACTAAAAATAGTACTTCGTCTTGATTGTCAAACGATGCAATGGCTTCTTGCATTTTTGCTTTTACATCATCGGGACCTTCGCTAGGCATTAACGTAACTGCTTTTACATTTTCTTGTTCGCCAAAGATCATTGCACCAGATTGCAAGATCCCTTCAGCAAATTCACCGTGACTTGCTAGGATAATTCCTACCATTTTTATACCTCCTGTATAATTGATGTTTTTTTTCATGGTTGTACTGCTAAACGCTTTCACTTTTTGAAAAAAATCAGATAAATCAGATTCTGACAAAAATAAATGAAAAAATTTCAATAGTTCTTGATTTTTTTCAACATCAGCACTTGCCTTTATCAATACAGTTCATGAAGCAATGATGTTGGTCCTAGGCCACCACATCCTTTCAATGTCTTTCGTCTGTAAAAATGAACGTCAGCTGGCGTTATTTTCTTTGCTACGCTCTTTTTTCAGTAAATCCATCAAATTCACTTGGCTGTCTGCTGCGACTTTTCGAATTTCCAATTCAATACCTTGTTCATTTAAAAACAGAAATGCTTTTAAATCGTTGGCATCCACTGCGACTGCATTCGTAATCATTCGCTTGCCTGTGCTGAAACTCATTCCGCCAATATTCACAGAAGTTAGTTGTACACCGCCTTCGACCACTCGTTTCACGTCCAAAGGATTAGTGAATAACAACATGGCTCGAAACGAATCAAAACGAGGATCAGGGTAAACATCAATCATTTTTTGAACAGTGATGACATTTACTTTGACACCAGGTGGAGCAGCTTGAACCAACAAGGCTTTTCTCAAATTGTCATGAGCAACGGAATCACTAACCACTAAAATGCGATTAATGTTCGTCAATTTTGCCCAAACAGTTGCTACTTGGCCATGAATTAATCGATCATCAATTCGAGCTAAACGAATATCCATTACCATCGGGAATGCTCCTTTAAATTCATTTTTAAAGGTTAGGACCTTTGTCTTTTTACTTAAAAATTTAGGTAAAAAGGGACACCTTATTATAAGCAAGTTTCGTGCCAACTTTAGTGTATCGATTTGAAACCTAGAAAATTATAGGTTTTTTTAAGAAAATTAAAAAAACGATACACTAATAAATAGTGTATCGTTTTTTCTGTATTAATCTAGTGTATCAATTTCGGTGATTTTATCTTCGATACACTGAGCATTTTTGACTAACTGTGCGATAAAATAAACTTCTTCTGCTGGAATATCCATATTAAGAGCTTCTTCCATAGTCTCAATTGAGGCCACAATCACTGGATAAATTGGTTCTTGAACCAATCGACCAAGTTCCTTTTCTGAAACCGTCAGTGTATCATTCCGTAAAATACGCTCCAACATGCCCGATGTGTGCATAATCAAATTGATATAAAATGTGTACTCTTCTGGCATCGCTAATTGGGTTTGGATATTTTTAGCGAATGACCACAACAGATCAATGATTTTTTTTCCATTAATGAAAGTGAAACTTTGCTCCATATATTTGAGACAAATTTCTTTTGCTGCCGCTTCGTCCAACGGCTTATTCATTACTTCTTCTTTCCGCTCTGCTAGTAATTGCTGAATAATTTTTTCTGCTTCACCGGAAAAGAAATTTTCCATGGAAATATAAGGAACTCCAATTTTGGGATTGGTAATCCCAGTTGTCGCAATAATTTCATAGTCTTCTTGAATTTTAGCCAAGACTTCTTTCATATTTACAATGGACAAAGGAATCACTTCTAAATGCCAGTCTATTTGTGGCAAGACAGCTTCCTCAATAAGCTCTTTCATTCGGCGCGCAGTTCCTTCTCCAGAAGCGCAGATAGCAATAATTGCTCTTGTTTTCCAATTTTCAATGATTTGTTTCGTTTCACTTTGGCGAATATCGGCATAGCCATGAAAGTTTTTTAAAGACTCGTGAAGTGTTTCCAATTGCGTATCAATTAATGCGGTTTTGCGGGCCGCTTCAAGCACAATTGGCGTGGTCACCATGTCTACTGTCCGCACATCAATGCCTGTCTGGCGTACAATTTCTTCTGAAAACGTACTTAATGAACCCATGTCCACCAATAATAGTACGCCATTTTCTTCATTCACTTCACCAACTGCTTCAACGATTTTACGCAAAGCTTCTTTCGGTGGCATATCTAACGGCATATCCACAGCCTTCAAATTATCAACATTTAACAATTGAGAAACCACTTGTACCATACTGCTAGCGGTACTATTTCCGTGCGCAGCCACGACAATGCCAATCCGGCCAGCCTCAGGATTTTCTCTTAAAGAAATGAGCAAAACAGCTAAATAGTAACTTTCAGATTCAGGAATCTCCATCTGATAACTACTTTCAATAATATTTTTAATTTCTTTCGCTGTTTCAAACTCTGTTGGATAATCTAAAACCATATTTCGAATACTTTCATTTAAAGGATGCTTAGGATCTTTGCCTAATTGGATGCGTTTCAAGAAAGAACTAATGTGTAAACTCATTGCATAAATAAAATTGGGTTGAAACGAATACGATAACCGCTTCGCAGCAAAATTATAAATTTTCTTAGTGACATCAATAATTCGTTGGTCAACAATTTCAGCCAATTTATTTTCTGTATCAAAGGTGAACCCATAATCTTTGTAGAAAGATTTTAAATGAACATTGATATCCGTTGTAATAAAATTATTAATTAGTTCTTGGTCCAAGCCGTCTGCTTTTAAGAGAGCCGCTTTATCTCCAATAATCTCATATAGATTGTAAGGCAATTCATAGGCATCTGACTGAATAGCTACTAAAGATTCATTTGGTGATACCACTAATTGCGGTTCCAGATATTTCGATAACTCCGACAATACTTCTCGATTACTGGCAAGTTGCATAATGCCTTCTTTAATATTGTCCGTTAATTCGTCCATCGTAATCATTAATTCCTCTTGTTCCATCTGATTAAGGAACCCTCGCGCAGTCACAAGTTGCACATTCGATTTTAGCTGACCGACATTTCCATAAGAAACACTTCCGATTAACGCTTTGACCACATCTTCTGACAAAGAGATTCGCCGTTGAATCCGCGCTGCTTCCATTGAAACCATCACTTTTAGGAGGTCAATTTTTTCTTTCGCAGGACGGTCACTAAAGTTCGGTAATTGAATGATAATCGGAATGCGTCGCACAAAAGTATTCAATAAAGAAGAAGTAGGATTCTCCGTCGTAGCACAAATAATCCGAACATCCGCATGATGTGATTTCACTGTTTCACCTAAACGCGCGTACACGCCGTGATCCATAAAATAAAAAATCATTTCTTGTCCTTCGGGTGGTAACCGATGTACTTCATCTAAAAACAGAATGCTGCCATCTGCTTCATCAATAATCCCTTCTTTTGCTTTCGTAGCGCCTGTGAAGGCCCCTTCTACATACCCAAATAAATGCGACATCAAAAGTTCTGGATTATGCGCATAGTCTGCACAGTTAAATACCACAAACTCTTTTTCTTTGGCCACAATTTGGTTCAGCTTCGCAAATTGAAACATGGCATGAGCAAAATAAGTTTTCCCAGAACCTGTTGGTCCAGTAATTAAACAATTCAAGCCTTTTGGCGGATATAAAATCGCTGCTTTGGCTTGTTCCACCGGCGTTTTCATGCTTCCAGCTGAACCGATAATTTTTTTGAAAATATCTTCAACTTCTGGGGTTTTGCTGGTCGTGACTACTGGTTCAACCAATGGTTCGATAAAAGTTTTTGTGGAGTGATCCATTGATTTTTCCCGATAACTTTTAACTGGCTTAGTTAATGGTCGATGCTGAAACGCCACCTGCGCGACATATTTTACTGGACGACCAGATAATTTTTTCAAGCGCCCTTCACGAACGAGTTGATTCAAATCTTTACTAGCATTGGTCCGCTGAATGTTTAAACGTTCTGAAATTTCTTGTGTCGTGACTCCCGCATCACTTGTTAAGGTCATTGGCGTTAAATTCTTCGTTTGCTCTTTAACATATTGATAGATTTTTTCAATCCGCTTCATTTTTGCTGGCTCCTTTAATCGATACACTAATTAATTTACATGATACAGTGTATCATTAAAAAAATACACTAAAAACCCTTTCATGAAAAAAATTTCTGTTTCACATGAAACATTTTGAAAAAACGCCTTTTTTTCTATAAAAAACCCACCTTTTTATTCGTTTCTGTAAAAAGATTGAAACTCCTTGAAAAAAGGTTCTGTAGCCGATATAATGCAGAGAGGTTCAAGAATATATTAAAAGCGAGGAAAACAATTGATTACTGTTAATGATGTAAGTTTACAATTTCCAGATCGTAAACTTTTTGAAGAAGTGAATATTAAATTTACTCCTGGCAACTGTTACGGCTTAATCGGCGCAAACGGTGCAGGAAAATCAACGTTTCTTAAAATTTTATCAGGTGAGATTCAACCGACAACTGGCGTGGTTTCAATGGGTCCTAATGAGCGACTAGCGACGCTGAAACAAAATCACTTTGACTACGAAGACTACACTGTTTTAGAAACTGTAATTATGGGACATAAACGTCTTTACGAAGTAATGAAAGAAAAAGATGCTATCTATATGAAAGAAGATTTTTCAGATGAAGATGGGATTCGTGCCGCAGAACTAGAAGGCGAATTTGCTGAACTTGACGGTTGGGAAGCAGAACCTGAAGCAGCTGTTTTACTCCAAGGGCTAAACATTCCAGAAGAATTACATGATCAAAAAATGAGCGAATTAACAGCTGGTCAAAAAGTCAAAGTATTATTAGCTCAATCTCTTTTTGGTAAACCAGATGTCTTACTATTAGACGAGCCGACAAATGGTTTAGATACCCGCTCAATCAATTGGTTAGAAGAATTTTTAATCAACTTTGAAAATACCGTTATCGTGGTTTCCCATGACCGTCATTTCCTAAACAAAGTCTGCACTCACATGGCAGATTTAGACTTTAGTAAAATCAAACTTTACGTTGGTAACTATGATTTCTGGTTGGAATCAAGCCAACTAGCGACAAAACTGCAAGCACAATCTAATGCCAAAAAAGAAGAACAAATCAAAGAATTACAAGACTTTATCGCTCGTTTTAGCGCCAATGCCTCAAAATCAAAACAAGCAACGTCTCGTAAAAAAATGTTAGATAAAATTACCTTAGATGACATTCAACCTTCCTCTCGTCGTTATCCATTCGTTGGTTTTACACCAGAACGTGAAATCGGCAATGACTTATTACAAGTTGAAAATGTCTCTGTAACGATTGATGGCAAAAAAATCTTAGATAATATCTCGTTCAACTTAACAAAAGATGATAAAGTGGCATTCATCGCTGACTCAGATATTACAACGACTACGTTATTCAAAGTGATTATGGGCGAAATTACTCCCGATACAGGTTCTGTTCGTTGGGGCGTTACAACTAGCCAAGCTTATTTACCAAAAGACAACAGCAAAGACTTTGAAGAGCCATTAACCATTTTAGATTGGTTACGTCAATTTGCTGGTAAAGAAGAAGATGACAATACGTTCTTACGTAGTTTCTTAGGTCGGATGTTATTCTCTGGTGAAGAGGTACTAAAACCAGTCAATGTTCTTTCCGGAGGCGAAAAAGTGCGTGTCATGCTTTCAAAATTAATGCTTTCCAAAGCCAATGTCTTAGTTTTAGATGATCCAACGAACCACTTAGACTTAGAATCAATTACTGCGTTAAATGATGGGTTGATGGCTTTCACTGGTTCAATTCTTTTTGCTTCACATGACCACCAATTTATCCAAACATTAGCGAACCGAATTATTGCTGTTTCTGATAAAGGGGTTATTGATCGGGCAGAAACAACCTATGATGAATTCTTGGAAAACCCAGAAATTCAAAAACAAATGGACGTTTTATTCAGTTCAGATTATTAAAAAAATAGAGAAGTCATTAAAAAATGACTTCTCTATTTTTTATTTTCTTTTTTCACCAAAAGAAAACACAGCAATACAACCTATTCCGGTATGACTAGTAATGGTGGGTCCTAGAGGATAAATCAGTATCTCATTAACTTCTATTTCTTTTTCAATTAATTCTTTGACTTTTTCCGCGTCATCTTTCGTTCCTGCATATGCAATCAATAGTGTTTGTTTCATTGGCTCTACAATGCCTTGAATCGTTTCTTGCGCAATCTTTTGCAAGGACTTGTTTCGTCCACGAGTTTTACCAACGGATGCTAGTTTGCCTGCCGCATCCACGCGAATAATTGGTTTAATGTTCATTAAGCCACCAAGTGCAGCCGCTGTTTTAGAAATCCGTCCGCCACGTTCTAAATGTTTTAAATCATCTACCGTTACCCACGAGTGAAGTTTCATTTTTTGCTCTTCAAGATAGGCAACAACTTCTCCTAATGAATGACCATCTGTTTGTAATCGAATGGCTTCTCGGACTAACATCCCTTGACCTAAGCTAGCTGCTTTTGTGTCAATAATATGAATTTCTACATTATCATATTCTTCTTTTAACATCTCTACTGATTGCAACGCACTTTGATAAGAGCCACTTAACCCAGATGAAAAAGCTAAATAAATCACCGGTAACCCTTGCTCCACAAAAGGACGGAAAAATTCATTGTAGCGTCCTACATTAACTTGAGAGGTAGTGGGCATACTTCCATTTTTAATAGCCGTTAAGAAGTTCTGATAATCAAACGTTTCACCTAAATCATCGCGATATTCTTTCCCGTCAATTTGAATATTCATGCTAATAAAAGGTACTTGGTTTTCTTTTAAGTATGTATACGGCAAGTCACAACAAGAATCTGTCACTAATTGATAATTCACGGACAATTGCCCCCTTCATGTTTTCTTTTATTTTACCATAGTTTTTCATTTTTATATAAAATTAAAAAAGAACGTAAAGGCTGAACTGGCATAAGCCATCCTTTACGTTCCCTTAAAAATCTGCTTAAATTTGTGCCCAAACGCTTTCTAAAACGTTCGTTTGGTTACGGTCTGGACCTACAGAGAATGTTGAAATGCGCACACCAACTAATTCTGAAATCCGATGCACGTAGTTACGAGCATTAGCTGGTAAATCGGCTAAAGTTTTGCAACCAGTGATATCTTCAGACCAACCTGGTAATTCTTCATAAACTGGTTTACAGCGGCTTAATTCTTTCAAGCTTGCTGGATAATGATAAATTAATTCACCATCAAGTTCATAAGCTGTACAAATTTTCACCGTTTCTAAACCACTTAACACGTCAATCGAGTTTAATGACAAGTTTGTAATCCCTGATACACGTTTTGAATGACGCATAACTACTGAATCAAACCAACCGACACGACGCGGACGTCCTGTTGTTGTTCCGTATTCTTTACCGACACGACGAATGGTTTCTCCTGTTTCATCAAATAATTCTGTTGGGAATGGGCCGTCACCGACACGTGAAGTGTACGCTTTGCAGACACCAACCACTTTATTAATTTTTGATGGACCAACGCCACTACCGATAGTTACGCCACCAGCTACTGGATTAGAGGAAGTAACAAATGGATAGGTTCCTTGATCGATATCCAACATGACACCTTGTGCCCCTTCAAATAAAACCCGTTTTCCAGCATCTAATGCATCATTTAAAATAACCGAAGTATCTGTAACATATTGTTTAATTTGTTGTCCGTATTCATAGTATTCTTCAAAAATATCATCAAATTCAATGGCTTCGCTATCAAACATTTTAACGAATTGACGATTTTTTTCTTCTAAGTTGATTTGCAAACGTTCCGCAAAAATTTCTTTATCCAATAAATCAGCGATACGGATTCCCACCCGTGCTGCTTTATCCATGTAGGCTGGGCCAATTCCTTTAATCGTTGTCCCAATCTTGTTTTCACCTTTCGCATCTTCTTGCAATTGATCCAATTTAATATGATACGGCAAGATGACATGGGCACGATCTGAAATACGTAAATTATCAGTGGCAACATTATTTTCTTTTAAATAAGCTAATTCTTTTACTAAAGATTTTGGATTCACAACTACGCCGTTACCAATTACACTAATTTTTTCTTTATAGAAAATCCCTGAAGGAATTAAATGTAATTTATACGTTACGCCGTCGAATTTAATGGTATGTCCGGCGTTATCTCCGCCTTGGTAACGAGCGATCACTTCTGCGTTTTCACTTAGAAAGTCTGTAATTTTTCCTTTACCTTCGTCGCCCCATTGCGTTCCAACAACTACTACTGATGACATTCGAACACCTCGTTCATAATTTTTTTGTCCTGAATCATTGTACCAGTAAAACCAGTCCCTTTCAAGGGTAAAAATCGAATATTCTTTCACAATCAAAAGCGTTTCTGTCAAAAATACGAACATTTTTAGTTATGTTTTTGTAAAATAATAAAATATACGAATATTGTTCGTGTTTTACTCTCTGATTTTAATCCCTTAATAAGCAAAAAAACGAACTCAAAAAATGAGTTCGTTTTTTAAAATTCTGTCCTCGGCGAAAGCGAAGAAAATTTATTATATTCTTTAATGAAAAGTAATTCGACCGTTCCACGCGCACCACTACGGTTTTTCTCAATGATGACTTCTACAACATTGTCAACTTCTGGTGGCTCATGATCGCCGTCTTCTCCTTCACCACGATCGTAGTAATCATCACGATAAAGAAAGGCAACGATATCGGCATCTTGCTCAATGGAACCTGATTCACGAATATCACTTAACACAGGACGTTTATCTTGACGTTGTTCCACGCCACGAGAAAGCTGTGACAAAGCGATAACCGGGACTTTTAATTCTTTCGCTAATTTTTTTAATTGACGTGAAATATCAGAAACCTCCTGTTGGCGGTTCTCTTTTCCAGTTCCTTCAATCAATTGTAGGTAGTCGATCAAAATTAGACCTAAGTTGCCTTTTTCTTGTGCTAATTTACGACATTTCGCACGAATTTCGGTAATTTTAATCCCTGGTGTGTCATCAATATAGATATTCGCACGGGACAAACTACCCATCGCAATAATTAAGTTTTGCCATTCTTCTTCAGATAATTGCCCTGTTCTTAAATGGCTGGCCTCAATGGATCCTTCTGCACAAAGCATCCGGTTCACTAATGACTCTGCCCCCATTTCTAAACTAAAAATAGCGACAGCTTTATCTGTTTTGGTGCCGACATTTTGGGCAATATTTAATGCAAAAGCGGTTTTCCCTACCGCTGGACGGGCCGCTAGAATGATTAGCTCTTCCGCTTGCAAGCCAGCAGTCATTTTATCCAATGCTTGATAGCCTGTAGGTAAACCAGTAATCTCTTCATCATTTTGGTATAATTGGTCAATATTCGCAATAGTTGTATTTAGAACATCTGAAATTGATAAAAAGCCACTGCGATTCCGCTTTTCAGAGACTTCTAAAATGCTTCGTTCTGCATCATCCAAAATAGATTCAACATCTTCACCTTGCTCAAAGCCTTTAGTTACAATCTCTGTAGCGGTTTGGATTAAGTTGCGCAGCAACGATTTTTGTTCAACAATTTTTGCATAATAAATGACATTGGCAGCTGTCGGTACAGCTAAAGCTAAATCTGACAGATAACTTAGTCCACCAACATCTTCTAACAAATTCTCTTGTTCTAGGCGATCTTTGATTGTTACCACATCAATCGCTTCATTTCGGTCGCTTAAGGTCATCATCGTTTGGAAAATCAACTGATGACTACGACGATAGAAATCTTTAGGTTCCACATATTCCATCGCTTCTATTAGCACATCTGCATCTAAGAAAATAGAACCTAAAACGGCTTGTTCCGCTTCAATATTTTGTGGCGGTACCCTATCTTGCAATAATTCATTCATTTTGTTCTCTCCCACGATGTCTTACTTTCTGGTTCATTTAGTCTATCCATTTTAACACAATTTCATTAAAAAAAGTACATTTTTTCTCTGCTGATTTCTCTATTTTTAGTTCACTTTCCAATTTTAAAAAATATACAATTAATAAAAATATAATACTTTCGTTAATTTAAATTGTTGTGTATTTGATTTTTAAATATTATAAAAAATAATTTGAGTAATTTATTTTGCGTAAAAAAGAAGCCGGAGAAATCGGCTTCTTTTTTATCGATTGTATTATTCCGCTACGACATGAACCTTAATTTTCGCTGTAACTTCATGATGTAGTTTGACTGGTACGTTAGTGTAGCCTAGAGAACGAATTGGGTTGGCTAATTCGATTTTTCGTTTATCCAATTTTACATTGTATTGTTTGTTTAAGGCTTCTGCAATTTGTTTTGAAGGAATTGAGCCAAATAAACGGCTGTCTTCTCCAGCTTTTGCCTTGATCTCTACAACAGTCTTTTCATCTTCTAAAAAGGCTTGCATTTCTTTTGCTTGTGCTAAAACTTCTGCTTCATGTTTTTCTTGGGCTTTCTTTTGACCCGCTAACGCACTCATGCTCCCTTTATTGGCTTCTTTCGCATAACCATTTTTAATTAAAAAGTTTTGGGCGTAACCAGTTGGCACTTCTTTTACGTCCCCTTTTTTTCCTTTTCCTTTAACGTCTTGTAAAAAAATGACTTTCATTTCCTTCACTCCTGTTCATACATTTCATTAATATTTTGACGAATTACATCAAGTAGTTGCTCTTTTACTTCTGCTACTGTTACGTTTGATAATTGTACTGCCGCATTAGTAAAGTGACCGCCACCACCTAAATTTTCCATAATAATTTGGACATTAATTGAACCATTACTCCGAGCACTAATGCCAATCTGTTGATCCGTCCGCTTGGTAATGACAAATGCTGCATTAATCCCTGCCATAGAAAGTAATGTGTCCGCTGTTTTGGCAGCTGTGACACTATCATATTCTTTGTCTTCACTCCCGGCAACAACGACGGTATCTTTTGTGACATATTCGCTTTTAGAGATTAAGTTGTTCATTTCCAGATAGCTTGTAAGATCAGAACTTAATAGATATTGTACTAAAGATGAGTCTGCTCCACAAGTTCGTAAATAACTAGCCACATCAAATGTTCGCGCTGTCGTTCGTGTATTGAAACTTTTCGTATCAACCACAATTCCCGCCAACATCATGGTTGCTTCAAAGGCCTGCAGTTTATTTGCGCTATTACTTTGGTATTCGATCAATTCTGTGACTAATTCTGAAGCAGAAGAGGCAGAAGATTCAATATAAGAAAGCAAGGGTTTTGCTGGAAATTCGTCTCCTCGTCGATGGTGATCAATGATTACCACTTTATCAAAACGCTCATAGAGCTCTTGTGAGATCGATAGAGACGGTTTATGGTAATCTACCATAACTAATAAGCTACTTTCTTTCTTGCGCTTCATGGCCTCTTTAGGACTAATAATGCGCTCTTCTAATTCTGGGTACTCTTTAATCGCCTCTAACACTCTTTTGACATCGGGAATGATTTCATTTTCATCTAAAACAATCCACGCTTTTCGATTATTAAACGAAGCTAAACGAGCAACACCAAATGCTGAACCTAACGCATCCATATCTGGATAACGATGGCCCATAATATAGATGTCAGCAGATTCCGCAATAATTCCCTTAATTGCCATGCTCATTGCACGAGAACGTACTTGGGAACGTTTCGTCGTTACTGCCGTTTTTCCACCAAAAAATAACGGCTTCGCTTCATCTTTGGCTTCTTTTACAACCACTTGATCGCCGCCACGTACTAAAGCTGTATCTAGGTTTGTTTGAGCCGTGGTCCCGGTTTGATCTAATGTTGGCCCCCCATAAGCAATCCCCATACTTAACGTAATGGCTACTTCATGGTTAGCTGATTCCTTACGGATCGTATCCAAAATAGAAAATTTTTCGTCCATCATTTTTTGAATATCTTCCCATTGGGCAATGAAAAAATAACGTTCTGCATTGATTCGCTTATAAAAAACTTTGTATTGGTCCATCCAATCAGAAACCATCGTCGTAATGAAACTATTCAAATAAGAAATTTCTTTCTCATCCATTGTATCGGTGACATCATCATAATTATCGACAGACACAATGCCAATAGCCGTTTGCATTTCGACTTTTTCTTGATACAAATTACTTTCTTTAGTGATATCTTCAAAAGTAATTGTATGTTGTTCTTTATTGACGCTAAAGCGATAGGTATTTTCGTCAATCGTAAAAATATCTTGGTTTCGTTCTGCTAATTCTAAATAAGACGTAACTTGGCTAGCGGTTAACGTTAGCTGATTGTCTTTATTAAAAATAGAAGCAGCATAAGGATTAAGCCATTCTACCGCGCGTGTTTCCCCGTTATACGTAATAATTCCCACAGGTACTTCATTTACAACATAATCCAACGATTGTTCAGCAATGGAACTTGCTTCTTGAATCTTTTCTACGTTTGTAATTTCTACATCTCTAATCAACAGCCGAATAACCACTAAGAGAAAGATATCTAATGCGATAATTACCGCCAATAGCAGCCATTTATTTGTTAGTAAGAAATAGAGGAGAAATTCTACTAAGAGAAGACCCACAACAATTAAGAAACCGTTTTTTTGAATTCTCTTCTTTTGCATTTTTTTTTGCCTCCAATCTTTCTGCAGACCTTTGAGGCGACTTGTTCCAACGAGCATATTGCTCTGGTGATTCACTAGTTATTTCATCCTTTATTTTATCACAAAACACTTCATTCTGCGAACCTTGTTATGTTTCACGTGAAACACTAGTCAAGATAAAAAAGAACCAAAGAGCAAGCTCTTTGGTTCTGGAAATTGTCATAAAATTATTGTTCGTCACTAACGAATGGTAATAATCCCATGATACGTGCGCGTTTAATAGCAATCGTTAATTTACGTTGGTTTTTAGCGCCAGTACCTGTAACACGACGTGGTAAAATTTTGCCACGTTCTGAAATGAATCGTTTTAACAATTCAGTATCTTTATAATCGATGTATTCGATGTGGTTTGCTGCGATGTAGTCGACTTTACGACGTTTACGTCCGCCTCTTCTTTGTTGTGCCATTCTTGTTCCCTCCTATCAAATTCGTTTAGAATGGTAAATCATCATCTGAAATGTCGATAGATGAACCTGAGCCACCAAATGGATCAGAATCTTTATCGAAATCAGGCATACCGTTATTGTTTTGCGACTGAGAAGATGATGGATTGAAACTATTGTTGTTGTTATTAAATCCAGAACCGGCATTGTTATTACCAAAGCTACGATTTTGTGATTGATAACCATTTTCGTTGTTATTAAAGCTACCGCCGCCAGTTCCTCTTTGTTCTGAAGCAGAACGAGATTCTAACAATTGGAAGTTTTCACAAACCACTTCAGTTACGTAGACACGTTGACCTTGTTGGTTCTCGTAGTTACGAGTTTGAATTCTTCCGACAACACCTAATAATGTACCTTTACGGGCATAATTAGCCATTGTTTCTGCGGGTTTACGCCAAATCACACAGTTGATAAAGTCTGCTTCACGGTCACCATTTTGATTCGTAAAGTTACGGTTTACAGCAAGTGTAAAGGTCGCAACAGCTGAACCACTAGCGGTGTAACGTAAGTCAGGATCTTTTGTCAATCTTCCGACTAATACAACGTTATTAATCATTCAAAACATCTCCTTTCGTCAATAAATGTTTCATGTGAAACAAATTATGCTTCTACCTTAACGATCATATGACGGATAATATCGTCATTGATTTTTGCTAAACGATCAAACTCGTTGATTGCGCCAGCTGTTGATGGAGAAGTAACATTAACGATATGATAGATGCCTTCACGGAATCCGTTCATTTCATATGCTAAGCGGCGTTTTTCCCAATCTTTAGATTCGATAACTTCTGCTCCGTTATCTTTTAAGATTGTGTCGAAACGTTCTACTAAAGCAGTTTTTGCTTCTTCATCAATGTTCGGACGAATAATGTACATGATTTCGTACTTCGTATCTTGACTCATTGATTTTCACCTCCCTATGGACTTCAAGGCTCTTAGTTGGCTAAGAGCAAGGAGAACATACCTAAAAAGGTAGTTCACAATCTCTAATTATATGCTAATTGATGGACAAAAGCAAGAAATAGTTTTGAAAAGCCCCAATAAAAAAGTTTCGCCAGTTGGCGAAACTTTTTTATGTTATTCTTCTGTTTCTGATGTTGTTTCTACAACTTCAACGATTTCTTCTTCCACTTCTTCTGGTTCTACAACGGCCATTGTTACCACTTTGGCACCATCTTCCATTCTCATTAAACGAACCCCTAATGTTGCGCGTCCTGTTTGAGAAACAGAATCAACGTTAAAGCGGATAATGACGCCTTTGTTCGTAATCAATAAGATATCTTCATCCCCATTGACCGTGGTTAAACCAGCTAATGGACCATTTTTCTCAGTGATATTTGCTGTCTTAATCCCTTTACCGCCACGTCCTTTAACTGGATATTCAGAAGCTTTTGTACGCTTACCATAACCATTTTCAGTAATGACTAGGACTTCTTTATTTTCATCCAGAATCGCTGCGCCGACCACATAATCATTTTCGCGGAGACGGATTCCCCGAACACCTGATGCTGTCCGGCCCATATCACGTACAGTATTTTCATCAAATGTGACAGAGTATCCTGCATGTGTTCCGATAATCATCTTCTGATTGCCATTAGTCGTTACCACGTTAACTAACTCATCATCTTCTTTTAAGCTAATGGCGATTAATCCATTACTACGGATATTAGAAAAGGCTGTTACGGCTGTCCGTTTGACGGTTCCTTTTAAGGTTGTGAAGAACAAGTATTTACCTGCTTCCGCTTTGCCCTCAACAGAAATAATCGCTTGAATTTTTTCTGCAGAATCAATTCCCAGTAAGTTGATCACTGGAATTCCTTTTGCTGTTCTACCGTACTCAGGGATTTCGTAACCTTTTGCTCGGTAAACTTTCCCAGTGTTCGTAAAGAATAATAACGTGTCGTGTGTTGAACAAGAAACTAGGTTTTTCACGAAATCATCATCATGAACGCCCATCCCTTGGACACCACGTCCGCCACGGCGTTGCGCCCGGAATTCAGAGTTTGCCATCCGCTTAATGTAGCCGTTATTGGTTAACGTAATCACGACTTCTTCTTCTTCGATTAAATCTTCATCTTCAAGACTTAAGACTTCACCTACTAATAATTCTGTGCGTCGTGCATCACCAAATTTTGTACGAACGTCATTTAACTCTGTTTTAATGATTTCAATGACGCGTTCTGGACGGGCTAAAATGTCCTCTAAGTCCGCAATGAATTTCAATAGCTCTTGATATTCATTTTCAATTTTGTCGCGTTCTAAGCCTGTTAAACGGCGTAAACGCATATCTAAAATCGCTTGCGCTTGACGATCTGAAAATTCAAAGCGTTCAATTAACGTTGCTTTTGCTTCGTCATCTGATTGTGATCCACGGATAATGGCAATGATTTCATCGATATGATCTAAGGCAATTCGGAGACCTTCTAAAATATGTGCCCGTGCTTCTGCTTTGTTTTTGTCAAAAATCGTCCGGCGAGTAATGACTTCTTTTTGATGCTCGACGTAGTTTTCTAAAATACGTTTCAAGCTTAAAATTTTCGGTACACCTTTTTCAATGGCTAACATGTTAAAACCAAAAGATGTTTGTAAGGCAGTCATTTTGTACAAGTTGTTTAACACAACAGAGGCACTCACATCTCGACGAACATCGATGACAATCCGCATGCCTTCACGAGAAGATTCATCCCGCAAATCGGTAATTCCTTCAATTCGTTTATCTCTGTGTAATTCAGAAATTCGTTCGATTAATTTGGCTTTATTCACCATATAAGGCAATTCAGTTACTAAAATACGTTCTTTTCCATTCGGCATTTCAGTCAATTCAACTTTTGCACGAACTGTAATCGAACCTTTCCCCGTTTCATATGCTCGGCGAATCCCTGATTTCCCCATCACTAAACCGCCTGTTGGAAAATCTGGTCCAGGTAACACTTCCATCAATTCATTCGTCGTTACATCAGGATTGTCCATCAATAAACTTGTTGCATCAATCACTTCACTTAAATTGTGTGGTGGAATATTTGTTGCCATCCCCACCGCAATCCCCGTTGTTCCGTTAACTAGTAAGTTTGGAAAACGAGCAGGTAAAACTACTGGTTCTTGTTCTGAATCATCATAGTTTCCTTGGAAATCGACTGTATTTTTGTTAATATCTCGTAGCATTTCTAAAGCAATTTTACTCATACGTGCTTCGGTATAACGCATAGCGGCAGCGCCGTCACCATCGACAGAACCGAAGTTTCCGTGGCCGTCAACTAACATAGCCCGATAACTAAAAGGTTGTGCCATCCGCACCATTGATTCGTAAATCGCACTGTCCCCATGGGGGTGATATTTACCCATAACATCCCCAACAATCCGGGCTGATTTTTTGTGTGGTTTATCAGGGGTTACCCCTAATTCGTTCATTCCATATAAGATTCGGCGATGAACAGGTTTTAAACCGTCACGAACGTCAGGTAACGCGCGGGCTACGATAACACTCATTGCGTAGTCAATGAAAGATTCTTTCATTTCGCTGGTCAGATTGACGTCTTGAATGTTTTCTTTAATTTCTTCACTCATGAATTTTTTCCCCTCTAAATATATGTTCTAGCGTCTCTTACAACGTTGCGACACATTAAATATCCAAGTTTTTCACGTAATGGGCATTTTCTTCGATAAACGCACGACGTGGTTCCACACGATCGCCCATTAGCATTTCAAAAATTTGGTCAGCTTCAATGGCATCATCGACACTCACTCGCGCCATTAATCGTTTTTCTGGGTCCATTGTTGTTTCCCAAAGTTGGTGATCATCCATTTCACCCAACCCTTTGTAACGTTGAACACTTGGTTTTGGTGAAGCAGGTAATTCTTCTAACACTTTTGCTAGTTCCTCTTCAGCATGTTTGCCCGGTTGAACGTAGGTGATGTTTTTCCCTTGTTTCACACCATATAGTGGTGGTTGGGCAATATACACATAACCAGCTTCAACAATTGGCCGCATGAAGCGATAGAACAAGGTTAATAACAACGTTCGAATATGCGCACCATCGACATCGGCATCGGTCATAATCACTAGTTTGTGATAACGTGCTTTAGAAACATCGAAATCTTCGCCGAAGCCTGTTCCCATAGCTGTAAATAATGACCGAATTTCTTCATTGGCTAAAATTTTATCCATGCTGGCTTTCTCGACATTCAAGATTTTCCCACGAATTGGTAAAATGGCTTGGAATTCACGGCTACGGCCTTGTTTTGCTGAACCGCCGGCCGAGTCTCCTTCGACGATAAATAATTCGCATTTTTCCGGATCTTTACTTGAGCAATCAGCCAGCTTCCCTGGCAAGTTGCTAATTTCTAAAGCGCCTTTACGACGGGTGACTTCACGGGCTCTTTTAGCGGCTAAACGAGCTTTTGAGGCCAACATACCTTTTTCGACAATTTGTTTACCGACTGTTGGATTTTCCATCAAGAATTTTGTAAAGTATTCTGAGAATAAACGATCCGTGACGGTCCGTACTTCTGAGTTTCCTAATTTCGTTTTGGTTTGTCCTTCAAATTGAGGATCTGGGTGTTTGATGGAAACCACTGCGGTTAAGCCTTCACGAACATCTTCCCCAGTTAATTTTTCATCGTTTTCTTTCATCAATTTTTGTTTACGTGCATAGTCATTAATCACACGTGTTAAAGAAGTTTTAAAACCAGATTCATGCGTTCCGCCTTCATAAGTATGAATATTGTTGGCAAAACTTAAAATATTTGAGTGGTAGCCATCTGTATACTGCATTGACACTTCCACTGTAATATCTTGTTGCTCTCCTTCAATGAAGATTGGCTCTGGGAAAATAACGTCTTTATTGGCATTTAAATGCTCAACATAACTCTTAATCCCGCCTTCATAGTGATACTCTTTTTTATCTTCTTGTCCTTCACGACGGTCTTCAATTGAAATGTGTAAGCCTCGATTTAAAAAGGCTAATTCACGAACCCGTGTTGCTAATTTATCAAAATCATAAACGGTTGTTTCTGTAAAAATTTCAGGATCTGGAATAAAGTGAACAGTGGTTCCGTGGCGATCCGTTTCTTCGATAACTTTTAGGTCATCAACAACCGCACCACGACGATATTCTTGGTAATACACTTTGCCATCTTTATAAACACGAACATCTAAACTGGTCGATAAAGCATTAACAACAGAGGAACCAACACCGTGCAAGCCACCTGATACTTTATAGCCGCCACCGCCAAATTTCCCGCCGGCATGTAGCACTGTAAACACTGTTTCCACAGCTGGGCGACCTGTTTTGGCTTGAATCCCGACTGGAATTCCACGACCATCATCGATAACAGTAATACTATCGTCTGGTTCGATAATTACTTGAATTGATTTAGCAAATCCTGCTAAGGCTTCGTCGATAGAGTTGTCAACGATTTCCCATACTAAGTGGTGTAACCCTTCGCCACTAGTAGAACCTATGTACATACCAGGACGTTTCCGGACAGCTTCTAAGCCCTCCAAAACTTGAATCTGACTAGCGTCATATTCTTGCGCACGTTCTCTCATGTTTTTTTCTTCTTCTGTCATGTCGCTGAATTCCTTCCTATCTTGCCTTGTTGAACATAAAAAATATCTGGTTCAACTGTTAGCTTGTCTTTTATGTGATCTAAACTAGTTGTCGTTAAGAACGTTTGAACTTTGCCTTCAATCGTTTCTAACAAGTGAATTTGACGTTCATTATCTAATTCACTCATGACATCATCTAGTAATAACACAGGATATTCTCCTGTTTCTGAATGCATCAAATCAATCTCTGCCAATTTAATACTTAAAGCTGTCGTTCGCTGTTGGCCTTGTGAGCCATACGTTTGAACATTTTGACCATTGACAATAAACAGCAAATCGTCACGATGAGGGCCTAAAAAAGTATTCGCTTTAAACAATTCACGCTTACGATTGTTCATTAATTGTTGGAGCAATTGATTTTGAAGTGCTTCTAAGGAAAGATCCGTGTTGTCAATTGGGATGCTTGATGCGTAGTCAATGGTGAGCGTTTCGCGTCCATGACTAATTTTTTGATGGAGTAAGTTTGCCCAGTGTTCTAATTTTTTAAGAAAACCTAACCGAGCGTATAGAACTTTCCCGCCAAATTCAGCTAGCTGTTCTGTCAAAATATCCAGATAAACAGTATCTGTTTGTTTCTTTTCAGCTAGTTGTTTTAGGTATTGGTTCCGTTGCTTTAAAACAGACTGATATTGGACAAGATCATAAAGATAAATAGGACTCACTTGTCCGAGTTCCATGTCAATAAATTTCCGGCGGACTTGAGGTGAGCCTTTCACCAAAGATAAATCTTCTGGGGCAAATAAAATAACATTCAGTTGCCCAATGTACGCACTGAGCCTTTTTTGCTCAATGTGGTTAACCTTGGTTTTACGTCCTTTGTTGGAAATTAAAATTTCCAACGGCACGGTGCCTGTCTTTTTTTCAACCACACCGCTAATTTTAGCTGCTGCTTGTTCCCAGCCAATTAATTCTTTTTCATTGCTGGTTCGATGACTTCGTGTCATTGCTAGAACATAAATGCTTTCTAACAAGTTGGTTTTTCCTTGGGCGTTTTCGCCTAAAAAAAGATTTAACGTTTTTGGAAAATCTAAGCTGACTGTTTCATAATTACGATAATGCTGAAGTGTCAGCTCATTCAGCCGCATCGTCGGACTCGTTTCCGTTTTTCACCATAAAAAAAGTACCTTCTTCAGGTATCTCAATCATCATGCCCGCATAAAGTTTCCGTCCGCGACGATTTTCCAACTCGCCATCAACAAACACGCTATTGTCTGCCAAATACCATTTGGCTTGGCCGCCACTACCAATGACGTTGATTTCTTTAAGAAACTGACCAAGCGTTATATACTCAGTTGCTAAAACAAACGTTTTTTTCAATGTGCATCCCTCTTTTTTCTAATACGTTCTCATATATATTATACCCTTTTTCATAAGAGAAAACAAATTTATCTGTCTAATTTTCATTCTAAGCAATTTTAATTCTAAATGACCGAAAATATTATTAGGATAAAAAAACTCTTAAAAAGCATTTTAAAACGGAAATTGATATTTTCTTGAGAAAAAAGGGGCCTGATTTGGCAGAAATGACGAGTAGCGTTTAACTAAAAAACAATTAGGGGTAACTCAAAGACAAACGAAGAGGGCGCGCAATGAAGAAAAGTAGCTTGTAGAGGTCTGAGCGTCGTTTTAAGCAACGTAAACTTCTTTCACTAGGAAATATTCATAAAAAAATGAACAGCCCTTAAACGAAAAATTAAAGGGCTTTTTTCTTTATCCACGAAAAAAAAGGCAGAATTTATTCGTCAAACGATAGTTCAAATATTCACAATCATATTAGCGTAAAAGCTATTCTAGTTTTAAAAAGCTTATCTAGCAGCGTTTATCGGCTTTAAACAGACGACAAAAAAGAACCTTCGGCGATCATAGTGATTTTCCGAAGGTCTTTTTTAAACATGATTAATTTGTACGAACCGGTGTAATTAGTTGAATGAAATCTAGTTCTGTTTCGGTTGGCTCCAATGTAAACGGACGAATTGGAGAAAGGAATTTCACGGTAATATTCATATCGCCAAACGCTCGCAATGCATCTTTCATATAATCTGGGTTGAAAGAAATATCCAACGCTTCACCAGAAACATTTTCATAGTTTAACGCTTCTTCGACTTTTCCAATTTCAGGTGAATTTCCATATAAAACAACAGAATCTGGTGAAATTGAAAGGCGAACAATATTGTTACGTCCTTCATGAGAAAGTAAAGAGGCACGTTCGATTGCTGAAAGCAGTTCTGGTACATAAAATTCAATTTGCGTGTTATGGCTAGTTGGAATTAAACGGTTGGTATCAGGATAATTTCCTTCTAACAAACGAGAATAGAAGTACATTGTTTCTGTTTTAAATAGCACTTGATTTTCCATAATGCTGATTTCAACCATTTCTTCTTCATTGGTTAATGAACGAGAAAGTTCAGTTAAACTTTTTCCTGGAATTACAATGTTAAAGTCTTCTACTGCTTGTTCTGTCGGGATCACACGTTGACTTAAACGATGTGAATCTGTCGCAACGGCAAGTAATTTTTGATTTTCTAAAATAAAGTGAACCCCAGTTAAAATTGGACGACTTTCGTGCATCGATACAGCAAAACCTGTTTCACTAATAATTTTTGTAAATAAATGAACAGGTAATTTCATTTGGTTTTGAGTATCAATTACTGGTAAGTGCGGATAATTGTCAGCATCTAATCCATTGACCGTAAAATCAGCTTTTCCTGAAGTAATTGCAACTTGATTGTTATCTAGAACTTCCATTGTGAACATATCTTCTGGTAATTTACGAATAATTTCGCCAAAGAAACGAGATTGTAAAACGATGCTACCTGTGCGTTCAATCGTCATTTGAGCTTTTTCATCATCTTTACTTAAAAAACTTTCAATTGAAATATCCGCGTTACTCCCAGTAAGTGATAAGCCATCTTCTGATAACACAATTTTAACACCTGTTAAGATTGGAATCGTTGTTTTAGAAGAAATTGCTCGTTGAACAGTTTGTAATTCTTGTAAAAAGACACTTCGTTTGACCGTTAATTTCATAATGTAAACTCCTTTTTAAGTATTTTCAATACGTTCTAATTTTGTACGCCACTGTTTTGTATATTATATATAAATAAATAATAAAAGTAATAGGGCATGTTGATTCTGTGGAAAAGTCAAAAGAGCATTGATTTTACTAAGTTATCCACTTGTGTATAAGTTGTGGATAACTTTATTCTTTTTTGTTTAGTTTTCCACATCCTAAGAGTTCAATAAATTTTTAATTTCACTGACTTCTTTTTGAATCGCTGGATCTTTTTCCAATAATTGCTGAATCTTTTCGTGCGCATGAATCACCGTTGTATGATCTTTACCGCCAAATTCGGCACCAATTTTTGGCAAGGAATTGTCGGTCATTTCTCTAGCAAGATACATTGAGATTTGACGAGGAACCACAATTGTTTTCACCCGTTTTTTCCCTTTTAAATCTTTAAGAGGCACATGATAATATTTGGATACTTCTTCTTGAATTTGTAAGATGGACAATTGATTTTTACTACCAACTGATTTTAGAGATTTCAAGGCGTCCGCCGCTAAACTAGTGGTAATATCTTCTCCATTAATAGTTGCAAAGGCTTGAACGCGGACCAAAGCACCCTCTAATTCACGGATATTGGAATCGATTTGACCAGCGATATAACTTAGTGTATCATCCGGAATTTCTAAACGCTCGGCATCTGCTTTTTTGCGCAAAATTGCAATCCGTGTTTCTAAATCAGGCGGGGTGATATCGACAGACAAACCCCAAGCAAAGCGAGAAACTAATCGTTCAGGTAATTTTGGAATATCATTCGGCGGGCGATCACTTGTTAAAACAATTTGTTTATTTTCATTGTAAAGATCGTTGAAGGTATGGAAAAATTCTTCCAATGTTGCTTCTTTTTCCGCCAAAAATTGAATATCATCGACTAATAATAAGTCAACATTGCGATATTCTTTCCGAAATTGTTCGGATGTCTTTGTTTGAATTGAGTTGATAAATTCATTCGTAAACGTTTCGCTACTAACATATTTGACTTTGGCATCTGGTTGATTCACTAACATTTGATGACCAATGGCATGCATCAAATGGGTTTTCCCTAACCCTACACCACCATAGAAGAAAAGGGGATTGTAAATCGAACCCGGATCCTCGGCAACAACAAGCGCTGCAGCGTGCGCCATTTGGTTTCCTTTACCAATAACGAAGGTGTCGAAAGTGTACTTAGGATTAAGCATCGCTTTTTTACTTTGTTCACTAAAAACAACTTCTTCTTCGGCAGGTTCTTCGAGTTCTTGTGCCAGTGCTGCGTCTTTTTCATCGGCAACAACAAAATGGGGCATCACTTCTGCACCGGTCAATTTAAATCCAGTTTCGACAATTTTTGCCGAAAGATTTTTTTCCCAGTAATCACGATGAACTGCAGAAGGGACTTCTAGCCACAATTGATTGTTGTCTAATTTCAAAGGGCGTGTGGTTTTAATCCAAGCATCAAAACTTGGCGCCGACAAAATCGCTTGATAGGCTTCTTCAAGGCTATGCCAAAAACTTTCCACGTCGGGCATACAGTGACCTCCTATATGTTTAAATTTTGGTTATCTAAAAAATGTGGATAACTTAAAAGAATGAGCATAGTCGATTTTAGCATTTTTTTAAAACTTTTTCCACAAGCAATTGTTCAATGTGGAAAAAAAGTACACAAGGGTGAAAAAAAGTTTTCCACAGGGTGTCGACACTTGCGGAAGAAAGTGGTTGTTGAATGAGTTATCCACAAAAAGTTGAGAATAATTAAGCTTGACACAATAATGTTTCAATAACTTATCAACAGCTAAAAAAACACCTGTGTAAAACTTTTTAACAGGCTGTTTTTTTGTGTAAAACTAGTGGAAAAATGGCTGTGAACAGAAAAAAATGTGGAAAACTATCCACAAGCTACTCACAGGAAAATTTAATTTGTGGATAATTGAAACGAATCTTTCTCAGGAAATATTTCTTAAATTTTATTGACAAAAGACCCTATTACTCGTTATACTATCAAAGTATGTCTATATATTGATGGATAGTTACAATTTCAGGAGGTGTAATTGCATGAAAAGAACGTATCAACCAAACAAACGTAAACGCCAAAAAGTTCACGGATTCCGTAAACGTATGAGCACTAAAAATGGCCGTCGCGTATTAGCAAGCCGTCGTCGTAAAGGTAGAAAAGTTATTTCTGCTTAATGATGGTCTGGTCTTTTAAACAGTCAATTTCTAAGAACCCTTAGTTATCTCCATAATTTTTTGGAAGATGTGAAGATAACTAAGGGTTCTTTTTCTGTTTTCAATAAAAGAAAGCAGGATTCTATAGAAAAGGCTACTAAAAAAGAGCGGAAATATGCTATTATTATTAAGAAGTAAAAAAATATAGAAACAAAGGGATGCCGATGAAAAAGTCCTACCGTGTCAAGAAAGAAAAAGAATTTCAACAGGTGTTTAATAAAAAACAATCTTGTGCAAATCGTCGTTTCGTGGTGTACGTTTTAGAGAAACCACAACAAGCCCATTTTCGAGTGGGGATTTCTGTTGGGAAGAAAATTGGAAACGCGGTCACAAGGAATGCTGTGAAGCGGAAAATCCGCGCGAGTTTATTTCAATTAAAAGACCGTATCTCTCCAGAAATTGATTTTATCGTGATTGCACGTCCAGGATTGGAAAAGTTATCGTCTGAAGAAGTGAAAGCTAATTTAACACATGTGTTAAATTTAGCTAAAATATTAGATGTAAGAGAGGGAATTGAGTAGTGAAGAAGTATAAGCGCTTATTATTAATGGCTGGGTTAGTGACCTTAGTCTTTGTTTTATCCGCCTGCGGAACCGCGCCCGTAAGTGAAAGTAGTACAGGAATTTGGGATCGATACATTGTTTATTATTTTGCCCAAGCGATTAAGTTCCTATCATTAGGCGGCAGTGTCGGAATTGGGATTATCCTATTTACGTTAGTCATCCGGATTATTTTATTGCCGTTGATGCATTTCCAAACGAAGAGTATGCGTAAAACACAAGAGTTGCAACCGCAATTAAAGGCCTTGCAACAAAAATATTCTTCAAAAGATCCTGAAACACAACGCTTATTCCGAGAAGAACAGCAACGTTTGTATGCAGAGAATAATGTGAATCCTTACATTGGCTGTTTACCACTGTTGGTTCAACTACCAATCATGATGGCTTTGTATCAAGCCATTTCACGCGTGCCTGAGTTAAAAGAAGGAACGTTCTTGTGGTTAAGCCTCGATAAGCCGGATCCGTATTTAATTTTACCGATTTTAGCGGCTGTCTTTACGTTTGCTAGTACGTATCTTTCAAGTATGAGCCAACTAGAAACAAATGCCTCACTGAAAATTATGAATTACGTTATGCCAGCGATGATCTTCTTTATGGGGATTTCATTAGCCAGCAGTTTATCTCTTTACTGGGTGGTCTCAAATGCCTTCCAAACAGGGCAAACATTGTTATTAAACAATCCATTCAAAATCCGTAAAGAGCGGGAGGAAGCAGCACGTCAAGCCAAAGCACGGGAGCGAGCGCTTGAACGAGCAAAAAGTCCTAAGAAAAAAGGGAAGAAAAAATAAAGGAGGTCGTTCAGATGCCGATTTATGAAGGAAATACAATCGAAGAAGCAACGCAGAAAGGCTTACAAGCACTTGGTTTAACCAAAGAGGATGTTACAATTGATGTGTTAGACGAAGGAAAAAAAGGATTTTTAGGTCTAGGAAAAAAACTTGCCCAAATTTCAATGGAACCAACGATTAGTGAGCAAGTCACAGAAGCGGTCGAAGAAACAGTGGAAGATATTGTTGTTGCCGATGAAGCAACAGCAGTGGAAGAAGCAGTTGAGGAATTAACCGAAGCAATTCCTAGTCTCTCAGAGGAATCAACACATTCTTTAGAAAATCTGGAAGACGAAGCTGCTATTACTGAATTAGCGATGTATTTAACGAATATTTCAAATGAACTGAACGCCCCTGCCATGGTTCGCATAGCGCGCGAGAATGGCAATATTATCTTCCATTTAGAAACAGAAAAACAAGGTATCTTAATTGGAAAACACGGAAAAGTGTTAAATGCGTTACAGTATTTAGCGCAAGTCTTTATTCACCGCATTGCAAGCAATAAGCTATCGATTGTTGTGAATGTCGGAAATTATCGTGAAAAACGTCATGAAATTTTGGAACGTTTAGCGAAACGCACCGCGGAAAAAGCCAAACGTACTGGGCGGCCAGTCTTCTTGGAACCAATGCCGGCTTTTGAAAGAAAACAAATTCATCACACGCTAAGTAAAGATGAGCAAATCAAAACCCATTCTGAAGGGGATGAACCTTATCGGTATTTAGTGGTTGAACCAGTTAAGAAGTATTTTTAAACAAACAAAGAAACGTTGGCAACTCTCAGCAGGGACTGAATAGTTGCTAACGTTTCTTTGTTAAATGATTTTTTAGCCGTCTTCGTTTCTTTTTTTATGTTATGATAATCAGTAATTACTCCAGTAGTAAATTCAAATGAAAAAGTTTTGTAAAGAGACGTAGGGGGAGCAACAGGTATGCGTACGGAGAAAATACTGGTTGTAGATGATGATGCAGCAGTTCGTCGCTTGATTTGGAAAGCATTACAATCAACAGGTATTCTTATTTACCAAAGTGAATCAATTGAAAAAACAAAAGATATCGTGTCCAGAGTTACCTTTGATTTGTTCATTTTAGATGATAACTTGGAACATGACAGCGATGGTTACTACTTAGTCCAAATGATTAGAGAGAAATATCCACTAGTGCCAATTATCTTTTTTAGTAGCAAAAAAGAAGAAGAGGATATTATTGCAGCCTTGGAAATGGGCGTGGATAGTTATATAACGAAACCTTTTTCCTTGAATGTTTTTAAGGCTCAGGTGATTGCTTCGTTGAATCGAGCTCGAATGATTCGAAAACAATTGAATGTTTATAAAAAAGAAGAGCTACAGGTAGGCGATTTCCGTTTTGATTATGGTCGTTATCAACTATTTAAAAAGGATTTACCTATTTCATTGTCTTCGAAAGAAGTTCAATTAATTCAATTTTTTCTGGAGAATCCCGAGCAAGTATTCTCTAAAGAACAAATTTACAGCAGTGTTTGGGGTACTGGGGATGTCGATGCGAATACGATTATGGTTTTTATTAATCGTTTACGAAGTAAATTAGAAGAAAACCCGAAAGAACCTTGTTACCTTCGGACCGTTTGGGGCATTGGTTATACCTTTACGCCAGATGGTTGCGTACAAAAAAAATGAAAAAAGGCCCGCAGTTGCACGAGCGACTGCGGGCCTTTTTTGATTATTCAATTTGTCGACGTTCCATTTCTTTCAAAATAAATTGAAGCGAACGATTTAGATGTTCATGGGTTAAAAGTGTGATCTGGTCAATATTCTTTGTTTTCATTCCGCGGAAAATTAACCAATGTTCTTCTAGGGCAATACTACGACGTTCTGAGGCACGAATCGCAATATCTCTGAAATAGATTAAGTAAGCATGGAGATCAGTCACAATTTTTTTTAAACGTAGCATCTGACTCTTAGTATAAATAAAGGAATTAAAATCTGAAAAGTTCTGTAGTAAGTCATCTACTTGGTTATTTTTATTGTATTGTTCTCCTTCGAGAAGTAAGGCTTCCAATTCATCAAAATCTTCTGGTGTCATGAGTTCCATGGCTTTAATGGTTGCTAAAGTGTCCAAAGATTTACGAATATCATAAATTTCATAAGCATCTTTCATACTAATCCCTTTAACCACGATACCCACCATAGGTATATGTTCCACCAATTGTTCTTTGACCAATTCTTGTAAAGCAAAGCGAATGGGCGTCCGACTAATGTTTAATTGCTCGGAAAATTCTTTTTCGTTAATCCGTTCACCCGCAGGAATATCCCCTAAAATAATGGTTTTTTTAAAGGCTTCGTAGGTACAAATTTTTAGAGGTTTACTGCTGGTTAAATCTAAGTTCCGTTTTACTGCTTCAACCGTTGGATTCATATGAGGCACCTCCCTATAGGTTATTTTTATAGATAATAAATATAATATTAAAAATGAAAATATAACGCAAGAAAAGACAAAATGAAAAGAAAACCGAGGAGAAAAGGCACTCCTACGGTTTCAGCGACGACGTTTAATTTTGTGGAATAAATAAAGGCATGTGACCTAAAGCAACAATTGTAACAACGAAAATAACGAAAATTCCTAAGGCATATTTTGCCGATTCTTTTTGCCATTGGCCCATATCTAAACCAGTTAAACGTAATAGCAAGTAAATAAATGCCACTAATGGACTTAATAAGTGGAACGCTTGCCCCATTAAGGAAGCTAAAGCCATAGACATATTGTCAAATCCATAAGAACGTCCAGCTTCTGCTAGGACTGGTAAGACACCGAAATAGAAACCATCGTTTGAAATAAAGAATGTTCCTGGTGCTGAAATGAACGCAATCACTAAGCCCCAAGCGCCGGCTAATTGTTTTGGAATAATATTAACAAAGCTATTTGCTAAGGCATTGGCCATACCAGAACCTTGGAATAAGCCCATGAAGACGCCAGCAGCAAAAACTAAGATAACTACTTGCACAGCATCACCAGCATTTGCACTGATACGGCTGCTTTGATCTTTTAATTTTGGATAGTTGATCATTAAAGCGATACAAGTACCAACTAGGAATAATAATAACGGTGGCATTTCAATCCACGAAGGCAAACCTAATTGACCAACGAATGAACTTAGGACTAACCATCCGATTAAGACAATCGTTAAAATACCATTGAATGCAAAATTCTTTGGACGACGAATTTCTAATAACTCAGGATCGTTAACAATAGTCATTTCTTCCAATTCTTTATCAGTAAGCGTTGTCACGCCTAAGCGAGCACGTTCTTTTTTCCCCATGCGATAAGCAACAAAGAAGATAACATACAATACAGATAAAATCATACCAGGTGCTAAATAAGAAAGAATGTCGGCATCAACTTCTAGTACGGCCATGGCACGAGCTGTTGGACCGCCCCAAGGTAATAAGTTCATAATGGTGTTTTGTAAGATAACAAGCACACCTAAATTCATCAATTTCATATTAAGTTTTTTGTAGATGGGAATAAACGCAGAACAGCAAATCAAGGTCGTGGTTGTTCCATCTCCGTTTAAGGAAACAGCAGCAGCAACTACCGCAGTGGCCATCAAGACTTTCATTGGATCGCCTTTAGCAAAGTAAATCATTTTTTTAGTGATTGGGTCAAACAAACCAGCATCCAACATAATAGAGAAGTAAAGAATGGCAAATAATAACATAATACCAGTTTTTGAAGTAGTTGAAATCCCATCTAAGACGAAATTCCCAATGTTGACTTCAGGGACAACACCGTCAGCACCAGGTGGCGGACTCGCTACTCCAGTTGCAATTGCAATCAAAGTAAAAATAAGAGGAATAATTACTAAAGATGTAAACGGTGACAATTTCTTTTTCATGATTACATACATAAAGATGATAATCATACCATAAGCTAAAATAGTGAGTAACATGTTTTTCTTCCTTTCTTTTTTAGAACTTTTTTGTAAGCGTTAACAACCGGTGTTAATAAAAAAGAATAGCCATGAGAAATGTTTCACAGTATTCTGGTTTACAACAAAAAATATTTTTTGTGTTTGTCTATAGTGTGAGAATATACAAACTTTCGCAGAGAATAAATAGCCTAAAACAAAAAGAACATCAAAAAAACAATTCAACAATCAAATTCTTATTAATAACTTAATATAATATTAATAGAATCTTAACGGCTGATAAATGCTTATATACCAATGTTTACAGAGTTTTTTTCACAAAATAAACAATAAAAGAACAATCTGAGCTAGTGTTTTCACTAGGTTTTTTAACGGTTTTTTCTATAATGAACGTATACCAAGAATTAGTGAAAGGAGAGACAATATGGGCCTATTTAAGTCCTTATTCAAGAAAGAGCAACACACGCAGGATACCGAGATTAATGAAAGCGTTATCCAACGTGAAGCGGATAACTTGGAAAAGCGATGGATAGATATACCAGCATATATTCCTGCTGAGCCAAAAGAATATCAATTGGTAAGTATTGTGGCCACTGCCATCGCAGCAGGAGAGTTTCCAGAAAGTCGTTTTGTTATCAAAAAAATCGCAAAACGAAATCCAGAAGCAAAAGAAGTTGCCATTATTGCAGCCAGTATAGCTGCAGAGCTTTCAGAAGAGTCTCAGCTAGTTGTCAAAAGAATTTCAAAACAAAACCTTGAGGAGGATCATTATGTTACGCAAATTTAAAATTTCAATTGATGGGAAAGAATATTTAGTCGAGATGGAAGAAATCGGTGGCGTCCCACAACCAGCACCTGTTGCGCCACAACCAACAGCGCCAGTTGCTACGACAGAAACACCAGCCCCTGCTGTTGAAGAAGCCCCAGCGCCAGCAGCACAGCCAGCCGCCCCAGCAGGAGCAGATGCAATGCCTGCGCCAATGCCAGGAACTGTGTTAAAAGTATTAGTCAATGTTGGTGATACGGTGTCTGAGAACCAACCATTGTTAATTTTAGAAGCAATGAAGATGGAAAATGAAATCGTTGCAGGAAAAGCAGGTACGGTAACAGGAATTCATGTTACCCAAGGCCAAATTGTGAATCCAGGGGAACCATTAATAACAATTAACTAGAATTAATTTAAGAAGAGGAAGTGATTTGTGTGGAGACACTGATTCAAGGTGTTATAGGAATGGGCCAAGAACCAGGACGCATTGTGATGATGCTGATTGGTGGACTATTAATGTATTTAGGAATAAAAAAAGAGTATGAACCAACACTTTTAGTGCCGATGGGTTTAGGAACGATTTTAGTGAACTTTCCTAATTCCGGCGTATTGAGCGCTGGCGGCGAGCCAGGTCCGTTTAATGTTCTTTTTGATTTTGGAATAAAAACAGAGTTATTCCCGTTATTATTATTTATTGGGATTGGGGCAATGATTGATTTCGGGCCATTGTTACAAAATCCGTTTATGTTGATGTTTGGTGCCGCTGCACAGTTTGGGATTTTCTTTACAGTTATTATGGCTGTTTTATTAGGTTTTGATTTAAACGATGCTGCTTCGATTGGGATTATTGGTGCCGCTGATGGTCCAACGTCTATTTTCGTAGCAAATACCTTACATTCAAAATACATGGGGGCCATAATGGTTGCCGCTTACTCCTACATGGCGTTAGTTCCGATTATTCAACCAGTAGCGATTAAAGCAGTGACGACGAAAGCCGAACGTCGTATCCGTATGACTTATCGGGCCGGTGAAGTTTCTCAAACAGCGAAAATTCTTTTCCCGGTTGTTATTACGATTGTCGCAGGGTTAATTGCGCCGGTGTCATTACCATTAGTTGGTTTCTTAATGTTTGGGAACTTATTAAGAGAATGTGGCGTTTTGGATCGTTTATCCATTACAGCTCAAAATGAATTGGTAAATATTATTAGTATCTTGCTAGGACTATCTATTTCCGTTAGCATGAACTATGCAGAGTTCTTAAAAGTCGATACATTGATGGTTATTGGCTTAGGGTTAGTCGCCTTTATTATGGACTCAGTCGGCGGCGTGCTTTTTGCTAAATTCTTGAATTTATTTAGAAAAGAAAAAATCAATCCAATGATTGGTGCTGCGGGTATTTCCGCTTTCCCAATGTCTAGTCGGGTCATTCAAAAAATGGCTACAGATGAAGACCCACAAAACTTTATTTTAATGCATGCTGCTGGTGCCAACGTTTCAGGACAAATCGCTTCTGTAATTGCTGGTGGCTTACTATTAGCCTTTTTAACATAGGACGGAAAGGAGAACGAATACATGTCTGTTAACATGGAAGATTTAAAAATTGCTTTTGAACTGTTAGGTTTTGGTTGGGGCGGCGTTTTCGTTGTTTTATTTATCATTTATCTAGCATCTAAATTACTAACAAAATTATTTCCAATTAAAAAATAAAGGAGGTTATTGCTGTGAGCAGCGTATATACAATGAAAAGAATCTGGTTGCAAAAAGATAAAAAAGCTTATCAAGCTTGGCGCGAATTAATGGAAAAAGCCGAATTGCAAACGACAGAAGCACTTGATTACACCGTTGGCATATATGATGACGCAGCATTAATCGCCTCTGGCTCGCTTTCAGGCAAAACGATTAAGTGCGTGGCCGTTTGTAAAAAATATCAATCTGAAAATTTGTTAACCCAATTGGTGGTTCATCTACTTGAAAAACTGAGAGAAGAAAACCAATTACACAGTTTTTTGTATACAAAACCAAAAAATGAACAAATTTTTCAGTCGCTAGGCTTTCAAAAAGTGGTTGCGAATCAAGAGGTGCTATTTATGGAGCAAGGCAAACCAGATTTTGCCGATTATCTTGGTTACCTGACACAACATAAAAAAGCAGGGCCAGCCAGTAGCATTGTCATGAATGCAAATCCTTTTACGAAAGGCCATCAGTACTTAGTCGAAAAAGCAGCCCAAGAAAGTCCGCACGTTTATGTGTTTGTTTTATCTGAAGATAAATCGCTATTTTCAAAAGAAGCACGTTTCGCAATGGTGCAAAAAGGGGTCGCCCATTTACCCAATGTGACAGTCCTATCTACAGAAGATTACTTAGTTTCGTCTGCGACTTTTCCTACCTATTTTTTGAAAGAAAAAGCGCCATTAGAGGTAGCTGCAATTCAAGCAACGCTTGATGCAACGTTATTTAAAGAAAGAATTGCGCCAATACTTGAAATTCAGCAACGTTATGTGGGAGAAGAGCCTTATTCAGAAGTGACCGCTGTCTACAATCAAGCAATGCAACTAGTTTTCGGACAAACGATAACGCTAACCATTGTCCCGCGATTAGCGAGTGATGGAGAGCTGATTAGTGCGACGAAAGTTCGCAAAGCGATGGCTGAAGGCGACAAAGAGACACTCAAGAAGTTTTTACCAGCAACAAGTTATCAATACTTAGTAGAACACAAGAAACTAATGAGGTGAAGAAAGTGAAGATTATCAAAAATGCTACTGCAGGGACAGTAGAATCAAGTGATATTATGATTACCGTCCAACCCATTGAATCAACAGAAAATACCATTGAATTAGAAAGTAGTGTCGAAAAACAATTTGGCAATCAAATTCGTCAGGTGATTACGACAACTTTGGAACATTTAGATGTCCAAGGCGTTGCGGTCAAGGCGATTGATAAAGGGGCATTAGATTGTACGATCAAAGCTCGGATGATTACAGTTTTACATCGAGGCGCTGAAAAAGAAACGTATGATTGGAAGGAGTTGGACTCATGGAACGTTTAAGAAGAACAATGATGTTTGTCCCTGGAGCGAACGCAGCAATGCTAAGAGATGCACCTTTGTATGGGGCAGATTCAATCATGTTTGATTTAGAAGATGCAGTTTCATTAAAAGAAAAAGACTCTGCCCGTGTTTTAGTCCATTCTGCTTTGAAAACTTTCGATTATGGCAATATTGAAATTGTTGTTCGGATCAATGCTTTAGATGCCGGTGGCGCAGAAGATATTGAAGCAATGGTCTTAGCTGGTGTCGATGTGATTCGTTTACCAAAAACAGAAACAGCCCAAGATATCATTGATGTCGAGGCAGTCATTACAGAAGTAGAACAGCAAAATGACATTCCCGTAGGAACAACGAAAATGATGGCTGCCATCGAATCGGCTGAAGGTGTTCTAAATGCGCCCGCGATTGCCAAAAGTTCAACTCGCTTGATTGGCATCGCGTTAGGCGCCGAAGACTATGTTACCAATATGAAAACACGGCGCCATCCAGATGGCCAAGAACTATTCTTTGCTCGTAGCATGATTTTACATGCCGCTCGAGCAGCTGGGATTGCAGCTATTGATACGGTCTATTCAGATGTAGACAATACGGAAGGCTTTGAAGCCGAAGTTCGTTTGATTAAACAGCTAGGTTTCGATGGGAAATCGGTGATTAACCCTCGTCAAATCCCATTAGTTAATACTATTTATGCGCCAACAGAAAAAGAAATCCAGAATGCTAAGGAAGTAATCTGGGGCATTCGGGAAGCCGAAGCAAAAGGTTCCGGTGTTATCTCCGTAAATGGAAAAATGGTTGATAAACCAATTGTTGAACGAGCTGAACGGGTCATTGCGTTAGCATTGGCGGCTAAATTAATTACCGAGGAGGAAATATAGACATGGTAGTAAATAAAGTAGGCAAAGACATTCCTCAATCTTATGCAGAGCAATACGGCATTTATGAAGGAGAATTAGCACACATTGATGCTTATCAAGAAGCGAGCCGAGCAATTAAACCAGTGAAACCTCGGGAGACAAAACTTTTAGGAAGTATTCGTGAAGCAATTGAAAAAACAGGTTTAAAAGATGGCATGACCATCTCTTTCCATCACCATTTCCGTGAAGGAGACTATGTGATGAATTTAGTTTTAGCCGAGATTGCCGCCATGGGGCTGAAAAACATTTCGATTGCACCTAGTTCAATTGCAAATGTTCATGAACCTCTGATCGAACACATTAAAAATGGAGTAGTCACCAACATTACTTCTTCTGGTTTGAGAGATAAAGTAGGCGCCGCTATTTCAGCAGGTATCATGGAAAATCCTGTGGTGATTCGTTCACATGGTGGCCGGGCACGGGCAGTAGCAGCAGGCGATATCCATATTGATGTAGCTTTCTTAGGTGCACCAAGTTCAGACGCTTATGGAAATGCGAATGGAACCAAAGGAAAAGCCACCTGTGGTTCTCTTGGATATGCGATGGTCGATGCAAAATATGCGGATCAAGTGGTCATCATTACTGACACATTAGTGCCATATCCTAATACCCCTATTAGTATTCCACAAACAGATGTTGATTATGTGGTAGAAATTGATGCAATTGGTGATCCAGATGGAATTGCCAAAGGCGCGACACGTTTTACAAAGAATCCTAAAGAATTATTGATTGCTGAATATGCCGCAAAAATAATTACACATTCTCCTTACTACAAAGAAGGCTTCTCATTCCAAACAGGAACAGGTGGCTCTTCACTAGCAGTTACGCGGTTCATGAGAGAACAAATGCTTAAAGATGGCATTAAAGCAAGTTTCGCTTTAGGCGGAATTACGAATGCAATGGTGGAACTTTTGGAAGAAGGTTTAGTAGAAAAAATTATTGACGTCCAAGACTTTGATCATCCATCAGCTATTTCTTTAGGAGAAAATGCCAATCATTATGAAATTGATGCCAATATGTATGCTTCACCGCTTAGCAAAGGGGCGGTTATTAATCAATTAGATACAGCTATTTTATCTGCTTTAGAAGTGGACACAGATTTTAATGTAAATGTCATTACTGGTTCAGATGGTGTCATCCGTGGTGCTTCTGGCGGACATTCCGATACAAGTATGGCTTGTAAAATGAGTCTAGTGATTGCACCACTTGTTCGTGGACGGATTCCAACAATCGTCGAGCAAGTAAATACAGTCGTTACACCAGGTACGAGTGTCGATGTCGTAGTAACAGAAGTCGGCATTGCAATCAATCCAAAAAGAACAGACTTAATTGATTGTTTTAAAACCTTAGATGTTCCTCAGTTTACGTTAGAAGAGTTGAAAGACAAAGCCTACAACATTGTTGGCACCCCGGAACCAATTAAATATGGAGACAAAGTTGTTGCGTTAATTGAATACCGAGATGGTAGTCTAATTGATGTGGTACGCAATGTTTAATGGGGAAAAAGTAACACTTTTAGAGATGTTGGATGCTCGCGAACAAAGAGCTGCCACACAGAAGGAGTTGTTAGAAACAGCACCAGAAGCTAGTCTCTTATCTGCCACAATGAATATTCCTGGAGAAGTAAAAAATTCGCCCACTTTAACGGCTGTTTTTTTAGAAGTAATTGACGAAGTCGAGCAACAATTGCTGGATCAAGTACCGATTGTTAATTTTTACCGGAATGAAAAAACAGGTCCTGAATATTATTTGGCGGTTTCGTTAGCCCCACAAGAATTAAAACAAAGAATGGTCAAAATTGAAGAAACACATCCTTATGGTCGTTTAGTGGACCTAGATGTTTTATGGGGAAATGAAGAACTAAAAAGCCTTCATCGAGGAGATTTAGGCTTGCCACCACGGCGCTGTTTTATTTGCCAAGAAGAGGCGAAAGTCTGTGGACGAAATCGACGTCACAGTCTTGAAGCAATGCAAGAAAAAATAACAGAAATAATTTTGACACGAAAGGAGCAGCCAAGTGAGTAAAAAAATTCGTTTTACAGAAACGGTGCTACGGGATGGGCAACAAAGTTTAATTGCAACACGGATGCCAACCTCAGATATGCTGCCGATTATTAAAACAATGGACGAGGCAGGATTTCATGCATTAGAAATGTGGGGCGGGGCAACGTTTGATTCCTGTGTCCGCTATTTAAACGAGGATCCTTGGGAACGTCTTCGCCAAATTCGCAAAGAAGTTAAAAATACCAAACTTCAAATGTTATTACGAGGACAAAATTTACTAGGATATCGTCATTACGCTGATGATGTGGTGCGGGCCTTTGTCGAAAAATCAGTTGAAAATGGGATTGATATTATTCGTATTTTCGATGCCTTGAATGATGTCCGTAATTTACAAACAGCAATTCAAACAACAAAAGAAGCTGGCGGACACTGTCAAGCAGCGATCTCTTATACCACGAGTGAAATTCATACCATCGATTACTTTGTAAAATTAGCCAAAGAATTGAGTCAAACAGGAGCGGATTCCATTTGTATTAAGGATATGGCAGGCGTTTTGACGCCACAAACGGGTTTTGAATTAGTGAGCAAAATGAAAGATGCCATTGATTTACCTTTAGAGGTGCATACGCATGCGACTAGTGGTATTTCTGAGATGACCTATTTAAAAGTTGCTGAAGCAGGTGCGGATATCATCGATACAGCTATCTCTTCTTTCGCTGGCGGTACGAGTCAACCAGCCACAGAATCTGTAGCCATTGCGTTAGAAGATTTAGGCTTTGAAACAGGTTTAAATATGGAAAAAGTAACAGAGATTGCTGACTATTTCAATCCGATTCGTGATCGTTTTAGAAGTGAAGGCATTTTAAACCCTAAAGTTAAAGATACGGAACCGAAAACCTTGATTTATCAAGTGCCTGGTGGTATGTTATCAAACTTATTAAGTCAATTAACGGAGCAAGGTTTACAAGACAAATATGAAGAAGTTTTAGCTGAAGTACCTAAAGTAAGAGCGGATTTAGGGTATCCACCACTAGTTACGCCGCTTTCACAAATGGTCGGAACACAAGCTTTAATGAATGTGATTTCTGGGGAAAGATATTCCTTAATACCGAATGAAATCAAAGATTATGTGCGCGGAGAATATGGCAAATCACCAGCACCTATCGCAGAAGAGATTAAGCAAAAAATCATTGGGGATGAAGAAGTAATTACTTGTCGACCAGCGGATTTATTGAAACCAGAGTTGCATAGTTTAGAAAAGGAAATCCAACAATACGCAAAATCTGAAGAGGATGTCCTATTATATGCGATGTTCCCACAACAAGGAAAAGACTTTTTAGGACGTCGTGAAGATCCTTTTTACGATGTACCGTTACAGAAAGTGACAGTCAAACTTGACTTGCCAGAATAGAACGGGCAAGTGCTCCGCAAATGTATAAAGAAGCAAGGGTTTGAGCGACGATAACGGTTGTTCAAACCCTTGCTTCATCAAATAGAAAAAAGGCAGCCCGTGAAAGGAAGTGACAATGTGTTAGAAGAAGTTCTAGCAATTCATCAAAAAAATATTGGTGTGCTAAGTCTTGAAGCAACAGAAGCGGTATTAAACCATCATGATTTAGCCAAAATGTATACACCTGGTGTCGCAGAATTGAGTTTAATGATTGCCCAAAATCATGAATTAGCGCGCGAGTGGACCATTAGTGGTAAGTTAATTGCGGTTATTACAGATGGGTCAGCTGTTCTGGGTCTCGGCAATATGGGCACGCAAGCGGGCTTGCCAATTGTTGAAGGCAAAGCTTTACTTTATAAAAATTTGGCGGGGGTCGATGCTATTCCTTTAGCACTGGAACAAAAATCAGTTGACGAGATGGTTCAAACAATTGAAAATTTACAAAATAGTTTTGCAGGAATCCATTTAGAAGATATTTCTGCACCAAAATGTTTTGAAATTGAAGAAAAACTTCAACAACGTTTGAACATTCCTGTGTATCATGATGACCAAGAAGGCACAGCCATTGTCGTTTTAGCTGGGCTAATCAACGCAGCCAAAATTAAAGGAAAACCTTTAAATCAATTGCGTGTGGTGATTAACGGAGTTGGTGCTTCTGGTGTAGCGACCGCTAAGTTATGTATTCAAGCGGGAATTACGCATCTTACCTTAGTAGATCGCCAAGGTGTTTTAAGAGAAGAAGACCCGACATTGAATCCTTACCAACGTGCTTTGCTTCGACAGGTAATAAAACCATCAGTAGAAAACAAAGATTTAGCCACCGCTGTCGTCAATCAGGACGTTTTTTTAGGCTTATCAGAAGCGGATGTGCTAACGCCAGCCCTGATTAAATCAATGAACCAAGACCCAATTATCTTTGCTTTAGCAAATCCTAAACCAGAAATTGAACCAGCCCTCGCCCAAGCCAATGGCGTCCGTTTATTAGCAACTGGTTCTTCCAAATATCCGAATCAAGTGAACAACATTTTAGCTTTTCCAGGTCTTTTTAAAGGGTTATTGGCAGCGAAAGGCAGAAAAGTCGATGTCGGTTTGCAAATGACAGTAGCACGAAGCTTGGCCGCTATGATTTCAGAACCCACAGCAGAAAAAGTCATACCTAATGTATTTGATGGCGGCGTAGTTGACACGGTTTTTAATGCTGTACTAGACTATATAAAACAAGAAAAGACCACGGCACAGAAGAAGGGACGTAAAAGGCAATGACAAAGCAAGCAAGGAGTAAATTAGCGCAGCAAGCACAATTGGCACTACTCTATGAAGTGACCTGTTTAAATAAACCAGGCTTGGTGGATCCAGTCGATGCAGGCGCCCATCAAGATATGGATGTTTTCACTTTTTTAGAAAGTAGTGTAGTTTTGACTCCTTATTTTGAAGCCTTCGTTCAAGCTGGGACAGAGCTACGTCATTTGCCGATTGAGGCAACATTTCGCGCGATTCGACAAGTTGGTTTAGAAGCAGAACGAGCGATGTTTGAGGCAACAGAAGGGATCAACACACATAAAGGAGCGATTTTTTCTCTAGGTATTTTTTTAGCTATCTGTGGTCGTCTAATGATTTGGGAGACCCCTTGCACCTTACAATTGTTTCAACAAACGCTTCAAACAATGACGCAAGACTTACTGGCCGACTTTGAAAACCTCGCTACGAATGAGCTAGAAAAACTAACTTGGGGTGAACGACTATTTGTTCAGCATGGCTTGACTGGAATCCGTGGTGAGGCGCAACAAGGCTATCCCGCTGTCTTTGAACAGGGAGTGCCTTATTATCAAAAACATCAAGGCACACAACAACAAAAACTCATTGATACGCTCCTTTATTTATCGCTCTATGTTGAGGATACGAATTTGATTAAACGAAGTCAAAATGTCCAAATTTTTGAAATATATCAACCGTTAATCCAGGAATATTTTGCTTTAGGGGGGATACAAACGTTACGGGGAACCCTTTGCTTAGAAAGATTGAATCACTTATTCAAAGAAAAAAATTGGAGTATTGGTGGCAGTGCAGATGCTTTAATTTTGGTGGTGTTTTTAGATAAACTAATGAAATTAAATTGGCTGACGCCTTAATTAAAAAGATAGTTACAACGCTGATTTGGTCAGTTATTTTGACCTTATATGCTTATGGAAAGGTCTCAAGAGAATTCAAGAAAGCGATTGACAAATACCACGAAACACAGTATATTTTATTACGAAATCATTCTTATCAGAGTATACAAATACGATGATAAACAGTTGAAGCGAATCTTGATTTGCTTTTCCTAAACCTGATTCTTTTAGAATCAGGTTTTTGTTTATCTAAAAGGCGGCATTCGTTCAAAAACGGCTGTCGTCTTTTTTTTATGAAATTTTTTTAATATAAAAAATTTCATAAAAAAAATCTTAAAAACAGAAAAAATTGTTATAGATTAGAGTCATTTTTTTGATGTAAAGTTTTTATGACTTATGTCTATAAAATTGATAAAAACAGTCAAAGAAGCAGAAAAAATAATAGTGGAATTTCTCAAAAAAATAAAAAAAATTTCCGTTATTTAATTATCGATTTATCAAACGATAAGTTATAATAAAATAATTTATTTATCTTTAATGATTGGGGAGAAACGTATAAACTTCCTCATTTTCCTCTCATTGTATAATAACTCACTAATGAATTAGTGAGTTTTTTAACATATTTAGGATGCTTGTTATCAAATGAATTTTTATATAAAAATTCACAGCATTATATTTTGAAAAGCTGAGGAAATGTACTAAACTGCAGGTGTTAAATCCATTTAAATCGCTAAAGGGGGAGATGAACAACTAGGGGAAGCTAATGATCTTGGTATTTATCGTTTATTTTAAAGAAAAGAGGGACGATCAGATGAAAAAGAAAATTGTTGAGGATTTTAATCGGAAAAGTCAGTATAAAAAATGGACAAAACGCAAGATGCTTAATTTAGCAATATCAAGTGGTTTATTATTTACGTCATTAGCAATCCCTGTAAGTATAGCTGTTACCTCTGGCACAATCAGTGCATCAGCAGCGGTCTTGGATATCGAACTATTATCAAATGTTACGTCAAATAATGACAGTGGCACTTCAACGAGTAATCGTTGGACAGCCGCAAACCAAAATCAACCAGTTAATTTCACGGTTTCTGGTGGCGCTTTAGCAGATGCTTCCGCTGTGTTTAGTGGACAAAAACAAGCGGTGTTAGTGGTTCCTCCTGAGTTAAGAGGAAATGTAGCTGCAGCAGGCAGCGCAGCAATCAATACCAACGTTACGATTGATCTTTCAAAAGTTACTTTTTTGACTGCCGTTTTGAATGCAGCCAATGATTTAACCAATGTCATTACTCAAATTACCAGTGGGGCTTTAGGGAATTTAACTGGTGTTGATATTGATTTGACGGAAGTGAATCGTCAATTGGAATTAGTTAATAACATTGAAAACTTAGGTGCTGCTTCATTTACAGCTCCGGAAACGTTAGCAGCTGACGGCTCATACATTAGTGCACCGATTAGTGATGGTTTAGGGTTAGTTTTAGCCCAAAATGTTTCAAACATCTTACAAGATTTGAATGCGGCAGTTCAAGCTTTGGAGGCAAAAGGTACCAGTATCCCAAGTAATCTTGTCGCCGCAGCTATAAATGCAGCCTTGCTTCCTGTCAAAGGCACGGTGAACGTGGCTGTTTCAGGTGCTTTGCCTTTATTAGCGGTTGGTGGTTCAGGCGTAAATGAGTTAGTGGATGCTTCTTTACTAGGCGCAACCACGGTTACTTTACCAACTACCGTTTCAACACCTCAAAATTTATCCAATAATTTAGATGCTCGTTTTGTAGGAACAGTCGTTCAAACAGATCTTTTAGACGTTAATTTATTAGCAACAGCAGACGGTGTATCCAACATTTATTTTGCTGCAGGCACTACTAGTGAAGTAACCGCACCAACAATCACAGGAGTAACAGGTAATTCAACGGCAGGTTACGAAGTTAAAGGAACTGCCGATGCCAATGCCACGGTTGAGATCCGAAATGCAGGAGGCACCGTAATAGGTACAGGTACCGCTGATGGGACAGGGGCATTTACAGTTACCGTTCCCGCAGGTGAAGCAGGTGCCAATGAAACGTTAACCGCCGTAGCGAAAAACGCCAGCGGCACAGAAAGTACGCCAACAACGTTCCAAACACCAGCGGATGAGACAACCGTAACCGCACCAACAATCACAGGAGTGACAGGTAATTCAACGGCAGGTTACGAGGTTAAAGGAACTGCTGATGCTAATGCCACGGTTGAGATCCGAAATGTAGGAGGCACCGTAATAGGTACAGGTACCGCTGATGGGACAGGGGCATTTACAGTTACCGTTCCCGCAGGTGAAGCAGGCGCCAATGAAACGTTAACCGCCGTAGCGAAAAACGCCAGCGGTACAGAAAGTACGCCAACAACGTTCCAAACGCCAGCGGATCCTAATACGCCCGTGGCGACGCCAATTGTTGAGACTGTAACAGGTAGTACAACAAAAGGCTATGAGGTCAAAGGGACTGCTGAAGTTGGCACCACCATTGAGGTTCGCGATGCAGCTGGCACGGTCCTTGGTACTGCAACAACTGGAACTGATGGAAAATATACAGTGACTTTAGCTCCAGGAAAAGCAACAGCAAATCAAACGCTGAGCGTTGTAGCGAAAAACGCTAGTGGCACGGAAAGTCAACCAGCAACGGCGACAACACCAGCTGATGTCACTGCACCAACAGTTGATAACATCACAGGCAACTCTGGTTCGGGTTATGAAATTACAGGAACAGCAGACCCTAACACAACAATCGAAGTTCGTGATCCAGCTGGGGCAGTCATTGGTACAGGTACCTCTGATGCGAATGGTGATTTTACTGTCACACTACCAACGGGAACGACCAATCCTGGGGATACGTTAACAGTGATTGGAAAGGATAACGCGGGAAATGAAAGTCAACCGACTGAAGTCCTTGTTCCTTCTGATGCCACGGTTACAGCACCAACTGTAACAGGAGTAACAGGTAATTCAGTTGCTGGTTATCAGGTGACAGGCACCGCTGATCCGAATGCTACCATCGAAATTCGTGATGCAGATGGGAACGTGATTGCAACAGGGACTGCCGATGGGACTGGTTCCTTTGCTGTGAACCTTCCAGCTGGGACGGCAAATGCGAATGAAACATTGACAGCGTTAGCCAAAGATCCTGCTGGCAATACAAGTACACCGACAACCTTCCAAACACCAGCAGATGAAGTAGTGGCACCGCCAAGTGTCGACAAAGTAACCGGGAATACAACACAAGGATATCAAGTGACAGGTACCGCTGAACTTGGCACCACCATTGAAGTTCGTGCAACAGACGGAACAGTTTTAGGCACCGCAACAACTGGACCGACTGGCCAATATACTGTGACGTTAGCTTCAGGAAAAGCAACAGCGAAACAAACAGTGAATGTAGTTGCTAAAAATGATACTGGACTTGAGAGTCAACCAACTACAGCTATGACACCCGCTGATGTTACCACACCAACAATTGGTGACATTACTGGAGATTCAACAACTGGTTATGAAATCACTGGGACGGCGGACCCTAATACCACCATTGAAGTACGTAACCCAGATGGAACAATTATTGGTACAACGACAACGGATGATCAAGGAAACTTTACTGTGGACCTTCCAGCGGGAGCCGCTAATCCTGGTGATACATTAACAGTTGTTGGAAAAGACGGTGACGGCAATGAAAGTCAACCAACGGAAGTGACGGTCCCTGAAGATGCAACCGTGGCAGCACCGACTGTGACGAATGTCACAGGAACAACTGCTACTGGGTATCAAGTAACTGGCACGGCAGAGCCAAATGTCACCATTGAGATTCACAATGAAGCAGGTTTAGTTATTGCTACGGGAACGACTGATGGTGCTGGCGCCTTTACAATCACTCTTCCGACGGGCACAGCAACAGCCAACGAAGCCTTAACTGCCATTGCAAAAGATGCTGCTGGGAAAGAAAGTAATCCGACTGCTTTCAAAACACCTGCTGATCCAGATGCACCAGTCGCGACACCTACTGTTGACAAAATCACTGGTAGCACGACAAAAGGCTATCAAGTAGTAGGAGCAGCAGAAGTTGGTACAACAGTTGAGGTGCGTGACGCCGATGGCACAGTCCTTGGCATGGCAACTACTGGAACTGATGGCAAATACACAGTGACTTTAGAGCCAGGGAAGGCCTCAGCTAACGAAACAATAACTGTCGTAGCGAAAAATGCAACAGGAAAAGAAAGTCAGCCAGCTACAGCAACTACACCAGCCGACTTAGCCACACCAACCATTGATTCTATTACCGGAAATTCTAGTAAAGGTTACGAAATCACTGGAACGGCGGAGCCAAAAACCACTATTGATGTCCGTGACGCAGACGGAACCATCATTGCTGCTACAACTGCTAACGAAACCGGCCAATATACGGTGACTCTACCAGCTGGCGTAGTGACACCAGGAGAAACGATTACGATTATTAGCAAAGATGGCGCAGGTAATGAAAGTCAACCAGCTACAGCCGTTATTCCAGCGGATGTTGTTTTAGCGGCGCCAACTATTACGAAGGTTGAAGGAAACAAAGCCAATGGCTATACAGTCACTGGAACTGCTGATCCAAATGTCACGGTTCAATTTTACAATAGCAGTGAACAACTATTGGCAAGTGGCAGTACAACTACTGGAGGCACCTTCTCCGTTCATATTGCAGCAGGGTTAGCAACAGAAAAAGAAACATTAACCGCACTAACCACAGATACACAAGGAAATGTGAGTCCTAAAACCACATTTATGACGCCGGCCGATATTACGGGAGAACCAGAGATTAAAATTGCGGCACCAACTGTTTCTTCAGTTTTAGGAACGTCTAAAGCCGGCTACCTCATCAAAGGAACAGCTGAACCAAACCGAATCATTCAAATTAGTAACCGACTATTAAGAAGTGTGATTGCTGTAGGTGCCACCGATGCTGAAGGCAACTTCGCTATCCAATTAACAGCGGGACAAGCGACTGCTCAACAAAGTTTACTTGCGACAGCTACCGATGGCGCAGGACATTACAGTACGGCTACAACCTTCATGACGCCAGCCGACCCAAAAAGTCCTGGAGGAGGCAATGGTAACACTGGCGGAAATAACGGCAATACAGGCGGCAACACAGGAAACAATGGCGCAACTGGCGGGAATAATGGAAATGGTTCAAACACAGGTTCAAATCCAAATGGAGGTTCTGGTTTAGGTACAACAGGTTCTGGCTTAGGTTCACTAGGCAATGGCCTCGGTACAAATGGTAGTGGCTACCACCCTAAACTAAGTACCATCAGTTATGGCACTGGAAATCACGGGAAAACAGGCTACTTACCTAGTACAGGTGAAAAAGAGTCCTCAGCCGTGACAACAAGTTTGTTTGGCGCCTTTGTCGCACTCCTTGCGAGCATGGGAATCATCAAACGCAAACGTAAAAACTAGCTCTCTCCTTTAATTCCTATAGATGAGAAAACGTATTGTTGAGAATTCCCCACTCAATGATACGTTTTCTCGTTCCATTTAATGAAGAAAAATTGCCAAATAGAATAAAATGTGCTATTCTATTTTCAGAAAATCGAAGGAACAAGCAGTGAAAGTGCTAAATCCAACCTGAATTTTTTAATGCAGGAGGAGTGGGCGCTTTTTTTGTTGTTATGAAGAAAGGAAGCTAATTATGCAATCAGCTACAATGGAATTTGATACAATTGCGGCGATTTCTACGCCGCCAGGTGAAGGTGCGATTAGTATTGTTCGTTTAAGTGGCGAGCAAGCAGTTGCTATTGCAAACAAAGTTTATCGGTCAGGCACTAAAGATTTAGCTAAAGTCCCCACGCACACGATTCATTATGGTCATATTGTTGATCCGCAAAACGATCAATTGATTGATGAAGTCATGCTTTCTGTGATGCGGGCACCGAAAACATTTACACGAGAAGACGTGGTAGAAATTAACTGTCATGGCGGCATTGTCGTGGTGAACCAACTACTGCAATTACTGTTACGTGAAGGCGCACGAATGGCCGAACCTGGGGAATTTACAAAACGTGCTTTTCTAAATGGCCGAATGGATCTTTCACAAGCAGAAGCAGTGATGGACTTAATCCGTGCTAAAACAGATAAAGCGATGAATGTTGCATTGAACCAATTGGATGGTAACTTGTCGGCGTTAATTCGTTCATTAAGACAAGAAATTTTAAATACTTTAGCACAAGTAGAAGTTAATATCGATTATCCAGAGTATGATGATGTCGAAGAATTAACCACGAAATTACTTTTAGAAAAAGCCGAATTTGTGAAAGCGCAGATTCAACAATTATTAACGACCGCTAAACAAGGAAAAATTTTGCGAGAAGGTCTAAGTACAGCAATTATTGGCCGACCAAATGTCGGGAAATCCAGTTTGTTAAACCATCTGTTACGAGAAGAAAAAGCTATCGTTACAGATATTGCTGGAACGACACGTGATGTCATTGAAGAATACGTTAACGTTCGCGGCGTTCCTTTAAAATTAATTGATACAGCGGGGATTCGCGAAACAGAAGACATTGTGGAACGAATTGGTGTCGAACGTAGCCGCAAAGCGTTAGCAGATTCGGATTTAATTTTGTTAGTCTTAAATCAAAGCGAAGAATTGACGGAGGAAGATCGTCAACTGTTGGAAGCAACGAAAGGCTTAAAACGCGTTATTCTTTTAAATAAAATGGACTTACCGACAAAACTGGATCCTAACGAATTACAAGAATTAGTCCCTGCAGAAGAAATTTTATCCGTTTCGGTGTTGTCAAACACAGGCTTAGACCAGTTAGAAGCGAAAATTGCTGATCTTTTCTTTGGCGGCCAAACAGGCGAAAAAGATGCTACCTATATTTCTAATACACGTCATATTGCTTTGCTAGATCAAGCAGCGCTTTCGTTACAAGAAGTGATTAACGGCATCGAAGCAGGTATGCCAGTCGATTTAGTTCAAATTGATATGACCCGTTGTTGGGATTATTTAGGGGAAATCGTCGGCGATAGTGTCCAAGATGAATTAATTACACAGTTATTTAGTCAATTTTGTTTAGGAAAATAAGACAAGAGAGGAATTTTTTATGAATCAATATCAAGCAGAATCATATGATGTTATTGTCGTCGGTGCTGGACATGCTGGCTCTGAAGCAGCCTTAGCAGCCGCACGAATGGGCGTTAAAACGTTACTTTTAACGATTAATTTAGATATGGTTGCTTTTATGCCATGTAACCCTTCTGTTGGTGGACCTGCCAAAGGAGTCGTTGTCCGAGAAATCGATGCATTAGGCGGCGAAATGGGTAAAAACATTGATAAAACCTACATCCAAATGCGGATGCTAAATACTGGTAAAGGTCCAGCAGTGCGTGCGTTGCGCGCGCAAGCTGACAAACATGCCTATGCGACAGAAATGAAACATACCATTGAAAAAGAAGAAAATTTAACCCTTCGTCAAGGGATTGTTGAAGAATTAATCGTGGAAGATGGCGTTTGTCGTGGTGTTGTAACTTCAACAGGTGCCGCATACCGTAGTCAAGCAGTGGTGATTACTGCCGGTACTGCCTTGCGTGGCGAAATTATTATTGGTGAATTAAAATATTCATCAGGACCAAACAATTCGCAACCTTCCGTTGGTTTAGCCAATCATTTAAAAGAATTAGGTTTAGAAATCGATCGCTTTAAAACAGGAACGCCGCCGCGAGTAAAATCAAGTACGATTGATTATTCTGTGACAGAGGAACAACCAGGCGATAAAGAACCCAACCACTTTAGTTACAGCACGCCAGATAGTGCCTACAATCAAAACCAAGAACCTTGTTGGTTAACTTATACGAATGAAACAACGCATGAAATTATTCAAAAAAATCTACACCGCGCCCCAATGTTTACTGGGATTGTGGAAGGTGTGGGCGCTCGGTATTGCCCATCCATCGAGGACAAAATTGTTCGTTTTGCAGACAAACCAAGACACCAATTGTTCTTGGAACCAGAAGGGTTGAATACCGAAGAAGTTTACGTCCAAGGCTTATCTACTTCTTTACCAGAAGATGTCCAAACAGAAATGCTTCATTCTATTGAAGGATTAGAAAAAGTAGAAATGATGCGTACAGGTTACGCCATTGAATACGATGTGGTAGTCCCTCACCAATTACGCCCAACATTAGAAACAAAGGTCATTGAAAATCTTTATACAGCAGGTCAAACGAACGGAACTAGTGGCTACGAAGAAGCTGCTGGTCAAGGCTTGATGGCAGGAATTAATGCTGCATTGAAAATTCAAGGCAAAGAGCCTCTTGTTTTAAAACGTAGTGACGGCTATATTGGCGTCATGATTGACGATTTAGTTACAAAAGGTACCAACGAACCTTATCGCTTATTAACGTCACGTGCGGAGTATCGTTTGATTTTACGACATGACAATGCGGACTTACGTTTAACAGAAATGGGTCATGAAATTGGCTTAGTCAAAGAAGAACAATATGCCGCCTATCTAGTCAAAAAAGCGGCTGTTGAAGCGGAAATTGCCCGCTTAGGCAAACATCGGATTAAACCAACCAAAGAAGTGCAAGCATTTTTGGAAACCAAAGGCGCTGCTGGCTTAAAAGACGGTATTTTAGCTAGAGATTTTCTGAAACGCCCAGAAATCAGTTATCAAGAAGTCGCTCAATTTATTCCCGCACCTGAAGAGGCGCTCGATCCGAAAGTGATTGAACAAGTAGAAATTCAAATCAAGTACGAAGGCTACATTAAAAAAGCCATGGAAAAAGTTGAGAAACTAAAACGCATGGAAGCAAAACGAATTCCAGAAAACATCGATTACCAAGCGATTAACGGCTTGGCTACAGAAGCAAAACAAAAACTACAAAAAATCCAACCAGAAACGATTGCCCAAGCAAGCCGTATCAGCGGTGTGAATCCCGCTGACATTAGCATTTTGATGGTCTACATCGAACAAGGAAAAATCGCGAAAGTGCAAGGATAATAAAAATTTGAAGCAGTTGCTTCTTCACGGATGATTGATTGTGAAGAAGCAACTGCTTTTTTGTTTTGAATTAGTCTACTTTTTTTTCTAAACTGCAAAAAAAGACTGTCTTAAATAATTTCACAAACTGACCTATACTGAAAGCGCAAACAAATGATAGGAGTGGAACAAATGACAGATTGGTTAGGAATTAAAGGAAAAGTAGTGATTGTTACAGGAGGCTCATCTGGTATTGGTCGCAGCATTGTTGAAAGCTTGTTAGCGCAAGAGGTCTATGTCGCTAATTTTGATATTTCAGCATCAGAAACGCAACATGAGCATTTACTCTTTGTGAAAGTCGATGTAACTTCTCGAGCAGAAGTAGAAGCGGGTGTCGCTCAAGTGGTGGAAAAATTTGGAACCGTAGATGGCCTAGTAAATAACGCCGGAATCAATATTCCTCGTTTGTTGGTGGATAAAAATCATCCTCATGGGCCTTATGAATTATCGGATGAGGTATTCGACAAAATTGTAGCCATCAATCAAAAAGGGCTCTACCTAATGAGCCAAGCAGTGGGCCGGATTCTTGTACAAAAACAAGCAGGTGTCATTATTAATATGTCTTCAGAAGCTGGATTAGAAGGCTCCGAAGGGCAAAGCGCCTACGCTGCAACGAAAGCAGCGGTCAGCAGTTATACACGTTCATGGGCTAAAGAGTTAGGAAAATCAAACGTCCGTGTCGTGGGGATTGCGCCAGGCATTATGGAAGAAACGGGCTTGCGCACTTTAGCATACGAAGAAGCATTGGCTTATACACGAAACATTTCTGTGGAGCAATTGCGAGCAGGTTATTCAAAAACAAGTACGATTCCATTAGGTCGTAGCGGAAAACTCCATGAAGTCGCTGACTTAGTATGCTATTATTTATCAGACCGTTCAAGCTATATTACAGGCATCACCACAAACGTAGCTGGAGGTAAAACAAGAGGATAGAGGTGGGAAAACTAAATGACGCTAGTAAATAGATGGTACCAAGTAATAAAATTACTAGTTGATCACAAAGGAATGAGCTTACAGGAATTGCAAGAAAAATTAGCCGCAAGTCCTCAAACAGTTCGTAAAAACATTGATACATTGAATGATGAATTAATCGGTATCGCCCAAATTATTCAGAAGGAAAATCTCTTTCAGTTAGAAATCAATAACTTTGAAGGTTTTGAAGAGGTTTTGTCTGGACGGCTAAAAAGGGAATCTGATTTTAATTCTTCAAGCAAGCGTGTTTCCTACATTATCAAACGATTAATAGAAGAAGATCAATTTATTTCAACTTATGATTTATCCGAAGAAATCGCCGTTAGTCGCGGCACAGTTAATAAAGACATTAAGCGCATGAAAGAGCTGATTGCTCCTTGGCAGGTTGCGGTTGTAGGTACGCCAAACCGTGGCATTCATTTAGAAGGAAAAGAGTTTGATTTACGCTTACTTCATGTGAATTACGTCCAAGAATATTTTGAAGAACAGTTTCTTCATGAAACTACCAAACAAATGATACAAAAAATAATCAAAGAAACAAGACTAGCAAAACAAGATAGTTTTCTTTTACGAAGAGTGGTTTCAATTGTTTTGCAGCGTGTTTTAGCTGGAAAACTCATTACGGAACTACCACCAGAATATGTTGATTATGTTCGTCATAACGAGCAGATTGAAGAACTGATGTATCACTTGGAAATAACCTATAATGTAACGTTAAGCCAATGGGAACGTTCCTTTATCAGCTTTCCTTTTAACATCAACACAAACCATATTCGTAATTCTTTATTGGCTGATGAAGGACTCTTAGCTGACTATTTTCAAAAAATGATGAAAAAAATTCATCATTCAGTTGTTGTTGAATTTGATGAGGACTTCTTGTTTTCAGAAATGAAAGATCATTTAAGAAACGTGATGAATCGACTCGTTTTTCATGTGGAATGTCACGATTTATTTTACGGAGAAATTGAACGACAATATCCTTTGGCCTATGAATTAGCCAAGATTGGCTTGCAAGAATTGGGCCGTTTGTTAAATCGTTGTGTGCCGACGGTTGAATTTGGGTATCTCGCTTTGTATTTTGAGCTAGCATTGAGAGGGAACTATGAAGCGGGAGCCAAAAAAGAAATCGCTGTAATCTGCAGTACAGGTCATGGAACGGCCTTGATCATTCAGCGGCAATTGGAAAAAGTTTTGGGTCCAGACGTCCAGATTGCCCATTTTTCTGAAGAAGAGGCAGAGAGAAGAGAATTGAATCAATATTTTGCTATTTTTACAACCATTCCCTTAAAAAATATTCGACCACAAACACCGATGATCCATTTAACTAATTTATTTAACGATACTTGGCTCAGAAATGAGTGGCAGAGAGCAAAAGAAATTCGTTCCGTGGAATCTCAAAATATTCATATGACCTATCAATTATTAGAGAATACTCAAGGTTACCGAGCGAATATCCAGAAAATGATTGCTGATTTAGAAGCAGAAAAATTAGTAGATCCCCAATTTATCGAACGAATTTTTACTAGAGAAGATCAACAAACAACTATTTTTGAATCGGGGATTGCCTTTCCCCATACAATTAATCAAGCCTTACCAACGATTATTTTATCGATTGGGGTTTTTGAAGAATCACTGGTTACACCAGAAGGTAAAGTTGATGTTATTTTGCTGTTGGGTATTCCAGAAGAGCTGACGGCCACTGTTGAAGCAGAGTTACTACAACTATATGACCGCTTGTTTACAATCGCAGGAGACGAACGTTTACGTAATGAGTTACGGAAGCAACGAGATGTTTTAGCGGTTAAAGAGTGGATGCAAAGGAAGGGGATTATCATATGAGTTTTATCTACGTATTCGGGGCGCTTTTTTTAACAGCTTACTTCGTTCAGATAGCTATGGGAATGAAACAGATTAAACACTTTAATCAAAACTACCAAGAATTGCGACAATTAGGGAAAGTCGCGATTGGTCGACGTGCAGGGAAGTTAAAAGCAGGCACGATTATCTTGTTTGCTGTGGATTCACAAGGGAAAATCTTAGCCGCTAGAAAGATGCAAGGTGTCACTGTTCTAGCTAAATTTCATCCCTTACCTCAGTACGTGAACGAGGATATTCATTATATGGATCATTACCATCCACTCGTACAAAAGGAAAATAAATTAACCCAACAAGCGATGGAAAATGCACGAGAAATTTACTTACGTGTTGAGCTTGGCAATTATCAAGAAACACAACCATTAACGCCGCTTAATGGAGCCAAAATTCAATGGCAATTATGGAAAAATAAAGTACAAACAAAATTGAAAGGAAGTGTCGAGTAATGTCTTATATTACAAAATTTGCGGAAGGATTTATGCACCTTTTCCAAACAGGAGCAGAAACATTTATTTCTTGGATGACAGGCATCGTACCTGTTGTTTTGATGTTAATGGTAGCTATGAATACTTTAATTGCTTTTCTAGGAGAAGAAAGAGTAACCAAAGTAGCCAAACTTTCTGCCAAAAATCCTGTTACGCGGTATTTAGTGCTGCCTTTTTTATCCGCTTTTATGTTAGGCAATCCAATGTCCTTTACGATGGCTCGATTTTTACCAGAATACTATAAACCTAGCTATTATGCTGCACAAGCGCAATTTTGTCATACCAGTAATGGAGTTTTTCCTCATATTAATCCTGGTGAATTGTTCGTTTGGTTAGGGATTGCGCAAGGGATTGATACGTTAGGACTAAATTCGATGGACCTAGCGATTCGCTATATGTTTGTAGGGATATTAATGAATTTTATTGGCGGTTGGGTTACCGATTTCACTACCGCCTATGTTTGCAAACAACAAGGAATTACCCTTAGTAAAACAGTAGAGATTGCTGTGGATTAGAAAGGAGCAAGGTGAGATGACGTACAATAGTATTAAGGTAGTTAAAGGAAATGGCGGTTATGGTGGGCCCTTAGTGATTACACCGACAGAAGAAAAACATAAATTTATTTACATTACAGGTGGCGGCGAGAAACCCGCAATTGTTGATAAAATCGTAGAATTGACAGGAATGGAAGCGGTCAATGGTTTTAAGACATCGATTCCAGATGATGAAATCGCATTAGCCATTATTGATTGTGGAGGCACTCTTCGTTGCGGGATTTATCCTAAAAAAGGAATTCCTACTATTAACGTTGTTCCAACTGGCAAAAGTGGTCCCTTAGCACAATACATTAATGAGACAATTTATGTTTCCGCTGTAGGCCCGAAACAGATTACATTGACATCAGAAGAAGCTGCTGCTGATACAGAAAAGCCCACCTCGAAAAAAACAGAATTTAAATATGATACAAGTAAAAAAATTACTGAACAAAAAGCGGAACAACAAAGTTTTGTTGCGAAAATTGGTATGGGTGCAGGAAAAGTTGTAGCGACATTCAACCAATCAGCCCGTGAAGGCGTACAAACGATGATCAACACAGTGATTCCGTTTATGGCATTTGTTTCTTTATTAATTGGTGTGATCCAAGGTTCAGGAATTGGTGAATTTTTTGCCAATATCATGGCGCCCTTAGCAGGAAACATTGTGGGGTTAACAATTATTGGTTTTATTTGTTCTCTGCCGTTTCTTTCTCCTTTATTAGGTCCTGGAGCAGTAATCAGCCAAGTAATTGGTACGTTAATTGGTGTGGAAATTGGGAAAGGCAACATTCCGCCACAACTAGCTCTACCAGCATTGTTTGCTATTAATACACAAAACGCGTGCGACTTTATTCCCGTGGGCTTAGGCTTGGAAGAAGCTGAAGCCGAAACCGTTGAAGTCGGGGTCCCTTCTGTTTTATATTCTCGTTTCTTAAATGGTGCCCCTCGAGTACTAGTTGCTTGGTTAGCAAGTTTTGGATTGTATAGTTAAAAAATTTTTTTGGAGGATGGGAAATGTCAGTATTTACAACAAAGGTTCAGTCTATTGGACCAGAAGCCGAATTATTTAAAGAAGAAAAAATGGTCATCTTATTTGGAAAAGATGCACCAGATGCTTTAGCAGATTATTGTTATAACATTGAGGTTCAGCCAGTCACAGAAGCGATTACGGACAAGCAAACGTTAGTGATTGATGAACAAACTTACCAGATTACCGCTGTAGGCGAGGTAGTATTAACTAATTTAGACACATTGGGTCACATTACTATTAAATTTGATGGCGCAACAACACCTGAATTACCAGGTACATTATATGTTGAAGAAAAAGCTATTCCTGAAATAACTGTTGGTACAACAATCACTATTCTATAATTATCGTTTAAGGGAGGAACGTAAAAGATGGAATTTATGCTAGATACAATTAATCTTGAGGCTATTCGAAAGTATCAGAAAATTTTACCACTGGCAGGCGTGACGTCTAATCCCAGTATTGTTAAACAAGCAGGAAAAATTGACTTCTTTGCGCAGATGAAAGAAATCAAAAAAACGATTGGACAAGCGAGTTTGCACGTCCAAGTGGTCGGTCAAACGACAGAAGAGATGCTAGAAGATGCCCAAACCATTGTACAACAATTAGGCCAAGAAACATTCATTAAAATCCCAGTCAATGAAGCAGGCTTGGCAGCCATCAAACAACTAAAGCAGGCAAATTATCGGATAACAGCAACCGCTATTTATACAGAATTTCAAGGTTATCTAGCGATTGCGGCAGGTGCAGATTATTTAGCGCCGTATTATAATAGGATGGAGAATTTAACAATTGATTCTCAAAAGGTTATTGAGCATTTAGCTGCAGAAATTAAACGGACGAACGCAAAGAGTAAGATCTTAGCTGCTAGTTTTAAAAACGTGGCACAAATTAATCAAGCCTGTCAAATGGGGGCGCAAGCGGTCACTATCGCACCAGAACTCGTGACACAAGGCTTGGCAATGCCCGCCATTCAAAAAGCAGTAACTGATTTTCAGGAAGATTGGGTTGCTGTTTTTGGAGTAGAAACGGTAAACGAATTAGCATAAAAAGAATGAGAAGAAAAAGCGGCCATTTTTCTTCTCGTTCTTTTTTTGTTTCACATGAAACATCTACGATTATTCACTTGCTTAAAAATTAGACAATTTTCTTTATTTGTCAAAGAATTTCTTAAAAAAAAGGGTTATCTTTTGGGTATTTTTTTTGGTAGCAGTATGATGAGGGTATCAAATGATAGGAGGAAACGAGAATGAGATACACAAATGGAAATTATGAAGCATTTGCTCGACCAAGAAAACCAAAAGGTGTAGATGACAAGAGTGCCTATATCGTTGGTGGTGGCCTAGCAGGTTTAGCAACGGCTGTTTTCTTAATTCGTGACGGTCAAATGAAGGGCGAAAATATTCACATTTTTGAAGAACTCACGCTGTCTGGCGGTTCTTTAGATGGTAAATTTATTCCCCATGATGGCTTTGTCACTCGCGGCGGACGCGAAATGGAAAACCATTTCGAGTGTTTGTGGGATCTATTTCGTTCGGTACCATCATTAGAAGTAGAAGATGCCTCTGTCCTAGATGAGTTTTACCGGTTAGATTTAGATGATCCGAATTCTTCAAATTGCCGCATTATTCATAACCGTGGCGAACGTGTCCCCGATGATGGACAATTTACTTTATCCAAAAAAGCACAAAAAGAAATCGTTGATTTATTTATGACTTCTGAAGATCAATTAATTGGCAAAAAAATTGAAGATGTTTTCGGCGAAGAATTTTTTGAATCCAACTTTTGGATCTATTGGTGTTCAATGTTTGCTTTTGAAAAATGGCACTCTGCCATTGAAATGCGCCGTTACATCATGCGCTTTATCCACCACATCAAAGGGTTGCCTGACTTTACAGCCTTGAAGTTTACCAAATACAATCAATACGAATCGTTAGTGAAACCATTACTAAGCTTTTTAACCAATCAAGGGGTAGACTTTCAATATGAAACAACGATCAATGATATCCAAGTCGACATCAAAGGAGCTACTAAAGTTGCTCGGCGATTATTGCTGACACAAGCGGGCAAAACCAAAGAAATTCCTTTAACTGAAAATGATTTAGTCTTCGTAACGAATGGCTCAATTACTGAAAGTTCGACGCAAGGAGATCATCATACACCAGCACCAATTACTCATGAACTAGGGGGAAGTTGGAATCTCTGGAAAAACTTAGCAAAACAATCCCCAGAATTTGGGCACCCAGAAGTTTTCTGTGAAAATTTACCAGATGAAAGTTGGTTTGTCTCAGCAACGATTACGTGGGAAAATTTCGATATTGAACCGTATCTTTCTCGGTTAACACATCGTAAATTACGCACAGGAAAAATTGTCACAGGTGGTATTATTACTATCAAAGACTCTAATTGGATGATGAGTTTCGCTATGCATAGACAACCGCATTTCAAAGAACAAAATGATCAACAATCTATAACTTGGGTATATGGATTACTTTCTAATAAACCAGGAAATTATATCAAAAAACCAATCGAACAATGTACCGGCCAAGAAATTACGCAAGAGTTACTTTATCATTTAGGGGTCCCAGAAGGGGAAATTGAACGTATTTCAGAAGAATCGGCTACCACTATTCCGGTTTATATGCCGTTTATCACTTCTTACTTTATGTTAAGAGAACCAGGCGATCGACCATTAGTTGTACCAAACGGCTCTAAAAATCTTGCTTTCATTGGGAACTTCGCAGATACTGAACGAGATACGGTGTTTACAACAGAGTATTCTGTACGGACAGCGATGGAAGCTGTTTATCAATTGCTAGAGGTTGAACGCGGAGTACCAGAAGTGTTTGCTTCTGCATACGACTTGCGCGTCTTAGCAAACTCTGTTTATTATTTATCTGACAAGAAAAAATTAACAGAAATGGATATGCCGTTCGTGGAACGCAAAATGGTTGAACACTTTGTGAAGAAATTTGAGGATACGTATATTGGTGATATTTTAAGAGAAAATCATTTAATTTAGATGAAAAAGCGAGTGTAAATCACTCGCTTTTTTGGTTGTTTTATTAACCGTTGAATAAATATTCATTATTGTGTATATTTATTTTATGATTTTGTGGATATTAAATATATAATATGTTGAATGAGGGTAGCCAGTGGGCAACTTCGCAAAAAAATCTTAATTTCTGAAGAGACTTTTTCAAAATTTTGTTGAAAAGAAGGCGCATTTTTACCATAGTTTCTTCACATTTAACGGCTATTATTTAAACATACCCGATAAACAAAACCCTAACAAAACACTTTTTCATTTTTTAACTCCTCCGCCCGCCCTTCCCCAAAGGGCGGGTTGTTTTTTTGCGTTAAAGCAGTTGGCATTTTGCGGGGAAAGGATTATCATTATAGAAGAAGTATATAGAAAAAGGCGGCGAGAAGATGGGACGTTGGCAAGAATTACAACAAGCAATGAGTGCTGGTGTAGAGGCGGCGATTGACGCTGGCTGGGACCGCCAAGCTGTTTATGGATTAGTGGAAAGCGCCATAAAAGACACGCGTTTCTTGCCACTTGAGCAAGCGAAAACAGCAGTCGCGGAACTGTTTTCTGAAGTGGAAGAAGTGGGCTCTTCAGCGTATGAGCGATTATTTCGCTTTTCGGCTTATCGTCCGCAAGAAAAGCTCTCGTTACTGTTATGGCAATTAGGTGCAGTGTTGGATCAGCATGGCATGTTGCAATTAGTAGGGCCTTATCGTTTCTCGAAGACGATTGCACCGCATGCGACGTTTTGGCATTTGTTGGCAAAAACAGTTCAAAAAGCCTATCCGTTAGGTCTTCTTGGGAGCTTTAACCAAGAGAAAGCGAAAAAGATACATCAATTAAGAATGTATATTGATCGTCAAAATATCACGTATATCCGCGATTTTTTTAAACAAGAAGGGGACACCGATGAACAGGCATTAAAACGTTATGTTTTTGCGGCCAAGCCGCAAGGGATGGGTGGGCGGAAGCTGAAAAAAAGCTCTGCTCGTTTGCACAACAAATACCCTGAGGGGGCATCTTATTCTTTAATTAATAAGAAACGATTGACGCCTAATTTTCACAGTGAGTTTATTTTGAATGAAGAAGGGACCTTTGTGACCCAGTGGGATGTGTTAGTTGAAGACTGGCGAGGCAGATTAATTAGTAATCCAGCTTATTATCAAGCGGCCAAAAACAATGAATACCAGGAAAAAGTCTTGAATGGTGAATCGTTTAATTATGCAAATCGGAATAATCGTACCCATGAATTACTAGATAGTTCACCACCAGGGAGATTTGATCATCAATTACGAAAAACAGCCAAAAAAGGTTGGTTAAGTCCCCGTATCCAAGAATACGACTACCGCAGAGAACGACAAATAAAGTGCGATGATTATAGTAAGTAAAACAAGCCAATGTTTCACATGAAACATTGGCTTGTTTTACTCTTAGAGAAAGGCGGTTTTCGTTGCCGCCAATTGAACATTTTGGCCCGTGGCTAGAGACTTTTTACCACATAAAAAGGCGGATTTTTCTTTTATCATTCAGGCAAAAATCTTCCGAAAAGCATTGCAAGAAATTGCTATTTGCGTTAAAGTAGGAAAAGATGATTGTGAAACATTTTTCTGTTTCACAAAAAAGGAAGGAGTCTTTATGCTACCCGAAGAATTTAGACAACTATTAGCCGCAAAAGGCATTGAATTGACAGACCAACAGATGACACAATTTGACCAATATTTCCATTTATTAGTAGAATGGAATGAAAAAATGAATTTAACAGCCATTACAGAAGAAAAAGAAGTTTATTTGAAACATTTCTATGATTCTGTTTCGTTGGCATTCTTTGAAGATTTTGCCAGTGACAAAGCCATTTGTGATGTTGGCGCAGGCGCAGGATTTCCAAGTATTCCTTTGAAAATTGTTTTTCCTTCATTAAATGTCACAATTGTTGACTCTTTAAATAAACGAATTACTTTCCTAACAGAGTTGGTGAATCAACTAGGTTTGGCTAATGTTTCTTTGTATCATGATCGTGCAGAAACATTTGGTCAAAAAGCAGAATTTCGTGGCGCGTTTGATTACGTTACAGCGCGAGCAGTTGCACGATTAAATGTTTTAAGTGAACTGTGTTTACCCTTAGTTAAAAAAGAAGGCTATTTTTTAGCCTTAAAAGCATCGAAAAGTGAAGAAGAAATTAATGAAGCAAAACCTGCAATCGCTACATTAGGCGGTCAATTTCAGAAAGAAGTTGGTTTTACTTTGCCGATTACGGCAGACGAACGCCACATTGTCGTGATTCAAAAGAAAAAAGAAACCCCTAAAAAATATCCCAGAAAACCTGGATTACCAAATAAACAACCGATTAAATAAGATGGAGGCACACACATGACACGAATTATTTCTGTAGCGAACCAAAAAGGCGGCGTTGGTAAAACAACGACCACTGTAAATTTAGGCGCATGTTTAGCAAACTTAGGCAAAAAAGTCTTACTGATCGACATTGATGCACAAGGAAATGCTACCAGTGGCATGGGTGTCCCTAAACCAGATGTCGCACACGATGTGTATGATGTCCTTGTAAATGAAGAACCAATCACTAGCGTGGTTCAACATACCAGCCGTGAAAATTTAGATATTGTCCCTGCAACTATTCAATTAGCAGGCGCTGAAATTGAATTAACTTCAATGATGGCTCGAGAATCGCGCTTGAAATTAGCAATTGATGAAGTAAGAGACATGTATGATTTCGTTTTAATTGATTGCCCGCCTTCTCTAGGGCATTTAACAATCAATGCTTTTACAGCAAGTGATTCGATTCTAATTCCTGTTCAATGTGAATATTACGCATTAGAAGGCTTGAGTCAATTGCTAAATACGATTCGCTTGGTTCAAAAACATTTTAACCCTGAATTGAAAATTGAAGGGGTCTTGTTAACCATGTACGATGCTCGGACCAATTTAGGTGCCGAAGTCGTGGAAGAAGTCCGTAAATATTTCCGTGAAAAAGTCTATGATACGATTATTCCAAGAAATGTCCGTTTATCCGAAGCACCAAGTCATGGTTTACCAATCATTGACTATGATATTCGCTCAAAAGGTGCCGAAGTGTATCAAGCACTAGCAAAGGAAGTGTTGGAGAATGAATAAAGGCAAAGGTTTAGGCAGAGGCATCGATGCCTTGTTTCAAGATATCGCAAAGCTAGAAGATGTCGACGTTAAGAACGAACAAGTGACAGAAATTCTATTAAACGAACTTCGTCCCAATCCTTACCAACCGCGGAAAACATTTGATGAAACCTCTTTACAAGAACTTGCAAACTCGATTCTACATTCCGGTGTGTTTCAACCGATTATTGTTCGTAAATCGGCAGTTAAAGGCTATGAAATTATTGCAGGTGAGCGTCGGTTCCGGGCTTCTAAATTAGCCGGCAAAGAAAAAATTCCCGCAATTATTCGCGAATTTGATGAAGAATCCATGATGCAAGTTGCTGTTTTGGAAAACTTACAAAGGGAAGATTTAAATCCGCTAGAAGAAGCAGAAGCCTATGAAATGCTAATGAAAAATTTGAAATTAACACAAGCGGAAGTCGCAGAACGTTTGGGCAAAAGTCGCCCGTATATTGCCAATTATTTACGGTTGCTAACCTTACCAGATGCGGTCAAAGCAATGGTTCAAAAACAAAGCATGTCAATGGGTCAAGCACGGACGTTATTAGGTTTGAAGAACAAAGAACAGCTATTGCCATTAGCTAATCGTTGTATTAAAGACAATTTAACGGTTCGACAATTAGAACAACTTGTCGCTGAATTAAACGAAACACAAGGCAAAAAGGGCAAAAAAGCGAAAAAAGCCATCAAGGAAAAACCCATTTATATTCGTGAAAGTGAAGACCGCTTAATGGATAAATTTGGGACAACCGTAGCGATTCAAGAAAAAGAAGGCAAAGGAAAAATTGAAATTGAGTACTTGTCCTCTTCGGATTTGGCTAGAATTTTAGATATTTTAGATATTCATTTTGACGAGGAATAAAAAGCAAAGTGAGAAAGTAAGACAGAAAGTCACAAATCCTTTTGCTAGTTTCGTTAAAAAATGGTATTGTAATCATGGTATTTTTATATAAGTAAGAGAAGAAAGAAGGCTTGGAACATGTATGATTTAGGCGAGATTGTCGAAATGAAAAAGCCGCATGCTTGCCAAGCAAATCGTTGGCAAATCATTCGCATGGGCGCTGATATCAAAATCAAGTGCACGAATTGCGGGCATATTGTCATGATGCCGCGTCGTGATTTTACTAAAAAATTAAAAAAAGTAATCGAGAAAAAAGCAGACTAATGCTTTGATGCCTCTAATAGAAAAGAGAATAGACTGAGAGAAAGAGTGGAAAACAAATGGCACTAACAGCTGGAATTGTCGGCTTACCAAACGTTGGTAAATCGACCCTATTTAACGCAATTACAAAAGCAGGAGCAGAAGCTGCAAATTATCCCTTTGCAACGATTGATCCGAACGTCGGCATGGTTGAAGTACCAGATGCCCGTTTACAACGCTTGACAGAACTAGTAAAACCGAAAAAAACAGTTCCCACAACGTTTGAATTTACAGACATCGCCGGAATTGTTAAAGGTGCCAGCAAAGGAGAAGGGCTGGGAAATCAGTTTTTAAGTCACATTCGTCAAGTAGATGCAATCTGTCACGTGGTTCGTTGTTTTGATGACGAAAATATCATGCGTGAACAAAATCGAGATGCGGATTTCGTTGATCCTTTAGCAGACATTGATACAATTAATTTAGAGCTAATTTTAGCAGATTTAGATTCAATCAATAAGCGCTATACTCGCGTGGCTAAAATGGCGAAAGCAAAAGATAAAGAAGCGGTGGAAGAATTAGCTGTTTTAGACAAAATTAAACCAGTTTTAGAAGAAGGTTTATCTGCTCGTACGATTGAATTTACGCCAGAAGAAGAGAAAATTGTTAAATCTCTTTTCTTATTAACCACAAAGCCGGTCCTTTATGTAGCGAATGTTTCAGAAGATGAAGTGGCGGATCCAGACAACAATGAGTATGTACAACAAGTTCGTAATTTTGCAACTAGTGAAAATGCGGAAGTAATCGTGGTTAGTGCGCGAGCAGAAGAAGAAATTGCTGAATTAGATTCTGAAGAAGACAAGGCTGAATTTTTAGAAGCAATGGGCATTGAACAATCTGGCTTAGATCAATTGATTCGTGCGGCGTACGATTTGTTAGGCTTAGCTACCTACTTTACAGCTGGTGAACAAGAAGTTCGTGCGTGGACGTTCCGTAAGGGAATCAAGGCACCTCAAGCAGCTGGGATTATCCACAGTGACTTTGAACGAGGCTTCATTCGTGCGGAAACAGTTTCTTATGAAGACCTAGATAAATATGGCAATATGCAAGCTGCCAAAGAAGCGGGCCGTGTTCGTTTAGAAGGAAAAGACTACGTCGTTCAAGATGGCGATGTTATGTTGTTCCGTTTTAACGTTTAAGAAAAGACCCATGCCCAACAAGCAATTTGTTTTGGGGTAAGCCCACATATTTAAGGCCATTCAGCCGTTTAGAAAGAGGTTCCCTCTACATGAGGGTGAGGAGGATACAACTATGGAAGCAGAAGCATTACGAGCAATCGTGGCTGAGAATCGTCAATTAGAACAGAATTTGACTAAAAGAAATGAACAATACATTTTTGACTTAAAAAAATCATTAAAAGCGGCTAATTTATCTGAAGAAGAGCTAGCATTGGCTCTACACGGTATTTTACCAGAATTAGTAGCCGGTCAAAAAACAGGCAAAACAGCCCGTCAGTTATTTGGCACTGTTTCAGAACGGACGGAAGCGATTTTAAATAAACCAGCAGAAGTCAAAGAACCAGCGGGCTGGATGATTTGGCTCGACAATACCTTACTATTACTTGGTTTATTAACAATCATGTTAGCGGCGATGTCTCTATTTTCAAAAGGAACCGCACAGCCTCTCGGATTAACCACATATATCTTAGGTGCGATGGCTGGGGGTTATGTTTTCTATCTAATGCACAAATATGTTTACCGTTTTGATCGTCAAGGTGGCGACAAAAGCAAACGTCCTGGTTGGTTAAAAACGACTGCCATTCTATTTGGCGGAATGTTCTTGTGGATTGCAGTTTTCGCTGGTTCAGCAATGCTGCCACCAGTGATCAATCCCATTTTAGATCCGATGATTGCTTTAGTAATCGGTGCGTTAGCCTTTGTAGCACGCTATTTCTTCAAGAAAAAATACAATATTCAAGGTAGTTTCATGACACGTCAATAAACGGCGCGTGCTCAATTGTGAATACGCTCGGCTGACGCAGAAACTGCAACAAGCAAAGTCGCTCTCTCAATAGAGCGTTTTAACAGTTAAAGCCTGGGGGATTAGTCGAAAAAACTAGTGTCCCAGGCTTCTGTTTTCAGAAGTTTGCTAAAGAAAGGAGCCTCTTATGGGACAACAAGTGAAGTCTTGGTGCCGTCAACACGAGCGGCTACTCATTTTTATTAGTTTTCTCTTATTAAGTGGACTTTCTCTCTATTTTGTCTATTTTCAAGAGAATTTTTTACGAGCAAGTGATTTTCGCTTTCATCAAAATCGGGTGGAAGGTCTCGCATTAGCAATTAAAAACAACGACTGGTTTCCTAAAATCAATTATTTTTTCTTGGGAGGCTATGGCTATGCCTCTAGTTTGTTTTATCCAGATGCGTATCTTTATTTACCTGCGCTTTTGCGTGTTCTGGGGCTTTCCTTTGTCGCTAGTATGGCGATTTTTGTGTTTGCGGTAAACTTGGCAACATTTAGCCTTACTTATTATGCAGGCCGATTAATGGCGCTCTCTAAAAAAAGAAGCTATCTCTTTGCCATTTTGTATGGCTTATCTATTTACCGCATGCAAGACTTGTTTAATCGCCAAGCGTTAGGAGAATTTTTGGCGCTAAGTTTTTTTCCGTTGGTCTTAGCGAGCCTGTTTTTATTACGAAAGGGAACTACGAAATATTGGCCGTTGTTAACGCTGGCGATGACTGGCATTGGGTTGGCTCACTTTATTTCTATTGAAATGGTTTCTATTTGGATTGGGTTATACATTCTGTTTTATTGGCAGCATTTTTTTAAAAAGGAGGTCCTGTTGGCATTAGCGAAGGCTGCAGGTTTGACGCTGCTTTGGCTGGTCTTTTATCTTTTACCAGTTGCTGAACAAATGAAAAATCAAGTGTTTAAAGTTACATCCAATCCACTCACTTATATTTCCGAAAGAAGTTATCCCATTGATTCTCTTTTCTTTAATAGTTTAAAGAGCAGTGTTTTTCACGCGAAAACAGCGAATCTAGGAACCCTTTTGTTTGTAGGGCTTGTTGTAGCAGTGGTTTCGCTTGCCAGCAAAAAAATTCAGAACAAACGGTTTATTGGTTTGACGCTAGTACTCTTATTGATGGTTACTACGCTTTTTCCTTGGCACTGGCTGAACCACACGCCTTTAAATACGATTCAGTTTCCTTGGCGTTTTTTAGGGATTCTTTCTGTAATGCTCGCTTTTTTCATTGCACAAGACGAATGGGGCGTTTTCCGTAAATCTTGGACCGTGGCTTTGTTGGTTTTCCTTGCCATCAGCAATTTAGGCATTTATCAATATCAAAGTATTCAGTCACAACAAGGCCGCCTGTTAACAAAAGCTGAGTATGAGCAGCCAGCGCCTTTTTATATCGGTGCGGGCCATGAATATTTGCCAGATGAAATCAATTATCAGGAATTATTGAAACAGAAAAAACGACAACTTGATTATTCGGAAGAACAAGTAACCATTACAAACGTTAGAATGCCTTATGGGAAAATTTCATTTGACTACCAAGTGGTGAATCAATCAGCGAAGGTGACCGTTCCTTTTATTTATTACTTAGGCTATCAAGCCACGATTCAAATGAAAAACCAAACGGGCGCTAAAAAAATGAGCCTAACCAATCAAGGAGGCTTAGCCGCTCTTTCTTTATCTGGTACAGGACATGTCGACATCCGTTACCAAAGAACAAAAGTGCAAAAAATAGGGACAATGATTACCTTGCTTTCTGTTGGCGGTTTTGGATTTAGCCGATTTTTACAACAAAAAAAGAAACACAAGATAAAAGAACAACGATGAAAATAGGACTTTAATTAGGAAGAGTTGAATAAAGGACAAACCGATTTTGGCGTTTTGTCCTTTATTCCTCATTGATTATTTAAACAAATCTAGTTGACTTCCTTAGTATTATCTGTTATTTTCATATATAAAATTAAGTTGAGGAGTGGACAAAAAAATGTCAAATTGGGAAACAAAATTTGCGAAAAAAGGTCTTACATTTGATGATGTGCTATTAATCCCTGCAGAAAGCCATGTCTTACCAAATGATGTAGACATGAGTGTACAATTAGCTAAAAATATCAAGTTAAATATTCCATTGATGAGTGCCAGTATGGATACTGTTACAGATAGTAATATGGCAATTGCGATGGCTCGTCAAGGTGGACTAGGTGTCGTACATAAAAATATGACTGTCGCCCAACAAGCAGACGAAGTACGTAAAGTCAAACGTTCTGAAAGCGGCGTTATCATTGATCCATTCTTTCTAACACCAACAAACTTAGTAGCGGATGCAGAAGAATTAATGAGTCGTTACCGTATTAGCGGTGTGCCAATTGTAGAAACAATGGAAAACCGTAAATTAGTCGGAATTATTACAAACCGTGATATGCGTTTTGTAACCGACTACCAAATCAAAATTGAAGAAGTCATGACAAAAGATCATTTAGTCACTGCGCCAGTAGGCACATCTTTAAAAGATGCAGAAAAAATCTTACAAAAACATAAAATCGAAAAATTACCAATCGTTGATGAAGCAGGTCGCTTAAGTGGCTTAATTACAATTAAAGACATTGAAAAAGTGATTGAATTCCCAAATGCTGCCAAAGACGAACACGGTCGTTTACTTGTGGCGGCAGCAGTCGGTGTTACTAGTGATACGTTCGAACGTGCGGAAGCATTATTAGAAGCAGGTGCCGATGCGATTGTTATCGATACTGCACATGGCCATAGTGCCGGCGTTATTCGCAAAATTAAAGAAATTCGTGAAACGTTCCCTGAAGCAACATTAATTGCTGGTAATGTTGCCACTGCTGAAGCAACCAAAGCATTGTATGATGTCGGCGTTGACGTTGTTAAAGTTGGTATTGGACCTGGTTCAATTTGTACAACACGTGTCGTTGCCGGTGTTGGTGTTCCTCAATTAACAGCGATTTATGATGCTGCTTCTGTAGCTAGAGAATATGGTAAAGCAATTATCGCTGATGGCGGTATTAAATATTCTGGTGATATCGTGAAAGCCTTAGCTGCTGGTGGACATGCTGTAATGCTAGGAAGTATGTTAGCAGGTACAGATGAATCTCCAGGCGAATTTGAAATTTATCAAGGCCGTCGTTTCAAAACTTACCGTGGCATGGGCTCATTGGGCGCAATGGAAAAAGGATCAAGTGATCGTTACTTCCAAGGAAGTGTCAATGAAGCAAACAAATTAGTGCCAGAAGGAATCGAAGGACGTGTCGCTTACAAAGGAAGCGTTTCTGATATTGTCTTCCAATTAATCGGTGGCTTGAAATCAGGGATGGGTTACGTCGGTGCAGCAGACCTGAAAGCGTTGCGTGAAGAAGCACAATTTGTTCAAATGAGTGGTAACGGATTGAAAGAATCACATCCACATGACGTTCAAATCACAAAAGAAGCACCAAACTATTCTGTTCAATAAAATAAAAGCTGATTTTTTTGAAATTTAAAAGAGGCAGACATCATTTCGACGTCTGCCTCTTTTTCTGTAGAATGAAGGAGTTGCTTCTGTTTCCACCGTTTATCAATATTTAAGCCTGTAATAAAAATCCAAAGTGATTTTTGTTACAGGCTACTTTTCCTATAGAATAAAAGCCGTTATCTGATATCAGACAACGACCTTCATCTTCCCTTTATTTAATAACTGTTAGGTTACCCATGTAAGGAACTAGGACTTCTGGTACAGTTACAGAGCCATCTTCGTTTTGGTAGTTTTCTAAAATAGCAGCGACTGTCCGTCCCACGGCTAAACCAGAACCATTGAGTGTATGCGCATATTGGACTTTATCGTTTTCATCACGGTAACGAATCATCGCACGGCGCGCTTGGAAATCTTCACAGTTTGAGCATGAACTGATTTCACGGTATGTCTCTTGAGCAGGAATCCAAACTTCCAAGTCATAAGTTTTCGCAGCTGAGAAGCCCATGTCACCTGTTGAAAGAGCCATGACACGGTAAGGTAATCCTAGTTTTTGTAGAATTTCTTCGGCATTATTCGTCATTTTTTCTAATTCCTCATAAGAATGCTCTGCATCACTAAATTTAACCATTTCGACTTTATTAAATTGGTGTAAACGAATTAACCCACGTGTGTCACGACCAGCGCTACCAGCTTCAGAACGGAAAGAAGGGCTCAAGGCCGTAAAGTAAATCGGTAAATCCTTGCCATCTAAAATTTCATTGTTGTAGTAATTGGTTAAAGGGACTTCCGCAGTTGGAATTAACGTTAAATCCGTATCTTGTAATTGGAAGACATCTTCTTTAAACTTAGGAAATTGGCCAGTTCCGAACATGGCGGTGTCATTAACGATATAAGGCGTAATCATTTCTGTATAGCCATGTTCATAAACATGTAAATCTAACATGAAGTTGTATAACGCACGTTCTAAGCGAGCACCTAAGCCTTTGTAATAAACAAAACGGCTACCAGCTACTTTGGCACCACGTTCAAAATCTAGAATGCCTAAGTTTTCAGCGACTTCCCAGTGTGGTTTTGGTTCAAAAGCAAAAGTTCTTGGTTCACTCCAACGACGTACTTCTACATTTTCTTCTTCACCAGCACCAACAGGCACAGAAGCATCTGGCAAGTTCGGTAAAGTAGTTGTGATCCCACGTAGCTCTTCGTCAATAGCGTTAATTTCTGCATCTAATGCTTTAATATTGCCGCCGACTTCTTTCATTTCCGCGATTTTGGCCGTTGCATCTTCTTTGTTCCGTTTTAATTGAGCAATTTCAGCAGACACATCATTCCGGTATTTTTTCATTTCTTCGACTTTGACTAATAAATCACGGCGACTTTCATCTAAACGCAGAAATTCCACTAAGATTTCTTCTTTCACGCCACGGGTTTGTAGCTTTGCTTTTACTTCGTCAAAATTTTGACGCATCATTTTTACATCTAACATATTTTTTCCTCCTTAAAATTAGTACATAATCAATAATAACTGTTGTAGAAAACAACAAAAAAGCCATCTCACCCCAAAAATAAATATTCTTGGGACGAAATGACTGGAAATCTCGCGGTACCACCCAAGTTCAGTAATGTTACTGCCCTTGATTTGCAGATAACGGCTGCAGACCGTTCCAACTTATTTCGCTGGACACCTGGAAGAGACGGACTTCTTTATAGATGAATGTTTGCTCGCACCCCCGCAAACTCTCTGGAATTCAGTGCCATAAATACTTTTTCTCTTAGTTTTCTCTTTTCTATAGAATACCGAAAAAGTTCAGGGATGTCAATTAACTCTCTGATTTCTTGTTGGTACGCTGTAAGGGTAGATGAATAATAAAGGAGGTCCATTTTTGATCAGACTTCGCATAAATATATCCACCATGTAAAGCGACAATACTTTGTGCAATAGCCAGACCTAAACCAGTACCACCCGTTTCTTGTGATCGGGATTCTTCGACACGATAGAAGCGGTCAAACAACTGATCTAAAGAATGTTTAGGAATAGCTGGTCCATCATTGCGAACAGCGATAATTGCTTCGGTACCGACTTTGTCTACTTCCATCACAATATGATGGCCGCCTTTGCCATATTTCAAAGCGTTTGAAAGAAGGTTGTTAAAGACTCGGACTAGTTTTTCCGTATCGCCTTCCATCATTAAAGAAGCTGGATTGGCTTTTACTTGGATTTGCATATTAATCTTTTTCGCTTCCAATTCAAAATCGGCAGCAAGCTGTTCAATTAATTGTGCCATATCAAAAGTCGTCGTATGAATCGGTACACTTGGTTGACGGACTTTTGTATATTCAAAAAGATCATCAACTAATAATTTCATTTGTTTCGCTTTGACGTAAGCGGTATGCGTATATTTCAGTAAATCTTCTTGGCTATGAAATTGACGATCTTCAATCAATCCCAGATAACCAATAATAGAAGTTAACGGTGTACGAATATCATGACTGACATTCGTAATTAATTCATCTTTTGATTTTTCAATTCGCCGTTCATCTTCAATGGCTGCGACAGTACTATCCACCAGACCGTTAATACTCGTCACGACTTTTGCTAAATCACCACTTAATTCAAACGGAATGCGGTGATTGTAATTACCATCAGCGATGTAATGTAACTCACTGATAATATGACGCAATTGCATTTGGTGGTAGCGACGAATTAAGCGCCAATAGAGAACGGCTGCATCTACTAAAAAGAAAATGGGTAAGACAAATTTATTCCAGCTCCAAAACAAATCAGTATTTAATTCTTTAGCGACCGCATCCTTAGTGGCCCAGATGACACCAGCTAAGGGCGAGTTTTCACTAAGTAGTTGTCCTAAAAGGAACATAATTGAGACATTTAATAGTAGTAATAAAACAATTGTCACAATTGCTTCTGCTAATAACTCGCTGATTTCTTTAGAAGTTAAGGTAATTCGTTTTTGTTTTTCAATCTTTTTAGGTTTAACGAGCATCGATCTTATATCCAACTCCCCACACTGTTTGAATGACTTTTTCTCCACCAGTTGCTTCTTCAATCTTATCTCTTAAATGACTGACGTGAACCATCACGGTTTTAGCAGAAACAATACTTTCTTGTTGCCACACACGCTCAAAAATTTCATCCGCACTAAACACACGATTTGGATGACTAGCTAATAGATAGAGGATACCAAACTCAAGAGCGGTTAATTGAATTTCTTTTCCTTCTATTGTTTTGACTTCGTGAGAGTCCTTATTAATCATTAATGGGCCGACTTCTAATTCATCGGGTTCTTCTTTGGTTAATTGCATTTGGCTTCTACGTAAAATAGACTTCACCCGAGCCATTACTTCTAAAGGATTAAAAGGCTTGGTGACATAATCGTCTGCACCAGCAACTAAGCCTTTGATTTTATCCATATCGGTTGTTTTTGCTGTTAACATAATAATTGGAATTTGCGATTCTTTTCGAAGTTCTTTCACTACTTCCATTCCATCCATGATTGGCATCATAATGTCCAAGATTAATAAATCGATATCTGGTGTTGTGTGCAATTTGGATAATGCTTCTTTTCCATCATAAGCTTTCACGACTTCGTATCCTTCATTATGAATATAAATACTCAATAGTTCTACAATTTCTTTATCATCATCTGCAACTAAAATTTTCATAAGCGTTCATTTCCTCCATATATAAAAAAATCTCTTTTCCATATTTTAACAAATAATTGCTAAAAAGGACAAAATCCTTGATATATTACGATAAATTTAGAAGATTTTGCTAAAAGTTAATAAACTATAGCCAAAAAAGGATGAAAGGGGGTAAAAAGCGAACGAAAATACCTATACCAATCATAATAATCGGTATTGAAAAAAAGTTTAAAAAAAGTGAAAATAATGATTGACCAATGCTTGAAATCTTGGTATATTATTACATGTCGCAAGGCGAGTCACACAGCTGAGTGATTCAGAAATCAATAATTAAATAACAATTCTTGATTTCAAATTTCTCGGAAAAAGTTTGAAAAAACAACAAAAAAGTTGTTGACAAATAACAAGCGAGATGATAAGATATAGAAGTTGTCACAACAGACAACAACAACCGAGCAAAACAACTTAAAAAAACTTTTTTAAAAAAAGTTCTTGACATTCAAACGAAAGTTTGTTATGATATAAAAGTTGCTGCGAGGTAACGTAGACCTTTGAAAACTGAACAAAGAATAGACGAACCAAATGTGTAGGGCGTCTTGATTCAATTCAAGACAACAAACATTTTTAACAAGCAAGCAATATGCTAGCAAACAAATTGAGCTTAACAATCGCAAGATTGTTCTAACTTTTATTATGAGAGTTTGATCCTGGCTCAGGACGAACGCTGGCGGCGTGCCTAATACATGCAAGTCGAACGCTTCTTTCCTCCCGAGTGCTTGCACTCAATTGGAAAGAGGAGTGGCGGACGGGTGAGTAACACGTGGGTAACCTACCCATCAGAGGGGGATAACACTTGGAAACAGGTGCTAATACCGCATAACAGTTTATGCCGCATGGCATAAGAGTGAAAGGCGCTTTCGGGTGTCGCTGATGGATGGACCCGCGGTGCATTAGCTAGTTGGTGAGGTAACGGCTCACCAAGGCCACGATGCATAGCCGACCTGAGAGGGTGATCGGCCACACTGGGACTGAGACACGGCCCAGACTCCTACGGGAGGCAGCAGTAGGGAATCTTCGGCAATGGACGAAAGTCTGACCGAGCAACGCCGCGTGAGTGAAGAAGGTTTTCGGATCGTAAAACTCTGTTGTTAGAGAAGAACAAGGACGTTAGTAACTGAACGTCCCCTGACGGTATCTAACCAGAAAGCCACGGCTAACTACGTGCCAGCAGCCGCGGTAATACGTAGGTGGCAAGCGTTGTCCGGATTTATTGGGCGTAAAGCGAGCGCAGGCGGTTTCTTAAGTCTGATGTGAAAGCCCCCGGCTCAACCGGGGAGGGTCATTGGAAACTGGGAGACTTGAGTGCAGAAGAGGAGAGTGGAATTCCATGTGTAGCGGTGAAATGCGTAGATATATGGAGGAACACCAGTGGCGAAGGCGGCTCTCTGGTCTGTAACTGACGCTGAGGCTCGAAAGCGTGGGGAGCAAACAGGATTAGATAC
>NZ_JBIOTC010000001.1:1370000-1745000 GCF_051715085.1 Enterococcus sp. AZ050 | reverse complement strand
AGGACATTGAGAATATATTCGATGGCTAGTTGAGAGGAGAAGGTCGAGACTTTGAAATCTGCATGTTCAACGTTAGGAATGGGCAAAATCACTGTGGCGTATTTAGCTAATTGGCTGTTCAAGTCTGAAGTAATGGCAATAATCGGGGTGCCTCCTTCTGCAAAAATCCGTGCTTCATTTACGATTTCTGCAGTGTTACCACTGTAAGAGACGAGGATGGCTACGTCATTTTTGGTGGCATTGATGGCTAAATAAAATTGTTCAGCTTGATAAGGGATTAAATGGATAAATAGCTGAATGCGTAATAACTTTGTTTGAAAATCCGTTAAGCGAATGTAGGAGTTACTGACACCCACTGCTAAAATATTTTCAGCGGTTAAAAGTAAATCAATGCTTTTATTTAACATGGCCTCGGTTAATAACTGTTGAGTGGATTGAACGGTTTCAGTCGTTAACTGCGCAATTTTCTTGGCAATTAGTAAATCAGAATCTTGAGCTAAAAAAGGCATATTCGCATCAACATTCCGAATTGCCTGGTAGTGAATTTCTAAGTCGCGGGACAAGCGGATTTTAAATTCTTTGAAACCGCTAGTATCTGTTTTTTTACACAAACGAACAATCGTGGAGGTTGAAGAGTTGGTGGCTTCTGCTAGTTCATAAATCGACATATGCAGGACTCGTTCAGTATGAGATAAAATAAAATCAATAATTAGCCCTTCGTTATATGTATAGCGTTCTTTTTGTTCTAAACATTCGATTAGATTCAATGGGTTCACCTCTCTGTGGTACTTTGTTTCGCTTTCAGTATACCTTAAGCGTATGAATTATGAAACATAGTTACAGAATCAGTTAGTTGTATTTACATCAGAAAGCGGTTTCTTTATGATGAGGATATCACAAAGGATTAAGGAGAGAAGTGAAATGGATAAGTTAACAAACTGGGTGGAGCAAACCGTAGTGCCTAAAGTTTCAAGGATTACAAGTTTACGTTATTTTCAAGCCTTAAGAAATGGTTTTTTTGCAATTATGCCGTTAACAATTATTGGATCGATTTTTATGTTGATTACAGATTTTCCAGTAGCAGGGTATGGCGATTTTATGGCTGGAATTTTCGGTGCAGGTTGGGCGGATATGATTTCACCAGCTTATCGAGCAACTTTCAACATGATGGGAATTATTTTTGCTGGGACGATGTCCTATAAATTGGCGGAAAGTTACGAAATGGACCGTTTAACTTCATTAATTTTAGGAATTGTCGCTTACGTAGTCGTTTTACCGAAAACGGTGACCACTGAATCAGGCGAAGTTGTGACGAAAGTTTTATCGTTTGATTGGTTAGGAACGCAAGGGGTGATTACGGCCATTATTATGTCAATTCTTTCGGTTGAGTTGACTCGTTTCTGTATTAAGAAAAAATTAGTCATCAAAATGCCTGACAGCGTGCCTTCTATGGTGAGCCAAGCTTTTAGTGCATTGATTCCTGGGATTTTTGTGGTAGCGGTGGCTTTATTGATTAATGGGATTGGGCTTTCGTTTGCGGATTCCTTCCCGCAATTAATTTATGCGGTGATTCAAGCGCCACTGCAAGGTTTAATCGGAACCCCTTTTGCAATTATTATTGTGGCTGGCTTAAATGGATTGTTCTGGTGGTTTGGGATTCATCCAACTGTCATCAATTCCATGTTATATCCTATTTTATATGCGAATGCAGACAAAAACCAAAGCTTAGCGGAATTAGGACAATTAACTGCTCAAAGTGGCAACTTTGGCACGGTCCAAATGCTCGATCAATTTGCCACAATTGGAGGCGCTGGTTGCACGATTGGCTTGGCTATTGCAATGGCCATCGTCGGACATTCATCTAGAATGAAAGCCATGTCGAAAATTTCGTTTGTTCCAGCATTTTTCAACATTAATGAACCCTTGATTTTTGGACTCCCAGTTATTTTTAACCCTTTATTATTGATTCCGATTGCGGTCGCGCCGATTGTATCGGTCTTGATTGCCTTTCTGTCAATGAAAATTGGGTTCATGCCAATGTTTACAAACATTCAAGCACCATGGGCTACGCCCTTTCTGTTTTCGGGCTTTTTAGTGGGAAAATGGCAAGGTGCAGTGACGCAAGTTTTAGCTGTTGCCGCTAGTGTCGTTATTTATTATCCATTTGTAAAAGCCTTAGATCGACAATATCAAAAAGAAGAAGCCCATGAAGTACCAGAAACATTGTAGAGAAAGAGGAGTGAAGGAAATGCATGTTGAGAATGATGAAAATATTTGCTGTGAAGTGGAAAAAGGAATGGAAAAAATGTATCATCCGATGGTGCCCGAGTTGGTTCAAACCTCTTCCTTTTATTTTCCAACTTACGAAGAATTTATGGCGGCGAGTATAGATGAAAAAAATAATTATGTTTACACACGTGGCACCAACCCCACAACAGAAATTTTAGAGAAAAAAATTGCTCGTTTGGAACGTGGAGAAAAATGTAAAGTTTTTGCCTCAGGAATGGGCGCTATTTCGGCAACGCTGTTTACGTTGCTCCAACAAGGTGATCATGTTTTAATGGTCAATACAATTTATGGAGAATCTGTTTCGTTTGTGCAATATTTAGAGAAATTTGGCGTATCCTTGACCAAGGTAGACGTTGCAGAAACAGAAGAACTTTTTCAATTTGTTCAGGAAAACACCAAAGTCATTTACTTTGAAAGTCCGTCCTCACAAAAGTTTGAACTGCTAGATTTAGAAAAAATAACTGCGTTAGCACAAAAAATCGGCGCATACACTGTCATTGATAATACGTGGGCGTCACCGTTATTTCAGCATCCTTTATGCCATAATGTGGACCTGGTGATTCATTCTTGTTCCAAATATATTGGTGGTCATTCGGATATTGTAGCAGGGGCTGTCATTGGCAAAGCAGCGCTTGTAGATCAAATTTTTGAACATGGTCATCAAGCATTAGGCGCAGTCAATAGTCCCTTCAATTCTTGGTTAGCGTTACGAGGTATTCGTACCATGCCCGTTCGGTTGGCGCATCAGTCTCAAGCCATCCAAACGGTGCTGTCGGCTTTGCAAAAGGATCCGCGAATCAGTCGCTTATATCATCCTTTTGTAGGAAATCAACAACAACAAGCGTTAGCAGAAAAATATTTAACAGGTTATGGCTCCTTGTTTGCGATTGATTTAAAAGATACCGATTTTGAACGTTTGAAAACATTTGTGAACGCATTGACGCTGGTCACAATTGGGGTCAGTTGGGGTGGCTTTGAAAGTTTGGCCTTGCCTGTATTCAAAGGCAATAACTTGACGGCTGTTCAGAAAAGAGGCTTGTCGCCAGCGCACATTCGCATGTACGTTGGTTTGGAAGAGCCAACATCTATTATCGAAGATATTCAACAAGCTTTGGATCAAGCCTACGGCGAAGAAACGCTTTTGTGAGACATTAAGGCGGAGCCATTGTCTGCCTGTAATTCAATAACATATTTTCATTTTTAGGAGGGGAACTTAAGTCAGTTTGACTGAGGTTACTCCTCCTGTTTTGCATTTTTTTATTAAAGTCAAAGCGTTCCTCTTTATTTAATAGGCAAAGTTCGATATAATAATGGTCAATATTAGTCAAGAGAGAAGAAGGATGGAAGACTATGAGTAATCAAAATACGTCAGATTTAATCGAGGCTTATTTAAAAAAGATTTTAGAAGAAAGTAATAAAATTGAAATCCGTCGGGCGGAAATGGCTAATTTATTTAATTGCGTTCCTTCACAAATTAACTATGTAATTAATACACGTTTTACCATCCAACGAGGCTACGCAGTTGAAAGTAAACGTGGTGGAGGCGGCTATATTCGCATTGTCAAAGTACAAATTTCAGATAACGATCAATTACTAAAACAAATGGATCAATTGATTGGCGCAACCTTAACAGAAAAAGATGCGCTAACATTTATTCAAACATTGTATGAAGAAGAAGTGATTACGAAAAAGGAAGGCAATTTAATGCTAGCTGCTTTAAGTAAAAGCACATTAAATGGTCTGGGGAATCACGAAGATTTTCTAAGAGCTCAAATAATGCGTTCATTTTTAGAGCGCTTGAGCTATGAGGAGGAATAACTATGGATGAACTATTTACAGAAAGTGCGAAAGCCGTACTGGCGATTGCCCAAGAAGAAGCGAAGTATTTTCGTCATCAATCCGTCGGTTCTGAGCATTTATTATTAGCACTCGTTTTAGAACCGAATGGGATTGCCGGAAAAACATTACGACAATTGAATACTGACACAGAAGACATCCGTGAAGAAATTGAGCATTTAAGTGGCTATGGCACCATGCAAAGTCCAATGGGGAATAACAACTTATACTTACCTTATTCACCAAGAGCCAAACAAATCTTTGCCTATGCTGGAGATGAAGCGAAGCGCTTAGGGGCTCAAAAGATTGGTACTGAGCATTTATTATTAGGCTTGTTAAGAGACGAAGAAATTTTAGCGTCTAGAATTTTAGTGAATTTAGGATTAAGCTTATCCAAAATGCGTCAATTATTATTGAAAAAAATGGGCGTTTCCGAACCCAATGGCGCACAACGTCGTCGGAATGGTCAAAATAAAAATGCGCCACAAGGGACGCCAACATTGGATTCTTTAGCAAGAGATTTAACCAAGTTAGCACGAGAACAAAGCTTGGATCCAGTAGTTGGTCGCGGGACCGAAGTCCGTCGTTTGATCCAAATTTTGAGTCGCCGTACCAAAAACAATCCTGTCTTAGTCGGTGAACCAGGTGTTGGGAAAACAGCGATAGCAGAAGGGTTAGCCCAGAAAATTGTCAACCGGGAAGTCCCTGAAGATATGCAAGGCAAACGTTTAATGATGCTAGACATGGGTGCCTTGGTTGCTGGAACCAAATATCGAGGTGAGTTCGAAGATCGCTTGAAAAAAGTTGTCGATGAAATCTATCAAGATGGACAAGTCATTTTATTTATCGACGAATTGCATACCTTGATCGGTGCTGGCGGTGCAGAAGGGGCGATTGATGCTTCAAATATTTTAAAACCTGCTTTAGCACGTGGCGAGTTGCAAACAATTGGTGCGACAACTCTGGATGAATACCAAAAATATATTGAAAAAGATGCCGCTTTGGAACGTCGTTTTGCCCGTATTCAAGTAGCAGAACCAACGCCAGAAGAAGCAGAAGAAATTCTAAAAGGCTTGCGTTCACGCTATGAAAAACATCATGGCGTAGAAATTACAGATGAAGCTCTACATGCAGCGGTTCAATTATCGATTCGCTATTTAAATGACCGCCAATTACCAGATAAAGCAATTGATTTAATGGACGAATCTGCAGCAAAAGTTCGTTTAGATAAGGCAGATCAACCTTCAGAAATTAATGAATTGCGTACCGAAATTTCTCAATTAATTACGGAAAAAGAAGAGGCCATTCAAAACCAATCATTTGAAAGTGCTGCTCGGATTCGTCAAAAAGAAAAACAAGTGATGGAAAAACTAGAAGAATTGATTGCAGTGAAAGAAAAAAGTCTGTCTGGTTACAGTACACAAGTAACAGAAGAAGACGTGGCTGGGGTTGTTTCACAATGGACAGGCGTTCCTTTGCAGCAGCTAGAGAAGAAAGAAAGCGAACGATTGATGGAATTAGAAACCATTTTACATCAACGGGTCGTTGGCCAAAATGAAGCAGTTGAAGCTGTTTCACGCGCTATCCGTCGTGCGCGTAGTGGCTTGAAAGACCCAGCAAGACCGATTGGTTCCTTCATGTTCTTAGGACCAACTGGGGTTGGGAAAACAGAACTTGCCAAAGCCTTAGCCGAAGCGATGTTTGGCAGCGAAGAAGCTTTGATTCGCGTGGACATGTCTGAGTTTATGGAAAAATACAGTACTAGCCGTTTAATCGGTTCTCCTCCAGGTTATGTCGGCTACGAAGAAGGCGGCCAACTAACTGAAAAAATTCGTCAACGTCCTTATTCCGTTATTTTGCTAGATGAAGTAGAAAAAGCCCATCCAGATGTCTTTAATATTTTATTACAAGTCTTAGATGATGGCCATTTAACGGATGCCAAAGGACGAAAAGTCGATTTCCGTAACACGATTTTAATCATGACCTCCAACTTAGGAGCAACAGCGATTCGTGAAGAAAAACATGTCGGCTTCAATGTGAAAGACATTTCTAAAAATCATGAATTAATGCAAAAACGAATCATGGAAGAATTGAAAAAAGCCTTCCGTCCAGAATTCTTAAACCGAATTGATGAAACGGTTGTATTCCATTCCTTGAAACAAGAGGAAATTCATGAAATCGTGAAAATTATGAGTCAATCTGTCGTGAAACGGATGGCCGAACAAGAGGTTAAAGTGAAAATCACACCAGCTGCAATTGAAGTTATTGGTAAAGTCGGGTTTGATCCAGAATATGGCGCACGTCCAATTCGTCGGGCCTTGCAAAAAGAAGTGGAAGATCGTTTAAGTGAAGCCCTTCTTTCTGGTCAAATTCAGTTAGGGGATAAAGTAACTTTAGGCGCTAGCAAAGGCAAAATCACGTTAAATGTGCGGGCACCAAAAGCACCAAAGACAGAAGCGAAAGAATTACAAACTGTATAGATGAGATGCGAAGTCTGGTACAAAAACCATTTAGGGTTTTTATGCCAGGCTTTTCTATTTTCCAGTGGCGATTTCTTTTTGAGAATTGCCAGATTGATTTTTCTGTGCTACGTTAATAAGGAGGGGTGATGGAATGGAACAATCTTTTTTTCGAGAATTACTACATTATCAGCGTCCAAAGGATAATCCTTTTCGACTAGTGTTTGCTGGCTTGGTTATGTTCAGCATTCTTTTTTTGGGCTATATCAATCATCAATTATTGATTTCAAGCTTTGGCTCGTTAGGTATTTTTACTTTTTTATATTATCAGCCGTTACCATTAAAACAGTTAATGACTCGTTTATCTGTGGTCGGTAGTTACCTTTTTTTAGGAAATTTGTTAGGCATGTTATCGACCCATATTGCATGGCTCATTCCCATTGTTGTTGCACTGGTCGGTTTTGGTGGCCGCTTTTTCTTTGAAGTCTACGATATTTCAAAACCAGGGGCCTTCTTTGGTGTGATGGTGACAGCGATGGGTGCCAGTACGAGTATTCCGTTAGCAAAAATTCCGTTCATGAGTGGCTGTATGTTATTAGGCATTGGCTTTTCCATTTTGTTTGCACTAGTGTTGCATTTTACAGAGAAGGAAATCAGTGCCCCGCTAGCTAAGCGATCATTACGGGAACGAATTTATCGGCATCCAGAAGCGCCATTAGATAGCATATATTATAGCTTTGTCTTATTTTTTGCTGTATATATCAGCGAAAGTTTACATTTACAGAATCCGTATTGGTTAGTCGTTTCCTGTGCATCCATTTTACAAGGAGACAATTTACGTGCGATTAAGCAGCGAAATATTCAGCGAATTTTTGGCACAACGATTGGATTGGTTATTTCCGCTTTTCTGCTTAATTTAGCTTTGACAACTTTTGAATCGATTGTCGTGATTACAATCTTATTTGTGACCGTTGAGTATTTTATTCGTCGTAATTATGGATTGGCGCAATTTTTCACAACGCCTATGGCTCTGATGCTGTCATTGCTCGTTCGTCAGCAGTACGTGATAACGTTGATTCAATTCCGCTTTTTGGGGATTGTTTTAGGCAGCTTGTTAGGCTTAGCGGCAGCGTGGCTATTCACCGTTGTAGTAACGTTTTATGAACGAAAATACCACTTGAATGAGTGACCAAAGAACAGATGATCAGTAATTAAAAAAGAACATTTGGTAGGTAAGCGGATGGTGCTTCTCTACCAAAATTTTTTTCGGAAACATTGTGAAAAATGTACGTTTAATACAGATAGGCTCTTTTAAAGTTTGTGAACGTATGATACTATTAAACGGTCATAAAGAAGGAGGCTATATTTATGATTGAACTGATTGCAACTGCAGAATCTGTTGAGCAGGCTGTAGAATTACTCGCAACAGGTGTGGATACATTATATATTGGAGAAGAAACATTCGGGTTGCGTTTGCCCGTATCTTTTACACGAGATGAACAACGCGAGATTGTGAAACGTGCACATGAAATGGGCAAACAAGTGCTAGTTGCAGTAAATGGCATTATGCACCCTGAAAAAATGAAATTAGTCCCAGAGTATCTGACATTTTTAAAAGAAATCAACGTCGATAAAATTACTTTGGGTGATCCGGGTATTGTGTTTATTATGCAACGAGATGGATTAGAAATTCCTTACGTTTATGATGGCGAAACCTTGGTAACGAGCTCACGTCAAATCAATTTTTGGAGTAAACGAGGAGCCATCGGAGCTGTCCTAGCTCGGGAAGTACCTTTTGAAGAAATGGCCGCAATGGAAGAAAACTTAGCAGTTCCAGCTGAAATTCTTGTCTATGGGGCGACGTGTATTCATCAATCGAAACGCCCATTAATTCAAAATTACTACAATTACACAAAGAACGACAAAGGGGTTACGAAAGACGAAGGGCTGTTTATTTCTGAACCCAAAAAACCAGAAACCCGCTATTCCATTTATGAAGATAGTCATGGTACGCATATTTTTGCCAATAACGATGTGAACTTGATGAATGAGTTAACAAACTTGTATGACCATCACTATCGTACATGGAAGCTCGATGGCCTTTACACGCCAGGTGAAAATTTTGTCGCGATTGCTCGCTTATTTGCTGAAGCGAAAGCAGCACTTGAAGCGGGAACTTGGTCAGAAGATCAAGCAGCTCATGCAACAGCTGAAATTGAAAAATTACATCCAACAGGTCGTGGCTTAGACAATGGTTTCTTTGATTTAAGTGCCGATGCAATAAAATAAATTGATTCATTTAAGGGGAAGAAGAACATGAAAGTAATGACAGAACGAACATTGAAGCGTCCCGAGGTGTTGGCTCCAGCCGGGACGCTAGAAAAACTAAAAGTCGCAATTCGTTACGGTGCCGATGCCGTTTATATCGGAGGGAATGCCTACGGTCTGCGTAGCCGCGCAGGAAATTTCACGCCAGAAGAAATGGCGGAAGGCGTAGCCTTTGCCCGCGAACATAATGCGAAAGTTTATGTCGCTGCCAATATGGTCACTCATGAAGGAAACCAGGAAGGGGCAGGAGCGTTTTTCAGAGAATTGCGAGACATCGGAATTTCAGCTGTGATTGTTTCCGATCCAGCTTTAATCGAAATTTGTGCGACAGAAGCACCAGGTTTACCTATCCATTTATCGACACAAGCTTCAGCAACCAACTATGAAACATTAGAATTTTGGAAAAATGAAGGCTTAGAACGTGTGGTATTAGCGCGCGAAGTTTCAATGGAGGAAGTTGCAGCGATTCGTGAAAATACGGACATTGAGATTGAAGCCTTTATTCATGGAGCAATGTGTATTTCATATTCAGGACGTTGTACTTTATCCAACCATATGTCGATGCGGGATGCCAATCGTGGCGGTTGCTCTCAATCTTGTCGTTGGAAATACGAGTTATTTGATATGCCTTTTGGGACAGAACGTCGGAGCAAAACCAGTGAAGGGGAAGTTGAAGAAGAGTTTTCAATGAGCGCCGTAGATATGTCTATGATTGAACATATTCCAGAATTAATTGAAAATGGTGTCGATAGTTTTAAAATTGAAGGCCGCATGAAATCCATTCACTATGTTTCGACAGTCGCTAATGTGTATAAAAAAGCCGTCGATTCTTACATGGAAGATCCTGAAAACTATGTCTGCCAACAAGAGTGGATTGATGAATTATGGAAAGTAGCACAACGTGAATTAGCAACTGGTTTTTATTACAATACACCAAGTGAAAATGAACAATTATTCGGCGAACGTCGTAAAATTCCACAATATAAATTTGTTGGCGAAGTGATTGCGTACAACGAAAAGACGCAAGTCGCGACAATTCGTCAACGGAACCTTTTCAGTGTCGGCGATGAAATTGAATTTTATGGTCCCGGGTTTACCCATTTCCACCAAACCGTTAAAGAGATGTATAATGAAGATGGTGAAGCGATCGATCGGGCACCTAATCCCATGATGTTATTAACAATGGAAGTGACGCAACCTGTTGCAGTCGGCGATATGATTCGTAAGAAAAAATAAACCAGCCAAAAGGAGGAGTAATTATGAGTGTCCGCGTGAATGATTTATTAAAATTACCGTCTTTGCGAGAAGCAACGGTACTTTCTGGTAAAAACCAATTGGACACATCTGTTGCTTCTCTTTCTTTTTTAGAAGTCTCTGATATGTCTTTGTTTTCGGAAAAACTTCACAAAACAAATGAATACCATGCTGGCGAAATTTTGATTGGTTCATTTTGTGCCATTCGTCATGATGTGGTGAAGCAATGCGAAACGATTCGGCATCTCCATGAATTAGGCGAGGTAGGCCTAATCTTGTACTACGTCGGGATTATCGTACCGAAAGTTGCAGAGGAAGTGATTCAATTAGCGGATTCTTTAGGTTTCATTTTAATCCAAATGCCTAAAAATGATCCCACATTACGCTACAACGAAGTCATTTATGAAGTCATGAAATTGTTAGTCAATAAAAATAAAATGGCTTCTTTTGCAACGGACCTCTTGGAAAAAGTTTCCCTTTTGCCTGAACAAAACCGCAGTGTGGAAATGACCTTGAAAATCCTATCCGATTTTTTAAAAGTCAACATTGCGTTAACCACCTATACCAATGAAATCATCAGCACCATCAATTGGCCGCGAAGCACGAAATTGCCCTTAACCAAGTTACTTTATCAATCACAAGAGAAAGTAGCGCTGGGAGAAACGACCTACTTCATTACCTCGCAAAAACTTCCTCAGAAAGATGGACAAACATTGAAGCTTTACTTCATTCGAGAAGAAGAGCAGTTAACCTCTTTTGAGATGAATCAAGCGGTGGAAGTCGTTCAGATGGCTCTGAATTTATGGGGGAAAAACTATGACGAAGTCAGTGAGTATGCCTTAGTCCAAGCAATCATTAACGATGAAAGTGATAAGATGTACCAATTAGCCAAAAAATTAATGATTGATATTTCTTCTGTCGAAACGATGTGGCTTTTGCCTATTTGGCAACAAGGACAAGAAATCCACGCTATTCAGCAAGATTTGAAAGATTTCCTACGTTACTATTACCAAACAACGATTGTCCAGCAAACAGAAAATTACCTGATTGTTCTCTTAGGTAATTATTTACACAAACAGCCTGAAGCCACGATTAGTAAAGAATACTTGCAAGCCACAGACTATCAGGACTATTTAGGTGAAATCATCCTTTGTCCGAAAGTTCGTAACACGACTGAAGTGCGTGTCAGCTACCAAACCGCTAATCAAGTCGCGCCGTTTTTAAAGCGTGTCTATCCACAAAGAAAAGTGTTATCAATCGCAGAAATTCGTACAGTTCAACAAATGATGACGTGTCTCCAAGCAGGAGAAGAAGCAATCCAACAACGCTTAGCAGTTATCCAACCTCTCTTAAAAGAATCAGAACAGTTAATGACATTAGGGACGTTTTTACTAGATGCAAGTAGTGATTTTAAAGAATGCGGAGAACGCCTATTTGTTCATAAAAATACGGTCAAATATCGTATCAGTAAAATTAATGAAGCGCTCGGCTATGATATGACCAACGCCGCCGAAGCCTATGAAGTCTATTTGGCGATGATCTTATATCGCTTGGTCACGAATGAATGAAAAAAGCAGACAATCGGCAGTAGCCGATTGTCTGCTTTTTTATTTTAAGCCAAAACTTCCTCGATATTTTTTTCAATTTGAAAAAGACCTATGACTGATTTTTCGTTATAATTGAAAAAATAATTAAGGAGGAATGAGAATGAAATTAAAAAACGAGCAACAACAATCGTGGCTTAGCTTAGCATTTGTTTGGGCGGGCGCAATGATTAGCGTGCCAGGATTAATTATTGGAGGAACGTTAGTTGCAGGCATGCCTTTATGGGAAGCTTTGTTAACAGGATTTATTGGTTACGGTATTATTGTTATTTTAATGATTTTACAAGGAATTCAAAGTTCCGACTTACAAGAACCTTCTGTCAAAGTCGCTTCTCAAGTGTTTGGCATTCAAGGTTCGCAAAAGATCATTTCTATTATTCTAGCGATTGCTTGCTTAGGTTGGTTTGGTTTGCAAGCCAATGTCAGCGGCGGCGCCTTCACGAACTTTTTAAAAATTTACGGCATTGATTTACCTGTGTCGCTTTCTTCCTTAATCTGGGGAATTATCATGCTTATTTCGGCTCTTTATGGCATAAAAATATTGAAAATTCTGAATTATTTTGCGGTTCCTGTGTTAGTTCTGGTTTGTCTTTATGGCTTGGTGGCTTCGTTAAGAAACAACGGTTGGGAAGCTGTTAGTCAATATACACCTCAAACAGCAGGAAGCTTTATGTCAGGTCTTTCAATGACTGTCGGTTCTTTTGCATTAGGCGCAGTAATTGCTGGAGATTACTCTCAGTATGTTTCTTCTCGTAAAGATGTGGTTAAAGCGGCCACCTTAGGGATTTTACCGACAGGCTTGTTGATGATTGGCGTTGGTGCGGTCTTGACCATTGCTTCGAACACCGCAGATATCACGGAAGTTTTTATGAATCTCGGTTTTCCAGTTTTAGGAATTATTGCGCTAATTTTAGCAACTTGGACCACGAATGCCGTGAATGCTTTTTCTGGCGGACTGGCCTTGATTAATGTCTTTGATATTCCAAAAGAAAAAGAAAAAGTCGCTGTCGGTGCGGCCGGCGCCATTGGAACCTTATTAGCAGTTGTGGGGATCTTAAATTACTTTACGCCGATTATGTCTGTCCTTTCTGCGATGGTGCCACCAGTGGCTGGTGTAATGATTGCTGCCTATTGGTTGATTAACAAAGGCGATCGAACCAAATGGCAGCCAACGCCTGGCGTGAATAAATTAGGTGTTTTTTCATGGCTAATTGGTGCTGCAGTGGGGGGCATTCCGGTGATTATGAGTTTCTTTCCCAATGCCCCTCAATTGCCTAACCAACCGCTAATTGGCATTGTTTTATCGTTTGTTATTTATTATTTCGGTGTAAAACGTCAACAGACGAACACCGAATCATTAGAAATGGAATGAAGAAGAGGAGTGTCGGAGAATGCGTTATTTAGATGCAGAAGCAATTGAGAATATAGCCACAGGAGCAGCTTTTTTAGGGACAGGAGGTGGCGGTGATCCCTATATTGGTAAAATGATGGCTTTGTCCGCCATCGAAGAAAACGGACCTGTCAAACTGGTTTCTCCAGAAGAGATAGCTGCGGAGGATTTTTTCCTACCCGCCGCAATGATGGGTGCCCCATCTGTCGCAATTGAAAAATTTCCCAAAGGCGACGAATTCGTCCGTGTCTTTGAGAAGTTAGGAAAATATTTAGACCAAGAAACGATTGCGGGGACCTTTCCAATGGAAGCTGGGGGCGTCAATTCAATGATTCCAATTGTTGTTGCAGCGAAGCTAGGCATTCCCTTGGTGGATTGTGATGGTATGGGTCGGGCCTTTCCAGAATTGCCTATGGTAACGTTCCATTTGAATGGGATGTCAGCGACCCCTATGGCAATTACCGATGAAAAAGGAAATATTGGCATTATGGAAACGATTGATAATACTTGGACAGAACGTCTTGCTCGTGTTCAAACGGTTGAAATGGGCGCCAGTGCTTTAGTGAGCATTTATCCCGCGACAGGCAAACAATTACAAGACTATGGTATTCACAACATCGTGACATTATCAGAAGAAATTGGCAAAGTGATTCGAGGTACCTATGCAGATGAACAAGAAAAACGCCAAGCATTAGTAGAAGTTACGGATGGCTTTGAATTGTTCCAAGGAAAAATTCTAGATGTGGAACGAGAAGTAAAAGGTGGCTTCAATTTGGGACGTGTCAAATTGAGTGGCTTAAACAGTGATGCTGGTTCAGAAGCAGTCGTCCATTTTCAAAATGAAAATTTAATTGCCGAGAAAGATGGTCAGGTGATTGCGATGACGCCTGATTTGATTTGTATGGTAGATTTAGAAACTTTAACGCCTGTGACAACAGAAAGCTTGAAATACGGCAAACGTGTCCAAGTAATGGGCTTGAAAGCGAATGCTGCTTGGCGAACGAAAAAAGGTATCGAAACAGTGGGTCCTCGGTATTTCGGCTACGAAATGGATTATCAACCACTAGAAAACTTAGTAGCGAAGGAGGACAAATAAATGTATAAAATCGGTATCGATGTCGGCGGCACAAATACAGATGCTGTTATTTTAGATCATCAATTAAACTTGATTCATTCAGTGAAAGTTCCAACAACCGATGATATTCAAACAGGGATTGCCGGTGCCTTAAATAAAGTCTTGGCAGAATCAGCAGTGGACCCAACCAAAGTCACACATGCAATGTTGGGCACGACCCAATGTACGAATGCCATTGTTGAGCGAAAAAAATTAGCAAAAGTTGGGGTCCTTCGTTTGGGCTATCCAGCAACCGCTTCGGTCTTGCCTTACACAGCTTGGCCCAAGGATTTAGTGGCCACTCTTTCAGAAACGTATGCTTTAGCACATGGCGGCTACGAATATGATGGACAACCATTGACTGCACTGGACGAAGAAGAATTACGTGGGATTTTGGCCTCTTGGCGAGGAGAAGTAGAGGCAATCGCAGTAATTGGCGTTTTTTCTTCTTTAAAAAATGACCAAGAATTGTTTGTTCAAGCGCTTGCGAAGGAAGTGTTAGGGGCAGATGTTCCTGTATCTTGCTCCTCAATGATTGGGTCTGTCGGTTTAATCGAACGGGAAAATGCGACAATTTTGAATGCTGCGTTGCACAAAGTAATTAAAGTGACCAGCGAAGGCTTTGAACAAGCCTTAGAACAAGAAAAAATTCATCACGCCCAAGTGTACTTATGTCAAAATGATGGTACGTTAATGTCGTTAACGTATGCCAAACAGTTTCCTATTTTAACCATTGCTTGTGGACCAACCAATAGTATTCGTGGGGCTTCTTACTTAGCCGGCTTGAAAGATGCGGTTGTTTTAGATGTTGGTGGCACAACGTCAGACATTGGCGTGTTAGTGGATGGCTTTCCAAGAGAATCTTCACTGGCCGTTGATGTTGGCGGGGTACGGACTAATTTTAGAATGCCAGATATCGTGTCAATCGGTGTCGGCGGCGGCAGTCTAGTGCGTGAACAACCAGATGGTTCTGTGACAGTTGGCCCCGACAGTGTCGGCTACCGTATTACACAAGAGGCCCTTGTTTTTGGCGGCACACAATTAACGACCACTGATATTGCGGTTCGCTTAGGCCATGCCCAAGTCGGTGATCCTAGCAAAGTGGCTCATTTAGACCAAGCGTTTGCGGAAAAAGTGTACCAAAAAATTGGCGAATTGGTCAGTGAAGCGATTGATCGCATGAAGACCAGTTCCGCAGACGTGACGGTCGTTTTAGTTGGTGGTGGGAGTATTATCATCCCCGAAGAATTGACAGGCGTTAAAGCGCTAATTCGCAACGAAAACGGAGCAGTGGCGAATGCCATCGGTGCCTCTATCGCTCAGATTAGCGGACAATACGAACAAATTTATGTCTATTCAAAAATCCAACGGGATGCGGCGTTGACTGATGCCCAAGAAAAAGCCGTCCAACAAGCTGAACTTGCGGGTGCAGTCCCTGGCACAATCGAGTTAGTCGAGGTGGAAGAAACACCACTTGCCTATCATCCAGAAAATGCAACCCGCTTACGAGTAAAAGTGGTTGGGAATATGTACTAAAAGAAAGGAAATCCTCTAGCATATGAGGGTTTCCTTTTTGTGCTATAGTCTCATCTTTACTTTCGAGTCAATTCAGTTTCAATGCGTTTTAAAATCCTCTTGTTCGCAATTATACCAAGTTCTTCTGTTGAGTTAAGCATATAAATCGTTGATTTCCCATTTCCTTTGTTTAACAAAGTACCTTGTTGGACTAAGCTGGTAACGGTTTTTCTAATTTTATAGTCAGAGTACCCACTATTTTTTTGAATATCTTTAATTTTTGCTTGTCCGTGATCCATCAAGTATAAAATAATTAATTGTTCAATATCAGTATAACCTTTTAGGCTATCTTTCATATTAATTTTCCAGATTTTGATAGTGGTTGCATCGAAATAGGTATCAATATCAGGTGCTTTTAAACTATTTTTAGTCGCTGCATCTATTATTCTAGGTCCTCCAGACCCTGCCTTCTCAGCAATTCCTACTCTCCTAAACAAAGTTGAAATAATCGGATTTCTAGTGACTGAATAACTTCCATGAATAAATTCTTCTTTAGACACTTTCATTTCTCCTGGATTGTAGAACTCAATATAATCATCGTAATCTGCAATCTTAATGACATGATCTGAATCATAATACGCATGCATTAAGACATTTACCAAAGCTTCTTTTAGTGATAATAATAGATCTGATTTATAGGAACCGCGAGTCATATCTTGTGATTGTCTAAAAGTATCAGGAATTGCGAGAGCGAATTTTTCAATGACAATAGTGTAAAAAGAGAAAATATTCATCTCTGGATAGTTCATATCACCTGTGGAAACTCTATCTAACCAATCGCTATCTAATGAACTTTTTTTCTTAAAATAATCCAATTGAAACTTTTTAAACCTGTCTGTAATTGAATGATATTTTCCGAAAAATAATAGTCCGCCAGTTGTTAATTTATATACATTATCGCTGTTCATTCTATCCTTTTTCAGGACACCCAAATTTATAAGTAACTCTTCATCTGAATAATCTAAGTATTTTTGCTCCTGAGTATTTTTATAAAGTAATTCTCTATATTCTTGAATTGTTTTTGTGTTTAAATCGTCCAGGGTATAATTATTTAGTAGCTCAGTATCTATATCGTTCTGAGAATCGACAATTAGGTATTTAAATTGATTATCATCTGCTTTTCGATCGCCATCATCTGTTCTTATGTAGGTATTCGTTTTATTTCCATTTAGATAAATAGGTCTTCTTTCAAATGAAGCTTTTGGGACTTTAATTTGTATAATTGATTTTCCAGCAACTTTTAATGTAATAACATCTTCATTACTCAATAAATTAGCGCTCACTTTTTTCTTGTCGTGAATAAGATTCCAAAAATCCCTAAGGATCATTTCTGGCTTATCAACGCCAACAACTCTATAGCCGTTGGGTATTTCTTCTACACCTAAAATAATTATACCACCCTTAGTATTTGCAAATGCGCTGTATGTACTCCAGATATCTTTGGAAAGAGAAGTCTGTGATTTTTTGTACTCTAATTGCCAACTTTCTTTTGGATGTGAAAAGATTTCGTCTTTTAATTCTATAAATTGATTCATACGTCCCCTCCTTAGTAATAAATTCAAAAGTAAATCAAAAGTAAAAAAACTGAGTGGTATCAAGCCTTTGAGTGATTTTTTCAAAAGAAAAAGTCATTTTTGAAAAGAAAACCAAAAGAATTGACATATAGATAAAATGTGGTATAATTTTAGTTTTCAATAATTAAATTGTATCATTAAAAAACTTTTTTTTCTAGAAGATTTTAGCAAGAAGTAGTTAAATGAACCAAGTAAATCAATCATAACTAGGAATTCCCTTCGACTCCCCCAGTGCTTTTACGGAACGAATCAATAAAACAGAAGCAGCAGAAAACTAAACAAAAGTAAGTAATACGACTGTCTTTTTTTGCTATTTTTTGCGATAATAAGGGAGAAAGTTCAAATTGAAAGGGAGCCAGAATAAATGAAAACCTATGATTATATTGTTATTGGTGGCGGTAGTGGCGGGATTGCTTCTGCTAACCGCGCAGGAATGCACGGAGCCAACGTCCTTTTAATTGAGGGCAACGAAATTGGTGGGACCTGTGTCAACGTTGGTTGTGTGCCTAAAAAAGTCATGTGGCAAGCCAGCAGCATGATGGAAATGATGGAAAGAGACACAGCAGGCTACGGGTTTGATGTTGAAATCAAAAATTTTAGCTTTAAACAATTAGTTGAAAATCGTGAAAAATATATTGACTTCTTACATGGTGCGTATAATCGTGGTTTAGACAGTAACAACATTGAACGTATCCATGGTTACGCTACGTTTACTGGGGAGCAAACAATTGAAGTCAATGGAACAGAATATACGGCGCCGCACATTTTAATCGCGACAGGTGGTCGTCCGAAAAAACTAGGTATTCCAGGAGAAGAATATGCCTTAGATTCAAACGGCTTCTTTGCGTTAGAAGAAATGCCAAAACGTGTGGTCTTTGTCGGTGCGGGTTACATCGCAGCCGAATTAGCAGGAACCTTACATGGCTTAGGTGCAGAAACACATTGGGCCTTCCGTCATGAACGACCATTACGAAGCTTTGATGACATGCTTTCTGAAAAAGTCGTAGAACGCTATCAAGAAATGGGCATGCAAATTCATCCGAATGCAACACCAGCTAAAATTGAAAAAACGGCGCAGAATGAGTACGTTATTACATTTGAAAATGGTGAATCAATCACGACAGATGCCGTGATTTTCGGGACAGGCCGTCAGCCGAACACGGATCAATTAGGATTAGAAAATACGAAAGTAGCTCTTGATGAAAAAGGCTACGTCAAAGTAGATAAATTCCAAAATACCACGCAAAATGGCATCTACGCAGTCGGCGATGTCATTGGGAAAATCGACTTAACGCCAGTCGCGATTGCCGCTGGTCGGCGCCTGTCTGAACGTTTATTTAACGGACAAACCGATTTATATTTGGATTATAACTTGGTACCAACGGTGGTCTTTACCCATCCACCAGTTGCGACAATTGGCTTGACGGAAAAAGCAGCGCTTGAAGAATATGGTGAAGACCAAGTGAAAATCTATCGCTCTAGCTTTACACCAATGTATTTCGCTTTAGGAGAATACCGTCAAAAATGCGACATGAAATTAATCTGTGTCGGCAAAGAAGAAAAAATTGTCGGTTTGCATGGCATCGGCATCGGTGTTGACGAAATGCTACAAGGCTTTGCAGTCGCTATTAAAATGGGCGCGACCAAAGCTGATTTTGATAATACTGTTGCGATTCATCCAACAGGCTCAGAAGAATTTGTAACAATGCGATAAAAGGCGAATAAACCCCGAAAAAGAGCGTTGCATCAGCAACGCTCTTTTTTGAATACACGAGTTATTTCATTCAATTTATAACCAATTGGGTGCTGACAAACGTGATGAAATTAGCTATTTTCTATTATCAGTTGCAACATTTTTTTCATTAAAATGTTGATATAAGGAAGTATCAGAAACGAGTAATTCAATGATTTCAGATTTATCTATAATAGTAATTCTTTGTCGAGATAAAAACGCAATAAATTGTGGTAAAAATCTTTTGGCATAGATATCTAAATATAACTTTGTGGTTTGATTATTATAGGTGACTAGTAAGTAAAAATAGTCGGGACTACTATCAAAAGCGGACACTCTTATCTTTTTGGTATAAATGATTTCTATGGATTCAATTTCAGAATAAGGAATTTTTATTTGTGTAGAACTGTTTTTTATGCATTCAATGATTTTCAGAATCGGGTTTCTGGAGAATTGATGGACCATAATATCTTGTTGGTTAATTATCCAATAATCTGAAAAGATGATTGGAAAAACTAAAAGTAGACCGATAAATATGATTGCACTAAACAACCAAAAAGGTTGATAACCAAAACCAGTAAGTAGCAAAGAGAAACAAGTCCAAACAATACAAAATAAAATTCCTTTTTTTAGATTATAAATTTTTCCAACAACTTGGGGCTTTTTAAAATAAGGACTACCTTGGATTAGCTCATCAATAGAAACATTGTATAAATCAGAAAGCATCAGTAAATTATCAATTGAAGGGATGGATTGTCCATTTTCCCATTTGGAAACAGCTTGTGTAGTGACATGTAATTTTTGGGCAATTTGTTCTTGCGTATAGTGATTATTTATTCTCCGTGTTTTTAAAATAGTTTGGATTAACATTATTCGTTACCTCCTTGATTTTAGAGTAGTCTATTCCGCTATATGTTTCAATCAACTAGTGGTTGATAAGCAAATAATTGCTATTAAATAAACAATAACATCTTTTAACTACTGACTTTTCCAAGAAATATGCTATGATTAAAAAAATCAGCAAAACAGAGGGTAGGGAGTTAGAGGATGGATAAAATTAGAATCAACAACTTGAAATTTTTCACAAAAAATGGTGTTTTGGCAGAAGAAAAACGTCTAGGACAGCAAGTAGAAATCGACCTTGAAATGCAGTTGTCATTAGCTGAGGCAGGGCGAACAGATGATGTAACCCAAACCGTCAATTATGCCGAAGTGAATGAATTGATTGCCCAACGAGTAAACAATCACTCGTACGATTTAATCGAAGGTTTAGCGAGTGCTATTTTAGATGATATTTCCGCAGATTATCAAGAACAATTGAACAAAATTATCATTAAAATTAGAAAATATAGTGTGCCGATGCCCGGCCTTTTTGACAATATTGAAATTGAAATGGAGCGAGAAGTATAGATGATTGGCTATGTAGCATTAGGTAGTAACGTCGGCGATCCATACGCAAATTTAGTGAAAGCCCGCAATTATTTAAACGAAGACCCGCAGATTCAGGTCGTGGCTTCTTCAAAACTTTATGAAACGGATCCTTACGGCTATACAGACCAAGATGATTTTTTGAACGCCGTATTGAAAATTGATACTAGCTATACCGCTGAAGAGTTATTGGCTGTTACCCAAGGGATTGAGCAAGTAATGAAACGTAAAAAATTAATTCACTGGGGTCCGCGGATTATTGATATTGATATTTTATTATTAGGGGAACAGTCAGTCGCGTTGCCCCACTTACAAGTTCCTCATCAAGAATTAACAAAACGGTCATTTGTTTTGATTCCCTTAAGTGATGTTTACGCAGAGGAACAACTATTGGGCGCGCCAATAGCTACGTGGATTCAGCGCAGTGGCAATCAAGAAGAAGTGCGAGTAAGCGAAAAGGAATGGTAGAGATGGAGCAGGAAAAACAAGCGCAAATTGAGCAGGCAGTTACCACAATCTTAGAAGCAGTGGGGGAAGATACTCAACGATCAGGACTCATTGATACCCCCAAACGCGTAGCTAAAATGTATGCAGAAGTTTTTAGTGGATTAACCGAACCTGAATTTGATGATTATAAATTATTTGATAGCTTAAATGAAGGCGAAATGGTTCTAGTAAAAGATATTGCCTTTTATTCAATGTGTGAACACCATTTATTGCCATTTTATGGAAAAGTACATGTCGCTTATCTGCCAGAAGGTGGCAAAGTATTGGGACTAAGCAAGTTACCAAGATTAGTAGAACATTGTGCCAAACGTCCCACAGTTCAAGAAGATTTAACGGTGACAATTGCCCGCAAACTCCAAGAAAATATTCCCGTCAAAGGCATTGCAGTAGCCATTGAAGCGGAACATATGTGTATGACGATGCGCGGCGTGAAAACACCACAAAGTAGCACCAAAACATTTCAATTTACAGGACTATTTAAAGAACAAGAGTGGAAAAATCAATTTTTAATGGAGATACGTTAGAAAATGGAAATCATTGTTGGCACGAATAACCAAGGTAAGTTAAAAGAAATGCAATCAGGACTTAAGGACCCTGCTATTCAACTTGTCTCTTATCGAAAGTATACCACCAGTCAAGAACAACCGGCAGAAACTGGTACTACGTATGCTGAAAATGCTTATCTAAAAGCTCGCTTTTTCCAACAATTAATTGGCCGCCCAATGTTAGGTGATGATGGCGGCTTAACGTTAACTGCTTTTCCTGATTTATTAGGTATTTATACAAGCCGCTTTTTCCATTCAGCCAATCCGGAAGAACAGAACCGCGAACTGTTGCACTTATTTGAAGGGCAACAGTCGACCCGAGAGTTAACCTTATCAGCCACGTTGGTCTATGTACTCGATGACGACAAACTGTTGCAAACGGAAGCCACTTTGACTGGTGAATTAGTTGAACCGCGCGGTACAGGCGGTTATGGTTTTGATCCGATTATTTATTTACCAGACCGAGGCAAAACCTTAGCGGAGTTGTCCACAAGTGAACGAATGAAAATAAGTCCTAGAATGCGGGCTTTACGAAAGATGATTCAGCAGATAAAGGAGCAATGTGACAATGATTGATTTAAAAAAGAATTACCAAATTATGGGGATTGTCAACACGACCCCCGACTCTTTTTCTGATGGCGGTAGCTACACAACGGTCGACGTGGCCTATCAACATGCGCTTCATCTACTAGAAGCGGGGGCCGATATTTTAGACATTGGCGGCCAATCCACACGCCCTGGCTACGAAGAAGTTTCTCCACAAGTTGAGGCAGAACGAGTATTACCATTAATAAAAAAAATACGTGAGACTTCTCTAGCGCCGATTTCTGTGGACACTTACTATCCCGAAGTAGCGGAAGCCGCGATCCAAGCTGGCGCCACAATGATTAATGACATCAAAGGATTAGACACTCCGGGGATGGCAGAAGTCCTCGCGCAATATCCTGAAATCCAAGTTGTGATTATGCATTCTAGAAAACGCCAATCTCTTTCTTTAAAAGAAGAGTTACACCAATTTTATACAGAAAAAATTGAACAATGCCAAAAATATGGGCTTTCCTTAGAAAAAATTTGTTTCGATCCAGGGATTGGCTTTCATAAAACTGTCGCAGAAAACCTTCAACTGTTAAAAGATCCTAACGCCTTTCGCTACCAAGATTATCCGTTACTATACGGCGTTTCTCGCAAACGAACCATTGGCGCTTTAACGAACGAACCAGAACCAGCCAACCGTGATTTTGGTTCAGCCGCTGCTTCCTTGTATGCAGCACAACAAGGCGTAGAAATTTTACGTGTTCATAATGTCCAAGGCTTAAAACAAACATTTGATGTCTGGCGAGCATTGTCGGAGAAGGAGTAAAGGTAGACCAATAGACTAAACAGACCGACCATCTTTTTTTGATGGTCGGTCTGTTTAGTCTAAAAAATTTTAGTTGGCTGAATCGTTTTATCCCAGTAAACGGTGCGCGATTTTTATTACAAAAGAAAGCAGCTGTTGAATAATCAGGAAAGTAAGCATATTCTAGGAAGGTAAAAATGTGTTATACTACACAAGTAGGAAGTTTATGACGGTGGCAATTTCTCAAAAAAAGGGGGACTGCCAATGTATTTGCTTGTTTGCTCTTTCCCTAGAAAGGAATAGTAGTGACTGTCTTTGAAGCATTGATGCTTGCGATCGCTTTCGCAACATTAATTGTCAAAATCAGTAATAAAAACGACAAAAAATAAACCCGTCATAACTTTTAGCGAAGATTGACGGGTTTATTAACCAATAAATTAAAGCTACCGTCTTAAACGGTCTACCCGAGAGCGTATGTCTAGTACGCTCTCTTCGTGTTTATTATAGCAAGTTGAAACGGAAAAGTCGAATAGTAAATAAAAAAGTAAGCGTATTCTAGGAAGGTACAAATGTGTTATACTACACAAGTAGGAAGTTTATGACGGTGGCAATTTCTCAAAAAAGGGGGACTGCCAATGTATTTGCTTGTTTGCTCTTTCCCTAGAAAGGAATAGTAGTGACTGTCTTTGAAGCATTGATGCTTGCGATTGCTTTCGCAACATTAATTGTCAAAATCAGTAATAAAAACGACAAAAAATAAACCCGTCATAACTTTTAGCGAAGATTGACGGGTTTATTTATCCACAATTAAAGCTACCGTCTTAAACGGTCTACCCGAGAGCGTATGTCTAGTACGCTCTCTTCGTGTTTATTATACCAAGGTATCACCTAAAAAGCTAGCCGCTAAATCCTCAATAGGATCCAGCGGCTTTTTTAATTTTCTCTTGTCAAAATCGTTTGTGTAATTTCATACAATTGTTCTTTCGCTTGGGCCTTTGTTTCAGGAAGTTTGCTGATTTCTTTCAGCGCTTTTTCTGTGTAATGAGTGGCTAATTGTTGGGCCTTTTCTACGCCACCTAGTTCATGGACAAGACGATAAATTTCCTGTGTTTCTTCATCGGTCAAGGCTTCTTTTTTCATTAAAAGTGGCAACAAGACTTCACGATTGGCTTCAAGTGCATAAATCAAGGGCAAAGAATACACGCCTTGACGTACGTCTTCTAAGACGGGTTTGCCGATAGCGTCAGCAGTTTGTGTATAGTCCAAAATATCATCAATAATTTGAAAAGCCAGTCCGATATTTTCGCCGATTTCACCACAACGTTTGGCAAAACGTTGGGAGGTGCCACTTTCATAGGCACCGACAAAACAACTTAGCGCAAACAGTTCCGCAGTTTTCCCGGAAATATTTTTTAAATATTGGTCAATCGTTACCTCGAAATTATAGCGATTGTCCATTTGACCAAGCTCACCAGTCAGGACTTTTTCCATACTGCGCGAATTTAATTGAATGCTTTTTAATGAAGAAGAATAATCAGATAAGAGCTTGAAACAGCAAACAAAAAGATAATCGCCTGTATACACGGCTGTGCTATTCCCAAAGCGCGAACGCAATGTTGGCAAGCCACGACGCGTATCGGCTTCGTCGACAATATCGTCGTGAACTAACGTGGCGGTATGCAGTAATTCAATGGAAGCCGCTAACGCTGTCGCCTTTTTAGGGTCCCGCTGTTCACCAAAATAAGAGAACAACAGTTGGTAGGCTGGACGTAGCAATTTGCCGCCAGAATGAATCATATCATGGACAGCAGCTTGAATCTCTTGATTATCGATTTGAACCGCTTGTTCCATCAAGCGAAGAGTAGTTGTTAATTCTTTTGATAACGTAGGATAGGTATTCCACATAGGATGTATATTCATAAGATGACTCCTTTAATTGTGGCGGACAGGTTTTCAATTAGAAAAATTGACTCCACTTATGTTTCGTTGTTTGTTCATAATTCAGTTGGAATTTTCGTAACGTCTGGACATGTTGTAGTAAATAATTAGCGGCAATCCCAATCGCAATCCCCGAAAGTAACCCAAACAGAGATAGAAATGGTAAGTACAGCATCGGCGCCCACGAATGAGCAAAGAAAGAGGTCGTTAGCAACTGACCAACGTTGTGTAAGAAACCACCAACGGCACTAATCCCGATAATGCTGACCCGTTTTGGCCCCAGCTGCTTGACAAGCAACATGCCGAAATAACTTAATAAGGCACCACTGGCACTATAGAAAAAGGTCGAAAGTGTACCGCCCAGTAATGTCGTTAAAATCAAACGTAAACAGACTAGGAAAAAACTATCACGCTTACGCATGGTGAAAATCGCAATAATAGTAATTAAATTTGCTAGACCGAGCTTTGCCCCAGGAGCAAATGCGAAAGGGTAAGGAATCATATTTTCGATTAATCCAATAATGACCCCTTGGGCAACGAGCATAGCAATATAAATATTCTTGTGTAATTTGCTCATAGTTGTCGTGCTTAATAAATTAAGCTACCGTCTTCACTCCCATCAGAAGCTTCCACGGTGATAAACAAATTGTGGGGTAGACAGGCAATCGGGGTTTCACCAGGTTTGGAAATCCAGCCTCGCCGAACATCCACTAAGTCAGCACAGTTGGCTTCCTTCACGCGGATACGATCACCATCTACTTCAATCAGGTTGTAATCACCGTCTTTTGCTTCGTATTTATATGTATAATGCGGGCCGTCCTTTTTTAAGTCAAAGACTTTGATTACTTTGTTGTCTACTTTCAAGACTGCTTGATACGTAGCCGCTTCTTGACCACGGTTTTGCATGGCAAAAACAACAAGGGGCAGAAAAGAACCAAGAACTAAAACAGCAATAATAATAACGTCCCATGTTTTCAAGCGACTTTTCTTAATGAATTCTTTGATCGTCATTTTCTTCTCTCTCCTTTGGTGTTTTTTTCTTGTCTATCATAACATAATGAACGAGCTTGGAACAAAAATTATTTTGAATTTTTGTTCCAAGCTCAAAAACTGATAAACGGCGGGAACAGAACCAACACTACGCGTTGCTCCGATCTCAACAACTTCTAAGAGCTAAAGCTCTAAGAGTTGAAGGTCCTTCGGAAATAAGCCGAAATTGTTGAGAATCACGAAGAACGTAGTGATTCGATGATGAACAATACCTACTTGGTCTCCAAAAATTAAAGAGCACCGAGTAGGTATCATGCAACATCAACTCTTTCCTCGTTGTGTTTTATGACAATTTTCGGAAATTCCTTCTTATTGCTGAGAAACACTATTTGCAAAGCAAATAGATGTTGAACAGTACCTACTTGGTTCTCGGAGCTAAACGATTCTGTCCCGACCTCAGTTGAGCCACCATATTATATAAAAGAAAATATGTGGGACAAAAGTCATGCTTGACTGCTGTCCCACATACTAAATCCTATGATAGTCAGCTGGAGACATGTGTCTCAGCTTTTGCTCGTAGTTGTCAATCGATGATCGATTGCTTACTTACCGCCGTATCTAGCTTTCGGGGTACCATACCACGCTTTACCAAGTTTGCGTTGAATCCATGGAATTACCCAGCGGTCTAAACCGACAGCACGGCCTGAACCGTTCATCAAAGCAAAAGCGACAAAGATAAACCAGATATTTACCCAATAGAACATGCCAGATAAACAGAAGGCAATTGTTAAACCAATTGTAGCAGCACTTGATAACCAAGTGAATAAACCAGCAATCAATGCTAAAGCAATACATACTTCAACGATTGTCATGAATTTTTGCATGAACAAAGCAACTTCTTGGTTTGGCATCATAAATTTCATTACGCTTTCGAACCATTTAGGCATGTGATCAAACACTTGCATTGGTGTTTCGCCGTAAGCGTAGCTTAAACCAAAGTGCGCTGCTTGTGTTGCCGCATCGGCACCACCGCTTGCCGCCGCATCCGCCGCACCACTTGCAGCAGTTGTTGCTGTTTCAGTTGCTTGAGAAGCACCTGTTGTTACTTGTTCTTGTAACCAAGGGAATGGGAAAACGACTTTATCTGTGAACCAAGAACCGTCACCAAACCAAGTGCTTGGTTTCAAGTAATCGCCGTTGCCGACAATTTTCTTCATTGATTCGACTAACCAAACCATACCATAGAAGACACGTAGCGGAACACTCCACAAGACATTGCCGTAACGAGACGTATGTCCGCGAGCAACAGAACGATCATCTTTAATATGGAAGATTTCGTGCATAATGTATTGGAACATGTAGTAACCAGAACGAATATCAAAGAAGTATTTCAAGTTAACGATATGTTTCATAATGATGGCTAAGAAACCACTCAAATGAATTTTATCGAATAAGTTGGCAACGCCCCATTTCGCGCCGATGGAAACCATGAATCCTTGGTAGTTTCCTTTAAAGGCATGTTTTTCGCCGCCTTTAATATCTGCAACGATGTTGGCAGCTGCAGTATGACCTGTTTGTTCAGCTGCTTGAACGATTTGAGGAGTTGGTGTATTTGGTGTTTCTTCGTAATAAACCAAGTCACCAATGATATAAATGTTTTTGTCTTCGTAGCCTTTTGCTTGCATGTATTCATTCGCAACTAAACGACTACCACGTGCTGCTTCTAAACCAAAGTCAGCGGCATCAGAAGTTGCTTTCACACCAGCTGTCCAGATTAACGTATGCGTTGGTACTTCAGAACCATCTTTTAATTTAATGTGATCTGCTGCAACTTCAACGATTGGTGAGTTCAATAATAATTGAACATTTTTCTTTTCTAGATAACGTTCTGCTTTGGCAGCATCGTTACGAGATAACATGTTTAAGATGGTTGGCATTGCTTCAACAACCATTAATGTAATTTCGTCTGGATCAATTTTGGCATCTTTCGCTAAACGATCTTTCCAGTCGATTAATTCGCCGACCATTTCGATCCCAGTAAAACCAGAACCACAGACAACGAATGTTAACATTGCTTTGCGTACTTCAGCATCTGGTTCGATGGCTGCTTTAGCAACGGTTGCTTCAATGTGATGACGAATTTTCACTGCATCATCAAATGACCATAAGGTGAAACCATTTTCTTTCACGCCTGGTGTTCCAAAGTCGTTTGGTTCGCCACCCATACCCAGAATTAACTGGTCAAATGGATAAGAACCTGCTAAAGTTTTCACAACTTTATTTTCTTTGTCGATCCCAGTAACAGTATCTGTTACCAATTTTACGTTTTTCTTGCGTGAGAACAAACGTTGTAAGTCGTATTGAATTGCTTCTGGTTCAACACGTCCGCCTGCTACTTCATGCAATTCGGTCATCATAGTGTGGTAAGAATGGCGATCAATCAATGTGATTGTTACGTCCGTATCTTTTTTAAATTTCTTTGCTAGAAATTTAGTAGCTGAAACGCCAGCATACCCAGCACCTACAACGACAATATTTTGCTTTGTCATTGACAATCCGCTCCTTAATATTGTAAGTAGTAAAATAGTGATAATGATTAATAAGTACACAATCGACTAACATTATATAAGTATTTCACGAATTTGTCTAATATAAATTTTAATTGTCAACAAATTTACTCCAACGATGAGTTTTTGATGAAAAAAAGACCGAAATGTAAATATTTTTAGGGGATGGTCTTGACAACTTTTTTAAAACCATTATAATGTGTAATGTATCACAAACTTTTGATGTTTGTGAAAATCATGAAAGAAAAGGTGACTATCAATGAAAGTGAATAAATTTGTTAAAGGTTTTGCGGCAATTGCATTATTTAGTTTAGTATTAGCAGGCTGTGGCGCAGACAAGAAAGACAACACAACGAACTCTTCTAGCGCAGCATCTTCAGAAACGAAAAAATCAACTGAATCATCAGCACCAGCGAAAAAAGTTGCCGGTGGCGATTTAAAAGATGGTACGTATAAATTAGAAGAAAAAAATGAAAAAAATGGTTACCGTGCAGTCTTTGAAATGACTGTAAAAGACGGCAAAATCACTGAATCTAAATATGACAACATCAATGCTGACGGCAAATCTAAAACAGAAGACACTAAGTATGAAGAAAGCATGAAAGCAAAATCTGGTGTTGGACCAAAAGAATACATCAAACAATTAAACGATTCTTTTGTTAAAGCACAAAGCGCAAGCGGTGTGGAAGTAGTAACTGGTGCGACTCATTCATCTGAATCATTCCAAAACTACGCACAACAATTAATCCAAGCAGCACAAGCTGGTAACACAGACACAATCGAAATCGACAATGGCGCAGCATTGAAAGATGGTACGTACTCATTGAAAGAAAAAAATGACTCAAACGGCTACCACACAACATTCTCAATGACTGTGAAAGATGGTAAAGTGACTGAATCTAACTACGATAACGTGAACGCTGACGGCAAATCTAAAAAAGATGACACTGAATACGAAAGCAAAATGAAAGACGTTGCTGGCGTTGGACCAAAAGAATATATCGAAACATTAAACAAAGAATTTGTTAAAGCAATGGGCGAAGAAGACGGCTCACCTGCAGGTGTTGAAGTGGTAACTGGTGCAACACACAGCACACATTCATTCATCAACTACGCACAACAATTAGTGAACGCTGCTGAAAAAGGCGACACAACTGAAATCGTTGTTGACAACATCGTAACAAAATAAGTAATAATAAATGAATCGTGAAGTAGTTCCTGAAACGCTTTTCAGCAATTACTTGACACCATTGAGGGGTTGGGAAAAAGTCGGTTGGCTGACTTTCCCGCCCCTTTTTCTTCGCTAGTTCTGTCCATCATTTCACAAATTTTTTCACAGAAATTTGTGAATTTCCAAGAGAAAGACTTTTCATTTTTTTCAAAAAAGGCTACTATGCAAGAGAACTTATTTTTTAATTAAAGAAGGAAAGAAGAGGGAATCCTATGAAAAAGAAACTTCTGCTCATGGTGAGTGTTCTAGCAGTGCTGTTTGTGGCAGCTGCTTGTTCCTCAAAACCAGAAGCGAAAATTAATACAGAACCATACTCTGACCGTCAAACAATGCTTGGTACCTACGTTCAAATTCGCATCTACGATGATGGCAAAGAAGACGTCTTACCGAAAGCTTTTGCCCGTGTCAAAGAACTAGGCGATAAAATCACCGTCAACCAACCAGGTTCAGAAATTGATGAAATCAACCAAGAAGCAGGCGTGAAACCAGTCAAAGTCTCAGATGACCTGTATCCTTTGTTGAAAAAAGCCTATGAATATAGCAAAGACTCCCGCGGCGGCTTCGACATGGCAATTGGCCCAATCACCTCTATGTGGCACATTGGCTTCGATGATGCCCGCAAACCAAGCCAAGCCGAAATTGATCAAGCCTTGAAACTTGTCGATTACACGAAAGTCAAATTCAACGACAAAGAGCAAACCGTTTACCTTGAAGAAAAAGGCATGCAATTGGATTTAGGCGCAATTGCCAAAGGCTTCATCACCGATGAAGTCGTGAAAGTTCTGAAAGATAACGGCGTCACCACCGCTATCGTCGATTTAGGCGGGAATGTTTACGTCTTAGGACACAGCCCACGTGGCAAAGACATGGACTGGACAGTCGGGATTCAAGATCCGAATAAAGCCCGCAACACAGTCTTAGGTCAAGTCAAAGAAAGCAACAAAACCTTAGTCACATCAGGAATTTATGAACGCTACTTAAAAGTCGATGGCAAAACCTACCACCATCTCTTTGATCGTGAAACTGGCTATCCGTTTGATAACGACATCGCAGGTGTTACCATTATCACCGACAAATCCATCGATGGTGATGGTCTCTCAACAGCCGTCTTCTCAATGGGCGTCAAAAAAGGACTAGAATATGTCGAAAGTCTGAAAGGAACCGATGCCATTTTCGTCACAAAAGACGACAAAGTCTACATCAGCAAAGATATCGAAGGCAACTTTGAAATCGGCAAAGACTCTGGCTATACGATGGGGAATCGGGCCGATTTGAAATAAGGAGCGACTAAAAATGTCTTTAAATGTGTTTTTAAAAGTAGTGGAAATTCAGACGAAGCTTGCCAGTCTCTTTCCCTTCATTATCGGGGTCTTATTTTCAATGACCTATTTTGGGGAAGTCCAGTGGGGCAACACGCTGGTTTTCTTCATTGGCATGGTGGTCTTTGATATGGCCACCACCGCCATTAATAATTACATGGACTTCAAAAAAGCCAAATCGGACGTCTACAAATATGAAGAAAATATTATCGGACAATCAGGCGTTTCACCACAACTAGTTCGCAACATGATTTTCGCCATGATTGCCTTCACTGCCGTTGTGGGTGCGTACTTGACGGTTCAAACCGGTTGGCTCTTCCTTGTGTTAGGAGGAATTTGCTGCTTCATCGGGATTTTCTACACGTATGGACCGATTCCGTTATCCCGTATGCCCTTAGGAGAAATTTTCAGTGGCTTCACGATGGGCTTAGGCATCTTCGTCTTAACCGTTTACTTGAATGTCGTCACCAATCCGCCTTTTTACTTAACGGTTGATTTCGCCAGTGGCGCCTTTCGCTTAGACGGCAATCTCTGGGCGGTGCTTGCGATTGTCGTGGCGTCCTTGCCCTTGGTCTGTTCGATTGCTAACATCATGCTCGCCAACAATTTACGGGACTTAGACACGGATATTGAGAACCACCGTTATACATTAGTCTATTATATCGGGCGCCCAGCGGGGATTGTGCTGTTTCAAGTGTTAGCGCTAGCTGGCTATCTGGTGATTTTATTCGGCTTCATTAGTGGCATTTATCAATGGCCAGTGTTAATTACATTTGCTACTCTGCCTGTCATTTGGAAAAATATTCAAACGTTTAAACAAGAATTGCCGCAGCCGAAAAGTTTCCGCCATTCCATTAAGAACTTAATGGTTTTCAATGGCACCTATGCTTTAGGGCTATTAATCAGTGCTTTGCTTGGTTAGAACCTAAAAAAGTGCGAGGAATGCGAAAAAAATCTTGTTTTTTAAAAAAAGAATGCGTCGGAATAATTAAGAAAAGCTCAAAATGTTAGTCTTTAATGCTAACATTTTGAGCTTTTCTCGTTAAAAAGAGTAAAGACTTAAACTTTGAACGCGTGATTTCGAGGGAAAGTAGGCGTAGAACAACATTTTTGTTTATCGATAATTAAATAACGAGCTTGTAAACGTTGTTCTATCAACGTGTTTCAAAAATTTCGCATAGGGTGCGTAAAAATCGTCAACTTCTACAGGGGGGTTCTTTGTTATCATAGAGGTATGAAAAAAAGGTTGTTTGAGCAGTGATTGTACAGAAGCTCAAATCTGTTGTTGATTTAAAAGGAGGTTTTTAAATGAAAAAAAAGCGTTATTTAATGATTGTGTGTCTACTATCTTCTCCTAGTTTCTTTATAAATGTTGAAGCATCTGATGGTGGTTCTAGTTCGGTGGGGATTGAATTTTACCAAAATCCGACAACACCCGCTCCTAAAGATGCCCCGCCGAAAACAGATGCGCCAGCTACTGATCCCAAGGGACCAGCTGGTCCTCCGCAAGGAGATCAACGAAGTGGTGGTTCGACACAGACCACCACAACTGGCTCAACGCTCCCTCGTACAGGGAGCAAGAGTCAGGCAAATCTTAGCATTCTCGGCTTGGTCTTAATTGGCCTTGTCGGAATGGTACATAGAAAGAAGGGACGACATGAAGCAAACTAAGTGGCAACGTCTTGCAGCTATTGGCTTATGTGGTTCTTTGCTAGTGAATGCCTTTTCTGGCGTGACGGCAGTTGCGGAAACCGTCACGATTGAAAGTAGTCCGACCGCTAAAAGTAGCGCCAAGGAAGAAACACAAGCAAGTAGTGAAACGCAAGAAACAACGACTGAAACAAGTCGAGAAGAAGTAACACAGGAAATAGAGAAACAAGCAGAAGTGGCGGTAGAAAAGAAGGAAGCACCGCCAGTGAAAGTGGAGCAAAAAGAAGCGGAAGCTCAGCAGGAGGTGCAACTCCCAGTACAAATCCAGAATCGAGCGATTGGGGTAAAAGAAGGTAAAAAAGTATCAGAACTTTCTACATGGTTCGAATCAGAGGCAAATTCTTTTCCAGCACAAAATCAAAGCTATGTAGTACCAGAGTCTCGCTTTAGCATTAATATTGCTTCGGAAGATAAAACGTCTTTAAATATGGAAGATTTTCAATTAACTTCTGAGATGGGATTAGATAGATGGAGGGCATCTACGAATCTGTCTGGTTTTGTTTCTCCTGGAGATCAAACGATACCAGTGTCAAATGTACCGACAACTACAGGACTGGATATATTGATACCTAGTCAAACTCTAAACGTAAATTATCTTCATTATTGGTCAGATATGATCGTATATTATTTGAAGGACCCTGTTCTGACAGTTCCCAAATATATTGATACTATTGAAGTAGCAAATTCAGGAATATTTAACAGATATGAGATATATAGTTACTTTGAATACCCATATAATATTAAATTAGTCAAAACAAATAATAGCTATACCCTTCAGCAACCGATTTATCATGTATGGAATAAACGCTATTTAGCAAGCTTTGCAGCGGAATTAAGGACAACTTATGAGAAAAAGCATGTTGCTTTAACGTATGTTGCTGCGCAACAAGATATTGACTTAACAACTACTTACAAAAAAATCACCGAAAACTTCGTTGATGCCACAGGTGCCAAAATCACACCGCCAACTGGTTTCACGCAAGGACAACAAACAAGTATTACGAGCAATGACTTCACATACACCAGTGCCAAAGCCTTGCCAGATACGTACAAGGCAGGCGGCAAGACCTACAAATTCAAAGGCTGGTACAAAGGCACTGATCAAACCAAAATGAAAACGACGAAAACACCAAGTTATGCCGTCACTTACGATGACCAAGACGACATGACGGCGGTTTATGAAGTGGACACAGGTAAAGATTACAATTTTCCAAGTAAGACTGTGAATTTCCAATTTATCGATGAAGCAGGGACGATTATATCGCCAACGCCGTTTACAATTACAACCGATTTACAACAAGAAATTAATTCCACTTATACGAAGCTTGGATCGATTACTGGGATCAATTCAGGAAATACCAAACGAGTGACGATTCCTGCCAAAACGATTAGAGCAGATGTATCTTTAGGTGGTGTGAATAATTATGGAACAACCAATACAAGAATCACTATTCCAAAATTTTATGAAAATATCTCTGTCTATACAGGAAGTGCTTATACACAAGCTACGTTGAATCGTTATTCAACTGCAGATAATACATTAATCGGTAACCCAACCAGTAATGCGCCATTGTATTACGGACTAAACAAAATGACAACGACACAATTTAAAGTGAGTGAGTATGATTCGACTACTACAATTCCAGAACAATCGGAGTATCTGTATAATCGATTGTATGTATCAGGTGCATCCCGTTTATTTAATTCTTACGTTACGCCAGTAGGGACGATTTACTATCAGTTAACCAATCGCAAGGTCACCGAAAACTTCGTCGATGCCAGCGGTGCCAAAATTACACCACCAACAGGCTTTACCCAAGGCAACAAAGTAGTGATTGATAGTGAGAACTTCACCTACACCAGTGCCAAAGCCTTGCCAGATACCTACACAGTAGGGGACAAAAACTACAAGTTCAAAGGTTGGTACAAAGGCACTGATCAAACCAAAATGAAAACGACGAAAACACCAAGTTATGCCGTCACTTACGATGACAAGGATGACATGACGGCAGTCTATGAAGAAGTGCAAGAAATCACTGTTCACCCAGGATTCTACGCAGAGTTTGTCGATGAACAAGGTCAAGCGTTCACGAATCCACTTACGCTTTCTGGAAACTATACAGAATTTTTCAGAAAAACCGCCACTAGTCCCTTTGAAGCAACAGGTTCGCTTTACCCAATGGTGGGAAGTAAAGAGGCGACCGTTGCTAATCGCTATAAAGTAGAAACAAAGCAAAACGTCTTGATTCCTAATGATTATGAACTTTTTTCTGATCTACCAACAGGTGTTTTAAATAAAGGTTTTGCGTTGAACAACTTTGATATTACGAATGAATTGAAGTATGTTGACAAAGTGGAAGCAACAACGAAAACCATTACGTTGTACGACTACGAGACCATTAGTGACATTGGCACCAACCTTCTATCGGATTCAGCAACGACTAGTTTTACTAGTTTTGAAACAGTGTTTAACAGAGAGACGAACAATACTTTTTCTGTTAAGGCAAGGTGGGGCCAATCAGGACTAACAAGAGATGTCCTTCCTAGTTTGTTATTTTTAACTAGTGCAAATTCCCAACCAAGATTATTTGGTTTCGATGGAACTAGCGACTACAAGCAAACGATAAACTATAAAGTCACACGAAAACAAGTCACCGAAAACTTCGTTGATGCCGCGGGTACTAAAATCACGCCACCGACAGGTTTCACGCAAGGGAAACAAACACCAATGACAAGCAACAGCTTCAAGTATACGGCGGCGAGAGCTTTGCCAGCTAGTTATTCAGCTGGTGGCAAAGCCTATACTTTCCAAGGTTGGTACAAAGGTAAAACCAAACCAAACACATTGACAACAAGTACGACGCCAACATATAACACAACCTTTGATGGCAATGACGACATGACGGCAGTGTATAAAGAGGAAGTGGCAAAAGCGAGTGTTACTTTAACACGCACTACAGCTGAAACAGTGACTAGCGGCGGCAACGTCACATGGCGTGCTACGATTACCAATACAAGCCAAGCACCATTAACTACGGCGACCATCAAGAAATCAACGGCTTGGACAACTGGCTTAGCAGCACCAACTGCCATGATCGTTACACCAGTTGGCGGCACGGCGAAAACCGTCCCAGTCACAGCGACTACTTGGACTAATGGCGTTAGCTTAGGGACTGACATCCCAGTGGGTAAATCTGCCACGGTTCAGTTCACTACCAAAGCGACGGGCACAGCGGGGCAAGTCTTGCGTGCAGGGATTACCACCAGTGGGAATTACAGTGGCATTTCTGCTTCGGCAACTGTTCGTGTGAAAGACAATGATCAGGCGATTGTTACACCAACGGCTGAAGGCTTCATCAGTGTCCCAACTTTCAATTTTGGTCAGATAGAGATTGCAGGAAACACACAACAGCATGGCCTGAAGAAAGCCGCTGATTACTACGGCAACGGTACACGCAATCCCTATCTGCGAATTAAGAAAACTCAACCGAATTGGAGCTTAACGGCACAACTGTCCCAACCAAAATCAGCTACAGACAGCTTGCCAACAGCGACTCGCCTATTATTAGGCACGGCTCCTGTTTCAAGTTTCTCCAATTACAATCAACCAACGGAGTTAAAAAACACGATTGGCACCACGACTGCCATTAACTTAACGGCAAATAACACGGCTACGAACATCGTTGCCAACCAACAATTTACTGGCAGTAATGTCTATCAACTAGACTTCACATTTGATAATATCAAATTAGAAGTACCAGCTAGTCAAGGCTTGACTGGTCAACAATACCAAGCCGCAGTCACGTGGAATTTAGTGACTGGCCCATAAAAATAAAAGATGCCCGAGCCTTGAAATAGGAGGCTCGGGCATCTTTTATTGATGGTCTTTTTAGGGGCGTTGTGCTATAATGGTAGTGAGAAGAGAGATATGCGACAACATAGCTCTCTAGTTTAGAGCCGTTTCAGACGGTAGCGATTTTTAGTGATTTATAAAAAATAACCGTGCTCGCTAAAGTTGACGGTTATTTTTTCTTGTCTTCTTTAACAGCCTCTAGGATTCCGAAGATTAACGTTGCGATAAAAGAACCGAAACTAATCATCAGAGCTAAAGCTTCTGCGATAGACAAAAGGCCTCTCCTTTCATAGATTTTAGTACTTACATTCATAAGCACCACCACCGAAAGGGGAAAGTCTCTGCTCCTACGCTTCTCACTTCGTTGCGATTCTCGTCGCAAGGCGCATGTTCCTGTGCGCTTGCCGCCGCCATAACTTCTCTACGCTTAGAGTATACCATGCGAAACTAAAAAATAATTAGTTTGTAATATGTTTTTTTTAGGTAATTGTGCTATAATAGCAATGAAAAGAGAGAGATGCTGTAACATACCTCTCTAGTGTAGAGCCGTTACTAACGGTGACAAAATTTTAAAGATTTTGAAATGACCGTCTAACTAGGCAAAGTTAAACAGCGGTCATTTCTTTTTGTCTTCTTTAAGCAATTTCACAATCAGTGCAATCAAAGCAATGGTAAACATACCAAACCCTAGGATCGTCTGAATTGTCTCATATGCTGACAAAAGGCCTACTCCTTTCATAGATTTCAGTACTTACATTCATAAGCACCACCACCGAAAGGGGAAAGCATCTGCTCCTACGCTTCTCACTTCGTTGCGATTCTCGTCGCAAAGCGCATGTTCCTGTGCGCTTGCCTCCGTGTTAACTTATCTACACTTAGATTATACCATGTAAAACAAAAAAATAATTAGCTCCCAATATATTTTTTTAGGCAATTGTACTATAATGGTAATGAAAAGAGAGCTATGCGCTAATATACCTCTCTGATGTAGAGCCGTTACTAACGGTGACAAAAGTTAATATTTTTGAAATGACCGTCTAACTAGCCAAAGTAAGCAGCGCCCCTTTCATTAAGGGGCGCTGCTTTTTAGTCGTTATTGCGATTGTTCAGTGTCTTTTGTAGAGAGGTTCATTTGTTCTTTAATAGCATTTTCGACACGTTGGCGTTCACTCTCTTCCACAAGTTGATAAGAAATACCTTCAATCCCTGTCACGCCATCGCCAGTGTAATCGTAGCCTTTTAATTGATCGGTTTCAATCGTTTTTAGTGCGGGGGTGTATTTTTTTAGCATTGCCATCATTTGGTCAAAGGATAAGTCGGTTTCGCCATGTTCGCCGATTACGTCCAGAATTTCTTGATATTTTAGCAAGCTGTTAAAAGAAAGTAGTTTGTTGGTTAATTCGATTAAAACTTCTCGTTGGCGGCGTTGACGACCATAGTCGCCTTCGGGGTCTTCGTAACGCATGCGCGCGTATTGTAAAGCTTCCCAGCCCCCTAAATGCTGTTTGCCTTTCGGATAATGAATCCCTTCAGCGTCAAAAGCAAAGGCGTTGTCGACAGTGACGCCGCCCACCGCATCGCCAAGGTCCTTCATAGCATCCATATCAATTGAAAAGTAATGATTGATTGGGATGTGCAAGACATTTTCAACCGTTTTAATTTGCATATCGGCACCACCGAAAACGTGGGCCGCATTGATTTTATTGTATTCGCCATTGGTGCCAGCCATTTCCACATAGTAGTCACGCGGGATGCTGGTGATGGTAGTTTTTTGTAATTGATTATTCACTGTGACCACCATTAAGGCGTTGGAGCGGTAATCGGTTTTGCGTTTTGAGTCATTCGCAATTCCCATAATTAAGAAACTAACCGGTTCTCCTTTGGCTAAATCGGGACTCTTCGTGGAAGATTTTCTTGGTTTATACATGGTGTTCGCCGTTTTTTGCAAATTACGATACATGCTGACGCCGTAAGCCGAAACAGAAAGTGTGCCTAAAAATAAAAGAGTTAAACTGAAGACCACGAATAAACTTTTTCTTTTACGAGAATGGCGGCGCCGGCGTTGTGTCGGTACTTCTGCTTCCTCTGGTTCAGGTGCCGGCAAATAACGTTGAACAATTTGAAATGAAAAGTTGATCCAGCTATAACTTAGGAGCATCCCAGCGATGACATCACTAGGATAATGAACGCGTAAGATTAAGCGACCTAACACAATCAAAACTAAATAAGTGAGTAAGAAAATTTTGATGCCTTTGGTTTTTTCGACATGAAGATAGGCCAAAATGATCAAAATCGTACAGACCAGCGCCATTGCCAATAATGAATGTCCGCTGGGAAAGCTAGCAGAGCTTCGATCAGCTAAAGCACCTAGGTTTGGTCGAGCCCGACCCACCACATGTTTAAAAACGCTCCCTAAAAAACCGACAGCTAATAGGTTACTGACAGCCCAAAAGGCTAGGATTTTTTCTTTTTTGCGTAAAAGGTACACCATTAATAATAAGAAGAATAGCAGCATTGGTCCAATCGTGGCTGTTTTTGCTAACAGATTGACCGCTGTTAAAAGTGGGGCATTTAATTGCCATTTGATGTGATAAATAGCTTCGTCCATTTGTTGAAACCAATTTGGACTAGCCGCCACTAACAAAGTGAGGAAAGTAAAACAAAGCGTTGTTAGGGCATAAAGTGGAAATTTTTTATTCGATGTTTGCATGAGAATCCCTTTCTTTTTCCCTTGAAAGAGTAGACTAAGCCAGCATCGATCGTAAATAAGCGCTTGCGACTAAACAGGACACAGCAAGCCAATCGGTTCTCATCGTCTGAGCTTTAGCACTATCCAACGTAAAGATTTCTCTTAGCTATTTTTAGAAGAGCCTTAATTCGACCATTCCTGTTTTACACATTGGTGTCTTTCGACATTTCTGCGCAATAGCCTATGTTTGGATAGGAGCCTCACCTAACAAGGTTATTTTATCTAACGCTAGAAGTATAGAATTTATGCAGCGGTTCTCACAATGAAGTTTAAGAAAATTTATTGTTTTTTAAATAAATTTAAAGGTGTGGGAGAAAAGCGTTATTTCGGGGAATTTATTTTAAAAACGGAAAAACGTTTTACAGTATCTGCTTTTAACGATATAATAAAAGAATAGATGAAAAAACGAGGAGGTGAACAGCATGCTAGTTAATTTTACAGTCAAAAATCTTCTATCTTTTAAAGAGGAACAAACACTTTCCCTACAAACAGGCGCGTATTTACGAAAGTATGTCAATAATCGTTTCGAAGTGAAGCCTAAAAATTACCCAGAAAAACTAAGGTTACTGAAGAGTGCCATTGTTTTTGGGGGAAATGGTTCAGGAAAATCAAATTTAGTGAGTGGGTTAAATGCATTAAAAACATTAGTTTTAAGAGAACAAGCTTCGATTAATGATGCTTTATTATATGAACCTTTTGCGTTAGACCCTCTCACTAAACAGAGCCCATCTGTTATGACCATTGAATTTATTAATGACAGTGTCTTGTATCGCTATTCGTTAGCTAACACAGCGCGCGAAGTAGTTAAGGAATCTTTAGAGATTTATGACAAAACGCAGGATGATTTTGTTTATTATTTTAAGAGAGACGGTGCGGAATCTTCCGTTTTTCCAGAAAAATATCAAGAATACCAAACACAAATTAAGTCTAATTCGTTAGTTATCCATACGTTGGAATCAAAAAATGATCAGCACGCTACGAATGTCGTTCGTTGGTTTGCCAATCAGTTAGTTATTTTTGATGGATCTTTACGGAATATTGAACGGTTGAACAATGAAAAAGACAAAGAGAAAGTCTTGAACTTTTTGAAACTTGCGGATATGAACATGGTTGACTTGGTTCCTGTGAAAGACAAAGAGGAAGATTACTCGAAACAAGAAAAATTAGCCGCTGTTTTAGAACGAATTATCCAAGAAAAAGACTCGACCATTGAAATTGGTCGAGTCAAGAAAAGTCTGTATTCGCTGTACTCTGTTTATAACCAATATGACGAAATGAATCAAGTGGTCGGACAAGAACGTATTCATTATGATTTGGAATCTTCTGGGACAAAAAAATTAATTGGCTTAGCGCTAAATATTTTATTTAATCCAGAAGAAAAAGTTTTTGTTTTTGATGAATTTGATGATGCGTTTCATCAAGAGTTGTCAGGAACATTGTTAGAAGCGTTCAATGCCATGGAGACGAATACACAATTTATCTTGACCTCCCATGAACTTCATTTGATGGATAATCAATTGAGAAAGGATCAAATTTACTTCACAGATAAGAATTATCGTGGCGCCAGCGAATTATACGCTTTGTATGACTTTGAAGCAGACCCAAAAAAAGGTCGCGGAGATATCACATATTATCGCCGTTATTTAAATGGTCTGTTCGGTGGTGTTCCTCATATTGATCGAAGTGAAATCGTTCAGGCAGTGAAGGTAAAGGAGTAGAAGTTGGTATGCCAAAAATAAAAAGGGTAAAAAAAGGAAAGAAATTAAAACCAAATGTCATGATTTTTTGCGAAGGAGAAACAGAAGAAGCTTACCTTAGATTGATTAAACGAAAATATTCTGCAGTCAATATTAAAAGTAAACTCAAAGTAAAAACATGTAGACGTCAAGGAGAGGCGTTGGTCGAATACGCCGTTTCCTGTATTCGGAGTATGGGAAAAGCGGAGCGAGACAATTATGATTTGTTTTATGTTATGTATGACAAGGACGAACAAACCACAGAATCGATTGAAAACGCGGTAAGATGTGCACAACGACATCGTCCTGAAATCAAGACAATTTTTTCAAATGAATGCTTTGAACTCTGGTTATTACTTCACTTTGAGGAAGTCAATCGATACATGACTAGAGAAAATTTATATGGGAGATTAGAGAAAGTTCTGCATTTAAAAGACAGTTATCGAAATTTTAAAGGCGCAGAAGTATGTAAGTATCTTGAAGGAAAAGTAGCTATTGCTTTTCAGAATACGAATAAAAACTGGTTGTCTCCTTTAGAAGAAATGAAAATCAATGAAAATCCCTATACGAATTTCCCAAAAGAATTGTGCGAAATGTTAGCACAAAAAGAAGTTGATTTTTAAAGAGCAAGAAAGCATCTGTTTAAATTTAGACAGATGCTTTCTTGCTCTTTTTCTAAATTTCCCCACTTATCCTCGACGCCATTCACCAATCTGGTCCAAACTAATTTCCCCAGAAGACAACGTTTTGGACGTACCATCAGGCAACTGGACAATCAATTCCCCGTTTCCATTAATGGTTGTCGCAACGCCGCGGAAGTCTTGCCCGTTTTGGGTAAAAGCGACGTCTTTGCCAATCACAAAGGAGCGTTGTCGGTATTCTTCTAAAAAGTCTTTCGTTGAACGTTCGTCTAAAATTTGATAAAAATGATTCCAAATGTTGGCGACTAGTTCATTTCGCGACGCCGTCGGTTCACCATCTGGGAAAAGGGAAGTCACTTTCTGCCGAATGTCCTCAGGAAATTCGGTTTCTGTAATTGAAAAATTAATCCCCATGCCGATGATAACATTGGAAATTTGCCCTGTTTCCACATTGCTCATGGCTTCCGACAAAATCCCGCAAACTTTTTTGCCATTTAAATAAAGGTCGTTGACCCATTTAATTTCTGTGTGAACGCCTGCCAGAGCATCCATTGCTCGAGCGACCGCTACGGCCATAATCACAGTATATTGGGCGATTTCTTCAAAATTTTGGTTCGGTTGAAGCACCATGCTCATGTAAATCCCTTTACCTGGCGTAGCGAAAAATGGTCGGCCGAACCTGCCCCGCGGCATTTCTTGCATGTCAGCAACAATCAAAGTATTGTCGGGCGTCTGGTCTAAAATCGCCCGCTTAGCATCGGTCATGGTAGATTCAGATGTTTCTAGGACGGTAATTGTTAAAGGCGGCGTTTGGGGCCATAATGCCAACTGAATGCCTTCTGCAGAAAGGACATCTGATTTTTCAAGGCGATACCCCTTGTTTTGCACGCTAGTAATTTGATAGCCATCTTTTTTCAATTCATTAATTGCTTTCCAAATAGCTGTGCGAGATAAGGACAGACGTTGTGCCATCTCTTCGCCAGAAAGGAATGCGGGCGTTTGTTTCATCAATAAAGTTAGGACTTGGCTTTTTGTCGACATATTTTTTCCTCCGATTCGTTATGCTTATTGTAGCGGAAAGGAAAAGGCTTGGTCAACTAGTGAAAAAATCCATCTTAGGATGGAGGAAAATGAAGCAGGCGTTTGTTATACTTATTTTATTGAGAAGGAGTGAGGGGAATGGAAAAGCAACAATATGTTTGTGAGAAATGTGGCAACATGCACTATGTATCGGACCAATTTCAAGCAACAGGTGGGAACTTTGCGAAAATTTTTGATGTTCAAAATAAAAAATTTATTACAATTAGCTGTACCCAATGCGGCTACACCGAACTTTACCGCAGCCAAACAAGCGGCGGCATGAATGTCCTAGACTTTTTATTAGGTGGCGGTTAGTCAAAAAACGAATGCATCTTTGCATTCGTTTTTTTGTGTGAAGAGGAAGATAGGGAAAAGGAGGTCGGGCCAGAAGCGTTTAACTCCGAGAACCAAGTAGGTACGATGATTTCATCTGTTCATGCTTCACAGTGAAACATCGCAACTCTTAGAGCTGTAGCTCTTTTGAAGGCTGTACTGTGACGAGACGCATGTCGAGAAAACACCTTAGAAGTTGTTGAGATCGGAGCAACGCGTAGTGTTGCTTCTGTTCCCGCCGTTTATCAGTTTTTGAGCGTGGAGCAAAAATCCAAAGTGATTTTTGTCCCACGCGCATTATCGCATTATATAGTAAACTCAGTCACATTTAGTGTGATTTAAAATTCTTTCTATCATTGCAAAGGCATAGTATAATGAAGCGAAGGGAGTGATTTCATGCTAACAACTAAATCAAGAAGACAAGGAAACTCGGTCGTTTTAACTTTACCCACTGATAATGGTAAAAAACCAAAAGTCGACCAAGAATATATTGTGATGTATTCTGACGACGGTACAATTACATTAGTCCCTAAAATTCAGGATCCATTTAGTGAAGGTCCAGAAGGTGAGTATTATGAAAAAGATGAGTGGCATGATCTTGCACCTGAGGGGAGAGAACTTTTTTAATGAACGTTGAAAAGAAGTACATTCCCAAAAAAGGAGATATTGTATGGATTGATTTTGATCCTGCTGCAGGTAAAGAAATTCAGCAGAGACGCCTTGGTTTAGTCGTGTCAAGATATGAATTTAATCGGAAAACCATGTTTGCTGTGATTTGCCCGATTACTTCCACCATTAAAAATATTCCCACTCGATATACGTTGCCCGATGTCATAGAAACCCATGGACAAGTAGTGATCTCACAACTGAAATCTTTGGACTTCACTGAAAGAAAATTAAGTCAAATTGAGCATTTGCCATTAAAAGATATGGCGAAAATTGACCAAATAATTGAATATATTTTCTAGTTGTTGAAAAAATGCGTAATTATTTATTACGCATTTTTTCATTAAAACCCTTTACAAAAAAACTCCTTTTTATGAAAAAGAAAACCTTAAAGAAACCCTTGACTTTTCTGGACAAAGGTAGTAGAATCTATAGAGCAAAAACTATCTGAAAGTGACGAAGCAGGAGCGAAATATTGTCCGTTCCGGTTTTTTATAGGAAAACAAAAGTAGAAACGCCAGAAAATTTTTCGGAAGCATGTTCTATTTTTGGTTTTTTTTTGCTTAAAAACTGCAAAAAATGCTTTTTGTTACATATATTTAATATATGTAACGTAAATGTAATTTTTCGGATCGGTGTTTTGATAGACTTATAACTAGAGGGGTGAAGAGCTTGGCTGGACACGTAGTAAAATACGGAAAGCATCGCGAACGTAGAAGTTTCGCACGTATCAGTGAAGTATTGGAATTACCAAATTTAATTGAAATCCAAACAGACTCTTATCAATGGTTTTTAGATGAGGGACTTCGTGAAATGTTTGAAGACATTTTACCAATTGATGATTTCCAAGGAAACTTATCCTTAGAATTTGTTGACTATGAATTAAAAGAACCAAAGTACACAGTAGAAGAAGCCCGCGCACATGATGCCAACTATTCTGCGCCATTACATGTAACATTACGTTTAACCAACCGTGAAACAGGTGAAATTAAATCCCAAGAAGTATTCTTCGGCGATTTCCCATTAATGACAGAAATGGGTACCTTCATCATCAACGGGGCAGAACGTGTTATCGTTTCCCAATTAGTTCGTTCTCCAGGTGTTTACTTCCATGGAAAAGTGGACAAAAACGGCAAAGAAGGTTTTGGCTCAACAGTCATTCCTAACCGTGGTGCATGGTTAGAAATGGAAACAGATGCGAAAGACATTTCTTATGTTCGGATTGACCGCACACGTAAAATTCCTTTAACTGTGTTAGTTCGTGCTTTAGGTTTCGGTTCAGATGATACCATCTTCGAAATTTTCGGCGACAGCGAAAGCTTACGCAACACAATTGAAAAAGATTTACACAAAAATGCAAGTGATTCTCGTACAGAAGAAGGCTTGAAGGACATTTATGAACGTCTTCGCCCAGGCGAACCAAAAACAGCAGATAGCTCACGTAGCTTGTTAACTGCACGTTTCTTTGATCCAAAACGTTATGATTTGGCAAACGTTGGTCGCTACAAAGTTAACAAAAAATTAGACTTAAAAACACGTCTATTAAACTTAACCTTAGCTGAAACGCTAGTTGATCCAGAAACTGGTGAAATCATTGTCGAAAAAGGCACGGTTTTAACACACCAAATCATGGAAACATTAGGCGAATATATCGACAACGGCTTAAACAGCGTAACTTACTATCCAAGTGAAGATGCGGTAGTAACTGAACCAATGACAATCCAAGTGATTCAAGTTCTTTCACCAAAAGATCCTGAACGTATCGTAAATGTGATTGGTAACGGCTATCCAGACGACAGCGTCAAAACAGTTCGTCCAGCGGATATTGTTGCTTCAATGAGCTACTTCTTCAACTTAATGGAAGATATCGGCAATGTCGATGACATCGACCACTTAGGTAATCGTCGTATCCGTTCAGTAGGCGAATTATTACAAAACCAATTCCGTATTGGTTTAGCCCGTATGGAACGTGTGGTTCGTGAAAGAATGTCTATTCAAGACACAGAAACATTGACACCACAACAATTAATTAACATCCGTCCAGTGGTAGCAAGTATCAAAGAATTCTTTGGTTCTTCACAGTTATCACAGTTCATGGACCAAACAAACCCATTAGGTGAGTTAACCCATAAACGTCGTCTATCAGCCTTAGGGCCTGGTGGTTTGACTCGTGACCGTGCCGGTTATGAAGTTCGTGACGTTCACTACTCTCACTATGGTCGTATGTGTCCAATTGAAACGCCTGAGGGACCGAATATCGGGTTGATCAATAGTTTATCTAGTTATGCGAAAGTGAATAAATTTGGTTTCATCGAAACGCCTTATCGCCGTGTTGATCGTGCGACAGGCCGTGTTACTGATCAAGTAGATTACTTAACAGCAGACATCGAAGACCATTATATCGTAGCGCAAGCGAACTCACTTTTAAATGAAGATGGCACATTTGCCAATGATGTTGTTATGGCGCGTCTACAAAGTGAAAACTTAGAAGTTGCCGTAGACAAAGTTGACTACATGGACGTTTCACCAAAACAAGTAGTCGCAGTCGCAACAGCATGTATTCCTTTCTTAGAAAACGATGACTCCAACCGTGCCTTGATGGGTGCCAACATGCAGCGTCAAGCGGTGCCATTAATTCAACCACGCTCTCCGTGGGTAGGTACAGGGATGGAATATAAATCAGCCCATGACTCAGGTGCTGCTCTACTATGTAAACATGACGGTGTCGTAGAATTCGTCGATGCCAAAGAAATTCGCGTTCGTCGCGACAATGGCGCATTAGACAAATATATGGTTACAAAATTCCGTCGTTCTAACTCAGGAACAAGCTACAACCAACGCCCAATTGTTCACTTAGGTGAAAAAGTTGAAAAAGGTGATACTTTAGCGGATGGACCTTCTATGGAAGAAGGCGAAATGGCTTTAGGGCAAAACGTCTTAGTTGCCTTCATGACATGGGAAGGTTACAACTACGAGGATGCCATTATCATGAGCCGTCGTTTAGTTAAAGACGATGTCTACACTTCTGTGCATATTGAAGAATATGAATCAGAAGCACGTGATACAAAATTAGGACCTGAAGAAATTACCCGTGAAATTCCAAACGTTGGGGAAGACGCGTTGAAAGACTTAGACGAAATGGGGATTATCCGCATTGGTGCTGAAGTTCAAGATGGCGACTTACTAGTTGGGAAAGTCACACCTAAAGGGGTTACAGAATTATCTGCAGAAGAACGTTTATTACACGCAATCTTCGGGGAAAAAGCCCGCGAAGTTCGTGATACGTCTCTCCGTGTACCTCACGGTGGCGGCGGTATCGTTCATGATGTGAAAATCTTTACTCGTGAAGCTGGCGATGAATTATCACCAGGTGTCAACATGTTAGTTCGTGTCTATATCGTTCAAAAACGTAAAATTCACGAAGGAGATAAAATGGCGGGACGTCACGGAAATAAAGGGGTTGTTTCCCGTATTATGCCGGAAGAAGATATGCCATTCTTACCTGACGGAACACCTGTTGATATCATGTTGAACCCATTAGGGGTACCTTCTCGTATGAATATCGGACAAGTACTTGAATTACACTTAGGTATGGCTGCTCGCCAATTAGGTATTCACGTCGCAACACCTGTTTTCGATGGGGCAACCGATGAAGACGTTTGGGAAACTGTTCGTGAAGCTGGTATGGCTAGCGACGCTAAAACAGTTCTTTACGATGGACGTACAGGTGAACCATTTGATAACCGTATTTCCGTTGGTGTCATGTATATGATTAAATTAGCCCACATGGTTGATGACAAATTGCATGCTCGTTCAATCGGACCTTACTCTCTTGTTACGCAACAACCGTTGGGTGGTAAAGCTCAATTCGGTGGACAACGTTTCGGGGAAATGGAAGTTTGGGCACTGGAAGCTTACGGTGCTGCTTACACATTACAAGAAATCTTAACTTACAAATCTGATGACGTTGTCGGACGTGTGAAAACATACGAAGCCATCGTTAAAGGTGAACCAATTCCAAAACCAGGTGTGCCTGAATCATTCCGAGTATTAGTGAAAGAATTACAATCACTTGGTTTAGACATGCGTGTCTTGGACATTGAGGAAGCTGAGATTGAGTTACGCGATATGGACGATGACGATGATGATTTAATCACCGTTGACGCACTAACCAAATTTGCGGAACAACAATCAGCGAAACAGCTGGAAAAAGAAGCAGAATCAGTCGTGAAAGAAGAAGCACAAGACGTTGTTCAAGAAATCGAAACAGCCGAAGACAGAGACTAATTTGTCGCTACCACTCTGATGAGTTGATTCAACTGCGACTTTGTTGCAACTGCGCAAGCCATTACTTGTTCCAAGTGTCGTCAGACCTTCTTTCAAGTGATGCTTGCCATTTGCTAACAAGTTGCTGACTCAGCTTCTCTAAATAAGGAAATGGAGGGAATTCCTTTTGATCGATGTAAATAAATTCGAAAGTATGCAAATAGGGCTTGCTTCACCAGAAAAGATCAGAAGCTGGTCTTATGGGGAAGTTAAAAAACCCGAAACAATTAACTACCGTACATTAAAACCCGAACGTGAAGGATTATTCTGTGAACGCATTTTTGGTCCAACCAAAGACTGGGAATGTGCTTGTGGTAAATATAAACGTATCCGTTATAAAGGTATTGTCTGTGACCGTTGTGGCGTTGAAGTCACTCGTTCAAAAGTACGTCGTGAACGTATGGGACATATTGAATTAGCCGCACCAGTTTCACATATCTGGTACTTTAAAGGAATTCCATCTCGGATGGGTCTTGTTTTAGACATGAGCCCTCGTGCATTGGAAGAAGTCATTTATTTTGCTTCATACGTTGTCATCGAACCAGGTGACACAACATTAGAGAAAAAACAATTGTTAACGGAACGCGAATATCGTGAAAAACGTGAACAATATGGCCAAGCCTTCAAAGCTGCTATGGGTGCCGAAGCCGTGAAACAATTATTAGATAACGTCGATTTAGATGGCGAAGTTGCGCAATTAAAAGAAGAATTGAAAACAGCTTCTGGTCAAAAACGGACACGTGCCATCCGTCGTTTAGACATCTTAGAAGCCTTCCGTGCCTCTGGTAACCAACCAAGCTGGATGGTAATGGATGTTATCCCAGTTATTCCACCAGATTTACGTCCGATGGTTCAATTGGAAGGTGGTCGTTTTGCAACAAGTGACTTAAACGACTTATACCGCCGTGTTATCAACCGTAACAACCGTCTAAAACGTTTATTAGACTTAAATGCGCCAAGCATCATCGTTCAAAACGAAAAACGGATGTTACAAGAAGCGGTCGATGCTTTAATCGATAATGGTCGTCGTGGCCGTCCAGTTACTGGACCAGGTAACCGTCCATTGAAATCTCTTTCTCACATGTTGAAAGGGAAACAAGGTCGTTTCCGTCAAAACTTACTAGGTAAACGTGTTGACTATTCTGGTCGTTCCGTAATCGTCGTTGGTCCGTTCTTAAAAATGTACCAATGTGGTTTACCAAAAGAAATGGCGATTGAATTATTCAAACCATTTGTAATGCGTGAATTAGTACAACGTGAAATTGCGACAAACATTAAAAATGCGAAACGTAAAATCGAACGTGGCGAAGATGAAGTTTGGGATATCTTAGAAGAAGTTATCCAAGAACACCCAGTTTTACTTAACCGGGCACCTACGTTGCATAGATTAGGGATCCAAGCTTTCGAACCTGTTCTTGTTGAAGGTCGTGCCATCCGTCTTCACCCATTAGTTTGTGAAGCCTACAATGCCGATTTCGATGGAGACCAAATGGCGGTTCACGTGCCTCTAAATGAAGAAGCACAAGCAGAAGCTCGTATGTTAATGCTTGCTGCCCAAAATATCTTGAACCCGAAAGATGGTAAACCAGTTGTTACACCATCTCAAGATATGGTCTTAGGTAACTACTACCTAACAATGGAAGAAGAAGGCCGTGAAGGGGAAGGGATGATCTTCCGCGACATGAACGAAGCTGTTTTAGCATGGCAAAATGGCTACGTGCATTTACACTCACGGATTGGGGTTCAAACAACACTTTTAGGTGACAAACCATTTACTGATTGGCAAAAAGAACGAATCTTAATCACCACAGTTGGTAAGATCATCTTTAACGAAATCATGCCTGTTGAGTTCCCTTACTTGAACGAACCAACAGACTATAACTTAACTGTTCAAACACCAGATAAATACTTCGTAGAAGCTGGTACAGACATTCCTGCACACATTAAAGAGCAAGAATTAGTTTTACCATTCAAGAAGAAAAATCTTGGAAATATCATTGCTGAAGTCTTCAAGAGATTCCACATTACGGAAACCTCTAAAATGCTTGACCGCATGAAAGACTTAGGTTACAAACACTCAACTTATGCTGGGATGACGGTAGGGATTGCCGATATCATGGTTCTTCATGAAAAACAAGCAATCATTGATGCTGCCCACAAACAAGTTGAAACAATTACTAAACAATTCCGTCGTGGTTTAATTACTGATGACGAACGTTATGAACGTGTAATCGGCGTTTGGAACGGTGCCAAAGACGAAATCCAACAAAAACTGATCGAAAGTATGGAAGCTCGTAACCCAATCTTCATGATGTCTGACTCTGGAGCCCGTGGTAACATCTCCAACTTTACACAGTTAGCTGGTATGCGTGGTTTGATGGCCGCTCCGAATGGACGAATCATGGAATTACCAATCATCTCAAACTTCCGTGAAGGACTTTCTGTCTTAGAAATGTTTATCTCAACTCACGGGGCTCGTAAAGGGATGACCGATACGGCCTTGAAGACAGCCGATTCAGGTTACTTAACACGTCGTTTAGTTGACGTTGCCCAAGACGTAATCATTCGTGAAGACGACTGTGGCACTGACCGTGGTCTTGAAATCGAAGCAATTCGTGAAGGTAACGAAATTATCGAACCATTAGACGAACGTCTATTAGGTCGTTATACACGTAAATCAGTTGTTCATCCAGAAACTGGTGCAATCATCATTGGTGCGGATCAATTAATCACTGAAGATCTTGCCAGAGAAATCGTGGACGCTGGTATTGAAAAAGTAACCATCCGTTCTGTCTTTACATGTAACACAAAACATGGTGTATGTAAGCACTGTTACGGACGTAACTTGGCAACTGGTTCTGACGTTGAAGTCGGAGAAGCAGTTGGTACAATCGCCGCTCAATCTATCGGGGAACCTGGTACACAGTTAACCATGCGTACGTTCCATACCGGTGGGGTTGCCGGTGACGATATCACTCAAGGTTTACCTCGTATCCAAGAAATCTTTGAAGCACGTAATCCGAAAGGACAAGCAGTGATTACAGAAGTAACCGGTGAAGTTATCGATATTTCTGAAGATCCTGCCACACGTCAAAAAGAAGTAACCATCAAAGGAAAAACAGATACACGTACCTATACTGTCCCTTACACTGCACGTATGAAAGTTGCTGAAGGCGACATCATCCACCGTGGTGCACCGTTGACAGAAGGTTCAATTGATCCAAAACAATTATTACAAGTTCGTGATGTTTTATCTGTTGAAAACTACCTATTACGTGAAGTACAACGTGTTTACCGTATGCAAGGGGTAGAAATCGGCGATAAACATATCGAAGTAATGGTTCGTCAAATGTTACGTAAAATCCGCGTAATGGATCCAGGTGACACTGAAATCCTTCCAGGAACATTAATGGACATCGCAGAATTTAAAGACCGTAACTACGACACATTAGTTGCTGGTGGCGTCCCTGCTACTAGTCGTCCAGTTTTACTTGGTATTACCAAAGCGTCATTGGAAACAAACAGCTTCTTATCTGCTGCATCCTTCCAAGAAACAACACGCGTGTTAACAGATGCTGCTATCCGTGGCAAAAAAGATCCATTACTTGGATTGAAAGAAAATGTTATCATTGGTAAAATCATCCCAGCTGGTACTGGTATGGCTCGTTACCGTAACATGGAACCAAAAGAAGTTGGCGTAGCTAGCGAAAACGTTTATAGTATTTCAGACATCGAAGCACAAATGGCTGCTGAAGATGCGATGAAAAACATCAATAAATAAACCCTAAAAAGCCGTAAGGAGCATGCTCCTTGCGGCTTTTTTTATTTGCTATAACCAACTGATTGTGAGTAAGCCCAAACTTAAAAAGGGGACAAAAGGAAGTGTCTGTTCAACTGGATACCCCAAAAATTTACAGCTGTAGCCATAGATTAGGCCATAACTACTGGCAAAAAATAGTAGCATCAGCAACTGAGGTACCTGTAAAAAACAGCCCCACAAACCCAGTAACAAAAGATCCCCTCGCCCCATGGCTTCCGGAAAATAATGTAAGACGGCTTGGAAAAAACAAAAACAAAAAAGACCAGTCAGTAAGTAAAACGAATGCTGACCCGCCACTTTCAGTAAGCAAAGCACAAAAAAACTAGGATAAAGAATCTTCGGTTCAACCACTAAATACCAGTAATCAATCAAGGATAATGTGAAAGCACTCGTCAGCCACCACCAGAGAATCAAAGCATCAATCGTCAGGCCAGCTGAAAAACAGCTTGCGGTTAAGCCGCCCATGACAAGTTCTGCTAAAAGATAACTCTTAGCTACTGGCTGTTGACACTTTCGACAACGAAAGCGCTGCAGCAAAATCGAAACAACTGGAATTAATTCATAGAGTTGTAGAGGCTGGTGGCAACCTTGACAGTGGGAAGGGGGCCACCACAGAGAACGCCCTACTGGTAAGCGCTCCGCCACTAAGCATAAAAAAGAACCGAAACAGGCACCAATCAAAAAGAGACTCAAGAAAAACATAGGTTACCTCCTTAAAAATAAACTACGCTTTTTTTAAACTTTTTCATTTGACTAGACAAATCTTTTTTTGTTAGGAATAATAAAAGAAACAAGAAATGAGGGAATCAAATGGAAAAATTAGCGATTGGTGTCGACGTTGGCACCACGCAAACCAAAGCAGTGGCTTTTCAAGCAAATGGCACAGTCGTAGCTTCTAGCTATGTTCGTTATCCATTAATTCAAGAGACTGAAGGAATGGCGGAGCAAGACCCAGAAACGCTGTTCCAAGCTGTGGTGAACTGTATTCGAACCGTCACACAGCAAGTGAAGAATCAACCAATTGGGCTCATTTCTTTTGCTTCAGCGATGCATGGCTTAATTGCCATGGATGCGCAAGGACGCCCATTGACCCAAGTGATTACTTGGGCTGACACACGAGCATCTGATTATGCGGAAGCGTTAAAAGAAACGCCAGCGGCCCAATTGTTTTATCAATTGACAGGCATGCCAGTTCATCCAATGGCGCCTTTATACAAGATTCGCTGGCTGCAGGAAAATCAGCCAGCCGTTGCGCAGAGCGCGGCCAAGTTTATTGGGATTAAGGATTACATTTTTTACCGTTTCTTTGGCGAATACTGGACAGATTATAGTAGTGCTTCAGGAATGGGTTTATTTAATATTCACACACGGCAATGGGAATCGTCGATTTTAGCGTATTTATCTATTGAGGAGGAACAGTTGCCAAAAGTTGCCCCGTCAACGTTCATTTTTCCAGCATTAGCGCCTTCTTGGCAAGAGATGCTTGGTGTTGAAGAAGAAACGGTTTTAGTTCTTGGTGGCGCGGATGGTCCATTGTCTAATTTAGGTTTGGGAGCGCTAGGAATGGGTGTAGCGACTTTGACCGTTGGTACGAGCGGCGCACTTCGGTATATTGTCGAGGAACCTTTTTTGCATCCGCAAGGTGAAACGTTTTGTTTTGCTCTAGATGAACAGCACTGGGTGATTGGTGGCGCAAGTAGTAATGGTGCAGTTGCGTTAGATTGGGCGAGCCAAACGATTTTTGCAGAAGAACGTCAGCAAGCTATCCAAAACGGGACCGATCTCTATGACCCAATTATGGCCAAAATTGCAACTGTGCCAGCCGGGGCAAATGGCTTACTGTTTCATCCTTATTTGCTAGGTGAACGAGCACCGCTGTGGAATGCAGAGGCGAGCGCAAGTTTTATTGGCTTGCGCAAAAATCACCATGCCGGACATTTAGCTCGAGCGGTGGTGGAAGGAATCTGTTTCAATTTAAAAACTATTTTAGAGGATTTGAAACAACTCGGTGGACCCGTTCAGGAGATTCGGGCGACAGGCGGCTTTGCTGATTCCCCTGTGTTCCGTCAAATCATGGCTGATGTGCTGGGAGAAACGTTATCGTTCACTGATAGTACCGAAGCTTCGGCATTAGGCGCTGTTTTGCTAGGTTGGCAAGGCTTAGGGCAGTTACCAAATTTGCAAGCAGCGGCGCAACAGGTGCTGATTCATGAAACGGTCACGCCACGAGCGGATCAATTGCTAGTTTATCAAGAACTGTATCCTGTTTTTCAAGAAACCCAACAAGTTTTAGCACAAAGTTATCAAAAATTAGCAGAATTCCGCAAATAATTGATAGTAAATAGCTTTGACAAATGGCTGAGAAGTTGCTTAACTAGAAGAGAGACAAAGACTTGAGGAAATGAGGATGAGGAATGAAGAAACAGCTACTACCACTATTTCTGTTATTCATTGGGGCGTTAGCAAGCTGCAGTGCACCGTCTCGTTCCGGCGAAAAAGCAGCGCAACAGTTGGTAGATTACTTTATTTATCAAGAAAAGCCAGCGACATTCTCTCAAACTTTTCGTGAACCGAAAGTCTTGGCGGAGCATTTGCAGACGAGCCGTCAACAGTTCCAGAAGCAGTTTTTCAATAGCTTAAAAGAAATGAACGCTGAAGTCACCGAGACTGAAGCCCAGAAGCTTAGCACAGAATTACTGGCTCAAGTGAAGAAAAAAGCGTCATATCAACTAGTAGCCACAAAAGAATTGAATGGGCAAGCGACAATCACTTTTCAGATTAAGGGCTTAGATTTTGTGACGGCGATTGAAGATACAACCACTGCTCTTCTTCAGCAAACGCAACAGGCAACACAAGCGCTAGACATGCAGCACACGTTAGCCGTTTTAAAAAAAGAAATCCAACAAATCAATGTCAGCCATGAGCCAGTTGAACTGCCATTAACGGTTAAGCAAGTAGAAGGACAATGGTACTTGCCGGCAGCGGAGCAACTGAGACTGAATCAGTTTTTTTAGCTTTCGTCACAGGAAAAGAAGATACTGACGAGTTAACAGAGGCACTCGACACGATCCTCACTCAAGCGGAACAAAAAGTCGTCACTGCGGATGAAAAAACAGCGATTTCAGGAAATTAATTAAATTCTTAATTGTAATTATTATAATTTGATAATAATTTTAAAAAAGAAAGGTTTTCAGTGTACTTTTTTCACAATTCATATTACACTAAGAGTGTAGAAATAATATTTAGGAGGATGACAAAGAATGAAATTTGAAAAAACAAAAGAAATTTTGAACCAACTCGTTGCAGATTTAAGCCAATTTTCCGTGGTAATTCATCAAACACATTGGTATATGCGTGGACCTGAATTTTTAACACTTCACCCACAAATGGATGAATACATGGATCAAATCAATGAGCAATTAGATGTTGTTTCAGAACGTTTAATCACATTGGACGGCTCTCCATTCTCAACATTGCGTGAATTCGCAGAAAATACAAAAATTGAAGATGAAATTGGTAACTGGGACCGCACCATTCCAGAACGTATGGAAAAATTAGTAGCAGGCTACCGTTATTTAGCAGACCTTTACGCAAAAGGAATCGAAGTTTCTGGTGAAGAAGGCGACGACTGCACACAAGACATTTTCATCGCAAACAAAACAGACATCGAAAAAAATATTTGGATGTTACAAGCCAAACTTGGCAAAGCGCCTGGTATTGACGCATAATTTAAAACAACTCCCAAAGCCGCTGACGTTGACGTTGGCGGTTTTTTTCTGTTTAAAAGGCACGAAAAAATAAGTGAAAATCTATTTTCTGAAAGCGCAGAAAAACATTGACTTTATCAGTGATTGAAGGTAAAATATTAAATGGTATTGTTTGCCCCACAATGAGCCCCGGAAACTCAAGTGTATGTCAAACATCGAAAACAAAATTGGAGGAAAGAAACGTGCGTACAACATATATGGCCAAAGCTGGCGAAGTAGAACGTAAATGGTACGTAGTAGATGCAACAGATGTTCCTTTAGGACGTCTATCAGCAGTTGTTGCTTCTGTACTACGTGGTAAAAATAAACCAACATTCACACCACATGTGGATACTGGAGATTTCGTAATCGTAATTAACGCTGATAAAGTAAAATTAACAGGTAAAAAAGCTACAGACAAAATTTACTACCGTCACTCAATGTATCCTGGAGGATTAAAATCAGTGACAGCTGGTGAATTACGCGACAAAAACTCTCGCCGTCTTATCGAAACTTCTGTAAAAGGTATGCTACCTAAAAACACTTTAGGACGTAAACAATTTACTAAATTGAACGTATACGGTGGAGCTGAGCATCCACATGCTGCACAACAACCAGAAGTATTAGATATCACGAACTTAATTTAAGGAGGGAAATTCATTGGCACAAGTACAATATAGCGGCACAGGCCGTCGTAAAAATGCAGTTGCCCGCGTACGCTTAGTACCAGGTACTGGTAAAATTACTGTAAACAAAAAAGACGTAGAAGAATATATTCCACATGCTGACTTGCGTGAAGTTATCAACCAACCATTTGGCGTAACTGAAACAAAAGGCGCTTACGATGTAATCGTAAACGTAAACGGTGGTGGCTATGCTGGACAATCAGGAGCTATCCGTCACGGAATCGCTCGTGCATTGTTACAAGTAGATCCTGACTTCCGTTCTGCTTTAAAACGCGCTGGGTTACTTACTCGTGACGCACGTATGGTTGAACGTAAAAAACCAGGTCTTAAGAAAGCTCGTAAAGCTTCACAGTTCTCAAAACGTTAATTATTTGGAGTCGTTGCGAACATGTTCGCTTACGAATCAATTACAATGTTTCAAGACACTTTCCATTTTTTGGAAGGTGTCTTTTTTTATGGTAGCGACAGTGTGTGTTCTGTCATAAACCAGTATATAAAAATTCACATACTGACAATATGTTTATCTTTCTTACCAAGAGAATAATTGATTCCGATTTCAGCAAGTATACTCATTACGAATAACGCACTTACGCAGATGATACATTTCTTTTTAGTTGATTTACTCATTTTGATCGCCGCTATTTCTTTTTTCTTTGAATTCATCATACGTTTTTGGGAGATATTTCTTTATTAACTTTTTCTCTCTTGCGTTTTGGAGGGAGTAAGTTGCGGTTTTTTGAGAGATTAGTATGTTTAAACTGAAGAGTTATTAAATAATTAAAGTATAGTAAATCAAAAAACAAATATAATAAATGAAATTTACGCCACTAATATTGCAACCATAGCTTATTTATGCGATCCTAAATATAATAAAACTAACAAAATCAATTAGATTAGAGGGTTAAAATATATGAAAAAAGAAATTCACGTAGTAGGAGCAATCATAGTGGAGAACGGGAAAGTTTTGTGTTGTCAAAGAGGACCTGAACGTGCATTAGCAAATCTTTGGGAATTTCCTGGTGGAAAAATCGAGAATGGTGAGACGAAAGTTCAAGCGCTTGAACGTGAATTGCAAGAAGAATTAAAAATAGAAGTAACGATCGTCAAGGAAGAGTATGCTTTTTGTCGATATGAGTATGATTTTGGTTTCGTTAATTTAACTACATTTATCTGTTATTTAGAATCAGGTGAACCTCAGTTGACAGAACATCTACAAATTAAATGGCTAACGCCAAATGAATTAAACCAACTTGAGTGGGCGCCTGCTGATATTCCTACTGTGGAAAAATTAGTAGAAAAAGGTGTGGGAACTGAACAAAATGGATAATTTAGAATTGGCGTTACAAAAGGCATTTATTAATAAGGAAGCTCTAGGTGACGAACTTACACCTAAATTTATTGTTAACAATCCCAAAAAACATGATTATTTATTGAATACATTGAGTAAAGATTTGAAAAGCTGTAAGACTTTTTTTATAGCCGTTGCATTTATAACACCTAGTGGCTTAAATGCAATAAAAACACAACTGGCTGATCTGGCTTTGCGTGGAATCTCTGGAAAAATTTTAACATCAACATACTTAAATTTTAATGATCCACACGTATTTCGAGCATTGTTGAATATTCCAAATGTAGAAGTACGAGTTTCTAAAAAAGAAGGTTTTCATTCAAAAGGATATTTGTTTGAGATGGAGGATTATCAAAGCTTTGTTATTGGTAGTTCGAACCTAACAATGTCTGCTTTGAAACTTAACTATGAGTGGAATGTTAGATTAACTTCAAGAGAGAATGGCGAGATGGTTTCTTCTATTCAAAAGCATCTCATTCAAGAATGGCATGAGGCACAGTCGCTAACCCTAGAATGGGTCGATGCATTTGAAAAAAATTATCATCCTATTGTTAATAGAAAGATGTTAGTGCAAGATGTTTCTGAAAACGAGTGTTTAGATACGCAATATATTTTGCCGAACTCTATGCAGAAAGAAGCGCTTAGAAGTTTAAAAGCGCTTAGAGAAACGGGCGCAACTAAGGGAATGATTGTTTCGGCAACTGGTACAGGGAAAACGTATCTAGCAGCATTTGATGTGCAGCAATTCAATCCTAAACGTGTATTATTTATTGTTCATAGTGAGCTAATTTTAATGAAAGCATTAGAATCATTCAAATTGATTTTAGGTGGAAAAGATGATGATTATGGTGTTTTATCAGGGAATTCTAAGAATTTTGATGCAAAATATCTATTTGGAACAATTCAAACAGTATCTAAAAGTGAATATCAAGAGCGTTTAGGAAAAGAAGCGTTTGACTATATTTTGATTGATGAAGTCCATAAAGCTGGAGCGAAATCTTATATTAAAGCCATTGAATTTTTCAATCCCAAGTTTTTATTGGGAATGACGGCTACACCTGAAAGAACAGATAATTTTAATATCTTTGAGCTATTTGATTATAATGTAGCGTATGAAATACGTTTGCAAGCCGCTTTAGAAGCAGAACTGCTTTGTCCATTTTATTATTTTGGCGTAACTGATTATGAAAAAGATGGTGAAATCATTGATGAAACAACCGATTTAAAACGTTTGCTACAGGAAGAACGAGTTGATTTTTTAATAAAAAAAATTAACTATTATGGTTATTCGGGAGATAGTCCTCGAGGCTTGGTGTTTTGTAGTCGTAAAGACGAAGCAAGGCAGTTAGCAGAGATGTTTAACGATCGTGGAATTCCGAGTGCTTATTTATCTGGTGACCATAATTTTGATAAAAGAGAAAAGGAAATTAAGCGTTTAGATACTGGAGAGATTCATTATATCTTCACGGTTGATATTTTTAATGAAGGCATTGATATCCCTAAAGTAAATCAAGTAATTATGCTGCGAAATACGCAATCTAGTATTATTTTTATTCAGCAATTAGGTCGGGGGCTAAGAAAAGACCCATCAAAAGAATTTGTTACGGTAATTGATTTTATTGGTAATTATAAAAATAACTATATGATTCCTATGGCTTTATCTGGAGATAGTTCTCAAACTAAGAATAGTTTACGTCGCGATACAATTGATGTGACGTATATCAGTGGTTTATCTTCAATTAATTTTGAAAAAGTTGCTCGTGAACGTATCTTTAAATCAATTGATCAAGCTAAATTAGATGCGATGTCGGAACTAAAAGCTAGTTATTTTAAGTTGAAAAATCGGTTGAATAGGGTTCCTTACCTGAATGATTTTCAAGTGTTAGATGGCGTGGATCCATTGTTGATTATAGGTAAAGAAAAAACATACTATAATTTCTTGGAGAGAATTGGGGAAACAGAAGCTAAATTAAGTGAAGAAGAAAACGGTGCACTAAAATTTGTTTCTGTAGAATTGCTATCAGGAATTCGCCCGCATGAACTTTATGTTATTGAAGAATTTTTAATGACAGATAAAGAACAGTTATCTTTAGAGGAAATCACAGCGCTGTTTGATACGTTTAACCTGACGTATACGACAGATACTCTAGCATCTGTTGTTAAAGTCTTAGATTTATCTTTTTACGAATCAACAATTAGAAAACGTTATTTGTTATCACAAATGTTTAAGATGAAAGAAAATTGTTTACAAATAACAGAAAAATTCAGAGAGTTTAAAAAGAATTCTTATTTCATCAATTTGATGTTAGATGTAATCCATACAGGGATTAACAAATCTATGGAGTATGATTTATCCCAACCGTTAAATTTATACAAAAAATATCGTCGCAAAGATGTTTTACGATTATTAAATATGAACTTTAATCAAAATGAACAAAGTATTGGTGGATATACAAACAGTAATAATCATTTTGCTATTTTTGTAACTTTGGATAAAGGCAAAGATTTTAAAGCTGCACGTATTGCTTATGAGGATGAATTTATTGATGAACGAACATTCCATTGGTATACAAAAGCGCCTAGAAATCTACGCTCGCCAGAAGTTCAACTTTTGCGGAATCCTGGGGAATATAAATTTCATTTATTTGTGAAACGGAAATATAATCAAAAAGAGAACGAAACAGATTTCTATTATCTAGGCGAAGTAGCCCCTCTTCAAGAAACTATCCAACAAGTCGAAAAACAAGACAAAGAGGGTAAGAAAAAAAGCGTCGTTAAACTAGACTTTACCTTAGAAACACCTGTAGAACCTAATATGTATGAATTTTTAACGCAGAACACAAACTAAAAAAGCCACTTTCCTCTGGAAAGTGGCTTTTCCCATCCCCTCTCACCGAGAAGACAAAATTTCATAAATCACATAGAGTTCCCAGTTGGAAATTTCTATTCGATAAAACTGTTCTAGGGTATAGAAAATGTTCTTAGCATTTTGGAAAAATGGTTTTTGGTTAATGGTTAGTTCCTCGAGGTTAGCAGGGACTTCATAGTCTTCAACGCCGAGCATTGTCCGCTCTACCATGAGCGCGTTGTGCATCATTAAGTTAAATTTCATTTTGCCGCTGAGTGTGAGGTCGAAGCGTTTTTCAATGTTTTTTGTAACGTTTTCGACTTGTTTAATAATGACGTCAGGATTTAGAAATTCTAGTTTTTCTGACAAGCCTTCTTTCGAGAAGAAGTGAACAAACTCGTTAATCATGCTATCAATGTTATTGGGATGCATCAAGTTTTGGAAAGGTTCCATCAACTGGGTTCCTGCATCTTCGTCTAACATGTCTAAGAGATTCACGCTAGCAACATTCGTATGATTGTCTAAGTAGGACGTCGTCAAAATGAGCGAGGTTTCTTTTAAATAATTTTCTTCGGCGTTGGCAATGTCTAACGTGTTTACCAAATCTTTGTATTTTAGGGTAATGACTTTAATGTCAGTATACAGGTATTTTTGACAGATTTGTTTGATTTGCTTGGCAATATCCAGACCTGAAATACTAGAGACAATGATATTTTTTTCCACTGAAAAGCCTTCAAAGTACTGTACATCGGTTTTAAATTTTTTTTCAGCGGTTTTAGCAATACCATAGAAAAGTTGTTCGTTCATTAATTGATGACCAATTTCCAACGCATAGGCAGTGGTCAGGTTGTTGATCACCAAAAGTTCTCCAAGAATTTGCGGTTTCAAACTTTTATAAAGTTGTGTCAGGGAACCCATATCGACGAGCATAATGACGCCTTGTGATGTGTCCCGCTGAGAAAGCCACTCTTTAACTTCGGCGACGATATCTCTGACCGAAGAGGTTAAGGGCATGTTAATCGCATCAAAAATATAGGTACCACATAATTTGTTGGCAACGGCTTGAATACTTGTGGCAGTCGATTCACCATGCGCCACGAGGAGCGCTTGGTAAGGAATCGTTTCAGAAATTTCCCCGCTGAGTAATACAGATAAGAGTACCTCTGTCAAGAAACGGTATTCTTCTGGCAGCGGACTGACTAAGTTTTTCACGAGGGAAACCGTTCGCGGATAGTGTTCTTTTAACTGTGCTTGGACTGGAAGGAGCATTGTTTCGTTAAATGTTGGCGGTAAAATTTTCAGCAATTTGGCAACATCTTTCATCGGTTTTTCAGTTTGTTCAGGTTGGTTAATAATTAGTTTGTTTTTGGTTTGGACTTCCGTGACTAGGTTTTGTAAAAAATAATCATTCTCTAAGGTTATTTTATCGTCTAAACAATATTTAATGAATTGTGTCAGTTCAGTTTTTAAGTGGGCCAGTGTTTTTTCTTTTGTAAATAAGGCTTCAAATGTTGCGAAAATATCGGAAGAAAGTGTGTCTTCTTCTAACACTTCTTTGTCTAAAGGAATCGTAATCATTGGTTGAGTCGCATCGCCAATGACGACGGGTTGATTGGGCAAAGTTTTTCGTAATTGTGACGCGCAAAGGAGCTGCACTTTGTTGGATAAACTTCCCACGTTGCCAGGTTCGTCATTTTCTAATAATGCCGTAAAGATTTCTTCGTCCACGTTGATGTCTTTGGTCATTCGTTTCGCTTCTCGGTGGAATAAGTTTTTTAAAATCGCAATCCGTTCTCGAATGGGGCGCTCTTTGAAGTTCGGAAGTGAGACGATTACGGAAATTCGGCGATAAAAGGTTGGTAATAAGACTTTTTTCGGGTTTTCGGTGGTCGCAAATAGTAGCCGGACCTTGGAATGCACCATTTTTCCTTCTTCACCAATGGGGCGGAAGGTTCCTGTATCCATAAACTGAAAGAGTTTTTCTTGGTTTTCATTGGATAATCGATGTACTTCATCTAAAAAGAGTACGGAATTATTGGCTTGGGCCAAGAGTCCTTGCTTTTCTGATTCAGCCCCAGTGAATGCGCCTTTGGTATGGCCGAAGAGAATGGATGACAGTAATTCGGGATTGTTGGCATAATCGGCACAGTTAAAGGTGTAGAATTTTTCCAGGCCAATGATTTGTTCATTTTTCAGATACTCATAAATCAGTTTTGCCAAAAAGCTTTTGCCGACGCCACTGGCTCCATGGATTAATAAAGGCATACCCAACGGGGGATACAACATAGCGGCTTTGCATTGTTCGATGGCTTTTTTGGCGCTGCCTTGGCTACCGATGTATTGTCGAAACACATCGGTCGTGGGGGTTGTTGCACGGGTTAATTGCCAATAAACGGTTTTTTTTCCCGTTTGTTGGACTTCACCTTTTTCCAATAATTTATTTAAGTATAAGCTGGTTACCGAGCGGCTTAATTGAATTTTTGTGGCAATTTCTTGTGTGCTCATCGGGGTGTTGCTGGTTTCTAAAATATCAACTAAGTGTTGGTAGGTCTCCAAGCGCATGATTCATCGTCCTTCCAAAAGAGAGGTCGGGAAAGGGGTTGCTTCTGTTCCCGCCGTTTATCAGCTTTTAAGCCTGAGATAAAAATCACTTTGGATTTTTGTCTCAGGCTCTAAGTGTTTAATAATTAAATGTTTATTGTTTCAATTTTAACAGATGCCTAGTAATCCTAGCAAGATGCCTAAGAACATGATGCCAAACATCACTACGTTAACATTGACTTTTTTGCGTAATAGCCAGAAAGCAAGTAATGTCACGGCTAATGGTACGATACCGACGAATAGTTGATCCAAATAGTCTTGGATTTTAACTACGTCTTCGCTTCCTTTAACGGAAACTTCAAGAATCGTTTTGAATTTTACATTTGAAGCAGTCATACTGCCCATCATCATTAAGCCTAGCATACTCGATACTTTTGTGAGTATCTTCATTCCGCCTGATTCGTACATTTTTTGGATAAAACTTTCACCGATTGAGTAGCCGCTATACAACGCATAATAGTGAATTAAGAACGCAGGGACGTTGTATAAAAGTAAGAAGACAATCGCCCCTAATGGCGAACCAGTGCTGGCTAATGAAATCCCAATACCGGCAGCAATGACACGCAAGATGCCCCAGAAGAAGGAATCACCGATGCCTGAAAGTGGCCCCATTAGTGAGGCTTTAACCGCTGTAATAGAGCTAGCATCAAAATTTTCGTCTTCACTGTTTTGTTTTTCCATCGAAGCAACGAGCCCCATGATGAAGTTATTGATATGCATGGTTGCATTGAACCAAGTGGTGTGACGCACCAATGCCTCGGCCCGTTCTTCCTTGGTTTTATAAAAACGATTGATAACTGGGAGTAAAGTGTACATGACACCCACTGCGTGGTATTGTGTAGCTCCTGTCCGGCTAGCGTTCATCGTCCAAGAACGCCAGAAAACAGAGCGCATCATTTTTTTCTCTTCTTTAGATAAATTCTCTTTTAACTTCATGCGAAAAAGTCCTCCTCTTCGATTTCTTTCGCGCTGCCTTCAACCGCAGAAGACGCCGCAGGTTTTCTTTTTAGAATGTCGCGAAATTCTACATCCCGTTGGGCACTCACGACACAAATTACTGTCCCGATGACCGCTACCGCAACGGCTGGTAATTGTAGGTACGCGGTTAAAACAAAGCCTAAAATGTAAAAGACGGCTAATTTATTATCCCATAACAGTTTCATTAACATGGCAAACCCAACGGCAGGTAAAAGTCCGCCAGCTGCGCTTAAGCCGTTCATCAAATTTTGTGGAATACTTTCAACAAACAGATTTACTGGCCCGCTTCCTGCTAAAATTCCGATAAATGAAATCGAAGCGATGATTAAATAATAAATAATCCACGTTCCGTAATGCAGTGTCACAACCATTTTTTGGTTGCCTTCACGTGCTGCTTTGTCAAGAGAAGGAGCAAAGATATTCATAAAGACATTTTTTAAAAACATCACCACGAAAGCAGCTAACATCCCAATTGGTACGGCTAACGTCATGGCGGCTTTTTGTTCGACATTTGAAATAATTGCAAACGTTGTGGCTAAAGTAGTCGCAGTTACAGGTTCCGCGGCGATAACACCACCGATATTAACATTTCCTAAGAAAATTGCTTCCAAAGAGGCCCCCATTAAGACCCCTGTTTTCATGTCGCCCATTAAAATTCCTGTGACTAATCCAACGACTAAGGGACGTTCCATCATACTTTGACCAGTTAAATAGTTCCCAGCAAAACAGATAAATACAGCTAAGGCTGCCATTGTTGCATGCATAAGCATTGTTCATTTCCTCCTTTTAATTGACGGCTTGTTTTAGACTTAATTTTGAGTTGGTTGGCAGTACTTGGTTATAGCTTTCCACGTGAGTCAAACTGGCTAATTCTTTGGCAGCTTCTAACTCTTCAGGGTTTAATTGGACACTTGGGAAAACCATTGTTTTGGTGGCTGGATCTGATTTATCAAAGCGGCCAGCGTTGGCAACATTCACACTTTCAATATCTGTCACGTTTTTCGCAATTTTAGTAGCATCCGCTACACTGTTCACAATTACAAAAATTCGTTTGTCTTTGCCACGAGGATCATTAAAGACATCAATCGCATCATCAACTGAGCGAATTAATAGTTTCATGCCATTAGGGACAGCCATTTTTAACGTCATTTGCATTACTTCGTTTTTGGCTGCTTCATCATTCGCTACAACTAATAAGGGGGCATTCAATTCTTTGGTCCAAACTACGGCTACTTGGCCGTGAATTAATCTGTCGTCTACTCGTACTTGTGTAATCATTTTAATTTCCTCCTAAAAAAAGTTTTCTTCTTCATTTGATGGGTTTAATTCAACGAATTGAATTTGTGCTTCAGCAATTGCTGCTTGAATATCTTCTTTGGTTAGCTTTTCGCCTTCTTTTAAGAAAATCAGCGACAAGGCAATGGCTAAGTTGGCATTGGAAATGATAAAAACATTGTCTGGTTTTGTCGTCATGACTTCTTGAACAATTTTTTGATTGACACTACCACCATATAAATCTGTTAAAATAATAGCTTGTTCTTCTGCGCCAAGGGACTGAAGAAACGTTTGAATAATTGGCGTGTAGTCTTCAGGAGTCACATAGGCATTGATGACCGCCAGCTCTTTTCCTTTGTCTGCGAGAATATCCAAGGAACTTTGGAAGCCTTTCGCTAAGTTTCCATGACTAGCAATTAAAAATTTTCTTTTCATTCTTTTCACCTCACTTTTATATAAAGCAAGTTCTGTGCCAAAAAAAGAGAACTCTAAATCCTTGATTTGAAAGGAGTTTAACGTTCTTGAAACTGTTTAAACAGTTTTAAATCAAAATAAACACGTTAATCGTTGGCTAGTTTGTTGTTGAAAAATAGCTAAGCAAAACTGTGAAATTTAATCAAAATAACCCCCGTTTTTATCGAGAAGTGTTACAATAATATTCATGAATATTTATACATTAAGGAGAGTTACGAATGACTGATGCTCTTGTGATACAAGATTTACGCAAAGTGTACGCTTCAGGTGTTGAAGCGTTGCGGGGGATTGATTTAACAGTCGAAGAAGGCGATTTTTATGCTCTTTTGGGACCGAATGGCGCAGGAAAATCAACGACGATTGGGATTGTGACCTCGTTAGTTAATAAGACTTCGGGGAAAGTCAAAATTTTTGGGTATGATTTAGATACGGAAATGGTGCGGGCGAAGCAACAGATTGGGTTAGTGCCGCAGGAGTTTAACTTCAATCCGTTTGAAACGGTCCAGCAGATTGTGGTCAATCAAGCGGGCTATTATGGGGTGTCTCGTAAAGAAGCCATGAAACGGAGTGAAAAGTATTTAAAACAATCCAATTTATGGGAAAAACGGAACGAGCGGGCTCGGATGCTTTCTGGCGGAATGAAACGTCGCTTGATGATTGCTCGCGCGCTGATGCATGAGCCGAAGTTATTGATTTTAGATGAACCAACTGCAGGTGTCGATATTGAATTGCGCCGTGAAATGTGGGCCTTTTTACAAGAGTTAAATGCGCAGGGAACCACGATTATTTTGACGACCCATTACTTAGAAGAAGCTGAGATGTTGTGTCGTAACATTGGGATTATTCAGTCTGGTGAATTGATTGAAAACACCAGCATGAAGCACTTGTTAGCAAAATTACAATTTGAAACGTTTATTTTTGATTTAGCACCTTATACGCAGGCGCCAGTTATTGAAGGCTATCAAAGCGTATTTGAGGACGAGTTAACGTTAGCGGTGGAAGTGGAACGAAACCAAGGAGTCAATCACTTGTTTGAACAGCTAAGTCAACAAGGAATCAAAGTATTGTCAATGCGGAATAAGTCCAACCGTTTGGAAGAGCTCTTCTTGAAGATTACCGAGGATACGTACCAAAGGGAGGATCAACATGTTTAGTCTGTATTTTACTGCTTTAAAAAGTTTAGCTGTGAAGGAAACCAACCGTTATTTACGGATTTGGGTCCAAACACTGGTACCGCCAGTAATTACGACGTCCTTATATTTTGTGATTTTTGGGAAAATGATTGGCGGGCGAATTGGCGACATGGGCGGTTTTTCTTATATGGAATTTATCGTGCCAGGTTTAATTATGATGTCAGCCATTACAAGCTCGTACGCCAATGTTTCATCTTCCTTTTTCTCACAAAAATTCCAGAAAAATATCGAAGAAATTCTTGTGGCGCCAGTTCCAACTCATGTGATTATTTGGGGATTTGTGATTGGTGGCGTTGGTCGTAGTATTTTGGTCGGTGCGTTAGTCACCATCATTTCTCTATTTTTTGTGCCATTGCACGTTGTTTCTTGGCTGATGGTCATCATGACTTTATTGATGACAGCGATTCTCTTTTCTTTAGCTGGTTTGTTAAATGGTATTTTTGCGCAATCCTATGATGATGTATCGATTGTGCCGACCTTTGTGTTACAGCCTTTAACCTATTTGGGTGGGGTTTTCTATGCCATTTCCATGTTGCCGCCATTTTGGCAAGCTGTCTCAAAAGTTAATCCGATTGTTTACATGATTTCTGGGTTCCGCTACGGTTTCCTAGGGGTTCAAGATGTGCCAATTGGTATTTCTATGACCATTTTAATCTTATTTATTGTCGTTTTATATGGCATTTGTTGGTACCTTGTAGAAACAGGGCGTGGCTTACGTAGTTAAGCCGTAAAAAGATTAAACTGTCTGAATCACTCATTCTAGCGAGCAGATTCAGACAGTTTTCTTGTTTCTAAGTATGCCTTTTTTGATTCTTCGTGCATTTCCCTGTATAATAGCAATGTTTCGCACCAGAATATGTCGACAAGTTGTCGTTGAAAATAAAGAAAAAATCAGAAACGGAGTATATGAAGATGAGCAAGAATTTTTGGGCAACATTGCCAAAGCCCTTTTTTGTTTTAGCACCAATGGAAGATGTCACTGATGTGGTCTTTCGTCATGTCGTGAAAGAAGCTGGGGCACCAGATGTGTTTTTTACAGAGTTTACTAATTCAGATAGTTATTGTCATCCTGAAGGAAAAGATAGTGTGCGCGGGCGCCTCGTTTTTACAGAAGATGAACAGCCGATGGTGGCACATATTTGGGGGGATAAACCGGAATTTTTCCGTGAAATGAGTATCGGCGTAGCGGAGATGGGCTTTCAAGGATTAGATATAAATATGGGCTGTCCTGTGCCTAACGTGGCTGAGCGTGGAAAAGGCAGCGGGCTGATTTTGCGCCCAGAAGTTGCGGCTGAATTGATTGACGCCGCCAAAGCAGGTGGCTTACCTGTTAGTGTCAAAACACGCATTGGGTTTACTGAAATGGCGGAAATGGAGGCGTGGATCACGCATTTATTAGAGCAAGACATTGCGAATCTATCCATTCATTTGCGAACACGAAAAGAGATGAGCAAAGTGGATGCCCATTGGGAGGTCATTCCGCAAATTATGGCTATTCGGGACCGTGTCGCACCGCAAACGACAATTACGATTAATGGGGATATTCCCGATCGTCAAAAGGGCCTAGAATTAGCAGAACAATATGGTGTAGATGGCATCATGATTGGTCGGGGGATTTTTAAAAATCCTTATGCCTTTGAAAAAGAACCCAAAACACATACGCCACAAGAATTACTGGGCTTGTTACGTTTACAATTGGATTTGCAAGACAAGTATGCAGAATTGGTGCCTCGCTCCATCGTTGGGCTGCATCGCTTCTTCAAAATTTATGTCAAAGGCTTTCCAGGTGCCAGTGATTTAAGAGCACAATTAATGAATACAAAATCAACGGATGAAGTGCGCCAGTTGTTAGCGACGTTTGAAGCAGAACATGGTGTGCTTGACTAAATAAAAAAAGAGAGGAGGTAGCATTTTAGCTAATGCTACCTCCTCTCTTTTGAATGCTTAATGCGCAATCATTTCTTGGGCAATTTCTTGTTTGCTTAAGTCGTTTGGATAATACGTTGGCCAGTTGTCCATTTCATTGAACAGACTTTCTTGGCTATCGCCGCCGAAGAAGATGTGGAAATGAGCGGCTTTCGTTGGTGCGATGTTGTGGTCGCTAAATTGGACGTATTTAAACCGCCCAGCATTGGCATCGTCTGTTTCAAAAAGGAAACGGACGCCACGGTTGCCTTTTGCATAGTTTAAAATTTTATAACCGGCTGCTTTATAGGTGAATTTTTGTGGTTTGCCATTGACCAGAAATTCAATGGTGGAATCAGTGATGTTGATGTGGTCGACATCAGTTTGATAGCCGGCATCATAGTAGGTTTTGTATTCGGCTGGTGTTTTATCTTTTTTCAGTTTCGCTTTGTAATCGAAGACTTGGTCTAATGTGCCATCTTTTAATAAAGGATAGACGGATTGCCAATTTCCAGCGTAATCTGCCAGTGTTCTCTCAGCCACCTCACTGTCTTTGAAATAGCCGTTAGCCACGGTTTTTTCTGTTTTTTCAGAGGTTTCTGGCTGAACCTCTTTCCCGGCTGTATCTGTTGTTTTTTTCAAAGCAGTTAAGTTTTCTTTCATTACAGAAAGATAATCTTCGCCATTGTCCATTTGTTTTTGTGTCAAACTTTCTAGCGGGTTTAGGACTTCCAATTGAACATTCGCTTCGTCAGCTAACGTTTTAGCAATTTTATCGTTGGCATTTTTTTCAAAATAAATATAGCGAATTTGGTTGTCTGTGACATATTTTTTCAACTCTGCCAAGCGCCCTGCTGTTGGCTCTTGTTCAGGTGTTAAACCAGCTATTGGCACTTGTTTTAAGCCGTAATCTAAGGCAAGATAACCAAATGCAGCATGTTGGGTAACAAAACTTTTTTGCTTAGCGTCTTTCAAAGCTGTTTGGAACTCTTTGTCTAAGGCTGTTAATTTTGTTAAGTATTTTTCTGCGTTTGTTTCAAATGTTTTGGCTTTTTTAGGGTAAAGTTTGACTAATTGTTCTTTGATGTTTGTGACTTCTTGAATGGCACGATGGGGCGAAACCCAAGTATGCGGATCTAATTCATGGTGGTGGCCTTCTTCGCCGTGTTCGTGGTCATGGTCGTGTCCGTCTTCGTCACTGCCAGGAAGTAAGACCATGTTTTCGGTACCTTTAATGACGTTCGGGGCTCCTTTTTTCCAGCCTTTAGCAGCTTTTGGTACCCAAGATTCCATATTTTCATTGTGGTAAACGAAAACATCCGCATCATGGATGGTAGCCATATCTTTGGCGGATGGTTCATAATCGTGGGGTTCAGAACCAGCAGGGATTAACAATTTGACGTCTCCTTCAGCGCCTACAATATTTTTAGTGAAATCGTACATAGGATAAAAAGTCGTGACAATGGATAGTTTTTCTTTACCGTCAGCGGTTTTATCAGAGGTGTTTGTTTTGCCGCAAGCGCCGAAAAGGATTAGCGATAAGGCGGCTAACAGGGGAAGAGTAAATTTTTTCATAGGTGTGCTCCTTTAGTGAATTACGCAATTTTCTTTTGTTTATTGCGCTTATGTTCTTTAATGATTTTAAGTGCGCGTTTTCGTGTTTTGATGTTGGGACTTTTCAGTCGACGATAAGCGCTAGATAAGTCAGTTTTTTCCATTATATATAGGACCTCCATTTCGTAAAAAAATAATTTACGGAGTAGCTATTTTGTTGAGGGTTTGAAAGGTTTCTTGAATTTTTTTTGTCTCTAATTCTTTGCCAATCAGAACAATTGTCGTTTCTTGAGGGGGTTGATTCGTCATTTGAAAGGCCACTTGCTGGTTGACGCCTTGCATGGCAATGGCCAAGTCATGCTCCTGTAAGGCGAGAATCCCTTTGAAACGGTATAACTTTTCCTGATGTGTATACATTAACCAATCAAGCCAACGAGTGAAAAGAGGTTCGTTGAGGGCTGAGGACGCCGTTAGCGTAAGGGAGTGAAAGGTATGGTGATGATGCTCGTGGGCGTGCTCATGCGGGGAATGAGTCATTTCGTGTTCTGTAAGTGTTGCCGTAAACTTATTTAATTGAAAAAAGTCACTAGCCAAAAGAGGCTCGTTGGCTTGAAAGGATGAAATATCAGCAAAAGGATTAATGGTACGAAGGGTTTCTTGGAACGTTGGTAGCTGAGTGATGTCTGCTGGTTCCTTGACAGAAAAAAAGAGGCGATCTGCTAAGGCCAGTTGTTTGATGACTTCGGCTTCTTGAAGTTGCTGTTGCCAATGATGCCCATCAACGACCGTTAAGAGACTGTCTATATAGAAATGATTTTTGATGTGCGGGGTCGTTAAAATTGTTTGAATGATTGGTTGCGGATCAGCAATGCCCGTTGTTTCTAAAATGACTTGGGCAATGGGTTGTTGTTCTTCTTGGTACACTTCTAAGATTGCTGATAAAGAGGCAAGAAGATCTCCTCGTAAGCTGCAACACATGCAACCGTTATTTAATTGAATAATTCGTTCCGTGGTTTGTAAAAGTAATGCGTGGTCAACGCCTGTTTGACCAAATTCATTTTCAATAATAATAATTTCTTCTTTAGGAAACGGTGACTGCGCAAGCGCATGGTTAATTAAGGTTGTTTTTCCTGCGCCTAAAAAGCCAGAAACAATGGTGATTGGAATGCCCATCAAGTTTTCCTCCTGTTATTTGACTTCAGTGAAAAGTGCGCGGCGCCGTAATTTTGGTGAATATTTTTTCAGCTGTAATTTTTCTGGTGTATTTCGTTTGTTTTTACTTGTTAAGTAAAGGCGCTCGCCAGTTTCAGCGCAAGCTAACGTAATGGTTTGGCGCATAGTACCGTCCTCCAATTTGATTTTTTTAATTGCGTATAAAAGATAAAGGGGGCTGCGAGGTCAGCCCAAATGCGACCGTCCTCGCTAGTTGTCTTTATCGAAATAATGAGTTACCAGCTTGCTTTTTTGACGCCAGGAATCAAGCCTTGGTGAGCCAATTCACGGAAACGAATCCGAGACATGCCAAATTTACGCATGTAGCCACGTGGGCGCCCATCTGTTTGATCGCGGAGTTTTAAGCGACTTGGATGAGCATCTTTTGGCAATTTGCTAAGACCTTCATAATCGCCAGCTTCTTTTAAGGCTTGGCGAATAGGCGCATATTTTGCAATCATTGCTTGTTGTTTTTTTGCTTTAGCAATTTTTGATTTTTTAGCCATAAGGCACTTCCTTTCTTTTTGGATTTATAAAATCTAAATCGTAATGGTTACGATTTGAACGGAAGTATATTATCAGGTGTTGCGTTGTTTGTCAAGTGAGAATTTCGTTTTTTTTAGGACTTGCTAAGTTGAGAAGTTAGAAATGTTTGTTTTAGCGCTGTTTTGTAGTATCTTTTAAGAAAGAGTAAAAAGGAGTGAAGATGGCAATGGTAGAACGTTTGACGATTATTCGTGGTGTGGAAAAATTTGAATTACAAACGAAAACAGCGCGCTGGGTGTTAGCAAAAGAAGAGGGATACTCGCCAGTTCAAATGCTCGTTTCGGCAATTGGCGCTTGTGGGGGGTACGTGTATCAATCCGTTTTGGAAAATTCGCACATTCCCTTTGAGTTTGAAAAAATAGAAGTCACGTATTCAAGAGAAGTAGAGAGACGCGCACAACCATTAAAACAGGTGACGATTCTCTTTTATGTGGCTGTTCCAGAAGCCTTTCAAGAACGGGCGACACGGTGTTTGAAGCTTGTCTCCCCAAACTGTCCAGTGATTCAATCATTAGCTGAAAGAATTACTGTCGAAGAAACAGTTGTATTTAAAAAGTAAACCATTAGAGACATTATCGTTACGAGCGCTTTTCCCTTTTTGGATGCCTCGTTTCTGAGAATGTCTTTTTTTAGTAGGAGCGTGGGGAAATAGCTGTAGAAACAGGAAATTTTTAATTCATTTGTACAAAATAATACAGACAAAAAACAGATAGTGTTTTTTTCACAAATAAAAAGGTTGCTTTTTTTTCTGTTTTAGTAGATGATGTAAGTAGTTACATCTCTGATATACCGCTGTTTTTCGAAACGTGTGTTATTTTTTAATTCGTAATAGTTTTTTTAAATCGTTTCACAGAATTACTTTAATTGTTATACAGTTTTTTTAGTTGTTATAGTTTGTTTGTCGGCCTTTAGGAGGTAATCATGATTGAGTTAGTGAATGTGTCGAAAGTCTATCAAGAGACACACGCGTTAAAAAATATTCACTTTTCTGTCCAACCAGGAGAAATCGTTGGGATTGTTGGGAAAAGTGGCTCTGGCAAGTCCACGTTGTTACGTTTGTTGAATTTAATGGAACAACCGAGTGAAGGGGAGATTCGTATTGATGGCAGAAATGTTCAAACCTTCTCTAAAAAAGAAGTTCGCCAGCAGCAACAACAAATGGGGATGGTGTTTCAGCATTACAATTTGTTAGAAAATTTGAAAATTTATGATAATGTTGCGTTGCCTTTGAAACTTTTAAAAGAGAAACAGCCTGAAAAAATTGAGCGTTTATTAACGTTTGTTGATATGGCCCATAAGGCAGAAGCGTATCCTGCTCAGCTTTCTGGTGGGGAAAAACAGCGTGTCTCTATTGCTCGAGCGTTGAGCCGTAATCCAAAATGGTTATTATGTGACGAGGCAACGAGTTCATTAGATGAAGAAAATACAGAAAGTGTCGTTCGACTATTACATAAGACGCATCAGGAATTCCGACCGACTATTTTCTTTGTTAGTCACGAATTAGAAACCGTGAAGCGCTTATGTAATCGTATCTTAGTGATGGAAAAAGGTCAGTTAATTGGCGAATTTCTGAATAATCCTCAGCAATATGAGGAAGAACCGCTTTCCTATTTAGAAAAAGTGGAAAGGAGTTTGCGCCCATGACTTTTTCAGAAACCTTTGCCGAATATTGGCCATCTATGCTGGTCGGTTTAAAAGAAACAGGGATTATGATGTCGATTTCGATGGCTATCTGTTTGCTTGTCGGCTTGCCTTTAGGCTTAGGACTATTTTTGGCTAATCCGAAAGTCAAAGGGCATCAACCTTGGCTATACTGGGTTTTAAATTTCATTGTAACTGTTATTCGTTCGTTTCCTTATTTATTATTTGTGATTGCGTTGATTCCAGTTACTCGTTCTGTTTTAGGAAAGGCGTTTGGCCCAATTCCTTCATCTGTGCCATTGAGTATTGTTGCGATCGCGATTTTTGCTCGCTTGGTTGAACAAGTGCTGTTGGATGTTCCAGAAGAAATTTATTTTTTAGCTAATTCGTTAGGCACCTCGAAAGTCCAATACATTTGGCACTTTTTATTGGTGGAAGCACGTAGCGGATTGGTCCTTGCTTACACAACCACGACAGTGAGTATGGTTTCATATTCCACGGTGATGGGTGTTGTTGGTGGCGGCGGGATTGGCGATTTTGCAGTTCGTGTCGGGTATCAACGGTATGAATACGGTATTATGTATGTTGCCATTGTGATTATGATTGCACTGGTCTTCATTTTACAAATGCTTGGGAACTTCATTGCCCAAAAACTAGACAAAAGAAAGTAGGAGGACAAAAGAATGAAGAAGTTTTATTTAGCAACATTCGCTGTTATTGCAACAGTTATTTTAGCTGCCTGTGGGGGAAATAAACAAGCAGATCAGAAAGAAGACAAGGAGATTACCGTTGCCGTGCAATTGGAATCTTCAAAAGATATCTTGGAGATTGCCAAGAAAGAAGCTGAGAAAAAAGGGTACAAAATTAACATTATGGAAGTGAGCGACAATGTTGCCTACAACGATGCCGTGCAACATGACGAAGCGGATGCTAATTTTGCGCAACATCAACCTTTCATGGAAATGTTTAACAAAGAGAAAAAAGCTGATTTAGTGGCTGTGCAACCGATTTATTATTTTGCTGGTGGTTTCTATTCAAAAGAATATCAAGATGCGAAAGATTTACCTGAAAATGCCAAAGTGGGGATTCCTAGCGATCCAACCAATGAAGGTCGTGCTTTAGCAATTTTAAATGCAAACGGCGTGATTAAATTAAAAGAAGGTGTCGGCTTTAACGGCACGGTGGCAGATGTCGTGGAAAATCCTAAAAACATCACTTTTGAAAGCATTGATTTACTGAATTTAGCTAAAGCCTATGATGAAAAAGACATCGCTATGGTGTTCTGCTACCCAGCCTACTTAGAACCTGCTGGTTTAACAACGAAAGATGCGATCTTGTTAGAAGATGAAGAAGCAAGTAAACATTACGCATTGCAAGTTGTGACACGCAAAGGCGAAAAAGATAGCGAAAAAATCAAGGTTTTAAAAGAAGCGATGACAACAAAAGAAGTTGCTGAATACATCAAGAAAAATTCTAAAGGCGCTAATATTCCTGCGTTTTAATGAATAGAAAAAATGAAGCCTCTTTTTTGAGAAGCTTCATTTTTTTCTTTTCTTTGATTTATAGTATAGTTAATAGGAAGGAGGTGCCGGTGTGGTCGAATTATTTATTTTAATGATGGAACGGGTGGGCTTAATTATTTTACTGGCCTTTCTTTTAGTGAATGTGCCTTATTTTAAGCGTGTTTTATTAAGTCGTGAAAAAATGTCTTCAAAAGTTCAGTTGATTTTGATTTTTGGTTTATTTGCTATTATTTCTAATTTTACAGGTATCGAAATCGCTAAGAATCAGATTGTTCCCAATAATTTACTAACCTATTTAAGCAGCAATGCTTCCATTGCGAATACGCGTACGTTAGTAATTGGCGTTTCTGGATTAGTGGGTGGTCCGATTGTCGGCAGTACGGTTGGTTTAATTGCTGGCTTTCATCGGGTTATTCAAGGCGGGGGGCATAGTTTCTTTTATGTGCCTGCTTCTTTAATTGTTGGCTTAATTGCTGGTTTTTTAGGGAGCCGCATGGCAAAGCAAACCGTTTTTCCGTCTGCCGGCTTTTCTGCCATTGTCGGAGCGTGCATGGAAATGATTCAGATGATGTTTATTTTCTTTTTCAGCGGTGATCTATCGGATGGAGCCACGTTGGTTCGTTTTATTGCGCTGCCGATGATTTTGTTAAATAGCGTAGGAACGTTCATTTTTATGTCGATTCTAACGACGACATTGAAACAAGAAGAGCAGGCCAAAGCGGTTCAGACGCACGATGTTTTGGAATTAGCAGCGGAAACACTGCCTTATTTTCGAGAAGGACTCAATAAAAATTCCAGCAAAAAAGTTGCGGAGATTATTAAGCATTATACAAAAGTCAGTGCGATTAGCATGACAAACAGTCATCAAATTTTAGCTCATGTTGGTGCAGGAAGCGATCATCATATTCCAGAGCTAGAAGTCATTACAGAGCTTTCTCGGGAAGTGTTACGGACGGGCCAAATGACCATCGCGCATGCCAAAGAAGAAGTTGGTTGTTCGGACCCTAATTGTCCGTTGCAAGCGGCGATTGTGATTCCATTATTTTCCCATCAGCAAATTGTTGGCACCTTAAAAATGTATTTTACGGATCCAGCGCAGTTAACGCATGTCGAGGAGCAGTTAGCAGAAGGTCTTGGGACAATTTTTTCTTCACAAATTGAATTAGGTGAAGCGGAAGTACAATCAAAATTACTTAAAGAAGCTGAAATTAAATCCTTGCAAGCGCAAGTGAACCCGCATTTCTTCTTTAATGCCATCAATACTATTTCCGCATTAATGCGGAAAGACAGTGAAAAAGCGCGGAAACTATTGCTTCAATTAAGTAAATACTTTCGAGGCAACTTACAGGGAGCCGTGCAAACTACGATCCCAGTTTCACAAGAACTAGAACAAGTAAAAGCCTATTTGTCATTAGAACAAGCACGGTTTCCGAATCGTTATCAAGTAACATTTGACGTGGAAGAAGCGGTTGCTTCAGAAAAAGTACCGCCGTATGCGATTCAGGTGTTAGTGGAAAATACCATCAAGCATGCATTTGGCAGCCGGAAGGAGAACAATCAAGTCCGGGTAGTGGTCAAAGCAAAACAACACAAATTACATGTGGATGTGTATGACAATGGGCAAGGGATTCCCGAAGAACGCCGCTTGCTATTAGGAAAGACGACAGTGACTTCGGAAAAAGGCACCGGCACGGCACTGGAAAACTTGTCCCGCAGAATGGCGAACCTTTATGGATCAGAAGGTTGTTTTTTAATTGAAAATTTAGAGACAGGCGGGAGCCATGTTCATTTAGAAATCCCGATGGAACAGGAGGAATTAGATGCACGTATTAATCGTTGATGATGAGCCCTTAGCACGAGAAGAATTGAGCTATCTTGTTTCCCAACATCCGCAAGTGACGAGCGTTGCAGAAGCGGATTCTGTGGCGGAGGCAATGGAAGAGATGATGGATCAAAAGCCAGATTTGTTATTTTTAGATATTCATTTGACCGATGAAAGCGGGTTTGATTTAGCGGAAAAATTAACCCATCTTAAAAAAGCGCCCTACTTGGTCTTTGCAACCGCCTATGATCAATATGCGTTAAAGGCCTTTCAAGTGAATGCAAAAGATTATATTTTGAAACCTTTTGAAGAAGAAAAAATAACACAAGTCATTGAAAAAGCATCGAAAGAAATGGGTCAAGCTGTCCCAGAAAACACTGCTGAAAAAGGACCAAAATCTGAAGCAATACCTATTCAAGGGGAAGACCGCATTTATCTTGTGGCGCCAGAAGATATTTACCTTGTTTCTGTCGAAGAACGGCAACTGAGCATTTTTGTGGATCAACAGGTCTATAAGATGACAGGGACCCTCAACAGTATCGAACAAAAATTACCTGCCACGCTCTTTATTAAAACGCATCGAAGTTTCATCTTGAATCGAACAAAAATTCAAGAAATTCAGCCGTGGTTTAATAACACGTTGCAAGTAATTTTAACCAACGGCTCAAAAGTACCTGTTAGCCGTTCATACGTCAAAGAATTTAAAGAAAAACTTGGCTTAAGTTAAAAAATCACCACTTGAAATGTCGAATGCATTTCAAGTGGTGATTTTTGCATTTGGTGAAGAAATTCTGGCATTTCATGAAAAAAAGCCCTTAAAAAAACGTTTTCTTTATATACTTAACCCATAGAAAACAGACAAAAGGGAGCGAAGAAGAATGGAAAAGAAAGTATATTCATTTTTACAACAAGCAGCAGTTTTTGCCATTATTATGTTAATCGCCAACGGCTTGGCGTTCATTTCCCCAATACCAATGCCTGCTTCAGTAATTGGCATGGTGTTATTGTTCATTGGTTTATGTACAAAAGTTGTTAAATTGGAACAAGTGGAAGGGCTAGGTAATAGCTTATCAACGGTTATTACATTTTTATTTGTTCCTTCAGGGATTTCCTTAGTTAATTCTTTAGGGATTATGCAACAATTTGGCGTTCAAATTGTTTTTGTTATTTTAGTAGCGACACTAGCGTTACTAGCAACGACTGGTTGGACGGGCGCCTTTTTATTGCATATGAAAGATGCTCGAAAAGAAAAAGAACCCGCAGCAACGAAGAAAGCGAAAGGAGAGGTTCGCGCATGAATCCGTATGTTGGCATTATTATTTCATTAGCTGTATTTGGCATAGGTACTTGGTTGTTTAAAAAAAGTAAAGGTTTCTTCTTATTTACGCCATTATTCGTTGCGATGATTTTAGGCGTTGTCGTTTTAAAAGTAACAGGAATTAGTTACGAGCAATACAATGAAGGTGGCAAATATATCAGCTTCTTTCTAGAGCCTGCGACAGTAGCGTTTGCGATTCCTTTATATAAAAAGAGAGACGTATTGAAAAAATATTGGTTAGAAATTTTAACGGCGTTAACAATTGGTTCTTTTGGTTCGCTAGTGGCTGTTTATTTTGCAGGAAAAGTGATTGGCATGGATAATCATTTAGTGGCCTCAATCTTACCACAAGCTGCTACAACAGCGATTGCCGTACCTATTTCTCAAACTGTTGGCGGCATTGCTTCCATTACGGCGTTTACCGTAATCTTCAATGGTGTACTAACCTATGCCTTGGGTCGAATTGCATTGAAATGGTTTAAGATTAACAATCCAATCGCCAAAGGTTTAGCTTTAGGTGCGGCCGGACATGCCCTAGGTGTGGCAGTTGGCATGGAAATGGGCGAAACAGAGGCTGCTATGGCTAGTATTTCTGTCGTAGTGGTTGGCGTAGTTACTGTTTTAGTGGTTCCTTTCTTTGCAACGGTCATTGGTCTATAAAAAAGTGGGCTTCCTCACTTTTTTATGAGTAGCTAATTTCTATCAGCTAACAGTCTCTGCTTATTCTGTGAATGCTAGTTATCACTAATCCGTAGGCTCGGAGTTAAAATGAGTGTAAAAAAGCCAACCTTATCCATAGTAAGGTTGGCTTTTTCGTTGTTTACAGGATTTTTTGAATATAGATAGGTCGGATTGACCAGTCTTTTTATAGAATGGTTGCTCCTAAAGTTTGTTTAAAGTGGCGTAACGCCCATTCGTGTCCTTGTTCATCAAAACTAGCAACGGCGCGTTCAGGAATCATTAATTGATAGCCTAAATTATAGGCATCGACAGCCGTATGCAACACGCAAATATCTGTACAAACACCAGTTAAACAAAGCTCTGTAATTCCTCGTTCTCGTAACCGAATGTCCAAATCCGTGCCACTAAAAGCAGAATAGTGCCGTTTGTCCATCCAATAAACGGTTGCCTCATTTTTGTGAGCTTGATAAAAATCAGCTAGCGAGCCAAACAGATTACGCCCGTCAGTTCCTAAGACATTGTGGGGTGGGAAAAGTTTATTTTCAGGATGATAGTGATCTAGGGGGTCATGCCCATCAATGGCAAAAACCACAAAATCGCCATTGTCAAAATAGTGCTTTGTTTGTTGAACAAGGGCCGTTTCAATGGCTTGTCCAGCGGCACCAGTGGTTAGTTTTCCGTCTGTAGCGACAAAATCATTCGTATAATCAATGGAAATCAGAGCTTTCATTTGGCAACCTCCTAAAGGTTAAAGTTATTTTGTTCATTTTACAGCTTTTAAGAGGGCATTTCAAATGATAAAAGTACATCAAATTTTAAAAAAGCTGTTTCAAAATAAACGCTTTGGCTAAAAAACATGCTATAATTTTGCTACAAATTAAAGCAGGTGAATAGAGTGAAAAGAAAAATCGTACGTTTTATCCTTTGGTTGTTAGGAATCATTGTGGTTATTTGCTTAGGTGTGTTTCTCGCCTTTCAATTATCTCCTAAGCCAGGCGCTTGGGTCATCAACCAGTTATTCGCAGGTGAAGTTGAAATAAAAGATTCAGCTTCCTATGATAAAGCATTGCCCAATGTTCAATTGCAAGAAAATCAAACATACCCTTCTTCAAGAAAAAAGAATACCTTTGATTTGTATTATCCCAAAACGTCAAAACAAGCGGTACCAGTCGTTTTATGGGTCCATGGTGGTGGCTATGTGGGAGGAGATAAGTCTGGGATGAAAGAGTTTGCGACACGTTTAGTGGCTGATTCCTCAGTTGCCTTTATTTCAATGAATTATGAATTAGCACCAGATGCACCTTATCCAAGCCAGCTCCAGCAGGTCAATGAACTTGTTCAATTTTTGTTAGAAAAGAAACAAGCGTATCCCATGTTAGATTTATCTAAGCTTTTTATTGGCGGGGACAGTGCGGGTGCACAGATTGCTCTACAATATGCAACAGTTCAAACCAATGCCAACTATGCCAAAGAACTAGGGATGACTGCAGCGTTGCCGACTAGCCATTTAAAAGGCACACTCTCGTATTGTGGTCCGGTGGATTTGAAACAAATGGCCAACCAACAAAGTGATAATCGTTTTATGAAATTTTTCGTTAAAACAGTGGCTTGGTCCTTGCTCGGCACTAAAGACTGGCAGACGAGTGCAGAACTGCAAGAAGTGAGTTTAGTGGATAAAGTCACCAAAGAATTTCCCCCGACGTATCTAACAGATGGCAATAGTTTTTCATTCCAAGAGCAAGGACTAGCCTTGGTTCAGCGGTTAAAAACTTTAAATGTTCCAGTTTCAGCTCTCTTTTTCAAAGATAAGAAAGCAACGATCACCCACGAATATCAATTCGACTATCAAACAAAAGAAGCTAAACAATGTTACCAAGAAACAGTCCAGTTTGTGAATACGTATAAATAAACAGAGGCCTTAGAAATATTTCTAAGGCCTCTGTTTATTTATTTTTGTCATTTTTTTAGCTGGGAAATATGTATAAATTAAACAAAAATGTTTATTTAATGATGTTTACATGAGAAAAAATCCGTGCTATACTACGAACTCGTTTGTTAATTTTAATGTTAAAAACAACGTTTTTGTTATTTTTGTGAACAAATTAACATTTTATCTTACAAAAAACAGCAAAAAATTCGTTTAGTTAACAAAAAGAAAATTAAAAAATAAATTTTTTTTTTGAAATTAAGAAAATATCTTTAAAAAAATCAGAAGAAAACTTCGTATACTTGAGCCATAGGTTGGTTGTGGAAAGTTTACTTCGAGGGAGGAGTGATGAAGTTAATGAAAAAGAAAATCGCTGTTTTATTGGCAACTTGTTTACTTGTACAACCATTTTTATCTGTTTCAGCGTGGGCGATTGAAGGGGAGCAACAAACGGAACGTACGCAGACACAGCCAAAAACAGCAGAAACCAGTACAAGTGAAGCAACAAAAGAAAGCAGCGCACATTCTACAGAACAGTCATCAATGACGGAATCTAGTGCTATCACAGAAAAAGTAACCACCTCTTCCACAGAAACAAAACCAAGCGAAGAGCAGAAGCAAATCACCTTGACCTTTGAAACAACGGATCAAGCTTTGTTTCAAAATGATGCCAAAAGTTATCAAGTGGTAAAAGAAAAAAATCAGCCACTTCGGACAGAAGAATTACCAAAATGGGCGAATAGTGAGGAAAATGCGACTTTCGTTGGCTGGTCTTATCAAGGAAAAACATATACAAATGAAGAACTTCTTCAATTAGAGTTTTCAGAAGATACACAACTTACGGCTGTCTTTAAACAGAAACTGACACGCATGGCCAGAGCTGTTTCAGTTGATCAGTCCATTGCGGACACAATTGCTCCTGCAGATAAAACAAAAGTGATTGTTGTGCCAAGTCCTGCAGGAGATGGAGCAGCGTACAAAGAATATGCATCGACAGAGGCTGGCTTGAAAGAAGCCTTGTTTGATTTGTATCAACAGGGGAACAATGGCGATTTCACTCTTTATATAGGAAACAATATTACGACGAGTGCGGCGACCACCGCTAAAGTGATTCCTGACACCGTTACGGCAAGTAATATGACCTTTTACGCCTTGCAAGGCAAGGTCAATCATTTAGTGATTACTGGAAACAGCGCGGATCCGATTAGTATGGATCAAACGGCGCCAACGGGTTCTAAGACGTTAGGATTTAATCAAAATATCTATTTTGGCTCAAACATCACTTTGAGAAATCTAAACTATACAGGTACGAATATGTATTTAAATGGTTACAGTTTGAACTTGAATGGCGGTTCTAGTGGAAACGGTCTGACCGTATACGGTGGAACGGATACAGGAGATGTTTCAGGAAACCCAACTTTAACAGTAAATAGTACAGGTACAGGGACATGGAATTTCTATGGCGGAAACCAAAATGGTGGTAATTTAGCTGGAAATCCTACGATTGTTATTAACAATACACGGAGCGGACTAAATACATTAAGTGGGGGCGCCAATATTGGGACAGTGACTGGGAATACTTCATTGGTTGTCAATGATTCTGGTGGCAGAATTGCTTCAATTTATGGGGGCGGTTATGGAACCAACGCAACCAACACAGCGAATGTTACTGGTAACGTCTCAACAAAGGTTGCAATTACGAATGCTGCTACAGGTTTCCAACTAAGTACGTATTATGGCGGTGTTCAATACGGAAATATTGGTGGAAAAGTAACAAACGATATTTCTGGATATGGCCGTTGGTATACAGCGGGACAACGTTTTATTGGTGGCTCTTCCCGCGGCGATATAGGAACGAATCGTGTGACTGATGGAATTACTACAAATTTAAATACACAGTTGTATAGTGCGGGTCGTGCAGATTTTGAAGGAGGCAACCAATATTCTGGAACGATCATCGGAGATATTACGAATGTGGTTACAGCAGGAACGAATACCGCTGGTGGTATTAATGATTTTAACGGCGGTGCTGGTAACAATGTTTCGAAATTTAACAAGAGTCAAATTGGGGCCTCAAATGAAGCAACGTATGATGCTTATACACCACAGCAAAGAGCAGAATTAGCCAAATCGGCAGCAGCTTTTAAAGTTTTCGGAAATATTTCTTCTAAATTAGTCAGCGGTTCGTTTAATAATGGTGCAATTTACTCAACTGCAGCTGGCCGCGGCGGCTATATTGAAGGAAATACAACAATTGAAGTGGGAACAGCGAATGGTGATGGGTCTTTAGGTGGCGATGGTATGGCTTATTCAGGCGCAAAACCGACAAGCTTAGATTATTCAACGACCGATAAAAGTCGTGGGTATAGTTCAGGTTGGGATATTGTTGGTGGCGGCGGCTATCCTGCTAGTAATGATACTTGGGATATCTATATAAAAGGAGATACTAAGACTGTTTTAAATAATACCATTGCTCGCTGGACATATGGTGGCTCTTTTTCAGGTGTCGTTGAAGGCAATACTTCTAACACATTGAATGGCGGGATTGCTGACACATTAGAAGGAACAGGCTATCAAGCAGCTCGAGTTTATGGAAACGGTCAAACAATCGTTAATAATGGTCAAGTCGATTGGTTTCTTTCAGGCGGTGGCTGGAATGATGCCAAAAATGTTGGGAATGTCGGTGTAACGGTTTATGAAGGAGTAATTAATGCTTCGATGGGCGCTTCTTATGGAGCAAGCGGTGGCCATACAATTACTGGTAATTCAGACAATCGCATCTACGGAGGAAATTTCTCAGGAACTCCTCGGACAGGCGCGAACGGTTTTTCAGGTGGGATTACCAATGCGGGCTCACTTCTTGGAAATGCCAAACTCTTAATTGATTTAAGAAATTACAACGGAGAGTTTAAGTTGCCTGGTAATACCTACATTACTGGTGGTCGGCCCTATGGTCAAAATACGACACTAGGAACGGATGAATCAAACACAATTACTTTAAATATTTTCACTAAAACAGGTGTGGAATCTCTAAATGGGGCCAGCATTTACGGTGATGGTGGAACCAATGCTGCGTATACCAAGAACGGCAAGATTACAATGAATATTCAAGCAGCGGGTTCTAGTATTGGAAATTTATATGCGACACAGTATTCCAATATCAGTGGCGGAAAAATCTTACGTGATGTTACCGCAAATGTTCAAGGTGCAGTTAGTATTAACGGTTTATCCGGTGGTTCATCAACAGATAATTTCACTAATGCAATTGTGAATGCTAGTTCAAATAAAGTGGCCTTTAACTTTGGGACTAACGTTGACGGCACCAATAACTATCAAACAGAACCACTAAATGCGACAGGCTTAGGCGTTGTCAACTTTACGGAATTGAATGTCACTAATGGCATTAAATTAATGGCTAATGGTGGGAACATCAAAAATGGCGTTTCTGCTACTGCCGCGAACCACAGTACGACTTACAATGAATTCGGATCAATTCATCTATCTAAAAACGCTGGAATTGGGATCACCAACACGGCCAATTTAATTTCAGCTAGCAAACTAACGGTTCAGGATCATGCAACATTAGAAACAATTCCTGGTACAGGTAAAGTAAACATTGCGGATTTTGAAGCTGTCGATCCAACAAAAGATGAACTTTTATGGATTAAACCAACGACAGATACAACTGCTTTGGTGGATAGCACAGGGACTTGGTTTGGAAATGTCAAAGCCTATCAGGTCTTGACGATTAATCCAACGGTCAATAATGCTACAAAACTTACGCCAACAACGTTTCATGGGATTGAAAAAGCGACTGGAAAAACATTTATTGGCGATAACGATGTGACCAAGGGCGCCAATGGCTATGGAATAGCAATTCCTGGCTCCATCATCGATTACGAAGTGGAAACGCCTGGAATTGTGGCAGGTGCAGGTACTATTTCTCATGATGTAAAAGAGGTCAAAGCCGGCAATGCGCCATTAACCTTACAAGCGTGGGGCACCGAAGTAGCTGGACAAAAAGTTCAAAAAGGACGATTGATGATTCCGACCTCAAGTGCTTTAACACCAACCCTAAGCTTCCTTCCTGACGAAGTAACAGGTTCTTGGTTGCACCAAGGAACGGTTAAATCTAGTGAAGTTGGGAGCGCGATAGAGCAAATTCCAGAGCAAAAAGATACCACCCCGCTTTCATGGAAAGCGACGAATATGAACTACAGTTATCAGGTGAAAGTTCAATTTTCAAATAAAGTGGAACTTTCGGGGCAATCGGTGATTGTCACAGAAGATGAGGCAGCGCAACTAACGACTGTCGATAAAGTAATAGAAATGCTTGGCGCAAAAGGTCGGCCGTTTTTCAAAACCTCATTAAAAGAGACGGATTTACCACAAATTCAAGCGCCGTTAGCAGAAAAAACTGTATCGCGGACACATGATATTCAATTAGAAGCAGGGACGTCAGGAGATAATTTGCAAAACAAAACGGTTCATTTAGTTGTTGTGAAAAATGAAAGTGTCCTTGCCAAAGATCGTTCGTTTGCTTTGTATGCGACAAGTGCGCATTTGAAATTAAAAGAAGCAAATGGCTTAACGAATTCAGACGAGTTGGCACAATGGACACAAGCAACGGTGATTTTCGCAGATGGTCGGTCCAATCAAACACCAAGTCTTGATGCCGCAACCTTCCAAGCCGTTCAGCAAGCGAAACCAGAAGAATTAGCCAAAACGGTGCCAGCCAATTATCAATTTACAGAAGCTGGTGAAACGTTAAATAAAAAAGTCAATGTGTCTATTTCAGGTGAATTAACGTTAGAAAAAGTACCTAAAACAATTGATTTTGGCAAACAAAAAATTTCTGCCAAGCCAGAAGTTTACTGGCCAACTCTTTCAGATGATTTAGTCGTTCAAGACACACGCGGGACAGAAAGTACGCCTTGGAAACTGAATGTTCAGGTAACGAATCCCTTAACGAACGGCACAGATCAATTGGAAGATTTGTCATTGGTTACAGACAAAGGAGAATTTTTACTCAATAAAGGAGACACGGTTGTTACAGAAAATGAAGGCTCAGGTTCAGGTAGTTATACAATTAACCAAGGTTGGGGTGCGGCAAACCAACGGGGAATTAAACTATCTGTGCCAGTCGAGAAACAAAAAGTTGGCGAATTCAAAGGGACATTGTCATGGTCATTAGTTATGGCGCCATAACAAGGAGGAGAGAAGTGAGATGAAAAAATACCTTTTGCTTAGTTGTTTTTTAGGTCTTTTCAGCTTCTGTCATTCAGACACTGCGTTTGGGGAAGCAGCTTATGAAAATAGTGGTGTTGTCTCCTTTTATGGAACGTATGAATATCCCACAGAAGAGTCGACAACAGCGACTAGTAATTCTTCCACAACGACCGAACCCACCAAGCCAGCTGACGGAGGCGCTTCATCCGTCCTTTCTTCTGGCGTATATGGGTCGCGACAAGGAAGATTACCAGCGACAGGTACCACCAATCAAGGACCATTTATTTATTTGGGAATCAGCCTTATCACTATAGGCATATTATTTATTAAAAGGAGAAGAGAAGATGAAAAAAACAGTATTAGCAGTAGTAGGGATTGTAGGATTTAGCGGTGTCCTAGCGACACAACAAGCATTTGCGGAAGATATTAACGTGAACTATACAAGTAATGGCGCCATTACATTTGAACCAGATACAGATCCAACGAAGCCAGTTAACCCAACCAATCCAGATGAAAAAGTTGAACCAGAAGATCCAACTGACCCAACTGGACCAAAACCAGGGACTGCAGGCCCCTTATCAATTGACTATGCTTCAAGCTTTCAATTTGGCGCCCAAAAAATCACTTCCGATACGAAAGATTATTACGCACAAATTCAAACATTTAAAGATGGAACAACAGGTCCCAACTATGTTCAGGTAACGGATAAACGTGGGACACAAGAAGGCTGGACGTTAAGCGCTGTACAAAATGCGCAATTCAAAACAGCCCAAAATGAAGAATTAGTTGGGGCCGCTTTGTCGATTGCCAATGCAGGTGTGACATCGATTGTTGATGCCGCATACGCGCCAACACCAACAGCAGCACATACCTTTGTTCCTGGAACAGAAGTAGAATTAGTCAAAGCAGAAGATGGCAAAGGAATGGGGACTTGGGTCTATCGTTTTGGGAAAGATGCGACAGAAGGTGCTACTGCCGTGAAATTAAATGTCCCAGGTAAAGCGATTAAATTAGCAAAAGAATATCGTACGACCTTAACATGGACATTGAAATCTGTACCAACGAATGTTGGAGGCTAAGTAAATGAAAAAAACAGTCGTCTACTCCTTGTTATTCGGAACAATGTTGCTTGGCGCCACTGTTCCTGCTGAAGCGGCGACGGTCGTTTTTGATAGCGAACAGTCGATTGTTTTTACCCCAAGCACAGATGGGACGGATCCAGTAAATCCAGAAAATCCTGATCCAGAAAAACCAGTTCGACCAGTCGATCCAACGAATCCTGATGGACCTAATCCAGGTACCCCTGGGCCGCTTTCCATCGATTATGCCTCAAGTTTGGATTTTGGGAGTAATGAGATATCGAATAAGGATCAAACGTATTTTGCCAGAGCGCAAACCTATAAAAATCCAGATGGTTCAGCAAGTGAATTGGCAACTGCTAATTATGTGCAAGTAAGTGATTTACGGGGAACCAATGCTGGCTGGGTTTTAAAAGTGAAACAAAATGGTCAATTCCGTAATGCAGAAACATTACACAAAGAATTAACAGGCGCCACCGTTGCCTTTACTGAGCCCAGTGTGCGCTCAAATGCGACGGACGTATTGCCGCCAACTGCTACCGCAAACATTCAATTAGATGCTGCGGGCGCAGAAACTGTTGTCATGCAAGCCCCAGAAAAGACCGGCGCCGGAACGTGGATCACGCTGTGGGGGCAAGCAGAAAAAGTGACCGAAAAAAATCAACAAGGACAGCAAGTAAATGCCACAATCACACGGGCAATCTCACTAACTGTTCCCGGGAAAACCCCTAAGGATGCAGTACAATATAAAACAACTTTGACTTGGCTACTTTCAGATGTACCAGTAAATAATGGAGGGAAATAAATGAAAAAGACAAAAGTAATGACATTGATGGCAACCACAACTTTAGGCGCATTGGCACTTGTACCAATGAGTGCATTAGCAGTCGACGGTGGTGAATACCAAACAAACGGAGCGATTCAATTTGCACCAAATACGAACCCAACGAATCCAGTTGATCCGACGAATCCAGATCCGGATAAACCAATTACGCCAGTTGATCCAACTGATCCGACAGGGCCTAAGCCAGGGACAGCAGGTCCGTTATCCATTGACTATGCATCTAGCTTATCTTTTGGGGAACAAACGATTACCTCAAAAAATATGACCTACTATGCAGAAACACAAAAATACAAAGATAATGCTGGTGCCGACCAAGAAGGCCCGAACTTTGTTCAAGTCTCAGATAATCGTGGGACTGAAACAGGTTGGACGCTAAAAGTAAAACAAAATGGTCAATTCAAAACTGAAGCCAACCAAGAACTAACAGCGGCTAAAGTAACTTTAAGCAACGGACGCGTGGTTTCAGCTTCACAATCTGCAAAACCAACGACAGCGCCAGCTACGATTGAATTAAACCCAACTGGAGCTGAATCAGTGGTCATGGCTGCTGGCGATAAAGAAGGTGCAGGTACGTACTTAATGAGCTGGGGCGATAGTGTAGATGCCGCTAAAACAAGTATTTCATTAGAAGTACCTGGTTCAACCACAAAATATGCGAAAAAATACACGACAACTTTTACTTGGACTTTGACAGATACACCTGCTAACACAGGAAACTAAGAACGACAGCATACACGCAAGATCGGGATATAAGTCAAAAATTTTTGGCTTATCTTTCGGTCTTTTGGTGCTTATAATACAACAAAGAATGACAGACATAGGAGAATGAATATGAACAGATGGAAAGTATATGCAACGGTAATCGCTTGTATGTTATTTGGCTGGATTGGCGTGGAGGCGCACGCTTCTGAATTTAATTTTGCGGTCACACCAACAATTCCCGAAAATCAAGTGGATAAATCAAAAACCTACTTTGACTTAAAAATGGCGCCTGGTGCCAAACAAACCGTAGAAATTCAGTTACGCAATGATACAGATGAAGACATTACCATTGAAAATACGGTGAACTCAGCGACAACAAATTTAAATGGCGTAGTAGAATATGGCCAAAACGGGATCAAACCTGACAAAACTTTACGCTTTAACTTAAAAGATTATGTGGAAGCACCGAAAGAAATCATCTTGCCGAAGCATTCCCAAAAGACCTTACCTTTAACCATCACGATGCCTAAAGATTCTTTTGATGGCGTGATGGCTGGCGGTATAACACTCAAAGAGAAAAAGAAAGAAACCACGACTTCTGCGGATCAATCAAAAGGGTTAGCTATTAATAATGAATACTCCTATGTTGTGGCTATTATTCTTCAGCAAAATGAGACAAAGGTTCAACCAGATTTAAAATTACTGGGGGTTAAACCAGGCCAAGTCAACGCGCGAAACGTCATCAATGTTTCTTTACAAAACCCACAAGCGGCCTACTTAAACCAATTACATTTAATCAACACTGTTTCAAAAGGAGGCGAAACGCTTTACCAATCCGATACTGAGGATATGCAAGTGGCGCCAAACTCTAACTTTAGTTACCCAATTTCTTTAAAAGGGGAACGATTAACGCCAGGGAAATATGTCTTGAAATCAACAGCCTATGGTGTAAAAGATGAAAAGGGCACCTATCAAGTCAAAGGCGCCAATGGTGAAGAACGGTACCTGTACAAATGGGAATTTACAAAAGAATTTACTATTTCTGGGGACGTCGCTAAAGAATTAAATGAAAAAGACGTAACCATTAAAGGAACCAATTGGTGGTTGTATCTACTGATTGCATTAATCATTATAGCGCTGCTCTTATTGATTTTCTTCTTGTATCGTAAAAAGAAAAAAGAGGAAGAACAACAATCTGAGTAATAAAAAGGGCTATCTATTGACAAAAAGGGTTTTCCTTGTAAAAGTAAAGGTACTTTTACAAGGAATTGCTTCCCATAAAGTAGAGGTAGAGAGAGTGAGAAGCCATGAGAAAAAAGTATCTTTTTTTATTTAGTTCTTTGCTAATTTTTACGGCTGTCGAAATAGAACCAATTCAAACATTGGCGACACCTATTTATAATCCCTTAGAACCAACGGAAGAAATTCAACCAAAACCAGAATCAATCACCCCTCAGGAAAAGTCAGAACCGGAACAACCTGCGCCAACCCCTCAGGAAGATCAAAAAACTACGGTTCCTTCTGAAGAAAAAAAGCCTTCACCCAAGAAAAAAGACAAACCTGTGGAGAAACCGGCAATGTCAAAAGAAAAAAAGAAACAAACAAAAGAAACAACGGCTCATCCCCTACAAGTGAATAAAGATTTTGTCTTTCCTAACGGACTTGGTGCAGGCGGCGATGAAGAATCTGAAAGCTATTTAGCAGCGGTTGGGTACTTTCTTTCAGGAAATGGATTGTATGGGAAAAAAATGGATGTGAGAGAAGTCTATGATATTGATGATGTTTTTAAATAAAGTGGATAAAAGAAAAATCGCCTTATTTCAGTTACTGGAAAATGCACCGATGTTAACAGAGTCAAAAGAAACCGTAATGCAGGAGTTAGAATTATCTGAATTTATCGTGAACAAAACGGTCGCTGAATTAAATGCTGATTTTATTGAATTTGGTTTATCAGAGGGTTTTCAAATTGTGAGCGATGGTATTTTCTTAACGCTTAATGAATCAGGAACGGAAACTTCTGCTACTTTGATTGATTGCTATATTAAAGAGTCGTTACGTTTTGCTATGTTTCAAGATTTCTTTTTTCAGCGTTTTGATTCTGTAAATGAGTTTGCGTTAGAACACTTTGTTAGTCACACATTGGCTTATAAGGAGTTCAAGGAATTAAAGAAAATGCTGGAAAATTATCAAATTACAATTAATAAAGAATTTCACTTGGTGGGAAATGAAACCAATTTACGCGAAGTAACAACACTGGTTTTTTTACAATTATACCAACGTGATTTTTCATTGTACGGTAAAAAAGTTTTAGAGCAGATTCGGAACTTTGAGCTATTTTTTTCTGAGAAGGTTCATCTTAATCAGCGTGCGGGCTATGCACAAGCTAAATGTTTTCATTTTTTGGCGGTTTCTTTAGTACGAACGCAGCAACAGTTTTATGTAGAGAAAAAAGTAGATTCGCAAGTGTTAAAACAATTAGCCGGTGACAATCAGCAGAATGTTTTCAATTGGTTAGAGAGTCTTCAAATCCCAGAACCACAACGAACAAACGAAGGCAATTATTTACTCTTATTTTTAATTGCTGAAGAGTGGCTTCAAGTAGCTTCAGCAGCACTTTGCCAAAGATTTGCAGAAATTCAACAATTGAATCGTGACTTGTTAAGCTATTTAAAAATACAATTTCAGCTTTCCGAGGAAGTCCTGCAAGGTTTTGAACAAAAAGTAACAATCGTACATTTTAAATTGTTCCATTTTCCAATAGAAGCAAACTATAGTTATCGCAAAATGGATATAACCTACTTTGCAGAAACGTATACAGAGTATTTTTCTGCTAGTCGACAATTTATTCAAGAACAAAAAACGAATCCCGCTGTTTGGGATGCCAGACAGTTTTTATTTTATCGGTATCTGTTGTTAATGGTGGATGCGTTACCATTGAAAAAAGTTTTGGCTCCGATTACATTGTGTGTCGACTTTTCCTTTGGTGAAGCCTATAATCGTATGATACAAAAAAATATTGAAAAAATTACGGAATGGAATATCATTTTCAAAGCACATGTAGATGAAAGTGTACAATTAATTTTATCGGATATTCATTTTGTCGATTGGCCTGAGATTACCCAAATTATTTGGCTAGCGCCACCACGTCCTGTTGATTGGTCGCATTTTATTAAAACGCTGAGTGCACTAAGACCGCACTCGGGAGAAGAAAACAAGGTCGGGACAGCACCGCTTAGCTCCGAGAAATAAGAAGAAATTTCCGGAAATTGTTCTTTAATTTTTGGATAATTTCGGCTTATTTCCGAAGGAGCTGGTTCTGTTCCCGCCGTTTATCAGATTTTGAGCGTGGAGCAAAAATCCAAAGTGATTTTTGTACCGCGCTTTTTCTTTTAGAATATAAAAATTAAAAATAATAAAAAAGTTGAAACTTTTTATGCTTGTGATTCGTCTATATAAGTGTACAGGAAAGGAGGTTCCAGAAATCGATGGTTTTCGATGGTTGGAAAAGAAAAAAACAAATTCGTGCGTTAGAAACGCTTGTTGATACCAAATATGAAAAAATGTATCGCATTGCCTTTAACTATACACATTCGAAAGAAGATGCCTTGGATGTGATTCAAGAAAGCTTTGAAAAGGCACTGAAGGCCATCCAAAAAGGACCCGATATTAAGGATTTTGACGCGTGGTTCTTTCGAATTCTGCTTTCTGTAGCGACAGATTATTGGCGTAAAAAGAAACGAGAAGCTGTTCATATTGAAAAAGATGAACATGTGTTAGCTCTTTTAAATAATCCCCAACGCAGTTTTTTAGAAATTGAAGAAATTATTAATCAATTAGATAGTCCCAATCGTGAAATTATTCTATTAAAATTTTTTGAAGGATTTACGCTAAAAGAAATCGCTTTGATCCTGGATATTAACGAAAACACGATTAAAACGAAGATGTACCGCAGTTTGAATGAACTCCGAAGTCTAATGAATTAGTAAAAGAAAGGAAGCGAAAAAATAATGGAAGATTTTGTAAAAAGTGTTGTTAAAAACTTTTCAAAAGAATACCGCCAACAACCGTTGCCAACGGATCTACAAGCGGAAGTCAAAGCGCGTTTTCATAAAGAGAAAAAGCGGTACACCTGGCTTCGTTTTAGAAACCGCTCACTGCAAAGTAGTGTAGTGGTGGCTTGTGGCTTTGTCTTATCAGTCAATTTGTTTCCAGGTTTTAGTGAAGCAGCCCGCAACATTCCTGTGTTAGATAAAATTGTTCAATTAGTCACCATCAAAACGTTGACAGCGAAAAAACAGGAAAGTGAAGTAAACATCGATGTCCCTAAAATCCAAACATCCCAAGAATCTTCAGTAGCCGACACGCTCAACAAAAAATACTTGAAAGAAGCCCAAACAGAATTTCAACAAGTCAAAGGGCAATTGTTTGATGGTTCTCGTGTTTCAGTCACTGGAGATTATGAAAAAGTTGTGGACGACCGTCGCTTCCTAGTGGTCAAACGAACCTTCACAGAAATTAAAGGCAGCTCTGCGACGACAACGAAATATGACACCATCGACAAACGAGCCAATGTTGTCGTTTCACTCCCCTTAATTTTTAAAAATGATTTTTACATTGATGTCATTAGTAGTGAAATTAAACAACAAATAGCAGACCAAATGAAGAACGATAGCAATAAAATATACTGGTCCGAAAAAGAGGATGCCCCCAGTGATGTTCAACCCTTCAAAAAAATTAAAAAGGACCAACCTTTCTATATCAATGAAAAACACCAATTAGTGATTGTGTTTTCTCAAGGAGAGATTGCGCCTTACTATATGGGCACCCCTGAATTTGTGATTCCTAATCAAGTCATTGAGAATGAATTGGCAGCGCCTAATTATTTAAAATAAACTCAGTAAAAAACACGCGACATTTCTTAAAACTGTCGCGTGTTTTTTACTGACCTAACCAAGTCAGTTGCGGTTTTACTGAGAGAAGCGTACACTAGAATTAAGCATAACAAGAAAGGGCGAATGGCAATGGAAAAATCAGAAAAAATTAGTATTTTACAAGATGTGGTTAAAATTAAATCTGTAAATGGAAACGAAGAAGAAGTGGCAATCTATTTACAAAATCTTTTGAAGAAATATGAGATCCCTTCTGAACTTGTTTCTTATGCACCAAATCGTAGTAGTTTGGTTGCTTATTTAGGTGAAAACCGAGAAAAAGTCTTAGGGTTTAGTGGCCACATGGACGTGGTTTCTGAAGGGGACGAAAGTCAATGGACTTTCCCGCCATTTGCGGCCCATATTGAAGGAAATAAATTGTATGGCCGTGGCGCAACGGACATGAAAAGCGGCTTAGTCGCAATGGTTTTAGCAATGATTGAATTAAAAGAAAAGGAAGTTCCATTAAATGGAGCGGTTAAATTTTTAGGTACAGTTGGTGAAGAAGTCGGTGAGCTAGGTGCTGGCCAATTAACTGAAAAAGGCTATGCGGATGATTTAAGTGCCTTAGTCATTGGAGAACCAACCAATTATAACTTGATGTATGCGCACATGGGTTCAATTAACTATTCTGTTGTGTCACACGGAAAAGAAGCCCACAGTTCGATGCCAGAAGAAGGCATTAACGCGATTAATAATTTGAACGAATTTATTACAGAAGCAAACCAACAAATGGCGGAAGTCACAGCAAACTATGAAAATCCTGAATTAGGTCGAACGATTCACAATGTAACCGTCATTAAAGGTGGCACACAAGTGAACAGTATTCCAGGTCAAGCAGCCTTGCAAGGGAATATCCGTTCAATTCCAGAATTTAGCAACGACCAAGTCATTGCGTTATTACAAAAAATTGTCGATGAATTGAACAAAAAAGAAAAACATCAGTTAGAATTAACGATTGATTACAATAAAATTCCTGTAAAAGCTGAGAAAGATTCTGCGTTAATTCAAGCCATTCAAGCCCAATTTGATCAACCATTACCATTAGTGACAAGCGCTGGGACCACAGACTTAGCTGAATTTACTAAATCAGACAATACATTTGATTGCGTTGTCTTTGGACCAGGTGTGACCACTACTGCACACCAAGTCGACGAATATGTCGAAATTGATAATTATTTAGATATGATTGATAAGTATCAAGCGATAGCAAAAAGTTATTTAAATTAAAAAAGTGTCGCGCCTGAATCATAAAAATCAGGTGCGACATTTTTTATAAGGTTTATTCCACCACAGTCCATTCATTTAAAGTTTTGCCGTTCTCATCAACTAGCTCTAACCAGCTGTTTGTTCCAGCAAAATAGAGAAACAAGCCGACTTCATTAACGCTTTTTAAGATGATATCTTCCGTTGTGACAAAGTCTTTAAATTGGCCCTTGCGTTCATCACGAAGTTTTTCACCAAATCTAGCGGAGAAACCGACAGACCCGTCTTTATTTAAAGGGGCTTCTGGCATCATTGTCGCGCCAGCTTTAATAAGCATTTCATTGCGCTTTTGCCAAAAAACAGTTGCTTTGCTTTGTCGAGTATCAATATAAAAAGGAATTTGGCTAACTTCTTTTGTCCATTTGTGGCGTGCTTTGGCTGGTCTGGCTTTCTTCGGCGCCGGTTTTTTAAACAGAGAGTAGCCAAAACGTTCCAAGATAAAGGTGACTGTTTCTTTATAGTTAGTCACTGTCGCTACCGCACTTTTCGGAATTTTGACTGTCGTTGGGGTTGCTTCCAATGTTAAACCACTTTCTTTCGCATCATCTAGGAAAGCTTGCGCTAAATAGGCAAGTTCTGTGTCCCAAGTCGGTTTCAATAAAATCGAGTGATCAAAAGAAACTTCTTTATATGTAGCTTTTTCTTCAGCAAGTCCTAAAGCAACTAGTTGGTTATCTCTTAGCAAGAAAAGAATCGCTGCCTCTTTTTTCGGTAATTTAGTTGTTTGTTCAATGATTAAGTGGGCCTGATCGGCTAAATCAATGAGTGTCTTTGTTTTTTTTAAATCAACGGTTAAATGTAAGTCCATGAAGTCTACTCCTTTATCGTTAGTTTCTTCATTGTATCATGAAACACCGTCTTCGTCTTTTAACGAGTCAGCAACCTTACAATATTGTTTGAAACAAAAAGAAGCTTTCATGGTATACTTACTCACATGCATAATTTTTAATGAGGAAAGTAGAGGAACAAGAATGAAAACACTTGGCAATATTTTATGGTTCATCTTTGGCGGCTTTTTTGGTGGCTTATCGTGGCTATTCGCAGGCGTGATTTGGTGCATTACAATCATTGGTATTCCGATTGGTTTACAATGTTTCAAATTAGCGGGATTGAGCTTTTGGCCGTTTAAAAAGCGAGTCGTGTATAGTGATAGCGGCGTATCTTTGGTGGTAAACATTATTTGGCTGATTATCAGTGGACTACCATTAGCAATTGGGCATTGTATTAGTGGCTTGTTGCTTTGTCTGACAATCATCGGTATTCCGTTTGGGCAACAATCCTTTAAATTGGCGAAATTAGCGTTAATGCCGTTTGGGGCCCGTGTTGTTTCAACAAATGATTTTTATTTTGAATAGTCAGAGGTTTCTCATTGACAAATAAAACGAAACAGCGTATTCTGTAAATGTAACAAATAACGTTACATTTAGTTTGGAGTGATTAGACATGGCCATGTCAACGAAATTAAGTGTTGCGATTCATATTTTAAGTTTGATTGAAACAGGTCCTCAAGAACAAGTGACTTCTGAATACATTGCTTCGAGCGTGAATACGAATCCAGTCGTTGTTCGACGACTAATGAGCCAGTTAAAAAAAGCCGGCTTGATTCATTCCATGCGTGGAGCCAATAAAAATACCTTATTAAAGAAACCAGAAGAGATCTCACTGTATGAAATTTATACAGCGGTTGAATTGGAACGAGAGATTTTCAATATTCATCAAAATCCTAATCCAAACTGTTCCGTTGGGGCAAATATCCAATCGGTACTAGAAACTGAATTTACTAAAGTGCAACAAAAAATGGAAGAAGAATTGAAAAGCATCACCTTAGCAGATGTGATTCATGAAATAGAAGTTAAGAGGTCGGGAAAGAAGTGTTCAGCTCCGAGAAATAAGAAGGAATTTCCAGAAATTGTTCTTTAATTTTTGGAGAATTTCGGCTTATTTCCGAAGGAGTTGCTTCTGTTCCCGCCGTTTATCGGCCTCTAAGCTTGGGAAAAATTCAAAGTGAATTTTTTTCAAGCTCTACTTTTAAAGTGTCAAATGTAACTATTTTAGTTCTATTTAAAAATGAAAGGATGATTTACATGAAAGTAGCAGTATTAGGAGCAACAGGAAAAGAAGGACAATTACTTTTAGCAGAAGCTAAACGTCGCGGGATGGACGTGACAGCCATCGTTCGTAATGCCTCAAAAATAACAGATGGCACACCGACCATTGAAAAAGATGTTTATCAATTAACAACAGAAGATATTCAAGCGTTTGATGTATTAATTAGTGCCTTAGGATTCCCTAATGTGCAAGATTTCCCCAAATCTACCCAGCATTTGATTGAGATTTTAACCAATCAAAAAACGCGCTTGTTTGTCGTTGGGGGCGCTGGAACCTTGTATGTGGACCCAGAACACACAACTCAATTAAAAGATACACCATCATTCCCAGCAGAAATTCAGCCATTAGCTTCGGCGATGGGCGAAGCTTTAAACTTATTGAAAGAAGCTCAAAACATCCACTGGACCTATATTAGTCCTGCAGCCATGTTTGATGCTGAAGGTCCTGCGACAGGCCATTATGAAGTCGCTGGCGAAGAATTAACAACCAATAGTCAAGGTGACAGCTACATTAGTTACGCAGACTACGCCGTTGCCATGTTAGATGAAGTGGAAAGTAATGCACACCCAAATCAACGAATTAGTGTGTATCAATAAAAGAAACAAGAAAAATGGGGCCTCCGTTAAAACAACGGAGGCCCCATTTTCTTGTTTGATTAATTATTGCTAATGTATTTACTGTTTGGGTGCTCGGTATCCTGCTGCTTCTGCTTCTTCAACAGTAGAGAACCAAGCCACTGGATTAGTGGTTCTATTATAATATCTACTTCCAGGCACATGATAAATTCCATTACGTGACCCTTTAATTAAGGCGTTACCGCTTGGTGCTTCCGCAGCAGCCGTCTCGACTTCCGCCGGCGCCTGTGCGGCTTGTTGCGCCTCTGCTTCAGCTTGCGCTTTTGCTGCCGCTTCGGCTTGTTCTTTTTGCGCTTTTTCAGCGGCTAGTTTCTGAGCTTCTGCTTCTTTTCGTTGTTTTTCTTTGTGGGCATCTAATTGAGTTTTAACAACGGCTACCCGTTTTGTTAAAGCTTGATTTGGGGAGTTTAAAGCGTCAATTTGTTTGACCGCTTCATTATAGTAAGCTTCATTGGTTGGTTCTTGTTCAGCTTTTTCAACAGCGGCAGTTGCACTGGCGACTAATTGTTCATTTTTTTCTTTTTCAGCGATAGCGGTTTGAACAGTCGTTAATCGTTGTTGAAATCCTTCTTTGCCAACTGGGGCAGCAGCTACTAATTTTTCAGCTGCTTGATAATCGCTTTTACTTTTAGATTTTTCAGCAGTTGTAACTGCTTCATCAACAGGTACTGCTTTTTTGATTTTTTCAAGGCGATCATTGTATTCCTCGTATTCTTGACTTAATGAAGATACTAAGGTTGCGGCTTCATCATAGTTTTTCTGAGAAGGTTGTTTTTCAGCGTAAGCTAAGGCTTTTTCTGTTTTGGCCAATTCTTGTTCAGAATCTGTGATGCTCGCAATAAATTCTTTTGATGGTGTGACTTCGACTGATTTTTCAACTTTGGTATCTTTCTTCTCAGCCACAAAGGTGATTTTTTGCGTTTTTTCATCGGACAGTTTTACTTTGTAAGCAAACGTTTTGTCTTTTGTTTTTACTTCCTTGCCATTGGCCGTTAGTTTGCTGTTGCCATCGTATTCGCCTTTGATGGTGGCTGAGCCATTGGCATCGGTTTCAACACTCTCTGCATCAAGTGAAAGCGTTGGGGAAGAATCTGTCGTGGCAACCCCACCAATAAATAGAGCGGCACTTGCTAATGCGGCATAGCCATATTGTTTTTTCGGTTGTTTCTTAATTAATGCTTTGATAGTCAGTCCCCCGCTGACAAGTAACCCTAATAGACCCAAAAGTACTAATACTACACTCATTCATTTCTCTCCTTTCGATATAACGTTATTATACAATGTATTGTGAGAAAATGAACATTTTTTTCGTAATAATTAATAAATTTCCTGATAAAAAAATTATTTCCTGAAGCTCAAATTCTTTTGTAAAAATTTTGTTGTGCTAAAATGGAAAGTGAGTTTAACTACGTATGTTATTAGAGAAGGGGAAATCAATGAAAGCAGAAATCATTGCAGTCGGAACAGAGTTATTACTGGGACAAGTAGTGAATACCAACGCCACCTTTTTATCAGAAGAGTTAGCTGCGCTAGGCATCGATGTTTACTATCAGACCGTTGTTGGTGATAACGGCGGCCGCTTAGAAACGCTACTAACAGAAGCAGAACAAAGAAGTGATTTAATTGTCCTTTGCGGAGGGCTAGGACCTACAGAAGACGATTTAACCAAGCAAGTTGTCGCACAACATCTCCATAAATCATTAGTAGAAGATCAAGAAGGATTGAACCGCTTGCACCAGTTTTTCCAACAGTCTAAGCGGCCAATGACGGAAAATAATCTACGACAAGTGTTAGCCATTGAAGGTGGACAAGTTCTTCAAAACCCGACAGGATTAGCGGTTGGTTCTTTCGTAACAGAAGGCACAACAAGCTATTTGCTCTTACCAGGGCCGCCCAATGAATTAATTCCGATGTTCCAACAAGCGGCACGACCTTTATTGATTGATGCGTTTCCACAAGAAGAACAATTGATTTCAAGAGTCTTGCGTTTTTATGGCATTGGTGAATCACAGCTGGTGACCGAGATTCAATCGTTGATTGCGCACCAAACGAATCCAACCATTGCGCCTTATGCTAAGGCTAATGAAGTGACACTTCGTTTAACAGTTAAAACAAAAGACTTAGTAGCTGGCGAAGAATTATTAACAGCGACGGAAGAAAAGGTTTTAGCTAAAGTGGAAGACTATTTTTATGGGTATGGGGATGACAATAGTTTAGCCAAGGTAACAGTGGATTTGTTATTACAAAACGGACAAACCGTCACGGCTGCTGAGAGCCTCACCGCTGGCCTATTCCAAAGTACACTGGGGGAAATTGCGGGTGCTTCGAAGATTTTTAAGGGAGGCTTCGTGACGTATTCGCAAGAAACAAAAGAGAACTTTTTAGGAATTTCTCATGAACTTTTAGAAGAACATGGCACGGTAAGTGAAGCGTGTGCCAAAGAAATGGCAGAGAAAGCGCGTCAGTTAGCTAAATCTAACTATGGTTTATCATTTACTGGGGTCGCTGGTGACCCAATCGAAGGTCAACCGACAGGCACTGTTTGGATTGGGCTGGCGGAAGAAGGCCAACCAACCGTTGCAGAATGTTTCCATTTTAACCGTGACCGAAATTATATTAGACAGAGTGCGGTTATGCGAGGGTTAGATCTTTTGCGGCGCCGAATCATTAATAAAAAATAAATATGCGAATGTTTGTTCGGTTTTTTCTTGCTTTTTTGGTACAAAAGAGATATGATAGACCTACTAACAGGAAATGAAAAATAAGTTTATATAAATTAAAGGAGGATTATCCATTGGCAGATGATCGTAAAGTGGCTTTAGATGCCGCACTGAAAAAAATTGAAAAGAACTTTGGGAAAGGTTCTATTATGAAATTAGGCGAAAAAGCTGATCAAAAAATTTCAACTATCCCTAGTGGTTCTTTAGCGTTAGATGTTGCATTGGGCGTAGGTGGGTATCCACGTGGCCGAATTATTGAAGTATATGGTCCTGAGAGTTCAGGTAAAACAACTGTTTCTTTACACGCAATTGCAGAAGTGCAACGAAATGGTGGAACAGCCGCTTTTATCGATGCTGAGCATGCATTGGATCCTCAATATGCGGAGAAACTAGGCGTTAACATTGATGAATTACTTTTATCTCAACCAGATACGGGTGAGCAAGGCTTAGAGATTGCCGATGCCTTAGTTTCAAGTGGTGCGATTGACATCGTTGTCATCGACTCGGTTGCTGCGTTAGTTCCTCGTGCAGAGATTGATGGTGAGATGGGAGCGAGCCATGTCGGCTTACAAGCTCGACTAATGTCTCAAGCACTACGTAAATTATCAGGCTCAATTAATAAGACAAAAACAATTGCTATTTTCATTAACCAAATTCGTGAAAAAGTTGGCGTGATGTTCGGAAATCCTGAAACAACTCCTGGTGGACGTGCATTGAAATTCTACGCAACGGTTCGTCTAGAAGTCCGTCGTGCAGAACAGTTAAAACAAGGAACAGACATCGTCGGTAACCGGACAAAAATTAAAGTCGTTAAAAACAAAGTGGCGCCACCATTTAAAGTGGCAGAAGTTGATATCATGTATGGCCAAGGGATTTCCCAAGAAGGCGAATTACTAGATATGGCTGTGGAAAAAGACCTTATCAGCAAAAGTGGTGCTTGGTATGGCTACAAAGAAGAACGAATTGGCCAAGGCCGTGAAAATGCCAAACAATACATGGCGGATCATCCTGAAATGATGGCAGAAGTGTCTAAATTGGTCCGTGATGCATATGGCATCGGTGACGGTTCAACCATTACAGAAGAAGCAGAAGGTCAAGAAGAACTGCCTTTAGATGAATAAATAACGAGTGAATACGACTCGTTAAGAAGAAAGACAACACTTACTGAACAGGACAGGTGTTGTCTTTTTTTGTTTAGAACTAAATTGTTAAATAGACTGTTGTCCATGTCCGAACCCATCCACATCAAGCAGCTTAGTCAAACAGCAGACTATGCGGCGTTTGTTCTAAAATTTAAACAATTCGTGACGGCGGAAACCTAAAAATGTGACGTTGTCTAATATTTGCTGCCCTTTCCAAAAGAAAGGGCTTTTTTAAGTTGACACCTTTCGCGACAAACATTAGAATAAAATTGTGTGTATGCACAAATATGCAAGTAGGCATATTGATAATTGATTTTAGTTTATCAAAAAACTACAAGATATGAATTAACAAAAAGATAGTATGGAGGTGGAAATATGGTTTTAAATATTCTCCTCGCTATCGTCGGTTTGATTGTCGGTCTTGGTTTAGGATTTGTTATTGCAAAGTCACGTCATGATAAAGCAATAAATGGTGCAAAAATTTCAGCGTCGAGTATTCTCGAGAACGCTCGGAAAGAATCAGAAACACTGAAAAAAGAAGCATTGCTAGAAGCTAAGGAAGAGAACCAGAAGTATCGTTCAGAAATTGAAAGTGAGTTGAAAGAAAGCAGATTAGAACTTAAATCTCAAGAAAATCGTTTAATTCAACGGGAACAAACGTTGGATCGTAAAGATGACTCTCTTGAAAAACGTGAAGGCTCACTGGAAGAAAAAGAAGAGAAACTTGGTGCTAGACAGCAATTAATTGATGAGCGAGAAAAAGAAGTAGAAAACTTAATTAATCAGCAACATCAAGAATTAGAACGAATTGCTTCCCTTTCAAAAGAAGAAGCAAAATCGATTATTATGAAGTCAACAGAAGAAGAGTTGAATCATGAACTAACCTTGATGGTCAAGGAGTCAGAACAACGTGCCAAAGAAGAATCTGATCGCAAAGCGAAGAACTTGCTTTCCCTAGCAATTCAACGTTGCGCCGCCGATTCTGTTTCTGAAACAACTGTTTCCGTGGTCACTTTACCAAATGATGAGATGAAAGGTCGCATTATTGGTCGTGAAGGACGTAATATTCGTACATTGGAAACATTAACAGGGATTGACTTAATCATTGATGATACGCCAGAAGCGGTTGTGTTATCCGGATTTGATCCAATCAGACGAGAAATCGCTCGAATGACCTTGGAAAAATTAATCCAAGATGGTCGGATTCATCCCGCTCGCATCGAAGAAATGGTAGAAAAATCACGTAAAGAAATGGATGAACGGATTCGTGAATACGGAGAACAAGCAGCCTTTGAAGTAGGTGCTCATACGTTACATCCTGATTTAATTAAAATTTTAGGCCGTTTACGTTTCAGAACAAGTTATGGTCAAAATGTCTTGAACCACTCAATCGAAGTAGCAAAACTGGCTGGCGTTTTAGCCGCCGAATTAGGCGAAGATGTTCAATTAGCCAAACGTGCAGGTTTACTACATGATATTGGGAAAGCATTGGATCATGAAATTGAAGGTTCTCACGTTGAGATTGGCGCAGAATTAGCTGCGAAATATAAAGAAAATTCAGTAGTTATTAATGCCATTGCCTCGCATCATGGTGATGTGGAAGCAACCTCAGTTATTTCTGTTTTAGTGGCAGCCGCAGATGCGTTATCTGCAGCCCGTCCAGGTGCACGTAGTGAATCGTTAGAAAACTACATTCGCCGCTTAGAAAACTTAGAAAATATTTCTAATAGTTTTGAAGGCGTTGATTCAAGTTTTGCTGTTCAAGCAGGACGTGAAGTTCGTGTCATGGTGAAACCAGAAGAAATTTCTGATTTAGAATCTGTTCGTTTAGTTCGAGACATTCGGAAGAAAATTGAAGATGACTTGGATTATCCAGGACATATCAAAGTAACGGTTATCCGTGAAACACGTGCCGTAGACTATGCGAAATAAAATAAAAAGCGAATAAGTATCGCGTGTAGTGTCTCAACGAACAATTGCAAGGATTGTTCGTTGAGACACTTTTTTTAATCTTTTAAAACCAAAACTTTCTTTTCAAAGCGAAAACAACTATAATAAACAAGAGATGTTAAAAAGAGAAGAGGAACCTTTTTGCGTATATTATTTATAGGAGATGTTGTCGGTTCTTTAGGAAGAGAAGCCTTAGCAACGTATGTCCCTAAATTAAAGAAAAAATATCGTCCACAAGTGACCATTGCCAATGGTGAAAATGCGGCATCTGGTCGGGGAATTACTGGCAAGATTTATAAGAAATTTTTGCAAGATGGTGTCGATGTTGTTACGATGGGTAACCATACGTGGGACAACAAGGATATCTTTGAATTCATTGATGATGCGAAGAAAATGGTTCGTCCAGCGAACTTTCCAGAAGATGTGCCTGGTCAAGGAATGGTTTTTGTGAAAGTCAATCAATTGGAACTAGCGGTGATTAATTTACAGGCCCGCACATTTATGGTGCCATTGGAAGATCCTTTCAAGAAAGCCGCCGAGCTAGTGGCTATCGCTCGCAAACGGACACCGCTCATTTTTGTGGATTTTCATGGCGAAACGACGAGCGAAAAACAAGCCATGAGCTGGTTTTTAGATGGCCAAGTTTCAGCCGTTGTTGGAACACATACGCATGTTCAAACAAATGATGCTCGGATTTTACCGAAAGGGACAGCCTTCTTAAGTGATGTCGGTATGACCGGTCCTTATGATGGGATTTTAGGAATGAAGCGTGAACCGATTATTGAGAAGTTTATGACAGCATTGCCGAAGCGCTTTGAGGTAGTCGAAACAGGGCGGACAATTTTATCTGCCTGTATTTTAGAGATTGATGACCAAACGGGCCAAGCGAAGATGATTGAGCCGATTCAGATTAGCGAAGATCGCCCGTTTCAAGAATAATAGAAGAAAAGTTAATCTCGGATAATTAAGAGGTTAACTTTTTCTGCTCTTATAGAAAAAGTGCCGGTGAAAGATGAAGGTGAAAAAAATGGAGCCGTTGAATTTAGATGCACAAAGTAATAAAGAATTAGAAAAATTGTTACATTTAATTGGACAAGATGAAGTCATTCAGCGCTACCAAGCGATTGAAGAAAAGGTAAAGAAAAACAAAAAGCTGACAGAATTAGTGGAAGAAATTAAAGCTGCGCAAAAAGATGCGGTTCAATTTGCTCACTATGGCAAACCAACTGCTGAAAAAGAAGCCATTCAACGAGCTGATGCGAAAACAAAAGAATTTGATGAGCACCCACTCGTTGTAGCCTACCGCGAACAACTGATCGAAGCCAATGACTTAGTCCAACATGTCACGGCGCTCATTCAATACCGCGTGAACGAAGAGCTAGAGAAGGAAGGGAATTAAATGCCACAAAAGACAAAAAATACACCCATGATGGAACAATATTTATCCATTAAGGCCCAATACAAGGATGCGTTTTTATTTTATCGCTTAGGTGATTTTTATGAGTTATTTTATGAAGATGCTATCAATGCAGCGCAAATCTTAGAATTGACGTTAACCAGTCGTAACCGCAATGCGGATGATCCGATTCCTATGTGTGGTGTTCCTTATCATGCCGCGCAAGGCTACATTGATACGTTGATTGAGCAAGGCTATAAAGTAGCGATTTGTGAGCAAGTGGAAGATCCAAAGACTACCAAGGGCATGGTCAAACGAGAAGTGGTGCAGTTGGTAACGCCAGGAACGGTGATGAATAGTAAAGGCTTGGAAGCCAAAGACAATAATTACTTAACCGCTGTGCTAACAGATGGTAATCAGTTCGGTTTTGCCTATGTAGATTTGAGTACAGGCGAATTAAAAACAGCAGTCTTGGCTGATGAAGAGGGCGTTTTGAACGAAGCTTCTGCGTTGCAAACAAAAGAAATGGTCCTAGGTTCAGGGATTCCTGAATCGTTAAAAGAGAACTTAAGTTTACGTTTAAATATCATCTTTTCGACACAAGAAACGGTGGAAGAAAATGCCGAGTTTAGTTTTTTAACCAATGAACTGATTAATCCATTAGAAATTGAAATTACAGGCAAATTATTATCTTATTTATCCGTTACCCAAAAGCGGAGCTTGTCCCATATTCAGAAAGCTGTGGAATATCAGCCAGATCATTTCTTGAAAATGGATCATTATTCTAAATTCAATTTAGAATTGAGTCAGTCGATTCGAACAGGACAGAAAAAAGGGACTCTTTTGTGGCTATTAGATGAAACGAAAACAGCTATGGGCGGCCGTTTGTTGAAACAATGGTTGGATCGTCCGCTAATTCAGGAACGTCAAATTAAGGCGCGTCAAGAAATGGTGCAATCCTTATTAAATGCCTATTTTGAACGCTTAGATTTGCAAGCAGCATTGACGAACGTTTATGATTTAGAGCGGTTAGCAGGACGCGTGGCATTCGGCAGTGTGAATGGGCGTGATTTAATTCAATTACGGACCTCTTTAGAACAAGTACCAACGATTCGACAGTTAATTGTCGGGATCAATCAAGGGGAATGGGATGATTTGTTAGTCGACTTAAACCCTGTTGAAGATTTAGTGGCATTGATTGCGACGGCGATTAATGAAGAAGCCCCTTTACAAATTACTGAAGGAAATGTTATTAAAGACGGCTATAACGACCAATTAGATGAATACCGTGATGCCATGCGCAATGGTAAGCAATGGTTAGCGGAGTTAGAAGCGAAAGAACGCCAAGAAACAGGGATTAAAAACTTGAAGATTGGCTACAATCGTGTCTTTGGTTATTTCATTGAAATCACTAAGTCAAATTTAGCGAATTTAGAAGAAGGAAAATACGAGCGTAAGCAAACATTAGCTAATGCGGAGCGCTTTATTACGCCCGAACTAAAAGAACTAGAACGTTTAATCTTAGAAGCCGAAGAAAAATCAGTTGAACTAGAATATCAATTGTTCTTGGCCGTGAGAGAACAAGTGAAAACGAACATTGATCGGTTGCAAACACTGGCTAAAACCATTAGTGCGGTTGATGTTTTACAATCTTTTGCAACAATTAGTGAACGGTATCAATACGTTCGACCAACGTTAAGAAGTAACACGAAAAACTTGGCGATTGTCGAAGGACGACACCCAGTCGTGGAAAAAGTTTTAGGGCACCAAGAATACATTCCAAACAGTATCCGCATGAACCCAGAAACAGATATTCTCTTGATTACTGGACCAAACATGTCAGGGAAAAGTACCTACATGCGTCAATTGGCTTTGACGGTGGTCATGGCGCAAATTGGCTGTTTTGTACCAGCGGAAAGTGCTGAAATGCCAATTTTTGATCAAATTTTTACACGGATTGGGGCCTCTGATGACTTAATTGCAGGGCAAAGTACCTTTATGGTAGAAATGATGGAAGCCAACCAAGCACTGCGGCACGCCACGCCTAACAGCCTAATTTTATTTGATGAATTAGGACGCGGCACGGCAACCTATGATGGAATGGCGCTAGCCCAAGCCATCATTGAATATATCCATCGTGAAGTACAAGCCAAAACGTTATTCTCTACACATTATCATGAACTAACTGTTCTAGATGAAACCTTAAAAGGCTTGAAGAATATTCACGTGGGCGCTGTCGAAAAAGATGGCGAAGTGGTCTTTCTTCATAAAATGATGGAAGGACCTGCTGATAAGAGCTATGGGATACATGTTGCTAAAATCGCTGGTTTACCAAGCCCGCTTTTAGAACGAGCAGCCACCATTTTATCCGCTTTAGAAGCGGAAGAAACAACGATTCCAAGTTCAGTTCATCATGAAGAAGTTTCAGAAGTCCATGAAGAAACCGAGCAACTTTCATTATTTAAAGAAGTTTCAACAGAAGAATTAAGTGTCATTGACACATTGAAGAAAATGAATCTATTAGAAATGACACCACTAGATGCGTTAAACATGCTTCATCAATTGCAAAAACGTATCTAATTAGGAACCGAACCGGTTAGGAGGTCGTGAAATGGGGAAAATTCAAGAACTATCCGAACAACTAGCCAACCAGATTGCTGCTGGTGAAGTTGTTGAACGTCCCGCTTCTGTCGTCAAAGAATTGGTGGAAAATGCACTGGATGCAGGAAGCACCCAAATTGATATTTTTATTGAAGAAGCTGGCTTGAAAACCATTCAAATTATTGATAATGGTGAAGGAATTGCCAAAGAAGATGTACTGAATGCCTTCAAACGCCATGCCACAAGCAAAATTCATACAAGAGATGATTTGTTCCGAATTCGCAGCTTGGGGTTCCGAGGCGAAGCCTTACCAAGTATTGCCTCAGTTTCTGAAATGATTGTCGAAACTGCCACAGCTGAGGAAGAAGAAGGCAGCTATGTGATTCTAAAAGGGGGCAAGGTCGAAGAAAACCGACCAGCAGCACTCCGTAAAGGCACAAAAATGACCGTTTCTAATTTATTTTATAATACGCCTGCTCGTTTGAAATACGTCAAAACGATCCAAACGGAATTGGCCAATATTGGTGACATTGTCAATCGTCTGGCGTTAAGTCACCCTAAAGTCGCTTTTCGCTTAGTTCATGACGGCCACAAAATGATGAGTACAACAGGCAATGGTGATTTAAAACAAACGATTGCGGGGATTTATGGCATTAGCACCGCAAAGAAAATGTTGAAAATTGAAGGAAAAGACCTTGATTTTACTTTGACAGGGTATGTCTCATTGCCAGAAGTCACACGGGCCAGCCGCAACTATTTATCAACGATTATCAATGGTCGTTATATTAAAAATTTCGCGTTAAATAAAGCAATTGTAGCCGGCTATGGTTCGAAACTAATGGTGGGGCGTTTTCCAATTGCTGTGTTAGAAATTGAAATGGATCCGCTGTTAGTCGATGTCAATGTCCATCCTACTAAGCAAGAAGTTCGTTTAAGTAAAGAAAAAGATTTAATGGCATTAATTGAACAGGCGATTCAAGAAGTGTTGAGCCAAGAACAGTTGATTCCCAATGCGGCAGACAATTTGCGTTTTAAAAAGAAACTACCGCCAGAACCTAAAGCCGAACAAATGGAAATTCCTCTATCGACTGAACAACCTGCGGTAAAACAACGACCGGGCAGCTTAAGCTATAATCCTGCAACGGGTCGCTTCTATGCGGAACATGCGACAGACGAAACACCAGTCTCAAGCGCCCCTGAAACTGTCAACCAGACAGAAAGAGCAGTGGATCCAATGGACGACCCATTTGCGCCGCCAGTGCCAGAATCAACGAGTGTAGCGGAAGAAACGTCAGCTTACGAAACCTCTTCGGCAGCTGCTGATTCCGCAAATCATTGGGAAACAGCTAGTAATGAGCAACAGGTAATAGCCGAAGAAACGAAAATAACTGAAGTGCCTGATTCAGAACCTTCTCTGCGTTCATCAGAGGCTGCTGACGAGGTTTTCCAAGAAGAAATGAAACTTCACCCGGAATTCGATGCCAATAGCGCTGCGAGCCAAAGAGAACTGAAACAAGCCCTGAACAAGTTGGAAGAAGAACGACCGACAGAACGTTTTCCTGAGCTAGAATACTTCGGTCAAATGCACGGAACTTATTTATTCGCACAAAGCAAAGATGGCCTGTTTATTATCGACCAACACGCTGCCCAAGAACGAATTAAATACGAGTACTTCCGTGAAAAAATTGGCGAAGTCAGTGATGATTTACAAGAACTATTGGTACCAATCGTTATTGATTATCCAAATAGTGATGCCTTGAAAATTAAAGAGCAGAAAGAAACCCTTGCGGAAGTCGGCATCCATTTGGAAGACTTTGGACAAAATAGTTTCATTGTGCGGGCGCACCCAACTTGGTATCCTGCAGGCGAAGAGGAAAGCATTGTTCGCGAGATGATTGACATGTTGCTAACAACTGGCTCGGTCAGCGTGAAAAAATTCCGTGAAGCAACTGCCATTATGATGAGCTGTAAGCGATCCATCAAAGCCAATCATTACCTCAATGAGCAACAAGCACGCGTGCTATTAAAAGATTTAGCCTTGTGCGAAAATCCGTTTAATTGTCCGCATGGACGTCCGGTGCTGATTCATTTTACGAATTCAGATATGGAACGAATGTTTAAACGCATTCAAGACCCCCATTAAAAAGAAACGAGGCGTCATCAATTTATGCAAATTATTTTAGCATCCCAATCTCCTCGCCGTCAGGAGTTATTAAAGCGTGTGGTCCCAGCTTTTACGATTGCACCAGCCGATATCGATGAAACTGTTGGCAAAGACGGCTTACCAGCAGAATATGTGGCGCAAATGGCTGCCCAAAAAGCAGCGGCTATAGCAGAACAATCCCCCGAAGCACTAGTCATTGGCTGCGATACAATTGTGGCATTGGCGGGAGAAATCCTCGGTAAACCGACTTCTCGGGAAGACGGTTATCGCATGTTGCGCCTGTTAAGTGGCAAAACACATGACGTGTATACAAGTGTGACGTTGAAACAAGGGGAAAAAGAGCGCTCCGCGACAGTTCATTCAACCGTTACGTTTTATCCACTGACAGACACGGAAATCCATGCGTACTTAGATACCGCAGAATATGCCGACAAAGCAGGCGCTTATGGTATCCAAGGACAAGGGGCATTACTAATTGAAGCAATCGCCGGCGATTATTACGCCATTATGGGCTTACCAATTGCCAAAGTAGCCCGACTACTAAAAGAATTCAACTAATAAAAGACAGTCCTTTTCATTCGTCAAAAGAGAAAGGACTGTCTTTTACTATGCAAACTATTAGGTGCCTGTTTGGCAAACGTGGTATCATTGAACCCAATAAATTGAACAGAAGAAAAGGAGTGGACAGAATGACAAAACCAACAGAAGAAGAATTAAAACAAACCTTGACGGATCTTCAATATGCCGTCACACAAGAAAACGCAACAGAACGCCCTTTTTCAGGAGAATATGATGACTTTTACCAAGACGGAATCTATGTAGACATTGTTAGTGGCGAGCCGTTGTTTAGCTCCCTGGACAAATACGATGCTGGTTGCGGCTGGCCATCCTTTACCAAACCAATTGAAAAACGTGGCGTCAAAGAAAAAGCTGATTTTAGTCACGGCATGCACCGAGTAGAAGTTCGCAGTCAAGAAGCAGATTCACATTTAGGGCATGTTTTCACTGATGGCCCACTCCAAGAAGGCGGCTTACGTTATTGCATTAATGCGGCAGCTTTGAGATTTGTGCCAGTGGCAGATTTAGAAAAAGAAGGCTATGGCGAGTACCTTTCTTTATTCAAATAATCCTCATTTTTTAGACAAATACGATAAAATAGTTAGAAGAAAGCGACTTTTGATGAATATCTTGTATGAAATACAGAAAATCTCTTGATTTATTTGGCTAGGACTACTATTATTTTAGAAGGAAAGTATTGTTCAGTTTTAACGAATTGGCTGAAATAGAAAGTGGAGGTTCTAATGTCGAAACATTATTTTGATCCAAGATTGAAAATCTTTTCTTTGAACTCTAATCGTCCCTTAGCAGAAAAAATTGCGGATGCTGTGGGTGTGGAGCTAGGAAAGTGCTCTGTAACACAATTTAGTGATGGCGAAATTCAAGTGAATATTGAAGAAAGTATTCGTGGTGCACATGTTTACGTCATTCAATCAACAAGTAGCCCTGTTAACGATAACTTAATGGAACTATTAATCATGATTGATGCGTTAAAACGTGCGAGTGCTAAAACAATTAACGTGGTTATGCCTTATTATGGGTATGCACGTCAAGACCGTAAAGCACGTGCCCGGGAACCAATCACTGCTAAACTTGTTGCAAACATGATTGAAAAAGCTGGCGCAACAAGAATGTTGACATTGGACTTACATGCGGTCCAAATTCAAGGATTCTTTGATATTCCAGTGGATCATTTGATGGGTGCACCATTAATTGCCGATTACTTCATCGAACACGGCATTCAAGGCGATGACGTCGTTGTCGTTTCCCCTGACCATGGTGGTGTAACGCGTGCGCGTAAATTGGCAGAATTCTTAAAAGCACCAATTGCGATCATTGACAAACGTCGTCCAAAAGCGAACGTAGCAGAAGTAATGAATATCATTGGTCATGTGGAAGGCAAAACATGTGTCTTAATTGATGACATGATTGACACAGCGGGGACAATTTCTCTTGCTGCAAACGCATTGAAAGAAGCCGGAGCAAAAGACGTTTACGCTTCTTGTACACATCCCGTTTTATCAGGACCAGCCTTACAACGTATTGAAGATTCAGCAATTGAACGCTTAGTTGTAACAGACTCTATTTACCTATCGGATGATCGTAAAATTGCAAAAATTGACGAAGTCAGCGTTGGTGAATTAATCGGAGATGCGATTAAACGTATCCACGAAAACAAACCAGTTAGTCCGTTATTTGAAACAAAAAATAAATAATTACAAAAAACCGCCTACATCATTTTTCTGATGTGGGCGGTTTTTTCTCTAAATCATTTTATCTAAAAATATATTTTAACCTGAATATTTATTAGGCATTCATGATATACGATAAGTGTAGAGAAGTTAATGCGGAGGCAAGCGCAAAGGAACATGCGCTTTGCGACGAGCATCGCAACAAAGTGAGAAGCGTAGGAGCAGAGACTTTCCTCTTTCGGTGAGGTGGTGCGTATGAGCGTACTTCCAAAATTTACAGAAAGGAGAGGCCTTTTGTCAGCATATGAAACAATTCAGACGATCCTAGGGTTTGGTATGTTTACCATTGCTTTGATTGCACTGATTGTGAAATTGCTTAAAAATGACAATAAAAAATAACCGTCAACTTTGACCGAGTACGGTTATTTTTAAATAATTCAAAAAGTCACCGTCTTAAACGGCTCTACATCAGAGAGGTATGTTGAAGCATATCTCTCTTTTCATTACTATCATAGCACAATTTCCTAAAAAAATATATTTGAAACTAATTATTTTTTAGTTTCACATGGTATAATCTAAGTGTAGAGAAGTTATGGCGGTGGCTATCTAATCTGAAAGTGAGGTGGTGCGTATGAGCGTACTTCCAAAATTTACAGAAAGGAGAGGCCTTTTGTCAGCATATGAAACAATTCAGACGATCCTAGGGTTTGGTATGTTTACCATTGCTTTGATTGCGCTGATTGTGAAATTGCTTAAAAATGACAATAAAAAATAACCGTCAACTTTGACCAAGCACGGTTATTTTTAAATAATTAACATGGTCACCGTCTTAAACGGCTCTACATCAGAGAGGTATGTTGAAGCATATCTCTCTTTTCATTTTCATTATAGCACATTTTCCCGAAAAGTACGAATAAATTTAGCGTTAATCCGTGAAATCCTAAAAGCTGTTAAAGAGGAGAAAAACCTCTGGGCTTTTTCTCTTTGCCTATAGTCTGTTTAGCCCGCTTTTTTGTTAAAATTTATCGTAAACTTCAATTACTGAGGTGCTATTCAGCTCAGACTTACTTATTTTAATTACTTCATGGGATTCAGTTAAAGATTTCGATTGGCTCTTTCGTGGCTGATTTATTAACGATAATAAAGATTGTGGGACGTACTTTTTGTTATTCTCTTTACATGTTAACGCCACAATCATTTTGCCTGAACGAATTGCTTTTTCATACTGTAAATTATAAAATTTTCCTCCATCGCATATTCGTACACCTGGAGAAATAAGCATTTCTAATAGAGAAATTACTTGTAATTTTTGGCCTGTGGTTCCATCATCTTTAGGTTTAATCCCGCGCAGTGAAACTTTATTATTTTTTAAAGCTCTGTAAAATTGAGTAGCCTTAAAACGAAATTTACAGCTCCCTTGTTTATCTATTTGATAATAGTCAACTCCGCATAAATGCATAAAATTCCCAGCTTCAAATTGAACGTTCATTTCTAACAATTTCTTTGTTTTCCGATGTTGATATGTATAAGTGAACATATGATTATTGAAGTTGGTGTCATAAATTAAGAACGCCTTTCTAATTGTGTCAAAATCTTTTTTCTCAATCATTAGTTTCTCCTATAAATAAAGAAGCCAAGCTTAGCTTGCCTTCTTTAAACTTCAAATATAATTCAGGTTTTTCTGTTGCTCACCAACTATTGGCTCTACGTCCAATTCTATATCGAGTTTTTCTGTTGCTCGCCAACTATCGGCTATTACTTCCGATTTCAGTATTGAGTTATTATGATGCCTGATCATCAAGAAACATCTACTTGTTTCTAATAAAAGTCTACCACAGAACCACGTTCAACTCAATCCTTTTTAATCCAATAATGGAGTGTAATGACAATAAAAAATAACCGTCAACTTTGACCAGCACGGTTATTTTTAAATAATCCAAAAGGTCACCGTCTCAAACGGCTCTACACTAGAGAGGTACGTTGACGCATCTCTCTCTTTTCATCTACATTCTAGCATAGATACAATGTAGATGAAAAGAGGTGCCTGCTGCTAAAGGTTCTTGTCCTTCTTTAGCGATTGAGCAGTGCATCAACGCTTAGTTCAGTCATTTCAGAGACTTGCATGTCGGCTCCGATTAAGGGTTGGCTGGCCGACAAGCCGACGGCATAGATGCCCGCGGCTTTCAAGCCGTCAATGCCTGATTGTGCATCTTCAAAGCCAATGGCGTTTTGCGGTAGCACGCCAATACTGTCAGCGGCGGCTAAAAAGATTTCAGGATCAGGTTTGCCTTTGCTTAACGAGTCGGGATCGACAATTGTGGCGAAGTACGCGCGCACGCCTAATTTTTCCAAAATCAGGGGGGCGTTTTTTGAAGCCGAAGCCACGGCACAGGGAATGTGACGTGCTTGGGCTTGCTGTAGCAATGGCACGACACCAGGTAAAACATCTTCTGTCGTTAAATGTTCTAATAATTGAACGTAGTGGTCATTTTTTTGCTGAGCTAAGGCTTCTTTTTCTGCTGGAGTAAACGCATTTTCACGGTGGCCATGGGCTAAAATGCGGTCCAAGGAATCCATCCGACTAATGCCTTTTAATGTTTCGTTGAAGGTTTCGTCAATGGAAATGCCTAGCGAATCGGCCAACGCTTTCCAAGCTTGATAATGAAATTTGGCGGTGTCAGTAATGACACCATCCAAATCAAAAATAAATCCAATCGTCATTGTGGTTCGCTCCTTTATTGATAATGTACTTCTTTTGGTCGTTCGGCGGTTAACGGAATCAACGCGCTCTGAACCAATAATTGTGTATCTTTATCTGCTGTAATCGTGACACTGGTTTGTGTTAATGAAAATTGATACGTCACGCCTTGATGAATAAACTGGAAGGCCAGCGCTTGCCAATGTTCAGGTAAGTTTGGACAAATTGATAACTCGTTCTGGCGCGTGTCAACGCCTGCATACGTCGCTAAAGTAACGTGAATCGTCGCAGCCATGACCCCTGTATGAATCCCTTCAGCGGTCGTGCCACCTTGAATGTCACGATAATCGGAATACAACGCTTCTTGATAAAGTTGCCAAGATAGCTCATGGAATTGCGCCATTTCTGCCAATTGGGCATGAACAATTCGTGATAAAGTCGAACCATGAGACGTCCGTTTTAGATAATACAAAAGATTTTTTTCCAAATAATCCGCAGGCAATTGATACCCTAAATCTTCTAAAATTTGATCCACCCGAGTTTTGTCTAAGTTGTAGAACAACATTAACGTGTCGGCTTGTTTCGCCACTTTGTAATCATCGGGGGATTCTCCTTCGGCTTTTAAAATTCGATCCATGCGGTAAATATTGCCGTATTTCTCTTTCATCGCCGCCCAGTCAATCTCTTTTAAGCCGAAATACCCTTCATATTGTGCAATAATGCCGTCAGAATTAACTTCAATTTCCAGTGAATTTTGAATTTGCTGCATGCGGGCTAAATCAGCCGAAGTAGTCTGAGTTTTGGCAAAAAGTTGTGCCTGTTCTTCCTCAGAGAAAAGTGCCAAAATGTTGGTTAATTCTTCGAATAGCCAAACCACCATCAAATTCGTATAGGCGTTGTTTTTCAAGCCGCTTTCCGTTTGGTCTGGATAGCCCTCGTGAAACTCATCAGGTCCCATCACTTTATCAATAAAGAACCGTCCTGTTGCGTCATCTAACGTCGCAGCGCTGTTCCAAAATTGAGCGATTTCTAACAACATTTCGCCGCCATATTGTTTCATAAATTCATGATCCTGTGTACTATGCCAATACAACCAAGCATTGTAAGCAATCGCCAAGGACATATGCCGTTGCAGAATACTATGATCCTCGCCCCAATGTCCATTCAACGGATTTAAGTGAAGTTTTTGCGTGGTTTCACACCCGTCACGTCCTGATTGCCACGGATACATTGCGCCACGATACTGGCTAGCCGCCGCATTTTCCTTCGCCTTCTCTAATCGATGGTAGCGATACAGCAACAATTGTTTCGCCGTGTCAGGATAATGTTGAATATAAAAAGGTAAAATAAAAATTTCATCCCAGAAAATATGTCCACGATACGCTTCACCATGCAAGCCTCGGGCGGTAATCGAGACGTCCAATGCTTGGGCTTGGTTACTAAAAGGCGAAGCCGAAGCCAGCAAGTGATAACTGTGAATCCGTAAAAGTTTTTGAGACATCAAATCGCCTGTCACAGTAATGTTGGCTTGTTGCCAAAGAGTTTGCCAAGCGCAGGCGCTTTCCTGAGCGGCGGCCGCAAAAGAGTCTTTCGGCGTAAACGGTACCTGCCAACTTTGTTCGGCGTGGCTGGCTTGCACATAGACTTGTTTTTCTAGCGTATAGCGCGTGCCTTGGTGCGCCATCACGGTCACCACTTGGGCGATTTTTTCCGCTTCTTCTTGAATCATAATGGCTTCTTTTTCAAAAAAATCACCGGTTATCAAGGCCGTTTCTCGGACGCTCAAGTTAGATTGATTGGTACAAACCTCAATCACGGTTTTGTTTTCCTGCGCGCTTAATGCTGTCACCTGAAAATGTTTCGCTGTTAAGTTACGATACCGCGCCACGTTGTAGTTGTAGACACTGCCATCCGTGACGGTTTTCAAAGTAATCGGGGCCGAAAAGTTTAACGGCTCAAACGTATATTGCAGATGATAGTCATTCGGCTGCGCCATATTGGCGATTTTTTTCGTCGTTAATTTAATTTGCTGATTGTGGGCATCTTTCAAAATCATTTCTGCGACAAACAACCCCGTTTTCAAGTTCAATTGACGATGTACTTGTTGTAGCGTGTCTGGAGAAATCGTTAACCAGTCAGTGGCATCGCCAATTTTTAAAGCGATGTGTTGTTTGTCAGGAGCATTGACGAAATCTTCATTTTCCACTACTTGACCCGCAACTTCCGAAGCCGCTGTATTATAAAGCCCCGCAATGTAGGTCGCTGGATAATGATCATCAGAAATCGTCATCTCAGGTGTCGTGCCGCGTAAGCCTAAAAAGCCATTGCCGACAGTTAACAGGGACTCCACCGCATATTCATTTTTCCCAGGCACGTAGCCATAATAGTCCAAATGCCAAGCCAAATACTGCCGTTTTTCTTCAAATGCTGCCAGCAGATTCGGTGCCGCCGCTTGTTCGGCTGCTGTTAAAAGTGGCGTGTTCAACTGTTCTGCGAATGCTTGAATCACCGCTTGCGGAACCAGCGCCAACGTTTCCTCTGGCGAAAAGAAGTCCGCTGGGAAATCAGCCACAATTCCCCCCAGAATCGGCGCAGCCTCTGCCACAATCAATTGGCACAGTTCAGGAACCGTTTCTTCGATAGTCAAGGCTTCAAAAGGGAACGTTTTTTGGTGAAGCGGTTCCAATTTATGGTTAAAAAAAGTCGTCGTTAGTTGGTTCGTTGCGAATGTTAATTCTAAAATGGTCATGTTTGGCGCCTCCTTGTGAACTTGTATAGACATGTTTCGTTTGACTACAGTATAGTATGAACGAATCAGAATTACAAGGATTTTCCCTAGATTCTTGGGAAAACTTTTCCAGAAGGGGGCAGCAACAGACTACGCTGGGTCCGAAAAAAAGGCGGTCAAGCAGTGGTTTGGCTGGGGGAGTCAGTGGCGTAAGCAAGGCAGAAAGTGCGGGGGATTTTTCTGACCAGCTCTAGGTTTTTCGGAGGGAATATGCTATGCTTTTAGAAAAGAAATTGTTGGTAGAGGAGGATCGGCATGAACAAGTTTCATGACATATTTTTAGAATTAGAACAACAAATTGTCCAAGGCGACTATCAGCCAGGCGATTTATTACCTAGTGAAAATCAATTAGTGGAAACTTACAATGTTTCCCGTGAAACAATTCGGAAAGCCTTGAATTTACTGATTAACGCTGGCTACATTCAGAAAAAGCAAGGCAAAGGCTCGATTGTCTTAAACTTTAAAAAATTTAATTTTCCTATTTCAGGGGTGACCAGTTACAAGGAGTTACAACAAACGCAACATATTGAAAGTCATACTCATGTGGTTTCCTTAGAAGAAATTCCTGTAGAGCGCAACTTGGCTCAGTTGACTGGTTGGACCGAAGGGGCCCCTGTTTGGCGCTTAGTTCGGCAACGGGAGATTGAAGGGGAAGTCGATATTTTAGATATTGATTACTTGATTAAAGAGATTGTCCCTGAACTGCCGAAGCATCGTGCCGAAGATTCGATTTTCGATTATTTGGAAAACGACCTTGGCTTGGCGATTAGTTATGCCCAGAAAGAAATTACCGTGGAACCGCTCACAGAGATGGACAAGCAACTGATTGGTGAAGTCGAAGGCAATCATGTCGTCGTGGTCCGCAGTATCATGAACTTGGAAGATACTCGCTGTTTTGGCTATACGGAATCCCGTCACCGCTTAAACAAATTTAAGTTTGTGGAATTCGCCCGTCGCCGCAAGTTGTAAGGCGCAGTGACTAGCAAACACAAAAACGGCTGTCATTAAATGAAATTTGAAGATTTTTTCGCCGAAATCGCGGATAAATTTATAAGAATTTAGGAGAAAACGTCAAAAGGTAAGAGTTGAACCCTTACTTTTTGACGTTTTCTTGCTGTTTATTAATCGATTTTGCCGCGAAAATCATTAAATAACACTTTCAAATGTCAAAAAGTGTTGAAATTTATGTTTAAAACCAAGAGATATCATTGATATTAAAAGAACTGTTGATTTTTTCTATGCGCGGTTAAATATTTAAAATCACAGACACAGGGGAATCTTGTATAATTAAGGCCATAGCTTCAGAAGTACATTCTGGAAATTCTTAAACAAAAGGAGACGTACATAGATGAAAAAGAAATTATTTGCAAGTTTACTCGTTGGCAGCGCAGTTGTTGGGGCTAGCTTGGCGCCTCTTTCGGCACAGGCTGTCACGACAGGAAATACACCAGTACAGGTAGAATTTGAAGGTGGAACATTGCAAGATCAGGGGGATGATACTGGCCCAATCGTAGATCCCGATCCGACGCAACCGAATACGAATTTTGACTTATTAGCCATCCCGAAAATTTTTGACTTTTCTCCCGTAAAAATTGGTGAGGATGTAACCGCTATTAGACCCATTTCAACTGCGCCAAAATCGATCATGGTGGGTGATGTCCGCGGAACCAAAGAAGGTTGGCATGTCACTGGCGAAGTAGTGGGCATGAGCAATGGCACAGATACATTAGATGGACAGATTACTTTTGGAATGACACCATACTATGCCATATTCAATGAAAGTACGAGTTCTTACGGGGGCTTCAATACTCTGAATGGCATGAATATCGCTAATGATCCAACGGCCCCTAGCTTTAACGGTGCGAGCCTTAAGATTGGTGGCGGCGCCGCGGCTTTAATTAACGCTCCTCTAGGAAAAGGGCAAGGGACTTGGTCAGGTCGTTTAGATAACTTAACGTTAAATGTAACGACACCGATGCAAGAACTGAAAAAAGGCGCGTATACAGGAAATGTCACCTGGAATCTTGTCGCAGGACCAGCGATTTAAGCATAAACAGGTAAACAATAGCGGACGAAAGAGCTGTTTAAATGGTCTTCCATCCGTTCTTAAACAATCAATTAAAAAAGAGAGGTATGCAAAATGAAAAAGAAATTACTCGCAAGTTTGTTGGTAAGTAGCGCAGTGGTTGGCGCTAGTTTGGCACCACTGTCGGCACAGGCTGTGACGACAGGGAATACGCCAGTGCAGGTGGAGTTTGGTGGAGGATTATTACCAGACCAAGATAATAACAGTGGTGGGTCGACAGCACCTGAACCAGGAACACCCAACACGGATTTTGATATACTTGCTATTCCAAAGTATATAAATTTTGCTCCTTCAAAAATAGGGGAAGATCTTTCAGCTATTAAAACTAGCTTGGTCCGTAAACTTGTTCATGTCGGCGATGTACGTGGAACAAAGGAAGGTTGGCATCTAACTGCAGAAATCCCACAAATGATTAACGGAACCGACAAATTAGACGGAGAGCTTAACTTTAACTTGTCCGCTTATTATTCTGTATTTAGACTGGAAGAATCAGGAGGGCGCTACGTAATTTCAGCAAATCAAGATGGGACTAATATTCAAGATGACCTTAGCGCTCCAGATTTTATTGGAACAAATATAAAGTTGGGGAGTGGCGCTGTTACATTAGTTAATGCACCGACAGGCAAAGGGCAAGGAATGTGGGCTACTGACTTGGAAAATCTAACGTTAAACGTTACAACCCCAATGCAAGAGCTGAAAAAAGGCGCTTATACAGGTAACATCACCTGGAATCTCGTGGCAGGACCATCAATTTAAGTCCAAACAAAAAAGTCATCCCCTCAGGATGACTTTTTGCTTATTTCTCTGTGAAGGTGCTGTCTGTTTTGACAGTTTCAGCAGGCGGTGTTTGCGCCGCTAGCAAGTCGCGAATTTCTTTTAAGTAATCTTCGCTCGTTGGTACCACTTCTTCTTCTGCCGCTTCTTCTTTTTTGCCACGGTTTTTCATTTTGTTGGCCGCTTTGACAATCAAGAAGAGGACGAAAGCCGTAATTAAAAATGTAATAAGTGCACTAATCACGCTACCAATATTGAATTCAACGCCTTCGACTTTATAAACAAGGGCACCTAATGCATCGTCGGCACTCTTTTTCCCAGTCGTCAAGACAAAAATCAGACTAATTAACGGGGTAATCAAGCCTTCCACCACTTGTGTCACGATTGCAGTAAACGCACTACCAATGACAACACCGACGGCTAGATCTAAGACACTTCCGCGCATGATAAACTCTTTAAATTCTTTAATCATTCTTTTTTCCCTCCTCACTTTAAAAACAGTATACCGAATCTTCTTGAAAATTTGAACTGAAAAACTCTTATCATTCAGAAAGCACCTGAAGCTGTGTTATAATGGAGCTATTGGAAAAAACATTAAAAAATGCTTTAGAATTTACGCGATACATATATTTCACAGCATTCTTTAGGTAAGATGAAGCAAATGAAGGAGCGATGCGGCAATGTCTGTTCAATTAGTTAAAGGCGTGAATTTACACGTCATTCCTACAGAAAAATATAAAACGGTGCGTCTTTTAGTCCGCTTTAATACACGATTAAATCATGAAACCATTACAAAAAGAACGCTGTTGTCCAGTTTGATGGAAACCAACAGCTTGAATTACCCGAATCAAGTCAAGTTAAGTGAGCGTTTGGCGGAACTTTACGGCGCCAGTTTTGGGATTGGCGTTTCCAAAAAAGGCAATCAACATTGGTTTAATATTTCTATGAACATTGTCAATGATCATTATTTACAGGATAGTCAGGTGCTTGCCGAAGCGGTGGATTTTTTGAAGGAAATTATTTTTGCCCCCAATATTCAAGCGGGCCAATTTGAGGCGGAAACCTTCCAACGGGAGAAAGAGAACTTGAAAGCGTACTTGGAAAGTATTGTGGAGGATAAGCAAACCTATGCTTCTTTGGCGCTTCAAAGTGTCTATTTTAATCAATCGGAGGATCAAAAAATCCCTAGTTTTGGGACCGTTGCGGCGTTAGCTGAGGAAACAGCGGCGTCATTAGCAGCGTATTATCAAAAAATGCTGGCGGAAGATCAAGTGGATATTTTTGTTTTAGGTGATGTCAATGAGGCGGAGCTAGTGCCACTATTCAAGCAATTACCGTTTACGCCTCGTGAAGAAGGCAAAGCCGCGATTTTCTACAATCAACCAATTCGCAATGTGATTGAAGAGCGGACCGAGCGTGAGGTGTTAGCCCAATCGAAATTAAACTTGGCTTACAACACAGATATTTATTATGGCGATAGCTATTATTTTGCGTTGCAAGTGTTTAATGGGATTTTTGGCGGTTTCCCGCATTCTAAATTATTTATGAATGTCCGTGAGAAAGAGCATTTAGCGTATTATGCTTCTAGTAGTATCGACACCTTCCGTGGCTTCATGACGGTTCAAACAGGAATCGATGGCAAAAATCGGAATCAGGTCTTGCGTTTGATTTCGACAGAATTGGAAAATATTCGCTTAGGTAAGATTAGCGAATTAGAAATTGAACAAACGAAAGCAATGTTAAAAAATCAGTATATCTTAGCGTTAGATAATGCAGGCGCGTGGCTGGAAAAAGAATACTTGAACGAATTAATGCCGCAGACAATGCTGACGGCGGAGGAATGGATTGCGCGGATTAATGCCGTGACTATTCCAGAAATCCAAGAAGTAGCCAAACGCTTGGAACTTCAAGCGATCTTCTTTTTGGAAGGAGAAACGGAAAATGATTAAAAAAGACTATGCACAAATTAAAGAAACATTGTATACAGAAACACTGGAAAATGGGTTAAAGGTTTACCTATTACCGAAAAATGATTTCCAAAAAACGTATGGCTTGTTTACGACCGATTATGGTTCCATTGACAATACGTTCGTGCCAATTGGTCAAGAGGAAATGATTGAAGTGCCTGACGGAATCGCCCACTTTTTAGAACATAAAATGTTTGAAAAAGAAGATGGCGATGTCTTCCAAAAATTTGGGCAACAAGGGGCTTCAGCGAATGCCTTTACCAGTTTTACGAAAACGAGTTATTTGTTTTCAACGACGGATCAAGTGACACAAAATCTAGAAACGTTGCTTGATTTTGTGCAATCGCCGTATTTCACGAAGGAAACGGTCGAAAAAGAAAAAGGCATCATCGGACAAGAAATTCAAATGTATTTAGATGATCCTAACTGGCGCTTGTTCTTTGGTATTTTAGGTAACCTTTATCCGAAACATCCATTGCATATTGATATAGCCGGCACAGTGGCAAGTATTGCGGAGATTACCGCAGAGGATTTGTATACATGCTACAATACGTTTTATCATCCAAGTAATATGACCTTATTCGTGGTAGGGAAAATGGACCCTGAAGCGTTAATGGCGTTCATTCGTGAAAATCAAGCGGCGAAAGAGTTTCCTGCCGCCCAACCTATTCGTCGGCATTTTCCTGAAGAAACAGCTGCCGACATTGTCAAAGAGAGCGCCATTGAAATGGCGGTCACACGGGCAAAAGTGCTTGTTGGCTTGAAAGGCTTAGATGAAGTGCCAACAACGGGTCGTGACTTAATGAAATATCAAATCACCGTGAACTTGTTGTTACAATTATTGTTTGGTAATACCTCTCAAAACTATTTGGCTCTTTATGATGAAGGCTTGTTAGATGATAGTTTTAGTTATGACTTTAATTTAGATCGCAGTTTCCATTTTGCGGATATTGGCGGCGATAGTGAGCAACCAGAAGTCTTAGCAGAACGAATTGAAGCTATTTTATTATCTGCCACAACAAGTCCAGAATTAACGGAAGAAAATTTGTCCTTATTGAAGAAAAAAATGATTGGTAAATATTTCCAATCCTTAAACTCTTTAGAGTATATCGCCAACCAATTTTCACAATCATTGTTTGGGGAAACCACGCTGTTTGATAAGATTGAAGTCATTGAAAGTATTCAATTAGCCGACGTCCGCCAAGTAGCAGAGACCTTTATTCGTGAAGAAGGATTGAGCCGTTTCTACATGTATCCTAAAGGAGAAACCGAGCAATAAACCAACTGTTTAAGAAAAAGAAAAATCTTTGAAATCTTTCAATTTTGTTATCCTCAGTTGGCTTCTTTTGTGGTATTCTTAAAGGACGGGAATGTTTTCCTTGGCAATTGAAAAAGACTGATGAGACAATCGATAAATTAACAAAATAGACTGGAGAAGATGGACGAGTGGCCAGCGTAAATATTGGAGAAACACTAAAAGAAGCAAGATTGCAGAAGAACATCACAATTGATGAACTGCAACAAATGACAAAAATTCAAAAAAGATATTTAGAAATTATTGAACAAAACGATTTTGAGTCCTTACCAGGCACCTTTTATGTGCGGGCGTTTATCCGCCAATATGCAAGTGCGGTCGGCTTAGATGGCAATCAATTGGTAGATATCTATGATGGCAAAGAGCCTGAAATTGTCGAAGAACCCAAGCCAGTGTATGAAGAGCTTGAAGGATCACGTAAGCAATTGCATGACGAAGAAAAGCAATCCAGTTGGTTACTGCGGAACTTACCAGCCATTGCCTTTTCGTTAATTGGTTTAGCCATTGCGGTCGTAGTGCTGTACATTATGTGGCAAGATCAAAAAGCCGAACCGATTATTCAAACACCGGCAACTAGTGCCAGTGTGGAAAAACCCAAAGAATCAAGTCAAGCCCCAGAAAGTAGCACACAAAGTAGTACACCGCCGTCTTCTTCAAGCGAACCAGAGAAGAAAACAGCTGTGGCTGTGGTGAGTGATGCTAACAATCAAGTGACTGCAACGGTTAAAGATGCGAATAGTCCAATCAACATTACCTTTAAAGGCACTGAAGGCTCTTGCTGGATTGGCGTGATGGTCGATGGCAACTATACGTACCAACACACCCTGCAAGCAGGAGAAACAGAAACAACAGCTTTACCTGCGAATGCCGCCAATGCAACACTGATTTTAGGCGCCTCAAATAACGTCGCCATTCAAGTCGATGGCGCCGATTTAACACTGGAAAAAACGCCAGTTTTAATTCGTAAGGATGTTACATTAGGGATTACGTATCGTTAGAAATGGTGTAAGAAGAATCTGGATAAACTGTCAAACGGCAATTATTCCAGATTCTTTTCTTTTATAATTAACAGCGAATGGTTAAAAAGACGACAATAATAATTCAAGAGAGAAGGGGTTATCAATGCTTAAAATAGTTAATAAAAAATTTAATCTTATCACCATATTTTCAATCGCTCTGTTGGTCATGGGCTTCTTGATTGTTGGCTTACAACTGTATTTCTACTTTATCTATGGTTCTAAATTTTTAGACAGTATCACATTGATTGGAATGATTAATTTAGGTTTAGGCTATTACCAGCTCTTTCTAAAAAAAGGCAAGAATATTTCTGAATAAACGGTCAAACGGCAATTATTCCAGATTCTTTTCTTTTTTTCGTGACACTGCCAGCAAGATAACGTAAAATAGAACAGGAGAAGGAAGGGGCAATTGAAGTGAATTTACCAAATAAATTAACAGTTTTAAGAATATTTATGATTCCGATTTTTATTATTATTGTGTCAGTGCCAATGGACTGGGGAACGATTAGTTTTGGCGACACAACGTTAGCCGTTACCCAATTAGTGGGCGCGATTATTTTTGCAGTTGCTAGTTTTACAGACTGGTTGGATGGCAAAATTGCCCGTGCGCAAGGCTTGGTGACGAACTTCGGAAAATTTGCGGACCCATTAGCGGACAAAATGCTAGTGATGACCGCTTTTATCGTCTTAGTTGGTCAAGGCAAAGTACCCGCTTGGATTGTAGCAATTATTGTTTGTCGTGAATTGGCAGTAACTGGTTTACGGTTGTTATTAGTCGAACATGGCGAAGTAATGGCAGCAGCTTGGCCGGGAAAAGTAAAAACAGCTACCCAAATGGTTGCAATTATTTTACTATTCATTAACAACATTCCATTTTCAGCACTTCATCTACCACTAGATCAAATCATGCTATATGCCTGCTTGATTTTCACCATTTACTCTGGTGTTGATTATTTTGCTAAGAATAAAGATGTTTTTAAAGGTTCGATGTAAAGAGAGAATCAAAACGCTTGGCTTGTGCCAAGCGTTTTTTTAGTATTCATGATTGAATGGACAAATAGATTTTTAAGTAGAGGAACAGATGAATCGATAAAACAAATCGGCAGTTTCTGTATGCTATTTTTCATTTTGGTTATATCTACATACAAATAATTAGTTCGTTGTTGACAAAGTAAACTAAATAGATTACTATTTAGTTCGTTAGCTTATATATAAACTAAATAAATTTTTTTGGAGGAAATTATGAAAAAAACAGATATTTTAAATAAACTATTAAAAATTGCTCAACAACCTTACTTAATCTTTGCTTCTAGCATAGAGGAGAAACCAGATAACACTTTTGAAACGTTAAAATTGCTTGCTTCTGAAGAAAATGTAACAGCTGGAAGAATCGCTGAATATTTAGATATAAAACCTTCTAGTGTGACACAAATCATAAAAAAATTAGAGTCTGTTAAAGCAGTTAAACGAGTCAAAAATGAATCAGATGCTCGGGTCACATTCGTTGTATTGACCGATAAGGGACGAGAAAGTTTAAGTACTCAAGGAAATATTTCCAATGGATTTAATGAAGAAATGTTTAAGGGCTTTTCAGAGGAGGAACTAGAGTCTTTAAATAATTATTTAGAACGTATAGAAAAGAATATTTCTAGTGAAGAATTTTTAGATAAAATTGAAACAATTTTTGGCGACGATAAAAATTGGGAACATTTCAGAAAAATATCAGCTAGATATGGTAGAGCTAGAGAACAGATGATGGGACATGATGGCTTTGGTAGATTTGGTGAATTCAATGGTGAATACGGTGGCTTTGAAGGATGGAAGAGAGGTCGGAGAAGATAATGGCAGTAGGTGGAGGCGGCAAAAATAGTCATGATTCTATCCGAGCAGATAAAACAAAATTTTCGTTTAAAGAATTTTTAGGCTTAATCAAGATGACAGAGCCTAACTATTTACTGCTTGGCATTGGGATGATATTTCTTGTGATTTCTTCTAGTATCCAAGTGTACGTTCCAAAACTTGCTTCAAGTTTAGTCAATAATTTTCAAAAGGGAGTAGATTATAGTTTATTAGGTAAAGTTGTTGGATTATTTATATTTTCAGCACTCGTTTCTGCATTAGGAGGGACAATTTTAGGTATTTTTGGTGAAAATGTCATCCAAAATATGCGTAAACGCTTATGGAATAAATTAACTATTCTAAAAGTTTCTTATTTTGACTCTGTTAAAGCGGGTGAAATATCCAGCCGGGTCGTAAATGATACTAATCAAGTTAAGCAATTGTTAGCCGTTACTTTTCCTCAAACAGTTGCCAGTGTGATTACAGTTATTGGTACGGTATATATGATGATTAAAATGGATTGGCATATGTCGCTTGCTATGGTAATTGCTGTTCCTGTTGTAATCCTTTGTATGATTCCAGTAATGGCATTTGGTTCAAAAGTTAGTCACATTCGCCAAGATGCTATGAGTCAATTTAACGGACTTGCTACTGAAACGTTGAGTGAAATTCGTTTAGTCAAAACTTCTAATGCTGAATCTCAGGCGCAGGTTCGTGCTGCAAATGAAGTGGATCGGTTATTTAATGTAGGGAAAAAAGAAGCAATATTTGATGCATCTATGCAACCAATTATGATGATGGTCTTTATGAGCATGGTATTTGGGCTATTAGCATATGGGATGCATCGAATTGCCGTTGGTGTGATGACAATCGGAACATTGATGAGTTTCTTAATGTATCTATTTAATCTTATTGGTGCCATGCCAATCATTGCGACGTTATTTTCTGAAGTAGCTAAAGCAGCAGGATCAACGCGACGAGTGCAAGAATTGTTATCTAGAGAACCTGAAGACTTTGAAAGTGGACAAGATATTGATTTATCGGAAAAGACTTTATTAGTTAAAAATGTAAAATTTTCTTATGAAGATGCACCAGAGGAACCTATCTTAACAGACATTTCTTTTACTGCTCAGCCAAACCAAGTAATTGCTTTTGCTGGCCCATCAGGTGGCGGGAAATCGACGATTTTTAGTTTAATTGAAAGGTTTTATGAACCTACAGAAGGACAAATTAAATTTGGAGATATTGACATAAAAGATATCAAATTATCAGATTATCGTCGTCAAATCGGCTTTGTATCACAGGATTCTGCGATTATGGCAGGGACAATCAGAGATAATCTAACGTATGGCTTAGCAGAAAACTTCTCAGATGAACAACTATGGGATGTCTTGGAACTAGCATATGCGCGAAAATTTGTAGAAGAAATGCCAGATAAATTGAATACGGAAGTCGGTGAACGTGGCGTTAAAATTTCTGGAGGACAAAGACAGCGTATTGCAATTGCTCGTGCATTCTTGCGGAATCCCAAGATTCTAATGTTAGATGAAGCTACTGCTAGCCTAGATTCAGAATCTGAGATGAAGGTTCAAGAGGCATTGTCCAATTTAATGAAGGGCCGAACGACATTGGTTATTGCCCATAGATTGTCGACAATTGTTGATGCGGATAGCATTTACTTTGTTGAAAAAGGGAAAGTAACTGGTTCAGGAAAACATGATGAGCTAGTAAGTAAACATAAAACTTACGCTAAATATGTGTCCGAACAATTTAAAGTAATGGAATGAACGAAATAAGCAAACTTAAAATGAAGCTAAGACAACACATGCATTTAACTAATTGTCTTAAGATTTAGAAAGAACTTGGACATAACCCCCAGGTTCTTTTTTCTAATTTATTTTTACCCACAAGATAAAAAGCGACCAAAAAATTGGTCGCTTTTTAAATACCTCCATGGTAGTTCACTTGCTTCATAAAATGTAGAGTCACGGTATAAAGCCAATTTGCGAGGACCGATATTACAAAAATAAGCACCATTCAGATCTTTACGACAAATAATGCGGATCGGTCTTAGTTGTGCTAATGTTATCACGGATTTTTTTCAAGGAATCGGCATTTTGATCAAAATTGTGATACATCGTATTTGTGTATAAAATATCCATTACCGTTAAGTAACTAATCCGTGAAGCCAAGGATTCCGCACGAAACAAGCCTTCTTCGGTGACGACAATAATTGCTTCGTCGGACAAGCCTGCCAACTCTGAACCGCTGTTACCGGTTAACGTAATCATTTTTGCGTTGGTTTTTTTAACTTGTCGTGCTAGGTTGATTGATTCTTTGGTTTTGCCTGAATGGGAAAAAATAAACACGCAATCTTCACTGGTTAATTTTGTGACAAAACTTAACTGCATGTGGTAATCAAAAATGTAGTTGCATCGATAGTTGGTCCGAATGAATTTATGGAAACTATCAAAAGCCACAATAGAGGAGCCGCCTTGCCCAAAAAAGTGAAGCGTTTTGGCAGAGTACATCAAAGCCAACACGTTATCTAACAGCTCTTTTGTTAAGAACTGTGTGGCGTTACTGAGGGAATAAATATTGGCTTGTAAGACTTTTTTAGCAATCGTAATACTATCATCATCTGGTGAAATATCATCGGCGCCATTCACGCTATTGACGTTTTGAAAAGTCGGCTGATAATTAGAATTTCTGGCGATATCAATTTTAAATTCTTGGAACCCAGAATAGCCAATCTTTTTTACAAATTGATATACGGAAGATTGGGAGACGCCAATTTCGTTGGCCAGACTTTCTAACGTCATTTGTGTCAATAATGATTCAGAATGAACAAAGTAATCGGAAATTTTCTTTTCTGTGAGGCTCAAATTCGGTTTTTTGATCCGAATCCGTTGATCCAAATAGTGGTTTTTCATTAACACGTTCCTCCAATCTTATTTTTTAAAAATAGAATGAATGCCTTTTCATTGTTGGTATAGACTGATTATAGTGGAAAAAGAGGACAAATACAATTTCTCTTTTTCTCCACAAAAAAGAAATTCTTTAAAAAAAGCCCAAAAAAAATAAATAATCTTTTTTCTGAAAAATGAAGGGGTCTTGAAAAGACTTCTCTCAACTAAAGAAAGTAGCCAGTAAAAAGAACGTGATACCAAGAGATTTACTTGTGTTTTTTGTATGAAAGCTCCTTAAAAATAAAAACGTTTTACCTTTTGAGTAGGCAAGATTTTTGCTAAAAAATAAAAAATATTTTTTTAATTAGTGTAATCGTTTACATTATTTTTTTTATCCTTTATGATTGAAGTATCAAAAGAGGCAGGTGAAAGAAAAATGGACATTGGCTTTATTGGACTTGGGAAAATGGGTTTGAACATGGCATTAAATGTTCACGAACAAGGCTGGCCCATTATTGGCTTTGATGTGACAAAGGAAGCAAGAGCGACTGCTAGAGAACAGGGTCTTTCCGTTGTAGATTCGTTGTCAGAATTGTTGAAAGCGCTTAACAAAAGGAAGGTGATTTTTTTAAGTACCCCCGCTGGTCAGATTACCAATCAATTAGTGGCAGAATTGGTAGAGCAATTAGCACCAGAGGATATCATTGTGGATAGTGGCAATTCAAATTTTCATGATAGTGTCGCGAATGCTCAGCTTGCTGAGGAAAAAGGAATTTATTTTATTGATTGTGGTACTTCTGGTGGCATCAAAGGAGCGCGGGAAGGAGCGTGTTTAATGGTTGGCGGTGCGCCTGAAGCTGTCAAGGTGTTAACCCCATTTTTTGAAGATTTAGCTTGTGAACAAGGGTATCTTTATGCTGGAAAATCAGGAGCTGGTCACTATTTGAAAATGGTGCATAACGGGATTGAGTACGTCATGATGCAAGCCATGGGCGAAGGATTCAATTTATTAGAAGCTGCTGAATATGATTTTGCGTTGGAGAAAGTAGCCGATGTGTGGAATCACGGCTCGATTATTGAAGCTCGCTTGATGGGCTTAGCGAAAGAGGTTTTTGCGGAAAATCCTACGTTAGCCAATCTAGAAGGGAAAGTTGCAGCAAATGGCGAAGCCAAATGGATGATTGAAGAAGCATTACGTTTGGAGATGCCCGTCCCAACGACAGCGTTGTCCTTATTTACTCGAAATGAAAGTATGCTAGCAAATCATTTTTCAAACAAAGTGGTCGCTTCTTTGCGACAAGGATTTGGCGGGCATGAAGTCGTAAAAAGTCAGTAAAGGAGTTTAGTCATGTTAAAAAAACAAAAAATTGCCATAGTGAATTCCAGTAGTTTTGGTCAAATTTTTCCTGAACACTTGACGCGCTTAGAAAAAATAGGCACCGTGAAGCATTTTACAGTCGACAGTGAAATTGGTGGCAAAGAGTTAGCGGAACGTTTACAAGGATATACGATTATTATTGCTAGCGTGACGCCATTTTTCACGAAAGAATTTTTTGAACATAAAGATGAATTGTTGCTGATTTCTCGCCATGGTATTGGGTATAACAACATCGATTTAGACGCTGCAAAACAGCACGATACAATTGTTTCCATCATCCCAGCTTTAGTAGAACGAGATGCCGTGGCGGAAAACAATGTCACAAATTTACTAGCTGTTTTACGGCAAACCGTGGCTGCAGATGCCAGCGTTAAAGCAGATCAATGGGAAAAACGAGCGAATTTTGTCGGTCGGACATTATTTAACAAAACTGTGGGTGTCATTGGTGTTGGGAACACAGGAAGTTGTGTCGTGGAGACGTTACGAAACGGATTTCGCTGTGACGTGTTAGCGTATGATCCCTATAAATCCGCCACTTATCTGCAAAGTTATGGAGCCAAAAAAGTAGACTTAGATACGTTGCTAGCTTCAGCAGACATCATTTGTTTATGTGCTAATTTAACTGAAGAAAGTTATCACATGATTGGCTCGGCGGAAATTGCCAAGATGAAAGACGGCGTCTATCTTTCCAATAGCGCACGAGGCGCCTTGATTGATGAAGAAGCCATGATTGCCGGTTTACAATCGGGCAAAATTGCTGGGCTTGGGACAGATGTTTTAGAAGAGGAACCAGGTCGGAAAAATCATCCTTATCTTGCGTTTGAAAATGTAGTAATGACGCCGCACACCTCCGCTTATACCATGGAATGCCTGCAAGCGATGGGAGAAAAATGCGTGCAAGATGTGGAAGACGTGGTGCAAGGTATTTTACCTCAACGGGCAGTGCAAGAAGTCAGTCGTTACGTTAGTTAAGAAGGAGGAGGAGCATGTTAACTGATTTAAAAGTGAAAGTTGGACCGCAATTTTATCGTTACCACGAAGGCGCCTTAGCTTCGGTGCCGTCACTTTTCAAGGAATATCACGCCCAACGAATTTTGGTGGTGCATGGCACCGTATCCTTTGAAAAAGCTCAGCCATTTTTGCCCTTCTTGGCAGATTCAGAGTATCAATTCTTCTATCACACTTACACAGGAGAATGTAGTTATTTTGGCGCCGAACAAATTTCACAGCAAATAAAGGAACACCAGATTGACTTTCTTCTGGGAGTCGGCGGCGGTAAGTTAGCCGATTTAGTGGGCTACAGCGCCCATTTAAACAATCTGAATTTTGGCTTGGTCCCTACTTTGGCTAGTAACTGTGCGCCGTGGACACCGTTAGCTGTGATGTATCAAGAAAATGGCGCGGCCGAAGGCAAAACGGAACATTTCTTTCGCCAAGCTGCGTTTTTAATCACTGATCCTAAGTTGCTTCTTGATGCGCCCCGTGATTATTTTGTCGCTGGTTTAGCTGATACGTTAGCGAAATGGTATGAATCAGAGACCATTTTACGCCAAGCCCATTTGCAAGGGGAACCCTTTTTACAATTAGCGGGAGCGACCGCCAAGCTTTCGCAAGAAGCGATTATGCGGGACTCAAAAGCAGCCTTAGCAGCGATGGACGAGGGCAAACTCACGCCTGAATTTGTCCATCTTTCAGAAATTGTTTTCGCCGTTTCCGGATTAGTCGGCGGCTTCGGTGACAAATACGCCCGCAATGCAGCAGCACACGCCATGCATGATGCTATGAGTAAATTTTTACCAAAAAGTCATGACTATTTACATGGCGAAAAAGTAGCTTACGGCATCTTCTATCAATTAGCATTGGAAAAAAGGTGGGCCATCATAGACGCATTAATCCCTTTTTATCAAGAGCTAAACTTGCCCATGTCGTTACGACAAATGGGCCTTTACCCAGAAGAAGCAGTACTCGATGCAATGGTTCAATTTATTGATTCAAAAGAAAAGGTTCATTTAATTCCTATTGAGATTTCGGAAGAACGTTTACGTCAAGGGATTGAAGAGCTAGAAAAGTATATCCAAAACCAAGGATAAGAAGGAGGAACTATGGAAACGTTAAGTGTTTTACAAAGTTTGATAATGGCGCTTTGGGTGGCAGCAATTATGTCCAGATGGCTTGGAGGAGGAGCAACGTTAACGTTGCGTTTCTCGCCCTTAATGACAGGGTTAGTAGCAGGTTTAGTGATGGGCGATGTCCCGAAAGCGATGATTGTCACCGCAGCATTACAAATGATTTACATGGGTGTTTTTTCACCAGGTGGCTCTATGCCAGCAGAACCATCAATTGCGGCAGCGATTGCTGTGCCAGTTGCGTTGCTAGGGGATTTGAAGCCGGAAGCGGCTATTGCCGTAGCGGTTCCTGTCGGTCTTTTAGGAAGTTATTTATATCAATTCCGTTTCTTTATTAACACGTTTTTAGGGAAGTATACCGATCGTGCGGTGGCTGAACTAAATTCTAAAAAAATTGCCCGCTCAATTATCTGGTATCCAACGATTGCCTCATTTATTTTATTCGTTCCATTAGTCTTTTTTGCTCTTTATTTAGGGGCACCAGTCATTGCCGATATTATTAAAGCATTAGAAGGAACCGTTGTGATTCACGTGTTAGAAGTAGTCGGTGGTGGTTTAGCCGCAATTGGGATTGCGACAACGGTCTATGTCATTGGTCGAAAAGATTTCTTGGTTTTCTTTTTCCTTGCATACTTCATGAGTATCGTCTTTAAGTCATTGGAAATTACCATGGTAACGTATGCCATCTTTGGCGTAATTATTGCGTTAATTTTTGTGCAAGTCCAAAAAGGCAAACCTGTAGCAGAAAGTGCTGGTTCCGCCAGTGCCACCACTGATTTTGATGATGATGACGATTACGATGACGGGTTTTAAAAGAAAAAGGAGGAACTGAAATGACGGAAACAACAGAAAAAGTCGTGCCGAAAACAACGAATTTAGCACCAGAAGAAATTACCAATAAAGATGTTACAAAAGCCTATCTCCGTTGGCATTTTGCCAATGAAATCCCCCATTCCTTTGAACGTTACTTGGCGCCTTCGTTATTGTACGCAATGATGCCACTTTTAAAGAAATTATATAAAGACGATGAACAATTAAAAGCCGCTTATATGCGTCAATTGCTGTTTTTCAATACGCAATTAAGTTGGGGCGGCGGGGTCATTACTGGGCTGATGGCTTCCATGGAACAAGAGCGGGCCAAAGAAGAACATGAAGGCCGCGAAATCATGATGCAAGATGATTTAATGTATAACACCAAAGCTGGATTGATGGGCGCGTTAGCGGGGATTGGTGATGCGATTGACTCAGGCACGGTTCAATATATTTTTATTGCGATTGCGGTGCCGTGGGCGCAACAAGGTAGCGCATTAGGTGCGATTTTCCCATTTGTGGCGTTTGCCCTTTATCAAGTACTGTTAGGTGTGTTCTTTGCGAGACAATCCTTCAAAATGGGGCGGAATGCCACAGGCTTAATGCAAAGTGCGGGGATTCAAAAAGCCATTGAAATGTTATCTGTTTTAGGGTTGTTCATGATGGGAATTTTAGCTGGTAATTATGTCAAAGTTTCTTCAACCCTTCAATTTAAACTTTCTGGCCGTGAGTTTGTGGTCCAAGATATCCTTGATCAGATTGTCCCAGGACTCTTGCCGCTAGCTGTCGTAATGGGCGTGTATTGGTTCTATACGAAAAAAGGCTTGAAAGTTACGCAAGCATTATTGTGGTTAACAGGTATCTTAATTGTCTTAGCAACAGTCGGTATTTTATAAAAAGAAAAGGACGTGAATCAGATGGGCGTAGTAAATTTAGCAAGAGTAGATGAACGATTAATTCATGGACAAGTGATGGTGACCTTGTCCCAAAAAAGTGGCGTTAATTCCATTTTCGTTGTCGATGAAGTGGTGGCAAAGGATAAATTTATGCGTGATTTATACAAAAGTGCAGGCAGTCGGACAGGACAAAAAACCATTGTCATTACGCCGGAAAAAGCTAAATTTTATTGGGATGAATACCAATTCAAAGAGTACAACTGTATTTTAATCGCTAAAACCGTCTCTGTAATTTATGACTTAGTAAAACACGGAGTCCCTATGAAGGAGTTAAACATCGGCGGTATTGCACAGAAAAATCCAGAAAAAGATTTATTAGTAACCAAATCAGTTTATTTAAACAAAGAAGATGCTGAAAAATTAAAAGAACTACATGAGGTGTATGGCGTAGAAGATATTTATTTCCAAGCAACGCCTTCTGCACCAAAAACTAGTTTAAAAGAGGTTTTAGGCAAATTTAATTTATAAAAAGGCCAGTCGCTTGAGTCATTGCATGACTGTTTGAAGTAATGACTCAAGCCACTGAATTGAAGGAGGAACTTTTATGTTAGGGATTGTGATTGCTACACACGGTGCACTAAGTGACGGTGCGAAAGACGCAGCTACCGTGATTATGGGCGCAACCGAAAATATCGAAACTGTTAATCTAAATAGTGGAGACGATGTCCAAGCACTAGGCGGACAAATTAAAACAGCGATTGAGAACGTCCAACAAGGGGATGGCGTGTTGGTCATGGTTGACTTATTAAGTGCGAGTCCTTACAATCAGGCAGTTTTAGTGATTAACGAACTCGAACCAGCACTACAAAAGAAAATCTTTGTGGTGAGTGGTACCAACCTACCAATGGTCTTAGAAGCGATAAACCATCAATTATTGGGCACACCGATTGCTGAAGCGGCGCAAGCGATTGTTGCGCAAGGCAAAGAAAGTGTGCAAGCATGGGATATTTCTATGACTTCCTTTGAGGACGAAGAGGATGAGGACGATGATTTTTAAGAATGTAGTAAAGGGTGAAAGCAATGAAATGGGGATTTAGATGGTACGGAGCGGCAGGCGATGCCATTCCGTTAAAACATATTCGACAGATTCCAGGAATTACTGGCGTTGTCGGTACCTTGTTAAATAAACTACCAGGTGATGTTTGGACAGTAGCCGAAATTCAGGCACTTAAACAATCGGTGGAACAAGAAGGATTAGCACTTTTAGGAATTGAAAGTGTCGCTATTCATGACGCCATTAAAGCGGGGACGGATCAACGAGACCACTATATTGATAATTATCGCCAGACGTTGCGTAACTTGGGGAAATGCGGAATTTCCTTAGTGTGCTATAGTTTCAAGCCTATTTTTGGTTGGGCTAAAACGGACTTGGCGTATGAGAATGAAGATGGCAGCTTATCGTTGTTATTTGATCAAGCTGTGGTAGAGAACATGCAGCCAGAAGACATGTATCAATTAATTCACAGTCAGTCAAAAGGATTCCGGTTACCAGGTTGGGAAGAGGAGCGTTTGCAACAATTTCAAGAATTGAAAGCCATGTATGCCGGCGTAACAGAAGAAGATTTGGTCGAAAATTTGCGCTACTTTTTAGAACGTGTGATTCCTGTCTGTGAAGAAGAAAATATCAAAATGGGGATTCACCCCGATGATCCACCTTGGGAAATTTTTGGTTTGCCAAGAATCACTAAAAATTTAGCGGATTTAAAACGGATCCTTTCCTTGGTGGACTCACCAGCAAATGGGATTACATTTTGTACAGGTTCCCTCGGTGCGGACCCGACGAATGATTTGCCTACTATGATTCGTGAAATAGGTCACAGAATTAATTTTGTTCATTTCCGCAATGTGAAGTATTTAGGTGAGCATCGTTTTGAAGAAACGGCGCATCCGAGTGTCGCTGGTTCGTTAGATATGGTGGAATTAATGCAAGCACTGGTAGACGTAGGGTATGAAGGCGTTATTCGCCCTGACCATGGGCGGGCAATTTGGGATGAAAAAGCGATGCCTGGTTATGGTTTATATGATCGAGCAATGGGGTTGACCTATATTCAAGGACTGTACGAAGCAACCAAAGCCAAACAAAATAGGAAGTGACAGAATGGAAACAAAAGTTGAAAAAAATCAACTGTATCAACAATTAGCGACATGCAAACTTTTACCACTATACACTGCAACAGATTTACGCTATTTGCCACAAGTAGAATCAGTCTTAGTAGAAAACGAATTACCGTTTATTGAAGTCACTTTTCGGAGTCAGCTGGCCTTGCCTGCCATCAAACAACTTGCTGCTTCAGGGAATTTAATTGTGGGTGCAGGAACTGTTAGAACCTTGAAAGAAGCCCAAGAGGCAGTAGCGAACGGTGCACAGTTCATTGTTTCACCAGCGATTGTTCCAGAAGTCATTGATTTTTGTCTGGCAAATGAGGTTCCTATTTTTCCAGGAACAGCTACGCCTGGGGAGATTCAGCGAGCGCTGGCGTATGGCTTACGAGTGGTTAAATTTTTCCCAGCCGATATTTACGGCGGGTTAAAAGCCATCAAAAGTTTAAGTGGCCCGTTTTATGATGTTCAATTTTTACCAACTGGTGGGATTGATGAAACAAACTTTATAGAGTATGTGGAAGCCAAAGAAGTATTAGCAGTGGGCGCCTCCTTTATTTTATCGGAAAAGATGCTTCAAGAAGATGAAGCTTCGGCACGCCAGCATGTTCAATCTTTACTCACGAAAATCAAAGAACGACAAGCAAAATAAAAAGATGAGGTCGGGACAGAAGCGTTTAACTCCGAGAAATAAGAAGGAATTTCCGAAAATTGTTCTGTAATTTTTGGAGAATTTCGGCTTATTTCCGAAGGAGTTGCTTCTGTTCCCGCCGTTTATAAGTTTTTGAGCGTGGAGCAAAAATCCAAAGTGATTTTTGTCCCACGCTCTCTTTTTTTTTCTGTCCAAATGTTACTGACATTATTTTAGTTTTCATTTTGTAAAAATAGTATAGGAGAAAAGCAATCAGTTATGTATAATTAGTGAAAGAAGGTTGCGTGAAGTAAAAATAAAAAGGAGAGCAAAGGATGTTAAAAAATGTAGAAGTGTTCTGGCAAAACTTTTTAGATAAACATGAATTAGATATGTTGATGCCCGATGTGTGGATGTTTGGTGATGGCTCTTCTGAGATGGGTAATCGTTTGGGTCAATTGGTTGTTTCTGGTCGTAAGACAGCGACATGTTCTTCTTTAGATATTTATAAGATGGAAGAAGAACAACTCCCTAAAGCTGGTCAATACGACATAATTTTAGATGGTCAGTCTCAACCTCTGGCTATTATTCGAACAACCAAAGTTGAAATTATGCCCATGAATAAGGTCTCAGAATCTTTTGCGCAAGCGGAAGGTGAAGGAGATTTGACGTTGGATTATTGGTATGAAGAGCATGCGCGGTTCTTTAAAGAAGAACTGTCCCCCTATCAGTTACAATTTTATCCCGACATGTTATTAGTTTGCCAAAGTTTTGAAGTGGTGGATCTTTATACAGAAAAAGAATAGACAGAGAAGCGGTGACTGACACGATTGAAACGAGCAGTTGTCGCTTTTTTTTACTGATTTTTTGAAAAAGTTGCGTATGTTTATATAGACAGGGTGATAGAAAAAAGATGTGTATTTTAAGTGTCGAGGAAAAGATGGTACAATAACCTAAGGAATACTAACAAGGAGTGAATGTTATGAAAGAAGAATTTTCATATGAAATTTTAGAAGAAGTCGCTGTGTTATCTGAGAATGCTCGTGGCTGGCGTAAAGAATTGAATTTAATTAGTTGGAATGGTCGTCCACCAAAATTTGATTTGCGTGAGTGGGCCCCTGATCACGAAAAAATGGGTAAAGGCATCACCTTAACCAACGAAGAATTTGCTGAATTAAGCAAAACAATTAAATCCATGTAAAAGGAGCACCCTGTCAATGAAAAGTATGACTGGATTTGGAAAAAAGACCATTCAAAATGAAAATTATCAATTGGATATCGAAGTCAAAAGTGTTAATCAGCGGTTTTTAGATATTCAATTGCGTATGCCAAAGGAACTGAATGCCTATGAACTGGTGATTCGGCAAGTAATCAAACGCACGTTAAAACGTGGACGTGTGGAAGTCTATGTAAATCTCCAAAAAATCGGCAACAATCAAAAAGAAGTGCGCGTGCAGTGGGACTTAATTGATCAATTATTAACTTCGGTAGATCAACATTTAAAGGAAAACTATCCGGAAGCAACGTTTGATGCAGGGGACACGGTCAACCATTTATTAAAGCAAAATGATTTTGTCGAAATAGTGGAAGCAGAAATTGCTGATCAGACATTTGAACCATTTCTTGTTCAAGCATTTGAAGCAGCCATCGCTAGTCTTGACCAAAGCCGTGTGCAAGAAGGAACGCAAATTAAACAAGTCCTGCTTGACTATGTAGCAGTGTTGACCCAATCAATTCAAGAGCTGCAAGCGTTTGTGGGCGTTTTTGAACAAGAATACCGTCAACGTTTTGAAGCGAAATTAAACGAATGGTTAGGGAGCCAAGTGGATGAAACACGCTTATTAACAGAAATGGCCATTTTATTGGAAAAAGGCGATATTCATGAAGAATTGGATCGTTTGGATATCCATATTGATAAGTTGCATCAGTTGCTTGACGAAACAGAACCAGTGGGCCGAGAACTAGATTTCTTAATTCAAGAAATGAACCGTGAAGTCAATACGATTGGTTCGAAATCAAGTCCAATTGAAATAAAAAATAGTGTCGTTCAAATGAAAACAACCTTAGAAAAGATTCGGGAACAAATTCAAAATGTCGAATAGAGAAAATGGTTTCGTGTTTTTCCAGAAAACGCTATAATATAGAAGTAACGAATAAATGACAGAGGTGAAAGCAATGACTAAATTTTATGATGTAACCTTTCAAGAATTAAGTGGTCGTTCTGTGGTAAAAACAGAAGTCGCTTCAGACAGAGAACCATTTGACGTCTGGCAAGATGCTTGTGCAAGCTATTCTGAAACAGAATTAAATATCCAAATTAACGAAGACATGTTTGTTACTTTGAATCGTCACTTTGTTGTTCGCATTGACGTGAAAGAAGTTGACGGCCCTGTCGACAAACAAGTTCGTCGTCGCGATGAATTGATGAACGTGGTCAATACGCTTTCTAATATGGGCTTATAAAAAATACCACCAAGCATTTCACGCTTGGTGGTATTTTTTTTAATTAGAATAAAAGAAACAAGCCAACGGCGCATAGGAAAGAAAGAACTGCGGCACTTAAAAAGATTGTCCGCATGGATGCAGTTTTACTGCTTTCTTTGCCGTGTTTTTTCTGACGTTCTAAACGTTTTTGAAGCTGACGGGTAATTACTGAGAAGATTAGCCCGAAAAGGACTAAAACACTTGTGGCAATCGATTTGGGAATAAAATGATTCGGTTCTGCAACGGTGGTATCCCCAGAACGTTCGTTTGATTCTGACGCAGCTTCCGCTGTTGTTTGTTTTGGCTTAACTTCTTGGTAAGCCACTTTAGGCGCTTGAACAGTACTATTTAACAATGTCAAAGGCGTGTCGACTTGCACCTGCCCTGCTACTAATTTAAAAGTAGGCTGACTGCCTTTGGGAACGACACCGTATAAATCGTTAGCCAAAGTGACTTTTTTGTGATCAATGGTTTGTGGTCCTTTGTCTAAAAGTTTTTTGCGTTCGTATGTCGTATAGGCATAGTCCAGCAAAGCATTCCCAGCCACATGCCGTTCGTATTCACCATCTTGGTTTTGCCAATTACCAACGCCTAAAATGACTTCAATTAAACGGAAATCTCCTTGTTTGACAGTCGCAATATAGTTAAAGCCGCCTGTTGGACTAGAGCCTGTTTTTAAACCATCCACGCCTTGATAACCATACTTAGCGCCTGGTAAAGAATAATTGTACGCTTCAAACGTTTCCTCGTAAGGCGTGCCGACCATTGTTTTCACCACTGGTTTATTGGTGATTTCTAAAATTTCTGGATAATTTTTCAGAAAATGATAGGTTAGTGAAGCTAAATCTCTAGCTGTAGAGACGTTATCGCCATTTGGGTCAATTCCTTGCATTTGATACAGGCCGTTAAAGGCACTTGCTTGCGCTCCACTGCAGTTGTAATAGGTAGTATTTGTCATCCCTAATTCAGCCGCTTTTTGATTCATTAAATGAACAAAGTCAGTAGGCTGGTTCCCTGAAATTAAGTTTGCCAACATGAGAGTCGCCACATTAGAAGAGGGGACAGCAATCATTTTTAACAGTTCACGGACTGGATAAGCAACACCTAACGTAATTTTGTTATTACTAATGGCATATATTTTAGAAATATCGACATCTTTTTGCGTAGCAGTCACAGTCGTATCCATTGTAAATTTTCCTTGCTCCATTGCTTCAAAGGCCAAGTACATGGTCATCACTTTGGCAATACTGGCAGGATTCCACGCTAAATCTGGTTGCTGCGACCAGAGAATTTCTCCAGAATCAGCATCAACAACGATGGCTGCTTTGGGAATGCCATCCGCTTTCAGGGTTGTCCCCATTTTTTTAGCAATTGCGGTAATATCTTCTTCTGCGTGAGTCACAGTAGGTTGGGCAAAAAAGGCCCCACAACTGACAACTAAGCCTAGCAGAAACAATGTAAATAGTTTAATTCGTGCGATGTTTCTCAGTCCTTTCTTATTCACGTTTTTTCATCCTAAAGGAGTCATCACTTCATTTTACTAAAAAAATGGCTGCCTGTATAGGAATTCTAGGTAATTTGTTTAAAAAAAGAACAAGTTATGAAAGCCAAATTAAAGAAGAAATGTTATTTTTTCAGTGAATCTCCAAGAAAGTCTTGAAAATTGCAGAAAAAAAGTGCAAAATAGAACTAATACTGTGAAATTATGTTTTGAAAGGAAGTCGTTATGTCAGAGCGCGGGTTATTAATCGTATTGTCAGGTCCTTCAGGAGTGGGGAAAGGGACTGTAAGAAAGGCTATTTTCGACAGTGAAGAAAATGATTTTCAATATTCAATCTCAATGACCACTCGGAAACAGCGAGAAGGCGAAGTGGATGGAGTAGATTACTATTTCCGTTCAAGAGAAGAATTTGAAGCGATGATTGAAGCTGGAGAAATGTTGGAATATGCGGAATATGTTGGTAACTATTATGGGACACCATTAACGTATGTTAACCAGACGCTAGATGAAGGCAAAGACGTCTTTTTAGAAATCGAAGTCCAAGGGGCTAAACAAGTCAAAGACAAAGTGCCTGATGGCGTATTTATCTTTTTGACACCCCCCGATTTAGCGGAATTAAAATCAAGAATTATTGGCCGCGGAACAGACGAAATGTCTGTGATTGAAGAACGAATGGCTGTGGCCAGAGAAGAAATCGAAATGATGGCGCTGTATGATTATGCGGTAGTGAATGATGAAGTTCCTTTAGCCGTGCAACGAATTAAAGACATTATCGCGAGTGAGCACTTCCGTGTTGACCGTGTAATTGGAAAATATATTAAAATGTTAGAGGAGATGTAGCCTTATGATGTTAAAACCGTCAATTGACTCATTATTAAAAGAAGTCCCTTCAAAATATTCTTTGGTTATTTTAGCAAGCAAACGTGCGCATGAATTAGATGAAGGCGTTCAACCAACCGTTGAATCCTTTGATTCTGTAAAAAGTGTAGGTCGTGCGTTAGAAGAAATTGAAGCAGGAACAGTGATCAGTGATCCAAATCCTGAAGAAAAACGCGAACGTCTACGCATTGAACGTGAAGAACGCAAACGCCAACGTGAACAAGAGCAAAAAGAATTAGAAAACCGTTTACGTGACGAAAAAAATTAATTGAATGAAAAACAAGTCTATGATTGAAGCTTTCTTCAAGTAAAGGCTTGTTTTTTTTTGTGATTGCAAATGTTGTGGGATGACTTTTGTGGTATACTGTTTTTGTAGATAAGTTATGACGGTGGCTACTTCTGGAAGGTGGTGGTGCTTATGAGCATAAGTACTGAAATCTATGAAAGGGGAAAGCCGTATTTGTCCGCATTAGATGTAATCGGACTAATTTTCGACTTTGGTTTATATACCATTGCGTTGATTAGTTTGGTTGTCACTTTGCTAAAAAAAGACAAAAAGAAATAACCAGTCATAAACTTTGAACGGTTAACTGGTTATTTCTTTTTAATTAAGTAAAAACTAAGTTACTGTCATGATTCTACAGTTAGAGAGATGGACCAACATTTCTCTTTCAAAATGATTATACCATAAAAAAATGTAGAGTGCTAACACTAGTTAGCAGTGTAAGTTTTAAAGTATTTTAAGAGGATTACTAAAAGCTACTTTCTTAGATCATTTGTTTAGGAAAGCTAGCTTTTTATATTTTAAGGGGAAATTAACTAAGCTTAACAACAGCGAGACACACAAGACAAATCAGTCAATCTTTAGTACAATAGGCAAAGAGAATTTACATAAAAAGGAGGACGCACCATGCAAAAAGTAGCCAAAGTTATTGTGGATGTACCAACGATGCAAACCGATCAACCATTCACTTATTTAGTTCCTGAAAATTTAAATGAGCAATTGGCTGTCGGCATGCGTGTAGAAGTGCCTTTTGGTAACGGTAATCGGCATGTTCAAGGGTTTGTTTTAGCCATTGAACCAATGGCTGCAACGGTTCTTGACGAAACCAATGTTCAGTTGAAAGAACTAGTGGCGGTGTTGGATTTAAAACCTGTTTTAAATACAGAAATGTTGGCTTTAGCTGATTATATGAAGGAAAAAACGTTTGCTTTTAAAATCACTTGTTTGCAAACCATGTTGCCTAGCGTAATGCGTGCCGATTACCAAAAATATATTTATTTAACGGATGAGCTTTCTGAAGAATTACAAGATCAGTTATTTTATGGTTTAGAGGAAATTTCGTGGGACCAAGCGCAAGAACGTGGGCTTTTGCCTCAACTAATGGCGTTGCGTAAACAGCAAAAAGTCGATATTCGCTACGAAGTTACGACGAGAAATAAAGTCAAAATGGTCCGCTTCATTCAAGCCGCTAAGGAATTTGAACAATTAGAGGAAATTCGTTTGGGTTTACGCAAGGGAGCTAAGAAGAAAGAGCAACTTCTTTACTATTTACAACGCTTAGGCACTGAAAAAGTCACCGCTGTGAAGGAAATGAAAGAATTAGGTTTCAGTACCGCGCTTTTAAATGAAGCGGCCAAAAACGGCTGGTTAACGTTCATTGAAAAAGAAGCGTATCGTGATCCGTTTGCTAATCAGACGTTTGAAAAAACGACTGCGTTATCTTTGAATGCAGAACAACAGGTGGCTGTGGAAACAATCTTACAATCGGTCCAAGAACAGCAAAGCCAAACCTACTTATTGGAAGGTATTACAGGAAGCGGGAAAACAGAAGTTTATCTACAGGTCATTGCAGAAGTTCTTAACCAAGGCAAAACAGCCATTATGCTTGTCCCTGAAATTTCTTTAACTCCGCAAATGGTGCAACGCTTTAAAAGTCGCTTTGGCGAACATGTTGCTGTAATGCACAGTGGCTTATCGCAAGGTGAAAAATACGATGAGTGGCGGAAGATTGAACGAGGAGAAGCGGAAGTGGTGGTTGGCGCGCGTTCTGCCATTTTTGCGCCAATCGAAAACATCGGTGTGATCATTATTGATGAAGAACACGAGGCAAGTTATAAACAAGAAGAAACCCCCCGCTACCACGCGAGAGATTTAGCGATTTGGCGTTCGGAGTACCATCATTGCCCTGTTGTTTTAGGCAGTGCCACGCCGTCCTTGGAATCACGCGCTCGCGCACAAAAAAATGTTTATCAGCGGTTACGGTTAACACAGCGTGCCAATCAAGCGGCAACCTTGCCTACGATTGATGTAGTGGATATGCGGCAAGAAGTAGAAAATGGCAATGTCTCTTCTTTTTCCATGTCGTTGCAAGAAAAACTCCAAGAACGCTTAGAGAAAAACGAACAAAGTGTTCTCCTACTTAATCGCCGTGGCTATTCGTCATTTGTGATGTGTCGCGATTGTGGCTATGTGTTGCCGTGTCCGAATTGTGATATTTCCTTGACTTTGCATATGGATAGTAAAACAATGAAATGTCATTATTGTGGACATGAAGAACGGATTCCTTATCGCTGTCCTAACTGTGGCCAAGATAAAATTCGCTACTACGGAACAGGCACACAAAAAGTAGAAGAAGAATTACAAACGTTGTTACCAGACAGTCGTATTCTCCGAATGGATGTTGATACGACCCGTCGCAAAGGTGCGCATGAAAAGATTTTGCGAACATTTGGTGAAGGACAAGCGGATATCTTATTAGGCACACAAATGATTGCCAAAGGACTGGACTTTCCAAATGTGACGTTAGTCGGTGTCTTAAATGCTGATACCGCCTTGAATTTACCCGATTTTCGTTCCAGTGAACGGACCTTCCAATTATTGACACAGGTCAGCGGCCGCGCTGGTCGCGCTGAAAAACCGGGGGAAGTCATCATTCAATCTTTTAACCCCGAGCATTATGCGATACAATTGGCAAAAGCCCAAGATTATGAAGATTTTTATACAAAAGAAATGTATATCCGCCATCGTGGGGATTATCCGCCGTACTATTTTACGGTCCAAATTACGGCTAGCCATCCTGAAGAAAATGAAGCAGCGAAACAAATGTTTCAAATTGCGACGAAATTAAAACAAGGCTTATCGCCGCAAGCTATTTTGTTGGGACCAACGCCTAACGCAATTATGCGTGTCAATAATCGATACTTTTATCAAGTGATTATCAAGTATAAACAAGAACCAATGCTTCAACCATTATTGAAAGAAATTTTAACCGATACACAACGAGCAACGGCTCGTGGCTTAAAGCTTTCCATTGATGCAGAACCCATGAATTTTATTTAAAAAATACAGCTTTGAAAGGAGCACTTATGCGCTATCCAGTTGTGATTCACCCGAACGAACACTTAAAAATGAAGGCTCAACCTGTGACGATTATTACCGATGAAATTGTGCAGTTACTAGAGGATATGTATGAAACAATGCTGGCCCATGATGGGATTGGCTTAGCAGCCCCGCAAATTGGTAAAAATTTGCAAATGGCAGTGATTGAAATCGATGAAGAATCTGGTCGTTTTGAACTAATTAATCCAGTGATTATTGAAAAAAAGGGAACCAGTATTGATGTGGAAGGCTGTTTAAGTATTCCAGAAACATATGGAACCGTTGAACGAGCAGATGAAGTGACTGTCCGTTATTTTGACCGTGAAGGTGAAGAAATGGAAGTTACGGCTTACGGCTATTTAGCTCGAGCTTTTCAACACGAAATTGATCATTTGAATGGCGAGTTATTTATCGATAAAATGATTGAGAAAATTGCACCAGAAGATTTAGAAGCGTATATGGAGGAACATTTTGATGACTAAAATTGTATTTATGGGCACACCAGCCTTTTCTGTTCCGATTTTAGAAAGTTTAATCGAGGCAGGCTATGACGTTCAAGCGGTTGTCACGCAACCAGATCGACCAGTTGGCCGAAAAAAAGTGATTACCCCAACGCCTGTCAAAGAAGCAGCTTTAAAACATAACTTATTAGTCTTACAACCAGAGAAAATTTCAGGTTCTCCTGAAATGGAAAAAGTGATTGACTTAGCACCAGATTTAATTGTGACAGCAGCCTTTGGGCAATTTTTACCAGAGAAAATCTTAAAAGCGCCCAAACTAGGTGCAATTAATGTCCATGCCTCACTTTTACCAAAATATCGTGGCGGCGCACCTGTACATTACTCGATTATTGAAGGAGAAAAAGAAACAGGCGTCACGATTATGGAAATGGTGAAAAAAATGGATGCTGGCGCGATTTTAGCGCAACGTGCAATTCCGATTACGAAACAAGACGATGTAGGCACCATGTTTGAAAAATTAAGCATTCTAGGAAAAGAACTTTTATTAGAGACGTTACCTAAGCTAATTGCTGGTGAAATCACGCCTATTCCACAAGTGGAAGAAGAGGCTACTTTTTCACCCAATATTACTCGGGAACAAGAACGAATTGACTGGCAAAAAACTGCTGAGGCAATTGATAACCAAGTGCGTGGTATGCGTCCTTGGCCAACAGCGTTCACAACCTATCAAGGGACTAACTGGAAAATTTGGGCAGTGACACCACTGACTGAAACAACAACTAGCGCCCCAGGAACGATTATCCAGCGTAGTAAAAAAGCGCTATGGATTGCTTGTGGTGAAGGGACAGTCCTTCAAATTGATCGCCTGCAACCAGCAGGTAAAGGTCAATTAACGATTCAAGAATTTTTAAATGGCGTTGGTCAAAATGTCGCAGAAAAAGATAAGGTGGACTAACAAAAATGGCTGAAAAAATCCCCAAGAAATTAAAACGTTCTGTTCGATACGTTGCTTTAGAAACCATCGAACGTGTGGATAAAGGTGGGGCGTACTCCAATCTTTTACTTAATGAAATGATGACAAAATCAGAACTAAGCGAGAAAGATGGCCGCTTGTTTACAGAACTTGTCTACGGCACAATTAGTCGCAAATTATTGTTGGAATACTACTTAACACCATTTGTTAAGAAACCGCAAAAAGTCGATAATTGGGTGAAAAATTTATTGATTTTATCGTTATATCAATTACTTTATTTAGATAAAGTGCCTGATCATGCAGTCATTAATGAAGCGGTTGAAATTGGCAAACGTCGTGGCAATCCTGGGATTGGTAAATTCGTGAATGGCGTGCTGCGGGCGTTCCAACGAAATGGAGCACCTAGTTTGGCCGCAATTAGCGATCCAGTTGATCGTTTAGCAACGGAAATTAGTATGCCACGTTGGTTAACAGAAAAATTACTTGCCCAATTAGGCGAAGAAGAAACACGGCAGTTGGGTTTGTCGTTATTTGAAAAAAGCCATGCGAGTGGCCGCGTAAACACACGGTTTATTTCACGAGAAGAAGCGCTGGAAGAATTACAAGAAACAGGGATTGCCGCGAAGGAAAGTCAACTTTCCCCTTATGGTGTTGTCGCTGAAAAAGGCTACTTAGCTGGCAGTGAACTGTTTATTAACGGTTGTTTAACCATTCAAGATGAAAGCTCTATGCTCGTGGCTCCAGCGATGCAAATTGAACCGCATCATCGTGTCTTGGATGCTTGTGCGGCTCCTGGTGGCAAAACGACTCATATCGCAACTTTTTTAGAGGCTGAAGCAGGTGGTCGTGTGACCTCTTTAGATATTCATGCGCACAAAATTAAGCTAATTAATGAAAATGCGCAACGCCTCCATGTGGCGGATGTCGTCCAAGCCGAAAAGCTTGATGCGCGACAAGTGGCCGAAGAATTTCCCGCAGAAACCTTTGATCGGATTTTAGTTGATGCGCCATGTTCAGGCTTAGGGCTGATGCGCCGTAAACCAGACATTAAATACCATAAAACGGCCAATGATTTTCAAAATTTACCTAAAATTCAGTTAGAAATCTTAGAAAGTGTTGCCCCAACACTAAAACAATGGGGTATAATGGTCTATAGCACTTGTACTATTACGCCAGAAGAAAATCAGGAAGTGGTGGCAGCCTTTTTAGCCAAACACCCTGAATTTGAAAAAATTGAAATTGTTGCAAATGAAAACGTCCAAGCAGTAGTAAAAGAGCAAGAACTGGTTCTGTATCCCCATCAATACATGACAGATGGCTTCTTTATTTGCTGTATGCGGAAAGTTAGTTCAAATGAGGTGAAATAATTTGGAAATCAACGTTCAATCAGATGTCGGTCGCAAAAGAAATACGAACCAAGATTATGCCAACGTTTTTGAGAACCAACAACACATAACCTTTGCTGTTTTAGCAGATGGCATGGGTGGTCACCAAGCAGGTGATGTGGCTAGCCAAATGGCAGTCAATAATTTAGGTGAGAGTTGGTCCAATGCGTCTGTCGACTCAGCTGAAAAATCTGCACAGTGGGTAATTCAAGCAATTCAAAAGGAAAATGAAAAAATTTATGAACGCGGACAATCGAAACCAGAGTATTTAGGAATGGGGACAACCGTGGTTGGTGCCATCCTTTTACCGGATTCATTTGTCTTAGCAAATGTGGGGGACAGTCGTGCTTATTTAGTTCGTGACCAACACATGTTACAATTAACAGAAGATCATTCTTTAGTGAATGAACTAGTAAAATCAGGGGAGATTACTCGTGAGATGGCTGCAAATCATCCACGAAAAAATGTCCTAACACGTTCTTTGGGAATGCCTGGCACTGTCGAAGTCGATGTAACCAATCATGAATGGCTGCCTAATGACTATTTACTGTTATGTTCGGACGGCTTAACCAATATGGTTCCTGAGACAAAAATTTTAGAAATTTTAGAGACGTCAGATCCCTTAGAATCCAAATTAAGCCAACTCGTTGCCCAAGCAAATGAAGCGGGTGGTTTAGATAACATTACCGTGTTAGTGATACACTTTGACGAACAGAAGGAGGAAAACCAATGATAGAAATCGGCAAGAAGCTGAATGGTCGATATCACATTATTGGCAGCATCGGAAGCGGCGGCATGGCCAACGTCTATTTAGCACACGATTTAATTTTAGACCGAGACGTTGCAGTAAAAGTCTTGCGCTTTGACTTCCAAAACGATCAAGCCGCCATCCGACGTTTTCAGCGTGAAGCACTAGCCGCAACTGAGCTGGTTCACCCGAATATCGTCAGTGTGTACGATGTAGGCGAAGAAGATGGACTACAATATTTAGTCATGGAATATGTGAAAGGAATGGACTTAAAACGTTACATCCAAACGCATTTCCCAATCCCTTATTCCACAGTTGTGGACATTACGCAACAAATTTTATCTGCTGTCGCAATGGCACATGAACATAGAATTATTCACCGGGATTTAAAACCGCAAAACATTCTGATTGACGAACACGGCACAGTCAAAATTACTGACTTTGGGATTGCGATTGCCTTGTCAGAAACGTCAATTACGCAAACGAACACAATGTTAGGTTCGGTGCATTACTTATCGCCAGAACAAGCGCGCGGAAGCATGGCGACCAACCAATCAGATATTTACGCTGTGGGAATTATTCTCTATGAAATGCTAACAGGGAATGTACCTTTTGATGGTGAATCAGCCGTAACGATTGCCTTAAAACATTTTCAAGAAGAAATTCCCTCTGTTAAAATGTTTGATCCAGGGATTCCTCAATCATTGGAAAATGTGGTTCGTCATGCAACCGCAAAAGACCCAAGCGATCGCTACAAAACAGCGAATGAGATGGCAGAAGACTTATACACGTCCTTGTCAGCCAGTCGTTTAAACGAACCTGCGTGGGAACCAACGGCTTTATTAGGAGAAACGAAAGTATTAACTCCGATTCCCGAAGACATCGCTGAACCGGAAGAGACAACGCCTGTCGAAGTCCCAGAAGATATCGCAGATGACATTTTAGCTGAACAACCACCGAAGAAAAACCGTAAAAAATTGTGGATTGGCTTAGCAATTGCGGCATTAATTGCTTTAGCAATAGGTGGCTTAGCCTTTGCAATGTCGGGTGGTAAAGATGTTGAAGTTCCTGATGTTACAAACGAAACGAAAGCGGACGCTTCACAAGCGCTACAAAGTGCTGGGCTGAAAGTCGATAGTGAAACCAAAAAAATTCCCGATGATAAGATTGAAGAAGGCAAGGTGGTCAAAACAGACCCCGAAGCAAAATCATCTGTGAAAAAAGGCCGATCTGTTACTTTATACATCAGCTCTGGAACAGAAAAAATTGAGATGGCCGATTATACAAACGAATCGTATGAATCTGCTGTCGAAGCCTTGAAAAAACTAGGGTTTTCAGAAGATCAAATTACAACGAAAAAAGAATACAGTGATTCTGTGTCTACGGATAGCATTATTAAACAAAAACCAGCTGCAGGTAAAAAAGTTGATCCGAAAAAAGACAAAGTCACTTTAACGGTCAGTGAAGGACCAGAAGCGGTTACTTTGCCTAGTTACGCCGGTTATTCTTACGAAAATGCAGTAATTGCACTGAAACAATTAGGCATTTCTGACTCTCAAATTACGCGTGTCGACCAAGCAAGCGATACGGTAGAACCAGGTTTAGTCATTACGCAAGACCCCGCACCAGGTGGGACCGTGACACCTAAAAATGGCCAAGTGACGTTATATGTAAGTAAAGGTAGCGACAAAGTGACACTTTCTGATTATAGCGGAATTTCTTACGATAATGCGGTAAGTCGCTTAATTGCTTTAGGTATCCCAGAATCTCAAATTAAACGAGTGGACGAAGAAAGCGACAAAGTTGAAAAAGATACCGTGATTAGTCAAGAACCAGCTTCTGGTACCGCTGTTGATCCGAAAAATGACACGATTACTTTACATGTCAGCAAAGGCAGCGACTCAGTAACTGTTCCCGATATTTCAGGTTATTCGCCAAAAGCTGCAGAAGACAGCATCAATAACGCTGGCCTTAAAATCAATGAACAAGGATTATCTGGCTCTGGCGATGGCCAAGTCGTTGAACGAACTAGCCCATCCGCTGGCAGCAAAGTCAAAAAAGGCGACGCTGTTACAGTTTATTATTCAAAAGCAAATGATTCAAAAAGCACCACTAGTGAAAGTAGTACGAGTAATTAAGACAAGAGGTTGGGACAGGAGTGTTTAGCTTCAAGAAATAAGAAGAAATTTCCGAAAGATGCTTTTCGTCTTTCGAGGAATTTCGGCTTATTTCTGAAGAAGCTGCTCCTGTCCCGCCGTTTATCTTAAGATTTAAGTCTAGGAAGGTAAGTCATTTCGACTTATGTCCTAGGCTCTTTTTTAATTAATAGAATCGAGAGGCTCCCTTGATTTCTCTGCCACTATCCTGTATATTCGAAAGTAGTTAGGAGTGGTTTATCTGAAAGGTCAAATCAGAAAAGCGTTAAGCGGTTTTTATTATGTATACGCAGATGGAGAAACATATCAAACAAGAGCGCGAGGGAATTTTCGTAATCGAAAAATTACGCCACTCGTGGGAGATGAAGTACTTTTTGAAAGCGATAATTTAACAGATGGTTATGTGTTGGAAATTTTATCAAGACGAAATGAATTAGTGCGCCCGCCTGTTGCAAATGTGGATCTAGGCGTGGTTGTCATGAGTATGGTTTCGCCAAATTTTTCGTTTAATTTGTTGGATCGTTTCTTAGTCAGCTTAGAGTATAAGGATATAGAACCAGTTATTTATTTAACGAAAGTTGATCTATTAGATGAGCCGCAACGTCAAGAAGTCACTGAAATTAAACAGATTTATGAAGCGTTAGGTTATGCGGTAATCGCTTCGGAAGACGTAGAAGCCATCAAAGAATTAGAACGCTTTTTCCCAGAACGGTTGACTGTTTTTATGGGACAATCAGGCGCTGGAAAATCAACATTGTTGAATCAAATTTCACCAGAATTACAACTAGCAACTGCGGAAATTTCCCAATCTTTAGGACGGGGCAAACATACGACCCGTCACGTGGAGTTGATTCCGTTATACGACGGTTTGGTTGCTGATACACCAGGATTTAGTGCCATCGATTTCTTGGAGATGGAAGCAGTGGAATTACCAAAGCAATTTCCTGAATTTGTTGCCGCAGCCTCTCACTGTAAGTTTCGTGAATGTATGCACCACAAAGAACCTGGCTGTGAAGTGAAACGCCAAGTGGAAGCGGGAACCATTGCGACGAGTCGTTACGAAAATTATTTACAGTTTTTAATGGAAATCGAGAATCGACGACCTGTTTATAAGAAAAAATCATAGCAAATATAAAGGGAGCGAGCCAAATGAAACTAGCACCATCCATTTTAAGTGCCGATTTTGCCAATTTAGAAAGAGATATCCGTTTAGTAGAAGAACTAGGAGCAGATTATATTCATGTTGATGTCATGGACGGTCAATTTGTGCCCAACATTACCTTAGGACCGAATATCGTTTCAGCGATTCGTCCAGTGACAAAACTACCATTGGATGTTCATTTGATGATTGTACAACCTGAAAATTATATCAATGCCTTTGCGGAAGCCGGTGCGGATATTATTACTGTCCATCAAGAAGCAACACCCCATATTCATCGTGCCTTACAAATGATTAAAAATGCGGGTGTGAAAGCTGGCGTAACCATCAATCCTGGGACACCACTTTCGATGATTGAAAATGTATTAGACTTAGCAGACCAAGTCTTGGTAATGACTGTCAATCCAGGCTTTGGCGGACAATCATTTATTGAAAACTCACTAGAAAAAATTGCTCAATTAAAAGAATGGAAAGAAACAAAAGGATACACCTATGAAATTGAAGTCGATGGCGGGATTGTTCCTGAAACTGCCGCACGTTGTAAAGAAGCCGGTGCAGAAGTGTTTGTTGCAGGCTCCTACATTTATAATGCTGAAAATCCTCAAGAACGAATCGATGCACTGAGAGCAGTGCTAGACAAATGAGTCGTGTCTTACTGGTAGCTGGCGGCAATCCAAGTGATTGGCCAACCATTGAACCAGCTACGTATGATTATTTCGTAGGTATTGATCGCGGCTGTCTCCATTTATTAGAGGCCGATTTACCGTTACAATTAGCGGTGGGTGATTTTGATTCATTATCACGAGAAGAATACCATTTTGTCCAAAAAACTGCCGAAACACTCATTCAAGCACCTGCTGAAAAAGATGATACAGACACACAATTAGCGCTTCAAGAAGCTTTACAACGATTTCCACAAGCAGAGATGACGATTATCGGTGCGACAGGGGGCAGAATTGACCACCTGTTAGCCAATCTTTGGTTACCCTTTGAACCACGATTTCAAGGCGTACTTCGCCAAATCCGTCTATGCGATCGTCAAAATAGCATCCAGTATTACGCCCCTGGTTCGTATATCGTACCGAAAGAGCCAGATAAAGAATATCTGGCCTACTGCTGTTTGACGCCTGTAGAAAACTTGACGCTACGACGCAGTAAATATTTATTAACCAATCAAGATGTTCCTTACCCAACATCGTATGCAAGTAACGAATTTATCGAAGAAGCCGCTGCTTTTTCCTTCGATGCAGGGATGATTGCGGTTATTCAAAGTAAAGATAAGTAAAAAGAGGTTGAACCTTCAGCACTTTGCTGAAGGCCCAACCTCTTTTTTTTTGCAATAAAAAAAGCCGAACAACGAACGTCCAGCTTTGCTTATTTAAGTTTATTAAACACGTTCGATTTTACCAGATTTCAAAGCACGAGTTGACACCCAAACTTTTTTAGGTTTACCATCGATTAATACGCGAACTTTTTGTAAGTTAGGTTTCACAGTGCGTTTTGTTGAGTTCATCGCATGTGAACGGTTATTACCACTTGAAGTCTTACGACCAGTGAAGTAACATACTTTTGCCATTTTAAGTTTCCTCCTTTGCCTTGATCTTGGAGCGATAATATTCAGCTCATACTAACTTAATTTATCATATTAGGCACTGATTTGCAAGAAGATTTTTAGTGACTAACAACAAAAGTAGCTTGTCAGGTGATAGTTTTTCATTGTCTGATTTTAAATACTTAAGAAATCCATGCACAAACGTAAGACGATAAAGATGAAAATTTAAGAGTTCAAGAAAAAAATGTAGTGGTCCGTGTTTGATTAATATAATTAAAGTACTTAGATAAATGAAAAAGGAGGAAAATATGAGCTTAGAAATTAAAAAGTTGAAAAAGAAAATGAATGAGCAGGAAATTATTAAAGGAATCAATTTGACTATTCCAGAAGGCGAAATTTATGGCTTCTTAGGCGCAAACGGTGCAGGTAAAACTACTATTTTCCGCCATATTTTAGGCATCTACTCTCCTGATGAAGGGGAAATAACATGGCAGGGACGTAAAGTTGATCGCTTTGATGCTAAAGAGGTCGGTTATCTTCCAGAAGAGCGTGGCCTATATCCGAAAAGAACGGTGAGACAACAATTAACTTTCTTTGGGAAGCTCCGTAAAATGAAAAAGAAAGAAATTGAAAAAAGTATCCTCTTTTGGATGGATTTTTTTAAGATACAAAAGAACGTAGATCGAAAAATTAGTGAATTGTCAAAAGGGAATCAACAAAAGATTCAATTTATTGCGTCGATCATTCATGGACCCAAGCTTGTCATTTTGGATGAACCATTCTCTGGGCTAGACCCGATTAATGCGAATCAACTAAAAGAAGCAATTCTTTTTTTGAAGGAAAATAGTGCTACGATAATTTTCAGCTCTCATCAAATGGCAAACGTAGAAGAAATCTGTGAAAACATTTGTATGATGAAAAAGGGTGAGGTTCTTTTTAGAAGGAAATTTAAAAGAAATCAAAGATGAAACGGATAAAAGAAAAGTGATTGTTCAGGCTGATTTTGACAGAGAAATATTAAAGCGAGATTTTGAAATAGAATCGTATAAAGAAGAAAATGATGTTATTTCTTTTTATGTAAAAGATGAATGTACTGCGAAGAAAATTCAAAAATTTATTTTTCAATCAGAAAATATTCAGCAATTCAGAATTGAGCCAATTTCGTTAAATGATATTTTTCTAGAAAGAGTGGGTGAGTAAAGTGAAAAATATAGTGACGATTGCTTTAGAAACATACAAACAAAAAGTCGTGTCAAAAGTGTTTGTTATTATACTGTTGGTTTTGATGGTAGGAACATTTTTGGGAATGAATTATGAAGGGATTCTAAAAAAAGAGGAACCAAGTAAAGAAACCATCCTTGTTGTTTCAAATAATCAAGAAACTGTTACTATGCTGAAAGAAGTTGGTAAAGGTACCAATCTGAACTTTGTTGACGGCGGTCAAAAGTTATCAGATGCTGAGAAAGAGCTGAAAGATAGAGCGAGTAAAACCATTTTGAAAATTGGAAAGAGTAGCGCTGGTCTATACGAAGGAAAAATTTATTACGAAGGAGCTCTCCAATATAATGTGTCTGAACAATTACAAAGTCTTGTAACCACTGTAAATCAATCGATTAAATTAAATCAATTAAATATTGATGCGGCGCAACAACAGTTTTTGAATGAAAGCACACGTTTATCCTTAGAATCTTTAGCTGGAAATCAAGATAATTCGGTTCAAACATTAATACTAGTTTATATTGTTGGTTTTATTCTCTACATGGCAGTTATGCTCTTTTCTACAATGGTTGCCCAAGACATTGCGGTGGAAAAGAGTTCAAGAGTTATGGAAATTTTACTCACAACAATTACACCAGTTCAGCATTTAATTGGTAAAATTGTTGGCATTGGGCTAGTTGGGGTAACGCAAGCAGCAGCAATTTTTGGGGCTGCGTATGCATCTTATGGAATTTTTGGAGATAGTACAGGAGTATTTGACTTTTTGAGTGAAGGCAAAAATAGTCAAGCAATCATCTTAGCTGTCATATGTTTCGTTTTAGGTTATTTGCTATATTCTGTTACGGCTGCTATTTTAGGTTCTGTTGTTTCCTCTGTTCAGGAAGTTCAACAGTTGATGTATATTTTGATTATTCCTTTATTTATTGCGATGTTTATGGTAATGATTCTTGCAGCTGGATTAGGAAGTAACCAAGCGACTATCATTTCATCTTATATACCGTATCTATCACCGATAGTCATGTACGCACGTTATATGCTGGGGGATGCATCGTTAAATGCTTTTGCAGTAGCGATGGGAATTAATCTGGTTTTTACTGCGATTTTAGCGTTTCTAGGGAAGAGTGTTTATCAAGGGGGCGTGTTTATTTATAGTGGAGATAAACTTATAAATGTTTTCAAAAAAGCGTTTAAATCTGGGAAATATTATGTTAGATGAGTATAAAAAATCTTGTCGCAACTCTCATGTATAAAACATTTATTTTGATAAATAAAAAAGTAATTGAAATTGTACACTCAGTATAGCGAGTGTACAATTTTTGTTTATAGCGTAATAGTCGGGCACCGAAATCTACTTTTTCTCAGTTTCACTTATAAAGAAAGCTTGAATTGTCTTTTATTAGAGTATATACTTTTTTTATTAACTGAAATATAAGGAGGTTTTAATTTGGTGAGGTTTGTTTTTATTCTAAGTAATATCACGGCAGTGTTTCAAGTGTTCTTTAATTATCTAAAGTCAAAAGTAGTAAAGCTTAATAAAAAAATTACTTTACATAGTATTTTTGGCTTGATGGTTATTGCAATTTTGAATGGCAAAATAATTTCTGCTATAGGAATGTATGGATTTGCTTGGATTTATTTGAGTATAATAATTTTAGGTTATTTTTTTATCTCTAAAAGCCTTATTAAAGTTTTAGGTATAAATTCTTATATCGTCATTATTTCAGCTATAAGTGGTCAGTTTGTATCCTTTATAAAGGAAAAAATATTTGGCACAGAACTAATTTTTTCAAGTAATTTAACTATGTTTTTACATAGTACATTTCGGCTAGCACTATCAGTAATTCTGACGATATTAATGATAAAGGGGATAAAAAAACTAGAAAAAAAGTTTTCTATTATCAATGAATGTCTTCTGCTTTTTAATTTGATAGGAATCGGCACAATGATTATCTACTATACCAGCCTGATTTTAGGAAAATATTTGGGGAATAACAAGGAAATAATTGTAGTAAATTCAATCTTTCTCACGCTCTATTTAGTCGTTTCATTAATTTCTTTTATTGTGTATCTTAGTTCGCTCAAAAATAAATATGATATTCAACAGAAGGAAACAGAATATTTAGAAAATCAGAGATATATGGAGGCAATGGAGAAACAATTCAAGGAGATTCGGAAGTTTCGGCATGATTATAAAAATATCCTAAATTCATTAGAAGATTTTATTGTAAGTGGAGATTACGAGAGTCTTAATGACTATTATTTCAGTAAAATAAAGAAAGCATCAAAATGCATTGACCAAAATGGGTTCAAGTTAGAAGCGATTGGAAACATTCGAGTAAGAGAAGTTAAAAGTCTCCTTGTGTCTAAGTTGATTTCAACGCAAGAAAAAGGAATGGATGTACAGTTAGAAGTGACTGAACCAATTGAAGAATTAGCCATTGATTCAATTTCTTTGGTTAGAATACTAGGTATTTTTTTAGATAACTCTATAGAAGAAATCGAATTTTTAGGTGAGGGTAAGCTTGTAATCGCTGTATATAAAGATGCCTCTGCTGTACATATTATTATCCAAAATTCATGTAGGAAAAATTTACCAAAATTCCATCTACTTAAGCAACGCGGTTTTTCATTAAAGGGCACTGATAGAGGAATGGGATTGAGTAATGTTCAAGAATTGCTTCAATCCCTAAATAATGTTCAACTAGCTACCTCCATCAGTGATGGATGGTTTACTCAAAAATTGACGATTGAAAACAATAGGAGGTGCGAATAAGGTGATTTCTATTATTATTTGCGAAGATGATTGGCGACAACGACAAATGTTGGAAACCTATGTTAAAAATTACATAATGATGGAAAGTCTTGATATGGAACTGGTTTTTTCAACAGGAAATCCGTTAGAAGTACTTGAATTTGTCAAAAGTCAGTCTAGAATAATTGGGTTATATTTTCTAGATGTTGATTTACAACATGAAATGTCAGGATTAACCTTAGCAGCTAAAATCAGAGACTACGATAATTTAGGTAAAATCGTTTTTGTCACAACACATGGGGAACTGTCCTATCTGACGTTTACGTATAAAGTGGAAGCGCTGGATTATATCATTAAAGACAACAAAGAACATCTACAGCAGAAAATCTGTGAAAATATTCAATTGGCTCATGAACGTATAACTAGTGAACGTGGAGATACAAAAAAATTATTTAAATTTAAGGACGGCGATACCATTCGGTCTGTAGATATGGCAACAATCATTTTTTTTGAATCTTCTTCCGTATCGCATAAAATCGTTTTACATCTTGAAAACGGAGAAATTGAATTTTATGGTTCCTTAAAGGAGATTGAAGAACAGTCTAATGACTTTTATCGTTGTCACAAATCATATTTAATCAACCGCAAGCATATAAGTAAAGTTATAAAAAGCGAACGGATTGTCGAAATGAGTAACGGAGAAAGATGTTTAGTCTCAGTGAGAGCCATGAAAAACCTCTAAAATCAGCAGACAAGATTCAATGAACCAAGTCGAATCTTGTCTTTTTCTGCATTGACAATGCACGACAAACGTTGTAAATTGTACAAATGTTGGTAATTATGAGGAAGGGTCTATAATATCTGACGAACTTCCTTTTAATTAAAGGCTGGATATGATAAAATGTTATGGAAGAAAATAGGGCGAATGTGCTCTTATAAGGAGGCTTTCATCAATGGCTGTAAAAATTCAAACACCCGCAGGTACCATTGAGATTACCAATGATGTGATCGCTACAGTAGTTGGCGGAGCTGCGACAGATATTTACGGAATTGTCGGAATGGCAAGCAAAAATCAAATTAAAGATAACTTAAACGATATTTTACGTCGTGAGAATTACTCACGTGGTGTCGTTGTTCGTCAAGAAGACAACGGAATCGCAGTGGATGTCTACACGATTGTTAGTTATGGTACAAAAATTTCTGAAGTTTCTCGTAACGTCCAAGAAAAAGTAAAATATAATCTTGAAACATTATTAGGTGTCACTGCGAATTCAGTTAACGTTTTTGTTCAAGGAGTTCGTGTATTACCGGATTAGAGGTAGTGTACTGTCAACGATGCAATTGCACAAGGAAGTCGTGTGTTGCCGTTAGCGGTAAATCTGAAGGAGGATTTTTTAGGTGAATGTAACAGAAATCAGCGCAGGTCAGTTCCAGGAAATGGTCCAGGCAGGTGCGACTCGTCTGCACACAAATGCAGAATATGTCAACTCATTAAACGTTTTCCCTGTACCCGATGGTGATACAGGAACAAATATGAACTTATCAATGACCAGTGGTGCAAAGGCTGTGGCCGATTCTCGCTCTGAAAAAGTAGGAGAATTAGCAGGCGCGTTATCCAAAGGGTTATTAATGGGTGCTCGTGGAAATTCTGGGGTTATTTTATCTCAATTATTCCGCGGCTTCTCAAAACAAATTCCTGAGGTTACAACATTAAATGCCAAAGACTTGGCCGCTGCATTTACACATGGTGTAGAAACAGCGTATAAAGCAGTGATGAAACCTGTTGAAGGAACAATCTTAACTGTTTCTCGTGAAGCGGCGCGTTCTGGTGAACGTAAAGCGAAAGAAACAGATGACTGTATCGAAGTTATGACAGCTGTTGTAGCAGGTGCTAAACGTGCCTTAGCGAAAACACCTGATTTATTACCTGTCCTAAAAGAAGTCGGCGTTGTAGATAGTGGGGGTCAAGGACTACTATTTATCTATGAAGGATTTTTAGAAGCGCTTAGTGGTGAATTTTTACCAACTGAAACGTATGAACCAAGTCCTGCCGAAATGGACGAAATGGTTAATGCTGAACATCACCGTGGTGTTAGTGGCCACGTTGCGACAGAAGACATTAAATTTGGCTATTGTACAGAAATTATGGTTCGTATCGGCGAAGGCCCAACCGTGGACAGCGCTTTTGATTATGAAACATTCAGAAACTACTTAAATGAACTAGGCGATTCTCTATTAGTCGTTAACGATGACGAAATTATCAAAGTTCACGTACACACCGAGCATCCAGGTGAAGTGATGAACTACGGCCAAAAATTTGGTTCGTTAGTAAAAATAAAAGTAGACAATATGCGTTTACAACATGAAACGTTAGTTGAACGCGATGCTCAGCAAGAAGCGTTGACTGAAAAAGTTCGCGTACCGTTTGCTGTGATTGCTATTGCAGCCGGTGAAGGCGTTCAAGAATTATTCCGAAGTTTAGGTGCAAGCTACATTATTAGTGGTGGCCAAACAATGAACCCAAGTACGGAAGATATTTTAAAAGCAGTCAAAGAAGTGAATGCAGAGCAAGTCATTATCTTACCAAATAACAAAAACATCTTTATGGCAGCTGATCAAGCAGCAGAAGTTGCCGATGTACCAGTAGCGGTTGTTCCATCTAAAACCATTTCTCAAGGAATGACAGCAATGTTAGCTTTCAATGATCAACAATCATTAGAAGAAAACAAAGCAAGTATGACGGAAATGTTAGACAGCGTTGTGAGTGGTCAAGTAACCACAGCTGTTCGTGACACAACCATTGATGACGTTGAAATTAAAAAAGATGACTTCTTAGGAATGATTGATGGTAAAATCGTCGTTTCTGAAGCAGATCGTTTTAATGCATCATTAGACACGTTGAACCGCATGATTGATGAAGACACTGAAATCGTGACAATTATTGTCGGCGAAGATGGCTCGGTTGAAGAAGCTGAAAAGCTAATCGCTATTTTAGTTTCTGAAAACGATGAACTAGAAACAGAACTTCATGAAGGTGGACAACCTGTATATCCATACTTATTCTCAGCAGAATAGGTTTTCGTGATGAAAAAATAAAAACGAATAGGCTGGTTCATTAGTTAGGGCTAATGAACCAGCCTATTTAATGAATGATCCATTTTTTTGCGTATATTAATGAGGAGGGGATTTTATGGACATCACAGATTTAGTCAGTGTATTGCCCGGTGTTGGCCCAAAACGTGCTGAAAATTTACAAGAACTGGGGATTGCTACAATTGAAGACTTATTGACGTATTATCCCTTCCGCTACGATGATATCCAAGAAAAGGATTTAAGTGAGATTCAGGATCAGGAAAAAGTTACGCTAAAAGGGCTAGTGGTTTCGGAAGCAGTCGTTAGTCGGTACGGTTATAAGAAGAGCCGGTTAACGTTTCGAATGATGCAAGAACATGCGGTCATTAATGTTTCCTTCTTCAATCAACCTTTTTTAAAAGACAAAGTAGTTCTTTCCGAAGAAATTGCTGTTTATGGCAAGTGGGATGCCAAGAGAAAATCATTAAATGGCATGAAAATCTTAGCTTCTAAAGGAGACAATGAAGATTTCGCCCCCATTTATCATGTGAATAAAAAAGTCCGCCAAAGCACGTTGGTTCAGTTAATCCGCACTGCTTTTGAAGAGTATGGTTCACTGGTTGAAGAGATTTTACCGAATGATTTATTAGAAAAGTACCGCTTGATGCCTAGAAAAGAAGCAATGTGGGCGATGCATTTTCCCAGTAATCCAGAAGAAAGCCATCAAGCTAAACGGCGAGTAGTCTTTGAAGAGTTTTTCCTTTTCCAACTTAAAATGCAAGGATTGAAGAAACAAGAAAAAGCGGAAAAAAATGGTTTAGCTATTCAATATGACGTGGATCGCTTAAAAACGTTCACCCAAGGACTGCCTTTTGAATTGACAGGCGCCCAAAAAAAAGTGACCAATGAAATTTGTCGAGACTTGCGAAGTCCGAAGCATATGCAACGATTGCTTCAAGGTGACGTGGGGAGTGGGAAAACGGTAGTGGCTGCGATTGCGCTATACGCCACCATGACCGCTGGCTTTCAAGGAGCGTTGATGGTTCCGACTGAAATTTTAGCGCAACAGCACATGGAAAGCTTACAGCAGTTGTTTGATCCATTAGAAGTTCGGACGGCCTTATTAACAGGTTCCACCAAAACGAAAGAACGTCGTCTAATTCTCGAAGAACTGGCCAATGGCGAGATTGACATTGTGGTAGGGACCCATGCTTTGATACAACAAGATGTCAGTTTCCATCAATTAGGTTTGGTAATCACCGATGAGCAACATCGTTTTGGTGTGAATCAGAGAAAAATATTAAGAGAAAAAGGCTTAAAACCAGATGTTCTATTTATGACGGCCACTCCGATTCCTCGAACGCTGGCCATTACAGCCTATGGCGAAATGGATGTATCAATCATTGATGAAATGCCAGCTGGACGGATTCCAATCGAAACACGTTGGATTCGGCCGCCGCAGTTAGATACTGTTTTAGAATGGATGGAAAAAGAGCTGGCTCGAGGACATCAAGCCTATATTATTTGTCCCTTGATTGAAGAATCAGAAGCCTTAGATGTGAAAAACGCAACAGAAATTTTTGAACATATGCAAAGCTTTTATTCCCCAAGATATCAAGTGGGATTACTACATGGTAAAATGAAAAACCAAGAAAAAGATGACATTATGCAGGAGTTCAAAGACAATCAGCTGCAATTATTGGTTTCTACCACCGTTATTGAAGTTGGCGTGAATGTACCAAATGCCACAGTGATGTTAATTATGGATGCGGACCGGTTTGGGTTAGCACAATTACATCAGTTACGGGGACGTGTGGGGCGTGGCTCCAGTGCATCTTATTGTATTTTAGTGGCCAATCCGAAAAATGAAATGGGCGTTGAGCGTATGAAAATCATGACAGAAACCACCAATGGTTTTGTCTTGAGTGAGCGTGATTTGGAACTTCGCGGACCTGGGGAAGTGTTCGGTGCACGGCAATCAGGGGTGCCTCAATTTGCGGTAGGAGATATCGTGACGGACTTTAACATTTTAGAAGTTGCGCGCCAAGAAGCAAGTGCCCTATGGAAAGTGAAAGAGTGGTGGCAATATCCTGCTTATCAAGGCTTAGCCAATCGAGTGAAACCCCAAGATGAGGCAGCCCAATTTTTCGATTAGAAGAGGTAATTTTTGAAGCCAGAAAGTAAAAGCCAATGCGTATTTCTTTGAAAAAAATATGTTATACTTGTTAGGAAACAAAAAAGTAGGAGGGAATCACTCATGAAAATTGCTGTAGATGCAATGGGTGGAGATAACGCCCCACAAGCAATTGTTGAAGGGGTTATGCTAGCCAAACAAGACTTCCCAGACATTGAATTTCAATTATATGGAAAAGAAGCCGAAATAAAAAAATACATCACCGATGAAAAAAACATTACGATTATTCATACCGATGAAAAAATTGCTAGTGACGATGAGCCAGTTAAAGCAATCCGTCGTAAGAAAACTGCTTCCATGGTTTTAGCAGCGCAAGCAGTTAAAAATGGGGAAGCCGATGCGATTTTTTCTGCAGGCAACACCGGAGCGCTATTAGCAGCGGGTCTGTTCATTGTCGGCCGCATCAAAAATGTGGAACGTCCCGGTTTGATGTCAACTTTACCTGTCATGGGAGAACCAGACAAAGGGTTTGACATGTTAGATTTAGGAGCCAATGCAGACAATAAACCAGAACATTTGGTTCAGTATGCCGTTTTAGGTTCATTCTATGCTGAAAAAGTTCGGAACGTTCAGAATCCTCGTGTCGGTCTATTAAATAATGGAACTGAGGAAACAAAGGGCAGTGAATTAACGAAAAAAGCCTTCGAATTGTTAGCAGCAGATGAAACGATTAATTTTGTCGGAAACGTTGAAGCACGAGAATTATTAAATGGCGTAGCTGACGTGGTGGTGACAGATGGCTTCACAGGAAATGCCGTTTTAAAATCCATCGAAGGCACAGCTATGAACATGATGAGCTTGCTGAAAACAGCGATTCTTTCTGAAGGTGTCAAAGGAAAAATGGGCGCCTTATTATTAAAGAATGCGTTGCGTGGCATGAAAGACGAAATGGACTACTCAAAACATGGGGGAGCGGTTTTATTTGGCTTAAAAGCGCCAGTCATTAAAACGCATGGGGCCACGGGTCCTGATGCCGTCCGCTACACCATTCGTCAAATTCATACAATGTTAGAAACCCAAGTTGTCCCACAATTAGTGGAATATTATGAAGGCAAAGCAGAGTAATTTGCAATTGTCTTGACATCAGTTTGTTACTCAAATGAAAAAAAGATGGACAAATACCCAAATTGTGAGTACAATGTATCTTAGCGTTTTAGTAAAAGAAAGAACCTTTTTTCAAAAGCAGTGGAGGTGAATACAGTTGACTCGTGAAGAAGTACTTCAAAAAGTAGCGAAGATTATCTCAAACCACTTTGATATTGAAGCGGATCAAGTAACAGATCAATTAAACATTAAAGATGATTTGAACGCTGACTCAATTAGCGTAATGGAGTTTGTTTTAGAACTTGAAGATGAATTTGGAACAGAGATTTCAGATGAAGATGCAGAAAAAATTGAAACAGTTGGTGCCGCTGTAGATTATATTGTGAGTAATTCATAAAAAATAATAAGACAAAGTCGATTAACATTCCTGTTAATCGACTTTTTTTGCGTACATAATGGTTATTTTATTAAGCAATAAGGCTATTTTTACACATATTTTTGTAAAAAAAATCATACATGTAAAAAAATAACTGCGAAAAAAGTTATTTTATCTTGCTTTTTATGGAATAATTCTATAAAATTATGAAAAAACAATGAGCTGTAAATTAACATTGATAAAAATTAGAAAGTGCTATCATTAAATATTAGTTAATTTATATAATGTTTTTGAAAGGACGTAAGGGGTGCGTATGGATGCAAGGAAATGAACAATTACTAGAGGTTTCAGGATTAGAAACAGCATTTAGAATCAAAGATGATTATTATAATGCCGTCGATGATGTTTCATTTGAATTGAAGAAAAATGAGATTCTGGCAATCGTCGGAGAATCTGGTTGTGGAAAAAGTACCTTAGCAACAACGATTATGGGCTTACATGATCCCAATCATACCAAAATTACTGGGGAAATTTTATACAACAATTTAAACTTAACTACGTTTAATGAAACATTGTACAACAAAGTCAGAGGAAACGATATTGGGATGATTTTCCAAGATCCGTTGTCTGCACTGAATCCGCTCATGCGAATTGAAGACCAAATTAAAGAAAGTCTCACGTATCATACCAAAATGACTGCACAACAAAAACAAGCACGGGCCATTGAACTGTTAGATCAAGTGGGGATTCCCAACCCAGAGCGTGTCGGGAAACAGTATCCTCATGAATTGTCTGGCGGCATGCGCCAACGGGTGATTATTGCCATTGCAATCGCGTGTAAACCACCGATTTTAATTGCAGATGAACCAACAACGGCCTTAGACGTTACCATTCAGGCACAAATTCTCGATTTGTTAAAAGATTTGCAAGAAGAAACAGGGAGCGGCATTATTTTAATTACCCATGACTTAGGTGTAGTTGCGGAAATGGCTGATCGTGTAGCGGTTATGTATGCGGGTCAGTTTGTAGAAGTAGCCACTGCTGAAGAATTGTTTAGTCATCCGAAACATCCATATACACGTTCCTTACTTCAGTCCATTCCCCAAGAGAATTCCGATGAAGAAGAACTTCATGTGATTGAAGGGATTGTTCCTTCGTTAACCAAATTACCTAGAAAAGGTTGTCGGTTTGCCCCACGAATTCCTTGGATTGATGCATCGGAACATGAAGAAAATCCAACATTACATGAAGTTGCACCGAATCATTATGTTCGTTGTACATGTTATAAACATTTTCATTTTAGAGACGGGGAAGGGGAAGCGTAATGACAGAAATTATTCAAATTAAAGATTTAAAAGTTCATTATCCAATTCGCAGCGGCTTCTTCAATCGAATCACTGATCATGTTTTGGCGGTTGATGGTGTGGATTTCATGATTGAACAAGGTAAAACGTATGGGTTAGTTGGTGAATCGGGTTCTGGAAAATCAACGACAGGAAAAGCAATTATTGGTTTAGAAAAAATTACAAATGGTGAAATTATTTATCAAGGACAAGATGTAACCAAGCCGCGAAGTCGAAAAGCGATTGGATACAACAAAGATGTCCAAATGATTTTCCAAGATTCGATGTCAAGTTTAAACCCTAAAAAACGAGTACTAGATATTATCGCCGAACCAATTCGAAATTTTGAACGGTTAAGTGACCAAGAAGAAAAGAAAAAAGTCAAAAGTTTGTTGGACATTGTGGGGATGCCAGAAGATGCGTTGTACAAATATCCTCATGAATTTTCTGGTGGACAACGCCAACGTTTAGGCGTCGCCCGAGCGGTGGCTACCAGCCCCAAATTAATTATTGCAGATGAACCTGTTTCAGCACTGGACTTATCTGTGCAAGCACAGGTATTGAATTTTATGAAAAACATTCAACAGGAATATGGGTTAAGTTACTTATTTATTTCCCATGATTTGGGCGTAGTTAAACATATGTGTGACAACATTGCCATTATGTACAAAGGCCGTTTTGTAGAAATCGGTACACGCCAAGATATTTACACTAATCCACAACACATTTATACCAAACGCTTACTTTCAGCAATTCCTAAAATTGACGTAGCGAACCGAGAAGCTCACAAAGAAGAACGAAGAAGAGTTGAGCAAGAGTATCGGGAAAATCATAAAGACTATTATGATGAAAATGGGCGGGTTTATAACTTACATGCGATTAGTCCAACCCACCAAGTAGCGTTAAAAAATGGAGGTGCTGAATAATGTGGAAAACAATTTTACGCCGTTTGTTATTGATGATTCCGCAAGTGATTATTTTAAGTGTCTTGATTTTCCTGTTGGCTAAAATGATGCCAGGTGATCCGTTTACAGGATTGATTAATCCGAACCAAGACCCGAAAGTGATTGAAGCCATGCGCGAAGCTGCCGGGTTAAATGATCCTTGGTACGAACAATATTTCCGTTGGATTGGCAATGCCTTACATGGAGATTTTGGTCATAGTTTTATCTTTAAATTACCTGTGTCCACGCTCATTGCTGGTCGGGTGGGGAATACGATTGCATTGGCCGCTGTATCAGTCATAATCACTTATTTAATCGCCATTCCTTTCGGTTTAATTGCTGGCCGTTACCAAAATTCATGGTTTGACAAAATGGTGGTTATCTACAACTTCTTCAGTTTTGCTGTGCCATTATTCATCTTTGCCTTGATTATGCTCTTTATTTTTGGGTATCGCTTAGACTGGTTCCCAACGAGTGGAACAGTGACTGTTGGTTTGGCTGAGGGAACGTGGCCGTATTATTTAGATAAACTGAAGCATTTAATTTTACCAGGAGTCACTCAAGCGTTGCTAGGGACAGCGGTCACTATTCAATATTTGCGCAGTGAAGTGATTGATGTTAAAAACATGGACTTTGTTCGTACTGCTCGTTCAAAAGGAGTGCCAACGAATAAAATTTTTAATCGACACATTTTTAGAAATGCAGCATTACCAATTGCCTCTCAATTAGGTTATGAAATTACTGCTCTGATTGCCGGATCAGTCGTTATTGAAAAGATTTTTGCTTTCCCAGGAATTGGAAAATTATTTATTGATAGTATCATTCAACGTGACTATTCCGTTATTACCGCTCTCGTGTTGATTTTGGGATTGGCAACCCTTATCGGAACATTAATTTCTGATATTGTAATGAGTATTGTTGATCCAAGAATTCGAATTCAGTAGAAAAAACACGAAGAAAGGGTGATAAAAATGGAATTGACAGAAGAAAAAAGAGAAGAAGTCTTACAAGAAAGTATTCCACCAATGGGCTTTCGGATGATTGCGCGAGAATTCGTCAAAGAAAAAATGGCGATGTTTTCTTTAATCCTTTTGGTCATTATCTTATTAGCCGTTTTTATCGGTTCGTTAGTGTTAGACCAAAGTGCCGTTATGCATGTAAGTATTTTAGATAAATATGCGGAACCAGGTACCGTTACAATGAATGGCACCAAGTTCATTTTAGGTGCCGATGAAGGGGGTCGTGATGTTTTAGGACAATTGATTATCGGGGCTAGAAACTCGATTTTAATCGGTTTTGCCATTACGATTATTACGTCTATTATCGGGGTCGGTTTAGGGATTATTTCCGGTTATTATGGAGGCATGATTGATAATATTTTGATGCGTATCGTGGATTTTATTATGATTTTGCCAATTATGTTAATTATTATTGTGTTCGTTTCCGTGATTCCTAAATATAGTATCTGGTCCTTTATTTGGATTATGTGTGCGTTTTATTGGGTTGGAAAAGCGCGGTTGTTCCGCAGTAAAACGTTATCTGAAGGGCGCCGAGATTACGTTAGTGCTTCTAAGACAATGGGAACAAGCGATTTTAAAATTATGTTTCGAGAAATTATGCCGAATTTAAGTTCATTAATTATTACGAACTTAACGATTAATTTCGCGGCCAATATCGGGATCGAAACAACGTTAACTTTCTTAGGCTTCGGGTTACCACAAAGTGTCCCAAGTTTAGGAACCTTAATTGGCTACGCCAGCAGTGGGGATGTATTAGTCAATAAACAATGGGTTTGGTTACCTGCATCAATTCTAATTTTAGTCTTGATGTTAAGTATAAACTATGTTGGACAAGCATTTAAGCGCTCAGCAGATGCACGACAACGATTAGGCTAATTAGCCAAAAAATGAGGGAGGAAAAGAGATGAACAAGAAACGGATTTTAGGTGCAATCACGTTAGCTTCTGTGTTAGTATTCGGGTTAGCTGCATGTGGTGGCGGCAATAAAGGCGGGGGCAATAAAGCAACGGAAACAGAAGACATTTCAAAAATGCCAATCGCTGTTAAAAATGATAAAAAAGCAATTGATGGCGGGACATTAGATGTCGCTGTAGTTATGGATACACAATTCCAAGGACTTTTCCAGCAAGAATTTTATCAAGACAACTATGATGCACAATACATGCTTCCAACGGTACAGCCATTATTTAACAATGATGCAGACTTTAAGATTGTCGATGGGGGTCCTGCGGATCTGAAATTAGATGAAGATGCCAATACAGCAACCATTAAATTACGTGACAATTTAAAATGGTCTGACGGTAAAGATGTGACGGCAGATGACGTGATTTTCTCTTATGAAGTCATTGGTCATAAAGACTATACAGGGATTCGTTATGATGATAACTTTACGAATATTGTTGGTATGGAAGACTACCATGATGGTAAATCGCCAACCATTTCTGGCATAGAAAAAGTCAATGATAAAGAAGTTAAAATCACTTACAAAGAAGTTCACCCAGGAATGCAACAATTAGGTGGCGGTGTTTGGGGTTCAGTTTTACCAAAACATGCCTTTGAAGGAATTGCTGTTAAAGACATGGAATCAAGCGATGCAGTTCGTAAAAACCCTGTGACTATTGGACCATACTACATGAGTAATATTGTGACAGGTGAATCTGTTGAATACCTACCAAATGAGTATTACTACGGTGGCAAACCTAAATTAGATAAATTAGTGTTCAAATCTGTTCCTTCTGCGAGCATTGTAGAAGCGATGAAAGCGAAACAATACGATATTGCATTATCAATGCCAACAGATACGTATCCAACCTACAAAGATACTGAAGGGTATCAAATCTTAGGACGTCCCGAACAAGCCTACACGTATATTGGCTTTAAAATGGGTACGTTTGACAAAGAAACAAATACAGTGAAATACAATCCAAAAGCTAAAATGGCAGATAAAAGCTTACGTCAAGCCATGGGCTATGCAATTGACAATGATGCAGTCGGCCAAAAATTCTACAACGGCTTACGAACAGGGGCAACAACGTTAATTCCACCAGTCTTCAAGAGCTTGCATGATAGCGAAGCGAAAGGCTATACGCTTGATTTAGACAAAGCGAAAAAATTATTAGATGATGCTGGCTATAAAGACGTAGACGGCGATGGCATTCGCGAAGACAAAGAAGGCAAACCACTAGAAATCAAGTTTGCTTCAATGTCAGGCGGCGAAACTGCACAACCACTTGCTGATTACTATGTCCAACAATGGAAAGAAATTGGCTTAAACGTAACGTATACAACAGGACGCTTAATTGATTTCCAAGCCTTCTATGATAAATTGAAAAATGATGACCCAGAAGTAGATATCTATCAAGGTGCGTGGGGCACAGGTTCAGATCCTTCACCAACCGGCTTATATGGTCCAAACTCAGCCTTTAACTACACACGTTTTGAGTCAGAAGAAAATACTAAATTACTTGATGCGATCGATTCAAAAGCATCATTTGATGAAGAAAAACGTAAAAAAGCCTTCTACGATTGGCAAGAGTATGCCATTGATGAAGCGTTTGTAATCCCAACGCTTTACAGAAATGAAGTCTTGCCAGTCAACGACCGTGTAGTTGACTTTACTTGGGCAGTTGATACGAAAGATAATCCATGGGCAACGGTGGGTGTCACTGCGGAAAAACGTTAAACAACGTTCCGCTGATTTAATAGAGATAGAACGAGGTCGGGACAGAAGTGTTTAACTCCGAGAAATAAGGAGGAGTTGCTTCTGTTCCCGCCGTTTATCAGTTTTTGAGCGTGGCGCAAAAATCCAAAGTGATTTTTGTCCCACGCTCTTTCTATCTCTTACGTAAACAAACGCTTTTATCTCAATCATAGCTCTATTTATTTATTTTTTTCTAAAAAATAATGAGAACACAGTGAATAACAGGCTTTTTCTGAATAGAACTATTTAAAAAAAGTGAAAAAAAAAGTATAATGAAACAAGGTGTAAATAAATGTAAAGGAATGTGGAGAATGGACAATCAGTTAACAACAGAGTTAAAAGAACGTTACGGCATTGTTTTCCATGATGTCAATCTATTAGAGCAAGCTTTTACTCATTCATCCTATGTGAATGAGCATCGCTATTTAAAATTATCCGATAATGAACGTCTTGAATTTTTAGGAGATGCAGTTTTAGAATTAATTGTTTCACAATATTTGTATTTAAAATTCCCAGAACTTCCAGAAGGAAAATTAACGAAGATGCGCGCAGCCATCGTTCGGGAAGATAGTTTAGCCAAATTTGCGAAAGAATGTCACTTCGACAACTACATTTTATTAGGTAAAGGAGAAGAAGCATCGGGCGGACGAACACGTGCATCATTATTATGTGACTTATTTGAAGCCTTCTTAGGTGCCCTCTACTTAGACCAAAAAGTTGGCGCAGCCAAGAAATTTATTGAAGACGTTATTTTTCCGAAAATTGATGCCGGTGCTTTTTCACATGAGATGGATCACAAAACACAATTACAAGAAGTTTTACAACGCAAAGGCGATGTTTCAATTGAATATCGCTTAATTAAAGAAGAAGGCCCTGCTCATGACCGCACCTTTTTCACTGAAGTTTACATGAATGGTGAACTCATTGGGTTAGGCCAAGGAAAATCGAAGAAGTTAGCTGAACAGGATGCCGCTGAGCGGGCACTGAAAAGTATTCCTCAGTAAGGCTGGAAGGAGCAATATTCGTGTATTTAAAACGAATTGAAATTACAGGATTTAAATCATTTGCAGATAAAACCATTATTGAATTTGAAGATGATGTGACAGCAGTGGTTGGTCCGAATGGAAGTGGGAAAAGTAATATCACGGAAGCCGTTCGCTGGGTATTAGGTGAACAATCTGCGAAAAACCTTCGCGGTGGCAAAATGAACGACATTATCTTTGCCGGTTCGGAAGGTCGTAAGCCGCTAAATATTGCGGAAGTTACCGTGACGTTAGACAACAGCGACCATTATTTAGCATTGGATTATAGTGAGATTAGTGTCACCCGTCGTTTAAAACGAACGGGCGAAAGTGACTTTTTTATTAATAAACAAGCGTGCCGTTTAAAAGATATTCAAGATTTATTTATGGATTCAGGGTTAGGCAAAGAATCTTTTTCAATTATTTCACAAGGGAAAGTTGAAGCGATTTTTAATAGTAAACCTGAAGACCGTCGTGGGATCTTTGAAGAAGCAGCGGGCGTTTTAAAATACAAACAACGGAAGAAAAAAGCTGAACAAAAGCTTTTCGAAACCGAGGACAACTTAAGCCGTGTCCAAGATATCATTTACGAGTTGGAAGACCAATTAATTCCTCTAGCCGCCCAAGCAGATGCGGCTAAAAAGTATTTAGCTTTGAAAGAAGAACTTACCGAAATTGATGTCAATTTAACTGTGACCGAAATTCAAGAAGCAAAAGCTATTTGGGAAACGAAAACGCAAGAATTAACAGCCATTGAAGAAAAGTTAGCTGGCGCAAGTAAGCAAGTCCATGACTTAGAAGGCAAATTGGTACGTTTACGAAGCAAGCGCAATCGTTTAGATGAACAAATTGAAACGGAACAACAACAATTATTACAAGTGACAGAAGCGTTGAAACAAGCAGAAGGACAAAAAAATGTTTTAATTGAACGTTCCAAACACACCTCCCAAACGGCAAGCGAATACGAAGAGACATTGGCAGAAACGGCCGAAAAAATTGTTCGCTATCGGGAAGAATTGCAGACGCTGGAAACAGCAATCGCAGAAAAAACGGCACAACGTCAGACGTTAAAAGAAGCATTGGCTTTGGCAACGAAAGATGTGGAAAAATATAGTAAGTCTTCTAAAGAATTGATGGAAGAATTGCGCAGTCAGTATGTGGAAGTCATGCAAGAACAAGCCAATACAGCCAATGACTTAAAATATTTAGAACGACAATATCAACAAGAAACAGCTAAAAATCAACAATCGCTAGCAAAACACGAAGCGCTAGAAGAACAGATGGTTGAAGCTCTCGCAATGAAAGAGACGCTAGAAAAAGAGCAAAAAGTTGCAAAACAAGGCTTACAAGAACAGTTGGAAGAATACACTGCGTTGAAAGCAACGCTTGAAGCCAAGCGTGAACGATTAGCACAGCGTCAAAACGATATGTACCAAGCGATGAATCAAGTGCAACAAGCGAAGGCACGCCAAAAAAGTTTGCAAGAAATTCAAGAAAATTACGCTGGCTTCTATCAAGGCGTGAAAGCTGTATTGCGTCACAAAAACCAATTAACTGGGATTGTTGGCGCAGTGGCTGAGTTAATTGAAGTGCCTAAAGAATATACGTTGCCGATTGAAACGGCCTTAGGTGGTGCGGCGCAACATATTGTTGTGGAAAATGAGAAAGATGGTCGAGCAGGCATCACCTTCTTAAAACAACAACACAGTGGCCGAGCGACCTTTTTACCATTGACCACCATTAAGCCACGCTCTGTATCGGCGATGGTTCAGAATCGTTTGGCTGGTGCACCGGGCTTCGTGGGGATTGCCAGTGAATTAGTTCGTTATCCAGAACAAGTACAAACCGTTATTCAAAATCTCTTAGGCGTCACGATTTTAGCGGCAGATTTAACGAGTGCCAACCAGTTAGCAAAATTAGTCAATTACCAATATCGCGTTGTCTCATTGGAAGGCGATGTGATGAATCCTGGCGGTTCGATGACTGGGGGAGCCAATAAACGTGGCAACCAAGGAAGCCTATTTTCACAAGCGCAAGAACTTCAAACAATCACTGAACAAATGACTCAATTAGAAACACAGCTAAGAAGTGTGGAACAAGAAGTCCAAGCGCTCTCGCAAGAAGTGAAAACAGCCACGGAACGTGCAGAAATGTTGCGCTCTGCTGGTGAACAAAATCGCTTAAAACAACAAGAAATTGACAATAAATTAGCCAATCAAACAGAAACGATTACTCGTTTAACAAAAGAAAAACGTCTGTTTGAATATGAATCACGGGAATTGCATCAATTCTTAACCGAATATCAAACGAAAAAAGCCACATTGACAGAGCAACAAGCAAACTTAACGGCAACGAAAGAACGTTTAGATGCTGAAATGAAACAAGTGGAACAAGAAGCTAGCCAAATGGAAACCTTTAAAGCCCAAGCGCAAGAACGCTTGACGACAGTTCAAGCAGAACAAGCAGTAGCGGCGGAACAATGTGCCCATTTTGCTCGTCAAAAGCAAGACAAACAAGAACAATTGGACGAATTGTTGATTCGAGAAACGGCCATCCGTCAACAGCTACAACAACTAAGTAGCCATTCTAGCGATCACCAGTTAACCGAAGAAGGCTTAGCGGCACAAGTCGCGCAATTAGCGGAGAAACAAACAGCATTGCAAACGTCTTTACAAACGGCACGTAGTCAACGACAAGCGTTGCAAGAAGAAGTAGACGAGTTAGATACAAAATTAGCGGAAGAAAACAAACGCCAACAACAGTATTTAGCAGATAAAACACAAATTGAAGTCCTAAAAAATCGTGCAGAAATGCAATTAGATAGCTCGTTAAGTTGCTTACAGGAAGAATACAGCTTAACCTTTGAAGCTGCCTATGAAGCGTATTTCCCAATCGATGATTTAGCGCAGGCGCAGCAAACAGTGAAACGCCTAAAACAAGAAATTGAGCGGTTAGGACCTGTTAACTTAAGTGCCATCGAGCAATTTGAACAAGTCGATGAACGCCATCAATTTTTAGTCAGTCAACGTGATGATTTATTAAATGCGAAAGAACAATTATTTGAAACTATGGATGAAATGGACCAAGAAGTGAAAGAACGGTTTAAAGAAGTCTTTGAAGCAATTCGTGGCCAGTTTAAAGTGGTATTTCCTAATATGTTTGGTGGCGGACGGGCAGAACTGGTGCTAACTAACCCAGAGGATCTCTTGAATACAGGGATTGAGATTGAGGCGCAACCACCAGGGAAAAAATTACAACATTTAAGCTTGTTGTCTGGAGGCGAACGGGCATTAACGGCGATTGCATTACTCTTTTCAATTATTCGTGTTCGACCCGTTCCGTTCTGTATTTTAGATGAAGTAGAAGCAGCTTTAGATGAAGCCAACGTTGCTCGTTTTGGTCATTATTTAAGCGAATTTGAAGATGGCACACAGTTTATTGTGGTGACGCATCGTAAAGGGACAATGGAAGCCGCAGATGTTTTATATGGCGTGACTATGCAAGAATCTGGGGTTTCAAAAATCGTTTCAGTTCGCTTGGAAGAGGTCAAAGAAGGTGGCGCAATTGAAAAAAGCAATTAGCCAGAAGCAAGGAGGAGCGAACGTTTGATAAAATTAGTTGCTATTGATTTAGATGGAACATTATTAAATAGCCAAAAAGAGATTTCTTTACGGAATAAACAAGCACTGATGGCTGCGAAACAAGCAGGCGTGAAAGTTGTTATCTGCACAGGTCGACCTTTGGCAGCTATTGGTCCTTACTTAGAAGAATTAGGTTTACAAGATGAAGGCGATTATAGCATTACTTTTAACGGCGGGTTGGTTCAAAAAAATGATACAGGGGCCATTATTGAGAAAACATTGATGCCCTTGGAAGCGATTCATGAGCTGTACCAATTAGCAACCACACTCAACATGCCGTTTGATGTCTTATCCGATGAGGTCGTGATGCAACTGCCTTCTGCACCTAATTATCCTTCAATTTATAGTTCTCTAAACAAATTATTAACCTTTGAGTCCTACAAATTAGAAGAGTTAACCCCAAATCGAATTTATAACAAAGTTGTTGTTGCGATTGATGAAGCGTATTTAAATGAACGCATCAAGGAAATTCCGGCCTCCTTTTATGAGCGCTTTGAAATTATTAAAACGCGAAATAACTTATTAGAATTTATGCCAAAAGGGATTACGAAAGCCTATGGTATTTCCTTGTTAGCCAAAGATTTAGGAATCCGTGCGGAAGAAATCATGACCCTAGGGGACGAAGAAAATGATTTACCGATGATTGAATACGCTGGCTTAGGTGTCGCCATGGCAAATGCGATTCCATTAGTTAAAGAAGCCGCAGATGTCGTTACAGACACGAATGACCAAGATGGCGTTGCCAAAGCGGTCGAAAAATATATTTTAACGCCGTTGGAAGGAGGCCAATAAGAATGGGATTTTTTGATAAAATTAAAAAAGCTTTTTCCGCTGAAAAAAAGGAAGAAGAAAAACAAGAGATTGTTGAAGAAACAGTAGACGAAACACCAAGTGATGAATCAGCGCCTGCTGAATCAAAAGAAACCGCAGCAGAAGAGGCGCAAACAACACCAGAAACGGCAGCGGAAGAAGTCGCAGAAACAGCCGATTTAACAGATAACGCTGAAATGGAAAAATTAGCTGGCGTAGAAGAAGCATTAGAAGAAGAGCCAGAAGAAATCTTGACAGAGGAAACACAAGAAGTTGTTGTGGAAGCGCCTGAGGAAGAAAGTAGTGTCGTAACTCCTTTGGCAGAACCAACAGACACGCAGGTTTCAGAAGAAATTGAAGAGTCAAAAGAAGAGCAGGTCCAAGAAAAATATGAAAAAGGCTTGGAAAAAACGCGTAAAACATTTGGTCAACGGTTGAACGAATTGTTTGCTAATTTCCGAAGCGTTGATGAAGATTTCTTTGAAGAATTAGAAGAAACGTTAATTGGTGCAGATGTAGGCTTTGATACATCCTTAAAAATTACAGAAGCCTTACGACAAGAAGTGAAACTGCGAAACGTGAAAAAACCAGCTCAAGTTCAAAATACCATCATTGAAAAAATGGTTGATTTGTATGAAGAAGCAGGAATTAATGAAAATAACGCGATTAACTTACAGCCAAATGGCTTAACCGTGATTTTATTTGTTGGTGTTAATGGAGTTGGTAAAACAACCAGCATTGGTAAATTAGCCCATCAATACAAGTTGGAAGGAAAGAAAGTTTTAATGGCCGCTGCCGATACGTTCCGAGCGGGCGCCATCGACCAATTAGTTGTTTGGGGCGAACGGGCTGGCGTTGAAGTTGTACGTGGAAATGCTGGCGGCGACCCAGCAGCGGTCGTTTTCGATGCAGTGGAACGTGCCAAAGCAGAACAGGCCGATGTTTTGCTAGTGGATACAGCAGGTCGTTTACAAAATAAAGTCAACTTAATGAAGGAATTAGAAAAAATTAAACGAGTCATTCAACGAGAAATTCCAGATGCGCCTCACGAAGTTCTCTTAGTCGTGGACGCAACTACTGGGCAAAATGCGATGACACAAGCCAAACAGTTCAAAGAAACAACCGATGTCACTGGCTTAGTTTTAACCAAACTAGACGGAACAGCCAAAGGTGGTATTGTCATTGCTATTCGGAATGAATTACACTTGCCAGTGAAATTAGTTGGTCTAGGTGAAGGAATTAACGATTTAGAACCATTTAATGCCAACGATTTCGCAATGGGCTTATTTAAAGGCTTATTAAAAGATGTTTAGTTGTAGAAAATAACAGGTTTGGGAAGAACGTGGGACAGGAGTATTTAGCTTCAAGAATGAAGAAGCTACTCCTGTCCCGCCGTTTATTTTAGGATTAGGACGGATGTTCTAAGTTCTTCCTAAATTGTTTCTGAAAAAAATGAAGGAGTGAGGGAGAAGATGACAGAACAAATGTGGATTGAGAAGTTAGGACTAGAAGCGCATCCGGAGGGCGGTTATTTTAAACAAACCAATAAAAGTGAACAATTGATTCCGACCAAACGAGGCGAACGGGCGTTGCATACAGCGATTTTGTTTCTATTAAATACAGAAAGTCCGTCACATTTTCATCGTTTAAAAGCGGATGAATTATGGTTTTTTCACGATGGTCAGCCGTTAACCGTTCACTGTATTTTTCCTGATGGAACGTATCAAGCTGTTCAGTTAGGGAAAGACTTAGTTCAAGGACAACAGCTTTCGTTCTCAGTTCCTGCCGGCACAATCTTTGGCTCTACAGTAGCGACAGGATTTGCGTTAGTCAGTTGTGTGGTTACACCAGGCTTTGAGTTTGAAGACTTCGAGTTATTTACTCAAGCGGAATTGTTAAACGATTATCCACAACATAGTGAAATCATTCAGCACTTGGCTTATCGAGAATTACCTTAAGAAAACGTTTTAGTAACATTTCTTTTATGAATATGCTAGTATAAATCAAACAAGCTTGTTGATTTTGTCGCAACGCACACTTAGCTGTCGTAGATGATTAAAAGAAAGGGATGAATCACATGGGCACAATGGTTTTTGTTAACTTCCCAGTAGCGGATGTCCAACGTTCTACAGCATTTTATGAAAAACTTGGATTCAAAAAGAACGAGGAATTTTCAACAGAGGAAGCTAGTTCGATGATGTGGGATGATCAATTTTGGATTATGTTGTTGAACCATGACTTTTATGGAAAATTTATCCAAGAAAAGCAAATTATTGATGCGCAAACAACCAGTGGGGCATTAATTTCCTTTAGTTTAGAGAGTGCCGAAGCCGTAAAACAGTTTGGCGAAACCGCCAAAGCTAACGGAGGCAACTGTTACCGAGTTGATATGGGAATACCAGAAGAGCAAATGTATGGCTTAGAAGTGCAAGATTTGGATGGCAATAGCTTAGAACCTGTCTGGATGAAGATGTAAAAAGAGCCGCAAAATCTCTACAGATTTTGCGGCTCTTTTCCTACAAAAAACTATTGTAAATTATTGGCATTAGTTGCTTCAACGCCATAAGAATCAGCTACTTTTTTCAAGCTAAATCCTTTTCCGTAGACTTCACTCGCACTCATTGAAATCAAAAAGGCTTCTTCATCAATCTCAAGAATGGCTTCTTTTAAGCGGGGAAAATCTTTTTCACGAATGACGGTCATTAAGAGCATGCCTTTCGCGTTTCGATAACCGCCTTCGATTGGCACCAAGGTCACACCTTTATCTAGTTCACGTAATAAGCGTTCTTGAATAGCGACATATTTTGGTGAAATAATCATCACATTCTTCGAGCGAACCAGACCAACTTGAATCATGTCAACGACACGACCAATTGTAAATAAACAAATTAAAGAGAATAACACAATATCTGCATTAAAAGCATACATTGCTGATAAAATGACTAAACCATCGACGAATAAAATAGCAATACCTAAGGAAACTTTGAAGTATTTATTGACAATTTGTGAAATGATTGCTGTCCCACCAGTTGAAGCATTGCCACGGAAAACCAAGCCTAGGCCAGCACCTGTAATAATACCGCCAAATAATGCTGCTAGAAAAATATTATGTGTTAAAACAGGCATCCCCGAAGTAATTCCTACAAAAAATGGATAAATAAGACTACCATAAATGGTTTTGACACCGACCTCTTTCCCAAGAAGTAAGAAACAAAGCACTAAAAGAGGAATATTGATGGCGTAAAGAACAATGGCGGGACTAATCCCGAAAACATAATTAATAACAATACTAATGCCATTGGCTCCGCCTGCGACAAGTTTATTTGGCAATAAGACCGCATTGATTGAAATGGCCAAAATGAATGCACCGACTGTTACATAGGCGGTGTCTTTTAAACGTTGGGCTGTAAAAAATTTATTCATGAAATACCTCCAATTATTTATTAGTTTAGTGAATGATGACATAAAAAAAGACAGAACATGAGAGACAAGCCTAATCGACTTATGTCCCACACTCTAAATCTTCAACTAATCAACTGAACACTTTTTCCTTATACTAACATGAAATACGACAAGAAAACATAGTGAACAAACAATTTTTTGGAAAAGAGGTCGGGACAGAACCATTTAGCTCCGAGAACCAAGTAGGTACTGATTAACATCTATTTGCTTTGCAAATAGTGTTTCTCAGCAATAAGAAGAAATTTCCGAAAATTGTCATAAAACACAACGAGGTACGAGTTGATGTTGCATGATACCTACCCGGTGCTCTTTAATTTTTGGAGACCAAGTAGGTATTGTTCATCATCGAATCACTACGTTCTTCGTGATTCTCAACACTTGGAAGGATTAAGATACGCCGAACACTTGTGTGAGAAAGTCAATTTCGGCTTATTTCCGAAGGACCTTCACCAAGTAGGTACGATGATTTCATCTGTTCATGCTTCACAGTGAAACATCGCAACTCTTAGAGCTGTAGCTCTTTTGAAGGCTGTACTGTGACGAGACGCATGTCGAGAAAACATCTTAGAAGTTGTTGTGATCGAAGCAACGCGTAGTGTTGCTTCTGTTCCCGCCGTTTATCAGATTTTGAGCCCGGAACAAAAATCCAAAGTGATTTTTGTCACAGGCTCAAAAAAGTCAAAAAGCGGCCAGCCCAAATAGCTTCATGATGTTGGATAATTTGTGCCGCGGTTAAATGTCCATTATCCAAGGTGGAAGTGGTTTTCGGTGTCATCAAACACGTATAGCCTAAACCATGAGCCATCCGAATTGTAGTGTCCACACAAAACTCGGTTTGGACACCAGCGATTTCTAACGTTTGAATGTCGTGTTCCGTCAATAAATCATTTAAATTTGTTTGGTAAAAGGCATTCGCATGTGTTTTGCGGATGAAAAAATCTGTGGGCTGTGCATCCAGCTTTTCAAAAAGTTGCCAAGAGTCTGAGTCAAAAGGTAATTCGGTTTCTTCATGTTGAACAAAAATAATGGGCGCATGGTGTTGGCGGTAGACAGCAATACGCTGATTGACTTTATCCAACACTGCTGGTAGACGGTACAATTGCTGCGACGGACTTTCGATGCCTTTTTGAAAGTCAATTAAAAGTAATGCACGATTTTTCATGAGCAATCCCCACTTTCTATAAACTAGTTGTTTTCAGTATAACGGAAAAAGGCGCTCTCTAAAAGTGTCTCAAAAATTCCCAAGCGAACGTTCAAAAAAACAGCATATTTACTCATTTTCCTATATAATAGTAAGAGAAACAGATAGTTTGTAGAAAGAAAGGCGACAAGATGAATTATAGAGAATTAATGCAAAAGAAAAATGTTCGTCCTTACGTATTGATGGCTCGTTTTGGTTTAGAAAAAGAAAACCAACGTAGTACACGAGAAGGGCTTTTAGCGACAACTGATCATCCCACGGTTTTTGGTAACCGTTCTTATCATCCATATATTCAAACAGATTTTAGTGAAACACAATTAGAACTAATCACGCCTGTAGCAAATAGCGGCACAGAAATGCTTCGTTTTTTAGATGCCATTCACGATGTGGCTCGTCGTTCGATTCCAGAAGATGAAATGCTGTGGCCATTAAGTATGCCGCCACAATTACCAACAAAAGATGAAGAGATTAAAATCGCTAAATTAGATCAATATGATGCGGTGTTATATCGTCGTTATTTGGCAAAAGAGTATGGCAAACGAAAACAAATGGTCAGCGGAATTCATTTTAATTTTGAATATGACCAAGCCCTGATTCAGCAATTATATGATGAACAATCCGAAGTGACAGATTGCAAACAATTTAAAACGAAAGTGTACATGAAAGTTGCCCGTAACTTTTTACGTTATCGTTGGTTAATTACGTATCTTTTTGGGGCTTCGCCAGTTAGTGAAGACGGCTACTTTAGGGTCTATGACGACCAACCGCAAGAACCCATTCGCAGTATTCGGAATAGTACGTATGGCTACAGAAATCATGACAATGTGAAAGTATCGTATGCCTCATTGGAACGCTATTTAGAAGATATTCATCGCATGGTGGAAAATGGTTTACTTTCTGAAGAAAAAGAATTTTATGCGCCTGTGCGCTTACGTGGCGGGAAACAAATGTCTGATCTGCCTAAAACAGGTATTCGCTATATCGAGTTGCGTAATTTAGACTTAAATCCTTTTTCACGTTTAGGCATTGTGGAAGATACTGTGGATTTCTTACATTATTTCATGTTGTATTTATTGTGGACAGATGAAAAAGAAGAAGCGGATGAATGGGTAAAAACTGGCGATATTTTTAATGAACAAGTGGCTCTTGGTCATCCTCATGAAACGATTAAGTTAATTGCAGAAGGCGATCGGATTTTTTCAGAAATGATTGATATGTTAGATGCTCTAGGCATTCGTAAAGGTAAAGAAGTTGTCGGTAAGTATTATCAACAACTGCGGAATCCACAAGACACCGTTTCTGGCAAAATGTGGACGATTATCCAAGAAAATTCCAACAGTGAACTGGGAAATATTTTTGGAAACCAATATCAAAGTATGGCCTTTGAACGCCCTTATCAATTAGCTGGTTTTCGTGAGATGGAATTATCCACACAAATTTTCTTATTTGATGCGATTCAAAAAGGTTTGGAAATCGAAATTTTAGATGAACAAGAGCAATTTTTGAAACTGCAACATGGCGAGCACATTGAATACGTCAAAAATGCCAACATGACTAGCAAAGATAACTACGTGGTACCATTGATTATGGAAAACAAAACCGTGACAAAGAAAATTTTGTCTGCAGCAGGGTTCCATGTGCCTGGCGGTGAAGAATTTTCATCTTTTATTGAGGCACAAGAAGCACATTTACGCTACGCCAATAAAGCGTTTGTCGTGAAACCAAAATCAACGAATTACGGTTTAGGAATTACCATTTTTAAAGAAGGCGCTTCGTTGGAAGACTTTACGGAAGCGTTACGGATTGCTTTTAAAGAGGACACAGCGGTTTTAATTGAAGAGTTTTTACCTGGAACAGAATATCGGTTCTTTGTGTTAGATAATGATGTAAAAGCCATCATGTTGCGCGTGCCAGCCAATGTTACCGGAGATGGCAAACACACTGTAGAAGAATTGGTGACCGCTAAAAATAGTGATCCATTGCGGGGGACCAATCACCGTGCACCACTAGAGTTAATCCAGTTAAATGATTTAGAAAAACTAATGTTGAAAGAACAAGGTTTAACTATCTATTCTGTGCCAGAAAAAGAGCAAATCGTGTACTTGCGAGAAAATTCTAATGTTAGCACGGGCGGGGATTCGATTGATATGACCGATGTCATTGATGATAGTTATAAACAAATCGCCATTGAGGCCGTAGCTGCTTTAGGAGCCAAAATTTGCGGTATTGATTTAATCATTCCTGACAAAGACGTAAAAGGCACACGTGATAGCTTAACGTACGGGATTATCGAAGCGAACTTTAATCCAGCCATGCACATGCATGTGTATCCATACGCTGGACAGGGTAGACGCTTGACAATGGACGTTTTAAAACTTTTATACCCAGAAGTGGTTCAATAAAAAAAGAATATCGCCAAAAAATTCATAATAGATTTTTTGGCGGTATTCTTTATAAAAACGTTTTCTTGGTGAACCCAATAGGTTATACTAAAACTATTACCAATGAAAGTTGTATGACGGTGGCTCTGAGTTAGAGAGGCAGGTGATGCCTATGTGTATCCGATGCACTTTAACGAAAGGAGCATTTTTTGTCAATCGAAGCGGCATTGGAATTGATGATTAGTTTTGCAACCCTTGTTGCGTTACTGATTTTCGGTATCCTTGAAGCAACGAAAAACAATAAAAAATAACCGTTCACAAGCTTCGTAGGCCGAACGGTTAAGATTCAAAACTTAACTCAGTAAGCCACCAGTTCTTATAACTGGTGTTGGTATAAAAGGAGAGGTATGTAGTAGCATATCTCTCTTTTCATTTTCATAATAGCATAATTCTATTTAAAATGGAAGCGCTCATAACTTATATCATTTTATAGAAAATTCCTATAAAAACGTTTTCTTAGTGAACCCAATAGGTTATACTAAAGCTATTACCAATGAAAGTTGTATGACGGTGGCTCTGAGTTAGAGAGGCAGGTGATGCCTATGTGTATCCGATGCACTTTAACGAAAGGAGCATTTTTTTTGTCAATCGAAGCGACATTGGAATTGATGATTAGTTTTGCAACCCTTGTTGCGTTACTGATTTTCGGTATCCTTGAAGCAACGAAAAACAATAAAAAATAACCGTTCATAAGCTTGACAGGCCGAACGGTTAAATAGTAACAAAAATTTAACTCAGTAAGCCACCAGTTCTTATAACTGGCGCTGGTATAAAGGAGAGGTATGTACCCGCATACCTCTCTTTTTCATCTTTATAATAGCACAATTCTATTATAAATGGAAGCGCTCATAACTTATGTTTAAACAATCCAATGACTCATAACTTTTCTTGAGCTTTTTATGAGTGAAATAGTTTTTGCCAGAAGCCTTTTTTAGCTGTTGGCTCTTCTTTTGGCGTTTCGGTTGCTTGAGGATATTTTTCTGTAACGTCAATCACAGGTTCATCGACTGCATGTTTTTCAGCTAACAGTAAGCCGAGAGAGTCAGGGTTGTTCTCCACAAAATTGTTAACAATCTTAAAGGTTGCGCCATGCTGATTTAATAATTTAATATAGGTACTTTGCAGGTCAGAAGAGATTTCGCCATTTAAAAGTACTGTAACTTCAGGATGCTTCGCTAATTCTTCTAATAAATGTTGTTGATTCTGTGTATCTTTCATTTCAGCGACGGTCATGGAGAGACGGCAGCGTTCACGAAATGTACCCATATATTTGTGTTGTTCTTCAGGATTGACGAGGGGCGTACCGTACATTCCTTTATCCAGACGTTGTTGTAAGTCATCATTCGCCATTCAGTAACACTCCTTTCATAACGTTTCCCTCCATTATAGCATATCTTAGATAAGTCGTTGGTCAGTCGGCTTGAGAAGAAGTTTTTAAGAAAGGAAAAAAAGTGGTTGCATTTGTGATGGTTTTCTCATACACTGTAATTAAGAATGAGAATCATTCTCAATTAAATAAAAATGGAGTTTTCTCATGAAAAAGATTGGTTTGTTTGTTCTACTATTACTTTTCAGTTTATTGTCATTAGTGATAGGGGTGAAGGACATTGCACTTTCTCAGTTGTTTCAATTAGATGCGCAGCAACAATTTGTTTTATTTACCACCCGTGTTCCCCGCACGTTGAGTTTAATCATTGCTGGTAGTACGATGAGTATTTCTGGCTTGATTATGCAGCAACTCACACAAAATAAATTTGTCGCTCCAAGTGTCGCTGGAACAACCGATAGTGCAAGGTTGGGTATTTTAGTCGCAATGTTATTTTTCCCAACAGCTCCGTTTCTCTATCGAACGGCAATTGCTTTTATTTTTGCGCTAAGCGGGACCTTGTTATTCTTAGCGCTCATTCGATTATTACCAAGTAAGAATCAAGTGATGGTCCCTTTGGTGGGCGTGATGTTTGGTAACATTCTAGGTTCAATTGCCACATTTTTTGCCTATCAATACCAATTGGTTCAAAATATGTCTGCTTGGTTACAAGGAAATTTTTCCACAGTTATGAAAGGGAATTATGAATGGTTATTCTTAATGATTCCTTTGTGGTTTGTTATTTATTTATTTGCTTATCGTTTCACTGTCGTTGGTATGGGTGAAGCATTTGCAAATAGTCTTGGCGTCCATTACCAGCGAATTCAGTTTTTAGGTTTGACGCTGGTTGCTTTAGCAAGTGCCATCGTTTTATTGATGGTGGGGAATATTCCGTTTTTAGGGGTTGTGATTCCTAATCTCGTGTCTTTACGTTATGGCGACCATATGAAAAATACCTTGTGGTTAACTGGGATTTGCGGGAGTTTGTTCTTGTTAATCTGTGATATTTTAGCACGAGTATTGATTGCCCCCTATGAAATTCCTGTCAGCGTGGTTGTCGGAACATTAGGGAGCATTTTGTTCATTTTATTATTACTAAGGGGGCGCAAACAATGAAACGGCCTTTAAAAAAATGGCTTTCATTACTTTTGCTTTTAGCTGCCGTAGTAATTGTGAGCCTTTGTTATTTAACTTATAACACGTATGGCAATTGGTCCTTTGCTTTGGCGTTACGAGGCAAAAAGTTATTGGCTTTTATTTTTGTCGGAATCGCTGCGGCTTTTTCAACTATTAGTTTTCAAACAGTCACGCAAAATCATTTCCTAACGCCAAACATTTTAGGGATGGATTCCTTGTACGTCTTTGTGCAGACGGTGTTATTTTTTCTTTTAGGAGGCGCACAAGCGTTAGGTCAAGTAAGTCTTGGCTCGTTTTTGATGAACGTCTTTTTAATGGTGTTTTTAAGTACTAGTTTATCGTATTTTCTATTACGCAAAAATCAATCCGATTTATTTTTATTATTGATGATTGGCATGATTTTAGGTACTTTTTTCAGTAGTATTAGTACGTTTTTACAAGTGATTATGGATCCTAACGAATACGACTTACTCCAAGGAAAGTTGTTTGCCAGTTTCGGTAACGTCAATAGTCAGTATCTCATTTTCGTTGGTGTGGCGGTACTCATGATTTGTGGGATACTTTGGCGGGAAAGTTACCGTTTAGACGTTTTACATTTAGGGAACCATCAAGCACAGAATTTGGGGATTGCTGTGAATCAGTTTCAATTAGTGTTGTTGTGTTTGATCAGTAGTCTGGTCGGCTTATCAACAGCATTAGTGGGACCGATTACATTTTTAGGTTTTATCGTGGCCAATATGAGTTATCAATTCATGAAAACCTATCGCCACCGAGAACTGTTTGTGGCAGGGAGTTTAATAGCAGTCTTTTTATTGGTGTTCGGTCAATTGATGGTTGAACAGGTCTTTCATTTGAATACCCCGCTCAGTGTCGTGATTCAATTTGTTGGGGGCGTTTATTTTATATGGAAAATTATTGCAGAAAGGAAGCAACGCACATGATCCAGATGAGTGATGTATCAAAAAAATATGGCGATAAATTTGTCGTTTCAGACATTGATTTACCTATTTCTGAAGGCAAATTAACGGCCTTTATTGGGCCAAATGGCGCTGGGAAAAGCACGCTGCTAGCCATGATGAGTCGCTTAATTCCCAAAGATACCGGGGAAATTTATCTGGACAAGCAAGAAGTAAAAACCTGGAAGCAATCGGCTTTTTCACAAAAAATTGCCCTTTTAAAACAAGCCAACGGTGTACAACTTAAATTAACTGTGCGAGAACTGGTCAATTTTGGTCGTTTTCCTTATTCCAAAGGTCGCTTAAAAAGCGCTGACCACGAAAAAGTAACAGAAGCACTGGAACAATTGGGCTTAACTGAAATGGCGGAAGAATACATTGATACCCTTTCTGGGGGCCAATTACAACGGGCGTATATTGCCATGATTTTAGCCCAAGATACCGATTATATTTTATTGGATGAGCCCTTAAATAACCTCGACATGAATTATGCGGTTCAAATGATGCAGATTCTTAAACGCTTAGTGGATGAACTAGGAAAAACGATTCTGATTGTTCTACATGATATTAATTTTGCCGCAAGCTATGCAGATGAAATTGTCGCCATGAAAGGCGGAAAGCTCTATGCGCATGGCGCAACAGAAGAAGTTATTCAAACAAGTATTTTAAATGATCTTTATGAAATGAATATCCGGATTTGTGAAATTGAAGGAAAACGCTTTTGTCTTTATCACTAAATCGGGCAATTTAAAAATAACGTTTTTGGAGGAAAAGAATGAAAAAGAAATTTTTAGCAATGATGGCAGTTTCAATGATGGGACTGTTAATGTTAAGTGCTTGTCAAACAAATAAAAAAACAGCAGATTCTGCAACAACGGAAACAACAGCCAAAACGGAAGTTACAGTCAAAGACACCAATGGTCAATTAACCGTTCCCAAAAATCCTCAGAAAGTCGTTGTTTTTGATAATGGTTCCTTGGATACAATGGACGCACTAGGTGTCGGTGACCGCGTGGTAGGTGCGCCAACCAAAAATATACCTGCGTATTTGAAAAAATACCAAAAAGTTGAATCAGCAGGTGGCATTAAAGAACCAGATTTAGAAAAAATCAATCAACTAAAACCAGACTTAATTATTATCTCTGGTCGTCAACAAGACTATCAAGAACAATTAAAAGCCATTGCGCCAACCATTTACTTAGCTGTAGATGCCAAAAATCCTTGGGCATCAACGAAACAAAATATCGAAACGTTAGGCACTATTTTTGATAAAGAAGAGGTAGCTAAAGAAAAAATAACTGGCTTAGAAAAAGAAATTGCTGACGTGAAAAAACAAGCAGAAGCTAGCGCGAATAATGCGCTTGTTGTGTTAGTTAACGAAGGTCAACTTTCCGCTTACGGAAAAGGCTCTCGTTTCGGTTTAATTCATGATACATTTGGCTTCAAAGCAGCAGACGATAAGATTGAAGCTTCCACTCATGGGCAAAGTGTTTCTTACGAATATGTTTTAGAAAAAAATCCTGGGATTCTCTTTGTGGTAGATCGCACCAAAGCAATTGGTGGCGACGATTCAAAAGATAACGTCGCTGCAAACGAATTGATTCAAAAAACCGATGCTGGTAAAAATGATAAAGTCATTATGCTTCAACCAGATGTTTGGTATCTAAGCGGTGGTGGATTAGAATCAATGCATTTGATGATAGAAGACGTTAAAAAAGGATTAGAGTAAAAAAAAGCCTAGGACAAAAATCACTTTGGATTTTTGTCCTAGGCTTAAAAGCTAATAAACGGCGGGAACAAAAGCAACTCCTTCGGAAATAAGCTGAAATTCTCCAAAAATTAAAGAACAATTTTCGGAAATTTCTTCTTATTTCTCGGAGCTAAACACTTCTGTCCCGACCTTCTTGATGAAAAACAAAAAAGTTTTAAATTAAAAATGTGGTTGACGGTCTCGAAAATGTTTGCTAAACTATCCGTAAATCAGTATGATTGATGAAACAAATAAAAGAACAAAATGTGATGAGAAGGAAAGTACTTTTTAAAATAGCTTGCAGAGAGCCTCGTTTGGTGAGAAGAGGTAGTGACGTTAAAGAGGAAAATGGCCTTTGAACAGGTTGGTTGAAGCCGTTTGCTTAAACCAATTCAGGTGCGCCTGTTATAGCGCTACAGTATGATTGTACTGGAAACGAGCGGATCTTTTTTAGCGAAGAGATCAACAAAGGTGGTACCGCGATTGCATAAGCATTCGTCCTTTTTAGGACGAATGCTTTTTTTATTTGTTTAAAAAATATGAGGGGGCAACAACATGAAATTGGGGAAAAAAGTAGTAGGTTTGATTGCAACAGGGTTTCTTTTAGCCGCATGTGGCGGAACCAAAGAAGCGGCAGAGAAAGTAGATTCGGGAAATTTAGCAGCTGAACAAAAAATCAGTATTAGTTCACCTGCACCAATCTCAACATTGGATACAACACAAACAACAGATAAAAATACCTTTACAATGGCACAACATTTATTTGAAGGCCTTTATCGGTTTGATGATGATAGTGCCACGGTGCCAGCTCTAGCTAAAGATGTCAAGATTAGTGACGATGGACGCAAGTACCACTTTACCTTGCGGGAGGGGATTAAGTGGAGCAACGGCGAGCCAATCACGGCCCAAGATTTTGTTTATTCTTGGAAAAAACTGGTGACACCAGCGACGATTGGACCGAATGCCTATTTACTAGACAGTGTTAAAAATAGTTTTGAAATACGCAACGGTGAAAAGTCAGTCGATGAATTAGGGATTTCAGCCCCTAATGACAAAGAATTCATTGTTGAATTAAAACAGGCCCAACCTTCCTTCTTAGCAGTCGTTTCGATTGCTTGGTTAGCGCCACAAAGTCAAAAATTTGTCGAAGCGCAAGGCAAAGATTACGCCTTGGATAGTGAACATTTACTTTATAGCGGGCCATTTACGCTAGCCAATTGGGATGCGACTTCAGATACTTGGACATTGAAAAAAAATCCAGAATACTATGATGCGGATCAAGTGAAACTGGAAGAAGTTGCGGTTAGCACAATCAAAGAAGATAATACTGGGATTAATTTATATCAAGCGAATGAACTAGACTTAGTTCGCATTAATGGACAATATGTTCAACAATATCAAGATGATCCAGGCTATGTCAGTCATCCAGATGTGGCCAACTACTTCTTAGATTTCAACAAAAAAGAAGGAACGCCATTAGCGAATGTTCATTTACGAAAAGCGATTGGCCAAGCAATTGATAAAGAAGCCTTAACACAAAGTGTCTTAAACGATGGGTCAAAACCCCTCAACGGATTGATTCCAAGTAAACTTTATGCGAACCCAGAAACAGATGAAGATTTCCGAGCTTACAGTGGCGAATATTTGAAAAATGACGTCAAAAAAGCTCAAGCTGAATGGACGAAAGCCCAAGCGGATGTCGGTAAAAAAGTGAAACTTTCATTGCTGGCGGCAGATACAGATCAAGGAAAACGAATTGCTGAATATGTTCAAAGTCAGTTGCAAGAAAATCTGCCAGGTTTAGAAATTACCATTTCATCGCAACCAAGTAATAATGTGAACCAATCGCGACGTGAAAAAAATTATGAGTTGTCTCTTTCAGGATGGATTGCCGGCAGTAGTGAATTAGACTCTTACTTTAACTTATATGCAGGAGAATCAAGTTACAATTATGGCAATTATCATAATGCCAAATACGACCAACTGGTAGAAGATGCACGAACGATTAATGCCAATAATCCAGAGAAACAGTTTGCAGAATACAAAGAAGCGGAAGACATCTTGTTGAACCAAGATGCTGCCCAAGTACCGCTGTATCAAAGTGCCTCAAATTATCTAATCAATCCTAAATTGAAAGGCATTAGTTATCACTTGTATGGGGATTATTTCCACTTGCGCAATGCTTATTTAACAGAATGATTCAGGAAGAAGGAGTAAAAAATGGAAAAATTAGTCGAACGATTTTTAACTTACGTGAAAGTTAACACCCGTTCAGATGCCAATAGTCAAACCACACCGACGACGGTCGGTCAAGTGGTTTTAGCCAAAATGATTGAAACAGAACTTCATGAATTAGGCTTGGCCGATGTGCATTATAACGAACAAAACGGCTTTTTAACGGCACGGTTGCCGGGTAACCAACCTGCAGCGAAGAGTATTGGGTTGATTGCACATCTGGATACGGCGGATTTTTCAGCAGAAAATATCCGTCCCAAAGTCATCACTAATTATGATGGCCAAGATGTCCTCTTGAATCAAGAACAAGGCATCGTTTTATCGGTTGCTGAATTTCCCAATTTAAAAGAGTATCAAGGGGAAACGTTGATTACTACAGACGGAACAACACTTTTAGGAGCAGATGACAAAGCGGGAATTGTCGAGATTTTAGCTGCTGTTGAGTATTTTTTGGCACATCCAGAAGTAGCGCGGGGGGATGTTTGGCTCGCCTTCGGTCCAGATGAAGAAATTGGACGCGGGGCCGATCAATTTGATGCGCCGAACTTCCCAGTCGCTTTTGCGTATACAATCGACAGTGGCCGCGTGGGGCATTTCGAGTATGAAACGTTTAACGCTGCTCAAGCTGTGATAACAATTGAGGGAACCAGTGTCCATCCGGGAACGGCCTATGGTTCGTTAGTAAATGCCATTAAATTAGGCGAACAACTTGATCAATCACTGCCGCAAAAGGAAGTACCAGAACAAACACGTGGAAATGAAGGATTTTATTTACTCAATAAATTTACAGGAAGTATTGAAAAAGCAGAACTTGTCTATATCATTCGGGATCATGATCAAGAAAACTTTCAAGCGAGAAAGCAATTTTTGGAAAAACAAGTCCAACGTTTAAATGCGCTGGCAGATAAACCCAGACTAACAATTACTTTCCAAGACCAATACTATAATATGAAGGAAATCATCGAAAAAGATTGGACGCCTGTAGAATTGGCCGTCCAAGCAATGGAAAGTTGTGACATTGAACCAATCATCACACCATTTCGTGGCGGGACAGATGGTTCTAAGATTTCTTTCATGGGCATTCCCACGCCTAATCTATTTACAGGTGGCGAGAATTTTCATGGGCAATATGAATTCATTACCGTTGAATCAATGGCCAAAGCTGTTCAAACGATCATTGCCATCATTCGCTTAAACGCTAATTAAAGAAACACGCAAGGGAAATGCCGATTTTCCTTGCGTGTTTCGCTGTTTTTCGGTAAAGTATGTAGAAAAGTAGGGAGTTTTGCTCATGAATTATCCATTGATTTTTGCAGAAAACCAACAATTGGAAACGGAACGATTGCATTTACGACCAGTGACATTAGCAGATACAGATGATTTATTTGAATATGCTTCAGATGAAGAAACGACGCGTTTTGTGTTTCCTAAAAATGAAACCAAAGAAGAAACAAGAGCCAGTATTGCGAAATATTTTATGGGGGAACCTTTAGGAAAATATGGGATTGAAGTGAAAGAAACGGGCAAAATGATTGGCACGATTGATTTGCGGGTCAATGAAACCAATAATATTGGAGAATTAGGCTATGTCTTGAACCGTGCCTTTTGGGGCAATGGCTACATGCCTGAAGCCGCGACGGCGTTAGTTGAACTGGGTTTTGCAAAAATGAAACTCATGAGAATCTTTGCTTTACATGATCAAGACAATCCAGCTTCTGGTCGTGTCATGGAGAAAATTGGTTTTACCTACGAAGGAACACTGCCCAATGCCCGAATTAGTAAAGGGAAAATTGTCACAGAGGTTTATCGTGGGATGACACTGGAAACATGGCAAAATCGACAAAAATAGAAGCGTAAGACAAGTTGAGAGAGGAATTAGAGAAATGTTGATGTTTACAGAAAAAGAATTCGCAGCCTTTGAAGTTGCTGGATTAGATGAACGAATGGCGGTTATCCGTGCGCAAATTCAACCTATTTTTCAAGAATTAGACACGTATTTTGCCGAACAACTAGCGCCTGAACTAGGAACGGAGTTGTTTGTCCATATTGCGCAACATCGCCGTCGCACCGTGTATCCACCAGAAAATACTTGGTCCGCACTCAGTCCGAATAAGCGCGGCTATAAAATGCAGCCGCATTTTCAATTAGGCATTTGGGGCGACTATGTGTTTATGTGGTTGTCATTTATTGATAATCCTAAAAATGAAAAGCAGATTGCGCAAGCCTTTTTAGAGAATCAGCAATTATTCCAAGCATTACCAGAAGATACGTATGTTTCCTTGGATCACACGGTTCCTCAAATTACTCCGCTGCCGGAAACGGATTTAGAAAAAGCCTTAACTCGTTTTAGAGATGTAAAAAAAGGTGAGTTTGAAATTGGGCGCATCATTCCCAAAGATAGTGCTTTGTGGCAAAACCCTGAAAAAGCACGAGCGTATATGTTGGCAACCTATCAACAACTCCTGCCATTGTACCAATTGGCTATTGCCCAATAAGAGAAACAGACAGCATTTTGTGTTTTAGTGTTATTTTATCGAATTATCTAATCGTCAAAAATGAGAAAAGCTCACAATGTTAGTATCGAAAACTAACATTGTGAGCTTTTCTGAGGTTTGGTTAGCAAAAATTTAAGAAATTAAAGGCGATTTCTAAAGGATAAACGTGTTTCGACAATCATTTTCAAAGGATAATTTTAAATAACAAAGCACGAAACGCTTGTTATATAAGGGTTTTGTGGGAAATAGGGTTGTCAAATGGAAAATAATGGTGTTTTGGAAAGCTTTTTCTTTGTTATTATAGAGATATGAAAAAAGGTGGTTTGAGCAGTAATTGTAGAGAAACTCAAATCTGTTGTTGAATTAAAAGGAGGTTTTTAAATGAAAAAAAAGCGTTATTTAATGATTGTGTTCCTACTATTTTCCCCTAGTTTTTTTATAAATGTTGAAGCGTCTGAACGTGGTTCTAGTTCGGTGGGGATTGAATTTTACAAAAAGGCACCCCCGAAAGAAGAGCCCTCACCGAAAACAGATCAACCAGGGGCAAGTCCCAAGGGGAAAGGACCAGGACAGACGAGCACTAATCAAGGTATGGCAGGTGGTCAAGGCGCCATTACCACTGGCAATAAACAGCTACCGCGCACAGGGAGTAAGCGGCAGGCAAATCTTAGCATACTTGGCTTCATCGTACTTGGCCTTGTAGCAATGGTACATAGAAAGAAGGGACGACATGAAGCAAAATAAATGGCAACGTCTTGCAGCTATTGGCTTATGTGGTTCTTTGCTAGTGAATGCCTTTTCGGGCGTGACGGCAGTTGCGGAAACCGTCACGATTGAAAGTAGTCCGACCGCTGAAAGTAGCGTCAAGGAAGAAACGCAAGCAAGTAGTGAAACGCAAGAAACAACGACTGAAACAAGTCGAGAAGAAGTAACAAAGGAAATAGAGAAACAAGCAGAAGTGGCGGTAGAAAAGAAGGAAGCACCGCTAGTGAAAGAAGCTGAGCAAGAAAAAGCAGAAGCTCAGCAGGAGGTACAACTCACACCGCAACTCCCAGTACAAATCCAGAATCGAGCGAGGGGTTAAGGCAGGAAATTTGTCGGACGTATATCAAGAATATATAAATTATCGAGATAAGTTTGTTATTAACTCCCAAAGTACTACATTAGTTATGCCTGCAACTAGAATTGGAATAAATTTAAAAGACTTAGATGATACGCCAGTTAATATCTCTGATTTTAACCTCTCAGTATCAACAGTTGGGTTATCATATTTTCAAACAGGTACTACAATGTCTCAACCTACAGTAACTTCTGGATTTACAGATATAGCTACTGTTGAGAAAACAGCTACAAGTATTGATATTATAATACCTTCACAAAGTATGTGGGCGGCAGCATATCCTACATATAGGCAAACAATATTATACTTTAATTTGAAAGATATATTATTAAATGTACCGAAATATATAGACTCAGTAGAAATGCCTACTGGTCCAAATATTGCACAAATTCATGTAAGAAGTAAAATTCTTAATATAACTCCCAATATAGTAAAAAAAGATAAAGAAAAATACAAAATTAGTACGGAAGAAGCAGAAAAGAGTCCTGCAGAACCTGCTTATCCACTAATTAGCATTATGATTGGTAGTCAGGATACACAACAAGGGTATTTTCGTGCACAGTTTCCTACAGAGGATATCCAGTTAACGGTGGTACATAAAAAAGTCACCGAAAACTTCGTTGATGCCACAGGCGCCAAAATCACACCGCCAACTGGTTTCACGCAAGGACAACAAACAAGTATTACGAGCAATGACTTCACATACACCAGTGCCAAAGCCTTGCCAGATACGTACAAGGCAGGCGGCAAGACCTACAAATTCAAAGGCTGGTACAAAGGTACCGACCAAACAGCCCTGAAAACAACGAAAACACCAAGTTATGCCGTGACTTACGATGACCAAGACGACATGACAGCGGTCTACGAGGATTTAGGTGAGACGACAACTTTACCAGCACAAACGTTTAAATTTAGTTTTGTTGATGAGCAAGGAAATTTAGTCAATCCAAGTGGAATTTCTTTAAAAGGGAATCTCCAAGAATATGTTTCAGATGAAACACCAAAAATTATCGGGGAAATTATTGGTAAAGATAATGGGATGGTAAAAGAATACACGATTCCTGAGAAAGTATTCTATGGCGTGACTGATACGCGTTTCAGTTTTTATGGAGCGAAAAGATCAATATTTACGCTTCCAAAATACTATAAATCGTTGACGAAAAACCCAGGAACGTATTATTCTAAAACAGCCAAAGTTTATCCAGCGGCTAGTATTCGCAGAAAGAATTTTATTACCGGTGTTTTAGAGACTGAGATACCTAATGATTTGACCTATCGAGATTTATTCACTATGGCAGATCCTACCCAGTTCTCATTGGCGGAAGCACGATATAATGTTAGTCCAACGAATACAACATTTACCGCTTTAGGGATGGCATTTATGAGACCAGCGGAGGGGATTGTAGTGATTTCTAAAGATGATAGTCCCATCTATTATTATCTAGAAAACCGCCGTGTCACCGAAAACTTCGTTGATGCCACAGGTGCTAAAATCACGCCACCAACAGGCTTTACCCAAGGCAACAAAGTAGTGATTGATAGTGAGAACTTCACCTACACCAGTGCCAAAGCCTTGCCAGATACCTACACAGTAGGGGACAAAAATTACAAGTTCAAAGGCTGGTACAAAGGCACTGATCAAACCAAAATGAAAACGACGAAAACACCAAGTTATGCCGTCACTTACGATGACAAAGATGATATGACGGCGGTTTATGAAGAAGTCCAAGAAATCACTGTTCACCCAGGATTCTACGCAGAGTTTGTCGATGAACAAGGAAAAGCGTTCACGAATCCACTTACGCTTTCTGGAAACTATACAGAATTTTTCAGAAAAACCGCCACTAGTCCCTTTGAAGCAACAGGTTCGCTTTACCCAATGGTGGGAAGTAAAGAGGCAACCGTTGCTAATCGCTATAAAGTAGAAACAAAGCAAAACGTCTTGATTCCTAATGATTATGAACTTTTTTCTGATCTACCAACAGGTGTTTTAAATAAAGGTTTTGCGTTGAACAACTTTGATATTACGAATGAATTGAAGTATGTTGACAAAGTGGAAGCAACAACGAAAACCATTACGTTGTACGACTACGAGACCATTAGTGACATTGGCACCAACCTTCTATCGGATTCAGCAACGACTAGTTTTACTAGTTTTGAAACAGTGTTTAACAGAGAGACGAACAATACTTTTTCTGTTAAGGCAAGGTGGGGCCAATCAGGACTAACAAGAGATGTCCTTCCTAGTCTATTATTTCTAACTAGTGCAAATTCCCAACCAAGATTATTTGGTTTCGATGGAACTAGCGACTACAAGCAAACGATAAACTATAAAGTCACACGAAAACAAGTCACCGAAAACTTTGTTGATGCCACTGGTGCTAAAATTACGCCACCGACAGGTTTCACGCAAGGGAAACAAACACCAATGACAAGTAACAGCTTCACCTACACCAGTGCCAAAGCCTTGCCAGCCACCTACACAGTAGGGGACAAAAACTACAAGTTCAAAGGTTGGTACAAAGGTACTGATAAAACTGCGTTGAAAACTACGAAAACGCCAAGTTATGCCGTAACTTACGATGATAAAGATGACATGACGGCAGTCTATGAGGAAGTCCAAGCAACGGCAGAAATGACCGTTAGTCGGTTACTAGAAGTTGTCTCCAATGAAGCTTCTATGATTTGGACAGTTAGGCTAAAAAACACTAGTGAAGTTCCATTGACCAACGTTAAACTAGCACCAACGGCCAAATGGGCGGCAGGTATTTCGGCGCCGACCCAATTAACTGTTCGCCTTGGTAATACGCCAAATAAAATTATTCCAGTGACGGCAGAACAATGGCGCACAGGAGTTAACTTGGGTGTGGAAATTCCGGTGAATGGTGAAGCTTTAGTGACAGTGAACACAGCGAAAATCACTGGGGAACCAAGACAACTTTTAACCGCAGAAATGACAGCAAGTGGGAATTTTTTCCCAGTGACAGCTAGTAACTTTGTACGTATTCAAGGCGAAGATCAAACGATTGAGCCAACACCAGCAGAAGAAGGCTTCATTAGTACGCCGACGTTTGACTTTGGAAAAATTATGATTAGCGGTAGTACTAAGCAGTACGGCCTGAAAAAAGCAGCTGATTATTATGGGAATGGCACACGTAATCCGTATTTACGGATAAAGAAAAGTCAACCCAATTGGCAGTTGACAGCACAATTATCACAGCTAAAAGCGTCTGCCGATAGTTTGCCAACTAGTACGCGCTTATTATTAGGCAATGCAGACGTTGCAGCAATCGAAAACTATAATCAAGTCACAGAATTAACGAATAAAGTTGGAATTACGGAGCCGTTAGCTTTGACGAGTGATGGCACATCTACACCAGTAATTCTTAATAACCAATTTACAGGTAATGATGTCTATCAATTAGATTTTGATTTTGCCAATGTGAAATTAGAAGTCCCTGCCAATCAAGGGAAAATAAATGAGAAATATCAAGGAACGGTGACGTGGAACTTAGTCACTGGACCTTAAAAAAATAGTAAACCGCCCCCAAAAAGTTAGACTTTTTGAGGGCGGTTTACTATTTTATGGAAAGCCAATTTTATCTAATGGATAATAACGAAAAGTCAAAACACCTTCCACACTCGCTTGTTTAACAAAGCCAAAATAACGACTGTCGTCTGAGCGCGGGCGATTATCCCCCAAGACAAAATACATGCCTTCTGGAACGGTCAGGGATTGGGTGGCTTCTAAGGTCTCTAGCGTAAAATCTTGGGTATAATTTTCATTTTTAGAGACATTTCGTTTAGCACTTGCTAAGTAATCTTCACTGAGCGATACACCATTAATATAAAGGGTATCATCGCGATACTCGACTGTTTCGCCAGGTAAACCAATTAAACGTTTGGCTACTCGTTGGCCGTTGCGAGGACTAGGGAAAGCGATAATATCAAAGCGCTGTGGTTTTTTAATCGAGGTCACCCATAAACGGTCGTTGTTATGAAGTGTTGGTTCCATTGAAGAGCCGTTCACCGCAGCAGGGGAGAAAACATAGTGTCGAATTAGCAAGACAGCGACGACTAACAAAACCAACTGAACCAATCGTTTTAATAATGAGGACATGGACTTCACTCCTTTGTCCTTTTAGTGTACTACAGACAAGGAAAAGAAAAAAGTTTTCCCCTTAAGAAAGGTGTGCTAAAAAACGTTTCATAAAGCGTTGGCGAATTAAAATACCAACATAAGCAGCTGCGACAGCCTTGATGATACCAGGAATAATAAACGGAGCAAACCCGCCAGCGAAAGCGTTTGGCCACGGCAGATTTGCGGAATATTTCAACCAAATCATACCGAAAACTAAGGTAACTAAGGCGCCGGCAATATTTGCGATAATGGCCCAAGTATAGTTAAAGGTTGTTTTTTCTAAAATATAACCAGTTAATAAGCCGTTGAAGATAAACCCGATTAAATAGCCGCCAGTTGGTCCAAAGAGTACACCGAACCCACTAGACATCCCAGCGTAAACGGGTAAACCAATTAATCCTAATAAGAAGTAAATTAAAATAGCGTAGGTCCCCGTTCGCTTGCCCAAAACGGTAGCGGTTAAGCCGATGGCAAATGTTTGTCCGGTTAGTGGGACAATCCCCAATGGAATTGTAAATTGTGAAAGTACAGCAATAATCACAGCGAATTCTGCTGCTAAAATTAAAGAGCGTAACGATGCTTTATTCATAAGAATCCTCACTTTCTATTGTTAACCAATTATTTTTGTTTGGTTAACAATAGTTTAGCGGAAGTAAACAATTTTGTAAAGAGGGCAAAGAAAAAAACCTTGCCAAGAAAGGCAAGGTTTTGAAAGAAGGTAAGAACCGCAGTTCGACCTTTTGAAATCTTAAAGTTTTTGGTTGTAGTATTCAACGACAAGTGCTTCGTCGATTTCTGGGTAAAGTTCATCACGTTCTGGTAAACGAGTGAAGCTACCTTCTAATTTTTCAGTGTCAAAGCTTACGAATGCTGGACGTCCAACAGTTGCTTCAACCGCTTCTTTAATTGTTGAGATGTTTTGAGATTTTTCACGAACACCGATCACTTGACCAACTTCAACGTGGTATGATGGAATATCAACACGTTTGCCGTCTACAGTGATGTGGCCATGGTTAACTAATTGACGTGCTTGACGACGAGTAGTTGCAAGACCTAAACGGTAAACAACGTTATCTAAGCGTTGTTCTAGTAAAACCATGAAGTTAACACCGTGTTTACCTTCTTTGATTTTGCTTGCTTTAATGAACAACGTACGGAATTGACGTTCGTTCATGCCATACATATGACGTAATTTTTGTTTTTCAGTTAATTGCATTCCGTATTCAGAAACTTTACCACGGCTGTTAGGTCCGTGTTGTCCTGGTTTGTAAGGGCGACGAGCTAGTTCTTTACCAGTACCTGATAAAGAGATACCTAGACGACGAGATACTTTCCATGATGGTCCAGTATAACGAGACATTAAAAATTCCTCCAATAAATAAATGTTTTTTTGGAGTAAAATAATTAGATGAAAAATTCATATTCGTTCAGTTCATTCTTCAACCTTCGCCTTTGCAGCCGCGGTTACGCAGTTGAACCAAGTTTGGCAATGAACTGTTGACGAGTTATTATTCTTCTGCTGCAATTATTTTACACAAAATCTAGTATACTTAATAGGATAGGAAACGTCAAGGTTTTAAAGTGAAATATGAAAAAAAGGTAGACAAAAACACTTTTCCTCATTAGAATAAGGAGAGATGTTTTGAAAATATAAGTTGAAAACGGAATGAAAGGGAGTTTACAATGAAGTCTGGTTCACCATTGTTTGAACAAATTGATAAATCCATCGACAAGAAAGTGAATTTATTCTCAAACAGCTTTTCCCGCTACGCTGTTCGTGCAATGCTTGCTTGTCTATTTTTAACGTTGGGAACAGCCGTTGCTTTTGCAATCGCAATTAAAGGAGAAGGAATTTCTCATGGTTTAGGGAAAATGCTTTATGCCTTCATGTTCAGTTGGTCACTTGTGATGATTTTATATATGAATGCCGAACTTGGTACCTCGAATATGTTGTACATGACTGTTGGGGTCTATCGTAAAAAAGTCAACTTTTCCTTAGCTGCAAAAATTTTATTTACCTGTATCTTATTCAATTTAATTGGTGGCGTCTTATTTGGTTTCTTGGTATCACTTACGGTGCCGTTCCAAGAATTACCAAAAGATAGTTTCTTCTTTACGTCGATTGCTGGAAAATTAGAAAAAACCACCCTACAGATTTTAGTTGAAGCTATGTTCGCCAATATTGTGGTTAATACAGCCGTATTAGTGAGTATGCGAATGAAAGATGATGCCGGCAAAGTCGCGGCCATTATTTTCATTATCTTTATCTTTGCGTTCCTTGGTTTTGAACACGTGATTGCCAACTTCCCAGCCTTCAGTTTAGCTTACTTTGCTTCGAACGGCGCAATTGAAGCTTTCACAGCGGGTAATGTTGTTCATAATCTGTTCTGGGCCTTTATCGGTAACTTTATCGGTGGGGGCTTAATTATGGGTCTCGGCTATGCCTGGTTAGATAAAGACAACAAAAACTTAACGTATTTTGATTAATTGACCAACCAACTATACTAAAACATGGTACACTGTTTTAGTATAGTTTTTTTATTATAAGGAGCGAAGGAATGGACACACTTCAATTTCAGAAGAACCCAGAAACAGCAGCAAAAATGTCTGCTTATATGAAACACCAGTTTGTTTTTGCAGGCATCCCCGCCCCAGAACGTCAAGCGTTAAGTAAACAACTTTTAAAAGAAAGTCATACGTGGACAAAGGAAAAATTATGCCAAGAGATTGAGGCTTATTATCAAAAAACAGAACGAGAATATCAGTATGTCGCTATTGATTTAGCCCTTCAAAATGTTCGGAGATTTTCATTAGAAGAGGTCGTAGCGTTTAAAGCCTATGTTCCACAAAAAGCATGGTGGGATAGTGTGGATGCTTGGCGAAAATTTTTTGGGTCGTGGGTAGCGTTGCATCTGACTGAATTGCCAACGATTTTTGCCCTTTTTTATGGCGCTGAAAATTTCTGGAATCGGCGTGTTGCGCTGAATTTACAGTTGATGTTGAAAGAAAAGACCAATCAGGACCTGTTGAAAAAGGCGATTATTTATGATAGAACTACAGAGGAGTTCTTCATTCAAAAAGCGATTGGCTGGTCATTACGCCAATATAGTAAAACGAATCCACAATGGGTCGAGGAATTGATGAAAGAATTAGTGTTGAGTCCTTTAGCACAACGAGAAGGCAGTAAATATTTAGCGAAAGCGAGCGAATAAGGAGAAATGATGGAAAGAAAACTTTTTACATTTGATATTGATGGGACGTTGTTAAATTCGGAGAAGAAAGCATTGGATAGCACGAGAGAAGCGCTAGCAAAATTGCGGGAGCAAGGACACTTAGTTACGCTGGCAACTGGCAGAAGTCGTTATATGGCGCAAGAGGTGATTTGGGATTTAGATTTTACCAATTACGTATTATGTAATGGCGCCGCGGCTTTTGTGGATCATGAGCAATATTATCAAAATTTATTGCACGCTGAAGCGTTGGAACGTTTGGCACAAGATAGTGATCAACGCGGATTAGGATTTGCTTGTGTGGGCTTAGATGATATTAAGAAGAGCAACCAACACCGTGCTGAAAAAATGGAAATTGCGATGAACTCTTTTCATTTTCATTCACCTGCTTATGATGAACACTTTTATCGTCAAAATGATATTTACCAAGCGCTGGCATTTTATGACGCAGAAGATCAGTGTACGTTTGAAGAAGAATACCCAGAATTTCGCTTTATTCGCTGGCATCAACATAGCGTAGATGTTGTGCCTAAAGATGGCTCAAAATCAGCTACGTTAACGTATTTAGCTAAACGTGTGGGCATTGATGCAAAAAATATCATTGCCTTTGGGGACGGCGAAAATGATCGAGAAATGCTAAGCCATGCAGGAATTGGCGTTGCAATGGGCAATGCGAGTCCTTCCATTCAAAAAGTGGCCACGATGGTCACAGATACCAATGATAATGATGGGATTTGGAAAGCCTTAAAAGAAATGAAGGCCATTTAAAAAAACTGGGCCGTTTGTCTGAAAACAAACGGCCCAGTTTTTTTTATTCGATGACTAAAACGCCCTCTTTTAAAGCAAATGGATTTTCTTTGTTAATATGATCGTAGAACATGATGCCATTAATATGATCAATTTCATGTTGAACCACAATCGCTTCGTAGTTTTTTAAACGAACTTTGTGTTTTTCGCCAGCCATGTCAAAATAACTGACGGTAATTTTGTTATGGCGAACGACATACCCAGGCACATCTCGATCGACAGATAAACAGCCTTCCCCTTCACCTAAACATACATCTTGCACAGAATGGCTCAAAATTTTAGGGTTGTACATTACCGTACTTAATGAAGGCGTTTCGTTTTCTGGGTCGTTACTAGGAACATGGACAGCAATAATTCGTTTAGAAATATCTAATTGTGGTGCAGCTAAACCAACGCCACCACGTAATTGTAATTCTTCGGCTTTGACTGGATCTTGACTATTTTTTAAGAAAGTCAACATGTCTTCGCCTAATTGTCGGTCTTCCTCAGTGATAGGGACAGGCACTTCTTCTGCCACAGCACGAAGTGTGGGATTCCCTTCACGAATAATATCTTTCATTGTAATCATTCAATGGTTCCTCCTTTGAAACATAAAAAAATTCTTCTTTTATTTATTCATGCGCTGAAATAATCAGTTGTTTACCACCATTTAGTGTATCACAAAATCACCAAAAAAGGGGCTAGATTGTTTAAAAAAACTATCGAATAATAGAGATTAAGCTTGCATTTTAGCGGTGTTTCCTGTAAAGTAAGCTTGTGTGGAAACACACCATCTATCACTTGGTTTAGCGAGTCACCAACGCTTCACTCAGTGATCAGACGAATAATAGAGAAAGAGGTGGAACAAATGGCAATTTCACAAGAAAGAAAAAACGAAATCATTAAAGAATACGCACGTCATGAAGGAGATACTGGTTCTCCAGAAGTACAAATTGCTGTCTTAACTGAAGACATTAACCAATTGAACGAACATGCGCGTACACACAAAAAAGATCACCATTCTTACCGTGGTTTAATGAAAAAAATCGGTCACCGTCGTAACTTGTTAGCTTACTTACGTAAAACTGACATCCAACGTTACCGCGAATTGATCCAACGTTTAGGATTACGTCGTTAATCATTACGTATAAAGCGAGGTTCAATCAGAATCTCGCTTTTTATCTTATTGTCACTATTGAAGGTCCTCTTTGGAAAGTTTTTAGGAACTACTAACCAAATGAAAGAGCAGCAACGACTTGTTACTTTTTCATTTGTTTAGTAGCCGTCTGACTTTTCCAAAGAGCAAGAGTAAAGGAGAAGAATTATGACAGAAAAACAAGTCTTTAAAACAACTTGGGGCGGCCGCCCACTAGAAGTAGAAATCGGCCAATTAGCCAAACAAGCCAATGGAGCTGTCTTAGTACGTTACGGCGATACGGTCGTTTTAAGTGCTGCTGTTGCCTCTAAAGAAGCAAAAGATGTAGACTTTTTCCCATTAACTGTAAACTATGAAGAAAAAATGTATGCGGTAGGAAAAATTCCTGGCGGCTTCATTAAACGTGAAGGTCGTCCAAGTGAACGTGCGACATTAACCGCTCGTTTAATCGACCGTCCTATTCGTCCAATGTTCTCAGAAGGCTTCCGTAACGAAGTCCAAATTACGAACATCGTTATGAGTGTTGATCAAGATTGTACACCAGAAATGGCTGCAATGTTTGGGTCTTCCTTAGCGTTAGCAATTTCAGATATTCCATTTGACGGACCAATTGCTGGCGTTGACGTTGGTCGTATTAATGGCGAATATGTCTTAAACCCAACGGTAGAACAAGCAGAACAAACAGATATTGAATTAACTGTTGCTGGAACAAAAGAAGCCATCAACATGGTTGAAAGTGGTGCCAAAGAAGTATCAGAAGAAGATATGTTAGGTGCCTTACTTTTCGGTTTTGATGCCATCAAAGAACTAGTGGCGTTCCAAGAAGAAATCGTTGCCGCTGTAGGTAAACCAAAGATGGACGTGGACTTATTACAAGTGGACGCTGATCTTAAAAAAGAAATTTTTGATGCGTACTACAATACAATGAAAACAGCCGTAATGACGGAAGAAAAATTAGCACGTGAAGTTGAAATTGACAAAGTAAAAGATACAGTCAAAGAAGTTTACGCTGAAAAATTTGCGGAACACGAAGAAGAAGCACAATTACTAAAAGAAGTGAAACAAATTGCGGAAGATCTTGAAAAAGATGTCGTACGTGAGTTAATCACGATCGATAAGATTCGCCCGGATGGCCGTAAATTAGACGAAATTCGTCATTTATCATCAGAAGTAAGTATTTTACCACGTGTGCATGGTTCTGGCTTATTTACTCGGGGTCAAACACAAGCTTTATCCGTTTGTACATTAGCGCCTTTAGGGGAACATCAAATTATCGATGGGTTGGGTGTCCAAGATAGCAAACGTTTCATCCATCATTATAACTTCCCACAATTCTCTGTTGGTTCAACAGGACGCGCGGGCTCACCAGGTCGTCGTGAAATCGGTCACGGTGCGTTAGGTGAACGTGCCTTAGCACAAATTATTCCATCAGAAGAAGACTTCCCTTACACAATCCGCTTAGTAGCAGAAGTGTTAGAATCAAATGGTTCTTCTTCACAAGCAAGTATTTGCGCGGGAACATTAGCATTAATGGATGCGGGTGTGCCAATTAAAGCGCCAGTTGCAGGTATTGCAATGGGTCTTGTTAGTGATGGCGAAAACTATACAATCTTAACAGATATTCAAGGTTTAGAAGACCACCTTGGCGATATGGACTTTAAAGTAGCAGGAACGAAAGACGGAATCACTGCTTTACAAATGGACATCAAAATCCAAGGAATTACAGAACAAATTTTAACGGAAGCATTAGACCAAGCGAAGAAAGCACGGATGGAAATTCTAGAAGAATTAACAACAACGATTGCTGCTCCTCGTGAAGAATTAAGTCAATATGCACCGAAAATTGAAATGATTCAAATTAAACCAGCGAAAATTAAAGATGTCATTGGTAAAGGTGGCGAAACAATCAACAGCATTATTGATGAAACCGGCGTTAAGATTGATATCGATCAAGACGGTAACGTAAGTATTGCTTCATCAGATGCTGAAATGATTAAAAAAGCCATCAAGATTATTGAAGAATTAACCAAAGAAGTTGAAGTCGGTCAAGTTTACTTAGCAAAAGTTGTCCGCATTGAAAAATTTGGTGCGTTTGTTAACCTAATTAAAGGCAAAGATGGCTTGATCCATATTTCTCAATTAGCAAACGAACGTGTGAACAACGTTGAAGATGTCGTGAAATTAGGCGACGAAGTCCTTGTCAAAGTAACTGAAATTGACAAACAGGGCCGTGTCAACGTTTCAAGAAAAGCATTATTAAACGAAGAAAACAAAGAAAAATAATTTCTTTTTAAACCAACGAAAACCAAGGGAGTTTCCTTTCTTTTCGTTGGTTTTTTCGTTGAAAACAAGCCCTAAAAAAGAAATGATAAAAAAAGCTAAAGACGGTCGCCAACTCTTTTGTTTATAGTCAATTAGTGGTAAAATTAATACTATCAGTCTGAAGAATATCTGGGGTGTCTTTGTGAAAAAATTTAATCCAAATAAAAATATAATCATTACCTTAATTTTAGTCATTATTTTAGTAACCATTATTAGTTTAACTGCTGCGCAACGTTCTGAAAAAGGCAAAACCAATGTCGTTCAAGGTGGCGTCAACAATAGCGTTAGTATGGTGGATCGTGTGATTTCTTTTCCAGCTCGTGTGGTGGAAAATGGCTTGTCTTCAATGGGCAATTTAATTAACACGTTTAAAGAAAACGAACGTCTAAAAGAAAAAATTGATAGCTATAATGAATTAGCTGTCCAAAACAATAACTATAAACGTGAAATTGATAGTTTAAAACAAGAATTGAATCTGAACGAAACGTTGGCCAACTATGAAAAAGTAACTGCGAATGTCATTACGCGTTCGCCGGATACTTGGCAAGACTTATTAATTATCGATAAAGGAACCAATGACGGCATTGAAGCGGGCATGGCGGTCATGGCGCAAAAAGGGTTAGTGGGGCGTGTTATTGAAGTCAATGCAACGACTGCAAAAGTGGAACTACTAACGTCTAAAAATGTTAACTCAAACCATTTCCCTGTGCGAGTAACTTCCGCAAATGGCGAATCGTTTGGTTTACTTAAAAATTACGACAATAAGACAAATGCATTAATTGTGTCACAATTAACTGGCGATGCTACTCTGAAAGAAGGCGATGTCGTTCAGACTTCTGGCTTAGGTGGTAATTCCCCAGCCGATTTAGCGGTAGGGACAGTTATTAAAGTGAAACCAGATAGTTTTGGTTTAGATCGTGAAGTGTATGTGAAACCTTATGCGGATGTCTATGGTATCTCCGTTGTGACGGTCGTGAAAAGATCGGCAGGGGAAAGCGAATGATTCGGAAAGAGTATTTAAAATACGTCACACCTATTCTCTTGTTTTTCTTAATGTTAATTGATGCTCATTTAACAAAGTCTTTTGAAACGTGGACAAGTAATGTTTACTTCGCCAGTTCTCATCTGCTATTACTTGCGTTTATGTTTGCCGTTCCTAATTTCTCTAAACGTTATTTATTAATTACTTCGTTAATTTTAGGCTTTATTTGCGATAGCTACTACATTGGCATTATCGGGATTTATACAGTCGCACTGACGATTTCGGTTATGTTGATGTATACATTTAAAGAAGTAATTCAAACAAATTTACTAACTGGTTTTTTTGGGATCGTTATTTTTACCACGTTGTATGAACTGATTGCGGTACTGATTCAAGTGGCCTTTCATTTAGCGGATGTCAGCCCAATTTTATTTATTACACGTGTGTTGGGCCCTACATTGCTATTGAACATGGTGTGGTATGTTATTTTATCTTATCCGCTGAAAAAACTGTTTTCCGTAAAATAAAAATTGAAAATTTTGTTCGTTTGCGAAAAATGCTCATTTGTTAGCATTTTTCGCTTTTTTTATTTTCTTTAAATAACAAAACAATGAGAAGATTACCCTGGAGTCTTGAAGAAAGTCGTGAAAAAAGTGAAGCTTTTTTTTGTCATTTACAAGAAGAAAATTGAAATATTACTGTAACATCCATATTATCTCAGTGACATACAGCTATGCTACAATTGCTCTATCGTTGAAAAAGAGAAATTTATTCAAATTTTAATAAATAATAAAAAAGCTTAACAAAAAAGGATTTTCGGAGGACAACAGATTGAAGAAAAGTGTATTATCGGCTCTAATGGTATGTTCCATTACCTTAACAAGCGTAGCGTTGCCATCCGCAGCATTTGCAGATGAATACGATACAAAGATTCAACAACAAGATCAAAAAATTAATGCGTTAACTAGCCAAATGTCAGATGCAGAAGCAAAAGTTGCCGCGATTGAAAATGATATGGTTGAAACGGCCAAACAAATCGATACATTAACAGCTAAAAAGAACAAGCTATCATCAGAAGTATCTAAATTATATAGTGAAATTTCTGATTTGAATGTCCGTATTCAAAAACGTGAAGTACAAATGACAAAACAAGCACGCGATGTCCAAGTGAATGGTCAAAGTGATTCAATTATTGATGCTGTCTTAGATGCAGATTCAGTAGCAGATGCAATTGGTCGTGTTCAAGCGGTCTCAACAATGATGAGCGCCAACAATGAATTACTAGAACAACAAAAAGAAGACAAAGCGACTGTTGAAAAGAAAACAAAGAATGTTGAAAAACAAATTGCTGAATTAGAAGCAGCAACAAAAGAATTAAATGACAAAACAGAATCATTAAAAACATTGAAGATTCAACAAGAAGTGGCTAAAAATGATTTAGAAGCACAACGTTCTGAAGAACAAGGGAAAAAAGACAGCTTCATTAAACAGAAAAAAGAAGCGGAAAAACGTTTAGCAGAAGAGCAAGCACGCCAACGTGCAGCTGCTAAAAAAGCAGAAGAACAAGCGGCAGCGCAAGCACAAGCCGCAGCACAAAAAGCGGCAGCAGAGCAAGCGAAAGCAACAAAAGCAGCCAATGAGGCAGCAGCATCAGCCGCTGAAGAAAAAGCCGCAACACCAGTAGTAGAATCATCAACAACTACTGAAAGTACCACAACGCAAGAAACAACAACTTCAAGTACTGAAACAGAAAGTGTTGTAACAACACCTGCAGCAGCACCTGAAAAAGAAAAAGAAGTTCCTGTAACTAACCCAACGACTCCTGAAAAAGGTAATGAAGCAAAACCAGGGAATGGTGGCGTGACTTCAGGAAAACAAGCCGCAATTAATGCAGCTTTAGCAGATGTTGGTAATTCTTATGCAACAGGTTGGAATCAGCCAGGCGAATGTTTAGTATCCGTTCGTCGCTGGTTAGCGGCAGGCGGTATTAACTTCGGTTATGGTGGTCCAAACAGTGGCTATGTTGCTTCTGGCGCAACACAAGTTAGCTGGAGTAACGTGCAACCAGGCGATGTTGTTCAATATGAAAGTGCCTATAGTCCAGATAGCTGGATTGGTGGCGTGCATACTGTCTTAGTTACAGGTGTAAGTGGTGGAAGTGTTCAAATCGTTGAAGCGAACAACCCAGGAGGCTCTGGTTATGTTTCTTCTAACTCTAACTGGTCACCAGCACCACCAGCAGGATTCCGCGCTGTTGTATGGCGTTTTCCAGGCTAAATAGTCACCTATTAATAATTGATAACAAGGAGTGGTAACTAACAAAAATCGTTAGTTGCCGCTTTTTTTATTCATTTAATTTTAAATATATGCATAAAATGTATCTGAAAATATTGTAATCTGGCCATTTTTTTGCAATTATAGAGGTATATACATATTAGGAGCGGAGGAATCAGCATGAGCGGAACGCACGATACAAAACAAGCAATCGCTTCAGCTTTAATAGAATTATGTGAACAAAAGGATTTTCGTAAAATAAGTGTCCAAGATATTACTAAAAAAGTGGGCTTGAATCGCCAAACATTTTATTATCACTTTACAGATAAATATGATTTATTACGTTGGATTTATCGTCACGATGCATTGATTTACTTGGAAACAGATATTTGTTTGGAAAACTGGGAGGAACAAGCCCTGAAGTTATTAAAAGCGATTAAAGAGAAGAGTCATTTTTACTATACAACAGTGACCTCAGATTCAGAAGTTCTTCTTAATGTTTTTTCCGCTTCGACCAATCGCTTATTTATTTCATTATTTGAACAAGTCGATGTTGAGAACCATTTAACAGATAAAGACAAACAATTTTATGCGAATTTCTTTTCTTATGGATGTAGCGGCGTCTTAACGAAATGGATTCTTGAGGAATATCCTCAGACTCCTTTGGAAATGGCGACGCAATTATTCCGTTTAGCGAAAGATACAGAATTTATGGCTTATCATTTGTATGAACAAGAAGCCAATGAGTAATGTGTGAAGGATAAAAAGTTTTATGAAGGAGTGAAACGTTGTGGTAACTGTGTTATTTGTTTGTTTAGGCAATATTTGTCGCTCGCCAATGGCAGAAGCGATTTTTCGTCAGAAAGTCCAACAAGCTGGTTTAGAATCGACTATTCAAGTATTTTCAGCAGCTACTAGTCACTGGGAAGTTGGCAGTCAGCCACATAAGGGAACCAGAAAAATTTTGGAGCAACAAGGAATTTCCTATCAAGGAATGCGGGCAACACAAATCCAGCCAAGTGATTTTAAAAAATATGACTATATCATTGGGATGGATGCGAATAATGTGGCAGATTTAAAAGCATTAGCTCCTCAAGAAGAGCAACGGCGGATTCATTTATTTATGGAAGTTGTGGCTGGTAAAGAAACCATGGACGTACCTGATCCTTATTATACTGGTGATTTTGAGGAAACTTACCGCTTAGTGGAAGCAGGTACCTCAGAATGGTTGAAAAAAATAAAAGCACAGCTGAAAGATTAGGACTATAGTCCGATAGTACTTTCTGTTTCCCCTTGGTACAATAGTGTTAACAAATTGTTCAGGGAAAAAGAGACAGGAGGGAAGTAAGATGAACAGTAGTTATTTATCCTATGTTTTTGAATTGAGTTTGTATTATTTATTGTTGATAATGAGTCTGCCGCTAGTGTATGCTGTCACGTATCATTTATCTTTTAGTAGTATGTATACAAGTGAATGGTTAATGATCTCTGTCTTCTTATCTCCGTTAGTTTTATTGTTTGCAGGTATCCGTTATGGTTTTGCTCGTCTGAAACAGCAAGAACGTCAAGCGATGAAATAAAGCAAAAAATCCTTGAAAAGTGTCAAAACTTTTCAAGGATTTTTTTATTAAGCCACCCAATCGGCTAAGGTTTTTTGCTCCAATTGGAAAGCCTTCAACATATCGTCGTTGGCGTCTTTAATAGGCGTCGTTGCTGCTAATGTTCCTTGAACAGCAATTCGCGTCGTTGCTTGTAAATCGCCACAGGTAATTAAGGTAATCATATTTTGACCAGGAACGTCATCAATTAACTCAACACGGGTTGGTTCGATTTTTTCTACAGAAGTTATTTTGTATGTATAAACAGTAGATAAATCAGTGATATAAATGAGTTCGTCTTTTTTGGTTCTTTCTAAAGGTGAAAATAAGGAAACGCCATCTTCCGTTCGATGACTAGCCAAGGCATAATTGTTTTTCCCCATGACTTGATCTTCTTTCATGGTCCCGGCACCAGTTAATAAAGCGACATTTGACAATCCTTTAAAAATAGGCAAATTAATTTCGACACTTGGTATCGCAATGGCACCAATCACAGGTAAGTTTTTGTTTTCAAATTGGGCTTTCATCACCGCTTCTGTGCTCAAGGACTCAACTGAATCAAAGTCAAACGTTGTTTCACGAGCCATATTTTTCTTCACATCAGCTGGTTTCAACTTGCTAACGGCGTACGAGCGGCTATTTTGTTGAACCACCCAACTACGTATCTGATTGTTAAAAATTAAGGCCAAGCCAATGATAAATAGTAAAACTAATAAGCTGTTGATTAACCAATTTTTTCCTCTTTTTTTCTCTTTTGGGCGCATATTCTCCCTCCTTTTAATGTATCAAGTTTACCACAATTTATTTGAAAAACCTATTTATTTTCTTTTGGGAATAGGTAAGCAGACCGGACCTTGATTTAATAAAAAACAACTGAATCGATTGATTTTTCAAAAAAATCCTCATTTTGTAATGGAATTTTAAAGTAAAAGAAACAAGCTTTTCTTTTGAAAATATTGTAAAATGGTAAGGAGGCTAGTAGAGGGGAGATGGGAATTTGCTTGATTTAATTTATGTACATATAGATGTAACCAGCAATGCGGTTTTATCTAAAGGAATTACCCATTCCGATTTTGTTCGTTCAATTGTGCATCATCCACAGAACTTACTATTATTAGATCCTTCTGCCGAAGCTGGCGAATACGATATGCATTCAGGCTTGAAAATTATTCGTGGAGAAGAAAGCGTCAATCGCTATTTTCAATCGCTACAACGTCGTTGGATGACTGAAGAGATTAAATGGATTGACTTTTCCGATGTGACGATGCTAAAAGAGCTAACGCCATTAGAAATTTCGGAACTTCTTTATTTTGGACACATGAAGAATAGTTTGCATTCGCCTTTCTTTTATAAGCTACAAAATGATTTTGTCTTTTTTGAATTTGCAGATCAGATGACGCGTGTCTATTATCGTTATATTGATGAATTTTATAGAATCTTTGCTGATAAAATTACACGTGTTGTTTTAGAGAAAGTGAATCAGAAAAAGGCCTTCTTTAAACGAAATACGCCTGTCGAAAAATTAAGTCCTGAATTACTTAAAAATATGAAAGGTATCTTGCAAGAAGGTGTTATTTTTTGCTTCCAACAAACAGAAGTGGATAAAGAAGAATATCGGATTCCTATTTACTTGGTGGAAGATTCACTTAGCAAGATGAAAAATACGTCATACCAAAAAGAAGAAATTTTGGCAACGCTTGTCTATAATAGTGAAAAACGCATTTGGCACATTGAACAAGAGAATGATTTCGGTGAAATTTTTATGTTAGCCCATGAAGGCTGAGAGAGCTCTAACTTTATCAACTAAAGTAGGGCTCTTTTTGTAGCTATGATTTGAATGAGAAATCAAGTATAATAAAATGATAAAAAGGAAAGAAGGTTGTTTAATGAAAAAAATACTCTATGGCGCTCTGACTGGCTTGGCACTCTTTTTGGTAGCTGGCTGTACACCCAAAACGCCTACTGCTGTTTCATCAACAAATGAACAAAAAGAAACAGCAATATCAACTAGTGAAACAAGTTCATCCGTACAACAAGAAGCAACGACGACATCAGAGAAGACAAGCGCGGTAGCTGTCTCTTTAGAAAAAGTAACGACAGCATTTGAGAAAAAATATCCAGAAGCTAAAATAACAAGTCTGCAGTTAGATACAGATTTTGGACGTTATTTTTATGAAATAGAAGGCGTGGATCAGCAAAAAGAATATCAAGTTGAAGTGAACGCAGAGACAGGCGAATTCACAAAAGAAAAAGTCGAAACCTTGGATGCCGATGAACAAAATGGCGTTAAAATGCAAGAAGAGGCACTTGATTTAACAAATATCATTTCCAGAGAACAAGCCACAACCTTGGCTGAAAAAGAAGCGAAAGTCGGCCAGGCAACAGATTGGAAGTTAGAGAAAGAATTAGGAATCACCTATTGGGAAGTGAAAGTGAAAGAGGGCCAACAAAAAATAGAGGTAAAAATCGATGCTCATTCTGGTAAAATTTTGACAACTGAGCGGGACGATTAATGGATAAACAGTAGCTGGCATGCGTTTGAGTAGGAGCTGATTCCCTTAAACGTTGGTCCAGCTATTTTTTGCTTGTTCGACAAACGTGTTTTTCTAAAGTCTCTATGGTAAAATAACGATGTATTAGTGGTTGAGAGCGTCAGAACATAGGAGGAAATTTGTTTGGCTAGAAAAATGGATTTACGTATTTGGGTAGAAGGAACAGTCGTCGCAGCAATGGCAATGGCCCTCTCTTTTTTACCGATTGAATTTGCCAATAGTGGCTTGGACCTATCGTTGGGAATGGTCCCATTAGTTCTTTATTCGTTTCGTCGTGGGTTGCTTCCTGGAGTTGCAGCAGGCTTTGTTTGGGGCATGTTAAATATTATTCTCGGTACAGCCATGAAAAATTTCTTGTCCGTTCCACAGATTATTTTTGAATATCCCTTTGCTTTTGCGTTTGGAGGAATGGGTGGCGTATTCGCTAGAAAAATTCAACTGTATTTTCAAGCGAATCGCTTAAAATCAGCCATTCGTACAATTATTTTAGGAAGTGTTGTCGCAGTCTTCGCCCGTTGGTTTTGGCATTTTTGGGCGGGCGTATTGGTTTGGGGCATGTATGCACCAGAAGGGATGAGCCCATACCTCTATTCTTTTGTACTAAACGGTACGAGTACCGTCGTCAATTGTTTGTATGTAAGTCTAGTTCTAGGCTTATTGGCAAAAGTAGCACCGCAATTATTTGTTCCTAAGAAATAAGTTGAGTCCTAAGTCAGAAGTTTCATGGGATTTTGACTAAAGTCATAAATAAAAAAACCACCAACCTGCAATCGCCAGGGTTGGTGGTTTCCATTTATTTTATAAAGACTTCAATATTCTAGTGAATTTGACGTTGGTGACGATTGGCTAACGTGCTGACTTTCATGACAGAAGCAACAGGAATCATGCGCAACTGTTGTTCATCCGTTTGTAAACGAACGACGATATTGTCCGAAATATTTTTTGAGACAATCCAGCCGATCACCGTTTCGAATTTATGCGCTGTAGGGACTTCTTTCAATTGTAAGACCACTAAGGATTTTTGGGCGGCAGCGACTTGGAGCTCTTGTAAAAGCGCACTGCGTTCCTTTTCTTTATTCTTTTGATCTTGAGAATCTTCTAAAAATGCCGAAAAGAAATGTTGGGAAGAGAGCGTAATCAGTTTAGAAATGCTCTTGATGGTAGCTTTATGTTGATCCATTCTTCTGCCTCCTTTACGAATAAAATAGAATAAAACTCAAATGACTAATTACCTGTATTTTACCTAATTTTGTGATAAAATTCAAGAAAATATGTTCGCCTTCAATAATTATGAGAATTTACCAACGTTTCTGTTTTTCGAAAAAGAAAGTAGTATAATGTGTGAGCATATAAGAAATACATAAGATTATCGGATGTAGTCAATAGATAGAAAAGGATGAATAGTATGTCAAAAAAACCATCAGGTTACCAAAAAAAGTTCTCACGGTGTTGTTGGTATCGTTTGGCTTTGGCGGGTTGTTAGCGCAGTTTTCGCCGATGAAATCAGGTGGGTTTTCAAGTTGGTTTGATGATTCATATGTTAAAGCTAGTGCTGAATCAAGTAAAACAAAAGAACCAGCACCAGTTAAAATTGAGAAAAAAGTCAAACCTTTAAGCTATGGACAACAGGTCAATCAAGAAATTGAAAAGAAGCAATATGATGGACATCTGGATTTGCCGTTAGAATTGCAGACAGATGCTAAATGGAAAGACACCGCGTACGGATTTGGCAATGTAGATAAGCCGAATACAATCGAAATTAATGGCTGTGCGATTGTGTCGCTTGCAATGGTTGGTTCATACATGGATCACCAAGAAGTTACCCCTCTGGATGTGTTAGCTTGGGCAAAAAATGACTTCTTTATGGAAGGACAAGGGACGGCGTGGTCTATTTTTAGTGCATATGCTGAAATGAAAGGCTATAACTGTCAAGAAATTGGGGATATTGAAACAGTGGCAGCTTTCTTGAAGGAAGGTCATCCAGTCATTATTTCTGTAAAACCGGGCTATTTCACTACAACTGGTCACATTATGGTGATGAGTGGTGTGGATGAAAAAGGCGATTTCTGGATTAATGATCCAAACGATTCAGAAGAAAAGGGCCATTCAAAACGGACATTTACAGCCGAAGAAGTGATGAATGAAGCGTTAAACTTCTGGGCATTTTATTAGGAATAAGAAAAGGTGTGGAACAACAGGCAGTACCCTTTGTTCGCATCTTTTTTAGCAAATAAAAGGAGGTAGGACAATGGAGCGATGTACTTGGGCAACGGATACAACTGAAGAGATGCAAGCTTATCATGATGATGAATGGGGACGTCCAGTTCATGAAGAGCAACAGTTATTTGAGTTATTGACCTTAGAAAGTATGCAAGCGGGCTTAAGCTGGGCGATTATTTTGAATAAACGAGAAACGCTTAGAGCAGCTTATGATGCGTTTGATTATCGGAAAATTGCGCGATATGATGAGGAAAAAATTTTAGCTTTACTAGCAAATCCTGGTGTGATTCGTCATCGTTTAAAAATTCAAGCGACCATTACGAATGCGCAAGTTTTTCAAGAAATTCAGGCAGAATTTGGCTCCTTTGATCGCTACCTCTGGAACTTTGTCGATCAGCAACCAATCGTTAATCACTGGCAGCACCCAGAAGAGGTTCCAGCCTCCACGGAATTATCGCAACAGATTAGTCGAGCGTTAAAAAAACGAGGATTTAAATTTTTAGGTGCCACGACAGTCTATTCCTTTTTACAGGCGGCGGGTTTGGTGAATGATCATTTAGAAACGTGTCAGTATAAATAAGTATAGAAGAATTAAAAAGGAAGGAACTAGCAAAACGAATGGCTAGTTCCTTCCTTTTTTTGCAGTGATTATGGACACTCATTTAACATCGTTGAAACAGTTTTCGCCAACTTTTCTATTAAGAATAGTGCAGGTAGTTGGGACGTTACGTCTGCAATGGAACTTTTCTCGGTTGTTATATAGTAGGGGATCGTGACTGTTGAAAGTTGAGCAATCGTGCTTTTTTCACTATTTGTAATAGCAATTACATCAATCCCCATTTCGATAAAATAATCAATATTTTGCCGAACTTTTTGTGTTTCACCCGAAACTGATAAGGCGATAACACCCACTTTTTTAGCCGTTTCTTCGGATAATTTGCTAACGGGATGGGAAAAAAGGTGGGATACAGAAGCAGATAAATTGTAGATACTGGAAAAATAAATTTCACCAAATTCAGCTAGGACTTTGGACGTTCCTTCGCCGATAAAAAGAACAAATTCTTTTTTTGCCAGCAATTCCGCAGCTTGAACAATCCGTCCTTCTAATAATTCTTCTGATGAGCGTTGCAAAAAATGAATCAGCATTGTTTCATCTAAAGATTTTGGTTGGGCTGTTTTTTTTCGTTCGCTTAGATAATTCTTCAATTTAAATTTAAAATCTGTATAGCCTTCACACTCGAATTTTTGACAAAAACGCCAGATTGCCGTTTTACTGAAATGAATTTCATCTGCTAATTCTCGAATTGTCATATAAGGAACTTTTTCAATATTGTGGCTAATATACTTGTAAATCTCTAATTCTGTTGGATTTAATTGTGGATCATAGGTTAAAAACAGCATGCTGATCCCTCCTGTCATTTGTGAACGTAATGTCCTTTTTTAGGGACATGGTCTTATTTGTAGATTATAGCACTCAATCAGAAAACTAGCTATAAAAAAAGGCGTCACTTAGCTACAATCAATAGAGAAACAACTAAAAATTCATGAAACAGAAGAGAGAGTGGGGAAAAATGAGCAATAAAAAATTAATTATCAACGCTGATGATTTTGGTTACACGCCAGCGGTAACGCAAGGAATCATTGAAGCACACAAACGTGGCGTGGTTACTTCAACAACCGCATTACCAACTTCTCCTTATTTTTTAGAGGCCATGGAGAGTGCTCGAATCAGTGCACCGACTTTAGCTATTGGTGTCCATTTAACATTGACATTGAACCAAGCAAAACCTATTTTACCTCGAGAAATGGTTCCTTCCTTAGTAGATGAAGCTGGTTATTTTTGGCATCAATCGATTTTTGAAGAAAAAGTCAATTTAGAAGAGGTTTATAACGAATGGGATGCTCAAATTATTTCATTTATGAAAAGTGGCAGACGCCCTGATCATATTGATTCTCATCATAACGTTCACGGAAAAAATAAAAAGTTATTAGGCGTAGCTTTGGCACTTGCTCGCAAATATCAATTACCTTTACGTAACGCTTCAAGAAGTATTGAAACAAAAGACTATTTAGAGTTATATCAGGATGTTCGCACGCCAGATGAAATGTTGTACCAATTTTATGACAAGGCGATTTCAACTGAAACCATCTTGCAATTGCTTGATATGGTTGTTTGTAGTGAAGGAGAGGTCTTTGAAATCAATTGTTATCCTGCGTTTATCGATACTATTTTACAAAAGCAATCAGGGTATTGTATGCCTCGAATTCGTGAAGTGGAAATATTAACGTCTCAAGAAGTCAAAGAAGCGATTGAAGAACGCGGCATCTTGTTAGCCAATTATGAATCGCTAGCAATGTAAATCAAAGAAGCGTGAATAGCGTGTGAGTAAGTTCTTAATCTGAGCGCTTACTTACACGCTAAATTATTGAAAGAAAGAGGACGTACATGAGTAAAGAACAACCAATAAATCTGAATATCAGCGATTTTTTTAAAGTTTTCGCTGTAGCATCAGTTATTTTACAAACGGTTTTATCATACGTGTTGATACATTCTCCGCAAACGGAAGCAATGAATTCAATCGGTAGTTTTTACCGAATGTCTAAATATTCGGCACCCATGTTTATTTTTGCAATTATTTACAACATGGTGTTAAAGAGTCAAGCTGAATCGTATCTTGAATTTTTAAAGGAAAAATTTTATGAATTGGTGCTTCCTTATGTGGTCTGGTCCAGTCTCTATCTATATGCTTTTCCTAGTTTACAACAACGAATGCCCTATGAAACGTCCCTAGGATTTCTAGGAAAAGTTCTCAGTGGTGATGGCGCGGCACATCTATGGTATGCCGTAATGATGTTGCAATTCCAATTATTTATGCCGTATTTTATTTGGTTGGCAACAAGAATTACAAAAAAGTGATTTTACCAATTGTCTTTTTTACAATCGGTGCGCATATCCTTTGGTGCTTCTGGTACCAGAAAATGATTTTTCCATATGCAGAAACTTCTCTTTGGTACTTAATAGATCGTTCAGGGCTTAGTTATCTCATTTATGGTATTTTCGGGGTCATCGCAGCGAAGTATCAAGGGGCAATTTTTACTTTCTTAAAAAAGACGAGGGTGGCGCTATTTTTGTTATTTCTTTTTATTTTTTGGCAGGCAGTCCAAGGGAATTTATTTGATGGAACACAGATGACACCGAACGATCTACCTTATTTGGATCTTCTTCAAAGTGCCTATAGTTTACTGATTATCGGGTTGGTTTTTTATTTGGGAACACAAGGAATAGCCAAAAAGATTCGTCTTTTACCAATGGTTAAATGGATAGCCACTTATGCGTATCGCAGTTATTTAGCGAATGTTTTTGTTTTTCAAGTGGTCTTGAAACTGGTCCATCCGTTTTTAACCAATCAACCAGTCAGCTTGGTTATTCTTGTGTTGTATATGGGTACATTTGTTGGCTCATTTGGGTTAACGGTTGTAATCGAGCATTTTTTCAAAAGCATATTTAAGTTGGGACGCCTTGTATCTGTATAGGGACATGTTCTTAAATAGAAATCATCGTCCAAAATCATGGGAAAGCATACTCAATTGTTACAAGAATTGTTACACTCTTTGAGGAATAAGTTCTGCTTATCCAATTAAATAGTAAGCTCAGTAAATAGTTAGGGGAGAAAGAATAAATGATAGGTCTTATTTTAACGGGACATGGGGTATTTTCAACTGGAATGCATCAATCAGTTAGTATGATTGCAGGAGAGCAAGCAAATGTTCAGGCGGTCCCTTTTTTCAATGATACAGGGCTTGATGTATTAGAGTCAAACATTCGTAAAGCCGTTGACTCTATGCTGGAGACGTGTCCAGCAGTGGTCATTTTAACTGATCTTTTAGGGGGTACACCGTTTAGAATTTCAATGACTGTCGCAAGTAATTATCAAAATGTTGAAGTGTTAGCAGGAACAAATTTACCGATGGTTCTTGAAGGGCTTGCATTACGCACAATCAGCACGAACGTAGAAGATTTTGTTTCAATGGTCACAGATTCAGCAAGAGACGGGATTGTTCATAAAAAACTAGAACAACCACAAGCAACTACTCAAGAAGAAGCAGACGGAATCTAACCAATTAGAAAAGAGGAGGAAGCACTATGCCGAATATTTTATTAACAAGAATTGATAATCGCTTGATTCATGGTCAAGTCGCAACACAATGGAACGGTTCTTTAGGCGCCAACTTAATTTTAGTCGCAAATGATGCAATTTCTGAGGATACAATGCGCCAACAATTGTTAAACCGGCCCCTGCAGAAGTATAAACCCGTTTTTTCTCCATTAAGAAAACGATTGAGGTCATTCATAAAGCCTCAGAAAGACAAAAGATTTTTCTGTTAGTTGATAATCCTGTTGATGCATTGCGCTTGGTAGAAGGTGGTGTGCCAATCGAAAAATTAAACATTGGTAATATGCATATGGAAGAAGGCAAAAAACAAGTAGCTACCGCTGTTGCGGTTAATAAAACAGATGTAGACGCCTTTAAAAAGCTACAAGAATTAGGTGTTAAACTTTCGATTCAACGTGTACCGTCAACGCCAGAAGAAAGTTTAGATGCATTATTTTCATAAAAAAGTAATGTTGGACAATAATTTTGAAGAGAAGAAGTGGGAAGAATGATTATTCAAAGTAAAAACGTATGGATTAACGAACAATTTCAACCAGCTCAAGTGGAAGTGTCAGAACAACGAATTGTTGCAATTCTACCGTACAATGAAAAAGCTGTCGACAAAGAATATGGAGAAAAGCGCATTCTTCCAGGATTTATTGATATTCATGATCATGGTTGGCATGGTGGGGATGCCAATCATGCCAATCATGAATTTATCAAAGAGTGGCAAGCTTACCTTCCAGAAGAAGGGATTACAGCTTTTTTACCAACAACGTCAACCACATTTCCAAAAGACTTGGAACATTCATTTGAAGTGATTGGTTCATTTATTGAGGAAGACCAAGGAACCAACGGGGCACAAATCTTAGGGATTCATGCGGAAGGCCCAATGATTTCTGAAGAATTTCGTGGCTCTCATAATCCAGAGTTATTAGTAAAACCATCCGTTGAGACATTTAAAAAATGGCAAGAGTTAGCAAAAGGGCACATAAAATTAATGACGTTGGCACCAGAAAATGATGTAGAGAATGCCTTGACTACATATTGTCATGAACATGATGTAGTCATTTCAATTGGCCATACGGCTGCAACCTATGAACAAGCAATGGCAGCTGTCGAAGCAGGTGCAAAAAGTTTTACCCATACGTTTAATGGAATGGAAGATATCAGTCACCGGAAACCAACCGCAGTAGTTGCTGCTTTGGATAGTGAAGAAACGTTTGCTGAAATTATTGCTGATGGGGTACATGTTGATTATTCATTAGTACGTGTGTTAGCCAAACTAAAAGGCAAGGACTATTTAATTGCTGTGACAGATTCTATCTGGGCCAAAGGATGTCAACCAGGCGTTTATCCAAAACCAGAAAAAGGGATCGAAATGGTTATTGATGAACAAAATGTGGTTCGTTTAGCCAATGGCAAGTTAGCTGGAAGTACGAACCATTTAAATAATATGGTTCGCAACCTTGTTGAAAAAGCATTACTTCCAGAAGTGATTGCAATTAATTCAGTCACGAAAAATCCAGCTCGTTTGTTGAATGTGAACGAATCTATGGGAGAAATCAAACTAGGGATTTTAGGTAATTTTACAATTATTGATGAGAAATACGAAGTGCTAGAAACCTTAGTAAATGGTGAAACAGTTTATAAAAAGTAGACGAAGTCTAATAGGAGGGAAAAAATGTTAGTACAGGCAATTTTGGTAGGAATTTGGGCTGGGATAGCAGGGGTTGATAAGCTTGTCTTACAGACACATATTCATCGTCCGATTGTTACAGGGCTGATTGTTGGTTTAATATTGGGAGATGTCAACACAGGGTTAATCACTGGAGCAACGCTAGAGTTAGTTTGGATTGGTGCAGTAGCAATCGGCGGTGCGCAACCACCCAACGTAGTAATTGGGGGAGTTATTGGAACAGCGTTAGCAATTATCACAAAATCTGACCCGCAAGTAACCGTAGGGTTGGCTGTTCCTTTCGCAGTTGCAGCGCAAGCGTTAATTACCTTGTTATATACAGCGATGTCACCAATTATGCATAAATTTGATGCTTATGCAAAAAAAGCAGATACAAGAGGGATCGAAAGATTGTCTAGTTTTGTCCCAATCGTTTTATTCATTTGTTATTTTTTTGTAGTGTTTTTATGTATTTTCTTTGGTGCTGATAAAGCATCTAGTTTCATTTCTATTCTACCCGAATGGAGTATTCATGGCTTGAGCGTTGCAGGTGGTATGATGCCAGCAGTAGGTTTTGCCATGTTATTAAAAACGATGTGGGAAACATCCTACGTGCCGTTCTTTATTTTTGGTTTTGTTATGGCTGCCTATTTAGGGTTAGATACATTAGCGGTTGCAGGTTTAGCTGTCGCAATTGCTTTATATGAATTTTACGCACAAAGAAATAATACAGTTACTGCATCAAATAATAATGGAGGGTTTGAAGAAGATGGCATCTGAAGAAACATATAATGATACGATATCCGAAAAAGTAATAACAAAAAAAGAGTTAAAAAAAATAATGTTCCGTTCGTATCTGCTACAATCTTCATTTAATTATGAAAGAATGCAAGCAGGCGGCTGGACCTACTCATTAATTCCAGGATTGAAAAAGATTCATCGTGATAAAGAAGACTTAGCTCTTTCTTTGGAAAATCATTTACAATTTATGAACACGAATCCACAATTGGTGACGTTCATGCATGGTGTGATTATTGCAATGGAAGAGTCAAAAGAATCACCAAAATCCATTCAAGCGATTAAAACAGCGTTGATGGGCCCGTTAGGCGGAATTGGGGATGCGCTATTTTATTTAACCGTTTTGCCGATTGCAGCAGCGATTGGTTCACAACTATCATTAGAAGGCAATATCTTAGGACCAATTGTTTTCTTGTTGTTATTTAATATTCCGTATATGGCTGCCAAAATTGGGTTAATTAATCTAGGTTATAAAATGGGCGTCAAAGCAATTTCGGTCTTAAGCGAAAGTACCAAAAAATTATCTCGTTCAGCAACAATTGTAGGAATTTCCGTGGTGGGCGCGTTGATTCCGAAGAGTGTACAATTAACGACAACTTTTGTTTTTCGCTTGAAAGATACTAAGTTAGACCTTCAAACACAATTGTTTGATACAATCATGCCCAATTTATTACCGTTAGTGTTTACGCTGTTTTGTTTTATTATGTTGAAAAAAGGACGCACGCCGATTGCTTTAATTATTTTTACTGTGATTTTTGGGTTGTTAGGTTCTTTAATCGGGATTATATAAAAAAGATTTGGAACAATAGCGATTTTGGCTATTGTTCCAAATCTTTTTCTGAATTTAATCGAGTGATTATTCTTTATACGCCCACTTGAAGTCGTATTTAGCACCTGTTGGATGATAAATAATTTCTTTCACGTTTGGTGCACGTAAGTGTGATTCTGCTTTTTGGTAAATTGGCACAACACCCATATCAGCAATTACTGTTTTTTCAGCGTTGATTAGATCTTCCCAGCGTTTTTCAGGATCGTTAACATCTGTGGTTTTGGACGCAGCAATGAATTTATCGTATTCAGGATTGCTGTAACGTCCACGGTTATTAGAAGTTGAGCTTTCTAATAAATCTAAGAAGTTAATTGGGTCTGAATAGTCGGCACTCCAACCACGAACAGCGATTTGGAAATCCCCTTTTAAGGTACGATCTAAGCGAACAGCCATAGGGACAGGTGTCACAGTTACTTTTAAGCCTTCCAAAGTATCAGACAGTGATCCTTGAAGATATTCGCCCATTTTTTTAGCGCCTTCAGAGTCGTCTACCATTAAATCAACCGTTAAGTTGGAAACACCAAGTTCTTGTTTCGCTTTGTTCCAGTATTCCACAGCTTTTTTCTTGTCGTATTTGACTAATTTGTCGCTACCAGCTTCTTTAACAAAGTCTTCACCCGTTTTTGGTGATTTCGCGACATCCACAGGGACGAAGCCTTGTGAAGGAAGAGAGCCATTGGCTAAAATGTTTTTAGCTAATGAATCGCGATCGATGGCATAAGACATAGCACGACGTAAGTTTGCGTTGGTCAATGGTGATTTTTCATCTGCTTGATTCATTTCTAAATAGAAAGAAGAAGCGGCTTTTAATTGGACCAAGTCAGGCGAGTTTTGCATTTGTTGGGCCAGTTCGCCAGATAAATACGTATCATCCACTTCACCAGTTTCATAAAGATTTAAGGCAGTTGGGGCTTCTTTCACCACGTTGATAGCGACTTTATCTAACTTGACAGTCTCTTTGTCCCAATATTCTTCATTTTTAGTTAGAGACCATTTAGTATCTGTTCCGGGACCATCAAACTCAGTTAGCGTAAACGGACCATTGTAGACTGCTTTATCGCTACTCTTTGTATAATCTTTACCAAAACGTTCAACGATATCTTGACGTTGCGGCAAGAAAGAAGGGAAAGCCAATAAATCGTCAAAATATGGTGTTGCTGTTTCTAGAGTGATTTCTAATTCATGATCATTGATTGCTTTAATGCCCAATTCTTCTTTAGGTAGTTCCCCTTTAGAAATTTTTTCAGCATTTTTTACTGGTTCAAACATGTAGGCATATTCTGAAGCAGTGGCAGGATCCACTGTTCGTTGCCAACCATAAACGTAATCTGCAGCAGTAACTGGTTTGCCATCAGACCATTTTGATTCTTCACGTAATTTAACTTTGTAAACTAAACCGTCTTCTGAAACAGTCGCTTTTTCGGCTGCACCAGCAGGCGCGGGTTTGTTGTCTTTATCTAAACGATAGATTCCTTCGTAGACATTATTTAAAGTGGTAAAACTCACTTCATCTGTCGCAAGGGACGGATCGGCACTAGGCATTTCTTGGGATTCAACCATTGTGTATACTTGGTTGTCGCTGCCGCCGTTGCTTGCTCCTTTATCGTCACTGCCACCGCCGCAGGCCGCTAAAGCTAAGCTTGATAATACAAGTAATGAAGTAAATAAAACAGATTTCTTCATTTGACACGCTCCTTTTCATTTTTAGCAATACTCTCAGTATAATGTAAAAATGAAAAGGAGAAATTAAAAAATCGTTAGAAATGATTATTCTTTTATCAATTTTTAAAAAATGTCTAATCTTTTTTATGAAAAAAGTGGACAAACGTTGATAAGTAAAGATTTAAGCTGATTTCCATGCAGAAAACATTCGATTTTTGAGTATTTATTCATCATTGATTTGATTTTTTTGACATAAAATAAACATCCCTTTTACAAAAAACAAATGAGAAGAAAAAAAGATTGTTACAAAAGCAAATAAGTGCTTTTGTAACAATCTTTTTAATCTTTTAATCGTTGGATGTCAATGACAGTTCCTGTGTAGGCATCTGCAGTAAATTCGTATTGAACAATGCCGTCGTCTTCAATGCGGCAAATTCCTCCAGTATACGTTTTGGAGTGGATGGCGAATTTCCGCAAGGGCTTTTTCTCAAACTCAATCCACGAACCTTCAATCGGTCCTTCTTTTAAAAAAGCAGCTTTTACATTTTCTAAGACGAGATCAGCGGAGATTGTTTTTTTCTTATGGTAGAACAAGGTTGAGGCAATGCCGCCTACTAAACCAAGACCAACGCCTAGCGCTAAGCCGCCTTTAAAGTATGTCAACTCATTTTCTTCGTTCATTTGTATGACCTCCCTTGGTCGGTTTCTGCTTACTATTACTTTTGTCAGTATCACTCTTATTTTACCATAGAGAAGGGGCCGCTGAGAAATAAAAAAAGTTTTTCAATCATTCTTTTAGGGCATTCTCATTGTCACGTTTAAAAAGAGAAAGCGATGTGCATTTTCTAGTATTTGCGTTATAATAAGAGTGAAATCATATGAAAGGAGTACCTATTTTTATCGACAGGATAAAGTGACTTTTTAGAGAAAAAGTGACGCTTGGTTGGCGTAATTTCCAACAAATCAAAAGCAATAGGACATACATCTATGGAAGAAAAAACATTTCAACGAATCAAGGAATTAACTGAATTACAAGGAACCAGCGGATTTGAAGACGACATTCGCGCGTACATGAAAGAACATATCGCCCCATTAGTGGACGATGTCCAATATGATGGTTTAGGTGGTATTTTTGGGATTAAACGTTCAAAAGTGGAAGCAGCGCCACGCGTAATGGTAGCAGCCCACATGGACGAAGTTGGCTTCATGTTAACTCAAATTAACGATAATGGTTTATTCCAAGTAGTTCCTTTAGGTGGCTGGAATCCCTATGTTGTTTCAGCACAACGTTTTACGTTAAAAACAAGTAAAGGGAACTATCCATGTATTTCTTCATCTATTCCGCCACACTTGTTGCGTGGTACGAGTGGTCAAAAACAATTAGAAGTCTCTGATGTGTTATTTGATGCAGGATTCTCTTCAAAAGAAGAAGCTGAAAGCTTTGGTGTTCGTCCAGGGGATTCCATTGTTCCACAAACAGAAACGATTAAAACAGCCAATGGCAAAAATATTATCAGTAAATCATGGGATAACCGCTATGGTTGTACGTTGGTATTAGATGCATTGGAAACGTTACAAAATGAAGAATTAGGCCACACATTAATTGCTGGAGCAAACGTACAAGAAGAAGTTGGTTTACGTGGTTCTAAACCATCTGTTCATAAATTTAATCCAGATATCTTCTTTGCGGTGGATTGTTCAGCGGCAGATGATATTCACACGAAAAAAGGGACATATGGTCATTTAGGTGAAGGAACGTTATTACGGATTTTCGACCCAGGTTTGATCACATTGCCTCGCTTACGTGAATATTTATTAGATACAGCTGCGACACACAATATTCCGTATCAATATTTTGTTTCTAAAGGCGGAACGGATGCTGGGGCAGCGCACACAACTAATAACGGTGTACCAAGTACAGTCATCGGCGTTTGTGGTCGTTACATCCATACGCATCAAACAATGTTTAGTATTGCGGATTATGAAGCAGCGCGGGAAATGTTGTTACAAGCATTACGTGGCTTGGATAAATCAACAGTTAATACAATTGTTTACGGAAAGTAGAGGATGTTTAAATGATTTATCCCAATTCATTAGAAGAACTAGCAACTTATGTTGAAAAAGGTAAAAATGTTTTCTTCTTTACTGCTGATTGGTGCGGAGACTGTCGTTTCATTAAACCAGTCATGCCTGAAATTGAAGAAGCATTTCCAGCGTTTCAATTCATCGAAGTCGACCGTGATCAGTTTATTGACGTGGCTGCCGAGTGGAATATTTTTGGTATTCCGAGTTTTGTCGTAATTGAAAACGGTCAAGAGTTAGGACGCTTAGTAAATAAAGATCGAAAAACAAAAGAAGAAATCAGTGCATTTTTAACTAGCTTAGGCTAATTTTCATGAACCAGAGGAACCATTAAATTAAGAGAGAATCAGCTGGACAAAAGGGCGTTCTGCGCAAGGGTCCTAAATTCATTTTTGACTCTAGTTTCTTAGTCAAAGAAGCCTTTTAGATCAGCCTCCATCGGGAAGGTGACGAAAATGGAAGAACAAATGTATAAAAATATTCTTGTCGGCGTAGACGGTAGTGATCAAGCCAATTTAGCTTATGAACGTGCAATTGAGGTTGCTCGTCGAAACGGAAGCCGAGTCATTGTTGCAAATATTTTAGAAAATCAAGTGTATACAATGATGGGGTATTCGACGTTAAATGATCAATTAATTGATCAAGAAACAGCCGCTGCGGAAGAATTAATGGCCGATTGTAAAAAGTATGCTGAAAGCGTTGATTTTCATAATGTTGAAACAGTTACCATGTTTGGTTCACCCAAAGAAGTCATGAGTCATGAATTACCTGAAAAATACAATGTTGATTTAATTATGGTGGGACAATCAGGATTAAACGCAGTCGAACGTGTGGTCATGGGAAGCGTCAGTAGCTACATTATTCGTCAAGCACCTTGCGATGTCTTAATTGTTCACTCTGAAGAAAAATAAGTAAAAAAAGTTATTGATTGAATAGAGAGTTGACCCTACGTTTCTTTTGTTTTTTCAAAGGATCAGCGGCTTGTCACTCAAAATTGAGGACTTGGAGAATAAGTCGTAGCGACATATTTTCCAAGTCTTTTAGTTTTTCGACAAAAAAGTATGCACAATGGGTCAATTTTTGATAAGATAAGACAGGAAAACGACAGAGGAGGAACAAAAATGATTTTTGCATATAACAAAGAACACGTTGGCGATGTCTTACTTGTCATCGTTGCGGACGATCAAGGGGCGGAAAACCAAGTGAAACGTGTCGGCGATGTGGCACGTGTAAGTTTAGTTGAGGCGCCAGAAACAGTGGTAGCTTGGAATATTTTCAATGCTTCAGCGCTTCTAGGCGACATTAATGGCACCGGCCAAGTAACTTTAACAGACGAGCAAATCGAAAAAGTCAATACAGCGATTAAAGATGCGGGATTTTCAGAAACCCTTGAAAAAGACGACACCCCTAAAATTGTGGTCGGCTTTGTCAAATCATGTAAAAAACACCCAGATTCAGATCATTTATCTATCACACAAACAGAAGTAGACAACGGCGAAATCTTACAAATTGTTTGTGGCGCACCGAATATCAAAGCAGGACAAAAAGTAGTTGTGGCCAAACCAGGCGCAATGATGCCTGATGGTTTAATGATTTGGCCAGGGGTTTTACGTGGGGAAGAAAGTTTTGGAATGATTTGTTCAGCAAAAGAATTACGTTTACCAAATGCACCTGCTAAAAAAGGAATCTTAGAATTGCCTTTTGATGCAGAAGTTGGTTCTGCATTTGCGGTAGGAGAATAAAAGAAAGAAACGACCTGTTGTTCAGACAACAGGTCGTTTCTTTCTTTTATTGATTGCTGCGATTATTTTGTTGTGTTAAAGCTGATTTATCAATGGTTAAATCGATGGTTGCTTTCATTTCTTTAGAACCACGATAATAAGTCACTTCCATTTTGTCGCCAACTTTTTTCTTGTAAAGCGCGCTTTGTAAATCTGTAGTAGAGCTTACGTCTTGGCCGTCAACTTTCGTGATAACATCGTATTTTTCCAATCCAGCCTTTTCAGCAGGGGTCGCTGCTTCAACACCACGAACCACTACGCCAGTTTTTACAGAAGCTGGAATTTTTAAAATTTGTTCTTGTTGTTGTGAAGAGATACCTGTTAAATCAGACATCGTAATCCCTAGAGCTGGCCGCGTCACTTTACCATCTTTTTCTAATTGGTTGATAATGTTGACTACGTCATTACTTGGAATGGCAAAGCCCATCCCTTCAACGCTCACTTGACTAGTTGATTGCACAATTTTTACTGAGTTAATGCCAATGACTTGCCCTTCAATATTGATTAGTGGACCACCGGAGTTTCCTGGATTGATGGCAGCATCGGTTTGAATGGCATTAATATTGATGGTTTCACCGGATTCGTTTTTATTGGTAATATTTCTATTCACAGAAGAGATGATTCCTTGTGTGACAGAGTTAGCATAATCAGAGCCTAGCGGGGAACCAATTGCAATAGCAGGCTCACCGACTGTGATTTTACTAGAATTCCCAAACTCAGCGACTTGATCAACTTTGTCGGAAGAAATTTTAATCACGGCTAAATCCGTGTAAGCATCGGTTCCGACTAATTCGCCTTTCACTTTGGTACCATCAGATAAAACAACTTCCAATCCTTGTGCTTTATCTACGACGTGGTTATTTGTCACGACATAAGCCGTTTTACCATCTTTCTTATAAATAACCCCACTACCTTCACTGGCTGCTTCTAAATCGTTACCATTGTTGCCGGAAGAGTCTTGAGTACCTTCATTCCCACCGAACAATCCCCCAAAAGGATCATCTGCCGAAGAATTGTTGCTAGCACTTTGCATATTAATGACAGAAACCACAGAATTTTGAACTTTTTTCACGGCTTTTGTGACATCGCTAGAAACATTGTAACTCACATTGCTGACTTTTGTGTCGCCGTGATTAGTGGACGTCGTCGTCGCTGCATTATTTCCGCCGTTGGGTGTGGGAATAATCCCAGAATAAGCGCCTCCTAGAATAAGGGCGCCACCAAGTAAGCCGCCAGCTAAACCAATCCCAAATTTTTGCAATAAACTTTTTTTATCTGAATTAGGTGTAACATCTTTTCGTTGCATAAAATAACCTCCCAATAAGTGCATCTGAATTTTCTATATTAAGTATATCTGTTTCCTACTCCTTTAGTCTATCGAATAGCTTTGAATTTTTTATGAACAACTTAGGGAAAAATTACAGAAAAAATACGAATGAAAAAGTTATACACAGAAAAATGTGAACAAATCGGGAATAACTCTGTGTACAGTTTTTAGAAAAGTTATCCACAGAATGTGGATAATGTGGACAAATCAGTGGCGAATATGTGTTTGTATTGAAAAAGCTGTTAAATAAAGTAATTTTTTAGTTTGTTCTGTGGATAACTCTGTGTATATGTGTATAAGTATGTGGAAACGTTGTGGAAAGTAGCCAAACTTCGTGCTAAAATAAGAAAGAAGAGAAAACGAGAAAGTAGTGGAATAGGTGAAAATTAAACTAGTAACAGTCGGAAAATTGAAAGAAAAATACCTGATTCAAGGCATTAATGAATATCTGAAACGTTTAAATAGCTATGCCAAGATGGAAATCATTGAAGTACCAGATGAAAAAGCCCCAGAAAAACTCAGTGGCGCTGAAATGCTTCAAGTCAAAGAAAAAGAAGGCCAACGTATTTTGGGGAAAATTAATGACAACGAATACGTCTTTGTTTTAGCCATTAATGGCAAACAATTATCTAGTGAAGAATTTTCAAAAGAAATTGAACAATTAGGGATTAGTGGCAAAAGTAATCTAACCTTTGTCATTGGTGGCTCCTTAGGTCTCAGTGATTCAGTCCTTCAGCGAAGTAACCAACAAATTTCTTTTGGCCGCTTAACTTATCCACATCAGTTAATGCGTTTGGTATTAGTGGAACAAATTTATCGCGGTTTTCGGATTATGAAAGGGGAACCGTATCATAAATAGGAAGTAGACTGGCTGCTCAGTAAGTTCTATGAATCAAGTCATTGCTTGAAAAATATATGAAGTAAAATATCTTTAGTCTGTTTGTCTGATAGAAAATAAAAAAATTCAATCAAACTGGATTGAGAGAAACGTTACCGTTCAAACAATAAATAAAAATGAGAGGAATGGCAAAAAACAATGGTCATTCCTCTCGTTTTTTTTAAAATTGTCCGATTGTTGTGCCTCAGAAATAGGTTCAGCACCCATAATTATTATTTTAAAATGAGAAAAAATTAAGGGATTATCATAAAAATCAATATTTTTAACGTGAAAAGTTGAATAAGCTCTTTAATGAAGAAAACGCTATTGACAGTAACCAAAAATTACCTTAAAGTGAAAGCGTAAACATGTATAATATTTCATGTGACTAGGGAAAACTAGGCATGAAAAGTCTGTCTGAAGTAATTACTTTAGGTTGTCTTTTCATGCCTAATTTTTATATAGAATACTTAGTAGAGGAGGAAGTTGATTAAATTATCAGAAAAAAGTGTTTGGAAAAGTCGGATTGGTTGCTTAAAAATAGAAAGATATGGGGAAAAATATGATTAAAAAAATAATAGTCGTTGTTGCTTTCATGCTTACAGGCTTCTCGCTAACTGCGATGAGTGCCTCTGCAGAAGAAATAACTGATTTATTTTTACAAAAAGAAGTGACATATTCTGGTGTAGAAGGAGGAAAAATTGGAGAGAATTGGAAATACCCTCAATTTGTTGGCGAAAAAGCTGTCGATGGCGATGAAACAACACGCTGGTCCGCTGATAAGCAAGATGAACAATGGTTAATTGTTGATTTGGGTGAAGTAAAAAACATTGGCGAACTCGTTTTACAGTTGCATGCAGAAAGTCCTGTGTATGAAATCTTAGTTTCAACAGATGGTGAAAGCTATCAATCTATCTTTAAAGAAGAGAATGGGCAAGGTGGCCAACCTACCAAAAAATATATTGATGGCAATAATGTCCAAGCACGTTTTGTAAAATATCAGCAGATGAAAATGTGGCAACACACAAATAAGCAATTTTACAGTTCAAGTATTATTTCGTTTGAAGCATATGAAAAAAAACGACTGCCAGAAGCGATTAAACTTTTAACAGAGAACCTGACTATTAGTGAAAAAAGAAAGCAACAGCTAGCCTTTGAAGTGTCACCAGCTGGAGTAGACATCACAGAGGATCAGATTGAGTGGTCGAGTAGTGATCCTACCATTGTGACGGTTGATCAAACGGGTAATTTAACAGCAGTTAAGAGTGGTGAAGCGAAGGTAACAGTCAAAATTAAAGGAACAGAAATTAGTGATACAATTCCTGTGACTGTTGTAGCAGAAAATAAACAATATGCGGAAATGCGAGCAAAATGGAAAATGCGATTATTAGGTACAACGCAGTATGATAACGATGCAGATGTGCAACAGTATCGTGCCCAGATTGCTACGGAGAGTTTAGCATTATGGAAAACGCTTAATCAAGCAGCAGATCGTGGGTATCTGTGGGAACGAAAACCATCGGATACAGTGTCTGCTGATTACACGACTCAATTTACCAATATTAAAAAATTAGCGTTAGGCTACTATGAACCATCAAGTGAGCTTTTTGAAAAACCGGAAGTTTATGATGCGATTGTTAAAGGCATTGAATTTATGATTGATACAAAAAAATACAATGGAACGTATTACACAGGTAACTGGTGGGATTGGCAAATTGGTTCCGCGCAGCCGCTAACAGATACATTGATTTTATTACATGATGACCTATTGAATACAGATGCAGAAAAATTAAATAAATTTACTGCTCCGCTGATGCTGTATGCAAAAGATCCAAACATACAATGGCCAATTTATCGTGCAACAGGGGCTAACTTAACAGATATTTCAATCACCGTTTTAGGTACTGGACTTTTATTAGAAGATAATCAACGCCTAGTACAAGTACAAGAAGCTGTTCCGTCCGTTTTAAAAAGTGTTTCCTCTGGTGATGGCTTATATCCTGATGGTTCCTTGATTCAACATGGTTATTTTCCGTACAACGGCAGTTACGGGAATGAGTTGCTAAAAGGGTTTGGACGAATTCAGACTATTTTACAAGGTTCCGATTGGGAGATGAATGACCCTAATATTAGTAATTTATTTAATGTTGTTGATAAAGGTTACTTACAATTGATGGTAAATGGAAAAATGCCATCGATGGTTTCTGGTAGAAGTATTTCCAGAGCGCCAGAAACGAATCCTTTTACTACAGAGTTTGAATCGGGTAAAGAAACAATAGCTAATTTAACCTTAATTGCAAAATTTGCACCAGAAAATTTAAGAAATGACATTTATACATCTATCCAAACGTGGCTTCAACAAAGTGGGTCATACTATCATTTCTTTAAAAAACCAAGAGATTTTGAAGCGTTAATTGACTTGAAAAATGTGGTGAATAGTGCGTCACCTGCCCAAGCGACACCAATGCAATCTTTAAATGTATATGGTTCGATGGATCGAGTCCTACAGAAAAATAACGAATATGCGGTGGGTATTAGTATGTATTCACAACGTGTCGGAAACTATGAATTTGGGAATACGGAAAATAAAAAAGGCTGGCATACAGCGGACGGCATGCTTTATTTATATAATCAAGACTTTGCTCAGTTTGATGAAGGATACTGGGCAACGATCGATCCATATCGATTACCAGGAACGACAGTTGACACAAGAGAATTGGCAAATGGTGCTTATACAGGGAAACGCAGTCCCCAGTCATGGGTAGGTGGCTCCAATAATGGACGGGTTGCCTCTATAGGAATGTTTTTAGATAAAAGTAATGAAGGAATGAACTTAGTTGCTAAAAAATCTTGGTTCTTATTAGATGGTCAAATCATTAATTTGGGAAGTGGCATTACTGGTACGACAGATGCTTCGATTGAAACAATCCTCGATAATCGGATGATTCATCCACAGGAAGTGAAGCTTAACCAAGGTTCAGACAAAGATAATTCTTGGATTAGTTTAAGCGCAGCGGATCCATTGAATAACATTGGCTATGTTTTTCCTAATTCAATGAATACGCTTGATGTTCAAATAGAAGAACGCTCTGGTCGCTACGGAGATATTAACGAATACTTTGTTAATGATAAAACCTATACAAATACATTTGCTAAAATTAGTAAAAATTATGGCAAGACTGTTGAAAATGGTACTTACGAATATTTAACAGTGGTTGGGAAAACGAATGAAGAAATCGCAGCTCTTTCTAAAAACAAAGGCTATACTGTTCTAGAAAATACAGCAAACTTACAAGCCATTGAAGCAGGTAATTATATCATGATGAATGCATGGAATAATGACCAAGAAATTGCAGGACTGTATGCGTATGATCCAATGTCGGTTATTTCAGAAAAAATTGATAACGGTGTTTATCGCTTGACTCTTGCGAATCCTTTACAAAATAATGCATCCGTTTCTATTGAATTTGATAAGGGCATTCTTGAAGTAGTAGCAGCGGATCCAGAAATTTCTGTTGACCAAAATATTATCACTTTAAATAGTGCGGGGTTAAATGGCAGCTCGCGTTCAATCACAGTTAAAACAACTCCTGAAGTAACGAAAGAAGCGTTAGAAAAATTAATTCAGGAACAAAAAGAACACCAAGAAAAAGACTACACCGCAAGCAGCTGGAAAGTCTACAGCGAAGCATTGAAACAAGCACAAACTGTAGCAGATCAAGCAACAGCAACACAAGCAGAAGTAGACCAAGCAGAAGCAGAGCTACGCTCGGCAGTGAAGCAATTGGTAAAAGTACCAACTAAAGAAGTAGATAAAACCAACTTGTTGAAAATCATCAAAGAAAACGAGAAAAACCAAGAAAAAGACTACACCGCAAGTAGCTGGAAAGTCTACAGCGAAGCATTGAAACAAGCACAAACTGTGGTAGATCAAGCAACAGCAACACAAGCAGAAGTAGACCAAGCAGAAGCAAAACTACGCTCGGCAGTGAAACAATTGGTAAAAGTGCCAACTAAAGAAGTAGATAAAACCAACTTGTTGAAAATCATCAAAGAAAACGAGAAAAACCAAGAAAAAGACTACACCGCAAGTAGCTGGAAAGTCTACAGTGAAGCATTGCAGCAAGCACAAACTGTGGCAGATCAAACAACAGCAACGCAAGCAGAAGTAGACCAAGCAGAAGCAGAGCTACGCTCGGCAGTGAAGCAATTAACATTGAAAAATAGTGGGGAAAATAAAAAGGAACAAAAAAATGGGGGGAATAATGGACACTTAAATACTAGTGCGGGAGTTGATCAAACTGGTACGAAACAAGTTAAGCCATCAAGCCAAGGTGGTTTCAGAAAAGCTAGCCAATTTTTACCGAGCACAGGAGAAAAGAAATCAATCGCGCTTGTGATTATTGGCCTTCTAGTTATCGCCAGTGGGTGTCTTTTAGTTTTTCGTAAAAGTAAATCGAAGAAGTAAAAAATTACGGATTCACTAAAAACATAATAAAAAAGCAGACTTCCATACAAGAAGTCTGCTTTTTCATTAATTACTCCGCTTCCGCATTTTGCAAGTCAGCAACATCAGTCAGATAAGTGGCTTCATCCAACAAATCTTCCGAATGTGCGACATAAATCGCAGTGGCGCTATCACCCACCACGTTTAGGCTAGTAACGAGCATTTCGATTGGACGATTAATGGCTAAAATTAATGAATACGTCGCAATCGCAATCTCATTGTTATAGTTTAAACCAGTTAAAATAGTGAAAAGGATAATTCCGCCAGCGCCAGGTGCCGCCGGTGTACCAATGGATGACATTAAAGCTAAAATGGCAATCAAGGCAATATTAGCTGGTGTCACTTCATAACCAGCTACGCCCGCTACAAAAATAGCCGCAATTACTTGCATAATCGCTGTGCCGTTCATATTAATAGTCATTCCTAACGGCAAGACAAAGGCGGCAACATCACTGTCGACACCTAACTCTTCAACCGTTGTTTTTGTATTTAACGGTAAAGTGGCTGCCGAAGAAGAAGTAGAAAATCCAAAAACCACAACTTTCATAATCTTTTTAATAAAAGGAACAGGATTTAATTTTGTCGCAAATAAGATAAATAATGGGTAACCGATCATCAAAAAGGCTAAGAGCGTCGCTGTCGTTGTTACAACGTAGACTAACGCTGGTTTTAAATAATCAATCCCGTAAGAAGCAAACGTCCGAACTAACAACATAAAGACGGCGATAGGAGCAAATTTAGTAATTACAAAGGTTAAAAATAACGTGACCATCGCATTGACTTCTTCAATTAATTTTTTGAAAACACGAATTTTATCCCCTAATGCATTAATACATAAACCAGTAATCACTGCCAACACAACAACGGCTAAAATCGCACCATTGTCGCTAAATGCAGAACCGATATTTTTCGTGACAGCATTGACAATCACCATTAATGTGTTGCCGCTCGTACTTACTTCGACAGGAGCTAGCGTTTCAGATAACGACACATTAAAAGCGCCAGTTAAATATACGCTATAGCCCACAATTCCAGCCGTTAATAGAGCAATCAGTGACATCGATAAAAAGCCAAAAATTGTTTTATAAGAAATTCGTCCTAATTTTTGCGTATCGGTAATATGACAAATGGCTAAAGTAATTGAAGTAAAGACCATCGGAACAATCACTAATTGTAGGCCGTTGATAAATAGTTGACCAATAATATAGAAAAGCCCAATCGCAGATTGTCCTTTTTCAGGATCTGAAATATCTTGGAAAAGAATCTGATTGATTGTCTGCCACACAGCGCCTTGATTGCTGCGAATAAGGTGCTCTCTTAAAAATAAAAAGCCGAGCCCAACGATTAATCCTCCCACCAATGAAATCACCATTTTTTTGGTAAATGAGATACCTTTCATTTCACGTTTTTTCTTTTCCACTTTGTTGCCTCCCAAATAAATTGATTAAGCACCGCGCAAAAAAAGCCTTGCACACAAAAAAAGGGCAAGACATCTCGTATCATTCACTATACAAAAATACAGAATTTTACAGAACTTTGCCTTGTTAGCCTCTCGGACTATCTTAAAGGTACTTTTCCACATACTAAGGGAAACTAAGAGAATTGTCAATTCTTTTTTACTTAGGGGGGGTGTTATTTTTGAAGAAAGAAAGGAAAGAAACAGACGTTTTTCATTTTTTGTTTAATGATTGTGTTAAAATAATCATTAGTAGAATAAGTGAAAGGAAATATTACCTTTCTATATGATAGGAGAGTATTTTTAATGAGAAGTGATCGACATCATAATAACAAGTATTTAGGAATAGTGATTGGATTATTAATTGTTATTATTGGATTATTAGTATTCATCTTAGTGAATGGGCAAACAAATTTAAAAAGAAAGACGGTAGAAGAAGTAGATGCAACACCATCTTCCTCTACAAAGACCGTTAGCAGTTATTCAAGTACCTCAGTGGTGCAAGAAAGTGAAAGTAGTTCAGAAGTTACTACTATTTCAGATGAAGAAAATGTGGCTGCAGAAGCAGTAAAAAAACTCTCCACTAGCCAACGTGCGGCGTTAGTTATTTTGGGTGCGCCTTCAGGATGGCGGTTTAATGGCTATCCAGCTCAAGAAAATTCGAATCAATCAGTTCAAGAGATTGCTTTGTCCAATATGAATACCATAACGTTAACCAAAGTAAGTAGTAAGTTAAGTGATAACACTAGTGAAAATGATCAAATGTTTTTTGCAACTGGAAAAAATATACAAGGTGTTGGCGGTGTTCCTTCGCAAATCTATGCGTTCGGACGTGATGGTGAAATGATTTACTATTATGTTGTTAAAACGAAACTGGATAATTCATCCGCTCAACCAACAGCGATAAACTTGGGACAAGCTAATATGAATAAAATTTGGAAAAATTTTTTTGATGTGGGTGATTTAAGTAGTATGAATCGAGTGGCGGATCAGATTGTTATAAAGTAATAGAGCACTGATTTAGAAAAGGAGTTAAAGCGTATGTTTAATCATCGTCACCAAAAAAATAAATACTTCTTTGTTGTGATTATACTGCTACTAGTCATTATTGGGTTACTTATTTTTATTATTGTTACTGGTGGAAAAAATTCTGAAAAACAAACAAAAAGTTCCAGCAAAACAACCCAAACAACAAAAATTAGTAAAGAGAGTTTGAAAACCATACCTCAAACAATGAGTTCACAGCAAAATAGTTCAATAAGATTAAACGAAAGGAATTATACGGAGTCAGAGAAGCGAGCAATAACTAATGAATTTCTGCTCTGGGCTAGTAAGCGAGCAGAAATTGGTGGAATGGCTGTTACCACTAGATTTTTTGATCATGGAGCTAGTGGTAAAGGTGATTGGTATGCATTAACACCAGATTGGCAAGCTATTTTAGTTCAGCGGTAAGATTCATCTAGACAAAATAGCTACTCTATTCAAGCCTTGGGTGGGGTAACATTTTATACTTCGAAAGATGGCACCTTGGGCCGGTCTGATAAAGTAATGACTTCGGCTTTAGCAGCAGGCTATAATGAAGTTGCTGATTTAGGAAAACCAATTATAAAATATTTACTTGGTGATGATGGTGAAATTTATGAATATCACAGTAGTGGTTCTTTTACAGATGGTTTTTATGAGATGGATGATAAAGGCAATCGGCAAGAAAATGGAAGGCCTATTCAAACATTTACCCTTTCCGCAGATACCGCAGCCAAAAAAGAGCTACAACGGATTCTTTTGCAGTATAATAGAAAATAGAAACGAAAGAACAGGCACCAACACAAAGGAGGTATTTTTATGAAAGTCACTCAACTTTCTAGTGAAACCCTTGACCGAGCGCATGAACGTTTTGAAGAAACACTTGCGCAAATGACCGTTGCCGAAGCAAACACGATGCCCGCACCATTAATCAAGTCTGTTACTTGGCTGATGTGGCACACAGCCAGAGAATTAGACCTACAAATTTCCGCACTTAATCATAGTGAGCCGTTATGGCTTAGCCAACACTGGACAGAAAAATTTGCCTTGGATTTGCCAGATGAAACAGAAGACTGGCATCACACACCAGAAGAAGCGGCGAAAGTCGTGGTGGCAGAAAAGCAATTGCTTAGTGACTATTTGGCTGCCAGTGTGGCACTTACCAAAAGCTATTTAGACCAAGTCAAAGAAGAACAATTGTCAGACGTGATTGATAAAAATTGGACCCCGCCGGTGACTAGACAAGTCCGTTTAGTTTCAGCGATTGATGATGCAGTGATGCATTCTGGGCAAGCCGTTTATACACGAAGATTAGTCATTGGAAAATGATAAATAAGCAAAAACAAAAATGCTTCTGCTTAAGCAGGAGCATTTTTTATTGAGAGAAAAAATACATAAAAATAATGAACGAAGGACTGTCCACTTTTTCCCTAGTTGAAACGTTGTATAAGTGAAAGGAGAAATCAGATGAAAAAGGAGGCAAATTTTGACGAAGTACTATTTTCTTTGGGGCAAGAAGTCATCCAAGTCTTGATTCGCCGAGGAGCAAGTCTTGAAGATGCACAAGATGCAGTGTCGCAAACGTATACAACGATTTTTTCAATATTACCTGAAATTACATCAGAAAATCTACGCCCGTGGTTTTTCCGAGTAACATTTAATTACTACATTACGATGTATCGAAAAAAGAAACGAGAACGCACTTTTGTGGCAAACAGCCATCCTGTGCAATCAATAGAAAAAATGGAAGGGCAAGAGTTATTATTATTGATCGATTCCTTAAAAGATGAGGAACAAGAACTATTACTTTTGAAATATTATTATCAATTATCGTATGCCGAGATTGCGTTGATTTTAGAATTATCTGTTGAAAATGTTCGCAAAAAATTGTATCGCACACGTCAAAAATTAAAAAAAGAACTGGAGGAATAGAAGTGGATTTAAAAAAAAGTATTCGTAAAGCGAAAAGAAAACAATTTATCGTGATTGGTGCCATAACCGTTGTTAGTTTTGCTGTATTGTTTGTCGGTTTTTTTGTGGGAATGGATAAACTTTCGACGAAAAACTATCATACCCTACTAGAAGTAATTAATGATCAAGAAATGATTGCTTCACCAAACACTCAATTAGACTCCCAAGTAATTGCTAATAGTTCGCCTTTTGGGGGCGAAGTTGTGACCAATCGTTCAAAAAATATTGATGGTTACACGGTGGAGTGGAGTAATTTACGTAGCAGATATAGCTTTTTCAGAAATTCGATTGACTGGAATGAAGTCTATCCTGGTAGCTATTATTCTTCTAAGAATTTTTATGAATACAACCGACAAACCAAGCAGAAAGTAGCATCTTTTTATAACCCAGCGATTACCAATTACTATGGTGGCATCAAAAACGAATTAAGTGAATTAGATAAAATGGAAAACCAAGTAGCGGAAGTGGCGATTTCTTTTGATAAACCTTATCCATATGAAGAAGTCCGCAAAATGTTACCGAGCAATGTCAACTTAGTTTGGCTCTATGTTTACTCCAAAACGGTTAATGAAAAAGAAGGTCCTTCTGGTACGCTGCCTTATGGTTTTCAATTAAGCATGGACGATCACAACGAAATATTTGATCCTGAAAACGACAAGCAACACTTTTTTGAAACCTTAGAAAAATCCCCGTTGTTTGCTGACAACCAAGAAGGCCAAAAGTTTATCCAACAAAATAAAAATAAAAAAGTCGAAAAATTACCTATTTGGGGAGTCATGCTCACCGGACAAACCAAAAATTTCAAAGCCTTACAAAATGAACCTTTTGTTCGTGGTGCTTCAATTGGCGTGACCGTACCTATCGTTCCTTATATTCAGCCAGAGAAATAAACGTTCTTCAGAACTCTAAGCCTTCCGACTGATTTTGCTTCAACGATATTGTCAGTAAAAATAGAAAACGTTATAATAGAATGGATCACAGGAAGTGCTTCTACAATGCGTGGGAGCACTTTTTTTACTTATCTATGAGGAGGGCAAGTGAATGTTTTTTAATTTTATTGGGTTAACGTTATTTTTTGGTATCGGGATCTTAGTTGCGAATGGCGCCAAAATTGTAGCGAATAAAGGGAAAAAGAGTAAGGGGACCATTCTATTAATGGTGATGGAATTGCTCTTGTTAGGTATCTTTTTATTTGTGACTTTGCCAAGTAAAAATCTTTCAACCGTGTTGTGGATTAATTTGATTGGCGCAGTGATTGCTAGTGGGGTGTTATTAAGTACACGCTTAGCTAGTAAAGTCGAAGTTCCTGGTATCCAAAAGGGCCGCAAAGAAGTAGGGAAGAATACCAACAAAACGGCTAACAAAGACTGGTCTGGCAAAATTTTGGGTGTTGCCGTTTTGGCAATGATTTTGTTGACCATTGTCAGTAGTATTACCAGAATTTCTTCTATTGATGAAATTTATCAAACGATTCCTTTAAAAACGGAAGAAAAAGCTGAAGTTTTAACTTCGGCGAAAGAAACACCCATTGCGATTGCACCACAAACGGCGAAACGAAAAATGTTACAGAAATTTTCTGTCATTCCCAATTCCAATATGTTTACTTTGGATGGTATAACGGCACAAGTTGTCAATGGCGAGTATGTTTATGTAGCAACAGTCGAATTTAATGGCTTCTTTAAATGGCTAAAACTGGGGGAAGTACCTGGCTATTTCATCATTAGTGCAACAGATATCAACGCACAGCCAGAATTTGTAGAAAAACCAATTGTTTATACTCCTTCAGCTTACTTTGGCAAAGATGCCGCACGAAAAATTTATTCCGCTTATCCAGGTTATGCAGCAACTGGCACAATCAATTTAGAGCTGGATGACCAAGGGAATCCTTACTATATTCAAACGCTTTACAAAGAGTATGGGGTTTCTGGTCGCATGCACTATAATGAATTTAAAACGGCAGTATTGAATGCTACAACAGGAGAAGTTAACGTTTATGACAGTCAAAAAGCCCCAAGTTTCGTTGATGCGCCGATTACTAGCTCAGCGGCGAATAGCTTAAATGAATTCTTTGGTCGTTACAGTCAAGGCTGGTGGAACCAGACAATGTTTGGTGCCAAAAAAGATGTTAAAATTCCAACTGAAAATGGTATTTATGCATCAGGACAAATTACGCCGATGATGAACAAGGAAGGGAACCAGTTGCTTTATTTTACGGACTTTACAAGTAGTGAAAAAGACCAAGATTCCGCTTTAGGTTACTCCTTAATCAATGCCCGAACAGGTCAAGTTACGTATTATCGTGATACTAAAGTCGGCATTATGGATAGTGATGGCGCCATTTCTATCGCCTCAAAAATTTATCCAGAAAAGAAATGGAAAGCTAGTATGCCAGTCCTTTATAACATTGATGGCGTGCCAACGTGGATTGTTTCGTTAATGGACAGTAAAGGGATTTTCAAAAAATATGTCTATATAAACGCCGTAGATAATGATATTGTGATTGATGCAGACACGGCACAAGGCGCATTAGACGCTTATCGAATTGAGTTAGTAACCAAAGGAAGTAACAATGAAAATACAGACAAAGCCAACTTGAAAACGATGCAAGGTAAAGTAGCTCGTGTCTCAGTAGTAGCTGGGGAAGCGCAAACGGTAGTTTCATTTTTACTAGAAGATGAAAAAACCATTTTTAGCGTAACGACTAATAACAGTCCGCTGGCGCTATTCTTAAAAGAGGGCGACCAAGTGACATTTAAAGCCGTAGTGACTGAAAATGCTAAAGCAGCGAATGTTGAAGAATTGAAAATTGAAGGATTAAACTAAATAAAACACCTCTTTTCTATGGAAAAGAGGTGTTTTATTCTTGGAAAAGAAGAAAAATCCACCTATTTCTGCTATGATAAGAGAGAAAAAGAATACGAAGGAGCTTCGCCCATGCGCAACATAAAATTAACCATTGAATATGATGGTAAAAGATACTCAGGTTGGCAACGACTAGGCAATTCAGAGAAAACGATTCAAGGGAAAATTGAAAGTATTTTAACACAAATGACAGGTGAACCGATTGAAATTATTGGCTCAGGCAGAACGGATGCCGGCACACATGCACGTGGTCAAGTAGCGAATTTTAAAACGACTAGTTCACTAACAACAACCGAAATGTTATCCTTTTTAAATCGATATTTACCTGGCGATATTGTTGTTAAAGAAGTTACAGAAATGCCTGAACGTTTTCATGCACGGTATAACGCCACAGGCAAACAATACAGCTACTATGTTTGGAATAGCCCAATTCCTAATGCCTTTGAACGGTATCATAGTTTTCACTTTCCCAAAGCGTTGGATCAAGAAAAAATGGAACAAGCTTGCCAAAAATTAATAGGGACCCATGATTTTATTGGCTTTTCAGCATTGAAAAAAACCAAAAAATCGACTACTCGAACGATTGAAAAGATTACGATTGAAAGAAGCGGCGAAATGTTACAGTTCACTTTTGTGGGCAATGGTTTCTTGCATAAAATGGTCCGCATCCTCGTTGGGACACTTTTAGAAATTGGTGCAGGCACCAAAGAATTAGCGATAATTGACGAATTATTCGCAACAAAAGTCCGAGAAGGCGCAGGTGAAACGGCTCCTGCACAAGGGTTATTTTTAGATGAAGTGTATTATAAATAACAAAAAAATAAATTTTCTTTAACCACACCAATTAAAAAGTTGAACTTCATCTAAAAAGTGCTAACGTTAAGAAGAGATTAACAATAGAAAGAGGTCATTTTTTTGCTATCTTTACTTATTTCTGTCAAAAAATTATTTTCATCTTTTTTAGGTATCTTAAAAAAAGAAGACACTCGTGCCTTGTTCTTTTTATTGGCAACCACGTTGTTGAGTGGGACCATTTTTTATTCAACAGTGGAAAAATTGTCGCCATTAGATTCGTTATATTTAAGTTTCATGACGTTAACCACGATTGGTTATGGAGATGTGCATCCAGTTACTGACTTGGGAAAAATTTTCACCATGGTTTATGCTACAGTAGGCTTGGGGATTATGGCTATGTTTATTTCGGTCGTAGCAAAATCTTACTTGTATTCTAAACAAAGTCATCACCACCATCACCATAAAAACAAAGAACATTCAGCGGAAAAGTCTTCAGAAAAATAGACGAAATTGAGGAGTTGACCAAGTGTTTCTCGAAAAATGAAAGTTTTTTGAGAAACACTCTTTTTTTATCTTAATAATTATGGTAGTATGTCCCAAACTGTATTTTATTTTAAAGGAGCGTGAAGTGAATGGTCAAAGCGATTCGGAAATTATCGTTAATTCAAAAAATCATGATAGGGATTGTGATTGGAACCACCTTGGGTTTCTTGGTGCCTGAATGGACCTTCATCAGCGTTCTTGGTGAATTGTTTGTGGGCGCCTTAAAAGCAATTGCGCCGATTTTAGTTTTTGTCTTAATTATTGCGTCGCTAGCCCAACAAAAGGCTGGGGCGAAAACATATGTTGGATCAATTTTAGTTGTGTATCTGTTAGCGACATTTTTGGCAGCTGTTGTTGCCGTGACGGCAAGCTATCTGTTTCCCGTTAAGATTGTCTTGGAGGCGGCGCAGGAAGCGCAAGCAGCCCCAACGCAACTTAGTGATGTTTTAAGTAATGTGTTAACAAGCGTTGTCCAAAATCCGATTCAAGCGATGATTGAAGGCAATTATTTATCTGTTTTATTTTGGTCCTCATTAATCGGTATTGGGTTACGTCAAAGTTCGGTCGCTACCAAGGATGTGATTGCCAATCTTTCAACAGGGATTACCACGGTCGTTCAAATGATTATCGGCATTGCGCCAATTGGAATTCTAGGTTTGGTGTTTCATTCGGTGGCAACCACAGGCATTGCAGGGTTAGCCAAGTATGGTCAGTTATTATTATTGTTAATTGGTACGATGGCCGTGGTTGCTTTAGTCGTTTATCCAGCGATTGTTTTTTGGAATATTCGGCAAAATCCGTATCCGTTAGTCTTTTTTGTATTAAAGGAAAGTGCGATTCCCGCATTCTTTACACGCAGTTCTGCGGCCAATATTCCCATTAATATGGAATTGGCGAAAGCAATGGATTTAAATGAAGAATCTTATGCGGTCTCTATTCCGCTGGGCGCAACGATTAATATGGGTGGCGCAGCCATTACGATTACTATTATGACATTGGCGGCAGTCCACACATTAGGGATGTCCGTGCCAATCTATTTAGCATTATTGTTGAGCATCATCGCCGCTGTTTCTGCTTGTGGGGCTTCAGGAATTGCTGGTGGCTCCTTGTTGTTAATTCCGCTTGCATGTAGTTTGTTTGGCATTTCCAATGACATTGCCATGCAAGTCGTCGGCGTTGGCTTTATCGTCGGCGTAGTCCAAGATTCCATTGAAACAGCGTTGAACTCTTCTAGTGACTTGTTGTTTACCACCTCAGTTGAGTTAGCAGACCGACGTAAAAATGGTGAAATCATTGATGTTAAAGCGTTAATTGGCAAAAGTCAATTGGTGGTCGAACAAGAAAATATTTAAAAGAAAGGAACAATCCGCTAAAATGTGGGTTGTTCTTTTCTTTAATAATCTCGGCCCCATTTTTTTCAGGGGCCACTGAAATTATCGACCATTTTGTGAAGAAAATCCTCTCTATAATAAAGGTATCAAGTAAATAGGAGGTACACGAAATGAAATGGTATCAACTTTCCTCAACAAAAGTAATCGAGCAGACTAAGACGAAGCAAACGGGTCTTTCTAGCGAAGAACGTCAGCAACGTTTACAAACGAATGGTCCAAATAAAATTGAAGAAAAACAACAACTGAAAACGTGGCAAAAGCTAGCCAAACATTTTACAGATTTACTAATGGTGGTCTTACTCGCTGCCGCAATTCTAAAATTTGCCACAGGCGAAGTGGTCGAAGGAAGTATCATTTTTCTAGTGGTACTTGTCAATGGCTTTGTCGGTTATTGGCAAGAGCGTAAAGCAGAAGAATCATTAGACGGCCTGAAACAGATGATGGGCCAAGAGGCAGTCGTTCTAATTGATGGACAAAAAACAACCGTTTCTTCTGAAACATTGGTTCTGGGAGATGTAGTCACGTTACAAGCTGGCGATGTAGTCCCAGCAGATTTGCGCTTATTTGATGTTCATAATCTGATGATTGAAGAATCAATTTTGACAGGCGAATCAGAAGCCGTGGAGAAAATTACCGGTTCCTTGAATGAAGAATTGCCAACAGGCGATCAAAAGAATTTGGCTTTTTCAGGAACTCTTGTCCAAGCGGGCTCAGCCTTAGGCGTTGTAGTAGAAACAGGAGATGCCACTGAAGTTGGAAAAATTAATCACGCGTTGCAGTCAGTAGATCAAAAAACAACGCCGCTCGTGCGGAAAATGCACCAATTAAACAAGCAAATTTTCCAAGGGATTATGGTCTTGATTGTGTTTCTGATTTTCTTTACCACTTTTCGTCATGGCATGGAATGGAGCCTCTTATTTTCTGCGATGATTGCATTAATTGTAGCAATGATTCCAGAAGGCTTACCTGCTGTGTTAACGATGATTTTATCGATGGGTGTTCATGAGATGGCTAGAGAAAATGCGATTATTAAAGGCATGCCTTCCGTTGAAACATTAGGCTCAATGACAGTTATCTGTTCAGATAAAACAGGAACGCTAACTAAAAATGAAATGACGGTAATGGATGTAGTGACTGAAGAAATGACCATTGTCAAAGAGATTATGGCCAACTGTCAAGAATTGAAATTACAAGACCAACAAAAAATCGCCGACTTGCAGGGGAATCCTACCGAGTTAGCTTTACTACAATATGTTGATCAGGATCAACTGTCTTTACGCCCTGTAGAAAAGAAAATTCCGTTTAGTTCAAGTTATAAATACATGGCCACTCGCCATCCGCAAGCAGAAGGTTCAATTATTTATGTCAAAGGTGCGCCAGAAGTATTGTTACAACTTTCTATGTTATCTGATAATCAAAAAGGTGCTTGGCAAGCACAAGCTGCGTAATTAGCGCAAAAAGGACAACGGGTATTAGGTTTCGCTTATAAGACAGTTACGTCACAACAGGAACTGACACATGAAACATTGTCAGGATTGACGTTTGCTGGACTGGCAGGCATCATCGATCCGCCAAAAGAAAGTGCCATTCAAGCCGTCAAAGAATCTCAAGAAGCAGGTATTTCCGTCAAAATGATTACCGGAGACCATAAAGATACAGCGCAAGCCATTGGCGAGCAAGTTGGTTTAAAGCATACGAAAAAAGTCCTTGAAGGATTAGAAATTGATGCTATGTCAGATGAAGAATTAGCTCAGCACGTTCAAAAAGTCGATGTATTTGCACGAACGACACCAGAACATAAATTACGAATTGTCACGGCTTTACAAAACAATGGCGAAATTGTCGGAATGACCGGCGATGGTGTGAACGATGCGCCAGCACTAAAGAAAGCTGATGTCGGAATTGCCATGGGAATTAAAGGAAGTGAAGTAACCAAACAAGCCGCAGATATGGTTTTGGCAGATGATAATTTCCATACGATTGCTAAAGCTGTGAAAGAAGGACGCCGCATTTTTGATAACTTGAAAAAGACGATTACTTTCTTCTTGCCAACTTCTTTGGCACAAGGCTTAATTGTTGTCTGGGCGCTTTTAATGAATCATCCTCTACCGTTGACACCTGTCCAGATATTATGGGTAAACATGGTAACTACGATTACTTTGTCTTATGCATTAGGTTTTGAAAAAGCGAGTGCTGATACCATGAAACGACCACCAAGAGATGTCAACGAAGGCATTTTAACAAAGTACAGTATTTTTAGAATCGTCTATGTGTCGGTACTCATTATGGTACCAGGTTACCTCATGGCGTTACAATTTGAGGGCCAAGCCTTACAGCAAACGTTCCTCTTACAAAGTATCGTCTTAGCGCAAGCAGCGTATATGATCAACTGTCGTAAGTTGGTTGATCCGTCGTTAAGCACAGGCTTTTTCCAAAATAAAGTGTTGTTTGCTTCATTAGGAATCCTCTTTTTACTACAAGCACTAGTGGTCTACTTGCCAGTAGCGCAGCAATTAATTGGCACAACTTCTTTAAATGGCCTTCAATTAGCAATGATTTGTGTCCATGTTGTGAGTCTGTTTTTCCTTGTTGAAGGGGAAAAATATATAACCAAACGATTCATGACGAAAGAAAGCCAAAAAACTAGCGAATGTCCTCGCTAGTTCCTTTAAAAATAAGAATGAAGAGTGAGCTCTGCTAGTCGGCGGAGTTCATTTTTTGTTGGAATTAAAGAGAGATAAAAGACAGGAAGATCAAGATGATCCAAGGGGAAATTGGAAATAATTATGTCGGCTTCATTTAACGTCAACTGGCTTAGTTCCACATATTCAATAGCTTGTAATTTCACACGAGTACCTAAATAAGCAGCTAATTCTTGTTGTAAAAAAGCTTTCCAAGCAGGTTCCCCTTGAAAGAGGAAATAGGCAGTCATCGTTTGCGCCTGAATGGAATAACTGGCTTGTTTTTCTAACAAAGAAGCCAAACTAAGAAAATAAGTCGGTTCTTCAATCGTGGTGTAGCGAGATAAAATCTCCAAAAGTTCTTGGTTGCTCTTTGATAACGCAAGGTCCTCTGCGGCTTGTTCGGTCATTAATTCTTGATATTCCAATTGAAATTGCTCAGAAAGTGTTGGGGACTCGGTATATTTAATGAATAACAATAACAGATTATCCAATAAATTTGTTTGGATTAAATCAGGCCGGGCTTCTTCAGTGGACAAATTAGTGACAAACTGTTGTAACGACTTTCGCAGCTGACTGTAATGAGTGTGGAGCGCAGTAGCCAACGTTTCGCCATAGACATTATCGTAATTCCAGCTTTCTAAGAAACAAAAGAAGGCGAAAAAACTTTCTTCCCCTTGCAAATAGATGCCTTCAGAAGCATAAAGTTTTGCCAAGGACGGTTGATAAAGTTGAAACAAGACATCTTTTGAGTCAAAAGAAAATTGACTCACTCGGCAATTGGCTTTGTTGCGAATCGTGTTAATAAAAAACCAACAAGCGCCAAAAATTTCTTCCGTTTCCACCGTCAACTCACTACTGTAAACTTGTTTCAAAAATTGAAAATAATGCTCCTCATGAATAGAATAATCGTCAAAAAAATAATTATTATGAGTAAAAGGCACCAACAAACGGTGATAAAAAATCCGAATATTGCTTTCTGCCCCGATTAGCTGAATGGTCGTTGTGGTTAATTGAATCGTTAAATGAAAATCCCGTAAGGCCTGATTCATTTTTTTGATATGTCGCTTCAAAGTTTCATAAGAAACACCACTAGTGCTCAAAAAAGAAGTTGTCACTAACTCTTTCGTAAATAGTAGCTCTTTTAATAGTTGAATACTAATGGATTGAGGTAAAAATAATGACCAAAGCTCATTGGTTTGCGCATTCCCCTGATTGCGTAACCGAATACCACTGCTATCGGTTTCAATGGACCAGTCGGCGGGTAATTGACTGCGAATATACTGTAAATCCGAAAAAACGGTTCGCTCTGTCGTCTGGATTTGCGTGGCTAAACGCTTGGCTGTCAGCTGAGGAACATTTAACAACTGTTCCAACAAACGAATTTGCCGAAGCAAATCTTTTTCCGTTATCACACGTTTTAACATGGAGTACATGGCAAAACCTCCTTTTGCTTAAGAATACGGATAAAAAGGGGATTGGTCAATCAAAAAAGGGGAGAAGTTTGAAAAGGGATTGACATTTATTGAGTTAATTCATTACACTTACACTGAGGTACTGTGTAAGTTCAAAATTTCTATCTTTGGAAATCAATCTTCACAGAAAATTCAGACAATTAGAAAAGAGGATAATATCTTGGGAGCAGAATTAAATCAACGGTTATTCAGCGCTGCAGACAATCTTAGAAGTAAAATGGATGCGTCTGAGTACAAGAACTACTTATTAGGATTAATCTTTTATAAATATTTATCTGATAAATTATTACAAACAGTAGTGACTTTAGCAGATGAGTCACTAGAAGAATATGATACGCCAACAAAACAAACAGAGCTATATAAAGAATTGCTAGAAGATGAGGACTCTCGTCAAGACTTAGTTGACACCTTAGTCGATACATTAAGTTATGATATTGAGCCAGATTATTTATTTAGCAGTTTAGCAGAACAGGCAAAACAAAATGTTTTCCAATTAGATGACTTGAAAAAAGCCTTTGTTTATTTATCTTCAAACTATAAACAATTTAATGGCTTATTTGATGATGTTGATTTACAATCGAAAAAATTAGGTTCCGATGACCAACAACGAAATGTAACAATTACGGAAGTATTAAAAAAATTAAATGATATTGATGTCACGGCTCATGAAGGCGATGTGATTGGTGATGCGTATGAGTTCCTGATTTCCCAATTTGCGTCTGAAGCTGGAAAAAAAGCAGGAGAATTTTACACTCCGCATCAAGTTTCGGATATGATGGCGCAGATTGTGGCATTAGGTCAAGAAGATAAAAAGTTGTTTAGTGTTTTTGACCCGACAATGGGCTCCGGCTCGTTGATGCTGAATGTCCGTAACTACTTGAATTATCCAAAAAGTGTCAAGTATCATGGACAAGAGCTGAATACGACTACCTTCAATCTCGCAAAAATGAATCTAATTTTGCATGGTGTGGAAGCGGAAGATATGAACTTACGGAACGGAGATACGCTCAATAAAGATTGGCCAACAGATGAGCCATATACCTTTGATTCTGTAGTTATGAACCCACCATACTCGGCAAAATGGTCGGCGGATGCCTCATTTTTAGATGATTCACGCTTTAACCGTTATGGCAAATTAGCACCGAAATCGAAAGCAGATTTCGCCTTTTTACTGCATGGTTATTATCATTTAAAAGATTCAGGAACTATGGCGATTGTCTTGCCGCATGGGGTTCTTTTCCGTGGTGCTGCCGAAGGTGTTATTCGTAAAAAATTATTAGAAGATGGTAGTATTTACGCAGTTATTGGCATGCCTGCCAACTTATTCTTTGGTACATCAATCCCGACTACGGTTATTATTCTTAAGAAAAATCGTGACAATCGAGATGTTTTATTTATTGATGCAAGTAAAGAATTTACAAAAGGGAAAAACCAAAATAAATTAGCACCCGAACATATTGATAAAATTGTTTCAACTTATATTGAACGTCAAGATGTAGAAAAATATGCGCATGTGGCGACTTTTGAAGAAATTGTTGAAAATGATTATAACTTGAATATCCCACGCTACGTGGATACATTCGAGGAGGAACCGCCTGTGGATTTGGTGGCATTAAATAATGAAATCAAATCCACAAACCAGGAAATAAAAAAAGTAGAAGCTGAGTTATTAGCTATGCTTGATGATCTGGTGGTAACGGAGGAAACTCAAGCACTGATTGATGCTACGAAAGAGGTGTTTGGAGGATGAGGGACGAGATGAAAAAGGTCCCTCGGCTCCGTTTCCGCGGGTTTCAGGAAGATTGGGAACTGTGTAAGTTTGAAAGGATATTTGAAAAAGTAAAATCCTATTCATTATCCAGAGAGGTTGAGACCAATGAATTTACAGGTATGAAGTATATTCATTATGGAGATATTCATACAAAAAAGGCAGATAAAGTTAGTGAAAATTCTAATATACCCAATATAATAAAAAAAAATTTCGCCCTTTTAGAAATTGGCGATTTAATTTTGACAGATGCTTCAGAAGATTATAAGGGCATTGCTACGCCTGCTGTAATCAGAGAAAACACATCATTTGATATTGTAGCAGGTCTTCATACGATAGCATTGCGTCCTAAGAATATAGACCCTATGTTTTTGTATTATTTAATTAAAGCACCGACTTTTCGCAAGTATGGTTACAAGGTTGGAACAGGGATGAAAGTGTTTGGTATAAGCTCTAGTAAAGTGCTAGATTTTACTACGTATATTCCCAAAAATGATGAAACAAAATTGGTAAGTAGTTTTTTAGAAAAAATAGATTACGCATTGGATCTTCATCAGCGTAAGTTGGACCAGTTGAAAGAGTTGAAGAAAGCGTATCTGCAAGTAATGTTCGTTTCAATGAATACTAAAAATAATAAAGTTCCCAAGTTAAGATTTGCTAACTTTGAGGGAAACTGGGAACAGTGTAAGTTAATAGACTTAGCCACTACTTACATTGGCTTAGTTACTACAATGACAACAAACTATACTGATCAAGGTACTTTATTAATTCGAAACTCGGATATCAAAGAGGGGAAATTTGATTTGAATAACCCTATCTATCTGAAAGAAGAATTCGCTAAGCAAAATGAAAATCGTAGTATGAAAATGGGGGATGTAGTTACCGTACATACGGGTGACATTGGTACATCAGCTGTTATTACTGAAGATTTGGACGGTACAATAGGTTTTGCTACAATAACTACTCGTCCATCTAAGAAATTAAATTCTAATTATCTTTGTTGGTATTTTAATTCAAACATTCATAAAAAGTATGCTAAGCGAATGTCAACGGGAGATGGTAGGTCAAACTATAATATGAAAGATTTTAATAAGAATATACTTGTAATTCCTAAAATAGAAGAGCAACAAACAATTGGTATTTTCTTCCAAAATCTTGACAATACTATTACTCTTCATCAAAATAAACTAGATCAACTAAAATCCTTAAAAAAATCCTACCTCCAAAACATGTTCATCTAAAAAAATAACTCCCCGCAATCCGCGAGGAGTTATTTTTCTTACATCAACATCGACAAATGGCGCATAATTTTATCATTATCCTGATTCTCTAGTTCCTGAATAATATGCAGATAAGTTTCTTGCGTAGTTGTCATACTAGAATGGCCTAATCGAGTCGCCACGCTGGCAATTGAAACACCAGCAAATAATAACAGCGAGGCATGTGTATGACGCAAACTATGGACAGTAATCACTGGAATCTGCGCACGTTTACATAAGACTTTTAAGCGACTATTAATCGTAGAATTAAAGACACGTCCTTTCACAAAAATTGGTTCCATTGGTGGCATATTTCTTATCAATTGAGAAAATTGCATTGCTGTTTGCCAGTCAATTTGTACTTTGCGTTTAGAAGATTCATTTTTTGTTGATTGGAAAAAACCAGTGGGGTTCTTATAATTCCATGTTTTTTCAATAGTTATTTTTTGTTTAGAAAAATCAAAATCTTTTGGCGTTAGCGCCAATGCTTCAGAAAAGCGTAGTCCCGTTTTAACTACCAATAAAATAAACCAATCCCAGTTTAGCTGCTCGCCTAACTCTAATTCTTTCAAAAGAGCCTGAACTTCAAATTGGTTTAAAAATTTTGATTTTTTAGGACGTGGTGCTTTTCCTTTAATGACAATTTTTCGTGTTGGATTTTTTGAAATAAGTCCTTCATCGACTGCATCTAAAATTGCCCCTTTTAATTGATGATGAAAATCCATGGTTGTCTGCCGTTCGTGGGTTAACGCATAGTCATTTAATAACTGCTGATACCGTTGCCGATCCAAATGTTTTACTTTTAAACCAGGTGCCAACTCAGCAAGTCGTTGTTCCGCAATATAATATTTTTGCAACGAAATATCCCGAATCGCTCCTACCTTATATAGCTCCACCCATTCACTAAAATATTCATGAAATAACTGCTCTGTTCTCTTTCTCTTAACCAAAATAAAACCTCCTCGATAATTGTTGATGAACGAATCATATTTTTTATTATCTCGGAGGTAGGAAAGTGTGTAAATATTCAGTTTTATATGAACATATTTTGGAGGTAGGATTTTTTTAAGTTCTTTAGTTGGTTAAGCTTGTTTTGGTAAAGTGCTGTGATATCATCTAATTGTTTACAGAGTGTACTAATCTTAAGCTGTTCATCTTTTGAAGGAGTATTGATTTCCAAATTCATCATAACTTCAGAATTTAATTTTGAACGTCCTCCACCAACTAAAAAAGGCTCTATATTGATACTTTTTATTGCATTCATTAAAAATTTGTTATCAGCTTTAGACCTTTTTGCTTGGAGAACATGTGCATGATTATTAACCCAAACTTTACCATTGACGTATTGAACCGGATAATCCTTTAAATTGCTAGCTCCATCTTCTGCTACTAAAATGAACTCTCCATCATGTGTGTATCCCTCAACAAAATCTTGAATTCCGTTAGCTCCATAGTAGGGTGTATTTCCATAAATACGTTTAGATGCTGTTATTGGTATACGCAAATTATTATATTTGTTTGCTAAATCTTCCAACTTACACTGTTCCCATTCTCCTTCAAAATCAGCAAAACGTAACTTCGGTACTCGTTCATCTTTTGCAGGAAACATTACTTGCAAATACGCTTTCTTCAACTCTTTCAACTGATCAAGCTTACGCTGATGAAGAGCGATGGTATCGTCGAGTTTTTTGAATAAGTAACTGATTTTATTCTGTTCCTCAATTTTCGGAACCAGTAGCTCTAAACTATTCAAAATAGTTTGACTAACATTAAAACGGGTACTACCACCTGCTTTTCTTTCTATTTGTTTTCTGTTGATAGAATTCAATGTAAGTTCAACGAAATGTGAATTAAATTCATTTGTTTTCTTTCCTCGAATCGAAAACCCGCTATATAAAGCATATTCTTCTAAATATGCTTTAGCCCACCCTACTTCTTCTGGAACTTCAGATGACCTCACAAAGACTAGATCTCCATACTCAACTTTATTTTTTGATTCAATTTCTTCATTAACTTGAACAGAATTACGTATATATTCATACTTTACAGGATGCTCATCGAGGATATCCATTACACTGATCATCTTACGTCCTTTGCCATAATTCTCTTTCGGGGCATTGATACCATTTGAAAATGACATCAGGCTAGATAACTTACACAGTTCCCAATTGTAATTGAACAAATTCTCCATATAGTGATATAATTTAATTAAATAAAACAATGTGAGGGTCAGGTTATGAAGCTAAGTGTCAACGATGAAGCAACAGTGGAAAACAAGTTAATTGCGATTCTTGGGGAAGATCGTAATCAGTGGACGTATCGAGCAGATTTAAAATCGGAACAAGATTTATGGCGTAATTTACGTGAAAAAATCATTCAAAATAATTTAGCCGCAATTGGGGAACACCCTTTAACAGACCAAGAATTTGAACGCATAAAAACAGGATTATTAGAACGAACACGTACGCCTTTTGAAGCAGCCAAATGGTTAAAAGGGGAAAATGGTATTGCGAAAATTACCATCGAACGAGAAGATGCTTCTCTAGGAACGATGAGCTTGATTTTATATTCGAATCGTGATATTGGTGGGGGGATTTCTAGTTATGAAGTCGTGAATCAAATTGCCAAAAAGAATACTAATTCTGCAAAGCATGATAGTCGTTTTGATGTGACATTATTAATTAATGGGTTGCCTATTGTCCAAATCGAATTGAAACAAGTGACAGCGAAAGATGGTGTATTTCAAGCATTTAATCAAATTAAAAAGTATGCAGAGGAAGGTATGTTTCGTAATAATATTTTTTCAACTTTGCAATTATTTGTTGTTTCCAATGAACAAACCACTCGCTATTTTGCGAATGCGCTACCACAATTTATGCATAAAAAATTCTTGTTTAGTTGGCGAACAAAAGACAATAAAAAAGTTGAAAATCTTTATGAGTTCTGTCGCCAAGTGCTAAATATTCCAGATGCCCATCGCTTAATTGCCGATTATACGATTGTTAGTGAAGAACAAGACAACAAAGTATTAATGGTTTTACATCCTTATCAAATTCATGCGATTGAAGCCTTATATGTTGCCGCTAGTAAGCACACCTCCGGCTATATTTGGCATGCTACAGGTTCTGGAAAAACATTAACCAGTTTCGTTTCTACTAAATTATTAGCGCGTAAACCAGGGATTGATCGGACGATTATGCTTTTGGACCGAAAAGATTTAGATAATCAGACAACTAGTGAGTTTACTAAATTTGCTTCGGAGTTTAACACAGGGATTTCATCAGGTGATGGTAAAGCTAATAGTCTGATTGTCGGGACAGGCAGTGCCAAAGAATTGAGTAAAACGTTGTTGGCCGATGCGAACTCTAACGTAGTCATTGTGACAACGCGTCAAAAGCTGGATGCTGCTTTGAAATATGCACGAAAACAAGAAGAGCAGAAGGGTACAAATCGTTTTCAAAAATTAATGGGGCAACATATTGTTTTTATTGTTGATGAATGCCACCGAGCAGTTAGTGCGGAAAATATGATGGATGTTAAAAAAGTATTTCCTAGATCTACTTGGTTTGGCTTTACAGGAACACCGATTTTTGAAGAAAATAAAAAGCAAGCGCAAGGACAACTAGCCAGAACGACACACGACCAATATGGAGAAGTTTTACATACGTATACAATCAAAAATGCGTTAGAAGATAAAGCTGTTTTGGGCTTTCAAGTGGAACATGAAGATACGATTGATAGCGAGTCGTTGTATAAAAAAATCTATGATGGTTTGTCTAACGAAACCAAATATGCAGAATACACGCCAGAAGAGTTAGCGAATGAAGTAGAAGCAATGGACAACATTCAAAAAGAGAAAATGTTGGATCGTTCTATTTATGAAAATGATAAGCATATTCAAGAAGTCATTCATAAAATGTTCCGCCCCAATAATGCTTATACTAAATTTGATTTTGGGAATGGTCGCCCTCGAAAATCAGCAATTTTAACAACAAGTTCAATTGATATGGCGAAACGTTATTATCATGCCATTAAAAAAATGACAGCGAAAGAAAATTGGTTAGAAAAAGAATTTCCTAAGCATCAGATTCGTCAAGGGAGAACGATGGAAGACCCTGATTTTCCGCGAATTGCCATTACTTATTCATTAGAAGAAAATGCTGAGAATAGTAGCGCACAGCAAGACGAGTTAGCAAAAATTATGGCCGAGTATAATGCGTACTATGGTACTTCATGGACCTTGCAAGACATTAAGCGCTATAACGGAGACATCAACAATCGCTTAGCTCGTAAAAAAGCAGAGTTTAAAGAATTTGGCCGTCATGTTGATTTGGTTATTGTGGTTGATCGGCTGTTAACAGGTTTTGATGCACCTACGATTCAAACGTTATTTGTCGATCGTAATTTAGAATACGCCAATTTGATTCAAGCATTTTCAAGAACTAATCGCACCTATCCTGATAAAACAAAGGGCTTAGTGGTTACTTTCCGAAAACCTCACACAATGGAACAAAATGTCGCAAATGCGACTCGTCTTTATTCAGAAGCAAAAGAAGAATCTGGATTAATTTATCCAACCTATAAAGAATCAAAACAACGATTTAAAAAAGCCTTTCGTAAAATGCAAGAATTTAATCCAGAAGAGATAGATGAGAACCAGCCGATTGATGTGCGAATTGATTATGTTCAATCGTTTCAAGCGTTAAGTAATAGCTATGAAGCATTAGTGACCTATGATGAATATAATGATGAAATGGAAAAATCACCAGCTTTAGCTGAGCAAGTCCATTTGATTGAAGAACAGATAGGAACATACGAAACAATCAAAGGCTCCTTAATAGAAGTAGAGCCAAAACCAGAGAATGATTTTTCGGAGATTGAATTTTACAGCGATAATCATGCCAAAATGTACGACATTGACTCTTCTTATATTGATCAATTATTAGGAAATTATTCTGCAAATAGCCAAGGCGTTCGTGAAGAAATTGAAAAGGCTTTGCAAAAATTGAATAAAACGGAATGTGTTAAAGAAGTGTATCGGGAAATTTTAAATGCAATGGATAATGAAAAAGTAGATCAAAGAGAAGATGTATTTGTTTTAAAAAGACGCTACTTCACAGGAACTAGAAATCAAGTGATTGCACAATTTGCGCAAGAATGGTTTGTCTCAGAGGATCAACTTCATTCATCCGCTATTCAATATATGATTGGTATGAACCCAATCCCAAACATGGGGGACATTATCAGCAGCAAAGACTTCGAGTCATATAAAGCGACGCACCCAGAAGCAAAACCATTTAAATACCCGCAACAAATGAAGCGTGCTTGGCGTCAAACGTTAGATGAATATTTAGTACCGTTGGAGGATGAATTACGATAATCCTTCCCAAAATCTTCAAACACAAACCACTAACTATCTGCTACTATAAAAGAAACAACTATCATTTGGAGGAAGTATGCGTAACAGAAAAATGTGGACAATTATCGTCAGTGGGTTATTTTTAAGTAGTATCATCGCGGGAATTTCAGGAGCGTTTTTAATCATTGAAGGAGAGCTAACGACTCTGCTCTGGGAGGTGTTGCCAGCGCAAATGAAATGGCCAATCCTCTATTATTTTATCTTGTGTGTGCTAGGAGCGTTGGTATTAAGTTATCTGAAGAAACGCTTCGGACAAGTACCACAAACGGCGCACGAGGCGCTGACAGAATTGAAGGCGAAACAATCGGTCGATTATTCAGGAGTGTTTAGAAATTTATTGGCCGCCTTGGTAATTTTAATTTTCGGGGCTGGTGTCGGTCCTGAAGCCGCATTGTTGGGAGCAATTATTTCGTTGTCAGTCTGGCAATCTGATAAGTTAAGGTACCTTTATTTTCATTATGACGAGCAAGAACAGCAAGTATTTTGGACAAAAATTCAGCGCTTGCTGCATCCGCAACAGTTTGTTCAGCGCTACGATACGATGCTCGCTCCTGCGGATAAAAAGAAACTGAAACAAGTGATGAACGGGTTATTTATTGTGAACGGGTTGGTGGTGTTTACCTTTTTAATGAAATTGGTGGGACACCCATCGTTTATTACGAAGTTAGGAACTGGAAAAATTGAAACGGCTTCGTTATGGCTGATTTTACCCGCTTTATTAACTGCTTTTGTGATTGGTAACGCCTATCAATGGTTGCAAGCTGCTCTGGCTAAACTATGCCAACCATTTGAAGGAAAGCAAAGCATACTGGTAAGTTTAGGCGCAGCCTGTATTTTTCTTTTTGTTATTTTAATGCCAAGATTACTATTTTCAGGACAATCTTTTATGCATTTAGTTCCTAGTTTTGGTAGTCAACAAGCCTGGTATATCTTGGTGGTCGCTGCGATAATGAAACTAGTATTTTTACAAGTTTGTTTACAGACAGGTTGGATAGGTGGCGATATTTTTCCCGTCGTTTTTTCAGCTATTTTAATCGGGTTTGCGGTCGCACAATTTTTCCCAACAATTGACTCGCTTTTTGTTGTCGCAATTTTTGCTACGAGTTTAACAACCCAGATTTTAGGGACGATTCTTGTACCAGGCATTTTTGTGGGGCTCTTTTTCCCAATCACGCTTTGGCCAGTTGTAGTCCTTGTGTTATTTTTACAATGGCTATTGAAAAATAAAATTATTAAGAGTAACTAGAAAAACGTCAAATCGACTTAGGGGATTAAGCCGATTTGACGTTTTTCTAATTAGAACACTCAAACCATAGTTGATAGTAATCTTGATGTTTTTTTGAAAGCAGATAGCGGCCCAATAGTTGATGGACTTGATAGCCTTGTTCTTGTAAGTAAATCAGATTTTTCTGAATTTGTTGTGGCTGCAACTGATTGCTACTTTCTTCTATACGAATCAGTTGACTATAGTAGCTTTTAGAAGCATCGAATTCCCAGTGTAAGACTAAAGGGAAAGCGGCGCTGTCTTTATTAGTCGTTGAAAAATGTTCAATAGTTTGTTCATCTGGTGATAAAACAAAGCCTAAAATACTTGGATCATTTAAGTAAAGCAAAAGATTTTCTGCTTTAGCAGGGTGGAAATAGTAAAGAGTTTTAAACGGCGGTATTTCTTCTTTCAAGACTTCCTCTTGTAGTTGGCTGACTTCTTCATATTTTTGTTGATAAGTGATTAAGTTTCTGTGGATTTGCTTTAACTGTGTAATGCGTTCTTCTAAATCTTGACGTGCATTTTCTAGTAATTTCTGGGTATCTGATAATGGGTTGGTATATAAGTTTTTAATTTCTTTAATGGAAAAATTTAAGTCGCGATAAAACTTGATTTCACAGATAGCAATCAGCTGTTCTGTTGTGTATTGTCGATAATCATTTGTATCGCCTCGAACAGAATGAATCAACCGTTCTTTTTCCCAATAGCGCAATGTGGACTTAGGAATTTTCAACAAGGAAGCAATCGTTTCTAGCGAGTAAAGATGGTCTTGGTTCATCAGCATTCACCTCAATTTTAGTATAACACAAAATTAGTTTATAAAACCGCTTTACCTTGAAGTAACTTTAAGGTGTATACTCAACGTAAATTAGAAAGAGGAGAGAATTGTATGTTTGATAAGTTTCAACGTTTTTTAGAAAAGTTTATTGGTCCAATCGCTGAAAGAATGCAAAAAAGTAAGGTCATTCAAGCACTAACTAATGGGATGATGGCTGTTTTACCCGTTTCTTTAGGGGTTGCTTTTATCGCAATTGTAGGGAATTTTCCTATTCCAATTTGGCAAGAATTTTTAACATCCATTGGGTTAGCTCCAATCATTCAAGAAGTCATTGCTATGACCAGCGGCTTGTACGCTGTTTACATTGTTTGTACCATTGCGTATGAAACTGCGAAGATGGAAAAACAAAATCCCATCACTAGTGTTATATTATCTTTGGCATTTTTCTTGATCTTGGTACCACAGTTTGCCGTTAAATTAGGTGGAGAAGAAACAATTGTCATTAAAACAGCATCAATTGGGACTGACGGGATTTTTGTAGCTATTCTAGTCGGTTTAGGTGTAACTATGTTATATAGTTATTTAATGAAAAAAGAATTTTTACGAATTAAATTACCTGATTCCGTTCCTACGATGGTGACAGATTCGTTAAGTCCAACCTTTGTAGCCATGATAATTTTTGTGGTAGCTTTATTAGTCAAAGCTATTTTCACATATACTGGTTCGGGGGATGCGATGAGCTTTTTAACCGAGCTAGTGAGTAAACCAATTGCATCATTAGGTCAATCACCAATGACGGTTATTGTAGTCTTTACACTAGCAAATCTATTATGGTTTTTTGGTATTCATCCAAGTCCAATTATTAATATTTTCTTTGCTGTGATGGCGCCAGTCTTTTTAGCTAATATTAATGCATTTATTGCTGGTCAAGCGTTGCCTTATCCAGAAATTATGTTTTTCTCTAGTATTATTATGGTTGGCGGAACTGGGAATACGATTGGTTTAGCCTTTTGTATGTTAAGAGCAAAATCAGAACGATACAAATCCCTTGGTAAATTAGGTGTTGTACCAAGTATTTTCAATATTAATGAGCCATTGATTTTCGGTGTTCCGATTATGCTGAACCCTATTTTCTTTATTCCGTTGGTAAGTTCAACAGCTGTCGGTGGTTTGGTGTTACATTTATTCTATAAAGTTGGTTTCTTAAATTACTATAATCCAACGGTTGAATTACCTTGGGTGACACCACCAGTTGTTGCAGAAACTTTCTATGGCGGCATTCGCTTTGGGTTGGCAATGATTGCTGTGGTAATTGCTCTGACGTTGTTATATTATCCGTTTTTCCGTATGGCTGATGAACGAGCAGTGAAAGAAGAGCAGACCTTAGCGACAGGAGAACAAGAAAATGAGTAGCAGTGAAAAAAAACAATTGAGCAGTATGCCAAATGATTTTTTGTGGGGTGGTGCAATTTCTGCTACTCAAGTAGAAGGTGCCTATAACCGTGACGGAAAAGGCTTGAGTAATTTAGATTTAGCTTTGCGTTGTAAAAAAGGGGAGAAACGTCAAATAACTCAACAAGTGGATGTAAATCAATACTATCCTTCTCATCGAGCGATTGGCTTTTATGAAAGTTATCAAAAAGATATCCAACTGTTCGCTGATATGGGATTTAAAAGTCTTCGATTTTCAATCCAATGGTCACGCATTTTTCCAACTGGAGAAGAGGAACGGCCTAATGAAGCAGGTTTATTATTTTATGAAAAAATTTTGGACGAGCTAGAGCGTCATCGAATCGAACCAATTATAACGATTTCACATTTTGATTTACCAGAAAATTTAGTGACAAAATATGGTTCGTGGAAAAATCGCCAAGTCATTACGTTCTATTTACGCTTTTGTGAAGCGCTATTTCAACGATTCAGTGATCGTGTCCGCTATTGGATTCCGTTTAATGAGATTAATGTTATTACGTATATGCCTTATTTTTCTACTGGGATTCATACGGAAAATTATCAAGAAATTTTCCAAATGGCGCATCATCAGTTAGTAGCAAGTGCAAAAGCGGTTCAATTAGGTCGGAAATATTCAAGTAACTATCGTTTTGCAACAATGCTTATGTATGGCCCGACTTATCCGCACAATTGTCACCCTGAATCTGTTTTTCAAGCAATGATGGATGATGAGGAAACCTATTATTTTGGTGATATTCAGATTCGAGGATATTATTCTCCGTGGGCTAAAAAAATGTTGGAGCAACTGGGTGTCCAACTAGTTATTACAGAAGAAGATGAACAAGACTTACGAGAAGGTGTGGTGGACTTTGTTAGTATAAGTTATTATATGAGTTGGACTACTGCACCAGAAACAGCAGCAGGAAATATGGCAACAGGAGGGAAAAATCCATTTTTAGAGCAATCTGAATGGGGCTGGCAAGTGGATCCACTGGGACTGCGGATTAGTTTAAATCGTTTGTATCAACGATATGAGAAAGAAATTATGATTGTTGAAAATGGCTTAGGAGCAGTTGATCATTGTTCAGAAAATGGTGAAATTTATGATGATTATCGCATTGATTATTTACAACAACATTTGCTGGCAGTGAAACAAGCGATTGTCTTAGATGGTGTGCCAGTAATTGGTTTTACCGTCTGGAGTGCCATCGACTCAATTAGTGCTTCAACTGGAGAAATTGGTAAAAGGTATGGTTTGATTTATGTAGATTTAGATGATGAAGGTCAGGGGACGCTGGCTCGAAAAAAGAAAGCCTCTTTTTATTGGTATCAAAAGATCATTGAGTCCAATGGTGCAGAGTTGTAAGCTCTATTTTCCGGAGTGGTATGATAAAATAACTGAACAACTAAACGCATGAACGAAACAACGTCTCTGACCAATTACCTGGTCAGAGACGTTGTTTGTGTTTTTATTGATTTAAATCTGTTAGTAGTAGCTCGTTAGAAACAGCAAAAGTAGTAACTTCTGTTAAAGCTGGATCCAAAGTGTATTTTGTAAATGAGGTAGTACTTTCTGGTTGGACATACATGGTTAAATTAGTCACATCATATCCTGACCAATAATGTGTGAAATCAGACAGAGAATTACTTTGACCTAAATGGCCAATCCCCCGAGGAATCATCACTGTTTGGAAGGCGCGATAGAGTTGCATAATCCCTTCAGAGCTATCAAATTCTTGGAGATTGTCAGAATAGTATAACGCACGAATGAAGCGTGACGGCGAAGTGAAGTCTCCTGGGATTCCTAATAGTCCGTAAGAAGTCCCACCTTCAATTGGGTCAAGTGTTGCGCCTGATTTTAAAGTGTAAGGTTCCTTAATAGCATAGTTGCGCATCCCAATATAGTTTCGTGCATTGGTTAAATGATAATTGTATTCTGGGCTGTTTGTGACTACGCCAATCGAATCATAAATGACGAACGCTCCGTTATCTGTTGGTTGCAAAACGATACTATTATTATTTTTATCATTAATGGTCCAGTGTAAGGTGAAATGAACTTCCCCCAATGAATCAAGTTGGAATTTTTGATCTAACAGGCCGATTTTTTCAAAAGCTACTTTTACTTCGTCAACGCTTTCAAAATTACTCAAAATATAAGCAAGTACTTCTTCTGCAATATGAGGTGTTAAACCACGATCTGCTAAACTTTCAGCAGGTGCTGTTGAAGATTCCATTAAATATTGAATATCACCAGATAAGCCGGCTTCGTTGATACCATCTGTGATAGCAAGGCTGACGGTTTTACCATCGTTCGCTGGTTGATCTGTGCCTGACATTGCTAGTCCCATAAAGGCATATTTTGCCGTCCAAGGATTTAGTTGGCTGTTTAGAACTGTACCTTTTGGAAATTGAGCAATTAGAGTAGGGATTTTTGGTGCAATTGGATCTTCGTTGCCGAAAAAGTCAAACGTAAAATCCATCGTACGTCCATAAAAAATATCATTTGTTTTGGAAATAATCTTGATGCCTGTACACATAATAGTTTCCCCCAATTAATGTAAGTTTGTGAAGCCTGTTTACTAGTTAAGCATATCATACTCTAGGAAACAGCGGTGGCTAAATTCCTAAAATATTAGACAATTTTGTCTAAATGAGGTGAAAAAAATTTTTTAGCGATTTCCTTCACAAAACACCTTATTATCTTTCCGAAAATATGATATCTTTAGAATGGAAATTTCATGAAAAGAGGATGCGAATGTTTAAAAAGTACACACAAATGATAAGGGATGAATTTAAAGGGTATAATCAAAAAAAATTGAAAAAAGATTTCTTGGCAGGTTTGACTGTCGCAGCCGTCGCGTTGCCATTAGCGTTAGCGTTTGGGGTCTCTAGCGGCGCCACTGCAGCAGCTGGCATGATCACGGCGATTATCGCTGGAATTGTGATTGGGAGCCTTTCAGGTGGGTTTTATCAAATTTCAGGACCAACAGGTGCGATGGCAGCTATTTTAATGTCAATTGCGGCAGTGCATGGCATGCAAGGGATTTTGTTGGCCACCTTTTTGGCGGGAATTTTCTTGCTTTTGGCAGGGATTTTGCGTTTAGGGAGCTTGACTTCTTTTATTCCGTCACCGGTCATTACCGGGTTTACTTCAGGAATTGCTATTATTATTGCGTTGGGGCAGCTTGATAATTTCTTTGGGGTTCGTTCAGAAGGACACAATTTAATTGAGAAAATCAGCAGTTATCGTTCATTGGGCTTTGATTTAAGTATACCAACGACGGTTATGTCGATTTTAGTGGTGCTTGGATTAGTATTCTTTCCGAAAAAGTGGAATGCGATGATACCAGCTTCATTGGTGATGATTATTTTAGCTACGTTAGCAACAGTGGTTTTTCAACTGCCAGTGGCCACTGTAGGGAAAATTCCGACAAGTATTTTTAGTGATACACGTTTGGAACTTGGTTCACTTCAATTAAGTGCGTTTCAGGATATTTTGGTGCCTTCGATTAGCATTGCTATGTTAGGTATGATTGAAAGTTTGCTTTGTGGCGCTTCGGCTGGTCGCATGACAGGGAAACCATTAGACAGTAATCAGGAACTAGTGGCACAAGGAATTGGCAACTTAATTTTGCCATTTTTCGGTGGCGTACCTGCAACGGCAGCGATTGCCCGCACGAGCGTAGTGATTAAATCTGGTGCGCAAACACGTTTAGCGGGTATTTTTCATGCAGTCTTTTTATTGTTATCGATGTTGCTTTTATCGCCAGTCATGTCTAAAATTCCCATGCCTGCGTTAGCTGGTGTTTTAGTGGTGACAGCGTGGCGAATGAATGAATGGTCGGTGATTAAAGAATTCTTCCAGAAACGTTTCCACACAGCCTTATGTTTATTCTTTTTAACGATGGTAGCGACCGTTATTTTTGACTTGAGTTTAGCGATTGTTTTAGGGGTCTTAGCGGGTTGCCTGTTTTTCATTGCGAAAAGTGCCGTGATTACGATTAATGTCGAGGAAGTTGATTGGTCAAGAATGGGGCTAGTACCGACCGATTGTACGGAAAATTGGGTGGTAGTTTATTTGAGTGGCCCGTTATTTTTCATGTCTTCTGAACGATTGAAACAAACGTTACTGCAATTGGAAACAAAAAGTGGTGTAGTATTTTCAATGCGAGGAGTTCCTAGCATTGATAGTACGGCGCTAGATATTTTAGAAGAATTTTGTCTCGCAGCAGAAGGTCGTGGACAACAAGTTCAATTTGCCGCTCTGCAACCAGAAGTTGAAAAAATGATTCGAACCATTCAAGGAAATCAAGAGAAAGAATACCATTTCTCAGTCGCAGAATTTTTACAAACGGTGCATGTTGCAGAACAATAATTCATTTTCAAATGAAATGTTCTATTTTCTATTGCGTGCTTAATGGGTGAAGAAATAAGAAAAATAAGTGGGGACTAAAACGAGTTTCTAGAGGAGTTCCTAAAAAATAATAAAGAGAAAACTTCTCAGTATGAAGTTTTCTCTTTATTATTTTTTTGGTTATTTATTTATTGAATTACTTCTAGCATAACGTCTTTTTGATCATCCGTAACATTGCCAGCGTAGTTAGGAGTGATTAAAGATATCGAACCATTTTTATTGTTGAATAAGTATAAAGTACCCGATCTATTTTGTTCATCGTTTGGAGAAATATTAGTTCCTAAAATTAACTCTGTATTTACTTTAACGGTGCGAATACTGTTATCGGCCGCTGAAAATATTCTAATCTCTTTTGTAGGAATTGTATTTATAGATAGCTCATATTTATTAATGGCTTCTTTCACTTGACCATTTTCAGCCCCAAACAATTTAGTTCGGAAGGTAGCAGTTGGTGTTGAATTTAAGTTCTCTAACGTAATTGAAGTTGGCACATTCATTCCTTTAAAATTAAATACGAGTGGATTGTTTAAACTACTAAGATCGACAGCATAAGGTGTTGCTTCTAAAGAATTTGTTTCTTCGACATTTGTGGATACTTTATTTTTAGACTTTGACGAAGCCTGAGTGGTACTGGCACTTTCTGAAGCTTCTTTTAGTTTATTACTAGAGCTTGTTTCTGTGCTAGAACTGTAATGATTAGTACTGCTTTTTATTGATGTTGTATGATTGGTAGAATTTTCTTGTTTTTTAGGTTCATTCGCTTTTTGAGAACTACAACCTGTTAAAAAAATAACTAAAATAACACAAAATAATTTTTTCATACTATTCCTCCTATAGACGCTATAACTAATTTTATCTTACTTGTTAATATAACAAAAGAAATAATTATTTTATTTTCACGAATGCTCAATTTGTTTAAATCTATAGTTTTTATACTTATTTTTGTTGCATTTGCAACAAAAATAAGTTAAAGTAATGACAATCATAAAATATTAGCGAAAGGAAGTGTCCTAGTGACAGATATTTTAAGAGAAATTGGCATGATTGCGCGGGCCTTAGATTCAATCAGTAATATTGAATTTAAGGAATTATCTTTAACACGAGGACAATATCTTTATTTGGTCAGGGTCTGTGAAAATCCTGGAATTATCCAAGAAAAGATCGCCGAACTGATTAAAGTTGATCGAACCACAGCGGCGCGGGCGATTAAGCGTTTGGAAGAACAAGGCTTTATTTATCGTCAAGAAGATGCAAGCAACAAAAAAATTAAGCGGATTTATGCCACAGAAAAAGGGAAAAACGTTTATCCAATCATTGTGCGCGAAAATCAACACTCGAATCAAGTTGCTTTGCAAGGCTTGTCAGAAGTGGAAATTTCACAATTGGCAGAGTACTTAGTCCGGATGCGTAAAAATGTCAGCGAAGATTGGGAATTTGTCAAAAAAGGGAACACTCGAAATTATTAAGGAAAGGACGACTGATTGATGGGAGAAATAAAACAATTAACAATAGAAGATGCACCAGCGTTACAAGAAATCAGCATTGAAACTTATACAGATACTTTCGGACCATATAATACCCCAGAAAATATGCAAGCCTATTTAGTAGAAGCCTACAATTTAGAAAAATTACAAAAGGAATTGGCTAATCCCCACTCTGACTTTTATTTTATCTTTGTCGATAATCAATTAGCTGGCTACATGAAATTAAATCGTGAGACGGCACAAACGGAACCGATGGGGCCAGAAAAGCTCGAGGTTGAGCGATTGTATATTTTACCTGCGTTTAAAGGAAAGAAGCTGGGAACACAATTGTTAGAACTGGCGGAAGAGAAAGCTCATGAATTTGGTAAAAACGCACTGTGGTTAGGTGTCTGGGAACACAATGATGCGGCGCGGGCATTTTATAAAACGATTGGCTACCGCTATTACAGTCAACATTCGTTTTTTATGGGAGACGATGAACAGACGGATTTTATTTTGTTAAAGGAATTGTAGTAGAGAAAAGTTAAAAAAGTGAAAATAATCAAAAGGTGATTATTTTCACTTTTTTTATTTTTATATAAAAAATTATATTATTTTTTTGTTTTTTAGGTTTCGTTTATCTTTAAAAGGCTCTTTAGTTAAGTTTTTTGTTTATATAACATTTATTTGTTTTTTAAAACATAATTTTAAAACTTATTAAATTCATTGTTAGTGAAAAACATTTTGATTTTAGTTATCATTTTATTTATAATTGATTTAGTTTGATGTGGGTAAAAAAATGAAAAGGAGTGATGAGGAAATATGGTAAAAATCGCATCCAATCAAGGCACTGCCCAAAAGGCAATTGCCGGGATCAAGAGTGTATCTGTGAATAAAAATCAAACATGTCATTTAGGAGAAAGCAATATTTCAAGCATGAAAAAAGGGGTTAAAGTCAGTAATCAACTGCTCAATCAATTAGCAAAAGTAGTCAATGGTGTCAACGCACAAGCCAATAAATTCCCCAAATTAGCGGCAACGATGGCGGCTAGAGATAGCCAAACAACGTTTAAATAAGGAGAAACGATGGAAAAGGATACGAATGAAAAATTAAGAAGGAACTATGCGGAACAGATTGTCGAAAAAGAACGAGCGATGGATCAATTGTCGAAGGAAAAGAAGCAAATCCAAACCATTTTTGGTACACTAGAGTATGAACTAACCAGAAATTTCCGCGAACTTGAGCAACTCAATGCAGAAGTGATTCATAAAGGCGGTAAGTCGACGCGTTGGGAGCAAGAGGAGCTCTCTGGAAAACAACGCTATTTAAGGGGCTTTTTACAACAACAGACACATGAATTAAGTCAAAGATACACAAAAGCAACCGCACAATCGAATGAAGAACGACTACAGCTCCAAAGAGAAAGGAGTCGGTTGTCATGGGATTAATCTACTCCAGTAGCGATTCTTCAGCAATGATGCGTGCGCTGTCCAGCAACCTAGCAGTTGCCCGAACAACCACCAGTGAGCTAACAGCTGGTTGTCAGCAACTAATCGCAGCTATCGACGGTCATACATTGTCTGGCGCTGCCTATAATGCGGGAAAAGGGCTATTTTCAGAATTAGTGATTCCGACGATTCATCGAATGACTGCCGTCGTTGATAATGTCCAAAGTGATTTGGCCAAATACAGCGCTGCGGATGCGTTTATTGCCAGTGAAGGTTTTTTAGATGAAGACAAACTCAAATTGAAAATAAAAATCATGAAAGCCAACCAACAATTATTGCACGATTCTGCTAGGGCAGTCGCCACGCTAGCCCATAGTCAGCCGATTCCAGGAATTTATGAACTCTTACAAAATGCCCAACGGACCTTTATTAAGATGGCTGATAGTATGCAACAAGACATTGATAAGCTCCACAAGCAAATACAAAAGCTCAATGAGTTTGATCGACAAACTAAAAACCTGTTCGCCACTAGCTTAGAGGAAATGCAGTTGGCGATGCAAGGCATCTTAGTCCTGAATGAAACAGCTGTCAAAAGCAACGGTCTCTACACCTTGCCAAGTGGTGTGGATAAAAGTTACTTTACGGAAATTAAAAAAGAAGCTTCTACGGTTCTTGAAACAGCCAAACCAAAAATAGAGCTAATCAAGAAAACCGACAGTCTAGAAGAAATCAGCAGAAAAACCATTGCTTGTGCAAATATAGGCATTAATCCTTATACAGGAAAGAAAATTAGTCAAAAAGAAGCAAATAAATTCAAGTATGCGGCGTGGGCAGGCACACTAACAGAAGTTGGTAATGTGGTGCTAGGTGCACGTGCTGGGAAAAAAGCTGCTTCAAGATTGGATGGACTGGATGATGTTGGTAGTATAAAGAAAGGAAGCAGTTATACTAAGAATATCTTAAAAGGAAACAAAGTTGGAAAGAATTATACGTTAGATAAAAATAAAAATGTTGGGAATGTGACGTATAAGAAAGCCAGTGGTTTTGAATTTGGTAACGTAAAAAAATTAGAAATTCATTTTTCAAAACATGGTTCAGAAATGAGGCAAGCTTTAAACAAAAAAGACTATTCAGTAGCTGATTATCTAAGAGATGCAAATCACGTTATTAAAAAAGGTCAATTTGTTCCAGAAATGAATGGATATATAAAACTTGTTGGTGGTGAAGGTAGCGCTAAGTATGCATTTGTAGGGATAGATAGAGCAACAGGTAATATAACAACTTTACATTTGAAGTCTGTAAAAGAACTTGCTAAAAAGGCGCCTAGTTTAGGCGTAAAACCATAGGAGAGTATATAAGATGATTATTGTAAAAAAAGTGAATTGGATAGATGAAAATTATGGAGAAGCAGACATTTTACTTTCAGATGGTACTTATTCTGTAAATTGTTTTTGTAGTGACTGTAATTTTTCAGAAGGTGATACATTTTCAGGTATTCTTTATGGATTTGATGTTAAAAATATTGTGAAAAGTTTCAACGAAGGATATGCAATAGATGAAAAAAAAGATAACTACTATATTCAAGGTAAGGTTGTAGATAGGAAAAGTGAGATTTTACAAATTGGGGAGTTCTTAATAGATTTATCTGATGGTAATATCCCTAAAGACATTAAACAAAGTGACTATGTAGAAGCTAATATTTCAAGAATAGATATCTATTGAATGATAATAAATTGGTACTTTATCGTAAGATTGGGGATTAATAGAAAAACATAACCTAGCGTAGACAAGTTAGTTGTAATTTCAGCATAAGCACTTTAGTTAGAAAATATAAAATTTATAAAAAGGGATTCTAAAAGTGGTTCTGACTTTATCAATAAACAGTTAGAACCACAATGTCTTAAAAATACATGTATTTATCATAAGAAATTGATAAAACTTACTCTACGGAAATTAAAAAAGATACTAAAAATGAAGTGACTGACAAACAATTATTAGAAGGCTGTACGATTATTCGTGTCCATGATAAATCACGCGACTTTGAGTATTGCATGTTAGAAAAAGACGGCTATTCCTACCGAATAGACGAGAAAAAACTATCAGGAAACTTAGCTTCTCTAGTAAAAAAATATGACTTAGATGTAGTAGAACTGACGTCAAAGGAACTGACTACCCGAGTCAATAATCAGCAGAAAAAAGGCTATAATTACTTTGAAAAAGATGACAGAGTTTTTGGATTAGGTCTCCTGTCAAAAGGCCAAGGAGTTATGGATGAAATCCAAGAATCAGGTGTGTGGGATTCCTTGTGGATGTTAGGAATGGGCGTTGCTTCGGCAAGAAATGCGCAGACTTTTTCTAAGAAAGTCAGTGTGGCTAGTGTTCCAAAGAACTCAAGAAATAGTACCCAATATCAACAATATAAAAATGAATTAATGAAAGGTGATATAATCGAAAACTCAAAACCTATTATATCTAGTTCTGATTTAAAAGACACTAAGGTAATTTCTGAACTTACTAAGAACGGGAGTTCCATGTCAGACTGGGCAAAAATGGAATCAACATATAGTTATGAAACGTCAATGGGGAAAGGAAAGGTTCACTATTATCAGAATTTAAAAACTAGTGAAACTAGTTTTTATGATGTGAAAATGAAAGTACCAATTCCTAAAGACCTTAAAATTAGGAATGGACTTATTGATGATTTTTGGATCATAGACTTGGATAATAATTTTATACCGAAGGGGGTTAGATAATATGATTGTAAAAGTAATTTCTAACAAAGAAAATAGGGATATTACTCTTAATAAACTCTATCCAGTTCTTATAAAAAAAGAAAATGAAATTAGAATAGTGGATGATTTTGGAGGGTTATCAATATATGGACTTACAGACTTTCAAGTTTACAAAGAAAATGTTGGTTCGTATATTAAAGATATGAATTTATTAGTTTATGAGCTAGTCGATTATCCCACTTTTTTAGAAAATTATTATAATGATGACAAAAAAGCTAGAGATAATGTAAATAAGAGTCGATTAAACATCTTTGAAGAGGATTTAAATGAAGATGAGCTTGTTGAACTAATTACATCAGAAGCTTATTCAAGTGATGAAAAAATTATATTTATTGAAGCGATGGAAAATAAAATAAATGATACATCAGCCAAAGTATTAGCTAAATATTTTCAAAATAATCACAATATAGAACCAGAAATGTTGTTGCCTATTTGTAAACTTTTATATAAGTATCAGAACCAAGAAGTTTATGATTTATTTTTAAATTTTATTAGCGATGATACAATTAATAATGATTCTATGCAAAATATAATTATTGAGTATTTCAACAATTATAATTAAAAAAGGCGCTTTACTATTAAGCAATAACTCACTAATCAAGTTTCAAATAACTACCAAAAGCTAACTGTATATTCATTAAAAATAACTAGAGTGGTTGTGGTTTGAATTAACTGTAATCACTCTATTTAAAGTAAATATAAAATCTAAAATCATGAAAGCCAACCAACAATTATTGCACGATTCTGCTAGGGCAGTCGCCACATTAGCCCATAGTCAGCCAATTCCAGGAATTTATGAACTCTTACAAAATGCCCAACGGACCTTTATTAAGATGGCTGATAGTATGCAAAAAGACATTGACAAGCTCCACAAGCAAATACAAAAGCTCAATGAGTTTGACCGACAAACCAAAAACCTGTTCGCCACTAGCTTAGAGGAAATGCATTAGAAACAAAGATTTCTGATAAAATCAGAAATCTTTGTTTATTTTTTTGATTAAAATTAAGCGATTTTTTATTTTCAAAATGTTATTTTTTAAAACGTGAAAATTGAAAAAGAAGATTTTGAATCTGTGAAAAGTTGTCGATCTTGTGAGAAAACTCTTTTGTCAGTGTCTTTTTTCAGGATGGGTCTCTTCCTGAAAATCCACTTCAGTTTATCTGTTTTGTGTGTTTTTGATTAAAAAACGTTGTGTTGGATTTCATTTAACTGTATAATTTATTTATGTCATTTTTAATAATAAGCGTATTTTAGCATTTGAAAAGAGAAGTTGTACATAATATGTGAATAAAAAGATTTGTTTCTTACTTTCTAGAGTGAGAAGACGATATAAAAAAGGTTGCTATTTTTTCGTTCAAAGTGAACAAAGAATCATTTGTTATTTAGTTGGGGTAACTAATGATTGTTGTTATAAAAAGCGCTTACAATTCGTGTGATGAGAGTAGTACGCATGTTTGTGCAAAAGTGACAAAAAAGAGAAGGCAGGGTGTTTTAATAGAAAAAAATTTTAATAAAAAGGAGAGTTTGTCGTGGAGAAAAATGTGTCTCAAGTAACAGCTCAAGAAGAAACAGCGCTGAAAGCACGTGGCTACAATGAGGATTTGTTGCCAAGTAGCCCGAAACAACGGACAATGGGCGCGCGCAATTTTTTTACATTATGGATGGGTTCGATTCATAATATCCCGAATTATGCAGCAGTGGGCGGCTTTATTTTCTTAGGTTTATCGCCGCTGCAAGTTATGCTGGCAGTTGTGCTAAGCTCATTCATTGTAGCAGCCTTCATGAATTTGAATGGCGTGGCTGGCTCTAAATATGGCATTCCTTTTGCGATGCACTTACAGTCTACTTACGGCAGTCTCGGGGCAAAACTGCCAGGGTTCTTAAGAGGTTGTGTGGCCGCAATTGCTTGGTTTGGTCTGCAAACATTTACAGGATCACTCGCTTTATTAATTATTCTCGGGAAATTTTGGCCGAACTTTTTAGAAATTGGTGGGTCATTCCAGTTTTTTGGTCTCAGGCTACCTGAATTAATGGCGTTTACTCTTTTCTGGCTCTTAAATGTGGCAATAGGTTTCGGTGGTAGCAAAATTTTGAACCGGTTTACCGCCATTTTAAGTCCGTTGATTTATGTCGTTATTATTGGATTAACGATTTGGGCCATTCGAGCTGGGGGCGGTTTAACACCGATTTTGTCCTATCAAGTTTCTGGTGCGATTCGTTCAGTCAATCCACTGGTGGCGTATCTGATTATTTTTAACTCGGTTGTGGCCGTTTGGTCAGCGCCTGGTGCGAGTGTAGCGGATTTTACTAAGAATGCGCGCTCGACACGTGCTCAGGTTGTGGGGCAAACAGCAGGTTTAGTTGTTGGTTATGGGATTTTCGCTTTTTCCAGTGTGGTTATTCTGTTAGGTGGTTCGCTGTATTTTGGGATTCAAGAATGGAATATTTTAAACATTATTGATCGTTTAGATAATGTGGCAGTGGTGGTCTTAGCCATGTCGGTTTTCTTATTAACGACTATTTCAACGAATGCAACAGGGAACATCATTCCGGCAGGTTATCAATTGGCGGCGCTGTTTCCTAAAAAAATGACGTATAAAAAAGGCGTCATGATTGCCAGTGTTATTAGCTTTCTTATTATGCCTTGGAAACTGATGGAAAACGCCGATAGTATTTTTATTTTTCTGAACGCAATTGGGGCTGTTTTAGGACCAGTCGCTGGTGTGATGATTGCGAATTATTATTTTGTTCAAAAGCAACAAATTGATTTAAATGCTTTATACGTAGATAAACACAAAAAAGAGGAAGCCAATCCCTTTTACGGATTAAACAAGCCAGCGTATGTCGCTACTATTCTGGCGTTGGTTCTTTCCTTAAGTGGTCAATTTATTCCACAGGTTAAAATCATTGCTGATATTTCGTGGTTTGTGGGCTTTGCCACAGGTTTTGTGCTGTACTTAGTGTTAAAAAAATGGACTTGGGATTCAAAAAAAGTGAAAGAAACAGCTTATCAGGAGGGAAAATAAATGCAAGCAGAGTTAGTGATTAAAAACGGGTTAGTTATTTTAGAAACTGGAGAAGTCATTACGGATGTCGCCGTTCAAGAAGGAAAAATCGTAGCGATTGGGCAAGACTTGTCAGGAGAACGTGTGATTGATGCGACGGGTTTAGTCGTTAGTCCTGGGATGGTGGATGCTCATGTTCATATTACCGATCCTGGTGGTGGTTACCGCGATGAATGGGAAGGGTATGTCACAGGAACGGCCGCTTGTGCCAAAGGGGGCGTGACGACTTTTATGGAAATGCCTTTAAATCAGATTCCAGCAACTGTGGATAAGACCTCTCTTGAGATCAAATACAAGGCAGGAGAAAATAAACTAAAAGTAGATGTAGGGTCATTTGGCGGCGTGGTCCCGACCAATTTGGCTGGTGGGATTCAGGAACTTGATGAAGGAGGCGTTTCCGGCTATAAATGCTTTTTAGGAACGTGCGGCGATCGTTCAATTGAAGGAGATTTTCAAAATGTCGACGATTATTCACTATATGAAGGAATGAAACAAGTTGCTAAGACTGGCAAAGTGCTAGCAATCCATGCAGAAAATGCGCCAATTACGGATAAATTAGGCGCGTTAGCTTATCAAAATGGCGAAACGACTTTAGCGGCATATGTAGCTACACGTCCTGTGTTTACCGAAGTTGAAGCGATTCAAAAAGCCATTTTATTTGCCAAAGAAACAGGTTGTCGGATTCATATTTGCCATGTGGCTTGTCAAGAAGGCGTGGAAGAAGTTTTGAAAGCCCAAGCAGAAGGGGTAGATGTGACTTGTGAAACATGTACGCATTATTTATATTTTACCACGGATGAACTTGATGCCATTGGTCCAGTTGTCAAATGTTCGCCGCCGATTCGTGACGCGGACCAACAAGCCGCCTTATGGAACCACGTGCAAACAGGCGGCATCGCGTTTGTAACCTCTGACCATTCTCCTTGTACGCCAGACTTAAAAGATACAACCAATGCTTTTGAAGCTTGGGGCGGCATTTCTGGTGTTCAAAATAACGTCGATGTGTTATTCGATGAAGCCGTCCAAAAACGTGGTTTATCCTTGAAACAATTCGCGGATATGATTGCAGCAAACCCAGCTGACCGTTATCACTTAGCGCAAAAAGGCCGCATCAGCATTGGTAAGGATGCCGATTTTGTACTAATTAAACCTAATGCGCCGTATATCTTAAAAGCAGAAGATTTAGAATACCGAAATAAAATTAGTCCTTACATTGGTCGTGAAATTGGGGCCCAAGTGATTCAAACAATTTTAAGAGGCGAAACAATTTACGCACAAGAAACTGGAGTAACTGAGGCATTTAACGGCGTATTTATCAAAAATTAAACACCTATTTTAGAAATGGAAAGGGACAGAAGCGTGATTGAATTAGCGCCTCTGTCCACGAGTTAGAGGATGTTCGTTGGCTGTTTTGCACAAAAAAAGGCTTAATTTTGTTTGATAAGTACAATGAAGATAGCTAGGGAAACGTTTACAATCAGAGTGTAATCAGTCAGGAGGTTTTGTGATGGACTTGGAAAAAGTTTTAAAACAAAGAATCGAAGAGTTGTCAGCAATTGGGAGTGATCCTGCAGGAGGGATGACACGCTTACTTTATACAGATTCGTGGTTGGCAGCACAAAAGTATGTGCAAAGCCAAACTGAGGCGTTTGGACTGGAAACGCAATTTGACGAAGTCGGGAATCTGTTTTGTCGAGTGGCAGGAACGGAATTTCCTCAGGAAACGATTTTAACTGGGTCACATATCGACACAGTAGTTAATGGTGGGACCTTAGATGGTCAATATGGTGTTATTGCTTTCATGACGGCTGTTCAATATTTATTAGACAAATATGGGAAACCACGGCGTTCTCTAGAAGTGCTTTCCATGGCTGAAGAAGAAGGGAGTCGTTTTCCAACGGTTTTCTGGGGAAGCAAAAATGTCGTTGGTGAAGCCAAACGTGAAGAAGTAGTCGACATCTCTGACAACGAAGGCAAAAAGTTTGTTGATGAGATGCATCGCCAAGGCTTTGATTTTCGGCAGGAGCAAACAAGACGTGAGGACATTGAAGCATTTGTCGAAATTCATATTGAACAAGGCAATATTTTAGAGAACGAAAAGCTCCAAGTCGGTGTTGTTCATAGTATTGTAGGGCAACGTCGCTACACGGTTACCTTAAAAGGGCAAGCCAATCATGCAGGCACTACGCCAATGAGTTACCGTCATGATGCGGTATATGGCTTTGCTAAAATTTGTGCAGAAGCCATTGATCATGCAAACGAAATTGGGGATCCGTTAGTTTTAACATTCGGCAAAGTCATTCCGAAACCCAATACAGTCAACGTGGTGCCTGGAGAAGTGGAATTTACAATTGACTGCCGTCATACCGACGCTGCTTTTTTACGACATTTTACAGGTGAATTAGAAGAACGGATGAAGACAATTGCTCAAGAATTAGGCTTGACGATTGCAATTGACCGCTGGATGGATGAAGCCCCTGTACCGATGAATCAAGCAATTGTAGAAGTTATTGAACAAAAAGCCAAAGAAGGCAAGTATCAGTATCGTATGATGCATAGTGGTGCTGGGCATGATTCGCAAATTATTGCGCCCCATTACCCGACAGCGATGATATTTGTGCCAAGTATTGGTGGGATTAGTCATAATCCAGCAGAAGCAACGGCATTTCCAGATTTGGTTGAAGGCGTCAAGCTTTTAGCAGATACCTTATATGAATTAGTGTATAAATAAGATAGAAAAGGAAGAATTGTGATGGGTTATAAAAATAATCGAGTTGGTTACCAAAAAGAATTGTTAACATCAAGAGCTGTGATAAAAAAAGACAATTACGCCATTATTCCCCATGATGGTTTGGTGCAAAATGCAGTACCTGGTTTTGAAAATGTCGATATTTCCATTTTGGGATCACCTAAATTAGGTGCGACATTTGTGGATTACATTGCTACGTTTCATAAAAATGGTCAACAAACAACTGGTTTTGGTGGCGACGGGATTCAAACGTTGGTTTATGTCATTGACGGTCGTTTGCGCGTTTCAGATGGTCAAGAAACCCATGAGCTTGAAGCCGGGGGCTACGCCTACTTTACGCCTGAAATGAAAATGTATTTAGCGAACGCACAGGAAGCGGACACAGAAGTTTTCTTATATAAAAAACGCTATCAGCCGTTGGCGGGCCATCAACCTTATAAAGTGGTTGGGTCAATTCATGACCAACACCCCGAAGAATATGAAGGAATGACAGACGTTTTACTTTGGAGTTTATTGCCGAAAGAGTTTGACTTTGATATGAATATGCATATCTTATCTTTTGAACCAGGCGCTAGTCATGCCTATATTGAAACGCATGTCCAAGAGCATGGTGCGTATTTAATTAGTGGCCAAGGGATGTACAATTTGGACAATGAATGGTATCCAGTGGAAAAAGGGGACTATATTTTCATGAGTGCCTATGTGCCACAAGCAGTCTATGCGGTTGGCCGTAAAGAACCGCTAATGTACGTTTATTCCAAAGATGCCAATCGTGAACCAGAATTATAACGAAAAGCCGAATGTAAAGTAATGACCTCGGAACAATAGGATTTGAACACGCAGTGGTGAACGGTAGAGTCCTTTTTCTTGGTAGACGTTACTTTTATTCGGCTATTTTCCTGTTAATTATTTTTCTGAAAGCTCTAGCGCTACCCGTAAGAGTAAACTCGTCTCAGGCTCTTGAATAGAGGTGTCTAATAATTTTTCACATTGATTCATGCGATATTTAATGGTGTTTCTGTGAAGGTAAAGAGCGTTGGCCGTTTTAGTAATTTCGCAATTGAAATCTAAAAAAACTTTCAAGGTTTTTCGTAATTCTTGTAACGTCGGTTCCGTCGGATAGGCCAACTCTTTCAATTGTTGCTGGCAAAAGTATTCAACATCTTCAGTGCCAATCTTTTCAAAAAGTCCAGCTAGGCCTTTGGGATGGAACAATTGCACAGTCGCTGGTTTTTGAGCGTGTAAAGAAGCCTCTAATGTCGAGGAAGCTTCAATATAAGAATTAGGCAAATCTTCTAGGTTTTCATAAGCATTGCCTAAAGCAAAGCGAATGGTAATAGGCAAAGCCTGTTGCAAACGTTCAGCGAGGTTTTGCAAAATCATCAAATGGTCATTTTTCTTAGATTGAAAAATCAAGATACTTTTATTTTGATTTTTTAATTTAAACAAGGCGACATCTGGCAGGATTTCCGGCAATTGTTCTTTGAGCCATTGGAAAATTAGTTGCCCTTCCGCTTGCTGATAACGAATATGGGTTTCATTTTCTGGTTTAGTCACGCCGTAGACAATCGCTAATTGATAATAATCACTGTTGATTAAACGATAATTTTTCCAAAGTTCCAACCAATTTTGATGTTTACTCAGCGCTTTTTGATGTGTATCAAGCAAGCGGTCCAAAAAGTCTGTTTTGAGATGTTCAAAAGATTCAGCAATTTTCTGGTTTTTAAATAACATAAAAGTCAAAACTAAAATGGCCTGATCAATGGCAAATTCAGAAATAGGATAAGGAATCTGTTCAGGAGATAAGACCAATAAATAATAGGGAAAATAATCGTTCACACGAATTGGAAAGCCAGCTACTTGAATGTTTTCTTGTCGCTCATCCTGTAAACGAAAGATTTTCTTTTCTTGTGCCAATTGTTGAAAGTGGTCTTTTGATAATTGTTCGATGAAAAACTCCGCCGATTTTTGATTGCCATAAAAATAATTTGAGTGGGCAATCACCTGTTGCCAAGGACTTAATAAAATAATTGGCGCATTTAAAATTTTCGCAAATTCAGCGATGAAGCGCGTAGCATCAACATCTTGCATTAATAATGTTGAAAAACGCTTTTGTATGTCAAATGCTACAGACATCTGTTCGGTTTTGCTATCACGAAGATAGCCTACAATTTCATGCAACAACCCGCCTAGTGGCTGTGTGCTAGGAATTTTAATCAGGGGCAAATCAACGGCACTGGCATAGGCAACAATTTCGGGTGAAATTTCGTCAAGGAACCGCCCAACTTTGATTCCTAAAGCCGTACATTCTGCTTGTTTTAACGAGTCAATAAAAGGTTTCAATTTTTCTTGATCATCTTTATAAATCATTGCCGTTGTTAAAATCATGACATTTTTAGGGATAAAATCAGCCACATCAGGTGTTTCCGTGATTTCTACACTTTCCAAGGGCTGTGTTAAGTTTGAGTGAGACGATAATAATTGTAAGTCAGAAAATCTTGGTAAAGCCAAGACCTCAGCTAATATTTTCATCACAACAACCTCCTTTTTTTATAGTATAGCGAAGAATAAAAAGGAGTACAAAAGATAGTTATTGAATATGTCTAAAAAACAAAGTCAAAATAGTGCAAATTGAACAATGAATTTCTGGGTTTTTCCAAAGATAATAAAAGAGAAGAATTAAAAATGAAGTGAGGGATTACTATGTATCAACAACCAAATTTTGTACGGCGAACAATCATGACGCCGGGACCAGTCGAAGCCCATCCATCGGTACTTCGTCAAATGGGTCAACCAATTTTAGGGCAATTCGATCCAGAATTTCTACAAATTATGGATGAAGTTCGGGAAATGATTAAAGTACCTTTTGCCACAAAGAATCAACAAGCCTTTGCCATTGATGGCACGTCACGTTCAGGCTTGGAAGCGGGGTTATTTGCATTGATTGAGCCAGGTGACAAAGTGCTTGTGCCTGCGTATGGCCGGTTTGCTTATTTATTAGGTGAAATTTGCGAACGCGCCCGGGCCGAAGTCATTTATTTAGAAAAGGACTGGCTCGCACCGTTTGAACAAACAATGGTGATTGAAGCGATTAAAGAACATCAACCAAAAATTGTTGCGATGGTCCACGGCGAAACGGCGAATGCACAAATGCAACCGCTGGATCAAATTGGCGCCTTTTGTCGGGAAAATTAAATTTTCTTCGTAGTAGATATGGTGGCGACTTACGGCGGTGTCGAAACAAAGGTCGATGATTGGAAGATTGATATTGCGGTAGCAGGCACTCAAAAATGTGTCAGCGTACCTTCAGGTCTTTCTTTGATTACTTACAACCAACGTGTGGCCGACTATCTGGCGGGCCGTTACCAAAAAGAGTTAGGGCTTGGCGCGGATGCGCGGAATGAACGGTTCATTCAAAGTAACTACTTGGATTTATCGCAATTAGAAAAATATTGGGGGCCAGAGCGCTTAAATCACCATACAGAAGCGACTACAATGATTTATGGTCTACATGAAGGGTTGCGCTTGTTACTTCAAGAAGGCATGGAAAATGTCTACGCACGTCATCGGAAAAACGATCGTATTTTAGTTGAAAGTCTGCAAAAAATGGGCTTAGAAATTTTCGGGAAGTTAGACACAAAAACACCAACAGTCATTCCTGTGGTCATTCCAGAAGGAATTGATGGTGAAAAAGTGCGGAGCTTATTACTGGATCATTTTAAAGTTGAAATTGCATCTTCCTTCGGTGATTTAAAAGGAAAAATTTGGCGGGTCGGTAATATGGGTTACAGCAGTCGCGAAGACAATGTGTTGCATTTTTTAAGTGCCTTTGAGACTGTATTGAAACACCAAGGCTATCAATTTGAAGGCGGTAGCGGTAGTACTCATGCATTGGCTGAGTATTTAAACTAAAAAAGAAGGTAGGACAAAGGTCACTACGTAAAAAAGCGTAGTGCTTTTGTTCCTTGTGAAACGTTAACCAAAAAAATGATTGGTGGAGGAAAAGAAAATGACAGACAAGACAAAAAGTTCGTTGGCTTATTGGAAAAAAATCGTTATTTTACTATGTATGGGCTGGGTAACAATCTGGATTTATCGTTCCGCGCTTTCTCCCGTTTATCCACAAATTCGTGCGTCTCTAAATGGTAACGCTTCCGATACGGCCCTAGGGTCCATTTCTAGCTTTTATTTTCTCGGTTACGTAGTCATGCAGATTCCTGCAGGCTTCTTGGTAGACAAGATTGGGAAAAAACGTGTATTAATTCCAGGCTTTATCTTGTTTGCGCTGGCAGCATTACTGATTGCCCAAGCCCAAACGATTGGAACAATTTACTTAGGTAGCTTATTGGCAGGCTTAGGATGTGGTTCTTTCTATGGCTCGGCTTACTCGTTGACGTCGCAAAACATTCCTCAAGCAAAAAAAAGTTTTGCAACAGCTATTGTCAACAGTGGTTCAGCCGTTGGTTCAGGTTTAGGGATGATTTTATCTAGTTATTTAGTTGCCCAAAAAGGATTGCCTTGGCAAGTGATGATGTACATTTCCGCCTTTATGATTATTTGTATGTTAGTGGCTTTTCAAGTGATTATTCGCAATCATAAAGAAGACATGGCCTTGATTCAGCCAACCGTTGTTGATGAAAAAGATAACGGAGCGGTAAAAGAAAAAGTGCCCTTTAAAAAACTGTTTGCGCCACATATGCTATTTGCGTATATTTTATATTTTGGCACTTGTTATGCATATTATATGATTGTGACTTGGTTACCTAATTTTTTAAGTACCGAACGTGGTTTCCAAGGAGCGGCAATTGGATTGTCCTCTTCGCTGGTCGCATTTGCCTCTATTCCAGGAGCGTTATTTTTTAGTCGGTTGGCGGATAAGTACATGCATAAAAAAGTTCAATTCATCGTTGTTTTAGAATTTTTAGCAACAGCCATGCTTTTGTTAACTGTACAAGTAAGTAATGCGACGTTGTTATTAATTGCTTTAATTATGTATGGGTTCTTAGGAAAATTAGCTGTAGAACCGATTATTATTTCTTGGCTAGGTGAAAATGCACCAAAAATTGGAATTGGCACTACTTTGGGCGTGTTTAACTTTTTCGGCATGATGTCATCTGTGATCGCCCCAGCTTTGACTGGGAAAATTTCTGACACAACTGGTTCGAAAGTCATGGGCTTTTATATCGCCGTCGTGATTTTACTAATTGGCACGATTCTTTTTATGCTTGTCAATTTAAAAAAACGCGGGGCAGATTCGTCTAATAAATAAAAATAAAACAACGCAAACTTATCTTTCGCTGAATAAGTTTGCGTTGTTTTACTTTTTGACAATCATATTGATTGCTTGTGCTAATCGCTCTTCTTGTTCTTTAGGGTCTTTTTCAGGATTTTCAAAGCAATGCTTTAAATTCTCCGCAACAATCATCCCCATCACGCGATCAATACTAGAACGGACCGCACTCAACTGAGTGATAACATCGATACATTCTTTTTCTTCATCAATCATTTTTTGAATCCCGCGAATTTGACCTTCTGTGCGGCGTAAACGATTCAGCACTTTCTTTTTTTCTTCAGTCATTTTGCCCCTCCTTAAGAGTAGTGATTGGTTTAAAATATACCTACACGAGGTATTTTTGTCAACTATCTTTTCTTTGAATCTAAAAATGGCAGAAATCTCTTCAGTTGACAAGTCTAACTTTTTCATGTTAAATATACCCCATAAGGTATATAAGAGAAGGAGAAAAAGATGTTATTTCAATTGTTTAAAAAAACGCCAAGTATTTCAACAAAGGAATTGCAGTCACGTTTATCTAAAGAGATAACGTTATTAGATGTCCGAACACCTAGCGAATACCGAGCAGGGCATATTCCACAAGCGATTAATGTCCCACTTAACAAAATTCCCGCCTACAACAAACCCGCTAACGAGGTCTATGTGATTTGCCAGTCCGGCATGCGCAGTAAAAATGCGGCCAAAATTTTAGCGAGAAAAAACTATCACGTGATTAACGTTCGTGGCGGGATGTCCCAATGGTCTGGTCAAATTAAAGGAGGAAAATAAATGAAAATTGTAATTATCGGAGGCGTGGCTGGTGGTATGTCAGCAGCGACACGTTTACGTCGCTTAATGGAAGATGCTGAAATTGTTGTCATGGAAAAAGGCCCTTTTGTTTCATTTGCAAACTGTGGTTTGCCTTACTACGTTTCTGGCGAAATCGCAGAAAGAGAGCAACTGCTTGTTCAAACACCCGAAGCGTTAAAGGCACGGTTTAATTTAGATGTTCGTCCTCACCATGAAGTGGTGGCGATTGATCCAATAGAAAAAGTGATCACAGTGAAACATGAAACAGAAATTTTAACAGAACACTATGACAAATTAATTTTATCACCAGGGGCGAAACCTTTTGTGCCACCAATTACAGGATTGGCAGAAGCCAAAAATGTTTTTTCATTAAGAAATGTTCCTGATTTAGATCAAATTATGACAGCCTTGACACCAGAAACAAAACGAGCCGTCGTGATTGGCGCAGGCTTCATTGGCTTGGAAATGGCAGAAAACTTGCAAAAACGCGGATTAGAAGTCACTCTCGTGGAAAAGGCACCCCATGTTTTACCGCCATTAGACGAAGAAATGGCCGCTTTTGTCAAAACTGAATTAAGCAAAAACAATGTTCAAGTAATTACGGGACAATCTGCGGTTGCTTTTGAAGAAGAAGGGCAAGTGATTCGCTTAGAAGACGGTCAAACATTAGCTTCTGATTTAACCATTTTGTCGGTGGGTGTCCAACCAGAAAATACCTTAGCAGTTGAAGCAGGTGTAGCAACTGGTTTACGTGGCGGTATTGTTGTTGATGAACACTATCAAACGAATCAACCCGATATTTATGCGGTTGGGGATGCTATTGTAGTGAAACAACAAATCACTCAAGAAGATGCGCTGATTTCTTTAGCTTCTCCTGCCAATCGCCAAGGACGTCAAGTAGCGGATGTGATTGCTGGGTTAGAGAGAAAAAATCAAGGGAGCATTGGGACTGCCATTGTGCGAGTCTTTGATTTAACCGCCGCTTCAACTGGTTTAAGCGAACGAGCTGCTAAAGCTGCTGGACTAACAACAGCTGTTGTGCATATCAGTGGAAAAGACCATGCGGGGTATTATCCTGGTGCAACAGATCTTCAGTTAAAATTAGTTTTCCATCCTACGACAGGGGAAATTTATGGCGCACAAGGAATTGGGGCAAAGGGCGTAGATAAGCGGATTGATATTCTTGCGACCGCTATTAAAGGACAGTTAACTATTTTTGATTTGCCTGAATTAGAGTTTACCTATGCGCCGCCGTTTGGTTCAGCGAAAGATCCCGTGAACATGTTAGGTTATGCAGCGATGAACCTTGTAGAAGGATTGAGTGAAAACGTTCAATGGCATGAGTTATCCAATGAATTAGCTAAGGGGGCTGTTTTATTAGATGTCCGTAATCCCGCCGAACGAGCCAATGGTCAATTTAAAAATGCTGTCTCTATTCCTTTAAATGAGTTAAGAGAACGTTTGGAGGAATTAGACAAGTCAACGGAGTACATTGTTAGTTGTCACAGCGGTTTGCGTAGTTATATTGCAGAACGGATGCTAAAACAAGCAGGCATCTCAGCCAAAAATTTAGATGGTGCTTTTGCGCTATATCGAATGGTAAAACCGGAGGAACTAGAAAATGTATAACACGATTGGCATGCCTGAATTTTATCAGGAAGCAAAACGAAAAAAATTACCGATTATTGATGTACGAGAAGAAATGGAATACCAACTGGGGCATGTCCCCCAGGCCATCAACTTACCTTTAAGTACTTTAACCGAAAATTATCAGCAATTAGATAAAAACCAACCCTATTATCTGATTTGTCAAATGGGATCGCGCTCCGCACAAGCGTGTGCGTTTCTCAGTCAACAAGGGTATCAAGTAACCAATGTTCTAGGTGGTACATCTGGCTGGTTGGGTCAATTAGAACAATAAAATAACAAAAAACGTTTATCCTTTTACACAGGATAAACGTTTTTTTGTTAGATAAAGATGTGTCAAAACTGTAAGAGGAATGATAGGAAGATGAAGGGACCAGTTTTTTTATTCATTATATACTAAATAAAATGACAAACTCGTCAACAGAAATCAAGGAGGAACAAATAAATGAAAAAGTCAGGCCAGAAGAAGCGAAATAAAAAAGTGTGGTTCGGTATTGGTGCCGCAGTGGTCGTCGTCGGATTTATCGGAGCAAAAACAGTTTTTTCTTCAAAAGAAGTTGAACCTGAATACACAACGTATACCATTACAGAAATGGCCTCATTAAAATTAGATGGTCAAGTGAGTTTTCTAGATACTCGGGATATTTTCTTTGATCCTTCTTTAGGAAAAATTGCCGAAATAAATGTTGAAAATGGTAAAGAAGTCAAGAAAGATAGCCCATTGTTAACGTACAATAACTCAGACATCCAAGCCACAGAAACAGAACAAGCGAATGCTGTTAATCGAAACAATCTTCAAGTCCAACAAGCACAAGAGAACGTTAACTTAGCAACTCAAAAATACAATGAAGCCTTAAACAAAGTTGCTGCAGCCAAGCAAAAATTAAACACCGCAAAAGAGGCTGAAGAGAAAGAAACACTAAATGCGGAAATTCAGCAATTGAATGAAGCTGTTAGTGCTGCGAATAGTGAAGTCGCCCAAGCTAACCAAGCCCTTCAATTAGCCAACAGTGATGCCGTCGGAGCAGCAAACACGCTTGAACAAACACGTGGCAAAGTCAACACAGTTGTTACAGCACCAATTGATGGCCAAGTCACTGTCGATGCTAGTGCCATGAGTAGTACCGACAAACCAGTCATTAAAATTGCAACACAAAAGAAAAATATTCAAGGAAAAGTAACCGAATATGATTACGATAAATTACAGACAGGGGAAGAAGTAACAGTGACGACCGTTGGTTCAGGCAAATCAGCGCCAGGCAAAATTGTTTCCATTGCGCAAACCCCAATAGCTAAAAATGAAGGTAATCCAGTAGTGAGTTATCAATTTACAGTAGAAGGTGATTTTCCTTGGGCAGAAGGCTTGTCTACTAGTATCGCTGTGCCACAAAAGCAAATGATTATACCGACAGCAGCAATCCAAAAAGAAGGCGAAAAAGAATTTGTCTATGTTTACAAAGCGGGCAAAGCGAAAAAAACACCGATTGAAACAGAAACAAATTTAGGTCGTAAAGTTGTCAAAAGTGGCTTGAATTGGAAAGACCAAGTGATTGCCAATCCCAATAAAGAATTAAAAGATAATCAAGATGTTCAGGTAGCTGCCAATGATTAAGCTAGCCCATATTCATAAATATTATTATTCCGAAGAAGAAACACTGCATGTGTTAGATGATATTAACCTCCAAGTAGACGCTGGAGAATTTTTAGCGATTATGGGTCCTTCTGGTTCTGGGAAATCGACTTTGATTAATTTGCTAGGCTTTATTGATAAAAAGTTTGAAGGAACGTATTTATTTGAAAACCGTGAAATTGGCGACTTTTCTGATAAGGAACTATCCCGAATTAGAAATGAAGCAGTCGGCTTTGTCTTTCAGAATTTTAGTTTAATTGAAACACTAACAGTTGAAGAAAACATTGAATTACCTCTTTTATATAGTGGGTTAACCCCAAAAGAAGCCAAAGATCGTGTCCACGAAGTTCTGACAAAAGTCGGCTTGCCAGATAAAGGCAAGAAGCATCCAAAACAGCTTTCGGGCGGACAACAACAACGTGTGGCTATTGCGCGTGCGATTGTCAATCGGCCAAGTTTTATTATTGCAGATGAACCAACTGGGGCTTTAGATAGTAAAACATCGGAAGAAATTTTAACGCTCTTTCAGCAATTAAACAATGAAGGTGTCACCATTATTTTAGTGACACATGATGAAGAAACAATTGAATACTGCAATCGTTTGATTAAAGTTCGTGATGGAAAGATTTTAGAGGAGGTGCTGACATGAAACGTTCAATTATTTGGAAAACCGCCTTCCGTTCCATTTTGAAAAATAAGCGACGCAGCTTGTTAACGATGCTAGGGATTGTCATCGGGATCGCTTCGGTGATTACCATCGTGGCTATCGGTAACGGCTTTAAAGAAGACATGGTCGATAAATTATCTGCTGAAAAACAAAAAGAAAATGTGAAAAAGATTTCTTTTTCGGCCTACAACACTTCGGATATGTTTAGTGACCAAGCGATGTTTACCGACAATGATTTAGGGGTCGTGCGCATGGTTCCTGGCGTAGAAAAAATTGATTTTGATCAAAGAGAAGTTGATGGCGCCCAAAAAGGTACACTGAATTTTCAAGCAGGACCGAAAAATCTTTCTGTAACCTATGAACTTGCCGACAAAACCACCAAAGAATTGTTGGCGGGACGCCAACTGAATGATGGAGACAATGCAAAACTGGATAAAACAGTGGTGGTGGATGAACTGGTTGCCAAAGAACTCTACCAAGACCCAACTGCAGCAGTTAATCGAACTTTTCCGTATAAAGATCAACTTTTTACCATTGTTGGCGTGACAACCAATACCAGCGGTGCCATTGGTCCAGGTAATGATGACTCATTGCTTTATTTTCCCAAAAAGACCTATGAACATTATTTCGGCAAGCTAAAAGATACATCTACGTTGAAGCTAACAGTAGCACCTGGCTATCAACCAGATCAAGTATTGAAAGAAACAATAAAAACTCTCTCTCAACAAGGAACCATGAAAAACAGCGGGACGTATCAAGAATATAATGTTAAAGATACCATCAAAGAAATGGGCTCTTTATTAAATAATTTAACCTTGTTTATTTCCGCAATTGCGGCCATTTCACTGGTAATTGCTGGGGTCGGCGTTATGAATATGATGTACATTTCGGTTTCAGAACGGATTAAGGAAATTGGTATCCGACGTGCATTGGGCGGGACAGCCAGTGATATTAAAAAGCAATTCTTAACAGAAGGAATTGCCTTGACCTTAATCGGCGGAATTACTGGTTATCTTTTAGGAATGATTATTGCCTACTTAGCATCAATGGCACTACCGTTTTCTGTTCGTCCAGATTTAATGACCGTTTCATTAGCCATTGGGATTTCTGTCTTTATCGGGGTTGTATTTAGCTATTTCCCTGCCTCGGCAGCTTCGAAAAAAGACTTGATCGATATTATGAAATAAATACAAACAGCAAAAAAACAGCCACTTTTGGCTGTTTTTTTTAGTGAAAGTAGAAAAAAATCCAAAGATTTCAAGAGAAAATAGCTGACAAACGTCAAAAGGTTGATATTAGCTACCAACCTTTTGACGTTTGTCAGCTAAATAAAAAAGAAAAAAATTGAAAAAATAGCACGTTGAGGATTAAATAACAAATATTTTTTAAATAAGACTATTAGAAAGCCTTTATAAATCAGGGATTATAGGAATGACTGTTAATGACTGATTTGCTTGTAAATTTCTAAATTTTAATTCGAAAAATTTCCAGTATACTAAATATATCAAAACAAAACACGAAAATTGAGAAAATTTTGAACTAAAAAAGAATTAAGGAGGAATCAAGAATGAAAATAATGGTCATCACAAAAAATATTTTATCAGAAACTGCTTTTCAAAACCGCTTACAGCATTTAGATCACCAAGTTTTTTGTACGACGTGTTTGATTGGTGAAATTAAGGAAAGTCATTTGTTTTATCGAAAATTTGATGCCATCATTCTCAGCGAAACGATTCCTCGCAAAGAACAATATTTATATCTAAAGGAATTAGCCAGAGTTAAAACGCCGTTGTTTCTTCGCTCGGAAGACATTCCTACCTCGGAAGAATTGAGCATTAGCTATCAATATGGCATTCTCAATTGGTTACGATTGGATGCGACTTTGGATACATTAAGAGAAAATCTCCTTTTGGCAGAATTAAATAAACCCATCCAACGAGAAGATGAAAAGTTAGATGTAGAGGGAATAAAGCTAACAGCCACAGAACGTGCACTACTGGCTGTCTTGTATAGTACGCCAAAAGAACACTTACCAATGGAACGCCTTTGTAAATTAATATATGACACAGAAGAAACAGCCAATAATCGAAAAAAAATGACCAAACAGCTGACAAAATTAAATAAAAAAATTCAAGTAGGGGGCTTTAAAAAACAAGGTATCCAAAATACACGGTATAAAGGCTACAAACTGCATCCGCAGTTGCTTCCTTACATTGGCGAATTATTTACTTAAAATAAAGAAACTCTTGACGAATGAAAATCACCATCACAGGATGACCCCTAAAAACCATGCTATACTAATAAGGAATAGTATAGGAGGTGGGTCTGTATGAAAGACGGACTATATTGGGTACAACAATTAAAAGAACAGAAAGTAAGTCACACAGAACTCTTAAAGGATATTGAGAAAAAAGTCCAAAAGTTAAATCCAAAGATCAATGGCTTTGTAACCTTTGACAGCCAAGAAGCAGAAGCAACTTATCAAAAAAATAAACAGCAGGACACACTATTTGCTGGTTTGCCATTTCCTTTGAAAATGTTAGGCCAAGAAAAAGCGGGGTGGTCGGCAACGGCCGGCTCGCAACTTTTTAAAAATAGTACTGCAACAACGACCTCTAACTTTGTCAAACAAGCAGAAACGATTGGTTTGATGCCCTTAGGACAAACCAACGCCCCAGAGTTTGGCTTTAAAAATATTACGGATCCTGCGCTTTACGGGCCAGCCCGCAATCCTTGGAACCTGGAACATTCGCCAGGCGGTTCCAGTGGCGGCGCTGCCGCAGTTGTCGCTAGCGGGATTGTACCTATCGTCGGCGCTAGTGATGGCGGTGGCTCCATCCGAATTCCCGCCTCTTTTAGTGGCTTAATTGGCTTAAAACCTAGCCGTGGCTCCATGCCTGTCGGCCCAGAAGGCTGGCGGGGCTGGCAAGGTGCCTCGATTGACTTTGCGTTGACTATTTCTATGAGAGACACCAAAGCATTATTTTATGGCCTACGTGGTAGCCACAGTGGCGCCCCCTACCAAGCGCCCTTGGCAGAATGGCAAACACACCCTAAAAAACAACGGCTAAAAATTGCTCTGTGTACCGCTTCGCCTATCGGCTCACTGATTTCGCCAGAAGCAACACAAGCGGCGAAACAAGCGGCTGATTTTCTGGCAGCAGCTGGTCATGAAATCATTGAGATTCCTTATCCAGTCGATGGTGCAGCGCTGATTCGCTCCTATTATCAAATGAACGGCGCAGAAACTACAGCGATGATGAATAGCATTCAACAGGGGCTCGGGCGCCCAATTCGTAAAGAAGAAATCGAACCTTTTTCATGGACCATGCATCAATTTGGCCAAAAGATTCCAGCAGCCACCTATGTTCATTCATTACAGTTGTGGGATCAAGCAGCAGTAACGATGGAAGAACTTTTTCAAAAATTTGATCTGTTTTTATCCCCAACAACGGCTTTTTCAGCACCAAAAATTAACGAAGATTTGCAAAGTGAGCACATTCGTCAACGAATGGCGCAAGCAGCAGAATTAACAGAAGCAGAGCTAGCTGAATTAATCTATGATTATTTTGATAAAAGTTTACAGCTAACACCGTATACTCAACTAGCTAACTTGACAGGACAACCAGCCATCAGCTTGCCCACACATGTGACAGCAACGGGGTTACCCTTAGGTATTCAATTGTTGGCTGCTCGTGGACGTGAAGATCTCTTGTTCCAAGTAGGTGAACAGTTTGAGCAAGAAGGCAAATTTAAATTACCAAAAAGTTACCGCTAAATAGGGTGTTATTGTGACCAAATTTCAGATAAAATAGACACAAGACAAAAAACTGAGGTGGAAAAATGCTGTACGTAGTGAGACATGGTGAAACAGATTATAATGTGGCCCGTAGAATTTGTGGTCATGCGGAAGCGCAATTGACCGAAAAAGGCTATCAACAAGCGGAATTGGTAGCTGAAAAAATTGCCAAACAAGGAATTCAAATCGACCGTTTACTGGCGTCCCCTTTAAAACGGGCGCAAGAAACAGCCCGTAAAATTGCGGAACGAAATCAATTGACGATTGAAACAGAACCTCGTTTAATTGAGATGAATTTTGGCATTTATGATGGTGAACCGATTGAAACAACGGCTTTCCAAGAAAATCGTTCTGAGATTTCCTTGCCGTTTCCAGAAGGGGAATCAGTCCTAGATGTCGCGGGTCGAATTTATCCCCTGATTGAGGAAGCCTTGGCTTCAGAGGAAACTTACCTATTTGTTTGCCACAATGCGGTCATGCGAGTCATTGATAACTACTTCAATGGTAAAAAAATCCAAGATTTCTTGGACTTTCATTGTGAAAATACACAACTTGTACAATACGGAGAATAAAAATCAAGTCTTTAATCTTTTGGTTAAAGACTTGATTTTTTTATGGTAAATAAGAAACCGCTTCCGTTTTAATGTATAATAAATTAACTTTTGGATCAAAAAAGAAATGGGGAAAAGACTATGAGAATTGATAATATTCATCAAGCGTTAAAACAGTTTCACGTACAAAATCCAAGTAGCAAAGCAACCTTGTTGCCCGCAACGGCTTCGCAATTAAGTCAGACCTCTGGCTATACCCGAACCGCTGTTAGTGAAGAGCTTTCAGAATTAGTGAGAAAAGACCAAGTCGTTAAAGTTAAATCTAGACCAGTGTTATTTTTTGATAAAGACTACTTAGAGGAACAGTTTCCTTTTTTTAAAAGTAGCACGTGCTACGATTCCCTCGCTTCGCTGCAAGAGGACATTTATCAACAGGCAGAACAGATACATAAGAAAAAGCAGCTACTGAAAATGAATCCATTTGCGAACGTAATTGGTTTTGATGGGAGCTTAGCAGACGCCATCAAGAAGTTGAAAGCCGCTATTTTATATCCGCCTAATGGCTTGAATATTTTACTTACTGGAGAATCTGGGGTGGGGAAAACCTTAATTGCAGAACAATTACACCAATTTTATCAAGTTAAAATGAACCAAGAAGTCCCGTTTATTTATTTTAATTGTGCAGAATATTTCAACAATCCAGAATTATTAACTTCGCATCTGTTTGGCTATAAAAAAGGCAGTTTTACTGGTGCCGTCAATGACCAAAAAGGCTTAGTGGAGTTGGCAGATGGCGGTTTTTTATTTTTAGATGAAGTCCATCGATTAACGAGCGAAGGCCAAGAAAAATTGTTTACAGTTTTGGATAAAGGGTATTTTACACGGATGGGCGAAGCCGAAAAACAAAGAAATGTATCGATAAAATTTATTTTTGCAACAACCGAAGCCGTCAATCAACATTTTTTGAAAACGTTTTTAAGAAGGATCCCTGTGACATTAGCCATTCCAGCTTTAGCCGAGCGCTCTATGAAAGAAAAAATTCAATTGATTTTGTCCTTTTTCTTAGAAGAAAGTCAACGGATTCAAAAGAATATCCATATTCGTTATGAGGCGTTGAAACAATTAACGTTTACTCATTTTGAAGCCAACGTTGGCGAATTGAAAGCGGCGATTCAATTTATGAGCGCACAAGCCTATTTAGAAGTGTTCGATCAATTAACGGAAACTATTTGCATTGAAGCAAACGAGGGGACAGTCAAAGAGCAACCTGATGTAGAAAGTCTGCTGGCTTTTAATGAGTGGATACCTAACGATGGCCTCACGATTCAATACAACCATTTTTATTTAAGCAGTCAAGAGTTACTCAAATCGGAAAGTCTGAAAAATGATCGTTTTTATAATTTTCTATTGAAAGAATATGCGGATTTGAAAAAATTAACTCTTTCGACAGAGGATGCGCTAGCAATCATGCAAAACAAAGTCGAGCAACTTTATGATATGGACATTTTTGCTCAAGAACCGCTAGCCTTAGAGGCCATTGACGAAACATTGCAGCCAAAAATTCAAGAAGCCATTGTCTTTTTTGAACAATTAATCCAAGAAAAATTGACAGAGGATTTCCAGAATATTTTAATTGTCCACCTTTATTCTGCTGTTTTTTATTCTGCACAAATGAATGAAACATTTTATTCAGATACCAAAAATATCTATTCTGGCAAAGTCACCCAGTATCAAGCTGCTAAGACCATGGTGGACTTTCTACAAACATTGTTTGGGATTTCTTTTGCTGATACGGAAATCCTCTTTTTTGATCTATTTATTCGTAAAGTCACAGCTAAAAAAAGAGCGCACTCAGTTGAAGAAAACTGTGGCGTTATCGTCGTTGCACATGGTGCGGCGACGGCCAGCAGTATGGTTGAGTACACCAACCTTCTGTTCTCAACAACGGTCATGCGTGCAGTTGATATGCCGATTAATCAATCAGTGGAAGAAACATTAGAAAAAGTCCGTGCAATTGTAAAGCAAAATCAGTATAAAAAAATTATTTTAATGGTGGACATCGGTTCCCTGGTTTACTTTGGTAATGCTATCAGTCAAACGTTTCAAATGGAAGTGCTGCTAATTAGCAATATCAATCTCTTAACATTGCTAGAAGTGGCCCGAGAAGTCATTTATGAATCGACGGCATTTGAGTATCTATTACCAGTCTTAAAAGAAAAAAATCATCGCGCCTTGATCTGCAGTAAAGGTCGCTTCAACGAGGCAAAAGTTCTCATTATTTCCTGTCTAACTGGCATGGGGACTGCTATTAAAATTGAACAGTTGTTACTAAAAACTTTTCCTAATGAATTACTAACGAATGTACGCATCATTACTTTAGAGAAAAGAGAAGTGGAAGACATTGATCGTTTGCATTCTTTTGTTCGAAAAGAAGAGAAAATCGTTGGTATCATTGGCACCGTAAAGACAGAAGTGCCAGATATTCCGTTTATTTCTTTACAAGATTTACTATCGAAGCGGGGCATTCAGCTAGTTTTCGAATTATTAGGCCATCATTTAGAAGAAAAACAAAACCAAGAGTTACTAAAAAAAGTTTCAGCTAAATACATTCAAGGATTATCAATCGAAGCTATCACAGACTTACTAACGGTTTTGAATCCTACAACCATTTCAATCGAATTAGCTAAGATTTATTCAGACATTTGCTTGCAAACTAAAATAAAAAGTGACGAAAAGGTTTTACTTCGTTTTATCATTCATTGTGCTTGTATGTTAGAACGGCAATTGTTGAATCCAGAATATGACCCGACAGCTTATGAAGTGTCATATCGAGAGTTGCCAGAAGCTGTATCTGTCATAAAAATGGCGTTTCGACCGCTTGAAGTGTCCTATAATTTGTTGATTCCACCTTTGGAAGTGCGCTATATTTATGAATTGCTCTTTGAAAAGGCTTAATTCAAACGGAAATGAAAGTTGGCACACTTATTGCTTTTAATAAAATGATTAATTAGCAAAGGAGTTTGTTTATGGAAAATGAACCAATTTTACTTTTAACACACAATGGTTGGGGCTTGGAATTAGTCAAAAGCGTCCAGATGATTGTTGGAGAAGTCACAAATGTACATGAAGTTGCATTACAAGCAGAGGATTCACTGGGGGATTATTTAGAACGAGTCACAGAAAAAATTGACCAATTAACGTGGCACAACCAGTTGCTAATTTTAACAGATGTTAAAGGTGGCACACCTAGTAATGTTGCATTGCGTTTATCAAAAGATTATGACCTCCTGATTGTGTCCGGATTATGCACATCGTTATTATTAGAATCCGTCATGAAACAAAATGGTCCTGGATTTCGTTTACAAGATGCAGAGATGATTCAACAAGCAGCAGTAGACAGTTGTCAAATTTTAGAAATTCCAAAATAAGAAAGTATAGGTGAACAGAATGTCAAAAATCGTATTAACAAGAGTCGATAGTCGTTTAATCCATGGACAAGTAGTGACTAAATGGTTACAACAATCAGGTGCAAATGAAATTTTGGTAGTGAGTGATGAACTAGAGCAAGATGAATTTTTACAAAGTATTTATTTAATGGCGGCGCCTCCAGGGGTTTCTGTAGTAATTAAAGGGATTGAAAGTGCCAAAGAATATTGGGAATCGCAAGAAAAGGAAGAGAAAAAGGTGTTATTTTTAGTGCCAGATTTAACGACCTTAAAAGCGATGGTGGACCAAGAAATTATTAAAGAGGAGATTCAAGTTGGTGGCTTAGGTGGCGGACCAAATCGGAAAAATGTTTTAAAAAATATCAATTTATCTGAAGAAGATGTTGCAATTTTGACTGAACTTTTAACGAAGGGCATCCATGTTTTCTTCCAAGCGATTCCCGAAGAAAATCCCCTACCAATTCAAAAATTAATTGAAAAATATCAATCACTATAATCAGAGAAAAAGGAGAGAATCATATGGGCGTTTTAGGTGTTTCAATTATTATGGGACTTTATTATTGGTTTGCACGTTTGCGTTTTGGGTACACATTTTCAGGCATGCTGTCTCAGCCATTAGGTGCAGCGTTGGTGGCTGGTTTAGCAACAGGAAAACTTAGTGAAGCAATGGTTGTGGGTGCGGGGATCCAACTTGTTTATCTCGGAGTCACCTCCACACCGGGCGGCAATGTGCCTAGTGATCCGGCTTTAGCTTCAGCAATTGCGATTCCAATTGCTTTAGGTGTGGGAATGAATGCCGAGGCGGCTGTTGCACTAGCTGTTCCTTTTGGTGTGTTAGGCGTCTTTATGGATCAATTACGGCGCACCATCAATGCGACGTGGGTGCATATGGCTGATAAATATGCGGAAGAGTTAAATTATGGGGGGATTTACCGAGCTGCGTTTGTTTATCCAGCTTTAGCGGGATTTTTAATTCGCTTTCCGTTGGTTTTTGCGGCGAACTTTTTTGGTCAATCTGTGGTGAATAAAGTCTTAGAAGTTATCCCAGCATGGTTGATGCACGGCTTTGAAGTAATGGGTGGTATTTTACCAGCGTTAGGCTTCGCCTTAACAATTATGGTAATTGGCAAGAAAAATTTGATTCCTTATTTTTTAATTGGTTTTGTTGCAGTAGTATATTTTGGCGCAGAAGTTATGGCCGTCGCTATTTTAGGAATCTGTATTGCCTTTTTAGTTAGAAACAAGGCATTGAGTGAGGAGGCAGCATAATGGAACAAATGACACAAGCAAATGAACAACAATTGGAACAGAAAAAAATTACTAAAAAAGAATTATCCAAAGCCTTTTGGATTTATCAACTAGGCTGTGAATTATCAAATTCTTATGAACGTCTTCAAAGTTTAGTTTTTTGTGCATCGATGATTCCTGCAATTAAAAAACTTTACGCAGACGATGAAGAACAACAAAGAGAAGCTCTGAAACGTCATTTGAATTTTTTTAATACTGAAGGAACAGTAGGGGCTTCAATTCAAGGGATTGCAATTGCTATGGAGGAAGAAAAATCCAATGGCGCAGCGATCTCTGATACGGCGATCACATCGATTAAAACTGGGTTGATGGGTCCGCTGGCTGGGATTGGCGATTCGATTATTTGGGCAGCATTAATGCCGTTAATCATTTCCATTTTTATTCCAATGGCTAAAGGAGGTAACGTGATTGGAAGTATCGGTCCGTTGGTTCTGTACACAGCCATTACGTTATACATCAGTTGGACATTAGTGAATAAGTCCTATACATTAGGGCGTAATTCAATCTTAAGTTTGTTAAAAGACGGCAAAATTAAGCAAGTCATTTATTCAGCAAATGTTTTAGGAATGATGATGATGGGCGCTTTAAGTGCGAGTTATGTTAAAATTGCTAGCCCGATGACGTTTAAAGTTACTGGCGGTGCCACGATTGTTTTACAAGATATCCTAGATCAAATTATGAAAGGGTTACTTCCTTTAGCAGCAGTCATGGCTATTTATTTTTTCATGGTAAAAAAAGGCCCACGTTACGGTATCATTATCGGCACGATTGTCTTAGTTAGTTTGGTCACTTCATTCTTTGGTTTGTTATAAAGGAGAAAATAATGAATAGTTACGAAAAATTCCACTTAAAAGAAGTCATCAATGCTTCTGGGAAAATGACCATTCTAGGTGTCTCCAAAGTTTCGGAGGCAGTCCTAGCGGCTCAACGATTCGGCGGCGAACATTTCTTTGAAATGAGTGAACTTAGTCTGCAAACAGGGGCCTTTTTAGCCAACTTGTTGAAGGTAGAAGATGCCCAAATCGTTTCCTCGGCTTCGGCGGGGATTGCCCAATCGGTGGCTGCCTTGATTGGAAAAGGCAGCTTGTACCACGCATATCATCCCTATACAGAAAAAATCGAACAGCGAGAGATTGTTTTACCTAAAGGGCACAACGTGGACTACGGCACGCCTGTAGAAGTCATGGTAGCGCAAGGCGGCGGCCAAGTGGTGGAAGCTGGCTACGCCAACATGTGCAGTCCAGAACACGTGGAAATGATGATTTCCGAAAAAACAGCGGCCATTCTATACATCAAAAGCCATCATACCGTGCAAAAAAGTATGCTGACGGTGGCCGAAGCGGCCAAAGTGGCGCAACGCCACAAGGTGCCGCTAATTGTTGACGCGGCAGCAGAAGAAGATATTTTCAAATACACTGAAGCAGGCGCTGATTTGGTGATTTACAGCGGCGCCAAAGCCATCGAAGGGCCAAGTGCCGGTTTAGTGGTCGGGAAAAAAGAATACATTGACTGGGTGCGCCTACAAGGCAAAGGCATTGGTCGAGCAATGAAAATTGGCAAAGACAATATCCTAGGCTTTACGCAAGCAGTGGAAGAATACTTGGCACATGGCAGTGAATCAGGGGCTTCGATGCAAGAGCGCTTAAAACCGTTTGTTGAAGCCATCAACAACCTGTCAGATTTAACCGCTAAAATCGTCCAAGATGGCGCCGGACGAGACATTTATCGCGCCAGTGTCAAAGTGGACGGCAGAAAAACCGCCAAGGAAGTCATCCAAGCGTTAAAAGCAGAAAGTCCAGCCATTTATACGCGAGAATATCAAGCAAACAATGGCATCATTGAGTTTGACATTCGTTCTGTCAATCAAGAAGAAATGAACAAAATCGTGCAACGATTACAAGAAATTATGGACACAAAGGAGAAATAAGCCATGTCATTAAAACCTAATTATTTAGAAGAACGCATTTGTTTAAACGTTTTAGCCAATTCAGTAGAAAATGCCCAAGCCTGTTATGAAGCAGCAGAAGGGCATGTTGTGTTAGGCGTCCTTTCAAAAAACTATGAAACCGATGAAGCAGCCATTGACGATATGAAAAAATACCAAGCAGCAACCAACAACGCTTTATCTGTCGGTTTAGGAGCTGGTGATCCAAATCAAAGTCAAATGGTGGCTCGCTTATCAGAAGTTTTACAACCGCAACACGTGAACCAAGTTTTCACAGGTGTCGGCGCTTCGCGGGCCTTACTTCGTCAAGACGAAACAGTGATTAATGGCTTGGTTTCACCCACAGGCAAAGTTGGCTATGTCAACATTGCGACAGGTCCGTTAAGCTCTGGTGCGCCAGCGGCGGAAGTGCCTATCGAAACCGCCATCAAATTGTTGAAAGACATGGGGGGCAGTTCCATTAAATATTTCCCGATGAAAGGCTTGGCTCACAAAGAAGAATACCAAGCAGTAGCAGCAGCTTGTGCCAAGTATGACTTTTATTTAGAGCCAACAGGGGGCATTGATTTAGAAAACTTTGAAGAAATTGTTCAAATTGCGGTGGATGCCGGCGTTAAAAAAATCATTCCTCATGTCTACAGCTCAATTATTGATCAAGAAACAGGGGACACTAGAACAGAAGACGTGAAAACGTTACTAACCATGATGAAAAACACATTGAATAAGTAAAGGGCCAATCTTTAGTTGACTTTCTCCACCAGATTTGCTACTCTCAAGTGGAGAATAAATAAAAACCAACAAATGAATGTGGGGTATTTTGGTGAGTGTCGTAGGTATCTAATTGATAAGTTGAATAACCAGTGAACCAAGCAAGGTTTATTTGGTGTGCTTAGAAAGTGATACCTGTCAGTCATCTCATTTACTAAATACCTCCTTTAGAAGAGGTTTCTTTAGTAACCTTTATCCAATGATAAAGAGGACAGCGGTAGAACGCTGTCCTCTTTTTTCTATAGAAACTGGTTTTTATTTAAAGGCGCCAGGTATTCTTTTCGTGATAGAAAGGAAGAAAAAACAAATGAATCATGAAACCATTCAAAAATTACAATTTACAACAATTCTTAAAGAAGTTCAAGCACGTGCGATTGGCGAGTATAGTAAAGAACGGTTGGCGAAAATGGTCCCTGCAACACGTTTAGAAACAGTGCAGTCCCGCTTAACGGAAACAACCGAGGCCCGCTTAATTATTGATAGCGGACAACACGTCCCTTTCATGGGCTTGAGCCAAATTACCCGCTTGCTTCAACAAGTGAAAAAAGGCTTAATCCTTACACCAAACGAATTGATTGAGGTGGCTGACTTTTTAAGAAGTAGTCAGCGAATCCAGAAGTTTTTTGAAAAAAATCAATACCAAACACCACGCCTATTTAGTTACAGTCAGCACTTAGCTGATTTCAGAGCAATCGAAGAACAAATTTATACGAAAATCCATAACCAAAAAGTTGCCACCGATGCTTCTCGACAACTTCGGAAAATCCGGCGTCAAATCAATGAATGCCAACAAGAAATTGAAACAAAAGTCACCAAATTTTTACGCAATAAAAATAATCAACTGTATATTCAAGAAAATATGATGGTGAAAAAAGGGGAACATTACACGGTACCAATCAAAGCTAGCTATAAAAATAAGGTTTCAGGCACAGTCATTGAGCAATCCAATAAAGGACAAACGGTCTTTATTGAACCTGTAGCAATTAGTAAATTAAATGAACAACTGACACTCTTAAAAGCGGAAGAAACAGCGGAAGAATATCAAATTTTGGCAGAACTAACTGGGTTAATTAATGAGCAAGAACGACTTGTCGATCAAGCCGTCGATACAATGACCACCTTAGATATTATTTTTGCACGAGGAAAGTATAGTCGCGAAATTGGTGGGATTACGCCAAAAGTAAACAAAGAAGAACGCTTGCGCATTGTTCAAGGAAAACACCCTCTTTTATTAGAGCACGCAGTACCATTGACGTTTTCTTTAGGAGCAGAGTATCGAGGACTTGTCATTACAGGTGCCAATGCTGGTGGTAAAACGGTTGTCTTGAAAACAGTTGGCTTATTGACTGTCATGACACAATTTGGGTTGCAAATTCCAGCACAAGCGGGCACAGAGATTCCAGTATTAGATGAAATTTTTGTCGATATTGGTGATCAACAAAATCTGGAAAATGCGTTAAGCACTTTTTCTGGGCACATGAAAAATATTGCGGAAATGTTGCGTAACGTTAAGCGACACACACTTGTTTTATTAGATGAAATTGGCAGTGGCACCGAGCCAAACGAAGGAGCTGGCTTAGCGATTGCGATCATGGAAACGATGTATCAAAAGGGTGCCTTGGCAGTTGCGACGACCCATTATGGTGAAATTAAACGTTTTGCCCAAGAACATGATGATTTTGTGCCCGCCGCAATGGCCTTCGATCGTGAAACATTAACGCCCAAATATCAATTGAAAATTGGTGAAGTTGGCGATAGTCAGGCGCTTTGGATTGCACGTAAAATGAAGATGGAGCCACAGCTCATTGAAAAGGCGGCTCATTATATTCAGCGGAAAGAATACCCTACTAATCGAAGTTTATTTAAACCCCTGAAAGCAAAAGAAACGACCTTTGCCACGTTTGTAGAAGAAACACACCGTTATCAAAAAGGTGATCGTGTCCTATTGACAGAAACACAACAAATTGGGTTGGTTTTTACAGATGAGGGTGAACAAGAAATCCAAGTATTTGTGAATGATAAAATTGAAAATGTACCACGAAGACGATTGAAATTACAAGCGAAAGCACAAGATCTATATCCGCAAGACTATGATTTAGAAAGTTTATTTACAGATTTCCATGAACGAAAGAAACTCAAAGATATTGAACGCGGCTCAAAAAAAGCGCAGAAACAATTACGCAAAGAGGCCGAAAAAAGAGCAGCAAGACGCGACAAATAAGGAACTTAACAGAAGCAACACAACAACTTAACACTTTGTTTACTTGTTATTTATCAGAAATCAACTAAGACTTGTTATAGTCAATGTATGGGTAGATATGAAGGAGGAAACAAGGAAATGAAGAAAAGAGCTTTGCTAGGGGTTACCTTATTAACATTCACAACATTAGCGGGTTGTACAAATTTATCTGAACAAAAAAGCGGCGAAAAACAAACAGAGGTTGCTGAAGCGAAGGCAACTGAATCCGAAAAAGCACCAGTAAAAAATGTTATTTTTATGATTGGAGATGGCATGGGGAATCCGTATACAACGGGCTATCGCTATTTCAAAGCCAATCACTCAGACAAGCGTGTTCCCCAAACAGCTTTTGATACCTATTTAGTCGGACAGCAAGCCACTTATCCAGAAGATGAAGAAGAGAATGTCACCGATTCAGCATCCGCAGCGACAGCGATGGCTGCCGGAGTAAAAACCTATAATAATGCTATAGCACTCGATAATGACAAGTCCAAAACAGAAACAGTGCTGGAACGTGCGAAAAAAGTGGGGAAATCAACGGGGCTTGTAGCAACATCTGAAATAACACATGCAACCCCTGCTGCATATGGCGCACATAATGTTTCACGCAAAAATATGGCAGAAATCGCCGATGACTATTTTGATGATCAAATCGACGGACAACACAAAGTCGATGTGTTACTTGGCGGCGGCTCCGAATTATTTGCGCGGAAAGATCGTGATTTAGTCAAAGAATTTTCCCAAGCGGGTTATGGTCATGTCACAGACAAAAAGTCGTTAAATGAGAACCAAGACGACAAAATTTTAGGCTTGTTTGCACCAGGCGGGCTACCTAAAATGATTGACCGAACGGAAGAAGTTCCTTCATTAGCTGATATGACAGAAGCGGCTCTTCAACGTTTAGATAAAAATGAAAAAGGCTTCTTTTTAATGGTTGAAGGTAGCCAAATTGATTGGGCCGGGCATAGCAATGATATTGTTGGCGCGATGAGCGAAATGCAAGATTTCGAAGCGGCGTTTGAAAAGGCTATCGATTTTGCCAAAAAAGATGGTGAAACATTGGTGGTTACAACTGCAGATCATTCAACAGGTGGCTTGTCTTTAGGCAAAGGAGATCAATACAACTGGTTGACGGAGCCTTTACATGCGGCAAAACGCACGCCTGATTTCATGGCAGAAGAAATTATTAAAAATGGTAATGTGGAAAAAACAGTGACTGAGTATATTGATTTTCAATTAAGTGAGGCTGAATTGAAAGCAGTGAAAACAGCGGCGGAGTCAAAAGATGTTGAAAAAATCGCTCAGGCATTAAGAAAGATTTTTGATGAACGTTCGAATACTGGTTGGACTACTGGCGGACACACAGGAGAAGATGTAAATGTCTATGCTTATGGCCCACAAGCAGAAGCTTTTTCAGGACAAATTGATAATACAGACCAAGCGAAGATTATTTTTGGCTTAGTAGATGGCACCGGGCAAAAAGCTGATATTAAAGATAAAGGTATTGGCAAATAACAAAATGAAGAAAAAGCAGAACGTATAGAAGTTCTGCTTTTTCTTCATTGAAGGCATAAAAATTTTATCTCTGTTATAATGAAGGTAACCAGATAAAAGTGAGGTCAAATAATGAAAAAAATGCATGTTGAAAGTGAATTTGCACCGTTGCGTTCAGTTGTTTTAGCACAATCGCAATTTTGTTTACCAGATAAATTTGATGAAGCGGATACGACTTTTTTAACAGAGGAAAATGCCCGTTTAACACAGAATAATGAAGGGCGTGATTTAGCAGACTTTGCACCAGAACAACAAGTGCGTTGGGAAAAAGAAAAAGAAGTCATGCAAGGAGTATTAGAATCTTATGGCGTAGAAGTATTTCGTCCACGTTTATTGACAACCTATGAAAAAGAACATGGCAAGGAATTGGGTGTAGGATATAGTAACTTCTTTTCACGAGACCCTTTTTTTACAATTGGCAATCTCTTAATAGAAGGAAACTTAAGATTTCAACACCGTCGACAAGAAATTTTACCAATTCGTCCGATTATTCAGCAGTGGACACAAGAAGCAGAAGGCTATTATTTTGCTGCGCCACAACCTGACACTTCTGAAGGCATTTTAAGTGAAGCAGGTCCCTTTATTGAAGGCGGCGATGTTTTAGTTCTAGGAAAAACAATTTTTGTGGGATACTCCGGCTTGGCAAGTAACCTAGCAGGAATTCAGTGGTTAGCCAATATGATTGGTCATTTTGGTTATGAAGTGGTGCCGGTTCGGTTACATCCGCATATTCTCCACTTAGATTGTGCGTTAAGCTTGTTGAGAGATGGCTTGATGATTGTTTGTGAAGAGGCCTTTTTGGATGGACTTCCTGCGCAATTAGCAAACTGGGGAAAAATTCACGTTACTTTGGAAGAAGCAGCGTATTTAGTGACAAATGGTCTACCGCTTAACGAAGAAACGTATATAACGGACCAATCGTTTACAACCTTAATTCCTCAAATAGAAGCAAAAGGTATCAAAGTTGAGGCAATTGATTACCATGTTTCTAGAATGTTAGGTGGTTCTTTCCGTTGTACAACGCAAGCGTTGATTAGAGAATAGTCAGCGAGTGATTATCAATTTTCGTAAGAAAAAATGTACGTTTTGTCTATGAAAACGATATAATTTTAGTTTTCACTATTTTTTTTTAAAATATTGAGGAAATTTTGATTTAATAAATGCGAGAAAACGTCAAAATGTTAGTGTTCATTACTAATGTTTTGACGTTTTCTCGCTGTTTTTTTATAAAATTACCACTTTATAAATGGGGAAAAACAATATCTCTTTTGAAAATTACGTTTTCAAAGACACGAAAAGTCGTTGGAACCGTGATGTTATAGTAAATTCATTTTTTTTGCATGAGGTGTTTAAAATTTGAAATCACAAGTAGTCTTTTTTTCGCTATACTTAGTTTACGTTCTACTGAGATAGAAAAGTTTTTCACTTTTTTATTCATTAATCAACCAAGATAATAAAGGAGAGAGTAAAATGAAGAAAAAAACATTGGTAACTTTATTTGCAGGAACGGCAATTTTAGGGGCAAGCATCGCTCCTGCAGCAGCACATGCAACAACGACTGGTACAACACCAGCAAACGTAGAGATGACAAGTGGTTCATTGCCAGGTGGTAATGGTGATGGAGATGACGGAAGCACACAAGAACCAGAACCAGGCTCGAATACAAATTTTGATTTGTTATATGTTCCAACAGAGTTCAAATTTGCTTCGACAGAAGTTAGTTCTGATTTATCAGCGATTTCATTAGATGCAAATGGTACACAAACAAAACGTTATGCGGTCGGGGATGTTCGTGGAACACAAGCTGGTTGGTTAGTTACTGCAGGCGTTGCTGAAATGAAAAATGGTACTGCTACTTTAGAAGGTTCAATTACCTTTGCGCAAACAGGTGCGGTAGCTAAATACGATGAAACAGCAAAAACATACTCACGTGATGTGGCTGCCTTTGCAGCAGACCCAGGAAGCCCTGAATTTGCTGGAACAACTATTCCAGTAGGTGGAGCAGCTGTATCAATTGCTACAGCAGCAGTTGGTAAAGGTCAAGGTACATGGGATTCTGAATTATCAAATGTAAAATTAAACATTACAACACCTAGTTCAAAAATTACAAATGGTGCGTATACAGGTAACGTAACTTGGACATTAGTGGCTGCGCCATAAACAGTTACTAACGAGAATACTGCATTACTAGAAAAGGAGCTGCGCACTGGTGCACGGCTCCTTTTCGATACATAGGAGGAACAAATAATGAAGACAATGCGCTGGCTAATCGTCACAGTTTTTATTTGTGTGATGGCATTAAGCATCCCTTCTGCTGTACAAGCAGAAGAAGCGGATGACAACATGAATACAAAATTTACAGTTAAACCCAATATTCCAGAGAATCAAGCGAAAAATACGCAATCCTACTACGATCTCATTGTGAAACCAGGACAGAAACAAGAAGTAGAACTGTCATTAATTAATAAAACAAATGAAGAATTAACGATTGATTTAAATTTGGCGAATGCTGTGACGAATGACAATGGTTTAATTGTGTACAATGATTTTGAGAAAAAACCAGATTCAAGTTTAAAAGTACCCTTGACAACATTAATTAAATTACCTGAGGAACATGTAAAAGTTCCCGCTAAGAAAACCGTAACAGCCAAAATGACTGTCGAAATTCCAGCGAATGGTTTCCAAGGATTAGTTTTGGGTGGTGTTTATGCTTCGCTTGCAGAAGATGAAAAGGAAGAAAAAGGAAAATCAACGGGTTTAACCAGTCGATATGGATTTAATGTAGCAATTGCTTTACGAATGTCAGAAGATACACCGATGTATCTAGCAGAGACTCTTCAATTAGTTAAATTAGTTCCGACCATTGCTTTAGGAAATAAATCGGTCCAAGCGGTTATTCAGAATCCGACATCCGCTATTTTTCCTGAAGTACGTTTAGAAGGAAAAGTAACGAAAAAAGGCGAAACGAAAGAATATGCCAAACGGATTTTACCAAGTGTTCGTTTTGCACCGAATTCAACGATGAACTTCCACTTAGATTTTGGAAAAGAAGATGTACGTCCAGGAACCTATATTTTTGAAGGAGAAGCGGTCTTGAAAGAAGATGAACAACAAGTGTGGCCGTTTAAGCAAGAATTTACCATCAGTAGTCAAGAAGCCAAGAAATTAAACAAAGAAGCAGTAGTGAAATTGGTCCTACCGACTTGGTGGAATCAAGCTTTTTATGGATTGTTAGCTGCAACAATTGTGAGTCTAATTCTAGCTATTTGGCGTTTTACACAACAGAAAGCGATACTAAAACAACAAGCCTATTTACAACAAGAAAAACAGGCAGCCTTGAAAAATAGACAAGGAGTGCGCGATGATGACAGCGAAAAGTAAAGGATCACTTCTGGTGACATTGGGAATACTTTTAACCGTCAGCATTGCGATTCTGACCGCTTCTTCTGAGAGCTTTGCAGAAGAAGCGGGACAAACGAATATCGGTGTGACGTTTTATGGAGGGAAGGCACCTCTAAAAACGAAAGGTGGCACTAAGTCAACAGAACAACCAGTCACTAATAAAGGTAAAAAAACGTCACAACAACAAGACAAAGTGAGCAGAAAAACCACTGCTAAGACGAATCCCACAGCTGCACAGACGTCCTTACCAAGGACAGGTGAACGAAATAGCACGTGGCTTTACAGCCTTGGTATTGCATGTTTACTCGTAGTACTAATAAGTTTCTATTATTTGAATAAAAAAAGGAAAAAGGAAAAATAATGTGCTGTTTTTATAAACAGAGTCAATTGTAGAAGGAGGAATATAGATGGAGATTACGATGTGGATTTGGATTTGTGCTGGCTTGGCCGTCCTTTGTTTTGCTTTATTTTTACTATTCTTAGTAAGTAGCATGAATTTTGTTCATCAAGCAAAGCCTAAGCAGTCTTTAATAAAACAATCAATGTTTAGTTGGCTGCTTCTGGTGATGTGTGGCGGCTGGGTAGCGATAGCCATCTTACTGAATATCGCATTACAAACACAATTAACATAATGACAACCCGTTGTAAGTTTTTAAGAAACTTGCAACGGGTTTTTGTTAACTTTAAAATAAAGAACGGTACAATTTATCAAAAAAGTACAATAGACATTTGTACCCAACTTAGATAGAAATTAAAGCGCTATCATTATATGATGATTACAGGAGGAGGACACAGCTGTGAATTATAAAATAAGTTATCTCCTTGACGAGTATGCAGGGCAAAAAATTACGCTCTCTTTGGCTCAACAAATAACCGATCTTTCACAACGAGAATTAGTGACGCAACTTTCGACAATAGGCGGAGAAGTTCAACAGAATACCGTCAGTATTCCAAACCTTTCCGCAAATGAATGGGGAAAACAACTTTTTCAACAACGTCAAGTGATTTATAGCGAAACAGAAAGACAAGCACTTATTTTTTTGCTCACTTATTCAGAAATCGAAGAACTATCGGTGTATCATTACCAAAATTTTTTAGACGTTTCGAAAGGTACTATTTTAGCGGACATCAAAAAAGTACGACACCAACTAGCAACTGAAAACATTGCTTTATCCTACGAACGAAAACGAGGATTTTACCTAGAAGGAGATGAATTTCGGATTCGTCGTTTCGGGAAAAATTGGCTTGCCCGCCTCTTACAACAAAAGTCGGGCACCTTTGCTTTATTTTGCTGGCTCAGTCAGCATCAAATGAGCCAATACGCAAAAATGCGTGACGGCATTCAATTAGCCGTCCAGGAAGCGCAGCTTCAACTGGTACCCAGCAGATTGGATGAAATTAGTTACTTTCTTGCTTTTTCTCAAAAAAGATTAGGCAAATATAAAACAGTCGTCTGGCCTGAGAACCAGTTAATTCAGTCCTTACGCGCTTATCCCGTCAGTCGTCGTATTTTAAGTGATTTAGTTGGGCCAGTGGCGAATGTAGAAACTGAGAGTCTTTTTTTCACGATTTGTTTAATGACAGCCTTGCAAGGAGAATTGCGAGATACGAAGTTAGAGTTTTTATTAGATATTTCTGGTGAAATTATTCGGAAAATGGAATTATTGGCCGTCGTTCAATTTGAGCAGCCTCGTGAATTGCTCATGAATGTGTATTATCATCTGGTTCCTGCCTATTTTCGGATTAACTATGGCTTTTACTTGCCGAATGTTTTAATCAAGGATATTCGACAATCATATCGGTCGCTTTATCATCTTTGTGAACAAGCGTTAGCTCCTTTAGAAAAATTAACGAAACGGTCAATCCCGTCAGAGGAAATTGGTTTTTTTACCATATTATTTGGTGGAGAAATTTTCGGCCAAAAAAATGAACAGCGGCAAGAAAAGCTAAAAGCGCTAATTGTTTGTCCCAGTGGTATCAGTTCTTCGTTGATTTTGCAATCGGAATTGCGTCGGCTATTTCCAATGATTGAATTTAAAGAAACGAATGCGGTGAGGGAAATAGAGAATGTGTCTGAAAAAAGCTATGACATCATTTTCTCAACGGTCCCTATTGAAACAGCCAAAAAGGTTTATCTTACCAAACCCATTATGAGCTCTTTGGAGAAAAATCAATTGATGCACCAAGTTCAATCAGATTGGCTATTGCCAGGTATTTCCATGCCAGATGTTAAAGATATTTTAGATGCCTTAAAACCTTACATTTCCTTAAAAAAAGGAGTCACAGAAGCGCAGTTATATCGTGTCTTGCATCGTAAAATGAACAAAATTTTAGAAAAAGAGGAGGATCTGCGTCCAATGTTATCGGAATTATTAACAACAGAAACAGTCCAAGTCCTGCCTGAAGTTGCAGACTGGCGAGCGGGAATTACAGAAGCTGCCAAGCCGTTATTAAAAAATGGCAGTATTACGGAAAAGTACATTGATGCAATGATTCAAAAAGTCGAATCGTTTGGGCCATTTATCCATATCTGTCCAGACGTAGCATTGCCTCATGCGCGACCAGAAGATGGCGTTAATCAGTTAGGCATGTCATTACTAAAAATCCAAAAAAGTGTCGATTTATTAGAAGATCCTAAGCATGAAATTCACCTTTTTATTTGTTTAGCTGCTTCAGATAACGAAACACATTTACGGGCCTTATCTAGTCTGACAAAAATTCTATCAAAAAAAGAATCATTACGTCGCTTAGTGGCGGCTGAAACCGTCCCAGAAATACTATCAATTATCCAAGAAGGAGAGAAATAAGATGAAGATTTTTACAGTTTGTCAAAGTGGTTTAGGAACAAGTTTTATGGTGCAAATGAATATCCAACAAATTTTAGAGGAAGTCGGTGTTGATACAGATAATTTTCAAATTGATCACACAGATGTCGGGAGTGCCAGTGGCGATATGGCTGATTACTTCTTTGTCGAAAAAACATTGCAAGATGCTTTAGGGTCAATTCCTGCTGAAAAAATCATTCCTTTAAATGCGATTATTGATTACGATGAAACGAAGGAGAAAGTCTTGAAAGTTTTAGATGACAATGGCATTGCACATCAATAAGAAGGAGGAAAAACATGGAAACTTTATTGAATTTATTTGTTTCAATTGTTAGCCAGCCAGCGATTCTGGTTTCATTAATTGCTTTGTTGGGATTAGTTTTACAGAAAAAGAAATTTTCTGATGTTGTTCAAGGAACGTTGAAAACATTCGTCGGCTTCTTAGTTTTAATTGGTGGCGCAGGGCTATTAGCGAACTCGTTAACGCCCTTTGCGGAGATGTTCCAAACCGCGTTAAATACACAAGGCGTGGTGCCTAGTAATGAAGCGGTTGTAGCGATTGCCTTGCAACAATATGGGACACCAACTGCTCTGATTATGTTGGTAGGCATGGTTGTTAATATTCTGTTGGCGCGTTTTACACGTTTTAAATATATCTTTTTGACAGGTCAAGCGATGATGTACGTTTCGTGTTTGACAGCCGTTATTTTAGTGGGGGCCGGTTTTAGCGTTAGTTTGCCAATGATTCTTTTAGGTGGTTTATTTGAAGGAACTTTATTAACAGTGACACCTGCTCTTTGTCAGCCCTTTATGAAACAAATTACTGGAAATGATAAAGTAGCAATGGGGCATACAGGGAATATTGGTTATGCGGCAAGTGGCTTTATTGGAAAAGTCTTTGGGAATAAAGAAAAGTCAACGGAAGATATTAAAATTCCTAAAAGTTTTGGTTTTTTAAGAGACTCAACCATCTCAATTATGATTTTGATGTCGATTGTCTATGTGATTTTGGCTTTGCTGGCTGGGACAGGTTATGTCGAGCATGAGTTAAGCAATGGCGAAAATGCGATTATCTTTTCATTAATTCAAGCAGGAACCTTTACGGCTGGTTTCGTTGTGGTTTTACAGGGTGTGCGGATGGCTTTAGGAGAAATTGTGCCAGCTTTCCAAGGAATTGCTAAAAAATTAGTGCCTAATTCTAAACCAGCACTTGATGTTCCCATTATCTTTCCTTATGCGCCAAATGCTGTCTTGATTGGGTTCTTTGTGAGCTTTATTGTGGGAACTATTTCAATGTTAGCGATGGTTGGTCTGAATACCACTGTGATTATACCAGGCGTTGTCGGGCACTTTTTCTGTGGTGCCGCGGCAGGTGTTTTTGGAAATTCCACAGGGGGACGTCGGGGAGCGATTTTAGGGGCTGCGTTTAATGGCTTATTAATTAGTTGGTTACCGTTATTCATTTTACCAGTCTTGGGTGATCTACAGTTAGCATCCTCAACGTTTGCGGATACAGATTATTTAATCCCAGGCCTATTTTTAGGCAAATTAGGTGAGGCAGGTCCGAGTCTTTTAGTAGGAGGAATCATTGGTTTTGTAGTGGTTGTCCTTTTGGCTAGCGCTGTTTTGACTATGCGGGAGAAAAAAGTCGCCGAAGAAAACTAAGTGTTTTGTTCTAAAAAGGCAAGTGGGACAGAAGTCGTTTTGACTTCTGTCCCACTTGCCTTTTACCATTGTTCTTGGATAAACTGTGCAATTTGTTTCCGCGCTTGTCGTCCTTCTGGCAAGTATTGTTTCATTGCGAAAACGTGTTGCATGCCAGGCACCAATCGGCAAGTATCTTGTGGTCGTGGCCCTAATTGTTTTAAAAATTGGTGATAGGAAGGACAAAAAACTTCATGTGTGCCGCCCACGAAAAAAAGTGGCGGAAATTTTTGATAATCAAAGGACAAGCAATTTAAAGAAAGCGTGTCGTGATTGGCCGTGTCGTCAATCTCTTGGGCAATTAATTGTAAATAGTTCATGCCAATCATTTTGTCCTTTTTTTGATAACTTTTGGCAACGGGAATGTCTAAATGTCCATCTAACCAAGGAGAAATTAAAACAGCAGCTTTTGGTAATCGTTCAGGGAAATCGATGGCTAAATTCTGCAATACGTTTAAAACCAATGTACCACCAGCAGAATCACCTAATAAAATAACATCTTCGGGATCATAATGCTGTAAAATTTCTTGATAAGCAGCATAGCAATGATTATAAATATCAGCAAAAGACTTATTTGGTGCTAATGGATACACAGGGATAAAATAATCTGTTGCAAAAGGGAGATCTTCAATTAGTTTATAACTAAAGTCTAATTGGCTATAGGCAAGATTCAATGTAAAGCCCCCACCATGCAGGTACAGTACAGCTTTCTTGGTAGGCGCAATAACGGAGTTTGACATGCGATACATCGTAGGAAATTGAGTCATTTCTTGAAGAGGAAAAAGATGACGTAAATGTTTTGGCAAAGTTACTTGTTCATTTAATGATCGTTGCCAATGATAAAAAGCCTTGGTGACTTTCGGATTTCGTTCAAGTCGAGCAATTTGGGAAAGACGTAAAGAATCTTCAAAAAGACAGGCTTTTAAGGATTTTTGACGAGAACGTGCGTGAAACAAATATGCGCTAGCTAACAACAAACCAATCGATTTCTTTTTCAATTAAGGCCCTCCATTCAGCAAAAAGTAAATCATTTTTTCTACAGTATAACATTTTAAAAGTAGAACAACGAAATTTGTTGAAGGGATGAAAGGACGGTTTAAACGAATGTACGTATTTATTTGTGGTTGCGTAAAGTAAATGATTGTAGTAAATTAAATGAGATTAAGAGGTCCGGTGAATGGGCGCGTTCACGGCAAGGAGAGAAGTAGGATGACAAATAAAAAGGTTACAATTAAAGATGTTGCCAATGACTCAGGTGTCTCCATTACTACCGTTTCACAAATTTTAAACGGGAATGGGGCACGGTTTAGTGGGAAAACGGTCGAAAAAGTATTGGCTGCAAAAGAGCGATTAAACTATCAGCCCGACTATTTTGCGCAACGTATGGTGATGAAAAAAAGTAAGACAATTGGCGTAATCGTACCTGATATTACCAACCCATTTTTCGCGCAATTGATTCGAGGAATTGAAAGTGTTTTATACAAAGAAAATTTTATACTGATGTTATGCAATGCGGACCAAGATGTTACAAGAGAACATGAATATTTAACAGAGTTGATTCGTCGCAGTGTCGATGGTTTTGTGATTGCAAGTTCTGAAATTTCCAATCAAACGATTAATGAAACGCTACGTGCGAAAAAGATTCCGTTTATTGTACTTGACCAAAAAAAAGCAGAAGGCTTTAGCGACGCTGTTTTGACAGACGATTATAGAGGTGGGCAACTAGCAGCAAAGCATTTACAAGAGCAACGACATGAACAGGTCGTCGTGGTAATGCCACCACATGCGCCAGTCAATATTCAGCAACGGTTAAAAGGTTTTTGTTCTGTTTATACGGAAAAGGTCCAGTTGATCGAAACAGAATTATCAAAAACCGGCGGCTACCAAGCTGTCCCCGAAATTTTAAAAACAGAGAGCACCGGAATTTTTGCTATCAATGATGAAATTGCTTTTGGTTTATATCGAGGATTAGCAGAAGCGGGCAAAAAAATTCCTGAGGATTATAGTATTATTGGTTATGACAATGTTGATATGTGCGAGTATGTTTCGCCGCCGCTAACAACAATTGCTCAACCTGTTTTTCAATTGGGGCAAACTACGGCGACTTTATTATTGGAAAGAATCCATCAGCCTGCAAAAGATTGGGAGGAGCAAACCTTGCCGGTTCAACTGATTGAACGATTTTCGACAGCACCCTTGAAATAGCTTTCAAGGTGTGCTATATTTTTGTTGTGGAATTAAAACGTTTTACTAAAACGTTTTAATTAGAATGAAAAAATAAATTTTATTGAGGTGGATGAAAATGAACGCGGTTACAATTATCGGAAGTATCAATTTAGACACAACATTAAGAGTCAAAGAAATGCCAAAACCAGGCGAAACAATTCACGCCATTGAACATTTTACAGCAGGTGGTGGTAAAGGAGCAAACCAAGCAGTTGCAGCGAAACGTTCAGGCGCAAAAACATATTTTATTGGTGCTGTGGGAAATGATGGCGCTGGAGCTATGATGACTGATTTAATGAGTCAAGATGAAATTAATTTAACTGGGGTCACCACTTTAGAGAAAACAGCTACTGGCCAAGCCTTTATTATGGTAGATAACGCTGGTGAAAATAGCATTATGATTTACGCGGGAGCCAATAACGCCTTTACGCCAAAACAAGTCCAGGAACATCAAGAAATTATTGAAAAAAGTGATTTTGTGATTGCCCAATTTGAAAGTGCGATTGATAGTACGATTGCAGCGTTTAAAATTGCTAAAAAAGCAGGCGTCAAAACGATTTTAAATCCCGCACCTGCGTTAGAACAAGTTCCTGAAGAATTACTAAACGTTACAGATATGATTGTACCAAATGAAACAGAAACTGAAATTTTAACAGGCATTAAAATCACAGATGAAGCGAGTATGCGTAAAGCCGCAGAAGCACTTCATCAATTAGGGATTGAAGCAGTAATTATTACAGTAGGTAGTAAAGGCGCCTTTTATGACGTCAATGGACGAAGTGGTATTGTGCCTGCTTTTAAAGTGAAAGCGGTTGATACAACGGCTGCTGGCGATACTTTTATTGGCGCATTAAGTAGTATATTAGAAAAAGATTTTAGCAATTTGGAAGAAGCTATTCGTTATGGAAACAAGGCGTCCTCGTTGACTGTTCAACGTTTTGGAGCCCAACCTTCGATTCCTTATCAACACGAATTGGCAGACAAATAAAAAGGAGCGAGCGACATGAAAAAAACAAAAGTTATTAATTCAGATATTTCCCGCGTCATCGCACAAATGGGTCATTTTGATAAATTAAGTATTGGTGATGCAGGCATGCCAGTGCCTCGGACTACAGAAAAAATTGATTTAGCAGTTACCAATGGCGTCCCTAGTTTTATGGAAGTTTTAAACAATGTCCTTGAGGAATTGGCAGTTCAACGAATTTATTTAGCAGAAGAAATTAAAACAGAAAATCCTGACATGTTGACAGCAATTAAAACTCGTTTACCAGAAACTCCCATCAGTTTTATTCCTCATACAGAAATGAAACAAGAATTAAACAACTGCCATGCCTTTATTCGGACGGGGGAAATGACTCCTTACGCAAATATTTTATTAGAAAGTAACGTTGTCTTTTAAACGAGAGAGGGGAAATAGAGATGAATGCGACTGCATTGTTAATCGGTTTAGGACCGCTTCTAGGTTGGGGGCTTTTCCCAACAATCGCTTCCAAAATTGGTGGTCGTCCAGTGAATCAAATTCTCGGTACCAGTTTAGGAACATTGATTTTTGCCGCTATTTTTTCAATGATTAATGGTTTGGCTTTTCCAGCGGGCATGGATTTATTCTTTTCAATTTTATCTGGTGTCGGTTGGGCCTGTGCGCAAATCATTACGTTTAAATGCTTCACGATGATTGGTTCATCACGTGCCATGCCAGTAACGACCGCGTTCCAACTTTTAGGTGCTTCTCTCTGGGGTGTCTTTTTCTTAGGAAACTGGCCAGGTGCGACAGCCAAATTGTTAGGCGCATTTGCCTTAGTGTTAATCATGATTGGTGCCAAAATGACGGTCTGGTCGGAAACGGAGTCCGCTGAGAGTGCTGGGATTATGAAAAAAGCAGTTCTTCTATTAGCCGTTGGTGAAATCGGCTATTGGGCGTACTCTGCAGCACCCCAAGCGACGGCAATTGATGGCATGCATGCCTTTTTACCACAAGCAATAGGCATGGTAATTGTGGCAGTTATTTACTCAGCAGTTGTCACTATTAAGGGTGGGGAAACATCCCCATTTATAGAAGCTGTTTCTTACAAACAAATTTTTTCAGGCTTTTTCTTCGCCTTTGCAGCGTTAACTTATTTAATTTCAGCGCAGCCAGATATGAACGGCTTGGCAACTGGCTTTATTCTATCCCAAACATCAGTTGTGCTTGCAACGTTGACAGGTATTTGGTTCTTAGGTCAAAAGAAAACAGCCAAGGAAATGACCATAACGATTATCGGCTTAGTTTTGATTTTGGCAGCAGCTACGATCACAGTGATGATTTAAAAAAGTATTCAACGACCTATTATTCAGGGCGTTGAATACTTTTTTTTATTTGTTCTAAAAATAATGCAGCAGCTGTGGAAAGAACCGTATTTTTGCGCCAAATTAAACTAATTTTGGCTGTTAAAGCAGGATATAGCGGGATAAAACGTAAATTTGTTTGCTTTGTTTCTAGAATACCATCAATGCTTAGGGCGCTACCTAGCCCAGCTTCTACCATCAGTGAAGCGTTGTAAAGTAAGTTGTAGGTCCCAACGATTCGGAACTGATCTAGACTTGCTTCGAGCCAATCAGAGAGTTGGCTCGGAACTTGTGCTTGTCGAGAAATAAATAAAGGTTCTTCTTTTAAATCGGCTGCAGTAATAACATTTTTAGTGGCTAAGGGATGGTCCTTTACAGTAATTAAGCCCCATGTATCTACAATTGGTAATGTTAAATAGCTATATTTTTGTTTAGGTGCAGGCTCAATAATTAAACCAAAATCTAATAATCCTTTGTCTAGCCGTTCTATTACATCATCTGCATTCCCACTGTATAAATGAAGGTGAATATCAGCTGAGTGCTGGCTTGTTATTTGTTGTAGTGCATTCGCTAAAAAAGACATAGCTTTTGTTTCGCCGCCACCAATCGTGATTTCGCCATTAATGAATTCATTTTGCGACAAGTTGGTGACTGTTTTATTCGCTAAGCTTAAAATATCTTGCCCTTGTTTAGCTAAATATTCTCCTTCAGGTGTTAGTTGTATTTGTCGATTTCCTCGTATAAATAATGTCACGCCTAATTCTTCCTCTAATTCTTTTAATTGCTTAGATAATGTTGGCTGTGATACATGCAATTGTTTGGCTGCGCCACTAATCGTTTTTTCTTGGACCACTGCTAAGAAATAGTGAATCACTCGTAATTCCATTACTTTCCCTCCTATAACTAAAACGCATACTTATCTATTTATTATAAGTATTAGACAGAGGAGTTGTCACGTATTACGATAAATTTAGCAAAAGGAGGCGATTAGGAATGCTTACAAAAAATCTCCAAGAACTAATTGCAACAGGTAGCATTGATAAAGATGAACCACTATTTCAACTTATTCATCAGATTCAAGAGGAAAATAGTCGCTATTTAATAGAATTAAATCAACAAGCCTATACACATAATGAAGTAAGGAATCTTCTTGCCACGATTATCCAAGACAAAATTGACGAAACCGTTACGATTTTATTGCCTTTTTATACAGATTTCGGACGCAATATACATTTTGGTAAAAATATTTTTATTAATCGGGCAGCTATGTTTGTTGATTTAGGGGGCATTATAATTGAAGACAATGTTTTAATTGGTCCGCGCGTTAATCTCTTAAGTGTCAATCATCCGGAACTGCCAATGAAACGGCGAGGTGTATTGCTAGCACCGATTACCATTAAAAAATTTGCGTGGTTAGGCGCGGGTGTCACTGTTTTACCAGGTATTACGATTGGTGAAAATGCTATCGTAGCAGCTAATGCGACTGTAACTAAAGATGTGCCAGCTAACGCTATTGTTGCAGGAACACCAGCTAAAATTATTCGTTGGATTCAGGAAGATAAGGAGGAAATATAATGAAATCATTATCAGAAAAAGTTATTGTTATCATGGGCGCTTCCAGTGGCATTGGTGAGGCAACAGCCCGTTTACTTGCCAGAAAAGGAGCGAAGTTAGTCATTGCAGCACGTCGACAAGAACGTTTAATTGCTATAAAAAAAGAACTTCCTGAAGCAACGATTCTCGTGCAACAAGCAGATGTAACGAAAGAAGAAGAAGTTCAGCGTGTAATCAAGCTTACAATGGAAAAATATGGACGAATTGATGTTCTTTTTAACAATGCAGGAGTTATGCCAACGGCGCCTCTTATTGAAGCACCAAAAGGAGAATGGCGTCAAATGCTAGATATTAATATTATGGGTGTTTTAAATGGCATTGCGGCAGTTCTTCCAATTATGGTTGAACAAAAATCAGGGCAGATTATTGCTACTGATTCTGTGGCAGGACATGTCGTTTATCCAGATTCGGCTGTCTACTGTGGAACAAAGTTTGCTGTTCGAGCAATTATGGAAGGATTGCGACAAGAACAAAGAGAGAATAACATTAAATCAACGATTATTTCACCAGGTGCTGTACAAACAGAACTTTATCAAACAATTTCTAATCGAGTAGTAGCTGAAACGTTACATCTAGAACAGTTAAGTTGGGGCTTAAAGGCGGAAGACATTGCGCAAGCAGTGGTCTTTGCCATAGACACGCCAGATCGTATGTCAATCAGTGAAATGGTTGTTCGCCCGACCACACAAACGATTTAATTTAAAAAGTATTCCTAGAAAGGAATACTTTTTTTAATCGTGATTGTTCGTTTTTTACAGAATTTAGAATTTGATATTTACTTATTTGTTGGTTTATTATATGATTAAACACGTTGTTTCATTAATAGTGTTGCTAATTCCAGTTAGAAACCTTTATTTATAAGGATTCTAACTTTTTTATTTCCTCTGAATTAGTAAAGGTCTGTGCTTTTGTCTGTGCATTGTTAAAATCCGACAAATTGAGCAAATTTATCCGCAGTTTTTTCTTTTTCTTCTGGCATAACATGCGAGTAGATACGATCAGTAATTGAAGTGCTAGTATGTCCTAATCGTTCTGCAACTTCTTTAATTGGTACGCCTGATTGAAGAAGTAAACTTGCGTGTGTATGTCTAAAATGATGTGGTGTGATTTTAGGTAAATCATATTTTTTTATTAAACAGTTTAGCCATATATTAACTACGTTTGGAGCAAGCAATTCGTTATGTTTACTCGTGAAAATGTATTGTTCCTTGCTAGATGTATTAAAACCCATTTGAAAATAGTCGCTCTTTTGGATTGTACGCCATTTAGCCATGATTTTAAGTGTTTCATTGTCTAAGCTGATAGAACGTGTACTAGAAGCTGTTTTAGGCGTTTGAATGAGTATATTATTAAATTCATCTTTCGCTACGGTCTTGCCTATATACACGGTCTTATTTGTAGTATCTAGGTCTTTCCATTGCAAAGCTAAAATTTCACTTTTACGGCAACCAGTAAAGGCTAACAGTCTAAAAAAGGCTAGCTGTTTAAAATTACCATATTGTTTTAGACAATCAAAAAAATGATTCAATTCGTCTTTAGTATAATATTCCAATTTTGTTTCTTCCTCTTTTCGCTTAGGAAGGATTGTTTTTCGCATAGGATTGCTGTTCATTAGCTCCATGGATTCACCATAGCGCATAATTTGAGCAGTGAGTTTTCTATAGAATGAGTATTGCTTGTGTCCTTGATTAAACCATTTATTAACCAAGTCCTGGCATTGTATAACTGTTATCTCATCAAGTTTACAGTCGCCGAGATAAGGCAATATGTGCTTTTCAGCAAAACGCTTATTCACAGCGACTGATGAGGGTTTAATAGTTAATCGTTGCTGTGCTAACCATTTCTCGTAAAGTTGCTTAAACGTCAAAACAGAAGGCTTGTTATTCAACCCATTTTCTTCTATATCTTTCAGAATTTCAGCAAGCGCAATTTGTGCTTGTTTTTTTGTTTTAAATCCTTGTCGCTTACGATAAACGTTTTTACCAGTTTTGGGATGACGTCCTACATAAGCATTAAACATATAGGCGGTTGTACCGTCTTTTTTTGTATATTTGTTAATTTGTGTCATTGTTTTCCTCCTATCTACCACCACGCCAATAGTATGTAGATGTTAGGGGAGAGGGATGTTATAACGAATCTAATTTTTTTATAAAAAACTGATTAAGTTGTTTGTTAATTTCTAAGCTAGTTTCAAGATATTTATTTGTAATTTCACTTTGACTTAGTTTAGCGCCGTCATTATCTTTGAAAAAGTCTGTATAATTTATATTTTTTAATACTTCACTAATACTAGTTAGAATAATAATAGAGCTATAGTCGCCATCGTTAAACCTTGAAAACCAAAAAAGTTGATTCAGATTATCCGTAAGTTGATTAACTTGACTGGCATACCACTCATTGTTTTCTGTCAATAGCTGAGAAACAAATTCATTTATATTTTCAATAGATTGTCTATGCTGCTCAGATATATCATCTTTATTTACTTTAATATATCTAGATTTAGACTTTTCGGTACTAAGACCCATTAAATAAGTAACTGGCACATTGAAATAGTCTGCTAGCTTCTCCCATATCTCTATTCTGGGTGAGCGTTCTCCTCGTTCGTAATTACTCAAGGATGTTTTAGGAATATCTACAGCTTTGCTCAAATCTCCCAAAGATAGGCCGAAAGTTTCTCTTAAAAATTTTAACCTGTTTTGCAATTATAGCGCCTCCTTCATTTATAGTGCATTATACACGAATTGGGTACTTTTTTCAATTTCTTTCTCGAAAACGGAACAAAAGTGTTGACTTCCTTTTTCGGGTACGGTATATTTTAGTTGTTCTCGAAAACGGAACGTAAGAGAGAGGTGAGAATATGTTTGAACTAGATTTAGAGATGATAGCCAAGCTACGAGAACGCCGAGCAAGAAAAAATATCACTTTAGAAAAGGCATCTCAAGAAATTGGTATCTCAAGAAGAACGCTAGGACAGATTGAAAATGAAAAAATCTTGTCTGTGCGAAAAACAGTCTATAAAAAATTAGTTGACTGGCTGGTAAATGAAAAAATTTATAAGGAGGGTTAACCAATGGAACAAGTCGAAACATCTCCAGTAGTCATTAAAGTTTCCCACACGCTTGATAAAAATCAATTGAATGAAATCAGTAAGCAGGTGTACGAGACAACATTAGAGGCGATAGAACGAGCTAGAAAAGATAGCGAGTTAGACAATGACCTCATCTATACGAGAGTAGGTGTAAGGCGGTTTTTAAACAACTGTTCCGAAGCTTATTTAGATGAATTGATAGCAAAAGGACTACCAACAGGGAAAACACTGTCAGAGCGTAAACAGGTTTTTTCAAAAAAAGCAATAACTGCTTGGCTTCTCGAAAATGAATAATAAAAAACCATCACGCCAATAGAAGAGAAGCCGAGATAAGCACATATTTTAGCCAATTGTCAGTCGCAAATGTTTTTTAATTTATAGGAGGCAAATTATTATGAACGAAAATGCAAAAGAGTTAGTAAATAAATTATTAGAGTTTGAACCTGATACATCTTTAGGCTCAATTAAACAAGAGATTGGTCAGTTAGCGGATGCAGTATTATTTCAAGAGCAACCGACAGTAAAATCTGTGTTACAAGAATTGTATAAATTGAATCAAGCGGAAGAAATCATGACAGAAGGTAAGCCAATCGCTTTGGGAGATTATCAGAATTTAATTTATCAGTATATTGAGCAATTGAGTGATCTATTAGGCATTGAATTGGAGGATTAGAAAATGGAAGAGTTAGTATTTTTACATTCGCAATACATTGAGGAAGAACCATATACCACCAGTAAGATTATTGCCGAATATGCAGAAATCGAACACAGAGCAGTGCGACAATTAATTAGAACTTATGAAAAGGATCTAAATGAATTTGGAAAAACGACATTTGAAATGTCGAAAATAAATAAAGGTCGAGGAAGAAAGCAGGAAATTTATCACCTAAATGAGGAACAAGCGACCTTACTTATCACCTATCTAGATAATACCGAACCAGTTCGACGATTTAAGAAAGCGCTAGTGCGACAGTTCTATGACATGAAGAACGAGCTTTATGCTAGACGTATGGAACGGCAAAAAGAAAAAAGTGTGCGTAAGTCAATGACAGATGTCATCAAGGAGTTGGAGCTTTCCCCGCATTACTACAAACACTATACAGATTTGGTTTATAAAACAGCATTAGGATTTAACGCTAAGCAATTAAGAGAAGCTCGTGAGGTAAGTAAAAAGTCAACGATATTATATTTTTTAACGTCAGAAGAAATAGAAGCGGTGTACAAACGAGAGCAACAAGTAGCTACATTGCTTACTCTCAAAATGGATTATGACACGATTAAGAGCATTTTAAGTGGTCAAGGTGTTTTATATCAAACAACACTTAAAATGCCAGCCAAAACAAATTAAGGAGCAAATACAATGAATAGAGAAAAGAAAAAAGCCTTTACTCGAAATAGTCTTGGCGGACAGAGTAAAAGGCAGTAACGTAGGGAACTTCCCTATAATTCTTTTCTCTAATTATAACAAATATTGGAGGAAAACACAAAATGAAAAATTTGAATGAGATTGCTTTTAAAATGAATGATTTACAAGCACCGATGAAAGTGATGGTTAATTATCTAGATTGTATCATGCTCCAAGTAGGCGAAGCTAAAAATAATCGAGACAGGGAGTTAGCATTGTATAGTTTAGTCAATACTCACGGAATCGAAAATCTGATGCAAACTTTAGGAATGCTTAGTGATCAAGTGGAAGAGTTAGCTAGCCTTATTTTAGATTACGCTAATGAGGAAGAAGGAACAGATGATGAATAAATATAAAAATTTAATGATTTTATGCCTTTTAATAGGCGGATTTTTCGGCTTATTACCATTAATCGCAAAATTGACTATTTTTACAGGTTTAGCGGTGTATTTATATATGGCTTATGACGAACATGCTTATCAAATGGAAAACGGAGGGCGCAAATAATGAGTAAAGCGATAGAAAAACAAATGATGACGTTAGAAGAACAACTTGGCGAGAGATGTGCACAAGTCATACAAAAAACATTCCAATATGCGATATTAGCAACGGTAGAAGAACGACTAATATTGGTTAAGCAGTTGCGTAGACATGCAAAGTATCAGCCAAGCGATGCTGTGCGATCTATTCTGCTAGAAATATCAGAACTTATTGAAAAAATGGAAAGTAATTAGGTATAGAGGATGTGAGTAAAAATTGAGTATCTATGTAAGTAAGGGATTTGGTAAAAAAATGAAGGTGGTAGAAGGAGTTTCCTCTTTTGACTATCTTATGGAATACGTACCCGAAAGAGTAACTCTAGGAGAACACGCTACAAAAGAATCAATAGAACCATTTAAGCGAAAAGCGAGTTATTTTCTTGCGGGTGATCTGATAGGGAAGCGCTCAAACGATAATCTATTAAGAAAAGAGTTAGTCGCTATTGACTATGACGAACTAGAGGATAGAGATTTAGAAAATTTTATAAAAAAGATTGCTGAATCCCTAAAAGGAATTAGTTATATTCTCTATCCTACGATAAAAAATAACGTTTCAGATTTTGGCCTAAGGTATCGGTTAGTAATAGATACTGACAGAAGCTATACAAAAGAGGAAAACGATTGCCTTTGGCAAAATATCGTAAATCAAATTGGTATGAAAGCTGATTTAGCGAGTAAAACATATTCACAAATAGCAGGGCTACCTATATTAAATGAATTTTCATCAGAAACACTTATTGTTCGTCAACAAGCGAATCCTTTGAAGGTAGATGAGTATTTAGATGTATCAGAAGAACAACAAACCTACAAAGAAGAAAAGACTGTTCGCAAGGAGTTAACCAAGGAAGTAGCAATTAAAATGGTAGAGGCTTATGTCGAAAATGTAGGAGAAAAATTACTGGACCGTGCTTATTATTTGAACCCTTATATGAATATTAAATACGCTTTTGAAACAGGAGAGATAGATTTTGATACTGTTCAAGAATGTCTAACTCGTTTAGCTTTAGGTAATAGCGATTGGGCAACGCATAATATTGAACATTTTAAGCATGATACCTCGCCCGTCAAGAACGGAACGCCATTTGTGGATTTTTTCGGTTGGGCATATAGCGATCCTTATGAAGAATTTGAGGGAATAGAATTAGGAGAGACACAAGTCCTTTATTCTGGAAAAGAGTTAAAGTTTGCATTGGCTGAAAGAAGGAAAAAAGAACTGAAAAAGCTTAAAAGAAGCTGGGAAAAAAGTGGAGGAAGAGGTAAACCACCAACTTCTCTATCTACGCTACAGTGTGGTCAAATACTTCAAGAATATATTGAGTTTTGCTTATTTGATATGGAAGAAAATACTCGTCTAGCTATGTATCAGCCAAAAGAAGGTATTTATACACAAAATGAAACACAAATAAAACGAGTGATTGGGTGGCTTGAACCGAAACACAATGCTAGAGCGGTAAATGATGTTATTTTTCATATTTGGAAAGAAGCTAAAATAAAGCCTAAAACGGTCTCAAGATATCTTATACCAGTGAAAAACGGGGTATTTAATCTTAAAACGAAACAACTAGAACCGTTTACGCCTAATTATGTATTTACATCAAAAATTGCAACAGCATATGTAGAAAATCCGCCATTACCTAAATTTAATGAGTGGGATGTAGAGAGCTGGTTGAACGAAATTGCTTGCGGAGATGCACAAATAACTACTTTGTTATGGCAGGTAATAAGTGATGCGATTAACGGGAACTATTCAAGGAAAAAATCAATCTGGCTTATGGGTGATGGATCAAACGGAAAAGGAACGTATCAACAGTTATTATATAACCTAATTGGTCCACAGAATATCGCAACGTTAAAAATAAATCAGTTTAGTGAGCGTTTTAAACTCGCTTTATTAGTAGAAAAAGTGGCAGTTATTGGGGATGATGTAGGAGCAGGGATTTACATTGATGATAGTTCGGAATTTAATAGTGTAGTGACTAATGAGACTATACTAATTGAAGTTAAAAACAGAATGCCCTATAGCGCTCGAATGTATGTGACTGTTATTCAGTCTACCAATGAGATGCCTAAAATTCGTAATAAATCTAACGGAACGTATCGTCGTTTGCTTATTGTACCTTTTAACGCTTCATTTGAAGGTGCTAAAGATGATTGGAGAATAAAAGAAGAGTATATCAACCGAAAAGAAGTGCTCGAATACGTTTTGCATAAAGCGGTAAATATGGATTTTGAACGTTTTATAGTACCTGATGTTTCTAAAAAACTTTTAGAAGAATATAAACAAGAAAATGACCCTCTAGTTGATTTTAGAGAAACAGTGTTCAAGCCTTTAGGAATAAACAAAATCCCTTTTTATATGGTTTACTCTCAATATAAAGAGTTTTGCAATGAAAATAATTTTAAACCGTTGAGTAAAATTAAATTTTCTAAACAGTTCACATATTTATTAGGGAATAGTTGGATAAATAAAAATACAAAATATAGCGTGAATGAGATAGAAAAAATAAAAGCATTGGGGGATTTTTTCAACTATGAAGAACCACCAGAAAATGGAATAGTCTACAAATCTTTAGTAAGAAACGATTTAAAGCTGATAAGTTAAATTACCGATTTAAAAATAAATTGGTAACCGAGCAAATCCCTTGGGAGAGTAAGAGAGAAGAGAAATTCATAAAAAAATGGTTATCAATTCAAAATAAATTGGTAACCACTTCTACCCCTTGGGAGAGTAAGAGTTTAGCGTTTTGGTTATCAGTTACTAATTTTATCTATTGAAATTCGTAAATAAAGTTTTAATAAAAGTTTGAGGAATAGTAAAAAGAATTGATAACCAATAACCAAATAGTTCTATCCTTACTCCCCCAATGCTTTGAGCGGTTATCAATTTTTTGTGGAATTGATAACCAAACAAAAAAAAAGATAAAGAAAAGAGGAAATTTTATGCTTATATTATCTACAGAAAAAGAACCAAATTTTGAATATGAAGAAATTACAAGAAGTTTTTTATCCAATATGCTGGCTTTTACACGAGGACATTTTACTGGAGATATTTCACATTTTTCCCCTATCGTTTTAGCGGAAATGGAAAAAGACCCTAATTGGTTAGAAGAAGCTGCAGGAGGCATGCAAGGAGTGATTGTACAGTCTTTATTAGAAGATGAAAATTTTTCGAGTGTCGAACAGCTTAAAGGAGAATTAGCGCGATTGATTCGGCTTTATTTTGCCTTAGCAAAAGATAATCTTACTGAGAATCAGGAGAGCTTGTACGTAGATCTTTTTGATAAATTTACCTTTCTTTTGTTATGTTCGGATGAGTTTATAACGTATCTTGATAGTCAACCCAAATTTTAAATACTACAAAATACTACAAATTGTACATTATAAGACAAGGAGAGTAGCGATTATGAAAGTTAAAATTTTTCAAAGAGGAAATATCAACAAGTTAGAGCGTGAATTAAACGATTTTTTAGAGGAGAACCCGTATATTGAAATCAAACACATTAAACAGACTGGAGAAAGCTACGGAGATTCTGAGGAGATTACGTCAGTTACAACTATTTCTATTTGGTATGAGGAGGAATAATAGTCATGATTAGAGAGAAAAAACCAGCAGGCACAAAACATGCATTAAATGTGCAGTCTAAAGACCGTAGATCTTCCAAAGGGAACAATGCTAAAGAGTTTGAAAAACGACGATTATCGAAGAAACTTAGAAAGTTGAAGAAGAAATAACAGAAAAAAGCTTCTATTTCTTCCGCCCTAAAAAAGAACCTGACTAAACTTGACTTTTTTCTTATATAGATATTGAGAACCTCACAAAACCAGACATTAAATCTTATATAGATATTGAGAACCTTATAAAACCTAATTTAAAATCTTATATAGGGAATTAAAGTATTTGAGAAAAATGTGTTAAATTACAGGAGGCTAAGCTACTATGGATAAAGTATACATTGATAATAATAAAAAAACGGAAGTGGTAGAATTGCCACAATATGGAGAAGTTAAACTCATTGTGAAAGATGGTAAAGTAGTAAAGTATGATACAATTACTTCTCATGTTTTACCTAAAAAATAGCAGTCTACAACTACCCACACAGATAAAAAAATGGTATAATAACGATAGTTAAATATCTGTATCTTACTAGGAAGAACCAGAGGATATGAGACAGCTTACTCTTAATTGAGTAGCGGTCTTGTGTCCTCTTTTTGTTTGTACATCAGACACCTAAAAAGTCGGCACTTTCGGCATTCTAAAAAAGAAATTTCTATTAAGTTTTAAGAAAGAGAGGCACGTTATCAATGGATCCATTTGATGAAATTGTTATAAAAAACTACCTCTCATTTCCGTTGGTATTGCAAAAGTTGCTTTCAATAAAAAAGTTAAGGCGTATTGAATTTTTTAGTCAGAATATGACAACGCACATTGTGTTCGATGGGTCGGAAATGATTACAAAAGGCTTCCGACCAGATAAAGAAGTGGAAAAACTTTTGTTAAAGCTAGAGCTAATAGATAAACGAATTAAACGAACAACCTTTCGTCAAAAACATTTTAAGCGCTTTTGGGTTACTCTTAAGCCTTTAGAGCAACAATTGCTCATTAGGCGATTCAAGTATAAAGAAGAGGTTGATTGCCCTCAAAGGCTTATAGAGAGCGTACTAGATGAGATTGAAGAGATAGAAACAGCTATTTGTTTTATGGAAAATATAGAATTAGAAGAAGAGAGCGAACTTTCCGATGACGTAGAGGAAAACCTAGAGAGGATGTGTGACTTTTTTGCTTTATGATTATGTTAGCCCGTCGTATCATCTTACACGCTGGCAATACTACGAAAAAGCACGATATGAGTTAAAAGGGGTAGAACTTGAAAGTGCAAAAATATTTTTCAACGGGCTAAAGAACCTTTCCGAATCAGATAAAAAGATATTAATTGATGTTTATTATCGCTCAAAAGACTATTATAAATTTAACCGACAAACAGGACTATATCAGTCTGTCAGACCAATTTCTGACGATGCAATAGCAGAACAATACGGAATTACCAAAAAAGAAGTAACGAAAGTAAGACGGCAAGCGATAGAGCATTTAGCGGAAGAAATGCGGAAAATTATATTAGCCATAAGTACAGCCTTTCATTTGAAGATAGGTAAAGACTTATATCTAGTTAGGCTTATAAATGAAGGAACATACAAAGAACAGTTTGTTTTAGGGAATAAAAGCGAAGCCAAAGTGTTTAGTGCAGAGAAGGAAGATACAATTAGAAAATTTATACAGCTAGGTTTTGAGAGAGAACCAGCATAGAAAAAGAAAGAGGGTTTATGAAATGACTAAAAGAAAAAAAGAATCAGCATCCTTAAGTAATCAGGAAAAAAATGAACGTGATCAGGCGTTGACTAAATGGTGGGAGAGATATATGGGGCTAACGGAAAGTAAAGAAAAAACAGAAGAGCAGAAAAAAATTGTGCATGAAGCGAAAAAAAGAAAAGATATGAAAGTAGAAGATTTAGCGATTCGTTTAGTTAAAGTTGCAAAAGAGGCACCAAAAATTCATGAAGAGTATAAAGAAAAAATGGCTGATTTAGAAAATAGCTATATTAATGAAGCGCTAAACGAAAAAATTATTGAGGTACAAAAAGAGGAAAATGCTAAATTTACTCAACTTTTAGAGGGATGGGAAGAAGAAGTACGATATATGGCAGAAGTTTTACGATCTCGTGTAGAAGAAGCGTACACAGTACCAATTACTTCTGAAATCATGATTCAGCTAGAAGCGTTAAGTCAAGTTAAATTAAGTGAATCAGAATTTAGATTATATTTTGAACGTTATCAAGGGATTCCTTTAGCTATGAAAATGTTAGCAGAAATTGCAAACAAACAAGGAATTAAAACAAAAGTATTCACGCTAGACGATTATATGAAGCAAGTGAAGCTTTTAGTACGTGAATTTGATGGAATCATTCAAAATATTAGAAATCGTAATTTTATCGGCGTGGCTATTGGTAAAAATCTTATTTTAGAGAAGTGTGTAAGCTTTAATCGTTACATGGATAGTTTAGTCACACCAAAATGTTCAGAAATTAAAGTCGGCAACTTAAGAAGTGATTATTTTGAAAATAACTATAAAGGAGATCCCGATTTTGAGAAAAAAGTAAAAGATTTAAGCGATTTAATTGATCAAGAAGCGCTCGCAGATACAATTATGAATAAACTTTATAGCAATAAATAAATGAAAGTGAGAGATATAAAACATGAAAACAGGTACGGTAAAATGGTTTGATACTAAAAAAGGATTTGGCTTTATTATTGACGAGAACGCGACGGATATTTTTGTCCATTACACAGCAATTCAAACCGAAGGATATAAAACGCTAGAAGAAGGGCAAACAGTTCAGTTTGAAGTAGCAGAGGAAAAAAGAGGACCACAAGCCTATAATGTGGTAGTGGTTAAATAATAACTGATGTATGAGCTCATCTAACCAGATGGGCTTTTTTTTGTATATCTTGTTAAATATAATTGTTTATAATAAGTCAGATAACTAAAAAAGCTCAAGCCAAAAATGACTTGAGCTGACACAGAAAAGAATAGGATTGACACTATAAAAATAGTATAGCACAAACGCTTAGTTCTTAGTATAATATCCATGTAGAAAAGTAAAAAGGTGGTGGCAATCCAAAGTCTAGGAGGTGGTGCTTATGAAGGTAAGTATCAAATCTAGAGAAAGGAGAGCCTGATTTGTCAACTTATGAAGCTTTAAGTCTGATGATTGCATTTGCAATGTTAGTCTTAGCTATCAAAGATGACAATAACAAAAAATAAACCATCTTTTACTTTGGCGAGTAAGATGGTTTAAAAAATAAATTATCCAAAAGCCACCGTCTTTTTAACGGTTCTACATTGGGGCGTGTTCGTAGCACGTCCTTTTTCTAAATTCATTATATCATGAAACCAAATAAATTCAATTGGGAAGAGTTAAAGTATTTCATTAGGTTTAGAAAAGAATTGGTGAATATTGCTAAGAATTGCTAAGATTAAATCTTATAATAGGATATGATGGGGTATAAAATTTTTATAATACCTTTATGCGTTAGCGTTAGTAGAATTTGCTGAGTTGTGTCGTTATGAAAATTTGTTAACATAAATCGTAACGCAACTTAAACTTGTTTTTATCTTAAAAAAGATATAAAATTATTTATCATAATTAATTGGAGTGCGATATGCAAAAAGTATATTTTTATTTTGATGATTCAGGAGTATTACATAAGAACGCTCCTAATCGCTATTTTGTTTATGCAGGCTTATTTTTTTTAGATAATAATTCAAAAGATCAATTTAAAAGAAAATATTTTAGTATCAATAAGAAAATTAAAAAGCATTTAGAGTTTAAAGGGGAATTAAAAGCATGTTTTATTGAAAATCCTAAGCATAAAGCCTCTTTATTCAGAACTATGAAATATGAAAATACTATGGGATTAACAGTTGATGTACAAAGAGTTTATTCTAGTATTCTTAGTAGTAAGAAGTCCATTCATAGATACAAAGATTATGTGTTAAAAAGGTTGGTTAAAGAAGAATTAAAATATCATATTCGTCTCGGAAATTTGGATCCATCAGAAGATATACAGATTAATATATGTGTGGATGAACAAGCTACTGCAACAGATGGTTTTTATAGCTTAAAAGATTCTATTTTTGAGGAACTTAAAAAGGGTATTGTTAATTTTGATTATGGGAAATTTCATGAGCCACTTTTTACTGGTAAAGTTAAAGTAAATGTAAGTTACTGTAATTCTGCGAATAACTATTTGATTCAAGCTAGTGATATTTTAGCTAATAGATTATGGACTTCATTTATCAAAGAAAACAAAGAATTAAGGGAAATTCCTAATCATAGATGTTTAAGATTGCCGTAAGAAAGTAGAATTGTAATTTTACTGTTGACACTAGAGAAATAAAACAATATACTTAAGTTACAGATAGGTATCATACCTAGACTGATTACATGATGAAACTGATACTAAGTATTAAGCGTAGTCTAAATACGCCAGCCGTCATGGGACCTGCTACAGGTCTTTTTTTTATGTAAAAAACATCTATCAGCGTGGTGGTTTTGTCTGTGCAAAGGTCTGTGCCTGTAGTCAAAACTATGTGTATTTAATAGAATAGGCTAGTTTGCAAAGTCCCATTATATCAAGTAAAATGGAACTATTCGTGCTTAATAATATTCGCTCAACTAAGCACGTTGTTTCATTAATAAATTGAATATTTTACGAACATTGTAAAATATTTAGATTTTAGGAGGACGGAACATGAAAGAAAAAATAAGTTCATATTTTGAACTTGAACAATTGAATACGAATATGAAACGAGAAATGTTAGCTGGTTTCACCACATTTATCTCAATGGCGTATATTTTGTTCGTTAATCCAACCGTACTTGGTGCTTCTGGCATGGACGAAGGCGCTGTTTTTACTGCCACCGCTTTAGCGAGTGCCTTAGGTTGTATTTTAATGGGTGTGTTGGCGAAATATCCGATTGCGACAGCACCAGCTTTAGGAATTAATGCATTCTTTGCTTATTCAGTCTCTGTTGGTATGGGGATTCCTTGGCAAACGACATTAGCAGGCGTTTTTGTGGCTTCATTGATATTTATTTTAATTACAATTTTTAAATTACGCGAGCTAATTATTGATGCAATTCCTGCAGACTTGAAATTTGCCATTTCAGGTGGGATCGGGTTGTTTATTGCTTTTCTTGGTTTAAGCCAAGGTGGCTTAATTGTGGCTAATGATGCGACACTCGTTGGCTTAGGACCTTTGAATGTTGGTTCAACGTGGGTTACCATTGTCGGCTTAGTCGTAACTGCAATTTTGTTAGTTCGTCGAGTACCGGGTGGTATTTTTATTGGGATGGCGATTTCAACGATTGTTGGTTTAGCGACAGGCGTTATTCCAATGCCTGATAAGATTATTTCAAGCGCGCCAAGTTTAGAACCAACATTTTTAGTGGCGTTAGGACATGTGAAAGATATCAATACGATTCAAATGTGGGTCGTGGTTTTAACGTTCCTATTAGTAACATTCTTTGATACCGCTGGTACGTTGGTGGGCTTAGCCAATCAAGCAGGTTTTATGAAGGACAATAAAATGCCGCGTGTGGGGAAAGCTTTAGCCGCTGATTCAACAGCGATGTTAGCTGGTTCTCTATTAGGGACATCGCCAGTTGGCGCATATGTCGAATCATCTGCGGGGATTGCTGTGGGTGGTCGTTCAGGAATCACAGCTATTACAACTGGGATTTTATTTATTTTCAGTTTGCTATTTTCTCCTTTGTTAGCAGTTGTCACTTCGCAAGTTACAGCACCAGCGTTGATTATTGTTGGTGTTTTGATGGCACAATCCTTAAGCAAAATTAAATGGAACGAGATGGAAATTGCGATTCCTTCCTTCTTAATCTTGTTAGGAATGCCATTGACATACAGCATTTCAGATGGGATTGCCTTAGGCTTTATCTTCTATCCAATTACAATGATTGCGGCAAAACGTGGGAAAGAAGTTTCGCCAATTATGTATGGCTTGTTCTTTGTTTTTGTCGGATTCATGTGGATCCTGAATGCGCAATAAGCAAGAGAGAAAGTTATCAAATAGTTGATTCATAAGACAATGAACTTATGAATCAACTATTTTTTTCGACTAAGCACTAGAAAAACGCCCCTTATTTGATGTATAATTTGCAAAGACATTGACCTGTGAAGATACAGGAACAGAGAGGAATTAATTGAGTGAAGTATACAGAAATTATGGTTCGCTATGGCGAATTATCAACTAAAGGAAAAAATCGTAAAACGTTTATCATGCAGTTAGCACAAAATGTGAAACGTGCGTTAGCTGATTTTCCAGCATTGAAAATCCATGCAGATCGAGACAGAATGCATATTTTATTAAATGGGGAAGATAGTGAAGAAGTGATTCCGAAACTAAGTAAAGTGTTTGGGATTCAAAATTTTTCGCCAAGTATTCGTATTGAAAAAGAAATGCCAGCGATTCGTGCAATGGTTCAAGAGGTTGTTCGGGAAGTTTATACGCCAGGTAAGACGTTCAAAATTACTGCTAAACGCTCGGACCATTCATTTGAACTTGATTCAAATGGCTTGAATCAAGAATTAGGTGGGGCTGTTATTGAAGCCATTCCGGAAATTCGAGTACAAATGAAAAAGCCTGATATTAACTTAAGAATTGAAATTCGTAAAGATGCGGCGTATTTATCTTATGAAACGATTCGTGGTGCGGGTGGATTGCCAGTGGGCACCAGTGGTCGTGGTATGTTGATGTTGTCAGGAGGCATTGATTCACCAGTTGCAGGTTATTTAGCTATGAAACGTGGCGTGGAAGTGGAAGCTGTCCATTTTGCTAGTCCACCTTATACAAGTGAACAAGCGTTACAAAAGGCTAAAGATTTAGCTGAAAAATTAGTCCCTTATGTAGGAACTATTCAATTTATTGAAGTGCCCTTTACAGAAATTCAAGAAGAAATAAAACGAGTTGTTCCCCAAGGCTACTTAATGACCATAACACGACGTTTAATGTTACGCTTAACAGATGCAATTCGTGAAATGCGGAAAGGTTTAGTCATTATTAATGGTGAATCGTTAGGACAAGTGGCTTCGCAAACACTTCAAAGTATGGTAGCAATTAATGAGGTTACCTCAACACCGATAATTCGACCCGTTGTTTCAATGGATAAGACAGAAATTATCGAAATTGCCGAAAAAATTGACACGTTTGAATTAGCCATCCAACCCTTCGAAGATTGTTGTACAATTTTTGCGCCACCGCAACCGAAAACACGACCTCGCTTGGATAAAGCGCAAGATTATGAAGCGCGCTTAGACTTGGAAGGTTTAATGGCTCGGGCCTTAGAAGGACTCAAAATTACAGAGATTTCAGCAGAAACAGCGAAAGATAAACAAGAAGACGAATTTGCAGATTTCCTATAAGAAATAAATACAGTGACGGTCGCTTAGACGTCACTGTATTTATTTTGTACTTATTTCACAAACAAGTTGCTCGGAGAGGGGAACCGTGATAAACTGAATATGTGAAGTAGGTAACAAGGAGGACAGAGGATGGAGAAAAAAATGCCTAAAGCAACGGCAAAACGTTTGCCGGTTTATTTACGTTATTTAAAAATGTTAGGGGATTCTGGTGTTAAACGCATTAAATCACGAGAGTTTAGTGAAATGATCCAGATTCCTTCTGCAACGATTCGGCGTGATTTTTCCCACGTTGGTGAACTGGGCCGAAGCGGTTATGGTTACGATGTGCCGTATTTAATTGAGGTATTTAGTAATATTTTAAATACGCAAGAAGAAAAAAGAATTGCTCTGATTGGTTGTGGCAATTTAGGCAAGGCATTATTAAAAAATAATTTTAGACGCAACGAGAATTTGAATATTGTCTGTGCTTTTGATAATGATTCAGCTTTAGTTGGCACCACGATTAATGGGTTATTAGTTCATGATATGTCTGAGTTAGAAGCATTCGTTCGACAAGAAGGGGTCACGGTAGCTATTTCTACAGTACCAAGTCACCATGCCCAAAAAGCCATCGACAAAATTGTACAAGCTGGTGTGACTGCGATTTTAAATTTTGCGCCAGACCGTGTCAGTGTGCCAGCCAACGTTAGTGTGCAATATATTGATTTAACAACGGAACTGCAAACACTGATTTATTTTAATGAAACTTTTTCACTAGCAAATAGCCCAAAGCAATAAAATTGTCTTCATAAAAATCCTCTACTATACTTATTATTGAAAGTGGAAAAGGAGGATTTCAGAATGAATGTTACAAGAAAAGGGCACGTATTAGAATTGACAGGTGAACAGCCCGAAGTTGGCACAAAAGCCCCCGTCTTTTCTTTGAAAAATTTAAACAACCAAGAAATCAACTTGGCAGATTATAAAGGTAAAACGGTTTTAATTAGTGTGGTTCCTGATATCGACACACGTGTTTGTTCACTGCAAACGAAACGTTTCAATCAAGAAGCGGCGAAATTAGACGGTGTTCAGATTATCACGATTTCTAATAATACAGTCGAAGAACAAGCAAATTGGTGTGCCGCTGAGGGTGTCGAAATGGAAATGCTTCATGATACTGAAGACTCATTTGGTGGAGCTTATGGTTTGTATATTCCAGAAATGGGCCGTTTAGCACGTGCTATTTTTGTGATTGACCCAGAAGGAACGTTAGTTTATGAAGAAATCGTCTCAGAAGTTTCGTCGGAACCCGATTATCAACAAGCGTTAGAAGCTGCAAAAAAAGTGTAATCCCTCTAGATTACAAATTGACTTTGCTTGCGCTTCATTGTAGAATGAAGCAAAGACAGCGAACAAGAGGAGTATCATTGGCGTCGTTTTAGAGAAAAAGTCGTTCAGGTGCAAGACTTTTACACAACCAGTGAGAAGGTAGCTTGTGAGTCAATGGTTTGAACACAGTACGTTAGTAGAACGATTCGTTTCGTGAACGTTATCTCACGAATGAGTGGCATTTGAATGAATTCAATTCAAATGCAATTTAGGTGGTACCGCGTAAATAAGATGAATCTACGCCCTAAAATACGAAAGTATTTTAGGGCGTATTTTAGTGTTTAGCCCAAAAAACTCATTTGTAAAATAATTACCGCTCCAAATCGCGTATTTTAAGAAAGAAGGGGAAAAAATGTCAGAAGAAAAAAACTTACCAACGAAATATCAACCGACAGAAATCGAAGCTGGCCGTTATCAAAAATGGCTAGATCAAGATTTATTTAAACCAAGTGGCGACAAAAAAGCGAAGCCCTATTCAATTGTTATTCCACCACCTAATGTAACAGGGAAGCTACACTTAGGGCATGCTTGGGATACAACATTACAAGATATGATTATCCGCCAAAAAAGAATGCAAGGCTTTGATACGTTATGGCTGCCAGGAATGGACCATGCCGGAATTGCCACGCAAGCAAAAGTAGAAGAGAAACTAGCACAACAAGGAATTTCACGTTACGACTTAGGTCGTGAAAAATTTGTTGATCAAGTGTGGGAATGGAAAGAAGAATATGCTTCTCACATTCGTGAACAGTGGGCAAAAATGGGCCTTTCTTTAGATTACAGCCGTGAACGTTTTACTTTAGATGAAGGGCTATCTGAGGCCGTTCGTAAAGTGTTTGTCTCTCTTTACGAGAAAGATTTGATTTACCGTGGTGAATATATCATTAACTGGGATCCGAAAGCGAAAACAGCATTGTCTGATATCGAAGTAATCCATAAAGATATTGAAGGAGCTTTTTACCATATGAGCTACCCATTATCAGATGGTTCTGGCGTTGTTGAAATTGCGACAACGCGTCCTGAAACAATGTTGGGAGATACGGCGATTGCGGTCCATCCAGAAGATGAACGGTATCAAGAACTTATTGGTAAGACAGTTGTCTTGCCATTAGTGGATAAAGAAATTCCAATTATTGCAGATGACTATGTAGATATGGAATTTGGAACAGGGGTTGTAAAAATCACACCTGCCCATGATCCAAATGACTTTGAAGTCGGTAATCGTCATGACTTACCTCGAGTAAATGTTATGAACGAAGACGGCACGATGAATGAACTGGCTGGAAAATACGAAGGAATGGATCGTTTTGCCGCACGTAAAGCGATTGTCTCTGACTTGAAAGAACTAGGTCGCTTAATTAAGATCGAAACAATGAATCACAGCGTGGGTCATTCAGAACGAACAGGTGTTGTCGTGGAACCACGTTTATCGACCCAATGGTTTGTAAAAATGGGCCCATTAGCTGAAAAAGCAATGAAAAATCAAGAAACAGAAGACGCTGTTGAATTTTATCCACCACGCTTCAATCAAACATTTTTACGTTGGATGGAAAATGTACATGATTGGGTTATTTCGCGACAATTATGGTGGGGCCATCAAATTCCTGCTTGGTATCACAAAGAAACGGGCGAGATGTATGTTGGGATGGAAGAGCCAGCCGACAGTGAAAACTGGGTTCAAGATAGTGACGTCTTAGATACATGGTTTAGTTCTGCATTATGGCCATTTTCAACGATGGGTTGGCCAGATGAAGCAAGCGAAGATTATCAACGTTACTTCCCAACAAGCACATTAGTTACTGGCTATGACATCATCTTCTTCTGGGTAAGTCGTATGATTTTCCAAAGCTTAGAGTTTACAGGTGAACGTCCCTTCCAAAATGTCTTAATTCACGGCTTAATTCGTGATGAGCAAGGACGCAAAATGAGTAAATCATTGGGGAATGGGATTGATCCAATGGATGTCATCGAAAAATATGGCGCAGATGCATTGCGTTGGTTCTTATCAAATGGTTCAGCTCCAGGTCAAGATGTTCGTTTTAGTTATGAAAAAATGGATGCTTCTTGGAACTTTATCAATAAGATCTGGAATGCAAGTCGCTTCGTTATCATGAATGTAGAAGGTATGACTGCTGCAGATATTGACTTTAGTGGTGAAAAGACTGTCGCTGATCGTTGGATTTTAACGCGCTTAAACGAAACGGTCGCCCGTGTGACAGAATTATTTGATCGTTTTGAATTCGGTGAAGCAGGTCGCCAATTATACAACTTCATCTGGGATGATTTCTGTGATTGGTATATTGAAATGAGTAAAGAGATTCTTTACGGAGACAATGAAGTAGCTAAACAAACAACACGGAGCATCTTGGTGTACACATTGGATCAAATCTTACGTTTATTGCATCCAATTATGCCGTTTGTAACAGAAGAAATTTGGGAAAAAATTCCGCATCAAGGTGAGTCATTGGTTGTGGCAGAGTACCCAGTTGTTCATGAAGAATTTAACGATGAAGCAGCAGCTCGAGGAATGGAAGTTCTGAAAGAAGTTATTCGTTCGGTTCGGAATATTCGAGCAGAAGTGAATACACCACTTTCTAAACCAATTACCTTGTTAATTAAAACAAACGATACAGAAGTAGAAGAATTTTTAACAGCTAATACTAGCTATTTAGAACGCTTCTGTAACCCAGAGGAATTAGTCATCAGTCGTGAAATAGAAGCGCCAGAATTAGCCATGTCCGCTGTTTTAACAGGCGCAGAACTATTCCTACCATTAGCTGGTTTGATTAATATTGAAGAAGAAATTGCTCGCTTAGAAAAAGAATTAGACAAATGGACAAAAGAAGTCAAACGTGTGCAAGGCAAACTTTCAAATGAACGTTTTGTGTCAAACGCACCAGATGAGGTCGTGGAAGCAGAACGTGCAAAAGAAAAGGACTACCTTGAAAAACAAGAGGCTGTCAAAGAACGGATTGCCCAATTACGTTCAATCTAAAATAGAAAAGACAACAAAACCAAACGTTGGTTTTGTTGTCTTTTTGTTATAATTTGCCAAATAATTGAAACAAATACAACATTAAATAGCTGTAAGTAGCCACAGACCAGAATTTCAATAAAAGAACAATTTTCATGAATTCCTTTAAAGAAATATCTGTAATTCCCGCCACTAAACAAACAATATCATCTGGAGCGAAGGGGACTAACATAGTAAAGATTAAGAGCTTTTTGACATTGTGTTCATTTTTGTCCAAAATCTCTTCAAATTTTTTGTATTTATTGGGTGAAAGGATTATTTTTACAAAGCTACGTCCATAGTAACGAACCAGTAAAAAGCCAACAAACTCACCAATAATCAATCCAAGATAGCTATACAAAAGGCCTTGCAAATTGCCAAACATCAACATTCCTGCAACAGAAGAGATTCCTCCAGGTAGAATAGGGATAATCACTTGGACGATTTGTAAAAGAATGAAACACAGAACCGCATAGTTACCAAACTGTTTAATAAAAGCTTGCAAGGAAGCAACAGAATGAAAAATTCCTCTGGAATATCCCCATAAAATTAAGCCGAAGAAAAGCACCAGTCCCACTAGGGGTAACCACCGAATGAGTCCATTTAAAAATTTTTTCTGATTAGTCATGAGTGGCCTCCTGACGTTTTCGACGGTATTTTTTAAAGCCAAGATAACCAGCCGTTCCCAGTAAAATCGTTCCGCTGACGGCAGTGCCGAGATAAATCATTCTTGGATGATAGGCAAAGGTTAACTGCTGTTTGCCAGCTGGGACTTCAACAGCTAAAAAGCCACCTAGAATGCGTTGTGTTTTTAAGGGTTCTTTTTGTACCGACGATTTGACTTGCCAATCTTGGTCATAAGGAATGGATGTATACAGTAACTGAGTGTCATTTCCAGGTACATTCAGTGCGCCATTTAAATGGCCTTTTTTAGTTGCATTCACGTGAAGAGCTTGTTGACGTAATTTGTCAACCGCACGATTAAAGGCTGTTTGGTCTAAAGTTTGAAGTTGCCAATTGGTTAAATCAACCACTTGTTCAGCAGTTAGTGACAGGGTCACGGTAGTTCCTTTTTCAAAATGCCCTAAATTGAACAGTTGATTGGTTGCAATATAAATCGGCGTCGAGATAACTTGTTGGTTTACCTTCAATTGTGTAACCTTTTTCCATTTTAAATTCGGAATATAAAGATGCAAGTCACCAGTGCTATTCACTTTAAAGGTTGCTTCAATTGTTTCGTTGGTATGATGAGGTTCATTTATCAACGAAGCTGTTTTAAAGTAAGGTTTATCCGTCGGCACGAGCGTTTGCAGGAGTTCTTCTTGGGCATCTAAAGGATTATTTTTTGCTAATTTTAACTTGGTTAATGCGGTTGGCGCCAAAAAGCCCATACCGATCGCTTCATCATTTTCCATGATTTTCGTGGAACCAACTGTTTTTAGCAATTTTTCACTCGTAGGTTTTTCAATTGGTAAAAAGTCATATTTCACATTTAAAAGTAAATTGGTTAGTTGTGAATTATCCACATAGGCAATCCGGCGATCATTTTTTCGATATAAACCTAGCGCACTTAATGTGTCTTGGGTAGTGGCAGTTAAAGTCGAAGTATAGCTAGAAACGCCAGCATAGCCATAAAGTAAAGGATTATTGTAGCCGTTATTGATTTCACGGAACCCTGTTTCTTTGGAAGGAATGACTTGTTTCATGCGATAAAGTTCTGGTGCTGAGGCCATTTTTTCATCGATTAATTGGCTGTGTTTTCGGTAATCTTGGGCAAATGTCGCTTGGCTACCAAAGGGCATGTGTTTAAAAGAAATCCAGAAATTCGTTGTTAATTCTGTGCTGACCAGTAAGAATAAAGCCACGACTACATAGTTTCTTAAGGCCTTTTTGTGTGCTAAACGCAAGCAAACGAAAATCAACCAAATAAAAAGTAAACTTAGCCATAAATAATTGATCGAAATTAAGAGATTCTTTTGTGGACCATAATACAAAGATCCGTAGCCAATGACTAACAGCAGACTAAAAATAATAGGTGCGGTCCAAGGAATGGTCACTTTTTTAAGCCAAACTTCATAGGCAAAGACAATCAATAAAAAGCTAAAGATAAAGACATTTCGGTAAGGGAACCCAGCTGGGCTTTGAAACATGTGCCACACAGTGTTAAAGGCTTCTAACCAAAAGCTTAAAAAGAGAATGAATAAAAGAATTGCTGAAGCTATTCTTTCTTTTAACGCAATTTGTTTCGTTTGAAAATAGGCAACACAGAGGAGTGTCACAAATAATCCAGCAAAAACGGTTGGTAAATGGTCTAAACGCAACTCATAATTAATAGAACCTAAGCCTAATTGCGAGAAAAACGAAGTGTTGAACTTAGGCGTTAAAAAGAACGTCGAGACATCAAAATCTGCTTTTTTTGTATAAAGCATCCCTTCTGCTGCAGGTAATAATAAAAAGCTAGTTGCGGTTCCTGTTAAAAAAGAAACGAGGATGAATAACGGACTTTGTTTAAAAAATTGCCGAATAGCATGGGCTTGGGTATTCTTTTTAAAGAACCAATAGATACTGTACAAAACAGCAAAGAGACAAATCATATAACCCATGTAGTAATTCGTCACAATCGCTAAAAACAGGGTTATACTGTATAAGCCCCATTTACGTTGATCCCATAAACGTTGGAGTCCCAATAAGATAAGCGGGAATAGAATCAGTGCATCTAACCACATAAAGTTTTGGCTATAGACGGTGACAAAGCCACAGAAACTATAGGACGTTGAAAAAAGTAACGTGGTGCCATCAACTTTTTGATAAGTGTATTTTAAATAGCTAAACATCGTAGTGCCCATCAAGGCAAGTTTTAAGGTAATAATCCATAAAATTGCTATAGGTAATTGTTCATAAGGAAAAAAGAAAGCCAATACATTAAAAGGGCTCAGTAAGTAATAGGCTGCCAAAGGAACAATCGATTCACCAATCTCATTGGAAAAAGAGTAGAATGTAGTTATTCCCTCGTGAAAAGAGCGTTTTAAAAAACTCAAGAAAGGCATGTATTGTGTGCCTAAATCACTAACTAATAAGTTGTTGTCACCAAAAGGCGCAAGTTGTAATGTCATCCATACAAGCAACAGAAGTAAAAACGGCAAGAAAAAACTTCCTAACCATAAAAGCTTCGATTTGTTTTTCATCAAAATAAGTCCACCTTTATAAAAAAATCATGAATAAGCGTGTTGAACGCTCTAAAAATAGTTTTTAATTGGCTGGCTGGAATGAACCATCCAGAATGTTAGTTTACCATAAGTTCATTAATGTATCCGCTAATAACGCAAAATTATGAAAAATGCAAAAAGTTTTCAAGAAAAAGTTTCAATTGGTTATTAGTGAAAAAGTCACCTAACTTAGTTATAATGTAGAAGAAGACAAGGAGTTGGACAAGATGCAATTAACAATAGAAGAAGCCATTGAATGGATTCATAGCCGGTTACCCTTTGGTTCAAGACCTGGTTTGGATCGGATCAATGCGTTATTAGAAAAAATTGATCATCCAGAAAACAAAGTGCCAACGATTCATATCGCAGGAACCAATGGTAAAGGCTCAACCGTGACATATTTACGCTGTCTATTAGAAGAAATGGGCTTGAAAGTCGGAACCTTTACCTCTCCTTATATTGAATCATTTAATGAAAGAATTGCGATAAATGGTCAACCAATTTCAGACGAACAATTGATTACCTATGTGGAAAAGTATCAACCAATCATTAAAGAATTAGACCAGATCACTGAAGTGGCTGGAATTACAGAATTCGAAACATTGACAGGAATGGCCTTGGACTATTTCGTGAATGAACAAGTGGATATCGCAGTTGTTGAAGTTGGCTTAGGTGGATTACTTGATAGCACCAATGTCGTGAAGCCATTATTGACGGGAATTACGACAATTGGGAAGGATCACACAGAAATTTTAGGTGAAACAATTGCTGAAATTGCCTATCAAAAAGCGGGTATTATTAAAGAAAAAGTCCCAGTAGTAACAGGCAATATTTGTGCTGATGCGCTAGCAGTCATTGAAAAAGTCGCACAAGAAAAACAGAGTCCAATTTTTCGTTTTGGCAAAGAGTATCAAGTGGAATATCTACACCCTGACACACAATGGGGGGAAGTATTTAATTTCTATGGAGAAATGGGCAAACTGACAAAAATTAAAGTTCCCTTGTTGGGGCGTCACCAAGTAGAAAACGCGGCGGTAGCTATTCAATTATTTGACAAGTATTGCCAACTACAACATTTGCCGTTTAAAGAACGAGACATTACTCAAGGGTTAGCTAAAGCGCAATGGCCAGCTCGAATGGAACGTCTTAGTGATGAACCGTTGATTGTTTTAGATGGTGCCCACAATGATCATGCAGTAAAACGCTTAGTTGAAAACTTGCGCAAAGAGTTTCCGCAACACACGATTCATATTTTATTTTCAGCTTTAGCAACTAAAGATGTGGATGAGATGATTCAGGACTTAAAGCAAGTACCGAATGCGCATCTTTACTTAACTAGCTTTGATTACCCTAAAGCTATTGCACTTACAGAAATGGAAAAATATGAAGACGATTTAACAGAAATTGTGTCTTTATGGCAATTTGGTTTAGGCGAAATTTTAGAAAAAATGTCGACAGATGATTTATTATTAGTAACAGGTTCATTATATTTTGTTTCTCAAGTAAGAGAATTACTTTTAACTATAGGAGGAAATGATGAAGAAATTTGATGGCGTAATTTTTGATATGGATGGGTTGCTTTTTGATACGGAGTTGATTTACTATACATCTACTCAAAAAGTAGCAGATGCAATGGGATTACCATATAGTAAAGAAGTCTATTTAGACTATGTTGGGATTTCCGATGAAGAAGTACAAGAGAATTACCGACGTATTTATGCATCCTATGGTCACGACACAGTGGAAGAATTTATCCGCCGTTCTTATGAGGATACCCTGCAAGAGTTTCAATCTGGTAATGTACCTTTAAAACCAGGGGTGGTGGAATTCCTCGACTTTTTAGATGATCAAAAAATTCCTCGATTAGTTGCTTCAAGTAACGTCCGTCCAGCAATTGAAATGTTATTAAGCCATGCTGGGATTCAGGATCGTTTTGTAGGGATCGTTTCAGCAGAGGATGTTAAACGAGCAAAACCGGACCCAGAAATTTTTCAAAAAGCTCGTCAACTTTTAGGAACAGAAGCCCCGAAAACCTTGATTTTCGAAGACTCATTTCATGGGGTAAGTGCGGCTCATAGTGCGGGCATTCCAGTGATCATGGTACCTGATTTATTGCAACCAACTGAAGTTATCCAAGAGAAAACATTACATGTCTTGGAGAGTTTACATCAAGCGCCACATTATTTAAAATAATAAAAACAACACTCTTTTGCGTAGTTTATTAATGACTAGCAAAGGAGGTTTTTTATGCAAGTATCGGATCTATTTATTCGCGAGATGCCGAGTGATTGTTTACCACGAGAACGGCTCTTAGCGATAGGAGAAAAAGCATTATCGAATCAAGAGTTGTTGGCGATTCTGATACGAACTGGCTCAAAAGAAGCAGACGTGATGACTGTTGCCGCAACGCTATTAAAACAGTTTAAGCAACTTTCTTATTTCCAGCAAGCCACGTTGAACGAGTTAATGGCTATTAAAGGCATTGGCCAAGTGAAAGCCATTGAATTACGTGCGGCCATTGAATTGGGGTGTCGAATTTATCAAAGTAGTCAAATCAAATTTGGCAAAGTTACGTCTAGTCAACAAGTCGCTCAACGATTACTCCAAGAGATGAAGGGGCTGCAACAAGAACATTTAATTTGTATTTACTTGAATACCAAGAATGACATTATCCAACAGAAAACGATTTTCAAAGGATCACTGAATCAAAGTATTGCTCATCCACGCGAAATTTTTCGGGAAGCGGTTAAATATTCTTCTGCTCGCATACTATTAGCTCATAATCATCCATCTGGCAATCCGACACCGTCTCCACAAGATATTCAATTTACCAAACGAATGGAAGAATGTGGCGAAATGATGGGGATTCAATTGTTGGATCATATTATTGTTGGTGATAGCGGATACATTAGTTTGAGAGAAGAGAATTTTTTTGCTTCAGAATGAGGACAATTCTTGCAAAAATATTTTATCACGTGTAAAATGAAAGGGTAATCTTGTTTGGAATTATGTAGACTTTTTAAATTTTTTTAAATATTCTATTGGAAGCGAGCAAAGTTACGACTATTTATGTGCAAATGCACGAGGAGGAACAAAAGAATGGAACAAGGAACAGTAAAATGGTTTAACGCAGAAAAAGGTTTTGGGTTTATCTCACGCGAAGACGGAAGCGACGTATTCGTACACTTCTCAGCTATCCAAGGTGATGGTTTCAAAACTTTAGAAGAAGGTCAAGCAGTGACTTTTGATGTTGAAGATTCAGACCGTGGCCCTCAAGCAGTTAACGTAGAAAAAAACTAATAAAAAATAATCCAAAAACACCTAACGCATGTTAGGTGTTTTTTTGTTAGAAAAAATAGAGAAGAAAAATGTTTGTCCATTTTTCTTCTCTATTAAATGAGAGCTTTATTGATCACTAACTGTGGCAGTCATAATCATTGGCAGAATCATTGGATGACGTTCTGTTTGTTCAAACAAGAAAGGCTGTAAAGCGGTCGTCATGGCTTCGCCTAATTTTGCTTCGGTACAGTTTTTATCTTTCATTGCTTCACGTAGAGCATTGAATAAAAGACGTTGGCCTTCATGAATCATATCACCAGACTCACGCATGTAGACAAAACCACGGGAAAGAATGTCTGGACCAGCCATAATTTCTTTATTTTTAATATCAACCGTTGCTACCGCTAAAACTAAACCTTCTTCAGATAAGATACGACGATCCCGTAAAACAACATTCCCGATATCGCCGACACCATTTCCATCAACGTACACGTCATTAGCGTTGAAGTGACCAGCAGGACGTGCGCTATCAGCCGTTAAAGCTAAGACATCGCCGTTGCCCATGATAAAGCAATTTTCTTCAGGAACCCCTGTATCTTGAGCGAGCGAAGCATGGATTTTTAACATTCTAAATTCACCATGAACAGGCATGAAATATTTAGGCTTCATCAAGCGAAGCATTAATTTTTGCTCTTCTTGTCCACCGTGACCAGAAGTATGGATATTATTGATTTTTCCGTGGATAACTTCTGCACCGGCTTCAGATAATAAGTTGATTAAACGGTTAACGCTTGTCGTATTCCCAGGAATTGGTGAACTTGAGAAAACAACCGTATCGCCTGGTTGAATACTAATTTGGCGGTGTGTACCGTTAGCAATCCGACTAAGCGCGGCCATAGGTTCTCCTTGAGAGCCAGTACATAAAATCATTGTTTCATTTGCTGGCAATTGATTCAGTTCCGCCGCATCGACAAACGTTCCTTTTGGCACTTTGATGTAGCCTAAGCGTTCGCCATTGACAATGGCATTTTCCATGCTACGACCAAAAACAGCAATTTTGCGACCGGTTTTCACGGCTGCATCAGCAGCTTGTTGTAAACGGAAAATGTTTGAAGCAAAACTGGCAAAGATAATCCGACCATCAATTTTTTCAAAGATTTTTAAAATAGAGGTCCCAATTGTTTTTTCGGATTTTGTAAAGGTGGGTATTTCAGCATTGGTACTGTCTGAAAGAAGACAAAGGACGCCTTCTTCACCTAATTTCGCCATTCTGTGTAAGTTGGCTGGCTCACCAACGGGTGTAAAGTCAAACTTAAAGTCACCTGTTGCGACAATGTTACCAGAAGGCGTTTTAACCACAACGCCCAAGGCATCAGGAATACTGTGAGTCGTTCGGAAAAAACTAATCGCTGTTTTTCTAAAACGAATCACCGTATCTTCATTAATTTCGTGTAATTCCGCTTCTCGCAATAAACCATGTTCATCTAGTTTGTTGGTAATTAAAGCCAAGGCTAGTGGTCCCGCATAGATTGGGATATTCGCTTGACGTAAAAGATAAGGAACGCCACCAATATGGTCTTCATGACCGTGGGTAATAACGAGTGCTTTGACTTTATGCAAATTTTGAACGATGTAGCTATAATCTGGAATCACGTAGTCAATCCCAAGTAAATCATCTTCTGGGAATTTGATCCCAGCATCAATAATGATAATTTCATCTTGGAATTGTACCCCATATGTGTTTTTTCCAATTTCGCCTAAACCACCGATTGCAAAAACGCCAGTTTCGTTATTTTTTATGTTTACTTTCATGTTAAAACTCCGTTAGAGTGAAGTCCGCATGTTCTTGCTCGTAAGCAAGATGTTTTTCGTCTAATAATTGAACGTATTCAATATTGTATGGGGTATTTTCTTCAACTAATTGACGCACGATTACATCGCTATCGGCTTCCATGTAAAGAGATTTTGTGTCTTCTCTTTTTGGGTTTCTGATTTTTGTTTCTTGATAGTATACTTTGTAAATCATCGATTCATTTCTCCTTCAGCTACTAATAGTAGCAATTTATAGTTTTTTTCATTTTAAGACAGAAAATTAAACACAACAAAACGAGGTGCTGATCACCTAAAAAAGAATGCTCATCAAAAACATCTGTTAATGATGAAATGAAGCCTCGACTTTGCTTCATTCTGGGTATTTGATTTTATGTGTTCTTTTTCAACCGTCCCGTGTGTTGTGAATAACAACAATTAAGCTTATTTTATCATAGAATGATAAGGAAGTATAGAAACACTCACTGGACTTTTAAAAAAAACAAACTTCTTGTTTCGCCTTATTCTTGATCAAGTTCGAGTGCCTTTTTTTTAGGACGCCAATACCAACTTAAGCCAATCACGTGAGCTAAATAAACAATCGCTAAAGTCGTAGTCATCAACGTATTTCGGACAATTAAACACGGAATGGCAAATAAAAGAAACATGGAAATAAATAGTTTCCATTTGCCTTTACGAGTAATTTTTTTCTCAAAGAAGGCTTCTTGGATATATTTTTGATAATAAGAAGAAGCTAAAAATTTGTTATAAAGTTTATCTGAACTACGCATCCAAAAAAAGGCCGTTAATAAATAAAAACCAGTGGTGGGTAAAAGCGGCAAAAAGATTCCTAACGTGCCTAAAGCAAACGTACAGGAACCGAGAAAAATGAAGAATAATTTTTTCATTCAAAGGGTCCTTTCAGTTTTTCCAAATTATGGCACAATCAAAAGGAAGTAGCAATTTTAATCGTATAAGTAAATCATTAAAATTATCTATTTTTTAGAAAATCTAAAAGAGAAAGGATAGAAAGAGAAAGGCTGTTTTTTCTAGCCAGACAGCTTGTATTACCGATTTCTTTTTGATACAGTGGGAGTACTAGAAAATTTAAAGTAAGATAAGAAGGAGATGATTAATTGAAGTTAATGTGGCGTTACACAATGCGTTATAAGAAATTACTTTTCGCTGATTTTATTTGTGTGTTTGGTTTTATTTTAATTGAATTAGGCTTGCCGACCATTTTAGCACGAATGATTGACAAAGGAATTATTCCTAAAGATATGGACTATATTTATCAGCAAGGGATTTGGATGGTTGTAATTACGATTATTGGTGTCGCAATGAATATTTTGCTGGGGTACTTTGGTGCCAGAATTACAACAAACATTGTTCGTGATATTCGTGATGATTTATTTGAAAAGATTCAAACTTTCTCACATAGTGAATATGAAAGTATTGGGGTTTCTTCCTTAATTACGCGAACGACCAATGATGCATACCAAATTATGCTCTTCATGGGAAATATTTTACGTCTTGGCTTTATGACGCCAGTGATGTTTATTGCCAGTCTTTACATGGTGATGCGAACGAGTCCGTCGTTAGGAATGTACGTTTTAGGTGCCTTGCCTTTTCTGCTGCTAGCAGTTGTCGGAATTGCTCGTTTGTCAGAACCGTTATCTAAAAAGCAACAAAAGAACTTAGATGGAATCAATGGGATTTTAAGAGAAAATCTTTCTGGATTGCGGGTAATACGCGCATTTGTTAATGAAAAATTTGAAGAATCTCGTTTTAATAAAGTCAATGAAACTTACACTAAAAGTTCAAAAAGTCTGTTTCGTTTAATGGCAGCAGCCCAACCAGGCTTCTTTTTCTTATTTAATATTGTGATGGTCTTAATCATTTGGAGCGGGACTGTTCAAATCAGCCACGGGGATTTAGAAGTTGGGAATTTAATAGCTTTTATTGAATATATTTTCCATGCGCTGTTCTCGTTTATGTTATTTGCCAGTGTCTTTATGATGTATCCTCGGGCTGCGGTTTCGGCTTCGCGGATTCAAGAAGCCTTAGACATGGAACCAGCTATTCGTGAAGAAGAAGGCGTAACAGAAACAGCTACTAAAGGCTATCTAGAGTTTAAAAATGTAACCTTTGCCTATCCTGGACATGCGGAAAGCCCAGTTATCCGCAATGTAAGTTTTAAGGCGTCACCTGGTGAAACAGTGGCCTTTATTGGGAGCACAGGTAGTGGGAAATCAACATTAATTCAATTGATTCCACGGTTTTATGATGTATCAGAAGGTGAAATTTTAATCGATGGAGTGAACGTAAAAGATTACCAACTTAGTGCATTACGCAATAAGATTGGCTATATTCCACAAAAAGCGTTACTTTTTACTGGTACAATTGCTGATAATCTTCGCTACGGTAAGGAAGATGCGACGTTAGAAGAAATGGAACGAGCAATTGACATTGCTCAAGCTACAGAATTTGTTTCACAAAAACCGCAAGGCTATGATGAACCTCTTTCAGAAGGTGGCACGAACTTTTCTGGTGGTCAAAAACAACGTTTAGCTATCGCACGGGCGATTATTCGCAATCCGGAAATTTATATATTTGATGATAGTTTTTCTGCGTTAGATTATCAAACAGATGCAAATTTACGAGCGCGTCTGAAAAAAGAAACAACAGAATCCACTGTTTTAATTGTGGCACAACGTGTTGGAACAATTATGCATGCGGACCGCATTGTTGTTTTAAACGAAGGCGACGTGGTCGGAATTGGCACACATCGTGAATTACTTGAGACTTGTCCAATTTACTATGATATTGCGGCTTCTCAATTGTCAGAGGAGGAATTAGCATGAAACACGCCTTTTCTTCTATGAAACGAATCGGTCGCTATATTAAACCGTACCGACTGACGTTTTATTTAGTTATTTTATTTACCATATTAACCGTTGCCTTTAATGCAGCGTTGCCTTATTTGACTGGATTACCAACGACAGAAATTAGCCGTAATATTGCTGCTGGCGAATCCATTAATTTTGATTATGTAATCCAATGTTTAATTTGGATTTTAGTTGTGGGAACAGGTTATTGTGTGGCACAATTTTTGTCAGGCTTTTTAATGACGAATGTCGTTCAACAATCCATGCGCGATTTACGTCGCGATATTGAAGAAAAAATCAATCGTTTGCCCGTTTCTTATTTTGATAAGAACCAACAAGGAAATATTTTGTCACGGGTGACGAACGATGTGGATGCTGTCAGCAATGCGATGCAACAAAGTTTTATTAATATTGTTTCGGCAGTCCTAGGGATTGTGATGGCGGTAGTGATGATGTTCTTAATCAATCCGCTGATGGCGATTTTTTCAGTGATTATGATTCCGTTGTCTCTGATTATTTCCAGAACAATTGTTAAAATCTCCCAGAAATATTTCCAAGGAATGCAAAATTCTTTAGGAGACTTAAATGGTTATGTCCAAGAAAATATGACTGGGTTCAGTGTTTTAAAACTATATGGTCGGGAAAAAGAAACCCTTGAAGGCTTTAAACAAGTCAATCATCGTTTAAATGGTTTTGGTTTCAAAGCATCCTTTATCTCAGGATTAATGTTGCCATTGGTTCAAATGACCGCTTATGGGACCTATATCGGGGTAGCTGTCCTTGGTAGTTACTATGTGGTTGCTGGTGTGATCGTAGTGGGGCAGTTACAAGCGTTTATTCAATATATTTGGCAAATTAGCCAACCAATGGGGAATATTACGCAGTTGTCTGCAGCTTTACAAAGCGCTTCAGCTTCGACCATGCGGATTTTTGAAATCCTAGATGAACCAGAAGAAGAACTTAACGAACAAGATGTTCCTTTACCAGAACCTATTTTAGGCTCTGTTGAATTTGAAAATGTCAGCTTTAGTTATGACCCAGAAAAACCGTTAATTCGTAATTTGAACTTTAAAGTTGATGCGGGCCAAATGGTTGCGATTGTGGGACCAACTGGCGCTGGGAAAACAACCTTAATCAACTTACTGATGCGTTTTTATGATGTAACAGAAGGCGCCATTAAAATTGATGGTATTGACACAAAAAAAATGAACCGTAGTGATGTCCGATCTGTATTTGGAATGGTATTGCAAGATGCTTGGTTGTATAAAGGTACCATTGCCGATAACATTCGTTTTGGGAAATTGGATGCCACGGATTATGAAGTTGTGGATGCAGCGAAAACGGCCAATGTGGATCACTTCATTCGGACAATGCCAGACGGGTATGAAATGGAAATCAATTCTGAGGGAGATAACGTTTCCCTTGGTCAAAAACAATTGTTGACCATTGCCCGAGCGGTAATTTCTGATCCAAAAATTTTGATTTTAGATGAGGCGACTAGTTCAGTCGATACACGCTTGGAAGCCTTAATTCAAAAAGCAATGGATCGTGTTATGGAAGGACGAACGAGTTTCGTTATTGCCCACCGCCTATCAACTATTCGTGAAGCTGATTTAATTCTTGTTATGAAACAAGGAGAAATCATTGAAAAAGGAACGCATCATGAGTTGCTGGAACAAGGTGGCTTCTATGAAAAACTATACAATAGTCAATTTGCTGAAGAAGGCGACTATGAGGAATAAAAATGAGGTCGGGACAGAAGCGTTTAACTCCGAGAAATAAGAAGGAATCTCCGAAAATTGTTCTGTAATTTTTGGAGAATTCCGGCTTATTTCCGAAGGAGTTGCTTTTGTTCCCGCCGTTTATCAGTTTTTGAGCGTGGAGCAAAAATCCAAAGTGATTTTTGTCCCACGCTCTTTTCTTGTCTTTTTTACTATGAAAGTGAGGGATTCTTGTCTATACTTAATGAAAAGAGGTGACAGAGTTTGAAAAAAGAGTATTTTATTGCTGCTAGTGCAGATGTCTATGGAAACGTACAACTAGCGAAGGATAGTAATATTTGGTTTCAGTCGGTCTTAAGAGGTGACAGTAACACAATTACCATTGGTGAAGGTAGTAATATTCAAGATGGCACGATTATTCATGTTGATGAAGATGCCCCGACAATTGTAGGCAAGTATGTAACGGTGGGCCATCAATGCATGTTACACGGTTGTAAAATCGGTGATGGTGCTTTGATTGGCATGGGTTCAACGATTCTAAATAATGCTATTATTGGAGAAAACAGCCTGATTGGTGCGGGTTCTTTAGTGACAGAAGGCAAAATTATCCCGCCAAATGTTTTAGCATTTGGTCGACCCGCGAAGGTTATCCGTCCGTTAACGGCAGCAGAAATAGCCAGTAATCATACGAACGCCTTACATTATATTCAACGAGCAGAAGAATTTCGCCAACAAAAATACCCGAAACTAACATAGAATTAGGAGGAAAATGATGAAGAAAATTAAAGTAATGACGGTTTTTGGAACACGGCCAGAAGCAATCAAAATGGCGCCCTTAATCAAAGTTTTAGAAGAGCAAAGTCAAGGATTTGACTCTGTAGTAGTCGTAACAGCGCAACATCGCCAAATGTTGGATCAAGTGTTAGAAGATTTTCAAATTACACCGAATCATGATTTAAATATCATGAAAGATGGGCAAACCTTAACAGATATTACAAGTCGTGTTTTGAATTTATTAACTGAGGTTCTTGTGACAGAACAGCCGGATATTGTCTTGGTTCATGGCGATACAACCACGTCATTTGCGGCTGCATTGGCTGCTTTTTATCAACAGATTCCGGTGGGACATGTGGAAGCAGGATTGCGGACCTGGCAAAAATATTCTCCGTTTCCGGAAGAAATGAATCGTCAACTGGTAGATGTGTTAACTGATATTTATTTTGCCCCAACTACTCAAAGTAAGGACAATTTAATCAAAGAAAATCATCCAGAAGAACATATTTATGTGACTGGCAATACAGCGATTGACGCGATGGCGTACACCGTTGATGCCCACTATCAAAATGATTTATTGGAAAAAATCCCTACAGACCAGCGCATCGTGCTAATTACAATGCATCGTCGTGAAAATTTAGGCCTGCCAATGGCAAATGTTTTTAAAGCTGTTCGTCGACTTGTAATGGAACATCCAGAAATTGAAGTCATTTTCCCTATGCACAAAAATCCCAAAGTCCGTGAAATAGTAGCGGAACACTTAGGTGAATTAGCTCGTGTGCATTTAATTGAACCATTGGATGTCAAAGATTTTCAAAATTTTGCAGCGAAAAGTGCTTTAATTTTAACTGATTCTGGCGGTGTGCAAGAAGAAGCTCCTTCCTTGGGTGTGCCAGTTTTAGTTTTACGAGATACAACGGAACGTCCAGAAGGCGTAGCGGCAGGAACATTGAAATTGGTTGGTACAGACGAACAAGTAGTCTATCAAGAGGCGAAAACATTATTGACTAATTCTGATGCTTACCACGCGATGGCGCATGCACAAAATCCGTATGGGGATGGTCAAGCTAGCCGTCGAATCGTTGAAGCCATTGCCTATGAAATGCAGCAATCAGATAAAAAACCAGATACGTTTACAGCAAAATAAATAAAAAGGCAGAGAAGCGCTGAAAAGGTGCTTCTTTTGCGTATCTTATTTTGAAGAATCAATTAGACAAAAATGCTAGAAAGTAGTGAAGTGAAGATGTATCAAACGATTTTATTTGATTTAGATGGCACAATTACGGATTCTGGTAGCGGCATTATGCGTTCTATTTTGTACGCAACAGAACAATTAGGCTGGCCAGCTCCTAGCGAGGAGACATTACGTTCTTTCATAGGGCCGCCTTTATATGAGTCGTTTTTGCACATGGCGCCTTCAGCTGAAGCAGCGCAACAAGCCGTGAGTCATTATCGAGCGTATTATCAGAGAAAAGGTATGTTTGAAAATCATGTGTATCCAGGGATCCCAGAGGTACTAACAAGGTTAAAGGAAGCGGGAGCAAAGTTATACATTGCGACTTCCAAGCCAGAAGAATTTGCAAAAAAGATTATTACTCATTTTGATTTAGATCGTTATTTTACAGGCATCTATGGAGCGAGTATGGACGGTCATCGTTCTAAAAAAGCAGATGTGATTCAGTATGCATTAACGGAAGCTCAATTAGACCCAACCAAAGAAGCAATTATCATGGTTGGTGATCGCAACCATGACATTTTTGGTGCCCAACAAAATGGCTTAGATAGTATAGGTGTCTTGTATGGATTTGGTGAAGAAACAGAATTACAAGAGGCGGGAGCAACATTCCTAGTACAATCGCCTAAAGACTTAGGTGCTATTTTGCTACAAAATTCTTAATAGAAAATGGATTTTCGATAAATTTAGGAGGATTTTAAGATTTATTATCGTTTCAATAGAAAAGCGCCATCATAGGCTTTAAACGTTGTCAATGATGAATTTTTTATCGGGGAATGACGGTCTTTTTATTAAAAACATTTAATTTTAAAGAGGTTTCATGTATAATAGTTTCAGTCATAAACGATAGAATAGTAAGGAGGGTTAGTTTTGGCTAATGATAACCAAAATAACCAAGATCCCAAATCTTCGCTTAGAGATCAAGTAACTGGGTCTTTAAAAGGTAGAAATGATGGCGATCAACCTGATTCCTCTGAAAAAAATGATAGGTCTCCCCAACCTTCATCTGATGAATCACAAGAAACAGCGAACCGCACAACACAAACACGTGCAGGTTCTAGAGCTGCTCGAAGACGTGGGAAAGACAAGACAACACAGACAGTCGAAGAGCCAACCCCGATTGAAACAGACGAAAAGCCAACAAATACAAAAAAACAAACACGTAAAAAAGAAGATCGTTTAGTCGGTCGTATCGTGTTAATTGTAGTTTCTGTATTGGTTTTAATGATGGCAATCTTTGGGTTTACTTTTTATAAATATGTAGACGCTGGGCTACAACCACTAGACAAGAACAATAAGAAGCTTGTTCAAGTGCATATCCCAGAAGGATCTTCTAATAAGCAAATTGCTGCGGTTTTAGAAGAAAGCAACGTCATTAAAAGCGGAATGGTTTTTAACTACTACGTAAAATTTAAAAACTTAACAGATTTTCAAGCGGGCTATTATCAAATGTCTCCAAGCATGACACTCGATGAAATTGGTGAAATGCTAAAAGAAGGGGGCACGCCAGAACCAACTAAAATCGCAGATGGCAAAGTAACGATTCCTGAAGGCTACGATATAGATAAAATTGGCGAAGCTATTGAAAAAAATACGGATTTCAAGAAAGCAGATTTCATTGCATTAATGAAAAATGAAGACTTCTTCAATCAAATGAAGGCTAAGTATCCTGATTTACTTGAAAGTGCTGCAACCGCAGAAGGTGTTCGTTATCGCTTAGAAGGCTATTTATTCCCGGCGACTTATGATTACTACAAAAAAGCAACACTTCCTGAATTTGTCGAACAGATGGTTGCTAAAATGAACACAGTAATGGAACAATATACGCCGACAATTCATGCAAAGAATTTAACCAATCAGCAAGTCTTAACGTTAGCTTCATTGGTTGAAAAAGAAGGAGTCAAAGAAGCAGACCGCAAACAAATTGCGCAAGTATTCTTTAACCGCTTGGCTGCCGATATGCCGATCCAATCAGATATTTCTATTTTGTATGCTCTAGGAGAACACAAAGAAACTGTAACGTATGCTGACTTGGAAGTGGACTCGTCTTATAACTTGTATAAAAATACTGGTTATGGACCAGGACCATTAGATAGCCCAAGTGAGGAGTCAATTAAAGCAGTCTTGAATCCGACACCAAGTGACTATTTATACTTTGTAGCAGATATTTCTACAGGAAAAGTATACTTCTCAAAAACATATGAAGAACATCAAGTATTAGTAGATCAGTATGTCAATAATTCAAGTAGTGAATAAAATGAAAACATAAAAGAGCTTGGTGAATCAATTTTGTATGATTCACCAAGCTTTTAGATACTCAAAAAGTAATCTGTTTAACAGAGGGAAAGAGTAGCAACTAGAAATTTATATAAATAAAATTTAGCAAAATCACAAAAATTCAATAATTATATTTACAATTTAGAAAAAGCGTGGTACTCTTTTGTGGATTGAAAGCGGAATTTTTTTCAATAACCAACCAAGAACTACGTATCGTTAAGCGAAAAAGGAGAATTAACATGGTAGAAAAAGTATATCCAATGACTCTTGAAGGAAAAGAAAAATTAGAACAAGAGCTAGAAGAATTAAAAACAATTAAACGTAAAGAAATCGTAGAGCGTATTAAAATCGCTCGTAGCTTTGGGGATCTTTCAGAGAACTCAGAGTATGAATCAGCTAAAGATGAACAAGCTTTCGTTGAAGGACGTATTACAACGTTAGAAAATATGATTCGTTTTGCAGAAATCATCGATAATGATGGCGTGGACCAAGACGAAGTTTCCATCGGTAAAACAGTTACTTTCCAAGAGTTACCTGACGGAGAAGAAGAGGAATACACAATCGTAGGAAGTGCCGAAGCCGATCCATTTTCTGGTAAAATTTCTAACGATTCACCGATTGCGCAAGCCTTAATTGGTAAACAATTAGGCGACCAAGTGATTATTGCAACCCCTGGTGGCGACATGACAGTTAAAATTACAAAAGTTGAAGCAAACTAAATAATTGAGTAGGGCAGGCAGCTTCCAAGGCCTGTCCTTTCGCAATCTATGACATTTAGGGCTAAAGTCCTATGGTAACCTGAGGCGCAAACCACTATGATTAAATAAAATAAACGAGTAAAATAAATGACAGAGGGAGGAGGCAAATCTATGAATAACCCTTGGCGCTTTTTTATCGTCGCAGAAGCATTACTTTTTATTCTGGCGTTATGGCAAATTGTACATAATCCTGGATTAGCTGTTTTATTAACAATTGGCGTTTTACTTGTGGCCTATGTTTCCAGGAAAGCATCTAAAACACATTTTAACAACTTTCAATTCGTCCTCGGCGTTGTTTTTATTGTCATTGGTGCAATGAACAGCACGGCTGTTTGGTTTATGTTGATTTTTGGCGTACTCTTTATCGGCTTAAAAGGCTTTGAGATTTCAGGCGTGGATATAGCTGAGCGAGCACCTTGGCGAAAAAAACAAATGATTATGGTGGAGACGGCGGCAAAAGAACCTAAAAATGGCAAACGATTTAAACGCCGTTGGTTTGCCAACGAACGCATTGGTAACAATATCTATGAATGGGATGATATCAATATTGATTTAATCTCTGGGGACACCATTATTGATTTAGGTAATACGCTACTACCGAAAGAAGACAATATTATTATTATTCGTAAAGGTTTTGGCCGCACGCGAATTCTAGTACCGTTAGGTGTAGCAATTTTGTTAGAACATTCAACTTTTTACGGAACGGTACGTTTTGAAGAAGAAAAATATCAATTGAAAAACGAATCATTAAAAATTTACAGCAATGATTACGATACCAATCTTCGTCGTTTGAAAATTATGACGAACACTTTAGTAGGAGATGTTGAGGTGATCCGTGTATGACCGATCGGATTTCAAGACGCATGATTTCATTATATGCGTCCCTTAGCACCTTTATTGTTATCTTAATTACATTGTTTTCATATTTTCATTCGATTAAACAAAACCGGTGGCTATTAGAGCTTCTTCAGAGAAAAGTCTTTTATTTACCACTAATTGTGCACATTGTTCTCATATCCTTACTAATAGGCTTATTGACCTTTTTACTGATTTCATTGGTTCAAAAAGGGCAATATGGACGGATTGAAGAAAAACTTCGGTTATTGGCCAATGGTAATTATGAAAGTCCAGTCTTAAACAAACCAACGACCAGTGAAAATCAAGATCATTATCTAACCGAAGTCGAACAAGATATTTGGTCGATTAAAAATAAATTATTAGAGATGTCTAAAGAATTGCAATTATTAAACAGTCGGCCGCAATTAATGGATGGGCAAACAAAAGAAGAAATTTTAGAGAACGAGCGGCATCGTTTGGCGCGGGAGTTGCATGATTCAGTCAGTCAACAACTTTTTGCAGCCATGATGATGTTGTCTGCCTTAAATGAACAAGCACAACGAACAGAAACCCCGGAACCATATCGTAAACAACTAGCCATGGTGGCAGAAATCATTAATGCCTCCCAATCGGAAATGCGCGCGTTACTATTGCACTTGCGTCCTATCAGTCTAGAAGGAAAAAGTTTGCGTAAAGGTATTGAACAATTACTGAAAGAACTACAAACAAAAATTAAAATTGAATTGATTTGGGATGTTGAAGATGTTCATTTAAATAGCAGCATTGAGGATCATCTTTTCCGAATTGTGCAGGAATTACTTTCCAATACCTTAAGACATGCCAAAGCAAAGGAATTAGAGGTATACTTACACCAAGTCGATAAAAACGTGTTATTGCGTATTGTTGATGATGGTGTCGGCTTTGATATGAAGGAACAAAGTAATAAAGCTGGTAGTTATGGCTTAAATAATATTCGAGAACGTGTTGTCGGCATGGGCGGTACAGTTAAAATTATTAGTTTTAAAGGGCAGGGAACCAGCGTTGAAATTAAAGTTCCTGTCATAAAGGAGGAAACTGCAAGTGATCAAAGTAATGTTAGTGGATGACCATGAAATGGTCCGTTTAGGCGTTTCATCATATTTATCTATTCAAGAGGATATAGAAGTCGTAGGCGAAGCAGAAAACGGTAAGATTGGCTATGAAAAAGCATTGGAACTACGTCCAGATGTTATTTTGATGGATTTGGTAATGGAAGAAATGGATGGCATTGATTCAACCAAAGCGATCTTGAAAGATTGGCCAGAAGCCAAGATTATTATTGTGACGAGTTTTATTGATGATGAAAAAGTGTATCCGGCGATTGAAGCTGGTGCAGCGGGCTACCTATTAAAAACATCAACAGCACATGAGATTGCTGATGCAATTCGGGCGACTTATCGCGGAGAGCGTGTGTTGGAGCCTGAAGTGACGCATAAGATGATGGAACGGTTAACAAAAAAACAAGAGCCGGTGTTGCACGAAGATTTGACAAACCGGGAACACGAAATTTTAATGTTGATTGCACAAGGTAAAAGTAATCAGGAAATAGCTGATGAACTCTTTATCACTTTGAAAACAGTTAAAACACATGTTTCAAACATTTTAGCAAAACTAGATGTGGATGATCGGACCCAAGCGGCGATTTATGCTTTTCAACATGGTTTAGCCAAATAAATATCAGATAAATCCATAAATAAATTCTAGGAAATCCTTCTAGGAATTTATTTATGGATTTGTTATACTAATTTTAACGAACAGACAGGAGCGGTCAGAAGAAATGAAACAAAATTTTGCAATTATTGGTTTAGGACGTTTTGGCGGCAGCATATGCCAAACTTTGGTGGAAGCTGGTCAAGAAGTTTTGGCCATTGACAGCAGTGAAGACCGTGTCAATGAATATATGAATATTGCAACGCATGCAGTGGTGGCTAACGCCCAAGATGAAATGACGTTGCGTTCTTTAGGAATTCGGAATTTTGATCACGTAGTGGTGGCAATTGGTGAAGATATTCAAGCGAGTATTTTAGTGACACTAATGGTTAAAGAGATGGGGGTTCCCAATGTCTTGGCCAAAGCAGTCAATGAATATCATGCCCGTGTCTTAGATAAAATTGGGGCAGACATGGTCGTTCACCCAGAGCGGGATATGGGTATTCGAATTGCTCACAAACTTGTTTCACGCAATATTTTAGATTATATTGAATTATCTAGCGAATTTTCATTAGCTGAGGTTCGGGTCACCAATCCTAAATTTTACAATAAAACCTTAGCAGAATTAAATTTCCGTCAACGATTTGGTTTAACTGTGGTAGCGATTCGCCGCTCGAAAACAGAAGTAATTGCTTCGCCAGATGCTTCTGAAATTGTTCGAGAAAACGACAATTTATTAGTTATCGGTGATACCGCAGACGTTGATTTATTAGATGAAAAAATGAATGGCTAAGCACTTTATTCTCTAAAAGCACTGCGCTGTGCTACAATAAATGGCGACAGAGATGTGAAGGAGGAACAAAGAATGAAATTAGAAGTGACACCGAAAGCCCAACAATGGTTTAAAGAAGAAACCGGGGTTCAGCCTGAGACAGGCATTCGTTTTTTCGGAAAAATTTATGGAAAAACACCTGTTCATGATGGTTTTTCCATTGCGATGTCTGTAGAAGCGCCAGATGAGCCAATGATTAAAGAGAACCTAGATGGGATTACCTATTTTATTGAAGAAACAGATGATTGGTTCTTTAAAGGGTATGATTTGCTTGTTGATTATGATGAAAAGAATGATGAACCGCGTTATCAATTTGAAGCAAACCAAGAAGATTTAACAAAATAATTTTAGTGCTAAACAAAAGAGGCTGAAGTAGTGCGTAGGACTATTTCTGTTGCTTTCGTTTAACCGCTAGTCAACCTGAGAAAAAATCGTTTTGGATTTTTTCTCAGGTTCTTTCTATTTAATTAAGCTATTCTTAATTGGATATCGTTATTTAATAAGGCTATCATATGGTATAATGATAATTAACTGAAGTGTGGAGGAAATAAAATGCTATCAATTGTTGTCCCTTGTTATAATGAGGAAGCAGCGATTCCGCTGTTTTTTGAAGAAGTAGAAAAAATTAGCCAGCAACTATCTCATTCAGTAGAATATATATTTGTGAATGATGGCTCAAAAGATAATACGTTAGCTGTTTTAAGACAGCTTTATCGCGAACATCCAGAGAAGGTCCGTTATCTTTCTTTTTCACGAAATTTTGGGAAAGAAGCGGGCTTATACGCTGGTTTAAAAGAAGCAACAGGTGACTTAGTGACAGTCATGGACGTTGATTTACAAGACCCGCCTGAGTTATTACCTCAAATGATTGAGATGATTGAAACCAGTACAGATTTAGATTGTGTTGGCACACGACGCATAACAAGAGACGGCGAACCGCCCATTCGTAGCTTTTTTGCACGGATGTTCTATAAACTCATTAATCGAATTGCTGAGACGGAAATGGTGGATGGTGCCCGTGACTTTCGTGTCATGACCCGACAAATGGTCGATGCGATTTTAGAGTTATCTGAGTATAATCGTTTTTCAAAAGGGATTTTTAGTTGGGTCGGCTTTAAAACAGAATATATTGAATTTAAAAATCGAGAACGAATTGCTGGAGAAACCTCTTGGTCTTTCTGGAGTCTATTAAGTTATTCAATTGACGGGATTGTCAATTTTTCAGAAACACCATTGAATATTGCTTCATACGTTGGCGCCTTTTCGTGTGTTGGTTCTGCACTAGCAATGTTAGTGATTATCTTTCGAACATTAGTTAATGGTGATCCAACAAGCGGCTGGCCTTCAATGGTTTGTATTGTACTTTTTGTAGGTGGTTTGCAACTATTATGTTTAGGAATTATTGGCAAATATATCGGCAAAATTTTCTTAGAAACGAAAAAACGACCAATTTATATTGTAAAGGAATCAGAAAAAGATTCTAAAAAATAACCAAAAAAGCAGAGAAAAATTCTCTGTTTTTTTGTTGCGCATTAAAAAAAGTGTGAATAGACTTTTCAGAAAAACAACATTTTTTACATAAAAAATACATTAACTTTACCTATTTTTATCTTAATGAAACAGCTTTGCTCTCGCGGTTGCAAGAAATAAATGTTAAAATCAAAAGGTATGCTATTAAATGTTTTTTTGGAGGTTGGGTCATGATAGAAGTTATCGACTTGAAAAAAGTATTCGATAATGGGTTTGAAGCGTTAAAATCGGTCAATTTTACGATTGAGCAAGGGGACTTGGTTTGTTTGTTAGGACCAAGTGGGTGTGGGAAATCCACAATTTTAAACTTAATTGCAGGTTTATTACATCCAAGTGATGGAGATATTCAGTTTCGACAGCAGTCGGTTGTCAAAACAGCACCAAAAGATCGGAACATCGGGTTCGTTTTTCAAAACTATGCCTTATATCCACATATGACTGTTCTAGAAAACGTAATGTTTCCTTTGACGGTAGGAAGTAAGAAAGTTCCCAAGGCAGAGGCACAAGCTATTGCCGAAGAATATATGAAACTAACGAATATTGAAGAGTTAAGCCATAAAAAGCCAGGCACACTTTCTGGTGGTCAACAACAGCGTGTTGCGATTACCCGGGCGTTAGTTCAAAAACCAGATGTTTTATTATTAGATGAGCCTTTAAGTAACTTGGATGCACGTTTGCGTTTGAAAATTCGTGAAGAAATCCGCCGCTTGGTGAAAGAAGTAGGCATTACAACAATCTTTGTAACGCACGACCAAGAGGAAGCGCTATCAATCAGTGATAAAATTATTTTATTAAACGAAGGGGTTATTCAACAAAATGATGAACCTCAAAACCTTTACTTAGAACCAAATAACTTATTTGTTGCTCAGTTCATAGGTAACCCAATTATTAATTTATTGTCTGTTGAAGTGAAAGACGGCAAAATGTACCACGAAAGTTTTGAAATTCCGCTTGAGCGTTTTGAGCAAGCACGCTTTAAAATGCCAATGACTGACGGGAAATATACGTTTGCTTCTCGTCCAGAAGATGTGGTACCAACTGAAACAGGTCTCTTTACCACAACGACAGATTTAGTGGAATTGATTGGTCGAGAACGTATTTTACGATTTACATTAGGAAATGAACAAGTGAAATCAATTGTAAGTGTAGAAGAAGCGATTGAAGAAGGAGACACTTTATCTTTTGATTTTTCATATAAAAAAGTATTTATCTTTAACGAAGCGGGAGACCGGGTTTACTAATGAAAAAATACAATCCAGAAAATCAACCAAAAGCATGGCTCTTCCTTCTGCCATCATTAGGAATCATTTTACTGTTTAGCGTTTATCCGCTGTTTCGTTCTTTGTGGATGAGCTTCCAAAAAGGTTCCTTAATTAACCAACGCTACGCTGGTTTAGAAAATTATCAACGTGTATTGAATGATCCAATCTTCTATAAAGCGTTAAAAAATACAGCGCTCTATGCATTTGCTGTGGTACCGATTGCCTTGATAATTTCCCTAGCAATTGCTTGGATTATCTTTGAAAAAGTTAAACATAAGAGTTTCTTTGAAACGATTTTCTTTATGCCTTATGTAACGAGTACGATTGCCATTGGGATTGTCTTCCGTTACTTCTTTAATGGCGATTATGGAATTGTCAATTACGTCTTAGGCTTTTTCGGCATTCCTTCTGTCAACTGGCTAGATAATGTTCAAATGAGTATGCCGACATTGATTATTTTTGGGGTTTGGACGAGTTTAGCATTTAATATTATTATTTTGTTGGCGGGCTTGAGAAATATTGATGAAGAACATTTTAAAATTGCAAAAATGTTTGGCGCCTCAGACGGCGAAATTTTCCGACGTATTACGTTTCCGCAGCTAGTCCCGACCATTGCCTTTTTATTAACGGTCAATTTAATTGGCGCCTTTAAAGTTTATACACAAGTTTATGCTTTATTCGGTGGTCGTGCGGGGATTGCCAACAGTGCCACAACCGCAGTGTACTATATTTATGACAAATTCCACATTGCAGGGCGTCCCGGAATTGCGATGGCCGCCACAGTGATTTTATTTGTGATTATTTTAGTGGTCACTTTCTTACAAAATAAACTCTTAAAGAAAGTGGGGCAATAAGCCAATGAAAAAAGTTTTAACGATTATCGCATTTGTTTTCTTAGGCATTTTAGCCGTTATTACGTTATTTCCATTTGTCTATATGATTTTAGCTGGTTTAATGAGTTACTCTGAAGCGACCAGCATGCCGCCAACCATGTTTCCGAAACAACCACAATGGCAAAACTACACAGAGGTCTTTCAAAAAGCACCCTTTCTTCGGTATTTCTTGAACACAGTCTTTGTTTCAGGTGTTACAACGATTGCTACGGTAGTCACCGCCGTGTTAGCTTCATTCGCGTTAACGAGTTTGAAGTTCCGTTTTAAAAATGTGGTCATTGCTTTGATGATTTCGTTGTTAATGGTTCCATATGAATCTATTATCTTTACCAATTATCAAACGATTGCGCAATTAGGTTTGTTAAATACTTACAGCGCCTTAATTATTCCATTTTTAACTAGTATTTTTTATATTTACTATTTAAACGGTTATTTAAAAGGTATTCCTGATACTTTTTACAAGGCTGCCAAGATTGATGGCGCTAGTGATTTAGAATACATTTGGCGTATTTTAGTACCAATGTCAAAACCAGCGTTGGTAACAGTAGGGATTTTAACATTTATTTCTAGTTGGAATTCTTTCTTGTGGCCATTGTTGGTGACGAACGAGAAAAAATACCGTCTATTGAATAATGGACTATCGGCCTTTGCGACAGAGAGTGGTAGTGACGTACATTTACAAATGGCTGCTGCAACATTAACCGTTATTCCAATTTTAATTATTTACTTGATTTTCAGAAAAGAAATTATCAGAGGAGTTGCAAAAAATGGAATCAAAGGCTAAAACAACTGTGACTTTTCACAGTGGCATTTTAACAATTGGAGGAACCGTGATTGAAGTGGCGTATAAAGATGCCCACATCTTCTTTGATTTTGGTACAGAATTTCGACCAGAATTAGATTTGCCCGATGATCACATTGAAACCTTAATTAATAATCGTTTAGTGCCAGAATTAAAAGACTTATATGATCCACGTTTAGGTTATGAATATCATGGTGCAGAAGACAAAGAGTATCAACACACCGCTGTTTTCTTATCTCATGCCCATTTAGATCATTCGCGCATGATTAATTATTTAGACCCAGCTGTTCCGTTGTACACATTAAAAGAAACGAAAATGATTCTAAATAGTTTAAATCGCAAAGGTGATTTTTTGATTCCATCACCGTTTGAAGAAAAGAATTTTACCCGAGAAATGATTGGTCTTAATAAAAACGATGTGATTAAAGTTGGCGAAATTTCAGTGGAAATCGTACCTGTTGATCATGATGCGTACGGTGCTTCGGCATTACTGATTCGCACGCCTGACCATTTCATCACATACACAGGTGATTTGCGCTTACATGGCCATAATCGTGAAGAAACTTTAGCTTTTTGTGAAAAAGCCAAACATACTGAATTATTAATGATGGAAGGCGTAAGCATTAGCTTCCCAGAACGTGAACCAGATCCAGCCCAAATAGCGGTTGTCAGTGAAGAAGATCTTGTTCAGCACTTGGTTCGTTTAGAACTAGAAAACCCGAATCGACAAATTACCTTTAATGGTTATCCAGCAAACGTAGAACGTTTTGCTAAGATTATTGAAAAGTCACCACGTACAGTCGTTTTAGAAGCAAATATGGCTGCGTTGTTACTTGAAGTATTTGGAATAGAAGTTCGTTATTATTATGCTGAATCTGGTAAAATACCAGAATTGAATCCAGCGTTAGAAATCCCGTATGACACGTTACTAAAGGACAAAACAGACTATTTGTGGCAAGTTGTGAACCAGTTTGACAACCTCCAAGAAGGTAGTTTATACATTCACAGTGATGCGCAACCGTTAGGGGACTTTGATCCACAGTATCGCGTGTTTTTAGATTTGTTGGCTAAAAAAGACATTACTTTTGTCCGTTTAGCTTGTTCAGGACATGCAATTCCAGAAGATCTGGATAAAATTATTGCATTGATTGAACCTCAAGTATTGGTTCCAATCCATACGTTAAAACCAGAAAAACTGGAAAACCCGTATGGTGAAAGAATATTGCCAGAACGTGGCGAGCAAATTGTTTTATAAATTTTTTTAAGGGAGAGAAAAAAATGAAGTTCAAAACTCTAGCAACAACAGTGTTAGCAACCGCAGCTATTTTCGCATTGGGGGCTTGTGGTAACGGTAATGGGGCCAAAGAATCAAACGATATTGTGAAAGAAGTGAAGGAAGATACGACAATCACTTTCTGGCATGCAATGAATGGGGTTCAAGAAGAAGCGTTAACAAAATTAACGAAAGACTTCATGAAAGAAAATCCAAAAATTAAAGTGGAATTACAAAATCAATCTGCTTACCCTGATTTACAAGCCAAAATCAATTCGACTTTAACTTCACCAAAAGATTTACCAACAATTACGCAAGCGTACCCAGGCTGGTTATGGAATGCTGCACAAGATGAAATGTTAGTGGACTTAAAACCATATATGGATGATGACACAATCGGCTGGAAAGATGCAGAACCAATTCGTGAAGTATTGTTAGACGGCGCCAAAATCGACGGCAAACAATACGGCATTCCATTTAATAAATCGACAGAAATGTTATTCTATAATGCTGATTTGTTGAAAGAATATGGTGTTGAAGTACCGAAAACATTAGAGGAATTAAAAGAAGCTTCTAAAACAATTTACGAAAAATCCAACAAAGAAGTCGTTGGTGCTGGTTTTGACTCGTTAAATAACTATTACGCAATTGGAATGAAAAACAAAGGCGTTGATTTTAATAAAGATTTAGATTTAACAAGCAAAGATTCACAAGAAGTCGTGGACTATTACCGTGATGGTATCGAAGCAGGTTACTTCCGCACAGCTGGTTCAGATAAATATTTATCTGGCCCATTTGCAAACAAAAAGGTAGCAATGTTTGTCGGTAGTATTGCTGGTGCTGGTTTTGTTCAAAAAGATGCTGAAGCTGGTGGCTATGAATACGGTGTTGCACCACGTCCTGAAAAAATCAACTTACAACAAGGAACAGATATTTATATGTTCGATAGTGCTACGCCAGAACAACGGACAGCGGCATTTGAATTCATGAAATTCTTAGCTACTCCTGATTCACAATTGTACTGGGCACAACAAACAGGTTATATGCCAATTTTAGAATCTGTTTTACACAGTGATGAGTACAAAAACTCTAAGACAACCAAAGTACCTGCACAACTTGAAAACGCAGTAAAAGATTTATTCGCTATCCCAGTAGAAGAAAATGCTGATTCAGCCTATAATGAAATGCGGACAATTATGGAAAGTATTTTTGCTTCATCAAATAAAGACACGAAAAAATTATTGAAAGATGCAACATCACAATTTGAACAAGCATGGAACCAATAATCAATAAATAAACAGACGTGGGAGGTTGGGATCTGAGTCGTTATGGCTCGTGTTCTAACCTTCCTGTTCTTTTGGGCGGAAGAAGGAGAGAAACAAAATGCAAATAAAAATTTTAGCAACAAGTGATATGCATGGGTATATTATGCCGACAAGTTATAGTGAAAAAAAGATGGATTTGCCTTTTGGAACCGCAAAAGCAGCAACCATGCTGAAAAAGTTACGTGCGTCTGCCGAAGGACCAGTTTTTCAAATTGAAAATGGGGATTTTATTCAAGGTTCGTCGCTTAGTTACTACGTAAGAAAAGCAGAAACACATTCAGTGGAAGCCATCACTAAAATCATTAATCAAATGAATTATGATGTTAGCATTTTAGGTAACCACGAATTTAATTACGGATTAGATTATTTAAAGGAAACAATTGCCAGTTATCAACAGCCAGTTTTAGCTGCCAATATTCTTGGTAAAGATGGACAACCTTATTTCGGTCAGCCGTATGTCATCATAGAAAAACAAGGGGTTAAAGTAGCCATTCTTGGCGTGACGACCCAATATATTCCTCATTGGGAACAGCCGGCAACAGTCAAAGATTTAACGTTTAAAAGTGTCGTTGAAACAGCGGCGGAATACGTGCCAAAACTGCGGGAAGAAGCAGACCTAGTTGTTGTCGCTTACCATGGCGGTTTTGAAAAAGATTTAGAAACAGGGGAACCCACGGAATTACTAACAGGAGAAAATGAAGGCTACGATTTATTGGAAAAAGTTCCTGGGATTGATGCCTTAGTCACGGGTCACCAACATCGAGAAATTGCTACAAAACTGAATGGAATACCTGTGATTCAACCAGGTTTTCGAGGAGCTTTTGTTGGAGAAATTACTTTAGAAATTGAACCTATGGCTAAAGGCTATCGCGTTATTGAAAGTGACGCAGCTATTCATCCTGTTGGAAACGAACAACCAGATGCAGAAGTTTTAGCTTTGACAACAGCGTTACATGACGAGGTAGAAGAGTGGCTTGATCAACCAGTGGGAAATGTGGAAGGGGATATGACGATTCAAAATCCGAATGCCGTACGCCTCAAAGAACATCCATATATAGAATTTATTAATAACGTCCAAATGGCTTCAAGCGGAACGGATATTTCAGGGACTGCACTTTTTAACAATGAAGGCAAAGGGTTTAATAATCAAATTACGATGCGCGATATCATTACCAACTATATTTATCCAAATACCTTGGCTGTATTGCGTGTCACTGGACAAGACCTCCGTGAAGCGTTAGAACAAAGCGCTACTTATTTTGTGTTAGAAAAAGGCCAACCAATTTTCAACCCGAAATATGTCGATCCAAAACCACAATACTATAATTATGATATGTATGAAGGTATTGAGTATACGCTTGATTTAAGACAACCGTTTGGTGAAAGAGTGACGAAACTTAATTATCATGGTAAAGCAGTGCAAGCAGAAGATGTTTTGGAAATCGTGACAAATCAATACCGAGCAGTCGGTGGCGGAAACTATCAAATGTTCCAACCTGAAAAAATTATTCGAGAAATCCAAATTGATATGACGGAACTGATTGCAGAATATTTAAAAAAACATCCAATCATTCAAGCGTCGACAAATGATAACTTCAAGGTTATCTGGTAAAAAATAGCAAAAAAAGCCTTCAACCATGCAATTACTTGAAAGATGGTTGAAGGCCTTTTTTGAGTTAATAGCCTTTTTTTAAGGAAACTTGGTTTTTGACGAGGGTCTGATCCGTCACAAATTGATTTAAGTTTGGAATAAAAATCGCCAGTAATTTTGATTTGAACTTCGGTGTCATGCCAGAAATATGAGGTGTTAATAAAACATTCTTCATCTCCCATAAAGGGCTATCTTCGGGAAGAGGTTCTTCTTCAAAGACATCTAAGGCAGCAAAAGCAATGGTTTTATTGTTTAAGGCAGTTATCAAATCGTTCGTTGCTACTGAGGCGCCGCGACCAACATTTACGAAAATTGTTTCAGGAGCCATTTTTTCAAAAAGTGCCTGATTGTATAAATGTTTTGTTGTTTCAGTCAAAGGAAGAATGTTCACAACAATGGACATTTCATGGATAATTTTACTCATATTCTTCTGTGAATAGCATTCAATGAAGCCTTCCGTCACATGTCCAGAGGTATTCACGCCATAAACTTGAAGATTTAAACCTTTAGCAAATTTAGCTAATTGTTGTCCGATTTGCCCGGTGCCTACGATTAACATTTTTTGCCCAGAAAGTTGTTGATAGGAAGGGGCTGTTTGATTCCATGTGTGTTGCATTTGTTGTTGGATACTTTCTTGCAGTCCGCGGGTATGTGCTAATAAAACGCCTAAAACATGTTCTGAGATAGAAACACTATGGATTCCGCTACCATTAGACAACAGAATGCCCTTTTCTCTTAATTTATCAAAATCCATATAATCAGCACCAGCAGAAATGAGATGAATCCATTTTAGGTGACTAGTATCAGAGGCTAATAAACGCGGACCAATTTCTTTATGCCAGCCTAACATAATTTCGATTGCCTCTTCTTCAGCAGAGGATAAATAATCGGTAGATGTTTTAACTAGATAATTGGGTGCCACAGCTTTCACTTGTTCCAGTTGTTCTTCGTTGAATACTTCATTTAAATAAATAATTGGTTGGTTCATCTTTCTTCCTCCTAGCACTTTTTATTGTATCAAAAATAAATTTAAAAGAGAAAAAGAAAGGCTTTTCAGTAAAGCAGAAAACCAAGGACAAAAATCCGATTTAGATTTTTGTCCTTGGCTTAAAAACTGCTAAAGTCCAGTGCTAACCTTATTTAGGTACGCCGTTTTCAAATAAACTTGTACTATGAACTGGTTGACGTCGAGCATCGGGCCGTAAGTAATGTAAAGCATTATTTACGGCAGTAGGTGCCTCACCAAAGCCTGTAGCGATTAATTTCACTTTTCCCTCATAGGAACAGATATCCCCTACAGCGTATACACCAGGAATGTTAGTTGACATATCGGAATGAACATTAATAGCATTTCTAGAAACGTCTAATCCCCATTCTTTGAGGTGTGTTAAAGAAGAAGTGAAGCCATAATTGATAATTAAATCATCCAGAGGGAGATCCAATGTTTGGTCACCTTTTGTCTCCGTTAATTGGATGCCTGTGAACGTTTCATTTTCCTTTAAAATATCACTAATGATATAAGGAGTTCTGATAGAAACGCTAGATTTTTCCAGTTGTTCCACGCTATGTTCGTGGCCGCGAAATTGTGGGCGACGATGGATAATAGATACTTCTTCTGCAACGTTTTCTAGCATTAAAGCCCAATCAATTGCGGAATCGCCGCCACCAGCAATCGCAACTTTTTTGCCAGCGAATTTTTTCATGTCAGTCACATAATAATGGATTGACTCACCTTCAAAGGCTTCAACATTTTCGATAGCTAAACGTCGAGGTTGGAAAGCGCCGTTACCAATCGCAAAGATAACCGTTTTAGAATAATGTGTGCCTTTAGTTGTGTCTAAGCGCAGAAGTCCATCTGCTTCCTGTGCAAGGTGTGTGACCTCTTCTTCCAAACAAACATCGTGCTGAAATGGCTGCATCTGTTTTTCCAAATTGGCAATTAACTCACCGGCTTTAATAGCAGGGAATCCAGGAATATCATAAATATATTTTTCGGGATACAGCATTGTTAGCTGACCACCTAATTGTGGCAGGCTATCAATGATTTTCGTTTTCGCTTTACGAATTCCCGCATAAAAAGCGGCAAATAATCCAACAGGACCGCCGCCGATAATCGTTAAATCATAAATATCTTTTTCATCAGACATTTGAAAATTCCTCCTAATTCATTTAGGGTTGAGACAACTATTGATCGTTTTGCGAACACTTCACAAAATAGCACGGCTTTTCGAAAAAAGCAAGTTTGGCTAACGAATCAAAGCATTCTTTAATCATTGGAAAAAGATCATAGCAATTTTTAGCATTTTTCGATATGATGGAACTATAAAATAATTATCTAGGAGGACATTCTCATGTCACAATTTCCACAATTAGATTTAGAAAATGCTAAAGGCCCAAAAGCGGTCATTAAAACAAACCGAGGCGACATCACTGTTCAATTATTCCCAGAACAAGCGCCTAAAACGGTTGAAAATTTTGTTGAATTAGCGAAAAAGGGCTACTATGATGGCGTTATTTTCCATCGTGTGATTCCTGATTTTATGATTCAAGGCGGTGACCCAACCGGAACAGGAATGGGCGGCGAAAGTATTTATGGAGAAGCATTTGAGGATGAATTTTCTCGGGATGTTTTCAATTTGCGTGGCGCATTATCAATGGCAAATGCTGGTCCTAACACAAATGGTAGCCAATTCTTTGTTGTTACTAATCAAAATGTTCCAGCTCAAATGATGAGTCAGTTAGAAGATGCTGGTTTTCCAGAAGAAATTATTGAAGCTTACAAACAAGGCGGAACACCTTGGTTAGACTTCCGTCATACTGTTTTTGGTCATGTTGTTGATGGTATGGATGTAGTGGATGAAATTGGTGGAGTCCAACGGGATGCCCAAGACCGTCCAACATTTGACGTCGTGATGGACACAGTTGAAATCATTGGTGAATAAGTTTAACCAATTGAAAAAGAGAGTACCAACGAGGGACAAATTCGTTGGTACTCTTTATTTTTTTCTTAAAACGACTAACTTTTTTTTAAAAGCATCCAAATCGCTTCTTTTAATGAAGTCTTTATAGGATACTGAGTGAAAGAATAGAAGGAGAGGAAGCAAATTTGTTAGAAAAATACAGATATCCAATGGCCTTGGCTTTGTTTGCAGTAATACTCCCATTTATAGGAACATTTTTTACGTATGTAGATCAGCAAGGAATCGTTCATGAACCAGGATTTTATACAATCATAATTGGAGAAATTTTACTTATATTTTCAGGTATCTGGTTCGTCAGAGTTTATTTAGCTAAACGCAAAAGAAAGAATTAAAAACAGCTGTCCTAAAAACTAGGACAGCTGTTTTTAATTAAAGGCTTTTTTGATACGTAAAAGGCCTTCTTCGAGAGTTTCTTTTGAACAAGCTAAGTTTAAACGCATGTGTTGAGAACCTTGGGGACCAAAACTAATTCCTGGATTTAGAACCACTTTCCCCTTATGAATTAAGGTATCGCGAAGTTCTCGATCCGTTAGTGAATAAGAACTAAAGTCTAACCATAAAAGATAGGTTCCTTCAGGCTCCATTACACGAACGCTAGGCAGCTCTTCACGGAAAAAGGAAAGGGCAAAATCAATATTTTCTTTTAAATAATCAAGTAATGCCGTTAGCCATTCCTCCCCTGTTTGATAGGCAGCTGCCGTTCCAACGTAGCCAAAAGTATTGATGCCGCCTTGATGATTTTTGTCTTGTAAAGATACGAAAGATTGCCGTAGTTTTTCATTAGGAATGAACAGCATTGAATTTTTAATCCCCGCTAAATTAAAGGTTTTCGTTGCCGCTGTTAAGGTAACAGTGAATTCCTTAAATGCTTCATCAGCGACAGTGAAGGAAGTGAAGGTATGCGGTTTGAAAATCAAATCCTGATGAATTTCATCGCTAACCACAGTTACTTGGTGTTTTTGGCATAAACGGCCAATTGCTAGCAATTCTTCTTTTGTCCAAACACGTCCACCAGGATTATGGGGATTACAAAAAAGTAACAGTTTCACCTTTTCTTCGATTATCTGTTGTTCCATTTTAACCAAATCAACTTCATAATGTCCGTTAACTTCTAGTAAAGAATGGCGCACAAGTCTACGCTCATTTTGTTTTACCACATCTGCAAAAGGGGGGTAGACTGGATCACAAATCATGACAGAATCAGCAGGTGCTGTATACGCTTGAACGGCTGTGGCCAAACTGGGTACCACGCCACTATTAAACAAAATTTCTTCTTTTTCAACAATCAATTGATGGTGTTGCCGTTGCCAATCTTGAATTGCTTGATACAGTTCATTAGGTGCAACTGCATATCCTAGAATGCCTTGTTCAATAACTTGTGACAAGGCATCAAGAATAGGCTGATGTACTTTGAAATCCATATCAGCAACCCATAAAGGTAGTAAATCTTTTTCGTGGTAACTCGTTTCAACGGTGTCCCATTTAACACAATTCGTGTGGCGACGATCAATGGTTTCATTAAAATTAAACATAAGATAACTCCTTTTCTTCTATATAAAGTCTTACTTCCTATAGTATAGTAGATTTTGCTTAAAAGATGAAACAATAGTTTTAACAACTAGGGAAGAAATAATGCACAAACGTTGAAAAAATGCTATTATTTTAAATGAGTAGAAACGGAAAAAGAAATTTATCGTATGAAAAGAGGAAATTTGATGAAGTACAAAATTGGTATGGTACTTTCTGGCACAATTACCGGACTTCAACCATATGGCGCATTTGTTTCTTTAGACGAAGAAACACAAGGACTGATTCATGTTTCGGAAGTACAAGCTGGCTTTACTAAAAATATCCATGGACTCTTAACCGTTGGACAAAAAGTAACCGTTCAAGTTATTGATGTTGATGAATATTCTCAAAAGATTAGCTTATCTTTACGAACCCTTGAAGACAAAGTTCATTCAGTGAACCATCGACGCAAAAAATATTTTACGGATAAGAATAAAAAAATTGGCTTTGCAACCTTAGACAAAGAACTTCCAGAATGGATTGATGAAGCCATGGATAAATTGCTTGAAAAATAATTCTGTATTTTTTCAGAAAGTGTGTTACAATTTCTTTTGTTAGTGAATCTAAAAATTAATTGAGGTGGATGTCGTGTCTAACAAAAAAGTCGCTGGAACAATCATACTGAACTTAAACGATGGTAGTAAAAAATTTTTGATGCATCCAATAGGTGAAGCGATTGAGTTTGCGATGGCAAAAGTTTCTGATGAGATGACGGGTTTAGCTAGTATGCTACAATGGTTCAAAGAAGAGGTTCAATTGGACGTTACTTCAATTAGCTTAGTAGAATTAACTAACGCGCATATCAATAAAGAAAATGTTCCGCTGTTTGTCTTCGAGATGGATGAACAAGCACTTAAAAATGAAATGGATAAAGACTATACATGGGTAGCACCTGCAGAATTAAAAACGATTTGGTCAAAATATCATATTGAAGGTGTCCCAATGTTTTAAACAAAAAAGAAAGAATCTGTCGATAATCGAACAGATTCTTTCTTTTTTTATGTTGTACGTAAAAAAGTTAATCGAACTATTTCAAATATATGATTCAAATTGTTCGATTTTTAGCAAGGAATTAAACTGTTTTGATAGACAATTAGGATTTAAAAAGTTTAAAAACGAAATAATTGAAAAGAATGAAAACAGATTGAAAACTTCTTTTAATTTTTTTGAAAAAAAGTGTTGACCAAACATCAAAATCTTGATATATTATTACATGTCGCAAGGCGAGTCACACAGCTGAGCGATTCAGAAATCAATAATTAAATAACAATTCTTGATTTCAAATCTCTCGAAAAAAGTTTGAAAAAACAACAAAAAAGTTGTTGACAAATAACAAACGAGATGATAAGATATAGAAGTTGTCACAACAGACAACAACAACCGAGCAAAACAACTTAAAAAAACTTTTTTTAAAAAGTTCTTGACATTCAAACGAAAGTTTGTTATGATATAAAAGTTGCTGCGAGGTAACGTAGACCTTTGAAAACTGAACAAAGAATAGACGAACCAAATGTGTAGGGCGTCTTGATTCAATTCAAGACAACAAACATTTTTAACAAGCAAGCAATATGCTAGCAAACAAATTGAGCTTAACAATCGCAAGATTGTTCTAACTTTTATTATGAGAGTTTGATCCTGGCTCAGGACGAACGCTGGCGGCGTGCCTAATACATGCAAGTCGAACGCTTCTTTCCTCCCGAGTGCTTGCACTCAATTGGAAAGAGGAGTGGCGGACGGGTGAGTAACACGTGGGTAACCTACCCATCAGAGGGGGATAACACTTGGAAACAGGTGCTAATACCGCATAACAGTTTATGCCGCATGGTATAAGAGTGAAAGGCGCTTTCGGGTGTCGCTGATGGATGGACCCGCGGTGCATTAGCTAGTTGGTGAGGTAACGGCTCACCAAGGCCACGATGCATAGCCGACCTGAGAGGGTGATCGGCCACACTGGGACTGAGACACGGCCCAGACTCCTACGGGAGGCAGCAGTAGGGAATCTTCGGCAATGGACGAAAGTCTGACCGAGCAACGCCGCGTGAGTGAAGAAGGTTTTCGGATCGTAAAACTCTGTTGTTAGAGAAGAACAAGGACGTTAGTAACTGAACGTCCCCTGACAGTATCTAACCAGAAAGCCACGGCTAACTACGTGCCAGCAGCCGCGGTAATACGTAGGTGGCAAGCGTTGTCCGGATTTATTGGGCGTAAAGCGAGCGCAGGCGGTTTCTTAAGTCTGATGTGAAAGCCCCCGGCTCAACCGGGGAGGGTCATTGGAAACTGGGAGACTTGAGTGCAGAAGAGGAGAGTGGAATTCCATGTGTAGCGGTGAAATGCGTAGATATATGGAGGAACACCAGTGGCGAAGGCGGCTCTCTGGTCTGTAACTGACGCTGAGGCTCGAAAGCGTGGGGAGCAAACAGGATTAGATACCCTGGTAGTCCACGCCGTAAACGATGAGTGCTAAGTGTTGGAGGGTTTCCGCCCTTCAGTGCTGCAGCAAACGCATTAAGCACTCCGCCTGGGGAGTACGACCGCAAGGTTGAAACTCAAAGGAATTGACGGGGGCCCGCACAAGCGGTGGAGCATGTGGTTTAATTCGAAGCAACGCGAAGAACCTTACCAGGTCTTGACATCCTTTGAC
>NZ_JBIOTC010000001.1:0-1365000 GCF_051715085.1 Enterococcus sp. AZ050 | reverse complement strand
TGTTATATGGGTCATTCTATTGAAGAATTTAAAAAATATATTGAAGGCTTATTAGAAGGAAAAATACCTAGCACTAGAGAAGCAGGCTATCAAGTAGCAGAGCAAAGAAGTATCAAGCAAATTGGTTACGAGTTAAAAGAAGTCTACGAAACAGTCTTATCTTAAAAAATTTTGAAGGCAGTTATTGTTAGATGAAATGGAGGTAATGAGAGTGAAAATTGGTTTTTTTACTGATACGTATTTCCCGCAAGTGAGTGGGGTAGCGACTTCTATTAAGACCTTAAAAGATGAATTAGAAAAGCACGGCCATGAAGTGTATATTTTTACGACAACCGATCCTAACGCGACTGATTTTGAAGAAGATGTCATACGAATGCCTAGTGTGCCATTCGTATCTTTTAAAGATCGCCGAGTAGTGGTTCGCGGCATGTGGTACGCCTATTTAATTGCCAAAGAATTGGAATTAGATTTAATTCATACACATACTGAATTTGGTGCGGGTATTTTAGGGAAAATGGTTGGGAAAAAAATGAAAATCCCTGTCATCCATACGTATCATACAATGTATGAAGATTACTTACATTATATTGCTAAAGGAAAAGTTGTCCGTCCATCACATGTTAAATTCTTTTCAAGAGTGTTTACAAATCATACGACAGGTGTTGTTTGTCCCAGTGAACGTGTAATTGAAAAATTACGGGATTATGGAGTAACCGCACCAATGAGAATTATTCCAACAGGGATCGAAATTGATAAGTTCTTACGTCCCGATATTACTGAAGAAATGATCGCTGGAATGCGTCAACAACTAGGTATTGAAGAGCAACAGATTATGTTGTTATCGTTAAGTCGAATTTCTTATGAAAAAAATATTCAAGCAATTATTCAAGGATTACCACAAATTATTGAAAAATTACCACAAACTCGTTTAGTAATAGTTGGAAATGGTCCCTATCTAGAGGATTTAAAAGAATTAGCAGAAGAACTAGAAGTCAGTGAATACGTTCAATTTACGGGTGAAGTGCCAAATGAAGAAGTCGCTATTTATTATAAAGCTGCTGACTATTTTGTCAGCGCCTCAACGTCAGAAACACAAGGCTTAACTTATACAGAAGCGATGGCTGCTGGCGTTCAATGTGTTGCAGAAGGGAACGCCTATTTAAATAATTTATTTGATCATGAAAGCTTAGGCAAAACTTTTAAGACAGACAGTGATTTTGCCCCAACATTGATTGACTATGTACAAGCAAATATTAAAATGGACCAAACTATTTTAGATGAAAAATTATTTGAAATTTCTTCTACAAACTTTGGCAACAAAATGATTGAATTTTATCAAGACACATTGATTTACTTTGATCAACTTCAAATGGAAAAAGAAAATGCGGACTCAATTAAAAAAATTAAAGTAAAATTTACATCTTTAAGAAAATAAACTGCAAAACTTTCCTCCTTCGTTTATACTGAAGGAGGAAAGTTTTTTATTTTAAGAACGGAGGAAGCTACTATGTCTAAAATCGGCTTTATTGGAACGGGTGTCATGGGGAAATCAATTATTCGTAACATGATGAAAAACAATTTATCTGTCAATGTTTACAATCGAACAAAAAGTAAAACAGATGATTTAGTTGCTGAAGGAGCAGTTTGGTATGATACGCCAAAAGCAATTGCGGAAGCGAGTGATATCATTTTTACAATGGTTGGCTTTCCTTCAGATGTTGAAGGCGTGTATTTTAATGAAACAGGGATTTTTCAAGCAGATCTTACAGGTAAAATAGTAGTAGATTTAACCACAAGTACGCCGACCTTGGCTGAAAAGATTGCCAAAAAAGCAGCAGAAGTGGGTGCTCATGCGTTGGATGCGCCAGTTTCTGGTGGTGACTTAGGTGCTAAAAATGGTACTTTAACAATTATGGTTGGTGGCGATCAAGAAAGTTATGAGACCGTCTTACCAATTTTCAAAACATTTGGCAAAACGTTTATGCTACATGGCTCAGCTGGAAAAGGGCAACACACTAAGATGGCGAATCAGTTAATGATTGCAGGCACAATGACCGGGTTGACTGAAATGCTCGTTTATGCAAATGCGACAGGATTAACTTTAGAAAAAGTTCTGGAAACAGTCGGTGGTGGTAGTGCTGCGAACTGGTCATTAAGTAATTATGGACCGCGTATTTTAAAAGAAGATTATACGCCAGGCTTTTTTGTTAAACATTTTATCAAAGATTTAAAGATTGCGTTAGATGAAGCAAAAAAACTTGACCTTCCATTGCCAGCGACGCAAAAAGCGACAGAATTATATGAAAGCCTTGCAGATAAAGGGTTTGAAAATGATGGCACACAGGCCTTAATTAAGCTTTGGTGGACAGATGGCAAGCAACCAACGAATAAAAATTAAAGAACAACAAAAAAATCAAAAAAAATGACGAAAAATCATGCAAGTTAGGCAATGTTTTGTTACAATGGTACAGAACTAGTTTGCAAAAGGAGGCCCACTGATGAAACATTCACAACTTGTGGCGATTATTAAGAGACTGGAAGCAATGATCGAAGCAGCAGATAATGAAGTACAAGTACGCCGCTTTGAACGTGAAGGCGTAGAGAAATGTATTGTAAGTTTTGATAAATCAACAGAAACATTTGAATTAACAGAATCTGATACGCACCAAAGCTATCAATTCGATAACATCGATATTGTAGCAATGGAAATTTACGACTTAATTCAATAATTAATCGTCCTACATTTTAATAAGGGAGTGGAGTAGAAGCACCAAAGCTTCTGGTTCACTCTCTTCTCGTATTATCCAGTCAAGTTGTAGCAATAGCTTAGTGGGAGTTTAAGAATTATATAACAAAAATCACTGGCACTTCTCAATCAGGGGAGTGCCAGTGATGCTTTTTAGTTGCACTTCTTTCCTTTTTCTGTGAAAATAGTTTGGGTATCAAAGTAATTGATCCTTTTTTTAAAAGCCTCGTCCCTTGAAAATGCGCCTTTTTTGAAATATTTGAAGAATATTTCATTAAAAATATAGAAAATTCTCTTGCATTCTTTGCTTATTTACGATATAGTTTGAACATCAAATGTTTTGATAATCAAAGTATATGGATGGTGCACAGAATGGAACCTAATTTAGAAACAGTCAACGATTACTTAGTCAGTGTCTTTAATGACATCTTAACGATTGAAGAATCTGAATTGAAAAAATCACAATTTAATGATTTATCCATTACGGAGATGCACACAATCGAAGCAATTGGTATGTACAAGAAAAAAACGTCTTCAGAAGTAGCCAAGGAACTGTCAATTACCGTCGGAACACTTACTGTAGCGATTAACAACTTAGTTAAAAAAGGCTATGTTGAACGTTTGCGTAGTGAAGATGATCGACGTGTAGTAAAGCTTGGCTTAACTAAAAAAGGAAAATTACTTTTTAGAGTCCATCAGCATTTTCATCGTGAAATGGTTAAAAACATTTTGAAAGGCATGGAGCAAGAAGAAGAACAAGCGCTGTTAAGAGCACTAAAAAATCTTCATGATTTCTTGCAAGAATACAAATAAAAAGTGAGGATCCCCATGAAGAATTATGCACGAATTAGTTGTACAAGCCGTTATGTTCCAGAGAATTGTGTCACGAATCACCAACTGAGTGAAATGATGGATACCTCTGATGAATGGATACATTCGCGAACAGGCATTAGTGAACGTCGCATCGTTACGCAAGAAAATACGTCTGATTTATGTCATCAAGTCGCAAAACAGTTATTGGAAAAATCTGGAAAGCAAGCAAGTGAGATTGACTTTATTTTAGTTGCAACAGTGACACCAGATTTCAATATGCCTTCTGTTGCTTGCCAAGTGCAAGGCGCAATTGGCGCTACTGAGGCTTTTGCTTTTGACATCAGTGCAGCGTGTTCTGGTTTTGTCTATGCCTTAAGCATGGCAGAAAAACTAGTCTTAAGTGGTCGTTATCAAACAGGTCTAGTAATTGGTGGCGAAACATTTTCCAAAATGTTGGATTGGACCGATCGTTCCACAGCGGTGCTTTTCGGTGATGGGGCTGCCGGCGTCTTGATTGAAGCGGCTGAGACACCGCATTTTCTAAATGAAAAATTACAAGCAGATGGACAACGGTGGGCGGCTTTAACTTCAGGCTACACGATCAACGAAAGTCCTTTTTATCAGGGGCATAAGCAGGCGAGTAAGACGTTACAGATGGAAGGACGTAGTATTTTTGATTTTGCGATTAAAGATGTTTCACAAAATATTTTATCACTCGTGACGGACGAAACCGTGGATTATCTTCTACTACATCAAGCAAATGTGCGCATTATCGATAAAATTGCACGTAAGACGAAGATTTCCCGCGAGAAGTTTTTAACGAATATGGATAAATATGGCAATACCTCAGCTGCTAGCATTCCTATTTTGTTGGATGAAGCAGTTGAAAATGGGACCTTAATTTTAGGTTCCCAACAACGCGTGGTGCTAACAGGATTTGGCGGCGGCTTAACATGGGGCTCACTGCTCCTAACGCTGTAAAAAACTGTTCACATATAAATGAAGAAAATGACTATTTTGGAGGAATATACACATGGTATTTGAAAAAATTCAAGCAATTATCGTAGAAGAATTAGGAAAAGATGCTGAAGAGGTACAATTAACTACAAACATTCAAGAAGAATTAGATGCGGATAGCTTAGATTTATTCCAAATCATTAACGAAATCGAAGATGAATTTGATGTGAAAATCGAAACAGAAGATGGCATCCAAACCGTTCAAGATTTAGTAACATATGTAGAAAAACAACAAGCAAACTAATACATGAAAATAGGGGGCTGGGACATTTAATTGCTAAATGACCCAGTCCCTAAAAAAACAAGTAAATAAGCCGGAAAAATCCTTTTTTACTTGAATGAAGTGTACTTATCTTAGAACTAAAGGACGTATAAAATCAATGAATCAACAGTTATGTGAGTTGCTTGGAATCAATTATCCCATTTTTCAAGGCGGTATGGCTTGGGTAGCCGATGCTTCATTAGCAAGTGCCGTGTCAAACGCTGGTGGATTAGGGATTATTGCTGGCGGCAATGCCCCAAAAGAAGTCGTAAAAAAAGAAATTAAAAAAGTTAAAGAATTAACGGAACAACCCTTTGGTGTCAATATTATGTTACTTTCACCTTTTGTCGATGAAATTGTCGATTTGGTTTGTGAAGAACAGGTTCCTGTCGTAACGACAGGTGCAGGCAATCCAGCCAAATACATGGCTCGTTTTAAAGAACATAACATTAAAGTAATCCCAGTAGTTCCTTCAGTTGCTTTAGCAAAAAGAATGGAAAAAATTGGTGCCGATGCTGTCATTTTTGAAGGAATGGAAGCTGGTGGACATATTGGCAAGTTAACCACTATGAGTGGCTTACCGCAAATCGTTGACGCTATGTCAATTCCTGTGATTGCAGCAGGTGGGATTGGTGATGGTCGTGGTATGGCTGCGGCCTTTATGTTGGGTGCTGAAGCAGTCCAGTTAGGTACACGTTTTTTAATTGCCAAAGAATGCAACGTTCATCCAGATTATAAACAGAAAGTTTTAAAGGCACGTGATTTAGATGCAGTAATTACCTGTCAACATTTTGGCCATCCAGTGCGTACTTTAAAAAATAAATTAACCGCTCAATATAATCAATTAGAAAAGCAAGAACTCCAAAAAGAAGTGCCTGATTTAGAAATGTTTGAAAAAATTGGTCAGGGCGCTTTACGCAAAGCTGTCGTTGACGGGGATATGGATTACGGTTCCGTCATGGCGGGACAAATTGCCGGGTTAATAAAAAAAGAAGAAACAGCCCAAGAAATCATTGATTCACTCATGTCTGAATGCAAAGCGATTGTACATAAGATGAATCAGCGTTGGGGCTAAGTGAATAATTTTAACAAAAAATGAGGTGTCGTATGAAAACAGCGATTTTATTTAGTGGACAAGGAGCCCAGTATCAAGGGATGGGTGAAGAATTATATCACCAAGAAGCGATTGTTCGGGAAACCTTCGATGAAGCAAGTCATATCTTAGGTTATGAGATGGCAGAACTTTGTTTTACTGAAAATGAACGTTTAAATGAAACAGAATATACGCAACCTGCTATTTTGACAGTCAGTGTCGCATTTTACCGTCTTTTGCAACAAAAAGGACTAACGCCTGATGTCGTAGCGGGTTTAAGCTTAGGGGAATATAGCGCATTGGTTGCCAGCGGGGCTTTGTGTTTTTCAGAAGCAGTGGCCTTGGTCCAAAAGCGCGGTCAGTACATGACAGACGCAGCACCACAAGGAACTGGCAAAATGGTTGCTGTCATGAATGCTGAGCGTGAAGTAATTGAAAAAGCCTGTCAAGAAGCCAGTGCTTTCGGAATTGTGGCTCCAGCAAATTATAATACACCACAACAAATCGTGATTGGTGGTGAGGTTACTGCTGTTGATCAAGCGATGACACTTCTCAAAGAAGCTGGTGTAAAGCGAATGATTCCGTTAAATGTGAGTGGCCCTTTCCATACGGCGCTGTTACAACCAGCATCAAAAAAATTGGCTCAGGATTTAGCAAAATTGAACTTTCAAACGATGCAAATTCCTGTCATTAGTAATACGACTGCCGAAATTATGCCCCAAGAGGCAATTCAAGCGTTATTGGAAAAGCAAGTCATGTCTGCGGTACGTTTTGAAGACAGTATCGAAACGATGAAGGCTATGAACGTAGGAACGATGATTGAAGTTGGTCCAGGGAAAACATTAACTGGTTTTGTTAAAAAAATTGACAAAACAATTGAAATGCACCGTGTGGAAGATGTTGCAACATTAACAGAAACGTTAACAGCACTTACTGGGAGGTAAAAAATGGAATTAACAGGAAAAAACGTATTTATTACTGGAAGCACTCGTGGGATTGGCAAAGCAGTTGCGTTGGCTTTTGCGAAAGAGGGCGCCAATATTGTTTTAAACGGTCGGAGTGAGATTACGCCAGAACAACGACAAGAAATTGAAGCCTTTGGGGTAAAATGTATTGGCCTTTCTGGAGATATTTCCGATTTTGATGCAGCAGGTGAGATGATTCAAGCAACTGTTGACCAATTAGGCTCGATTGATATTCTGGTGAATAACGCTGGGATTACGAATGATAAATTATTATTACGAATGACAAAAGAGGATTTTAATGCCTGTTTAGATATTAACTTGGTAGGAACTTTTAACATGACCCAACAAGCGGTTAAACGTATGATGAAACAACGAAGTGGTCGAATTATTAATATGGCTAGCGTTTCTGGTTTAATGGGAAATGTTGGTCAAGCAAACTACGCTGCGAGTAAAGCCGGTGTCGTTGGTTTTACTAAATCGGTGGCACGAGAAGTTGCGCCGCGCGGTATTACCTGCAACGCGATTGCACCAGGGTTTATCCAAACAGAAATGACGGATGTTTTATCGGAAAAAGTTAAAACACAAATGAATGCGCAAATTCCCTTACAAACGTTTGGGCAAGTCGAAGATGTCGCAGCTACAGCGATATTCTTAGCTAAAAGTCCCTATATTACTGGGCAAGTCGTGAATGTTGATGGCGGCTTAGTCATGCACGGATAAACGAAAGGAGTCAAAAGGATGAATCGAGTAGTTATTACCGGTTACGGTGTCACCTCGCCGATTGGCAATGAACCTGAGACTTTTTTAGAAAGTTTGAAAACAGGGAAAAATGGTATCGGACCGATTAGTAAATTTGATGTTAGTGAAACAGGTGTCACCTTAGCAGCTGAAGTGAAAGACTTTCCAATGGAAAAATATTTTGTTAAAAAAGATGGCAAACGCATGGATAAGTTTTCGTTATTTGGCATTTATGCGGCCTTAGAAGCAATGGCTATGAGTGGCTTGGATACCAGTCAACTAGATGTGGATCGGTTTGGCGTCATGGTGGGTTCCGGGATTGGTGGTTTAGAAACAATTCAAAATCAAGTAATTCGGATGCACGACAAAGGACCTGAACGTGTGGCACCGTTATTTATTCCAATGGCGATTGGAAACATGGTGGCGGGAAATATCGCTTTACGTGTTGGTGCCAAAGGAATTTGTACTTCAACAGTGACGGCTTGTGCTAGTGCAACTCATTCAATTGGGGAAGCGTTCCGCAATATCAAACATGGCTACTCCGATGTCATTATTGCTGGTGGAGCAGAAGCGCCTATTACAGAAATCGGTATTTCAGGATTTGCTTCCTTGACCGCTTTAACAAAGGCGACTGACCCAGAAAAAGCCTCAATTCCCTTTGATAAAGAACGTAGTGGATTTGTGATGGGAGAAGGTGCGGGTGTCTTTATTTTAGAATCATTAGATCATGCTCTAGAACGAGGCGCAACTATTTTAGGTGAAGTGGTTGGCTATGGTGCTAATTGCGATGCCTATCATATGACATCACCAACACCAGATGGGAGCGGCGCAGCGAAAGCCATGGTACTAGCAATGGAAGAAGCGGGGATTTCTCCAGAAAAAATTGGCTATATTAACGCCCATGGAACAAGCACACAAGCCAATGACAGTGCAGAATCTAAAGCAATTGAATTGGCTTTAGGTGATGCCGCAAAAACGGCGTATGTAAGTAGTACGAAGAGTATGACGGGACATCTCTTAGGCGCCGCTGGTGGAATTGAAGGAATTGCTACCCTAAATGCTTTACAACATCAATTTATTCCGCCAACCATTAATGTGGAAAATCAAGATGAAGCAATTACGGTGAACGTTGTTTTAAACGAAAGCAAAGAGCATAAATTTGATTATGCTTTAAGTAACTCGCTAGGCTTTGGTGGCCACAATGCAGTTATTTGCTTAAAACGCTGGGAGGATTAACATGCAGTTAGAAGAAGTAAAAGCATTATTAACACAATTTGATCAATCAACTTTAACCGAATTCGATTTACGAGAAGGCTCGTTTGAATTATATATGAATAAAAATACAGTTTCTGGACGAAGTGCCGTAGAACCAGTGGCGCAACCACAAGAAACACCAGTAGCCGCTAGTAGTGTGTCAGTGCCTGTTGAAACAGTTTCTGTCGTTGAAGAAACGCCAACCAATACACCGACAGCCAATGAAAAGACAGAAGAAATTACGTCACCTATTGTAGGAATCGTTTATTTACAACCAGCACCAGATAAAGAGAACTTTGTCAAAGTAGGAGACACTGTTAAAACGGGTGACGTTGTGTGTATCGTTGAAGCGATGAAATTAATGAATGAAATTACGGCGACAGTTGACGGTGTGATTACTGAAATATTAGTCAACAATGAAGATGTGGTTGAATTTGGTCAGCCGCTATTCCGAGTTGCTAAAGGAGAATAAAACATGAAATTAACAATTACAGAAATTCAAGAAATTTTACCACATCGCTATCCCTTTTTATTATTAGATAGTGTTGAAGAAGTCATTCCCGGGGAACGCGTTGTAGCGAAAAAGAATGTAACGGTTAATGAGCAAGTTTTTCAAGGTCATTTTCCTGGGAATCCTGTTTTACCAGGAGTTTTAATTATTGAATCGTTGGCTCAAGCAGGCGCCGTGGCATTACTTTCAATGCCTGAATTCAAAGGGAAAACGGCATACTTTGGTGGATTAGATAAAGCAAAATTTAGACAAAAGGTAACACCAGGCGACACATTAATTTTAGAGGTTGAACTTTTAAAAGTCCGCGCTTCTGCTGGAATGGGTAAAGGTGTAGCAAAAGTTAATGGAAAAAAAGTTGCCGAGGCTGAATTAACCTTTATGATTGGATAGGTGAAAAATGTTTTCGAAAGTATTAATCGCAAACCGCGGAGAAATCGCTGTTCGTATTATTCGTGCCTGTCGCGAATTAGGCGTTCAAACAGTTGCTGTTTACTCTGAAGCGGATCAAGAAGCGTTACACACACAGTTAGCAGATGAAGCCATTTGTATTGGACCGGCGAAAGCAACTGATTCTTATTTAAATGTTCAAGCTGTTTTAAGTGCAGCGATTGTTACCAATGCTGAAGCGATTCATCCAGGGTTTGGTTTCTTATCTGAAAATAGTCAATTTGCTTCAATGTGCGAAGAATGTAACATTACTTTTATCGGTCCTAAAGCAGAAACGATTGATGCAATGGGCAATAAAATAAATGCACGTCAACTGATGCAGAAAGCCAAGGTACCTGTTATTCCTGGGAGTGATGGCGTCATTGATTCTGTCGAAGAAGCGTTGACGATTGCTGAAGAAATTGGTTACCCAGTGATGTTAAAGGCAGCTGCTGGTGGTGGCGGAAAAGGAATCCGAAAAGTTCTTTCAAAAGAAGAGTTACCGAAACACTTTACTTCAGCGCAGCAAGAAGCCAAAGCCGCATTTGGTAATGATGATATGTATTTAGAAAAAATTATTTATCCAGCACGTCATATCGAAGTGCAAATTTTAGGTGATCAATATGGGCATGTGATTCACTTAGGGGAACGTGATTGCTCACTACAAAGAAATAATCAAAAAGTGTTAGAAGAATCACCATCGATTGCTATTTCTGAAGAAAAGCGTCAGATGTTAGGCGAAACGGCCGTTCGAGCGGCACAAGCTGTGCATTATGAAAATGCCGGAACCATTGAATTTTTGATGGATCCAGCTGGCGACTTTTATTTCATGGAAATGAATACCCGCATCCAAGTCGAACATCCAGTTACGGAAATGGTAACAGGGATTGATTTAGTCAAAGCGCAATTAGAAATTGCTTCAGGTGAACCTTTAGGCTATACCCAAGAGGATGTTATTATGACTGGGCATGCGATTGAGTGCCGAATTAACGCTGAAAATCCTGCCTTTAATTTTGCTCCTTCACCAGGTAAAATTCAAAATCTCTTGTTGCCTAGTGGTGGAATGGGCTTGCGTGTAGACAGCGCTATGTATTCAGGGTATTCAATTCCACCTTATTATGATTCAATGATTGCGAAAGTCATCGTACATGGTGAAAATCGTTTTGATGCCTTGATGAAAATGCAAAGGGCTTTAAATGAAATTGTAACAGAAGGTATTATTACGAATGCCGAATTCCAATTAGATTTAATTACACATGACAATGTTTTGACAGGTGACTATGACACAAGCTTTTTACAAGAAACATTTCTACCAAATTGGGAGCCAGAAAGCAATCATTAAAGAAAGAACGCCGCAAGAGCTGTGCTCTTGCCGCTAAAATACGAGGAGTAAGCAAATGGCATTATTTAAAAAGAAAAATTACATTCGCATTAATCCAAATCGTGCTGATGCAAATGATGCATCAAAGAAGCCTTCTGTTCCAGATAATATGTGGGCAAAATGCCCTTCTTGTAAGCGAACACTGTATACAAAAGAAATGGGTGCAGAAAAAATCTGTCCGCATTGTGGCTATAGTTTTCGGATTGGTGCATGGGAACGATTAGCGATAACCGTTGATGAAAAAAGTTTCCACAATTGGGACAGTGAATTAGTGACAAAAGATCCACTAAATTTTCCTGGTTATCTTGAAAAAATTGAAAAAATGCAAGAAAAAACTGGGCTAGATGAAGCTGTCTTAACGGGAGAAGCAACAATTGAAGGACAAGCTGTTGCAATTGGAATCATGGACGCTAATTTTATCATGGGCAGTATGGGAACGATTGTTGGTGAAAAAATCACACGCTTGTTTGAGCGGGCGACAGAAAAGCATTTACCAGTGGTGATTTTTACTGCATCTGGTGGTGCCCGTATGCAAGAAGGAATTTTTTCATTGATGCAAATGGCGAAAATTTCGGCCGCTTTGCAACGGCATAACAAAGCAGGCTTGCTGTATCTTACGGTATTGACTGATCCAACGACTGGCGGTGTTACCGCAAGTTTTGCGATGGATGGCGATATTATTTTGGCAGAGCCTCAGAGTTTAATCGGTTTTGCTGGCCGCCGTGTAATTGAACAAACGATTCGTCAAGAGTTGCCAGATGATTTTCAAAAGGCCGAGTTTCTTTTAGAACATGGTTTTGTAGATCAGATTGTGCCAAGAAATCTTTTGCGTCAACGATTGAGCGACTTGTTACGTTTACATTCTTTGGAAGGGTGGCGTTAACATGGAAAAGAAAACAGCCAATGATGTTGTTACCTTGGCAAGAGCCCAAGATCGTTTGACAACTTTAGAATATATAGAAGCCATTTTTGAGGACTTTTTAGAATTTCATGGGGATCGTTACTTTGCCGATGATTTAGCTGTAGTCGGTGGTGTTGCTACTTTGCAAGGGAAACCAGTTACAGTGATAGGTATCCAAAAAGGCCGAAATCTACCAGAAAATATTGAACGTAATTTTGGTTCACCTAATCCTGAAGGGTATCGCAAAGCGTTACGTTTAATGAAACAAGCGGAAAAATTTAATCGTCCAGTCATTACCTTTGTGAACACTGCTGGTGCTTATTGTGGGATTGGTGCCGAAGAGCGGGGAGAAGGGGAAGCCATTGCGCAAAACCTGTTAGAGATGTCTGATTTGAAAGTGCCAATCATTTCAGTCATCATTGGTGAGGGTGGCAGTGGCGGTGCTTTAGCTTTAGCAGTCGCAGATGAAGTTTGGATGTTGGAACACACGATTTATGCGGTTCTTTCGCCAGAAGGTTTCGCCTCTATTTTGTGGAAAGATGGCAGTCGTGCGAAAGAAGCAGCAGAATTGATGAAAATCACAGCGACAGAGCTGAAGGAATTAGCTATTGTAGATAAAGTAATTCCAGAAGTTATGAACGGTCAGCCTCTGGAACAAGCAAAAATTAATCGCATGTTACAAAAAGCGTTTATTTCAAAATTAACTGAATTAGCTAAATTAGATACGGAAACGTTACTAGAAAAAAGATACCAACGTTTTCGCAAATATTAGAAGTTACTACTCATCAACGAACTTTTCAGGGGTTGATGGGTGGCTTTTTTTATTTTTTCTTTTATTTTACTTGTTCTTTTACAAGGAACGACCGTCCTTTATAGAAATTTTCAGTAAAATGCAGTATAATACAATAGGTAGAGGCTGAAGCATAATTGTTTAGTTATGTTTCAGTCTCTTAAAATCGAAGAAACTACATAGTGTCAGTGAGAGGAGTCACGATGTTTTCAAAATATAAACCGACATGGATGATTGATGCGATTTATAAAATTACCCCCGCACAATTAAAAAAACTGGGGATTAAGGCAGTACTAACTGACTTAGATAATACGTTAATTGCTTGGAATAATCCCGATGGAACAGAAGAATTAAAAACTTGGTTATTAGAAATGAAAAATGCAGGAATTACTGTCCTCGTTGTTTCAAACAACAAAGACAGCCGGATTAAACGCGTTGTTGAAAAGTTTGACTTAGATTATGTAGCACGTGCCTTGAAACCAACCGCACGTGGCTTCAAATTAGCAGAAAAAAAATTAGGCTTGAAGCCATCTGAAATGTTAATGGTCGGCGATCAGATTATGACAGATATTCGGGGAGCTAACGCAGCGGGTATACGCAATGTTTTAGTTCAACCGATTGTCGATACAGATGGCTGGAATACTAGAATCAATCGGTTCTTTGAACGGAAAATTATGAAATACTTATCAAAAAAACATCCAGAAATGACATGGAGAGGCGGATTAGAATGACAGAGGCAATTCATTGTATTGGCTGTGGTGCGATTATCCAAACGGAAAATCCTCATGAATTAGGCTATACACCAAAAACAGCTTTCGAAAAAGGAATGGAAACAGGGGAAGTTTATTGCCAACGTTGTTTTCGCTTAAGACATTATAATGACATTCAAGATGTCCAATTAACAGATGATGACTTTTTACGTTTATTGAATGGTTTAGGAACAGAAGATGCACTGATTGTGAACGTAGTGGATATTTTTGACTTTAATGGCTCTCTTATTCCAGGACTACATCGTTTTATCGGAGATAATCCTGTGTTGTTAGTTGGTAATAAAGTGGATATTTTGCCTAAATCATTAAAAAAACCTAAAATGGTTCAATGGATGAGAGAACGGGCCCATGAAGCAGGATTACGCCCTGTTGATGTTTTACTAACAAGTGGCAAGAAACCACAAGAAATGCAAGAGTTATTAGATACAATCGAAAAATATCGTGAAGGCCGAGACGTTTATGTCGTAGGTGTGACCAATGTTGGAAAATCAACATTAATCAATCAAATCATTCAACAAACAGTGGGTGTTCAAGATGTGATTACGACATCACAATTTCCTGGAACAACGCTAGATAAAATTGAAATTCCATTAGACGATGGCCACTTCTTAATCGATACGCCCGGAATTATTCACCGTCAAATGGCACATTATCTAGGTAAAAAAGACTTGAAAATTATTGCACCGCAAAAAGAAATCAAACCGAAAGTTTACCAATTAAATGCTGAACAAACCTTGTTTTTAGGTGGCTTGGCTCGCTTTGATTATGTCCAAGGTGCTAAAAGTTCCTTCATTGCCTACGTTTCCAATGACTTAAATTTACACCGAACAAAAACAGCAACCGCCGATGCTTTTTATGAAAAACATGTTGGTGGCTTATTGCAGCCCCCACGTGCCGATGAAGTCGCTGAGTTTCCTGAATTAGTGCGCTTTGAATTTTCCGTGAAAGAAAAAACGGATATTGTGTTTGCTGGTCTAGGTTGGATTACTGTCACAGAACCTGGTGTAGTCGCTGGTTGGGCGCCTAAAGGTGTCGATGTTTTACGTAGAAAAGCATTAATTTAAATTTTAGAGAGAAGGCAAACAATTTGAAACTTAGAGGAAAACAAAAACGTTATTTACGTAGTCAGGCACACCATTTACAACCTATTTTTCAAGTAGGCAAAGGTGGTTTGAATGACGCAATGATTACACAAATTGATGAAGCGTTGGAAAAACGTGAATTGATTAAAATTACGTTATTACAAAATACAGATGAAGTAGCAGAAGAGGTTGCAGAGGAACTAACAGCAGCCATTCATTGCGATGTGGTACAAATTATTGGTCGCGTGTTGGTCTTATTCAAGCCATCAAGTAAAGAAAAATATCAAAAAATTTCAGCAGCAGTCAAAGAGATTTAATATTGGAGGGATGAACAATGGGAGAAAAAAGACAAGCGCGTCAAGGAGCGGACGTTCTCTTGCAAGAGGAACCGTTACGTTTTCAAACAAGAAAGCAAGTCGGCTTGTTAGGTGGTAATTTTAATCCCGTTCATTTAGCACATCTTGTCATGGCCGATCAAGTTCAAAATCAACTAGGTTTGGACAAAGTTTACTTAATGCCTACGTACTTACCACCACATGTAGACGAAAAGAAAACAATTAGCAGTGAACATCGGTTAGCGATGTTAGAACTAGCGGTGTCTGATAATCCCTGCTTAGATATTGAGCCAATTGAATTAATTCGCAAAGGCAAAAGTTACACGTATGATACGATGAAAGCTTTAAAAGAAGCCAATCCAGATACTGATTATTATTTTATAATTGGTGGAGATATGGTGGAATACTTGCCCAAATGGCATCGGATTGATGACTTACTCCATTTAGTTCAATTTGTCGGCATTCGGCGTCCTAATTATCCAACGGAATCTACCTATCCAATTATTTGGGTCGATGTTCCGCAGATGGCGATTAGTTCCACTTTGATTAGACAAAAAGTCAAAAGTGGTTGCTCAACACGCTATCTTCTTCCAGAGAATGTGATAAACTATATTCAAGAGAAGGGACTGTATCAAGATGAGCTGGATAACAAATTATGATGCTGCACAACGTGAATTATTAATGCAAAAAGTTCAAATGCAAATGAGTGAACGTCGCTTTCGCCATGTGTTAGGAGTCGAGGAAACAGCTGTGGCCTTGGCAGCGAAATATGGTGCCGATGAAGCCAAAGCAAGTATTGCTGCTTTGACGCATGATTACGCCAAAGAACGTCCAAACGATGAATTCGAGTTGATTATTCGCCGAGATGGTTTTGATTTGGCTTTATTAAACTATGGCAATGAAATTTGGCATGGCTTAGTTGGGGCGGATATTGTTCAACGGGAATTAGCCATTGATGACGAAGAAATCTTGCAGGCAATTCGTGTGCATACAACTGGGGCTGCTAAGATGAGCTTGCTAGATAAAATTATTTATGTCGCAGATTACATTGAACCAGGACGTGATTTTCCAGGTGTGAAAGAAGCCCGTGAAATTGCTCTTGTTGACTTAGATGCAGCGGTTGCTTATGAAACGAAACATACCTTGTTACATTTGATTGAACAAGAACATAAAATTTATCCAAAAACGTTAGAGACCTACAATCAATGGGTCGTTAATCAAAAATAAAAGAAGAAAGAATTACTAGGAGGGAACTATCATAGATAGCCAGAAAATTTTAGAAATTGCTGTCAAAGCAGCAGATTCAAAACGAGCAGAAGAAATTGTCGCATTAGACGTAAGAGAGATTTCATTATTAGCAGATTATTTTTTAATTTGCCAAGCCAATAGTGAACGTCAAATCAATGCGATTGTTGATGAAATTAACGAACAAGAAGCCAAAAATCAAGTAGAAGTCAAGCGTGTGGAAGGTAAAGAAGGCGGAAAATGGATTTTAATCGATTTAGGCGATGTTATTGTCCATGTATTCCAATCTTCAGAACGTGCCTTTTACAACTTAGAAAAATTATGGTCAGATGCCCCAATGGTTGATCTAAGCGCTTGGGTCGACTAAAATGGCCTATGAAACGTTTGCTTTCGTCTATGACGAAGTGATGGACGAAAGCCTATACCAAAAATGGTTGGATTTTTCCAATCGTCATCTCCCACAAGGAACCCAACAAATTCTTGAAATGGCTTGTGGTACAGGCGCTTTAGCAGTTGATTTTGCGAAAAGTGGTTATGATGTGACGGCCTTAGACTTATCAGAAGAAATGTTGATGATTGCTAGTGAACGAGCCTTTGAAGAAGAAGTGCCAGTTCAATTTGTTCAGGGAAATATGCTAGATTTATCTGAAGTGGGACAATACCAAGCCATCACTTGTTTTTCTGATTCACTGTGCTATATGGCTAATCGCCAAGAAGTACAACAAGTGTTCGATGAAGTTTATCAAGCGTTAGAAGAGGAAGGAACGTTCATTTTTGATGTTCATTCTACTTACAAAATTGATTCAGTTTTTCCAGAATATAGCTATCATTATCAAACAGAAGAATTTGCTTTTCTATGGGATAGTTACGCTGGTGAAAAAGAACACAGCATCGAACATTTCTTAACATTTTTTGTGAAAGAACAGGAAACAGATGAGCACTTTGTTCGGTATGATGAATTGCATCAAGAACGAACCTATTCGTTAGATAACTATTTACGAATGTTAGAAAGTGCTGGTTTCATGAACGTCAAAGTTTATGCAGACTTTACAGATGAAGCACCAACTGAAACAAGTGAACGCTGGTTCTTTGTTTGTCAAAGAGATTAATAAGATTTGGCTTATGAGCTTGGGACAGCGCTTAAAAACGTTTGTCTCTTTGCTGATAAGTCCATTTTTTTATAACGGAGGTGGCTAGAGTGAAAGCCTGTGGCATTATCGTGGAATATAATCCCTTTCATAATGGACATCGCTATCATGCCCAACAAGCTCGCCAACAAAGCGGAGCTGAAGTAGTAATTGCTATAATGAGTGGGAATTTTTTACAAAGAGGAGAACCAGCTTTACTAGATAAGTGGGCCAGAGCAGAAGAAGCTTTGCAAAATGGTGTGGATTTAGTCATTGAATTGCCGACAGCTTGGTCGGTACAGTCTGCGGATTACTTTGCCAAAGGCGGTATAAAGTTATTGCAGGCGTTGCAATGTGAGAGCTTATGTTTTGGAACAGATAGTACAAGCGCAATTGATTATGCGGCTTTCGGCCAGTTTGTCCAAGAAAATCAATCCTTAATTGATCAAACGTTCCACGCATTGACAGACAAACAATTGAGTTATCCACAAAAAATGACTACTGTTTTTCGTCAAGTATATCCTGAAAGCAGGTTCGATTTTTCTTCGCCTAATCATATTTTGGGGATGAGTTATGCAAAGGAAAATGCCACGTATCCAACCCCGATGACGCTCTACCCAATTGCTAGAAAACAAGCGGGCTTTCATGATGCAACGATTTCTGGGAAAGTTGCTAGCGCCACGGCGATTAGGCAAAGTGTTTTTCAACAAGAAATAACGCAAGTGCTGCCAACGGTTCCTTCTATAACCGCACAACATTTACAAACACAGACAATGATTTCATGGGAAAACTATTGGCCCTTCCTAAAGTATAAAATTGTTCAATCCTCGTTAGAAGAGTTACAAGCCATTTACCAAATGACGGAAGGACTTGAATATCGACTAAAAGATCAAATCCAAGCAGCAGGTTCTTTTCACGAATTAATGGAACGTATGAAAACGAAGCGTTATACTTGGACAAGGTTGCAACGATTAGCAACCTATATATTGTTAAATATGACCAAAGAAGAAGTTGAAACTGTTTGGCAAAACAGTTATCTCCATGTGCTAGGATTTACGCCAAAGGGACAAGCTTATCTAAAAGAAACCAAAGCACAGATTCAATTGCCGGTAATTTCCAAAGTATCTAAAGAAAACCGCGCAATGCTTTCGTTAGATATTCGCGCCAATCAACTATATCAGATGGGAGATTCTTCTTTAAAAGAACAAAATTTTGGTCGGTTTCCCTTACGATTTTCGCCAGATACCTAAAAAATACTTAACAAAAATCAGTTTCCCCAGTATAATAAACAAGGGATAAGATACTAACAACAAATCAGAGAAAGCGAAGTGAGAATATGGGCCGTAAATGGGCAAATATTAAAGAGAAAAAAGCTGCCAAAGACGCAAACAATAGCCGTGTTTATGCAAAATTCGGGATTGAAATTTACGTAGCAGCGAAGTCAGGAGACCCTGATCCTCATGCAAACCAAAAATTACGGTTTGTAATCGAACGCGCCAAAACATACAATGTACCAAAACATATTATTGATCGCGCTATTGAAAAAGCAAAAGGTTCAGCAGATGAACAATATTCTGAATTACGCTATGAAGGATTTGGGCCAAATGGTTCAATGGTCATTGTTGATGCTTTAACGAACAACGTGAACCGAACAGCAGCAGATGTGCGGGCCGCATTTGGTAAAAACGGCGGAAACATGGGTGTCAGCGGTGCTGTTTCCTACATGTTTGATAATACAGGTATCATTGGCTTTGCTGGTGACGATGCGGATGAAATTTTAGAATACTTAATGGAAAAAGACATTGATGTTCGCGATGTTGTTGAAGAAGACGGTCAAATTATCGTTTACACAGAACCAGAAGATTTCCACCATGCACAAGAAGCGTTAAAAGAAAAAGGCATTGAAGAATTCACGGTTACTGAGTTAGAAATGGTTCCACAAAACGAAGTAACATTAGAAGGCGACGATTTAGCGAACTTTGAAAAAATGTTAGACGTTTTAGAAGATTTAGAAGATGTTCAAAAAGTCCATCATAATGTAGATTTACCTGAATAATCCATTTGTTCGTTTATTTGAAGATTTAGAAAGTGAGCCATCGGTCATTTTGACTGATGGCTCACTTTTTTTCATATAATACATAGAAAAAAGAAAGTTGATTGATAGGTCCATGTGACACAAAGCATTCAATGACAGGTTCAACTTTTGTCTGTTCCATAAATATTTGTCTAAACAGTTGAATTAATAGTACAATAGTCTAGTAAGATAGATCATTGAACGGGGTGAATAGGCGTGAAAAAGGGAATGTTCGCGTTTTTTGTCGGGCTAGCGGTTTTATCATTAACTGCTTGTCGGGAACCAAAAGAAAAGAAAGTAACCGCTTCAACGGAGGCATCCTCTAAAGTTGAAGAGACGAATGAAAAAACCAGTGAAACAATTGATAAGACAAACGAACAAGCGAGCCACAGTGTCGAGTCTAACGAATCAGTGAAAAATGAAGAGCCGACAGCTGATGGAAACAATAGTCAGCTAACTGTAGCTGATTTAGATACTACAGCGATTAATGCTGGCGATTTTACTACTTTAGTTGGAACATGGAAAAATGGTAAAGGAGAGAGTTTGATCATTCATCCTGATGGTAGCACAAATACTGGAGGAATGATTACGAAGGATTCACCTACTGATGAGTCGCGACCAATTACAAGCTTAAGTATTAGGTGGGGGCCTACTGGTGCTGCGTTATTATTATATAAAATTGGTGTTGAAAATCCTAACGGCGACCAATCGGATAAGACGAAACCACGATTGTTAATTACTCAAGATAGTGGAAATTATCCTGCGGAAGAGTATTACTATCGTTCTTCTGAAGAGGAAAATCAAGACCAAAATGAAGAGGCAAAAATCATCGATACACAAGAAAAAGCAGAGATATATATTAGAAAGACACTGACCGATGCAGAAAATAATGATACGAACCTTGGATTTTTGGGTATGAATGGAAATGACTTCTTTTTTAGAGCCCAATCGAAACAGATGGTTGCAAATGGAGGGACAGGAACTGTCGGTTTTTACAGAGTATCACCACAAGGAGCAGTCAGAATAACGGATGCACGAGGCAACTAAAGATAGTCTCGTGGCAATCTATTTAATTCCTATAAAAGTAGCAAAATAAGAATGAAATGATCACAAAATCTTCACATTTAGTTTGTAAGATATAAGCATATCAACAAACAACCTTAACAACACAAAACACTTTTTCATTTTTAACTCCTTTCCCGTCCTTACCCAAAGGGCGGGTCTTTTTTTGTGTAAAACGATTCACTCAAGATACCAAAAAGCCAGCTTGTAGTAAGCTGGCTTTTAACTCTTTACATGTTGGCGCTTGTAGACACGAGATAATAATTAAGGTGTTGGAACAGTTGGTGAATAGTTCGTTTTTCGACCATAAAGTTCTTGTGTCGCCGCCGAGATATACGCAGATGAATCTTTTCCTGGGAGGTTATACATTAGATAAATACCATATTGCTCCGCTTTCGTACGTTTAGCATATTGCGCAGCTAGATTTTGATTGACACCAACTTCAACGGCAGAAGCACCTAAACGAGAAGCAGGCATCCCCGCAATTTGTGGCGGATTCCAGGTACTATAATAAGGGTTCCAAGCATAATCAATTAAAGAACTCATTTGAGGATTAGCAGAAGAGTTCGCAGCCGCTGGTCCAATATTATAAAAAGTAATTAATTTATCATTGCCTAAGCGATTTCTTAAGGCTTGAAGTAACCAAATGAACGAAGAATTATTTGGTTGAGGCGTTCCATTTTTTCCGTATTCAGCATACTCATCATCAAAATCAATACCATCTAAATGATACGTATTAACGACTTGTTCTAATTGAGCTGCAAAGGCATCCGCACTTTCGTAAGTTGGGAAGTTAGCAAAGCCAGCGCCTTCATGGTTGCCTAAAATAGACAATAGGACTTTAGTGCCGCGTGCTTGAACTGGACGAATTTGTGTTTCAGCTTCGTTTAAAGTTTGTTGGACCCGTTCATTTAGATATAAGTAAGGTTTTTTATTGACCGTATCATAATTAATATTGGCTGCAAAAATAATCCCCATATCAAAAGCAGGTTGATTGGTTCCAGCTAAAGTATATTTTCCCACATTGTTAAAATCGTGGTTGTTTACTTCTACATACATGACTGTTTTAGGTGTAACAGTTGATGCTGCTTGTACTTCAAATGCAGGTAGTGCAAACAGTAAACCACCGACTAAAAGTATCAAACTTAAAAAAGTTGAAATAATCCCTGTTTTCTTGTTAAAAAAATGAGTGCTCAATTGATGCCCCATAACTTTCTCCTCCTATAAAATAAATATTATTTGTAAGCGCTAACAAAGATATGTTATCATTTTTATAATTTAAACACAAGAAGAAGAGAACAAAAGTGAGCAAATCCACAGAATATAAAAGCGTCCTTCGCAAAATGGTCTTGCGAAGGACGCTCTTTTACCAATCAAAGAGTAAGGCATAGCCTAAAGAAAGCAGCTCTCGACCAAAATTTTTGATATCTTTTGGAAAAGAAGAAGCCGCAGTGATGCCTGAAACATTTGAGATGCCTGCTCGCTTGGCTAAAAGTTGCGAGCGATACATGTGAAAGTCACTAGTAACAATCACTAGCCGTTTAAAAGAAAGGAGTTTTTGTGAATTGACAATATTTTCTTTGGTGCGTGTGGCACGATTTTCTAAGAGAATCTGTTTTTCTGGAACACCCTTATTTAGCAAGTATTGTTTCATAACCGCGGCTTCCGTAGCCGGCTCATCTGCTCCTTGCCCTCCGCTAACAATAACGGGTGTCTCGGGGTGTTGTTTAATATAGGGGATAGCCACATCTAACCGAGCTTGCAAAACACGGCTGGGCAGTGCGGTTTCTTTAGACGTCCCTAAAACACGGGCCCCTAAAATTAAAATAGCATCTGGTTTATCGGTGGGTTGCGTATTTTTGCCAGTAAAAATAAGTAGACCTAAAATCAAAAGAATACAAAAGCCAAAACTGACAATGGATAAACTTGTTATTTTTAACCAATGCATGAAACATCCCTCCTTGTAATGTTAGTGTATACGAAGTACCATAGAAAAAGCGATAGAAAACAAAAGACTTATAAAAAAATCTATGTTTTAATAGAAACTTTTGAAGAGAGGGAGCGAGTGAATGCGTACAGAAGAAGAAATGTTTCAACTTATTATGGATGTAGCAAAACAAGAAGAACACATTCGAGCCGTGGGAATGGTGGGTTCTCGTACGAATGTGAAAGCGCCAAAAGATAGTTTTCAAGATTTCGACATTGTTTATATTGTAGAACCATGTGCTGAGTTTTTTGAAACAGCAACGTGGACAGCAAAATTTGGTCAACCATTAATTATGCAACGTCCCAAGGAAATGACCTTATTTCCCACAGAACCGAAGACGCGGGAAACATTTTTAATGTTATTTGAAGATGGTCAACGTATCGATTTAACGTTGTGTCCTCTCGCAGAAAAAGACAATTGGCATGAAGGCGATTCTTTAGCAATTATCTTGTTAGACAAAGATGAAAATTTGCCACCTTTACCTGTAGCATCTGATAAAAATTATACAGTAACAGCTCCGGATCAGCAGCAATTTAACGATTGTTGCAATGAATTTTGGTGGGTTAGTACGTATGTAGTTAAGGGGATTTGTCGGAATGAACTATTTTACGCTGTCACACATCTCTATGAATATTGTCAGCAGGAACTGTTGCGCTTGCTTTCTTGGCAAGCGGCTTGGCAGGAACCGGAGCCAATTTCTGTTGGGAAACAATTTAAGTATCTGAAAAATTATGTCACTCCTGACACGATGGATCAATTAGCATCGTTGCTGGATTTTTCTAGTAAAGAAGCTTGTTGGAACAGCTTAATAAAGACACAAGCCTTTTTTGACGTCGTCGCTCAGGATTTTGCTAAAATGGCCCAGTTTACGTATCATTTACAAGAAGCAAAAAAAGTCACAGAGTATACAAATTGTTTAAGATTAAAGGATTTACAAGGAAAATAAGCTGAAAACAACGTAAAAATAGTGTATAATTGAAAAAATTAATCTGCGAGAGAAAGGGAACTTTTTTTGATTGTAGATCACCGCAGTTGTTTGTTGCCTAGACTCTAAGAAATAAACCTAAAATTATTGATATAAAGGATGAACAAATGAAAAAAGAAGAAATGCAAGTGCGTAATACACGTCGTCAAAAATCAGGAAAAAATAATAAAAAGAAAGTAATTATTACTTCTTTGGTTGGACTAGCTCTGGTTGCTGGGGGCAGCTATGTTTATTTTCAAAGTCACTTTTTACCAACCACAAAAGTAAATGGAGTTTCCGTAGGCTGGTTAAATGTAAATGCAGCGGAAGAAAAATTAGCGCAAGTTAATCAAACCGAAGAAGTTGTGGTTCAAACGGGGACAAAAGAAGAAAAAATTCAACTTCCTAAAAAATACCAATTGGATCAAAAATTTTTAAAAGACCATTTACACAGTAGCAAGGTGAAGCTACCGTTAAACGAGGCATTCAAAAAAGAACTAGAAGCCAAATTAGCAACTTTGAGTTTTCCAGAGGGGAAACCAAGCAAAAATGCGAGTATCCGTCGAGGCAATGGCACTTTTGAAATTGTTCCCGAAGAACAAGGCACAGTAGTGGACACACAGCGCTTAAATCAGCAGATTATTGCGGATGTTGAAGCGGGAAAAGGCAACTATCAATACAATGCCAAAGATTTTTATAAAGCCCCTGAAATTACAAAAGAGGATCAAACGTTAAAGGCAACATTGACAACGCTCAATAACAAGTTAAATAAAACAATTACAGTTGATATTAATGGTGAAAAAGTAGCCTTTGATAAAACACAAATTCAAAACGTGCTGAATGATGATGGTACAATCAACAAAGAAAAACTAACTACTTGGGTGACACAATTAGAAACAACATATGGTTCTGCTAATCAACCAGTTTTATTTACAGATGTTCACGGCACGACACGTCGTTTTAAAAACAACGGAAGTTATGGCTGGTCGATTGATGGGGCCAAAACACAAGAACTACTAGTAAACGCGCTGAATAGCCAAGAACAAACGAATGCAATCACTGCTCCGTTGGTTGGCGATACCAAAGAAAATAGTAAAATAGCCAATAATTATATTGAAATTGATTTAAAAGATCAAAAAATGTATTGTTTCATTGATGGCAAAAAAATAGTCACCACAGATGTCATTACTGGCAGATATAACAAAGGAACCGCAACAGTACCAGGATTCCATACAATTTTATATCGGACAACCGATGTGAATTTAGAAGGTCAAATGCTTGATGGTTCTCGATACAGTGTGCCAGTAAAATATTGGATGCCGTTATTAAGTCAAGGGGGCGTTGTCACACAAATTGGGATTCATGACTCCGACCATAAATTGGATAAGTACGGCGATAAAGAAGCCTTTAAAACCGATGCTGGTAGTAATGGCTGTATCAATACGCCAGGAACAGAAGTTTCAAAAATCTTTGACGTATCCTATGACGGAATGCCGGTAATTATTTACGGACATATCTATGATGATGCACCAGGTGAATTTGATAAACCTGTGGATTACGGCGAAGAAGTATAAATGATTATTTACAGCATCAAAAGGGCAAATGAGCAGTCTTTTTGGTGCTGTTTTAGTTGAATAGATAATTTATAAATGGACAAGCAAGGAGCAAAACCATGGCAGAAAGAATTTTATTAGTAGATGATGAACAAGAAATAGCTGATTTGCTGGAAGTATATTTAACGAGTGACGGTTATGAAGTAGAAAAATTTTATCGAGGGAAACCTGCTCTGGAATCAATGGCAAATAATCAGTTCGATTTAGCGGTACTTGATGTAATGTTACCAGATATTGATGGCTTTCAAATGGTTAAAAAAGCACGGGAAAAATATTTTTTCCCTATTATTCTTTTAACCGCTAAAATTGAGGACATTGATAAAATTACTGGGCTAACTTTAGGCGCTGATGATTATATTACAAAGCCGTTTAATCCATTGGAAGTAGTCGCACGTATTAAAACACAACTAAGACGTTTTCGTAAATATAATTCACAGGCGAGTCTACAACAAGAAACAGAAGGAACAGAAATAGATATTCATGGTTTGGTGATAAATAAAATACATCATACAAGTAAACTATACGGGGAGGATATATTTTTAACGCCATTAGAATTTTCAATTCTTTGGTATTTAGCAGAACGTCAGGGAGAAGTAGTCCCAGCAGAGATATTGTTTGAAGAAATCTGGGGTGAAAAATATTTGGAAAACAATGGAAATACCGTGATGGCACATATTGGCCGTTTAAGGGAAAAATTAAAAGAACCACCAAGGAAGCCAAAGTTTATTAAAACTGTTTGGGGAGTGGGGTATAAAATTGACTGAAAAGAAAAAAACAGGAAAACAGCAATTTAAAGAACGAATGATTAAACAACTACTAACAAAGTTTTTGTTTTTTAGTTTGGGAATATTGGCGTTATCAGCAGTCTTGTATTTTTTTAGTAATTTTTTGTTTGGATTACGTAGATGGGGCATGGAAGATCCACTCTACCTTTTAGCCAAAGGAATTGAGGAGAACTACGTTTATTTAATTAGCTTAGTAATTCTAGGTGGTTCAGTAATCATTCTTTTTCGGATATGGTTGCAAAGCATCAATCAATTAACAGAAGTATTGGAGGCAACAGGGAAACTCTATCAGAATTCCGAAGAACCGATAGCCTTGTCAGCAAATTTAATGGAGTTTGACAAAGAGTTGAATCAAATCCGTCAAGAAGTTAACTTACGCCAGCAACAAGCGAAGGAAGCTGAGCAAAGAAAGAATGATTTGATTGTTTATTTAGCACATGATTTAAAAACGCCTTTAACATCAGTCATTGGTTATTTAACACTTCTTCATGATGAACTGGAAATTTCGACGCAATTACGAGAAAAATATTTAGCTATTTCATTAGAAAAAGCAGAGCATTTAGAAGAGTTGATTAATGAATTTTTTGAAATAGCTCGATTTAATCTCTCGAATATTGAATTAGAACCGACGAGTGTTCGCTTGGATCGTATGTTAAATCAAGTAAGTTATGAATTTTTACCTATGTTGAAACAAAAACAGTTAACTATTGAAACAGATTTTACTGAGGCTTTGTCTATTCATCTTGATGTCGATAAAATGCAAAGAGTTTTTGATAACTTAGTTCAAAATGCCATTAACTACAGCTATGCAGGAACAACCATCTCTCTTTCCACTAAAGTTGATAATGAAAATCAACGAGTAAATATTTATTTTACAAATCATGGCCCTACTATTCCACCAGAAAAATTAGCCCGAATTTTTGAACAATTTTTCCGATTAGATACTGCCCGTCAAACAAACCGAGGAGGCGCAGGACTAGGTTTAGCGGTTGCTAAAAAAATTGTGGAGCTGCATGGCGGGGTGCTTTCAGCTGAAAGCGAAAATGAAAAAACTACCTTTATGATTTCTTTATCGATTTTGTAAGAAAATCGTTAGAAATTCTTGCGAAAAAAAAGAAGGCTCCTTTTTACTAGCTTGCTATACTAATTTTGTTAAGTAAGTAAAGAGGAGAGAAATAAAAATGAAATTTAAAGTTACAATTGGTGTCGCTATTTTAGGGCTTTTTATTGTGGGAATGGCTGTTAAACAAGTTGCTGAGAAAAAAATAGTTTCAATAGGAAATGAGCAAGCCCTCAGTTTAGAGGAAGAGGAAAAAATGAGTTCTCCTGAAGAAGGCGATCAATCATGGAAATTATTATTAGTAAATCAAACGCATCAGATTCCTGAAGATTATCAAATCCAATTAAAAAAATTACCTAACAAACAGGCAGTGGATAAACGAATTTATCCAGCTTTGAACAGGATGTTTAAAGATGCCAAAAGACAAGGCTTCTATCTTGAAGTCACTTCTAGTTATCGAACAAATGAAGAGCAAAAAGAAATTATGGCAGAAAAAGTACAGGCTTTTCAAGATCAAGGATTCAGCGAACAAGAAGCGATTGAAACAGCTGAAAGTTGGGTAGCAGTGCCGAGAACTAGTGAACATGAAGTAGGTTTAGCAGTGGATATAAATGCGCAAAGTAAGCGATCTACTGACGAAGAAGTCTACGCTTGGTTGGCAAAGAACGCCTATAAATATGGATTTATTCTTCGTTATCCTTCAGACAAAGTGGAAATTACGGGTGTTAGTTATGAACCTTGGCATTATCGATATGTGGGTAAAAAAGCAGCACTAGAGATTCAAAAAGCGAGTCTAACGTTAGAAGAATACTTAGCAGAAAATAATAATTAATTGTTTATCAATAAAGCTATCTTAGCTTTTACTGAACATAGGCTATTTTTTATTGACAAGCGTCATAACCCGCTCTATGATACAAACAGAACAAGCAATTTAAATTGGGGGAACGAAGATGCCATTTGTACATGTAGAATTAATTGAAGGCCGCACAGAAGAACAGTTAACTAATATGGTCAAAGATATTACAGAAGCTGTGTCAAAAAATGCTGGTGCACTAAAAGAGAATATCCATGTGATTGTCAATGAATTGAAAAAAGACCGCTATGCACAAGGCGGCGAATGGAAAAAATAAGTTTTCAGAGAATTTCTGTTGAATCACTTGCTTTTTCTGAAAATAAGTGGTTAAATAAGTGCATAAATGATTGATGAGAAAGACAACTGAACTTGCCCGCGATCTATTAGAGAGGAAAATCTTGGCTGAAAATTTTCCAGATTGGCACAAGGGATGACCACTTTCGAAACCTTTGTTGAAACAAAGGCGGTCGCACCGTTAACACGCTAGAGGAACACAGATTATTTGTGTTCAAAATTAGGTGGAACCACGATATTTTCGTCCTAGTATTCGTTAGAATACTAGGACTTTTTGTTTTTTAACAAGGGGAACAGGTGGCTGTTTCGTTTCATTGTGAAAAACAGGAACACAATGAAACGCTTCAAATCAAAAAAATTAAAAGGAGAGAATTTTATTATGTCTATTCACATTACTTTTCCAGATGGCGCTGTCAAACCGTTTGATTCTGGGGTTACAACATTTGATGTTGCTAAAAGTATTAGCAACAGTTTAGCCAAAAAAGCTTTAGCTGGTAAATTCAATGGTGTTTTAATCGATTTAGATCGTCCTATCGTAGAAGATGGTTCGCTTGAAATCGTGACGCCTGATCATGAAGATGCTTTAGGAATTTTACGTCATTCGTCAGCTCATTTAATGGCTAATGCCTTACGTCGTCTTTTCCCTAACATTAAATTTGGCGTAGGTCCTGCGATTGATTCTGGGTTCTACTATGATACAGATAATGGGGAATCCCCTGTGACAGCGGAAGATTTACCTGCAATTGAAGCCGAAATGATGAAAATTGTGAAGGAAAATAACCCAATCGTTCGTAAAGAAATCTCACGTGCAGAAGCGTTAGAATTATTTGCTGATGATCCTTACAAAGTTGAATTAATTACAGATTTACCAGAAGATGAAATCATCACTGTCTATGATCAAGGCGATTTTGTTGATTTATGTCGTGGTGTTCACGTCCCTTCAACAGGACGGATTCAAGTCTTTAAATTACTTTCAGTAGCTGGTGCTTATTGGCGCGGAAACTCTGACAATCATATGATGCAACGGATTTACGGCACTGCCTTTTTCGATAAAAAAGATTTAAAAGAATTTATCAAAATGCGCGAGGAAGCCAAAGAACGTGACCACCGTAAATTAGGAAAAGAATTAGATTTATTTATGGTTTCACAAGAAGTTGGTTCAGGGTTACCTTTCTGGTTACCAAAAGGCGCAACCATTCGTCGTACAATTGAACGTTATATTGTGGACAAAGAAATTAGCTTAGGTTACCAACATGTGTATACACCAATTATGGCAGATGTGGAATTATACAAAACATCTGGTCACTGGGATCATTACCATGAAGATATGTTCCCACCAATGGATATGGGCGATGGCGAAATGCTGGTATTACGTCCAATGAACTGTCCACACCATATGATGGTTTATAAAAATGACATTCATAGTTACCGCGAATTACCAATTCGAATCGCTGAATTAGGGATGATGCACCGCTATGAAAAATCTGGCGCATTATCAGGGTTACAACGTGTTCGTGAAATGACTTTAAACGATGGCCATACTTTTGTTCGTCCTGACCAAATTAAAGACGAATTTAAACGTACTTTGGAGTTAATGGTGGCAGTCTATGCTGACTTTAACATTACGGATTATCGTTTCCGCTTAAGCTATCGTGATCCAAATAATACAGACAAATATTTTGATGATGATGCGATGTGGGAAAAAGCGCAAGCGATGTTAAAAGCTGCCATGGATGAATTAGAATTAGATTACTTTGAAGCAGAAGGTGAAGCTGCCTTTTACGGTCCGAAGTTAGATGTTCAAGTAAAAACAGCTTTAGGAATGGAAGAAACATTATCAACCATCCAATTAGACTTCTTATTACCAGAACGTTTTGACTTAACTTATGTTGGCGAAGATGGTGAAAATACACATCGCCCAGTTGTTATCCACCGTGGTATCGTCTCAACAATGGAACGATTTGTGGCTTACTTAACAGAAGTTTACAAAGGCGCTTTCCCTACTTGGTTAGCACCAATTCAAGCAACTATTATCCCAGTTTCTGTAGAAGCGCATTCTGAGTATGCTTATGAAATCAAAGAACGTTTACAAGCACAAGGCTTACGTGTTGAAGTCGATGATCGTAACGAAAAAATGGGCTACAAAATTCGGGCCTCTCAAACACAAAAAGTACCTTATCAATTAGTGGTCGGGGACAAAGAAATGGAAGATGCAACGGTGAACGTCCGTCGTTATGGAAGCAAAGAAACTTCTGTCGAAGATTTATCAATTTTCATTGACAGCATGGCTGCTGAAGTTCACAATTACAGCCGTTAAAAAAAGAGAAAAAGTCAAAAGGACTTCTGAATTCAGAAGTCCTTTTGACTTTTTTCAACAACAAAATAATTAAATATTTCCTTAGAGCTAGGAATAATCCTGATTTTTTGACTAATTTTTGTTACAATGAGAATGCGAAACTTTTTAGTGAAGGGACTAGAGGTATGAAGAAAAACTCATTTATAGATAAAATAAAAAAAACAGATGCCGCAGCAAAGAGTCAACGAGGTAGAAAGCCACATATTCCTTTTCGATTGAACTTATTATTTTTTGTGATATTCACTTTATTTGTTTCATTAATTGTCCGTTTAGGGTATTTACAGATTGTAGAAGGAGAAGAGTTTAACAAAAAAATCACTGCCAATTCTTCACTACAAATCACGACACCATCCCCTCGAGGACAAATTTATGATTCACAAGGAAAAGTCTTGGTTTCTAACAAAGCCAATTTAGCAATCACTTACACACGAGGAAAAAATATTGAAGGAAAAGATATTTTACCGATTGCGAATAAAGTCAACGAACTTATTAACGTTCCAGTTGATCCAAACTTAACGGACCGTGATAAAAAAGATTATTGGTTAGCGAATCCTGAAAATTTAAAAGCAGCCCAAGCCCGTTTAACCGATCAAGATAAAGAAGATGAAAAAGGCAACAAAATTACGGACGAAGGCACATTATATGCCAAAGCCGTTGAAAAAGTCACCCCTGAAGAAATTGCGTTTGATGACCGAACCTTACAAGCAGTGACGATTTTTAAACGAATGAATGCCGCGTCACAAATGAACACGGTCTTCATCAAGAATGAAGGGGTAACAGAAGGTGAAATTGCGACAATTGGTGAACACACAGCGGAAATATCTGGTGTTTCAACAGGGACTGATTGGACGCGTGATTATTCTCAAAGTGGTGCATTACGTAGCCTGTTGGGCACCGTTTCAACTGAAAAACAAGGATTGCCAGCCGAAGAAGTCGATGAATATTTGAAAAAAGGCTATGCACGAAATGACCGTGTTGGGACTAGCTATTTAGAAAAACAATATGAAGACGTTCTACAAGGTAAAAAAGCAAAATCAGAAGTCGTTTTAGACAATAACGGAAAGATTGTTTCACAAACCCCAATTTCCAAAGGGGAAAAAGGTTCCAACTTAAAATTAACGATTGATTCAAATTTCCAAAACAAAGTTGATGAAATTTTACAACGAAACTATTCACAAATAGTCAAAACCATTGGACCATACTCAGAAAATGCATATGTCGTTGCTATGAACCCTCAAACAGGTGCTATTTTAGCGATGTCCGGATTTCATCATGATTTAGCAACTGGGGAAGTCACACCTAATCCTTTAGCACCTATTTTGAATTCTGAAGTTCCTGGATCAGTTGTGAAAGCAGGTACTTTAACAGCTGGTTATGAAACAGGCGTCATTAAAGGCAATGACGTTTTAACAGATGAAGCTATTTTACTAGCAGGTAGTAATCCAAAAGCTTCTTGGTGGAATGCTTCTGGTGGAACAACCATGCAATTAACTGCGGAGCAAGCGTTAGAATATTCTTCGAATGCTTATATGATGAAATTAGTCTTTAAAATGATGGGTGTGAATTATTATCCCAATATGATTTTCCCTTATGAAGTAGGAGATGACACTGTCTTTAAAGAATTAAGAAAAGCTTTTGCAGAATATGGTATGGGAACGAAAACTGGAATTGATATACCAGGAGAAACAACAGGAATTCAAAACAAGGACTTTAAGGATTCGTCTTCTGCGCCACAAGGCGGTAATCTTCTTGACCTATCTTTTGGACAATATGATACCTATAGCGCGTTACAATTAGCACAGTACGTTTCCACTGTCGCAAATAATGGCATCCGCGTGCAACCCCATGTGGTAGAAGGAATCTATGGCAATGATGAAAATGGAGCTTTAGGAAAAATTTTAAAAGAAATTGAACCAAAAGTTTTGAATAAGGTGAATATTTCTGAAGACCAGATAGGAATTCTTCAACAAGGTTTCTATAATGTAGTAAATGGAACTAGTCCTTTTACAACTGCACGTGGTTTAAAATCAGACAAGTTTTCGATTGCTGCTAAAACAGGGACCGCCGAAACGCAAGCAACAGATGCTAATGGAGTAAACCATACAACGGTTAATAGTAACTTGGTGGCTTATGCGCCGTACGAAAATCCTGAAATTGCAATTAGCGTTGTTTTACCACACTTAAATGATGAATCTTCCAAACCAAATCAAACGATTGCCAAAGAAGTTTTAGAAGCGTATATGGAAATGTACAAAAAATAAAATTTGTAAAGTAGTTCTACTTTACAAATTTGCCCAAAAGGGTAGTCAAATGACAAAAAAAATGGTATGATATTCAAGTCTAAGAAATCTCTTGGAAAGATCAATTATTAGTAGGAGGGGAAAACATGCGCGTAAACATCACTTTAGAGTGTACTTCTTGTAAAGAACGTAACTACTTAACAAATAAAAATAAACGTAACAATCCTGATCGTTTAGAAAAACAAAAATATTGCCCACGTGAAAGAAAAGTTACTTTACACCGTGAAACTAAATAATTTAGTTAGATAGAGCCTAGAATCCTTGTTGTGTAAGGGTCTAGGCTTTTTATCTATTGATTCATTACATGTTCATTTGTAGATGGAATGTAGAGGGAGGATTACCCAAGTTTGGCTGAAGGGGACGGTCTCGAAAACCGTTAGGCGAGTAACATCGTGCAAGGGTTCGAATCCCTTATCCTCCGTACCGAGAAGCAGTTGAGTTATTAGTTGCAAATAAAACGACAGAGACGTACACTTAAAGTAGAAAAATACTTAAGAAGAGGTGTCTATTATGTCAAACTATGAAGAAAAAGAAGCGCAAGCATTAGCAAAAATTGCAGACATTTTGAATAAATTGGATGCAAGTTTAGAAGAGTTGGACTCGCTAGATGAGGATACAAAAAAACATAGTATGAAGAAATGGATTGTTGAAAAAAAAGCCATTCATGAGATTAAAAAAATTGCACACGAAGCTGGTAAGTATGATAAGTATGATGAAAAAGAATTAGAAAAAGAAATGGATCTGTTGGAAAAGTTTATGTAAAAAAGTGCTAGCTTTTGTTCAACAGTTATTTAATTTTGAGCCTAGAATTAATCGTTTTGATTTTTTCTAGGCTTATTTTTTATGAAGTAAGCAAATCGTATCGGGAGAGGTATTGAATTAAGAAATAAAGCATGTATTGATTCAGAAAAAAAGTTGTAGTAAAATGTTCGTCACAACTTCTTTTCTTATGATTTCATAGAAGGAAAAGTTGGAATAATGAATTGAGAAGAGTCGATTTTTAGGAGATGATTTTAGGTGACTTTTTATCAATTATTGCAGTTAGATCCATTTATTTTAAAACAAAAAATTCATCAAGCGGACACTAAAAAACAGCGGAGATATTTTTGGCGCGCCTTGTTAATAAGGGATATTTTATTAGTTTCGTTTGCGATTTTATGGGTGTCGACGATTACTTTTTTCTTTGGAAAAGCTGTAGCGCCTTTTTCAATTGTATTATTTTGTTTGCTGTTGAGTATCCGTTTCGTCTCATATGGCTACAGGGAAAAACAGGCCTTGCTTAGTTTAGGAATCGTGTTAACAATTCTAGGTGTTAGTCCACTAATTTCACTGATTTCTGTATCATTTTTACAATGGGGTCTTCATTTTATCTGCTTGCTGGCATTGTTTTTCTTAACTGGTAAAAACCCTAAAATGGGTAATCCGGGCTTGTATACGTTCTCCTACTTATATTTAGTTGGCACGGTTCACTATCAATCGTTTCAGCAATTAGAACAAACTTTCTTTGTATTAGTGTTTGCCTATTTACTTTTAGCTTTTGTTTATCATGTGAAACATAAAAAATTGGATCAAGAGATTACTTTTATACAGATGGTTACAGAAAATGGTTTTTTTAATCAAAGAAATATTTGGTTTGGTTATTACGCTTTAGGCATTAGCTTATTACTTTTTATAGGAACGCACCTTCAGATTGACCGCTTTATGTGGGCAACATTTGCTAGTTCGTCATTATTTTCTGGGTATGATACGTTTAAATTGTCTGAACGAGCCAAAGAACGAATAATAGGGGTCGTTATTGGTTCTCTAGTATCGGCTATCTTGTTATTTTATATACCAACGAACCTACTTGGTATTTTAGGAGGACTTTGTTTGGGCTTATGCACATCTTATAAAAGTAAAACGATTTTTAATTGTGTTGGTGCTATCATGGCAGCTTCTATGATATTTGGGCTAGAAACAAGTCTTTACTTAAGAATTTTGTTAAATATGTTGGGGCTAGCTTACGGTTTGCTTTATCATTTTGTCTTTGTAAAAACTATGTCCTATTGCAATCGCAAAGAGTGGCTGAAATTGTCTGAATAAAAGGAGCCTAACATTCTTTCTTGAAAGAATGTTAGGCTCCTTAGACATTTTTGTTTATATTCCATATTATCAAATTATATGCATGCTGTTAATCAATGCCCAACTGCTATATCAAATGTCGCAATTTTTGCTGAGCTAGTAGGTACAAGGTCTAGTTCCACTTCGTCAAACTGATTGCCATCAACTGGTATCCCAAAGTAAATGGTAGATGGTCCAGTTCTACTTTTATAGACTATTATCTATTAGTATACCTAAATTTCTATTTAATTCGTAATGACTGACCAGGATAAAAAACAGAAGTTTCAATGCCTGGATTTAATGCTAATAATTCTTCTAAGGTTAAACCATTTCTTTCGGCTAACTGTCGCCCGCCTTCACCACTTCGTACCGTGTCGTATATAGGTTGGTCTGATTTAGAATTTTGTATTTGTTCACGAGAATCAGAGTTTTGTGGTGGTTGCTGTTCAGATTGTTCAAAAACTTGTTGAGTTTGATTATTTCTTTCAATTAATTGTTCCAACGTAATATTACCTAGATAAGTGTATATTTGTCCATTAACAGTTAAAGTACCATCATTATTTTTCGTTACTGTTCGGGGCGTATTATTCAAAAGAAACGTCATTGTTTGATTACCATTCTCATCCACAGAAAAACTTACATTTTGAAGAGGAACATTCGATTGAGTTATGCTAGTGAGTGTTCCGTCAGCATTTATAAAAAATAAGTTATCACTTTGAGGAATACCCCAACCGCCTATAAAATCAGCTAAGCTAACTTGTGGTAGCGGTTCTTTAGTAGTAGATGAAGAGGTAGATTGGTTTGTTTCAGATGAGACGTTTTGATAATTAGAGTTGGTTTCTTCCGTTTTATCTTTTTGAGTGGAAGAATCAATACTTTTCTTTGTGTAAGGTTTCAAAACTAGTTTTGTTTGGTTATCAGAATTGTTTGTCTTAGTAGGAGTGAAAAGTAGATTTTGCTTTTCTTTTTTTATCTTGTAAGCTACTTCTTTTCCTTCATTTTCCCAACGAATTTGATTGTTTTTTAGATGGTATTTGACTTTGTATTCTATTTTATTTGCAATTTGTTTACCTAATTCTTCGCCTGCTTTTTCCAAATCATTTTTTGCAGTTGATGTGTGTTCATCTGTATTGATTTTGAAAGTAGCGGTATCTTCGCTGAATGATACAATCATTACTACTTCATCAACGTTGGAGTTTACGGCCCACTCGTTTGCCATTAGCTCTTTTGTGGTCACTTTATTTCTGCAAGAAGTAAGGGTCAGTAAGGATAAAAAAACAATCAACCCCAGTAAACTTTTTTTCATTTTTAACTCAATCCTCTTTTCTATTTTACTGTTTTTTTGTATCTTCGAATCTCTCTCAACCCCAGCCAACCACTCGCTGATAACAAGTACCAAAACGGCATAAACTGGATTAGATAGCGAGAGCGGCCGCCTTCAAAGAGCAATAAATACATAATAGCTCCAATGAAAGCTAATTTTAAAATCGCGTAGTTATTTTTTGAATCTTTTAGAGGGATACTGAACAATAGACCTAGTAATGTGAGTAAATAGAAAAAATGCATATAAATTCGTAGATAGTTACTTTTGGGATTTTGCGGATAATACAGTGACCGCAAGTGTTCTTGCCAACGATTTTTAGAAGGTGTTTCTGGGATTAAATCACCGCCATCCCAACCCCAGTCAAAATCACCATTGGCAGTATTATGACGATTTTTTTGAGCCAGAAAACGGAGATAACCGAAGAATCCTTTATTTTTTAAACGGTCTTGAATCATTTTTATGGTATAAGCTTTTTTGGCTTCTTGTGTAGGCAACTGATTTACTGCTTGTGTATCTGCATCATTGTAACCGCCAGTTCCAGTCAAACCCATCATTACAAAAAGTGTCCAAGGTTTGGCTTGTTCTTTATCGATTTCCGTAATCGTTTGTTTTTCCACAAAAAATTGAAAACTATAATATGCGCTAGCGAAACCAGTCAGTAAAAAGAGAGCAACCACGGTTAATTTTACGATAGACTGTTTGTTCCGATTTACTAAAAGAAGTTGCAGCACTTTGATACAACTAAATGCAATAAAAAAGATAATAGACGAAGGTTTCATTAAAAAACACCAAGCTAGGCCAATCCCAATAAACAGTAATAAACAATATTTTACGAAGGGAGGGGAAACTTGGTCAAAAAGGCTATATGCAAAAAAGACTAGGTTGATGAACAATAAGACGGCCGTATCTGTATAAGGCGTGAGTAACCATGGAGACAATCCGAAAGAAAGAAAAAATAAACTGTAAGCAACGAAGGCCGTTAATGGATTAAAGACACGCTTAGAGGCATGATAAAAGAGAAATAAACTGCTATTAATAAACAAGCAATTAACCACTTGCCAACTAAACCAAGTATTGCTCCAGCTCTCTGTTACATCAATGAAACGCAAAAATTTATTCAGGTAATACATCATGAAAAAGAAAAATTCGTTATTGGGGTTTAAAGAAAGTACGATTTTTGAATAATCCTTATTTTCAGTGGTAATACTATGAAAGTTGTCAAAAACATCCCAGCCAATCGGCACAGTAATCTGCGTCAGGAGTAAAAGTTGTAGTAAAAATAAACTGATCAAACTACCAATAATAACCACACGATCATGGGTTTTTATTAAGTGCCAGAGCGCTTGAATCTTAGTGTAAAGAAATTTTTTGTTTTTATAAATAATCAACAATAGAATAATTAATAGAGGAAGTAAAACAAGCAAGTGCTTAGGCTTTTCCCAAAGAATTTTTACCAGAGAATAGGGAGAGTTAATTGCGCCGTAAAAGACAAATAAAATAAAAAAAGTAAAAATATAATTTTCTAGATTCAGAATCCGTTTAAAAGTAGCCATATTTTCTCCTTCCATTTTTTTAGCTAGACTAGCTCTTATTTTATCATAAAGATTTTAAAATAAGAAAAAAGCCCTTCTTTTAAAAGAAAGGCTTAAAACTTTTCCTTACTTCACTTCTTTGTAACGGAAGAAGAAGCGTAAGACGCTATTTTGGCTAGTTGTTGTTAGTTTATCTGTCGGTAAGACTGTTAGTAAGAAGAAAAACAGACTAATCACAAGAGTGAAAAATAAGAAGACGGGACTGCCACCTGTTATCACAGTATCTGTTTGAACATCATATTTCAGTGTTGACATAACAGAGAAAACTTGTGTATAGCTACAGGCAATAGAAAGTAGATATAAAACAAGCACGCCCCAACCTGTCATCCCAGCATCACGATACCGACGGACACACATTGCCCACGTTGGTAATAATAAAGCTAACCATAAAACAAGTGCAAAAAGCATCAACGGTAATAAGTTCCCAAAATCATAGGTTTCAAAATATTCAGCTGCTAAAATTGCTGACACGGCTTTGCCGACAATGGCAATATAAAAAATAAGTGCTAAAATGCTTAATACCAATGTCATCCACCAATAACCAGCACGTGTGGTCCGACCTTTAAAATCAACATATCCACGAAAATAATCTTTAAAAGCTTGTCCAAATGTTACTTTGCCTTTTTCCTCAATTTTAACCATAAAAACACCCCTTTGTATTTAATAAAATGATTATAACGGAAAGTAATAAAATAGGAAAATGCGAATTCGCATATTTTGTGATTTTTTTGATAAATCATATAAAGAGCAGGTTTTATCAAAAAACGGTAAAATAAGAGAAGATATTTTATAATGGAGGAATCATGAATGAAAATCAGTATTAGACATCGCTACATAGCAAAAATTCCAGCATTAGAAGTGACAACAGAAGAGCAAAAAAACGAAGCATTACCTTTAATTGTTTACTATCATGGTTGGCAATCAGCTAAAGAATTATCTTTAACACAAGCAAGAAAATTAGCACACGAGGGGTTTCGGGTCATTTTACCAGATGCCATGAACCATGGAGAAAGAAAAACAGGACCTATTTCCACGATTCCTTCGATTACATTTTGGAGTAGCATTCAATATAATTTAATTGAATTTCCAGTAATTATCCATCATTTTCATAAATTAGGGTTGATTAAAGAAAATTGGATTGGCGTAGGTGGTGTATCCATGGGCGGTATTACTACTAGCGCTCTTATGACCCAACATCCTGAGATTCAAGCTGCTGCTTGCTTAATGGGAACACCCTATCCGGCGCGCTATATTCAGCGAGTGATTCAACGGGCGAAAGAATTTGCTATTTTTGTACCTAAAGACTTGCCACTGTTGCTAAGTTGGGTACATCAATACGATTTATCACAAACGCCAGAAAGACTACAAGAACGACCGATGCTGTTTTGGCATGGAACGGAAGATGAAAAAATTCCCTATGAAGACATGGCTGATTTTGAACAATTAGTGTCTGGGAAAACGTATGCGAGAAATACGCAATTTATAACGGAAATCGGTGAGCGGCATTTAGTGAAAGGAGAAACAATGGATTTGGTTGCTGACTTTTTTAAAGAAGCGTCAAAAACGTTAGAAAAATAACGGGATTTTTCAAAGAGAAAAGGGGAATCAGCTTGTTTTTTAAGAACACTTTCTATAAACTTAACAGAAAAGGGGTTGAAGGTGTACATGGAGAAAAACAAGTTGAGAAAAGTGGGCTTAACTGCCCTAGAATGGCTAAAACAACATCCAGAAATTAAACAACATAAAGAATCAAGTCTCTATGAACAGTTGTTTGCTAGTCAGCAATGGCAACAAGCACAAACAATCGGAATGATTCGGTCGTTACCGCTAGAATTATCAACACAGCCAATTTTCGAGCGGGCCATGCAAGAGAGCAAGCAAGTGGCGGTGCCGCGAACATTTAAAGGAGGCAAAATGCACTTTTATCAAGTCTTTCCAGAGACGGTTTATGACACCAGTGCATTTGGCGTGGAAGAACCTCCGTTAACAGCGGCAGAAATAACAGCTACAGCGATTGATTTATTGATTGTGCCAGGGATTGTTTTCAATCGTGCTGGCTATCGAATAGGCTTCGGCGGTGGTTTTTATGATCGTTATTTGGAACATTTTTCGGGCCATTCATGTAGTTTAGTTTTTAGTGAACAACTTCATGAGCAATGGCAACCAGAAGCGTTTGATCAGCCAATCGAACAATTATTTATACAATAGGAGGAATGGAATGAATTATCAAACAGAAATGAAATTGAAACGGCTAAAAAATCAGCCGTTCATTACGTATGCCCTTTTAGGTATTTCAATCATTGTTTTCCTTGGATTGGAATTAACTGGAGGATCAGAAAATATTTTAAACTTAGTTAATTGGGGGGCAATGGTTCGTCCACTGGTAGCTCAAAATCATGAATACTGGCGGTTTATCACGCCAATGTTTCTTCACATTGGGTTTATGCATATTATTTTGAATATGGTTACTCTTTATTATATCGGCGCACAGGTTGAGGCAATTTATGGGCATTGGCGCTATTTGGGCATTTATTTATTGAGTGGGATTGCTGGAAATATCGCCAGTTTTGCCTTTGGGACACCCAACAGTGTCTCAGCGGGTGCTAGTACAGCGCTTTTTGGTTTGTTTGGCGCATTTGTTATTTTAGGACGCCATTTTAGAGACAATCCAGCGATTATGTATATGGTGCAACGCTATTCAATGTTTATTGTGATTAATTTGTTATTTAACTTGTTTAGTAGCTCTGTAGATATGATGGGTCATGTTGGCGGTCTAATCGGTGGACTATTAGTAGCGACGGCTTTTGCTGTTCCAAATCGTGAAGAAGCATTTAATAAGCACGAGCGAATTATGGCCACGTTAATTTTTATTTTTCTTGTCGTAATTTGTCTGTTATTGGGTTTTAAAAAATACGGTTTACCTGTATAATAAGGAAGTGTTTTCGTATGGAAACGTTATATGATGTACAACAACTTTTTAAACAGTTTGGGATGTATATTTATGTCGGTGCACGGATTTATGATATTGAGTTAATGATGATTGAATTAAAAAAATTGTATGAAGGTCAATTGGTAGACCGAGATACGTATTTACAGGCCCGGCATATTTTGCAAAGAGAGCATCGAATAGAAGAATCTAGAGGGAAGCAGAAAGGAATCGACTAAATGGATAAGAAGATTATTGGGATTGATTTAGGTGGAACGACCATCAAATTTGCTATTTTAACAACCGATGGCGTTGTTCAACAAAAATGGAGTATTGAAACGAATATTTTAGAAGATGGCAAGCACATTGTGCCATCAATTATTGAAAGTATTCGTCACCGTATAGATCTTTATAATATGAAAAAAGAAGATTTTGTGGGAATTGGTATGGGAACACCAGGAAGTGTCGACATTGAAAAAGGAACTGTTGTAGGTGCCTATAATTTAAACTGGACGACTGTACAGCCTGTCAAAGAACAAATCGAATCTGCTTTAGGAATTCCGTTTGCATTAGATAATGATGCCAATGTTGCCGCTTTAGGTGAGCGTTGGAAGGGCGCGGGGGAAAACAATCCCGACGTGATTTTTATTACTTTAGGAACAGGTGTTGGCGGAGGCATTGTTGCAGCGGGAGAATTGCTCCACGGTGTTGCTGGCTGTGCTGGTGAAGTTGGGCATGTGACGGTTGATCCTAACGGCTTTGACTGTACCTGTGGGAAACGTGGCTGTTTAGAAACTGTTTCTAGTGCCACTGGTGTCGTTCGTGTTGCACGTCATTTATCAGAAGAGTTTGCAGGTGACTCTGAACTGAAACAAGCGATTGATGATGGACAGGATGTTTCAAGTAAAGACGTTTTTGAATTTGCCGAAAAAGGCGATCATTTTGCTTTAATGGTTGTGGATCGTGTTTGTTTCTATTTAGGCTTAGCCACAGGAAACTTAGGTAACACGTTAAATCCAGATAGCGTGGTTATCGGTGGAGGTGTTTCTGCAGCAGGAGAATTTTTACGTAGTCGTGTCGAAAAATATTTCCAAGAATTTACCTTCCCGCAAGTTCGAAATAGTACAAAAATCAAATTAGCAGAGCTAGGTAATGAGGCCGGCGTCATTGGTGCCGCTTCACTAGCATTACAATTTTCAAAAGAGAAATAGAGAGGGCTTTTTAGAATGAGTATTTTATGGGTAATCAATGGCATTTTGCTAGTTATTGTACTAGCGATGGTATTCAATGAATTATATTTGAAAATTATGGTGAAACGTTCAGCAAAAATGCTGACGGAAGAAGAATTTAAAGAAACAATGCGTAAAGCACAAGTGATTGACGTTCGTGAGAAAGATACATTTGATGCTGGGCATATTTTAGGGGCGCGCAGCATGCCATACAGCATGTTAAAAACAACAATTGGTTCTCTTCGTAAGGATCAACCTGTTTATCTTTATGATCAGAAGAAAGCTTTAAGTATCCGAGCAGCTAATTTATTACGCAAAAATGGCTATACTGATATTTATATTTTAAAAGGCGGCTATGATGGCTGGACTGGGAAAGTGAAAAAGAGAAATAGTTAATAACAAAAAGAGTTGGTCTTCATTGAGACCAACTCTTTTTGTATAGGAAAGTTTAATAGAGATGCTGCTTTTTGTCAGTCCTCACTTTTTGAGCTACAATAAAGAGAAGAGGTGAAGGCAGATGATTCAAATCAAGCGAGCATATGAAGCACCGACAGAGCAAGATGGCTACCGTGTTTTAGTTGACCGTATTTGGCCACGAGGAAAATCCAAGGAATCTGAAAAGTTAGATGAATGGCTCAAAGAAGTGGCCCCAAGTACAGAGCTACGGAAATGGTTTAATCATGAAGTAAATAAATATCCCGAGTTTAAACAAAAATACCAAGAAGAATTGAAACATGAGCCAACTGCCACAGCGTTTAAGCAGTTACAGACGATTGTAAAAAATCAGCCAGTAGTCACGCTGGTCTATGGGGCGAAAGATACAGTGCATAATCAAGCGGTTGTCTTAAAAGAATTATTAGAAAAATAGAGTAGGTGATTGGATGAAAATTGCAATTGTAGGTGCTGGACCCAGAGGCTTATCAGCTGCAGAACGAGTCATTGAATGGGCTCGTAAAACGGAAATAAATGTTCAGCTCACATTGTTTGATCCATACGGTCCAGGTGGGAAAATTTGGCGAGCAGAGCAACCTAATTATTTATTAATGAACACGTTGATTAGTCAAGTCACTTTATTTACAGATGAATCTTTTAGTGGCGAAGGACCAATTGTCAAGGGCCCCACTCTCTATGAATGGACCCAAACAGAAGCTGCGCAGTACATTCAACAGCAACAACCCTATAATTATCTTGAGTTGTTGAAAGAATGTCATCGCCTTGGACCGAATGATCACTGCTCGAGGGCTTTTTATGGCATGTATCAAAAATGGTTTTATACGTATTTAGCCACGCGATGTAACGAACAAACATCGCTGACGTTTTTTAAAGAGCCAGTAACTGCTGTGCGGGCAGGAGAGGATAACTATTATGTGTATACTCAATCCATTGAGTTTACGGCAGACAAAGTAATTTTAGCTTTGGGTCACCAAGAAAATGAATTAACGACTGTTGAACAAGAGCTTGCGGACTACGCCAAGGAGCATCGTTTGTTTTATTCTTCTCCTAAAAATGCGGCGGATGCTTTATTGGCACTTGCCAATATACCTGCAAAACAACCCGTTGTGTTAAAAGGCTTAGGTTTGGCATTTTTTGACTATTTATCTGCCTTGACGATTGGCCGCGGGGGTGTTTTTTCTCGTCAAAATGGCCGCTCACGTTATGAACCTTCTGGAAGAGAGCCTATTATTATTGCTGGTTCTGGTCGCGGTTTTCCTTCTCATCCTCGAGGGATTAATCAAAAAGGTTACGGGGAAACCTATCAGCCTGTTTTTTTAACCGAAACCTATTTAGCTGAATGTCGTAAAAAAGGACAGGTTACAGGTGCAGAGTTTTTTGGGTATTTAAAAAAAGAAGTGGAATATGTGTATTACACTTGCTTAATCGAAGAAAAATATCCGCATCTTTCTAAAGAGGCCTTTCAACAGCTGTTTATTCAAACCAAGGGAGCGCCGGAAAGCTTAGCCCACTTTGAAAAACAAGATTGGTTTGATTGGCAAGCGTTAGAACATCCTGAAACAAAGAAAACCACTCATGAAAGTTTTCGTTCGTTTTTACTAGAGTATTTAAAATGGGATATTCAAGAAGCAGAGAAAGGCAATCTTAGCGGTCCTTTGACCACTGCTTTAGACAGTTTAAAAGATTTAAGAGATCAGATTCGCTTTGTCTTGGATGAAGGGTTATTAACGAATGACGAGAGTCAGAAGTGGTTGTGGCACTGGTTTACCCCGTTGAATACCTTTTTGTCAGTGGGACCTTCTGTTGAAAGAACAGAAGAGCTACAGGCGTTAGTTGAACTGGGATTAGTCACGATTCTGGGGCCAGAAATGCGTGTCGAAATGAAAGCGGGTCAATTTATTACTTATGCTAATTTGTTTCCGGAAAATCGGTATAATAGTCACTTTTTAATTGAAGCGCGCATTCCCAAAGTCAATAATGAAAAAAGTTTGAATCCTTTAACGAGGCAGTTGTTAGCCGATAAGCTAGCTACGCTCCATCAACTGGCATTAGCCGATGGTCAAATAGTCAAAACAGGTGCACTCTTGATTGTGCCTGCCACGAATCAAGTCATCACAAAAGATGGACAGGTGGCGACAGGCCTTTTTAGTTGTGGTATTCCAACAGAAGGTATTCATTGGTTAACAGCCGCTGCAGCTCGTCCTGGTGTGGATCCTTGGAATATGCGCGATATGGATCGGATTGCTGCCACTATTTTTAATAGTTAAGAAAAATAGTCAGCTCCTTTGGTAAAAAAGAAAGCATAACAAGTGGTCATCCATCAAAGCGATGGATGACCACTTGTTATGCTTAAGAGAATCAACCGAGCCAGAAGCGCTTCTGTTGATTTCTTGGCGTTAGATTTTTTATCTCAACGTCACAGCTATTTTTTAACGTGCAATACGTTTACGCATCGCTTTTTTACGGTTTTCTTCAATCATATCTTCTTTTTCTTCAATTGGATCAATGACTGTTTTTTTAATAGTTGTAGCCACACCGGCTAAAGCAGCAACTGTGATAGCAGTACCGACTAACATACCTGATACAAATTTTTTCATCGTTCATTCCTTCTTTCAAATTGTATTTGTTTCTATTATGACGGAAAAAAGCAAAAAAATCCAATAGTTACAATGATTTTTCATAAACTCTACGACTAATTTAGAGATTTGTTAAAATTTACCAAGTCTTTTCTGTATTTTTATAGGAAAAATGAATAAGGAGAAATGGCCAAATTAAATCCTGTTTACAAAATGAAATAATTCAGAAGTAGACCTTATTTAATGGTACAATAGAAAAAGAAATTAGAGAGTAAAAGGAGCGTATTTATGTCTATTTTAGTATTAGGTGGCGCAGGCTACATCGGCTCACATGCCGTCGATCAATTAATTTCAAAAGGATATGCCGTTGTGGTTGTTGATAATTTATTAACGGGACATCGTTCAGCAGTTCATGAACAAGCGACTTTCTATGAAGGCGATATTCGTGATAAAGCTTTTTTACGTAGTGTCTTTGAAAAAGAATCAATTGAAGGGGTGTTGCACTTTGCGGCCAATTCTTTAGTAGGAGAATCCGTGGAGCAACCGTTAATGTATTTCAATAACAATGTTCACGGCACTCAAATTGCCTTGGAAGTCATGCAAGAATTCGGAGTGAAACACATTGTTTTTTCTTCCACAGCGGCCACTTATGGCGAACCAAAAGCAATGCCTATTACAGAAGAAACCCCAACGAATCCTAAAAACCCGTATGGGGAAAGTAAATTAATGATGGAAAAAATCATGAAATGGTGCGACAACGCTTATGGAATGAAATATGTTGCTTTGCGTTATTTTAATGTTGCGGGAGCAAAAAAAGATGCCTCAATTGGTGAGGATCACACGCCAGAAACGCATATTGTGCCAATTATTTTACAAGTGGCATTAGGCCAACGAGCAGAGCTAAGTATTTTTGGGGATGATTATGATACACCAGATGGCACGTGCATTCGAGATTATGTTTATATTGAAGACTTGATTGCAGCACATATTTTGGCTTTAGAATATTTGAAAAATGGCGGCGAAAGTGACGTCTTTAACCTGGGAAGCAACAACGGCTATTCTGTTAAAGAAATGTTAGATGCTGCTCGCGAAGTGACAGGCCAAGAAATTCCTGCGACAATCGCGCCACGCCGAGCAGGGGATCCTAGTACGTTAATTGCTTCTAGTGAAAAAGCCAAACGAGTTTTAGGCTGGCAACCAGAAGTAACTGAGGTCAAGGACATTATCGCCACCGCTTGGCAATGGCACCAAGCTCATCCACATGGATATCAAGAAAAGTAATAGGAGGAATGAAGCGATGACCACGAGTCAAATGATTGCCGATTTTACCACACTTGCTATTCAAGCAGGTGGTTGGATGGAATTGGATCGCTTATATCTTCAGAATCGTTTATTATCAATGATTGGTGAACAAGAATTAGGCGAAGTAGACATACGGCCTGTGGCAACACCCGCCGCTGATTTGGCGGAACAATTGTGTCAAATTGCGAGTGCCAATCAACTTGTAAAAACAGAGCAACAAAAAGAACAGTTCATGGTGCAATTGATGGATTTGTTGACACCGCCACCTTCTGTGGTTAATGCTTTTTTTGCGCAACATTATGCCAAAGAGCCACAAGAGGCTACCGAGTATTTTTACCAACTTTGTCAAAAAAACGGTACGGTCATTGAACAGGAAGAACCTGTTGTTTTTTCAACAGTCTATGGTGATTTTTTAGCAAATAAGGTCCACGGTGAGGCGTCAAAAGCAACGCTCTCTGCACAAAGCTATCCCCGCTGTGAATGGTGCATGGCAACAGAAGGCTACCAGGGAAGTCAGCAATTTCCTGCGACTACGAACCATCGAGTGATTCGAATGAACTTAGATGGCGAAAGCTGGGGGTTTTCCTTTGTAAAACAGGCACAATATCAGCAACAAGGTGTGATTGCGTTTGAAAAACATCAGGCAGCGAAACGTTCAATTAAGACTTTTCAGCAATTGTTGAAAATTGTTGAGGTCTTTCCTCATTATTTTGCTGGGATTGATGCTGACTTTGAACAAGATGAGCATGTCTATTATCAAACGGGTTTGCAACAATTTCCATTAGCCGAAGCGAGCATTTCAGAATATGTTGAGTTAGCTAACTATCCTTTAATCAACGCAGGAATGGTGAATTGGCCAGTTGCGACATTTCGCCTAGAGGGACCGAATGCGTCAGAAGTTGCCCAAGCCGCAAATGATATTTTTGAGCAATGGCAAATGCTAAAACTGCCAACGGATGAGATACAAATCGTTGCCCGACGAAAAGAACTTTTATATGTCATGGACTTAATTTTTAGTCGACCTCAAGCAAAGCCTTCGTTAACGTTAGCAGAAGTCCAAGGTTTAACGACTTGGAACAACCAGAAAACGCAGGCACTTGAAACTGTCGCTTCAGCGTATCAACAGCGATTAAAAGAAGCCAGTGCGTTTGCAGAAACAAGTGAAGGAAAAGCGGCTTTTTTAGCAATGGTTGCGCCAGTGACTCATTAAAAGAAAAAAGATGCCGAATGACTAAAAATCACGTATAATAGATAAGAATGAAAAATAAGGGAGGGTAAAAAATGGCTTATCAAGCACTTTATCGGGTCTGGCGTTCACAACGTTTCGATGACGTAGTAGGACAAAAAGCAATTACTCAGACACTGAAAAATGCGATAGTGCAAAAGAAAACATCTCATGCCTATTTATTTACTGGCCCTCGTGGTACAGGTAAAACCAGTGCCGCAAAAATTTTCGCTAAAGCGATTAACTGTAAACATAGTCAAGATGGTGAACCTTGTAATGTTTGTGAAACCTGTGTAGCCATTACGGAAGGTCGTTTAAATGATGTCATTGAAATTGATGCGGCGAGTAATAATGGCGTGGAAGAAATCCGTGATATTCGTGATAAAGCAAAGTATGCACCGACACAAGCCGAGTACAAAGTTTATATTATTGATGAAGTTCATATGCTATCAACAGGCGCGTTCAATGCACTTTTAAAAACCTTGGAAGAACCGCCACAAAATGTTATTTTTATCTTAGCAACGACTGAACCACACAAGATTCCGTTAACGATTATCTCACGGACGCAACGCTTTGATTTTAAGCGAATTAGTACGCAAGATATCGTCGATCATATGGCCCATATCATGCAGGAAATGGCTCTCGATTATGAGGAACAAGCCCTTTATGTGATTGGACGTGCTGCGGAAGGTGGGATGCGAGATGCCTTGAGTATCTTGGATCAAACGATTTCATTTAGTGATGAAAAAGTAACACTGGAAGATGCAATGCAAGTGACAGGCAGCCTAACCTATGAAATGATGGATCATTATATTCAGTGTTGTGTCGCCGGTGATGTTGAACGAGCATTAGAAGGCTTGGAAAGTATTTTAGGCGAAGGCAAAGAAGCGCGTCGTTTCTTAGAAGATTTGTTATTATATTGTCGAGATTTGCTGATGTATCAGCAAGCACCGAAGTTATTAGCAGAAAAAGCAGGAACTTTGACAGAAGCATTTAAGGAACTAGCTACACAAACACCTGCTGAAAAAATCTACCAACTAATCCAAATTTTAAGTGACACACAAAATGAGATCCGCTTTACCAACAATGCGAATATCTATCTGGAAGTAGCCACTGTCAAATTAGCTAAAACGGTGCAACCCAATAAACACAACACGCCAGAAACAGCTAATCAAGATGGTAGTGCAGAGGGAAATCCAGAATTAGCAGATTTACAAAATCAAATCGGGCAACTGAAGAAAGAACTGGCTGAATTAAAGAAACACGGTGTAGCTGTCAAAGAAGCAGATGCGCCACGTCAACAAGCACGACCACAAGCGCCAAAAAGTTCGTTCCGCGTACCCACAGAACGGGTATATCAAGTCCTAAACGAAGCGACTAGAACACATTTAATGAATGTGAAAAATGTCTGGGAAGACTTACTGCAAACATTATCTGTGACTCAACGAGCGATGCTCAAAGCTAGTGAACCTGTCGCAGCGAGTCCTAAGGGCATCGTGGTGGCATTTGACTATGAGATTGTTTGTGCTCGTGCAACAGACGATGAAGAGATGCAGTTAGCTTTCAATAATAATTTAAGCCGTTTGATGGACTATACACCAGAGATGGTCTGCATTACTAGAGAAAGCTGGCCAAAACTAAGACAAAGTTTTATTAACCAAAATCAGGGCAGTTTGAATCATTCTGAACCTGAAAATGAAATGGCTCGTCTAGCGGACGAACCGCCTGTAACAAATGAACATTCACAAGAAAATCCAGTAGTAGATGAAGCAATCGCTATGTTTGGTGAAGAGCTTGTCGAAGTACTAGATGATTAATATGAAGGAGTCGAGGAATTATGATGCGAGGAATGGGCAACATGCAAGGCATGATGAAACAAGTACAAAAAATGCAAAAAGAAATGGCCAAAGCGCAAGAAGCGCTAAATGAAAAAGAATTTATCGGTGAAGCCACCAATCAACTTGTGACAGCGACATTTACTGGTGATCGCACAATGAAAGATTTGATCATTAAAGAAGACGTGGTTGATCCTGAAGACGTTGATATGCTACAAGATTTAGTCATTATGGCTGTTAACGATGCGTTAGTAAAAATTGAAAAAGAAACCGAAGCAACTTTAGGTAAATACACCAAAGGAATGCCAGGATTCTAAATAATAAGACCAACGAAAGTATGAAAAACGTCATGCCCAAAAAATCGAACTTTTTGGGCATGACGTTTTTTCTATTTTTGAGGGAAAACTCTTTGGCAATTTTAGTAGTCGCTTCCAAAAAACTATGCTATACTAAAGCCAATTGAAGAGAAACATTTGGGGTGCTATTAGCTGAGATTATACCCATGGAACCTGAAACAGTTAGGACTGGCGCAGGGAAATGTCTTGAAATTTTGACCGATTATTGCACCCAACTACGTTTATTTGTGGTTGGGTTTTTCTGTCTTTTTCAGTCGCGCCTCCTTTTGCTTCTCGCAGAAAGGAGTTTTTTTACGTGGAAAAAAATCGAATCCACAGAGTTACGTTACTGGCTTTAATGATTGCGATGGACGTTGTATTATCGCCGTTAATGCGAATTGAGGGAATGGCCCCTATGTCCAGTGTCATGAACATTATTGCCGGAGTTTTATTAGGTCCTCTTTACGGAACGCTCATGGCACTTGTCTGCGGCTTAATCCGTATGACATTCTTAGGTATTCCGCCATTAGCGTTAACAGGTGCCGTTTTTGGCGCGTTTTTTGCTGGTTTATTTTATCAATGGGGACAAAAATTAGGCTGGTCGATGCTAGGGGAAATTTTTGGGACAGGCATCATTGGCTCGTTATTGTCCTATCCTGTAATGGTTTGGTTTACTGGCAGTAAGCAGAATTTTTATTGGTTCATTTATACACCACGATTTATTGGTGCCACACTGATTGGTTCAGTGATTGCTTGGCTTGTCTTAGCAAAACTGAAAGAAACTCGGGTATTTAAACAAACACAGGAATTATTTTTAGGAGGGTACTTTTATGAAAACAAGCGTTAAGTTTGAAACGATTTTTCCACTAACAACGGCACCATTAATTCAGTGCATTACGAATGAAATTACGTGTGAGTCTATGGCGAATGCATTACTTTATATTGATGCTAAACCCATTATGGCAGATGATCCCCGGGAATTTCCGCAGTTGTTTCAGCAAACCAGTGCCTTGGTTTTGAATTTAGGCCATTTATCACAAGAACGAGAGCAAAGCTTGTTAGCAGCTAGTGATTATGCTCGGCAAGTGAATAAACCGACCGTAGTCGATTTAGTCGGTTATGGCGCCAGTGATATTCGAAATGAAGTCGGGGAAAAGCTGGTGCACAATCAGCCAACCGTTGTGAAAGGGAATCTTTCAGAAATGCGAACTTTTTGCCAGTTGGTGAGTCATGGCCGAGGAGTGGATGGCAGCCCTTTGGATCAAAGTGAAGAAGCAATTGAGGAACTGATTCAGGCTTTACGTCAACAAACGCAAAAGTTTCCCCAGACGGTATTTTTAGCAACAGGGATTCAAGATGTCTTGGTTAGCCAAGAGCAAGTGATTGTCTTACAAAATGGCGTTCCTGAGTTGGATTGTTTCACTGGCACGGGCGATTTAGTCGGCGCATTAGTTGCCGCTTTATTAGGTGAAGGCAACGCGCCAATGACTGCGGCAGTAGCCGCAGTGAGCTATTTTAATCTTTGCGGAGAAAAAGCCAAGACTAAGAGCCAAGGGCTGGCCGATTTTCGCCAAAATACGTTAAATCAGTTATCTCTTTTAATGAAGGAGAAGGATTGGTTTGAGGCGGTGAAAGGACGAGTGCTATGAGAGAACAATTGAAAGTTTATTTGGTGACAGGACGGTATGATTTTAGTGATACTGAATTTTTAAAACGAATTGAAACTGCTTGTCGCAGTGGAGTGACATTGGTCCAACTGCGCGAAAAGGAAGTGTCAACACGGCGCTTTTACGAATTAGCAGTGAAAGTTAAAGCGATAACAGATGCGTATCAGATTCCGTTGATTATTAATGATCGTGTCGATATTTGCTTGGCAGTGGATGCGGCAGGTGTGCATATAGGGGATGATGAATTACCGGTTGCTCTTGTGCGAAAACTGGTTGGGTCCACAAAAATCGTAGGTGTTTCAGCCAAAACGGTGGCACGAGGAGTTGAAGCGGAAAACGAGGGCGCCGATTATTTAGGCGTGGGCGCAATTTTCCCCACAACGACTAAGGACAGTCCGTTAACTTCTTTGCAGACACTTTCTGAAATTGCCGCAGCAGTCACGATTCCTGTTGTAGCGATTGGTGGAATCAAAGAAGAGAATATAGAACAACTTATGGGAACGGGAGTGGCTGGTGTTTCACTGGTCAGTGAAATTATGCTGGCTGAACAGATAACCGAGAAAGTTCAAGGGTTGATGCGTGTAACGGAGCGAATGTTGGAGGCGAGAAAATGACCGAATATAATTTGACCCCACAAGTAGTCACGATTGCTGGTTCTGATTCTGGTGGGGGAGCTGGCATGCAAGCAGATTTAAAAACATTTCAAGCGCGGCAGGCATTTGGCTTAAATATTGTCATTGCATTGACGGCACAAAATACGTATGGCGTGCAAGATAGCTTACCGATTCCTAGTTCATTTATTGATGCACAATTTCAATCACTGGCGGCTGATTTTAAAATTGGGGCAGCGAAGACGGGGATGTTAGCAGATAGTGAGCGTGTCGAAGCTGTTGTTCGCAATTTGCAGAAAGTTGATTTTGGTCCGTTGATTGTCGATCCTGTAATGGTGGCTAAAGGTGGACATCATTTGTTAGAAGCCGAGGCAGTTCAAACGATTAAAGAGCAACTGTTGCCATTAGCAACGGTCGTGACACCTAATTTACCAGAAGCGGAAGTTTTACTAGAGACGACCATCAAGACAGAACAAGAAATGCAGACCGCAGCAAAAAAATTACAGCAATTGGGCACAAAAAATATTATTATGAAAGGCGGACATAGCACAAATCAACAAGCGGCTGATTATGTGTTAATGGAAGACGGTTCGAGCTTTTGGCTAAGTGCACCACGAATTGTAACGAAAAATACTCATGGAACAGGAGATACTTTTTCAGCGTGTATCGCAGCCGAATTAGCAAAAGGCACGCCGTTAGAAGCGGCGATTGTGATTGGCAAACAGTTTATACAAGGGGCCATTAGCCAAGCAATCTCTGTTGGACATGGTCACGGACCTACTAATCATTGGGCCCAATTAACGCAAGATATTCAAGTTATTAAAGCATAAGAAGAGCCTGGGGAAAAATCTAAAATGATTTTTCCCCAGGCTTTAAATAGCTTAAAGTTCCCTCTTAATATAGTTTATAAACGTTTTGTTCACTAATCTTCACATTTTAAATAAATTTCTTGGCCTTGTTCTTGCAAATGAGCCACGTGGGATTCTCCCCAATTACATAAGTTATCTAAGACAGCAGAGAGGCTTTGACCATAATCGCTTAAATAATATTCGACTTTTGGTGGAACTTGGTTGTAAACTTTCCGCTCGATAATGTTGTCTTCTTCGAGTTCCCGTAATTGTTGTGTCAGCATTTTTTGACTAATGCCAGTAATGCCGCGTTTTAAATCGCTGGGGCGCATGGCACCGTGCCGTAAATTACACAGAATAATTGGCTTCCATTTGCCACCAATAACATCCATCGTTGCTTCGACACCAATCGCATATGTACGAGTTTCCAAAAAACATTCCTCCTTAATAGATTGATAATAAACAAAAGTTACTAAAAGGTACCTATGATACAAAAAAGTAGGTACTTATCAAAAATTCAATCTTAGTATATAGTAATTTTTGTTGAAATTCAAATGTTTTTTAGGAGGAAGAGAATGGAAAAGAAAATTTCACCAAATTTAACGCTCTTTGCATTAGCTATCAATGCTTTCGCAATCGGTTCAACAGAATTTATAAGTGTGGGTTTATTACCAATGATTGTTAAAAGTTTTCATATTAGTCTTTCCCAAGCAGGTTTGACTGTTTCTTTGTACGCTTTAGGTGTGACGATTGGGGCGCCGTTATTAACAATTTTGACAGGAAAATGGAATCGTCGCTCATTAATGCTGGGGATTATGCTTCTTTTCATTAGTGGGAATTTAATTGCTGCGTTTGCGCCAACGTTTATTATTTTATTGGTAGGGCGGATACTTTCTGCATTGGCGCATGGCATTTTCATGTCTGTTTCGACTGTCATCGCCGCAGATGTTGTGCCGCCATCACGTCGTGCCAGCGCCATTGCTATTATGTTTACGGGCTTAACGGTTGCAACAGTGACTGGTGTACCTTTAGGGACGTTTATTGGGCAACAAACAGCTTGGCATATGTCCTTTCTTTTTATAGCCAGTATTGGCTTGGTGGGACTGATTGCTAGTTATTTTTTAGTTCCCAAAAATTTACCGATACCAGGGAAGGTTGACTTAAAAGGAATCACGCGGATTTTTACGAACAAACCCCTCGTTTTCTCTTTTCTAATTACTGCTTTTGGTTATGGTGGAACGTTTGCTGCATATACGTACTTGTCACCGTTATTGGAAAATTTAGGCTTTTCAGCCAACGCGGTAGTGATTATTTTAGTTATTTATGGCGTAATGGTCGCAATTGGCAATACAGTAGGTGGTCACTGGGCAAATAAAAAACCCTTAGATTCGTTAGTAAAAATGTTTAGCTTATTAATTCTGTCCTTAGTCTTTTTATTTATTACTGTTTTAATGGATAACAGTCTTCTAGGCTTATTAGCAAGTTTGATGTTGGGTCTATTTGCCTTTATGAATGTACCTGGTTTACAACTATATGTTGTAGAATTAGCGGAAAAGTATGTTCCAGAAGATATCACTTTGGCCTCAGCTTTTAATATTGCAGCCTTTAATATTGGGATTACCGTTGGCTCAATGACAGGTGGGGTGGTCACAGATCATTTATCAGTAACATATACACCGATTTTTGGTGGTTTTATCGTGCTAATTGCTGTCTTGTTCGTACTTTATATTCGGAAGCAAGAAGCATAAAAAAACAACTATCTTTAGAAAACTAAAAAAAGCAGCTGGTCACTATGGAACTGACCAGCTGCTTTTTTTTAAGCTTTTTTGCGGAAATAATTCCAGCAAGCAATTAAAACAATTACTAATAAGGTTAACAAGAAAATCAGAGAAATGAGGGAGCCCATCGTTGTCCCCTGAGCAAAATTATCTGCGTGGTCTTGAGCGATATTAATAATCGTCGCTACGATGGCCGTCGCAATAGCGCCAGAAAATTGTTGAAGTGTATTAAATAACGTATTGCCGTCGCCAAAATCTTTCTCCTCTAACAAGCTCATACCAGTCGTCATCATATTACTGTATGCAAAACCTAGACCAATCATATAGGTAACATGTCCAGCGACGAATCCTAATAAAACAGGCATCTCTAGTAAAATTGTTAAAGCTAGCCAACCGATTGTCGCCAAACTTAAGCCAAATAATATAGGTTTTTTAGCGCCGTATTGATCCAACACTCGTCCAGAAAGTGGTGCCAAAATGGCCCCGACTGTAGCACCTGGCAGCATGACTAGCCCAGCTACAAACGCATTTTTTCCAAGGACGATTTGAACAAAGTTTGGTAAGACAAAGGAAATACCTAACAATAAGAATTGACAAACTAAAAAGCCACATAAAAATAAAACGAAGGCGGGATTTTTTAAAATTGTCAAACGAACTAGTGGCTGTTCAGCGGTCGTTGCTCGTTTATAAAAAATAACAAAGCCAATAACGGCTGCCAGAAGTGAAAGCCAGCCAAACAATGTGCCAATTTTACTTAAAAACATCAACAAACCACTAAATAACAGGGCAATACCAATTAAACTAACCAAATCAAGAGTGGTGGTTTTTTTAACAGGTATTTCTGGAATAGCCGATAATCCCATAAACAAAGAAAGTAGTAAAATAGGAATTAAGAATAAAAAGATGGCGTGCCAAGACAGGGAAGATGTTAAGATTCCACCATACGTTGGACCAATGGCTGGAGCAATTGAAGTGGTCAATGTGCCTACCCCCATCATCGTTCCCCGTTTTTCCAGCGGGGTAAAGTTCAAAATAATATGAAACATCAGTGGCAAAGCAATCCCAGTGCTAGCCCCTTGGAAGAGTCGGCCTAATAACAAGATACTGAAAGATGGCGAATAGACATCAATCGCTAAACCAATCAAAAAGAAAAGATTCGCAACGATAAATAAGCGTCTTAGCGAATAGGTTTTTAATAAATAATTGGATAAGGGCACCATGATAGAAATAACTAATAAATAAATCGTTGTCACCCACTGCACGGTACCGGTGGAAACACCAAATTCCTTTGTTAATGTCGGAAAGGTTACATTCATTGCTGTTTCAATTAATACGCCAGCAAAAGACATAATTCCTGTCGCTAAAACGGCAGGGAATAATCGTACGTTTTTTTGTTCCATTTAATCACCTCTATAGTTTTCATTTTTTCGTAAAAAAATAGAAGCAGTTTCTATAAGAATAGAAACCGCCTCTCTCTCGACACGCAATTTGCGTGTTATCTGTACGATTTGTTTACATGTTGCATTGTAAACACTTTTTAGGCAATCGTCAAGCAGAAAATAATTAACGTTGCATGAAGAAACTAATAATTGCAAAAATAGCAATGTGAGCTGGATAGAAAATATAAAAGAAATTCCGCATGCCACGGCCTTTTTCACCATTATAAAGAATAATTGGAATCGCTGCTAAAATCATCATCCATTGGTGGTTCGCCCCGAATAGTTCTTGGAAATTATAGCTGGCTGCTGAAATCAACGCAACAACGCCAATCGCTGAAATTTGTAACCACTTTTTGCCATGGAATAAATAAAAAGCCACAGCCAAGAGAACAAATAAAAACCCGCCTTCTGTCATCATTAGTGATGGCACAATCAGATTGAAAAGTTGGAAACCAATTAAGATAGCAGGGTTGCTTAATATGTCTGGAGAACTAAAAACGACGAAAGGTAGAGCACTGATTAATAAAGGCACAATAAACCAAAGAAGCCCTTTACCAATTTGTTTTTGTTTAAAATAGTCCATAGACTGCATGTAGACCGTACCTAAAAATAACGTCCCAAAAATATTATTGATAATTAAGCCACCTGTTGAAAAATACGCATTTAAAATGCCGTTCAGAATCCCCATAATCCAGAAGCCTAACAACAACCGGAACATGTATTTTCGCCGATTGCTTGTGTGAATGAAGCCTTCAGAACTTTCAAATAAGAAAATAGGTGCAGCAATTCGTCCAATCCATCCGAACCAACCAGGCACGCCTAAAAAACTAAAAAATTGCAATAGATGGTCAAAGACCATTGAAATAACCCCAATGACTTTCAAATGAAAGCCAGTTAATGTTTTACCCATAGTATAAACGCCTCTCTTTCATAAAGAACAATATAACAAAGTTCAGAAAAACCAACCATTTATTTGCCTAACAGTTATCTTACAAAATTGTTTGATTTCTTCAGCTTTTGATGAAAGAAAAAAGTGCCAAGACTAGTTTTTATAATTATTCTATGCTATAGTAAAAGTACATTTTAATAAAAAACATTTGGGGTGCTGTTATGGCTGAGATGATACCCATTGAACCTGATGCAGTTAGTACTGTCGCAGGGAAATGCCGATTTACTTTGATTTTTCACGCACTCATTCTGTCCTAGGATGAGTGTGTTTTCTTTTATCAGGGTTTATTTAAGTCACTCCTTTTGCTTTTTGTTAAGAGAAAGGAGTTTTTTTATTGAAAAAATGGTCATTGCAACAAGTCGTCTTACTCGCTTTTTTAGCCTTTTTGTTTGGCGGTGTTTTTATGGGGGCAGGGTTCCTCTATGCGTTATTGAATGCTGCGCTGTTACCATTAGGACTGAGTCCATTTGCCAATGAGCTTTTATTTGGAATGTGGACCATGGTGGCACCAATTGCAGCGATGCTGATTCCACGAGCGGGAAGTGCTGTTTTGGCGGAAGTTTTAGCCGCTTTGGCAGAAATGCTTTATGGTTCGTATTTCGGACCTAGTGTATTAATTTCTGGTGTGATTCAAGGCCTAGGTAGTGAAAGTGGCTTTTTTGTGACACGCTACAAACGGTACGATACACTAACGTTATTTTATAGTGCGATTGGGACGACTATTTTTAGTTATGTGTATGAATACTTTAAGTTTGGTTATGGCAATTACGGTCTGGGGATGAACATTGCTTTAATTAGCGTTCGGTTCGTTTCCATTTGTTTCTTTGGTATTTTCTTAACGAAAGTTATTTTACGAATGTATCAGTCTGCGCAAGGGTTAGCTGTGAAGGCAAAATGAATAGTATCCAATTAAAAGCTGTGTCCTTTTCACGAGAACAACCCTTGTTTGAAAAGACAAATTTAGCAATTCCTCAAGGAACGTTTTCCTTATTAATTGGCGATAGTGGTAGTGGAAAATCAACGCTCTTACGATTGATTGCCGGATTTGCTCCGCTTGATTACCAAGGAGAAATTTTGATTGAAGGAATGGAACGCCGACAATTATCAACTCGTGAAAAGGCGCAAAAAATTGGCATGCTGTTTCAAAATCCCAGTCAACAATTTACAATGAAAACCTTGGAACGAGAACTGATTTTTGCTTTAGAAAATCTAGGAATCCCGCCTGAAGAAATGAATCGAAAAATCCAAACAGCGCTTCAACTTGTTCAGACTCAAACCTTATTCACACGAGAATTAGCGACGTTATCTGGTGGTGAAAAACAAAAAGCGGCGTTGACAGTTCTGCTAGCAATGAACCCAGATATTCTTTTATTAGATGAACCTTTTGCAAGTATTGATCCAACCTCTCGAAAACAATTTATTCAAATTTTAGCAAGACTCCATCAAGCAGGCAAAACGATTTTGGTGTGCGACCACGATTTCAGCGATTACGCTGATGTTGTGGACCAAGTCGTCACGTTGAAAAATGGCCAGTTTGAAAAGCAACCGTTGACGTTTATCAAAACAAAACCGCAGACATTTCAACTCACAAATTCTGCGGTAAAACAACCAATGCTCCAATTGAAAAAAATTCATTTGTCTCAGGGAAAACGAGTACTACTTGAAGAAAAAGAAGCGCTTTTTTTTAAAGGAATTACCACGTTGACGGGGCCAAATGGGGCGGGGAAATCCACCTTATTAAAAGCCATCGTTCAGAGACAAAAATATCAAGGAAAAATGTTCTTGGCAGGCCGCCGCTTGCGGGCTTCAAAAAAATTGTATCAACACATGACATTAGCGGTGCAACAAGCCAATCGTCAGTTTGTCACGTTGACTTTACGAGAAGAGCTTTTGTTTGGTCAGAACATGACAGCAGAAAAAAGAAGAAAACAAGAGGAAGCCTTAACTTTTTTAGGTTTAAAAGAAAAACTAGAGCACAGTGTTTTTCAACTAAGTGAAGGGCAAAAAAAGATGGTGCAATTAATTAGTTTGCTGAGCTTAGATTTGGACTGTTTACTTTTAGATGAACCTTTTGCTGGATTAGATGAGCGAGCATGCAATTATTTTGTTGAATGGATCAAAGAAAAAAGTGCGCAACAAGATTTTCTAATCGTCACGCATCGGCTAGAACCTCTCTCTGGCGTGAGCAATTACCGAATAGAATTGCTGCAGCAACAACTGATTATCTGGCAGGAGGGAACCACATGCAAATAAAGCAAACAAATGCAGCAATTTATGCTTCTTTGATTCTTATTTTGACCTTTGAATTATCTTTTTCTCAGTCAATTTTGGCAAATTTGGCGGTTTTTATGGGTTGTGTCATTTTTTTAATAGGCCAGCGAAAATCCCGCTTACTGCTTTGGTTATTTTTCTTGCCACTTTTACCAGCAATCGGGACGTTTTGGTCTATTTATTTGCATGGTACGAGTAGTCAACAAGCCTGGCTTTTGTTTAGTCGAACGTATGCCTTTGCCGGTTTAGGACTAGCTTTTGCTGTAGGCGTTGATTTTGAAGAATTATTGTTGTTATTGGAACAAAAGGGGCTAGCACCAAACTTTGTTTATGGAATTTTAGTGGTGGTTAACGCCTTACCGGAAGTGAAAAGAGAAATTAATGATTTAAAAGAAGCAAGCCTACTCCGTGGCAAAACGTTTCATTTTTGGTCGCCGATGCTTTATGTTAAAACACTGCTCGTTGCTGTTTCCTGGCGAGATAAATATACGGAAGCAATGTCTGCCCATGGCTATGAAGAAGGAGCCACCAGAAGTTGAAAAGAGCATTTTGTGTCAGCAAAAGTCAGTCTGGGGCTTGCTATTTTGATCATCATTTTTACCAATTTGTTTATTTTTCTAACGTAAAGGAGAAACCTATGACATTTACAGAACAAGCCAAAGAACAAGCGCAAGCTTCTTGGCAAGGAAGTTTACAGCATCCTTTTATCACAGAATTACATGAAGGAACCTTGAGTCCAACGATTTTTCGCTACTATTTAATTCAAGATCATTACTATTTAAAACACTTTAGTCAACTTTATCGCTTGATTGCGGCACAAACGCAACAACCTCGATTGAAAAAATTACTCTTAACAAATGCGGAAAATCTCGCGTTGGGCGAATTAGCTATTCGTGAAACTTTTTTTGAAGAACTAGCGATTACGGAAGAAGAAGTTGCAGAGACACCGATTGCACCAACCGCTTATCACTATGTTTCTCATATGTATCGCCAACTTATTGAAGGAACGCCTAAGACGGCCGCAGCAAGTATGTTGCCTTGTTCTTGGCTCTATCAAGAAATTGGTGCACAGTTAGTCAAACAACACTCACCAGAGCCACTGTACCAACGTTGGATTGAAACCTATGCTGGGGAGGAAGCGTACCAACACGTCCAAGAGGAACGCCAACTGTTAGACCAATTATATGAAGAAAGTTCACCACAAGAACAAGCAGCTATGATCACCGCTTTTGTTATCAGCAGTGAGATGGAATACGCTTTTTGGGAAATGGCCTATACACACGAAACCTGGATTGGTTAATGCAAAAACAAGTCGTTTAGTGCTCGTAACTAACGACTTGTTTTTGCATTAGAACGCAGTAATTGTCAGTTGCTTTTTTGACAGGGCGTGATAAGATATTCAGTGACGCAAAATCTGTTATAACTCGTTTAGTAATAACAGAAACGCCTTGCTAAGAAAGGACTGTAGAAGCCTCATGAATTATCCAGAACCGATTGCAAAATTGATTGAAAGTTATATGAAATTACCAGGAATTGGTCAAAAAACAGCGACACGGCTTGCTTTTTATACAATTGATATGAAAGAAGAAGATGCTAATGCTTTTGCAAAAGCGCTAATTAGTGTCAAGAGAGATCTCCATTTCTGTAGTATTTGCGGAAATATTACTGAAGAAGATCCTTGTGAAATTTGCCAAGATAAAAATCGTGACCGTAGTATTATTTTAGTAGTGGAAGAACCAAAAGACGTTATGGCAATGGAAAAAATGCGTGAATATCAAGGTTTGTATCACGTACTCCACGGGGTGCTTTCACCGATGGAAGGAACAGGACCAGAAGATATTAATATTGCCTCTTTGATCAAACGATTGCACGATGATGAAGTGAAAGAGGTCATTATAGCAACCAACGCTACCACTGAAGGAGAAGCGACGGCGATGTATTTATCACGGCTCATTAAACCAGCTGGAATCACCGTTACTCGTTTGGCACACGGCTTGTCTGTCGGCAGCGATATTGAATATGCAGACGAAATAACCTTGCTAAAAGCAGTCGAAGGACGTCGAGAAATTTAAAAGAAACATCGTTGGAAAAAGAGGTTGAAATCGAAGTAGGTCGTTTCTGTGAGAAAATGTCGCAGTTCAAGCTTTTCCGTACTTCTTTTTCAGTTTCTTTTTTTCAGCGGATGTATCACTTTAAATAGGACATAAGGATTTCAATTAGACTGATAGAGCAAGATGAAGTATAATAGATACAAGTAAAAATTGATTGGAGTTTTCGCACGTGCAGGGTATTTTTATCACATTTGAAGGTCCAGATGGCGCTGGCAAAACCAGTGTTTTGAAGGGAGTTTCTGAAAGATTAGCTAAAGAGTCAAAACGAAAAATTGTCACCACAAGAGAACCAGGCGGCATACCGATTGCCGAAAAGATTCGAACAGTTATTTTAGATCCAAGAAATGACAGAATGGATGAGCGAACAGAAGCTTTACTTTACGCAGCTGCTCGTCGTCAACATTTAGTGGAAAAAATCTTGCCAGCTTTGGAAGCGGGTCATTTAGTCCTATGTGATCGTTTTGTTGACAGCTCATTAGCCTACCAAGGCGCTGGGCGTAGAATTGGGATTGCCCCCATTGCTTCAATTAATGCGTTTGCGACAGAAGGTGTCTCACCAGATTTTACAATTTATTTAGACGTTGACTCAGATACTGGCTTACGGCGGATTCAAGAAAATCGAACACAGCAAATTGATCGCTTAGATTCAGAAGGATTAGAATTTCATCAACGTGTTCGTCATGAATATTTGAAATTAGCAGAAGAAAATCCACAACGGATCAAAAAGATTGATGCACGGATGAGTTTAGAACTTGTAGTAGAAGCAACGTATCAGGCGATTATTGGACGTTATCCAGAAAACTTTTAATTATAGGAAGGTGTAGACCATGAAGATTATTTTAGCCATTGTACAAGACAAAGATAGTAACCGATTAGCCAACGAATTTATTGATGCCAATATTCGTGCTACAAAATTATCCTCAACAGGTGGATTCTTAAAAGCGGGAAACAGCACATTTATTATTGGGATTGATGATGAACGTGTCGACGAAACATTAGCTTTAATTAAAGAAACATGTCAATCAAGAAAACAATATGTTTCAACACCTGTGACTTTAGATATCACAATGGATGGCCAAATTCCTTATCCTGTGGAAGTTGAAGTAGGCGGCGCTACTTGCTTCGTCTTACCAGTTGAAGGATTCCATCAATATTAAGATGAATGAAGCACAACAGCTACAGCAAATGCAACCTTTGCTGTACAAGCAACTCCAAAAAAGTTTTGAGCATGGTCGTCTTGCCCATGCTTATCTTTTTGAAGGAGATACAGGAACTGGAAAACAAGAATTTGGCTTATGGATGGCGAAACATGTCTTTTGTACGAATTTAGTAAATCAACAGCCTTGTAACGAATGCCATAATTGTGTGCGGATTAATGAAAATGAACATCCAGATGTTTTAAGAATTGCGCCAGATGGGCAAACCATCAAAGTGAACCAAATCCGTGAATTAAAAGCGGAGTTTTCTAAAAGTGGGGTCGAGACTGCTAAAAAAGTTTTCTTAATTCAAGAAGCAGATAAAATGAGTACCGGCGCAGCCAATAGTCTCTTAAAATTTTTAGAAGAACCAGAAGGACAAATTTTAGCTATTTTAGAAACCACTTCGCTTTCTCGAATTTTACCAACGATTCAATCACGATGCCAAACCTTACATTTTCAACCATTAGTCAAAAAAACATTAATTGATCGCTTAATCAAACAGGGGATTGGTGAAAAGACTGCAACCCTTTTAGCTGAGCTGACAAATAGTTTTGAGAAAGCAGTTGAAATCTCTCAAGATGAATGGTTTAATGAAGCTAGGGAAATCATTTTGCAATGGTTTAATTATCTAAAAAGTAATGATTTACAGGCATTTATCTACGTTCAGAAGAAAATGGTCAAAGTATTTAAGGAAAAAGAACAACAAGCGCTTAGCTTTGACTTGCTCATGGTTTATTACCGTCAATTATTGGAAGAAAGTGTTGCGACACAGCAAGCCAAAAAAGTAACGGAAGAGCAGGCGGAACGGTTGGCGCTAATTTTGAAAGCACGCCAAAAATGGACTGCCAATGTTAGTTGGCAAAATGTTTGTGAACAATTAGTTATCCAAATGATTCACCCTAAATCATAAAGGAAAAAAGTGCCAAGTGGCATTCAGTTTCATAATATAGTAGGAACTTAGTTGTTTCAGCAAGTTCCTTAACCGATTGAAGCGACGTTCACTTGAACTAGATTAGGAGGAATAAAATGGTAGAAGTAGTAGGAGTTCGCTTCCGTGAAGCCGGTCATATCTATTATTTTGCTCCTGGAAAATCTGAGTATATTTATAATGAGAAAGTACTCGTTGAATCTCAACAGTCAAAACAATTAGCTACTGTTGCTATTCCTAAAAAAACAGTCGATTCAGACGATTTACCAGAGGACCTAAAACCCATTTTAAATAAAGCAACAGCCAATGATTTAGAAAAAGAACAAAAAAATTTGGCTGATGCAGAAGCTGCCAAAAGCATTGCCAATGAAAAAATTCGAGCTCATGACTTAAAAATGAAATTAGTGCGAGTAGAATATACCTTCGATCGTAGCAAAATGATTTTTTACTTTACGGCAGATGGGCGAATTGATTTTCGTGAATTAGTCAAAGACTTAGCGGCTATTTTCCGGACGCGAATTGAGTTACGTCAAATTGGTGTCCGAGATGAAGCGAAAATATTAGGTGGCATTGGCCCTTGTGGCAGACAACTATGTTGCTCAACATTTCTAGGAGATTTTATGCCAGTTTCAATCAAAATGGCTAAAGATCAAGGGTTATCTTTAAATCCTGTCAAAATTTCGGGATTATGTGGCCGCTTAATGTGTTGTTTGAAATATGAAAACGACGAATATGAAGCCGCTAAAAAAGAATTACCAGATTATGGAAAAGAAGTAATAACACCAGATGGCAAAGGCAAAGTCGTCGGGTTGAATCTATTAAGTCGGATTGTCAAAGTTCGTCTGCATGGTCGTGAAATCGCAGCGGATTATGATTACGAAGAAATCAAAGAAGCTACTGCGAAAGTTGCTGCTGAAAAAGGTGATCAAAATGGATAAACGTTCGCTCTATGATGGATTAAATTCGTTGGAAACTGATTTAGACAGTTCAGTGACACAATTAAGAGAAATTAAAGCAGCACTCCATGAGTTGGTAGAAAAAAATACCACGTTGGAAATCGAAAACCAACGCTTACGAGAGCATCTCCAAGAACTGAATAAGTTAGCAGGAAATACAACTGAAACTGAAAAACAAGAGCTATCAAAATCACGTATGAATTTGGAAAAACTTTATGAAGAGGGCTTCCATGTCTGCAATATTTTATATGGTTCAAGACGTGAAAATGATGAAGAATGTGCCTTTTGTCTTGATGTTATTTATGGGGAACGTACGCGTTAAGTCTAGTGGACACTGCAAATAAAAAGGAAAGGTTTGGTTTGACAGTCAATCGATTGTCAAATCAAACCTTTATCTATTTATAGAACGAAAAAGGAAAATGAGGGATGCGCTATGCAAAAACAGAAAAGTTTTGATAAGCAAACAACAAAAGGAAAATTGTATCTTGTCCCAACACCGATCGGCAATTTAGAAGATATGAGTATTCGTTGTTTAAACATATTGAAAGAAGCAACGGTGATTGCTAGTGAGGACACAAGAAACACACAAAAATTGCTAAATCATTTTGAGATTACAACACCACAAATTAGTTTACACGAACATAATTACAAAGAGCGAATTCCTCAACTGATTACACGATTGCTGAGTGGTGAAACGATTGCCCAAGTTAGCGATGCAGGTATGCCTTCAATTAGTGATCCTGGTCATGAATTGGTTACAGCATGTCTTGAAGAAGAACTGGCAGTGATTGCCTTGCCAGGACCTACGGCAGGAATGACCGCCTTGATTGCCTCGGGTCTTTTACCACAGCCATTTACGTTTTATGGTTTTTTACCAAGAAAGAAAAAAGAACAGAAAGACGTGTTATCAGCATTAAAAGAAGAACGGCCGACACAGATTTTTTATGAGTCCCCCTATCGGATTGCTAAAACGGTAGCAACGTTTGCTGAAGTCTATGGTCAAGAACGCCCCGCTGTGATTTGTCGAGAATTAACGAAACTTCATGAAGAGTATTTGCGTGGTACCTTAGGTGAACTAACAGAATATTTAGCAGAAAATACGCTAAAAGGCGAGTGTTGTTTATTAGTTAGCGGATTTACTGGTGAGAAAGAGACAATAGCAGCAATGCCAGCTATTTCCCTCAAGGAACATGTGCAAGTTTTAATGGAGGAAGAGGGACGGAGTTCCAAAGAGGCAATCAAAGAAGTGGCCAAATTGAGAAATGTAAAAAAACAAGAAGTATATAAAGAATATCATTCCATTTAAAAAAGGAGAGAAACATGAGTAATTTATTGCGAGCAGAAGGCGTGTCTTATCAAGTAAATGGTCGTAGCATTCTTTCTGATATTGATTTGTCATTTGAAACAGGCAGCAATACAACAATTGTTGGTCCTTCAGGTAGCGGGAAAAGTACATTTTTAAAAATTTTATCTTCATTATTAAGTCCTACAGAAGGCGAAATTTTTTATCAAGAAGCGCCAATTACTACAATGCCAATCGAAACATACCGCCAAAAGGTTTCTTATTGTTTTCAGCAGCCAACTTTATTTGGTGAAACCGTGTATGATAATTTATTATTTCCATTTACCGTCAGACAAGAAGCGTTTAATCAGGAAAAAGTCGTGGCATTGCTCCAACAAGTGAAATTGCCCGCTGCTTATCTTGAAAAGAAAATAGCTGAACTCTCTGGTGGTGAGCGACAACGGGTTGCTTTGCTACGAAACATTATTTTTGTACCAGATGTTTTATTATTAGACGAAGTTACAACGGGATTAGATGAAGAAAGCAAACAGATTGTCAATCAATTGTTAAACCAATTAAACAAAGAGCAAGGAGTCACGCTGGTTCGTGTCACGCATGATACCGAAGAAATTCAGCAAGCACAGCAAGTGATTCGTATTGTAGCAGGAAAGGTGGCGCCGACAGATGGATTTAGCAGTTAATAATTTATCCTTATTTTTTTCAGCCATGCTAGTGGTGGTCGCATTAATTATTAGTACTAAAGAAAAATTAGGTTTTACCAAAGATATTATTATTAGTGTGATTCGAGCAGTCATTCAATTAGTCGCAGTCGGCTATTTATTAAAATATGTTTTTCAAGTCAATAACCTGATTTTAACGCTCATCATGGTTTTGGTGATTGTTTCCAACGCAGCCTTTAATGCAAAAAAACGCAGCCAGCAATTACAAAAGGGCTTTTTGATTTCTTTCATTGCAATTGGTTGTAGTACAGGAATTACCATTGGTATTTTGATTTTTTCTGGTTCTATTAAATTTATTCCTTCTCAAATCATTCCTATCAGTGGGATGATTGCCAGCAATTCGATGGTGGCAATTGGTTTATGCTATCGCAATTTAGATACTCTTTTTCAAAACCAACGGCAAGCGGTAATGGAGAAACTAGCATTAGGTGCAACTATCAAACTCGCCTCTTTACCAATCATCCAACAAAGTGTGAAAACCGGGATGGCGCCGACGATTGATTCTGCCAAAACTGTCGGAATTGTTAGTTTGCCTGGGATGATGTCAGGCTTGATTTTTGCGGGCGTTGATCCGGTCCATGCGATAAAATATCAGATTATGGTGACTTTTATGTTGCTATCAGCAACAAGTATTGGTTCAGTGATTGCAACTTATCTTGCCTATAAAGGCTACTATAATCAACAAAAACAATTGGTTGTTTAATTAAAAAGCTGGAAATCTGTGTTTATAACTTCACGGATTTTCAGCTTTTTCTGGTTGAAATAAAGAAGTTTCAATTTGAAAAAGAACGGACGTTCGTATATAATGGAGGGAGGAGGCGAATCAAAATGATGAGCGAATTACGTTTTCCCTTAAAAAAAGATACGTCGAGAAAAATTATACATATAGATATGGACGCGTTTTTTGCTTCAGTTGAAGAACGAGATCATCCAGAGTTAGTAGGACATCCGTTAGTTATTGCGCGCCATCCAAGTGATACTGGGGGCAAAGGAGTGGTGACCACAGCGAATTATATTGCTCGACAGTACGGTATTCACTCGGCTATGAGTGCTCAAAAGGCGTATGAACTATGTCCAAGTGCCATTTTTAAGCCAGGTAATTATCAGAAATATAGTGAAATTTCTCAAGAAATCCGTGAAATTTTTCGCCGCTATACAGATGTGATTGAACCAGTATCTATTGACGAAGCGTATTTAGATGTAACTGAAAATAAGGTCAACAGTAAGTCGGCTATTAAAATTGCGAAAATGATCCAATATGATATTTGGCATGAATTGCAGTTAACTTGCTCGGCAGGTGTTAGTTACAATAAGTTTTTAGCCAAGTTAGCATCAGATTTTCAGAAACCAAAGGGCCTGACGGTTGTCTTACCAGAAGAGGCCGAAGATTTTTTGAAAGCATTACCGATTGAAGATTTCCACGGAATCGGCAAAAAAACAGTGCCCAAAATGCATGAACTAGGGATTTTTACTGGAGCAGATTTATACAAGCAAGATGAGATGACGTTGATTCGGTTATTCGGTAAAATGGGTTATTCATTGTATCGTAAAGTCCGCGGTATCCATGATGCGCCAGTTCAAGTGACTAGAGATCGTAAGTCGGTAGGCAAGGAACATACTTACGGCACCCCTTTAACGACGGAAGAGCAGGTTACGGCTCAATTGAGACAATTAGCAGCAGGTGTTGAGCGTGCATTGCAACGAGTGCAAAAACATGGCAAAACAGTAGTCCTGAAAGTTCGTTATACTGACTATACGACGATTACGAAACGTGTGACATTACCTGAATATATTTCTAAAAAAGAAGAACTTTTCTATCAAGCGAATTTAATTTGGGAAGATATTTTAGGTTTAGAACAAGGAATCCGTTTATTAGGCATTACTTTAACGAATTTAGATCCACTAGCGTATGAAAACATTGTTTTACCTTTATGGGAAAAAAGTTAGCCCTTTAGACACATCCTCAAGAGATGGCTAAAGGGCTAACTTTTTTAAATTGATTTTTTGATTTGTTCATAAGACGTTTCGGCGTCATGACATTTTTCCCAAATAACAGCTTTGCCAGCAGCAAGTGATTTGGGTACATCAATAATCCGTTGATTACTACTGCCACGAAATTGTAAATTTAAATTACGTTTTGCCAGTTCAAAGCGCCCATCAACTAAAATGTCAATTGAATGGAGTAGTTCAAGCTTATCAGGCGTTTCTAAAAGTAGTTCTTCAAAGGTATACCCAGACCAAGACCAGATATCTTTGGCTGAGCCAAATGTTTCCCGCACACGTTTGACTACACTAAGACAAACATCTGTATTCAGAAAAGGTTCACCACCCAAAAGAGTCAAACCTTGGACATAGTCATGGGACAAATCTTCAATAATTTGATTCATTAAAGATTCTGTAAACGGCGTACCGTAATTGAAATTTTGGACAGCTTTGTTAAAACAACCTTCACAAGCAAAGAGACAGCCACTCACGTATAAACTATTGCGTACACCTTCGCCATCAACAAAGTTGAACGCTTTGTAATCGGCAATCTTTTTTTGGCTGTAGTCTTCGGTTTTCCATTCTTGTGGTTTCGGATTACGCATCAGCAAAACTTCTTTCTATAGAATAATCGAGTTTAATTTTTTAAATGTTTCACACGAGAGGAAATTTCTTTGTGCCGACCGTGTACCATTGGGCGAGCTTGTGGGTTACCTAAATAACCACAAGTCCGTTTAACGACATCACAAGTCTTAGGATCATGATTGCCACATTCTGGACATTCAAAGCCACGTTCAGTTGGATGGAAGTCCCCTTCAAAACCACAGGCATAACAATGATCAATTGGCGTATTGGTTCCTAAATAGCCAACTTTGTCATAAGCGTAATCCCAGACAGCTTCAAGTGCTTTGGGATTTTGCTGTAACATGGGGTATTCACAGTAGTGGATAAAACCACCAGAACAGTATTTTGGATAATCCTTTTCAAAATCAAGTTTTTCAAAAGGCGTTGGATTTTTGCGTACATCATAATGGAAACTATTTGTGTAATATTCTTTATCTGTAATATTTTCGACGATGCCAAATTTTTCAGTATCTAAACGGCAAAAACGGTCAGTCAAGCTTTCGCTCGGTGTAGAGTAGACACTAAAATGATAGCCGTATTCGTTGCCCCAGTTGTCGGCATTTTTTTTCAGTTCTTTTAAAATATCCAGTGTAAAGTTTTTGGCCTCTTGATTGTCCTCCCAAGCACCGCCGTAAAAGGCAGAAGCCACTTCATACAAGCCAATATAGCCAAGCGAAACCGTGGCACGTTTGTTTTTAAACAGTTCATCTACGGCATCCTGTGTAGCTAAACGTTTTCCAAATGCACCATACATGTATAAAATCGGTGCATTCGCTGGTTTAGCTTCTTTAACACGTTCAACCCGATAAACCAAAGCATCTTTAACGATCGCTAAACGTTCATTTAAAATTTGCCAGAACTTTTCTTGGCTTCCTTGCGCTTCTAAAGCGATTCTTGGTAAGTTCAAGGTCACAACGCCTAAATTCATTCGGCCAACATTTACTTCTTCACCTTGTTCGTCTTTCCAGCCTTGTAAAAAGGAACGACAGCCCATTGGTACCTTAAAACTACCTGTTAGTTCAACGATTTTATCATAGTTTAAAACATCAGGATACATGCGTTTCGTTGCGCATTCCAGTGCCAGTTGTTTAATATCGTAGTTTGGATCAGTAGGTTGCGCATTGACGCCGCGTTTAATTGTGAAAATCAGTTTTGGGAAAATAGCTGTTCGTTTTTCAATCCCTAAACCATTAATTCGGATTTGTAAAATCGCCCGTTGAATTTCTCGCTCAAACCAGTTGGTACCTAAACCAAATCCCAGAGAAGTAAAAGGGGTTTGTCCATTGGAAGTAAATAAAGTATTAATTTCATACTCAAGACTTTGCATGGCATCAAAAATATCTTTTTTCGTTTTCTTCTGAGCGAATGCTTTTTGGCGTTCTTCTCCTTCAATCCATTCTTGCGCATCTGCTAAATGTTTTTCATAATTACGTTCTGCAAAAGGCGCTAATAATTCATCAATCCGATCGGCAGAGCATCCACCATATTGACTGGAAGCTACATTGGCAATAATTTGAGAAATTTGTGCAGTGGCCGTTTGAATTGATTTTGGTGATTCGACATCAGCGTTCCCAATTTTAAAGCCATTGTTTAGCATGCCTTTAAAATCAATTAAACAGCAGTTTGTCATGGGAGTATATGGATGATAATCTAAATCGTGGTAATGAATGTCGCCTTTTTGATGGGCATTAGCCACGTGTGAAGGCAACATCTTTAAACCAATTGATTTTCCAACAATCCCAGCGGTTAGATCACGTTGCGTATTAAAAACGTCACTGTCTTTGTTGGCATTTTCGTTCACGACAGTCTGATCTTTATTAATTAATTTGCCGATAGATACATTAATATCAGTCGCTTTACTACGCTCAAAATCACGTTGGGTTCTGTAATGAATGTATTCTTCGGCTAAGGCATATTCGTTGTTGGATAGCAGAGTATGTTCCACAATATTTTGAATTTCATAAATTTTTACGTTATTGGTAAAACGTTCGGCAATTTCTCGATTGACATCGGCAACAATCGATTGGACTTTTTGATGTGTCAAAGGAGTGACTTGGTCATGTATTTTTTGTTCAGCTTTGATCAAAGCGTCGTATATTTTTTGATCATCGAAAGTCACTAAACGACCATCTCGTTTGACGACTTTAATTGTTGAGAGATTAACATCCTCGGCTTTTTCATCAGTAATCTTCATCATTTTATCCAGCTCCTTATATCTCGTTAGTAACTATCCTAATACAAAGGTCGGCTAAATTCAATCGATATATTGCGTATTTTTAGTAAAATATCACTAGACAAACACTATATATTGTGCTTGTGTTGTTTTGAAAAAATATGAAAACAAATGAAGAAAAGGATTGAGCAAATTTTTTTGCGTGAAAAAAATTCTTTGTCCAAATTAAAAAACAGCAAAGAGTTTTTTGCCAAATTGCTAAAAGCAACACTAAAAAATAACAATTATTAAATAATAATTGTTTGCGGATTTATTCACGAAATGCCAATTATTCTTTGACTACCGAACGATATTGTAAGATAAAACGATGTTCATTCAGATTTTTTCTTGGTAAAATAAGAGTAATAACAAAACGTTGGAGCGAGAAAAATGAAAAAAATTGTAGAAGTAAACCATGTCAGCAAGACATATGGTCGTTTAAATAATAAAACAGAAGTATTAGATAATATTTCGTTTACCGTTGATGAAGGCGAATTTGTGGGGATTATGGGTCCCAGCGGTGCTGGGAAATCAACACTGTTGAATGTCTTATCCTCGATTATTTTGCCAACCGCAGGAATCGTGCGCATCGCCGGACAAGATATTTTAAAAATGCGAGATAATCAATTAAGTGATTTTCGGAGAAACGAAATGGGGTTTATTTTTCAATCGTTTAACCTAATTGATACGTTAAATGTGAAGGACAATATTCTGTTGCCTTTAGCTGTAGAAAAAGTTTCATTAGAAGAAATGGATAAACGTTTGTTACATGTGACTTCGATTTTGGGGATTCAGGAGCTTTTATCTGCTTATCCACCAGAGATATCTGTGGGACAAAAACAACGGGTAGCAGCTGCTCGTGCTTTGATTACGAACCCTAAAATTATTTTTGCAGATGAACCAACTGGCTCGCTGGATTCAAAATCAGCAACAGAATTGTTGAAATATTTAGCTGAAATTAATCTACATGATGATGCCACAATTTTGATGGTGACACATGACCCGTACACGGCCAGTTTTTGCAATCGCATCTTATTCATTAAAGACGGTGCGATTTTCTCAGAAGTTGTTCGTCAAGGATCACGTAAGGAATTTTTTAATCGTGTGATAGATATGCAAGCAACGATTGGTGGAGGCGGGCGCGCAAATGATTTTTAAACTATCATTAAAAAATTTAAAAGCTCATGTACCTAATTATCTGGTTTATTACATTAGTATGACTTTTGCAGCGGTCGTTTATTATTGTTTTCGTGCGATTGCATACAACCAGCCTCTTGTCGCAGGTGCAGGCCGTGATATCGAAATTAAGCGATCTTTAGGACTTGGTAGTACCTTAGTCACGATTATTATTTTGGGCTTTATGTTGGCAGCAAATCGTTTTTTTATAGGAAAACGTAGCCAAGAAATTGGATTGTATCGATTAATTGGCTTGAGAAAGAGCCAAGTTTCACTAATTTTTTTAGTGGAAAATTTAGTTTTAGGCTTTGTTTCACTAATTAATGGGATTATTCTAGGAGTGATTTTTACCAAGTTGTTTTCAATGATTTTAGCCAAAGTTATGTTTTTAGAAGTGCCCAGTTTCTTCTATATTTCTTGGCGTTCCGTTATTGAAACCGGTGTAGCTTTTGCATTTATGATTTTGATTGTCTGCTTAAGAAGTATTTGGATGATTTATCGTTATCCATTGTCGCAGCTTATGCACCAAGAAAAAATTGGTCAAATTAATTATAGTCGTTTAACGAAACGGCGGCAGTTTCTAGGTATTTTAGGTCCTATTTGTTTACTGGCTGGTTATTTTATTGCGTTTGATTTTCGGAATTTAGCGACAGGTATTGTGTATAAACAATTAAATGAATCATTGGATATCTCGATTCCAATGATTATTACGTTGACGCCTTTTATCATTTTGGGTCTATGTGTGGTGGGAACGTATTTATTTTTCCGTTATACCATGTATTTTATCATTCGCTTATTTAATCATAGAAAAAAATGGTATTACCAAGATTTACGAATGATTACTTTAGGCAATGCCAAACGCTACTTATTTAAAAGTAGCAAAACACTCACTGGTTTGACCTTATTAATTGCGACAGCCTTGAGTGGGATCGGCGTGATGGTTTTTGTGTATACGATTAGTATGCACACGGTCAACAGTGATGGTCCCGTGGACTTTTTAGTTTCACAGGAAAGCTATCCTAAATTGAAGAAAGTTCTCGATGAAGCGAAGGACACCAAAATAAAAAATGAAGTGATACTTTCTTATAAAATTACTGGAATTGAACGCAGTTTGCGAATTGGTCAAGCGCAAGAGGAACAAGAAACGATTGAAGCAGTTAATGTTTTATCCTTCTCCAACTACCGCAACTATCAAAAAATTAATCCTTATTTAAACGATTTACATTTAAAAAATGACCAAAGTGTTATCTATATGGATAGCTTTACCAATATTTTAAGTGGTATGTCTCGTTATGAATCGAAACTGCAATTTGTTGAAGGAGAGAAGGCACAACTGCAACAAGTGCTGCCTAACTATCTAGGCAATTTTTTATTGCAATATTCCTTACCAACGATTGTCGTTTCCGATGCCCTTTATCAGAAAGTGACAAAAAATTCCATTCAGTATCAGATTAACGCCGTAAATGTTGACACGAAAAGCCGTGAAAAACTTTATGAAGCCGTAAATAAACAGATTGCCACAGAATGGCAAGCGCCAATTTTGTATAAGTATGAAAAAAATAACCAGCAGTTGAGTGGTTTTGCCAAACAAATGCCTAACGAAGAGGTAAAGAATACGCAAGATGATGTCACAGAAACTTGGCGGCTAAATATGAATGATCGCTACGCCTCTTTACGCTATGAACGAAAAATTAACGGCTTGACTTTATATGTCTCCATGTTTGTGGCAATTTTAGCGTTGTTTATTACGGGCAGTATTTTGATGTTACGACAACTGTTTTCAGCTGTAAGTGAGCGTCAAGATTACGTGACTTTAAAACGGATGGGTGTTTCTAGTAAAGCGATAACTAAGCAAATTTATCGACAGAATAGTTTGATTTTCTTTCCGCCGATGGTCATTGGGATTTTGCATACCACCTTTGCCATTTATTTGTTAAGCCAATTTATTAAGAGTCCAGGATATTTGTTAGTATATCTTTCTTGTGGAATCTTAATAATTGTTTATCTAATTTTTTATATTTTAACGTCTGCCATTTATGCGCGGATGATTCGACACATCCATTTTTAAAAAACTGTAAAAGCCGTTGTGAAGCGGTTTTTACAGTTTCTTTATGCGAAAAAATTATGAGAGTTCCCTTTATGAAAATCATGAAAATTTAAGAAGTGACGAAATTGTTAGTTTTTTTATTAAATTGTAAGAAATTTCAATGGACTTTGCTGAAATATAGCATAAAATAATGGATAGCGATTAACCTTAGGAGGTGAATGATAATGAAAACAACTTTTCAGAAAATTCTCAATAACGAAAGTCTTAAATTCATCGGTAAAACGTTATTTTATTCTTTCATTGTCATTGCATTAATTTATCTTTATCATTACAAGAATATCAATGGAGGAACCTTCATTTATAACGAGTTTTAAGGAGGCGGCTATATATGGAAAAAGTAATTAATATGATTCAAACGATTGATGAATGGGCACGTAAAGAACCCCAACGTCCTGTTTATTTAACCGAAGAAAAAGTCTCTACGTATGGAGAGTTAAAAGAAAAGTCAGACAATCTAGCCGCTTATTTAGCTGAGCTGAAAACGGACAAGTCAGCGATTGTCGTATACGGAGAATTAGATTTTGAAATGATTGTGAGTTTTCTAGGCGCATCGAAAGCTGGTTTTAGCTATATCCCCATTGATGCACATACACCAAAAGAACGCATTGAACTAATTCTAAACGTAGCCAAACCAACCGCAGTGATTGCTGTGCATGAATGGCCTGAATTAGCCACCGAAGTGCCAGTAATTACGGCGGAAGAATTAACAGAAATGATGATGCATGCACCCCGATATGCGCCTGCGTTGACGCCTGTCACAGGAGCAAGTAATTACTATATCATTTTCACTTCAGGGACAACTGGCGTACCAAAGGGTGTGCAAATCAGCCATGATAATTTAGTTAGCTTTACGAATTGGTTGTTGCAAGATTTTGGTTTAGAAGAAGGGGCCCGCTTTTTAGCACAGGCACCTTATTCGTTTGATTTATCGGTGATGTCTATTTATCCCGCATTGGCGTTAGGTGGCTCATTAACTCCGTTACCCAATGAAATCATTAACGATTTTAAACAATTATTTACGCGTTTGCCACAATTAACAATCGACGTCTGGGTTTCAACACCGTCCTTTATTGAATTGTGTCTAATGGAACCAAGCTTTGATGGTGAACATTTACCAGCACTGCGCACGTTTTTATTCTGTGGAGAAGAATTACCAAAACCAACGGCTGAAAAATTAGCCGCTCGTTTCCCAACTGCGCATATTTATAATACGTATGGGCCGACAGAAGCGACTGTAGCGATTAGTGCCATTGAAATCACTCAAGAAGTTTTAAAAAGTGTCCAACGTTTACCAATCGGGTATGTGAAAGAGGATACGCAAATTTATATTATGGAAGGCATGTCAAAATTACCTGCAGGTGAAATTGGTGAAATCGTCATTGCTGGACCAAGTGTTTCCAAAGGCTATCTAAATAATCCTGCGAAAACAGCTGAAGCTTTTTTCCAATTAGATGGCGTACCAGCTTATCGCACAGGCGATGCTGGAAAGTTAGTCGATAACCTATTGCAGTATGAGGGACGCTTAGATTTTCAAATTAAATTGCATGGCTACCGCATTGAGTTAGAAGAAGTGGATCATCACTTAACGAATGTTTCCTACGTGAAACAAGCAGTCGTTGTGCCGAAATATCAAGGAAATAAAGTCCAACAATTAATTGCCTATGTCGTTCCGCAAGCACATGAATTTTCAAGTGATTTTCAATTAACTAAGGCAATTAAACAAGAATTAGCCACGTTGACAATGGACTATATGATTCCGCAAAAATTTGTATATGTTGAACAATTACCTTTGACAAGTAATGGCAAAATTGATCGGAAAGGGTTGATGAATGAGGTGAATGCCACATGATGAATTTTCCTCATATGATTCCCTATAATGCACCGTATTACTTTGTTCTGCTAATTGCGGCCTTGTTGCCGATGATTTTAACTTTAGCCATTAAAGGGACACGTTGGCCTTGGTACCAAACACTCGTGACACTGGTCTTTCTATATATCAGTTTTGGTGGCGAATTTTGGCAACAAGGAGTCGCTCTGATTGTATATGTTATTTATCAAACGTTACTAACGTGGGGCTATGCGGCTTATCGAAAAAATAAAAATGCAGGTTGGGTCTTTTATCTGGCTGTCTTTTTAGCTATATTACCGCTTGTTTGGGTGAAAGTTTCTCCCTTCATGACAGGCAAAACAACCTTACTTGGCTTTTTAGGGATTTCTTATTTAACCTTTAAAGCGGTCCAAGTGGTCATGGATTTACGGGATGGCGTAATGAAAGAATATCATCCGTTTCGTTACATTCAGTTTCTCTTGTTTTTCCCGACTATTTCTTCAGGACCCATCGATCGTTATCGGCGCTTTGAAAAAGATTTGAAAAACCCGCCGAGTGCGGAGAAATATTTAGACTTTTTAGAAAAAGGAATTTTTTATTTATTTCTAGGATTTTTATATAAGTTTATTATCAGTCATTATCTTGGTGGTGTCTTTTTACCACATGTGGAAAAAATGGCCTTGGCACAAGGTGGTTTATCTTGGTGGACAGTCGGCTATATGTATAATTACAGTTTGTATCTATTCTTTGATTTCGCAGGCTATAGTTTACTGGCCGTTGGCACAAGTTATTTAATGGGCTATGATACACCAATGAACTTTAACAAACCGTTCCTAAGTTGGAATATTAAAGAATTCTGGAATCGTTGGCACATGACCTTATCTTTTTGGTTCCGTGATTACATTTACATGCGCTTAATGTTTTTCTTAATGAAAAAGAAAGTCTTTAAAAGTCGGATTGTGACTTCTAATATTGGTTACTTTGCGTTGTTCTTAATCATGGGCATTTGGCATGGATTAACGTGGTTCTACATCGCTTATGGGCTCTACCATGCAACACTAATTTGTGTAACAGATGCTTGGCTACGTTTTAAGAAAAAACATAAAGACAAGATACCATCAAACAAATTTACACATGCATTTGCAGTCTTTTTAACTTTCCAAGCGGTTTGTGTTAGCTTCCTGATTTTCTCAGGATTTTTAGACAAACTATGGTTTAAATAAACAAAAATAAAAATATAAAGGGGCAATTTACAATGAACATTCAAGAAACAGTATTAAACATTTTAGAAGATATTACAGGAACAGACGAAGTTGTGAACAATCAAGACATTCAATTATTTGAAGAAGGATTATTGGACTCTTTAGCAACGGTTCAATTATTAGTAGAAATTGAAGGACAATTAGGAATCCAAGTTCCTGTATCAGACTTTGACCGTGAAGTATGGGGAACACCAAAACAAATCATTCAACAAGTGGAAGCTTTACAATAATGTCTAGAAAAAAACGACTAATCAGAATCTTAGGTCCAGTGCTTTGTTCAGCGGTCTTGGTTGCAGTGTTCTTTTTTGCACCGTTCAGAATCAATTTAACTTCCGAAAAAACGTTGAAGGAAGCATCAACGTCAATGGCACCGAACGTTTTAAAAGGCAATGTGATTAAAAACAAAGCAGTGGCTTCTGGTAAATATGTTCCTTTTTTTGGCTCTTCTGAATTAAGTCGATTTAGTGCTTTCCACCCTAGTGTGCTCTCTGAAAAGTATCAACGGAACTACCGACCGTTTTTACTAGGAGAAGCGGGCACACAGTCATTAACCCAAGCAATGGTCATTCATTCGATGGGCGATGCGATTGCCAATAAGAAAGCGGTCTTTATTTTATCTCCGCAATGGTTTGTCAAAAAGGGTGTACCTAATGATAGTTTTGGTGCACACTATTCACAATTACAAACCTATCAATGGTTAGCTAATTTAACCGAATTAACCAGCGGTGACCAATATCTAGCACAACGTTTGACCAAATTTCCAGTTGTTCAAAAAGACAAAGTCTTAATGGAAACTTTGGCAAATCTGCAGGCAGGGCAACTTCCCCAACGCTCTCAACGAGATTATTTTATAATGAATCTCCGTTTCTTGAATCGTGAAGATGAATTGTTTAGCCAAATTGGCATGGTTAGCAGAGAACCAATTGTTGAAAAAGATATGAAACAATTACCTTCTACGTATAATTTTAATGAATTAGATCAGCTAGCTGGAAAAATTGCGGCAAAAGCCATTAATAATAATAAATTTGAAATTAGTAACGGTTTTTATCGCCAACGGATTAAACCAGTTTTACCGAAATTAGCTCATTCACAAAAGAAATGGGATTACCGTTTTTCTCCAGAATATGGTGATTTCCAAGCTGCGTTAGAACAGTTAGCAGAAAAAAATGTCGATGTTTTATTTGTAATCCCACCTGTTAACAAACGTTGGTCGGACTATACGGGCTTGTCACAAGATATGTTGCAACAAGTAGCACGCAAGCTGAAATATCAACTTCAAGAGCAAGGCTTTACTAACATTGCTGACTTCTCAACATGTAGTAATGAACGCTACTTTATGGCGGACACGATTCATTTAGGTTGGCGTGGTTGGCTCGCTGTTGATCGTCAAGTAGATGAATTTATGAAACAACCTGCGCCTAAAAAGTTAGCGTATCAAATTGATGATCGTTTTTATCAGACAGATTGGCAACAACAAAATCCATTGGTCTTACCTCAATTTTAAGAAGGCAAGATGGATCAAGTACCAATTATCTGAAGCGGACTAGAAACGCTTCGTAACAATGAAAATAGCCTGTACCTGCCGTTGAATAACGAGCGTGCAGGCTGTTTTTTCGTTTATTTTTAGTGGAGAACGTTGCTCAATTTATTTTTTGTAAGTATTTTTTTAGTTCGTGGTATAATGGATAAAATTGGTTTTTGAGGGGAGTTATTTTTATGGATGCAAAAGAAGAAAAAATGTTAATTGATTTAACAAGTGCTAAAGGGATTGCTGGGAATGAAGACGAAGTACGTTCGTTATTTAAAAAGTATGCAGCACCGTATGCGGATAAATTTTTATATGATGGCCTTGGCAGTATTATTGCAAAAAATGTTGGTGATAAAGAAGGACCAAAAGTCTACATTTCTGGGCATATGGATGAAGTCGGTTTCATGGTTACCCAAATCACAGAAAAAGGCTTTTTAAAATTTCAAACCGTTGGCGGTTGGTGGGGGCAAGTGATGTTGGCCCAACAAGTTCAGATTAAAACCACGACTGGTAAGGTTTACCATGGTGTCATTGGGTCTAAACCACCGCATGTGTTAACAGCGGAAGTTCGTAACAAACCCTATGAGATTGCAGATATGTTTATTGATATTGGTGCAAGTAGCGATCAACAAGTTGCAGAATGGGGGATTCATCCAGGGGATATGGTGACACCATATATTGACTATCGTCGCATGAATGATACAAAATTTTTATTGGCAAAAGCGTGGGATAACCGAATTGGTACGGCCGTTTCATTAAAAGTTTTAGAAAATTTAGCGACAGAAGGGCACCCCAATATTTTATTTGCAGGCAGTGATGTGCAAGAAGAAGTCGGGCTACGCGGTGCGCAAACAAGTACACATCTTGTGAATCCAGACATAGCGTTTGCTTTAGACACAGGAACAGCTGGTGACACACCAGGAATGACACCTAAAGAAGCCGACTCTATTTTAGGTGAAGGGCCACAAATTTTGATTTATGATGCATCAATGATTCCGCATAAAAAATTACGTGATTTTGTTATTCAAGTGGCGGAAGAAAATAACATTCCCTTCCAATATACAGTGATTACAGGGGGAGGTACGGATGCTGGCCGCATGCATTTAACGCGCAACGGGATTCCATCATTAGCCATCACGGTGCCTGTTAGATATCTGCATTCACATACCTCAGTTATTCATGAAGATGATTATTTCAACACAGTCAAATTAGTCACAGAAGTGGTGAAACGTCTAGATAAAGAAACAGTCGCTAAATTGACTAGTTATTAGTTTCAGAAAGGATGGAATGAATGAAAAGTTTAGTAACAAATTCGCAACATCGTGCCAATGCTCGCAGAGCTCTTGATGGGCAATGGGGGATCATGGCTTGGTTAACTTTCTTAGGAGTGGTTTTACAGAGCTTCTTAACATCGATTGTGCAAAATTTATTTTCTGGTGAAAATCAAGTTTTTCAAAGTAGTTTTGCCGCAGTATTACTGCAAATTTTTGTTTTATTCGCGTTAAGTTATGCGCTATATTACGCAGCCTTGAAGGTGTTGCGTGGTGAAAAGGTGCGGGTCAATATTTTAATGAGTGTTTTTCAAGGAAAATATTATGGTCCGCTATTTGTGGTCAACCTACTTCAAAAAGTACTTGAACGTGTAATTGGTTTGTTATTTTTGTTACCAATTTTATTTGGGGCAGGGACAACCTTGTATTTCAAATTGATGTTTAATACAGTTACACCAGAGGAAATCCAAGCCTTTTTCTTAAATGATTTTTCCTTTTTCCTAGCATTTGGCGTTGCCACTATCTTGATCTTTTTAATTGGTTTATTTGTGAGTGGCGTTTTTCAATTTGCTGTGTGGCTACGTTTTGATAATCCAGAACTGCCAATTATGATGGCATTGAAACAGGCGTTATATTTAATGAAAAATCGTTTTTGGCAATATTTATGTTTACAATTTTCTTTTATTGGTTGGTATATTGTGGGCTTTTTAGCTATTGGTATCGGTCTACTATGGGTGATTCCTTATAACTATGTAGCGTTAGCTAGTTTTTATCAAACTGCCTTAGAAGAAAAAGGTTTAGCCGAAGAATAAAATAGAAGCTTGAATCCTTTGTTATCTCGACAAAGGATTCAGGTTTTTTCTTTGGTCTTTTTGTGAAAATTTAAGCGTTTTAACCTCGTTTTTCCGTTATTTTATGGTAACATGGAAGTATCGTATTGAAGGAGGTTGTCCACACATGAAATTGACTGTCTTAGGCTGTTTAGGTGCTTATCCATACAAAGGAGAAGGAACGAGTTCCTATTTGTTAGAATCTGAAGGCTTTCATTTGCTTATTGATGCAGGCAGTACGACATTAGTGCGTTTAGAAAACTATCTAGATCCATTGAAATTAGATGCTGTCATTCTGTCGCATTACCATCATGACCATATCGCAGATTTAGGTGTTTTACAATATTATCGTCAGCTTTATCCAACGCTGGAACCGACGCCTATTTTGCCAATATATGGCCATACACAAGATCAAATGCATTTCAAAGAACTAACGCTTCCTAACGTTTCCGAAGGGAAAGAGTATTTTGAAGCAGAAGAGTTGGCAGTAGGACCATTTTTAATTACTTTCATGGAAACGATTCATCCTGTCACTTGTTACGCGATGCGGATTGTTGAAAAAGCGACTGGCAAAGTCTTTGTCTTTACAGGAGACTCTGGTTACTTAGCAAGTTTTGAAGACTTTGCAAAAGACGCCGATTTATTCTTAGCGGATACGTACTTATTTGAAGGTAATGAACGACATCATGCACATTTTACGTCAAGAGAAGCGGGTGAAATTGCCAAAGCAGCACAAGTCAAACAATTGATGTTGACCCATTTACCACAGCATGGGTCATTGGAACAACTACGGGAAGAAGCGCAAAACTATGCTGGAACGGAAATTCCAGTGACATTAGCCCAACCAGATTTAACAGTTGAGATTTAAAAAAGTAACTATACCAAGGGAGAGAACCGATTGTGATTTTTGTACCGAATGAAAATAATGACCCACGAGTGAACTTAGCAATTGAAACATATTTGTTAACAGAAATGCCTTTAGATGAGCCCATTCTTTTATTTTACATTAACGAGCCGTCAATCATTATTGGCCGTAACCAAAATACAATTGAAGAAATTAACAAAGAATATGTAGATGAGCACGGCATTCATGTTGTTCGTCGCTTAAGTGGCGGCGGCGCCGTTTATCATGATCATGGTAATTTGAATTTTAGTTTTATTATGCCAGATGACGGCAACTCTTTCCGTGATTTTGCGAAAGTTACCCAACCAATTATTCAAGCATTGCACGACTTAGGCGTTGAAGGTGCCGAATTAAAAGGGCGCAATGACCTAGTGATTAATGATATGAAGTTTTCAGGAAATGCGATGTACGCTACCAACGGCCGCATGTTTGCACATGGAACCTTAATGTTTGATAGTGATATTGATGAAGTTGTAAATACATTGAAAGTACGGAAAGATAAAATCGAATCTAAAGGTATCAAGTCTGTTCGTTCACGGGTAACAAACATTAAACCATTTTTATCTGAAGATAAACAAGAGATGACAACGGAAGAATTCCGCCAAGAAATTCTTTTGAAAATTTTCGGCGTAGATTCGATCGACCAAGTTAAAACGTATGAATTAACTGATCAAGACTGGGCGGCTATTAACAAAATTTCAGAGCAATACTATCGCAATTGGGATTGGAATTATGGAAAATCACCTGCATTTAACTTAGAACGTCGTCATCGTTTCCCAATTGGTTCAATTGAAATGAAAATGAATGTGGCGGATGGTGCCATTCAAGAAATTAAAATCTTTGGGGACTTCTTTGGGCTTGGTGAAATTAAAGATGTTGAAGATATTTTAACCGGCGTGAAATATGATAAAGCTTCTTTAGAAGAAGCCATTGATCAAATTGACGTTAAAAAATACTTTGGCAATATCGAAAAAGAAGATTTGCTTGGGTTAATTTATTAAAAAAAAAAGACAGCCGTTTCAAACGGTTGTCTTTTTTCTAGCTAAAAATAATTTTTAGCTTTTAGAAAGGTAGTGCTATGTGCAAAATCGTCGAAACGATTTTTATCAGGGAGCTATCAAATAGCTCGCCTGCATATGTACTTGAACCAAGTCAAGTCCGGGAATTTGGTTATGTGCTTCACTATAAATCACTATCTGTAAAGAGTATACAAGATTTCCTTTCTTTTGTGATATCAAATTTTTACAGACAAAGTAGTAAAATTTGACGTTTCTTATTTTGGCAAGGTTATAGGCTTGTTTTGGGGCTTGAAATAGCAAGAATTAATAGTGATTTAAGGGAAAATATTAACATATGTAGAAGTATTTTTATAAGAAATAACGAGAAAAAATCAATAGGTATGTTCTTGAGGGCTACTTTTTGACGTTTTCTGAATAAAACTTAATAAAAAATAGCAGAAACAAAGAAAAAATGTGCTTACAAGAAGTAATCCGCACTTAGCTAGGAAGTTAAGAATGTGCATGTTATTTTCAAACAAATACTAAGAATCCTATTTCAATCCTTTACAGAGGAACAAGGACTTCGTATAATAAAGGGACGAAAAGGAGCGAAAGTGATGAGAAACGAAATGATGCATCGACCAGTCGTTAAACCAGAATTGGTTGAGTATATGCGTACAAAACAAAAGAAACTTCCCGGAGAATTAGGTGCAGTGGAGGCGGAAGCCAATGAAGCAGGGGTGCCGATTATTCCGCACGAAACAGTAGTTTTTCTACAATTTTTGCTAGGACAACTAAAGCCTAAAAATATTTTAGAAATCGGGGCAGCAATTGGTTTTTCTTCAAGCTTGATGGCCCAATTTGTTGGTGAAGATGGTCACGTGACCACGATTGATCGTTTTGACGTAATGATAAAAAAAGCGAAGAAAACCTACCAACGCCTAGACTTAGAAGAAAAGGTCACTCTTTTAGAAGGACAAGCAGCTGAGATTCTACCAACGTTGGAAGGACCTTATGACTTTATTTTTATGGATAGTGCCAAATCAAAATACATTGAATTTTTACCTGAATGTTTACGGTTGCTACCAGTTGGCGGCGTTTTGATGGTGGATGATGTATTTCAAGCTGGGACAATTTTAGACCCTGCTGAGGAAGTACCGAAAAAAAATCGAGCGATTCATCGTAAATTAAACCAATTTTTAGATGTAGTCATGGCGCACCCTGATTTAACTTCTACTTTAGTTCCTCTTGGTGATGGAGTTATTTTAATTACCAAAGAGAAAGAAACGATTATTTTAGATAGTTAAAGAATGTCTTCACAAAAAGAAAGCGAATCATTAAAAAGCAAGTTCTTTTAATGATTCGCTTTCTTTTTTATGTTATTTAAAAAGTTATCTCGCTATTTCTAATTGAGAATGATAATCGTAAAATTCTCAATAGGACAGTATTATGCGTTAATAAAACTTTGTTTGTTTATAATTATTCTATTGACGGAATAATTATAAACTGTTATCCTTAAAGAGTAAAAAAACAGAGGAGGAACGACAATGAATTTAATTAATCAAAAACTTTTTGACTTTGAATGTGATGCCTATCACGATGGTGAATTTACACGAGTATCAACAGAAGATATTTTAGGAAAATGGAGTATTTTCTTCTTTTATCCAGCTGATTTTTCTTTCGTGTGTCCTACGGAATTAGGGGATATGCAAGAGCATTATGCGCATTTACAGGAATTAAATTGTGAGGTTTACTCTGTTTCAGAAGATAGTCATTATGTGCATAAAGCATGGGCTGACGCTACAGAAACGATTGGAAAAATTAAATATCCAATGTTAGCCGATCCTAACGGTCAACTTGCTCGTTTCTTTGGCGTTTTAGATGAAGCTTCTGGAATGGCTTACCGTGCTTCATTTATTGTGAGTCCAGAAGGGGACATCAAATCTTATGAAATCAACGACATGGGTATTGGTCGTAATGCTGAAGAACTTGTTCGTAAATTAGAAGCTTCTCAATTTGTAGCAGAACATGGTGATAAAGTTTGTCCAGCCAATTGGCAACCAGGAGAAGAAACAATTGCACCAAGCTTAGATTTAGTTGGTAAAATTTAAATTCGCTTTGTAAATAGAGGTCAAAGAGTTGGATAAAACAGAGAAAATGTTTTGTTCAGCTCTTTTTCTGAAACACAGAAGAAAGAGGAGAAGCAAGTGACAGAAGAAATCTACGATTTGATTATTATTGGTGGCGGATCAGCTGCTTTATCTGCAGGTATCTATGCAGGTCGCGCAATGATGGATACCTTAATTATTGAAAAAGACAAAATTGGCGGACAGGTAACGACGACTTCTGAAATTGTGAACTATCCAGCGATTCGTCACACAACAGGTCCAGAACTAATGGAAGAAATGCGCATTCAAGCACAAGACTTCGGTGTAGCTTTTACAAACGACGAGATTATTGATGTTGATTTTAGTCAAACGATAAAAACTGTTCAATCAGCGAGTCAAACCTATCAAGCATATGCAGTATTGATTGCGACAGGGGCCTCTGCTCGTAAAATTGGTTTCCCTGGTGAAAGTGAATTTACAGGACGCGGCGTGGCCTATTGTTCTACTTGTGATGGGGAGTTTTTCCAAGGCCTAGATATTTTTGTGATTGGTGGCGGTTATGCAGCAGCGGAAGAGGCCGTTTATTTGACACGTTACGGTAAATCAGTAACGATGATTATCCGAGAACCCGATTTTACATGTGCAAAATTAACTGCGGAGGCGGCCAAAAATCACCCGAAAATTAAGATTGTTTATAACACAGAAGTGAAAGAAATTACGGGAGATGATTTTGTCCGGAAAGCTGTGTTTGTCAATAACCAGACGGGAGAAGAAACGGTTTATGAAGCGCCAAAAGACAGTACATTTGGTCTGTTTGTTTTTGCTGGAAATAAACCAAGTACAGAAATTTTTGAAGGGAAAATTACCTTAGACCGTGGGTATGTGCCAACAACTGAAAATATGGAAACCAATATTCCCGGAGTTTATGCAGCAGGAGATTTACGAATAAAAGAATTACGTCAAATTGTGACGGCGGTTGCAGACGGTGCAATTGCCGCCACTCATGCGCAACGTTACGTGACAGAACAAAAAACACAGGCGGGCCAACCGATTGTAACGAAGCGAATGACTGAACGATTAGCTAATCAATCTGCCCCTGAAACAAACAGTCAGCAACCAAAAGAAAAACAGCCAGCGAAAGTTACTGGTAAGCATCATTGGTTCCCAGAAAGTATGCGCCAACAATTAAGCGGTATTTTCGCTAAACTAACCAAAAAAGTGACATTGCTTCAGTTTTTGGATGCAAGTGATGAAAAATCATTGGAACTTCAGTCATTCTTAACAGAATTTGCAAGTCTGGATCAGAAGATTACTTTAGAAACGATTTTGAAAGATACTGAGCCAGCCAAAGAATTGCTGTATGGGATTGAAAAAATGCCTAGCGTTGTGCTCTTAGATACGGCAGGAAACTATACAGGAATTAAATTTAGTGGTATTCCTAGTGGCCATGAAGTAAACTCGTTGGTTTTGGCGGTTTATAATGTCGGCAGCGAGGGGCAGCCGTTAGAAGCAAGTCTGCAAAAGAACATACTTGCATTGCCAAAAAGAAAAATAGAAATCTTTGTTTCACTAACATGTCATTTCTGTCCCGATGTCGTGGCGGCTTGCCAACATATTGCATCAATTAATCCTCATGTGGAAGCAGAAATGGTGGACATTAGTCTATTTCCAGAGTTGAAAAAAGAAAAGAAAATTATGAGCGTTCCAGCAATGCTAATTGATGGCGAACAAATGATTTTTGGTTCAAAAACAATGACCGAAATTATTGAAGCCTTGGCTTAAAAGAGGCGGAAAAATAAAGACCTAAGTCATTCAAAAAAGTGAGAAATACGTCGAGATGATGTATTTCTCACTTTTTTCGCATAGTTAGTCAAGTACCTTTTTTGATTAGGCGATTGAGTTTCCTAAAAAGAATTAAAAAGACACAACAGCAAATGAACAACAGGCTTCCTGTTAGTGGTAAAAAGACATCTTGCATGTAGCTATCGATATGCATTAAACCAGGTACCTCGCTGAAAAAATCATGGATAAACTGTTGAATGAGCTTATTAGCTAGAAAAGCAGCTAAAGGCAAAACAAAAATCAAATAATAGAGGGGGTGTAAGGCATAGCTAATTAAAATTTGTAATTTTGTCGTACCTAAAAGAGCTAAGATCAGTAAGTCGTTTTTTTGCTCTAAAAAAGTTAGGAAGAAAGTTCGGCAAATATAACTAATCAGGAAGAAAAAGAGTGTTCCAGCGCTGATTCCAGCCAAACCTCTGAAAATTTTCAAGGGAGGAATCACTGCATAATTATCAAGAAGAATCATTTGTGAAAGCCATCGAGAAAACAACAAAGTCAATAATAGAGCAGAAAAAGTCAGAAAACTAATAATAAAGATAAGAATCAACGTACTAAATTGGTTTTTTGAGCGCCACGCATTTTTGAGAGAGTCTGTGAATAAGTAAAGAATCGAATACATCATCGCGTCCTTTCTGAAAAATTTTTGTTTTAGCGGAAAAGTTATGTAAAAGAAAAGACGTTATCTCCTGCCAACTAGCCACTGAAAGAGATAACGCCTTCGCTGGAAACAAGAACTGGATTATTTCACCAATACTAATTTTTTTAAAGGTTCAACCCCAAATCGTTGTTCTTGCTGTAAAAGAATTTCGGCACAAGCTCGGCTATCTTCTAAAGCATCATGATGATTATTTAAAGTGATATTGAGGTTTTCACAAACGGTATTTAATTTATGATTAGGAAATTCAGGAAACAGTTTGCGACTCGTTTTGACTGTACATAAAGAAAGGTAATTAGGTTGTTCTAAGCCATAGTAATCTAAACAGCCAGCCAAAACACTACAATCGAAACTTGCATTGTGAGCGACCACTAACCGATTTGGTTGAAAACAATGCTGAATTTGTTGCCATACTTCAGGGAATTTGGGCGCATTGACAACATCTGATTCATGAATGCCGTGAATTTGCGTATTTCGCCAGAAAAAAGGTGTTTCTGGTTTGATTAACGTGTAAAATTCATCCACAATCCGACTATTTTCTACTTTAACAATTGCAATGGAACAGGCACTATGTTTATCATAACTAGCTGTTTCAAAGTCAAAAGCGTAAAAGTTCATTAAAAAAAACTCCTTTCAACGCGTTGAGTAACACTTAAAAATCAAGTACAACTTCCACTGGACAATGATCACTACCAAGAATATCTGTATGGATTTTAGCACTGACTAAACGTTCATTCAAGGATTCTGACACAACGAAATAGTCAATCCGCCAACCTGCGTTATTTTTTCGTGCGTTAAAGCGATAACTCCACCATGAGTAAATGCCTTCAGCTTCTGGATAAAAATAACGGAATGTATCAGTGAAGCCACTGTCTAACAACTCAGTAAATTTTTGCCGTTCTTCAGACGTGAATCCCGCATTTTTTTGATTGGTTTTCCAATTTTTTAAATCAATCTTTTGATGAGCTACGTTTAAATCACCACAAAGAATTACGGGTTTTTCTTGATTTAATTCGTTTAAATAGGCACGAAACGCATCTTCCCATGTCATTCGATAAGCTAAACGCTTTAGTTCAGCTTGTGAGTTTGGTGTGTAGCAAGTGACCATGAAAAATTCTGGATATTCTAAAGTGATCACGCGGCCTTCTTGATCGTGAGCCTCGATACCTAAGCCATAGCGAACACTTAACGCTTCTTCTTTAGCGAAAATTGCTGTGCCAGAATAGCCTTTTTTTTCGGCGTAATTCCAATACTGATGATAGCCAGGAAGTTCTAAATCAATTTGCCCAGCTTGTAATTTTGTTTCTTGTAAACAGAAAAAATCTGCATCTAATTCATTAAAAACATCCATAAAATTCTTTTTAACAACCGCTCGTAAGCCGTTGACATTCCAAGAAATACATTTCATTGTTGAAACTCCTTTCAAATAAGAAATGCTTTTGCTCGTTTCAGTGCAAACCAGAACCAAAGAAAAGGTCGCTTGGTGCTTTCTTCTATTCTAATACTTTTTAAAGAAGTTTTAAATACTTGAAAAGAAAAAGAGAAAATGACTGATTTTTGGAAAGAAGTAGTCTATGATAAAATAGTAAAAAGAGCAGAAATGAGGACAAACGAATGAAAATTGGAGTCATTGGTTTAGGAAACATTGCACAAAAAGCGTATTTGCCAACTTATAGTGAATGCCGCCACTTGGCAGAGTTTGTATTAGCAACTAGAAACCCAGAAACACGACAAAAAATCGCTGATCAGTATGGCTTTACAGAAACCGTTGGGACCATAGAAGAATTGATTGAAGCAAAGATTGATGCTTGTTTTGTCCATGTAGCCACAAAAGTGCATGGCGCAGTTGTTCGCCAATTATTACAGGCTGGTATTCACGTCTTTGTGGACAAACCTTTAAGTGAAGAGCTTGCTGAAGTCAAAGAATTACAAGCATTAGCAGCAGCCAAAAATCTGCGCCTGATGGTTGGCTTCAATCGTCGTTTTGCCCCTTATACGGAAGTATTGAAAAATATTCCTGAAAAACAAACAATTTTTATTAAAAAGAACCGCATCAATACAACGAGAGAAACAAGTTTTATGATGTATGATTTATTTTTACATGTCGTTGATACCGCCGTTTATTTAGCGGAAGGACCGCTCCACGTGGTGCAATCAAAATTAGTGGAAGAAAACGGTCATTTAAAACGAGCAATTTTACAATTAGAAACCGAACAGACAACGATTGTTTGTTCCATGGATTTACACTCTGGGGCCAATACAGAAACTTTTGAAGTCACCAGCCCCACAGGTACTTATCGCTTGGAAAATTTAACGCATTTGACCATCCAAACAGAAGAAGAATACCAAGTAAAAGAGATGGGGGATTGGACGCCGACATTGGAAAAAAGAGGTTTTTACCAAATGGTTACTGCTTTCATTCAGGCCATTCAAAAACCGCAAGAGCAAGAGTTAAAGCAAGAAAAAGTCTATGAAAGTCATGCGTTATGTGAAGAAATGCTGCGCCAACAACAACGGCATGTTCTTTAAAGAGGACTAGCAACTTTCTTTCTATCATGCTAGAATAAGACAGATATTTTGAAAAGAAAGGACTAACTTTCGTGAACACTAAAGCTATGTTAGAAACATTAAACGAAATTACTTTATTAGTAGATGAACCATTAAAAAACGTAACCTTTACCAAAACAGGCGGCCCAGCTGATGTGTTGGCCTTACCCAAAACAAAAAAAGAAGTCGAAGAGATCGTGGCGTATTGCCGAGAACAAGGACTTTCATGGTTAGTATTAGGCAATGCTAGCAACTTGATTGTTCGTGATGGCGGTATTCGCGATGTCGTGATTATGCTAACAGAAATGAAAGAAATCAAAGTAGCCGGTACCACCATGATTGTGGATGCTGGTGCCAAGCTGATTGATACAACCTACGAAGCCTTAGCAGCTGATTTAACTGGTTTTGAATTTGCTTGTGGCATTCCAGGAAGTGTCGGTGGTGCTGTTTATATGAATGCTGGAGCATACGGCGGGGAAATTAAAGATGTTTTCCAGTCTGCAGAAGTGCTGTTGGCAGATGGAACTATCCAAACAATGACGAAAGAAGACCTGAATTTCCGTTATCGTCATAGTGAAATTCAAGAATTACATTGTATTGTCTTGCAAGCAACGTTTGCTTTAGAAAAAGGAAACCATGCAGAAATTAAAGCCCAAATGGATGAATTAACGGAACTTCGTGAACTGAAGCAACCGCTAGAGTATCCCTCTTGTGGCAGTGTCTTTAAACGCCCTGTTGGTCATTTTACAGGGAAATTAATTCAAGACGCTGGCTTACAAGGCTTAAAATGGGGCGGTGCTCAAATTTCCGAAAAGCATGCGGGATTTATTGTTAACATCGATCATGCAACCGCCACGGATTATGTGGAATTAATTGCACATATCCAAGAAGTGATTAAAGAAAAATTTGATGTTGAATTGCAAACGGAAGTTCGAATTATTGGTGAAGAAGTCTAGAAGTACTTCATTAGTTGCCCAAAGAGGACGGGACAGAAGTGTTTAACTCCAAGAACCAAGTAGGTACGATGATGTCATCTGTTCATGTCTCACAGTTAAACATCACAACTCTTAGAGCTGTAGCTCTTTTGAAGGCTGTACTGTGACGAGACGTATGTCGATTTCAACACCTTAGAAGTTGTTGAAATCGGAGCAACGCATAGTGTTGGTTCTGTTCCCGTCGTTTATCAGGTTTTGAGCCTGGAGCAAAAATCCACAGTGATTTTTGTCCCAGGCTCTTTTGATTTTTAAAAGTGTTCTTGTGAATGGAGATAATTATGGGATTGAAAAGGTAGCAAAAGTCCTAAGTAAATCGCCAATAATAATACCCGCACAATTGGAACGATTTGGATTGTTGCTTCTCGAATGATTTCCAAAGTAAGTTCATCATAAGACGTACCTATTATATGCGATAAACAATTTATTTTGGAGTGAGATGCCAAGAGCTAAGTATGACAAGCTGGTTGACAGATGTTTTTCAGGTCTGTTCCCTACTGCACAGACCATTACTTCTTTTTTAGGTTACTATTAAGTTTTCTAATTCAACAACTTTAAAGTTTTTGCGCTCTAAATATTCGATAGAAAATTATACTTATTAAATAAAGATTATTTGTTTTAAGGGATAAAACAATTGGTTTTTGATTTGATAATAACGAGAAAAAACTTATTTTTTTAAAATGAATGTGATACAATGAACTTATATACTTGTTGTATATATAAGATTGATAGAAGAAGATGTTTATTATGAAAAAATTGATTTGTTTAGCAACCCTGATTTTATTTGGCACGGTAATAGTTCCTAGTGTAACAGTTCTGGCAGAGGATACTTCAAGTGTAAGCAGCGATGGAATTACTGAAGGAGAAACTTTTTCTTCAAATGAATCAGCTCCTGTTTTCGATACTTTTGTTGAAAAGAGTACGGAGGTTATTAATATAAGCTCGTATGAAGATACAGGTTCCGGCGAAGAAGTTAAAACAGTTATTGGGGAAGAAGACGTTGTTCTGGCTACAAAAATTAATGATACCGAAAATAATCAAACTATATCAGTCGTTAATACAGGAGAAAATATTATTGTACAAAAAAGCATTTTATTAGAAGATGGAACGTACCAGGTTGAAACAGAGACGTCACCAATTATTGGTAGTTTTGATAGTGAAAAAGAAAAAATACAAGATTATAATCCTTTGCAAAGAATCTATAATGGTCCGTGGACTTATACACATTTGGCAGTAGGTAGAAATGTTTTTGCAACAATTGTTGATATGGGATTAGGTTCTTGGATAGGTTACTTTGCTTCTCTTTTTAGAATTTCGAGAGCTGCTGCTGATTTCGTTTTCGGATATATGGGTGCTCGTGGAATTTCTGCTGGAGAAAGGTTGGCAAAAGTTTTTGATAGTAATGGAAATGGTTGGGTAGCGCTCTATAAGCGAGGAGTTTATCGTTACAAAGGTGCCCCTTTGATTGGTTATCAGCATCGTACTTTTTAAATTTTTAGGAAAAGAAGTGATTAAATGCAACGATTGTTTTTTTATTGGATTAATTACACATTACTAATTCTATTTATAGTGATGGTTATTCTAGGAGTTGTTCAGTTAGCTGTTAAAAAAGAATCAGAAATCACTTTTTATACAACTTTTTTTGGCATCATTTTTGGTATATCTTTTATGAGTGCGTATTACGCCAATAAAAAGAGTAATAGGATGTTCTTTTGGCTAACAACTTTTCTGTTGATGTATGTTCCTAAAAAAATAGTAGATTATCTAAATGTACCTTTGTTAAAGATTTCGGTAGCAAACTATTTTATAGTGCTGTTCGGCATACTGATACTAATTTTTTCCCAAAAATATATTAAAAAACAAACGTAAAAAGAAATGGAGCAGATTGTGTATTGTCATCTGTTCCATTTCTTTTTATTTGTATCAAGATAAGTGAGTCATCTCTTTTACTCGTCTTCTAAATTTTCCAATTCTACAACTTTAAAGTTTTTCCGCTCTAAATGTTCTACAATGGCTGTACACGTTTCGGCAGTTGTGCCGGCTGGCAAAGTAATAAGTGTGCGACGAACAAATTCTTCACTATCAACATCCAATGTAATACAGCTGGCGATGCTGCTATATTTGGCAATGATTTTTGAAATGGCTGCTAAGTCGCCTTGTTGACCAACTGAAGCAATCGTTAAAACATAGCTCCCTTGTTTTACATTCCAAGATTGCGCTAAAATATTTAATAAGGTGCTGTGTGTTAAAATACCATAAAAATAATTATTTTCATCTAAAACAGCAATGTAAGGTAGTTCTTTAATAGTAAAAAATACCTTGAAAAATGAAGTGTTGACATAAATAAATTTTGTGGCATTTTTTAACAAATAGGTAACAGGTAAACTCATATCGCCACCGTTTGCTTTGTGGCGGTAAATATGCATTTTATAGATATTTCCTCGGAAAATTTTTCCAGATTCGTCTAAAATTGGGACACAACGGTAACCTGAGTCTTCTAAAATAGAAAGAGCTTCTTCTAGAGTACAAGATTCATTGACGGTTGTTAAATTATCTTTTTTAATAACTACAGATTTTAATAACATAAACAGGCCTCCTAAGGGTTCATTTTTAATAAATTTATCATATCATAACTTAGCAGAAAACAATAGCTGAGACCTCAGAATAAAAGCAATTTTGTTAAAATAAATAGAAAATAAAGAAAAATCAGATATTTTATAAAAGAAATCAAGCACGTATTCGCGATAATGGTAAAAAATTACGTAAGAATCGGCACAGCGCTTCTTTAAAAAGTAAATTAAACTTTGACAACTTTTTCGAATAATGGTACTGTTAAGAAGTAAATTTGTGAATAGAGGAGGTCGAAGAACATGGCAACAAAGAAAGCAGCTCTTGCTTGTTCCGTTTGTGGCTCTCGCAACTATTCTAAATCCGTTAGTGAAGGTAAACGTGGCGAACGCTTAGAAATCAATAAATTCTGTAAATATTGTAATCAATACACGTTACATAAAGAAACGAAATAGATTTAGAGGAGGGTATCAACATGAAATTTTTCCGCAGCGTTGCTGATGAGATGAAGCAAGTAACTTGGCCAACAAAAAAACAATTGCGTAAAGATACATTAGTTGTAATTGAAACATCTATTTTATTTGCAGCATTGTTCTTTATCATGGATACTGTTATCCAAACGGCATTTGGCTGGATTTTAAAATAATTAATTCTAGTATTTCCCGACGAGGGGTGCTATAATAGTATTCGAGAAAAAGCTTCGGGAAACTGAGCTTTTTTTATTTGCTCGAAAAAAATAAACTAAAACATTTAAAGGAGCCGAATCAGTAATGGAAACTTTTGAAAGAAATTGGTACGTATTGCACACCTATTCAGGCTATGAAAATAAAGTAAAAGCAAACATTGAATCACGTGCACAAAGCATGGGGATGGGCGATTATATTTTTCGTGTCGTTGTACCAGAAGAAACAGAAAAAGAAGTCAAAAATGGTAAAGAAAAAGAAATCGTTCATAAAACTTTCCCTGGTTATGTGTTAGTGGAAATGATTATGACCGATGATTCTTGGTATATTGTTCGTAACACGCCAGGCGTAACTGGTTTTGTAGGCTCACATGGTGCCGGTAGTAAACCCGCTCCTTTATTACAAGAAGAAATTAACCACATTTTACGTTCAATTGGCATGAGCACCCGTCAATCAGACTTAGAAGTAGCGCTAGGCGATACAGTGAAAATTATCGAAGGTGCCTTTTCTGGTCTTGAAGGTGTTGTGACAGAAATCGATGAAGAAAAACAAAAATTAAAAGTAAACATCGATATGTTTGGTCGTGAAACAAGTACAGAATTAGACTTTGAACAAGTCGATAACATTGATTAATAAACGAGCTGACAAACTATTGTTCAGCTGATTGATACAGATTGTAGGGTCTGGAAAAGCAGTCAACTGACTTCTTTTCCAAGCCCTTTTTTAGTTCATCGCAGAAAGGAATGAAAAAAATGAAACAGGCCAAAAAATATCGTTATTTTTCTTTGCTAATGGGTCTTGTTCTATTATTAAGTGCTTGCCAAATTGGAGCAACCACGAAGAATGACAACCAAGCCCCCACAAAAGAAGCAACCGTTGAGTTAAACCGCACAACAACACCAACGCTCTTTTTTCATGGTTACGCGGGAACTAAAAATTCGTTTGGCTCGTTACTGCATCGCTTGGAGAAACAAGGTGCCACAACTCAAGAATTAGTGCTACTCGTTAAACCTGATGGGACCGTGGTTAAAGAGCGAGGAGCTTTAAGTGGCAAAGCGACGAATCCCAGTGTTCAAGTTCTATTTGAAGATAATAAAAACAATGAATGGAATCAAACAGAATGGATAAAAAACACATTACTCTATTTACAAAAAAATTATCAAGTGAACAAAGCCAATATTGTCGGGCACTCTATGGGTGGTGTTAGTGGTTTACGTTATTTAGGAACCTATGGGCAAGACACATCGTTACCTAAAATTGAAAAATTTGTCAGCATTGGAGCACCTTTCAATGATTTTATTGATACGAGTCAACAGCAAACCATCGAAACGGAACTAGAAAACGGCCCCACAGAAAAAAGTAGCCGCTATTTGGATTATCAAGAGATGATCAATGTTGTTCCAGAAAAACTGCCCATTTTATTAATTGGTGGTCAATTAAGTGCAACAGATTTAAGTGATGGAACGGTACCGTTATCTAGTGCCTTAGCAGTCAACGCCTTGCTAAGACAGCGAGGAACTCAAGTCACTAGCCAGATTATTAAAGGAGAAAATGCACAACATAGCCAATTACATGAAAATCCTGAAGTAGATCAATTGCTAATCGAGTTTCTATGGCCGAGTAAAAAATAGCAAAAAGGCACATGTTCCATAAAAAATGGAACATGTGCCTTTTTCTATACTTTGGCTAGCGAAATAGCTTTTTTCAGCTATAATAAATAAAATTATTTATTTTTAGGAGATATTGGAATGGAATCCTCATGATTTAAATAAGCACAAATCAAGGCTTCAAAGGTGATTAATGTTTGGCCAAAAAACATTTGTGGCTGAGCGACACTTGTTGAAAACGGGCTGTAAGAGTCAGTTGAAAAAACGAGATCTGCCAGTCGACCAAGAGTTGAATTTTTGGCGCCAACAAAAGAAATGATAGGATGTTTTTTCTCTTTCGCAAGCAGAGCTGTTTCTTTTAAGTATTTTTCTTCACCAGAATGTGAAAGGATGATAAAAAGAAAATTCTGATTATTTTGACTATTTATCGAATGAGTATGGGCTGTTGTGATACTGGGGATGCCATGAAAATTGAAAACTTCACTAATGTAAGCCGCCAAATGTCGTGAAAAGTCATGACCTAAAATAACAAATAAATGATTCTTGTGTTTGGCAAGCAGTCGACAAAACTCGTTGGTTGTTTCAAATGAAGGTGCTGTTTCATAAGGGATTGGCTGAGAAAAATGGGCTTCTTTTAATTTGTAAATAAGTTCATTATAACCTGATAAATTTAATTTTTTGGCTAAACGAATGATGGAACTAGGCGAAGAAAAGCAGTGTTTGGCAACTTCTCGAATACTCAAATCGGCCGCGTTCGTACTTTGTTGATCCAAATAATACAAAATCTGACTTTCTGTTTTTGTTAAATGATACGTTTCTTTTAAGTAATCTAAGTTCATGAGCAAACCTCCTTTATCAGATTATAAATAATTTTGTGGGAAAAAGGTATCAAAAAATAAAAAATGAGGTGTTTTTATGAAAAGGGCAACAAAGCAAAGGCTGTCTTTGGCAGCAATCATGGTTCTACTTCTCTCGGGCTGTGGAAGTGTTGGGAAAGAAACCAAAAAGCAAGAACAACAGGTATTACGGGTCGGGATTGATTCGGAATTATCAACGGCAGACGTGTCGTTGGCAATGGATAATACAGCAGCAGATGTAATGAGCCAAGTAGGGGAGGGACTTTTCTCCTTTGACGAAAAAGGAGAAGCTAAACCAGCATTGGCAACTGAAAAAGTACAGCCCTCCAATGATGGTTTAATCTATACTTTTACGATTCGAAAAGATGCAAAATGGAGTAACGGCGAGCCAATCACAGCCAATGATTTTGAATATTCTTGGAAGCGCACAGTGGACCCAAAAACAGCTTCCCCGCAAGCGTATTATTTTGAAGGGCTAAAAAATTATCGTGCTATTGTTGACGGTGGCAAATCTAAAGAAGAGTTAGGGGTAACAGCCATTGATGACCATACCTTGGAAGTAGAGCTAAGCTATCCTATGAGTTATTTTCAACAATTATTGGCGGTGCCAGCTTTTTATCCTTTAAATGAAGCATTTGTCGAAAAAACGGGCAAAAACTATGGTACATCAGCTGAGTCAACACTTTACAATGGCGCCTTCACATTAGAAGGTTGGGATGGCACGAATAATACTTGGTCCTATGTGAAGAATAAAAATTATTGGGATCAAGCGAATGTTTCGCTAGATAAGGTGGATGTCCAAGTAGTTAAAGAAGTCAATACTGGGAAAAATCTTTTCGAAGGGAAAGAATTAGATGTTGTAAAAATTTCTGGAGAAATTGTTGCACAAGAACAAGGCAATGCAGCTTTGAAAATTCGTGAAATTCCTGGAACGTATTATATCCAATTAAATACGCAAAAAGATCTTTTGGCAAATAAGAATGCACGTCGAGCAATAGCATTATCATTAAATTCTGAACGTTTAGCTAAAAATGTTTTAAATGATGGCTCAAAAAAAGCACTTGGCTTCGTGCCAACAGGTTTCACTAATCAAGAAACGCAAAAAGATTTTGCAGAGGAATTAGGAGATTTAAATCCTAGTGAACCAGAAAAAGCGAAAGAGTTATGGCAAACGGCTAAAAAAGAATTAGGAATTGAAAAAGCGGAGCTAACGATTTTAAGTTCGGATACAGAAAATGCTAAAAAAATCAGTGAGTATGTTCAAGGAGCTTTAGCAGATAATTTAGAAAATTTAACAGTCAATGTTTCGCCAGTTCCTTTTAATAATCGTTTAGAAAAAAGTCGCAGCGGAGATTTCGACATTGTGGTTGGTGGCTGGACGCCAGTATATGCTGATCCAATCGATTTCTTAAACCTATTGCAATCAAAAAATTCCAATAATTTTGGTAAATGGTCTAATAAGACCTTCGATCAGTTGCTTCAAGAAGCAAACGTAACTTATGCAAATAAATATGAAGAACGTTGGAAAACATTACAAAAAGCGGATCAATTGGTTGCGGAAGAAGCACCCCTAGTTCCTCTTTATCAATTAACAGAAGCACGCTTAGTGGACGATTCTGTCCAAAATTTAGTCTATGGCCCATTAGGTTCAGGCTATTACAAATCAGTCTCTATCGGTGACAAGTAAAGGTTGGGAAAAAATGAAAAAAAGTCAAGCTGTTCAATTAATTCAGGAACTTTCAAATGCTAATGGTGTTTCAGGCTTTGAAACAGAAGTCGTTAGAATCCTTCAACACGCAACTGCGGATTTTACTATTCAACGGCTAGATGCCATTAAAAATTTATATCTTGAGAAGAAAAATAATCTAAGTGAAGGTCCAGTTGTGCTTTTTGATGCTCATAGTGACGAAGTGGGTTTTATGATTCAAGCAATTAAAGAAAACGGCTTGTTGCGCTTTCTTCCGTTAGGTGGTTGGGTTCCTAATACGATTTCTGCACAAAAAGTTCGGATTCGTAACCGGGAAGGTACCTATCTGCCAGGCGTAGTTACTAGTCGGCCCCCTCATTTTATGACACCAGAGGAACGACAGCGGCCATTAACCATTGCTGATTTGACGATCGACATTGGTGCTACCTCAAAAGAAGAAGTAATTGAAACGTACAAAATCGATCTTGGTGCACCGGTCATTCCAGATGTGACGTGCTGTTACAACGAACAGACAGATCTTTTTTTAGGAAAAGCTTTTGATTGTCGCATTGGCTGTGCTTGCTTAGTGGATGTCATGGAGGAGTTGAAAGAAGAGACGCTTCCATTCAAGTTAGTTGCGACAGTAACTGCACAAGAAGAAGTTGGCGAAAGAGGAGCACTTATTGCCGCAAAGCAAGTCAATCCTGATTTAGCTATTGTTTTCGAAGGCTGCCCGGCTGATGATACGGCAGAAACGCCAGAGATGATTCAATCAGCAATGGGAAAAGGACCGATGTTACGTTATTTTGATGTTTCTATGATTACGAATCCGGAATTTCAAGAGTATGCACTAGAGATTGCTAAAATACACAAAATTCCTGTTCAAGTTTCTGTTCGAAGTGGTGGTGGAACCAATGGCATGGCGATTACACAAGTTCAAGGAGCCCCGACGATTGTTGTAGGAATTCCTGTCCGTTACGCTCACACACCCCATTGCTATGTGGACTTTCAAGATTACCAAGCGGCGAAAGAATTAGTCATTCAATTAATCAAAAATTTAGATGCTGACAAAATTCAAGCACTGGTTCAGCCATTGTCAAAGGAGTGGAACAAATGAAGATTTATGTATCATGCGATATTGAAGGATTAGCAGGTATTGCGACATTTGATATGGAAAAAGAAGACACCGTTTTATTCCGAGAATTATATCACCAACATGTGGCTTGGTTGATTGAAGGGATTCAAAAGAGTGCCAAAAATGAACAAATTACAGAAATTACTATTGCCGATTCGCATAGCCGTGGATTGAATTTAGCTTATGCGCGCTTGGCAGAAATGGATGAACGAATTTCCTTAGTGAGCGGCTTTCCTCGCATGGATTATATGATGAGTGGCTTGGATAGTAGCTATGATGTGGTCTTTTTCTTAGGTTATCATGCCGGTATTGGTAAACAAAAAGGGAATATGGATCATGGGTATAGCGCTAGTGTTGCTTATGATTTAAAAATAAACGACTTAGCGATGAATGAAACGACAATTAATGCAGCTTACGCTAGCGAATTAGGTGTCCCTGTTGGTTTAATTATCGGTGAATCAGGCTTAGAGGAACAACTTTTTCAAGAAAAAATGATGCCCGAAGTTCCCTTTGTTTCCACCAAAGAATCTCTGGGACGTTATGCAATCAAAAATAGACCCATGCAACAAGTTCGGGAAGCTATCGTAGCAACTACAAGTCAGGTGTTAACTTCCTTTGCGTTGTCTGAATTACCCCGATATGCCTTGCAAACACCTGCAACTGTAAAATTGCAATGTGTGACGACAGCACAAGCAGATCGTATTGAAATGTTACCAATGATTAAACGCATTGATGGTAGAACTGTTTCATTTGTAGGTGAAACGATGAAAGATGTCATGAATGGAATTGTCGCTGTGGTTGGTTTAGGCGGAACAAGTTATTAAAGTAAGAAGCTTACGGAAAAAACGAATGGACATTTTTTTCTGTAAGCTTCTTGCTATAGTTATTTCTATTTTTGTTTCTCTAGAATTTCTTTGCTTAAACGTTGTGCAGTTGGTGTCACCGCAAGACCGCCTTCAGCTGTTTCCTTGAAAATTTGTGGCATTTGGCGACCCACTTGGTACATTGCGTGGATGACTTCGTCTGGTGGAATGACACTTCGAATCCCCGCTAAAGCCATATCAGCTGAGATGAAGGCTTGAGAAGAACCTAATGCATTTCGCTTCACGCAAGGAACTTCAACAAGTCCCGCAACAGGATCACAAATGAGGCCCATCATATTTTTTATCGTAATGGCTACAGCTTGAGCAGATTGATCAGGCGTACCGCCAGAAGCCGCAACTAAAGCGGCACTTGCCATTGCACTAGCAGAACCGACTTCAGCTTGACAACCACCTTCGGCACCACTGATTGAGGCATTATTGGCAATCACTAAGCCAAAAGCCCCAGCGGTAAATAGAAAATCCAATTGTTGCTGATGCGTTAACTTTAAGCGGTCAATAACTGCCAACAAGACGCCAGAAACTACTCCGGCACTGCCTGCGGTTGGTGTAGCACAAATCAAGCCCATTTTTGCATTAACTTCATTAACAGCAATCGCATTTCGCACGGCTTGTAAAATGGTCTCACCGCTTAAAAAGTTGCCTGAATGTATGTAATCATTTAAGCGGGTTGCATCGCCACCAGTTAACCCTGTTACTGAGGTAACACCAGCGATTCCTTCAGCGACGGATTGTTTCATAACGGCTAGATTTTTTTCCATTGTTTCAATAATTCGTTCACGAGAATACCCGCCATGAGCCATTTCTGTTGCAATCATTAATTCGCTCACAGAAGGGTACTCTTTCGCTTGAGCTACCAAATCTTCAATTGAATAAAACATCGTATTACTCCTTTACGTTCATTTAGTCAAAATAGTTAACGCTATATATATGAGGGATTTCAGCTAATTGCATGACAATGTCACCGACTTCGGCTTGATCAACTTCAATAATCATAATCGCTTTTTCCCCTTTAGATTCTCGGGTAACGGTCATTGTACTAATATTGATATCGCTAGCTGAAAGGATGTTGGTCACCTTAGCAATCATGCCAGGAACATCTTGATGGACAACGATAAATGTTGGCGTGCCCATACTTAAAGACAATTTGAAGCCATTTAATTCAGAAATTTGAATGTTTCCACCACCAATTGAAATTCCTGTCACAGATAGTTTTCGGTCGCCAGAAGAAACCACAATTTTAACGGAATTAGGATGGTCTGCTTTTTCACTTTTAGGAATAAAACAAACTTCCATTCCTTGTTCATAAGCAATTTCCAAAGAATTGGCTAGTTGCTCATCATCTGGTTCCATACCTAAAAGGCCGCCAACTAAGGCGATATCTGTTCCGTGACCACGATAAGTTTTGGCAAAAGACTCATATAAATAAATGTCAACGCTATCAGGTTGCTGTCCAAAAATACTCCGAACCACTTTTCCAATTCTTGCCGCTCCAGCTGTATGAGAACTGCTTGGACCAATCATAACGGGTCCGATAATATCAAAAACACTATTAAAGCGTAACTCTTCCATTTCAGCACCTTCTTCATTAGAATATGTTTTCATTGGAAGTCTAACACAAAAAATGGCGGGGAACTAGGCAATCGCTTGTGTTTTAGCGAATAATTTAAATTTTTATCAGAATGAAAGCAAGGGGCCTTCGTTGACAAATCAGTGAAGAGATGCTAAATTCTAGATAATAAAAGATGAAAAGAGGGATTCGTGCGTTGAAAATTTAAGTTAATTTTTTAGAGAAACTGTATAACTTTGCCTGAATATAACGGGTGGAGTGTGCGGATTTTCGGAAATTAGCTTAAAGAATTCAGCCACGGGTCTTTTTGTATACCTTGGATTGATGCCGCTGATTTCCGTAAAGCTGCATCAATTTTGCTTTATGGAGGTATATTTATGTCGAAAATTGAACTAAAACAACTATCTTTTGCCTATGATAATCAAGAAGTATTGCTTTTTGATCAGGCAAATATCACGATGGATACCAATTGGAAATTAGGATTGATTGGCCGCAATGGCCGTGGGAAAACAACCTTATTAAGATTGTTACAAAAGCAGTTGGATTACCAAGGAGAGATTCTGCATCAAGTCGATTTCGTCTATTTTCCACAAACAGTTGCAGAAGAACAACAGCTCACTTATTATGTCTTACAAGAGGTGACTTCTTTTGAACAGTGGGAATTAGAACGAGAATTAACGCTTTTAAACGTTGATCCTGAAGTTTTATGGCGGCCCTTTTCTTCTTTATCAGGCGGCGAAAAGACGAAAGTTTTATTAGGTCTTCTTTTTATTGAAGAAAATGCCTTTCCTTTAATTGACGAGCCAACAAATCATTTAGATCTAGCTGGCAGACAACAAGTGGCTGAATATTTGAAGAAAAAGAAACACGGGTTTATTTTAGTCAGCCACGATCGGGCATTTGTTGATGAAGTGGTTGATCATATTTTGGCGATTGAAAAAAGTCAATTGACACTGTATCAAGGGAATTTTTCTATTTATGAAGAGCAAAAAAAATTAAGAGATGCTTTTGAACTAGCAGAAAATGAAAAAATCAAAAAAGAAGTCAATCGCTTGAAAGAAACCGCTCGTAAAAAAGCGGAATGGTCGATGAACCGTGAAGGTGATAAGTACGGCAACGCTAAGGAAAAAGGGAGCGGGGCGATTTTTGATACAGGAGCCATTGGTGCCCGGGCAGCGCGCGTAATGAAGCGCTCGAAACACATTCAACAACGCGCCGAAACACAATTAGCAGAAAAAGAAAAACTATTAAAAGATCTTGAGTATATTGATCCTTTGTCAATGGATTATCAACCAACGCATCACAAAACATTATTGACGTTGGAAGAGCTTCGTCTAGGCTACGAGAAAAATTGGCTATTTGCGCCACTTTCTTTTTCAATAAACGCGGGAGAAATTGTCGGAATAACAGGAAAAAATGGCTCAGGAAAATCGAGCTTAATTCAGTATTTATTGGATAATTTTTCTGGGGATTCAGAAGGCGAAGCCACTTTGGCTCACCAATTAACCATTTCTTATGTGCGCCAAGATTATGAAGACAATCAAGGAACTTTATCCGAATTTGCAGAGAAAAATCAGTTAGATTACACCCAATTTTTAAATAACTTACGAAAACTTGGGATGGAGCGCGCCGTTTTCACTAATCGAATTGAACAAATGAGTATGGGGCAACGGAAAAAAGTCGAAGTAGCCAAATCATTGTCTCAATCAGCTGAACTTTATATTTGGGATGAACCCCTTAATTACTTGGATGTGTTTAATCATCAACAATTAGAAGCGCTAATCTTATCTGTGAAGCCTGCAATGCTAGTGATTGAGCATGATGCGCATTTCATGAAGAAAATAACGGATAAAAAAATTGTCTTGAAATCATAAAAACATCTTGAAAAAGTAAAGGGAATCCTGTATAGTAATAGGGTATGTTTTAAATGTACGTTGAGTGGGAGGGGAAATCTCAACCCCATTAACCACGCACGAGAACTTAAGGAGGTATTTTCGTGGCTAAAAAAGTAGAAAAAATCGTTAAATTACAAATTCCTGCGGGGAAAGCAACACCAGCTCCACCAGTAGGTCCAGCGTTAGGTCAAGCAGGTATCAACATCATGGGATTCACTAAAGAATTCAATGCTCGTACAGCTGACCAAGCAGGCTTGATTATTCCAGTAGTAATCTCTGTATATGAAGATCGTTCATTTACATTCATTACTAAAACACCACCTGCTGCAGTCTTATTGAAAAAAGCTGCAAAAATCGAAAAAGGTTCAGGTGAACCAAACAAAACTAAAGTTGCAACAGTTTCAAGCGATCAAGTGAAAGAAATCGCTGAACTTAAAATGGCAGACCTAAACGCCGCTGACGTTGAAGCAGCAATGCGCATGGTTGCAGGAACTGCACGAAGCATGGGTATCATCGTAGAATAATTTTTATTCCACACTTACTCAAAGAAGTAGCTTCTCAGTTCGTTTCATATTTAAAGATATGAAAGACGTGGGAGGTACAACCGTTATAACCACAATCAAGGAGGAAACAAAATGGCTAAAAAGAGCAAAAAAATGCAAGAAGCATTGAAAAAAGTTGATGCTACAAAAGCTTACTCAGTTGAAGAAGCAGTAGCTTTAGCAAAAGATACAAACATCGCGAAATTTGACGCAACAGTTGAAGTTGCTTACAAATTGAACGTTGACCCTAAAAAAGCAGACCAACAAATCCGTGGAGCAGTTGTGCTTCCAAACGGAACTGGTAAAACACAAACTGTTTTAGTATTCGCTAAAGGCGAAAAAGCTAAAGAAGCTGAAGCTGCTGGTGCAGATTTCGTAGGCGACGACGACATGGTTGCAAAAATCCAAGGTGGATGGTTCGACTTTGACGTAGTTGTTGCGACTCCTGACATGATGGCTACAGTTGGTAAATTAGGCCGTGTCTTAGGACCAAAAGGTTTAATGCCAAACCCTAAAACTGGTACTGTAACAATGGACGTTACAAAAGCTGTTGAAGAAGTTAAAGCTGGTAAAGTAACTTACCGCGTTGACAAAGCTGGTAACATCCACGTACCAATCGGTAAAGTTTCATTTGATAACGAAAAATTGGTTGAAAACTTCAACACAATTAACGACGTATTATTGAAAGCTAAACCATCAACTGCTAAAGGTCAATACATCAAAAACATTTCAGTAACAACAACATTTGGACCTGGAATCCACGTTGACCAAGCTTCTTTCTAATTTGAAAGAAAATAATTAAAAAATTCTTGACTCACTCACTTACCCTATGGTAAAGTGAGTGAGGTTAATAATTAACTGTACCGAAGACAGTAGGTGACGCAAGTCTTAATTTCCTACCGAGGACAATTGTTGAGTTATATACAATTCGGTCCCTCTATGTCTACGGTGGCATGGAGTTTTGTTGTTTTACACGACTTTTTGAAAAAAAGCCGATATAAAACAATACTTGGCGAACGAAGTGAGCGAAGTTTCATTTGATTCTTCTACTTTACATATCGTAAACCAAGTCCAACTCCACCATCAAAATCAGGAGGTGAAATAAATGAGTGAAGCAGCAATCGCTAAAAAAGAAAGCCTAGTTCAAGCAGCCGCTGAGAAATTTGAATCAGCAGCATCAGTTGTAATCGTGGACTACCGTGGTTTAACAGTTGAAGAAGTCACTAACTTACGTAAACAATTACGTGAAGCAGGCGTAGAAATGAAAGTCATCAAAAACTCAATCCTTTCTCGTGCAGCTAAAAAAGTTGGTTTAGACGGCTTAGACGAAGTCTTTACAGGCCCAACTGCTGTCGCATTCAGCAACGACGATGTAGTAGCACCAGCTAAAATCATCGACGAATTTGCTAAAGATGCAAAAGCATTAGAAATCAAAGGTGGCGTCATCGAAGGAAAAGTTTCTTCAGTGGAACAAATTACTGCGTTGGCAAAACTACCAAACCGCGAAGGTTTACTATCTATGCTATTATCTGTATTACAAGCGCCAGTCCGCAACGTGGCTTACGCTGTCAAAGCAGTGGCAGAGAAAAACGAAGAAGTTGCTTAATTGCAGTCTAATTCAAACAAATAAAAAACAAACAATTTTAATTTAAATGGAGGAAATTCAAAATGGCATTAAACATTGAAAACATCGTTGCTGAGTTAGAAACAGCAACTATCTTAGAACTAAGCGAATTAGTTAAAGCTATCGAAGAAAAATTTGACGTATCAGCAGCAGCTCCTGTAGCAGTAGCTGGACCAGCAGCAGGTGGAGCAGCAGAAGAACAAACTGAATTCACTGTTGAATTAACAGCAGCTGGCGATCAAAAAGTTAAAGTTATCAAAGCAGTTCGTGAAGCAACTGGCTTAGGCTTGAAAGAAGCTAAAGCTGTAGTTGATGGCGCTCCTGCACCAGTTAAAGAAGGCGTTTCTAAAGAAGAAGCAGAAGCTTTAAAAGCTGCTTTAGAAGAAGTTGGCGCTTCAGTAACAGTAAAATAATTCATTCAACTTTTGAATGTTCGAGAACCCTTGTGTGGCAAGGGTTCTTTTTTATTAAGCTTTTAAATGGTGGTAAAGTTAGTGAATTGATTGTCAAAATAATCTTTTTGTTTAATAAAGATAAGCATTCATAGCTAAAGAGAAAATCCAGAGGATCTTAACCTCTGGATTTGATAATTTCTATAAGTTCTCGTTATCAATATTATTTGATAAAAAGCAAATTATTTAAATAATGTATTTAAATAATGATTGAATAGTAGGTCTATTTCTTTTTATTTTTTATAATGAATATACTAACTAAAGATAGTAAGATGATTCCAATGATGGTAAATAAAACTGATTTTTTTTCGCCAGTACTGGGAAATATCCCCTTTTTGTGCTCGGTTGAACTTGATGTAGTAGCTTTCTTAGAACTGCTCGTAGTTGTTTGTAATGTAGATTCTGTATTAGTAGTATCCGAAGAAACACTTTCAGCACTTTGATTGATTGACGTATAATCGTTTGCTTTTATTTTATCTGCCATTGATGCTAAACCATAATCGCCACGAACATCAGATGGATAATTTTGGTTAGCGTAGTCTACCTTGACTTGATTAATTAAATCGATGAGTGTTTGATCGCTTAAATTATTTACAACATCACTATTTAAATCATATACATAAATTAACGAAAGTCGAATTTGAGGTAAATAATTTTTTAAGTCATCAATCGTTAATGTTGAGTAATCTGTAGAGTAGGAGTCCTCCGGGATAGGTTTCTCACCATATAATTTAGTAATCATTCTCGCTGTTCCACTGACGTCTTGGTTTACAAAATGAAACGAAACTTTTTTTGCGTAGTCCAGTTCGTCATCAGATAAACGATTTATCAAGGTTTCTGTTAAACCATACATACCTACGTAATTAAGAAGTGTTTGACGAAGCGATGGAAGTTCCTCGCTTTCAGCTGTAAGTGCTGTTGAATCAGTTGAAGCATTAATTGTTGTTGCTGAAGTTTCTTGAGTTAAAGAAGTAACTGTTGACTTTTCCACAGAAGCTTCATTAGCCGAATCTTCTGCCCATACATTAGAAACTGATAGTGTGGTAATCGAAACAAAACAAAAGAGTCCTAAAAACATTTTTTTCATTTTAATCATTCCTTTCGTTACCTATTGTAACATTTTTGAAATATTTTTGTAACAATTAAATATTAAGAAAAGCTTAAGAATATATACTAGGTGATAAAAAATATAAATTTTAAACTGTTAATCTATCAAAAAAACGATCCATAGAGAGCATTACATTAGTGTCAAAATATTTCAAAGGTGTTGGTTATAGAAGTACTGTATTCGCTTAATGGTAGTTTCGAGTAAATTAGTCATTATATAAAAGATTGACAAGTATGCTGCATAACGAAAACTTGTCAATCTTTTAAAAGGATAAAAATACAGATTTAAGAATAATGACAATTTATTTTAAGTCAAAAACTGTTGACGATATTGTCGAGGTGTCATCTCTTTTTTTTGGAAGAAAAATTTTGAAAAATAAGAAGGTGAAGAAAAACCTGCTTCAAAACTGATTTCCGTGATGGTTAAGGAACTTTTTCTTAACAGAGAACAGGCTTTTTGCAATTTTAAGTTTTGTACATAGATACTAGGATTTGTTTGTTCATAACGCTGAAACAGCTTAAATAAATAGCTACGATCAATGTTATATTCAGAAGCTAATTGACTAATTGAAAGATTGTTTGAAAAATTTTCGTGAATAGCCATTTTAATTTGGTTAAATAATTGTTGGCTTTGATTTTCATGCTGTGTAACGGAATGATGCTCTAGATAATTCAACAATTGAAAGCTTTCACTTAAACTGCCGAAATGATTATGTTTCTTCGCTTCTTGGTAAATATTTTTAAATAAACTTTCTAATTTCTTATCAACAGTTCCTTTTAAAATACAATTTTCGGTAGTCAGGCCTATTTTTTCTAAATACTGAGACGAAAGATCTCCAACAAAACCAACCCAATGATAGGTCCAAGGATTTTGCCGATTAGGATAATAAATATTGCGACAATTGGCTGGAATCATAAACAAATCGCCAGCGGTAATGTGTTGTTTTTCCATAAAGGGTGTTGAAAAATAGCCTTCACCATCGCTACAATAATGCAAAACCCAATAATTAATAGGGGCAAACTCAGTTGGTTTTGTCGGACGGCATTTTTCATAGCCAGCTTCATAAAGATGAAATTCTTGGCTAATAGGTTGATCATTAATCAGGATGCTGACATTATTTGTAAAAACATTTTGCATGCTATCACCTCTTTATAAGAGTATGTAAAGGCTTTCTAAAAGTCAACATCTTTACAAGAAATAGGCAACATTTTTTATTTTAAAAAAACTGTAAGCGTTTTACAATGTGTGAGTACTAATTAATTTGATAAAGAGAGGATGTAGTAAAATGGCAACACATTCACGGGAACGATTAGGTTCTGTCGCATTGATGCTCATGACTTTTTCAGCGGTTTTTGCCTTTCCCAGCATTGTTAACAACAGTATTCAGATTGGCCTAGCAACTATTCCAGGCTATTTATTCGGCTCTATTTTTTACTTTTTACCATTTATTCTAATGATTGCAGAATTTGCTTCTGCTAATTCTGAAAATGAATCAGGTGTTCACAGTTGGTTGGAATCTGTGCTAGGACCTAAATGGGCATTTTTAGGCGCTTGGTCGTATTTCTTTGTCAACTTGTTTTTCTTCTGTTCATTACTACCGAATACATTGATTTATGGTTCATACGCTTTTTTAGGTCAAAACGTTTTTCAAGGAAACCATAGTACTAAAATAATTGCAGTGATTTCTATCCTGTTATTTTGGTTAATGACATGGGTTTGTATTAAAGGGGTTTCGTGGATTTCGAAAGTGACTAGCTTAGCGGGTGGTGCTCGTTTATTTATGGGCGTAGCTTTTGTGGTTTTAGCCTTTGTCGTCGTGTTTGGTTTTGGCAATGAACCAGCACAAGAGTTTACCACGACGTCAATTATGCCAACTTTTAATTGGACTTTTTTCATGACGATGGCGTGGATTTTACAAGCTGTTGGCGGTGGTGAAAGTATCGGTGTATATATTAAGGATGTTAAAGGCGGCAATAAAACGTTTGTCCGCACGATGATTGGTGCAACGATTGCGGTCGGTATCATGTATATTCTTGGTGCCGTTGCTGTAGGTTTGGTAGTGCCAACGGACGTCTTAAAAGGAAATTTTTCAAATGGTATTTTTGATATCTTTAAAATTTTAGGTACGTATTTCCATATTCCCGCAGCAATGATGGTGCGCTTAGTAGGAATTATCTTATTTGTCGGAAGTCTTGGTTCTTTGGCTCTGTGGACGGCAGCACCAGTTAAAGTATTTTTCTCAGAAATTCCTGATGGGGTCTTCGGTAAGTGGCTAGTGAAAACGAACGAAGAGGGAAATCCAACCAATGCTTTGTTAGTTCAAGGAATTATTGTGACGATTTTAGTTGCCATTCCAGCATTAGGAATTGGAAATATGGATAGCTTTTTAGAAACGTTAATTAATATGACAGCTTCTACGTCATTAGTGCCTGTCTTATTCTTGTTAATCGCCTATATTGGGCTTCGTTGGAAAAAAGAAACAATGCCGAGAAGTTTCCGCTTTGGTAATCGAACCTTTGGCTTAATTGCGGGAATTTTCTTATTAGCCATTTTTATCTTTGTATTCTTTATGTCAACTGTGCCGGATCCAAAACTAATCATGGAAGAAATCAATGGCACATTACCGAAAGGAACCGCTAGTCCACTGGGCATGTTGGCGTATAACATCATTGGGTTAATTGTTTTTATGGGCTTTGCTTGGATTTGTTGGAAACGATATGAAACAAAAGAAAAAAATGAAGTTGGTAAAGGAGAAATGGATTATGAAGACTTGGGAAAATTATAAAGTAGATAGTATTAATCGGTTGCCTGGACGAGCACACTTTTCGAGCTTTCCCTCGAAAGAAACAGCGTTATTAAATGAAAATAAATATACACAAGCATACAAAAATTTAAACGGACGCTGGCATTTTCTTTTTTTAGAAGCACCAGAATACAGCCCAGAAAACTTTTTTGCGACGGACTTTGATACAAGCCAAATGGATCAAATCACTGTTCCTGGAAATTGGCAAGTCCAAGGATATGGCAAAATGCATTACTCTGATTTATGGTACAATTTTCCCATTAATCCGCCGTATGTACCAATGGAAAACCCAACAGGTATTTACAAACGGACATTTGCTATAGATGAAACATTTCACGATAAAAAAATCATTTTACGTTTTTGTGGCGTAGATTCAGCTTATCATGTTTGGGTGAACGGCCATGAAGTTGGCTACAGTAAAGGTGCACGAAATGAAGCAGAATTTGACATTACGCCTTACGCTAAAATTGGTGAAAAAAATGATTTAACGGTGCGAGTCTATCAATGGTCAGATGGTACGTATTTAGAGGATCAAGATATGTGGTGGTTAAGTGGTATTTTTCGTGATGTTGAATTACTCGGTGTACCAGAAAATGGGCTGGAAGATTTCTTTATTATTTCCGATTTAGATGATTCGTATCAAAATGGCCACTTGGCAATTACGGGTAAATTTTGGCAAGACAAAGGACAACAAGTTCAATTGGAGTTGATGGATCAGCAGGGAAAAACGGTTCTTAAAGAGACTGTCGCAGGAAATCAAGGTACGGTTGAATTTTCAGCAAGTTTACCGTCTGTCACTGCTTGGTCAGCTGAAAAACCATACTTGTATCAACTATTTATTACTGTTTTTTCTGAAGGGGAAGTCGTCGAAGTTATTCCGCAAAAAGTTGGTTTCAGAAATATTCATGTATCTGGTGAGACTTTCTTAGTCAATGGTGTGGCCATTAAACTAAAAGGAATGAATCGTCATGATTATAATCCGAAAAATGGTCGAGTGGTTAGTCGTGAAGAAATTGAAAAAGATATTCGTTTAATGAAACAATTTAATATTAATGCCATTCGAACCAGTCATTATCCAGCATCTGCTTATTTCTATGATTTATGCGATGAATATGGAATGTATGTGATTGATGAAACTGATTTGGAATGTCACGGCTTTGAATTAACTGGAGAATATGATTGGATTAGTAACGATCCAGAATGGGAAACGGCTTATGTTTCTCGGATGGTACGGATGATTCAACGGGATAAAAACCATCCATCAATTCTCTTTTGGTCGTTAGGAAATGAATCTGCGTTTGGTCATAACTTTATTGAAATGGCCCGTATTGCAAAAGAAATGGATCCAACACGTTTGGTTCATTATGAAGGTGATTTTGAGGCAGAGGTCACGGATGTCTATTCTACAATGTATACTTGGTTGGAACACCCAACTAGAGAATTACTGATGAATACGATTATTGAAAATTCAAAAAAACCGCATATTTTATGTGAATATTGTCATGCGATGGGGAATGGCCCTGGGAATTTAAAAGAATACCAAGAGCTATTTTATGCTCATGATAAATTACAAGGTGGCTTTATTTGGGAATGGTTTGACCATGGCATTGAATCTGTAACAGATAACGGTGAAGTTTATTATCGTTATGGCGGCGATTTCGGCGATGATCCAAGTAACAAAGATTTTTGTATTGATGGGATGTTGATGCCTGACCGTACGCCATCTCCTAGCTTGTATGAATACAAAAAAGTCATTGAACCCATTACAACTAGCGCTATTGACGTTCTGTCAGGTGAATTCTCATTATTGAGTCGGTTTGACTTTGAAAACTTGGCTATCTTTAAGCTGGTTTATACAATTACTGAAGATCAAACAGTGATTCAATCAGGGACAGTAGCAGTGCCAGCAATTGCTGCTAGAGCAGAAGGAAGACTGCACTTACCTTATCATTTAGATTTTCCTAAAAAGGCAGGAGCCGCCTATTATTTAACTCTTTCATATCAATTGAAAGAAACGACCGCCTATGCATCTGCTGGTCATGAATTAGCTACCGCACAGTTTGAGTTGCCAATTGCAACACCAGGGATTGAGATCACACCAGTTGGCTCGCTAATGGCAAAGGAAATTGGCCCTCATTTATACATTGAAGGACCAAACTTTTCAATTAATTTTGATAAAGTGAAGGGTGCCTTAACGAATGTGACACGAGATGGTAAAAAATTATTGCATAAAGGGCCGAAATTTACATTTTGGCGGGCACCGATCAGTAATGATATGGAAATTATTGATGAAATGAAGAAGAAATATTTCTTACATTTAGAGCATGAAATTGTCCGTTCTTTTGAGTGGAAAAAAGTTGATGATTTTATCCAAGTCATCGTAAAAACAATTAACGGAACGACTAACAGTGCTTGGCATTATCAATGTACCTATCAGTATTTAATTGCACCAAATGGCGAAATTTTCTTCGACTTAAAAGGTAGTCCTGCTGGTAAAATTGAAAATGCGCCAGATATGTTACCACGTTTGGGTGTGACTCTCCATTTAGACAAGTCTCTATCAGAAGTAAAATATTTCGGTAAAGGGCCGAGAGAAAACTATGTAGATTCACAAGAAGCTGGTTTACTTGGCGTTTATGATGCTACAGTGGCGGAAATGTTCACTAATTATGTTGTTCCACAAGCCAATGGTAACCACATGGCGACTAAATGGTCCGCATTCACGGATGATCGCGGCCAAGGGGTAGTAGCAACAGCGGCTGATTCATATAATTTTAGTGTTTCTTATTTTGAAGAACAAGCGCTAGATGTTGCTAAGCATACCAATGAATTACAAGAAAGTGAGTATGTTGTTTTAAATATCGATTACAAACAAAACGCCCTAGGTAGCTACTCTTGTGGCCAGTGGCAATTAGAAAAATACCGGACTACGTTTGAAGAATTCCAATTGGCATTCCGCTTAACACCTTTTAATAATAAAGAGATTCAAGCAGCGGATGTCGCACATGAACGAGTAAAACGACCAACAATTTCTTAAATAAAAGCTCAGAACAGTGCACTTCGGTCTCCTGTTCTGAGTTTTTTTAATGAAATTATCAGAAATTATTGCTTTTTTTTCATGGAAACAAGCAAACTATTTTGTTATCTAATAAAAGTAGTCCATAATAGTAACATAGCGAATTATTCGCTAGATAAAGCATTTAGGAGGAATTATTTTATGCATACTTTATGGGTTTTAATCGTTGGTGCTGTTATCGGTGCTATCGCTGGCGCGCTTACAAGCAAAGGTCAATCAATGGGTTGGATTGCGAATATCGTTGCCGGTTTAGTTGGTTCATTTATCGGAGAAAAAATCTTAGGTAGCTGGGGTCCTCACGTAGCAGGTATGGCAATTGTGCCATCAATTATTGGGGCAGTAATTTTAGTTGCTGTGGTTTCATTCTTCTTCGGACGAAAAAATAGCTAATTAAGTAAATAATTGTTTAATTAGTTAAAGGAGGTCGGGACAGAACCGTTTAGCTCCGAGAAATAAGAAGAAATTTCCGAAAATTGCTTTTTAATTTTTGGAGACCAAGTAGGTATTGTTCATCATCGAATCACTACGTTCTTCGTGATTCTCAACAATTTCGGCTTATTTCCGAAGGACCTTCAACTCTTAGAGCTTTAGCTCTTAGAAGTTGTTGAGATCGGAGCAACGCGTAGTGTTGGTTCTGTTCCCGCCGTTTATCAGTTTTTGAGCGTGGAGCAAAAATCCAAAGTGATTTTTGTCCCACGCTCCTTTTTTTATTTTCTCGTTAATTTTACGACAACTTCACAACGAGCGGTTTGTGGAAACATATCAACAGATTGTAAATAGTCTACTTGATATACTTTGGCTAATTGAACTAAATCACGTGCTAACGTGGATACATTACAAGAAATATACACCATTTTCTTAGGTGGTTGTTTCAAAAGGGCCGTTAATAATTTACGATCCAAACCAGTCCGTGGGGGATCAACTACAATGGCATCAGGTTTAAAGCCTTCTTTGAACCATTTAGGTAATAAGTCTTCAGCTGTTCCAACAGCATAATGTGTGTTCGTAACACCAAGTCGTTTTGCATTGAATCTAGCATCGTCAATTGCGGCGGGAATGGTATCCATACCACGAACTTGATGCGCTTGTTTCGCTAAACTTAAGCCAATGGTCCCGACGCCACAATAAGCATCAACAACAGTTTCATTTGGTTGTAAATCTAAGGCCTTGATTCCTTCATTATATAAAACTTCCGTTTGTTCTGGATTCAATTGGAAAAATGCTCGCGGCGATAAATCAAAGACAACGTCGTTAATGTGTTCTTCAATGCTTTCTTTGCCCCATAAGTGAAGGGTATCATCACCCATTACTAGAGAGGTTTTTTTATTTTGGACATTTTGCATAATAGAAACAACTTCTGGTAATTGTTCATTAATTGCGCGAACCATTTTTTCTTTTTGTGGAAATTTCTGCGATTGTGTAATGAACACTACTTGGACTTCGCCAGTTTGGATGCCCACTCGAACCATTAATGTTCGAAAGATACCACTATTTTTACGTTCATCATAAATTGGTAATTGAAAGTCATTCAATAAATCAACTAATGTATTCATCACCTTGGTTGTCGCAGACTGTTGGACCAAACAGTTATCAATCGGTACTAATTGATGTGAATCAGCTTGATAGAGACCAGCTTCTACTTGGCCATCGATTTGGCGTAATTGGAATTGGGCTTTATTTCGATAATTCCAAGGATTCTCCATCCCAATTGTTTTTCGTAGTTCATAGTTTTGATAATTGGCTGGTTTAAATTTGTTAAGCGCCTGCTTTAATAAATCTTTTTTAAAGTCTAATTGTGCTTTGTAGGCTAAATGTTGTAGTTGGCAGCCGCCACATGTTTCATAGACAGGACAAGGAGGGACCACGCGATCTTTAGCAGCTTTTTTGACAGATTGAAGGGTTCCTTCAGCAAATTTTGGTGTAACATTTGTGATCGTGGCAGTCACTTCTTCTTTCGGTAGCGCCCCAGGAACGAAAATAATTAATTTTTTATAATAGCCGATACCTTCGCCATTAATTCCTAATCGTTTAATTTTTAAAGAAATTTGTTGGCCTTTTTTTACTAGTTGTTGGGTCATATTCTTTCATCCTTTAGTCATCTCACATTTTTCACTTCCTCCCATTTTAGCACATTTTTATTTATTTGGCTTCCAAGGATTCTATGGTATAGTAGAATATATGTTCTGATTTAGAGGGGCAGGAGAATAAGATGACAACAATCACACGAATTAGTAAAGATAAAGGTGAATTTTATCTACTTTGGCTATCTTCAGGCGAAAAACTGCGTGTCTCGGAAGATATTTTAGTACGGCAGCGTCTGCTAAAAGGCCAAGAGTTATCAGATACTTTAATAGAAGAAATAAAAAAAGCCAGTTCTTATGATGTCGGGTTACAAATGGCGATGAATTATTTAAGCTATCAATTACGTTCAAAGAAAGAGATTTTTACTTATTTAAAAGAGAAAGAAATTGTACCTGAAGATCGAGTAAAAATCGTTCAACGTTTAGAAGAGCTGCGGTTGTTGGATGATGCAATTTTTAGTGAAAGTTACGTACGGACAGCTATGCGAACCAGTGATAAAGGACCACGAAATGTGGCACAACAATTAAAGCAAAAAGGCATTAGTGAAGAAGATATTCAGCATGGCTTGACCTTTTATACGTTAGATGAACAGCTTAATGTTGCCATAGCAACTGCAGAAAAGGCCATGAAACGCTATCGAACTAAAAGTTTTAAAGATGCACTACAGAAAACGCGTCTGCATCTGATGCAAAAGGGCTTTACAAATGAAATCATTGATCTAGCTTTGGAATCTTTAGCTTTTGAAAAGGACGAAGAACAAGAACAACAAGCGTTAAACAAGGAAGGCGAACGTTTATGGCGTGCCAATCAGCGATTTGATTTTTCTAAAAAAGTCCAAAAAGTCAAACAAAGCTTATTCCAAAAAGGGTTTGACTATGATTTGATTCAGCAATTTATTAGCGAAAAGGAAGTAGAACATGACGAATAAAGAGCCTTGGGAGGCGTGGAGTCCCGCAAAAGTTAGTTCATTCCAGGAAGATTTTTTAGCTTGGTATGAACGAGAAAAACGCAATTTACCTTGGCGAGCGAATACAGATGCATATCGTATTTGGATTTCTGAAATTATGCTACAACAAACTCGCGTAGATACAGTCATTGATTATTTTTATCGATTTATGGAATGGTTTCCGACGATTCAAGATTTAGCGGAAGCGCCAGATGATAAGTTGTTGAAAGCTTGGGAAGGGTTAGGCTACTATTCACGAGCGCGTAATTTAAAAGTGGCAGCGCAACAGATTGTTTCAGAATTTGGTGGGAAAATGCCTGACACAATCGAAGATATTCGGAGTTTAAAAGGAATCGGCCCCTATACGGCTGGTGCGATTGGCAGTATTGCCTTTAATCTCCCCGAACCAGCAATTGACGGTAACGTCATGCGGGTAGTGAGCCGTTTATTTGAAATTGATGCAGATATTGCAAAAGCGAGTAGTCGTAAAGTATTTGAAGCGGCGATGCTTAAAATCATCGATCGTGAGCGTCCAGGGGATTTTAATCAAGCCTTAATGGATCTAGGCTCAGCCGTCTGCACCCCAACTTCCCCTAAGTGTGAAAGTTGTCCGCTTCAGCAATATTGTGCGGCCTATCAGGCAGATAAAATGACCGCTTATCCAGTCAAATCAAAAAAAGTTAAGCCGAAAGATGTGTATTATGTCGGCACTATTATTGAAAATAAAAAGCAAGAATTTTTATTAGAACAACGCCCTGAAACCGGTTTGTTAGCCAATATGTGGCTGTTTCCGATTGAAGAAATTAGCAAAAAACAATTTCAACAATTGCAAAAACTGGCGCAACCAGCAGAAACGGAAAAACAATTAACTTTAGAGTTAGAGCCTGTAACAGAGCCTTTGGTCGCTGAAGAACCTGTCAATGTTTTTGCTGACTATGAAACAGTTGTCTGGCAAAAACGTGCCTTAGGCGAAGTCGTTCATATTTTCAGTCATTTAAAATGGCATATCTTAGTCTTTTATGGCCGAAATACAGGCGAATTAGCCACACTAGAGTCGCAGCGATGGGTGGCAGCACAACAATTTTCAGAGTATGTTTTTCCAAAACCACAGCAAAAAATGGTGGAATTGTTCAAAAAAGAACACAAAAATAAATAACAAAAAAGAGAGGCTTTTAAACAAACAAGCCCCTCTTTTTTGTTTCCTCTAGGTTATACCCCTATATAAATTCTGCTATGTTTAGTTTTGAAGGGGACTGGTAAGATAGACTTGTCTCTTGTCTGCTTAGAGGAGTAGTAATGATGGTGGAGACTTTTCAAGAGAGAGGAAGTACAGCCAATGAGTAGGAAGCGAAAAATCAGCTTAATTAGTTTAGTCATCATTTTGTTTTTTGTCACAGTCGGCTCAGCATACTTTGCTGTAGCGGGTAGCTATTTAAAGAAAACGATTGATAAAGGCTATGTCCCCATAAAAAATGATTATACTGAAGCGCAAAATAAAGATAGTCAATCGTTTTTGGTCATGGGTCTAGACAATACAATTGAACGGAAATTAGGCACAACTAGGACTGATGCTATGATGGTGATTACCGTGAATAACAAGACGAAGAAAATAACCTATTTAAGTTTGCCACGGGATAGTTTTGTGCAAATTGATGCGAAAAATTACCAAGGGATGCAGCGAATTGAAGCCGCCTATACCTACGATGGACCAACAGCTTCTGTTAACACCGTTGAGAAATTATTGAATATTCCAATCAATCATTACGTTGTGTTTAACTTTTTATCTTTTATTAAGTTAATTGATGCGGTTGGCGGCATAGATGTCAATGTCAAGCAGGCGTTTGATGGTGTCACCAAAGACGGGCCAGGATCCATTCATTTTGATGCAGGGAAACAGCATTTAGATGGTACGAAAGCTTTATCTTATGCCCGTGAAAGACATAGCGATAACGATATTATGCGTGGATTCCGACAACAAGAAATTATTCAAGCAGTTGAAGACAAGTTGAAATCTGGTCAATCAATCATGAAAATAATGGACATTATTGATTCGTTAAATGGAAACATTCAAACTGATGTGGATTCCAATGAATTGACTCATTTAGTCAAAGAAGGTTTGACTTGGACCAATTATGATAAACAACAGCTTTCTTTTGACTGGCGCACTTTTAGTAATGAAGGGCGCAGTATGGTTGAACTATATCCAGATAGTATTGAAAATGTCCGTCATCAATTACGTGTGTCTTTAAATTTAGAAAAGCCAGATGAACGAGATCAAGACGGCTATGTCTTCCATACGAACGGTGAATTTTTATATCAAAGTGATTATACCGTTCAAGATGAAGCAGCTGAGGAAAACGAAATGACTTCCATCAACGGCAATACGTATATTGGTGTTCCTGGCAATACACAGACTGGCCCGTTGCCATCAGTTAAAACGGAAAATGGCTTTATAAAATAATTTATTTTCCAAGTGTAGAAAATCCGAACATAACAGATTAAATAATCCGCTTACTTATTATTCTTCTAAGGAAAAAACGAAGGATTTTAGCAAGGAAACAGCGTATCATTTGATATAAACCCAACATTCCCTTTATAATGAAAGTAACAAGCAAATTTTTGTTACTTAGAAGGGGAAGGGAGCAAGGAGTTATGTTTAGTTATACAGATACCATTTTGTCAATTATGCAAAGAATTGAAGTATACAACGAAATTTTCAAAGCCATCTCTAAAGAAGTTCAAGAATACGGTTGTAATCAGGCTGCACATCGGAGAGGCCGTGACACTTATATGTTTTGCCGAAATAATGTGAATCGTTTTTTTACAGAAGAAATGATGTTTCGTAAAAATTTAGAGCCGTATTATGATAAAGAAGCAACGAAAATCTTGCTAGAAGGATTAGATACGTATAAAGAAGGAGTATTTTTCTGGTTAGAGGCATTAAGTGAATCTTGCCAAGTGACAGATGAATTGAAATATCAATTAGGAATCCGCCAAAAAGAATCCTCTTATTTATTAATTAATCAAGCTTGTAAAGAAGCCTGTGAGGGCATTCAAAGCGCTCATAGTGTTCATAAGATGTAAAAAGTTAGGGATAGCTGTCAATCTGGCAGTTATCCCTAACTTTTTTATTTCAATATCATCTGATAAGCATAACGTTCGCCATCGTTAACATCTAAAATCACGTCACCTTGATAAACAAAGCCAGCTTTTTTAATCAGGTGCTGCATAGCGAGATTTTGTGGATGTGTATCAATTCGAATATCAGTAGCGCCTTGCAAACGAGCGGCTGTAACCAGTGAGCGCAAAAGCACCAAGGCCAGTCCTTGACCTTGAAAGGAACTTTTTAGAGCAACACGATGAATTGCCGTATACGTAGCTTGAGAATGAGGTTGCCAAGAACCATTAAAAATCGCTTCATAAGCAGGATCAATCTCCGAACATAAAACACCAACGCCTGCTAAGGCATCCTCAACCATTAAAATATAGCAAGTTTGCTGGTCGATATCTTTTGCTAAAATTTCTTGATTCGGGCCATCGCCGTTTTGCCATTGGGGAATGCAACTTTTTTGTAAGGTGCGGCGTCCATCTTCAATGATAGCAAGGATGTCAGGCAAATCAGAAGGTTCTGCTTTTCTTAAGTAAACAGTCAAAAAATATTCCCTCCTCTTAGAAACCTGTTGTTGTTTTCAATTGGTAAATTTTTGAAGGGCGGCCAATGCCAACGGGACGTTCACCTAACTCTTCAAAATATTGTGTCATGGCTTTTTTAAAATTTGAATGGTCAATGCTACGATAATCAACGCCGAGGAACTTCGCAAAAACTTTACGGGCTTCCGTAATGGTGAAATCTTTTCCTAAGACTTGAAGCACTTGCGGTTCATGTTCCATTTTATCAACAACACGATTAAACGCCTTAATTATAATTTCACTATGGTCGAAGGCTAATGTATCTTTACCAAGAGAGGCCGCTGTTTTCAAGTCTAAAGTAATTTCCACATCTTCATGAGATAACGTGATATGTTGACCATGCCGTTCAAGATTGAACCAGTGGACTTCTTTGGCATCGTCGCCAGCAATTAAAGGTTCTTCACCAATAAAGGCTAAATAGCTGACTGTCACGACCCAGCCACGAGGATCACGATCTGGGCGACTAAAGCTGTGTAATTGTTCAATATTTTCTTGAGAAATCACCACACCAGTTTCCTCTTTTGTTTCTCTTAAAACACTATCTTCAGTAGATTCGTTACGATTAACAAAACCGCCAGGAAGCGCCCATGAGTTTCTAAAGGGGTGACCTTTACGTTGAATCAGTAAGACTTTTAATTGATCGGCTTCCTTGTTGTAACAAAGAAGAACCATATCAACGGTTAAAGAGGGTTTTTCATATTCAGGTAATTCTTGTTGATGATACCAAGTTAAAAACTCTGCTAAGCTAGCTTGGCGTTCATAATAATTTTTTTCTTCGGCTTTAGAAGCAAATTGTGGCACAATTGCTCCTCCTTTCAAAAAGAAACATGGTTTTCTTTTATTGTATCATTAAGTGGCTGAAATACAATATTCAAGCGTAAAAAGAAAAGCAAGCCTGGGACAAAAATCCAAAGTGATTTTTGTCCTAGGCTTGTACTATAAGAAGTTTGTTCTAGACAGTGTTTATTGTGTTAATTCTAATAATTTATTTTTCAAATCTTCTTCCATATGGCCAAGTTCGATTTCGGCAGCTTGGCGTTTTTCTTTTCCTTCTTGTTGAATACGTAATGTTTCTTGGATAGTTTCAATTAAATCATTTTGTGTTTTTTGTAATGTTTCAATATCGACTAGGCCACGTTCGTTTTCTTTTGCTGTTTCAATTGCAGAAATTTTTAGCATTTCTGAATTTTTCTTCAGTAAGTCATTGGTGGTTTCAGAGACTTGACGTTGAGCAGTCACAGCATCTTTTTGACGGAGTAAGGTCAAGGCGATGACTACTTGGTTTTTCCATAACGGAATCGCTGTATTCACCGATGATTGAATTTTCTCAGCCAAGGCTTGGTTAGTATTTTGAATTAAACGAATTTGTGGGGCTTGTTGAATCGTAATTTGACGAGCCAAGCGTAAATCATGGGTTCTTTTTTCTAAACGGTCTAGGAATTGGTTATAATCATTAACAATTTGGACATCCATTTGATCCCCAGATTCTTCCGCTTTTTTCATGGCTTCAGGAATAATTTGCGTCCGTAGTTCTTCTGCTTTTAATTCCCCAGCGGCAATATAGATGTTTAAGGCATCAAAATAATCTTTATTTTTTTGATACAATTGATCTAACATGGCATTATCTTTTAAAAGACCATCTTTTTCATGGGTTAATTTGACAGCAATTTTGTCAATTTGCGCACCAATTTTTTGATATTTGGCGGTAATTTCGTAAACGGATTGTTTGACTTTACCTAACATTTTTTGAATAAAGTTGCCTTCGCCAGCACGTAATTCATTGGGATTAGCTTCATTTAAACGAAACATTAAATCGGTCAGTGAATCACCAACAGGACCAATGTCTTGTGCTTGAACGTGGTTTAACATCGCTTGCGAAAATTCGCCGAGTTTGATTTGGGCATTTGAACCATAGGTAATTACTGCTTGTGAATCTTGAACGTCAATTTTTGAAGCTAACTCTTTTGCTTGGGCTTGACGTTCTTGTGGTAATTTATCAATTAAACGAGGAGCTGCTTGCTGTTCTTTTAACTCAGATAGTTCATTTTGTTGCGTTGGTGTTAGTTCATCCATTGATGAAAATGGATTACTTAATAAATCGTCCAATGTATTGGTTACAGATGTTGTTTCTTTGGGTTGTTGCTCAGTCATTTTTTTTCCTCCCTAATGATTATTGCTGGTCTTCGTTTACTTGAGGTGATTCCTCAGTTGCAGCTTTTTGCGACAAGCTGCTTTTAGCGATCGACATTTCGACATCTAAATCGTCTAAGTCATCGGAAACGATTTCCTCATAATCATTTTTAACTAATTTTGACAATTGGTCAATGATTTGTGCGCTTTCTTCTAATTTTTCATACGTTTGTTTGTTTTTTACTTCATGTTGTTCGATTTCTAAATGCTTACTTGTTAAGTCAACGATATTTGGTAAATGTGTATAGAGAAAGTGATTGGCTAAGTGTAACTTTTTAGGTTCTTTCACTAACTCTTTAAACAGAGCTTTAGAAACCTTCGTAGTATCATTACGTAAGTCAATCGCCCGTAATTTAGTTGAACGATTCATGTTTTCTTGTAATTGTATGATTTGTTTTTTGGCTGTGCTCATTGTACTTCTGAAAAAATCAATTTCTTGTGGAGATAACCCCAACTCACGATAATGGGCTTCTTTATCTTTCGTTAAGTAAGGCATTTGATCGCTCTTGTCGGCGGCATTTTTCTTTTTTCGATAGAGAACGAATACTAAAAAGCCTACCAGAATCACAAAAGCGAAGAAGCCATATTCTCTAGCGACAGCAATGATTAAGGCTCCTAAAAGAATGTAGCCAATCAGTAATTTTGTATTTAATTTGTTCATTTATATAGTTCCTCCTATCTATCTAATCCTCGAAAGAGTCAGCTCTCGTTACAATAGTTATTTTAGCATACTCTGTGAGAGAAAAGACATACAGCGGAAGATGTATTTTATGATTTAGTGAAATCCTAAGAAAAAAAGTATAAAACGCAAAAAAAGACCCGTCCTAATTGGGGGTAGGACGGGAAAGGAGTTAAAAATGAAAAAGTGTTTTGTTAGGGTTGTTTGTTGGTATGCTTAAATAATACAAGGAAGTTGTGAATTTTTTATGTCTATTTTTTTTCGAAAATGTAATTTTTTTCTAAAGCAATAAATTTTTTTCTTTGAAAAGGGTTTAACTAGAGAAGAAGGGGTGCGATTTTTATCATTTTAGGGTATGATAAACAAGAAAGGTTGGTGAAAGATATGTTAAATTATGAGGACTTCGAAGAAAAAACACTTCAACGTCGAGAAATTTTTAAAGGAAAGATTATTGATGTTTTTTTGGATGACGTGGCTTTACCGACAGGCGGCACTGCTAAACGCGAATTGGTTTTTCATTCAGGCGCAGTAGCTATGATTCCGTTAACCGCAGAAGGAAAAATCGTCTTAGTTAAACAATTTAGAAAACCCTTGGAACAAGTAATTTTAGAAATTCCGGCGGGAAAAATTGATCCTGGAGAAGAAAATCAACTGGAAACGACGGCTATGCGGGAATTAGAAGAAGAAACTGGGTATCGTGCAGGTCAGCTTACCTACATAAATTCAATGTATCTGTCACCAGGATTTGCTAATGAAAAATTGGCTCTCTATTTGGCAACGGATTTGCAGAAAGTCGAAAATCCGCGTCCTCAAGATGAAGATGAAATCTTGGAACTTTACGAGCTAACAATAGCTGAAGCCAAAGCAGAGGTGGCAAAAGGCACGATTTGTGATGCCAAAACACTTTTTGCTATACAATACTGGGAATTGTATTTACTGCAGAGACAGTTTAAGGAGGACACGCAATGAGCAAAGGTCCGTTAGTCACTCGGACAGAGCTTCGCAAACGCAGAGAAGCAGAAGAAAAAGAAGCAGAACGTCGTCAGCAGGAAGAGCAGAAGCTGGCGGAAAAAGCGTATAAGCGAAAAGAAAAAGAAATTTCGACGTTTTATCGTAAAGAAAAGAAAAAACAAAAACCGATCAACAAGTCACGAGTAGGAGAATACTCGAAGCGTCGAGAACGGAGTACTTGGTTAAACAAGGCAATTATTATTGTAGCGATTTTATTAGTCGTTGTGGCGTATATCGTTTTGAATTTATAGAAAAGAGGAATCACTATGAAAATTGGAATTATTGGAGCAATGGATCAAGAGGTCAAAATTCTAAAAGAAAAATTGACAGACACGATGTCATGGGAACGAGCAGGCGCTTTATTTGTTTCTGGTTCGTTAGGAAGACATGAGGTGATTGTGGTTCGTTCAGGAATTGGTAAAGTGGCCTCAGCTGTGACCACGACTTTATTGATTCATCAATATGGCGTAAATATGGTGATTAATACCGGTTCTGCTGGTGGTATCGGTGAAGGACTAAAAGTCGGCGATTTAGTCATTGCAGACAAATTAGCTTACTTTGATGTTGATGTCACTGGTTTTGGTTATGCCTATGGACAATTGCCTGGTGGTGTGCCTTTGTATTTTGAAACAAGTGAATACTTGCGGATGGAAATTGCGAAAGCTGCTGAAAAAACTGGTTTAGCTATTCGTAAAGGATTGATTGTTACTGGAGATACTTTTGTGGATAGCGCTGAGGAAATCGCCAAAATTAAGAAAGAGTTTCCTGAAGCCTTAGCTTGTGAAATGGAAGGCGCAGCAATTGGCCAAGCCGCTTCACAGTTCAATATTCCATTCTTAGTTGTACGGGCAATGAGTGATACAGCAGATGGCGAAGCAACTCAAAGCTTTGACGAATTCATCGATGAAGCTGGGAAAAAATCAGCCGAAATGGTTATTCATTTTGTCGAAAACTTAGTTTAAAAAGAGAAAGAAACAGCCATCATTTCATCAATGAAATGATGGCTGTTTCTTTCTCTTTTATTGTCATTTAATGGAATGTTTTTAAATACTGTTCTTTTTGTTTGCGCGTTAATTTTTTAAAGGCGGCTTCGGCTTTGGTGGCCGCGCTACGTGTTTCAAATTTCTCTGTATGAATCATTTTGACTGGCCGTCGTTTGGCTAATCGAGTATATTTTGCACCAGTTCCGCTATTATGTTCGGTTAATCGACGTTCTGGCTCAGTTGTATAGCCACCGTAAAAGGAACCATCTTGGCAAAGTAAAACATAAAAATAATGGGATTTCTTATTCTCCATAAAGCATAGCCTTCATTTCTGCTTCGTATTCGTTCTTTTCATTGTATGTAAAAAGAGGTGGTAACACACGAAAACCGTCTTTTTTGCCTTGTTTAATGCCTTCAATTAGTAAAACATTAGCTTCTTTGCCTGGCTTCGGATAAACAAACCGAGCTTTTTTCGGCGCAATATTGGCGTTTTCCATGGCATGTAAAATATCCAGGAAACGATCAGGACGATGAACCATTGCGAGGCGACCATTTGTTTTTAATAAATCCGCCGACACAGTGACCACTTCTTGAAGAGACGTGTGAATTTCATGACGGGCAATCGCTAAGTGCGGGTTTGGATTTTTTTGGCTAGTTGGTCGTTCTTTAAAGTATGGGGGGTTACATAGTACTAAATCCACAGAATCTTTTTTGATGACTTCTGTCGCTTGTTTTAAATCACGTTCATACATCGTTACTTGTTTTTCCAATTTATTTAATAGAATACTTCGTTGACCCATATCTGCCAAACGAGGTTGTAATTCGATTTGGTCGATCTTTGCAGCTGTTTTCCGACTAACGAAGAGGCCGACCGCGCCATTGCCAGCACACAAATCGACAATCTTGCCTTTTTTTGGTAGTTGCGGAAAATTAGCCAATAAGACTGCATCAATGGAAAAAGAAAAGACTTCTTTACTTTGAATAATTTGAATATCATCCGCATATAATTGATCAATCCGTTCGCCGGATAATAACATAGATTAAGAACCTCCAACTTTTCATCTGATTGTTCATGTATTATACTACTTTTAAACCCGTATGACAAAATCTGTTCCCTAGATTAGTAGGGACATGTTATTTCTCTAATTGATAGACGTAAAAAAAGCTTGTCAAAAGGTAGAGCTTTCGGCATACTAGAAAGCGGAGAGAAGAAAGGAAGAAAATTATGTTTTTTACATTTATGCGTGGCGTGGTTCGCGTCATTTTATTTGTGATTAATGGAAATGCACATTATGAAAATAAAGAAAAATTACCAAAAGACCAAAACTATGTCTTAGTTGCGCCGCATCGAACATGGTGGGAACCGCTGTATTTAGCTGTTGCTGGCAGTCCTAAGAAGTTTAGTTTTATGGCAAAAAAAGAGTTGTTTAAAAATCCTGTTTTACGTTTCATTTTAAAACATGCGAATGCGTTTCCGGTGGATCGTGAGAAGCCCGGTCCCAGCGCGATTAAAACACCTGTCAAAATTTTAAAAAATTCTGATTTAAGTTTGATTATGTTCCCCAGTGGTACGCGTCATTCCTCAGAATTAAAAGGCGGGGTAGCCTTGATTGCTAAAATGGGGCGAGTACCTATCGTGCCATCTGTTTATCAAGGTCCGTTAACTTTAAAAGAGTTGTTTAAACGTAAAAAAGTAACGGTTCGTTTTGGGGAGCCAATCGATATTAGCGATATTAAAAAAATGGATAAAGACGGTTTAGCTGAAGTAGAACGTCGGATGCAAGAAGCATTTGATCAGTTAGATAAAGAAATTGATCCAACTTTTAAATATGAATCAACAGAAAAAGAATAAAACAAACCGCTACAGAATAGGAATGTTACTGGCAGGTAGTTTCATCAAAAGATGATGCTCCCTGTCTTTTTTCTTGCGTTAAGAAAAAAGTTTGTTAAAAATCTAATTCTTCTGTCCGATTTTCTTAAAAAATACCAGAAATTTGTTATAATAATAAGAAGGACTTTTTTAGGCGGTGAAAAAATGAAATTTTTACATACAGCAGATTGGCATATTGGCAAAAAATTACATGGTTTTGATTTATTGGCAGAACAAAGGGAAGCCTTTAAACAAATCTTAGCAATTGCGAAAGAAGAGCAAGTGGATGCTGTTGTGATCGCTGGAGATTTGTATGATCGCTCTGTTCCAGCGGTTGAAGCAGTCGAGATTTTTAATGAAATGATGATTCAAATGAATCTCAAAGAGCATTTCCCCGTGTTAGCTATTTCGGGAAACCATGATAGCAGCACTCGTTTAGAAACAGGAGGCCCTTGGTTTAACCAAACGCAATTTCATTTGAATACGCGTTTAGAACAAGCCTTTCAACCAATTGAAATCGACAATACCCAATTTTATTTGTTGCCTTATTTTGAACCGATTGCGGCTCGCTTATATTTTGAAGATGAAACGATTCGAACGATTCAGGCGGCGATGGAAAAAGTTGTCGCGAAAATGCAAGAATCTTTTCTCCCCAACAAAAAACAAGTGTTAGTTAGTCATTTTTTTGTCGCTGGCAGTGAAAAAACTGATTCTGAAACAAAATTAACAGTGGGTGGTTTGGATGTTGTACCGACGGCTTTGTTAGAGCCTTTTGATTATGTCGCGTTGGGCCACTTACATGGAAAAAATGCGTTGCAGGCACCTAATGCTCGATACAGTGGCTCGCCTGTAAAATTTTCTTTATCAGAAATGACACAAGAAAAGGGTGTTTGGCTTGTTGAAACAGAAGCTGAAGTTCATTTTAAATTCCGTACTTTGAAACCATTGCGAGACATTCAACAATTGACGGGCTCGTTTCAGCAGTTAACGGATCCCGCTTTTTATCAAGAAGTGAATCGGGAAAATTATTTACATGTCCAATTAACCGACCGAGCGATCATTCCCAACATGATGAATCAATTGCGAAAAATTTACCCCAAAATTATTGGGTTGGAACGTTTGAATGGTCGAGAAACAAGCAACGGAAATCAGAAAAAAGTGGTACAAATAGAACAACGTTCACCAGAAGAACATCTGCATGACTTTTTTTACGATGTGACAGGAGAGGCCTTGACAGAACAACAAGCACAATGGGTCCAAGAAGAACTGAGTACACTTAATCAATTAGAAAGAGGGAAGTAACAGGATGAAACCATTATCTTTAACATTGAAAAACTTCGGACCGTATATTAATGAAACCATTGATTTTACGAAGTTTGAAGATTCTTCACTTTTTCTAATTAGTGGAAAAACAGGGTCTGGGAAAACAACGATTTTTGATGGAATGAGCTATGCTTTGTTTGGTGAAAGTTCTGGAAAATTACGTTTAGGCAAAGAAATGCGTTCCACATTTGCTGACCCCTCAGAAGCCACTGAAGTTACTTTGCTTTTTAAACATAACGAGTATCTCTATGAACTGAACCGCCTTCCCGAACAAGAACTTTTTAAAAAACGTGGCACAGGAGTCCGTAAACAAAGTGCCAAAATTTCTTTAATTGTCAAAGATGCTCAAGGGAAAGAACTACGAGCCTATTCTAAAAGACGTGAAGTGGACGAACTCATTCAAGAATTATTGCATTTGAATGCCAATCAATTTGCTCAAATTGTATTGTTACCACAAGGAGAGTTTCGGACTTTTTTAATTGCTAAAAGTGATGAAAAAGAAAAGGTTTTGCGTAATTTATTCGGAACAGAATTGTATCAGTTGTTCAGCGAAAATTTAAAAGAACGCTTAAAAATTGCCAATCAAGAGATTCAAGAAACCCAGCAAAAAATTGAACTGAAAACAGAACAGTTGCATTGGTCAGAAGAACCTGAACCGACAATGACACTTTTTGAAAAACTTCAATTATTAGAAAGCCAACAACAAGAGGCTCAGCAACAATTATTAGTTGAAAGAGAACAAATTGCAACCTTAAAACAAGCCAAACAAGCAAAAGAGCAAGTTCGTTATGCTATTGAAGAACGACAAAACTTGCAACAGCAAAAAGAAGAATTACTGGAAAAGAAAGCAAAACAAGCTGAACAGGAAACCGTCATTGAGCGGTTAAAGGAACAGATTCAGCAATTAAAATGGAGCCAAAAACAGCAACCTTTAGCTGAAAAAGTCTTTGAAAAACGAAGCGAAAAACAACAAAAAGAGCAAGAAACAAAGTCCAAACAACAAGCTCTTATGGAAACGCAACAAGCATTGACAGATTGGCAAGCAATCATGAGTGAGTTGGAAGAACAACAACCATTGATTGCTGAAAAACAAGAACGTCTTCAAACGATTCAACGTCAATTACCACAATACCAAGAATATGAACAGTTAGCCCAACAACAAATAGCAGAACAAGCCAATTATCAAGTCATTCAAAAAGAGTATGAATCTTGCCAACAGGAAAAAATAACATTAGCGGATAAAGTGGCGACAGCCAAACAATTTATTGAACAAGAAGGAACACTTGAAAAAGCAAATTTTGAATGTTCTAGTGTAGCAGATCATTGGCAAAATTTTGTAGAACGTTGGCAAAAAAATCAAAAAGCTTGGCAAAAAATTAGTCAAAACCAAGTGAAATTGCACGAGTTGACACAACGGTTTGCAGTTGAACAGCAACAAAAAAGCGCCGAAGAAGCGAAGTTGCAGACAAAGAAAAGTCAATGGGCCTCTTTACAAATCCAACGATTAAGCTTGTTACTTGAAGAGGGGGAACCTTGCCCAGTTTGTGGCTCTTTAGAACATCCAAAGCAACAAACTCATCAAGAAGTTTCTTTAGAAGAGATTGATCAAGCGGAACGGGAATTAACGGAAGTTGAAAAAACGGTTCAACGATTTACTGAAACGCTCTCTGCATTAGGGGCGGAAAAGCAACAGAAAGAAAGCCAACTACAAGAACAGGAAGCTGCGTATACTGAGGAACAAGAACAATTAGCAGCGCAGTTTGCTGACTTGCAGTTGCCGTTAACAGGACTAATTTTTTCACAAGTAACACCTGCAGAAATTGCGGAAGTTGAGTCGCAATTAGCTAAAGAAAAACAACAAATAGCACAAAAACTAACGGAAATTTCAGTCGAAAAGGACCGTCTGGCGGAACTAGAAGAACAAGTAGCTGAAAATTCTCAACGCTTTGAAGTGCTCCGACAACAAGTAGAAACAATGCAACAAAGTCTGGAAAGAATCACTATCCAGCAGCAAATGATTGCTAGCCAATTATTGGATGCAACCGTCACATACGAAGAAATGACTAAACGACAAGCTTTGCTTCAAGAAGAACTCTCTGCATTTGAACGTCAAAAAGAAAACGTGACGACACAAGGAGAAACCTTGAAGAAAGAAGAAATGATCCTTGAAAGTACGTTGACGCATTTGGAGAAAGAACAACAAACACTTCAACAAACAGTCGCACAACTTGAGAGTCAGTTAAAGGCAGTTTTAACAGAACAAGGAGTGACAGAGGACCAATTGACGGAGTGGTTGAAAGAGGTACCGACACTAGAAAGTCAGCAAGAACAAATTGCTTTATTTGAACAAGAGCAAACCCAACTGACTATCCAACTCGCTGAAATTGAGAAAAAATTATCTAGTGATACGTTCCCAGAATTATCTTTAATCACCACAGAAATTGAACAAATAACACAACAAATTGAAGAACAAGAAAAAAAATACTATCAACTGCATGAAAAAATGCTGAACAACCAACAGTTGGTTCAAGAAATTAATGCGCAAAGAACAACAATTGAAGACAAGTTTGAGGAAGTTGCTGCACTACAACAGTTGGCAGATACGGTGAATGGCAATAATCCTAAAAAAATTAGTTTTGAACGGTATATGTTACAAACGTATTTAGAAAGAGTGCTGACAGTCGCTAATCAGCGTTTAGACCGCCTGACCAATAGTCGTTATCAATTTGAATTGAATCACGAAGCAGGCAGTTATCGGAATCAAACGGGGCTAGAAATCAATATTTATGATGACAATTCGGGGACGGTGCGCAGTGCTCACACGTTATCAGGCGGGGAAAGTTTTATAGCAGCGTTAGCTTTGGCACTTTCTTTAGCAGAAGTGATTCAAGAACAAGCCGGCGGAGTCTTAATTGATGCGTTGTTTATTGATGAAGGCTTTGGTTCCTTAGATGAAGAAGCATTGGAAATGGCAATGGAGGCGTTAGAAACGATTGAAAATGAAGGCCGCATGATTGGGATTATTAGTCATATTGGCGAATTAAAAGCACGAATTCCACAACAATTACAAATAAAAAGCAATGGGAATGGTCAAAGTACCGTTCACTATCAGCTAGCTTAGTAGAAGAGGAGGTGAGTCGATGAAATGGAGTATTCCAGAGCGAATCGTTGAACAAGGGCGCGAATATATGCAAGAAGGCCGGGTCTTATCTATCGTTCAAAATCCAGAAAAAAGGATCTGGTTGTCTGAGGTTTTAGGGGAAGAACTTTATCTTGTTGAATTGGATGGTACCGCCAAAGAACAAGATGTTTGTGAATGTCAATATTGGATGGAACATGGCTATTGCAAGCATACAGTGGCAGTTGAACTGGCACTGAAACAACGAGGCGTGTCAAGAATTATTCAAGCGAATCAAACAGTCAGTTTTGAGAAAACAAATCGATCAACAGCTGAAATGTTTACCAAAGGCTTTGCCAAATTAAGCAAAGCTTCTGCCGAAGTTCCCTTGCAGCCTTTACGTTTAGAATTTCATTTAGATGTGATTGAAACGAATAATTACTATCCAGAATTATCAACGATTGGTCTTTCTTTAAAAATTGGTTTGGAAGGGACCAAACCTAAAACATATATTGTGAAAAATATTGGTGATTTTTTACAAGCATATGAAAAAGAAATGACCTTTATGGTGAATAAACAACACCAATTTACCTTGCTACATGATTCTTTTTCAATGGAGATTCAAGAAATTTTAACAGAACTTGCGGCAATTTATCATACCAGCCAATTATTAGGTGCAAACGGTATTCAAGTTAAAGGGAAAATCGACAAACGTTATCTATTATTACCAATTGATCGCAGTCAATCGTTAGTTGAAAAAATGAATCGAACGGGTCAGTTTATATTGACCAATCAAACTCATAAGTATCGCTATCTAACGTTCAAAGAAACCAGTTTGCCACTTACGTTTACAGTGCAAAAAACCGAGGAACAAAGCTTCAAATTAACTATTCAGAATCCTATTACAACGTTTCTAGCCCACTATCACTGGGCGATTGCGGATCAAACGGTTTATTTACTAACAGAAGAGCAGGAAGCCATCTACACCACGTTACTTCAATTAATGAAACGCTTGGAAGAGCCGTCAATTATTTATGAAAAAGAAACAGTCTCTGATTTATTTAGTGAAGTGTTACCATTATTGGAAAAAATTGGTCGAGTGTCTGTTGAAGAATCAGTTGAAGAATTGGTCGTCCATCATCCTTTAAAAGCAGTCTTTATTTTTAAGAAAATTAAAGGTCGGATTAACGCTCGGATTGACTATCACTATGGAGAAGTCATTTTCTCGACAAACCCGAAATATGCTCAATTACCTGAAGTCAATCAAGAAATCGTTCGAGATAAAGCAAAAGAAACAGCAATTAAGCAGCAATTTCAACAGTTTGCCTATCAGCAAACAACCACAGGCTTTGAAAAAGTCTTACCTGCTGGAGAGTCCTTGTATTATTTCTTTAAAGCCGAAGTTCCAGCTTTCCGTCAATTAGGAGAAGTTCGGATGGGACGGAAATTACGGGAATTGTATTTAGATGCCCAGCATCATCAACCAACGATTGAAGTTGCGGAAGGGGATTCTTGGTTAGATATTCGGTTTGATGTCACTGGCATTGATGAAACCGAAATCGATGCAGTATTGACTAGTCTGCTACGTAATGATGCTTTTTATACGTTAAAAAGTGGTGAAATTCTTGCTTTTGATTCAGAGGAATTTTTCCATACAAGTGCAATTTTAACGAAGCTGCGAAAAAATATGCATCAAGAAGACAATGTCATTCATGTGCCCAAAAACCAAGGCCTCATGATCGAAAGTTTATTAGAAGACAACGAGCGAGCACATTTTTCAGATTCCTTTAAAAAAATGGTCACGGATTTAACGCATCCAGAAAACTTTGAAGCGCAAGTCCCCAAAACCTTACAAGCAACGTTACGCCATTACCAAGAAACAGGGTATAAATGGCTGAAAATGCTTAGCCATTATCAATTTGGCGGTATTTTAGCTGATGAAATGGGTTTAGGGAAGACACTGCAAACCATTACCTATTTACTTTCGGAAAAAGAAGAAGAGCGCTTGAAAGGGACAGCTTTGATTGTCGCTCCTGCAAGTTTAACCTATAACTGGTTAGCCGAAGTCAAACGTTTTGCGCCAACCTTAAATGTTCAAGTGGTTTCTGGCAATCGCCAAGAACGAGCAGCGCTTTTACAAAATAGCACCGAAGATATTCTGATTACTTCTTATGCAAGTATGCGACAAGATGTTCAGCTTTATCAGGAAATGCGTGTAGGCTATTTGATTCTAGATGAGGCTCAAATGGTTAAAAATAGTGGGACTAAAACAGCGCAAGCCTTAAAAAGTTTAAAAGTACCCCAACGTTTTGCATTAAGTGGCACACCAATTGAAAATAATTTAGATGAACTGTGGTCAATTTTCCAAATGATCTTACCGGGATTGTTCCCAGGCAAAAAAGCCTTTCGAGAAATTAAGCCGGAAGAAATTGCCAAAATGATTCAACCATTCATTTTACGACGAGACAAGAAAACGGTGCTCGCAGACTTACCAGAAAAAATTGAAAATAATATGTACAGTGTCTTAACAGAAGAACAAAAAACGGTTTATTTGGCCTATCTAAAACAAATGCAAGCAGATGTCAGTCAAATGGATCAGGCGACCTTCAAGAAAAATCGCATGAGTATTTTAGCAGGCTTGACCCGTTTACGACAAATCTGTTGCGATCCGCGTTTGTTTATTGAGGATTACACGGGAGGTTCTGGCAAAGTGGAACAAGTCAAAGACTTTTTAGTGGCTGCCAAAGAAAACAATCGTCGTGTCCTATTATTTTCTCAGTTCACAAGCATGCTTTCTATCTTAGAAAAAGAATTGAATGAATTAGGCTTAGAGACGTTTTATTTACGAGGAAGTACGAAGCCTCAAGATCGGTTAACGATGGCGAATGCCTTCAATGAAGGAGAAAAAGATGTCTTCTTAATTTCATTGAAAGCAGGGGGAACCGGACTAAATTTAACTGGTGCAGATACAGTTATTTTATACGATTTATGGTGGAATCCCGCAGTCGAAGAACAAGCGGCTGGTCGGGCACACCGCATGGGACAAAAAAAAGTTGTTGAAGTGTGGCGGATGATTGCAGAAGGAACGGTTGAAGAAAAAATGAATTCCTTACAGCAAGAGAAACGCGAGCTGTTCCAAAAAGTGATTCAAGGAAATGAAGAGCAATTAGCGAAAATGACGGAAGAAGATATTCGCACAATTTTAAGCATTGGAGAATAGCCGTTCAACATAGTTGCTATCTTATTTAAAGAGAAATGGAGTAATTCGTTTGAAACAAAAAGAATATATGGAATATCGGCCGCTAGGTGAAGAAATTGAACGGATTCGTAAAGGAAAAAATATTCCTCTGCGTGTCTTTGATGAAAATGGTGTTTCTAGTCGAAGTTATCAACGCTTTGTCCAAGGAAATAGTGAATTGCGTATTTCGGATTTAGCCATTATTGTCGAAATCTTGTCTATTTCGCCGATGGAAATGACAGAAAAATTAACGCCAATGTCCAAAACAGTTTTAGCTAAGGAGCAGTTTAATCAAGCAATCTTTAGTAAAAATTTTCAAGAAAGTAGTCGAATCGTTGCAGATTATCGAGCGTATTATGATAAATCGTCTTTTGCTTTAGGAAAGCAAGAAGTAATGTATTCGATGTTGGCGTTGGAATATCTTTTTAACCCTCAAACGGTTGTGACAAAAGAGGAAATTATTGCATTAGAAAATCAGATTCTGGAACGATTAATTAATGCCGATGTGTATACTATTTTTAATTTGAAATTTTTAGCATTACAAAAAAACGTTGGCTTGCAGCCGTTTCCAACTTCGTTACTTTTTCGTGTGCTACAATCTGTCAATGAGCGGGAAATTATTGATATTCGCTCGCTAGAAATTATCGAGCAAGTAATTATTGATTTTTTATTTGCGGCGATTGTCAGCCAAAATGTTCCCCATATTCTTCATGTATTAGGCATGTTTAAAGAATATGAAGTGGGTGAAAATAACTGGCGAATGATCCTCTGGAAAAAAATAGCAGAAAAAATAGAAATGATTTTAACCAATGAAGAAATATTCGCAGATTGGTCAATCTTTAAAGAACAAATCCTTTTATCTATCACATTGTTTTTACCAAAAGCCAAACAAGAATTTTTTGCTGGGCAATTGGAAAAAATAGAGGATAGTTTAAAAGAAATAAAAGAAAACTAGGCATAATTGAGAATTTGTCATAATACATTCTGGTTGTGTTTAGCGACAAAGAGCGCCAAATAGGGTTAGAAAACCCTATTTGGCGCTCTTTGTCTTGTCTATACAAATTAATTTGGACAGTTTGTCGTAATTGAACCCATTTTCAGTTGATATTCACTATAATTAAGAAAATATCAGGAGGTGAAGTTTATGAAAAAAATGTGCATCTCCGCAGTTAGTGCCTTACTTTTGGCTAATAGTTTGCTACTTCCTGTAACAACTTTCGCCGAAACGACCGAAACAATCGCATCCTCCAGTGAAGAAAATGTTTCATCTGTTTCAGAAGAAAAGATTCCAGAAACTTCATCGGCAGAAGAGCAAAATTCAGCAACCAGTAGTTCGGAGATTCCCCAATCAGAAGAGTTAACGACTGTTGAAACAAGTGAAGAGCCGCCAAATGAAGCACTAGCGATAACGGAAGCACAACTGATGATGCCCCAATTATACGCAGGTGCTGTCTTAGATAAAGCGACGCCTATCAGTACACTATTTCCTGATCCAGCCTTTGCGGAAAATATCAGAAAACAGTTAAGCAAATCTCGGACCTCTAATACTGTCACCCAAGCAGAATTGGATAAACTGAATAAAGTTATTTTAGAAAATGTCGTTGTTTCTAATGTGGAAGGAGTTCAATACCTAAGAAACTTAGAAGAATTATCTTTTCAAGATTCACTCAATGTAACAGATTTGAGTCCTTTTGCTAAAGGTGAATTTAAGCTATTACGTTTTTTATATATGAGAAACAATAAAATAGCTGATCTTAGTCCGTTAGGTCAAGCAGGATTAATTAATTTAGAAGGCTTGTATGTTGAGAACAATCAATTAACGACATTAAATGGACTTGAAGGAATGGCTGCTTTAAAAAATTTAAGTATCCAAAATACGACAGATCATCCGTCAAAAATCACGCCGAATAATCGAGTGACTTCCTTCGACCCGCTTCGTTCTCTTCGTAATTTAGAAACCATTTGGGCTGCCAATAATCAGATTGCTACTTTAGATGGGCTTACGGAAGCAAATAACCTACTCCGTCTTTATGTGGAAAATAATCAATTAAAAACAATTGCGCCCTTGGCGAATAAGCCACGTCTAGAAGAGTTGAGTATTATGAATCAAACGATTGCTAGTCTGGAAGCTTTAAGCACTGTTCCTAATCTGCGTGTACTGTATGCAAGAAACAATCAAATTTCTTCCTTGGCACCGTTAGAGAAAACACTCAATCTAACAGTTTTAGATGTGGGAGAAAATCAAATTTCAGATATCAGTCCGTTAAAAGGCTTAACGGCCATTACAGGGCTAGATGTATCTAATCAAATGATTATCTTATCTTCTGTCGATTATATTGCTGGGAAACCACTGCAATTAAAAAATAAGGTGGTATCTCGTGATGGTCAACTATTTCCACCGCTGACGATTAGCCCTTATGGAAGTTACGATGCCACAAAAGGACTGTTTGAATGGAATTTACCCAAAGCTCATGAAGGCGTTTCTTATATCTGGGAATCAACAGATAAAGCATACTTAGGGAACTTTTCTGGAACAGTCGTCCAACCTGTCAAAGAAGTTTTCTTAAGTGAAACGAAACTATCTTGGTCAAAAGAGCGTATAGAAAAGTCGATGGAAAAAACAATCGATATTGATGACTTTCAAAAAACAGCCCTGCCTTTTTATTGGCAAGATGTCGATGCTGGGAATAGATTACAATTTATTGTCAAAAAAGAGGGCCAAGAAATCCAGAAATTAGCAGATGAAACAACCACTAATTCTAAAACATTTAAGGAAAAAGCCTTGTTATTACCAGAACTAACTTATGGAAAACAGCAGTTGGTCGTGGAAGTCTATGATAAAGGCTACAAGATTGATGAATTAGCGCTAACAGTCACTGTGGTTGGCTCTGTCAGGTTCAAAACGGTACCCACAGCGATTTCCTTTGGGAATGAGCTGCAAATCGCTAGTAGCACGACCCAATATCCAATTGTTTCCATGGATCAACCATTAGTGATACGGGATACTCGTCAAACAGGGAATAATTGGTCGCTTGCACTAACCGTTACTTCTGATTTCAAATCTGAATCAGGTGCTACGTTGCCGAATATTTTAAAATTTAGAACCAACCATCGCTTACAGGACATTCCAGAAGGCCAATCGATTCTTGTTCACAACCAAGTCAATGGACATCAAGAAACAAATATTTCTGATCAATGGAAAGAAAATGACCAAGAGTTGTTATTATCTGTTCCTGGAGGGACGGCCAAAGCAGAAGAATACGAAGCAAAACTAACTTGGCACTTGATGGACGTACCTGATGGCAGTGCAAAATAGGGGGTGAGTCTTATCAAAAAAATAGTTAGCGGTGTATTGCTATTAGGATTGATTTCATCAGTTGATGTATTTGCTGAAACAAATGCCTATCCGACAAATGCAGAAGTTTCTTTTTATGGCGAGTATGAGCCACCAGCCAACAAAGAAAAACCAGATGGTAAGATACCACAGCGTTTCCCCAAGCAGTCGGAAGCAATACCAGCAGTGAGTGGAGAATCATTGAAGCATTCAACAAGTAAAACGGTTGATCAAAAAGGCTCAGGATTCTTACCTCGAACTGGTACTAAACAGCAACAAATGTTTAATTATCTCGGAATAATAGTCATCTTTATGGCTAGTTTTATTTTAAAAAAAAGAAAGAAGGAACAATAAAATGAAAAAAATTATCTTATCAACAATCCCCGCTATCACTTTAGGCGTGGCTATTGCACCAGAAGTGAATGCAGAAGAAAAAAACTATGAATCAAATGCCATCGTAGAATTTACGCCGGATACCTCTATCAACAAACCTGTCGATCCAGTGAATCCAGATACCGAAAAACCTGTTGAACCCTTTGACCCAACGACACCAGACACTGGTAATAAGCCAAATGAAGGAACAACTGGTCCACTAAGTATCGATTATGCTTCTAGTTTAGACTTTGGCAAAAATAAAATTTCAAATAAAGATGAAAAATATTATGCAAATCCACAATACTTTTTCTTGGCAGACGGTTCTGGTCCTGATTTGACTAATCCTAAACCAAATTATGTACAAATTTCCGACAAACGCGGAACGAATGCCGGTTGGGCCTTAACAGTTAAACAAGAAACACAATTAACAGCGACAAAAGAAACATTAAATAAAGTTTTAGACGGTTCAGAAATTAAATTAAGTCAAAACAAAGCAGTGTCTAATTCCAAAGCAGTCACACCAACTGCGCATGAAGTAACTTTAGTAGCTGGCGATTCATCAAATGTGATGTCTGCCGCTGAAGGTCAAGGTTCTGGAACTTGGCTTAGTGCGTTCGGTGGGATTGAAAAAGTGGAAGTTGACGGTGAAAGCGTAGATAAAAATACAGCGATCACATTAACTGTACCAGGAGCAACACCAAAAGATGCTGTTCAATACAAAACTGTTTTAACATGGACAATCGCTGATTTACCAAGCGTATAATTATTGAAACTATAACAATAGAAGAGAAGGAGCACTAACATGAAAAAAATGACCATCGCAAGCAGCTTAATTTTAGCAACCATCGCGGTAGGCACACTACCAGTTCAAGCAGAGGAAGTGGCTAATCGCGACACAGATGCTATTGTAAAATTTAAAGCACCAGATGAAAAAGACCCCAACAGCAAAAATCCTGTAGTGGATCCAGAAGACAAAGACGGCAAAGATCCTGTGACACCTATCGACCCAGTAAATCCTGACAAACCAGTTGATGAAGGTTCTACAGGCCCCTTAACCTTGGACTATGCTTCAAGTTTAAACTTTGGTGAAAATATCATCAGCACAAAAGATGAAATCTATTTTGCATCAGCACAAGTTTTAAAAGATAAAAATAATGTTGAAAAAACGGGTCCATTATTTGCTCAAATTACAGATAATCGTGGAACTTTAGAAGGCTGGACTTTATCTGCAAAACAAAATTCTGCATTTACTTCTGCTACAAAAGGTCAGACACTTGAAGGAACTGAAATTGTCTTTCAGAATGCTTCAGCTGTGACAGCAGGACAAAGCGCTGCACCAACAAGTTTAGCGAGCGTAACTTTTGGTACAGTTGGTGAAAGTCATAACGTGATGGTAGCCGCAACAGATCAAGGTGCTGGGAAATGGTCATACTTATACGGCAATGCTAGTTCAATTGCTGAAGTTGACGGCCGTCAAGTAATGAAAGATGTTCAATTAAAAGTGCCAGGTAAATCAGTTAAATTAAACGATGCCTACAAAACAACAATTACTTGGACATTAGCTAATACGCCAGTATAAAAAGAACCTTTTTGGAGAAAGGAAGAGGGGAACTCAGCCTTTCTCCTTTACATAGAAATGGAGTGTAGAGCGAAATGAAAAATAGATATTTTATTCTGATGATCCTAAGTTTTTATTTCTTTGCTTTTGGGATTGAAACCTCAGCAGCAGAATTACGATTTAGTGTTGAAACAGAAATTCCAGAAAACCAAATAGATAAAACAAAAACATATTTTGATTTAATGATGAAACCAGACCAAGAACAAATTTTGAAAGTTCGAGCGGCCAATAGTACAGATGAAAATTTAGTGATTGATGTTAGTGTGAAGTCGGCCACAACAAACAGCAACGGAGTGATTGAATATGGTGAGTCGTTGACAGCTTTAGATAAATCTGCACCAGCAGATTTATCAGAAATCATTCAACTGAAAGACGGCGGTGAGAGTGTTGAATTGCCTGCTAAAAGTGAAAAAGTAGTTGAATTGCGAGTGAAGATGCCTAAAGAAGAGTTTTCAGGGCAACTAGCGGGCGGGATCACGTTTAGTGAAAAAGTCGATGAAACGAAAGACAAGCAAAAAGAAAATACAAACGGCTTAGCAATTGAAAATCGCTATGCCTATACAGTAGCTGTTTTACTTCGAGAAAATGAAACAGTTGTACAACCTGAATTGTCTTTAGAGAAAGTTGAACCGACGCAAAGAAATGCGCGTAGTGTTATTTCTGCAACACTGCTAAACCATGAAGCAGCCTATCTTCAATCAATGAAAGTAACGGCAAATGTTAAAAATAAGAAAACAAATAACGTTATTTTAGAGAAAGAACAAGAAGATATGCAAATGGCGCCCAATTCAATTTTTAATTTCCCTATTCCTTATGAAGAAAATGAAATGGAAGCTGGAACGTATGTATTGGCAATGACTGTGGAAGGCTCAGGAAAAAAATGGCAATTTACGAAAGAATTTACGATCTCAAAAGAGGAAGCAAAAACATTTAATGAGAAAGATGTAACCGTCAAAAAAACGGAATCTAAACTTATTTATCTCTTAATCGGTTTATTGATCCTTTTACTGATAATTTGCCTGTTCATCATTTTACGTCTGAAAAAACAAAAAAATAAATAAAAAAAGCCGCTCTTCAATTTGAAGAGCGGCTTTTTTTAAAGATTAAATAATTTCTCCACAGTCGGACAAAGTTCAGTGAAACAAGTGACTTCTGCAAGGTGTGATGCAGGTTGGCAACTTGGTAGTTCACGAGAGCGGTGGTTAAACCAAAGAGAATGCCAGCCACCATTACGTGCGCCTACAATATCATTGTCATAACTATCACCAACATATAAAGTATGTTCAGGTTCCATACAAAATTGATTACAGGCTAAATCAAAAATTTCCTTTTCAGGTTTTTGAAAACCCGTACTTTGAGAAATAATGATATTTTGGCTTGGAACCCATTTTTCAAGATTCAATTGTTTAACTTTTTTAAATTGATGGTCTGTTGGACCATTTGTAATAATCCCCATCGGAATTTCCTTTTCTTGTAAAGTATCAAGAAGCTTAGTAACTTCTGGATGCATCGTAATATTATCCAATTCTTCTTCATAAACTTGTTGGAAAATTTTTCCTTCTTCTTGTGAAATTCCTGGATAGTTTAGATCCTTTAATGTTTCATTCATCCGGAAAAACCGCATGAAATCTAGGGACCATTCATTGGCTAAAACTTTCGGAAACGTTTCATCGCTGTGGTGTCTAAAACGAAGATACAATTCATGCATATCCTCTGTCGCAACGTTCGGGAAAATTTTAGTCATCGCATTTCGAAAGGGTTGTTGCTGATCGTACAGCGTGTCATCAACATCAAAAACAATGGTTCTCATTTAACAAGTGCACCTCTTAACTTTTTTACAAAACTTTTCATATGTTATATTGTAGCCGATATTTTCACAAATAAATAGAGTATTTTTCACTGTATTTCAAGGTTTTGCACAGAAATCAAAGCCTTGCGGGAAAAGACAATTATAGTTATTTTTACCGAAAAAATGGAAACGATAAATGAAAAAATATTCTGATAATGAAAAGTTTGTGAAAATGATTTTGAGTCAAAGTTACTTAAATAACACGTGTTCTGATAGAAGTTAGAATTTTGCAAGAGACAGTCTTTTTCCGTATAATGAATGAGAATGAAGGGGGAGAGTTAGGGAGTTATGTTAAAGCGTTTTTTTGGGTATTATCGGCCGTATCGTGGATTATTTATTTTGGATTTTGGGTGTGCCGTTTTTGCGGGGCTGTTAGAGTTGGCTTTTCCAGTAGCAGTCAACCAAGTAATTGATAAGATTATGCCAAAAGGAGATTTTCGCCTCATTGCATTAGCTAGTGCGGGCTTATTTGCATTTTATATAATCAATACGTTTTTACAATTTATTGTGGTTTATTTTGGTCATATGTTAGGCGTGAATATTGAAACAGATATGCGTGAAGAATTATATCAACATCTTCAAACACAACCGTTTGAGTATTATGATAATCAAAAAACAGGGAAATTAATGAGCCGTTTGACCACTGATCTTTTTGAAATTTCGGAAGTGGCGCATCATGGTCCAGAAGACGTCTTTATTACGGTTATGACGTTAGCAGGTTCTTTTTTATTAATGTTAACCATTCACGTGAAATTAGCCATCGCTACGTTTATTTTATTGCCATTTATCACGATTGCGCTAGGTTATTTTAATAAGAAAATGACAAAAGCGAATACGGATATTTACGATAATTTAGGTGAATTTAATGCTGGGATTGAAGCGTCAGTAAGTGGGATACGTGTCACGCAATCTTTTGCAAATGAACCATTTGAACGAAAACAGTTTAATTATTTAAATCAAATGTATCGAAAATCGAAATTATATTTTTATAAGGTGATGGGTGTCAGTTCCGCCTATAATTACTTATTAATTCGTCTGATAAATTTATTTTCATTAATTTTTGGTGCGTATTATACAATTAAAGGAGAAATTACAGAAGGTCAGTTTGTAGGATTTATTTTATTAGCCAATATTTTTATTCGGCCGATTGAAAAAGTCAACAATATGATTGAAAGTTATCCCAAAGGATTTGCTGGTTTTAAACGTTTTACGGAAGAAATGGACAAACAACCGTCCATCAAAGATTTGCCAGGAGCTGTTGCTGTTTCGCATTTAGAAGGAACGATTGCCTATAAAGATGTTTCATTTGCTTATGAAGATGGCACAAAAGTTTTAGACCATATCAATTTAAAAATTCAACCTGGTGAAACCGTTGCTTTCGTTGGCCAAAGTGGTTCAGGAAAAACGACCTTGTGCAATCTGTTACCTCGTTTTTATGAAGTCAGTAGTGGTGAAATTACGATCGATGGTAGAAATATCCAGCAAATGACCTTGGCTTCATTACGTAAGCAGATTGGAATCGTTCAACAAGATGTGTTTTTATTCCCTGGAACATTACGAGAAAACATTGCTTATGGGAATTTAAACGCTACAGAAATGGACATTCAACAAGCGGTGAAATTAGCACATTTAGAACATGTAATTCAGCTAATGCCAGATGGCTTGGACACAATTATTGGCGAACGTGGCGTGAAATTATCGGGCGGTCAAAAGCAGCGAGTGGCAATTGCGCGAATGTTCTTGAAGAACCCGCCGATTTTAATTCTAGATGAAGCGACTTCTGCATTAGATACAGAAACAGAGCAAGTGATTCAAGAGTCATTAAACTCGTTAGCTGACGGGCGAACAACATTAATTATTGCCCACAGACTGGCAACGATTAAACATGCTGATCGAATAATCGTAGTGAGTGACCAAGGAATTTTAGAAGATGGGACACATGAAACTTTGTACGCGCAAAGAGGTCACTATCGTCGCTTGTACGATGCTCAATTTAGAACATAAAAAACCCGCGAATAAAACTTCGCGGGTTTTTATTATGTTTAGTTAGCGCCGAACTTTTCTTCCCAAACCAACAGCATTTTTCATTCGTTGAAGTGTTTTGTTGGCTACCTGGCGAGCGTTTTCTGCACCCTCATCTAAAATCATATCTAATTCTTCTGAAGCTAGAAGCTCTTGGTAGCGCACTTGAATAGGTTCTAATAAGGCAACTACTGCTTCTGCTAAATCTGCTTTGAAGTCTCCATAGCCTTTGCCTTCGTATACTTGAACAAGTTCCTCAACAGTTTGACCTGTCGCAGCAGAATAAATATTTAGTAAGTTAGTAATGCCAGGTTTTTCTTCTTTATTATATTCAATTACACCAGTTGAATCAGTTACAGCAGAGCGGATTTTTTTGCGAATCACTGCTGGCTCATCAAGCATTGAAATAAAGCCCTTCACATTTGTATCAGACTTACTCATCTTTTTCGTTGGTTCTTGTAAGCTCATAATTCGACTACCTTGCTCAGCGATTTTTACTTCAGGCATCGTTAAAATTTCTTGATTTTTTTGGGCGTAACGTTTGTTGAAGCGTTCCACAAAATCACGTGTTAATTCTAAGTGTTGTTTTTGATCATCTCCGACTGGCACTAAGTCAGCGTTGTACAACACGATATCACCAACCATTAATGGAGGGTATGTTAAAAGACCAGCGCTTACGCCAGCACGACCATTTTTTTGAGATTTATCTTTAAATTGTGTCATTCGCTCTAACTCACCAATAGAAGTATTGCACTGAATGATCCAACCAGCTTCTGCATGGGCACTCACTTCAGACTGTATGAAAATTGTTGCTTTTTGTGGGTCTAAACCAACCGCTAGGTAAAGAGCTGCTAAGCTACGAATTTGCTGGCGTAGCTTTTGCGGTTCTTGGGGAACGGTAATGGCATGTTCATCCACAATACAAAAATAACAATTGTATTCATTTTGTAATTCGATAAATTGTTTCATTGCACCAATGTAATTTCCGATTGTCGGAGTACCACTGGGCTGAATACCAGAAAAAATTGTTTTCATTAAATAACCACCTGACTTTAGACTTAAGATAGTGAATAGTTCTATTATACATTTTATTAGAAAAAAATACATGGGAACTTCTTGAAAAATCACCAAGAGAAGTAAATTATAACAGCAACCATAAAAATAGAAAACTGTATTACTTTTTTACAGAATCATAACGAATATCCATAAAATTTCATAAAAATTAACCCTAATTTTACACGGATGTAATGAAGGAAAAATAAACAAAGTTAATAAAAAATGTTTAAAAACCCCTAGTATTTTTATTAGAAATTAGGTATACTGGTTTTAAATAGAGGAACAGTACAGTTCCCTGTTTCAGAAACGCGATGATTCGCGAAAAGGAGTGATGCACAATGTTGACACTTTATACTTCCCCAAGTTGCACGTCATGTCGTAAGGCTAGAGCCTGGTTGCAAGAGCACGAAATTCCTTTTAAAGAAAGAAATATTTTTTCTGAACCTTTAAATATTGAGGAATTAAAAGCAATTTTAATCATGACAGAAGATGGAACAGAAGAGATTATCTCTACTCGCTCTAAAGTTTTCCAAAAATTAAATATGGATTTGGACGAGCTTCCACTTCAAGATTTATTAGAGTTGGTTCAAGAAAACCCTGGATTGTTGCGTCGGCCAATTATGATTGATGAGAAAAGATTACAAGTCGGTTTTAACGAAGATGAAATTCGCCGATTCTTACCAAGAGATGTTCGACAACTGGAATTGCGCCAAGCACAATTAATGGCAGGTTTATAAAAAATATAAAATTTTGTTCTTTATTTGTTAATTGTAATAAAGAACGATTCATATGAATTTAGGGCCAGGGATTTTTATCTCTGGCTTTTTAATACATATTTAGAACTTGTATTCATTTGATTTGGCAGAACGTGATCAAGGAAAAATAGTATCTTTTTTGGAGAGACTGCGTTAAGATGAAGAGGTAGAAGGAGCGAAAAACCAATCGTTAAAAAAGTTCAAAGTTTATAAAACGTTCGCTAGTTTTCGAGGATTTATAGACTTTCCACTTTACTTTTGTGTAGTTTTCGCTACAATGAACGTAAGAAGTTTCCTGATTGAAGCAAAGAGAGGTGTAGCGCTATGGAAATGGAACATATTAATGAAAATACGATTCGTGTGTTAATTGGCAACGAAGACCTGGCGGATAGAGGGATTACTTTTCTTGACTTACTAGGAAACCACAAAGATGTTGAAAATTTCTTTTATAGTATTTTAGAAGAAGTTGATGTCGAAGATGAATTCCAAGGTAGTGAAGCAGTCACTTTCCAAGTCTTGCCTAAAAATGATGGTTTAGAACTGTTTATTAGTAAAAATGTCGCTATGGACGACTTGTCTTCCTTAGAAGGTCTGAGCGAAGTCAATGCAGATGTTAGCGAATTAATTCGCAAACAAATTGAAGCAGACAAAGCAGCCGCCGATGAACTTGATGAGATGGAAGCCACAGATGAAACAAACAGAAATGTAATCTTTGAATTAGATAATTTTGAAGCGATGATCCAATTATCCAAAGAAGTCTTCATGCAATCTGTTTTGACTAACTTATACACGTACAACGATCGTTATTACTTACAAGTTTTGTTCTTAACCGATGAATTAGAAAAAACAAATGTTGACAATGAAATTGCACAGATTTTAGAATTTGCTCATAAAACAACTGTCACTCATGATACTTTAGTCGAATATGGCACTTGTATTATGGAACGCAGTGCGTTGGAATTAACACGTTATTACTTTAATGATTAAGCAAAAAAGCAAAAACTTTCGGGTTTTTGCTTTTTTTTAATGAAAATTAAGAAACTTTGCGTAGTTTATTTATGAGAGGTGAAAATCATGTTAACAGCTTTAACGGCAGACAACCAAGAATTATTTTCTTTAATCGATTGCTCGATTGATGAATTAACACAGATACGAAGCGAACAAGCTTTTGTGTGTCCAATGTGTCATCAATCGGTCATTTTGAAGGCAGGCCCCATTAAAATACCCCATTTTGCTCATCGTAAAAAGAATAGTTGTTGGTACGAAGCAGAAGCTGAAACAGAAGAACACCTCCGCTTGAAGCAGCTTTTTGCGGAAAAGTGTTTACGCGAAAAGCTGTCCTTTCAAGTTGAGGCATACTTACCCACCTTGAAGCAACGCTCAGATTTACTCATTGGGAAGATAGCCATTGAAATTCAATGTAGTCCATTGCCAATTTAACGTTTGGTGGAACGGACGGAGACTTATCAAGCTCATGGCTATCAAGTTGTTTGGATTTTAGGTGAACGATTAGTGCCTAAAGACAAGCTCACGCAATTAACGAAACAATTCCTTTACTTTTCGGAGTCCTTGGGATTTTATTTATGGACGGCCAATAAGAAGCAAGAACGAATAGAATTACTTTGTCATATTGAAGAGAGTCAATGTCAACAATTTTATAGAAGAAAACAATCATGGGATTTTTACGAAAAAAAATTACTAGAAATCTTCCGACTACCGACCGCTAATTTAAATTTACTGCCAAATAGACGGCACACTGGTCAATTGATGCATGATTATTATCAAAAATTGACGCAACAACTTGGTTACAGAAATGCTCAGTTGCTTAGAACACAGAGCTTTTTATATACGAAAGGTTGTCACCTTCTCCAGTTACCTCCTTGGTTTTACTATCCTGGATTGAAGCTATTACCTTCTTCTGAAGAAGATATTCATTTAAAAATGCTTGTTTGGGAAGCACTAAAAACCGAAGAAGAGCGTTTAGTGACCAAACAGGAACTATGGCGTATCTTGGAAGCTATTTTTTTGGAAGAAGGGAACTTTGTTTGGCAGCCACTGCCGAATATTGGCTTAAAAAAGCTTTTTAAAATCGTGGGGAATAGCTTAGTGAGCTGGTTACAAGAATGTTATGTGTTAATTAAAGTAAACAATAAGTACCTAATAACTAGTATTTTCCTAAGAGAAGATCCTGAAAAGCTCATTCATTGGCTAAAAAAAGTGAAAAAACAACATTTTTTTAGTCACACGTGTTAAATTATGATAGTATAATGAGTAAAACGTTTCTTAAAGGAGAGTAAACTATGAGCGAAATTAAACAATTACCAACACGTGATGAAGTTCCAACTCCATTAACTTGGGATTTAACCAAAATTTTTAAAGATGATGCTGCTTTTGATGTTGCGTATAATCAGTTGACAGAAGAGCTAAATCAAGCAGAATCATTTAAAGGAACCTTAGGGAATGGTGCAGAAGCTTTTCTAGCTGCGTTAGAATACGTTTTAGATGTCTATCGAAAAGTGGAAACATTATATGTCTATTCTCATTTAAAAAATGATCAAGACACTACAAATACAGCTTACCAAGCTTTATATGCCAGAGCTAGTTCTTTATATGCACAAGTTAGTGAAGCTGTTTCTTGGTTTGACCCAGAGGTTTTAACATTAAGTGATGAACAAATCTGGGGATATTTTGAAGAGCAGCCGAAATTAGCTGTTTATCGTCACTATATTCAAAATATTTTAGATGAACGTCCCCATGTTTTATCGATGGAACAAGAAGCTTTACTGGCGGGGGCTAGTGAAATTTTTGGTGCCTCAAGTAATACATTTTCAATTTTAAATAATGCAGACTTAGAATTTCCAACTGTGCAAAATGCTGAAGGCGAAACAATTCAACTTTCTCATGGCGTTTATGGTCAATTAATGGAAAGTGTCGATCCATCTGTTCGTGAAGCAGCATTTAAAGGTTTGTACAAAGTATACAAACAATTTAGAAATACATTAGCCTCAACTTTAGGTGCACATGTTAAAACACATAACTATAAAGCAAAAATTAGAAATTATGATTCTGCTCGGGCAGCCTCTTTAGCAAGTAATCATATTCCTGAAAGTGTTCACGAAACATTAGTAGCTGTAGTAAATAAACATTTACCTTTGCTACATCGTTATGTAAAATTAAGAAAAAAATTATTAAACGTAGAAGAATTACACATGTACGACTTGTATGCGCCTTTGCTAGGTGAAGCACCAATTCGTTACAGCTATGAAGAAGCAAAAGAAAAAGCAATTGAGGCTTTAAAACCACTAGGTGAAGACTATCTATCTATTGTCAAAGAAGCTTTTTCAAGTCGTTGGATTGATGTGATTGAAAATCAAGGAAAACGAAGCGGCGCATATTCTTCAGGAGCTTATGATACAGCCCCATACATTTTAATGAATTGGCATGATAGTTTGGATCAACTATTTACATTAGTCCATGAGATGGGCCATAGTGTTCATAGTTACTATACAAGAAATAATCAGCCGTATGTTTATGGCGACTATTCAATTTTCTTAGCTGAGATTGCTTCAACCACAAATGAAAATATTTTAACAGAATATTTATTACAAACAGAAACAGATCCTAAAGTACGTGCGTATGTCTTAAATCACTATTTAGACGGCTTTAAGGGAACCATTTTCCGTCAAACGCAATTTGCGGAATTTGAACATTTTATTCACACGGAAGATGCTAAGGGCACGCCATTAACGAGTGAATATTTGAGTGAGTATTATGGCGAGCTCAATGCTAAATATTATGGACCAGAAGTAGTTAGAGACGAAGAAATCAGTTACGAATGGGCGAGAATTCCACATTTTTATTACAATTACTATGTTTATCAATATGCAACTGGCTTCTCAGCCGCTTCGGCATTGTCTAAACATATTTTAGCTGGAGAAGAGGGAGCTTTAGAGAACTACCTTAACTACTTGAAAGCAGGAAGTAGTGACTTCCCAATTGAAGTGATGAAAAAAGCGGGCGTGGATATGACACAAGCCGCGTATATCGAAGATGCAATGAAAGTTTTTGAAGAACGTTTAACGGAATTAGAAGCTTTGGTTGAAAAATTATAACAAGGATTAGAAACTAAAGTTTAAGTTAAGAAATGTTAGAAACTTGATAAGTGAATAGAGATTCTATCTTTGTTTTATCAAAATGAAATGCTTCTGTTTCAACTATCAAATAAAGTGTTAAATTCTATTGTCTGTATTTTATGAGAAGATTATTAAATAAAAAGCGTTCTAAAATAATTAATTTTTTATAAGTTTAAATTTACCCATATTAAATTTTTTTGCAAAATAAATATGATATAATTAACAGACAGCTGAGATTTTATATTTTAAGCTGTCTGTTTTTGCTTATGTTAAAATATACAGTAATTTTTTTGGAAGGAAGAAGAGATGAATATTAAGAATTTTCTATACAAGTCTATTAACTTTATTTTTACTTTAGCAATCTTAATTACACTTTTTGGAGTTATACGACATCCGTATTTCAATATAGCAAACTTAAAGGGTGCATCACTTGTTTTAGGATTAGCATTAGTTTGTTTTATTGTCTGTATTATCATATCAAGTAACGTTAGAAATTATTTTTTATTTTTTTTGAAACAAATTAAGGATTATATTAGAAAGAATATAAAAGTTATTACAATTTTAATTGTTGCGATTACTATATTATTACAATTCATTCTTGTGAGTACTATATCAGCCCCCATTGGTTGGGATGTCAAAGTGATATTTTTGGGAGTAACAAAAAATCAACCCATGGATGCGTATCTTTCGAGATATCCTAATAATGCATTTTTCTTTTTTGTGATGTTAGGAATAACAAAAATAGCTAATATTTTTGTAGATGGTATAGGTAATACGTGGCTATTTTGGCAATTATGTAGTACGGTGTTTATTGATTTAGGTTTCTTTTTCTTATATACCGCTACCAAACGGTTATTTTCTCATATGATTGCTTATTTAGTATTTTATTTGTCGATTCTTAGTTTAGCGTTATCTCCGTTAATTATTGTTCCGTACACAGATATAGGAGCATTCACAATTGTGTCTTTTAGTATGTTTTTGTATTCGTTTATTAACACAAAAAAACAAAATAGCTTACTTTTTAGTATGATGTTAGGCATTTGTTGTGCAATATTATATCTAATTAAGCCATCTGCAATCATATTTATCATTGCTTGGAGTATTGTTAAATTTATTGATTGTTTACAGAAGAAAATACAACCAATAAATTTAGCGAAGGTATTGAATATTCTTATTGCTTTTATTTTTATGTTTGGTACAATCAGTAGTTTCTCTATTTATAGAAGTACACAAACAACGATTGAATTCAATAAAAATGAACAGTATCCAATGACTCATTGGATGATGATGGGATTAAAAGGCAACGGAGGATATAACTTATCCGATTCTAATGCGACTAGTAGTCAAAAAAAATATCAGGATAAAAAGGACTACAATATTAAAGTCATAAAAAAAAGACTAAAAGATTATGGACCGATAGGATATACAAAGTTTTTATTGAATAAGCAATATTATAATACAGCCGCTGGAGATTTTGATTGGAAAGATTATGGACCACGACCTATGGAACTCGACCGCGATTCTAATAGATCAAGGTTTAAAATATTTTTACAAGACAATTATTTTCAAGTAGGTAAATGGACGTCATTCATGAAACTTTATATGCAGATTATGTGGCTAATAACCATAATAGGTATGTTTATTACTGGATGTTCATTTAATATGAAAAAAATAGATGAAAAAGAATTAATCATAAAGCTTACTATTATTGGAGCTATGATGTTTCTACTATTATTTGAAGGTGGTCGCTCACGCTATTTAATTCAATTTTTACCATTTTTCTATTTACTTTCAGCAATTGGATGGGAAAGTGTGTTAACAGCAACTAATAGGAGGAAAAAAGAAAATGTCAAAACTTTTTATAGTAGTACCATGTTATAATGAAGAGGAAGTACTACCTATTTCCAGCAAGGTATTGTTGGATTTTTTAAAACGAATGATTGCTAAGAATAAAGTAAGTACAGAAAGTTCCATTTTGTTTGTGGATGATGGTAGTAAAGATAAAACATGGGCTATTATTAAAAGACTATCTGAACAAGAAGAACATTTTAAAGGTCTTAAATTTAGTCGCAACTTTGGTCACCAAAATGCACTTTTAGCTGGTATGACGACAGCGGTTCAATTTGCAGATATGATTGTTACGATTGATGCAGATTTACAAGATGATGTCGAGGCAATTGAGGGAATGATTGATGCTTATCATGATGGAAACGATGTTGTTTATGGCGTTCGTAGTAACCGTGATACAGATACCGCGTTCAAAAGAAAAACTGCAGAAATGTTTTATTCATTTATGAATAAACTAGGTGTGAATACCGTACCAAACCATGCAGATTTTCGTTTGATGAGCAATCGAGCGACTAAGGTATTACTAACTTTTAAAGAAGAAAACTTATTTTTAAGAGGGATGGTTCCATTAGTTGGATTTCCTAGTACAAAAGTTTATTATTCAAGAAATATTCGAGTAGCTGGTGAGTCAAAATATCCGCTAAAAAAAATGCTTAATTTTGCTATGGAAGGCATTACTTCCTTTTCAATTGTACCAATAAAAATGGTTAGAAACATAGGGTTTATTACTTTATTAATTGGTATCTTTTATATGATTTATAGTTTAATACAACATTTTACAGGAAATGTTGAAGCTGGTTGGTCTTCTCTTATCATCAGTATCTGGTTTTTAGGGGGAATTCAATTAATCAGTCTGTCTATTGTGGGCGAATATATTGGTAAAATTTATTCCGAAGTTAAGGGGCGACCACGTTTTATTATTGAAGAAGAAGTCTAAATTAAAAAATAGAATTTTTTAGTAAAATACAAAATTGAGCTCGAATACCGGCTGGAGAAATCTGGCCGGTATTTTTATGAAATGAACCGTTTACAGTATTGAACACTGAACCGAAGTTTCGTTTTGCTTCGCTGATAATTAGAGGAAATCAATTTATTAATTTCTTTTGTCAAGAATCGCTTTTATATTCGAGTGTTTAGCAATATGGAAAGGACAAAACTTTATCATTAAACAAATCAAGAAAAGGATTCAGCTAGAGCATCATTCTTAATTAGGATGTTCCGTTTTGATTATGTTTCGAATGCTTAAATTCAGGTGTATCCGTTGGCAGTTTTTTGATGAAGGACCTTAAAATTAAATTTTTCTACTATTTTGACTCATTCTTGTACAGTGGAATATGAAGAGATATTAAATTGCTTTGTCCAGTGTTTGATAGCATCTTTTCTCCATTTTGATAAGCTTTTACTACTTTGTTCTTGAATGCATAATCATATTTTGCTAGTTTAAATACGCCTCCAAAGTTAGATTTTTGTTCTAATTTTGGAGGCGTATTATACAGCTATATGGTCCTTCTTTTTTATAATAAATGTAAATGTCCATTTGGAAAATGATAATTGGAGCGACGTTTAAATTCAAAGGTTGCGTCACCTTGGTCCAGCAACGGTTCGTTATGTGGATGGACACGACATAGTTGTTTAATTTCATCCATGTTTTCAAAATTTTCGACTAAAATGCCGAAATCGTTCTCGCAAGTATAGTTGTAAACGACTGCGGTAGGATGTTGTTTAATCCCCATTTCTCGAGCAACTTTTTGGTCGGTTTGGAAAGATTCTTTGACAAAATCGGATTGTCGGTCTTTACGATACATATCAATATCCCCGCCGGCCGCTAGAAGTAGTTCTTCTGATAACTCAGGAGAGTAAGCTAGACCGTCTTCAGCTACTGCTTTTTGTAAGCCAATCAACAATTGTCGGCCTTTTTTTCGGCCTTGTAACTGTGCTGCTTTATAGTCAAGAGCGGCTGAGTATAAATCTTCAAAAATTCGATTCCGTCGTTTAATGTCATTAATCGGAATATGTTGACGACTCAAAAATTCATTGATCGTTTTCATGTTTAATAAAGGAATAAAGCGCAATTGTATTTTCTTCTTGTCGTTAACAGACAATTGTATAATTTCTTTTTCAATTTCTAAACAGACGCCGCCTAAAGGATTGACGAACAAATAAATTTCAACCATTCATACTTCCTCCAATGCCATGCTTTTTCAAATACAGGTGCCAGAACGTCAGTGCTTCGAATACTAAGGGGCAGTGGTCCGCATCATGCGCTGAATCTTGTTAGGTGCAAGCGTAATGGGAATGTTCAAATCAGCCATTAATGTTTGAAACGCTTGCTTGCCGCTTTCAGCTTCAGTAACTTCTAACTCTAATTCAAAATCGTGCTGTTGGTTATACCAACTTTCGTCTAACGCAAGTAGTCCTTGAGGAATTTGTTTTTCTGCACGTGCTGTTTTTAATGAACCAATTAAATGGATCGAGGCGATTTCAATACCTAATTCTTGTAATTTCTTCGCCACAGCCCCCTCAGTAGGGAGGTGATTCCTCTTGATAAAGTGGTTCGCCGTCTCAAGCGATAAAGGGTCATTGATTTCTAATAATCCTTCTGGCGCAGGAACTTTTAAGGTTAACTCACCACGATCTGCTAATACGCGAATTCTTAAGCCCATTCGTTGTGCTTTTAATTGAAAATCGTCCGTATCAAAATAATGATTTGTTTGCGTAAAAAAGTCCGTTTTTTGAATAGCAAAATGGTCGATTAATCGATTGAAATCTTGTGGACTAACTAATGTTTTAAATTCAATTTCTAAGTGCTCACTCATGGGGTTCTCTCTCTTTCTTAAATCACTCCAATTTTCACATATTATATAGGTTTCCGTCAAGAAAAGTGGTCTTCTCTGTGAAAAATTTTTCTAATGAAAGGCGTTTGGAAATCAAATAGCGAATAACACCCTATTTTAGGGAGGACTGTGGTAAAATAATCAGTGAATGAAATTCAAGGAAATTGAGGGATCTACCATGGAACGAGAGTGGGAGCTGTTTTTAGCGCCATATGAACAGGCGGTCAGCGAATTAAAAGTAAAACTACGAGGTATTCGTAAACAATTTCGGGAGCAAGATAAACACATACCAATTGAATTCGTTACAGGACGTGTGAAACCAGTAGATAGTATTTTGACCAAGACGGCTATTCGGCATATTCCTTTAAATCGGATTGAAGAAGAAATGCAAGACATTGCTGGTTTGCGGATTATGTGCCAATTTGTGGAAGACATTTACCAGGTAGTCGCACTTTTAAGAAATCGTAAAGACTTAAAAATTGTGGAAGAACGGGACTACATTGAAAATAAAAAAGAAAGTGGTTATCGTTCGTACCATGTGGTGGTGGAATATCCTGTGCAATTAGTCACTGGGGAAAAGATTATTTTGGCCGAAATCCAAATTCGGACACTTTCCATGAATTTTTGGGCAACGATTGAACATTCTTTGAATTATAAATATCAAGGTGTCTTTCCTGAAGAAATGAAAGAACGCCTTCAGCGAGCGGCAGAGGCAGCCTATTTATTAGATGAAGAAATGTCATCTATTCGTGAAGAAATTCAAGAAGCACAACATTACTTCTCTCATGGCCGTGGATTGCTAGAAAACGAATACTATAAGCAAATTAAAAACGAAACACCAGAAAATCAGTAAAGGAGTCTGCTTATGAAAGTGGCGATTGTTCATAACTCGGAAGAAAAATCGAAACAAGTCACAAAACAACTGACAACACTATTAGAGCAAAACCAAATTCAAATAGACAATCGTCAACCTGAACTTGTGATTTCAGTCGGCGGAGATGGTACGCTTCTTTCCGCTTTTCATCGATTTAATCATCTGTTAAACGAAGTAAGTTTCTTAGGTGTACATACCGGACACTTGGGTTTCTATACAGATTGGCGTGATTATGAATTAAAAGAACTAGTTGAGAGTTTGTGTATTCATCGTGAAAAAAGTACGAGTTATCCATTATTAGATGTGCGGATTCGGTTTAGAGATGGGAAACCAGATAAACATTTTTTAGCATTGAATGAATCAACAATTAAACGAGGAAACCGGACGATGGTGGGCGATGTGTTTATTAAAGACGAACTGTTTGAACGATTTCGTGGTGATGGGTTGTCGATTTCGACCCCAACCGGCTCTACTGCGTATAATAAAAGTATTGGTGGGGCTGTTTTGCATCCTAGCATTAATGCGTTTCAGTTAACCGAAATCGCCTCCTTAAACAATCGTGTCTTTCGAACATTGGGGTCACCGATTGTAATCGCACATACGGAGTGGCTGGAGATTAAATTACAGGAAAGTGATGATTATTTTGTCACGGTGGACCAATTAGATATTTATCAAGAAAATATCGCTTCCGTCTGCTATCGAATTGCAGACGAACGGATTCATTTTGCCTCTTATCGGCACATGCATTTTTGGCATCGAGTGAAAGATGCCTTTATTGGTGAGGATTAATTAAACGATGGAATTTCAATGGACATATGACAAAGAAACAACACAACAAGTGAAATATTTTTTAAAGGAACAAGGCGTTTCAAAAGGGTTATTAGCTAAGGTGAAATTTCAGGGTGGTAAAATTCAAGTGAATGGGACCGCTCAAAATGCCATCTATCCTTTACAAACTGGCGATGTCGTTAAAATGACGATTCCAGATGAAGCGGAACATGAGACATTATTAACAGATGATGAACCGATTGAAATTGTGTTTGAAGATGATCATTTTTTAGTAGTTAATAAGCCCGCTGGCATTGCCTCGATACCTGCTCAGTATCATCCTTCAGGAACGATGGCGAATCGTGTTAAGGGCTATTACAAGCGTCAAAATTACGTGAATCAAGTTATTCATGTCGTGACTCGTTTAGATCGAGATACTTCTGGGCTGATGTTATTTGCGAAACACGGCTTTGCTCATGCTTTAATTGACCAAGAATTACGAGAAAAAAAGGTGACAAAAATTTATTATGCCCTTGTTGGTGGAGCGATTGAGCAGTTAAACGAGCATCAATTGATTGAAAAGCCAATTGGGCGCGACTTGTCCTCTTTATTAAAACGCCAAGTTATCGAAACAGGTCAATTTGCTAGTACAGAATATTGGCTCGCAAAAAGAGGAGCCCAAGCAGCAGCTGTGCGCATTCAGCTCCATACAGGACGAACACATCAAATTCGGGTACATTTTGAAGCAATTGGCTGTTCATTATTAGGGGATGAGATGTATCATGGAGAGATGGATCAAGGAATTGAGCGGCAAGCGTTGCATTGCATGGAACTAATTTTTACTCATCCTTTTACCAAAGAAACGGTTCATCTGATTTCCCCACTAGCGGAGGATATGAAAAGTGTAGATGATACGTTATAATAATAAAGAGGCAGGAGGGGAAAGTGTAAGATGAATGAAGGCCAAGAAATGGAAGAGCAATTTGCCCTTCTTTTAGAAACGCTAAAAAATCAACAAATGAACGAATTTCGTGAGCTATTTTTAGCGTTACACATTTATGAACAAGGACAATTTTACCAATCGTTAGATGAAAAAGACCGACAACATTTATACAATTACCTATCTCCGAAAGAACTAGCGGATATGTTTGATGTTATCGAAGAAGATAATGAGAATATGAAAGATTATTTAGCTGAAATGCGCCCAAGTTATGCAGCCGATATGTTAGCTGAGATGTATACCGATAATGCGGTGGATTTACTAAATATGTTAGACAAAAGTCAAAAGGCGAAATATCTTAGTTTGTTAAGTAGTGAAGAAGCAGGCGAAATTAAAGAGTTACTTCATTACGAAGATGAAACTGCTGGGGCGATTATGACCACCGAATTTGTTTCGATTGTGGCGAATCAAACAGTGCGTTCTGCGATGTACGTCTTAAAGAATCAAGCGGACATGGCGGAAACAATCTATTACGTTTACGTAGTCGACCAAGAAAATCATTTAGTCGGCGTTATTTCGTTGCGGGATTTAATTGTTAATGATGATGATACCTTGATTGCTGATATTTTGAATGAACGGGTTATTTCAGTTCATGTTGGCGATGACCAAGAAGATGTCGCGCAAACAATTCGTGACTATGACTTCTTAGCTGTGCCAGTTACAGATTATGATGATCATTTGTTGGGGATTGTAACAGTTGATGATATTATTGATGTTATCGATGATGAAGCCGCTAGCGACTACTCTGGTTTAGCCGGGGTCGACGTTGAAGAAGTTAGTGAGAACCCTTTAAAAGCCGCTTCTAAACGATTACCTTGGTTAATTACGCTGCTGTTTTTAGGGATGTCTACGGCCTCGTTAATCAGTAATTATGAGTCGTTAGTTAGCGAAGCGAGTATTTTAGCCGTTTTTATTTCTTTAATTACCGGAACAGCCGGCAATGCCGGGACACAATCATTGGCGGTCGCGGTACGCCGTTTGGCTATGAAAGATGAAAAGGATAGTAATTTTGGTCGCTTAATCTTAAGTGAAGTACTCACGGGACTAGTGACGGGGGCTGTGACAGGTTTAACCATTATGATTGTGGTTGGCGTGTGGCAACATAATCTTCCGCTTGGATTTGTGATTGGGATGGCAATGCTCTGTGCAATTACTGTGGCGAATTTAGCAGGGAGTTTAATCCCGATGTTAATGGATAAATTAGGGTTTGATCCCGCAGTTGCCAGTGGTCCGTTTATTACTACCTTAAGTGATTTAACCAGTGTATTAATTTATTTCAATATTGCCAGCATGTTTATGCGTTATTTTGTTTAAAAAATTGCACTTATTTATCATGAGACTGAGGTAAAAGGATTCGTTGGTTTGCTTGAAATCAAAAAAGTGAGATAGCCGTTAATACGACGGCTACCTCACTTTTTTAGATACAAGAAATTAAACAATTTTTGTGCCATGGACTTCTGTGACTTTTAAAGTGTCCATCACAGTTTGAACGTTTTCTGTGGAAATACCGCCACCTGGTAAAATAAGAATCCGTTGATCTGCGTAGGCAATTAATTCTTTTAAATGATCAAAGTTGTCTTCGATAGGGGTACCAGCTGGCCCGCCATGAGTTAAAATACGCGTCACACCACGCTCAGCTAACCAGTCGATCGCCTTAAATTGGTTTTCTTTCGACAAGGCATCAAAAGCCATATGAAAAGTGATTTGCAAGCCTTCAGCTGTTTCAATGAATAAGTCCAAAGCTTCTTCATCTAACCAACCATCCTCAGTTAAACAGCCAATAACAATGCCGTCGGTTCCTAATTTCTTTGCTTCGATTAAATCGGTATGCATAATTTTTAATTCAATATCATTATAGACAAAATTGCCGCCACGAGGACGAATGATTGTCATCACTGGTACAGAATGTTCGCCAGCGTATGCTAAGACTTCTTCAATAACACCAGTACTTGGCGTCGTTCCACCCACGGCTAAGTTATCGCATAATTCGATGCGATTCGCACCTTTTTGAATGGCTTGGGGAATCTTAGTGAAATTTTCGGCACAGAATTCTTTAATCATTTCTTATCGCTCCTTGCTTTTTCTTCACAGGCATTGTACCATAATTCTGCTTACTACCATAGCCCTGAAAAAAAGAGTGCAACTTTTTATAAGAGAAAATGTTCATTTGATGAACGTAAGGAGTTTTAAATGTTAAAGAAAATTGAACGAGCACAACAATTATTGAAAAAAGAAGCAGCTGTATTTCGCTGTCCAACTTGTCATCAACCAATGCATGTAGAAGGGGTTGGTCTGATTTGTCAACAGAGGCATCAATTTGATTTATCCAAGAAAGGCACGTTATACTTTCTAAATCATGGCGTTCAGACAGAATATAATAAAAAAATGTTTACTTCTCGAGGAAAAATGATTCAAAGTGGCATGTACGCGCCTGTTTTAAACAAAATTATGCACTATCTTCCTCAAAATAAAACAGTAGTCGATGTTGGTTGTGGTGAAGGGAGTTTTCTAGCTGAGTTAAGTCAAGCAGGCTTATCTGGACTGAAAATCGGGTTTGATTTATCAAAGGAAGGAATCTATTTAGCAAGTAATCAGCCAATTGATGCGTTTTGGTGTGTGGCGGATTTAACGAATTTGCCATTTGCGGATCAAGGGCTTGATACGATTTTGAATATTTTTTCTCCTTCACATTATCAAGAATTTCGGCGAGTACTAAAAGCTGACGGGACTGTGATTAAAATTATTCCTGAAGAGAATTATTTAAAGGAATTACGAGCGGCTTTTTATCCCAATGACGAAAAGAAACAAAGTTATTCCAATCAAAAAGTAGTCCAACGTTTTGCCGAGGAATTAGCTGTGGAAGTAGATGAACGAATAACTTATTGCTTTGACATTCCCGAGGAAAGACGGTTGGATTTATTAGAAATGTCGCCATTAGAGTGGCAAGTTTCTCAAAAAGTTAAAGCCGAGCTACAACAGCGACCATTGGAAAAAATCACGATTGACGTCCGCTTGTTAGTAGGTCGTAAAAGATAGACTTTTTTGTGAAGAAAATCCTAAAAAAGTCTTGCAATAAAGTGACATTGGTGTTATATTACTTACAAGTTGTTTTTTCATTGGTTTTTATCAGGGTCCTGTTCTGATAAAAGTTAGTGAAGAGACCTTCACTAACGTAACGACTCGCCGTGCTAGACACCGAGACGGTACGTTTTTTTTATTGGTTAGAACAGCTGCCGCCTGACATCATCGCGTCATGCGGTTTTTTTTTTGAAAATAAGTATTGTGGGCGCTATTTATTTTGAATTTATGCTAAAATGAACACGATTGATATTTGAGGAGCTGAAGATAGTTGACGAACCATATTGTTTTATTTGAACCACAAATTCCAGCAAATACTGGAAATATTGCACGGACATGTGCAGCGACGAATACACCGTTGCATTTAATTGAACCTTTAGGATTTTCAACAGATGATAAACACTTAAAACGTGCCGGATTAGATTATTGGAATGATGTAAATATTACGTATCATAAAGATTTGGCTGCCTTTTTAGCCCATGTGGCAGGCAAACACTTGCATTTAGTAACCAAATTTGCTCACCAAACATACAGCGAGGTCAATTATAATGATGGCGAGGACCATTATTTCCTTTTTGGAAAAGAAACAACAGGCTTACCAGAAACGTTTATGCGAGAAAACGAAGAAAAGTGTATCCGAATTCCTATGAATGATGAACATGTGCGCTCATTGAATCTTTCTAACACTGCCGCACTAATTGTTTATGAAGCCTTACGTCAGCAAAATTTTCCGAACTTAGAACTGACGCATCATTATGAAAATGATAAATTGGATTAAAAAAAGTTAAGACAGTAGCGCTTTTTTTCAAAAATGTCAGAAGAAAGTGGTTTTATTTTTACTGTTGCCCAATTTCCGAGCCTAGAACAAAAAACAATTTAGATTTTTGTTCTAGGCTTATTTTGCTTGGATTACTAGAAACTTCCATGGATATTTTCGCAGGGAAGTGATAAACTAGAAAGACATATGAAGAGATAAAGAAGTTTGGAGAAGTTACATGAAATTATATTTTACACGACATGGAAAAACTGAATGGAATCAACAGAAACGATTTCAAGGAATGACAGGAGATTCGCCGTTATTACCAACTAGTTATGACGAAATTAAACAATTAGGCCAATATTTACAAGATATTCCGTTTGAAAAAATTTATTCTAGTCCGCTATTACGTGCCAAAAATACTGCGCGGGGAATTCAACAAGAATTGACTCATCCAGTTGAAATTGTTTATACAGATACCTTAAAAGAATTAGGTTTAGGTCGTCTAGAAGGACAATATATTGAAGAAATGCGTAATTTTTATGGAGAAGAATTAGATCATTTACGGCATCGTTTAGATTTGTATGATCCAACAATTTTTGATGGTGAACCAATCGAGCAAGCGATTCAACGGATTTCAGAAACAGTTGCTGAAGCGGCGAAGCAGCACGAAGGTCCAGTTCTATTTGTCGGACACGGAGCAGCGCTGACGGCGGCAATCCAAGCGATGGCTGGTAAACCATTATCAGAATTACGGACAATGGGCGGGCTGTTAAACAATAGCCTTTCAATTCTTGAAACCAAAGAGGCATCAAGGAACATGCCGTACGACTTAACGTTATGGAATGATACGTCTTTTTTAGCTAAAGAAAAAGTACAATAAGCGCACAACAGAAAGGAGGGCTTGTAGTGGTAACACTTTTTGGTGAGGACGAAGAAAAAGCCTTTATTGTTGGGACTGTACAAGCAATCTTTTTTGAAAATCCCAGTAATTTTTATAAAGTCGTTCTTGTAAATGTGACCGATACAAATACAGATTATTTAGAAAAAGAAATTGTAGTAACTGGAAGTTTTGGCCAAGTTCAAGAAGAGGAACCCTACCGTTTCTTTGGTCATTTTGTGGACCATCCTCGTTATGGCAGACAGTTTCAGGTGGATAGTTATCAGCAAGAAAGACCGACTTCGGCTAGTGGGGTGGTTAACTATTTATCAAGTGACAAATTTCCTGGCATTGGTAAACGAACTGCTGAAAAAATTGTTGAAGTATTAGGGGAAAGTGCGATTGACCGAATTATTGATGACCCGAGTGTTTTGGAAGAAGTTACTGTTTTAAATGAAAAAAAACGTCAAGTAATCGTCGAAACAATTCGCTTGAATCACGGGATGGAGCAAGTGATTGTGGGACTAAATCGATACGGCTTCGGTAGTCAGTTAGCTTTTTCAATTTATCAAACCTATCAAGAAGAAACCCTTTCTGTGATTCAAGAAAATCCTTATCAGTTAGTTGAAGATATTGAGGGAGTCGGATTTAAACGAGCGGACAATATTGCTGAACAAATCGGCATTCAGGCGGATTCTGCTGTTCGAATTCGGGCAGCGATTTTACATGAAGTGTTTGAACACTCCATTCGCTCAGGCAATACGTATGTTCAAGCAGATGTTTTGTTAGAAGAAGCGATTCGGACCTTGGAAGCAAGTCGCCCAGTGGAAATCTCACCTGATCAAGTGGCCAATGAAATCATTACGTTAGTCGAACATGGAAAAATCCAACAAGAAGAGACTAAACTTTTTGAGAACAGTCTCTATTTTTCTGAATGGGGCATTGGTACTTCGATTCAGCGTTTACTTTCTCGTAAAAAAGAAATTCATTACGAGGAAGAAGAAGTCCAAAAAAATATCCGAATGATTGAGAAACGTTTAAATATTCAGTATGGCGACTCGCAACAAGCAGCGATTGAAGAAGCGATTAAATCGCCGTTATTTATTTTAACTGGAGGGCCTGGAACAGGGAAAACAACTGTTATCAATGGGATTGTCTCGTTGTTTGCGGAACTAAATGGTCTTTCATTAGATCTCAAAGACTATACGCAGGAGATGTTTCCAATCTTGCTAGCGGCGCCAACTGGGCGAGCAGCGAAACGTATGAACGAAACGACAGGTTTACCTGCAAGTACCATCCATCGTTTGTTAGGCTTGACAGGTCGTGAAAAAAATCCGAGTTTAACCGCCAAAGAATTAGAAGGTGGTTTGCTAATTGTAGATGAAATGTCAATGGTGGATACTTGGTTAGCCAATACGTTATTAAAAGCTATTCCGACAAACATGCAAGTGATTTTTGTTGGTGATAAGGATCAGCTACCGTCTGTCGGTCCAGGTCAAGTCTTACATGACTTATTGCAAATTAACGAAATTCCCAAATGTGAGTTAAACGAAATTTATCGTCAAGGAGACGGTTCAAGTATTATTCCTCTTGCCCATGAAATTAAAGAAGGAAAGTTGCCTGCTGATTTTCAAAAAAATCAAAAGGATCGCTCGTTCTTTGCAAGTGATATTGGTCATATCGAAGAATACATTCGACAAATCGTCACAAAGGCAAAAGCAAAAGGGTTTACGCCACAAGATATCCAAGTTTTAGCGCCAATGTATCGTGGCGCAGCCGGCATTGATGCCTTGAATAAGATGATGCAAGAAATCTTCAATCCAAATGATGGTAAGAAAAAAGAAGTCAAATGGAATGACACCGTCTATCGGATTGGGGACAAAGTTTTGCAACTAGTCAATACGCCAGAATTAAATGTGTTCAATGGAGATATGGGAGAAATCGTCGGAATTACTTTAGCCAAAGACTCAGAGGACAAAGTGGACGAGTTGGTTTTACAGTTTGATAATAATGAAGTAACGTATAAAAGAAATGAATGGAATAAAATTACGCTATCGTATTGTTGTTCGATTCATAAAGCGCAAGGTAGTGAATTCCGCATGGTGTTACTGCCAATGGTTCATCAGTATAGCCGAATGCTGCAACGAAATTTGCTGTATACAGCAGTGACACGTAGTAAAGAATTATTAATTCTACTAGGTGAGGTTTCTGCTTTTGAAACATGTGTCAAAAACGAATCGGCTAGTCGCATGACGATGCTAAAAGAACGAATCGTGAACGCAGAACAAATGACCTTAACGACTAGAACTCAGTTAGAAGCCTATGAAGAAGGTTTAACGGCAGACCATCCATTTACTGAAAAGGAAACAAAAGCTGTCTCTTATGAAACTGAACAGCAATCAACGAAAGCCGATCAGATAAAAGAAACAGACGAGCAATTAGTTGAAACAACGGTACAAGAAGTTTCACTATTTGCTGATGAAGGGGAAGAGTCAACCCCAGAAACAGTAAATAAAGCGACAAAAGTTGTCGAAGAATCATTACCAAAAGAACCACGACTAACAGTCGAAATTATTCAAACAAATGCTGTTGATCCAATGATTGGAATGAAGGATACGACGCCTTATCAATTTATGTGAGAAAAGGAAAGAGTGCCATAAGTCGTTTTGACTTATGGCACTCTTTTTCAACCTTAAGGGACTCAGTTAAAACCAAAACAAACGTTTTTGTGTGGTATAAACCATATCAATACTTCGTTTGCCTAAAATCTCGCCATCTGCGTGAATGGTTTGTGGAATCGTCGAAACAATTCGAATTTTGCTTGATTGAAAATGATGAAAATGCTTAGATTTCCCTTGTTTTTGGCGAAGCAATAGGAAAATAAGCCACAAAATTTTAAAAATATTGATTCGTTCCACGACAACTAAGTCCACGACTGCTTTGCGAGGATTGGCCGTCGGCATAATTGATACGCCCCCGCCAAAATAAGGATGATTTGTGACCGTACATAGGAAAGCACGATTAAATGTGTATTGTTTACCATTCATTTCAACTAAAATTGGAAAGCCTTTTTGTTTAAAAAAGACATGAATGATTGAAGAAATATAGGAAAGCGAGCCAAGCTTAAATTTATTTAAGGCTTTTTTTGATGACGATTCGTTGGTTTTTTCCACGATTGCCGCATCTAACCCTAAGCCAACATTATTGGTGGCTAAGCCGATTTCTTCTTGGTTGGCTTCTACATAATGAATCGTTTGAATTTCTTTTGGTCGTCTGGTGCGCAGGATTTGATGCAATGCTTTATCAATATTCCTTGATAATCCCACCCCTCGTGCAAAATCATTTCCAGAGCCGCATGGAATATAGCTTAAAGGAATAGCTGAATCATATGGAAGTAATGAATTAATGACATTATGTAGTGTGCCATCGCCGCCTAGCACGACTAGGATTGGAAAAGTTGAAACGTCTAAGTCTTCAGACCAAGGAAGTAAAGTTGTTTCTGCAAGTTCCTTCGTCAATTCTTTTTCATGTCCAGCGTAATCAGTGTAAAGAGCCGTATATTTAAGTTCTTGTTGCTTGAGTTGTTGAATCACTTTTCTAGCGACTTTTCGGCCATTGCCGCTACTTGCTTGCTCGTTGATAATAAGATAGTAGTGAATGTTCATTGAGCTCCTCCTTTGAATCGCTATTGTCCATTATACCAGAGGGAGGAACTTCTGCGAATAAAGATTGCTTAAAAAAGTAAAAAATGACTAGAAAAAGGTACGAAACAATGCACGAGAGGTGAAAACTGCAAATAAGTGCAAAGTAAAACAGGGCTTTCATTGACTATTTTGACTTTCCATATTAGAATGTGAACTGTTGCAATTGTAACCAAGGTTCATCAACCGAATAGCGTAAATTGTTGAAAACCTTTATAAATAAGGTTTTGTATCGATGTTTTAAATTACTTGCCACAAATTTGCCACAAAAAAATTATAAAAAATTTTCGTATCTTGAAATGGAATCTGTTTCCATTTTTTTAGATACGTGTAGATAAACATTTGCGGTCATATTGATTGTGTGATGGCCTAAGCGTTCTGAAACAAATTTTATATTAGAACCACTTTCTAAAAGATGCACAGCATGCGAATGTCTTAGCGCGTGCGGGGATAATTTAGGAATATCTGCTAATGTACATATTGTCGTAAAATACGTTCTGTAATTACACTGTTTTAAGAAGTCGCCTTTTGAATCTGTGAATACAAACTCTTTATTCAATATGAAAGTGTTTGATTTTAAAGAGTGTTCAATTTTCTTTATTTTAAAGCTTTTCAAGAGTTCGATACATTTTGTATCAAGCATAATTGTTCGATAGCTTGATATGGTTTTGGGTGTGGTAATAAAATTTTGATTGTTTTCACGGTATAAGGTTTTGTTCACTGTGAGTTTATCTTCTGTGACATCTTCCCATTTTAACGCTAACGCTTCACCTAGCCTTAATCCAGTTCGAGCAAGTAAAAAAGTAAGTACATAATATTGATAGTTAATAAAAGGTTTTGTCCCTTTATAGGATTCAGCAGTGACTAAAAGAGTTTGTAACTCTCTTTTTTCAAAGAACTGAATTGCTGTTTTTCTCTTTTCTGTTTTAGGATATTTGATATTTTTCATAGGGTTAGAATCTATTAATTTAAAGTCGTTAACAGCATCCTCTAAAGCACTATTAAAAGTTGAACAATAGGATTTGGCTGATTCAATTGATAGATGAGTGCACATTTCGTTTACCCAATTTATGCAATCTATACGACGAATTTCGGTTATTTTATAATAAGCAAATTGGGGTAGAATGTGTAAACGAATTGCTCTATTTAATTTTGCCAAGGTTGATTTTTTTACTTGTTTTTCTTTTAGTTTTATCCAACTATTCAAATATTCCTGGACTAAAATATCTTTGTTGTGTTGTACAACTAGTCCTGAATTTAGTTTTCTTTCTAGCTCGTTTGCTGCAGCTTGTGCATCTCTTTTAGTTCTAAATCCGCTTTTTGAAACTTCTCTGAATTTTCCATTTTCTTTGTATCGAATGCGATAGCGCCATTTTCCATTAGGTTGTTGTTTAATACTTGCCATAATTAAATTACCTCACTTTCCGAAAGAACTTATGTTCGTTTTTTGTTTTTTAAGAAAAGCCCGAAGGCTAATCTTTATTCATTTAAATGTTGTATAGCGTAGTCAGCTTCTTCGGGTGTAAATTTTTCCCCGTATTCGGAGGTTAGTTGTTCTCTGATTTCCTCAGGAGACATCGCCATAGATTCTTGATACTCTTTCGCTTTAGCGAGAGCATTAGCGTTAAAATCGGCTATCATGTTGTCTATAGCATATTGTGCAGCTTCAGCAGAAAACTTTTCTCCGTATTCAGAGGTTAATTGGTCATAGATAGCAGCTTTAGACATGTGCATTACACTAGAATATTGATGTGCTTTAGCAAGAGCGTTGGCATCCTCAAAAGATACGTTAGACGAAGGTAATGTAGAAGAGCTTGATGTCGAGTTAGTAGAAGAGCTTTCATTGTACGTATCAGAGGTATGAGTATCGTTGCTTTCAGTTTCATCTTGTGTTTCGCTATCTTCAATTAACTGCGATAGATATTCTTGCTTGTCTGTTGTTTTTCCATCGCGGTATTTATTAGCTATATCTTGCATTAACACTCCATCGTCATATGCTTGATCTTTGTCAGATTTAGCTTTCACTAAACCTTGATATTCTTTTATCATGCCTTTATTTAACTGTTTGATAGAGTCAAAATATTTTTTAAATTCGCTTTCTTTATTAGCATATCTTTTTTGTAATTTTTTCAGTTCGCTCAAAGTATTTTCGTAATTTTTCTTAGTTTTTGAATCGGGCAAATCTTCTTCATAAATAGGAATTAATCCGTCACAATAAGAATCAACCAAAGAAGTATAATAGCTATCTAAATCTGATTTATCTAGTTTTGAGTTACACGCAACTAAAAAAATGCAAGTCAGTAGAAAAATATATATATTTCTCTTTTTCATAAAACTAAAACTCCTTACTTAAAAATATTTATATAAAAACCACCTAGCCAAATTGGTAGGTGGTTCTTTTTTTGAATTACATAACCACTTTTCCAACGATCCTAAATTCATCATTTTCAGTAATGATAATGTCTTTATATTTTTTGTTGAATGATTCCAGTCTAACAAAATTATTTTCAAACCAGATTCGTTTTAAAAACGATTCACCGTTTACGATAACAACGCCAATACTCCCACTATATATTTCTAATTGTCGTTTTATAAAAACATAATCGTCGTCATGGAAAATAGGTTCCATCGAATCGCCATTAACGCTTAAACAAAAATCAGCTTCATCTGGTATCTGTTCGATAGGTAACTTTATTTCTTCGCAAGTTTCATCTGTCAAAAATTCGCCTGTTCCTGCAGATACAGCCCCATACCATTTTGTAGTCCCGTAAATTATGTCTTCTTCTTTTTTCTTTCTAAATTGTTCTAAAGAAGTGATAGAATTATTTTTTTGTTTAGTTTCTTTTTCTTGCTCTTCCAATTGATTCTCTGCAAAATTGTAAACTTTTTGTTGACGAGGTGGTTCTAGTTGATTGTAGATTGTTTCTATAGAAGAAAACTTTGGGTTGTCAGTATAGAAGTCATCGATTCTTATATTATAAAAATCGGCTAGTATTCGCATAGATGATAATTTCGGTTCTTCCTTGCCATTTTCCCATTTAGATAGCTTACCTTTATTGAAATTGACTGTATTAGGATATTTTTTATTTAAAGTATTAGCTAGCTCTTCTAATGTGAGATGTTGGTCAAGTCTTAATTTTTTCATTCTGTTTCCTATCAAATTACATCCCTCCTTCGATATATTTAGTATACACTTTTAGTTGCGAAATCGCAACAATTTATTTTTTTGTAAAAAAGTTGTTGACTTCGAAACAAAATATGCTATTATGTAACTACAAAGTTTCGAAAACGAAACAAAAGAAAGGAGGGAGATTTAAAATGATTACGCCAACTGAGTTCGAGGCTCCATATTATAATTTGAAATCGCTAATTGAGAGAAAAGGGATGACTCAAGTAGAAGTCGCAAAAAATTTGGGGATGGATCGAACAACATTCAATTTGAAAATTAATCGTTCTAATGGACGAGATTTTACTTTCCAAGAAGCGATTAAAATTGCTCAAATTTTAAACGAAAAAATCGAATTATTTTTTTAAATTTTTTGTTTCGAAAACGAAACAAAATTAGATAGGAGGTGTAGAGAGTGGAAAAACAAAAAAACGATTTATTTAATGTCTTGTCAGAATTGAAATTTTATGAGTGGCAAAAAATCAAAGAAATTGTTGATAGAAGTTTTCAAGATAATTTAACTTCTCAAAAAATCGAAAATAAAGAAGTCTTTAAAAAAAGACTTCAAGATTCATTTACTCGGTAACGATTTGAATTTGTGATGGATGGACACGGTAATTCTTATTTTTAAAAGTGATATTTATATACGGGTAATCATTTAAAGTTGATAGCTTCTCTTCTATCCATAAGGAAGCATCTTTATAAGAATTATCAATAATGAGTGTGGGTTCACCATTCAGTAATGTCCAATTCCCAAGTAAATTTGCATACATTAAGCTCATGCTTTCACCACCTTATCAGTTATTTCAGTGGGCTTCTCACTGATAAGGAAATTTTATCAAAAGGAATGAATAAAAATCAACCAGCATAGGAGGTGCAGGTAAAAGTGGAAGAAGCGATTATCAAAGTTGACTTACAAAACCTAATGAAGTTGATCGAACAAGCAAAGGAGCAAGCTGACCAACTTCAAAAAACTTTAGATGAGATAAATAAAACTAAAATCATAATTTCTTAGCTGCCATTCTGACCCAGTAGAGGTGAAAAGCAAGACAACCAGTTTAGGAGGTGTAGCCATGTTTTCGCAACCCGAAGTGCCAGTACAGGTTAACGTACAAGTGGATAATCAATATCTTGATAAACATCTAAAAGAATATGTTGAACAATATTGTGAAACTTTTTTACGGCCTGAATGGTACACAATGTCAGATATGGAAAAAATCACTCGTCATAAACGGGCGTGGATTATGCAAAACATTGTTGATGATCCGTATGTAAAAAAGAATAAGCTAGCTAAAAAAGAAAGTGATAGCGTAAATGCGCAATGGCTGTTTGATGCTGAACGCATTAGACCGTTTTTAAAACGATTATATATCGAATTGCCTGATTATTAAATTTTTTAAGGAGGAAAGAAGATGGAGAATCTAGTAATTATGAAAAACCAACAAGCAGTAACAACTAGTTTACAAGTTGCAGAAACGTTTAATAAAAATCATCGTGATGTTTTAGCAGCGATTGATGATTTAAAAGAGGGGGGTTGCGGAAAATTACGCAGACCTATTTTACGAAGATAGTTATATTCATCAACAAAACAAACAAAAATATAGACAAATCATTATGAACCGTGACGGATTCACGCTACTAGCAATGGGATTCACTGGTCAAAAAGCTCTTAAGTTCAAACTGAAATACATTGAAGCATTCAATCGAATGGAAAAAGAAATTCAACAGCCTAAATTACCAACCTCAAAGCGAGAATTAGCTTTACTAGCTTTATCAGCAAACGAAGAAACAAACGAACGTGTAGATGTAATCGAAAAAGAAGTAGCTGACTTAAAAAACAATCAAAAAATAGATGCGGGTGATTATAGCTATTTATCACGACGAGTTCATCAGAGAGTTGCAGAAGTGGCGAAAGGATTTGGAAAAATCACAAAAGAACAGCGTGGCAAGCTATACAAAGATATTAATTCAGGCATTAAGCAAATTACTGGTGTAGGGTCTCGCTCCCAATTAAGAGAAAAACATTACGAAACCGTAATTGAATATATCAACGATTGGGAACCGTCCACAGCAACAAAAACAGTTGTAAGACAAATGAGTTTAGACTTAAACGACGTAATATAAGGAGAATATTATGGCTTATACGATTGATCAAGAAGCTTGGATACTTAATCAAATCAAAAAAGAACGTAAACAGCTTCAAGATGATAGAGCAGCACTCAGACAATCTGAACAATTAACGGAAAATAAAGCAGCTCAAATCGAAATAGAGCTTGAATTTTTAAGAGGTTTAGAAATTCAAAATAGAATTCATTTATAGGAGGTTAACTATGAAAGAAAATGAATTAGCAGAAATTATATTGGCTTTATGTATAGAGAATAAAATTACAATTTCGATACTTCGTAAGTCTGTAGATAAAGTAATTGAAGAGTTTGATAAACGAGGAATAATTGAAGAAAAATAAAAGCACTTGTTTCCAAGTGCCAATTTATCCATCGGGATTCATACAATAATCACATTCTTCTTCATACAATGGATGCTCTTTGATATCTAAATATAAATAGTCTGATGCAAAAACATGTGAAGGGTCCATTGAGTAAATCATGCAACTAGCGCAATAGTTGTCTAAATCATGGCTTACTCCCGTATTTCTATTAAGAATGTATCTCTTATTATTGAACGGTGCCTGCTGGATACGAATCCTATTTCCCATCTTTATCACCTCACTTTCATAGTAAATTATATCAAAAAATCATAGGAGGTTAACCATGAAAGCGATACGTGAAGCACGATTGATAGGCGCATTTTTAGTGATGATTGTACTAGGTGCGTTCTTGAAAAGTCAATTTTCAGTGGTAGTAGTGACCATATTCATTGTACCAATCTTTATACGTTGGTTTTTTGATTGGGACGAGGCCAAGTATCAATACTCTACAAAAGGAGGCGGTAAAAAATGTATGTAGCTGTAGGTGAAGCTAGTAGAGAAACATACGTGACTGGAGAAACACAAGCGGAAGTCTTTAGAAAATTGCTTGAAGAATATCCATATGTTTCATTTGATGAAGGTGTTTATCCAGAGAGATTAAGTATAGTACAAAAAGAGCCCCAATCGTTTGCAGACGATTAAGGCGCATAACAAAAAATATACAAATAAATAATAGCATAATTTACGGAGGAAAACTAGATGATTGAAGTAAGAGGCTTAGGCAACGACATTTACGAATTAATGCTAGCAAACGCACAGAATAACATTGTCCAATCAATACGAACATCAGCATCTTACGGTAATACAAGTTGTGTGGTAAGCAGTAAAGGAGCTACAAAATCATTTTTAGATCAATTACAAATGCAAGGTGTCGATTATATCGAATTGGAAGATGAAAAAATAAAACTATTTTGGGAGGGATTGTAATGCCTGAATTTGATTCGTTAGGGGCAAAACAAGAGCCGCCCGAAGAAAAAGAAGTGTTAGAGCCAACGTGGGAATACGATGAGGAGGAAGACGAAAGATGATTCAATCTACTTTATCCATGAGCCACCAAGAATGGCTTGAGGATAGGCGTAAAGGAATTGGAGGATCAGACGTTGCAACAATCTTAGGCTTGAATCAATATAAATCAGCTTATCAATTATGGCTAGAGAAAACAGGTCAAGTTGAGCTGAAAGATACAGAAAGCAAGCCAGCCTATTGGGGAAATGTTTTAGAAGAAGTTGTTGCGAAAGAGTTCCAAGAAAGAACAGGAAAAAAAGTTCGTCGTAGAAATCAAGTCTTCGAACATTCGCTCCATCCTTTTTTAAGAGCAAATATTGATAGAGAAGTGGTTAGAGAAAATGCCATTTTAGAATGTAAAACTGCGAATCAATTTTTAGCGAAGGAATGGGCAGGAGACGAAGTGCCATTGAGTTATCTTTGCCAAGTTCAGCATTATATGAATGTTTTGAATAAAGACTATTGTTATATTGCAGTTTTAATTGGTGGTCAGAAATTTATTTGGAAACGAGTAGAACGTGATCAGGAATTAATCGATGTACTGACCGAGCAATTAGTTGATTTTTGGGAAAATAACGTAATCAAAGGCGTTGAACCTATTATTGACGGAAGTAAGGCAACAGCTGACTTTTTAAAGGATAAGTATAGCGACATAGAAGAAACACAAACTACTTTACCTGCTTCGTTTGACGAATTGATAGATCAAAAAAATGAAATGAAGAAAACCAAAAAAGAGTTGGATGCAGCTATTAGAAAAATTGAAAATGAAATAAAAAGCGAATTGGGAAAAAGAAATGCAAGCATTGGTATTACCAAAAAACATATTGTTGAGTGGAAGGAAATACCTACTAAAAGATTGAACAGTAAAAAGTTTGCTGAAAAATATCCTCAAATTGCAGAAGATGAAGAAATATATATGGTTACTACGCCACGAAGATTAATAGAAAAGGAGATTAAGTAGATGTGTAAAGTATGCCCAAAATGTAAAAGTAAAGTGAGAGATAAAAATTGGAAGTATTGTTCCATTTGTGGTTTGAAATTGAAGGAGGAAAAATAATAATGGCAACAAACGAAACCTTAAAAAATCAATTATCACAACAAAATCAAAAACAAGTTCCTGCGAATCAATTAGGTTTAAAAGGATTAATGAATACTCCTACTATGAAACGGAAATTTGAGGAAGTTCTTCATGAAAATGCGAATGCTTTTATGTCAAATGTCATGACCTTAGTTTCTAATGATAGCTACTTGGCAGAAAGCGAGCCAATGTCTATTTTAAGCGGGGCTTTAACAGCTGCTACATTAAATTTAGGATTAGATAAAAATCTAGGTTATGCCTATCTCGTACCATTTAATACTAAAAATAAGCAGACTGGCAAATGGGAGAGGAAAGCCCAATTTATTTTAGGATATAAAGGTTATATTCAATTGGCTCAACGGTCAGGTAAATATAAAGCATTAAATGTTATTGAAGTCTACGAAGGAGAGTTACTGAGTTGGAACAGGTTAACGGAAGAATTTGAATTTGATCCAAACGGTAGACAATCAGACGATGTAATCGGATATGTTGGATATTTTGAACTATTAAATGGATTCAAGAAAACTGTTTATTGGACCAAACAAGAAATTGAAGCTCATCGAATCGCAAATAACAAAGACAAAGAAAAAACAAAATTGAGCGGTGTCTGGGCTACAGATTATAATGCGATGGCTCGTAAAACAGTATTAAGAAATATGTTATCAAAATGGGGAATTTTATCTATCGAAATGCAAGAAGCGACAACTTCAGATGAAAAAGTTCAACAAATGCAAGAAGATGGAAATATTATTTCCGAAACGGAAGTAGAAGAAAATACTACGATGAAAACAGCAGAAGTAATTAATGAAGCTAATTCAGATTCATTGAATCAAACAGATTTATTTGATACTAAAAATCCACCATTAGACAAATAGAGAGGGGATTTTCCCCTCATATCTAGGGAGGTGCGATGATGGACTATATTAAGCAGATTTTAGCGTTTGACGATTATTTAATGTACAATCAGGGACTTTCATCTGGGCAAATTGCTTTATGGCGCGCATTGATGAGCATAAACAATAAAACAAGATGGAGTGAGTGGTTTACGGCAAGTAATCAAACGCTTGAAACTCTAGCTGGTCTTTCACGCCAAGGAATAAATAAAAATCGAAATGTATTAAAACAACTAGGATTAATTGATTTTCAAACCAATGGAAGAAAAGCAACTTCTTACCATATATGTAAACTTTATACATCAGATAGTGTACAAGGAAGTTTACAAGAAGATGTACGTAAACTTTCTACGTCAAATAGTTTACAAGAGAGTGTACAAGACAGTTTACAAAGTAGTAGCGAAACAGTAGCGGAAAAGTGTACAACACAGTTGCGCAACAGTGGCACATTATATAAACATAAACAAAACATAAATATAAACGAAAACACAAACATAAATGAGCATGAAGAAGATGTCGGTGTGTATGAGTTTATTCAAAGCCATTGGGAACAACAGCCTAATAACTTGTTGAAAGGTGCTTTAGGTCCATGGATTAGAGAATGGGGTCCAGAGCTAGTTTTGTATGCTGTTAAACAGGCTTATGAGTACAGCGTAGATATGAGATGGCTAAAATCATACGTGGATAAAATTTTTGCGAATTGGAAAGATAAAAGCATAACCACGCTTGAAGAAGCAATAGAAGCGCAGAAAGCATTTAATGCAACAAGAAAAAAAAATACAGGGATTAGTAGCTATCAAAATAAAGCTGTTCGGCAAGAAAAGGTGCCTGAATGGATGAATCAAGCAAACGGTGAAGAAGAAAAGCTATCACCAGAAGAGCAAGCAGCTCTAAAAAGACAAATACAAGAATTGTCGGGAGGAGAGTAAATCATGATTGAAATGAAGATACTTGATTATCGAATTACTAGTGATGATAAGCAAGTAATCGTAAATAAAGCGAGACGAAACGAACACGGAGAGTTAACCATTTTGACTGATAAAGACGGTACACAAAAAGAATCACTCGCTTTGATTGGTTATTATGGCAATTTAAGTAAGGCTCTCGTCGCAATAGAACGCGATTACGTGCTTTCTAGTGGTAAAACAATACAAACAGTCAAAGAATACAAAAAAGAGCTAGAATCGATTCACAGCAAGCTAAAACGTGAATTAGATTTCGGGGAGGAATTTTAGATGAATGAATTAGTTATCATGAAACCACGAACAGAAATTGAAATTATGAGTTTGGAGGAACAAAAGTAGTGGGAAAAAAGGAAAACGGATAAAAAAGCAAAATCGAAAACGAAAAAACGCTGCTATTGCAAACGACACATACAGTAAGCGAGGGAAAAGCGATGGTATGTATAAAATGCAAGGGACAGATGATTGTCTGGGAAAAAGATAAGTTGAAACATCAAAAAGGTTTTTATTGTCCGTTATGCAACAAAAACGGTCAAAGTGTTGCGAAAAAGTTAGCTGAGATAAAGAAAAAATAAACGAAAGGAGTGGGAGATTTGCGGCCGCAAGAAAAAGCTTTTTACTCCTTTAAAAATATGGAACTAAACAAAATATATAACGAAGATTGCCTGGAAGGAATGAAACGGATACCAGATAAAAGCATCGACATGATTTTATGTGATTTACCGTATGGAACTACGAAAAATAAGTGGGATAGTATTATTCCGTTTGAGAAATTGTGGGAACAATATGAGCGAATCATTAAGGACAATGGCGCAATTGTCTTAACAGGCTCACAACCATTTACGACAGACATAATCATGAGTAACAGAAAATTATTTAGATACGAATTAATTTGGAACAAAAAACATTCTACTAATTTTTTCTTAGCTAATAAGATGCCTTTGAAGGTGCATGAGAACATTCTTGTTTTTTACAAAAAGCTTCCAACCTACAACAAACAGATGATTCCAAGAATAAGCAAACGAATAGCAGAACATCAAGCAAACGGTTATGTTTTACCAGAATCCACTAATTCGGATAATTACGGAATTATACGAGGTGTAGTAGATTCGAGACATTACGATAAAGATTGGAAAAATCCGATTAGTATTTTAGATATTAATCAAGTGAAAAGTAATTCCCGTGAACGTACAGGACACCCTACCCAAAAACCTGTAGCATTGTGTGAATACTTAATCAAAACATACACAAATGAAAATGAAGTTGTATTAGATAACTGCATCGGTTCAGGCACTACAGCAGTTGCTGCAATTAACACTAATCGTCAATTTATTGGCTTTGAAAAAGAAAAGGAATATTTTGATATTGCTATTGAGCGAATTAAGAAAGTGAGTGAAGAAAATGAATAAAAATCTTCACTTTTCAAGTGAAAAAGATGACTGGGAAACGCCTCAGAAATTATTTGATGAATTAAACGAAAAATATCAATTCGATATTGATGTAGCAGCAAGCGCTAGAAATGCTAAATTGCCTAAGTATTTTACCAAAGAAGATAACGCATTGATTCAAGAATGGGACGGTAATGTTTTTTGTAATCCGCCTTATGGAAGAGAATTACGAAAATGGCTAGAGAAAGGCTATCAAGAATATCTAAGAGTACCAGAAAGAACGATTGTGTTTCTGATACCTGCCAGAACTGATACTAGTTATTGGCACGATTTTATATTTGGTAAGGCATATATTCAGTTTTTACGAGGACGGGTGAAATTTGAAATAGACGGAGAAGGTGGCAATTCAGCGCCGTTTCCGTCTGCGATAGTAGTTTATGGGAAGAAAGCGAGTGAAGAAAATGAATCGAATGGTTGAAGTTGGACAGGTTTATAAATTAGTCGATGCAAATCCACCTGCGTTTGGAAAAGTTAAAAAAATCATAGAACAACAAGTTTGGAATGAAGATTATTTTGATATCGGGATGATAAATTTAGCATTGGGCGATTGGTATCAATGGATAGGAGAAAAAGTATATTGCTTACATGAAGCTGGTTTTGAAATAACTCGTTTAATTAAAGCGACTAGCGAAGAAATAGCCATTTATGAACAGAAAGTAGCTGAGTATGAGGAAAGGAATGTAAAAATGGGTTTCAAGTTTAGCGATTATTACAATGCTGAAAATATTTGTCTGTCAGAAGAAATCATTAGAGAGTTACTTGTGGCGTGTTTTGAAGAAGGAGAGCAAGCTAAGAATGAGTGAAATTCATATAAAACCATGTCCATTTTGCGGTTCAGAAAACATTAGTTTCAATTCGTTTAGTATTTCATCAGATGCCTATGTATTGTGTGAACAGTGTAATGCAAGTATCGAAATTTCTGTTCCGTGGGACGGTATGGATGAAAAAGAGCATGATAAAGTTTGTTTTGAAAAATTATCAGCCCTTTGGAATAACCGAGTTTCTGAAAGGAATCAAACAGAACTCAACGAAAAACAAGAATATCTATTAAGAGAATTAGTCTGTCAGTTTGATACTCTTGGTCCGCCACCAACACCGTTTCAAGCGGTGTATTGGTTAATGCACAATGGCGCTTGGGATGGTTCATCAGATTTACACAAAGCGATTACTAGTTTAGATAACAAGCAACAAGCGCAAGTATTACGAGCTTTTGCTGATTGGATTGAACAGGAGGAAAAATAGATGGCAATAGAAGTTATAGCAAAGAGTGTTAATAATTTTTCAGAAGAATCATTAAGAATAGAGAAATTAGAAAATGGCGAATATAAAATTATTGCTAAACGTGGAATCATAGACTTACGTTCAAATGTTAGCGACGAAATTGAATTGGTATTTACTAAAAATAGTATGAGCGCCCTAATAGGTTCGCTATTAGCGATTACGGGGGAAATTGTAGATGAAATACAAAACTAGATATAGCAGTATTGTTCCGAAAGGACAAATCGGCGAGTGTATTGATAAAGTGGATGGAAAAGTATTCGCTTTATTGATTAAATTTGATAATGGTGAAGTGTTTTGGTTTATGAAGAGAGATTTGATTGAAGTAAAGGAGTATGCAGATGAAGAAGGGAGTTAAAGGAAATGAATACACCACAAATTTTTAATTTTGGACAACAAGAAGTGCGAACAATGCTTATAAATGAAGTTCCATATTTCGTAGCAAATGATGTCGCTAAAACATTAGGTTATAAAAATCCAAGTGATGCTACTAACAAACATTGTAAAAAAGCTATAAAAACATGGGGTAGCGATTCGCTAGGTCGTCGTCAATCGTTTAAAGTTATTCCTGAATCTGATATTTACAGACTAGTAATAAAATCTAATCTTCCAAATGCCGAGCAATTTGAAGAGTGGGTTATGGAAGAGGTCTTACCACAAATTAGGAAAACAGGTAGCTATACGAATGTTCCAGGTTCGTTTGCGGAAGCCCTGCGGTTAGCTGCTGACTTGGAAGAAGAAAAAATGATGCTTGAACAAAAAGTAGCGGAGTATGAGCCTAAAATCACTTATCTTGATACAATTTTAGCTTCGAAAGATACAGTCACGACTTCTCAGATTGCAGCAGATTATGGCATGTCGGCTATTCAATTAAATAAACTATTACATCAATTAGGCGTACAACGAAAAGTTAGCGGACAATGGTTGCTTTACAAAAAGCATATGAATTGCGGCTACACTAAATCTCATACAAGTGAAATCAAGCAATCAGATAATACAGTGAAAATAGTGATGAGTACGAAGTGGACGCAGAAAGGTAGATTGTTTATTTATAACTTGTTAAAAGATGAAGGCTATTTACCTCAAATGGACCTATGGGATAACGTTTCTTAAGCAGAGAACAAAAAAAGCCAACCGACCACTGGTTGACTAAGAAGAATATTTTACCAGAAAAGTGGTAGCTTGTGATATGCGAGGTTACTTTACCCCAAACATTGGTCACAATAAAAATATTTTATCATAAATAGAAAAACTCAACTAGTTTTTTCTAGTCGAGTTTTCTAGATGACACCACTCAAGATGAATTGAGTTGTTCATATTATATCATGATGAAATATGAAATTTCAATAAGAGTAAATAAAAAAAGCCGGATTGCTCCGACTGTGAGTAATGTTTTCGACATAGTTATTATACCACAAAAGGAGCGATTCCACTTGATTCAATTGCTAAAAGAAGTAGATTTTCGACAAACAAAAGCGAATGCCAGAAATGTGTTGAAGAATTTTAGACGTTTAGAGCGAATAGCTGGTCGCTCTTTAATAGATTTAAAATCACCAATTATTACAGATATGCCTAAAAGCCAAAGCCACGGAAACAAAACAGAAGATGCACTGGTACAATTAGCAGATGCAGAAGCAGAAAGAGACGCAATTTTATCTGCGCTTATGGCATTAAGTCTTATTAGCCGTCAAGTGTTATACTATAGTTTTTGCGATGTAGAAAAACATACCAATTGGGAAATAGGGCAGTTAATACGTGGATATGGTGAAAAAAATGTTGAGAAGTTAAAATCTAATGCTTTGATTGAATTTGCTGAAGCCTATAAACACGGAATTTTAGTTGTTTATAAATAGAAAATTTTGTAGGGTTTTTGTAGGGAAATTGTAGGGATTTTATTCGGAAATCCATGTTATTATGGTAGTGTCGAAAGATAAGGAAACGAGGTAAGGCATGCATTACCTATCTTAGCTCCGTTTCGCCTATCTTTTGAGGCTACCTACAAAAAATAAAGAATAAGGATGTGGAAAGTCCAGTTCTTTCTGTCTCGTTTAGTCTAGGTAGCAAATATTGCAATAAACTTGGCATTAAGCTTACACGTAGACGTACGCCGAAAGCACTTGTCAAGATAGCGCTATGTTAGTTGCAATGATCACTCACAAATCATACGTTCTCAAACTAAAGAAATGGGGTGTAATTCCTCTCTCTTTTTTCTACAGGTTTGTGAGTGATTTATCGCTGTGGCGGAACAGGTAGACGTTACTACGTAGAATAATCGGCTTTGGTGTTCGGTGTTTATATAGGCGTTAGTCTGTAATAGTATAAGAGGACAATCACAAGAGCCTGTAAACAGCTGAGTAATGCGGTTTGAGAGAACCTCCTATACTCCATAAAATATATAATCTTGTGATCATTTGGTGCGGAGGCTTTAAACATTATTCGGTGATATCCGATGTAAATCTAAAGGGAGATAAACGGTAAAGATTATTCATGCAAGGTGCAAATCCTTGCCAGCGATATTGAGTTTGCGGTAATCTCGATTGCCTGTAACGAAAACCGTATAGAGATTGAGCAGTTAGCACGTGGCAATCAGCCACTATGTCATTCTAGGGCGCTGCCGAATGAACGATCTCAAAAAATGGCATAATGTAATTGATACTTTCGGTTGGCGTGTAGCTTAAAGGTAGAGCGTTGGGTGTTCTGTTCAAAATATGCAGGTTCGATTCCTGTCACGCCAATAGGTAGCTTTGCTACTTAAATAAAAGAATCGTCAATAGATGTTTCTGCTGCATTCACGTGAGGCACTAGCTTAAAAGTGCCTCTTTTTTATCTGGTAGAAGAATGAAAAATTATGTATAATAACTTTTGTAGAAAAGTGAAAAGATGGTGGCTAATCTCTTGAATAAAGGGGTGATGCCTATGGTTCATAGCTTTATCCCTAGAAGGGAGTAGGCATGTCTGTATTTGAAGCATTATCGCTAATGATTGCATTTGCAACGTTAGTTTTGCTTATTATAGACCATACGAACACAAAAAAATAACCATCTAACACTTTAGCAGAGAGTAGATGGTTAAACCATTGAAATTAAGCTGCCGTCTTTTTAACGGTTCTACATTGGGGCGTGTTAGCAGCACGTCCTTTTTCTATGTATATTATACCATGAAATAGAATAAATTCAATCAGGACTACTCAACGTAAGTGAGTGGTCTTTTTTTTGTACATAAAAAAGCCACTAGACTATGGGTTCTAGTGGCTAGGTAGCATTCGTGCACAATTTGTTAGCTATGAGTGTGAACATCTACATTTGGTTTAAAGGAGTTGCTACCTATAGATAGTATAGCAAGAAGTGATTTATTGAATCAAGTACATAAAAACAATTAGGAGAGAGAACATGAAAAGCTATTGGTATGTATCGCTAACACATAAATATCCACAGCCGAACCGTTCAACTGATTCAGTACGTGTTGTTATGTCTGTGCAGATAAAAAAGAATGCATCTATTGTCGAAATGACGAGAGAAGCCACGCCAAAGGAAATTGACGCGTGCAAGCTAGTCTATTGTGGTTATGGTAGTTGGGGAGATAAGCATATACAAGAGAATATAGAGAAGTATATGAAATGATAAATTATTAGATAGAAAGGAAGAATAGATATGATTTTACAATATGCAATGCGATTGAACGAAGAAGGAACAAAGAAAGCTGAACATATCGAGGACGGCGTAACTTCTGTTACCATCACAGAAAACGAAATTAAAGTTTATTACGAAGATAAACGTGGGGTAAAAAATAGCACTACGTTTTTAAAAGATTGTTCGCAAATTTACAACATGTGGTTACTAAGTGATACGTTTAAAACGTTAAAAAGATTAATTTAGCTTATTTTTTATACAGAAAGGCGGTGAATAACATGCGAATGACCGAGAAACAGAAACGATTTTGTGACTTTTACATCGAGACGGGAAATGCTACACAGGCAGCGATTAAAGCGGGATATAGCGAAAAGACCGCAAAGCAAATAGGACAGGAAAACTTGACTAAACCTGACCTCAGAGCTTATATAGACGAACGCCTCGCAGAACTGAAAAACGAACGAACAGCCGATGCCCAAGAGGTGCTAGAGTACCTAACAGCTGTTATGCGTGGCGAGTACAAAGAAGCAACGCTAATTGGCGTAGGCGAAGGCGCACAAGCCGTTGTGGACATCGATGTGGGCGCAAAAGACCGTTTAAAAGCAGCCGAGCTTCTTGGTAAACGTCATGCGCTGTTCACTGATAAAGTCGATTTACAAACGGGCGATATTGTGATTAAGGTTGGTGAGTGGGATGCAGACGAAGAAACGTAATATCGTTTTAGAGTTTAACTTCCCGTCAAGAGTTTTTAACAAATCGTTTTATGATCGATTGGTGGATTATTCTAAATTCACCGAGGTTTATTGGGGCGGCGCTTCATCTGGCAAAAGTCACGGTGTCGTTCAAAAGGTCGTTTTTAAAGCCTGTCAAAGATGGAAGAAACCAAGAAAGATTTTATTTACAAGAAAAGTAGGGCGTAGCTTAAAAGATTCTATTTTTGAGGATGTGAAAGCGTGTCTTTCTGATTGGGGACTGCTAGACAAGTGTAAAGTAAATAACACTGATTTTAGAATCACGTTACCAAACGGCGCAGAGTTCCTTTTCAAGGGAATGGACGACCCAGAGAAAATAAAATCCATCAAAGGGCTGTCCGATGTCGTGATGGAAGAAGCAACAGAATTTACGCTAGAAGATTACACACAGCTTACTTTACGTTTACGTGAACGTAAGCATGTGAAACGTCAAATCTTTTTAATGTTTAACCCAGTTTCTAAACTGAACTGGGTATATAAATCTTTCTTTGACGAGGAAGCAGAAGTCGATCAACAAAGAACAGGGATTTATCACAGCACCTATAAAGACAATCGGTTTCTTGATAGTGAAAATAAAAAGGTGATTGAGGATTTAGCCAAACGAAACCCAGCGTATTATCGCATATACGCTTTAGGGGAATTTGCTACGCTAGATAAACTTGTATTTCCAAATTATCAGAGAAAACGATTAGACAAGCACGACGAACTGTTAAGACAGATTGATTCAGATTTCGGCTTAGACTTTGGGTATGTAAACGACCCTTCCGCTTTTGTACATGCAAAGGTAGACGAGAAGAACAAACGTATTTACGTTCTTGAAGAATACGTCAAAAAAGGCTTGCTGAATGATGAAATCTCAACGGTTATTAAAGATTTAGGCTATGCAAAAGAAGTTATCACTGCGGATTCAGCTGAAAAGAAATCTATTGCAGAAATCAAGAAGAACGGAATTACTAGAATACGTGCAGCCAAGAAAGGTCCTGATTCAATACGACAGGGGCTTTCTTTTTTATTGCAATACGAGCTAATCGTAGACGATCGTTGCGTAAAACTGATTGAGGAATTAGAAAACTATACGTGGGCTAAAGACAAGAAAACAGGCGAGTACACCAATGAACCTATTGATAGCTATAATCACGTGATAGATGCTTTACGGTACGCAGTAGAACATCGTAGTAAAAAAGCACGTGGGATTAAATTACAGAGCGTGAAGGGGGTTATTTGATGACAGACAATGTAAGCAGACCGAACACAGAAGGTAAAATACGTGAATTCGTTGACCTTTTGGGAAATCGTGTCTTTTATTGTGATAAAAACGCAAAGATTGACGAACGCTTGGTGGATAAATACATCAATAAGCATCGGAAATTAATTGGGTTTTACGAAGAATTAGAAAAGCTCTACAACGGTCAACATGATATTTATTATCAAAAAAGCAAAGGGATTGGAAAGCCCGACCATCGTATCGCGGTTAACTTTGCCCGTTATGTTGTAGATAGTTCTGCAGCTTTCTTTAACGGTAAACCAACAAAAATTACTCATCCAGACGAAGAGCTAAAGGAATTTGTTCAAGATTTCCGTAAACGAAACGATGAAGAAGACAACGACGCGGAGCTTTCTAAGTTAACTGCTATTTATGGGCATGCTTATAAGCTTTTATACCAAAACGAAGAAGCGGAAACGTGCGTGACTTATTTAAAACCTACACAAGGATTTATTGTTTACGCAGATGATTTATTAAAAGCGCCTATGTTTGCCGTGCTTTACAACAAAATGACAAACGACGAGCTAACAGCAACTGTTTATCCACAAAACAGCACAGAAACGTTTATTTTTACACAAGACAAGACTTCTAAACGGTTAGAGAGTAAACAAGGACCGACCGTTTTTCAGAAAGCCTTGTCTTATTTGCTAGGTGGAAAAGAGGCAATCGCTAATCCGTACGGTGAAGTGCCTATGATTGAGTTTATGGAAAACGACGAACGACAAGGACGTATCGAATCTGTGTGGTCGCTGATTAATAATTACAACGAAGCTCTATCAGAAAAAGCGAACGACGTGAGTTATTTTGCGGATGCCTACTTAAAAATGATAGGGGTAGATTTAGCTGACGAAAACGTCGCTTCCTATTTACGTGATAACCGAGTGATTAATAGTGCTGAGCCTTTAAATGAAGGCGAATCGGTAGATATTAATTTTTTAGATAAACCTAGTTCAGATACAACACAAGAAAATCTATTAGACCGATTAGAACGATTAATCTATCAAATGTCTATGACTTATAATGCAAACGATGAAAGTTTTAGCAATAACGCTTCTGGAATTTCGCTAGAATTTAAAATGCAAAATCCTAGGAATTTAGCACAAGCGAAAGCTAGGAAGTTTAAAAAAGCATATGCGCAAATGTACAAAATGATTTTTTCATTGCCTACGAATGTACCTGCCAATAAAGCTAAGGAATGGTTTAATTTAGAATACACTTTTGATTTTAATATTCCGCGCAATATTAAAGACGAAGCGGAAACTGCACAAAAACTTGAAGGGATTGTTTCAAGAGAAACGCAATTAGGCGTATTATCGATTGTTCCTGACGTAACTCAAGAAAAGGAACGCATAAAGGACGAAGAAACGGACGAACGTTTAAATCCACAAGTTGATTTCGGTAAATTTACTCGAAATACGGAAGAAGTGACCGAAGAACATGAGTAATTATTGGGCGGAACGAGAAGCAAAACATATCGAAGAAATGCTGAAACGACATGTGAATTACGAACAAGAAATTCATAGACGGTATTTACAGTTATGGAAAACGATAGAAGCAGAAATTCAACAGTTTTACGTCGCTTATGCAGGGAAAGAGAAGATTAGCATTGATGAAGCGAAACGACGTGCAAGTAAACATGACGTACAAATTTTCGCGGAAAAAGCGAAACGTTATGTACAAACAAGAGATTTTTCAAAAGAAGCTAACGAGCAATTAAGGCTATACAATTTAACGATGAAGGTTAATCGTTTAGAGCTTTTAAAATCGAAAATAGGTTTGTATTTAACAGACAATACGAATCAGCTACAGACTTATTTTACAGCGATATTAACAGAGGAAGCTGTAGCGGAGTTTGTACGACAAGCGGGGATATTAGGCGGGTCCGTTCTTTCCGAAGAAACTTATCGAATGTTTGCTAAAGCGATTATCGAGGGTTCGTTTCATAACGCGACATTTTCGCAACGTTTGTGGGTGAATCAAGATGTTTTGAAAGCAAGTATCGATCGCTTGTTAACAGTTGGACTATCAGCAGGCAAACATCCAGATGTTCTAGCTAGGGAATTACGTAAATTAGTTGTGATTGATAGCTTGCGAGGAAAGGAAACGGCTGATTATGTCGCACGTCGGCTAATGATTAGTGAATCCGCAAGAATACAAAGCGAAGTACAAAAGCAAAGCTACGAAAAATACGGGTATGAAGAATACAACCTGATTGTAGAACCAAGCGCTTGTCCTATTTGTGTAGGAATAGCAAGTGCAAATCCACATAAGGTTTCTGAAATGAGCCCAGGAATCAACGCAAGCCCCATTCACAACTGGTGTAGGTGTAGCACTGCACCTGCTTATAAAGACAAAAAGTTCTAGCAAAAGTTAGGCTTTTTTTATTTGCCTTCTTACTGCTTACAGGCGTTAAAGAGAAAGCTGTTTCGATTGATAGGCGTAACCTATTAATTTCGATTAGCCACGTAATGGCTGGAGGTTTTAACATGAACGAAGAAAAACACTTATTATTACCGATGGATTTACAATTTTTTGCAGATGAACCAAATTCTGATGAGCCAAACTCTGGAAATTCAAACGAATCGGGGGATTCATCGACAAAGGATTCTCAAAATCCAAAAAATGAAAATCCAGACGGAAAAGAAACTGGAAAGACTTTTACCCGTGATGATGTTGCCAAGATGGTCGCAGCAGAAACTAAAAAAGCTGTGGCGCAAGCAAAATCCGATTGGGAAAAGCAAAAATCTTACGAGCAAATGACTGCGGAAGAACGTGTTAAGGCGAAAGAACAAGAAGCCGCTGACAAAGAAGCACTAGCGGAAAAACGAGAAAAGGAAGCCCAAGCCCGCCTCGACCGTTTAACGCGTGCCGAATCTGTTCGTAACGATTTATCCGAGAATGGTCTTTCCGACTACGTAAGTGCTGCACAAGCCGATTTATTGCTTGTGAAAGATACGGACGAGGATACAAAGAAAGCTGTAGATGAATTAAAACAAATTATTTCAAAAGCTAGAGATGGTATCCAAAAAGAATTGCTGAAAGGTCAAACTGTAAACGTTGCTACAGCAACAAAAGAGACCGATTGGCGCAGCAATTTGACTAAAAATTTAGAAAAGAAATAGGAGATGAAAATTATGCCAGTTATTTTAGATAGCAAAGATTTAAAAGCAATTGACAAAGAATTTGCCGCAGGCTCGCAAGTTTGGGATTTATTGAAAGGTGGAGCTGCTGCAGTAACAGAAGCAGATTTTGTAGGAGCAAAAGAAGTCCGCATCAACAAAATGAAAGGTTTTACTGCTAGTGATTATAAACGTAACGAAGACAATAAACGTTCTAAAATTGATGTGGCAAAAGAAACGGTCAAACTAGAGAAAGAACGTTGGTTTGGTTATGACTTAGACACATTAGATCAATCAGAAAATGCTTCCTATGAAGTTCAAGCGATTGTGGAAGAACACACTCGTTTAGTTGCGATTCCTGAAAAAGATCGCGTTGCGGTACAACGCCTATTGGAAGCGGCATTTGCGGAAGCAGCGGATGATGATAGCGAAGGAAAATACGTTGGAAAAACGGTAAAAGAAACCATTACTACAGAAAATGCTTTGGCTTCATATGATGCGGCAGAAGCGTATATGACAGATGCAGAAATTGTCGGTCCGTTTATTATGTTTGCATCCACTGACTACTATTCAGCATTAAAAAATGCAAAAGGTGTTTCAAAAACATTTACTACGAACGAGCAACAAATTTCAGGTATTAACCGTAAAGTTGCGCAGTTAGACGGTTCAGATACTATTATTCAAAAAGTTGCAAAATCTCGTTTACAGGTAGATTCTACGAAGAAAATTAATTATATTCTTGTGCCTTTGATGGTTTGTTCGCCAGTTGAAAAATACAACTCTATTGATCTAATTCCAGCTTCACAAGACCGTGACGGCTACAGAGACACTATTAAAGGGTTGAACTACTACGATGCTATTGTAACTGAAAAAGCTCGCCCTGCCATTTACGTTTCTTACGATTCAAAGTAAGCGCCCCGACCGTTAAAAAGGTAACACCAACGGCAGATGGGGCAGTTATTGAAGCAGAGTAGGTGAAAAAATGTTTCGTTCAGAATATCGTGTATTGCTGGATATTTCAGATGATACCTACAAAAAAGATGAGGAAAAAATTATCAAAATCTGGGACATTACTGAAAAGCAACTGCTAGTAAAGCTAAAAACAGATGAGATACCAGAAAAATTGGACTATATTGTTCCATCAATTGTAGTGAAACGTTACAACCGTTTAGGTTTTGAAGGCATGGAACAGCATTCTCAATCAGAAGAAACAATTTCTTATAATTTGGACGACTTCGGGGAATTTCAAGATGAGATTAACGATTATCTTGAAGAACAAGGCTTGATTCGTAAAAGGAAGGTGTCCTTTTTATGAGAATCTGCATTAATTACTACAACAAAAAGCACGAGCTGATTTCGGAAAAACTGATAGGCAGTGTAACCGAAGTCGGAACGGAAAAACAAATGACCATTTTCCCTAACATAAAGGAGCAGATGGTCATTTTTCGTTTTAGAGACCGCTTATCCATTCGTTCAGGTTTTCTTGAATACTACGACGAAGAAGAACAAAAAAATCGAAAATTTACCGTTGTTAAAAATTTGCGTGTTAGTAAAGGAACTTCGGTTTATGGAAGTGAATATCGATGACTTACCGAGTAGATATTTCAGGATTGGATGATTTAATCGAAGCGATTGAAGAAGCGAAAAAGCTAGACGATGTAAAAGAGGTCGTCAAAAATGATACTGCTTATATGGCAAATCAAATTGCAGAAGAAACACCGGTCAGAGATGGATACTTAGAACGAAGCGAGGTAGTTTCCTTTGAAGACGAAGGGTTTACAGGAGTAGTAACAGCAGGTGGTCCTTTAGCTCCATACGCCCCTTATGTAGAATATGGAACGCGTTATTTTTACGGACGTTTCTATATGAAAAAGGGCCATGCGGTAGCTGCTAAAAGATTTCTTGATAATATGGAGGCGTTAGTAAAATGACCTTTAAAGACCCGTATTCAGAGCTTTACGAAGCATTATTTGGCACTTTGGAACAAGCAGGCTATGAAACCTATGCGCATTTGCCAGATGATGAGGCTTCTTATCCGTTTGTTTTCTTAGGTGAACAATGGTCTAAGGATAGACAAACAAAAACAAGAACGTTAGGTTCAACCAATATTATGATTCATGTTTATGATCATGACGACAAACGTCGAGAATTAAATCAAGTATTAGCCGATGTGCGAAAAATCGTTCATGAATTGCATCAGACTAAGAACTTTAATTGGTTAGTAACGGAAAGTAGCACAGAAGTGATTTATGAAAATACAACCAATTTTGGTACGAGCCTTGCACACGGTGTACTTGACATCACGTTAGAATTTGAATAAAGAAAGAAGGAAACTAGAAATGGAGAAAGCAATCCAAGGTAAAAAAATTAAGTTAATGTTTCGACTAACACGTGAACGTGCGACAACAGCAGCGAAGTTATTAGCTTTAGAAATTTCACACGAATATAAGTCAGAAACAAAAACAGATACACAATCAACAAAAGACGGGAATGTTCCTACATCAGGAATGCCGTCAGCTTCCATCGAAATGGAATTTTTACGGACAGGCACAGAAACTTACAACATGTTGAAATATGCGTATCGTAACGGGCTAGAAATTGATGTATGGCGCATTAATTTTGATAAAAAAGACCCAAAAACAGGAAAATACGAAGCGGAATTTGGCACAGGTTTGTTGGATTCATTCGGAGATTCTGCCGAGTCCGATTCTAATTCAAGTATTAAACCAACTCTAGTTTTAAATGGTGATTTAGTGGAAGGATGGGCAACAGTTGACACTGAAAACGAAGAACTTGCGCGTGCTTTCTTCTACGACACAGTAGCAGGTGCGGAACCAGAAGAGCCTGTAGAAAAATACACACCAAAAACAATTGAAGTACCTAAAGTTGAAAGTGTAACGCCGACATCAGATGGCGCCGTTGTAAAAGTGAAGGAGGAAGAATAATCATGGCAATTACTTATCGTATTTACAAAGGTAGTGAAAAAGTAGTTGAAGGAGCAAGTCCATTAACTATTACAGGACTTGATGCAGGAGCAAAAGTAGCAGCAGGAACGTACCATATTGTACGTGTGCAAGATGAAAAAGAATCTGAAAAAGTAGCTATTCCAGCTTTTACCGTATTGGCGGGGCGCTCTTTGGAAAATAAACCAACAGAAGCAAATACTATTCCTGAAATCAAAGAATGGTTAACCGCTCACGGTATTGATTTTACAGGAAAAACAACGAAAACAGATTTATTAGCATTAGTACCATAATTAAAAATCAGGAAGTAGGCGGCAATGTGAAGGCATTGTCGCTTTTTTAGGAGGAATTTTACATGTCAACAAACGTAAAACCTGTCGCAACAATTAACGGAAAAAAATATCCTTTGATTTTCGGTTTTAAATTTTTAAACGAAATTAACGCATTAAAACCTGACGTTGAAGAAGTAGACGGCTTCGTTCAATTGGTTGGCGGATTACAAGATGGCGACGCTTTTGCCTTTCAAAAATTAATGCACGCAGCGTTAATTACTTATGATGACTTAACAACGAAAGAAATTGACGACTACTTAGAAACGTCAGATGAGGCTTTAACGTTGTTTGAAAATTTTATCTCTTTCTTGGAGCAAGCACCGTTAACGGCTCTTCGGACGAAAAAAGCACTAGAAGCAATCAAAAAAATCATGGCTTACATGGAACAGATACAAGCCAATCAACAAGAAACGACAGCCTAGATTATGACGAAATAGTTGTCACTTGTTTTCAACATTTCCCCAATATCACTTTAAAAGAAATTGAGCGTATGACTCCTTATGAATTTAATTTACGGATAAAAGCTGTAAATTTACGTGCAATTAACGAAGAAAGGAAACTATACGTTAACGCGTTAGCTACACGTATTTTTACAACACCAGATGAAAAAGGGCAACGCTATATTTTTAACGAAGTGAAAGATGTCTATGACTTTGAAAAGCTTGAACGCGATGTGCGAGGGGAAATCTCGCAACGAGAAGTGGAAAAGCTAAGTGAGCTAGAAGAAAACGCTCGTCGATTAGAACAAGCAAGAAAAATTGTTGAGGAAAGGAGGAAACAACGTGACACAAAGTAAAACGGTAACAGCTATACTTACAGCACGTGATAACAATTTTACCAGTGCGATGAATGGCGCTGTGTCTTCGCTAAAAAAACTTAATTCAAATGCTTCTGATATTCCTAGTAATTTGAATACAGTGAATGGTGCGATGAAAAGTTTCGGCGATAAAACCGCAAGTATCGGCCAAAGCATTGAAAAAGTCGGCGGTTCGATGACTAAAGGTATTACACTCCCAATTGCGGGTGCCGTTGGCGCAGTAACAACCGCAGCGGTAAAATGGGAAAGTGCCTTTACTGGAGTTAAAAAGACCAACGATGAGATGGTCGATTCTAACGGTAAAGTCATTTATTCTTATGATGATTTAGAAAAAGGCCTTAGAGATTTAGCAAAAGAATTGCCCGCAAGTCACACAGAAATTGCAAACGTTGCGGAAGCGGCGGGGCAATTAGGTATCCAAACTGATAAAGTTGTAGGATTTACCAAAACTATGATCGATATGGGCGAATCAACAAACATGTCAGCCGATTCAGCAGCTACTTCCCTAGCTCGCTTTGCTAACATTACCCAAATGTCACAAGATAAATTTAGCAATCTTGGTTCAGCGATTGTTGATTTAGGGAATAATTTAGCGACCACCGAATCAGAGATTACAGAGATGGGCTTACGTTTAGCAGGTGCAGGAAAACAAATTGGCATGACCGAAGGAGACATTGTAGGTTTTGCGGCGGCGTTATCATCTGTTGGTATAGAAGCCGAAGCGGGCGGCTCGGCGTTCTCTAGGTTAATGGTACAAATGCAATTAGCAACTGAAACAGGCGTTGAAGCTTTTGCACCGCTGAAACAAGCAGTAGCGGAGCAAGGCGTGTCTTGGGAATCTTTTGTGCATGCTGTAAACTGGGGTGGAAAAGAACTGACGGCAGTTTCTAAGCAAATGGGAATACCTACCTCAGAATTAAAGAAAATGTACAAAGAAGCCAGCAAAGCTTCGGGTAGTCTGGAAGATTTCGCGAATGTAACAGGTCGAACTGGAGAAGAGTTTGCACAATTATTCAAAAGCAATCCATCTCAAGCATTAATTGAATTTATCCAGGGCTTAAAAGACTCAGAAAAACACGGAATATCAGCTATTAAAGTGCTAGATGATATGGGAATTACAGAAGTTCGATTACGTGATAGTTTATTACGTGCAGCTAATGCAAGTGATGTCTTTGAAGGTGCTGTAAAACGAGGTAACGAAGCGTTTAATGAAAATACAGCTTTAGCAGAAGAAGCTGGCAAACGATACGGAACTACAGAATCGCAGTTAAATATTTTACGTGGTCAATTAAACGATGTAGCAATTACGTTTGGCGGTCCATTAGTAGCCGCTTTAAATAGCGCGATAAGTGCTGCTAAGCCTATGATTGAAGCTTTAGCAAATATGGCTGAGGCTTTTGCATCAGCTGATCCAAAAACGCAAGAGTTCATTTTGAAAATGGCTGCGTTAGCTGCTTCTGCTGGTCCTGTGTTAAAAGTTTTTGGGAAAATGACAAGTGTTTTCGGCAAAACGATATCAACGATGTTTGAAACCGCAGGGAATATTGATAGCAAGTGGCAGCAATTTATTACTAAACCTATTGTTAATGGCTCTGGTAGTGCATTACAAGCTGTAAAAGGGTTTGTTTCTAAATATAAATCAAATCTAGCAGGGCTTGAAAGTGCAGGAGTTAATGTAAATGTATTAACAAGATTTACCACGTTAGGAGAGACTATTTCAGGTCTTTTTCCTACGTTAGATACATTTAGAGCAAATCTACGAGCAAGTCAAAGGCAGCTGAATATGCTAGGGGAAGGGAATAAAGTTACTAACTTTTTCCGTTCTTTTTCTGCTTCTTTACAATTATCTAACAGCAAATTAGCGAAATTTGCCTCTGTTGTTATTAATCCTATTGGGTCGCTAAGGAATTTATCTTCTGCAGCTGGCAAATCGGGAACGGTTTTATCAGGGCTTGGCGTAGCCGCCTCAAAAGCAGGTGGAGGTTTTAGAACATTTGCGGCAACAGGGATACGATCTATAGCTAGCTTAACAGGAGCTATGTTGAGTAATCCCATAACAGCAATTTTAGTAGCAATAACCACTACAATAGTTGGCGTAGTGCAAGCCTGGAAATCCAATTTTATGAATATTCAAGGCTATGTGAAAACTGCTTTTAGCGGAATAGTAAAATCGTTTAAAAGTGTACTTCCTAGCTCCGCGAGCGTTACTAAAACAATAAAAGGATTAGGAAATATCTTTAAGTGGTTAGGTACTGGTACGATTGTCGGTGTCACTTTTGCAATAGCAGGTTTTGTAGATGGCTTACGCGCTATCGTTACTGTAGGAAAAACAGCGGTAAACGCTATAATGGCAATTGCAAACGGCGTAAAAGGACTTTGGAAACGGCTAAAAGGTGATTCTAAAGGCGCAGACAAAGCATTTAAAGATGTGAAAAAAAGTATGTCTGATATAGGCAAGGATTGGGACACAATGTTTTCTGATTCTGCTATTAAAAACGCTATTAAGAGTACAGAAGAGTTAGGGAAAAAATCGAAAGACACTACGAAAGCCATGTCCATGAATATGGAAGAGGTATCAAATAGTGTTGAAGATTACTCCTCAAAACTTGATGAAGCTAAACAGGCAATGACTGAACTTTTCTCACAGCAAAATGGTAGTACGGCTGGCGTAGAAACTTATTTCAAGAATACACTTGATTTAGTTACGAATTTAAAGGAACAGCAGAAAAAAGCTGTTGAAACCTATAACAAGCAAATTGAAGCAGCAGAAGGAAAATCCGAAGCTGAAAAGCAAAAGATTTTCGCTAATGCCTCAACCGAGTATATGAAGGCTGTTCAATCGTCCAATAATGATTTGTTAAAAGTTTATACGGATTATTCTAATCAGTTGAAAAATAACAAAACGATAGAGGGGCAAGAGTTAACTGAACAGCAACGAGCGACTTTACAGAATCAAACAAATATTATTCGCGATAATTTAGTAGAGCAACAGAAACAATTCGTTGAAGCAGGTGTAAACAAGCTAAATAACAATCAAATGTTAAGCGAGCAAGAAAAAGAGCAAACCTTAACAAGCTTACGAACACTTGGGGAACTTCAAGCGCAACAAGTGCAAGAAAATAACGCCCAAATTCAGCAATTAGAAACACAAAAAAACCAAGCAAAAACGGAATCTGAAAAAGCAGCTTTCCAAAATCAAATCACACAATTGCAAACACAAAACAGCCAGATACGTCAAAGTGAATTAGAGCAAGGAGCGCAACTTCTAGCGATTATTTCACAAAATGGTGCGAATAAAATTGCGGTGACGGCTGATAATTTAGCACAGCTTAAAGGTGTGACAGACCAACAGCTTTTAGGCATTTATCAATCTTATGTAAATAACGGTGCTAGCATTGATCAACAGATGGCTTTATTAGCTGGCATATTACGCCAACGGGGGATTGAAGGCTCTAACGGTTTAGTTCAAGGATTACAAAGCAACGACCCTAAATTATGGGCGAATATGTCAAAAGCTGACATTGTGAATACCTTGCAATCATTACCGCCTGATTTGTTTAAAAACGGTCAAGATGGTAAAAACAAATTAATCGACGGGTTGAACTCAGGAAAAGTTGAAATCAATAATGTCGGTCAAGAGTTAATGAATCAGATGAACTCAGGCGTAAAAAATAAGAAAGCAGAAGCGGAAAAAACTTCTGGTGATGTAGCTTCATCTGGTGCAAAGGGCGCAAAAAGTAAAGGTAAAGAATACAATAGCGGCGGTAATTCTAATGCTGGAGAGTATAACACAGGGCTAGCGAAACAGAAAAGCAACGCAAAACAAAAAGGTACCGAATTAGGTTCAGCGCCAGTTGAAGGAATAAAAACAAAAGCTTCTGCTATGCAAAGCGCAGGAGAACAGCTTGGACGTAGTTTTGTTCAAGGATTATCTTCTCAGGTTGGTTCAGCTAATAATGCAGGTAGAGATTTAGGAAATGCTGTTAAAAGTGGTGCTAGCTCGGTAAGTATGGTATCAGTCGGTTCGAATCTAGCTAGTGGTGTTGCTTCTGGTATTCGTGCAAGTCAGGGCGAAGCAGTGGCTGCTATGCAAAATTTAGTAGCTGCTGTAGATAAAGCTGGGCAGAGAAAAGGTGAAATTAAATCACCGTCGAGATTACTTAAACGTAATGTTGGTGTTTTCCTTGCACAAGGTGTAGCTGCAGGTATTCGAGAAGATACGTCGGTTGCCGTACAAAGTGCAAAAGATATGATTTCAAGTATTCATCAATCTATTACGGGTAGCCGTTTGATGAAACGTTCAAATGCAATTGAGGTAAAACACTCTATAGATAATACGCCAATGGGAAAAATGGTAGAAATCTTAGAAGAAATAAGACATTTAACTGTTGTGATGGATACTGGCCAAGTAGTGGGAGCGCTAGGTAGCCCAATGAATCTTAATTTAGCAGAACAACAAAAGCAAGATGGGAGGTATCGTAGTTGATTGAAATTGTAGAATATATGGCCAAAGGTCGTTTTAATAGCAAAGAACATGGTTTCTACATTATTGAACACGATGCTCCTTCTGCGGAAGAAGTAGAAATTATTGAACAAATTCCTTTCATGCAAGGGCAGTACGATTTTTCCATGCTTACAGGAGAACGAATTTTTAGTAATCGGACTGTTACAGTTACCTTTTGGCGACCTAATACGCCTTACGAAGAACGAAAGTCGTTAGAGGCGAAAGTAAAAGAAGAATTGATGATGGATGGAATTGATTACATTGATGATTCTTGGTTACGTTCAGGGCTTCGCTGGTATGGAAAATGCAAAAGTGTGAAAGCAGAAGATGATGCGTCAAGTAATTCATTAACATTAACTGTAGAATTTGACGTGTATCCTTTTGCTTTAAAGGAAAATATTTCTTATTCCGATGTCTTTGACGAGGACTTTTTCACAGATGATAGTGCCGATAATTGGACGGGTTACTATATTCATGGAAAAAGAGAAATTTTCCTTATCAATATGGGAGCGAATGCTTCTAGTCCAACAATAAAGGCAACGTCTACAATGCAATTAACTACTGATGACGGAACAACAATAAAAGTTCCGAAAGGCGAATCGCAAGATTATTTCTTTAAATTAAAAAGAGGGACCAACCACTTAACTATTTATGGCGAAGGTCATATCTCTTTCTTTATGTCTAGTGAGGTGATGGTCTAATGTATCGAGTATTATTGTTTGATAATCCGAACAGAAAGAATCCAAAGATTGTTCATGAGCCATATAGCTATGGTGAGAAAATCAAAGATAGTGAAGTATATTTATCGCTTAACGGATTAGGAATTTCTACTTTTGAATTTACCTTTAATATTAACAATAAATACTATCAAAAGATTGAGCCGATTATTCACTTTATCCAGATTGTGGATGTTACAAGAAATAAAGAAATTTTTTATGGTAGAGTTGCTAAAATCACGAATAAAATGGAAGCATCAGGAAGCTTTTCTCAAACTCTCTTAGCGGAGGATGAGAAAGCTTTTTTATATGATTCTGTTCAAACCTATATGAAACCAACACGGATGACTGTATCTGCTTATTTACAAAAAATACTCGATGCACACAATAAACAAGTTGAAGCGTATAAGCAGTTTCGGCTTGGTGAAGTGAATGTTGTAGATAATGGGGACTTGCTAAGAGGATTAGGCTATCAAAGTACAGCTGATACCATCAAAGAAAAATTATTGGATAGGTTGGGCGGTACGTTAACACTGCGACGCGTTGGGAATATAAATTATTTAGATTATCTATCTAATTATGGTATGAACAGTGAAACTCCTTTACAGTTAACCAAAAATCTAAAAAGTGCTACTCGAGATATTGATGTTTCTGAATTGTTTACAAGGATTGTGCCCGTCGGTCAAGATATTGAAGATACGTCAAATACTGATATTGAAGTGGGAACAGATTTTTCACGACCTAAATATACTATCGAAAAAGTAAATGGCGGTAAGAATTACCTTGATGATGAAGCGTTAATCAAAAAATTTGGATTAAACACAGGCATTGTAGAATTTTCAAATGTCAAAGACCCATCAATTTTAAAACGTCGAGGGTTGCAATGGCTAAAAGACCAAAGCTTGATGTTGGTAACTTGGACAGTTGAAGCCATTGAGTTAGGGCTATTGGATAAACGGTATGAATTAATCACTTTAGGAAACAGTTATAAAGTAGATAATCAATTTATTTATGCTGTAGAACGATTACAAGTGATTGAGAAAAAATTTAGTATTTTAGAACCGCAAAAGGTTACTTTGACGATTGGCTCGAAAAAGAAAAAACTGACCGATTATCAAAACGAAATAAAAGCTATTCAATCCGATTTGGTAAACGTAAAAAAATTTGCTGCAGCAGGCGTTCAGAACATTTCAGAGTTGATAAAAAAACAGGAAGAGTTCGACAACGATTTATCTGTTCAAAGTAGTAAAGTTAGTTCTTTGGAAGACTTAACCAGTGAATTATCAACAACCGTGACAGAATCGACGGAAGCCTTTAAACAATTAGCAAGTGATTTAACAAATACACTCGAATCTGTAGGTACTGCTCAAACTGAGATGAAAAAGGCGTTAGACGATTTAATTAAGCGCGTAGAGAAATTAGAAAAATAAGAGAGGTGAGACGGTTGGCACAAGAATTTAAGGATACTCGACCAACAAATGAACCAAATACAACAGTTGATTATCAAGACCCGACCGATGTCGATGAGGTGCAAGATGAAATAAAAAACGGTGTGATTGATCCTATTTCTCAAACGTTTGCTTTGTGGATTCGAACAAAGATGTATCGACGACATGTTCGAGAATCTTTAGCTCGTATGATGGAGTATACCAGTGTTTTATTTAATAAAATAAAGGCTATTTCTGAAAATACAGAAAAGCGCCAATCTAAAGTAGAACAACGTCAAACCAATTTAGAGGAACGTTTTAAAGATGTAATCGCAAATGCTACAACAGATAGCGAAGTTATCGATGCTCGAAGTAGTGAACGTTTGGGAAATTTTAAAACGTTAGATGAACGGCTAGAATATTTTGAAAATATCATTGCTTCTGTTATTCCAGTTGGTTTTGATGTAACTATTGTTCACAATTTAGGAGCTCAACCCGTCGTTAATGTTCGTACTTGGACACACGGCATAGGTGTGCTGCCTTTAGGTACAGAACCAACAGGATTATTTGGCGGTAGTGCTTCTCAATCAATTCAATGTACGGTAAAACATGTGAATTCTTCTGAATGTATTGTGACTATTCCGCTAGATTATAAAACAGATTTTCTACCAGTAAAAATTGATGAGCATAAGTATTTGCTTATTGATGGTCAGAATAGCCGATCTATTGTATTTGACTTAATTTTATAAGAAAGGACGTTGTGAATATGGATTTAACTAGAATTTATAGAGGGATGGAGAACGGGGCAGAATCGATTGAAGAAAATTTCAATAAAATTGGTGCAGCCGTTGATAGCACCTCAAGAACTTTCCAAAAAATCACCAAAAAAGAACCGTTGTGGACAGGTGCATGGTATGGCGGAGCTGCAGGAAACGGTAATGTTCCTTCTAAATCGCTATCGGAGTGTGAGAACGGCTGGATTTTCCAATGGCAAGAATATAAAAAAGACGGCACCTTAAACGGTTCATGTTATCACTTTTTCTTAGTACCTAAACAGCATGCGCAGAATCCAGGTGCTGGAGGAGTTATTTTTCTTTTACATGGATACAACGCTAATAGTTTAGTACGGAAATATTTATATATTAAGGATACTAAAATTACAGGTAATGATATGAATGCCTCTTCTAGTGATACGGCTGGTTCAGGCAGTAAACTGTTTGCGTTAAGTGCGATTTATGAATACTAGGAGGAAAGAGAACATGAAAATTTGGATTGATGATATTCAAGGTTATCTAGATGGATATTCCACAATGGAACAACCGAATAAGATTGAACTTGAAGTAGAAAAAGAACCAACAGATTTCTTTAATTACCGTTGGAATGGGACAAGCTTAATATACGATCCTGACAATGTGCCAGAACCAGAGCCAGCACCACCGACCGATATCGAAATATTACAAGCCGAAAATGCGGAATTAAAACAATTAAATTCAAAACTTATGATTAATGACACGAATTTAAAAAAAGAGCTTTCCGAAGTAACGAAGAAAGCAGATAATTTTGCGCAAATTAGTGCAAAATCAATGCTTGCGATTAATCAATTAACCAATCAAGTAAAAGAAATTAACGAAAAATTAGCAGAAGGAGTGGAATAAAATGTTTACATTTGATGATATTAAAATGATGTATGATTGGGGCTGTTTTACAGATGAACAAGTAATGGAGTTTGTCCCAGATTGTATAACAGAAGATGAATTTACAAAAATGACAGGAAAACCGTTTAGCAAAGGCTAAGCGGTTTTTATTATTGGAAGGTGGAAGACATGGTGATTATTGATAATCAAGCGTTAATAGCAGAATTTAAAAATTTAATTTCAAACGGTTTTATCCAAGTGTTTGTTTGGATTGTGTTAGGGGATATTGCAACAGGTATTTGTAAGGGAATCTACAGGGAAGAAGGAAATAGTACAAAGGGATTACCTGGATTAATTAAACATTTACTTGTTGTATGTTTAGTTATAGTGACCTATCCATATTTAAAAATAATGGGATTCTCATCTATTGCTGATGGTTTTGTTTTATTTTACATTGCTGTTTATGGTCTTTCGATTACAGAAAACTTAGGGCAGCTAGGTGTTCCGTTACCTTCTTGGGTTAAAAATCATCTAAGCAAATTAAAAGATGAAAATGATAAAGGAGGTGAACCGAAAGATGGTACAGGTAATTAATCAATCTGTTTGTGGAGGAATTGCTGGTAGACGCCCCAACGCAACACCAAAAGGCGTTGTCATTCATAACGATGCAGGAAGTATTTATGCGACTGCTGCGCAATATGTTAATGCTTTAGCTGTAATGTCTCCTACGCAATTAGCGAATGGTTTTGCTCATTATTATATTGATCGAAATACAATTGCACGTGTAGAAGATACATTCAACGCAGCTTGGCATACAGCAAATTCAGATGGAAATTTGAACTATGTTGGTTATGAGGTTTGTCAATCGATGGGCGCTAGCGATGCAGACTTTTTAGCGAATGAGCAAATGACATTTAAGCAAGTAGCCGAAGATATGAAGTTTTGGGGAATGCAACCTAATAGAGATACTGTAAGATTGCACAAAGAATTTGTTCCTACAGCATGTCCTCATCGTTCGTGGGAATTGCATGGAAAAGAAACAAACGCAGTAAAAGACTATTTTATTAGCCAAATAAAAAAATATATGGGAAATCAAAACGAAAACAATAGCAACTCAAGTAATAACAATCAAAATACAATAAAAGGGAGAGAAGCAACGATGTTTTGTTTATATCAACGACCAATTAATAGTAAAACAGGAAAATTAGAAGATAACGGGGATCACTGGGCTACATTCTTCTGTAATGGAGTGAATTGTCGACGTTTATATCATGGCGATGAGGCAGAAGTAATAAAAACAGTATACAGAGAGAACAACGGAAAAGAAATACCGTTCTTTGGTAAAGAGAAATGGCCTAAAAATGCTCCATGGTACAAACGTTTAGAGACTGTTTGTCCAGTTGTAAAATAGCTTGAAAATTAGAATGAAATTATGTAAAATTTGATTAGGGCTTTAGTGGAAAGTACATCACTTCTAACAAATTTGTTTTTGAAAAGAACAGGTATCTCAGATGATACCTGTTCTTTTTATTTATTATACAAAAAAAGACATCCATATGATGTCTTTTAATCTGGAATAAATAGCTGGTTAGTCGTATAAGCCATACTAACATTACAATCTCTAGTATCTCCAGTTTTTTCAAATCCTATTTTTCTATAAAAATTTTGAACATCTTTTTCACTTTGGACGGTGATTAAACAAGAACCTACATATGGTAAAATAGTAAGCTTAATAAACGAAAATACATAATACATCAGATTAATACCAAATTTTTGATTTTGGAAATCTTTCTGAATAGCAAAATGGTGTATTTGAATCCCTGGAATAGATCTTTTATATACAGGATTTTTCCATTTATCTAGTTTTTTGTGCGTATGTGAAGTTTTAGTAACTAACACTCGATCAGTAGTTAAAGTAAAATATCCTACTAATCTTTTTTTATTTTCAATTTCCATGAAAAATAAAAAGGTTTTTGTAATACCGAAAGTCAAATCTTCCAAAGCATCATTTTTTAGATAAGAATCTATTTCAGGTTTCCCACAAGAAAAAGCCTTTACCAAGGCTTTTTCTTCGATATCTAGATTTGAAATCTTTTTTATTTGTACTTCTGCATCAATAAACATTACGATTTTACACCTCTTATACTTTGTAAGAAATACCATCAATATTAAGAGTTTTAATATCGTTTACTTTTTTAGCTGTTTTTTTGGCATTTTTATTTGTGGGTTTAGGATCTTTGCCGAAAACACTATCAATAAAAGAATCATAACTTTTTGAATCAGTAAAAACCATTTCTGTACATTTGATAGATGTAGTGGCCATTGACATTTCCTCCATTCAAATTTATTATTTTTATTAGCTTTTTATTTAGCTTATCATGACTAATACTTTTGAGCAATGTATATGAAAGAATTTTATAAAAAAATTGAATTAATTTAAATATTTTATTATGATTTAAGGGTATTTCAGGACCATTAGCTCAGCTGGTTAGAGCAAACGGCTCATAACCGTTCGGTCACAGGTTCGAGTCCTGTATGGTCCATAATTAAAGACTTACTTCTCGTTTGAGAGCTAAGCCTTTTGTTTATCTATTTCAATATTAGTCTGTCAATTCTTTTGAATTACTTTTGATTTTTATAATTAATTTAGTCTAAAGCTTGTAGAAACAACTTTTTTCTAAAGTAAAATACTTTTGAGATACTTTTGCTTTTCTAGCTTAGTTGTACTGTATAAAACAAAAATATTTTTAGAATGGTAATTAAGAAATAAGCAAATCCCTACTTCTCATTGTGAGAGGTAGGGATTTTTTTGTCTATTTGCCACAAACTTGCCACAAAAAATAGTGAAAATATGAAAAAATACATTAAATAAAAAACTTTGGAAATCTCGAAAGCCTTGATAAATCAATATTTTTATATTATGAACTACATGCTATAATGGAGTTCAAGGTTCATCAACCATCCCTTGTAAAAAAACTCGGAGAAAGAAGGAAAAAGTATGCAAAATTCGTTTCAAGCCAATCGAAAGCTAAGAACAGTCTTAGCCAATGGTATCATTATGGGCTTATATATTGTCCTCTCTTTATTGGTTCGGCCAGTTTCTTCTGGTATGATTCAATTTAGAATTTCAGAAAGTTTGAATCACCTAGTCGTTTTCAATCGCAAATTGATGTGGGGTGTTTTAGGCGGCGTTATCTTTTTTAACTTATTTTTTGGTTTCGGTGTAATGGATGCTCTGTTTGGTGGTGCGCAAACATTATTTGCGTTGAGCTTAACAGCTTTTTTACAAAAAAAGGTACCAAGTATTCCTGTTAGAATGTGTCTAAATAGTCTATTTTTCACTGTAAGTATGTTTTTTATTGCCTTTATGCTAGTACCAAGTGGCGGTCAAGCATTTTGGACAACTTATGGTTGGTTAGCATTAAGTGAAGCGATTATTATGACGATTTCAGCACCAATCATGTATTTTATCAACAAGTCATTAAAATTTGAAACACGTATTTAATTGAAAAGATGTGGATAGAAATGATTCATCCTTTGAATGGCAGTGAAGAAAAGTGTCGTTGCTATTAGTGAACTAAGTGGTAGAATGAACTGTTTCTACCTCGTCTTTTTTACATAAAGAATAAGATCTACATTTTTTCTAAAAATTTTCATGTAAAACTTTACTAGTCTGTTGGAATACACTATGATAGTGTAAGATAAACGGACTATTGGAAAGTCACAGCAGAGGAGTTTGAACATGTACACATTTAAAATCGGTATTCCGGCAGAAGTACACGATACATTTGTTAAAAATCACCCATTATGTAATTTACTACAGTCATCTTCATGGGCAAAAGTCAAGGATAACTGGGGTTCTGAAATTGTTGGGGTTTATGAAAAGGATACATTAGTCGCATCAAGTTTAGTTTTAATCAAACCATTACCAGCCGGTTTTACGATGTTATATACACCAAGAGGTCCAGTAATGGACTGTACAAATGAACGTCTGGTCAGCTACTTTATGGCTGAATTGAAAAAATTTGGCAAGAAAAAACGAGCTTTATTTATAAAAATGGATCCAGCGGTTCATTATCAAGATTTCCATTTGGGAGAAGAACATCAACCGCATGCTGAAGCGACAGCTATTATTGAGACCTTGAAAAAAGCAGGGGCCAAATATCAAGGACTGACAATGGATATGGGGGCCACCATCCAGCCCCGCTTCCAAGCGAATATTTATCGTGAAGATTTTAGTGAAGAACAATTGTCAAAAAGCACCAAGAAAATGATTAAAACAGCTGAAAAAAAAGGGGTCGTTGTGCAGCAAGGGCATGTTGACTTTGTTGATGAATTTGAAAAAGTCATTCAATCAACCATGGAACGCCAACATATTTCTTTACGGAATAGTGATTACTTTAAGAAGCTGTTGAACATTTACCCAGAAGACTCCTTTATTATGCTGGCGCAAGTCAATTTAAAGGAACGCTTAGATAGCACGCGACAACGCTATGACAAAAATCAAAAAGACTTGAGTAATTTGAAAGAAAATCAAGTGAAAAAGCGCCATAATTTAGAAGAATTAGATGCTTCCTTGACTCGGGAACTAAAAGAATTAGAAGAAAATATCGCAGAAGCTGGTGAAATCGTCACGGTTGCTGGCGCTTTGGCTGTGACATTTGGTCCAACAAGTGAAATCCTTTATGCTGGCTTAGATGATCGTTATAAACGCTACATGCCAACATATGTGACTTGGCGAGATGCCATTCAAGAATGTTTTAACCGTGGCTGCGAAAGCTGTAATATGGGCGGCTTAGAAGGTAGTTTAAATGATGGCTTAATTAAGTTTAAAGCGAACTTCAACCCAACGATTAATGAATTTATTGGGGAATTCGATTTACCGGTTAATAAATTATTATTTAAAGCCAGTGAATATGCCTATAAATTACGAAAACAAAAAAAATAAATAAAAAACACAGGGACTAAAAATCAAACTTGATTTTTAGTCCCTGTGTTTTTTTCTATAGTTTTTGCGTTGCATTCCGTTTCATTAAGCGAAGCAAAACGCTAGCAATTGCTGAAGCAGCTACACCAGCAACAAGAGCTTCTGGCACACCAGAACTGAAAATCGTCGCAATAATAGCTAGGTAAACAGCAGTTCCAGCTTTACCAATAATTTCAGCATAAGCTGAATTAAAAAGAAAATAAATCATGTTCATGACTAAAATGGTATTCGTTGCTGAGCCTAAAACACCAGCCACAAATAAGGAGACAGGTTGCGCTTTTTCCTTCGTTAATTTATTTAGCCATTTGTAAGCGAAATAAGGAACGACCCCAATTAAAATCCGCGGAATGAGCACAATTAAAAGAGCCTTCCAACTACCGTGATCGGTACCAATCACGGGAATAAATGGAGAAAAAACAAACGACAAAGGTGTTGGTGCTGTCGTATTTTTAATTAAGCTAATGATCCCAAACGTGCCGCCCAACATACTACCGATTTTTGGCCCTAAAACAATGGAACCAATAATTACAGGAATATGCATCGTGGTCGAATTTAAAGGACCTAATGTGATAAATCCTAGCGGGGTTAAAGCCAGTAAAAGTAAGATAGCTAAGAACATGGCTGTTAACGTAAATTTTTTCGTGTTATTCATAAATTACTCCTTGTTATCAGATGCTAAAATTTTCATCACTGTTTGAAGGATATCTTCAACAGTGGCAAGTGCGCCACGACCATAATCGCCACAAGCTAAAAGAGCCTCCCGTGGGATTATTTCTTGATAGCCGACTTCTTTTAAAATGCTAATATTTCGTTGGACAATGGGGTTTTGGTACATATACGTATTCATCGCGGGCGCAATAATTTTTGGTGTTTCAGGATAAAGTGCCAAAGCAACTGTTGATAATAAGTCGTCGGCAATCCCATGGGCTAATTTCCCAATTGTATTGGCCGAAGCAGGTGCTACTAAAAATAAATCCGCTTTTTTAGCTAACTCAATGTGATTAATTTTACTGGGATCAATTTCCATCATGACATCCGTATGCACCGGATTCTTAGAAAGTGATTGTAAGGTCAGCGGAGTGATGAACGCTGTGCTGCTTTTAGTCATTAAAATTTCCACATTGTAGCCAAGCTTAGCTAGTTGACTTGTAATATCTGCTGCTTTATATGCAGAAATGCTGCCAGAGACGCCTAATAAAATAGTTTTCATTGTTGTTCTCTCCATTTCTTTTCAACATTTTTAACGATCATTGAACCAATCCCTTGTTTTGAACAAGCTTCTTGGACAATGCCCGTTTCGTTAATTAATAATCCTTCGTGTTCTGTTTCATGAACGTTCATCAAGTCATTGGCTAAGACAAAGTCACACCGATTTTTAACCAAAGCGGCTTGTGCAACTTGGACAAGTTCTGCTTGTGAAACGTCGACAAGTAATTTAAAGCCCACTAAAACAGTTTGGGGTTGCTTGTCACGAATCATTTGGATGACTTTAGGATTTTTCTTTAGAAAAATTAATAATCGATCCGTATCAGATGAAATTTTTGTTGCTGTTTGAGGAATATCAGCAATCTGATTCAATGTGTTTTGAACGATAGTTACCAAGGCTTCTTTGGTCTTTGGCAATGTTTGTTCGCTTAATTGTTGCGCAAAAGAATCAATAAATTGTTCTTCCGTTTGCGCGGTTTCCGTCGTAAAATCACTGACTGCCATTGCGTGAACAATCGCATCAAATTGCTTTTCAGCAAAGAGTTGTTCTAACGTAGTGGCTAATTCAACCGTTGTTTCTATTTCTTTAATTGATAAGTCCAATTGTTGGGTTGGACGTAATGCATGTTTGGTTGTTACGTAGGTTACGGTGTGTCCAGCAGCTAAAAAACTTTCAGCAATTGCTTTTCCTAGTCCGCCAGAAGAATGATTGGTAATCGAACGAACATTATCAATCGGTTCTGACGTTCCGCCAGCAGTAACTAAAACATCCATAATCAAAACGCCTCCTTAAGAAATTCGGACAATGGTCCGTCCAATATGTTGGCCTGCTTGTAATGCTTCAAAAACAGGGGGAAGTTCTTCTAAAGTAATCTCTTGATACACAGCTTTTTCAGTGATGTCTAAATCAGTGGCAAGACGTTGCCAAACTATTTTTCGTTTGTCCATACCAACATTAACCGAATCAATGCCCAATAAATGAACGCCCCGTAAAATAAAGGGTAAAACGGTTGTCTCTAATGTAATTCCAGCAGCGCGGCCACAAATGGCTGAACGGCCATCATAACGAAGTTGTGGTAAAACAGCAGAAGTAATTTCCCCACCAGTGGTATCAATTGCAAAAGCAAAACGCTGTTTCATCAATGCTTTAACAGGAGTTGCTAAGAAATCTTCTACTAATAAGCATTCACTAACACCTAACTCTTTTAAAAGCTCAAAAGAATCTGGCTTTCTAGTTAATGCAGTGATTGAAGTGTAGCCTAATTGATGCAACATCGCAATAGACAATGTCGCAACACCGCCTGTCGCACCAGTTACAATAATGGGGGCTTCTTTGTCGTCGCGTAAGCCATCGTCTTCTAAAGCTGTGACAGATAATCCGGCCGTAAAGCCAGCAGTTCCGAAAATCATTGCTTCTTTGAGACTCATTTTTTCAGGAAGTGGAACTACCCAATCGCCAGGAACACGCACATATTCAGAATAACCACCAGTATGACTAACCCCTAATTGATAGCCTGTTACGATCACTTTATCGCCTTCTTTGAAACGAGGATCTTCCGATGTGACAACAGTGCCACTGACATCAATTCCTGGAATCATTGGATAATTGCGAATCACACCGCCGTCTTTTTTTGAAGCTAAAGAGTCTTTAAAGTTAACTGAGGAGTAGGCTGCTTTGATTACTACAGTGCCTTCTGATAAATCGTCTAAAGTAATGGTTTCTAGTTGACCAATAACAGATGTATCTTGTTCTCTTAACGTAAATGCTTGAAATGAATTCATATAAAAACTCTCCTTCCAATTATGTAAAAAAGCAACTCGTCTTATTTTATCATATTCTGATTTTTTCGTATCATTTTTCTTCTTATAAACAGTAAGTTATACAGAAAAAAAAGATTGTGTGACAATTAGACTAGAAAAATAAAGAAAAATGGTTGAAATTTTTCAAAAAGTTCGTATACTAAAAAAGGTAAAACTAAACTGTAAGTTTAGTATTACAAAACTTTTGTTGAAAAGATTAGCTGAAAATAGAAACGAGGTGTGCCATGGAAATTGGTGAGAAGTTGAGAAATTTACGCATTCAGAAAAATTTAACACAAGAAGAATTGGGCGAAAGAACGGATTTATCCAAAGGCTATATTTCCCAATTGGAGCGGGATTTAAGCTCACCATCAATGGAAACATTTTTCTCAATTTTAGAAGTACTAGGCGTGACGCCAGAGCAGTTTTTTAGTCAGCAACCGCTTGAACAGAAAATTGTCTACAATGAAGAAGAAAGTACCCTCTATTATGATGAAGAACATGGCTATGAACTAAAATGGTTAATTCCAGCCTCAAATGAAAAAGAAATGGAACCTGTCATTATTACTTTTGATAAAAATGGCGAATACAAAACGTTTGAACCTTCTCTATCGGAAACATTTATTTATGTGATTGATGGCTCCATTCGTTTGACATTAGGGGAAGCCACGTATATTGCTAAAAAAGGTCAAACCATGTATTACCAAGCAACAGAACCTCACCAAATTAGCAACAATGGTCGAGGAAAAAGTCGTGCGTTAATTGTGGCGACAGAATCGTATTTATAAAGGACGAAATGGAGGAGTTTATCCAGTGAGAAACCATGTGATTTCATTTGAAAATGTTGTCAAACAATTTGACGATGAACCAGTATTAAAAAATGTCAGCTTTGAAATTGAAGAAGGGAAATTTTATACGTTATTAGGACCTTCAGGATGTGGCAAAACAACGATTTTGCGTATTATTGCGGGATTCAATGACGTGACTTCTGGCGATGTTTATTTTGATGGTAAAAGAATAAATGATGTACCTGCCAATAAACGCCAAGTCAATACCGTGTTTCAGGATTATGCTTTGTTTCCTCACATGAATGTTTTTGATAATGTTGCGTTTGGTTTAAAAATCAAAAAACTATCCAAAACAGAAATTGAAAAAAAAGTGAAAGAGGCATTACGTTTGGTTCAATTACCCGGCTACGAAACACGTGAAATTAGTGAAATGTCTGGGGGCCAGCGTCAGCGGGTCGCAATTGCACGAGCGATTGTCAATGAGCCAAAAGTATTGCTTTTAGATGAGCCGTTATCCGCTTTAGATTTGAAATTACGCACAGCGATGCAATATGAACTACGTGATTTACAACAACGTTTAGGAATTACTTTTATTTTTGTGACCCATGATCAAGAAGAAGCATTAGCGATGAGTGATGAAATTTTTGTCATGAATAAAGGTCATATCGTGCAAAGTGGCACACCAGTCGATATTTATGATGAACCGATTAATCACTTTGTTGCTGACTTTGTGGGGGAAAGTAATATTGTGGATGGCGTGATGCTGGAAGATAATTTAGTTTCATTTGTGGGCAAAAAGTTTGAATGTGTCGATGGCGGCATGCGGAAAAATGAACCTGTAGAAGTCGTTTTACGTCCAGAAGACTTAACGATTACCACGCTTGAAAAAGGCAAGCTAACCGTAACGGTGGATACACAGTTATTCCGCGGCGTTCATTATGAAATTATTTGTTTTGATGAACAAGGAAACGAATGGATGGTGCATTCCACTCGAAAAGCCAAAGAAGGCGCTCAAGTAGGGCTCTCTTTTGAGCCAGAAGATATTCACGTGATGCGCTTCAATGAATCAGAAGAAGACTTTGATGCCCGTTTAGAAAGTTACGACGAGTAAACGAAAGGGGAAAATAAAATGAAAACAATGCGTCGAATTTATTCGATTCCCTATGTAATGTGGTTACTTTTATTCGTCATTGCGCCAGTGCTAATGATTATTTATCAATCATTTTTCGATTTGAATGGCCAGTTTACCTTGGCGAATTACCAAACGTATTTTACATCAGGAACGTATTTAAGTATGACCGTTAATTCGGTTTGGTATGCTTTTCTGATTACCATTTTTACGTTATTGGTAAGTTATCCTACGGCTTATTTTTTGACAAAGCTCAAGCATAAACAGTTATGGTTAATGCTTGTTATTTTACCAACGTGGGTGAATTTATTATTAAAAGCTTATGCCTTTATTGGGATTTTCAGTATTCATGGGAGTATCAATCAGTTTATGAGTTTTATGGGTTTGGGTACGCACCAAATTCTGTTTACAGATTTCAGTTTTTTATTTGTCGCAACGTATATTGAAATTCCATTTATGATTATGCCGATTTTTAATGCCTTAGAAGAGATGAATCCTTCATTGATTAGTGCTAGTCGGGACTTAGGAGCTAGCAGTGCGGAAACGTTCCGCCGTGTCATTTTTCCTCTCTCCCTAAACGGTGTGAAAAGTGGTGTTCAAGCTGTCTTTATTCCTTCGCTCTCGCTCTTTATGTTAACACGTTTAATTGGCGGCAATCGGGTGATTACGTTGGGGACGGCGATTGAGGAGCACTTCTTAGTAACGCAAAACTGGGGCATGGGTTCAACAATTGGTGTGATTTTAATTGTTGCCATGTTTATTGTGATGTTGCTGACGGGTGAGAAGAAGAAAGGGCGTGGCAAATAATGCAAAAGAAAAAGTTTAAATGGTCTTATGTGTATTTATTCGTTGTCTTTGCGCTACTGTACGCACCAATCTTTTATTTGATTTTTTATTCGTTTAACGACACGCAAACGATGAATCAGTTTACTGGTTTTACGTTAGATAATTATCGGAACGTTTTCGAAGACACACGCTTGTTAACCATTGTTCTGAATACGTTTTTGCTAGCTTTCTTATCGGCTTTAATAGCAACCATCATTGGAACATTTGGCGCGATGGGGATTTATTATACAAAACGTCGTAAAAACCGGAACACGTTGCTTAGCTTTAATAACATTTTACTCGTTTCACCAGATGTTATTATTGGAGCCAGTTTCTTAATTTTCTTCACAGCAGTAGGGTTTATCAGTTTAGGTTTTACAAGTGTATTATTGTCGCATATTGCCTTTAGTATTCCAATTGTTGTTTTAATGGTTTTACCAAAACTACAAGAGATGAATGATTCCATGGTAGATGCGGCACGAGATTTAGGGGCCAATAATGTTCAAGTGATTAAAAATATTATTTTGCCTTTTTTAGCGCCAGGAATTATTGCTGGCTACTTTATGGCCTTTACTTATTCGTTGGACGATTTTGCCGTAACATTCTTTGTGACAGGCAATGGTTTTTCAACATTATCTGTTGAAATTTATTCACGAGCACGTCAGGGAATTAGTTTAGAAATCAATGCCTTAAGTGCGTTAGTGTTCCTATTCTCAATGATTCTAGTTGTCGGTTATTACTTTATCAGTAAAGACAATACGCCAAAACGTTTAAAGAAAATGCGTCGGGAACAAAGTGAGGTGGCCAAGTTAAAATGAAAAAATTACAGTCACTTTTTATTGGAATTATCGCTATTATTGTCATCTTGTTTTTTGGCGTGCGCCAATTGGAGAAAGCAAGTGGCATGGCAGGAGCAGATACCTTGACCATTTACAATTGGGGGGACTATATAGATCCGGCCTTGATTAAGAAATTTGAAAAAGAAACAGGCTATAAAGTCAATTACGAAACCTTTGATTCTAATGAAGCCATGTATACAAAAATTCAGCAAGGTGGTACAGCCTATGATATTGCCATTCCTTCTGAATATATGATTCAAAAAATGATGAAAGCGAAGATGCTTTTACCACTTGATCACAGCAAATTAAAAGGCTTAGAAAACATTGATGCACGCTTTTTAGATCAATCCTTTGATCCCAAAAATAAGTTTTCCGTTCCGTACTTCTGGGGCACGTTGGGGATTATTTATAATGATAAATTTATTGACGGCCGTCAGATCCAACATTGGGATGATTTATGGCGCCCGGAATTAAAAAATAATGTCATGCTGATTGATGGTGCTCGGGAAGTGTTAGGATTATCTTTGAACAGTTTAGGCTATTCGTTAAACAGTAAAAACGACCAACAATTACGTCAGGCTACCGATAAGTTAAACCGATTAACGAACAATGTCAAAGCAATTGTTGCCGATGAAATCAAAATGTACATGGCTAATGAAGAAAGTGCAGTTGCTGTAACTTTCTCTGGTGAAGCTGCTGAAATGCTAGAAAACAATGAACATCTACATTATGTGATTCCCAGTGAAGGCTCTAATCTCTGGTTTGATAACATTGTGATGCCTAAGACAGCCAAAAATAAAGAGGGTGCCTATGCATTTATGAACTTTATGTTACGACCAGAAAATGCAGCACAAAACGCAGAATATATTGGTTATTCCACACCAAATAAAGAAGCTAAAAAACTATTACCAAAAGAAGTTGCTGAAGATAAACAATTTTATCCAGATGATGAAACCATCAAACATTTAGAAGTTTACCAAGACTTAGGTCAAGAATACTTAGGAATTTATAATGATCTGTTCTTGGAGTTTAAGATGTATCGGAAATAAAAAAAAGTACCTTCGTAACTTTCGAGCCGCCCCTAAAAGTTAGATTTTTAGTCTAACTTTTAGGGGCGGCTTTTATTCATACAAGCTTCTAATTGAGGCACGAAGAAACCTGTGCTACACTTTGTATAAAGCATAAAAGGAGCAAAGAAAATGAAGAGGAAAGCAATCCGAATACTACTAATCAGTAGCGGGCTTATTTTAATCCTGCTGGTAGGTTACCGTTTGTATCTAGAATATCAAACAGATATTCAATTATTTTTGAATCCTAAAGCCAGTAAGACACAATTATTAGAGCGAATTCGTTCACATGGTTTTTCAGCAGCGCTATTGTTAGTTTTTTTGACCGCGATCATGTGTGCAGTACCAGGGATTCCAACCTCGGTAATTGGTGTGATTGCAGGATTGAGTTTTGGTCCCTTCAGCGGCACACTCATTAATGTTTTAGGGAATAGTTTGGGAAATTTAGTTGCAATCTTTTTGATGCATCATATAAAATTTTAGATAGAAAAACGGAGACCAATCATTGGGTCCAGTCCATTCGACGGATGAAGCATCCAAAAATTGGGATTATGGTGGGCTACATGATTCCAATTATTCCTTCTTCTGTGATTAATTTTGCTGCAGATACTATGCAGTTGCCATTAAAAAATTTAATAGCCGCTATATTCATTGGTGTAATTCCTTCCTCAATACTTTACGCATGTGGAGGCGAAGCGCTCTTTCATGGATATAATAAAACGGCAGTATTGTTAATTGTGAGTGTTCTTTTGTTCGTTGGCTTGGTGGTCATTATTGAGAAAGATAGAAAAAGATTTCAAAAAACTGTTCTTTAAGAACGGTTTTTTTGTGCATTTGAACAATAAATCCTGTTAAATTTACAATTTTAAAAAGAAAGGACTTTGATAGAATGAAAGCGTAAACAATTTAAGGAGCTGATTTTGAATGCCAGATATTACAATATCTTGGGTTGCTGCAATTTTAGGATTAGTTGTAGCGATAGTATTAATTTTGAAAAAATTTAATCCTGTGTATTCCTTGTTTTTTGGTGCAATTGTTGGTTGTCTTATTGGAGGCGCTTCCCTGTCAGACACAGTCGCTGTTCTATTAAACGGAACACAAAGTATTATGGGAACCGCAATCCGTGTTTTAGCAGCCGGTATGTTGGCGGGTGTGATGATGGAATCGGGTGCGGCAGAATCAATTGCCAACGCCATTGTACAAAAGCTTGGCGAGAAAAAAGCTATTTTATCTTTGGCATTATCCACAATGGTAATTACAGCAGTGGGCGTATTCATTCCTGTTGCAGTGTTGATTGTTGCCCCGATTGCTCTATCTGTTGGGAAAAGTACGGGTATCAGTAAGTTATCATTATTGATTGCCTTATCAGGTGGCGGCAAAGCGGGCAATATTATTTCGCCTAATCCAAATACTATTGCAGCGGCGAACGGCTTTGATTTACCTTTAAGTGACGTTATGATTGCTGGTTTTATTCCAGCCGTATTTGGCTTAATTACGGCTGTTGTTCTTGCAAATATCATGAGAAGTAAAGGATCAATGGTCAAAGAAACGGATCTTGTGGAGGAACAAACAAAAGAATTATTACCTTTGAAAAAGGCGTTGATCGCGCCAGTGTTAGCGATTGTCTTATTATTACTTAATCCGATTGGCGCCGTTTTAAATATTTCTTTCATCAAAAGTTTGAATATTGATGCTCTGTATATTTTGCCGTTCGCCTCAGTTGTTGGGACAATTGCGATTGGGCAAACAAAACAACTGGCCTTTTATGCGTCTTCTGGCTTGAAGAGAGTAACCGATACCGTTTTAATTTTAATTGGTGCAGGTGCAATTGCTGGATTAATTTCTGTTTCTGATTTATCAACACAAATTGTCCACTTAATTTCTGTTATGGGAATTTCTGGAACCTTCTTGGCACCGATTTCTGGTATTTTAATGGGCTTAGCAGTTGGTTCAACATCCACAGCGGTTATTTTAGCGACAGGTTCTTTTGGACCAGCGATTTTAGATATGGGCACATCTTCACTTTCAGCAGCAGTCATGGTGCATACTGGGGCGACTGTGATTGATAGTGTTCCTCAAGGCAATTATTTCCATATTACGGCACAAAGTATGAATATGACGATTAAAGAAAGAATTCGAGTGATTCCTTATGAAATGTGTGTCGGTGGGGTAATGACGATTGTTGCAACCATTTTATATGGCTTTATTTTAAACTAGTTGGAAAGTAGGCGCGAAAAGATGACGAAAAAATTTGTTTTGGCTCCAGACTCATTTAAAGAAAGTATGAGTGCAAAAGAAGCCTGTCTGGCAATGGAAAAAGGGATTTTAGCTGTATTTAAAGATGCAGACATTCAACACGTCCCGATGGCAGACGGCGGGGAAGGAACGGTGGATTCCTTAGTGGATGCAACAGGAGGCACAAGAGTACCAGTGCGTGTGGCAGGACCGCTTCCTGATCAAATCGTTGAAACCTATTACGGCTTATTAGGTGACCAAGAAACGGTGGTTATTGAAATGGCGAAAGCCAACGGAATTGAATTGGTCAAAGCAGTAGAACGTAATCCCTTGATCACTTCTACTTATGGTACAGGAGAAATGATTCAACATGCGCTCAATCATGGGGCAAAAAAAATCATTATCGGCATTGGTGGTAGCGTGACAAATGATGGGGGTGCAGGTATGATTCAGGCACTTGGTGCGCGTTTGTTAGACAAGGAAGGGCAAGAATTGACACGTGGCGGTGGTGCATTAGATAAACTGGCGCAGATCGATTTAACACAGTTTGATCAACGTATTTTTGCTACCGAAGTTCTAGTAGCAAGTGATGTGAATAACCCACTAACAGGGCCAACAGGGGCGTCTCATGTCTTTGGCCCGCAAAAAGGTGCGACAGAAGAAATGGTGGCTCAATTAGATAAAAACTTAGCCCATTATGCAGCGGTCATCAAAAAAGAGGTCGGCATTGATGTTGAGATGATGCCAGGCGCAGGAGCTGCTGGTGGTTTGGGTGCAGGGTTACTAGCATTCACAAAAGCTCAGTTACGCCCAGGAATTGATATTGTCGTAGAAGTGAATCAATTAGAAGAAAAAATAAAAGCCGCTGATTATGTCTTTACTGGTGAAGGCGGTATGGATTTTCAAACAAAATTCGGCAAAGCTCCTTATGGCGTTTCGCGTTTGGCCAAGAAGTATCAAAAACCGGTTTTCGCTTGTGCTGGCTATATCGGCAAAGATGTGGATGTCCTCTATGAAGAAGGGATGACGGCTATTTTTGGAATTTTGGCCAAAGCCGAACCGTTGGAAGCAGCATTGAAAAATGGACCAGTTAACTTAGAAAGAACCGTTGAAAATATTGCTCGTACATTACAGCTGGTGCCTTGTGACTAAGAACTAACCATGGTATCAGCAGTAATGAAAGCTGAAATAAAAATGTTCAGTCGTTGATCTGAAGAATTAAGCGTTTGGGACATAAGTCATTGCGGCTTATGTCCCAAACGCTACTCGCTTTTTAGAAAGTTGGCGATAGCAATGTTAAAATTAGACAAAATCCAAGCAAATAAAATTGTTGAAAAGTTAATGGCGGATATTCCTTATAACATCAATATTATGGATGAACGAGGAAAAATTATTGCGAGTGGAGATTCTGCTCGAATTGGGGAGCGCCATCGTGGCGCAGAAAGAGCCATCAATGAACGGAAAAATATTGAAATTTATAAAGATACTTCTTTAGAGAAAAAAGGCACCAATGAACCGATTATTTTGAATGATCACATTTTAGGTGTCGTAGGCATTTCAGGAGAACCAGACGAGGTGCGCAAATTTACCAAGCTTGTGCGCTCGATTGTTCTTTTACTGACAGAAGAATTAAATACACAACAAGAACGCGAAAAAAAGAAAAAACAAAAAAATCAGTTTATCCAGCACTTAATGCATGTTGATTCTGCTTACTCAGAAGCCTTAAAACTTGAAGCGTTGGAACTATATAACCTTCAATTAGATGACCAGAATCATTGTGTACTGACCAAGGACAAGCGCTTATTATCCAGTTATTATCCTGGCCATGAAATATTTGAATGGGAAAATTGTTATCTGGTGATTACTTCTGAACCACCTCAGATAACAAAGCCAGTAACAGAATACCTTGTAATAAGTTCGGAAAAAGCCACGATTCAACAAATGGTCCAAGAGGCACAAAACACGTATTTACTTCTATCATTTCTCCAATTAGAAAAGGCTAAGTTTTACCAAGCAGAAGATTTTTTCATTCAAGGAATTTTTAATTTTCCTTTTCATATTGAATTGGATTTTTTTGAAACCATCCAGACGATTTATGATGAATACTATGAAACCGTTATTTTTTTCGCCAATCATAATTTAAACATCAATGAAACCTCACAAGTATTACATATCCATCGAAATACATTGAATTACCGTTTGAAACGAATTCATGAATTGACGGGGATGGATCCAAAAGTTTGGCAAGATTTTTGGAAATTGTTCTATTATTTTGCCTATTGCTTTAAAGAACGTTTTGAAAAGTAGTGAGGAGCAGGAATGCTTGTTTGTTAAGCAAGTGTCAGCATATTTTTCGCCAGAATCAAAAATATCTTTTATAATAATTGTAAGGAATCAAACGATTTAGATATCAATGAGGAGTGGTGCCAGTGAAAAAAGCAGTTTTAATTGTTAACCCCAGTTCTGGTGGTGAAAAAGCCAAAGAATTTGAAACGTTAGCAGAAGAAAAATTAAAGCAGTTATTTGATGAAGTTGTAGTGAAACAAACAGAAAAAGGCGGCGATGCAGAACAATTTGCCCGTGAAGCTGCGGAAAGTCACTTCGACAGTGTTTTCGTAATGGGGGGAGATGGAACCGTTAATGAAGGAATTAGCGGGTTGGCAGAACAAGCTTACCGCCCGAAATTTGGCTTTTTTCCTTTAGGAACGGTGAACGATTTAGCGCGAGCCTTGAATTTACCGATGGACCCTGAAGAAGCGATTCAACAATTAGATTTAGAAAAAACCAGTGCTTTAGATGTGGGGAAAATCAATGACGACTACTTTATGAATGTCGTTGCGATTGGGACGATTCCAGAGTCAATTAACGACGTGGACGTTGAACAAAAAACGAAGTTAGGAAAACTCGCTTATTTTATTTCAGGTGCCAAACATTTAGCGAATGCTCAAACGTATCCTTTTCATTTAAGCTTGGATCAAAAAGAACAAACCATTGAAAGTAGTACCGTTTTAGTTGGCTTAACGAATTCAATCGGTGGGTTTGAAACATTATTACCAGAGGCCCAAGTGGATGATGGCAAACTTCATTTAGTTTATTTAAAAGATCAATCATTGTGGGATGCAGTAAAAGCAGTCCCAGATTTGTTAAAAGGAGTCGACCAGTCCACTGATAATTTAGTTTACCTAACCTTTAAAGAAGGAACAATCTCCTTAGAAAACCAAGAAGAATTAACCACTAATGTGGATGGTGATGAAGGAGCTGCTTTGCCAATTACGCTGGAAATTTTACCTAAACACTTGACGGTCTATTGCGGTGAAGAACAAACAAAATAGCTGATTTTTTGAGAAAAGCTAGAACATTTCTATTTGTTTAAAAAACAGATAAGTTCTGGCTTTTCAAATCATCTAAAAGAGAATCAATCAGGGGCTATGCTATACTTTGTTTCTACATATTGATAGATAAGGGAGTTAATGAGATGAGAAGAAAAAAACATAAAAACAAAAAGAAACAAAAACTTTTTGAAGAGATTGAAAAACAAGAATTAGCAGAACAAGAAATTAAGCAATTGAATGAAGAAATCGAAGACCCAGAATTTCGTTCTTTTTTTCAAGATGTCTTGAAAAAATTTCCACAAAAAACGTCTACGGCCATAATGAATGCTTTCGCAACTTCTAAAGGTAAAGCAGAACAATTAGTGACGAACAGTCAAACACAACTCGACAAAGTATTTGATGAATTTTTGGCTGGTGTTTCACCTGACGTGAAAAAGAAAAGTCATCAAACGATTCATTTTGCTGCATTGTCAGCAGCAATTATTGGGTTTTCGCCAATTCCATTTTCGGATGCTTTTTTACTGGTACCTGTTCAATTAACTATGATGTCACGGCTGCATAAAATTTTTGGTCAGTCTTGGTCTGAAAGCTTAGGGAAAAGTTTAACCAAAGAATTAGTAGTGGTTAGTTTAGGTAAGAGTGCAGTCGGGAATATTCTAAAAGTGATTCCTGTTGTCGGAACTGTGACTGGTGGCATGGTCAATGCTTCAGTTGCGGTAGTAATTACGGAAGCGCTTGGCTGGGTGACCGTCAAAATGTTAAACGATGGTGTTGATATCTTTGATGATGTGATGTCTTTCAAAGGACAATTTTCAACATTATTTAAAGCCATCCAAAATGCTAAAAAGAAATAATCACTGTATCGATTAACTAGGGTGAGACACATTTAAACTTTTTTAAGTAATTCGTAGCAAATTTCCAAGGTTTTCGTCACAAATTATTCACAGGTTCTCGTTAATATATAAGCATACCAACAAAACACCCAACATAAACACTTTTCATTTTTACTCCTCAAGTAAAAATAACTCCTTTCCACTCAGTCTACCCAACTGAGTGGTTTTTTTTGCGAAAAAAGAGGGCGTTGAACAATTTGTTCAACGCCCTCTTTTAATAGATGGGGAAGTCATTTGTTAAGAATTATTTTTTCCATTCTGCTACTTGGTCTTTATGTGAATCAACCCAATCACGTGCAGCTTCTTGTGGGTCTTTGCCTTCGTTAATTTCTAACATGACAGATTCCATATCCTTAGTGGTCCAATGGAAATTATCTAACACTTTGTAAGCTTCTGGTTGATCTTCTTTTAGGCCTTGGCGAGCCATTGTGTGAATCGCTTCTTCGCCGCCCATAGTGCCTTTTGGATCAGCTAAATATTTTAAATCATATTTTGCAAACATCCAGTGAGGAGACCAGCCAGTAATAACGATGTCTTCGTTGTTTTTAATTGCTTGTCCTAAGGCGACAGTCATGGCACCTGATGAAGAAGTTTCAACAGACCAATCTTTCAAATTAGGATAAGCTTCTTTAGTTTTCTCTGCTGCTGCAACAACACCAGCCCCAGGTTCAATTCCAGTAATCTTTTTCCCAGCTTGATCAGATAAATCTTCGATAGAATCAACATCCATATAAGAAGGGACGACAATTCCTAGCTTCGCACCTTTAAGGTTTTCACCAAGGTCGTCTAATTTATCTTTATATTGTTTATATTGCTCTGCGTGTGTTCCTGGTAGCCACGCACCAACCATGGCATCTGTTTCACCTTTAGCTACAGATTCCCACATAATTGCGTTATCTAAAGGAGTCGTTTTAACATCATACCCCATATCTTTTAAGACTTCGGCAACCACATGTGTGGAGGCTACTTCGGTATCCCATTCCACATAAGAAAGGGAAATTTGCTTATCATTTGTTGTTGTAAAAATTGAAGCACCAACTAAGCCAGCAACAATTACAACAACCGCTGCAATAATCCCATATTTTTTCTTTTTAGAGGTGGCACCAGCTGCTTTAGGGGCTGCTTTTTTATTATTTAAATGTTGAGTAAAACGGTCAATGATAATCGCTAAAATAACTAAAGCCACACCATTTACGAAACCGTTCCCGACTTGCGCACGTTGTAAAGCAGAAAGGACGCCACGTCCTAATCCAGGCGCACCAATCATTGAAGCAATAACTACCATTGATAGAGCTAGCATGGTTGTTTGGTTAACACCAGCCATAATCGTGTTTTTCGCTAAAGGTAATTCTAATTTGAATAATTTTTGCCAGCCAGTACTACCGTAAGAATCAGCTGCTTCAACAAGTTCATTTGGCACTTGTCGAATTCCTAAGTTCGTAAAGCGTACGGTTGGTGGTAAAGCGAAGATAACAGAGGCGAAGACCCCAGGAACCATACCAATTCCGAAGAATGCAACGGCTGGAATCAAGTAAACGAAACCAGGCATTGTTTGCATGAAGTCCAAAATCGGTGTAATAATACTCTTGGCTTTTTCGCTTTTCGCCATTAAAATCCCTAGTGGCACACCAATGATAATGGAAATAACACTAGAAAGTAAAACTAACGTAACGGTACTCATTAAATCGTTCCATAAGTTTTGGTTATAGATAAACATTAAGCCGATAAATGTGAATAAACTTAAGCCAATTTTTTTATTAGAAATAAAGAAAGCAGCAATCGTTAATAGCACAATCAGCACAAGTGGTGGTACGGCTGTTAGTAAGGCAGTAATGTTGTCCATTACACTTTGACCAATTGTTTGTAAAAAGCTGAATAATCCAGCAAATGTTGAAGTTAACCAATCAGTAAAACTTTCAACCCAAGACGCGACAGGTAATTGATACTTATTCATGTTCGTTCACCTCTGTTTCTGCAAGTGCTTCAAGTACGCTACCACGGATGACCACGCCTAATAGTTTGCCGTTATCAGTCACGGCAAGAGGTGTTTGTGCATCATAAATCAGTGGGAAAATATCATTCACTAACATATCTTTGTCGATTGTTTGAATTTCTGGATCCACACATTCTACAAGAGAAGTCCCATTTTTACGCGCTTCTAAAGCTTTTTCTGCGCGTACAACACCTTTTAGTTGGCGTTTTTTATCCACGGCAAGTAACATACTCACTTCTTCTTGACGCATCCGTTTTAAAGCAACAGTTGGGCCATCAATTTCAATGTTAGTAGTTAAAGCAGGTACCATAATATTCTGGGCAGTTAAGACTTTTGAACGATCCACATCTTCCACGAAGGTTCGCACATATTCGTTGGCTGGGTTGGTTAAAATTTCTTCTCCAGTCCCAATTTGCATAATTTGACCATCTTTCATCAAGGCGATCCGGTCGCCGATTCGTAAAGCTTCATTCAAATCATGTGTGATAAAGATAATGGTTTTTTTGACATTTTCTTGTAAATCTAATAGTTCGTCTTGCATTTCACGACGAATTAACGGATCAAGAGCAGAGAACGCTTCGTCCATTAATAAAATTTCTGGATCGTTAGCCAAGGCACGAGCAAGGCCGACACGTTGTTGCATCCCACCAGATAATTGACTTGGTAATTGGTCTTTAAAAGCAATTAAGCTAGAATTTTCTAAGGCTTTTTCAGCTTTTGCTTGGCGTTCTTCTTTAGGAACACCACGAATTTCTAAACCATATTCCGTATTTTCTAAGATAGTTCGATGGGGGAAAAGACCAAAGTTTTGGAAAACCATGCTCATTTTATTTCGACGTACTTCACGTAATCCTTCTTTATCTAAAGAAGAAATATCTTGTCCATCAATATAAATATTTCCTGAAGTTGGTTCAATCAAACGATTTAATAAACGAATTAATGTTGATTTCCCACTTCCTGATAACCCCATAATAACGAAAATTTCGCCTTCTTCAACTTCGAAATTTACATCATAAACACCGACTGTGGCACCCGTTTTTTCTAAAATTTCTGTTTTGCTTTTGTTGGCACGAATCATTTCAAGTGCCGGTTTGGTTTTCTTACCAAAGATTTTGGTAAGGTGATTTACTTTTACTTTTGGCAAATCATTGTTCCTCCTCATTAAAAAAAGTGACTACATCAGACTGCTATAAAGTTGTCACTTTGTCAAATTAGATGAAAATCTTTCTGAAAATGAAGAAAAACAGCATTTTAACTAGGTTTTATAGTGGTTTTTTATGAAAAATAGAAATAATAAATAAAAAAAGTGACTATTTACCGCAAGATAAGTAGTCACTTTTTTGTTTAAGGATAAAAGAAATTCTGCACTCGTTGTAAGGTTGATTCGTCATGTCCAACAAAATAAAGTGTGTCGTTCAACGAAATCTTTGCATATGGACCAGGTGAGACCAGAAGTTCTTCTTTGTGTTTGATGGCGATAATCGTTGCCGAAGTGTTTTGCCAAAAATTCATTTCGCTAATCGTCGCCTCAAGATAAGCAGCTTCTTCTGTTAAAACTAATGAATAAGGATTCATTGGATTGAAAGAATCAAAACGCTTTGTTTGTTCAACAAGAGTATCTAGAATGCTAGAAAAATGAGTAAGTTCTTCTTTTTGTTTCGCTACGCTATCTAGCAATTCTTCTTTAATTTCAGCAATCGTTTGAACGTCTTGATATTGTGTCACAAAGTCCTGCGCTTTTTCTTTTGATGCCACATAGAAGCCGCTGCCGTGTTTGGCTTTAACGATTTCTAAATCAACTAAAACGATAATGGCTTTGCGGGCTGTTTCTGGCGACACTTGGTATTGGTTAGCTAGGGTGGAACGGGCATGGATTTTATCTCCAACATGTAATTTGCCTTCTGCAATTTTTTCCGCAACATCAACGGCGATTTGTTGATATTTGGGCTTCGTTAAACTGATTTTTTTGGAAGCCATAGTGAATCCCTCCGTTAATTGTTATTTTCCATTTCTTCTAATTCTAAACTGAAATTTTCCCATTGCTCAAGTAGTTCATCTTGTTGCTGACGAGCGTCATCTAATTGTTGGTTTAAAGCCAGCAATTCAACATGATTTTCTAGAATGTCTGGTTGACTCATTTGTGCTTCTAATTGTGCAATTGTCGTATCTAACTGAGCAAGATTTTCTTCGACTTGTGTTATTTTTCTTTGCAAAGTACGGAGTAATTTTTGTTGCTCCTTGTTTTGATAAAAGGTATTTTTGGCTGTAACTGGTTCGGGTTTTTTCGCCGCTTCTTCATTAGCTAAGAGGGCAGCTATTTCTTCTTCCTCTTGTTTCTTTTCTAAATAATAATCATAGTCGCCTAAATAAAGTTTGCTGCCTTTTTCGGAAAGCTCAACAACTTTTGTTGCAATTCGATTGATAAAGTAACGGTCATGGGAAACGAAGAGGATGGTTCCTTCATAATCAATCAGCGCATTTTCTAAAACTTCTTTATTATCGATATCCAAGTGGTTGGTTGGCTCATCGAGAATCAAGAAATTGTCACGATCCATCGCTAATTTTGCTAATGCCACACGTGCTTTTTCGCCACCGCTTAATAAAGGAATCGTTTTTTCAACATCGTCTCCACTGAAGAGAAAGCCGCCTAAAATACTTCGAATCTCTTTTTCAGGTGTGGTTGGGTGTTCATCCCATAATTCCGCTAAGACCGTTTTATTGCCATGTAAATTGGCTTGCTCTTGGTCATAGTAACCTACAGAAACATTGGTGCCAAAAGTTTTACTTCCTTTAATGAAAGGAATGCGATCAATAATTGATTTCAAGAGAGTAGATTTACCAATTCCGTTCGGTCCGACTAAGGCAATGGCTTCTTTGCGACGAATATCCAAATGAATAGGTTCGGATAAAATATGTTCTTGGTCGTAACCAATGGCGGCATCTTCGACTTGTAAAACAACATTTCCCGAGACTTTTTCACTATCGAAAAGAAAATGCGCCGATTTTTCATCTCCTTGAGGTCGGTCTAAACGATCCATTTTTTCTAATACTTTTCGGCGACTTTGTGCATGTTTCGTTGTAGATGCACGAACCAGATTTTTGGCAACGAAATCTTCTAACTTATTGATTTCTTCTTGTTGCTTTTCATACGCTTTCCATTCACTGGCTAATTGTTCTGCTTTTAATTCTAAGTATTTGGAATAGTTTCCTTTGTAGTGAGTCATTTTTTTGCGGCTCAGTTCATAAACTTCATTAACTACCTTATCTAAAAAATAACGATCGTGGGAAACAATCAATAGGGCGCCGGCATAGCTTGGCAAATAAGATTCCAGCCAAGAAAGCGTCTCGATATCTAAGTGGTTTGTAGGCTCGTCCAGAATTAAAATATCTGGTTTTTGTAAAAGCATTCTTGCTAATGAAAGCCGGGTTTTTTGACCACCAGATAAGGTTTGAATATCTTTCTTGTAAAAGGATTCATCAAAGCCAAAGCCGTGAAGGACTGAGCGAATTTCATTTTCATAGCCGTAGCCATTTTTTTCAGAAAACGTATGTTGCAATTGATCGTACTCTTTTAAAATTCCTTCATAAACGGAGGTGGTTGGCTCCATTTCACTAATTTTGGTTTCTAATTCTCGCATACGCTGTTCCATTTCTAGGATGTCAGCAAAGGCTTTTGTCATTTCTTCCCAAACGGTTTTATCTGATTCTAAGCCGGTATTTTGAGCTAAATAACCTAACGTAGCAGTTTTATTTTTGGCAATGGTTCCGCTATCGGGAGCATCAATGCCTGCAATGATTTTTAAAAAAGTCGATTTTCCAGCACCATTACGACCAACTAAGGCAATCCGACTTTTTGTTGCAATTTCTAAATGTATGTTTTCAAACAATGTTTCCGAGCCAAAATGCCGGGCAACTTGATTTGCTTGTAATAAAATCATCAGTAGTCCTCATTTCTAAATTCATTGCCCTTAGTGTAGCATAAAATCTGCTAAAATAGCACGTATCAAAAAATGCTTTGTGAAGGTTTATACCTTTTATCACAAACTTTTGAAGAAAAATGCTATTTTTGAGCCATAGAATTGCTTTTTATTGTGAAAAACTGCTATTATGTTAATGGATAAGATTTAAGTGAAAGTATTGGAGGTCCAATTGTGAAAGATCAAGTTATTCCAAAAGCAACGGCGCGACGCCTTCCTTTATATTATCGCTACTTAAGAATGTTACATGATACAGGAAAAAATAAAGTCTCATCAACTGAATTAAGTGAAGCGGTACAAGTAGACAGTGCGACTATTCGTCGTGACTTTTCATATTTTGGTGAATTAGGTAAACGTGGGTACGGCTATGATGTTGAAAACTTAATGAACTTTTTTGCAAAAACATTGAATGAAGATGAGTTAACCAATGTCGCATTAATCGGGGTTGGTAATTTAGGAAGTGCTTTATTAAAGTACAAATTCCATCAAAGCAACAGTATTCGTGTAAGTTGCGCATTTGATGTGAATGAAGATATTGTGGGACGCATTGTTGACGGTATTCCAGTTTATCCAATGGAAGATATGATGGAACAAATCCGTGTTCAACAAATCGAAGTAGCTATTTTAACTATTCCAGCTCGCAAAGCACAAGAAGTTGTAAACAAACTTGCCGAAGCAGGGGTTAAAGGAATTCTAAACTTTACGGCTGCGCGTTTAGTAGCGCCACCTGAAGTATTAATTCAAAATGTTGACTTAACCAACGAATTACAAACATTAATTTATTTCTTACATCATGACAACGAATTGATTGACGAAGAAGAATAAGCAAAAGAAAAGGGCCTAGTCGTTTAGACGAAGGCCCTTTTCTTATTGAATTGCACCATTATGCAAAAGTAGTTGAACAATAATCACAATCGTATTCATGCCGCAATGGGCAATAATTGAGGTCCAAATTTTTCCAGTTTGCTTGTACAAAAGAGCAAAGAAAAATCCCATAAAGAAATAAACAAAAAAGTGACCATCGGCATGTGCGAGTGAAAAAATCGCCGAACTAACAGTAGCCGCAATCCAGAAATTTGTAAAAGGCTGGATTAAATGGATAAATGCATAACGAAAGACGAATTCTTCCATAATCGGACCACCGATAGTAGTTGTCAAAATAAATAAAGGATTTGCCAAAATCACCGCTACAATAGCTTGCGTATTTTGAGAAGTAGCTTGTTCTCCTGTGATGGCTACTTCAATGGCAAAAGTAACCCCTTGAATCAGCATGGCAATGAAAATCCCACTAACACCTAGTAAAAAAATAAAAATAGGTGATTTCAAGGTTGCGGTTTCCTCTAAAGGAGAAGGTTCTGTTGTTTTTAAAAAGATGCCAATCATTACAAGGGCGCCAATAATGTAGAGAGCAGTTGTCACATTAATCGCTGCATTGGGGGAAATACCCGAAAAAAGTAACGGCCCGAAAAAAGCGATAATGTATGTGACTAAAATAAATAAACTTGATTTTCTTAAGGTCATGGTTAATCCTTTCTATAATTATTTTTTACGATTATTGCGATATCCTAATAAAAGAAAAACGAATAAGAAAAAGAAAAGAGATTCCCAAAGTGTCGAAACAATTCCTTCTGTGACACTGAAAACAAGATTTCCTAAATTCGCTATCACAAAATAAACGAATGTTGCTATTAGTGCTGTAAGTAAACGTTGTTTCATTTTATTCGCCTCCAATCGTAGTCAATTTATTTTACCATGAATTAAAGGATTGGAAAAACATTCCATGAAAAAAGAATACGCAATAAAAAATGCGTATCTTATAATTGACAAGAAAAAGAGAGAAAAGACTTGCATTTTTAGAGTGAAATGAGTATTATAAATAGTGTGAGTTAGCACTCTTGTGTATCGAGTGCTAAAATAAGCGAAAACTTTTTATTTGGAGGGATTTATTGTGTTAAAACCATTAGGCGATCGCGTCGTAATTAGAGTCGCGAAAGAAGAAGAAAAAACTGTTGGAGGAATTGTTCTTGCATCCGTTGCAAAAGAAAAACCACAAACAGGTGAAGTTATCGCAGTAGGTGAAGGTCGTGTGCTTGAAAATGGCACAAAAGTTCCGATGGAAGTAAAAATTGGTGACACAGTAATGTTTGAAAAATATTCAGGAACAGAAGTGAAATACGAAGGCGTAGAATACTTAATTGTATCAGCCAAAGACATTATTGCCACTGTTGAATAATAAACAACTTTTACAGAATAATATAATAGAAGAAAAAAATTATGAGGTGAAGAAATCATGGCAAAAGAGATTAAATTTGCAGAAGATGCACGTGCAGCAATGCTACGCGGAGTAGATGTATTAGCAGATACAGTGAAAGTGACATTAGGCCCTAAAGGTCGTAACGTTGTTTTAGAAAAATCATTTGGTTCACCATTGATTACTAACGATGGGGTAACAATTGCTAAGGAAATTGAATTAGAAGATCATTTTGAAAACATGGGCGCAAAATTAGTTTCAGAAGTTGCTTCTAAAACGAATGATATTGCTGGTGACGGAACAACAACAGCGACTGTTTTGACACAAGCCATTGTTCGTGAAGGCTTAAAAAACGTAACTGCTGGAGCTAACCCATTAGGTATTCGTCGTGGGATTGAATTAGCAACAAAAACAGCAGTAGAAGAATTACACAATATTTCATCTGTAGTTGATTCAAAAGAAGCGATTGCACAAGTCGCTGCTGTTTCATCAGGTTCTGAAAAAGTCGGCCAATTAATTGCTGATGCAATGGAAAAAGTTGGTAACGACGGCGTAATTACCATTGAAGAATCAAAAGGGATTGAAACAGAATTAGATGTGGTTGAAGGAATGCAATTCGACCGCGGTTATTTATCTCAATACATGGTTACTGACAACGATAAAATGGAAGCTGTTTTAGAAAATCCATATATCTTAATTACCGACAAAAAAATCTCAAATATTCAAGATATCTTACCTTTATTAGAACAAATTCTACAACAAAGCCGTCCACTATTGATCATTGCGGATGATGTTGATGGAGAAGCTCTACCAACATTAGTATTGAACAAAATCCGTGGTACATTTAATGTTGTCGCAGTAAAAGCGCCAGGATTTGGTGACCGCCGCAAAGCGATGCTTGAAGATATTGCTATTTTAACAGGTGGTACAGTAATCACTGACGACTTAGGGTTAGAGTTAAAAGACACAACCATTGAAAACTTAGGAAATGCTAGCAAAGTAGTTGTCGACAAAGATAACACAACAATTGTTGAAGGTGCTGGTTCAAAAGAAGCCATTGATGCCCGCGTTCATTTAATTAAAAACCAAATCGGCGAAACAACGTCTGATTTTGATCGTGAAAAATTACAAGAACGTTTAGCTAAATTAGCTGGCGGGGTTGCTGTCGTTAAAGTCGGTGCTGCAACTGAAACAGAATTAAAAGAATTAAAATTACGAATTGAAGATGCGTTAAACGCAACACGTGCCGCTGTAGAAGAAGGCATGGTTTCTGGTGGTGGTACCGCACTGGTCAATGTAATTGGTAAAGTCGCTGCGCTAGAAGCTGAAGGCGATGTGGCAACAGGGATCAAGATTGTCGTTCGTGCATTAGAAGAACCAATCCGTCAAATCGCTGAAAATGCTGGTTATGAAGGATCAGTGATTGTTGACAAACTAAAAAATGTTGACTTAGGTATCGGATTCAATGCAGCTAACGGGGAATGGGTAAACATGGTTGAAGCCGGTATTGTTGACCCAACAAAAGTAACTCGTTCTGCCTTACAAAATGCAGCTTCTGTGTCAGCTTTATTATTAACAACCGAAGCAGTTGTTGCAGACAAACCAGAACCAGCTGCACCAGCTCCTATGATGGATTCATCAATGGGCATGGGCGGTATGATGTAAAAATAAAAAAGTATTCTAAAAGCTTACGATTGAAAAATCGTAAGCTTTTTTTTACATAAAGAATAAATAATCTAAATAATATCTTTGCTTGTAGTGTTTTCTCAAATATTTACTCATTTAACAAAAAAGATGATAATTTAAAGGCTTCGTTTTAGCTAGACAGCCTTGTTTTTATTCGATAAAATTTAGTAATAACAATCATTTTTTGAAAACTAGTAGTTGGTGATTTTTATTTATTAATAGAATATAAATAAAAATTATTATATTTTGAAGGGGAATATTAGGAAGATTGAGGTGGAAAAATGGAAAAATATACAATTGGTGTCGTTCCTTTGACAATTGAAACAAAAGAATGCTGTCAAAATTGGTTTGTTAGTAATCAAGTAGAATGTCAGATCATTCAAGGAACAAATATACTTCTTCATTTGCACCATATTGATGGATTAGTGATTGAAGTTACTGATCACCAGCAAGTAAATACTTGTTGTGAGTTATTAATGACAATTCGCAAGCAGTCAGACTTGCCAATTTGGTTATTTTCTCGGACAGAAGCAATTAGTAAAGTCAATCGAATTATTTATTTACAATTAGGCGCAGATGGCGTTTTTGATCATTCTTATGATCGTCAAGAATGCATGTTAAGCATGAGTAATTTATTGCAACGTGTAAAAAGACGTTTTTATCCTAAATTAGCTATTGCAAACGAGGAACAAACAGTTACTAAGAATCTTTCTGAGAGATTGTATTTAATTGCGCCAAATTTGAGTGTTTGCTTGGGAAGCGGAGAAGAAATTCTTTTAACAAAATTGGAATTTTTCACAATAGAGTATTTATACAAACACGCAGGACAAACAATTACATATGAAGAACTCTACAAAAATGTCTGGAAAGATACTGCGAATGAACGAAAATATCGTGTCGCTAATGTGATTTTCCATTTGCGTAAAAAAATTGAACAAGATGTGAACAAACCACAATATATCAAAACAATTCGCTCAAAAGGCTATATGTTAACGGTGTAAAAGGTACGAAGGAGGAGAAACAAATGTGGCAATTTTTGACTAAAAACAATGAAGATGAGGAGTATGAGAAGATGCCGGATTTCGAAAATGAACAATCGGGGAAAGCACAACCAAAGGTAACAGAGGAAGCAATCTTTGATGACGAGGTCGTTTATGCAAAAGAGCAGGCCGCAAAAGTAAAACAGGTCCAGCAACAAGTGCCGACTGAACTGTCAGAAGAGTCATTTTCTTTTGCTGAAAAACTAGAAGAAGAAAATCAACTATATCAGCAATCCATAAAAAAACTAACGGAGCAATTATTAATGCAAACCAATGAAGTGGAAGCATTACAAAAACAAGTAGTCGAAAAAGATGTTCAACTTAAAGATGTTAAAGAAACGTTAAGTGATAAAGAAGCAACTATCACTTCTTTACAGAAACAATTGTCTGAAGCAAAGATACAACAGAAACAGACTAACGAAGAGAACTTAGACACAGCCGTTACGCTTTCTCAAAAAGAAATTGGCGAAGTGTTATTAGAAGCCAAACGTCAAGCAAAAGAAACAATTAGTCAAGCCAACCAACAAGTTGCAACAGTTCATGAAGAAATGGAACAACGTTTAGCAACTTTAACACGCATGAAGCAAGTGGCAAGAGAGTACCAAGCTTATTGTGAACAAATGCTGACAATCAAGAATGAATCAACAGGAACGTACCAACAGATAGAGCAGTTATTAGCAGAAATAAAGAGGTAAATGAAGGAGAAATGCGATGAAAAAAAGAAAGGCAAGATATTTGAAGTTGGTATGTATTGGAATTTTAGGGATTTATGCGGGAGCCAGTTACTACAATTCGGAACCATTAATCGCTCAAGAAGAGACCGAAACGAGGGACGAAAGTCGACAGCTATCGCTGGAAGAAAAAAGAGCGGACCAAGTCAATCAAGACCAAGGAACCCTTACTTCTTCAACGCTGAACGAAACAATAATAAGTTCGTTTGAACAACAAGAAAGCTCAACACAAAATGACAGCAGTGACCCTCCAGAAAATAATGTGGAACCTTCAGAATCTGAAAATAGTTTACCGCCACAAGAAAAGACAATTGCTAGTACTAAACCAACCGAATCGTTACAAAATGAGCAACCAGTATCTGAAGAGCGTAAAGCGCTCACTGAGAAGTCACCTCATAATCAGGAACCACAAAATTCTACATTAACTGAAAAGACCAAAGAGCCGTTGGTACATTCAGAGATAGACAATAGTCAAGAAAAGGAAAAGCAAGCAGGAATTCAACAACAAGCCGAGGCAAATTTTGTTGTCCAAGAGAATGCTTCTACTTCTGAGTTTATTAGAAAAATCGGTGAAGAAGCACGAGTTATTGGTCAGCGACATGAGCTATACGCTTCTGTCATGATAGCTCAAGCTATTTTAGAAAGTGGCTCGGGCAATAGTGCGTTAGCCGCGCCGCCTAATTATAATTTATTTGGCATTAAAGGCGCTTATCAAGGTCAAAGTGTCAGCTTTTCCACACAAGAAGATGATGGTAAAGGGAAGATGACCACCATTCATGCCGATTTTCGTCAGTATCCTTCCTATAAAGAGTCATTAACAGACTATAGTAAATTAATCATCAATGGGTTGGCGGGGAATCCGGCGTTTTATCACGGCGTTTTGAAAGCAAACACGACGAATTATCAGCAGGCAACAAAATTTTTGACAGGTCGTTATGCAACGGATACATATTACGATAAAAAATTAAACGCGTTGATTGAAACCTATCAATTAACTGAATACGATCAAGAAAAGAAGAAACCAGTAGTGACTAATTTGGCAGAAGAAAAGAAACCTTCGTTTGATAAGGAAGCAGTCAAAGAACAGCTAAAAAAAGAAGCAGTCGTCTATGAAGTAAGCAAAGGAGATTCTCTCGCCACCATTAGCCAGACGTTTGGTGTGTCAGCAACAGCCATTTTAAAGCAAAATTCAAAGACTCAAGAAATGTTTTATATTGGCCAAAAGATCACGATTCCTCAGCATACAGCGGCGACTTCTCTCGAACCGAAAGAACAAGCGTTACTTCAATCACTAATAATCAGTAAATCGGTGACTAATGCTTTGAAGACAGCAGAACAATCAAATGGTACAGCGAATGACTCAAAAACAGAGTCTACTGAGTATTATGAAGTAAAAAGAGGAGAGACACTCGCAAAAATTGCTAAAAAAACGGGCTATTCCTTAACCGCACTCAAGCAGGCAAATAACTTAACGTATTCTGTATTAACCGAAGGACAAACGATAGCACTTCCTAAGCTAAAGGACTAATGCTGATTTAACTTATTGGTCGATAGAGTCAATATATTATTAGACGAAGAGTAGAGGAAAAGTTCATTCATGGATGAACTTTTCCTCTACTCTTACTATGTTTTTCATAAATACTTAATAAATAGTAAAATTAGCAAGAGAATTGTGTCTTTACACAAAATAGATAGGTTTTCTTGCCGAAGTTTGATAAAATGATTAGTTGAAAGGATGCGTGAAAATTGAAAGAATTATTTCGTAAATACCGAGAAGTACTGGCTTATTTATTTTTTGGTGGTGCAACGACGGTCGTCAACTTAGTTGTGTTTTTTGTTTGTCAAAATGTGTTAGGGCTGGATTACAAGATAAGTAACACAATTAGTTGGTTTTTATCTGTTCTATTTGCCTTTTTCACGAATAAATATTGGGTATTCGCAAGTAAGCATGAAAGCATAGCTGGTTTTTTTAAAGAAATGGGCTTATTTTATTGGTACCGAATTTTATCTTTTGTGGCTGATATGGGTTTAATGATTCTCCTAATTGATGGCATTCATTTTTCATCGTTTTGGGCGAAAATGATTACACAAGTTGTAGTAGTGATTTTAAATTATTTCTTCAGTAAATTTTTCATTTTTAAAGAAAAAGAGGTCTAAGCAGATTTTAGGCTAAAAAAAATTTTTTTGTTATAATATAAACAAGTTTTTAATACAAAGAATAGAGGTAGAAAACGATGGACTATACATATGCAGATGATAGTTTGACATTGCATACAGATATGTATCAAATCAATATGATGCAAACGTACTGGGAATTAGGGAGAGCAGATTTACATGCTGTTTTTGAATGTTACTTTAGAGAGATGCCCTTTAATCATGGCTACGCAATTTTTGCAGGTTTAGAACGTTTAGTCAATTATCTCGAAAATTTAACGTTCACAGAATCTGATATTGCATATCTCCGAGAAGTTGAAGAATATCCAGAAGATTTCTTGACGTATTTAGCAAATTTTGAATTTAAATGTACTGTACGCTCTGCTTTAGAAGGGGATTTGGTTTTTAATAACGAACCGTTAATTCAAATTGAAGGTCCTTTGGCACAATGTCAATTGGTAGAAACTGCCTTGCTAAATATGGTGAATTTCCAAACATTAATTGCGACAAAAGCGGCTCGAATTAAATCCGTGATAGGCGATGATCCTTTATTGGAATTTGGAACACGCCGGGCACAAGAATTAGATGCTGCCATTTGGGGCACAAGAGCCGCCTATATTGGTGGGGCGGACGCGACAAGTAATGTTCGTGCTGGTAAAATTTTTGGTATTCCGGTTAGTGGGACTCATGCCCATTCATTGGTTCAGTCGTATGGAAATGATTATGAAGCATTCATGGCGTATGCCAAAACACATCGGGATTGCGTTTTCCTTGTTGATACGTATGATACTTTGAAAGCGGGAGTGCCAAGCGCAATTCGAGTAGCTCGAGAAATGGGTGATAAAATTAATTTCCTAGGCGTGCGGATTGATAGTGGCGATATGGCTTATATTTCTAAACGAGTTCGTGAACAACTGGACGAAGCAGGCTTTACTGAAGCAAAAATTTATGCATCGAACGATTTAGATGAAAATACGATTTTGAATCTAAAAATGCAAAAATCAAAAATTGATGTATGGGGCGTGGGTACCAAGCTGATTACGGCCTATGATCAACCGGCTTTAGGAGCGGTGTTTAAATTAGTTTCAATTGAAGGTGAAGATGGTCAAATGAAAGATACCATTAAACTATCTAGCAATGCTGAAAAAGTGACAACACCAGGAAAAAAACAAGTTTGGCGTATTACACGTAAATCTGATAAAAAGTCAGAAGGGGACTATGTGACACTTTGGAACGAAGATCCTCGCCAAGAAGAAGAAATTTATATGTTCCATCCCGTTCATACCTTTATTAATAAGTATGTCCGTGATTTTGAAGCACGGACAGTACTCCAAGATATTTTCGTTGAAGGAAAACGTGTGTACGAATTACCAACTTTAGATGAAATTAAACAGTATGCAAAAGAAAATTTAGATTCACTTTGGGAAGAATACAAGCGGGACTTGAATCCGCAGAAATATCCAGTGGACCTTTCAACAGATTGTTGGAATCACAAAATGAATTTATTGGAAAAAGTGCGTAAAGACGTTAAACATTTAACGGAAACGGTGAATAAGGAGGCCTAGAAATGACAACACTTCAAGAAAAAATCATTCAAGAGTTAGGTGTTTTACCGACAATTGATCCAAAAGAAGAAGTTCGTAAAAGTATTGATTTTCTGAAAGCTTATTTAACTAAACATCCTTTTTTAAAAACCTTTGTCTTGGGAATTAGTGGCGGACAAGATTCAACATTAGCTGGGCGCTTAGCACAATTAGCGATGACTGAAATGCGCGAAGAAACAGGAGATATGTCGTATCAATTTATTGCGATTCGCCTTCCCTACGGTGAGCAAGCAGATGAAGCTGATGCACAAGCCGCGCTAGCCTTTATTCAGCCAGATGTTTCTTTACGAGTGGATATTAAACCAGCAGTGGATGCAATGGTTGGTTCGCTAGAAAACGCTGGCGTTCAAATTAGCGATTTTAATAAAGGGAACATGAAAGCACGTCAACGTATGATTACACAATATGCAGTAGCTGGCGAAAATGCTGGCGCAGTAATTGGCACAGACCACGCAGCCGAAAATGTGACAGCTTTCTTCACCAAATATGGCGATGGCGGAGCGGATATTTTACCGTTATTTCGTTTAAATAAGCGCCAAGGAAAAGCTTTGCTGAAAGAACTTGGGGCACCAGAAGCCTTGTATCTAAAAATACCAACAGCTGATCTAGAAGATGACAAACCGTTAGTTGCAGATGAAGTTGCCTTAGGTGTCACGTATGATGCCATTGATGACTATTTGGAAGGCAAAAAAGTCTCGGAAACAGATCAACAAACAATTGAAAACTGGTATAAAAAAGGACAACACAAACGGCATTTACCCATTACAATTTTTGATGATTTTTGGAAATAAAAACACAGACCATCGGCGAATGAACGATGGTCTGTGTTTTTTTTACATAACTACTTTTCAGAAAGTAAACGTTGCTACAGCAACTATCCTATGATAATGAAAGTCGTTTTCATTTAGGCGTTTTCACTTTCTTTTTCAAAACAGAAAAGGTACGCTCAATAATGTAAAGTGAATGATAGGAGAGAAAAAGAGATGAAGCATGTAACAAAATTGGGGATTACAATTATAACAGGAGTTTTGGCATTATTATTTGAATTTATTTTACATCAGCCGAATTGGGCGTATGGCATTATTTTAATAACAGGTTCTGTAATGGCGTTAATGATGTTCTGGGAAATGATTCAAACCTTACGTGAAGGAAAATATGGTGTCGATATTTTAGCGATTACCGCTATCGTTGCAACCTTAGCTGTGGGAGAATACTGGGCCAGTTTGATGATTTTAATTATGTTGACTGGTGGTGATTCATTAGAAGACTATGCCGCTGGAAAAGCTAACCAAGAGCTGAAGTCATTATTGGATAACTCGCCACAAAAAGCTCATCGCTTGAATGGCGAAAATTTAGAAGATGTTTCTGTTGAGGAAATCAATGTTGGCGATGAATTAGTAGTAAAACCAGGGGAACTAGTTCCAGTTGATGGCTTGGTAAAAACCGGGACATCAACAGTCGATGAATCTTCATTAACAGGAGAATCAAAACCAATTGAAAAAAATCCTGGTGATGAATTAATGTCGGGTTCCGTGAATGGTGATGGCTCTTTGAAAATGGTTGCTGAAAAAACTGTAGCCGACAGTCAATATCAAACGATTGTGAACTTAGTGAAAGAATCTGCGGCACGTCCAGCTCATTTTGTACGTTTAGCAGACCGCTATGCGGTACCTTTTACACTAGTTGCCTACTTAATTGCAGGTGTTGCTTGGTTTGTTTCAAAAAGTCCGACACGTTTTGCGGAAGTCTTAGTTGTTGCTTCGCCGTGTCCTTTAATTCTATCTGCCCCAATTGCTTTAGTGGCAGGGATGGGTCGTTCAAGTCGTCATGGGGTCGTTATTAAATCGGGAACGATGGTCGAAAAATTAGCTTCTGCAAAAACGATTGCGTTTGATAAAACAGGCACGATTACGCAAGGACAACTTTCTGTTGATCAAGTCCAACCAATCAATGCTGGAATAACTGCTGCTGAATTAGTGGGATTGGCAGCAAGCGTGGAACAAGAATCAAGTCATATTTTAGCTAGATCAATTGTTGCTTATGCCAGAAAGCAAGATGTCCCATTAAAAAATATTACAGATCTAGCGGAAGTTTCTGGTGCTGGCGTGAAGGCATTTGTGGATGGTGCTGAGATACGGGTAGGTAAAAAGAATTTTGTGACACAAGAGTCTCAAGCAACTGAAAAAATTGATAAAACGACTATTCATATTTCACGTAATGGCACATATTTAGGCCGAATTACTTTTACAGACACTGTACGCCCAGAAGCAAAAGAGACTATGGAAAAATTACACCAATTACATCTTCAACGAATTTTAATGCTGACGGGGGATCAAGAATCCGTCGCAGAAACGATTGCTGCAGAAGTAGGAATTACCGAAGTACATGGGGAATGTTTACCACAAGATAAGTTAACTATTCTAAAAGAATTGCCCAAAGAAAACCATCCAGTCATCATGGTAGGAGATGGTGTAAATGATGCACCTTCGCTTGCTGCTGCAGACGTAGGTATTGCTATGGGCGCTCATGGAGCTACTGCGGCTAGTGAAACTGCTGACGTTGTTATTTTAAAAGATGACTTAAGTAAAGTCAGCCAAGCGGTCGAAATTGCCCAAGATACCATGAAAATTGCCAAACAATCTGTATTAATCGGAATTTTTATCTGCGTTTTACTAATGCTAATTGCTAGTACCGGGATCATTCCGGCGCTAATCGGGGCTATGCTACAAGAAGTCGTGGACACTGTGTCAATCTTATCTGCTTTGCGTGCTCGTCGAATTGGCAAGTAAGGTGGAACAATTAATTGCCTGAATGTCCAGCTTAGTGGTAAAATAAAGGTACGTTTTTAATATTAATAAGTTACAGGGGAGAGATTGTGCAATGAAAGGAAACCAAATAGATGGGCAACCAGTTACGGAAGAACAACTATTAAAAGAAGGCTACCGTAAATATACTGGGGAAGGAATTGATATCTTTTATAATAAAGATATTTGTGAACATATTGGTAATTGTGTTCGCGGAAATCCAGAAGTCTTTGAAGTTGGTCGGAAACCATGGATTATTCCAGATAACGGAAGTGTTGAAAATGACATGATTGTAGTTGATTCATGTCCAAGTGGCGCTCTAAAATATATTCGGAAAGCAGGGAACGAATATGCAAATTAAAGAAGAAAACAATCGTTTTGCTCTATATAACGATGAAAACCAAGAAATTGGTGAAATGACTTGGTCAGATGCTGGCGAAAGCATGATGATTATTGATCATACGTTTGTTGATCCAACTTATCGTGGACAAAAATTAGCTGAAAAACTTGTTTTAGCCGGTGTTGAAAAAGCGAGAAAAGAGCATAAAAAAATTATTCCGCTATGTCCATTTGCCAAAAAAGAATTTGATACTAAACCTGAATACGGAGACGTATTGAGAAAATAAAGAAGAAACTAGCAACAGCCGCAAGTAGAAATCTGATTCCTACTTGCGGCTGTTGCTATTAGAGACAAATAGGGAAAGACATTAAATTTCACTGGTGTTTACAGATAAAATATGCTACATTAAAGTAGATGAATTTCGCATATTTGTATAAAAAGGAGAATTAACGCATGTATAATCTAATCTTAACGTTGGTCATCATCTTATCGGTTTTAATCGTCATTACTGTTATGATGCAACCAAGCAAACAAAACAGTGCAGCAAGTGCCTTCACTGGCGGTGCAGATAAATTATTTGGGAAGCAAAAAGCGCGCGGTTTTGAAGCTGTTATGCAACGCTCAACAGCAGTTCTTGGCGCAATTTGGATGATTTTATTATTTGTTTTGGCGTTCTTATCTTCAAAATAAGTACGTAATCTTTTAAAATGACAAGTTTAGAACAGAGAGATGAGTGCGGACACTTATTTTTCTGTTCTTTTTCTTTCTGAAAAAGTCTTTGAAACTTATCATTTCGGAAGGTTTTCTTTTGAGAATATGATAGAATGAAGCTGAGGTGAGCGAAGTGGCAAAAAAAATCAATTTACCGAAGCCGTTATTTTCAGAAAAAGGAAAACGGGCGGTCCTTTTATTACACGCTTATTCTGGCAGCAGTAATGATGTACGGATGTTAAGCAGACGTTTAGAAAAAGAAAATTATACTGTCTATTCGCCTAATTTTTCAGGACATGGCACGCTAGTTCCTGAAGATATTTTAGATCAAACAACGGAACAATGGTGGCAAGATACACAAGAAGCAGTCGCTTTTTTGAGAGAAAGAGGTTACCAAGAAATTGCTATTTTTGGTTTATCAATGGGCGGGATTTTCAGTATGCATGCATTAACGGAACAATTAACAGGATTAATTGGTGGTGGATTTTTCTGTTCACCGATCTACCCTGTCGAAAATAAAGTCCCAGAAAATTTTGTATTATACGCAGAAAATGTGATGAAAATCGCAGAAGTTCCTGCAGAGGAACAACAAAGCCGGTTGCAATCGATTGAGCAACGAGTCAAACAACAATTAGGAGCGATTGAAACGATTGCTAGTCAGACGGCTGACAAACTAAACAAAATCCACGCACCTCTTTTCTTAGCGCAAGCTGGCAAAGATGAAATGATTGAGCCAATGGGCGTCTATCAAACGGCCCAAGCGCTAACACAAGCACGTGTGACCTTACAATGGTACCCAAACAGCGGACATGTCATTACGGTGAGTGGAGAACACAAACAATTAGAGCAAGATGTGGTGCAATTTTTAGCAACACTACCTTGGAATGAGGAGAAATAATGACAAAACAAACAATTAAAGAGCAAATTTTACATTTCATGGAAAGCCAAAAAAAGAAAAGCTTTTCAATGGAAGAAATTGCACAAGGCTTGAATTTAGAAAAAAGTTCAGATTTTAAAATTTTAGTGCAAACCATTGCACAAATGGAACGAGAAAAGTCAGTTAGTTTCAACAAAAAAGGCAAAGTCCTGTTACCAATGAAAGACTTATTAATAGAAGGAACGTTTCGTGCAAATGAACGAGGCTTTGGTTTCGTGACCATCGATCCTGAAGAACCAGATGTTTATATTCCTAAAGAGGCAACGAACTTTGCAATGGATGGGGACACGGTTTTAATCGACGTGATCCAACATGCTGATCCTTTTTCAGATCGCGGCGCAGAAGGTAAAGTCAAAGAAATTAAAGAGCGAGCAGTGAGCCAAGTTGTCGGAGAATTTGTGGCATATAGTGAAGAAGAAATGGCAGAAATGGGACTGTATGGCTACATGATTCCCAAAGATAAGAAATTGAATCAGTATACTGTATCAATTGCACCTGAAGGGATTAAGCCAGTAGATGGTAGCATTGTCATTGCTGAAATTACCTATTATCCAGATCAAGAATATCCAACAAGTATGGAAGGACTAGTCAAACAAGTGATTGGTCATAAAAATGATCCAGGAATGGATATTTTATCAATCGTGGTGGCTCATGGAATTCCCACAGCATTTCCTGATGAAGTTTTGGCTGAAGCGGACCAAGTACCAGAAACTATTGCAGAAAGCGATTTAGTCGGTCGTCGGGATTTACGTGATCAGTTGATTGTGACGATTGATGGAGAAGATGCGAAAGATTTAGATGATGCAGTAACGGTACAAAAGTTAGCAAATGGCAATTTCTTTTTAGGGGTGCATATTGCAGATGTTTCTTATTATGTAACTGAAGGAAGTCAATTGGATATGGAAGCGTATGAACGTGGCACAAGTGTCTATTTGACAGACCGAGTTGTGCCAATGATTCCGCAGCGATTATCAAATGGGATTTGTTCGCTTAACCCACATGTTCCACGTTTAACCATGAGTTGTGAGATGGAAATTACACCAGAAGGAGAAGTTATTTCGCATGAAATTTTCCAAAGTGTAATCCAAACAACGGAGCGAATGACCTATACAGCAGTCAATGAAATTTTAGAAGAGCAAAAACCTGAAACGTTAGAACGCTACAAAGAGCTAGTTCCCATGTTTAAAGAGATGGGCGAGCTGCACCATATATTAGAAGAGATGCGTATGCGCCGTGGTGCGATTTCTTTTGAAGATCGTGAAGCCAAAGTCCTAGTTGATGAAAATGGTCATCCCCAAGATATTCTTTTACGCACGCGTGGCGTGGGTGAACGATTAATTGAATCCTTTATGTTGGCAGCCAATGAAACTGTGGCACGTCATTATCATGACTTAAAACTGCCATTTATTTATCGGATTCATGAACAACCAAAAGAAGAAAAAATGCAACGTTTCTTTGACTTTGCTGCAGTACTTGGCATTCTTGTTAAAGGAACAAAAGAAAACATTTCACCGAAAGATTTACAAAAAGTTTTAGAGCAAGTTGAAAATAAGCCGGAAGAAGTGGTTATCAATACGATGTTGCTAAGAAGTATGCAACAAGCGAAATACTCAGAAGACAACTACGGACACTATGGGTTGGCTGCTGAATATTATACGCATTTCACTTCACCAATACGTCGTTATCCAGATTTAATTGTGCATCGTTTGATTCGTAGCTATAGCCAAGATCAATCTGAAAAAAATCAAGAAAAATGGAACGAAGCATTACCAGAAATTGCCAATCATAGTTCAAGTATGGAACGTCGCGCAGTTGATGCAGAGCGTGAAGTGGATGCCATGAAGAAAGCCGAATTTATGGTAGATAAAGTGGGAGAAACGTATGACGGGATCATCAGCTCTGTCACAAAATTTGGTATCTTTGTGGAACTGCCTAATACAATAGAAGGCTTAATTCACGTGAATAACTTAAAACAAGATTATTTCCACTTTATTGAAAATCATATGGCGTTAGTTGGTGAACGGACGGGAATGACTTTGAAAATTGGTCAGAAAGTTCAAATCCGTGTTGAAAAAGCTGATCCAGAAACAAGAGAAGTTGATTTTGAATTGATTTCAGCTGAGGAAGTCGCACCAGTCGAAGGACCAAAAGGACGTAAAAAAGGTAAAGCCAATTCTTCAACTCGGTCAAATAATCAACGAAGAAATAAAAAAGATGAATCATTTGATGGTAAGAAAAAGAAAAATAAGAAAAAAGGCAAAGGCAAAAAACAACCTTTTTATAAAGAAGCAATGAAACAAAAAAATAAAAAAGGGAAAAAGAAGAAGTAGAGGAGGTCGCTTATGCCAAAAGGGGAAGGAAAATTAATCGCACAAAACCGCAAAGCTAGACATGATTATTCAATTATCGATACGGTTGAAGCTGGGCTTGTTTTACAAGGAACAGAAATCAAATCTATTCGAAATGGTCGTATCAATTTAAAAGATGGTTTTGCACGAATTCGAAACGGAGAAGCCTTTTTGTATAATGTTCATATTAGTCCATATGAACAGGGCAATATTTTTAATCATGACCCATTACGTACCAGAAAATTATTATTACACAAAAAACAAATTAATAAGTTAATCGGCGAAACCAAAAATACAGGTATCACATTAGTACCTTTGAAGGTCTATATTAAAGACGGCTATGCCAAAGTTTTGATTGGTTTAGCTAAAGGGAAAAAGCAGTACGACAAGCGTGAAGACTTGAAACGTAAGGAAGTTGACCGACAAATCAGCCGAACATTAAAAAATAACCGACGTTAAAAATGTAAATTTATTCTTTTTCGCATATTTGCTTGCCTTTCTTCGGATTAGGTGTAAAATCTGGTAAGTGTTGAGTAAATGAATGTAAATGATTCATTTTTTAATCGCTTCGGAAAGCAGTACCACCCTGCATTAGATTGGTTTATGGAAAAGGTTTTCCAACCAATTTTCAACACATGAAATTTTAAAAGTAAACTATTTGTAAATTATCAACAAGTGGTGGTACGATAGCTTTGCCAGGGATTATCACTCAGGAGTAGGATGAAACTTCTGAAAGATTGTTGGAAAAGAGGTGAATTGATTTGGAAGAGAAGAAATTACTCTTCAATATCGGACCAATTTGGTTTGATGGAACCATTGTTTTGATGGTGCTGTTGACGTGTATCATTGTTTTCGCCTTTGTCTATGCTTGTACGAGAAATATGAAGCTACGACCTAAAGGCAAACAAACGGTCATCGAATGGTTAGTGGATTTTATTCGTGGAATCATTACAGACAATTTACCTCGTAAAGAAGTGAGCAATTTTCATTTAATGGCGTTTACCCTGTTCATGTTTGTGCTTGTTTCAAACATCTTGGGTCTCGTTACAAAAATCGTTGTGGGCGACGATCTCAGCGTTTGGAAAAGTCCAACCGCCGATCCAATCGTAACCTTAACGTTAGCGATGATGATGATTGTCTTAACACACTTCTTTGGTATGAAACGCTTTGGTTTTAAAGGCTATCTAGTTAATAGTTATTTAAGACCCGTTGGTTTCTTACTACCGGTAAAATTAATGGAAGAATTCACGAATCTATTAACATTAGGCTTGCGTTTGTACGGAAACATTTTTGCCGGCGAAGTTCTATTGGGCTTAATTGCTGGAACCGTAGCAAGCGTCGGATTATGGGTTATCCCACTAGCAATTCCGCTAGAAATGATTTGGGTAGCATTCTCAATCTTTATTGGATGTATCCAAGCGTTTATCTTTGTGACACTTTCAATGGTTTATATGTCACACAAAATTGAAACAGAAGAATAATCAAGAAATACGAAGGACAAAAATTATCTTTTAGGAGGATTTTACACAATGGAAGGATTAAATTTTATCGCAGCAGCAATTGCAATTTTCGGTTCAGCTATCGGAGCCGCTATCGGTAACGGACAAGTTATTTCAAAAACAATCGAGTCAATGACTCGTCAACCAGAAATGTCTGGTCAATTAAGAACAACAATGTTTATCGGGGTCGCTTTAATCGAAGCTGTGCCAATTTTAGGTGTCGTTGTTTCTTTATTACTTTTATTCAGATAAGCAATAAAATGGAGGCAGGACGCTGATTATTATTGGGACCGTCACTGCTTTCTTCTATCTTTAGCCTTTTCAATAGCTGGTGATAAAGCAGTTGAAGAAGCTAAATCGATTTTTGCAGGAAAGGAAGTTGAGACTTCATGCTACTTACTACATTGGTAGTCGGTGAAACGGCTCCTAGTACCACACTAGGCACGATGATTGTTGTCAGTGGTGCATTTTTAATCTTGATGCTCTTATTAAAGAAATATGCATGGGGAGCAATCGTAGATATTTTGACACAACGTGAAGAAAAAATTGCCAACGATTTAGACTCTGCAGAACAATCTCGCGTAGCAGCAGCGAAAATGGAAAAAGAACGTCAACAACAATTACTTTCTTCCAGATCAGAAGCAGCTGAAATTATTAAAAACGCGAAAGAAAGTGGAGAACAGACTCGCCAAAAAACATTAAAAGAAACAACTGCGGAAGTTACTCGCTTACGCGAAAAAGCTCGGACAGATATTTCTCAAGAACGTGAAGAAGCATTGTCTTCAGTAAAAAATGAAGTGGCAGATCTTTCTCTTCAAATTGCAGCCAAAATTTTAAATAAAGAATTAACACCAGATGCACATGAAGCATTGATTGATTCTTATATTGAAAGTTTAGGTAAAGCAAATGAAACTAGATAAATATACAGTTGGTAAACGCTACGGCAAGGCTTTGTTTGAGTTGGCAGTTGAAAAGAACCAAGCTGAAGCAATTTATCAAGAATTATTGACGCTTCGCGAAGTCTATCACCAAGTACCTGGTATTGGCGATATTTTAAGTGATGATCGCTTAGAACCTTATGAAAAAGACAGCATCATGGAAAAACTAGTAACAGGTTTTAGTGAAATGATGCAAAACTTTTTGCGAGTGGTTTACGAATATCGTCGCATGTATGATCTGCTCTTGATGATTGATGAATATGAACGACGTTATGATGAGCACCAAGGACTAATTTTGGGTTCAGTGACAACAGCCATTCCTTTATCAAAAGAACAACATCAAGCAATGGAAGAAAAAGCTGCCCAATTATTAGGGTATGAACAAGCGCATTTAGTCAATTTAATTGACCCGTCAATTGTTGGCGGAGTGGTTATTGAAGCAAACCATCAAGTAATCGATGGCAGCATCCGCAAACAATTAGAACATATGCAGCAGAAGTTATTAAAATAATCTTTAGGACTACAAAGAGGTGAATTGAATGGCTATCAAAGCAGAAGAAATCAGTGCCTTGATTAAAGAACAAATCGAAAACTATCAACAACAGCTTGCTGTTGAAGAAGTTGGAACAGTCACTTACGTCGGTGACGGAATTGCCCGCGCCCACGGTTTAGAAAATGCCATGAGTGGAGAACTTGTTGAGTTTTCAAACGGTTCATACGGAATGGCACAAAACTTAGAAACAAATGATGTAGGGATTATTATCCTTGGCGATTTTGAAACCATTCGTGAAGGAGATAAAGTACAACGCACAGGCAAAATCATGGAAGTACCCGTTGGGGAAGCTTTGATTGGCCGTGTTGTTAATCCATTAGGTCAACCATTAGATGGTTTAGGCGAAATTAAAACAGACAAAACACGTCCTGTGGAAGCAACAGCTCCCGGTGTTATGCAACGTCAATCTGTTGCTGAACCAATGCAAACTGGCTTAAAAGCCATTGATGCCCTCGTACCAATTGGTCGTGGACAACGGGAATTGGTTATTGGAGACCGTAAAACAGGGAAAACATCGATTGCAATTGATACAATTATTAACCAAAAAGGACAAGATGTAATTTGTATTTATGTAGCGATTGGTCAAAAAGAATCTACTGTTCGTAACCAAGTAGAAACACTTCGTAAATTTGGTGCCTTAGATTATACAATCGTTGTGACTGCAGGGGCTTCACAACCAGCACCATTACTTTACATTGCACCATATGCAGGAACTGCAATGGGTGAAGAATTCATGTATAACGGCAAACATGTCTTAATTATTTTTGATGACTTATCAAAACAAGCCGTGGCTTATCGTGAACTTTCTCTACTATTACGCCGTCCACCAGGTCGTGAAGCTTATCCAGGGGATGTCTTCTATTTACACTCACGTTTATTAGAACGTGCAGCTAAATTAAGTGATGAATTAGGTGGCGGTTCAATGACAGCCTTACCATTCGTTGAAACACAAGCAGGCGATATTTCTGCTTATATTCCAACAAACGTTATTTCAATCACTGATGGACAAATTTTCTTAGAAAGCGACCTGTTCTATGCAGGCACTCGTCCAGCCGTTGATGCTGGGTTATCTGTTTCTCGGGTCGGAGGATCAGCGCAAATCAAAGCAATGAAAAAAGTTGCCGGAACGCTTCGTTTAGACTTAGCTAGTTACCGTGAGTTAGAAGCCTTTACACAATTTGGCTCTGATTTAGATGCGGCAACACAAGCTAAATTAAACCGTGGTCGTCGTACGGTAGAAATTTTAAAACAAAAACTACATGCGCCACTGCCTGTAGAAAAACAAGTCTTAATTTTATATGCGTTAACACACGGCTTTTTAGATAGCGTGAGCGTAGATAAAATTTTACACTTTGAACAAGATTTATTCGATTATTTTGATGGCAAACATGCAGACTTATTGGAAACCATTCGTACAACGAAAGACTTACCAGATACTGATGCATTAGATGCAGCGATTACAGAGTTTTCTGAAATGTTTGCAGCGGCAAACAACAGCGGAGATTCAGCCAAAGAAGCTTTAGAAAAAATCGATAACGCATAAGAGAGGTGAGCAACATTGGGTGCTTCATTAAATGAAATCAAACAACGCATTGCATCAACAAAAAAGACAAGCCAAATTACCAAAGCGATGCAAATGGTTTCTGCAGCCAAATTGACCAAGTCAGAAGGCGCCTCTAAAAGCTTTCAAGAATATTCTTCAAAAATTCGTAGTGTCGTTACGCATTTAGTAGCTGCTCAGTTAAGTGAATTACGTGAAACAGAGCAATCTTCTCTTAGTGAAGGGAACTATCATGTGATGTTAGCACAACGACCTGTCAAAAAAACAGGCTATATCGTTATCACTTCTGACAAAGGGTTAGTTGGTGGCTACAATAGCTCAATCTTAAAACAAACCATGAGTATGATTCAAGAAGACCACGATTCTAATAAAGAATATGCCTTAATCGCCATTGGTGGTACAGGGGCGGATTTCTTTAAAGCACGCGGAATCGATGTTTCCTATGAGCTAAGAGGCTTAACGGATCAACCAACGTTTGAAGAAGTCCGTAAGATTGTGACAACGGCAACGACTATGTACCAAAACGAAGTGTTTGATGAATTGTATGTTTGTTATAATCACCACGTTAACTCACTAACGAGTCAGTTTCGTGTGGAAAAAATGTTGCCAATTACTGATTTAGATCCATCAGAGGCGACCTCTTACGAACAAGAATATCTTTTAGAGCCTTCACCTGAAGCAATCTTGGATCAATTATTACCACAATATGCAGAAAGCTTAATTTATGGGGCGATCATTGATGCGAAAACAGCAGAACATGCTGCTGGGATGACCGCCATGAAAACAGCCACTGACAATGCGCAAAATATTATTAGCGATTTAACAATTTCTTATAACCGTGCTCGTCAAGGGGCGATTACCCAAGAAATTACAGAAATTGTTGCTGGTGCAGCTGCACTAGAATAATCTAGTCTTACGTTTGAACGTTTATAAAAACGTTCAAAGCGTGTGACTTTATGAAGACTGGAGGAAAGAAATTATGAGTTCAGGAAAGATTGTTCAAGTAATCGGTCCCGTTGTTGACGTGGAATTTTCATTAGATCAATCCTTACCCGATATTAACAACGCTTTAGTCGTTTATAAAAATGGCGAAGCAAAACAAAAAGTAGTACTTGAAGTCGCTTTAGAACTAGGTGATGGAGTGATTCGTTCTATCGCCATGGAATCGACAGATGGTTTACAACGTGGAATGGAAGTTATCGATACAGGAAAATCAATTTCAGTTCCTGTTGGTAAAGATACATTGGGTCGTGTGTTTAACGTTTTAGGAGACACAATTGACTTAGAAGCGCCATTCCCTGCAGATGCTGAACGTAGTGGGATTCATAAAAAAGCGCCAGCATTTGATGAATTAAGTACCAGTAATGAAATTTTAGAAACAGGGATTAAAGTTATTGACTTATTAGCGCCTTATCTAAAAGGTGGTAAAGTCGGACTTTTCGGTGGTGCCGGTGTTGGTAAAACCGTCTTAATTCAAGAATTAATTCATAATATTGCCCAAGAACATGGAGGGATTTCCGTCTTTACTGGTGTTGGTGAACGGACACGTGAAGGGAACGACCTGTACTATGAAATGAAAGATTCAGGCGTTATTGAAAAAACAGCCATGGTTTTTGGTCAAATGAACGAACCACCAGGTGCACGGATGCGTGTGGCCTTAACTGGGTTAACGATTGCTGAATATTTCCGTGATGTGGAAGGACAAGACGTGCTATTATTTATTGATAACATTTTCCGTTTCACTCAAGCCGGTTCAGAAGTTTCTGCCCTTTTAGGTCGGATGCCGTCAGCCGTTGGTTACCAACCAACCTTAGCGACTGAAATGGGACAATTACAAGAACGGATTACTTCAACGAAAAAAGGATCAATTACCTCTATTCAAGCAATCTATGTTCCAGCCGATGACTATACCGATCCAGCGCCAGCAACAGCGTTTGCCCATTTGGATGCAACAACTAACTTGGAACGTAAATTAACCGAACAAGGGATTTATCCAGCGGTAGATCCGTTAGCTTCATCTTCTAGTGCCTTGGCTCCTGAAATTGTTGGAGAAGAACACTACGAAGTGGCTACCGAAGTGCAACATATTTTACAACGTTACCGTGAATTACAAGATATCATCGCTATTTTAGGGATGGACGAATTATCAGATGACGAAAAAGTACTTGTTGGTCGCGCACGCCGTGTTCAATTCTTCTTATCTCAAAACTTTAACGTTGCTGAACAATTTACAGGTCAACCTGGTTCTTATGTACCAGTTGCGGAAACAGTTCGTGGCTTTAAAGAAATTCTTGAAGGTAAACATGATAATCTGCCAGAAGAAGCCTTCCGTAGTGTCGGTAAAATTGAAGATGCCATCGAAAAAGCGAAACAATTAAACTACTAGAAAGGCGGCAAACACAATGGATAGTCTTACTGTGAATGTAGTAACGCCTAATGGTCTAGTTTATGACCACCATGCAAAAATCGTTGTGGCGAAAACAACAGATGGTGAAATTGGTATTTTACCAAAACATGCGCCAATCATCGTTCCGCTAGCGATTGATGAAGTCCGCATCAAACGGACCGATTCAGATACACATGTTGACTGGGTAGCTGTAAATGGTGGTATCATGGAAGTCCGTGATAATGTCGTTTCTATTATTGCCGATAGTGCTGAACGTGAACGAGATATCGATGTACCTCGTGCTGAACGAGCAAAACAACGAGCAGAACGTTTAATTGAAGAAGCCAAAGCAAAAGACGACCGCGATCAACTACGTCGTGCGACTGTTGCTTTGCATCGTGCAATCAACCGGATCAACGTATCGAAACATGGGTAAAAAAGGCTGAAGGATTCAGTCACTTTTGTAGAGTTTAAGGCGCTTGCTATTGAGTCAGTTGCCTTAAACTCTATTTCTTCGTATTTTTTAATAAATAGTGTCAAATTTTGGCATTTCAAGTGGATTAATTATCGGTTTTTATTATTTTGTGATAAAATGTTCCTACGTTAGAAAAAAGGAGGCTCCTTATGCAATACTATGGAGTAGATGCTATTGTTCGAATCGTTAGTCATCTTATGTTCATTTACATAAGTTTTTGGGCGTTGCAATCATTGCGTATTGAGCAATTTTTCAAAACCCAATTTACACCGCAAATTAGAATGTTGATGGTATTTTTCGCCATCGCTATCGGATACACAGTTAGCTCGTTTGCTTTAGAATTGATTGCGCTTTGTCGAAATCTTTTCATTGTGTATTTTCCTTAAAAATTGAAAAATAAAAAAAGGTACAATTTTTAGTTGAATAATGGTATAATAGTAAAGATTTTGAATAGGAATACCTATTCTCATTTTTTTGGGGGGAACAAAATGGAACAAATTATTGTTCATGGTGGTAATACAAAATTAGAAGGAACTGTAAAAATTGAAGGCGCCAAAAACGCTGTTTTACCAATTTTAGCAGCTACTCTTTTAGCTGAAGAAGGCGTTACTACTTTAAAAAATGTACCAATTTTATCTGATGTATTTACAATGAATCAAGTAATTAAGCATTTGAATGTAGCCATTGATTTTGATGAAGACGCGAATGAAGTAACAATAGACGCAACACAACCTTTAGGGATCGAAGCAAACTATGAGTACGTTAGTAAAATGCGTGCTTCTATCGTTGTAATGGGACCTTTATTGGCTCGTAATGGTCATGCCAAAGTGGCAATGCCAGGTGGCTGTGCCATTGGCAAACGACCAATTGATTTACACTTAAAAGGCTTCCAAGCATTAGGTGCAAAAATCATCCAAAAAAATGGTTATATTGAAGCAATTGCGGATGAACTAATCGGTAACACTATTTACTTAGACTTCCCAAGTGTCGGCGCTACGCAAAACATTATGATGGCTGCTGTTCGTGCGAAAGGAACAACTATCATTGAAAACGTTGCTCGTGAACCTGAAATCGTTGACTTAGCAAACATTTTAAACAAAATGGGCGCCAATGTTATCGGTGCTGGAACAGAAACGATGCGTATCGAAGGCGTCGATAAATTACATGCCGTAGAGCATTCAATCGTTCAAGATCGAATTGAAGCAGGTACGTTCATGGTAGCTGCAGCAATGACTGAGGGCAATGTTTTAATTGAAGAAGCAATTTCTGAACATAATCGTCCGCTAATTTCTAAATTAACTGAAATGGGTGCAATCATTGAAGAAGAAGAAAACGGCATCCGTGTAATTGGACCAAAACATCTAAAACCAACAGATGTTAAGACAATGCCGCATCCTGGTTTCCCAACAGACATGCAAGCGCAAATGACAGCGATCCAAATGTTTGCTGAAGGAACAAGCATCGTGACAGAAACAGTCTTTGAAAATCGTTACCAACACTTAGAGGAAATGCGTCGAATGAATGCTGACTTAAAAATTGACGGCAATATTGCCGTTATTAATGGTGGCAACGAGTTACAAGGAGCAGCAGTGGAAGCCACTGATTTACGGGCAGCTGCCGCATTGATTTTAGTAGGGTTACGTGCAAATGGCATTACACGTGTCTCTAATTTGAAATATTTAGATCGTGGCTATTATGAGTTCCATAAAAAACTTCAAAAATTAGGCGCGAACGTTGAACGCGTCAATGATGAAAAAATTGAAGAAAAACAAGCAACGACAGTAATCTAAAGGAGTCAAACGTATGAGTTCATTTCGTTATATTTTAGTAACATTATTGAAAATTCTAGTGGTCATTTCGTTAGTCATTATCTTATTTGTTGTGGGAACAATGATTGGTTATGGTTTGATTGGAAATGGGAATCCGATGGATGTCTTTGATGAAAAAATTTGGACTCATATTATGAACTTCTTTAAATAAAAACTTATTTTAAGGCGGTGAACAAAAGTCAATTGACGATTGTTCATCGCCTTTTCTTTTTCCTGAATATCTATTTTATTCTATGCTATAATAATAGAAGTAAGATAATGAAGGAGTGGGATGGAAGATGCAAGCAACCGTAACAGAAATAGGCAAACATGCAATCGATGATTCAGAAAAAATGATTATTCTTTTTGGAGAAACTGCTACCGATACCTTGAAGCAACATGCAGTTATTCAATCATTCCCAGAAAAAGACCAAGTTACCTTGGCAGAAGGAGATCATCTGAAAATTGGCGATACAAACTATACAATCACAAAAGTGGGTTCTTTTGCCAATAGTAACTTGCAAAGTATCGCTCACAGCACTTTAATCTTTGCTGATGCACCAACCGATGAGGATGATGTTATCCGAAATGGTGTTTATTTAACGCCCCATCAGTTACCAAAGATAACGATTGGAACAACAATTGATTACTTAGTAAATGGAGCGTGAATCAATGGATAAAAAACAAACGACTGATAAACGCCTGTCTTGGTTTTGGCGTTGGTTTTTAAATAATCAAGTAGTAACAGCCTTACTGATTGTCTTATTGGTGCTGTTAATTATTCTAACTTTTACGAAAGTTTCTTATTTATTTAAGCCCGTCTGGCAGTTTTTCGGCGTTGTCGGCTTACCAGTAATTATGGCGGGGATTTTATATTATTTATTAAATCCGATTGTCGATTATTTAGAGAAAAAACAAATCTCACGTGTCTGGAGTATTATCGGCCTATTTATTTTAATTGTGGCACTACTCATTTGGGGTGGTATTGTAATCGTTCCTAAAATTCGTGAGCAATCTGTCAGCTTTGTAAATCATTTTCCTCAATATATTGATACAATTGATCAAAAATCGCAGGAAATATTAAGTGATCCACTTTTCGCGCAATTTAGAGAACAACTTGAAGCGGCAGGCGATAAAGTTGTCAGTTCGTTAGGTACCATCATTAAAAACGTCTCAACGTTCACAGTACAAGGAATTGGTAATTTCTTTGGGGCGGTGGCTACGATCTTTGTCGCCATCATTACGATGCCGTTTATTCTATTTTATTTACTGAAAGATGGCAAAAACTTAGCGCCATATTTAATGAAGTTTTTACCAGTGAAGATGCGTAAACCAACCTTAAAAGTTCTTGCAGAAGTCAATGATCAAGTCTCTTCTTATATTAGAGGACAATTAACTGTCGCTTTCGCAGTGGCAATTATGTTTATGATTGGTTTTTCTGTCATTGGCTTAGATTATGCAGTCACTTTAGGTATTGCAGCAGGCTTTTTAAATTTAATCCCTTATTTAGGGTCATTTTTAGCCATGATTCCAGCAGTCTTTTTAGGAATTGTCAGTGGGCCAGCTTTGTTAATTAAAGTCTTGATTGTTTTTGCCATTGAGCAAACGGTCGAAGGTCGGTTTATTTCACCACTTGTCCTAGGCAGTCAGTTATCCATTCATCCAGTCACCATTTTGGTTGTTTTATTAACGTCTGGTAAACTATTTGGGATTGTCGGGGTGATTTTAGGAATTCCTGTTTATGCCGCAGCTAAGGTGATAATTACACACATTTTTGAGTGGTACCAAATTGTTTCTGGTTTGTATGATGAAGATAAGCCAGATCAACAAGAATCTACGTAACAAAAGAGACAAGCAGTGAACGAACTGCTTGTCTCTTTTTGCTGTAAATCACTCGGAAAATTTAGAATGTTTTACCGTATTCAGTTGCTTTGGTCATGGCAGTATTTAAAAGTTCTTCCGCACGATCAGGGAAATGATCGATTCCTTCGATGAATAATCCGTCGACTTGATCAACACCAATAAAGTTTAGAATCGCTTTAATGTATTGAGAAGCAAAATCTTTTCCTTCGTAGAAGCCGCCATTTGATTGGATGTGTAAGGCTTTTTTACCACTTGTTAGAGGTTTTGGTCCTTCTGCAGTATATTGGAATGTTTTTCCAGCAACGTTGATTGTATCTACCCAAGCTTTTAAGCGTGTCGGTACGTTTAAGTTCCACATTGGATTAGCAATTACTACTTTGTCGGCAGATAAAAATTGATCAGTTAATTCATTAAAACGAGCCACTTTTTGTTGTTGGTTTTCGCTTAATGTTTCAAATGCTGCGCCAGCGCGAAGTGCACCCCAAGCAGATAATAATTCTTCATCGATTTCCGGCATGTTTGTTTCTGGTGCATAAACATCTAAAATTTCGATTTCGTCTGATGGATTTGTTTCACGGTATGAAGCTAAAAATGTTTCTAACGCACGAACTGAGCGTGATTCTTCTTTTGTTAATGGATGTGCTTTAACAACTAATAATTTTGACATTGTGTAATCTCCTTAAAATAAATAGTTTAAAAATTCAACATCTCTATTTTACTAATAAAAAGTAAGAGAAAGCAAGTCTTTTTTTTACTTTTAGTAAACTTTTTTTTAAAATGGATCAACAGAGTAAAAAATAAATAAAAATATTTTTTTGGAAAGGCTTGCATATTAAAAAAAAGCATGCTATTATTACTTTGTAAATAAGGATTGTTACTGCTTTGCAGGCAAAACCAGAGTCTTCCATTAACACAATCAGTGGAGGGATTCTGGGCTTTTTTTATAAAAAAGTGAGGTTGCATTCATCATGAGGATTGAAAAAGTTTTAAATAATAATGTCGTGCTTTCAAGAAATGAGCAAGGCGAAGAAATTGTTTATATGGGACGCGGCTTAGCCTTTCAAAAGAAGATTGGAGACACGATCAATCCGGATTATGTTGAAAAGGAATTCGTGTTAAAGGACTCCGCTATGGCAGGGCAATTCCAGCAGCTGTTTGAAGACGTCCCCACCAAAGAAGTAGAAGTCGTCAAACAAATCGTTGATTTAGCAGAAACAACGCTAGCGATTGAGCTTTCATCAAATATTTATTTAACTTTAACGGATCATATTCACTATGCGTTACTTCGAGCCAAAGAAGGAATTGATATTCCGAATCCTCTTGTATTCGAAACACGCAAATTTTATCCTAAAGAATTTGAAATCGCAAAGCAAGCATTAGCGATTATTGCTGAAAAGCTAGGGGTTCAATTTTCAGAAAATGAAGCGGGCTTCATTGCTTTTCATATTGTGAATGCTGAACAAGGAAATGGCAATATGGAAGTTACCATGGAAGCAACCAAGATGGTTCGTGATATTTTAACGATTATTAGTCGCTACTTTGGACAGGTGTTTGATGAAGATTCATTGAACTATCAACGAATTGTTACACATCTTCAATATTTTGCGCAACGTTATTTAAAACAAGAAGCGCATGATGAGGAGGACGAATTTCTTTTTGCTTTGGTCCAAGGAAAGTATCCTAGGGCGTTTCAAGCAGTCCAACGTATTAATGAGTATTTATTAAAAAGCTATGATCGACCAATTGATCAAGCGGAAATGATTTATTTAACCATTCATATCCAAAGAGTGGTCAATGATAAAAAAGCATAACAACCAATAATCGCGGATTGTTACTGATAATGCAGGCAAAACCTAGATTGAAAAAACCGATAACGATTTTCGCAGACTGCGCAGCTGTGAAGAGAAGGATCTGGCTCTTTTTCAATGTAGGTTTTTTTGATATTAAAAATTAATGGAAATGAGGATCTAGAGATGAGTAAAAATCAAGAAATTGCAGCACGTGTGTTAAAAGCTGTTGGGGGCGAAGGCAACGTTAATAGTGTTGTTCACTGTGCTACACGCTTACGTTTTAAATTAAAAGATGAGAATAAAGCAGATACAGCTGCATTGAATGCTGACCCAGATGTTATTCAGGTAGTTCAAAGTGCAGGACAATATCAAGTGGTTATTGGCAGTCACGTTAGTGATGTCTATAAGGATTTGATGGCCAACAGTGGACTAGGTAATGATTCTGATAATAGAGAAAAAGAAAGTGGCGGAAATATCTTTAACCGTTTAATTGATATTATTTCTTCTATTTTTACACCGTTTTTAGGTGCAATGGCCGGCGCTGGGGTTCTAAAAGGCTTCTTAACATTAGCTGTAACTATGGGCTGGTTAGCTGACACTTCAGGCGTATATCTTGTTCTCTTTTCGATTGCAGATGGCTTATTTACTTTCTTACCAATTATGTTAGCGTTTACGGCTGCTAAAAAATTCAATACTAATCCCTTTTTAGCGGTTGCTTTGGCGATGGCCTTAGTTCATCCCAGCATTACTGCTTTAGCAGGCAAAACAATTAGCTTTGCTGGTCTTCCAGTGATTATTGGGCCAAGTGGCTATACTTCTTCGGTTTTACCAATTATTTTGGCTGTTTTTGCACAAAGTTATGTGGAACGTTTCTTCAAAAAAGTAATTCCGAGTTTTCTACAAATTATCTGCGTTCCGTTAGCTGTTTTCCTTATTATGGCACCTGTTACCTTCTTAGCTATTGGTCCTATCGGGACGGTCATCGGCGATTGGTTGGGACAAGGATACAACGCAATTTACGCTTTTAGTCCAATTATCGCAGGGTTATTAATGGGTTCGTTGTGGCAAGTCTTGGTAATGTTTGGTATGCATTGGGGCTTTGTACCAATTATGATGTTAAACTTAACACAAGGTGGCGATACGATGGTACCAATGTTATTACCAGCCGTTATTGCACAAGGCGGGGCGGCTTTAGCTGTCTTTTTCCTAACAAAAAATGTGAAATTAAAAGGTTTGGCTTTGTCTTCAAGTATTACGACTATTTTTGGAATTACTGAACCAACTGTATATGGCGTGACTTTACCATTGAAAAAACCATTTATTGCAGCTTGTATTGGTGGCGGTATCGGTGGTGCATTTGTGGCTATGAATCACGTGAAAAACTTTACGTTTGGCTTGGTTAGTATGTTGAGTTTACCTGGGTTTATTCCTGCAGAGACAAAAGATACTGCACCGATGATTACTGGTGCGATTGGTGCCGGAATTGCCTTTATCATTGCGTTTGTCTTAACGTTTGTCTTACGCTTTGAAGATCAACCTAATCCAGAAACAGCAACTGAAAAAACAGAAACTGATAAGATGGTGGCACCTGTAAAAACGAATCAAGAAGACAAAATTATTTTAGCAAGTCCACTTCAAGGTGAAATTTTACCGCTAGAAAAAGTACAAGATCCTGTTTTTGCGTCAGGTGCTTTAGGAAAAGGTGTTGCAATTGATCCGACTGAAGGCAAACTGTATGCACCCGCAGATGGTGAAATCACCACATTATTTCCGACAGGACATGCTGTTGGCTTGACGACAACAGAGGGCGTTGAATTATTAATGCATATTGGCATGGATACGGTCGAATTAGATGGTAAAGGCTTTGAATTATCAGTGAAACAAGGTGATTCTGTTAAAAAAGGAGATTTGCTGGTTACTTTTGATATTGCTGCCATTAAAGAAGCTGGTTATCCAGTAGTTACACCGATTGTGGTAACGAATACGAATGATTATTTAGATGTTTTGGATATGAACCAAACAGACGTGTTACATGGTGAAGACTTTTTAGCCATTATTAAATAAAAGACAATTGGAGGAGGAACAAGTATGACAACAACGACAAAATTTCCAAAAGGATTTTTATGGGGCGGTGCAACCGCAGCCAATCAATTAGAAGGGGCTTACTTAGCCGATGGTAAAGGGTTATCTGTGGCAGATGCGATGCCTGGAGGAAAACAACGTTTCGCTATTTTAGGAGATGAAGCGTTTGATTGGACGATTGACGAAACGAAATATCGCTACCCTAATCATACAGGAATTGATCACTATGATCGCTTTAAAGAGGACATTGCGTTGTTTGCTAAAATGGGCTTTAAATGTTATCGATTTTCAATTGCGTGGTCGCGTATTTTTCCACAAGGAGATGAAACACAACCGAATGAAGCCGGCTTGAAATTTTATGATGCGGTTATCGATGAATGTTTAAGCTATAACATTGAACCAGTAATTACGATTTCTCATTATGAAATGCCACTGCATTTAGCGAAAGAATACGGCGGGTGGAAAAATCGTCAATTAGTTGACTTTTATGAACGTTTTGCGGAAACTGTTTTAACACGTTACCACCAAAAAGTTAACTATTGGATGACATTCAATGAAATTAATTCAGCTTTTCATTTCCCAGCACTTAGTCAAGGATTGGTAAAAAGCAATGGAGCCAATGATTATCAAAACATTTTCCAAGCCTGGCATAATCAATTTGTTGCAAGTAGTAAAGCTGTAAAAATTGGCCATGAATTAAATCCAGAATTACAAATTGGATGTATGATTATTTATGCAACAACGTATGGCATTGATTCGAATCCAGTCAATCAAGTTGCTACAATGATTGAAAACCAAGAGTTTAATTATTATTGTACAGATGTTCAAGTTCGTGGTGAATATCCAGCATACGCAGAACGCATGTATCAAAAATATGCTGTGAAAGACTTAGTTATTGAAGAAGGAGATTTAGAATTATTAAAAGAATACCCAGTGGATTACATTGGCTTTAGTTATTATATGTCGACTGCTGTCGATGTTACTGGCACTACCAACGATACAGCAAATGGGAATCTTTTAGGCGGCGTTAAAAATCCCTTCTTAGAAGCAAGTGAATGGGGTTGGCAAATTGATCCCGAAGGCTTACGAATTGCCCTAAATGAATTATATAATCGTTATCAAAAACCTTTATTTATTGTGGAAAACGGCTTAGGTGCAATTGATAAAGTAGACGAAAATTTCTATGTGGCAGACGACTATCGGATTGATTATTTACGTCGTCATATTGAAGCAATGGCAGAAGCAGTTGCAGACGGCGTCGATTTAATGGGCTATACGCCGTGGGGCTGTATCGATTTAGTCAGTGCTTCCACAGGTGAAATGAGTAAACGGTATGGGTTTATTTACGTTGATTTAGACGATGAAGGAAATGGTACTAAAAACCGTTATGAAAAAAAATCGTTTAATTGGTACAAACAAGTTATCGAAACTAATGGACAAAACTTAGACTAGTTATTGTAATTAAACAAAACAAGATAAGCGTAGCAGGTTGTTGCTTCTGTTCCCGCCGTTTATTAATTTTTAAGCTTGGGCCAAAAATCCAAAGTGATTTTTGGCCCAAGCTCTTTTTTGTCAATTTTTCAAAATAGTGCACAATACGTTATAATAGAAACAACTGAGAGGAGCGTTTCTAATGATTAAGCAATTACAACATCCATTTTTTGTTATTATGGGTCCTAGTGGTTCTGGCAAGACCGCAATTACAAGTAAGGTTTTTCCGAAAAACTATAAAGTTATCTCGCATACTACGAGGAAAAAACGATTGGATGAAGTGGATGGCGTGGATTACTATTTTGAAACAAAAGCAAGTTTTCAAGCCTTGATTGAAACCAATCAGTTAGTGGAGTATGATTTTTACCATGGAAACTATTACGGTGTCGGTGTAGCTGCCATCGTTGAAACAACGAAAGAGCATCCAGCCTATAATGCGTTAACTTTTCCAGGCTTTCAAGCGGTCTTTGAGCGTTTCGGCGAGTCCGTCATTCCAGTTTTTTTTGACGTTTCAAAAGAAAATATTTATCAACGTTTAAAACAACGAGAATCTGATCCTAAAATTATTGAAGAACGTTTAAACCTTTATGATCAAGAAATTCTTATCAAAAACCAATTGGAACAATATCCTAATTATCAACGAATAGATGCCAATGGACCTATAAAAGAGGTCGCTGGCTTGTTACAAGAATGCATCAAACACTATTATTAATCAAGCAACTGGTGAGACAGAATCTAACATCAATTTTGTCTTGCTAGGTGCTTGATTTTTTTTGTAAAAAACTTGCATTCTGAATAGAGAGTGCTATAATGACATGGTGTCATATGACAATGTGTCATAAAAGGGAGGAACACAAATATGCCTACGAATACGTTTTTTCATTTGCCAGAAGAAAAGCAACAACGCTTATTAGATGCTGCGCAAATTGAATTTTCACGCCATTCTTTACAAGAAGCGTCAATTGCAAATATTGTTAAATTAGCGGGAATTCCGCGCGGTAGCTTTTATCAATATTTTGAGAACAAAGAAGATTTGTATTTTTATTACTTTGCGACATTAAGAAAAAATAGTGAACGAGATTTAGAGAAACAAATTATTGCAGAAGATGGCGATTTAATCGAAGCCATGGATGTCTATTTCTCCAAGATGATTGTCGAAGTGCTAACTGGAGAGAATGCTTCTTTCTATCGGAATTTATTTGTCAACATGGACTATCGTGCTTCACGTCGGGTGACGGATAATTTAGCGACTGGGGAAGAGGAAAAAAATAGGAAACAGCACTGTCATAAGCATAGAGGAAGAAAAGGCCATGCTGCCTATGCAGAACATCTTTATCAAATAATTGATCGTTCGAAATTAACCATTGAAACACCAAAAGAATTCACATGGTTCATGCAGACGGCGATGCATGCCGTTTTCTCAACAATTGTTGATGGGTATCGTCAACAAAGAGAAAATACTGCCTATGATTCAACTGAAGCAGTCAAACAATTAAAAATGAAATTAAATTGGTTGAAAAATGGCGCTTATAAGTAGCAAAAAGGAGGAGAAGTTAGTTGATTAAACTAGTCAAACGGATGTCGTTATGGTCGGTCTTTGCAGCGGTTTTATTTATGATCGTGCAAATTATCGCAGATTTATATCTGCCCACATTAACATCTAATATCATTAATGACGGTGTCGCTAAAGGAGATATTAACTATATTTGGAGTACAGGAGTTGTCATGTTAGGCTTTTCTTTGATTAGCATTGTCGCTTCTATTGGAAATACCTTTTTTGCCACCAAAGAATCACAAAGTTTAGGTAAAAAATTACGGACTGATATTTATCGAAAAGTTGAAAATTTTTCTAATAATGAATTTGACAAATTTGGGACAGCTTCGCTAATTACACGAACAACCAATGATGTCAATCAGATTCAAATGGTTATGCAAATGTTTTTACGTTTAATGATTAACGCACCTTTAACGTTAATTGGTGCAAGTTTTATGGCGTATAACAAGGACCCACAATTAACGAAAATTTTTCTATATGTTTTACCAATTATGGCTGTTTTAGTGGGTGGTATCATGTTTTTAGCGGTTCCGTTATTTAAAAGCATGCAAAAGAAAACAGACCGTTTAAATTTAGTTTTTCGTGAAGGACTGACAGGGGTTCGTGTGATTCGGGCCTTTGGCAAAGCAAACTATGAAGAACAACGTTTTGATGAAGCCAATAAGGATTATACACAAACGGCGATTAAAGTGAATACGATTGTCGCTTTGATGATTCCTTTAATGACACTCATTATGAGTGGTACCAATATTGCAATCACCTGGTTTGGCGGTCATTATATTGCGGAAATGCAACTAGAAGTAGGGAACTTAATCGCCTTTATGACTTATGCCATGCAAATTCTGATGAGTTTCATGATGCTATCCATGATTTTTGTCATGGTACCGCGGGCGCAAGCTTCTGCTGATCGGATTAATGAGGTGCTAAATACTGATTCAGAAATCAAAGATGTACCCAATCCAGAACTACTCTCTCTAAAAGGCGACAAAGCAACATTGGCGTTTGAACATGTTAATTATCGTTACCAGCATGCTGAAAACTTAGCACTGGAAGATATAGATTTTTCAGCAAAATCTGGGGAGACGGTCGCAATTATTGGTGGGACAGGTTCTGGGAAAACAACGCTGGTTAATCTTTTACCACGTTTTTATGATGTTGAATCTGGCAAAATTTTGCTAAATGGTAAAAACATTAAAGAAACGTCACAGCATAATTTACGAGAAATGATTGGCTTTGTACCGCAAAAGGCTGTTTTATTTACAGGAACGATTCGTGAAAATATGCAATACGGCGCCCCAAATGCGACCGATGAGGAAATTTGGCAAGCCTTAGAAATTGCGCAGGCAAAGGCGTTTGTTTCAGAATTGGCAGAAGGTTTGGATAGTCATGTCGAACAAGGCGGCGGTAATTTTTCTGGCGGACAACGCCAGCGGTTGGCTATTGCTCGTGCTTTAGTAAAACCAGCAGATGTCTATGTTTTTGATGATTCCTTTTCTGCATTGGATTTCAAAACAGATGCTAATTTAAGAAAAGCCTTAAAAGAGCAGATGACGGATGCAATTGTCGTTTTAGTAGCCCAACGTGTAAGTACGGTTATGGAAGCATCGACAATTTTAGTATTAGACGAAGGGAAATTAGTTGGTAAAGGAACGCATGAAGAGTTATTAGCGAATAACCAAACGTATCAAGAAATTGTACATTCTCAATTGAGAGAGGAGGACCTTGCATGAGTAGTCGACCAAAAGGCGGACCAATGGGCGGGGGACCAGGACGTAACATTGGCGCAAAAGGGCCAAAACCAAAAAATTTCTGGAAAACAGTGAAACGTTTATTTCGGTACATGTCTAAACGAATGCTGTCAATTATTGCTGTCTTAGTATTAGCAATCGCAGCCGTCGTTTTCCAAATTCAAACACCAAAAGTATTAGGACAGGCAACAACTGAAATTTTTAAAGGCGTCATGAAAGGCGCTGCTGAAATGAAACAAGGCTTAAAAATAACTTCTTTTCCAATTGATTTTGACAAAATCGGTCAAATTTTATTAATTGTTATTGCCATGTACCTTATTTCTGCTGTCTTTAATTTCTTGCAGCAAGTAATTATGACACGTGTTTCACAGCGAACAGTTTATGAATTACGTCAAGAATTAGAAGCGAAAATGAACAAAGTTCCAATTTCCTATTATGATACTCATAGTAATGGGGACATTATGTCACGGGCAATTAACGACATGGATAATATTGCGAGTACTTTACAACAAAACTTAACCCAATTAATTACCAGTATCGTGACATTTGTGGGTGTACTTTGGATGATGCTGACCATTAGCTGGCAGTTAACACTAATTGCTTTAGCAACAGTGCCATTAAGTTTAATTGTTGTGATGGTTGTGGCACCTCGCTCGCAAAAACATTTTGCGGCTCAACAAAAAAGCTTAGGATTATTGAATAACCAAGTCGAAGAAACCTACGGTGGTCACGTAGTAGTAAAAAGTTTCACCCACGAAGAAAGTGATCAAGAAGTATTTGAAAAAGAAAATGAAAAATTATATCATGCTGGTCGCAAAGCACAATTTATTTCAGCGATCATTATGCCTTTAATGAACTTTATCAAAAATCTAGGCTACGTGTTTGTTGCAGTCCTTGGTGGCGTAAAAGTAGCGAATGGTATGATGGATTTAGGGGATGTCCAAGCATTTCTTCAATATACCAATCAATTTTCACAACCGATTACTCAAATCGCTAATTTAATGAATACAATCCAAGCTACGGTGGCTTCGGCAGAACGTGTCTTTGAAGTATTAGATGAAGAAGAAATGGTGGATGAACCTTCTGGCGTACCAGTGGAAACAGATAGTCCTTATCGTGTTTCTTTTGAACATGTTGCTTTTGGCTATTCACCAGAGAAATTATTAATGAAAGATTTCAATTTAAATGTTAAACCTGGGGAAATGGTCGCAATCGTGGGCCCAACAGGTGCTGGAAAAACAACCCTAATTAACTTATTGGAACGCTTCTATGATATTAGTAGCGGCAGCATCAAATATGATGGCGTAGATACGCGCGATTTATCTCGCGAAGAGTTGCGAGCACACTTCTCAATGGTTCTTCAAGATACTTGGTTGTTCACTGGAAGTATCTATGACAATATTCATTATGGTAATGACCAAGCGAGCGAAGAAGAAGTGATCCGTGCGGCGAAAGCAGCCCATGTGGATGATTTTGTCAGAAAATTACCAGAAGGCTACCAAACGATTTTAAATGAAGAAGCCAGCAATATTTCTCAAGGTCAACGACAATTAATTACAATTGCTCGAGCATTCTTAGCAAATCCAGACGTTTTAATTTTGGATGAAGCCACTTCAAGTGTGGACACTCGAACAGAAATACTGATTCAAGCAGCAATGAATCGTTTATTGGAAAATCGGACCAGCTTTGTAGTTGCTCATCGCTTGTCGACTATCCGTGATGCTGATACGATTATCGTTATGGCAGAAGGTTCAATTGTGGAAACAGGAACCCACGATGAATTAATGGCGAAAAACGGTTTTTATGCTGATTTATATAACAGTCAGTTTTCAGAAGAAGTAGCCTAAAAGGCGAAGCAAAAAATAGTAATTCATGATGAGGCTTCAGGAACCATAGTCGTAAAGACTGGTTCCTGAAGCCTTATTTTTTTGACAAAAAGTTGGCGAAATTGAAAAATTTCTATTTTCTTTTGAGAAAAACAGGATATTACTTGATGAAATAGCAAGAGATGTATAAAATGGGAGAGAAGAAAATGGAGGTAACAGAAAAAATGACTGAATTTCAATTAGAAAAAGCTGCGACATTAAAAACAATTGCCATTCGTGCGAAAAAAGTTGGCGAAATGGTCGACTTTTATAAAAAAGTAATGGGTTTTGTTTTAAAGTCAGAAGAAAATAACCTGTCTATCTGGGGTACACGTGAAGCAGGAACGCAATTATTAATTTTAGAAGAAACTAGAAAAGCCGAAGATTTTCATAATGAAGAAAAGCAAATGGCTTATTTTTCAATTAAAGTTCCTACGGAAAAAGAATTTTTACAAATTGCTCAACGAGTGCTTGAGCAAGACTACCCAATTGATGAAAGTTTCCAAATTGGCACACGACAAAGCATGTTCATTACTGATCTTGAAGGCAATCAATTTGAGATTTTTCACGATGAAGCAACAGCAAATTCGACTTCTGAAAAGCAACCAATTGTGCTTAAAGATCTTATCAGTGAGGACTTAGAGCCACATCAAGGGTTAGCCGCTGGGTCATATTTAGCGCATGTGCAATTAAAAACAAACAATCAAAAAGAAATAAAAGCATACTATGAGGAAGTTCTGGGTTTAAAACGCAATGAAAAAGATCAATTTGTTTTAGAAGATGGCAAAGCAACTATTGGATTCCAAAAACCTGAAACAAGTGAAGTGGATCAATTACCTGATCCACACTTAGGTTTAGATTTCTTTACCATTAAGCTCTCTGATCAAGAACATATTTTAGCAATGGAGCAACAATTAACGGCAAAAAATCAAGAGTTCTTTATTGACCAGAAAAAAGCGATTGTTACTGTGTTTGATCCAATTGGCTTGGAATGGTGGTTTGTCTTAAAATAAACGCTTAGACAGACAAAATAAGCTTGTTTTAGCAAGTCTGGAATAAAGTCGGAATAAAAGTTTAACGCTACTTTTGTTCGGGACTTATTCTAGACTTTTCCTTTAATATTAAAAATAGAAGGTGAAAAAATGTACGAAAAAACAAAGTGGAAAATTCAAAAAATGATGAAAAAAGGTGTTTTTTCGGGGGCTAGTTTTTGTTTCATTGAAGGTGAAAAAGAGGAGAGCAATTGTTGGGGACTCGCACAAATAAAACCCACCAAAGAACAATTAACCTCGGCCATGCTGTTTGATGTGGCTTCTTTAACCAAAGTAGTCGGCACCACCACCGTTATTTTGCAATTAGTGGAAGAAGGAAAAATTATTCTAGATCAATCATTACAAACTTATTATCCCTCTTTTCAAGATTCTAATATTACAATCCGGCATTTGTTGACACATACGGCAGATTTACAAGGCTATATTCCTAATCGTGATCAGATGAATGCCCAAGAATTAAAAGACGCCTACAATCATTCATTTCACGCAGGCAAAGCGATAGGTAAAAAAGTTGTTTATACAGATGCAGGGACTATTTTATTAGGCTTTATGTTAGAAGAAATGTTCCAGCAATCAATGATAGAAATTTTATCTGAGCGAGTATTGCTTCCTTTAGGGATGAACGAAAGTACGTTTCTACCAAAGAATCTTTTAAACTGTGTGCCAACAGAATTACATGAACAAAGAGGGTTGATTCGAGGTACAACCCATGATCCTAAGGCATTTGTTTTACGGGAACATGCAGGGAATGCTGGCTTGTTTAGCAATGTCTATGATTTAACAAAATTTGTTCGAATGTATTTAAATCGAAGCAGTTATCACAATCACCAATTCTTGAAAAAAGAGACAATTGATTTGTTACTAGTTAACCAAGTGCCAGCTGCAGATAAACCACGTTCTCTAGGCTGGGATTTTAAATATGATGTAGCTACGCAACGGCCATTATTATTCCATACAGGCTATACAGGCACTTTTTTGCTAATTGATGTGCAAAAACAATCAGCGTTTATCTTTTTATCTAATCGAGTCCATCCAGAGGACCACCGGAATACTTATATCGAAGAAAGAGATCAGTTGTTGGCAACCTATTTAAAAGAGAAATCATCAGTTTCAGATGAAATGACTAGTTTTTAGTGATATAATGAGAGCGAATTCAATTTGGGAGGTCACAGTCAATGCAAGAACCATTATTTTTACAACCTGTTTTTCAAGAAAAAATTTGGGGCGGCAATCGTCTACACACGCTATTTGGTTTCGATTTACCGAGCGATAAAATTGGTGAAGATTGGGCCATCAGTGCACATCCACATGGCGTTAGTACTGTTTTAAATGGCGAATTTAAAGGAAAAAAATTAGATGAATTGTGGGCAGACCATCAAGAGTTATTCGGCCATGCAGGTGGCGCTGTCTTTCCATTATTAACGAAAATTTTAGATGCTGAAGATGATTTATCCGTGCAAGTTCATCCTGATGATGCATATGGTCAAAAACATGAAGGCGAGCTAGGCAAAACTGAATGTTGGTACATTATTGATGCAGAACCTGGCGCTGAAATCATTTATGGACATCACGCGAAAACAAAAGAAGAACTAGCTGAAATGATTGAAGAAGGTCGTTGGGACGATCTTTTAAGAAAAGTACCAGTGAAAAAAGGCGATTTTTATTATGTACCAAGCGGCACTATTCATGCCATCGGCTCGGGTATTTTAATTTTAGAAACGCAACAAAGCAGTGATACTACGTATCGGGTTTATGATTATGATCGAACAGATGATCAAGGAAAGACCCGGGAATTGCATATTCAACAATCCATTGATGTGACAACCGTTCCGGCAAAGGATCCTGACCTCTCTATTCAACAAGAAAATCAAGGACAATCAAGCATTGTTACTTATGTAAAAACAGATTTCTTTAATGTTTATGAGTGGCGTGTCAGTGGGATTCTAAAAGTTAAAAAACAAGCACCTTATACATTAGCAACAGTTATTGAAGGTGTGGGTCGATTGATTACAGAAGATGCTGCAAAAGCAGATGTGGCTACTTTTGATTTGAAAAAAGGCGATAGCTTTATCTTTCCGACAGATATTCCGAGCTGGCGTTTTGAAGGTGATCTAACGATTATAGCTTCAGAACCTGGCAGTCGCTAAAAAAAAGAGGAGATCATCAACAGATGATTTCCTCTTTTTTAGCATTAAAACAGTTTATTTTGTTATAAAGGAACGTTTAGGTAAGACAGCGATAGCAGCTGTGACGATGATGACTGATAGCAAACGATCCCCGTAATCTGTTATCAATTGAACCAACAGGACGCTTGCTAACTGATTGAAGCCTAAACCATATAAAAATTGGACAATTATGCTGGAGCCAGCAGAAGTAATTCCACCAAATAAACAAACTGTGATTAAGGAAGAAATCACTGTTCCTGGTATCGTTAACCATAACGTTTTAAATGGTAATTTGGTTACTTTTAACTGCTGATGAAGGAGCAAACCTGCTAAAATTCCTGTGCAGAGTTGGACAGGTGAATAATACAGAGAAAAGATATCCGTTGTCAATCCAGTTAATAGACTTGTTAAAATACCTGTCAGTGCACCAAAGAGTGGGCCTAATAACGCACCTGTAAAAATAGTTCCCACGCTATCAAGATAAATTGGTAAACGAAGGAGTAACGCAATGGTACTGCCGAGGTAATTTAAAGCAACACTAAAAGCGATAATTGTAATGATTCGTGGTGTTATTTTTTTCATGGTTATCCCATCCTTAAATTTTTGAAATCTCTTTCGATCTCATCTATTTGTACATTTAAAAGAATGGATAGAAACTTCACGAAAAACTGTTGACTATCAACCGTAGTCAAGACATGACAATTAGCTGGTTGCTGCTGGAAATGATACTGATCGATCATTGATTGCCCCATAGCAATGCCGTCAGGAACAATTTGTCCGTAACTGGAAAAGCCTTGGCAGAGCGTAGGATCAATAAAATAAGCAACCGCTAAGGGATCGTTGATAACACACCCTAAAATACGTTCATATTTCCAATGAAAATCAAAATAAAATTGAGTAATCTCAGCGAGGTAATTCCCCATTTTGGGGTTGAGTCGTTGACAATAGTTGAGAATTGTTGGTGTAAAAACAATTTCTCGTGTGACATCTAAGCCGACCATCTCGATTTTTGCACCTAATTCCTCAAAAACCCAAGCTGCTGCATCAGGATCACACCAATAATTAAATTCTGCAACAGGAGAGCAATTGCCGTGGCTTTTAAAGGTACCACCCATTGAGACAAAACGTTGAAGATTTCGTCCCAGAAGAGGTTCTTTTTTTAAAGCCAAAGCAATATTTGTTAAAGGACCAAGGGCAATGATTGAGCAATCGGTAGCTTGTTGAAAGGTTTGTGCTAAATAGTCAGCAGCGGAAAGCGCTTGTGCTTGGATTTTGCTAGTTCTGGGGAAATAAGTTTCACCTAAACCATCCATGCCATGTGTATCTTGTGCACTAACAAATGGCCGTTTTAAAGGGCTAGCAGCCCCTTGGTAGACAGGGATATCTAAGCGATTAACTTTTTCTAAACATTTAAAAACATTTCCCACGCCAATCTCCACAGGGACATTTCCACAAACAACGGTAATCGCTTGGACATCTAGCTCTGGTGAAGCAAGTGCGTACAAGAGAGCAAGCGTGTCATCAATTCCGGGATCACAATCAATAATTACTTTTTGCATTTTTTCCAATCCTCCTTTTTCGTTAACTGCAAATGATAACTCTTGTTAAAAAAGCTATGACTTGAGTTAGTATTGAGAGATACTTAGTTTTTTATTCTGGGAAGTTTCCGAACCAGTCCGAGAAATTCTCGATTTTAAATGCACCTCTTTATCTTACTATATTTTGTAAAGATGTAAATAGTTGTCGGAGAAATGAAAAAGAATCTAGTCCTATATGTAGGAACTAGATTCTTTTTTTATTTATAAAGCGTTTCAGGAATAGCGATCGGTTCACCATATTTTTTCTCTAAAGCGGTCCGAATTAACCGAATCCCTAGATTTTTGTTGCGTGCTAAGATTGGACCGTGGAAGTAGGAGCCAAACACATTTTTATAGACAACGCCTTCGCCATTATCTTGACCGTTATTGCCTTTGCCTTGTTTGACTGTTCCTAAAGGTCGTTCACCTTCTCCTAAAAAAGTCATGCCATTATGATTTTCAAAACCATAATACGTTTCATCAAATTCTTCATTATAAATTTCGATATCACCAATGAAACGATTGTTGTCTTGGCTCAAAGTGTAATGATCTAATGCACCGATTCCTTTAATTTTTTCGCCTTGTGCGCCGACATAGTAATGTCCTAGAAGTTGATAACCACCACAGATAGCTAACAAGACGCCGTCATTTTCAATATAAGAAGTCAAAGCTTCTTTTTTATTCTGAATGTCTTCTGAGATGATCAATTGCTCGAAGTCTTGACCGCCACCAACAAAGACTAAATCATATTTTTCGGGATCAAACGGTTCGTAGATACTGATAATTTCTGATCGGAAGGTAACGCCCATTTTTTCGGTTAAATATTTAAGCATCAATAAATTTCCGTTATCTCCGTAAGTATTTAATAAGTTGCCATATAAATGACAAACGACTAATTCTTTAGACACCATTCATTCCCCCTTGAATATACCCTTGGGCTGTTAATGATTTTCTTAATTGCAAAACAGCAGTATAGGTTGCCAAAATATAGACATGATCTGTCGGCAACGTTTTAATTTCTGAAATTACTTGCTCCAAATCAGGAATTTCTAGTAATTTTTCTTCAGGAATACCCGCAACTTTTAAACGCAAGGCCATATCTTCATGGCGATCACCGCCAGCAATTACTTTTGGAATGTCCATATCAGCAAAGGCTTCATGATTACCATCCCAAATCCAACTGACATCAATTCCATCTGCATAATTGGCATTTAATAATGAAACCAGCGAGAAAGAGTAAGGGGCTAAGCCCATCATATCAATGACCTGATTTAAACCAACGGGATTTTTTACTAAAACTAATGTACATTCTTTATCGCCAACTTTAATAGTTTCTTGACGCCCAAAAACTTTTTCATCATAAGCTAAGCCTGCTCGAATTTTATCTGGTGCCACCTGATAATATTCTGCTACCGCTGTGGCCGCTAGCGCATTATAAACATTATACATCCCACCAACAGCAATGCCGTATTCTTCGCCATCAATCACAAAATCAGCAGATGTATTATCCATCCGGACCATCTCCGTTAACTGCACATCCAACTCAGGCCGTTTGAAGCCACAATTTGGACAATAGTAATCACCTAAATTAGCATACGTAATCATTTTATAATGAAGAATATGATTACATTTTGGACATAAAACCCCATCTGTATTGTAATGAGCCAATTGCTCTTTCGGTGGTAAATGATTAAATCCATAGTATTTGCGAGGATTTACAGTTTCTTTTGAATTAAAAATTGGCGAATCACCATTGCACAAAATAGTTGCTTCAGGAGCAGCAGCGGCGCCTTCCATAATTAAGCGATACGTCGTATAAATTTCACCATAGCGATCCATTTGGTCGCGGAAAATATTCGTAAAAACAAATAATTTTGGTTGAATATATTTAGTGACACGGCTTAAACTTGCTTCATCAATTTCTAACACCGCAAATTTCTTTTGTCCTTTTTTCGCCTTGGCATTTAAAAAAGTAGAGACAATTCCTTGCTCCATGTTAGCACCCGTTGGATTTGTTAATACCTCATCAAATTCTTGGCGTAAAATGTTAACAGTTAAAGCAGTTGTCAATGTTTTGCCGTTCGTTCCAGTGACTACGACAATTTCATAGTCTTTTGCCAATGTATCTAAAATTTTAGGATCGATTTTTAGGGCTAATTTCCCTGGGTAGCTACTGCCGCCTTTAAAAAATGTTTGTAAAACCCATTGCGAAGTTTTTCCTGCAGCAATTGCTAAATGACTTCGAATCCCCATTTGTTGTCCCCCAATTTCTATATCTTTAATTTTTCGTTATTTTAAATTAAACTCAATCTATCATACCATAACTAAAATAAAAAATTAATTCCTTTTACTTTTTCTTACTATTATTTAAAAAGTCTTTTAGAAAAAGTAGAATAGTGAAGGAAAAAAGAGAATAGACGACTTGTCTTAACAACAAATCGTCCATCGATTTCCATTTTTATTTCGCATCAATATAACTGTATAGCGTATATTTAGAAATATTGAAGAAGTTAGAAACTTTGTCCCCAGATTTAGTGACTAAGAAGGCGCCTTTATTATTTAAAAATTGAATACACTTGATTTTATCGTCCTTCGTCATTAATGGGACCGGCTTGCCAACTAATTTGACTGATTCGTGAATTAAATCGTCTAACAACTCATTAACATCCTGAGGAATGTAATCAGGGTCTTTATCTTCTTCAGGTTCTGCAGTGGAAATCAAAGATTTTAAGTTCGACTCTGCAGCAATCAATGTAGTGATGTCGTAGTTAATAGCAAAAATACCATCGAGTTGACCATTCTCATCTTTAAAATACATTGTACTAGATTTTAAAATACGACCATCATGGGTGCGGGTCAGATAGTTAATATGATCATTCAACTCACTAGGGTCTTTTTTTAAGGCTTCTAAGACTACTTGAGAAGGTCCATCGCCCAGATGACGAGAAGAGACATGACCATTTTCAATGGAAACAATAGAATTGTTAATATTGTCTTCATTGATTTGGTGGATAACGACTTCGCAGTTTTCACCAAATTGACCAGCTAAACCTTTAGCAATTTGTGTTAAAAAAGTAAGTTTTTCGTCGGATAACATAAATAAGCTCCTTTCTAATGTGCCTGGCACAAACAGTTTTTATAAGATTGTGTCAAATTTAACATAATATTTTTAAATGGAATAGGCAGGGCTAAATCCTTTAATGTCGCATACTACCTGTTCTGAAAAATAATGATAGCATGATAAAAATAATAATACAAGATAACGGCTGTCAAAATTCTAAAAAATATTTTTTAGGTAGCATTGTTTTTTTTAAGGTAAGGTGATATACTTTAATTAAGTTAATGAGTTCGTTAGTAAAAAAATGCAAGCGCTTCAAATGCTTTTCGTAAGGAATGTAGATTAGCAAAGCTAATCAAGCTATATTCGTGAATGATTGAGCGATTGATTTGTAAGCGTTTGCCACTTGTGGGGAATAGGTTGAAAAATAGGAGGAGAATACATGTTATTAATTGGAAATGGGCGTTTAATCACTCGGGATGCGCAGAATCATTTTTTTGAAAATGGGTGTGTGGCGATTGATGGTCAAGTTGTGAAACAAGTCGGAACGACAGAAGAATTAAAACAAGCTTATCCAGAAGCGACATTTATTGATGCTAAAGGTGGAGTGATTATGCCAGGCTTTATTAACATGCACAATCATATTTATAGTACCTTTGCACGTGGGTTAAGTTTAACGAATTATCATCCTAAAAATTTCATGGATATTTTGGTAGATCAATGGTGGCGAATTGATCGTGCCTTGACATTAGAAGACACTTATCAAAGTGGTAAGGTTGCTTATTTAGATAGTATTCGCAACGGTGTTACAACTGTCTTTGATCATCATGCTAGTTACGGAGAAATTACAGGGAGTTTAACCCAATTATCTAATGCAGCGGACGAGTTAGGGATTCGGACCTGCCTTTGTTATGAAGTTTCTGATCGCGATGGTGAGCAGAAAATGCGGGAAGCAGTTCAAGAAAATGCCGCCTTTATTAAAGCCAGTTCCTTAAGAAATGATGATATGCAAAAAGCGATGATGGGTATGCATGCAGCCTTTACTTTATCAGATGCTTCTTTAGAATTATGTGCAGCCAATACGCCAGATGGGATTGGTTATCATATTCATATTGCAGAGGATTTAGCCGATGTTCATGATTCTTTGAAAAAATATGGGAAGCCGATTGTGAACCGATTATTTGATTTAGGAATTTTAGGAAAACAGACAATGGCAGGCCATTGCATCCATATTGGACCTCATGAGATGGAATTACTAAGAGATACAGACACAATGGTGGTCACGAATCCAGAGTCGAATATGGGGAATGCGGTCGGTTGCCCACCTGCAATGCGCATGTTTAATGAGTATGGTATTTTGATGGGTCTTGGCACAGATGGTTATACGAATGATGTGACGGAATCTTATAAGGTAGGAAATGTTATCCACAAACATCATTTAGCTGATCCAAATGCAGCTTGGGCAGAAATTCCCGCAATGCTGTTTGATAATAATCCGCAAATGGCTAATCGCTATTTTAAAACAAAGCTAGGCGTTTTAGAACCTGATGCAGCAGCAGACGTCATTATTGTTGATTATCATGGCTCGACACCAATGACAAAAGAGAATTATAACATGCACATTTTATTCGGCATGAATGGTGGGATGGTTACTGACACGGTGATTAATGGAGAAATTCGGATGCGTAATCGTGAAGTTCAAGGAATTGATGAAGAGAAAGTTTGGCATGATGCGCAAACGCAAGCACAATCTTTCTGGAAACGAGTAAATCAATAGCTTTCATTATAAATAAAAGGAGTGACGTTAATGAGTGATATTATGCATCCCATCTCAATTGAGGCTTTATTAAATTGGATTTTTAGTGAGTATCAACAAGATGGCACAATTTTTGGCATTCGTAAATTTTATCATGCGGATCCTACAAAAACGATTTCGTTATTTGGAGAAAAAATGGAAACCCCTTGTGGTCCAGCAGCAGGTCCTCATACACAATTAGCACAAAATATTATTGCGGCCTATTTAACAGGTTCTCGTTTTTTTGAAGTTAAGACAGTCCAGATACTGGATGGAGAAGATTTACCAGTGAGTAAACCATGTATCGCAGCAGCGGATGAATGTTACAACGTTGAGTGGTCCACAGAATTGCGCGTTCCCCAAGCTTATGATGAATACGTCAAAGCATGGTTTGTTTTGAAGTTACTGAGTAAAGAGTTCGAGCTAGGTGACCCGAATGGTTTCATTTTTAACATGAGTGTTGGCTATGATTTGGCAGGGATTCAATCACCAAAAATTGATCGTTATATTTACGAAATGCAGAACGCAGAAGGAACGCCGATTTGGGCGGAATGCCAAGCAGCTGCCAAAAAATATCTATCTTATTTTAAAAAAGTAGATGACTTATATATCGAAGCAATTAGTCCTAAAGTCTGTCATTCTATTACGCTGTCGACTTTACACGGTTGTCCATCAGACGAAATTGAACGAATTGCGGCCTATTTATTAAGTGAAAAAGGGCTCCATTCCTTTATTAAATGTAATCCAACCATGTTAGGTTATGAATATGCGCGTCAAACGATGGATGAGCTAGGGTTTGATTATATGGTTTTTGACGATCACCATTTTAAAGAAGATTTACAATTTGAAGAAGCAGTACCGATGTTACAACGTCTGCAATTATTAGCCAATAGTAAAAATCTAAGCTTCGGAGTTAAAATTACGAACACTTTCCCGGTAACGATTGCAGCAAATGAATTACCTGGTGATGAAATGTACATGTCAGGACGTTCGCTATTTCCTCTTAGTATTTCATTGGCACAAAAATTATCAGAAGCATTTGATGGGAAACTACAAATTTCTTATTCTGGCGGTGCAGATATTTTCAATAGTAAAGAAATATTTGATGCTGGTATTTGGCCAATCACTATGGCAACGACGCTGTTGAAACCTGGTGGCTATCAACGAATGAATCAAGTTGCTAATGTATTAAGCGCAGCAGAATATCCTCAGATGGTTCATGTCAACTTGGATAAATTAGCCCAAGTTGTTGAGAAAGCTAAAACACAAGCGCGTTACCAAAAATCAATTAAATTACCAGAAAGTACCAAACTAAGAAAAACAGTTCCACTAACAGATTGTTATATCGCTCCTTGTCGAAGTGACGGTGGTTGTCCAATCAATCAGGATATTCCTGCTTACCTTCGTTATGTAAGTGAAGGCAATTATTTAAAGGCCTTGCAAGTAATTGTCGATAAAAATCCGTTGCCTTTTATTACTGGAACCATTTGTGCACATCCTTGTATGACTAAATGTACACGTCAATTTTATGAAGAATCTATTCATATTCGGGAAGTGAAGTTAGAAGCAGCTGAACATGCTTATGATGAATTATTGACGACACTAGAAAAGCCACAGCCAAAAGAAAATGCACCTAAAACAGCTGTTGTGGGTGGAGGCCCTGCAGGGATCTCTGCTGGGTATTTATTAGCACGTGAAGGCATGCCTGTTACTGTGTTTGAAAAATCCGAGACAATTGGGGGCGTTTGTAGCCAGATTGTACCAGAATTTCGAATTTCTATGGAATCTGTTCAAAAAGACGTTCAGTTAGCGGAATTTATGGGAGCCGAATTCCGTACAGGACAAGAGGCGCCATCATTGGCGGAATTGAAAAACCAAGGCTATACGAATGTTATTTATGCCATTGGTGCATGGAAACATGGGGTCCTTCGTTTAGAATCTGGTCGAGCATTGAACTCGTTAGAATTTTTAAAAGCAAACCGAGAAAATCCAACAATTAATCCTTATGGAGAACAGATTGTCGTCGTTGGTGGCGGAAATACAGCCATGGACTGTGCTCGTGCAGCCACAACATTACCTGGTGTTAAAAAAGTCTCAGTGGTTTATCGTCGGAATAAACGCAATATGCCAGCAGATGAAGAAGAACTTTATTTAGCCTTAGAAGATGGTGTCGACTTTTTAGAATTACTTTCGCCAATTAAACATGAAAATCAACAATTAACTTGTGAAAAAATGGTCCTAGGTGAACGAGATGCTTCTGGACGCCGTCGTCCAGTTGGTACAGGAGAAATGATTGATATTCCTGCTGATACAGTGATTGCCGCTGTTGGTGAAAAAGTAGATACAGAGTTTTACCAAGCATTAGGCATTCACACGGACACCTATGGGAAAGTCGTTTCAAATCAAGAAACATTGGAGACAAATATACCAGGCATCTATGTCATTGGTGACGCTAATTTAGGACCAGCCACAATAGTTGAAGCAATCGCTGATGCAACCAAAGCGGCCAATAATATTTGTCTTGTCCACAATCATCACTATGAAAAAGATAATTTAAATAGTGATGTTGCATTTGTTAGAAACAAACGAGGTATCCTTGTGACAGACGAGATGTCTTGTAGTCAAGCTAGTCGTTGCTTAGAATGCTCCACAATTTGTGAATCTTGTATGGATGTCTGTCCAAACCGAGCAAATATTGTTGTGTACGTCGAAGGAAAACCACAAATTGTTCATGTTGATCGGATGTGTAACGAATGTGGCAACTGTGAAACATTTTGCCCTTATGCAAGTGCCCCTTACAAAGACAAATTTACCTTATTTAACAGTGAAGCTGATTTTTATGACAGTACTAATTCAGGTTTCTATGTTCAAAATCCTGTGGATAAAATTTGTTTACTGCGTTTATGGGGAACGGTGTCAACAATTCAATTAACGGATCAAGGATTAGATGTACCAGAAGATTTAATCGCATTAATGGTAACTATGATTGAAGAATATGCTTATTGTATGCAAGCATAAAAGGAAATTTACGACTGGGGGATAAATAGATGTCTATTCTGCTCAAAGGTGGAACCGTCGTATCTGCATATAATCGTCGTCAATTGGATATTCGAATTGACGGCGAGCAAATTGTAGAGATAGGGGCAAATTTACCAGTAGAAAATTCTCAGATTGAGGATGTTACGGGGTGTTATGTATTACCAGGCTTTATTGATGCGCACACGCATCTGGAATTAAATAATGGCAAAGGTTCGTTAAGTACGGCGGATAACTTTACTACTGGCAGCCAAGCGGCGGTGGCCAAAGGTACGACTACGGTTATTGATATGGCTACACCTAATAAAGGTGGCTCATTGAAAGACTGTTTAGCTACTTGGAATCAATTGGCTGAAGGCAAGAGTTCATGTGATTATACTTACCATATGTCCATGATTGAATGGAAACCAACGATAGCTGCTGAAATTCAGGAAATGGTTGCTGCAGGTATTACTTCCTTCAAAATGTATATGGCTTATGATAACTTACGGACCACAGATGCGGAAATTTTTGAAGCGATGAAGGAAATAAAAAAAGTTAATGGAATGTTAGGCGTTCATTGTGAAAATGGTGATTTAGTAGATGAATTAATCCAATCATATGTTTCTCAAGGAAAGTTAGCCCCGCACTATCATCCGTTATCAAGACCGGCGGCTGTTGAAGCAGAAGCGGTAGCAAGATATTTGATGATAGCGGAAATGGCTGATTTGCCGGTTAATATTGTGCATTTAAGCACAAAACGATCATTAGAAGCGGTGGAACGGGCTCGTCAAAGAGGACAATCAGTCTATGTAGAAACTTGCCCTCAATATCTTTTACTAGATGATCACTTGTATGATGCGCCTAATTTTGAAGCAGCAAAATATGTCTGCTCACCGCCACTACGCAAACGAGAGGATCAACAGGCTTTGTGGCAAGGGATTAAAGAGGGGGCAATCAATACAATATCGACAGATCACTGCAGTTTTAATTTTCACGGACAAAAAACAGTTGGCGAAGATGATTTTAGTAAAATTCCCAATGGGATGCCAGGTGTTGAAACGAGACCAGAATTAATTTACACGGAAGGTGTGGCGAAGGGCCGAATCACCTTGGAAAAAATGGTTGCTTTGCTTTCTGAAAATATTGCTAAACAATTCTCGATGTATCCACAAAAAGGTGTGGTGCAAGAAGGCAGTGATGCCGATTTAGTTGTTTGGGATCCTAGAACAACCGGCGTGATTGCTGCGAGAACGCAGTTACAAAATGTCGATTATACGCCGTATGAAGGATTTGAAACACAAGGACAGGCTCGAATGGTTTATTTAAGAGGTCAAAAAGTTGCTGAAGCTGGGCAAGTCATCTTGGCAAATCAAGGAAAATTTGTTTTTCGTAAAGCAACTTAAAAATAGAAGGAGGAGAAGTATTTTTGGAAAAAATTAAATGGACAGCAAATGAAATGCCGAAGACGGAGGATAAGTACTTACCTCTGATGTCTAAAGAAAAAATTGAGAAAGCTTTGGCTTTTCACAAAAGTTTTCCACAGTATTCAGAAACACCATTAGCAGAATTGAATCATATGGCCGCGTATCTGGGGTTAAATGATTTCTTTGTTAAAGATGAATCTTATCGCTTTGGTTTAAATGCTTTTAAAGTCTTAGGTGGTTCGTTTGCCATGGCTAACTATATTGCCGAAAAATTAAAGAAAGATGTTTCGGAACTAACATATGATGAATTAACTTCTGATCAATTACGATCAGCTTTTGGACAAGCTACGTTTTTTACAGCAACTGATGGCAACCATGGACGAGGAGTCGCTTGGGCTGCGAATAAATTAGGTCAAAAATCAGTTGTACTCATGCCGAAGGGTTCAACACAGACGAGAAAAGAAAATATTGAAAAAGAAGGCGCAACCGTCACAATCGAAGAAGTTAATTACGATGAATGTGTGCGAATGGCTAATAAAATGGCCGAAGAAACTGAAAACGGTGTCATGGTTCAAGACACCGCTTGGGACGGATATGAAAAAATTCCAACTTGGATTATGCAAGGATATGGAACGATGGCGTTAGAAGCCTCTCAACAATTAAGAAAATTTGGCTCTGAACGACCTAGTCATGTTTTTGTTCAAGCTGGTGTCGGCAGTTTAGCTGGGGCGGTGATTGGTTATTTTGCTAATGCTTTTCCAGAAAACCCACCGATTATGGTCGTAGTTGAGGCACAGGCGGCTGACTGTTTATATCAATCAGCAATTAAAAAAGACGGAGAAATTCGCTTTGTCGATGGTGATTTACAGACAATTATGGCTGGCCTAGCATGTGGAGAACCTAATACGATTTCTTTTGATATTCTAAAAAATCATACATCCTTCTTTGTTTCAGCACCAGATTGGGTTTCTGAAAAAGGAATGCGTATGTTGGGCGCGCCATTAAAAGGGGATCCGCAAGTTGTATCAGGCGAATCTGGGGCAGTAGCAATGGGCTTAGTAGCTACAGTGATGCAAGATCCCGACTATCAAGAATTACGTGAGGCATTGCAACTGGATGAGACGTCAAACGTTTTAATGTTTTCTACCGAAGGGGACACTGATCCAGACAATTATAAAAAAATTTTATGGAGGTAAAAGGAATGGATTTTAATGCAGTAAATGCAGCAGCAGAAGGTTACAGAGAAGATATGGTCAAATTTTTAAGAGACCTTGTCAAAATTCCAGGAGAAAGTGCAGAAGAAGGCAACAAAATTGCGCGAGCAAAAGCCGAAATGGAAAAATTAGGTTTCGATAAAATTGACATTGATCCTCAAGGAAATTTACTTGGTTATATGGGGTCTGGTGAAAAATTAATTGCTTTTGATGGGCACATGGATACTGTCGGAATTGGTGAAATGAGTAACTGGAAATTTGATCCTTACGATGGTTATGAAACAGAAACTGAGATCGGTGGTCGCGGTACATCTGACCAAGAAGGCGGGATTGTTTCAGCTATTTATGGCGCTAAAATTATGAAAGATTTAGGTCTATTATCAGAAAAATACACTGCTTTGGTAACAGTTACTGTCCAAGAAGAAGACTGTGACGGTTTATGCTGGCAGTACATTATCAAAGAAGACGGTATCCGTCCAGAATTTGTTGTTTCAACAGAGCCAACAGATGGTGGGATTTATCGTGGTCAACGAGGCCGAATGGAAATTAAAGTTGATGTCAAAGGCGTTTCGTGTCATGGCTCAGCACCAGAACGTGGAGATAATGCCATTTACAAAATGGCGGATATCTTACAAGATGTTCGTGCCTTAAACAACAATGGAGATACAGAAAGCACAGCGATTCGTGGTTTAGTTCGTATGTTAGATCCTAAGTACAATCCAGAGTGGCAAGAAGCCCGTTTCTTAGGACGTGGTACGGTGACTGTTTCGCAAATTTTCCATTCTTCACCAAGTCGGTGTGCTGTTGCGGATGGCTGTACCGTTTCACTAGACCGTCGAATGACAGCTGGAGAAACTTGGGAAAGTTGTTTAGAAGAAATTCGTAATTTACCAGCTGTTAAAAAATATGGAGATGATGTGACGGTTTCAATGTACAACTATGATCGTCCTTCTTATACTGATTTAACTTATGAAATTGAATGTTATTTCCCAACGTGGGTAATTCCAGAAAATCATGATGTAACAAAAGCCTTGATGGAAACGCATAAAAATCTCTATGGAGAAACACGGAAAGGCTCTGTAGAAACAGTGGAAATGCGTGAAGAACGCCCATTGTTAGATAAGTGGACCTTCTCAACAAATGGCGTTTCAATTATGGGACGTAATGGCATTCCTTGTATTGGTTTCGGGCCAGGGGCGGAAGCACAAGCACATGCACCAAATGAAAAAACTTGGAAAGATGATTTGGTTCGTTGTGCAGCCGTTTATGCGGCATTACCAACGGTCTATTGTGGTTAAGTAAAGGATTATTAGACAAGAAAAAAGGAGCAGATGGAATGGAAACGTTTAAAGAATATATTGAGAAATTAGATAAATTAGAATTTGAAAAAATGTACGAAAATGACTTTTTCCTAACTTGGGAAAAAACAAGAGATGAATTAGAAGCTGTTTTCACAGTTGCCGATACATTACGCTATTTAAGAGAAAATAATATTTCAACTAAAATCTTTGATAGTGGCTTGGGGATTTCTTTATTCCGCGACAACTCTACAAGAACACGTTTTAGTTTCGCTTCAGCGTGTAATCTTTTGGGCTTAGAAGTTCAAGATTTAGACGAAGGAAAAAGTCAAATTTCTCACGGAGAAACTGTTCGTGAGACAGCAAACATGATTTCTTTTATGGCTGATATCATTGGTATTCGTGATGACATGTACATTGGTAAAGGCAATGCTTACATGCACGAAGTATCAGAATCTGTCCAAGAAGGATATAAAGATGGGGTATTAGAACAACGTCCAACGTTAGTGAATTTACAATGTGATATTGACCATCCGACGCAAGCAATGGCGGATGCGTTGCATTTAATTCATGAATTTGGTGGCATTGAAAACCTGAAAGGGAAAAAAGTTGCCATGACTTGGGCGTATTCACCATCTTATGGAAAACCATTATCTGTTCCTCAAGGAATTGTTGGTCTAATGACCCGCTTAGGAATGGATGTCGTCTTAGCACATCCAGAAGGTTATGAAATTATGCCAGAAGTAGAAGAAGTTGCGAAGAAAAATGCAGCAGAATTTGGTGGAAACTTTACTAAAACGAATAGTATGGCAGAAGCATTCAAAGATGCGGATGTTGTTTATCCGAAAAGCTGGGCACCTTTTGCGGCAATGGAAAAGCGAACTGAATTATATGGCAATGGTGACCAAGCAGGAATTGATCAATTAGAACAAGAATTACTTTCTCAAAATAAAAAGCACAAAGATTGGGAATGTACAGAAGAATTGATGAAAACAACGAAAGACGGCAAAGCTTTGTATATGCATTGTCTACCAGCTGATATTACTGGTGTAAGTTGTGAAGAAGGTGAAGTGGAAGCTTCTGTTTTCGATCGTTATCGGGTCGAACTTTACAAAGAAGCTAGCTACAAACCGTATGTTATTGCGGCTATGATTTTCTTAAGTAAAGTAAAAAATCCGCAAAAAACCTTAACAGACTTAGCGGATAAAGCGACACCAAGAGAAGTAAAATAATGAATTTGGCATGAAGACAGATGCTTTTTCTTTACACAATGAATCATTAGAAGTTGCCTCTTCAACATGAACAAATAAGACCTTCCCAAGTCTATTCATGAATGTGTGATTGTCTCGAGTCAAGAACGCTTAGTCATGTGCGTTGACTTCATGCAACGACAACAGACAGTTAATACGAAAACTCGTTGTGAAAAAGAAAAAGCATCGTCCTTTTTATAAAACAGAAAATGAGGTGAAGCAATGGGCAAACGCGTCGTAGTAGCTTTAGGTGGCAATGCTTTAGGAAATAATTTGACGGAGCAGATGACTGCCGTAAAACAGACCTCCAAAGCGATTGCAGATTTGATTGAAGCAGGATATGAAGTTATTTTATCTCATGGCAATGGTCCTCAAGTGGGGATGATTCAATTAGCTATGGAAGAATTTTCCTTTAATAATCCACAATATCCAGTTGTTCCGTTATCCATGTGCGTAGCCATGAGTCAAAGTTACATTGGCTATGATTTAGAGAATGCGCTACAAGAAGAGTTGCGTCAACGAAATATAAGTAAAGCCGTCACCACCATAGTCACTCAAGTGGTCGTGGATGAAAATGATCCGGCGTTCAAAAAACCAACGAAACCAATTGGTCGCTTCATGACAAAAGAAGAAGCAGAACAATTAGTCAAAGAAAAAAATATACAAGTGATGGAAGATGCTGGCCGTGGTTATCGCCAAGTCGTCGCTTCTCCTAAACCAAAAAATATTGTCGAACTTCTCACGATTCAAACATTGGTTGATGCTGGCCAAACAGTCATTGCTGGCGGCGGTGGTGGCATCCCAGTCATTCAAGAAGGGAACCGACTAAAAGGTGTAAATGCAGTTATCGACAAAGATTTTTGTAGTGAACGACTGGCTGAACAAGTGGATGCTGATCTGCTCGTGATTTTAACAGCAGTTGAAAAAGTTTGTATTAATTTTGGTAAAGAAAATCAAGAAGCCCTAGGGAATATTTCAACAGAAAAAATGAAACAATATGCGCAAGAAGGTCAGTTTGCTCCAGGTTCAATGTTACCAAAAGTTGAAGCAGCGATTAAGTTTGCTGAATCTAAGACAGGTCGAAAAACATTGATTACGTTATTAGAAAAAGCCAAAGAAGGATTATCTGGAAAAACAGGGACTTTAATTGAAAATAAAGAATCATAGAATGGAGGAAAACGATGACAAACAAAATGATTAATTCTGCACAGGCACCAGCTGCTGTAGGTCCTTATTCACATTCTGTCTTAGCGGGAAATACGTTGTACATTTCTGGACAACTAGGATTAGATCCTCAATCGGGCGAAATGAAGACTACAGTGGAAGAACAAGCAAAACAAGCTTTTATCAATTTAGGTTCGATTTTAAAAGAGGTCGAGATGACCTATGATAATGTTGTGAAAACAACGGTGTTTTTACAACATATGTCTGATTTTAGCAAAATTAACGAAATCTATGGGAATTACTTTTCAGAAGTTTTGCCTGCACGTTCTTGTGTAGAAGTAGCCAAGTTGCCAAAAGATGGTTTATTTGAAATTGAAGCAGTTGCTGTCAAAGGATAATTTTTAAGATGTTTCTGAGGGAAAAAGGATTGCATTCTTTACTGATTAAGGGAAACAATCCTTTTAGAATAAAAAGAAGAAGGAAACGATCCTATGAATGAAAAAAAAGAGCAAGCATTATTTGAATATGATGCGAAACTATCAATTTCTGAAGCAATTCCGATGGGATTGCAACACGTTGTCGCAGCAGTAGTAGGGATTGTCACACCGGGAATCATGATTGCCAAAGTTTGCCAATTAAGTCCTAGTGATACAACTATTTTGATTCAAACATCATTGATTTTTTCAGCAGTTGCCACGTTAATTCAACTTTTCCCTATTTTTGGAAAAGTGGGTTCACGGTTACCAGTTATGATGGGTGCAAGTTTTGCGTATGTACCGATTTTGATGGCCATCGGAGCTGATTTTGGGATTGCAGCAATTTTTGGTTCCCAATTAGTTGGCAGTATTCTTGTTATTATTGTTGGTTTGTTCATTAAAAAAATCCGTGTGTTGTTTCCGCCTTTAGTAACAGGAACGGTTATTTTAAGTATTGGCCTATCCCTGTTTCCTGTTGCGATTAAGTATATGGCAGGAGGAGCTGGTAGTGCTGATTTTGGTTCAGCCCGGAATTGGTTAGTTGCATTATTAACCTTTGCGATTGTCTTTTACTTCAATTATTTTGCAAAAGGATTTTTGAAGTTATCAGCAATTTTAAACGGAATGGTTATTGGTTATTTGATTTCTTTAGCTTTAGGGATGGTTAGTTTTGAGCCAGTTCAAAATGCTAAAATCGTTCAGGTAATTACCCCGTTTCACTTTGGACTGGATTTTCAATTGGTACCAATCTTTACGCTTGTGGTGATGTTTATTGTTGATGCTGTTCAAGCCATCGGTCAATTTACAGCAACAACGGTTGGGGCAATGGATCGGGATGCAACGGATGAAGAATTATCTGGCGGAATTATGGGGAGTGGTTTCACTAACTTTATTGGTAGTTTATTTGGATCAATCCCAGTGGCAACTTTTGGACAAAATGTTGGTCTGGTTACGGTAACAAAAGTGATTAATAAGTATGTTCTGGTTTTCGCTTCAGTTATATTATTAATTGCTGGTTTTGTTCCGAAAGTAGCTGCGTTATTAACTACGATTCCTTACGCGGTAATTGGTGGCGCAACGATTTCAGTTTTTGCTTCTATTTCTATGACAGGTATTCGGATGATTGCTTCTCAGGAAATGACTCCTCGAAATACTGGGGTTGTCGGAACAGCTCTAGCATTTGGAATTGGTGTCACATTGTCTACTGGAAGCTTAGCTGGTTTTCCAACTTGGGTAACAACGATTTTCGGTAATTCGGAAGTTATCTTAACCACTTTGGTAGCAGTCCTTTTAAATGTCATTTTAAAACCAAAAAAGCGCGTAGCACTTGAGTGAAGATTGCTTTTTTTGATACGAAAGTGAGTAAGCTTTCGTATCCTTTTTCCCTTACGTTATCTATAAAAAAATGAACGAATAAAGGAGGAGAAGATGTTTACGTATTCCTTAAACTTAAAATTAAAAACAAATCGGAACTTTTTTGGTCCTGGCGTTGTCGAAGTTTTACAAAAAATTCAGCAAACTGGGTCACTAAACTTAGCGGCAAAAGAGATGAAAATGTCTTATAATAAGGCATGGCGGATTGTGCGGGTAGCTGAAGAAGAGCTATCTTTTCCATTAATTATCAAAAGTGTTGGTGGTTGTAATGGTGGCGGGTCAATTGTTACGGATCAAGGAAAAGAGTTGATTGATCAATATCTTTTATTTGAGAAAAAAGTGTATCAACAGGTAGAGGCATGCTTTGAAGAAATATTTAAAGAACAGGATGTAGTATCGGAGGAACTGAAATGAGAGAAGTATTTCAGCGTTTGAAACAGGCAATATTGGAAAAGCAAGACACGATGTTATTAACGATTGGTACAAGTTCAGGATCTACACCACGAAGTCAAGGGGCTAGAATGCTGGTTTCCGCCGAAGGTAGAATAGCCGGAACTGTTGGTGGTGGCGCGGTTGAATTTCAGGCTGAACAAGTGGCAAAAAAGCTACTTATTGAGAAAGAAAATGCACAACGTCAATTTATTTTAGCCCCGAATAATATTGCTGATTTAGGCATGGTCTGTGGCGGAAATGTCACGATTTTTTTCCATTATCTTTCATGGGAAACGCCATTTTTAAAAGAGTTGTGTGAGTCCATAGAAACGCATTTTCAAAATAATCAACAAGGTTGGTTAATGACTGAACTAGATCAAAACAATTTAGGAAAAGTATCCTTTTATAGTGAAACAGGCAAATTGATTGGTTCCACTTCTTGGGAGGGGGAATTAAGTTTGCTACCTAAAGGTATCTATTGTGAGCAAAAAGAGGAAATCACTTTTTTAACAGAAGCGATCCTCCAAGTAGGGAAAGTGTATATTTTTGGAAGTGGTCATGTCGCACGCGCATTGGTACCTATTTTAAACTATTTATCGTTTTATTGCGTTGTAGTGGACGATCGTCCAGAATTTTTGACGGCACAAGCTTTTCCACAAGCTGAGGAACTACGGGTTATTCCTTTAGAAAATTTAGCTGCGTTTATTGAAATAACGGCGGACGATTATGGTATAGTAATTACCAGAGGACACAATTTTGATTTCATCGTTGCCAAACAGTTATTGGAAACACCAGCCAAATATATTGGTGTGATGGGGAGCAAACACAAAATTGCTTCACAAGTTCGACGGTTAAAAGAGGTCGGTTATACAATGACTGAAATTGAAAGAATTTTCATGCCAATTGGCTTAGACATTGCAGCCGAAACACCAGAAGAGTTAGCGATTAGCATCGCGGGAGAATTAATTCAACAGCGCTATCAATAATGAGGACTTTTGAGTTAAATAAAAAAGTTTTTTTGCTAAAAAATAATTTTTAGAACGAAGATTTGTGGTATAATCTAGGTGATTGAACACTAAACTATATCAGAAATCGAGGTGCAAGAAATGTATTCAATTATTGTAAATGGTCAAAGTGAAACCTGTGAAACAAACAAAAAATTAATGGACTTTTTGCGGGAGGATCTGGGCCTAACTGGAACAAAAGATGGTTGTAACCAAGGCTCTTGCGGCGCATGTACGGTGCTAGTAAATGGAAAGGCTTCCAAAGCGTGTTTGTTTACTCTAGAAAAATTAGCTGGTAAAGAAGTCACGACAATCGAAGGTTTAAGCCAACGGCAAAAAGATGTTTATGCCTATGCGTTTGCAAAAACGGGTGCAGTTCAGTGCGGGTATTGCATCCCTGGGATGGTTATTTCGGCACAAGGATTATTGAACAAGAAACCCGAACCCACAAAAGAAGACATTCAAAAAGCTATACGAGGAAACATTTGTCGTTGTACAGGATATGTGAAAATAATAGAAGCCATTCAGTTAGCTGCTAAAATGTTTTGTGAAGAAACGAGCATTCCGGAAGAACATTCAAATGGTAAATTAGGGGAAGACTTCCAACGGGTCGATGCAGTAGAGAAAACATTAGGCACAGGGATTTATGTAGATGACATTGACATAGAAGGAATGCTTCATGCATCTGCTTTGCGGAGTGCCTATCCTCGTGCAAAAGTTCTATCAATCGATAGTACCCAAGCGTTGGCGCATCCTGACTGTGTGGCTGTGTTCACAGCTAAAGACGTTCCAGGAAATAATAAAATTGGTCATTTAGAATTTATTTCCGATTGGGATGTAATGATTCCAGAAGGAGAAATAACACGGTACGTTGGGGATGCAGTGGCACTCGTTGTTTCAAAAAGAAAAGAAACCTTACCAGAGATAAAAAATTTAGTGGAAGTTGATTACGAAGAAATGATACCGCTTACTTCTTGTGAAGCTGCTTTAGCAGAAGGTGCACCAGCTATTCATGAAAAGGGCAATATCTTGTCTCATGAACACTTGGTACGTGGCAATGCAGAGGAAGTATTAGCAAATTCTGCGTTTATAGTGACAGAACATTATTCCGTACCAATTAACGAACATGCCTTTATGGAACCCGAGTGTGCGATTGCACAGCCTGAAGGTGAGGGCATTTTGCTCTTTAGTGCGGGTCAAAGTATCTATGATGAACAACGGGAAGTGGCTCGGATGTTAGGACTGGACAAGGAAAAAATTCATGTTCAATCAAAACTTGTTGGTGGTGGTTTTGGTGGAAAAGAAGACATGAGTGTTCAGCATCATGCATCCTTAGCCGCTTGGTTATTGAAGAAACCAGTAAAAGTACTGCTAAGCCGTGAAGAAAGTTTGATGGTTCATCCTAAACGCCATGGCATGGAAATGGACTTTACGACCGGCTGTGATGAAGAAGGCAATTTAACTGCAATGAAAGCAGTGATTTATGCGGATACTGGGGCCTATGCTTCTTTAGGAGGACCAGTATTGCAACGGGCTTGTACACATGCGGCAGGTCCCTACAAGTATCAAACGATTGATGTGGAAGGGTTTGCTGTATATACTAATAATCCGCCAGCAGGTGCATTTCGTGGATTTGGTGTTTGCCAAACGGCTTTTGCAATTGAAAGTAATTTAAACTTGTTAGCAGAAAAAGTCGGACTATCACCATGGGAAATACGCTTTAAAAATGCCGTCGCCCCAGGAGATACTTTACCGAATGGACAATTGGTCTCGAAAAATGCGGCGTTAAAAGAAGCCTTGTTAGCAGTTAAAGACGTCTATGAACAAGCGGAAGTTGCTGGAATTTCTAGTTTCTTTAAAAATAGTGGCGTGGGTGTGGGGCTACCTGATACAGGGCGTTGTATTATTTCTGTTGAAGAAGGAAAAATACATGTCCGCACAAGTGCTGCTTGTATCGGTCAAGGGATGGCAACCGTTACGACGCAAATTGCCTGTGAAACATTAAATTTACCACCAGAAATGATTGTTGCGGAAGCCCCTGATACGAGAAGAACACCGAATTCAGGAACGACAACGGCTTCGAGGCAGTCACTCTTCACAGGAGAAGCAACTAGAAGAGCGGCAATGCAATTACGGTATGAACTTGATATGGGACGTGCTTTAAGTGATTTGGAAGGTGAAGAATTTTATGGGGAATATTCAGCGAAAACGGATCCATTAATTAATGATAAAAAAAGTCCAGTTAGTCATGCTGGTTATGGTTATGCTGCTGAAGTAGCTATTCTAGATGACAAAGGAAAAGTAGCTAAATTTGTGGCTGCGTATGATATGGGGCAAGTGGTGAATCCACGAGCTGCTGAAGGTCAAATTGAAGGTGGGATTGCGATGGGCATGGGGTATGCTTTAACTGAAAAATTTGCCTTAGAAGAAGGCTATGTTAAAGCAAAATATGCAACGCTAGGATTAGTGAACGCCACTCAAGTACCACCAATCGAAACAATTTTGGTTCATGCTGACAATCTTCACGAAGGTTTAGCCTATGGAATTAAAGGCGTAGGTGAGTTAGCAACGATCCCTACCGCACCAGCTTTAGCAGGCGCATATTTTGCCTTGGATGGTCAGCTACGACCAAGTCTGCCTTTAGAAAATACCCCTTATCAAAAGAAAAAAAGATAAAAGGAGACAACTCATGTCACTCGTTAGTGTCATTATTCTAGCATCGGGCAATTCACAACGGATGGGCCAAAATAAATTGTTCTTAAAATATCAAGGAAAAACATTTTTAGAGCACACGTTAACCTTAGTGAATCAATTAGACGTATTAGAACGGATTTTAGTTGTTTCGCCTGAGAATCAGCCAGCGTTTCCTTTACCTAAGAACATTCAGGTGATTCTCAATCATCAATGGCAAGAAGGGCAAAGTAGCAGTATTCGTTTAGGAACCGAACAAGCTCGGGGAGCTGGCTATTTATACTTACCTAGTGATCAACCATTGTTAACACCTAAAATGCTACAACCCGTGTTAGATAAATGTCAGAGAAATAAAATTGTAGTGCCATTACAAAAAGATGGCTGTCCTAGTAGTCCAGTATTATTCGGTAATCAATTTCGACAAGAACTATTAACATTGACTGGTGAAAAAGGCGGACGCATGATTTATGAACGCTTTCCAGAAGCAGTTCAGATGCTGAGAATAGCGACTCCTGGCCGTTTGAAAGATATCGATACGCCAGAAGAGTACAGAAAATTAATTCAAGAAACCAATAGTTAGAGAGGAAAATCGTATGAAGGATTTGGTTTATTTAAATTATGCAGCGACTTCCTATAAAAAATTTCCAGCAACCATTGAGGCTTTGACTGCCTATTTAGCAGAAAATCAGTTCATGAATTACGGAAGAAATGCCCCTTTGCTGAGAGAGGGGCTTCCTCTTTTAGAGACACGTCAATTGTTAGCAGACTTTTTTCAGGCACCCAGTGCGGCTCAGATTACGTTTACGAATAACGCAACAACTTCCTTAAATCTTGCATTAGCGGGGATTTTACAACCTGGCGACCATGTGATTACGACTATGTTAGAACATCATGCAGTAGCCAGACCTCTTCACTTGCTTGAGAAAGAACGAGGCATTTCAGTGACGTATGTTGCTTGTCAAAAAACGGGTCTGTTAGATGTAGAAGATATTCAGCGAGCCTGGCGAACGAATACAAAAGCCTTGGTGATGACACACGCATCCAATGTCTTAGGCACCATTTTACCCATTGAAGAATGTTTTCAATGGGCCCAACAGAAAGGAGTATTAACCGTTTTGGATGCAGCTCAAACGGCGGGCTTTCTACCAATAAAAATGACTCAGATGGCCATTGATGTGCTAGCCTTTACTGGACATAAAAGCTTATATGGATTAGCAGGTATTGGTGGGTTAGCTTTTAGTGAGCGAGGGGCTGAAGCGGTCAAACCACTGATAACGGGCGGCACTGGTAGCCATTCTAATTCCTTTGATCAACCCTCTTTTTTACCAGATAAATTTGAAGCTGGTACGTTAAACAGTTTAGGTATTTTAAGCTTAAATAGTTCTGTTAAAGAGTTGAATAAAATTGGTTTAGCAGCGATTCAAAAGCATGAACGAACCTTAATGCAGAATTTTTTAAATGGTTTATCAGGGTTACCTGTCACAATTTTAGGAACCAAGGACGTGGCACAAACTGTCCCTGTTGTTTCTATCACACTGTGGAATCAGGAAGAAACAGTGGTGGCACAGCAACTAGCAGAACAATATGGCATTATGACGCGCGCAGGTTTGCATTGTGCACCATTAGCCCATGAAACAGCTGGGACTTTAGCAACTGGCACCTTACGTTTTAGCTTTGGTTGGCAGACAACGCCTGAAGAAATTACTTGGACAATTCACGCTTTACAAGAACTACTAATTTGAGAAGGAGCGGACAGCATGGATTTTTTATCACAATGTACATCAGGTGGCTGCGGGGCAAAAATTGAATCCCGTGTACTGAATCAATTGTTGCAACACTTACCCGAAACACCGGCAAATGAGCGGCTACTCGTCGGATTTGAACATGCCGACGACGCCGCGGTTTACCAAATAACGCCTGAAAAAGCTTTGATTTCAACGGTTGATTTTTTTTCACCAATGGTCAATGATCCGTTATCATTTGGAAAAATTGCGGTCGCTAATGCTTTAAGTGATGTCTATGCCATGGGCGGTACAGTCCTTTATGCGCTAAATCTTGTTTGTTTTCCACAAAAGATGTCAAAAGAATGGTTGGAACAAATGCTCTTGGGTGGCAGTTTAAAATTAAAGGAAGCGGGTGCTTTACTGGCGGGAGGCCATTCGATTTATGACCATGAACCTAAGTATGGCTTAGCGGTAACTGGAGAAGTTCATCCAGAAAATTTGTGGCATAATAATACGCCACAGGTGGGGGATGTCTTGATTTTAACTAAAGCATTAGGTGTAGGAATTATTCAAGCGGCTGTTCGGGGGCAATTGGCGAAGCAGACGGAACAAAAAATCGCACAAGATTCGATGGAACGTTTAAATAAATATGCCGCTGCGAATGCTCGATCCTACGCAGTACATGCTTGTACTGACGTGACTGGGTTTGGTCTATTAATTCATGCGAAAGAAATGGCTGATAATCAGGTAACATTACTGATTGATACAGAAGCATTACCAACCATTACAGGAGCGTTGGCCTACGCCGCAGAATGTTTAGTCACTGCAGCTGGGCAAAGAAACCGACAAACAATCGGAACGACAATCGATTATTCAAAAATTTCTATGGAAATGCAAGAACTTTTGTTTGATCCACAAACATCTGGCGGACTGTTAATTAGTGTCGCTGCTGATGAAGCGGCAGCCTGTTTAGCAGCTATTCAAAAAGAGGACCCTGTTGCCAAAATTATTGGCGAGGTTCTGCCAAAAGAACAACAAGCAGTAGTACTTTTATAGAGAGAAGGGCCAAATATGAAATTAGTAGATGCATTGGGGAAACCTTGCCCAATACCTGTGATTGAAACAAAAAAAGCTTTGGCGGAGTTAGGTTTAGCTGGAGGCACTATCGAGGTTTTAGTCGATAACGAAGTAGCTGTTGAAAATTTGAAAAAATTAGCTGCTAAAAAACAGGCCACTTTGACTGCGAAGCAGATAGAAGCCACGGTTTTCTCTGTCAAAATTACGGTACCTGAAGAAGCGACTCAACAAACAAGTCAGTCAGCAACAGATTTAGTAATTACGATTGGCTCCGATCAATTAGGTACTGGAGACGAGCAGCTAGGACGACTATTAATGAAAAGTTATCTTCAATCTTTATCAGAAGCAGAAACTGTTCCTACACAGCTATTATTCTTTAATCGAGGGGCGTTTTTAACGAATCAAGCAGCGAACACCTTAGCTGATTTGCAACAATTAGCGGAGAAGGGAACCACGATTCAAACGTGTGGGGCCTGTTTAGATTTTTATCATTTAACAGACACCTTAGCTATCGGCTCTATTACTAATATGTACGAAATTGTTGAAACAATGAATCAAGCGGCTAAAGTAATTACGCTTTAACAAAAAAAGAAGGTGAAAAGATGGAGTATTTGCTAACCTTTCCGAATACACATTATGCTGTTCAGGCGGAACAAGTACTGTTGGCAAGAAAGGTGGCTGTTCGCGCCTTTACTTTGCCACCATCATTGACGGATGGTTGTGGGATCGGTTTACTCATTAATGAAGCGGAAATAACTCACAGTGTATGTTTTTTAGAAGAAGCAAAAGTACGCGTAGCCTCTATTTTTTCTGTGAAAAATGACCTTGGGGAAAGGAGGTACCAACTGTGGAGTCCTTAAAAAAGTGTTTTGATTTACAAGGAAAGGAGATTGTGTCGATTGTTGGTAGTGGTGGGAAAACAAGCTTAATGTGGGCGCTAGCAAAAACATATCGAAAGGAAGCTGTTCTGGTTAGTACAACTACAAAAATTGGGTTTCCCCAACGTCAATTGTATGATTATTTTTATACAAACCATTTTGAAAAAATAACGCCGAATATCTGCGGAATCACTTTAGCAGGAACCGCTATCAACAACCAAACAAAACTAACGATGCCTGCAATGACCTCGTTTCAAACATTGTTTCAGCACTTCACGAAAGTTTTTTTAGAAGCGGATGGGTCCAAACAACGACCTTTGAAAGGCTGGTCTTCTTATGAACCCGTGATATTAAAAGAAACAACCACCACAATTGGTGTGCTTCCGATTTCTGTGATTGGTCAAAAGGTAGATGAAACGACCATTCATCGGTTGCCGCTTTTTTTGGAATTAACCGATGCGCAACTACAAGAACCAATCACAGAAACATTGTTAGCTCAACTCATTGCTCATCCAAAAGGATTGTTTAAAGAGAGCCAAGGCCAACGAATTTTGTGTTTAAATCAAACCCATACGCGAAGAGAGTTCGTTCAAGCGATGAATGTCTGTCTTCAATTACCCAAAAGCTGTTTTGAAAAATTAGACAAGATTATTGCTTGCAATATGGAATTAGAGAAAGGACTTATTTTATGGGAGAAATCAGTCAAAACATCCAAGAAAAATTAGTGATTGTTCGCGGAGGGGGCGATCTAGCGACAGGTGTTATCCAAAAATTATGGCACGTTGGCTTTAAAATACTAGTATTAGAAACAGAATGTCCTCTGGCCATTCGGCGGACTGTTTCAGTTTGTGATGCTATTTTCCAGAAAGAACAAAGAGTGGAAGATTTGGTTGCTGTTCGAATTACTTCATTAAAGGATTGCGCGAAATGTTGGCAGCAAAATAAGCTGCCTGTTTTTGTCGATCAAACAGCAAGTGCTATTCAACAATTGAAACCACTGATTGTTATCGATGCGATTTTGGCTAAGAAAAATTTAGGTACGCATCGAGGAATGGCACCGATTACGATTGCTTTAGGACCAGGCTTTTCAGCACCGCAAGATGTCGATGTTGTGATTGAGACAATGCGTGGACATAGGTTGGGACGTTTATACTTTGAAGGAACAGCTTTACCTAATACAGGTATTCCAGGTGAAATTGGCGGAAAAAGTGCGGAACGAGTTGTCCATGCCCCTGCTTCAGGACAAGTTATCCACCTTAAAAACATCGGGGATCTCGTGTTGAAAGGGGAAGCATTATTTTTAATCGATCAGGTTCCAGTTTATTCGCCTTTGACAGGGACTTTGAGAGGATTGATTTCAGAAAAGGTAATATGCTGTCAAGGGTTGAAGTGTGCAGATGTAGATCCTCGACCAGTTGAGAAAGTCGATTGCTTGACGATCTCCGACAAAGCTCGTGCATTAGGGGGAGCGGTTTTAGAAGCAATTTTTATGATTGGAAGAAGGAAAAATGTTTTATAAAAAAGAACCTAAATAATATTTTTTTTACCTTAAAAATATTGTTAAAACGGTTTGGAATGTGGTATAGTAAAGACGTAGTAAAAAATACTCTATCTCGAAAGGGGAAGAGTACATACTTAGTTAGATTAATTTGTGAATAAAATCATTTGTAAAAGTTATTTTTTTAGGAATTAATGTAAGGGGTTACAATTGCATTTGAATGCATTGAAATATTTAGGAAAAAAGAAAGGAAATGAATGAAGATGGCACTAGTAAAAATTGTTTATGCAAGTATGACTGGAAACACAGAAGAAATTTCCGAGATTTTGGAAGAACAGTTTCAAGAAGCTGGAGTTGAAGTAGAACGTGAAGAATGTTCAGAAGTTGATGTAGACTTCTTTGATGATGCAGATGCTTGTATTATCGCAACGTATACTTATGGTGATGGGGAACTGCCTTTTGAATTTGAAGATTTCTTTGATGAATTAACTGAAAAGGATTTAGCAGGTAAGCCATTTGGCGTTGTTGGTTCCGGTGATCGTGAATATGGTGAATTTTTCTGTAAATCAGCGCATGATTTTGTAGGAGCTTTTGAAAAAGCTGGTGCTAAAAAAGTAGCTGAAACAGTTGAAATTGAAAACAATGCAGAAGAAGACATCGAAATGCTAAAAACATTTGTTAAAAGTGTTGCCACAACTTTATCTGATAGCGTTGCCTAAAGGTTTAAGAAAGTAGGAGTCAGAATGAAAAGGAATGATGAAGGTAGGTATTTCAATGTTTAATATTCTTCAGTCGACTCAATTATCTAGTAATACATTTGATTTTTGGCTGGAAGCGCCAAGAATAGCGACACATGCCCAGGCTGGACAGTTTGTTATTTTAAGAATTGACGAAAAAGGAGAGCGGATCCCTTTAACGATTGCGGAGACAAATCCACAAGCAGGCAGTATTCGAATTATTTTCCAAGTAATCGGTAAGACAACAGCTGCACTTTCCCAACTTAAAACTTCCGACTCTTTGTTAGATATCACTGGACCTTTAGGTATGCCCACAGAAGTGAAGCAATATGGAACGGTGATGGTTGTCGGTGGCGGGGTTGGCATCGCGGCTATTTATCCAATTATCAAGGCTTTAAAAGAAGCAGGCAACCGAGTGATTACGATTTTGGGGGCACGCACAGCTGAGTTAGTTCTGTTACAAGAAGAATGCCGTCGTTATTCGGATGAACTAATCATTACAACGGATGATGGTTCATTAGGTAAAAAGGGCTTAGTAACAGAAGCGATGGAAGAAGTTATTGCACGTGAATCTGTAGCGTGCAGTTGGGCGATTGGGCCCAGCATCATGATGAAATTTTGTACCTTGACAGCTGAAAAACATCAATTACCAATTTATGTTTCCTTGAATCCTATTATGATTGACGGAACAGGTATGTGTGGCGGTTGTCGGGTCACTGTTGATGGCACCATGAAATTTGCCTGTGTTGATGGACCTGAGTTTAAAGGCAATGAAGTAAATTGGGATGAATTCATTAATCGAATGAAGCAATATCAGGAAGAAGAAGCAGTTTGCTTTACAGATCGTTTGAAAGAGCAGGTGGAGAAAAATGGCTAGAAAAAGTCGTATAAAAACACCGATTGCGGAACAAGCACCTACTATCAGAAAGAATAATTTTGAAGAGGTTTGCTTAGGCTATACATTAGCAGAAGGGCAAGAAGAAGCGATTCGCTGTTTACAATGTAAAAATGCACCTTGTATTGCTAAATGCCCCGTGATGATTGATATTCCTGGATTTATTTTAGCTATTCGTGAAGGAAACATGGAACAAGCAGCCGATATTTTAAGTAAATATACGAATTTACCTGCTATTTGTGGACGCGTTTGTCCGCAAGAGAAACAATGTGAACAAGTTTGTAAATTAGGGAAAGCCAAAAACTTTGAACCAGTGGCAATTGGCAAATTAGAACGTTTAGTTGCCGATTGGGCATTAGAAAATCACATGTTTCCTAAAAAAACAGCGGAACCAACAAAAGGGAAAATCGCAGTGGTCGGTTCTGGTCCTTCTGGGTTAACAGTTGCGGGGGATTTGGCAAAGCTCGGCTACGAAGTAATTATTTTTGAAGCGCTTCATGAAGCTGGCGGCGTATTAACCTATGGCATACCTGAATTTCGATTGCCGAAAAAAATTGTTAAACAAGAAATTGCGAGTATTGAAGCCTTAGGTGTAACAATAGAAACCAATGTGGTAGTAGGTAAAACGATTACGATGGAAGAAATAATGTCAGAGTTTGATGCCTGTTATCTATCGGTTGGTGCAGGGGCACCAAACTTTATGGGAATCCCAGGAACTAGTTTAAATGGGGTTTATTCTTCTAGTGAATTTTTAACACGAATCAATTTAATGCATAGCTATGAGTTTCCAGAATATGATACACCGATTAAACGTGCTAAAAATGTTGTTGTGATTGGCGGCGGGAATGTTGCAATGGATGCCGCTCGTTCAGCCAAACGATTAGGCGCTGAAAATGTGAATATTGTGTATCGTCGTTCGTTAGAAGAATTACCAGCAAGAATTGAAGAATACCACCATTCCCTTGAGGAAGGAATTAACTATTATTGGTTAACGAATCCAATTGCTTATTTAGATGACCAACAAGGAAATCTAGCCGGTGTTGAATGTATCAAAATGGTTTTAGGTGAACCAGATGTGTCTGGAAGACGACGGCCAGAACCGGTTCCAGACAGCACGTTTACCATTCCTGCTGATGCAGTAATCGAGGCAATTGGCCAAGGGGCAAATCGAGTTTTGTTATCAACATATCCAGAAATAGAACTAAACCAATGGGGTTACATTCAAGCTGATCCTAAAACGGGAGCAACCTCAATACCTGGCGTTTTTGCTGGGGGCGATATAGTCACAGGTGCTGCCACCGTTATTTTAGCGATGGGCGCTGGGAAAATCGCAGCTAATGCAATTGATCAGTATGTCAAAACACAAAAAACAACAGTCACAAGCAATGTTTAGGAAAGATAAAAGGTGAAAAAATGAAAAAAACAATGGATGGAAACACCGCAGCGGCTTATATTTCATATGCGTTTACAGAAGTTGCCGCTATTTATCCTATCACACCAAGTTCAACAATGGCTGAGTTGGTAGATGAATGGGCGGAAAGTGGTTTAAAAAATATTTATGGTCAAAAAGTTCAAGTTATTGAAATGCAATCAGAAGCTGGGGCAGCGGGAGTAGTTCATGGTTCGTTAAAAACAGGTGCGTTAACCACTACTTATACTGCTTCACAAGGTTTACTGTTGATGATTCCCAATATGTATAAAATCGCAGGAGAATTGCTACCTTCTGTGTTCCACGTGGCGGCTCGGGCAGTAACGACAAGTGCGTTGAGTATTTTTGGTGATCATGGCGATGTGATGGCTACCCGCCAAACAGGTTTTTGTATGTTAGCAGAATCGAGTGTTCAAGAAGTGATGGATTTGTCGGCAGTTGCTCATTTAGCTAGCTTAGAAGGTAGTTTACCTTTTGTAAACTTTTTTGATGGTTTTAGAACGAGCCATGAACTACAAAAAATCGAAGTGATTGATTATGATGACCTGAAAGAAATGGTGAATCAGGAAGCTGTAACTCGTTTTAGAATGGGAGGCATGAATCCTAATCATCCCACTGTTTCAGGGACCGCTCAAAATCCTGACATTCATTTTCAACAAAGAGAAACAGTCAATAAAAATTACGAAGAAATGCCAAAAATTGTTCAAAAATACATGAAAAAAATTAACAATCTTCGTGGAACAACGTATGATTTAACCGATTATTACGGGGTTGAAGATGCAACAGAAGTCATTATTTCAATGGGGTCGGCTTCGCCAGTAATCAAACAAACAGTCGACTATCTCAATCAACAAGGACGCAAAGTTGGTTTTATCAATATTCATTTATATCGTCCATTTCCTACCGAAAACCTTCTTGAAAAATTACCAGCTACAGTAGAAAAGGTTGCGGTTTTAGATCGAACAAAAGAATCAGGAGCCGAAGGGGAACCATTATTGCTAGATGTTCAAAGCGCTCTCTATCAACATGAAAATCGTCCAATTGTGATTGGTGGACGTTATGGGTTAGGTTCTAAAGACGTAGCGCCTAATCAAATTAAAGCGATCTATGACCATTTGTTATTGCCATTTAAAGAATTAAAACAACGCTTTACGGTAGGGATCGTTGATGATGTAACCTATCAATCATTGCCAGAAGAACCTACTTTAGATTTAACGCCAGATACTACCTTCCAAGCAAAATTTTGGGGCTTTGGTTCTGACGGAACTGTGGGAGCAAACAAGCAAGCGATTAAAATTATCGGAGATCATACCGACCTTTATGCACAAGCTTACTTTAGTTATGATTCTAAAAAATCAGGCGGTTTAACCGTTTCGCATCTGCGTTTTGGTAAAGAGCCAATTACTTCCACGTATTTAATTGAACAAGCAGATTTCATCGCTTGTCATAATGCTTCCTATTTGCATAAATACGACCTGTTAAAAGGTTTAAAAGATGGCGGAACGTTTTTACTGAATACTATTTGGGATCAAGAAAAGGTTCATCGTTTATTACCGGCTAAGTTAAAAAAATATATTGGGGAGCACCAAATCAAATTTTATATTATCAATGCGGTTGAGTTAGCTCGCAAAGTAGGCTTAGGTCGTCGGATCAATACAGTGATGTCTACTGCCTTTTTTGAAGTAACAGATATTTTAACGAAAGAGCAATATTTACCGTTACTTAAAGAAGAAGTGAAAAAGACTTATGGAAAAAAATCAATGGAAATTGTTGAAAAAAATTACCAAGCGATTGATGCTACCTTTGAATCGCTGCAAGAAATTGTAGTTCCAGAAGATTGGGCAACCATTGTTTTAGAGCCAGAAAATCAAGAGTCGGAAGCTCCAGCTTTTGTGACAAATATTTTAGAACCGATCAATCGTCAAGAAGGGGATCAGCTGACCGTTTCAGATTTGATTGAAAACGGAATGAAGGGCGGTGCCATTCCTATGGGCACTGCGGCTTATGAAAAACGTGGCATTGCGTTAGAAGTACCTGAGTGGCAAATGGATAAGTGTACGATGTGTAATGAATGTGCCTTTGTTTGTCCACATGCGGCTATTCGACCGTTTTTAGCGGATGAAGAAGAACTGAAAGAAGCACCTGCAGGTTTTGCCATGCGCGAAATGCGTGGCATAGATGGGTTGATGTATCGTATCCAAGTTTCTTTAGAAGATTGTACAGGTTGTGGTCTTTGTGTTCAGGCTTGCCCTGTGAAAGACAAGGCGATTTTAATGAAACCTTATGAAACTCAGAAAGAGCAAGCGATGAATTGGGCCTTTGCGATGACTCTTAAACAAAAAGCCAACCCAGTCAAAAAACTTTCTGTTAAAGGTTCCCAATTTAACCAGCCATTGATGGAATTTTCAGGTGCTTGTGAAGGCTGTGGCGAAACACCTTATATTAAGTTGTTGACGCAACTATTTGGTGATCGAATGATGATTGCTAACGCAACAGGCTGTTCATCAATTTGGGGTGGTTCGTCACCAGTGACACCATATACAACGAACGAATGTGGCCAAGGACCAGCTTGGAGTAATTCGCTGTTTGAAGATAATGCTGAATATGGTTATGGTATGTATATTGCCAATCGAACGAAACGTCAACATTTAGCTAGTCTGGTTGAAGAAAGTCTTGCTAAAAATGTCGGATCAGATTCACTTCAAGCCTTGTTAAATGATTGGTTGGAACACATGGCTGAAGGGGAAGGAACACAACAGCGAGCCACCAAACTAGCGGCGGCATTAAGTGAAGAAGCCGATGAAGATCCACTTTTAACAAAAATTTACGAACAAAAAGATTTACTAGTGAAAACGAGTCAATGGATTGTCGGCGGCGATGGTTGGGCCTATGATATCGGGTTTAGCGGCATCGATCATGTTCTTGCCAGTGGGGAAGATGTTAATATTTTTGTTATGGATAACGAAGTGTATGCCAATACAGGCGGACAAACATCTAAAGCTACACCAGCTTCAGCCATTGCCAAATTCTCAGCGGGTGGGAAACATACCTCTAAAAAAGATTTAGGGATGATGGCAATCACTTATGGGAATGTCTATGTTGCACAAGTGGCTTTAGGCGCAAACTCAATGCAAACGATTAAAGCAATTGACGAAGCGGAGCGGTACCCAGGCCCATCAATTATCATTGGTTATACCCCATGTATTAATCACGGGGTCAAAGGTGGAATGGTTCGGACGTTAGATCAAGCCAAAGAAGCCGTTGAATCTGGCTATTGGCCACTTTATCGCTATAATCCAGAGTTAGTTAAGAAAGGCAAAGATCCGATGGTCATTGACTACAAGAAAACAGATTTTGACAAAATGCGTGATTTCCTTGAAAAACAAACACGTTACTCTGCGTTGCATACAATTAAACAGAATCAAGAAGTAGTCGAACATTTACTTGATAAAACTAAAGAAGATGCAATTGAACGCTCTGAAAGTTATAACAAACTAGTCACACACATGAAAAAATAAAAAAACAAAGCCTCTTACTTGAGAGGCTTTGTTTTTTTATCCAATAATAATTTTTTCTGAAGGGTATTCGTAGCCTAAGTCACGTGTTTCTTTTGGTACAAAAATCATTAAGGTATAAAGCATACCAATACGTCCAATAAACATTAATAAGGCAATCATTAATTTACCTACTGTTGTTAAATCGTCTGTAATGCCTAAAGAAAGACCGGTTGTTCCAAAGGCAGAAGCGACTTCCACAATGATTGAAATCAAGGGAAGATTTTCAGTGGCTGACAAAAAGACGACAGCGAAAAAGCACATAATCAAAGATAACATGAAGACGACAATCGATTTTTTGACATCATCGTCATCTATTTTACGGCTAAAGACGCTAATATCATCTTCACTTTTTAAAAAGGCTAACAAATACAAACCAATAATCGCAACAGTCGTTGTTCGAACACCACCACCAACAGAGCTAGGACTACAACCAATAAACATTAACACAGAAAAAATAATCAACGTTGTAATTTGGAAGTCCCCTAAATCATTAATTTGGAGGCCAGCGTTTCGTGTAGTCATCGAATAAAACATCGAACTTACCCAACGGCCACTTTCATTCATTGTCAAAAATAGGTGATCTTTTTCTAATAAGTAAATCAAAATAGTCCCACCAATGAACAGAACAATAAACGCTAGCAAAGCAATTTTACTAAACAATGAAAAGCGGAAAGGCAAGCCTCGTTTCTTCTTGCGAAAGTTCTTTTTCTTAAAATGTAACCACTCATGAATTTCCAGTAAAACGGGAAATCCAATTCCGCCGATAAAAATTAAGAACATAATTGCCAGTAAAAAGAGATAATCATGAGCAAAAGGGATAATTGAATCACCTGAAATATCAAAGCCTGAATTAGTCACTGCAGAAATAGCTTGATAAAAGCCATAAAATATCGCATCTCGCCAGTTCGTATAATAACCACTTATATAAAAATAAATCGAAAAGAGCGAGCCGAAGATTACTTGGAACCAAATTAAAATCAAAAAAGTGGTGCGGATCAGTCGAACAATTCCGCTCAGTCGCGGCTGATTCATGTCAGTCATAATTAACTGACGTTGCTTTAATGTGATTCGCCGTTTTGATAAAATAAAAAAGACCGTTGAAATCATCATAATCCCTAAGCCACCAACTTGGAAAAGAACCTCCAATAAGACAATCCCACGATCATTAAAAACCGAATTAATATCGACTGTGGTGAGTCCAGTAACGCTGACTGTACTGATTGCTAAGAAAAATAAATCAATAAAGGGAACATGAGAGTCAGGTTCTCTGAAAATAGGGAGGCAAAACAATAAATAAGAAATAACCGTCATTAATATGTAATAAGCGACGATGATTTGAATAGATGAAAAATTTTTGCGAATAAATCGATCGCTTTTTCGCTGTGCCAGCCACAGCAAACGTGTATGGTTCACTAGATAACCTCCCAATTCTAATTAAACTAAGTATACCAAAACTTTTCGCCTCAAACGAATAATTCTGCCAGAAAATCCTTGAAATGACAAATAAAAATAAGAAATTCGTTAGAAATAATTGGAAAACATCCACAAACAAGCGAGAACATGATATTTTATGAAAGAATAGAAAAATAGGTTGTTCCCCAAACAACTTATTGCTAATTGGTCAGTTTGTCTAACGATACAACTTTAAAAAGTAGTGGTAGCTTTTTTATTTCGGTTGATATGTGAATGTGTTCACTTTATGTAACAAACTGTTATTTTTATTCAAATGAAAAATAAGAAATTGTGTTGGTAGAAATCAATAGTTTATAAGGTGGGAAAACAATGAAAAAAGTGTTAATGGGAGTTCTTTCCCTAGGGTTATTATTAGGTGCAGCAACAGGTTGTACAAGCGATCAAGAAAAAGCCGCTGGTAAAACAAAAGCATCTTCTGAAAAAACAGAAGCAACATCTGGTGCCTCTGCTAATGGTTATACAGATCCAAGCGAACTAAAAGACAGTTATGATGTTGTTATTGTTGGTTCAGGTGGTGCGGGGATGACCGCTGCATTACAAGCCAAAGAAGCTGGCATGAATCCAGTTATTTTAGAAAAAATGCCTGTTGCAGGTGGGAATACAATTAAATCGTCTTCAGGAATGAATGCTTCACAAACAAAATTCCAAGAAAAAGAAGGCATTAAAGATAGCAACGATAAATTCTTTGAAGAAACACTAAAAGGCGGTAAAGGAACCAACGATCAAGAATTACTACGTTATTTTGTTGATCATTCAGCTGAAGCAATTGATTGGTTAGATACAAAAGGAATTACATTGAGCAATTTAACGATTACAGGTGGAATGAGCGAAAAACGCACACACCGACCTGCTGACGGATCAGCAATTGGGGGCTATCTAGTTGACGGTTTAGTACGTAACGTTCGCGAAGAAAAAATTCCATTGTTTGTTGATGCTGACGTCACAGACTTAGTTGAAGAAAACGGTCAAATTGATGGCGTAAAAGTGAAAATGAAAGATGATAAAGAAAAAACAGTTAAAGCAAAAGCAGTCGTTGTCACAACAGGTGGTTTCGGTGCCAACGAAAAATTAATTACACAATACAAACCAGAATTGAAAAACTATGTTACAACGAACCAAGAAGGAACAACAGGTGACGGTATCCAAATGATTCAAAAAGTTGGCGGTGCGTTAGTGGATATGAAAGAAATTCAAATTCACCCAACTGTTCAACAAAGCGATGCTTTCTTAATTGGTGAAGCAGTTCGTGGAGAAGGCGCAATCTTGGCTTCTCAAAAAGGAGAACGTTTTGTTAATGAGTTAGATACACGCGACAAAGTTTCCGCAGCAATCAATGCCTTACCAGAAAAATCAGCTTATTTAGTCTTTGACCAAGGCGTTCGCGACCGTGCAAAAGCCATTGATTTCTATGATCAAAAAGGTTTCGTGGAAAAAGGTGAAACGATTGAAGAATTAGCTGAAAAAATTGGCATGCCTGCCGATACATTGAAAGCAACGATTGATACTTGGAACCAAGATGTTAATGCCAAAGATGACAAACAATTTGGCCGGACAACTGGAATGGAAGCTGACTTAAGCACAGCGCCTTACTACGCAATTAAAATTGCACCAGGGATTCACCACACAATGGGTGGCGTGAAAATCAACACGAAAACAGAAGTTTTACGTGAAGATGGCACACCAATTAAAGGTCTATATGCTGCTGGTGAATTAACAGGTGGCTTGCATGGCCAAAACCGTATCGGAGGCAATGCCATCGCCGATATTATCATTTATGGTCGTCAAGCAGGTACGCAATCAGCAGAATTTGCCTCTGCTCAAAAATAACTAGCATTAAAAAGTCTGAAATTGTAGTCAAATAACTACAATTTCGGGCTTTTTTATTGCATACTAGCAGGATCATTAGTTGGAGTATAAACAGCCCTGCTAAAATGACTTTGGCGTAGATTCTGTTTTTTTCAGAAAAATGCACGACCATTTTAGCTAAAAATACTGCTTTTTTGCTGAAAATATAGTAAAATACGTAAGGAACTAACGGAAAGGTGTAGTGAACATGGCTCAATTATTTTTCAAGTATGGCGCAATGAACAGTGGTAAAACCATTGAAATCTTAAAAGTAGCACACAATTACGAAGAACAAGACAAACCAGTTGTTTTGATGACCAGTGGACTAGATACACGTGATGGTGTCGGGAAAGTATCCAGTCGCATCGGATTACGCAGAGATGCTATTCCAATTTTTGAAGAAACCAATGTCTTTGACTTGATTAATGATTTGTCTTACAAACCTTTTTGCGTATTAGTCGATGAATGTCAATTTTTAAACAAGCATCATGTCATTGAATTTGCACGAATTGTTGACGAATTAGATATTCCAGTAATGGCATTTGGGCTAAAGAATGATTTTAGAAATGAATTATTTGAAGGCTCAAAGTATTTACTTTTATATGCAGACAAATTAGAAGAATTAAAAACGATTTGCTGGTTCTGTCATAAAAAAGCAACTATGAACTTGCACTATATTGATGGCAAACCCGTTTATGAAGGGGATCAAGTCCAAATTGGTGGGAATGAAGCCTACTATCCTGTTTGTCGCAAACATTATTTTCATCCAAAAACAGTGAATGAAGAACAGTAAGGAGAGACACTATGTACGATCAATTACAATCTATTGAAGATCGCTATGAGGAATTGGGCGAATTATTAAGTGACCCAGCAGTCATTAGCGATACAAAACGTTTCATGGAATTATCGAAGGAAGAAGCTAATACACGTGAGACGGTTGAAGTTTATCGCCGATATAAACAAGTTGTTGAAGGGATTAGCGATGCCGAAGAACTTTTAAGTGAAAACTTAGATGCGGAAATGGCCGAGATGGCGAAAGAAGAACTTTCTGATTTGAAAAAAGAAAAAGAAGTGTTAGAAGACCGCATTAAAATTTTATTATTACCAAAAGACCCAAATGATGATAAAAATATCATCATGGAAATCCGTGGTGCAGCCGGTGGCGATGAAGCCGCACTTTTTGCTGGCGACTTATTTAATATGTACCAAAAATATGCAGAAGCACAAGGGTGGAAAGCGGAAGTTTTAGAAGCGAACGTCACTGGAATCGGTGGATATAAAGAAGTAATTATGATGATTTCAGGAGATAACGTCTTTTCAAAATTAAAATACGAAAGTGGCGCTCACCGCGTGCAACGAGTTCCTTCAACAGAATCACAAGGACGGATTCATACATCGACAGCAACCGTTGTAGTTATGCCGGAAGCGGAAGAAGTCGAAATCGAATTAGCTGATAAAGATATCCGTGTCGATATTTATCATGCAAGTGGCGCTGGTGGACAGCACGTCAATAAAACCGCTTCGGCTGTTCGATTAACCCATTTACCAACAGGAATCGTGGTCGCAATGCAAGATGAACGTTCACAGCTAAAAAACCGTGAAAAAGCAATGAAAGTTTTGCGTGCTCGTGTGTATGACCAAATTCAACAAGAAGCACAAAGTGAATATGATGCTAACCGTAAATCGGCGGTGGGGACCGGAGATCGTTCAGAACGAATCAGAACGTATAACTTCCCACAAAATCGAGTAACGGATCATCGTATTGGTTTAACCATCCAAAAACTAGACCAGATTCTTGCTGGCAAATTAGATGAAATCATTGATGCATTAGTCTTATATGATCAAACATCGAAATTAGAAGAGATGCAAAATGGCTAAACGTTACTTTGAAGTCCTTAACTGGGCTTCTTCTTTTTTAGAGGCGCAAGGCAAAGAAGGCTATGCTATTCGCTATGTTTTTTTAGAACGTAAAGGTTGGGATAAAACGCAGTGGCTCCTGCATATGCAAGAAGAAATGCCCAAAGAAGAAGAGAAACAATTAAAAACGGATTTAGCCCAATTATTGACAGATTACCCAGCACAATATTTACTAGGACAAGCTGAATTTTATGGACATTCCTTTATTGTTAATGAACATACTTTGATTCCTAGACCAGAAACAGAAGAATTAGTCGAGCGTTGCTTAAAAGCCAATCCAGATACTCCTTTGACGGTCGTGGATGTCGGAACAGGGACAGGTGCCATTGCGATTAGCTTGAAACTGGCACGGCCCAACTGGCGAGTTATTGCCATTGATCTTTCAGAGAAAGCGTTGACTGTCGCTAAACAAAACGCGCAAGCATTAGGTGCTGGCATCGAATTTTATCATGGGAATGGCTTACAGCCAGTTGCTTCTGAAAAAATTGATCTGCTTATTTCTAATCCGCCCTATATTAGTGAACAAGAATGGCATTTAATGGATGCAAGTGTCCGAACGTATGAACCTAAAACCGCTTTATTCGCTGAAAATAACGGTTTGGCTTTATACCAACAATTAATTCATGAAAGTCAAACGATGCTTAAAGCAGACGGTAAAATTTATTTTGAAATAGGGTTTCAACAAGGCGCGGCCCTCCAAGAATTATTGAGCGCCGCCTATCCACAAAAAACAATTAAAATTGAAAAAGATTTATCTGGCAACGATCGCCTCGCGATAGCCGAGTAACTAAGGTTCTTCGTCGCCACTTTTCTAGAAGGAGCGATTTGCAATGGAAACAAAAAAATTAACCAAACAAGAAATAGCCCAAGCAGCAGCAGCCATTCAAGCAGGTGAGCTAGTGGCTTTTCCAACAGAAACTGTTTATGGCTTAGGTGCCGATGCCTTAAATGAAGCGGCAGTAAAAAAAGTTTACCAAGTAAAAGGCCGCCCCAGTGATAATCCATTGATCGTTCATGTGAACAACGTTGAAATGGTCAAAAAATACGTGGCGACCTTACCAGAAGTCGCTACAAAATTGGTGTCTGCCTTTTGGCCGGGACCATTAACTTTAATTTTTAATGTGCCTAGCGATACATTTTCTAAAACAGTAACAGGTGGTTTAGAGACAGTCGCTTTTCGTATGCCAGATAACCAAGCGACCTTAGCTTTGATTGAACAAGCCAATGTTCCATTGGTCGGACCAAGTGCGAACACTTCTGGCAAGCCTAGTCCAACATCTGCAGAGCATGTTTATCATGATTTGCAGGGGAAAATTGCTGCCATATTAGATGATGGCCCAACGCAGATTGGGGTGGAGTCAACGGTCTTGGATTTAACGGCGGAAGATGGTGTGCCAGTTATTTTACGACCAGGAGCAATTACCAAAGAGCAGTTGGAAAGCATTATTCCCCAAGTGAAAATCGATACACATTTAATTAGCGAAAATGCAGCACCCAAAGCGCCAGGGATGAAATACAAACACTATTCTCCTGATGCGGAAGTTTGGATTATAAGCGGTCAAACAGCAGAATGGCAAGCGGCGATTCAGCAAGCAAAAGAACAACAGGAAAAAATCGGCTTATTTTTAAGTGATGAACAGGCAGCACAACTAGATACAGAAAATGCGTTTGTTTATTCCTATGGTGCAGAAACGGTTGAAAATGCCACAAAAGAACTATTTGCAGGGTTAAGAGCGTTAGATGAGCAAGGAGCTACCACGATTTTTGCGCAAGGATTTGCAGAAACTGGTTTAGGCACTGCTTACATGAATCGCTTGAAAAAATCAGCTAATCAAAAATTTTTTGAAAAATAAGAGGTATTTGTAACGAAGCTGACACAGAAGTATGATACAATCAGACAAAAGAAAACAAAATGGAGTGTTGTTTGAATGGATTACAAAACGTATGACCCAGATTTATGGAATGCAATTGCAAGAGAAGAAGAGCGCCAAGAAAATAACTTGGAACTAATCGCATCTGAGAATGTTGTGTCAAAAGCAGTTATGGCTGCCCAAGGAAGTATTTTAACGAATAAATACGCAGAAGGTTACCCTGGCAAACGGTACTATGGTGGTTGTGAATTTATCGATATCGTAGAAAATTTAGCTATCGATCGTGCCAAAGAATTATTTGGTGCAAAATTCGCGAATGTACAAGCCCATTCAGGTTCTCAAGCCAATACAGCGGCATACCTTTCATTGGTTGAACCAGGTGATACCATTTTGGGGATGGATTTATCAGCTGGTGGTCACTTAACACATGGTTCGCCCGTTAACTTTAGTGGAAAAACCTATAATTTTGTCAGTTATGGAGTGGATCCTTCAACAGAAGTAATCGATTACGATGTTGTGCGAATTTTAGCAAGAGAACATCGTCCAAAATTAATTGTTGCTGGCGCAAGTGCGTATTCACGAACGATTGATTTCAAACGTTTCCGTGAAATCGCTGATGAAGTAGATGCCAAGTTAATGGTTGATATGGCGCATATTGCAGGCTTGGTAGCTTCAGGGTTGCACCCAAATCCAGTTCCGTATGCTGATATCGTAACAAGTACGACCCATAAAACATTGCGTGGTCCTCGTGGCGGTTTAATTTTGACAAATAGCGAAGAATTGGCGAAAAAAGTAAATAGTAGTATTTTCCCAGGCATTCAAGGTGGCCCATTGGAACATGTGATTGCCGGAAAAGCCGCAGCTTTTAAAGAAGCATTGGATCCAAGTTTTGCTGAATATAGTCAGCAAGTGATTGCAAATGCGCAAGCGATGACGAAAGTTTTCAATCAAGCGCCAGAAGCTCGTTTAATTAGTGGGGCAACAGACAACCACTTATTACTGATTGAAGTGACAGGTTTTGGTTTAAATGGAAAAGAAGCAGAAGCTATTTTAGATAGTGTAAATATTACTGTCAATAAAAATTCAATTCCGTTTGAACAATTAAGTCCATTTAAAACAAGTGGTATCCGTATTGGAACGCCTGCGATTACTTCACGTGGTTTTAAAGAAGAAGATGCGGTAGAAGTTGCTAAATTAATCGTTCAAGTTTTAAAAGATCCAGAAAATACAGCAGTTCATGATGAAGTCAAAGCAGCTGTAGCAGCGCTAACTAAAAAATATCCATTATATAACTAACATCAGGGATAGCTGAAGCGCGATTCTCTGTACAAATAAGAGTCGGAGCTTAGGATTTAAGGAATTCAACTTGTGTCCTAGGCTCTTTTGTTTTACAATAAGAAAGAATAAAATAATGAAGGAGAATAGATATGGGAAAATTTCAAGTAATTGATCATCCGCTAATTCAACACAAACTAACAATGATTCGCGAAAAGAACTGTGGGACAAAGGTTTTCCGCGAAGTTGTCAACGAAATTGCTATGTTAATGGCTTATGAAGTATCACGGGATATGCCTTTAGAGGATGTTGTCATCGAAACACCGATGGGTAAATCAACACAAAAAACACTTTCAGGGAAAAAAGTAGCAATCATTCCTATTTTACGTGCCGGCATTGGCATGGTTGATGGGATTTTAGAATTAATTCCAGCAGCGAAAGTTGGACACGTTGGACTTTACCGTGATGAAGAAACATTGCAACCACATGAATACTTCGTGAAATTACCTGAAGACATTGCAAGTCGTCAATTATTTGTTGTTGACCCAATGCTAGCAACAGGTGGTTCCGCAATTATGGCCATCGATTCATTAAAAGAACGTGGTGCTAGCAACATTAAATTTGTATGTCTAGTGGCCGTTCCAGAAGGTGTGAAAGCTTTACAAGAAGCGCATCCAGATGTAGATATTTATACAGCAGCTTTAGATGAGCGCTTAAACGAAGACGGCTATATCGTTCCTGGTTTAGGGGATGCTGGTGACCGTTTATTTGGAACAAAATAATAACAAAAAACCGTTAGATAACCGATTATGGTTACTAACGGTTTTCTTTTGCTTGAAGAACTTTTCTAGGTGTATAATAAAAAATAAAAAAACAAAGGAGGAGCTATGAAAAAGAATAAAAAAGTCTTACACGCTATCGCTGTGATTGCTAGTGTGATGTCAGTTTTGATGTATGTTTCATATATTCCACAAATTTATGGAAATTTACATGGGGAAAAAGGCAATCCGACGCAACCATTAGTGGCAATGATTAATTGTATTTTTTGGACGATTCATGGGTTATATGGAGACGATGGAGAAACACGAGATAAGTCCATTATTTTTGCTAATGTGCCCGGAATTATTTTTGGTTTTTTTGCGTTTATTACAGCATTATAGTTTCCGATGAATTGGAAAGTATTCCAATTCTGTACATAAAAAAGAGCGGGGGAAATTTCCCACGCTTGAAGAATTAAATCTTTTTCAATTGTTTGTAATTAATAACAATCACACCATTGCTGTGCACCATTAAGTGATTGTTTTTTTGCGTTTCGTCAATTTCGACGACAGCGGCATTTTTTAATTGCTTCGTAACAACGCCTGTTTGTGGCTGTCCGTGAACAAGAAAAGTAACATGGGTGTCAACGGCGAAATCCTTACCAGCATCCGATGGAACAACAGGAGTAACCATACCATTAAAATTTGACATACAAAAAACCATCCTTTCTTGATATCTCTATTATACCACATTTTCAGAAAAAAGTTTGTAAAGTCGCTATTTGGCTTATTTTAAAGAGATTTTGCATAAATAAATAACAAACATACTTTACAAATAAAGTAGAAAGTCCTATAATAGATTTGTTTCAGGCCAGCTTAGCTCAGTTGGTAGAGCAACGCACTCGTAACGCGTAGGTCACAGGTTCGATCCCTGCAGCTGGCATAGATTGAAAAGGCAAATACACCAAGCCATAAAGGTAATTGGTATATATGTCTTTTTTGTTTTGGAAGTTTGCAATGCCTATAATTGCCTACTTAATTAAAAATTAGTATTAAAACGTGTTATTTTATAGGTCCGAAATATCATAATTATCAAATTTGTCGCTCATTGATTTTTGAGAAATTAGGGTATAAATGACCAAAGGTTTCAATGGTTGTAGGAATAAAAGAGTGACCTAGTCGTTCTTTTATAGTAGTATTTTTTTGTTATTATGAATAGTAAGAGCTACGTGTGAATGTCTAAAGTCATGTAATTTTATAGATTTAAAATTTAAGTGGTTTCTCACTATCAATATTTTGAAAATTATTTGTTAGTAATTTTGCTTGTATTTCTTGCTATTTTTTGACATGGCGGTTATTTTTGTGTTGATAGTAATATATTTATTGCTGCTTTCTGTTTTTTGTGTGGTTGTTACGTAATAACCATTAATTAGTTTAGCACTTTTGTTTATATGGACTGTTTGATTATAAAAATCAATATTACTCCATGTTAAAGCAATCATTTCTCCTGCACGCGTTCTAGAAAAAACGCTAACTGGTACAACACTTTTAAAAATAGTTTATTCTTATCAACGTGAGAAAAAAGCTGTAAATTTGTCTAAAGTCCAAAAATCAATTTCTTTTTTTGTATTATTAACTTATCTGTTTTGTTATAAGAAATTTCATAGGATAACTTTTCTTTTATAGCTATGTTAAATAATTTCTGTAGATGAATAATAATCATATTGGGAAAGATTCACTTGAGTATATTAAAGCACAGAAAAATTATGTGGTAATCTATAAATCAGTAAAATTTAAATAGTAAAAGAATTGTATTATACTTCTTTTTTAGAAAAGAAGGTGCTGTTTGTTTTAGATGATACATTTTTGTTTTTAAGAGGAAATTCTGAAATGATCTATGACTTTAGTGAAAAAAAGATGCTATAATATTGGTGACAGTATTTATATTAACTTCTTGTCCTTTCTAGTTAGATACAACAAGTGAAGAATTTAAAGATAGAATTATTTAAAATTGAGATAATTTTTAAGAATAAGATTACAAGAAAATGGATTTTATTTTTTTCTTTATCATGATAAAGAATCTAATAGATATTCAGCGGATATATGGGTTCTTCATGAAAGTAAGGGTGGTAAACCATACCTATGTAATATTTTTGATGGAAATAAAGACTTAGTAAATTTAGAAAATAAAGAATTTTTTAATAGTACTAGTGCAAATATGAATTATAAAATAGTACGGTTAAGTTAGGGAAATTCAAATAAAAATATATTTAAGATATATATATTTAGGTGTCATTTCCTAATAACATGTTTTTATTAGTATTTTGTATGTTGTATACTTTAGAGGTTAATAAAGAATAAAATGATTGCAATATATATTCCTCTATGGTTCATAGATTTATGGTATAATCAAAATTAGAGAGTTTAAAAAAGGAGAATTTAGTATGAATAAAATAAATAAAAATTCATTGGGGAAACCATTTGTGGAGTGAGGTGGCGTAATGTCTAAGTCAATTGAAGAAAAAGTTGAAGAGTACTATAAAAAATATCTGGATGAATTGGGAATTACATACTATGGTAAAACACAAGCAGAAATGATGAGTAAAAGTATTGCAAAAGCTTTTACTTCCGCACCATCGAAGTCTGGCGGTAGTGGAAACAACTATCCTGATATCATGCTTATGCTTAATTCAGAAAAGGAAAATCGACATATACCAGTTATCATAGAAGCGAAAGGCTCTAAAGATAAATTAGAAAAGATTGATAAAGATGGTGTAATCGTTCAAGTTATTCCTTGGATGAGTGATTCAAAAGTAGGTGCTAAAAATCCTCATAAAAAGGGTGACCCTAATACGACAGCAATTACTCAATTTGCTGTTAATGGTGCTTATCATTATGCTAAGAATATCCTTGAAAGTAGTAGTTCAAGTTATGATGAAGTTATTTTTATTGGAGTTAACGGAACTGATCTTGATAAAAATAACAGGTTAAAGAATCCTGAACAGAAAGCTTACTATTTGTCTAAACTTAACAAGTTACAACCTAAGCATATTGCGGATTTAGATAAAGTTTGGGATTTATTTAAGAAATCAAATTTGGACCAGTTATTTTCTATTTTAGATAGATTAACGTTATCTGAAAAAGAACTTGAAGCATTAACTCATAAAACAGAAGATGAACTCGAAAAAGCTGTTAAGAAAATTCATCAAGAAATTTACGATAATACTTCTCTGAAAAATGCTTTAAGCACTAATGAGAAATTGTATTTGTTTTCTGGGTTAATCATGGCTGGTTTGCAAACAGTTGGAGTTAGTCGGTTAACACCAAGTAACCTAGAGGGGAACAGTGATAGAGATGATAATGATGGGCAGACCATTTTACGTAGAATAAAAAGTTTCCTGAAAAAACGTAAAGCTGATTCTCATAAAATAGCTATGATTGAAGATTTATTGAGACCAATTTTTACAAAGTCAATTTTATGGAAGCCTACTAATGGTGAAACACTAATCAAACAGATTTTTACCGATATTTATAATGATATCATCCCCTTACTAGAATCTGATCTACAACTAGATTTTACAGGTAAGATTTTAAATTCTCTTAACGATTGGGTGTCTATTGACAATGATGTTGCTAATGATGTGGTGTTGACGCCTCGCTATGTTACAGAGTTGATGGTTAAGTTGGCACGTACAGATATGGATTCATATGTTTGGGATACAGCTATGGGGTCTGGCGGATTCTTGGTTTCTGCCATGGATGTCATGTTGAAAGATGCACGTTCTAAGATTCAAGACAAAGAAAAGCTAACGAATAAAATAGCTCATATTAAGGAACAACAGTTACTAGGAATTGAATTGCTAGGTAATATTTATATATTGGCTATTCTTAATATGATTTTAATGGGGGACGGTTCAAGTAATTTAAAAAATGGAAATTCCCACGAATTATTTGAAAATGAAAATTTTCCTGCTAATGTCTTTTTACTTAATCCTCCGTATTCTGCGTCAGGAAAAGGATTTAATTTCGTAGAAGAAGCATTTTCGAAGATGGATAAAGGCTATGGTGCTGTACTGATTCAAGAAAATGCGGGTTCTGGTCAGGGATTACCTTATACTAAGCGAATTTTAGAGAATAATTCATTAGTAGCTTCAATTCACATGCCAACCGATTTGTTTGGAGGGAAGGCTAGTGTTCAGACTGCTATATATGTATTCAAAGTGAATGAGCCACACAATGAGAAACAAGCCGTCACTTTTATAGATTTTTCCGAGGATGGTTATTCACGTCAAAATCGAAAAAAATCAAGCCAAGCTGTTAATTTACGTAATACAGATAATGCAAAGGAACGTTATCAAGAAATCGTAGATATTGTATTAGGTAATATACCTGATACAACTTATTACACTGTCGATAATGGAAAAGTTATTAAAGACAAGATTAGCTTAGAGGGGAATGATTGGACATACCAAGACCATGTTAAAGTTGAAGCAATCCCTGAAATAGATGATTTTAGAAAAACAGTTAGTGATTTTCTATCATGGAAAGTTAGTCAGTTATTAAAGAGTCAGGGAGAATAATTATGCCTAGTTTAAATGATAGAGAATGGGGACGATTTCGTATAGGAAATTTGTTTGAAAAACTTCCCTTAAAGCGTATTAAAAAGACTTTTGATAAGAAAAAAGACCTGTCAAAAGTACAGACTGTAGAGTTCAATTTACCACTTATCAATGCTAAAGTCGGTGATAATGGTATTATGTATTACGGCAGAGAGAAAGATTGGGAATCTGTTGAAATGACTATAGATATTGTAAATGATGGTGCAGTTTCTACTGGTATGGTATATGCTCAACCGCAGAGAACGGGCACATTATATAATGCTTATCAAATAAGGCTTAGAAAAATATCACCAACATACCGTCAACTTCTATTCTTACAACAGTGTTTACAGAAAAATATACAATTAAAATTTGACTATTATAATAAAGCTACTTGGGATAATAAGGTTGAAAATGAGACAATTCTGCTTCCACTAATTTCACAAGTAGATCCAAAAAACTATTCTCAATCAGATATTGATTGGCAATTTATGGAGGAGTTTATAGAAGAGCTGGAAATTGAACGTATCCAAGAGTTAAAAGAATATCTAATAGCAACTCGTCTGAACGATTATCATTTATCAGATGATGAAAAAGTCTTGTTAGACTACAAACCACAGTTTAAACCATTCAAACTAGCGTCAACCTACTTTATGAGAGGAAAGAAAGTAGCTGTCGATGAAAATGGAATATTTGATATTATCTCCACTAAGAAAAAGATCAATGCTAATAGTGTATCATTTGATGGTCAATATCCTTATGTAGCTCGTGGGGAAAGTAAAAATGGTATTCGAGGCTATATTAATTTTGATGAAAATTATTTAAATCCTGAAAATACGATTTCATTTGGACAAGATACTGCTACGATGTATTATCAATCAGAACCTTATTTTACAGGAGATAAAATCCAAATATTTCAACTAAATAAAAAGTTTGGAATATTGACTGAAAATACTGCTCTGTATATCATCAGTTCAATGAAAAAGGCATTTGCTAACTTTAGTTGGGGACAGCAGTCATTTGCCTTGGATGCTATCTCTGTAATGAATATAGAGCTACCGGTGGATAATAAAGGTGATGTTGATTTTGAATATATGGATAAATATGTTCAAATTATTAAGAAATTAGCGATAATTGATGTTGTACAGTTTAAAGATGATATTATTGAAAATACCAGAAAAGTAATTATTTAAGTAAAAAAGACGATTTTTGAATAGTATTTCCCTTTTTTTGTATTATCGTTAATGCTATGTGTTTGATGTATTTTAGTGTATATTTTCTTTATTTTAAATAATTCTTCAAATATAACTTTGTAGAAATATAGTGGTTTAATGCAAAATGAATTGCAGAATCCAGAAATATTTCTTTTATACAATCCTTTGAGAGTTTTTTTAAAATTGTAAAAATGATAGATATTATGATAGAAAGTATATCTTATGAGCTTATTAAGCATTGTGAAAATTATAAATAATTCATCAATGATAGCTAGAAGAACTTAAACTGTTATAGTGCGGTTTAATTGGGTTTTCAATTTAATGGAATAGCTAATAGTTATATGTCTGAAAACTTACTAAAACATATTTATAAAATTAAGCATATTTTATTTTTTATAAAAATATATTGATGTTGAAGTGTTTATATCGAAATATGCTTTAACATTTACCCGTAACGCGTAGATAACAGATTCGATCTCTGCAGCTGGCATCTAAAAAAACAAACAGGCACTACCAGATGGTAGTGCCTGTCTGTTTTTTTAGATAAAATTTTGGATTAGTGCAAATGAAGCAATGCCTACCAGTACAATAAGTAATAAGTTTTTAGAGAGTATTGCGGCTAAAATGGTAGGAAATGAAGCGAATAAATAAGGAAGATTGAGGCTTGGTAAATGCCCTATTCTTTGTTCAAATAAGCTACTAAACCATAAGGCTGACATAATCACAATGGGAACAAAACTTAGATATTCTAATAATTTCTGTGGCAGACTGATTTTTTTTAAAAGTAAAAATGGCAGTATTCTTGAAAGCCAGGTTGCAACGGTACAGCCTAAAATTGTTAAAAAGAGATACTCAGAAGAAGGCATGTTTTATCATCACTCCTATTCCACAACCGATTAACGTGACAACTAAGACAATTAAATTACTGGGAATAAAAATTAGACCAATAGACATCAACCCAAAAGTAATCAGGACCATGATGAGTTGTAAAGCGATTTTCATGGAACGATCACTAATTATCTGCAGATAGAGTAAACCAATGAACATAGCCACGACCGCAAACTCAAGACCTAATGCTTGAGGGTTTGCAATAAAGCGCCCTAGATAGGCACCGATGATCGTCGAAAAAACCCAAGTCGCATAGGAAATCAAATTGGCAGCATTAAACCACTCAAAACTTAAACGTCCTTTGGTATGGTTTAATTTATTCATTCCTAGTGCAAAACTTTCATCCGTCAGTAAGGTTCCCAACCAGAGATTTTTACCGAGAGATTCGGCTTTAAAGTAAGGCGCAATGGTCATTCCCATAAGAATCATACGCGCATTTACTAAGAAAGTCGCTAACACAATAGATAAGATAGGGCTGCCGCCAGTCAACATACTAACTGTTACAAACTGAGCAGATCCTGCAAAAATAAAAAACGACATCGCACTAACAATCAGAGGGGAAAAACCTGCTGCTTGTCCTACGATACCAAAAGCAATGCCAATACCAATATAGCCAAAAACCGTTGGCAAGGCTTCACGAATGCCAGTGCGTGCATCTAATTGGTGGTTCATTCTCTTTTTTTCCTTCTTTCTGTATAAAATTTAAACACGTGTGTCTGAAAATCTAGACCTTCGATAATAAGACACAACGAGCGAATGAGCGTTTTCATTATTAACCACTCCTTTTGAACAACTAAGATATATATTGTATAATACAATAAAGAATACTTTTGTTCAATATATTAAACTTTTGGATGATAAAAAGAAACAGAAGGAGCAACTATTTTGGAGATTAATACAATTATTGGCAATAATTTAAAAAAAATTAGACAAGAAAAAAAACTTACGTTAGATGAACTAGCTGGGATAACCGGAGTGAGTAAAGGGATGCTTTCGCAGATTGAAAAAGGAACCACCAATCCTACCATAAATACAATTTGGAAAATAAGTAATGGACTCAATGTTCCATATACGTATTTATTAGAAGATGATTATGTTAAAGAAAATCCCGTGGTTAAAAAAACTGAGACGGTAACACAACATTCTGAAGATCACTCCTATCGAGTCTTTAATTACTACTCGGACAACCAGGAAAGAAACTTTGAACTCTTTCAGTTTGAATTAGATCCAGGGAAAAAGTATCAAGCTGTTGGGCATTCAAAACGTTCGACAGAATATGTCATGGTTATTCAAGGAGCATTAGCTCTTGAAGTGGGCGGTCAGAGATACCTTCTTCCAAAAGACGCCGCTATGTATTTTGATGCTAATCAAGTACACACGTATATAAATGACGGAACAGAGAAAGTCCAAGCTGTCGTCATTAACTATTATACGTAACAGTGGAAAATAAACATTAGGAAATTGCTGCATCTGTTATTTTATGGACAAAAAAAGTAAACAATGCTACCCTAAAAATAATAGAAAATGAAAGATAAAAGAAGAGGTCAAAATGAATAAAAAAATTGAAAGTCTTGGTAATACAGCATTAAGTTTACTAAGTAATACGATTATTGTTGTGCCTTATTTACTTTACATTCAATTGAGTGATGGACACAACCTTCTAACAATTTTACCATTTGTCTTATTTTATACATTGCGTATGACAGGCATTTTTCTGGTTCGAGGAATTAATTTGTCTTTAACTAGTCTAGGTCTACTAAAGATTTCTCTATTGTTAGGCTTGGCAGGCTCCTTAATTGGGATTGCCGGCGCTTATTCTTTCCCGCTTTATAGTATTTCAGGAATGTTGTTAGGACTTAGTGGAGCGTTGTTGCCACCAAGTAATCAATCAATTCGCTTTTTCTTAAAAGAAGAAGGTCAAAAAATCAGTCATAGCAATCTTTTAACGACAGTCTTATTGACCGCTGTTTTATTTGGCGCTTTATTTTTTAAAGCGACTGAGATTGGACTGGCGTTATTGGTGTACGCGCTCTATTTTCTGGTTGCTTTAGTAGCAATCAAGAGCTATCCTGTTTCATTAAACGAGCTAGAAGAAGAATCAGCAGAAGTTTCACGAAAAGAATTAATTCTGTTTGTTATCTTTTTTGTGTTATTACTTTTATTAAGAAGTGGTCGCTTATTAACGAATGCGGTGGAATTTGATTATGCGATTGTTGGCGCCTGCTGTTTCTTTGTGGTGGCTGTCCTTTTCGTTAGTCATTATGGCAAACGCGGTGCGTATAAAGTATCATTAGAAATGAATCTTGCGACCTTGATTAACGGGATTGTCGGGAACTATTTATTTTTATTTGGCTCCATTTATGTTGCAGGGGTTTATGGCAGAGCTCATATGGGCATCTATCTCTATTTACCTTATGTTTTAGGGATGATTTTTGCAATGATTGTAGCTAGTAAAACGAAACAATGGTCAAACAACATACCAATGGTTGGTCTGGCGGGAAGTTTGGGAATATTACTTCTTACCTCGTGGACTATTTTAGGCCTGTTTCTCTTGAGTTTTTTCAAAAGCACATTGAATAGCTTTTTAGCTAGGCGATATTATCAAGAGACAGATTTGCCAAAAGATAGCCGCATCCTTATCAAATATACAACACAAACAAAAGGGAGTTTATTCCATCAATTTATTTTGATGGCGCTTATGTTAGTCACTGTAGTAGGCAAAGGTGGCACGACACAATTTTTATTAGAATTGACTGGCGGCAAAGGCATTTCAATGCAAACAAGTCAATTTTTAACTTTAATTAAAAATAGTAACTCGCTCTTAGTGTTATTGTTTATTGCAGTTTATTTCGTGGTCGTTTTTCGTCAAAAGAAACGATAATTTACAAATATTCATAAAAAAAATACTTGGAAAAACAGTGATTGTGGCTGATTTTCCAAGTATTTTTTTATGAAAAGATGTTTTTTTTTTTCGAAGATTCAAAAAAAATTAATCAATTGTTTCATTTTTAACAAGCTATTATTAGGTTATATGAATTTTATTGAAAGGGGATTAGTATGAAGAAAAAAACTTTTTCTTTTGTGATGTTGAGTATACTTCTCGCACAAAATTTCGGGTTTGCCGCAAATGCCTATGCTGTAACAACGACAGAAGCACAAACAGAGACCACTGATACAGCAAAAAAAGAGGCAGAGTTATCGAACTCAACACCATCTTTACCTTTAGCAACAACGAATACTTCAGAAATGAATCAACCAACTGCAACAACTGAATCGCAAACCACAGAGGCGAGCACAACAGCTTCCAGTGATGCTGCTACACCATCTGAACAACAAACAACGGAGGACAAGGATACCTCACTTAATGAAAAAGCCCTACCAGATGTTCAAGCGCCAATTACAGATGAACTACTTGACAGTATGAGTCTTGCGCCGATTGGTGGAACAGAATACAGCCAAACAGAGGTTCACCGCGAATTAAATACAACACCGGTAACCGCTACGTTCCAATTTGCTGTTGGAAACACAGGTTATGCACCTGGATCAGTTTATACAGTTCGATTACCAGAACATTTAGGTTATTCAACTGTTAGCGGAGATGTGACGGGCATTGGCGCAACTTGGGCAGTCGATGCGGCAACCAAAACATTAAGTATTACGTTTAATCAACGAGTTTCAGATACTTCCTTTAAAGTAGAACTAAAAAGTTATCTAACAACAGAGGCGGAACCATTAATCAAAATTGAAACTCCAGGAAAAAATAAAAAAACCTACTCGTTTGATTTATATGAACAAGTGGAACCAATTCAATATAACGAACGAACCAGAACGACAGGGTTAGATGGCGAAATTTTTTATAATTTAGACCGGACGTTAACTGGCAATCAAACATTAGAATTATTAACAACAGAGACGCCAGGCGCTGTCTTTGGAAAACAAGATAACTTGGAACCTCAAGTTTTCAGTTACGATGTCGACATTAATGGTCAAATTTTACCAGAAACGCAAACCTTGTTAACACCTGGCAAAGATTATATATTAAGCGATAATTCACTCGGGCGGATTGCTGTAACTGTTCCAAACATGAATCAACAAAAAGCCTATTCCTTATCGATTAATCGGACAATTTATTTAGAGAGTGCTTCGGACTATAACTACTTATATTCGCAGCAGTATCCAACCACAAAAATTGGGTCAATTTCTTTGAAAAGTACGACAGGAACTAAACAAACAACCGATTTTACTGCTAAGACGAGTCAAACAAGTAAAGTAATTGCTGATCGTGAAATGCGTAGTATGTCCTATATCAGTTTTCAAAGCAAAGGGAAATATTATGTAACAATTTATGGCACATTAACAGAAACAAAAGTGGGTCAACAAATCGTATTAGAGAGTACAAACGGTCAAGAAATTAAGAATCCTAAATTTACGGCGTATGGTCCTTTATATGAAAATGTAAAATTGGAAGACTATTTTGATATTAAAACTGAAGGTGGCAAGCTTACCTTAACGGCCACAAAAGATAGCTATTTAAGAATAAATATTTCTGATTTAACAATGGATTTTGACAAGAAGGACATTAATCTATCATTAAGTACACCTGTAATTGGTCCCAATAAAGCCATTCAATTAGTATCTGATCAATATATTGAACCAATTAGTGTTGTTAATCCTTTGAATGCTGAAACTGCTTGGGGTAATTATGATCAAAATGGTGCCTATTCATCAAGAACAACTGTCTCAGTTATGGGAAGCAAAGAGACACCGATTCAAAATTTAGAAATTAAAGTAAAGCATCCTAATTATCTTTCATTGCGAGCTACAAAAGAAATTTATTTTTATTACAAGTTAGGAACGGATTATACAGTAACGCCAACGTCAGATGGTTCAGTTATTAAGTTCACTACGCCAATAACCAACGAAATCCAAATTCCAATTGGTTTTAATTATGTGCCCGATAGTTTGCCAAAAGATAAAAGTATCCCAGTCGATACGATACCGATAACAATGAGTGCTGAAGGTTTAACTCCAGTTGATACGACAGTAACTACTAATAGTAAGCGTGGTTCTGAACGAACACTTCAAAGTAGTAAAAATCAATTCCTTGTCAATGCACGAAATGATTCTTTTGACTCACTAAGCGTCCGTACAAAAATTCCAGCTGGCGCCGATGTTCTTTTTGACATTTATGATGTTTCAAACGATCAGGTAGATTCAATTTATCCACAATACTGGGATCGTGGCTATTATTTTGATAAACCAATGTCACCAGACAGTCCTGGATACCCAACGATTACTTTTGACGAAAATACCAATAGTTACACGTTTGATTTTGGAAAAACCAACAAACGTTACATTATTGAGTATAAAAATGCCAATGGCTGGATCGACGTGCCAACTCTTTATATAACAGGGACAGCTAAAGAACCACAATCGAATAATAATGAAGGGTCTGCTTCGGTTTCTGTTCAAAATGAAGCGTTAGACATTTTGAGTGCAACACAAGCGGCGAATCCAACATTAAAAAATGTAACAAAAACGACAGTAACAACAAAAAATATTGATAATAAAACACATCGTGTGAAAAATCCAACGATTGAATTAACACCAAAAGGCACAAGCAATGCTCAAATCGATTTGAATTCTATTACCGTGAAAGGCGTGCCAGAAGATGCTTATTCATTAGAGAAGACTACAAACGGTGCGAAAGTCATTTTTAAAGACTATACATTGACAGAAAACATTACGATTGAATACAATACTGTCTCTGCAAACGCTGGCCAAATCTATACAGAAACAACAATCGACTCTGAAACATTGAACCAGATGTCTGCTAGCAAGAAAAAAGTCACCACTGCGCCAATCACATTGAAATTCTCAGAAGGTGATGCGGAAGGTATTGTTTATTTAGCAACTGCCACATTCTATACGCATAACATAGAGGATGAAAACCAAGCAATTGCGAAGGTTTCTTTTGAACTAATTGATAATGTCACGCATACAGCAACCGAATTTACAACAGATGAAAAAGGTCAATACTCCTTTGATGCCATCATGACAGGTGATTATACTTTGCGAGTAACGAATGTACCGCAGGAATATTCCGTGGATGAAGAGTATTTGACAGGAAAAGCCATTAAGCTGGTCAAAGGAGACAATCAACTAAAAATTCCATTAACTAAAACAATTGATCACAGTCGCTTACAAGTCAAAGATACAACGATTTATGTCGGCGATTCATGGAAACCAGAAGAGAACTTTGTTTCAGCAACAGATAAAACAGGTCAAGATGTTCCCTTCGAAAAAATCACTGTTTCAGGTCAAGTTGATACTAGCAAAGCAGGCGTTTATCCAATCGTATACAGTTACGAAGGTAAAGAAGAAACAGCTAATGTGACCGTCAAAGCCGACCAGTCTAAGTTAGAGGTCAAAGATACAACGATTTATGTCGGCGATAAATGGAAACCTGAAGATAATTTCGTTTCAGCAACAGACAAAACAGGCCAAGACGTTCCGTTTGAAAAAATTGACGTTCAGGGAACAGTGAATGTTGATAAAATAGGCGATTATGAAATTGTCTATAAAAATGGCACAAAAGAAGCGAAAGCAATCGTTCATGTCCGTGATGATAGTCGTTTACAAGTCAAGGATACAACGATTTATGTGGGCGATAAATGGAAACCAGAAGATAATTTCGTTTCGGCAACAGACAAAACAGGCCAAGACGTTCCCTTCGAAAAAATCACTGTTTCAGGTCAAGTTGATACTAGCAAAGCAGGCGTTTATCCAATCGTATACAGTTACGAAGGTAAAGAAGAAACAGCCCATGTGACCGTCAAACCCGACCAATCTAAGTTAGAGGTCAAAGATACAACGATTTATGTCGGCGATAAATGGAAACCAGAAGATAATTTCGTTTCAGCGACAGATCGTGACGGTCATGCTATATCCTTTGATAAAGTTCAAGTGAAAGGGAAAGTTGATACAAAGAAAACAGGAGAGTACCAGATTTCCTATACCACTGAGCCAGTTAATGAAACCAAACCAGCTGTGCAGTCACGACTTTTCTCAATGTTTTCAAACGAGACACCTCGTCAATTGACGACAGTAGCAACTGTTCATGTGATTGATCGTAATCCTACACCACTACCAGATAAAAATGAGAACAACCAGACTAGTTCCTCAACGAATCAAACCACGATAAAAAGTAGTCAGTATGTCACACATATTGTGAAACCTGACAAGCAAGGACGTTATCCAAAAACGGGAGAACAAACTAATGGTCTATATCGTGTGCTAGGACTTGTTGTGTTACTTATTGTGATTATTAGTGGTATAGTCATCAAGAAGAAACGAAAATAATTAAATGAGCGTGGGGCAAAAGTTTAAAGTAACTTTTGTTCCACGCTTAAAAGATGAATAAGTGCATGAATGAGGGTAGCTGTTTCCTTGGAAAATAGGAAGTTTTACAAGTGACTTTTATTTTAAGAACACCTATTAGCAGGTTTTTCTGTTAAGATAGTTATTTTTATGAAATAGTTTGGAGGAATAATAAACGAGATGAACCAGCGAACTATTTATTATGGTAGTATCGGCACAGCCTTATTTCTTTCTTCAGGAATGTTGATTGCTTCAGTGAATAGCTATGCAAACGAAGCGACAACACCAGGCAAATATACCGTGACTTATGAAGTGGATGGCAAAATTGAAACAGCAACCATTACGGTCAAAGAAAATCAAACGGAACTTAAATTAAAAGACACGTTTGTAGGAGTTAATCAAGCATGGTCACCATTAGACAATGTTGTTTTTCTAAAAGATAAAGAGGGACGCCCTCTAAATTTAGAAAATGTAATTATAGAAAATAATGTAAATACTCAAAAAGTAGGCCTTTATTTTGTAACCTTCCGTTACGAGTCATACCTTTCTATTGCGAAGGTGTATGTCAACCCTACTAATTTTGCTGCAGAGGGGAATATGCTTGCAGAGCTTCCTTATAGTCAAGCAATGATTGGGCCAGAAAGACCAATTATTGCCTCAAGACAGGACAAGGAGCAACAAACAAAACAGGAGAAAAAGAAAAATAAAATTGAACAGGAACGAGTAAATAAAAAGGTGCTGTTAAATGATGAGTTGTTGAAAAAAATAGATACGATAGCCCCAGTGGAAATTACTGGAGGAGCGGCAAGTGGGTCCTCTCAATTTGGTACCACTTTAAGCTTCCTGTCAGGCTCACTTTTGTATGGAACAAGGAGAGTTTAAATGGAATTCTTGTTATTAGATGATCGGGAAAATTTAAAATTAGCGATTATTAGAAAGTTAGAGCAACAATATTCATTTTCTGAACGAAAAGATCGTTTATGTAAGCAATTAGCTATTTCTCCTTATTTGCTAGAACGGAACATAACAGAAATCAATGCAGATTTGCAACGCTTTGGTCTGATTAATGAGATGGAAATCAGTGAAAAAAATAATGAAATTTTGTTATCTCAAAGCCTTCGTATTTCTTCAAGTATTATTGAAGAATATTATTTAAAAGACTCGTTAGAATTTAATCTATTAAAAACGATTTTCTTTCATCAGTTTACCTCAATCAAAAAATATGGTGAAAAGCATGGGATGAGTCGAACGGTTGTATACAAAATTGTTGACCATATCCGGAAAGAATTGGGGCAATACGGTATTAAGTTATCCAAAAATTTACAACTTAGCGGCAATGAAATGGCGATTAGACAATATTTTACTATGCTCTATTACCGAATTTACAAAGATTCTGAAGAATTATATAATCAAACAGATCTTCGCGCAGTGAACCAATTATTGGCTCAATTGAAAGGCTCTTATGAAAATATCACTAATTTTCATTTATTTAAACATTATGTATTGGTGGCGTTAGAACGAACGCAGAGAAAAGCTAATTATTTTTTATCCCAAGAAGAAAATCCATTCGCTTTTGATGAAGAAAGTTCGATTTATCAAGAAATTCAAAGTTGGATCAACGAAGTGATGAAGGCGACTCATGCAGAGAAAAACGCAGAAATTCAAGGAATTATCGGCAATTTATCGGTCTATCAAAGTGAACTTATTTCGGAACATTTGCTGAGTTCTCACAATGAGACAATTACGGCTACGAAAACATTATTCTTTTCTTATATGCCGTTTACAATTTCGGACGAAGAATTTTATCAAGAAATTGTTCCGATTATTTATCAACATCGTTTTATTACGCCGTTCATCGATATCACCTTACGAATTATGGATTTAGAATTTTTTCAGGAACGCTACCCAATTGTTTTTAATAGCTGTCGTCAGTTTTTATTTGCGTTGGATTGCTCGGCGTTTGAGTTTAGTAAGCTTTCTTTATTTTTTGATTTGCTATTAGTGTTATCCCGTCTTTATGACCAAAGGAATGAAAAAAGCACGATCAATCTTTATGTGAATTTTACGCAAGGAGAAAAATATACTCAGTTTATCAAAGAACAAATCAAAATATTCGAATCTTTCAGCATTCACTTTCATTCAGCGATTCGACCAGATACGGATTTAGTAGTTTCGGATTATTTACCAAAAACGTTATTTTCAGTAAAATGTTTAATTTGGCTAGCGCCCCCGCGAGCCAGTGACTGGCAAAATTTTGGCAACGAAATTGTCCGAATTAATAAAGAGCTACAACAAACGAAACAAAGAAAAAGCGAATAAAAACAGTCGCAACGTGTTTTAGTTGCGACTGTTTTTTGTTACTGACTGTTTATAGTAAACTTTCTCATTATCACTGATGTAAAAAATTTTAAATAAAAGCAAAATAGGATTGAAGAAAAAGAAAAAATTGCTAGTGAAGGACCAATTCTCTAAAGTTTTTCTCAAATATAGTAGAATTCCTTTCTTTTCTTCTGTGAGAAAGATATAATAAAAAACGTATGAACAAAGGAAAAGGGATGACGAATGAATAGAAAAGAGAAAACAAATTTAGATAGTCGAATTGATTACGGCGTGATATTACCAGTGTTTCTTTTATCACTAATTGGTATGCTATCGCTTTACGTAGCGCTTTACAATGATCCAAGCAAACCTAAAATTGGTAGCTTGTTAATGAAACAAGGACTGTGGTATTTAGTCGGAGGATTAAGTATTGTCATTATTATGCATTTTAGCTCAAAATTACTCTGGCGGTTAACGCCCGTTTTTTATGCACTTGGATTAGTATTAATGGGATTACTACTGAAATTCTATGATCCCGTGCTAGCAGAGCAAACAGGTTCTAAAAACTGGATTCGCTTTGGTGGCACCACATTCCAACCATCGGAATTGATGAAGATTGCGTTTATTTTGATGTTGGCCTATATAGTGACCATGCATAATGTTAAATATGTGGACCGAACACTCAAAAGCGACTTTTGGCTAATCGCTAAAATGCTATTAGTGGCGATTCCGGTAATTGTTTTAGTACTTTTACAAAAAGACTTCGGGACGATGTTAGTTTTCTTAGCCATTTTTGGGGGAGTTTTCTTAATGTCTGGCATTACTTGGAAAATTATTGTGCCCGCCTTTATCATAGCTGCTCTAGTCGGAGCTGGAACCATCTACTTGGTAACAACAGAAACAGGAAGAGACTTATTGTCTAAAATTGGCATTAAAGCTTATCAATTTGATCGGATTGATTTATGGCTAAATCCTTTCCATACAGATCCAGATCGCTCATTCCAACCAGCGCTAGCATTAACAGCAATTGGTTCTGGGGGCCTTTTCGGAAAAGGCTTTAACGTGAGTGATGTGTATGTCCCTGTTCGTGAGTCAGATATGATTTTTACAGTTGTTGGTGAAAACTTTGGCTTTATTGGTGGCTGTTTCATTATTTTGTTGTATTTTATTTTAATCTACCGCATGATTCGCGTTTGTTTTGATACAAATAATGAATTCTATGCCTACATTGCCACAGGAATTATCATGATGATTTTGTTCCATGTTTTTGAAAACATTGGAGCAAATATTGGTTTACTACCATTAACTGGGATTCCATTACCGTTTATTAGTCAAGGTGGTTCTTCCATTTTAGGTAACATGATTGGGGTGGGCTTAATTATGTCCATGCGTTACCAACAAGAAACGGTTCGTACCAGAAGTGGCCGTTAAAGAAAGAAGAAAGAAGGGGTAGAAATGTACACACTTTATGAATATCCTAAATGCTCAACTTGTAAAAAAGCGAAAGCGTCGTTAGACCAACAAGGCGTTAAATACCAAGCAATTGATATTAAAGCAACACCGCCTAGTAGTGAACAACTAGCAAAATGGATGAAAGAAACCGGCTTGCCTGTTCGTCGTTTTTTTAACACAAGTGGGGTTTTATATAGAGAACAAGGCTTAAAAGATCTTGTTGACAGTTTTTCTATTGAAGAAGCAAGTCAGCGTTTAGCTGCGGATGGCATGTTGATTAAGCGTCCAATTCTCTTAAAAGACAATACATTTCTAACGAATGGTTTTAAAGAAGCAGATTACGAAGGAGTGCTTGGAAAATGAGTGAAATGAAACAAATCGATCAATTATGGGTCTTACTAACAGAAGCAGGTTATAAAATTGGTTTAACTGCCGAAGCCCAAGAGGATTTAGGGAAGATTACTTTTGCAACATTTCCAAAAGTCGGACAAACATTAGCTAAGGGTGATTCTTTAATTGAATTAGAAGCAGAAAAAGCAGTCAGTGAATTCAGTAGTCCATTATCTGGTAAGGTAGTTGCGATTAATGAAGCGGCTGATCAAGAGCCAAGTGCATTAGATGAAGAAAATGCCTGGATTGCTGTTTTAGCAGATGTTGAACCAACAGAATTTGAAAATCTTTAGTCTTACGTTGACAAGGTCAATGTTTATTGCTATAATTTTCTCAATCTAATCAAAAGAAAGCTTTGAAAAGAAGAGTACATGTTAAGGACGTTTGAAGAGAGCCCTGTTTGCTGAGAATGGGTAACAGATTTAAGATGGAAGATGGTCTTTGAGCAGAGTAAGTGAGCGAAGCAGTGAACTTACTACGGGGCGCCCGTTACAGCCAACGGTATGCGAAGAATCAAGTACCGTATGAGGTTATTATTGAGAAATAATAGCGAATTAAGGTGGTATCACGAAATGACAAACTTTCGTCCTTTTTGCTGTAATAGCAAAAGGATGGAAGTTTTTTTGTTTTTATTAAGCAAATTCGTTTCATAAAAAGTGCGAAACCTTCAAAATAAGAAAGTAGAACAGAAAGAAGAGGAGAACAAAATGGCATTAATTGAATTACGTCATGTAAAAAAAGAGTTTTCCGGTAAAGCGGGTAAAGTCACGGCTTTAAAAGATATTGATTTAACGGTTGAATCAGGAGATATTTATGGCATTATTGGCTATTCAGGTGCAGGAAAAAGTACGTTGGTTCGCCTATTGAATGGACTTGAAACACCTACAGAAGGTGAAGTAGAAATTCAAGGACAAGATATTGCATTGTTGCCAAATAAAGAACTACGAAACTTCCGTAAAAAAATTGGGATGATCTTTCAACATTTTAATTTATTATGGTCACGGACGGTCCTAGAAAATATCATGCTCCCATTGGAAATTGCTGGCGTTCCAAAACAAAATCGGAAAAGCCGCGCAGAAGAGTTAATCAAGTTGGTTGGTTTAGAAGGACGGGAAAATGCCTACCCAAGTCAACTCTCTGGTGGGCAAAAGCAACGAGTGGGGATTGCCCGTGCCTTAGCTAACAATCCTGATATTTTGCTTTGTGATGAAGCAACGAGTGCTTTGGATCCGCAGACAACCGATGAAGTGCTAGAATTACTACTAAAAATCAACCAAGAATTAAATTTAACGGTTGTATTAATTACCCATGAAATGCACGTGATTCGTAAAATTTGTAATCGCGTAGCCGTGATGGAATATGGTGAAATTGTTGAAGAAGGTAAAGTAATCGATATTTTCAAAAAGCCTCAAACAGAAATTGCGAAACGCTTTATCCAACAAGAAGCGGATAAAAACATTGAAGAAACGGAACTGGTTGTTGAAGAAATGTTGGAACAATATCCGAATGGAAAAATTGTTCGCCTACTTTTCCACGGCGAACAAGCGAAATTGCCAATTATCTCGCATATTGTCCAAGAATATCAAGTAGAAGTCAGTATTATTCAAGGGAACATTCAGCAAACAAAGCAGGGTGCAGTGGGTTCTCTTTATATTCAATTATTAGGCGAAGAGCAAAATATTCTAGCAGCCATTGAAGGATTACGTAAACTTCGTGTAGAAACAGAGGTGATTGGAAATGAATAATCGTGGCTTAGCAAGTTTCTTTGATTTTTCCCAAATTGATATAAGTAAACTACAAGAAAAAACGATTGAAACACTTTATATGACAGGGATTTCAATCATAGTGGTCGCCATTTTAGGGCTGATTTTAGGACTACTACTTTTTGAAACGTCAGGCAGAAAAGGGATTTTGAGCCGATTACTGTATTGGCTAGTGGCCATTTTTGTAAATATTTTCCGTTCGATTCCGTTTATTATCTTAATCGTTCTGTTAATTCCTTTTACAAAAATTATTTTAGGGAGTATGTCTGGTGTCAAAGGCTCCTTACCAGCATTGATTATTTCCGCAGCACCTTTTTATGCTCGCATGGTCGAAATTGCTTTTCGTGAAGTCGATAAAGGCGTGATTGAAGCAGCCAAAGCAATGGGGGCCAATCGTTTCCAAATAATTTGGAAAGTTCTATTACCAGAAAGTCTGCCAGCGCTTGTTTCTGGCTTAACCGTTACAACCATTTCTTTAGTGGGCTACACTGCAATGGCAGCTGCTATTGGAGCGGGCGGTTTAGGAAGTTTGGCGTATCAAGATGGCTTCCAACGTGGTCAAAATACAGTTACCTTAGTAGCAACGATTTGTATCTTAATTATTGTCTTTGCGATTCAATGGCTTGGGGATACAGTCGCTAAAAAAATAGATAAACGATAAATGGAGGGAATAAGATGAAAAAACGTACATTATGGTCAGTAATTACTGTAGCAGTAGCTGTCTTAGTTTTAGGGGCTTGCGGCAATAAAAAGAGTGATGACTCGGTCTTGAAAGTTGGAGCTTCACCAGTTCCACATGCAGAGATTTTAGAACATGTAAAACCTTTATTAGAAAAAGAAGGCGTAAAATTAGAAGTGACGACTTATACAGATTACGTGCTACCTAACAAGGCGTTGGAAAGTGGCGATATCGATGCCAACTATTTCCAACATGTGCCGTTCTTTAATGAAGCGGTTAAAGAAAATGATTATGACTTTGTGAATGCAGGTGCGATTCATTTAGAACCAGTTGGGCTTTACTCGAAAAAATACAAATCGTTACAAGAAATTCCTGATGGTTCAACGATTTACGTTAGCTCTTCCGTTTCAGATTGGCCGCGTGTTTTAACGATTTTAGAAGATGCTGGTTTAATCACGCTGAAAGAAGGGGTAGACCGGACAACTGCTACTTTCGATGATATTGATAAAAATACTAAAAAGTTGAAATTCAATCATGAAAGTGATCCAGCAATCATGACCACTCTTTATGACAATGAAGAAGGGGCTGCGGTTTTAATTAACTCAAACTTTGCCGTGGATCAAGGATTAAATCCGAAAAAAGATGCGATTGCTTTAGAAAAAGAAAGTTCACCTTATGCCAATATTATTGCGGTTAGTAAAGAAGACGAAAACAACGAAAATGTAAAAAAATTAGTCAAAGTGTTACGTAGCAAAGAAGTCCAAGATTGGATTACGAAAAAATGGAACGGTGCCATTGTTCCAGTCAATGAATAAAAAGAAAAAGACAATAGAATAAAAACTTGAGGTCGGGACAGGCGTGTTAAGCTTCAAGAAATAAGAAGAAAGTTCTGAAAGATGCTTTTTGTCTCTCAAGGACGTTCAGCTTATTTCCGAAGAAGCTGCTCCTGTCCCGTTGTTTATTTAAAATTTTAGGGCTAGGCAGATACATCATGTTGATTTACCTGCCAAGTCTAAGTTTTTTTCTTTTAAAAAAGGACCATAAATGATAAAGTTACAAGGAATTTCTTAATTATCAGGAAAATTCAGGGACTATGCATAGGCATTTGCATTAGTTATTGTTATAATAATTAAGATAGATTTTTTGGAATGGAGGGAAAAAGATGTTACGTTTTTTTCCGCAAAAAAATAAATATGTAGAAGAAGCAAGCCAGTACGCCTTTGATAAAGAAGGCCAAATTCCGCAGCACATTGCCATTATTATGGACGGAAATGGCCGGTGGGCACAGAATCGAAGACTGCCGAGAATTGCTGGACATAAAGAAGGCATGGATACGGTTAAAAAAATAACGAAGCATGCTAGTCATTTAGGCGTTAAAGTTTTAACACTTTATGCATTTTCAACGGAAAATTGGAAGAGACCAACAGATGAAGTCAATTTCTTAATGCAATTGCCTGTTGATTTTTTTGATACATTCGTGCCTGAATTAATTAAGGAAAATGTTAAAGTCAATGTAATGGGCTACCAAGAGTTTCTACCAAGCCATACGCAAGATGCTGTTAAGCGGGCCATTGAGCAAACCAAGGACAATACGGGCATGGTTTTGAACTTTGCTTTAAATTATGGGGCGCGTGCGGAGCTACTAACTGCCATGAAACAGATTGCTGCAGAGGTTTCAGAAAAAACATATACGGCAGATGAGATTACAGAAGAAACGATCGCAGATCACTTAATGACTGGCTTTTTACCCACGGAACTTCGTGATCCAGAATTGTTGATTCGAACAAGTGGGGAAGAGAGAATTAGTAATTTCTTGCTATGGCAAATTGCTTATAGCGAGTTGTTTTTTACAAAAGCATTATGGCCTGATTTTTCAGGAGACACTTTAGAAACCGCGATTGCTTCTTTCCAAAATCGTAATCGTCGTTTTGGTGGTCTAAAAGAAACTACAGAAACAGAAGGGAGCGATCCGCAGTGAGACAACGTGTCATCACAGCTATCGTCGCATTAATCATCTTTATTCCAATTATCTGGTATGGTGGTTTTGCAATTGAGATTGCCGCTGTTGCTTTGGCAGTAGTCGGCGTGTACGAGTTATTCCGTATGAAAGGATTAACGTTATTAAGTTTTGAAGGTGTTTTATCAGCATTAGGGGCCGTTTTTTTAGTTATCCCGACAATTAAATGGTTAAACTTTTTGCCGGAAATGCAAACAAATTTCATTTTATTTTATGTCACTGTAATGTTGTTGTTAGGTGCTTCGGTAATTTCTAAAAATACATATACGATTGAAGAAGCTGGCTTTCCAGTTATTGTCAGTTTATATGTAGGGATGGGGTTCCAGAACTTTATTAGTGCCCGTTCCGCAGGTTTTGAAGTCTTGTTATTTGCTTTATTCATTGTCTGGGCAACGGATATTGGTGCATATCTATTTGGACGCCGATTTGGTCGTCATAAATTGATGCCAGATGTTTCACCCAACAAGACAATAGAAGGTGCACTTGGTGGTATTTTATCAGCCGTCGTTGTAGCAGCGTTGTTTTTAGTTTTCACAGCTAATAAAGGGCTATTTCCTTATCCGATGCCGGTGATGCTTGTATTGACGGTTCTATTTTCTATAGTAGGTCAATTCGGTGATTTGGTTGAATCTTCTATCAAACGTCATTATGGCGTGAAAGACTCTGGTAACATCTTGCCAGGACATGGTGGTATTTTAGATCGTTTTGATAGTTTATTATTTGTTTTCCCAATTATGCACTTATGTGGATTATTTTAAATTGATTAACAAAATTTAAAAAAGTATCGTCAAATAAGCAAAAATCCAGAAGAGAGACTCTTCTGGATTTTTGCTGTTTATTGAGATAATGCGTGAAACACTGACAGGGTATGTTTGAGATAAGTTTAATTTTAAACATGCGGTGGTTTTACTCTTTAATTGACAATAGCCTTCTCTTTAAAGAGAAGGCTATCTAACGAATCAATATTATTATTTTAAAGTTGGATCAGACTATTTCTAGTATTCAAGTATTTTTCATTTAAGCGATGTATTCCCTACCTCTAATACATCCTTGTATCTCTCTAGACACGCCAGTTTTGAATAAAATCATCAAAACAATTGAATGGTTCGTTTAAAAATATTTTTCGTGTTCTAATTATTATAACATAAAACTCGTCAACTGACCACTAGCTGACGAGTTCATAATTTTTCCAGATAAATAGACAGCCGTTTTCCGCCGACTGTCTAAGATTAAGATAGATTTGTAAAGAAGTGAATAAATGCTTCCTACTATCTCTTTATAACATGAGGAAAAGAAAACTGCAAAAGATAGCTGTGTTTTTTGAAAAAAAGATCAGCTGGTTTCCGCCAGCTGATCATCCGTTGAAAAGAGATATAAAGAAGTGAATAAAGCTTGCTTTACCTCTATTTTATACCATGTTTTGATTCAAATAACTATTCAGTATTAGTTATACTTAAATAATAAATATGTATACGGATGTATTGTTTTGAGGTATAGTCATAGAGAAAAGAGGGAACGTTTATGAAAAAATTTTGTTTAAGTTATAGCTCTGGTAAAGATTGTTTATTGGCGATGGATCGATTGATACAAGCAGGAAATCAGCCAGTAGCGTTAGTGACAACACTAAGTGATGAAATTAATCGTTCTTGGTTTCACGGGATACCAATCTCCGTCTTAGAAGCAGCGGCCGAAGCGTTAGATTTACCACTTGTTATATCACATAACAATGAAACAAATTACACAGAAAAAGTGGTTGAGGCACTGCATGAAACTAAAAAATTGGGTGCAGAAACGGTTTGTTTTGGCGATATAGATATTGAACAAAATGGTGCTTGGGATCGCCAAGTTGCATTAAGTGCTGGGCTTGAGCCACAATTACCTCTTTGGCAGGAGAATCGCGAAGCACTTGTCAAAGAATTTTTGGCAAAAGGGTACACAGCAATTATCAAAACGGTCAGCAAAGAGGCAGGCATTCCAATAAAATTTTTAGGAGAACCGTTAGATGAAATATTTATCACGTACCTTAAAGAGCATCAATTAGATATTTGCGGAGAAAACGGGGAGTACCATACGTTGGTAATTGACGGCCCGCTATTTAAAAAGAGGCTCAATTATTATACTTCAGGAATTTATGAAAGTACTTATGCTTATTCTTTGATTATTGATGCTTAAATGAAAGTAAAAGGACACAAGCTGCCACTTTTTCTAGTTATATGCTATAATTGACTTAAGAAAAGTAGAGAAAGTGAGTGGTTAATTATGGAAGAAACTGTCTTTTTTAATTTAGGAAATGCCCTTGCTTCAAAAAGAGATCAAAAAGAATTAATTAAAGAAGCCCAAATTGCGAAAGATACTCGAAAGATTCCAGGAAAACTGATTATCGTTGAAGATGAAGAAAATGGTACCCATATTTTATTTGAATTAGCTGATCAAACAGAACCGTCTGCTGAAACAAAAGAATTCAAAGTGAAAAAAGTGATTGATTAATAAAAAAGCAACGAATTTTTCTAAATTTGTAGTGAGACCCGAAAGTTAGACCGAATACCGACTGGAGAAATCTGGTCGGTATTTTTATGCGACGAACCGTTTACGGAATTGAACGGGACTGCACCCTAGTTTTGTCTTTATTCGTTGATGATTATAATAATCAATCCATTCCTCAATTGCTTGTTCTAGTTCTTCGAAACTAGAATAAATAATGCCATGGTAGGTTTCTTGTTTTAGTAAACCAAAGAAATTCTCCATAGGAGAATTATCAAAACAATTTCCTTTTCGAGACATGCTTTGAAAGATCTGGTGACTGGTTAATTGCTTTTTGTACTGCTTCATTTGGTACCCCCAACCTTGGTCAGAATGAAAAGTGCGCCGATATGGACAATCTTGCGTTTTATCAATGGATTCTTTTTGTGCCTCAAGAATTGCTTTGGCATTCGGCTGTTTAGAAATACGGTAAGACAAGATTTCCCCATTAAATAAATCAAGAAAAGGATCCAAATAGAGTTTTTTTATTTGAATCTTTCCACTTTGGTTACGTTCATAATACTTAAATTCAGAGGTATCTGTTGTTAGCTTTTGATGGGGTACTGAAGTGTAGAAACGACGATGTAGACGGTTTTTTTCGCCATAGCCAACGGTTCCTTTGTAGGAATTGTATTTTCTTGATTTACGAATAAATTTTGTCCCTTTTAGGCCAAGTTTACGCATAAGACGACGAATTTTTTTCTGGTTTACGTTCAATCCTTGTTCTTTTAAAGCTAATTGAATACGGCGATAGCCATAGTTTCCTTTGTTTTCGTCAAAAATTTTCTTAATCAGGGCTTCTAATTTTTGATTGGGATTTTTTCGCTCAAATCGCTTTTGCCAATACATATACGTCGCTTTAGGAAATTTGGTTGCTTCCAGTAAGATTGTTAATCGGAATTTTTTTCGGAGTTCGTGGATGATTCGGGCATCTCGTTCTTGAGTCGTTCCGGGATATTCATTCCTAAAGCGCGGAGCTTTTTTATGAAGGCTAGTTCCGCTCGCAATAGTTCATTTTCATGTTCTAATTCTTGTTCACGTGTTCGTGTTTTTTTCACCTGAACGGGTTTCTTTTTCTTTGACATAGAAGGTCTTCTTTTCTGTTTTGGTGAAAGCCCTTCTATGCCTGTTTCTAGAAATTTCTGGTGCCAAGCCAAGACTAAGGTATCGTTTGGCAGACCATATTTCAATGCGACAGTCAGATAAGAGTCACCACTCGTTAAATAATAGTGTATGACATCCCGCTTGAATTTGGAAGAGTAATGTTGGTAATTTACTCTTCGATGAAGTGCGTTAAATCCAAATTTCTCGACTGTTTTAACCCATTTACGAACAGTCGAAAGTGAAGCAATATCAAATTGATTCGCTAGTGTTCGATAACCTCCTGCGCCATTTTGGTAAGCTTCTACTACTTTTTTCTTGAATGCATAATCGTATTTTGCCAATTTAAATACGCCCCCAAAGTTAGATTTTTTGGTCTAACTTTGGGGGCGCACTACAATTCGTTGCTTTTTTATATTTTTTTACACAAATGATACAAAAAGAATATCAAAATCAAATAAATGATTAGTATACTTGAAGAAACAAATAGGAAGCAAAGCAAACATTTTGAGGTGTTCTTTCATGGAAAATCGAGGAATTTTATTTGATAAAGATGGTACGTGTATTCGTTTTGATACTCTTTGGCAAGCAGGTTTGAAAGCTTGTTTTGAAACACTAAGTATGTTAGCCCCTCATCATTCAGCAGAAATAAAAAAGACATTAGCTATTCAGGAGCAACGTTTTTTGCAAAAACATTTACTTGATGAAGTACTTTATCAGGAACTTTATCAGGAATTGGCGCAATTTGAGGAATTAGTCGAACAGGGAATCAGCAGTCGATGGCTGGAGCAATTTTTTTATGATTATTTACGAAAAAATCTGAAAAAGATTGAACCAATTGGTGATTTAAAACAGTTATTTCTTGAGCTGAAACGGAAGAACTATAAAATTGGATTGGCAACTTCAGATACTTTGCCAGCGACTATGTTGATTATGGAATATCTTGGTTTAACAGAAATGTTTGATTTTATTGCGACAGGAGATCGTTACTTACCGAAACCAGATGCGGCCATGCTCCAAGCCTTTTGTCAGTCATGTCAATTGAAGCCGACAGAAGTAATTATGGTAGGTGATTCGCTCGTGGATGTTTTCATGGGAACTTGTCATGGTAAAGCGGGAATTGGTGTTTTAACCGGCAACTGCCAGTCAACTGATTTTGAAAAGTTTGAAGTAGCTTATTTTCGTGATATCCATGAAATACCTTATCAAGAATTATGGGAAAATACCAAGAAGAAAAAAATCCTGAAAAGATGACGAGTCTTTTCAGGATTTTTTTATTAATCTAATTGAAGCAATTGCCGTTTCTTTTGTTGAAATTCTTCTTCTGTTAGAACTCCTTCATCAACTAACATTTTTAAATTTCTTAACTCAGCCATTACGTCTTCAATAGTGCTAGATGAGTTTTTTTGTGAATCAGATAGCTTTGGTTCAATCGGTTGGTTTTTATCAATCTTTATAGGAGTTGGTATTTCTTTTTCTTTTATTCGACGAACAATAGTGTCTAATGATGAAAGGGCTCGTTCGGCATTGAAACGGGCTCTATCGATCGCTAATTGACGATCAAATTCAGTGGTTTGCTCACTAAGTGTCTTTAAAAAGGAAATAGTGATGGTTGGGCGTTGCAAATCATCTAGATTAATCAAAATATAGACACTACTGACGCGATCATAAGGTACGTTTTCTTCGGTGAAATGGGTATTTTTTTTTCTCTAAAATTTTGTAATCAGCGATAATGCTTACTGGCAAAATTTTTGATGAACCAACCAGTCGAAATTTTTTTTCAGGTTCATCGAATTCAATCGAGCCAGCAATAGTTGTTGTAGGATTGAATAGCCGGTTGTCTTCTTGGACATTTCTTAAATCCGTCAATGTCCAAGTTTGGGTATATCCTTGTCCCTGGACACCGAGTTGACCTGCACATTTCTTACAGATTTGGTAATTATCTGAAGTTAAATATTTTCCTTTATTATCCTGACAAAGAGCACATAGATTTCCATAAACTTCAGCATTTTTTTCATTTGCTTTTGCGATTTCAGACTGCTTGTTTATTAACTCTTGCATTTGTTGTAAATCAGCTAAACTTTTTTTATCAACGGACCAAGTGGATACTTTAAGTTTTTTTAAACAGCTTTTTCCTACGCGATAAAAATCACTCGTAAAGTACTTGCCAGTTTCCTCTTCGCAAAGATAACATAAATTTCCCTTTGCTTGCATTGCTTGATCCTTTTTTATAATTTCTTCTTGACGTTTTATAATACTTTCCATTGTTCGATCTTTAATTTCTTTTGGTTTTAACTCTAAATGTTCTGCACAATGTTTACAGATACCGTGATTATCAAAGGTGATGATTTTACCAGGATTTAGATCACACAGTTCGCACATACTTTTCATGGGATGACTCCTTTTTGTTAAGATAAATTAATTTTACCATTCAACTCTATGAAGAACAAACCAAAAAAGCAAGTAGAACTAAGTGCCTACTTGCTTACAGACTATTTAATTGTAATTTCTTCAACAGCGATAGAATCTCCCATGCTGAACATACTGTCTCTGAAAGTAAAAGTTACAGGTTTTGTTTCATCAGCAAATTCATAAGGGTATGCTGCTTGGACAGTTGCGCCAGGATTAACTTTTTTATTTAACATGTCAATTCTATCTTTAATCGGAGAATCATTAACAATTCCATAAGTTAAATCTTCTGTTGTATCGCCGGTATTTTGTGATACGCTAACAAAACTAGAGTATAACATTTGTACATCTTGTGCTTCCTTAGTGTTATTAGTCAAATCAAATAGTACATAAAAGATTGGTTTACCATCGAAACTTGTACCTTTTTGGAATTCGGTGATTTTTAATACACCATCAGGAACAGTCAATGTTCGATCTTTATAAGTCCCTTTATCTTCTTTAGCTTTTGTTTCAGTTGTTGCGGTAGCAGTACTTGAGGTTTTTTTAGTTTTATTAGTGTTGTTTGTTCCAGAACCACATGCACCTAAAATCAGAGTACTAATTAAAACTAATCCTAACATAGAAAATTTTTTCATTTTCACTTTCCCTCCCATAGTTTAGTTAATGATTTGTAGCGCTTACTAAATAGTTGAAAACAATCCCCAATTAAATAACTTTGGACTACAAATCACTTAGTTTAAATGAAAATAAGTATACCGTCCTGTGTAAAAATAACACACCACAGTATACTTATTTTATCATTATTTCATAAAAATAACACCATTATTTTTATGAAATAATTAAAAAAGATAAAAAATCTAAAAACTTCGACCGCCGCCACCGAATGTGCCGCCGCCAGTTGAGTGGGTGGTGCTGCCACCACCGCCCATTCCGCCACTGCCGCCATTGTTTTTAGGAATACGACGCGTAGTGATGAAAGAGTTGGTTAACTGATCTGTGCGGGAGGTTAAGTTTAAAGTTGTTTTTTCCCTAAAGGGATATTGATAACTTGAAAATTTTAATTGATATTTAGAAATATTAATGCCTAAGAAGACCAAACTGAGTATCAGAGCAGCAGCAAAAGCAATTACCATTTCCAGCGGGGTAATGGCTTTATAACGGGTGATTTTACCTGTTTCGCTGTCCACACGATAGTGCCCCCCAGGAACCCCTTTATTAACAAATGCTTGAGTTTCCTGAACAAAGGTTTGAGCAGCCGCGAAATAATTTCCTTGACTCATCCCATCCATTACTTTATCTAAGGTATCATCAATTCGTGCATCCGTCATATAATCAATCATGTTTCCAGAAGTAGAGATGTAGACTTTCCGTAAGTCCATATCAATGAGAAAAAGAATCGCATTTTGGTCCTTGCCAACTTTATTTAAAAGATAATGATCTGCATATTCTTGTTCATCGCCATAGGTATTATTATTTGTGGTCACAATAAAGACAGAGGCTTTTGTTTTTTCTTCTAAAGGTTGTATCTCTTGCTTTAGTTGGTTGATTTGATCAGGTGTCAGTAATTGTGCGCCATCATCAATTGAATTTTCAGCCGCCGAAACGGGTAGGGCAAGGCCAAAGGTAAGAAGTATTAGGAAAAAAATAGGTAAAAGTCGTTTTTTCATAGGAAATAACCTCCTAATAAAAAGAGTGCTAAGAGTCCAGCGAAAATGCCTAACGTTGCTAGTCCTAAACGAGTGTAACTAATTGGAAGCACACCGCTTACTTTACCTGTTTGTCCATTCATGGCATAATAATAAACTTTTTTTGATTGTTCCTGACTGCGATAGGTGACTAACCAAATTGGCAAAAGCATATAGTGATTATTTTCTTGGTTTAGAGAAATATCCGTGCGAACATTTGTCAACGTAGTATAACCAGAAGCAGAGTCCCGTAACAATGATTCCGAATAATCTTGTAATTCTTGTTGGACGTGTTTTTTGATTGCTTCATATTCAATATCGCGTTTTTCTGCTTGGAAACCTGCTAGGTATTGGCTTTTGAAAGGCACTGCTTGATCAATTAAAAATGGTTGAACGCCTTCCACCATTTTTTGTTGGACGTTTTTTGACAAGGCATTTTTAACTAATTCTTTAAACGATAATTTTCCTGAACGTCCCACATTGAAACGTTTTGTTTCGGTGTATTCAATATCACCTACGCGCCAAATGCGAATACTTGTGCCAGTAGCTTGGAGTTGTCCATCGACTTCTGCATCAACGACCCAATAGGGGAAGTAAACCCCAGTTAATTTATCGATTTGATTTTTGCTGAAAAAATCTCGGGGAATGAACCATTTTTTCTTGGTCCAAGCGAGAAATTTTTCAATCGCTTCGTCTTTTTCAATTGTAAAGGGTAAGACGTTTTCTGGTAAAAATTCGCCACTTAATCGACCAGCCAAGACAACAGGATTATGGCAATAATAACAGTATGTGGCAGCCGTTGTTGCATCGGTGACAATTTGAGCGCCACAGCTTGGACAATTAAAAATTTCCATTGTGCCTGCATCTGCAGCTGCTTCATTCTCAGTGGTCTCTGTTTGTTGCGTAGCGGAGGATTCTTCTTCCGCCGTGAAAGTCAAATTTTCCTCGGCAGTCGTTGTTGAGGGATTCTCTAAATGCGCCTCATGTTGCTGTTGCTCATAACGAGTCACTTCTTCTTCCGTGTAAATATTTAAACAATATTCACAATGAAATTTTTGATCTTTGGGATTAAATAAGAGCGGGCCGCCACAGTTGGGGCATTTATGGGTAAATGTTGTTTCCATTGCAACCGTCCTTTCTAATAGAGTGAGTAAATAACAGGAATCTGATTCAAAGAAAAAGGGTAGACTTGTGCCTGACCCTTTTCTTTAATTGTTCACTACTTGCTTATAAAGGAACCCCTTGGAATGGTTTACCACAATGTGGACAGAACTTAGGAATACCATTACTTAAGTCAACAATTTCGCTACATTCACTACATTTCATTTCTAATTTTGGTTTTTCGTTTGTTGGTTTTGGTGTACCACAGTTTGAGCAAAACTTCCCAGTGTTTTCAGTCCCACATTGTGGGCAAGTCCAAGTGTCTGTAGCCCCTTGTGCGTTTTGCTGGTTTTGTTTTTCTTGCATTTGTTGTTGGTTTGTTTGAGACGCTTGCGCAAAGTAGTTGCCATTCGCATTCATGCCCATACCAACGCCCATAAAGCCGCTCATAGCGCCACCTTCATTTTTACCAGCAGCCTCCATACCACGAGCCAAGGAACCTTGAACATAGCCTTCGCGAACACCTGGATCGCTGAGCATAGCTCCTTCATTTCGCATGTTGATTAATTTTGTTGAATCATCTGTATAAGAAATGCTCGCAACTGCTACAGAAACAATTTCCATGCCGCGATTGGTGCGCCAATCCTCATCAAGTGCAGTTTGCATATATTTGCTTAATTCAACACTTTTTGAGGGAACATAAGAAATACGTTGCCCATCAGCAGACATTTGATTGATTGCTGCTTGCAATGCTGTAATGAACTCTGCCAAATATTGTTCATTAATATCATTAATATCTACTTGCGTTTGATTTTTAGGAATCGCATTAGTATAAAATAGTAAAGGATCTGTAATTTTAATTGAGTAATTTCCGTGTGCACGTAAGAAAAGTTCGGCATTATAAAAATTATCAAAATAGTTTAATGGCGCAGGTGTTCCAAATTTAATGCCTTTAATTTCTTGCAAGTTAATATAAAAAACTTGTTGTTTTTGTGGAGTTACGCCACCAAATTTGAAACGACTGAAGGTCTCTGCAATCGCATCTTTTAAAGAACCGTTAAACATTGAAGGCGCAGAATCATTTTTGACTGTATAATAGCCTTCTTCAGCAGTGTAATCGATGATTTTGCCCCCATCGACAAGAAGCATCATCATGTTGGGATAGACATGTACAACAGAACCATCTGTTAAAACATCGTCCGTTCCTTTACGATTAGAACCACGTTTATCATCTTTACGCACAAAAACACCTTTTGTCATGACGGTTGTGTCCCCCATATTATCAGGTTCAATAACCTCTAGCCATTGATCGGCCAAGCCACCGCCAACTGAACTTGTTGCTGCTTTAATAAGTCCCATGTTCATTCCTCCTAATAAAAAACTAATTGTTACAGCTAGTATACCACACAATGAATGCAGAGAAATCCAACGAAAGCCTGATGAAATGGAAAAAATTGATCAAACTTTATTAAGAAATTAAAAAAAGTATAGGTGAAACACAAGCATTTTAAAAAAAGTTACGTATAATAGAAGAAAAGACATATTATATAGTTAGGGGATTATTGAATGGAACGAAGCAATCGTAATAAAAAATCTTCAAAAAAACCACTTATTCTTGGTGTTTCTGCCTTGGTTCTAATCGCTGCTGCCGGTGGCGGGTATTATGCTTATAGTCAATGGCAAGCCAAACAAGAATTAGCCGAAGCGAAGAAAACAGCTACTACATTTTTAAACGTATTGACAAAACAGAAATTTGATAAGTTACCGTCCGTTGTTCAAGAAGCTAGCTTAAAGAAAAATGGCTATGATACTAAATCTGTTGTTGAAAAATACCAAGCAATTTATTCAGGGATTCAAGCAGAAGGAGTCAAAGCTAGTGATGTTCAAGTCAAAAAAGCGAAAGACAATCAATACACATTTACCTATAAATTATCGATGAGTACCCCTTTAGGCGAAATGAAAGATTTGTCTTATCAATCAAGTATCGCCAAAAAAGGCGATACCTACCAAATCGCTTGGAAGCCGTCTTTAATTTTTCCAGATATGTCAGGAAATGATAAAATTTCGATTCAAGTAGATAATGCCAAACGTGGAGAAATTGTCGATCGTAATGGTAGTGGGCTAGCAATTAACAAAGTGTTTGACGAAGTGGGCGTAGTGCCTGGCAAACTCGGTTCTGGCGCAGAAAAAACAGCCAATATCAAAGCTTTTAGTGATAAGTTCGGCGTTTCTGTTGATGAAATCAATCAAAAGTTAAGCCAAGGGTGGGTCCAAGCAGACTCCTTTGTACCAATCACAGTCGCTTCTGAACCAGTGACAGAATTACCAACAGGGGCTGCGACAAAAGATACAGAGTCACGTTATTATCCGCTGGGGGAAGCAGCTGCGCAATTAATCGGGTATACAGGCACCATTACTGCAGAAGATATTAAAAAAAATCCAGAGTTAAGTAGTACGGGCGTAATTGGTAAAACTGGCTTAGAACGAGCGTTTGATAAAGAATTAAGAGGGCAAGATGGTGGCTCACTAGTTATTTTAGATGACAAAGAGAATGTCAAAAAAGCTTTACAAACCAAAGAGAAAAAAGATGGTCAAACGATTAAATTAACGATTGACAGTGGCGTACAACAACAAGCCTTCGCTATATTTGACAAACGCCCTGGTAGTGCGGTCATTACCGATCCTCAAAAAGGCGATTTATTAGCAACGGTTAGTTCACCTTCGTATGATCCTAATAAAATGGCCAATGGTATTTCTCAAAAAGAATATGATGCTTACAATAACAACAAAGATTTACCATTCACAGCACGTTTTGCGACAGGCTATGCACCAGGTTCTACCTTTAAAACAATTACCGGTGCCATTGGTTTAGATGCAGGGACATTGAAGCCAGATGAAGAGCTAGAAATTAATGGCTTGAAATGGCAAAAAGATAAATCTTGGGGCGGCTATTTTGCAACACGTGTAAAAGAAGCAAGTCCAGTCAATCTGCGTACCGCTTTAGTTAATTCAGATAATATTTATTTTGCCCAACAAACATTACGTATGGGGGAAGACAAATTTAGAGCGGGTCTTAATAAATTCATTTTCGGTGAGGAACTAGATTTACCAATTGCCATGACGCCTGCTCAAATTTCAAATGAAGATAAATTTAATTCTGAAATTCTTTTGGCAGATACGGGCTACGGCCAAGGCCAATTGTTAATTTCGCCAATCCAGCAAGCTACCATGTATAGTGTTTTCCAAAATAATGGGACATTAGTCTATCCAAAACTAGTTTTAGACAAAGAAACGAAGAAAAAAGACAATGTAATCAGCGCCAACGCAGCGAATACAATTGCCACAGATCTTTTAGGTAGTGTGGAAGATCCTTCAGGTTATGTTTATAATATGTACAATCCGAACTTCTCATTGGCTGCCAAAACAGGAACAGCTGAAATAAAAGATAAACAAGATACAGATGGCAAAGAAAACAGTTTCCTTCTAACGTTAGATCGTAGTAACAATAAATTCTTAACAATGATTATGGTTGAAAATTCAGGAGAAAATGGTTCTGCAACAGATATCAGTAAACCATTAATTGATTACTTAGAAGCAACCATTAAATAAAAAGAGAAAATGAACGAAACGAGGTTTCTGTAAAAAGAAACCTCGTTTTCCCTTTTTAGAAAAAGGAAAGTGTGCTACAATGAAGCGACTAAATTGTAGAAGGAAAGGGATTCGTGTGCGAATTTTAGCAATAGATACATCTAACCAAACATTGAGTATTGCTGTGTGTGAAAATCAAAAAATTCTGGGAAGTTATACAGCAACGGTTAAAAGAAATCATAGCTTAACATTAATGCCGGCAATTGACTATTTGATGAGTCAATTGAACTTGGCGCCAACGGCAATTGATCGTTTTGTCGTAGCAGAAGGACCTGGATCATACACTGGTTTACGTTTAGGCGTGACGACTGCCAAAACATTGGCCTATACTTTAAAGAAAGAGCTAGTAGGCATTTCCAGTCTACAAACGTTAGCTGCCAATTGTGTTGGACAAACCGGTTTAGTTGTGCCTCTTTTTGATGCGCGTCGTAAAAACGTCTATGCTGGTGCTTATCGGTTTGTCGATGGCGTGTGGCAAAATGAGTTACCGGACCAACATATTTCCCTGCGGGAGTTATTAGAACAACTAAAAAATGAACCAAATCTTTTTTTTGTTGGTGAAGATGTTGAAAAATTCACTGAAGAAATAGCTCAAATCATTCCTCATGGGGAAATTTGTGATGTCCCGCAATGGCAAATTCCTAATGCCGCAGTTTTGGCTGCGTTAGGCAGTGTGGCTGAACCTGTTGAAAATGTTCATGGGTTCTTACCTGCGTATTTGAAAAAAGTAGAAGCGGAAGAAAATTGGTTGAAGACACACACGCCTAATGGAGAAAGCTATGTGGAAAAACTTTAATTTTGTGACAAAATACTTTACAAAAAGACGGCAACGGTATATAACTAAAACCATTGCAATGAACCAGCAAGAATTTCAATTGCGTGAAATCACCTACCAAGATATTAAGGATTTACTAGCAATTGAACGTGAAGTTTACGCTGGGGAACTTCCTTGGACGATGTCTGCTTTCATGGCAGAACTTGGCTCAAAAGCGCCGCATCTCTATTTGTTAGCGGCAATTAACGGAAAAACAGTTGGCTTTATTGGTTGTCGGATTCAAGGAACGGATGCACACATTACGAATGTCGCTGTCCATACAGCATACCAAGGCTTAGGTTTAGGTCGTTCTTTAATAGAAGAAACGCGAATTTTTGCCAAGAAAAATCGTTGTGAAACCTTATCGCTAGAAGTACGAATGAGTAATGTTAAAGCCCAACGTTTATATCGAAAAATTGGCTTTGTCTCACAGACGGTGAAAAAAGGCTATTATGACGAAAATAATGAAGACGCACTAGAAATGATAATTGATTTAAAAGAAGAGTGAAGAAAAAATGTTAGTAACAAAAAAAGAAATATCTGTAGCAAATATTGGTGAAGAATTATGGCATTTTAGTAATTCTTCTTATACAACTGGCTCCCCTTGGACAGAAACACAATTCGCGGAAGATTTTGCTCAGGAAAATAGCGAATATCTTTTTTTAGTTGAAAATGGCCAGTGGTTAGGTTATATTGCCTATCATTTTATTTTAGATGAAGCAGAAATTAGTCACGTTGTTGTGAATGGTCAGAAACAACACCAAGGAATTGGTTGTCAATTAATGAAAGCTTTTAAAGAATATGTTAAAAGTCGTGACATTACACAAATTTTCTTAGAGGTCAGAGAATCGAATACACTAGCTCAAAAACTTTATGAGAAAACAGGTTTTCGGAAAGTAGCTGTTCGAAAAAATTATTATAAAGAACCTCAAGAAAATGCCTTTGTAATGTGTGCGAAATTAAGGAAGGAAGCCCAATGACAATTTTTACAAAAGAACGTAAATTATTATTAGCTGTGGAAAGTAGCTGTGATGAAACAAGTGTGGCTGTCATTGAAGATGGCGACAAAATTCTTTCCAATATCGTAGCTTCGCAAATTAAGAGCCATCAACGTTTTGGTGGAGTCGTTCCGGAAGTTGCGAGCCGTCATCATGTTGAACAAGTGACGATCTGTATTGAAGAAGCATTAACAGAAGCAAAAGTCACACCAGAAGAGCTTAGTGGCGTTGCTGTGACCTATGGGCCTGGGTTAGTTGGTGCTTTATTAATAGGACTTTCTGCAGCAAAAGCATTTGCTTGGGCGCACCAATTACCACTTATTCCAGTCAATCATATGGCTGGGCACATTTATGCTGCCCGTTTTGTGGCACCGCTCGAATTTCCATTGATGGCCTTACTCGTTAGTGGAGGACATACGGAATTGGTCTACATGAAAGAAGATGGCTCTTTCGAAATTGTTGGTGAAACACGTGATGATGCAGCTGGTGAAGCGTATGATAAAGTCGGACGTGTGTTAGGGTTGCCTTATCCTAGTGGCAAAGAGATTGATGCTTTGGCCCATGAAGGCACAGATACCTATCAATTTCCACGGGCGATGCTAAAAGAGGATAACTATGACTTTAGCTTTAGTGGTTTGAAAAGTGCGTTTATTAACACGGTTCATAATGCAGAGCAACGTGGTGAAGTACTGTCTACAAAGGATTTAGCCGCAAGTTTTCAGGCGAGTGTGGTAGAAGTATTAGTGACTAAAACCATTCGTGCTTGTCAAGAATATCCTGTTAAACAATTGCTAATTGCTGGGGGCGTTGCTGCGAATCAAGGATTACGAGAAGCAATGAGACATGCAATCAGTGAACAATTACCAGAAGTGACATTACTTATTCCGCCATTAAAACTTTGTGGGGATAACGCGGCGATGATTGGCGCTGCCGCCTTTATCGAAGCTGAAAAGAATCACTTTGCTTCGTATAACTTAAATGCAGAACCTGGCGTTAGTTTTATGACAATTAGTGAAGAAGGCTAGCCAGCTAGACAAAAATTTGCTATAATGAAGCCAGTTTAACAATGACATTCGATGATAAAGAGAGTACTTATTTCAACGTCAGCTTAGCGATCTTGGGAAGGTGGGAGCCAAGAGTGATCGGAATGAGGAAGCGCACTTTTAGAATTCTGCTGAAAGCAGACGGCAATCACCGTTATCGATGAAGCAGGTCTATCCAAGTAGTATAGACAATTAGAGTGGTACCGCGGGTAAATTCTCGTCTCTGACAAAACAAATCATTTTGTTTTGTCAGAGACGTTTTTGTTTTTTTATACTTACAAATTAATCAGGAGGGTTCTTATGAACAACAAAGAAATCGTAGCAAAAGCGTTACATGATGTTTTAAATGAAGAATTAACGATGGATCAAATCGAACAATTATTGGAAAATCCTAAATCTGTTGATCATGGAGATGTTGCTTTTCCAGCCTTTTCATTAGCTAAAATTTATCGTAAAGCACCACAACAAATTGCAGCAGAATTAGCAGAAAAAATTGATGGCACAAATTTTGAAAAAATTGAAGTGGTAGGACCTTATTTAAACTTTTTCATGAATAAAGAAGCAGTCAGTCAAGCTGTCATTGGCGCAGTAGTCAAAGAAAAAAACAACTACGGAAACAGTACCTTTGGCAATAATGGCAATGTTCCTATTGATATGTCTTCACCAAACATTGCTAAACCAATTTCTATGGGGCACTTACGTTCTACGGTAATCGGGAATTCAATTGCCTTTATTTTAGAAAAAATTGGGTATCAGCCAATTCGGATTAACCACTTAGGTGACTGGGGTACACAGTTTGGTAAGTTAATTGTAGCTTATAAAAAATGGGGTTCTGAAGAAGCAGTCCGCCAACAACCAATTAATGAATTATTGCGCTTATATGTGCAATTTCATGAAGAAGCAGAAGAAAAACCAGAATTAGAAGACGAAGCACGTGCTTGGTTTAAAAAATTAGAAGAAGGAGACCAAGAAGCCAATGAATTATGGAAATGGTTCCGTAGCGAGTCTCTAAAAGAATTTGATAAAATCTATTCCATGTTAGAAGTTGAATTTGATTCTTATAATGGCGAAGCCTTTTATAATGATAAAATGGATGAAATTGTTACTTTATTAGAAGAAAAACATTTATTAACAGAAAATCAAGGTGCAGAAATTGTTGATTTGACAGAATATAATTTAAATCCAGCACTTATTCGTAAATCAGATGGTGCGACCTTATATATCACACGGGATTTAGCTGCTGCGCTTTACCGTAAACGGACGTATGATTTTGCCAAATCACTTTATGTAGTCGGCAACGAACAAAGCAATCACTTCAAACAATTAAAAGCAGTCTTGAAAGAACTAGGATTTGACTGGTCAGATGATATGGAACACATTCCGTTTGGTTTAATTACTCAAGGCGGTAAAAAATTATCCACACGTAAAGGGAAAATTGTTTTATTAGAAGAAGTATTGAATGAAGCTGTTACTTTAGCAGGAAATCAAATTAACGAGAAAAATCCAGACTTAGCAAATCGTGAAGAAGTGGCGAAACAAGTTGGTGTAGGTGCAGTTATTTTCCATGACCTTAAAAATGATCGTCTAAATAATTTCGATTTTGTATTAGATGAAGTTGTTCGTTTTGAAGGCGAAACTGGCCCATATGTTCAATATACACATGCTCGTGCGATGAGTATTTTACGTAAAGCAAACTTTACACCAGACGCTACACAACGTTATGCACTAAATGACAAGGATAGCTGGGAAGTCGTGAAGTTGTTACAAAAATTCCCTGAAACTGTGATGCAAGCTGCTGAAAAATATGAACCATCTGTTATTGCGAAACATAGCATTCATTTAGCACAAGCGTTCAATAAATATTATGCCCATGTTCGGATTTTGGATGAAGATGCTCAAAAAGAGGCACGCTTAGCGTTAGTTTATGCAGTAGCTACTGTTTTAAAAGAAGATTTACGTTTACTAGGATTACATGCACCAGAAGAAATGTAGAAGTTTTTGTGAAAATTTTACTGCGTTGAACGCTAAACTTATTAAGCAAATATTAAAGTTAAGTTACAGATTGAGAAATTCATAGTAATTAAATAGCTGGGGTGCTATACTCGAGTCAAGTTATAAAAGGATTAGAAAAGGTGGCACCCAATTATATGACAGAAAAATGGCGTGAAGACGAAGAATATCTTTCTTATGTAGAAGATTTATTAGCAACCGAAGAAGTCCAAAAATTAGCAGAATACACACAACATATGCATTCAACTCGTTTAGAACATTCAATTAGTGTTTCCTATCATAGCTATAAATTAGCAAAGCGTTGGAACGGCAATGCTCGTGCAACAGCTCGTGCTGGTTTATTGCATGATTTGTTTTACTATGATTGGCGCACAACAAAGTTTGACGAAGGCTCTCATGCCTATGTTCATCCACGAATTGCAGCCAAAAATGCTGAAAAAATTACAGAGTTGTCTGATTTAGAACGAGACATTATTATTAAACATATGTGGGGCGCAACTATTGCACCACCAAAATACAAAGAAAGTTACATTGTAACCTTTGTTGACAAATATTGTGCTGTCAAAGAAGCAGCGTTGCCGATGACGACAGCCATGAAAACCAAATGGCGTCAGTATTTTGGCCAACAGTCAATCTAAAAAAAGCTTATCCGGAAGGATAAGCTTTTTTTGTTTGACGTTGACTAAAAAGTCTAACATTCATCTATTTAAAATAAATATTAAAAGTAATTTTGTTCTGTTAATTTCTTTTGAGCATATCGATAGACTGCTTCTTGATTTTCAGTTGTCAATTGTTTGTAAACATTCATAATATTGGTCGGGACAACAAGTGGCGTTTCTTCCGTTTCAGGAATACCTAAGATTTCAAGAGGTGATACATCTAAAACTTTAGATAAGGCGACAATTTTATCCCTCCCCATATTTTCAATCATTCCAGTTTCCCATTTCCTGACGGTACTTTTTCCAACACCAACAAAATTTCCAACTTGTTCTAATGTAAGATTTTTCTCCATCCGTTTTTGCTTCAAAAAATTTTCTTTCAAAAAAACCACCTCCGTAAAAACATTCTAGCACAAAAAGTGTCGCAAAAGAAACATGTTTTTTTGAAAGTAGATATAACAAATATAACAAAAAAGTTATTTGATTTTAATGATATTGACGTTTTTTTCACAAAATGATATAATTTCTGTGTCTTATTAGACACGAAGGGTGGAAAAGGGGGAGAGTAAAATGGAATCAAATTTAATTCACTCAAAATTGAGAATGAAAGGAAAAAATGTTGAATGGTTGGCAAATGAAATGACTGCATACGGGCAGCCCGTATCCGCTTCAACGATTTACAAAAAATTAAAAGGAGAAGTTGTTTTCAAAGCAGCGGATATTAAATTGATTTCACAGTTGTTGGATTTGAAGAATGAAGAAATTATGACTATTTTTTTTAGTGAATTAGTGTCTAAAAAGACACATATTGATGTTGAAAGGATTGTGATGAATGAAAAAAATTATTAATAAGTTATTTTCGCTTTGTTTAATTATTTTTATTATTTTAGGATCTAATACAAGTATTATTTCTTATGCGATAGATAATGAAAGTGGACCGCAAATTCGGTCTGTATCTGTGGAGTATCCAGAAAATAAGACGGAAATTGTTGCGACAAAAGATTGGGCAACTGTTTCCTTGGCGTTATCAATTTCCGAATTAGCAATTGGAGAGACGATTACATTAAGAATGGATAGCGAAAAATATTCCTATTCAATGACACCTTTTGAAATCAGTGATGGGCTTCGAGTGACTCCAAATGATGATGGAACTTGGACGATTAAAGCGTTGCAAAATATTGTAGACTATTCAGCTGATTTAGAATTAAAATTACGATATAACCAAAATTTGTCAGAAAATTTTGAAGATAAAGTGACTTTTACTTTTGGAGATTCACAAAAAGTTGCAATGATTAACATTGGGCAATATGTTGAGAAAGTTCCAGAAACTGAGCTCGTTCGGAAAGTTCCTTTAGGTTTTACGCCAGAAGGAAGAGTTGCTTGGGTCATCTATTTTAACTATAACCAAGCAGGACTTTCAGGTTCAGAAAAAACAACCTTTAAATTTTTAGATAATGTAGGTCCAAACCAAACATTAGCTGTTGACAGTATTGCCGCGTATCTCACCAAGCAGCCTATTTTAGAAGTAAATGGTGAAATGATTCGGAATTTAGAGCATGATGAATACAGTTACGATGCTAGTCAATTTTTCCAAAAACATGCTTCTAAAAGCGGACTTAATTATGAAGCGGAGAAATTTGAAGGAATACCAACGGCTACGGGCAGTTATCTTTCTAACAAAAACGCCTATTATATTTATTTAGAAACAATTCCAAATGAAAATATTCCAAGTGATGCCTTACTATCAAATTACACCTATATGCGTATTTCTAATGAGGGATTCGATGCTTGGGAAGATGAAGACATCGCTTATATCACTGCGGATGAAAATAGTGGAGGAACAGGTCAAGGTGGTGTTATTTTAGAAAAAATAGACGCAGAGACAGCTGAAGTTCTGCAAGGCGCTATTTTCAAACTTGTGAATAAAAAAACACAACAAGTTATTCAAGAGAATTTAAGGACCAATCAATCTGGACAAATCCGTTTAGCTGGTTTAGAACCTGATCAATATGAATTAATTGAGGTTAAAGCACCACCCGGCTATAAATTAGATGCAACGCCAGTATCATTTGAAATTAAATCAGGCCAAACTCAGACGATTCGTCTGAAAAAAGAAAATACACGTTTAGAAAATCAATTAAAAGTAGAAAAAGTAGATGAAAATAATGAGGCGAAGCGTTTAGCGGGTGCTGAATTTTCGTTGTATGACCAAAAAAATAATCTAATAGAAAAAGGTGTCACGAATGAAAATGGCGAGCTGTTATTTTCAAATTTATCACCTGATGGAGAATATTATTTAGTTGAAACGAAGGCACCTAATGGCTATGAATTAGACGATACTAAACATCCTATTTCATTTGCTGGAAAAGCCGACTACACTTTAACATATCGGGTGAAGAATAAGCAGCAAGTACAAATTGGTTCCATCAAAATTGTTAAACAAGATAAAGACAGTAAAAAACGTTTAACAGGCGCAGAATTTCAGTGGAAAGATACGGTGACAGGAAAAACAGGAACAGTGACAGTTGGAATCGATGGAACCATCACAATTCCCAATTTAGCAGTCAATCGTACGTATGAAATCACAGAAACGAAAGCACCCACAGGTTATGTACTAGACAAAACCGTGCATAAAGTCACTTTAACAACTGCACAAGCCAATAAAGTAGTGACTGTAACTGTTGACAATGTAGCGCAAAAAGGGTCTATCAAAATTGTTAAACAAGACAAAGACAGTAAAAAACGTTTAACAGGCGCAGAATTTCAGTGGAAAGATACGGTGACAGGAAAAACAGGAACAGTGACAGTTGGAACCGATGGAACGGTCACAATTCCCAACTTATCCGTCAATCGTACGTATGAAATCACAGAAACGAAAGCACCCACAGGTTATGTACTAGACAAAACCGTGCATAAAGTCACTTTAACAACTGCACAGGCAAATAAAGTAGTGACAGTAATCATTGAAAATACAGCGCAAAAAGGTAGTCTAGCAATAATCAAAGTAGACAAAGATTCAAGAAAACGTCTAGCAGGTGCAGAGTTCAAATGGCGTGATACGGTGACGGGAAAAGAAGGAACAGTTGTAGCCGACAAAAATGGACAAGCACTGATAACAGATTTGCCAGTCAATCGTGTATACGAAATTACGGAAATTAAAGCACCAAACGGCTATATCTTAAATAACAAGACTTACCGAGTTACCCTAACGACTAATTTTGCAGATAAAATTGGTTATTATACCATTGAAAATACAGCGCAAGAAGGTAGTCTAGCAATAATCAAAGTAGACAAAGATTCAAGAAAACGTCTAGCAGGTGCAGAGTTCAAATGGCGTGATACGGTGACAGGAAAAGAAGGAACAGTTGTAGCTGACAAAAACGGACAAGCCCTGATAACGAATTTGCCAGTCAATCGTGTATACGAAATTACAGAAATTAAAGCACCAAACGGCTATATCTTAAATAACAAGACTTACCGAGTTACCCTAACGACTAATTTTGCTGACAAGATTGGTTATTATACCATTGAAAATGTTGCGCTACGTGGCAATTTAAAATTAATTAAACAAGATAGTTATTCAAAACAACGTTTAGCAGGTGCACAATTTAGATGGCGTGACACAGTGAACGGGAATACAGGCGTAGTAACTGCTAATGCTAATGGTGAAGCAACTTTATATAATTTTTCCGTCAACCGGATTTATGAAATTACAGAAATAAAAGCACCAAATGGTTATATACTTGACAAAACGGTGCATAGAGTTCTTTTACCTTCGAATTATGCTGGCAAAACCTACACGTTTACCAAAAATAATCAAGCACAAAAAGGCGCCATCAAAATTGTTAAGCAAGATGGATATACGAAACAACGTTTAGCAGGCGCACAATTTAAATTCCGAGACACAACCAATAATTATACTGCAACGTTTACAGCGAATAGGAACGGTGAAGTACTGATTACTGGATTAGCCGGTGATCGTATCTATGAGATTACAGAAATCAAAGCGCCGAATGGCTATATCATAGATAGACGTGTTCATAAAGTTGATTTACGTGGACAAGGTGGTAAAACCTATACATTAGTCTTAAATAATCAAGCACAAAAAAGTGCCATCAAAATTATTAAGCAAGATGGATATACGAAACAACGTTTAGCAGGCGCACAATTTAAATTCCGAGACACAACCAATAATTATACTGCAACGTTTACAGCGAATAGGAACGGTGAAGTACTGATTACTGGATTAGCCGGTGATCGTATCTATGAGATCACAGAAATTAAAGCACCAAACGGCTATACCATAGATAGACGTGTTCATAAAGTTGATTTACGTGGACAAGGTGGTAAAACCTATACACTAGTCTTGAATAATACATCACAACAGGGCGCTATCAAAATTATTAAGCAAGATACGGATACAAAACAACGTTTAGCAGGCGCAAAATTTAGATTCCGCGATACCACCAATAACTATACGGCAACATTTACAGCAAATGGAAATGGTGAAGTACTGATTCCAGGATTATCGTCAGATCGTATTTATGAAATCACCGAGATTCAAGCGCCAACTGGGTATGCGTTGGATAGTAGGGTCCATCGGATTGACTTACGAGGCCAAGGCGCAAAAACGTATACGTTAGTGTTAAACAATAAAGCAAACTATGGTGCTATTAAAATTATTAAACAAGATGTTGAAACAAAAGTACGTTTAGCAGGCGCTGTTTTTGAATGGAAAGATACAACTAACGGCTATACACAAAGAGTGACAACTGGGGGAGATGGTACAGTTACTATCAGTGGACTATCCGTAAACCGAGTGTATGAAATTAGAGAAGTTCAAGCGCCAGCTGGTTATTCACGAAATACTACGCCAACACGTGTCAGTCTGATGCAAAATCATGCGGGGCAAACAATTGCAATTGTTCGAGAAAATCGCAGAATACCAGTTTATAATCCACCGCCACCAACAGTTTGGCCCTATGTGCCACCCATCACTAACTATAATCCACCTGTGTACTATAATCCGCCAAGATATTATTATGGGGGATGTGTCATGGTTATCGTGGTGGTGTGTTGGTAAAAAACAAATAGAGAGAAAGGAGTATCTAATGAGTCAATCCGCTTTACCGAAACTTGGGGTAATTTCAACGGGCGCCCTTTTCGTGACTGATTTAATTGGTGTTATTCTAGTTTCAATTGTCACTGCCTACATTCTATATCGTTATTTTTTGAAAAGAGGACAAATTACATGATTTATTTGTATCAGTTATACAAAGTAATTATGTTCATTTTCTTAACCTATTTATTTACAAGTTTATTTCTCAGTTTTCGAACAAGAAAAAAAACAAGAAGAGAAGTCGAAGTAGCAGAAGAATTTTTCTGCTACTTTCTTGTACCGTGTGTAAACGAGGAGAAAGTCATCGGAGAAACATTAAAAAAACTGGTTGCTTTACCAATTAAGAAAAAAATAATTGCGATTGATGATGGATCAACGGACCAAACCAAAGCAATGATGGACAGTATTGCTGGTCCAATCCAAGTTCTGTCTCGTCAATTTCCTAATGCGCAACAAGGCAAAGGCGCCGCTTTGAACCATGCTTTCCAAATTGTATTAGCAGATGCAGAAAAAAAAGACTACTCACGAAATCAAATATTGGTGGGAGTAGTGGATGCAGATGGTTTTTTTAGTGAGAATATTATCAATGAACTAACTGCTGTTTTCGCAGATACAACAGTCTGTGCTGCGCAAACAAGAATCAAAATGAAAGATGTTACAAGTTTTATGTTTATTGCACAAGATGTTGAGTTTTTTACGATTAATAATTTTATTCAAAAGGCACGTCGGGCAACAAAAACCATCGGACTTGGTGGCAATGGTCAGTTTTTTCGGTTATCAATGATTACCGAACACTTAGGTTATCAGCCTTGGGGAAATGCTTTATTGGATGACTATGAGTTAACCATTAAATTAATGCTGAAAGAGTTATCGATTGCTTATATTGACGAGGCCTTTATGGCTCAAGAAGCACTGAGAGATGTGAAACGTTTTATTCGGCAACGAAGCCGTTGGGTTCAAGGGAATTTAGATTGTCTAGCGTATTTACCCAGGGTGATTAAATCAAAGTCATTAACGCTAAGGCAGAAGTGCGGCATCTATTATTTTTTAGCGCAACCCTTTATTAATCTCGTCGCAGGAATCCTCGTTTTTGTTTTAACTGGGCTTCAACTTCAACACTTGTATAGGTTAGGTTTTTCGTTATCTCTAGGTATTAGTTTTGCTTTGGCTGTCAGTATTTCGCTAGTTTTCGGCATTTTTTTACAATCAACTATTATCGCGAGTTGAAAAATTTTCAATTAGAAGTACCGGCAAAATTGGGGCTAATTAGTTTACCTTTTACTATTTCCTACATGTACTTAATTTTATTCGTTAGTGTGGTAATGGCTTATTATCGGTTTATTAAAGGGAATAGCACGTGGATAAAAACGGAACGCAATTGATTTTTTATTGCACTTTCCAGAGTTGCGTGGTATTATTTTTAATAGTTTAATAGCAACATGGTGATGGTGTTCACCACGAACTATTTATCGGACGAATAAATTAATGACGCCTACCAAACGGGAGAAGTGTACCCTTTGGTAGGCTTTTTCTGTACGCTAGGATTGGCGATAAGAAAATTGTAAAGGAGCATGTAAAGTGAAAAAAGAAACAAAGCAACTACTATCAATCGGCGGTTATATGGCAAAATGGTTGCTCATTACCGCAATTATTGGTTTATTTATGGGGGCGTTATCCGCCTTTTTCTTAAAGAGTCTCACTTATGTAACAGATGTTCGTTTAGCAAATCCTTGGTTACTCTTTATCCTCCCCATTAGCGGTGTCGTTTTTACGTATTTCTATACGCGTTTTGGGAAAAATGCTAGCCGAGGAAATAACTTAGTGATTGAACAAGGCAATGGCGGGGAAGAAGATATTCCCTTGCGCTTAATTCCTTTAACATTGTTTGGCACGATTACTACGCACTTATTTGGTGGTTCTGTTGGTCGTGAAGGGACGGCGGTGCAAATGGGGGGCGCAATCGCAAATGCTGTAGGAAAAGTCTTTAAACTGTCCGCTTTGGAACGACAAGTAATTATTATTAGCGGAATTAGTGCAGGTTTTAGTTCTGTTTTTGGCACACCATTAGCGGGAACGGTTTTCGGATTAGAAGTTTTGGCGATTGGAAAAGTTCGTGCAGAGGCACTTTTCCCAAGTTTTTTTGCAGGCTTATTTGCTAATTTTGTGACTGAAAGTTTTGGTGTAACACATACGCATTATCCGATGGGCAAAATTCCGACTTGGTCGGTTGATCTATTTGTAAAATTATTTTTGGCATCGATTTGTTTTGGTTTGGCAGGTTGGGTTTTTAGTCGTTCCATTGTCTTTTTAAAAAAGACCTACGCAAATTGGTTTGCTAATGTCTACCTTCGTGCGTTTCTTGGGGCGTCCATTGTCGTTCTGTTTGTGCTCGTCTTAAACAACCAGCGTTATTTAGGCTTGAGTTTACCTTTATTAGAAGATGCTTTTGCAGGCAATGCGCAGCCTTTTGATTTTGTTGGGAAATTATTCTTTACGGTGTTATCCCTGGGTGCTGGGTTCCAAGGAGGGGAAGTAACGCCATTGTTTGAAATTGGGGCTACGTTAGGTAGTTCTTTGGCCCCTTTGTTACATCTATCAATTCCTTTTTTAGCAGGTTTAGGATTTATTGGTGTTTTTTCTGGCGCCACGAATACGCCGATTGCTTGTTTCATTATGGGCATTGAACTATTTGGTAGTGAAGCGGCAGTCTATTTTTTCATGGTCTGCTTAATCAGTTTTATGTGTTCTGGAAATAGTGGTATTTATGCTTCACAACAAAGTTTGTATCGCAAAGGAACAGCAGAATATCCTCTCTTTACTGCATTAAAAAATCGACGTAAATAAGATGTTTTTTTACGAAAATATGCTAAACTAGAGAAGATGAGGTGAAGACATGAAAGACTATCAATATCCATTAGATTTAGATTGGACGACAGAAGAAATGGTGATTGTCACTAATATGTGGACAGCAGTTGAGCAAGCCAACGAAACAGGCTTGCCTGTTGACAAATTTTTAACAACCTATCAACAATTTAAAACGGTCGTTAAAAGTATCGGCGAAGAAAAACGCTTAGGTCGTGAATTTGAAAGTGCTTCAGGATATTCGTTATATCGTACGCTTCAACAAGCTAAAAAACAGGGAAGCGGTAAATTAAAGCTGGGGGATGATTAGATGACTGAAACGCAAAAATTTGTTCAAACAATTCAAAGTTGGCTTTTTGAAGCAGCCGATGTGATTCGAATGAACTTGGAATCAGAGTTAACCGTTCAACAGAAAAATGGCCGCACCGATTTAGTGACAAATATGGATGAACAAACCCAAGAATTTTTAATGAATAAAATTCAAACAAATTTTCCCGAAGATCAAATTTTAGGGGAAGAAAAAGGCTACAATACTTTAAAAAGTTTTGCTGGTCGCGTGTGGATCATCGATCCGATTGATGGCACAATGAATTTCGTGATGGAAAGAGAAAATTTTTGTATTATGTTAGCTGTTTATGAAGACGGCATTGGTAAATTAGGTTTTATCTATGATGTGATGCGAGAAGAACTTTATTGGGGTGGCAAAGGGCTTGGCGTTTATCGGAATAATCAATTATTAAAAGCGCCTACTATGAAAGCCTTGGCAGATGGATTATGGGGCATGAATGCTTACATGCATGGAAAAAATATTCATCACGCAACGGAAATCGGACAAGCAAGCATGGGCGTGCGTATTAGCGGTTGTGCAGGTTTGGAAATTATTGCTATGTTAAAAGGCAACCATCATGGCTATTTATCTAATCTAAGTCCTTGGGATTATGCAGCTGGCTTAGTACTTTTGGAAGAATTTGGGTTTAAATACTCTGGTATTACAGGAAAACCATTAACTTTTACGGGTCGTGAATACTTTATTGCAGCAACTCCTGAAACCTATGATGAAGTATTTACCCGATATTTAAATGAATCGGAATAATCAAAGAAGAGCGTTGCTGAAAGGTAAGGCTCTTCCTCTTTTAAAAGAGAAAAATTTGTAAAAAAATGTCCTTGTTTTCAGAAAAAGCCGAATAATTTCTAAAACTTTCATTATTTTTGCAGGCGAAAGCCTTTTTTTAATGAAAAAAGTTTGCTATAATAAGCAGTCGGCTTTTATGGACTTAAGTAACATAAGCGTATATAGATAAGGAGCAATTAAATTGAAATACAGAGATGATATTCGTAACGTGGCAATTATCGCCCACGTTGACCATGGTAAAACAACCTTAGTAGATGAACTTTTAAAACAATCTGACACTTTAGATGGACACACACAATTACAAGAACGTGCAATGGATTCCAATGCACTTGAAAGTGAACGTGGAATTACTATCTTAGCAAAAAATACAGCCGTAGATTATAACGGTACACGTATCAACATTCTAGATACACCAGGACACGCGGACTTCGGTGGTGAAGTAGAACGTATCATGAAAATGGTAGACGGTGTTGTTTTAGTTGTCGATGCGTATGAAGGAACAATGCCTCAAACACGTTTCGTATTGAAAAAAGCATTAGAACAAAAAGTAACACCAATCGTGGTTGTTAATAAAATTGACAAACCTTCTGCTCGTCCTGAACACGTAGTAGATGAAGTTTTAGAGTTATTCATCGAATTAGGCGCAGACGACGATCAATTAGATTTCCCAGTTGTTTATGCTTCTGCTTTAAACGGAACTTCAAGTGAATCAGATGATCCAGCAGATCAAGAGCCAACAATGGCCCCAATTTTTGATAAAATTATTGAACATGTGCCAGCTCCAGTTGACAATTCAGACGAACCACTTCAATTCCAAGTCTCATTACTAGACTACAACGATTACGTTGGACGTATTGGGATTGGCCGTGTGTTCCGTGGCACAATGAAAGTCGGCGACCAAGTTGCGTTGATGAAATTAGATGGCAGCGTGAAAAATTTCCGTGTAACGAAAATTTTAGGTTTCTTTGGCTTACAACGTGTGGAAATTGATGAAGCAAAAGCGGGTGATTTAATTGCCGTTTCTGGAATGGAAGACATTTTCGTTGGGGAAACAGTTGTAGATGTTCACAATCAAGAAGCATTACCAATTCTACACATTGATGAGCCAACCTTACAAATGACTTTCTTAGTTAACAATTCTCCATTTGCGGGACGTGAAGGAAAATACATTACCGCTCGTAAAATCGAAGAACGTTTAATGGCTGAGTTACAAACAGACGTATCTTTACGTGTTGATCCAATTGGCCCAGATTCTTGGACTGTATCAGGCCGCGGCGAATTGCATTTATCAATTTTAATTGAAAACATGCGTCGTGAAGGCTATGAATTACAAGTTTCTCGTCCAGAAGTTATTGAACGTGAAATTGATGGGGTTAAATGTGAACCATTTGAACGTGTTCAAATTGACACACCTGAAGAATACATGGGTAGCGTGATTGAATCCCTAAGTTTACGTAAAGGCGAAATGCAAGATATGATTAATGCCGGTAACGGACAAATGCGTTTAATCTTCTTGGCACCAGCTCGTGGCTTAATTGGTTATTCAACAGAATTCTTATCAATGACTCGTGGTTATGGTATTATGAACCACACCTTCGATCAATACTTACCAATGATTCAAGGAACGATTGGTGGCCGTCATCAAGGAGCGCTAGTTTCAATCGATACTGGTAAAGCAACGACTTACTCAATCATGAGTATTGAAGAACGTGGTACAGTTTTCGTTGAACCAACGACAGAAGTTTACGAAGGAATGATTGTTGGGGAAAACAACCGCGACAACGATTTAACTGTGAACATCACAAAAGCTAAACAAATGACTAACGTTCGTTCGGCAACGAAAGACCAAACATCAGTCATCAAAAAACCGAAAAAATTAACGTTAGAAGAATCATTAGAATTCTTGAATGAAGATGAATACTGTGAAGTAACACCAGAAAGCATCCGTTTAAGAAAACAAATTCTTAACAAAAACGAACGCGAAAAAGCAAGCAAGAAAAAGAAAAAAGCTGAATAATTTTTTTGAAAAGTACAAAATGCCAATGGCTATTGTACTTTTTCTTTTAATAAGTAAGGGAGTTGTGTGGATAAGTGAATAAAATCGCAAAATCTCTGATAGTAGGGGTATTTCTATTAACTGGGTGTGCTAATAGTTCTGTTGAACGTTTATTACCTAAAAACCAGACACAAATTATAGCTCATCGTGGAGATCATAATAAAGCTCCAGAAAATACTGTTGAAGCAATTAATGAAGCAGCTAACCAGAATTATAATGGTGTAGAAATTGATGTTCGTAGCAATAAAGATGGTCAATTATATTTAATGCATGACAATACATTGGATAGAACAACGAATGGACAGGGAAAATCAGAAAAATTTACCATGAAACAATTAAAAAAATTAAGTATAAAAACGGCTAGTTATCCTAAATATGAAAACACATCAATAAAAATTCCAACGTTTGAAGAAGCAATTGAAGCAGCTGCAAATAATGGATTGATGGTTAATGTTGATGGATCTAAAGGAAACTGGTTAGATGGACACTTTGTTAAAAATGTTATGGACATCTTAAAAAAATATGAAATTTATGATCGAAGCTTTTTTGTGATTAGTGATGAGCCAAGTCGGAATTTTGTGATTCAAAAGTATCCAGATGCTACTGTCTCATGGTTATGTGATAAAAAAGAAGATATTCCTAAAGAGATAAAAAAAATTAAATCATATAAAAACGCATTATTATCTGTCGCTAATGATATTGCGGATGAAGCGGTCATTGAGAAACTCAATGTTTCTGGAATTCGTTATCAAGTATACGGTGTTCAAACTTCAGAGCGATATCAAGAATTGAAAAAAATGAAAGTACCTTTAATTGAAACAGATAAAGTTGTACCAGATAAAGCTGAATAATTTTTCGACAAATAAACATTTAAACCAACTATGCTCGTTTTACTACGAAAATAGTTGGTTTTTTTTATGAAAAAAACGGATTAATGCGTATTTTTAAGATAAGGTTATTTTTTTATGTGTGGATAACTACTCGTTATCCACAACAAGCAAATGTCGTTATTTTTGAAAGCTTTTGATAGCAAGCTTTCACAATTTTTCATTCTTTTTGATGTTTCACGTTAACTGGTGTTTCACGATTGTGTCTTGGTTTAACACACCTTGTTCCTGTTAGATTAGCGTGTTAAAATGACTTGTAGAACAAAGATTGGAGCGCAATAAATGAGTGCATTACAAGAATTATTAAAAGATACATTTGGCTATGATGATTTTCGGCCAGGACAAGAAACGATTATTCGTCATGTATTGCGACAAGAAAATGTCTTAGGCATTATGCCAACAGGTGGAGGCAAATCGATTTGTTATCAGTTGCCAGCCTTACTTCTGGATAATTTAACATTGGTGATTTCACCATTAATTTCTTTAATGAAAGATCAAGTAGATGCCCTGAATTTAATGGGGATTCCAGCTACATATATCAATAGTACCATTTCCTATCAAGAAATGAATCATCGTATTCAATTAGCGGTTAACAAAGAAGTCAAGCTATTGTATGTTGCGCCAGAGCGATTAGAATCTTATGATTTTCAACAGATGCTGACACATGTACCGATTGATTTATTGGCAGTAGATGAGGCACACTGTATTTCACAATGGGGGCATGATTTTCGTCCAAGCTATTTGCGTTTAGCAGAGATTATCGATCAATTTCAACAACAACCAACCGTGATTGCACTAACAGCTACAGCAACGCCACAAGTAGCGGAGGATATTGTCAAGCAATTAAGCATTCCACCAGAAAATGAAATCAAAACAGGATTCGCTCGAGAAAATCTATCTTTTCAAGTCGTGAAAGATCAAAACAGAGACGTTTTTCTTTTGGAATATTTAAAGATGAATACTGGGCAATCAGGTATTATTTATGCAAGCACGCGGAAGGAAGTTGAACGAATTTATCATTTATTAGAGAATAAAAAAATTGCGGCTGGGATGTATCATGGGGGCATGAGTGAACAGTTACGTAGTGAAAATCAAGAAGCATTCTTGTATGATCAAGTGCAAGTGATGGTAGCAACAAATGCCTTTGGTATGGGGATTAATAAGAGTAATGTTCGTTTTGTCATTCACGCACAAGTACCAGGGAATATTGAATCTTATTATCAAGAAGCCGGCCGAGCTGGTCGTGACGGTCTGCCTAGTGATGCTGTGTTAATGTTTGCTCCACAAGACTTGCAAATTCAACAATACTTTATTGAACAATCTGAAATGACCATTGATTATAAGCAGAAAGAGTACTTGAAATTACGGGAAATGTCACAATATGCGAATGCACAAATGTGTTTACAAAAATATATTTTACGCTATTTTGGTGAAGAAGGGACGGACTGCGGTCGCTGCTCGAATTGTCTGGATAATCGAGAATTAGTCGATATTACGGTCGATGCCCAAAAAGTCTTGTCTTGTGTAAAACGTATGGGAGAACGTTTCGGTAAGGGCTTAGTTGGTAAAGTCTTGACTGGTTCAAAAGATCAAAAAATTGATCAATGGCATTTTGATCGTTTGCCAACATACGGACTAATGAAAGGTCGCACACAAAAAGAAGTCACACAGCTGATTGATTATTTGACAGCAGAACGTTATTTAATTCCTTCTGATGGGCAATTTCCGTTGTTATCAGTCTCGACAGAAGGTGTTCAGGTGCTTTTAGGGGAACGGAAAGTCTTCCGAAAAGAAGACCAAAAAGTTCGAAAAGTAGCAGTGGATGATGCCTTGTTTGAACGATTACGCGAATTACGTATGGACATGGCTCAAGAGGCAGGCGTGCCGCCATATGTAGTCTTTTCCGATAGTACACTTAAAGAAATGTGTGAAAAATTACCGCAAACAACGATTCAATTATTGCAAATAAAAGGGGTCGGCCAAAATAAATTAGATAAATATGGCACCGCCTTTTTAGAAGTAATTAAAGAATATCAAGAGACGAAAAAATGATATAGTTTGTTATTTTATTTAAAATTAAAAGCAGAAAATAAGAAAAAAGTCTTTTAATGTATTTGTTGTTGTATTGATAAAATAAGCTTGTTATATAAAGAGATTTCTTACTTAATATATCGCTTGGTTTTAGAAAATTTCTTAAAGGAAATTTTCTGAAATCATCATGTATCTAACTGAGAATTATGTTATAATTATTTAATTAAGATAGGGAGGTTCTGTACAAATGGACGAAGGAATTTCAAAGAAATTTGCCATTCAATTATTAGAAGACGATGCAGAACGCATTAAAATGCTTATTCGTAATCAAAAAAACAGTTTGTGCATTTCTCAATGTAAAGCATTTGAAGAAGTGGTGGATACACAAATGTATGGTTTTTCAAGACAAGTGACCTATGCGACCCGTTTGGGGATTTTAACTAATGATGAAGGACATCGCTTACTAAGTGATTTAGAACGCGAATTGAATCAATTATATACAGATGTTTATGAAGAAACACAAGAAAAAAACGAGATTGGCAAGGAGGGTTAAGCTTTGCCAAACAAAGTAAAGAAACGGCATTTGCTAGACTATAGTATTTTTATTCCATATTTAATTTTAAGTATCGTGGGATTGATTATGGTATATAGTTCCACATCCGCATTACAAGTAATGAAAGGTTTTTCACCTACGTCATTCGTTATTAACCAGGTTGCCTTTTGGGTAGTAGGGTTAGTTGCAATGTTTTTTATTTATAAGATGAAAACATCCGTTTTCCAGAATCGAAGTTTTATCATGTTTGCCATTGCAGTAATTACGGTTATGGTTTTAGCCGTTCGGATTCCTGGTATCGGGAAAGAAATTAACGGCGCACGTGGTTGGATTGAGATTGGTGGATTTTCGATGCAACCAGCTGAGTATTTAAAAATCATGGTTGTCTGGTATTTGTCTTATATTTTAGCACGGCGACAAAAGACAATTAATGGAGGCATGGATCAATTTAAACAAGCTGCCGGGCGACCGTTGATGCTCGTTTTTGTATTAATTGCTCTAGTTGCAATCCAGCCTGACTTCGGGAATGCGGCCATTCTAACATTAATTACCATCGTGATGGTTTTAGCAAGTGGGATTAATTATATGTATACCTACTTGGTCGGTGGCTTGGGCATTTTAGGTAGTATCACGGCTATTCAGTTATTAATTATGTCTAAAGGAAAAATTTTCCCAGCGCGTTACCAATATATTTATAATCGTTTTGCTGTTTTTAAAAATCCATTTTTAGATGAACGGAACTTAGGCCATCAGTTAGCTAATTCTTATTATGCAATCAGTAATGGCGGCTGGTTTGGCAAAGGTCTAGGGAATAGTGTTCAGAAAAAAGGCTTTTTACCAGAAGCACATACGGACTTTATCTTTGCGATTACTTTAGAAGAGTTAGGCATTATCGGCGGTCTAGCGATTTTAGGATTGTTGATGTTTATGATTGCGCGAATTATTTTAGTCGGTGTACGCTCGAAGAAACCTTTTAATTCACTAATGTGTATTGGAATTGGTACAATGTTATTAATTCAAGTCTTTATTAATGTTGGTGGGATTACTGGGATTATTCCATTAACAGGAATTACTTTCCCGTTCTTGAGTCAAGGTGGGAATAGTTTGCTGATTATTTCGATTGCTGTGGCCTTTGTCCTGAATATCAGTGCAGATGAAACACGTCAGAAATTAGAAAATGAGTACTATTTATCTTTAGAACAGAACCAATAAATTTGAAGGAAATTGATGGTAGGAGTGACGTTATGAAAAAGGTATTAGTTGCCAATCGTGGCGAAATTGCGATTCGAATTTTTAGAGCTTGTACAGAATTAGATATCCGTACAGTAGCGATTTATGCTGCAGAAGATGAGTATTCTGTTCATCGTTTCAAAGCAGATGAAGCGTATTTAGTTGGTAAGGGGAAAAAACCAATTGAAGCCTATTTAGACATTGAAAATATTATCCAAATTGCCAAAAAATCGGGAGCAGATGCCATTCATCCTGGTTATGGCTTTTTATCTGAGAACTTACGCTTCGCCGAACGTTGTGAAGAAGAAGGAATCATTTTTGTCGGACCTAAAACACATCATTTAGATATTTTTGGCGATAAAATTAAAGCGAAAGAAGCAGCTGTAGCTGCGGGGATTGCTTCGATTCCAGGCTCAGACGGGCCAGTAGCAACGGTGGAAGAGGTCGTAGCTTTTGGTGAAACGCATGGCTTTCCTATCATGATTAAAGCTGCTTTAGGTGGCGGCGGTCGCGGGATGCGCGTTGCCCACGATGCCAAAGAAGCACGAGAAGGTTACGAAAGAGCAAAAAGTGAAGCGAAAGCAGCCTTTGGTTCTGACGAGGTTTATGTTGAAAAGTATATTTCTAATCCTAAACATATCGAAGTACAAATTTTAGGCGATCACCATGGGAATGTCTTGCATTTATTTGAACGTGATTGTTCCGTTCAACGGCGCCACCAAAAAGTGGTAGAAGTCGCACCCTGTGTATCAATGAATGAAGAACAACGAGCAGCCATTTGTTCGGCTGCTGTGCAGTTAATGGCGCATGTCGGCTACGTGAATGCGGGAACGGTTGAGTTTTTAGTAGAAGGGGATCAGTTTTATTTTATTGAAGTGAATCCTCGTGTTCAGGTAGAACATACTATCACAGAAATGATTACAGATATTGATATTGTGATCTCTCAATTACAAATTGCGCAAGGGCTTGATTTGCATAAAGATATGCATTTGCCAAAACAAAACGAATTGACATTAAAAGGCGCGGCTATTCAATGTCGGATTACGACTGAAGATCCCTTGAACCAATTTATGCCAGATACAGGGAAAATTGATACGTATCGTTCACCAGGTGGGTTTGGTGTGCGTTTAGATGTAGGAAATGCTTATTCTGGCTACGCTGTGACGCCTTACTTTGATTCTTTATTGGTTAAAGTCTGTACGCATGGTTTCTCTTTTGAACAGGCAATCAGTAAAATGCAACGCTGCTTAAAAGAATTTCGGATTCGTGGCGTGAAAACAAATATTCCGTTTTTACAAAATGTTGTGAGCTATCCAGCGTTTCAATCTGGGGAAGCCAAAACAACCTTTATTGATAATACACCTGAATTATTTGAATTTCCTCGTATGCGCGATCGTGGCAATAAAACGATGAAATACATTGGAGAAGTAACGGTCAATGGGTTCCCTGGCATTGAACGAACGGAGAAAAAATATTTTGAAGCTCCGCGCGTGCCGACAGATGTTGAAGTTCCAGAAAAAGTGATCACAGCTAAAAATATTCTAGACGCTCAAGGAGCAACCGCCGTCATCGATTGGGTTAAGAATCAAGAAAGTGTGTTAATGACAGATACCACGTTCCGTGATGCGCACCAAAGTTTATTAGCTACTCGTGTGAGAACACAAGATTTTAAAGCAATTGCTGGTCTAACTGATGCAGCCCTGCCTGAGCTGTTTTCTAGTGAAATGTGGGGTGGCGCTACGTTCGATGTTGCCTATCGCTTCTTAACCGAAGACCCATGGCAACGTTTAAGAAAAATTCGTCAGTTGATGCCAAACACACTTTTACAAATGCTGTTCAGAGGATCTAATGCGGTAGGCTATCAAAATTATCCTGATAATGTTATTGAAGAATTTATTAAAGAATCCGCTTGCCAAGGAGTCGATGTTTTCCGAATTTTTGATAGCTTAAACTGGATTCCTCAAATGGAAAAAAGTATTCAAGTCGTTCGGGATACCGGAAAAATTGCGGAAGCAGCAATTTGTTATACTGGGGACATCAATGATCCAGCCCGAGCAAAATATAATGTTCAATATTACCTTGATATGGCTAAAGAATTGGAAAATTTAGGGGCACAAATCATTGCGATTAAAGATATGGCTGGCTTATTGAAACCACAAGCTGCTTATCGTTTAATTAGTGAATTAAAGGCAGCCACGGATTTACCAATTCATCTCCACACCCACGATACTAGTGGCAATGGGATCATCACATATTCAGCAGCTACTAAAGCAGGCGTTGATATTGTTGACGTCGCAATGAGTGCGATGAGTGGTGCAACTAGCCAGCCAAGTATGAACAGTCTATATTATGCTTTAGTCAATGGTGAACGGACGCCAACTATTAACATTGATAATGCACAGAAAATCAATCATTATTGGGAAGATGTGCGCATGTATTATCAACCATTTGAAAATGGCTTAAATGCCCCGCAAACAGAAGTCTATATGCATGAAATGCCTGGTGGTCAATACTCTAATCTGCAGCAGCAAGCAAAAGCGGTAGGCTTAGGGCACCGTTGGGATGAAATCAAAAAAATGTATCACACAGTGAATTTGATGTTTGGCGATATTGTAAAAGTGACGCCATCTTCAAAAGTCGTGGGAGACATGGCACTCTTCATGGTTCAAAATAATCTGACAGAACAAGATGTTTATGCGCGTGGCGAAGAACTAAGTTTTCCTGAATCCGTTGTGACTTTTTTCCAAGGTGATTTAGGTCAACCAGTTGGTGGGTTCCCGAAAGAGCTCCAACGAATTATTCTAAAAGGTCGACCAGCCTTCACAGAGCGGCCAGGTGACTTAGCAGCACCTGTTGATTTTGCAAAAGTACAAGAAGAATTAGCCGAAAAAATTGGGTATCAACCTAAATTGGAAGAAGTTTTAAGTTATTTAATGTATCCACAAGTATTTTTAGAGTATCGTCAAAAATACGAAACCTTTGGAGATATAACCTTATTAGATACGCCAACATTCTTTAATGGTATTCGTCAAGGAGAGACATTGGAAGTTCAAATTGAACGAGGAAAAACGTTAATTATTCGTTTAGATGAAATTGGCGAACCTGATATTGACGGAAACCGTGTCTTGTTCTTCAATTTGAATGGGCAACGTCGTGAGGTTTTAGTTAAAGATGCCTCCATTAAGTCTGCTGTTCAAGTAAAACAAAAGGCGGAACCAACTAATAAAGAACAAATCGGCGCAACGATGTCTGGTTCTGTTCTACAAGTATTGGTCAAACGTGGCGATAAAGTAGAAAAAGGTCAGCCGTTGCTGATTACAGAAGCCATGAAAATGGAAACGACTATCGAAGCACGTTTTGCGGGCACGGTAGATCACATTTATGTTGAAGAAGGCGAAGCAATCAGCTCAGGTGATTTGTTATTAGAGGTGAAAGAAAAATAAGATGAGAGGGGAAAAAATGAAGCGATTTTGGACCTTTACTGCTGTTTTTTTAACAGTTCTACTCATCGGATATTTAGAGCCAGTTTTTTTCCCTGCTGAAAAACCAACCGAAACAGCTCAAAGTGGGCGCTTATCCAGCGCTCACACCGCTGTTCCTCATGAAGAATTGCCAGCTTCTGGCTACGCAGCATACATAGGGAAAGATGTGGAAACCTTTATCCGCCAGTTTGGCAATCCTAAAGAAAAAATTAAAACAGGTCGTACGTATGAATTATGGACGTTCGGTTTGACGATGAATGATTACTTAGAAGTCAACGTTCGAGAAAATAAAGCCATCGCAATTAAGGCCTTTAACAATGACAAAATGATAGAACCGTTTAAGATAGATATGAAGCTTGCTGACTTGTCTGATTTAATGACGATTTATTCTAATTTTGCATTTAATTTTCATCATGAAGCTTACGATGTCGAGCTGATGGAAGAAGATATGAACTATCGACCACTGGTTGCTTTTGATAATGGCAGTTTTGCGGTGTTATTTTTTAATCAGCGGACGGGCGGTTTAATGGCAGTTAATTATGTCAATAAAGAAACGTTGCTCACGGAAATGCCGTATCAATTAAATGAAGGTTCTCCTTTGCCAGTTGATATAACGCAGTCAATGACCTTCGATCCTGTTCAAAGTAACCAAGCGATTTATGTCATGAATCTGGTTAAACAGCAAGAAAATCAAGCTGCTTTTTCAGTTTCCACACAAAGTCAAAAAGATGCCCAAACATTGTATCAAACGCTGGCTAACCATACATCAACAATTTTGTCGGCAAATCGACAAGCAGAATTGTTACAAACGAGAGAGGAACATACAGCCATTCATCCATTTCAGTTGACTAAGGACGAATTTTCTTTATTAGTTAAAACGAGCAAACTTTCGTTGAGAGAACCAGCAGGTATTTTCCAAGAACCTGTTTATGATAGTACCTTTACTATTTTGTCATGGTTTTCGGACCCGCAATATGATAGCTATTTTGCTGAGTCAGAAACGACAGAATTGGGCGTTGCCTTTTCCAATGAAGGTGTGTTAGTCTTATTAGAGAAACGACCAGAAAATAGGCAAATCACGGAGAGTAGTGAAAAGTTATGATTGTGACAGAACATTTATTTGCAATTGAAGATCAAACAGAATGCTTAATTTCAGCACTTTTAGAAAGTGATGCTGTTCAAAACTATAAAGAAACAAAAAAAGCCATGTATGCTTCAACGGAAGTTGCTCAGTTACAAAAAGCATTTTTAGAAGCTAAGTCAGCTTTTGAACGAGTTGAGGCTTATGGAATTCATGCACCCGATTTTCGGGAGAAACAGCGAGCCCTACGTAAAGCAAAGCGGGCGCTTGATTTAAATGAAATCGTTGCAAATTATCGTTTTGCTGAGACAAACGTTCAAACGTTGCTAGATACAATTGGTTTAAAGATTGCGCAACTAATTTCTGAAGATATTAAAGTAGATGCTGGAAATCCTTTCTTTGAACGAGGAAAGAAACATTCAGGTTGTGGAGGAAGCTGCCATGCAAGCTAAAGAAGAAAAAGAATTTACGCTTCAAGAGCGTCGTTGCCTAATTGTTTGGGTATACACATTAAAACCGTTAAAACAGTTACGCCGATATGGACTGATTCACTATGTTTCACGAAAAATGAAATATGTGGTGATTTACATGAATGAAGAAAATATTGAAAGTAACATGGAAAAAATTAATCAGTTACATTTTGTTCGTAGTGTCGATAAATCGTATCGACCAGATGTCGAAATGAATTTTGCTGAAAAAATTGGTACCAAAGCGGCTTATCAAGAACAAGAAGACGATGGCTATGTAGTAGAGGAATTATCTACAGAGATTCGCTTAGCGGAGAATGTCTAATGCAAAAGAGTGAGAAATGTTATGAGAAATTTCAAACATTTTTCACTCTTTTTGTTATAATGAATTATAAAAGAATGATTGATAAAGGAGTCGAAACAATGCGTGTTATTTCTGGAGAATATGGTGGCCGGCGCTTGAAAGCGTTAGATGGCGACAATACTAGGCCCACAACAGATAAAGTAAAAGAATCTATTTTTAATATGATTGGTCCATATTTCGATGGTGGAATGGCGCTGGATTTATATTCAGGAAGTGGCGGGTTAGCGATTGAAGCCGTTTCTCGTGGAATGGATAAAAGTGTTTGTATTGAAAAGAATTTTGCTGCACTAAAAGTAATTAAAGAAAATATTGCGATTACAAAAGAACCAGAAAAATTTGAAGTTAGAAAAATGGATGCTAATCGTGCCTTAGAACAGTTTTATGAAGAGAAGCTACAATTTGATTTGGTCTTATTGGATCCGCCCTATGCCAAACAAGAAATTGTTTCACAATTAGAAAAGATGTTAGAACGGCAGTTATTAACAAACGAAGCCGTTATCGTTTGTGAAACAGATAAAACTGTCAAATTACCGGAAACGATTGGTACACTAGAAAAAACAAGAGAAACCGTTTACGGAATCACTCAAGTAACGATTTATCGTCAGGAGGCGTAAGATGCGTAAAATTGCTCTATTTCCCGGAAGTTTTGATCCGATGACAAATGGTCATTTAAATTTGATTGAACGCAGTGCGAAGTTATTTGACGAAGTCATCATTGGCGTTTTTATAAATACAAGTAAGCAAACATTATTTACGCCAGAAGAGAAAAAATATTTAATTGAAGAAGCAACTAAAGAAATGCCAAATGTGCGTGTTATTATGCAAGAAACCCAGTTAACTGTGGAAAGTGCAAAATCATTAGGGGCTAATTTTTTGATTCGTGGCATTAGAAACGTCAAAGACTACGAGTACGAGAAAGACATTGCTAAAATGAATCAACATCTGGCGCCAGAAATTGAAACGGTTTTTCTATTAGCAGAAGAACCATATGCACATGTAAGCTCCAGTTTACTAAAAGAAGTTTTACGTTTTGGAGGCGATGTGTCTGACTATCTTCCTCCCAATATTTATCATGCGTTAAAACAAAAGAAGAATGACTGGAGCTAAAATAATGAATAAAAAAACAGAAAAATTTTCGTTTAAATCACTCATTCCAATGGTATTGGCATTGCTGCTAATTGGTTTGTTTATCGTCCCAATTCCTTATTATATTGAAGGACCAGGAACGACAGAAAATTTAAAAGAGTTTGTAACTGTTGATGGGAAAAAAGATACGCAGTCTGGTGCTTTTTATTTAACAACGGTGGGCATTCGTTCGGCCACTATTTTTTCTGCCATAAAAGCAAACTTTTCGGATTTTCAAGAAGTTATGTCTAAAAAAGAATTAATGGGGGATAGCAGTAATAGCGAATATAATCGAATTCAACAATACTATATGGATTCCTCAAAAAACGCCGCAATTGAGCAAGCCTTAAAATTAGCGAAGGTTCCATATGAGATGAAATTTAAAGGTGTCTATGTGTTAGCGATGGAAGACAACTCAAGTTTTAAAGGAAAAATTGAAGTTGGCGATACCGTGACAGGCGTGGATGGCAAATCTTTTAAAAGCAGTGAAGAATTAATGAACTACATTAAAGCACAAAAAGTGAATCAAAAAGTCACTGTTCAATTTATTCAAGATGGCAAAGCAAAAGAAGCGACCGGCAAATTAATTGAATTGCCAACAGATAAAAAAGCGGGGATTGGTATTGGTTTGACCGATCATACAGAAATTGATTCTTCTATCCCAGTATCTATTGAAGCGGGTGATATTGGTGGGCCATCGGCTGGGTTAATGTTTACTTTGCAGACCTATGAACAATTAAGTCATAAAGATTTACGTAAAGGTCATGAAATTGCTGGAACAGGTACGATGAACAGTCAAGGAATCGTTGGTAGAATCGGTGGTATTGACAAAAAAGTTGTAACAGCCAGTGAGAATGGTGCAGAAATTTTCTTTGCACCCGATGATGAAATAACTTCAGAAATGAAAAAAGTTGAACCGAAAATCAAATCGAATTATCAAGAAGCACAAGAAGCTGCGAAAAAAATTGGGACAAAAATGAAAATTGTCCCAGTAAAAACGGTTCAAGATGCCTTGAACTATCTAGAGAAATTAAAATAAAAGTACGCCTGGACCAAAAATTACTAGTGATTTTTGGTCCAGGCGCATTTTTTTGTTAAAAAATGCGTAATTATATTTTGAAGGGAGGACAAACGATGGATTGGTTGAAACAGTTACCCAAAAAGTGGCTATTGCTAGGTAGTGGCGCGTCTATAGTTATTTTGATAACTCTATTAGTGGGTATTTATTTGATGGTTAATAAGGAGCCACGAGTAGACACCACAATGTGGGAGGAGACAAGTCTGACCACTACGGCAGAGGCCACCACAGAGGCCACAAAAGAAAGGGCAGAAACAATGATCTATGTTGATATTAAAGGCGCAGTGAAAGTACCAGGAATCTACCAACTAAAAAATCAGCAGCGGATTTGGGATGCTTTAGCTTTAGCTGGAGGCGTGAGCGAGGAAGCTGATACTGCCCAGGTCAATTACGCTCAAAAAGTAAAAGATCAAATGATTATTTACGTGCCCAAAAAAGGAGAACCAGTGGCACAGTCATTAGAAACGCTGCAGGAATCAGCATCTGCTCAGCAAAATCAGGAGGAAAAGATCAACCTTAATACGGCAACAGAAGCAGAGCTACAAACGATTTCAGGAATCGGTGCGAAAAAAGCACAAGAGATTATTCGTTTTCGTGACGAACAAGGACCGTTTAAAACCGTCGAGGAACTGAAAAATGTTCCCGGTATTGGAGAGAAAACAGTAGAACGTTTAAAAGACATGTTGACAGTGACTGGCTAACTTTTAACAGAAAATTCCTGAGAATTCTTGACTATGGGATGCGGATAACATACTATTTGTAATAAGATTAAATGATTTGGCAAATCGAACACAGGAGTCATTAAAAATAAAGGAGGTTTATTATGGAACGAATTCCATGGGACCAATATTTTATGGGACAAAGCGTCTTATTATCATTAAGAAGTACTTGCACACGGTTAACTGTTGGAGCAACCATTGTTCGCGACAAACGAATTATTGCAGGAGGTTATAATGGTTCAGTCAGTGGCGGAACGCATTGTATTGATGAAGGATGCTATGTTGTTGATAATCATTGCGTTCGAACAATCCACGCAGAAATGAATGCAATTTTACAATGTGCGAAGTTTGGCGTCCCTACAGAAGGGGCAGAAATTTATGTGACACATTTCCCTTGCCTGCAATGTACAAAGATGATTTTACAAGCAGGGATTAAAAAGATTTATTATTTAAAGGATTACCGTAATGATGCGTACGCCCTAAATTTAATTGAACAAGTAGGAGCCACGGTTGAAAAAGTGACTTTAGTACCAAAATATTTTGCCGAATTACAATGGGGAGAAGAATTTGCCACACTTGAGGACAATCCTTCCTCAGCTGAGGAATAATTGGTTCTTCATAGCTCTGCTGACTAGTTGTGGGCTGTGGTGTTTTTTCGCACCTAGCCTATTAGGAGCTCTTCTTTTTTCTATCACTGTTATCCGTATTGTCTGTACAAAAAGTTTTCCTGTTATATTGGGAGGTTTTTTGTGCAGTTTTTTAATAGTAGGGGGCATATTGATTTTCCAGTGGTTAAAGCCAGTCTCTTTGTTGCCTAAAGAAGTCCGCTTGTCAGGACAGCTAACGATATTGCCAGATGAAATACAAGTCGATGGTGATCAAGTAAAATTTCCTGCCAATTGGATCGTAAAAGGCAAAAGGCAGAAAGTGATGGCATTTTATCAATTAAAAAGTGTGAAAGAAAAACAGCAATGGCAACAACTAACCACAACCATTCAGGCAACCGCTGTAGGTATTTTAGACTCGCCCCAAGGTCAAACCAACAAAAATGGCTTCAATTATCAACTATTTTTAAAGAATCAAGGAATCGAAGCTATTTTATTCATTGAGGAGATAGGACAACCGCGTTCCTTTTTTTCTTGGCGGTTTAAAGAAATCATTAGCGGCTGGCGGAAATGGGCGATGGTACATATTCAGAAAAATTTTGGTGATACTAGTGCAATGTACATGAATGCGTTGCTCTTAGGTTTTCGTAATGAAGAATTTGCTGAAATAAGCGATAAATTTTCAGCATTAGGCATTTTGCATCTTTTTAGTTTGTCAGGGATGCATGTTTCTTTTTTCCTTCGTTTATTTCGCTTGCTGATGCTAAGAATCGCTCGCCGAACACAAGAAAGTTATTTTTTGTGGCAATGCGTTTTTTCTCTGATATATGCTGGTTTAACAGGATTCTCAGTCAGTGTCATGCGGGCGCTTTTACAAACAAACCTCAATACGTTCAATCGACGGTTTAATTGGCAGGTTCCGGCCCTCGATTGTTGGAGTTTAACTCTCTTAGTGCACTTGATTGTTCAGCCAACCCTCTTTTTATCAGTCGGTGGACAATTTAGTTACTTACTTTCCTTTGTTCTGCTGTTTTTAGAGCAAACATTGTTCGGTTATTCTTCGCCTTTCATTAAAAATTGTGTAGGCTCTTTCCTATTGGCTGTGGCTTCCTTACCTATTTTAGTCCAATCATTTTATGAATGGCCCTTGTTAGGAAGTTTCTTAACATTTCTCTTGTTACCAATTTTTGAACGGTTCTTGTTACCGCTTTTGACGTTGAGCTTTTTTCTAGTGATTATTATGCCAGCACGTTATTTAGCAGCCTTGCTCGAACCACTATTTTTAACAATGAATGGCTTATTTGAGTGGGTGCTAGTTCACTTAAATCCGAAGCTGACCATCGGCTATTTAAATTCTTGGATACAAATTAGTTTGTTATTACTAATCGGACTTTCAATGATTTATTTAGCAGACAAGTCTAAAAAAATTTTTTTCTCAATCGGACTACTAATTGTTTTGATAAATAGTAAATACCTTTCGCCAATTGGCATTGTTGCAATGATCGATGTAGGCCAAGGGGATAGTTTGTTTATCCAAGCGCCTTTTCACAGAAAAAATACACTGATCGATACAGGTGGTCGGTTGTCTTTTGACAAAGAAGCTTGGCGGCAACGGAAAAATAGTCGATCAGGAGCGGAATATTCAGTGATTCCTTTTCTCAAAAGTCAAGGAGTCAAACGTTTAGATGAAGTGATCATCACACACGCACATGAAGACCATTTTGGCGATTTATTAGCCATTGCGCAGAAGGTTCCAATTTCTGTTCTTTATTTCCCTAAAGGAGCAGCTGAAGCCAATTTTTCGTTTCGCCAAGTCTTGAAACAACTCCAAAAAAGCGGAACAGACTGTCGGCCAATTTTAGCGCCCAAGCGAATTAATGGGCCCATTTCTCTTCAAATTTTATCGCCCAATAAGAGCAGTATTGGGGGCAATAATGACTCGATAGTGTTTTCCACACAATTAGGTGGACGGCATTTTTTATTTACTGGTGACTTGGAAGCCGAAGGAGAAGAACAAGTGTTGGCTCGCTATCCCCAGTTGAAAATCGACATCTTGAAAGTCGGTCATCATGGCAGTAAAACGTCGTCTACTAAAAGATTTATCGAACAGCTTAATCCGCGAGAAGCATTGATTTCAGCTGGGCTGAATAATCGTTTTAAACATCCTCATCAGGAGACATTAGCGACGCTGGAGGAGCAAAAAATAAATTATTATCGGACTGATCTTCAAGGAATGATTTATTATCAATGGTTACCTTGGCAAGGGCTTTCTAAAGCCAAATTTGTTAAAGAACAAGACTAGTATTTCCAGAAGTAACATGATAGGATAAACAAGAGAAACGAGAAAAGGAGCGAGCCAATGGAGTTACAAAAAGCTTTGAAAGAAGTGCGAGAGCAAAAAATCGCTCCAGTGTATTTATTAATAGGAACAGAACTTTATTTAACTGAATTATTTAAAACAACATTGATGAAAGAATTGTTGACGGAAGAGGATGATCAATTTAACTTTTTCTCATTTGATATGGAGGAAACACCTTTAAGTGCAGCGATTGCTGAAGCGGAAACAATTCCGTTTTTTGGTGATTATCGCCTTGTCTTTGTGGAAAATCCTTACTTTTTAACTGCCGAAAGAAAAACAAACGGTGTGGAACATGATGTCAATCTTTTATTGAATTATTTGGAAAGTCCATCACCAACAACTGTTCTTGTTTTTATGGCCTCTTATGAAAAATTAGATGAACGAAAAAAAATTACCAAAGCATTGAAAAAAAATGCCACAGTAGTTGATGTCAATCCAATGGATGAAAAGGCTATTCGTCAGTACATTTCTCAAACGATTGAGAGCGAAGGGTACACTATTCGCTCCGATGCTTTTGATTTATTACTTCAATTGACAGACTTGAACTTATCAAAAATTATGGGAGAATTACAGAAGCTGTATTTATATGCCCTTGAGACGAAGAAAATTACACGAGGTGCGGTTCAAGAATTAGTCCCTAAGTCTTTGGAACATAATGTTTTTGACTTAACCAACGAAGTACTTTCTGGAAACAGTGAAAAAGCTGTTCAATTGTATGAAGATTTACTTTTACAAGGAGAAGAAACCATTAAGTTAAATGCAATCTTATTGAATCAGATTCGCCTTTTTCTACAAACAAAAATTTTGGCTAAGATGGGCTATCAACAAGCGAATATCGCTGATACATTAAAGGTTCATCCTTATCGAGTCAAGTTAGCGTTACAACAAGTCCGACGATTTGAATTGTCTCGATTAGAAAGACTTTATGATGAATTAGTTGAAAATGATTATCGCATGAAAACGGGCCAAATGGATAAAGAATTACTATTCCAATTATTTATTTTAAAATTGACTGCGCAAGCAAAATAAGAAAGTACCAGAGACAATCGTCATACAACGATTGTCTCTGGTACTTTCTTATTATTTAGCTCCTAATAGTTCTTCTTTTCCGTGAACAAGCTGTGTCAACATGGCACAGAAAGGTGTTGCTACGTTGTATTTTTGTCCTTTGCGCCAAACAGCACCATTAATGTAATCAATTTCTGTGAGACGATGATTTTTAATTAAATCTTGATACATAGACGGATAGTGCAAGCCAATACCGTTTGGATCATAAGTTTGAGCAATATGTGTATAGACTTCTGCTTGATCTAAATGAATGGCTTCTTTTTCTGCGACTGCTGCAAATTCACTGATTAATGTTTTAACAAGGGATTCACTAACAGGTAGTGCACCAAATTCGGCAATATTACAATCAAGGATTGTACACAAACCGTTTAGCGTGCCATTGACACAGGCTTTCCGCCAAATAGAGTAGCGAACATTGCTACTATAGCTTGGATTTAAACCAGCTTTTTGGAAGACATCAACGACTTCTAAAGCAAATTCTTTACCAGAAGGATCAATATTTTCTAATTCAATTTCGCCATCACCTAAAAGTTTAACACGTCCCGGTCCTTCTAAACCAGCTGTCCACATGGTAATGCCAACCAAGATGTTTTCTTTTGGTACATATTTTTCTAGTACATCTTCATGACCTAAGCCATTTAATAAACATAGTACATACGTTTTTTCAGTAATCATTGGTTGAATCGCTTTAAACATTGCATCTAATTGTTGTGCTTTAGTTAAAGCGATAATTAAATCTACTTGTTCATTTTGATGGTCAATTTCTTCTGGTGAGAAGATTGGTAGGTTCGCGACAACTTCTTCTCCATTAAAATCAGCGATTAAACCATTTTTACGAATAGCTTCAATGTGCGCGGGCCATTGATCGATTAAAGTTACATCATTTCCGCCTTGATGCAACATAATTCCTAAACGGCTGCCCATAGCGCCGGCACCAGCAATTGCAATTTTCATGTGTATCCATCTCCTTAAAAGTTCTTTAACCGTTATTATTATACAGCAACTTTCCTAAAAATGAATAAATGGGACTTGCAAATTTGTTATTTTTTAAATGTTTCCTAAAAAGTAAGGATTGCATCAAATGGTAAAGTAAGCTAAAGTAAAGCGTGGAAAAGTTTATAAATGAAAGTAGAGGAATCGTTAATGACGAAAGAAAAATTTTGTCGAGAATCACGAGTGATTCAAACACATCGTGTATTTCCCTTTGATTTAAATCCCTTTGGTGCACTATTTGGTGGGAAATTAATGTCTTTAATTGATGACGCCGCATCCATTTCCGTTTCACGGCATTGTCGGAGAGGGGCAGTTACAGCATCTTTAGATAACTTGAATTTTTTAAAACCTTTAAAAGAAAATCACTCAGTGTGTGTTGAAACGTTTGTTTCTGGCGTGCATCATAAATCGATGGAAGTATTTGTTAAAGTTGTAGGAGAAGATTTAACAACTGGAGAGCGTTATTTAGCGGCGACTTGTTTTACAACTTTTGTAGCCATTCCGTCTCATATGAATCCCGAAAGTGACTTCCAATTAGCGGCAGTCGTCCCAGAAACTGCAGAAGAAAAGTTGATTTGTTCCAATTATGAAACGAGAAGACAACAACGTTTAGCTTTGCGAGAAGAGACTAAATTATTTAGTCAACATCTCACAACAGATTTACCGTGGATTGATTCACCTTTATAAAAAAATGTCCGAGTCTTTGTGAAAACAGACTTGGACATTTTTTGATGAAAAAAGAAGCTAACATGAATGCTAACTTCTATCTCACATTATTTAGCTAATTTGCTTAAACGAATTTTATCGCGGTTAGCTTTGTTTTTATGGATTAAACCTTTAGTTGCAGCCATATCAACAGCTTTAACAGCTTCGTTGTATAAAGCATCGACGTTATCAGCTCCAGCAGCTACAGCTTCTTCAAATTTCTTGATTGCTGTACGCATTGCGTTTGTTTGAGATGAATTTTTCGCATTCGCGTTAGCACTTGTACGTACGCGTTTGATTGCAGATTCGATATTTGGCATTTGTTTCACCTCCGATGATTTAGGTTTTACACTGGTCAGCCAATGTAATTCAACAGTAATCATTATACCTAATCCATTGTTCCATTGCAATAAAAGACGACAAGTTTTTTTCCTTAACAGACAATTTCAAGAAAAAAATAAGAAAATTTGCCAGAGCCTTAAGAAAAAAGCATACATTTTTTTTTAAAACATGCTATGATAAAATAGATAAATGAAAAATGGTGGTGTCTTTGTGAGTATTGCATTATTGGTAACGATTACTTTGGTAATGGGTGTAATTTTTGTTAACGGTTGGACGGATGCGCCGAACGCAATTGCAACCGCTGTCTCGACTCGGGTGTTAAAACCGAATGTCGCAATTTGGATGGCTGTTGTGATGAACTTTTTAGGTGCATTAGTCATGACCTTTTTTAATGCCCAAGTAGCTGAAACGATTAGTAACATTGTTAGTTTTGACGCAAATGGAAACGCTTCACAGGTGGCTTTGGCTGCTTCGCTTTTTTCAATTGTGGTTTGGGCAGTTGCTGCGTGGTATTTTGGTATTCCCACAAGTGAAAGCCATGCGTTAATTGCCGGCTTGACTGGTTCGGCAATGGCATTAGGTGGTTTGGGTGCAGTCAATGGCTCGGAATGGATCAAAGTGCTTGTTGGTCTAGTTGTTTCTACCGTTATGGGCTTTGGCGGCGGTTATTTGATTGCCAAACTTGTTGTGAAAGCTTTCTCGGCTGTGCCTAGAAGAAAAGCCAACAAATTTTTTACAGTTGGACAAGCCTTTGGTGCAGGAGCTAATGCTTTTTTACATGGTGCGCAAGATGGGCAAAAATTTATGGGCGTGTTCATGTTAGTGCTTTTTTATAATAATTTAGTCGAAAAAACAGGTGGCGGTTTTGTGATTCCGTTATGGGTTATGGTTCTGTGTTCCATTACAATGGGCATTGGAACTTCTGTGGGCGGTATGAGAATCATTAAATCAGTCGGGATGGATATGGTAAAACTCGAACGCTATCAAGGCTTCACTGCGGATTTAAGCACGGCTATTTGTTTATTTTTAGCATCGGCTTTTGGGATTCCAGTTTCAACTACTCATACAAAAACGACAGCGATTATGGGAGTAGGTGCTTCTAAGCGAATCTCAAGTGTTGACTGGCGTATCGTGAAAGAAATGCTGATAGCATGGATTTTAACTTTCCCAGGATGTGGGCTGATCGCTTATGTGATGTCAAAATTATTTATTGCAATTTTTTAAGGAGAGAAAAACATGGCACGTAAAAAACAATTTGATTATTTTGGAGAATTAAACCAGTTAGCAACAAATGCTTATGAAGCGGCAAAGGTTTTGCAAGAAATTGTAGACAATTATTCATTAGAAAACTTAGTAAAAAAATCAGAAGCGATTCATCAATTGGAAAAAGAGAATGATGAAATTGTTCGCAAAATTTTAAATGAACTCTATATTTCCTTTATTACGCCAATTGATCGAGAAGATATTGTCGATATTACGGATCACTTAGATAACATTATCGATAGCATTAATAGTTTGTCTTATTTACTTGATCATTTAGTTGTCGAAGAAATGATTGCGCCCGCGCTAGAATTAACTGCTTATATTGTTAAAGCGACAGAAGGCGTTAAATCAGCAACGAAGGAATTTGCAAAATTTAAAAATTCTAAAACGTTAGTTTCATTGATTGATGAAGTGAATACGATTGAATCTCAAGGCGATAAATTATACAGTAGCGCCATGAAAGATTTGATGACTAACGAAAAAGATTTATTAAAAGTTATCAAGTGGAAAGATGTTTATGATCAGCTTGAGCGCACGATTAATGATTGTGAATCAGCTGTTAATATTATTGTCGGAATTGTCATCAAAAATACGTAAAGAAAAGAGGGGGGAGCTGTTGGTTAAAGTAATTATTGATGCTGATGATTTTGGGATGTCAGAAGCGATTAATCATGGCATTATCAAAAGTTATGTCGATGGTTTAACGACGTCGACACTTTTGATGCCCAATTTACCAACAGCAGAACACGCCGTTGCGTTAGCAAAAAATTATCCAGGCTTATTTGTAGGTCAGCATACGAATTTTTTATTAGGGAAACCTTGTGCAGACCCATGTATGATTCCTTCACTGGTAGATGAACAAGGCAATTTTCATCGCTCTTCTTATTATCGTCAACAAAAGCAAGTAACCTTCGTATATGAAGAAGTACGACTTGAAACGATTGCGCAATTGACGCGCTTTAAGGAACTAACTGGACATTATCCTGAACATTTTGATTGCCATTCGATTGGTGATGAAGTGGTTGATCAAGTATTTTTAGAATTAGCAGAAGAGTACGGACTTCATACAACCCTGAAATATAGTGGGGAAAAAGAATATCCACCGCAACAAGGTTATTTCCAGGTAACACATCTGTTAGAGTCTGGCGTGTTATCTTATATTCACGAAGGCGTATCAGTGGAGAATTTTTTAGAAGATGACTTTGGTTTATTACGGATGCCGGAATCGGCAATTGCTGAGATGCATTTTGATGTTGGATATTTGGATCAATTTGTGTTAGACAATTCTTCTTATACCACTTTACGCTGTAAAGAATTAGCAACGATTTGTGATCCTCGTGTTCGTCAGTGGTTTGAAGAACAGGGGATTGAGCGAATAACGTTTGGCGATTTAAAAAAATAAAACCGTTGCTTTCACTGTTGAAAGCAACGGTTTTATTTTTATGAGAATAACCAGTAGCCAATTAAAATCGCACCTAAAATTACGCGATACCAACCGAAAACTGTAAAATCGTTTTTCTTCAAGTAATTCAATAAGAATTTAATCGCAATGATGGAAACAACGAAGGCAACAATAGAGCCAGTTAATAAAATAATGATTTCTTCTGATCCAAACGTATTTCCTTTGGCCAAGAATTTAAAGATTTTTAAAAAACTTGCTCCAAACATTACTGGAATTCCTAAGAAAAATGAAAACTCTGTTGCAACAAAACGTGAGGCCCCAATTAAGATTGCCCCTAAAATGGTCGCTCCTGAACGTGAAGTTCCTGGAATTAATGCCAGTACTTGGAAAGCACCAACGATTAAAGCGGCTTTATAAGTGAAGTCTTTTAGATTAGTACACTTCGGTGCAACATTTTTATTTCGTTTTTCAATGATAATAAAAGCAATCCCATAAACAATTAACATAATCGATACTGTTAAAAAGTTATAAAAATGTGCGTCTAAATAATCATCAAATTTTAGACCAATAACTGCCGCTGGTAAACAAGCGACTAAGACTTTAGACCAAAGAATCCAAGTATCTTTTTTCTCTTCGCCATTTTTCTTTGGTGAGAAAGGATTCAATTTGTGGAAGTATAAAATAACAACCGCCATAATTGCTCCCAATTGGATAACGACGTTGAACATTTCCATAAAATCTTTACTTAGATCGAGTTTAATAAACTCATCCACTAAAATTAAATGTCCGGTACTACTAATTGGAAGCCACTCGGTAATTCCTTCGATAATACCAAGAATAATTGCTTTCCATAGGTTAGCAAAAAGCATGTCACCATTCCTTTCTGAAATAAATGCAAAATACATCAAGTATAAGTATACCCGCTGACAAAGTAAATGCCAATGCAAATTCTTATTTTAAAATAAATTTTAGAATTATACAAAGGTGCCACTTGTAATTCATGAAACTTTTTTCTATACTAGTGATACTTTAAAAAATGGGGGAAGAGAAATGTTTGGATTTTTGAAGAAAAAGAATGAAGTTGTCGAAAATAATACAATGTATGCCGTTGCCAATGGAACCGTTATCCCAATTAGTGAAGTGAATGATCCTGTTTTTTCACAAAAAATGATGGGAGATGGCTATGCAGTAGTTCCAGAAAATGGTGAAATTTATGCACCTATTGAAGGAGAAGTTTTAAGCGTTTTCCAAACAAAACATGCCATTGGTTTAAAAATGACAAACGGTCTTGAAATTTTATTACACATGGGTATTGATACGGTAGAGTTAAACGGGGCACCGTTCACTATTAAAGTGAAAGAAGGCGACCAAGTGACTGCAGATACGGTGGTCGCAATTGCTGATTTAGAGGCAATTAAAGCAGCTGGTAAAGGAACTGAAATGGTTGTCATTATTACCAACATGGATAAAGTAGCACAATTTTCGTTAGAGAAAACTGGCGTGGTTACAGCTGGTACACCAGTTGGCTCTGCCACAGCCAATTAATGTAGTAGACGAGGTCGGGACAGAACCGTTTAGCTCCGAGAAATAAGAAGAAATTTCCGAAAATTGATCTTTGATTTTTGGAGACCAAGTAGGTATTGTTCATCATCGAATCACTACGTTCTTCGTGATTCTCAACAATTTCGGCTTATTTCCGAAGGACCTTCAACTCTTAGAGCTTTAGCACTTAGAAGTTGTTGAGATCGGAGCAACGCGGAGTGTTGCTTCTATTCCCGCCGTTTATCAGTTTTTGAGCGTGGAGCAAAAATCCAAAGTGATTTTTGTTCCACGCTCGTTTTTTTTTGAACAGAAATAAAATTTTATTTTGGAATTAAAAAATATTTAGAAAAATAGTTGAAATTTTATTTCAAACAAGTTATAATGAAAGCGTATTAGAGAGGAGCTAAAAAGATGTATGGTATTTCAGTTTTTCTTGGTGAAGAGATTACAAACGATACAATTATTTATATCAAAAAGATGAAAGCGCTTGGATTTGATGGTATTTTCACTTCTTTACACATTCCAGAAGATGATACTTCCCTTTACCGCCAACGCTTGACTGATTTAGGGGCAATTGCTAAGGCAGAAAAAATGAAAATTATGGTAGATATTTCAGGTGAAGCGTTAAAAAGAGCGGGTTTTTCTTTCGATGAATTAGAGCCTTTAATTGAGTTGGGCGTAACTGGCCTCCGGATGGACTATGGCATTACGATAGAACAAATGGCTCATGCTTCACATAAGATTGATATAGGATTGAATGCTAGTACCATTACACTGGAAGAAGTAGCTGAGTTAAAGGCTCACCAAGCGGACTTTTCTCGCTTAGAAGCTTGGCATAATTATTATCCAAGACCTGAAACAGGCATTGGAACAACATTTTTTAATGAAAAGAACCGCTGGCTTAAAGAATTAGGCTTACAAGTTTTTACTTTTGTGCCAGGAGATGGGCAAACAAGAGGCCCAATTTTTGCTGGTTTACCAACATTAGAAAAACATCGGGGGCAAAATCCTTTCGCCGCTGCCGTTGGTTTGATGGCTGATCCTTATGTCGATGCTGTTTATATTGGTGATCCCACAATTAGTGAGCGAACCATGGCTCAATTTGGTTATTATCACCAAACCAATCAATTTCTGTTAGAAGTAGCACCTAGCAAGAGCCACTATTTGAAACGAATACTTGGGACTCATACCAATCGTTTAGATGCTGCAAGAGATGTTTTGCGAAGTGAATTATCAAGAACGAGTGAAATGTTCAGAAAAGATGAAATTGCAACGATTGAGTCAGAGCAGACTGAAGCACGTCCAGTGGGAACCGTAACGATTGATAATGAAAAATATGGTCGCTATATGGGAGAAATTCAAGTCACACTTGTGGACTTGCCGAAAGATGAAAAAGTCAATACGATTACACGAATTATTGAAAAAGATCAAACGATATTGCCGTTAATCAAGGCAGGCAATCAATTTACGCTAGTCACGGAAGGAACGATAGAAAATGAATTTAGAAAACTTAACAACTGAACGTAGAAATGAAAATACAATGGGCTTAGATGAGATGAGTGTCAAAGAAGCTTTACAAAAAATGAATCAAGAAGACCAAAAAGTTGCAATAGCAGTGGGTCAAGAATTAGCAGCCATTGAACCAGTGGTAGAAGCCATCATCAAAAGTTTCAATCAAGGCGGCCGCTTGATCTACATGGGCGCTGGTACGAGTGGTCGGTTAGGTGTCTTAGATGCAGCCGAATGCGTACCAACTTTTGGCGTCGAGCCAGAGATGGTTCAAGGCCTCATCGCTGGTGGTCAAAAAGCAATGACTGTCGCAGTAGAGGGTGCCGAAGATTCAAAAGAACTAGGTCGTCAAGATTTAGTTGATCTAAAATTATCAGCAAATGACATTGTTGTTGGGATTGCAGCCAGTGGTCGGACGCCTTATGTAATTGGCGGTTTAGAATATGCTACAACGGTGGGAGCAGCTACCGCAACTGTGGCATGTAATAAAAATGCCGAAATTAGTAAATATGCGCAAATGCCGATTGAAGTAGATGCAGGACCTGAATTTTTAACAGGTTCGACTCGCTTGAAATCTGGGACAGCTCAAAAATTAATTTTAAATATGTTATCAACTATTTCCATGATTGGTATTGGGAAAGTCTACAATAACTTAATGGTTGATGTAAAACCAACCAATGAAAAATTAGTGGAGCGTTCCAAACGGATTATTATGGAAGCAACGGGTTGTAGTTATGAAGTTGCCGAACTAAAATTTGTAGAGGCAGAAGAAAATGTGAAGTTAGCAATTGTAATGATTTTAACTGATAGTACTAAAGAAGAAGCAACACAAAAATTAATTGACGGGAATCAATTTATCAAGAATACATTAAATTAAGGAATTAGGAGGGTGTTTTAACATGGCAGAAGAAAGAATTAAACGCATTGCTGATGGGATTTATAAAGAAGTTGGTGGTCAAGAAAACGTGGACAAAGTCATTCATTGTATGACTCGTGTTCGTATGGATATCCGCGATTATGACAAAGTGGATATTGAAGGATTGAAAAAAATTGATGGCGTTATGGGCGTCGTAGAAGATGATACGTTACAAGTAGTTGTTGGTCCAGGGACTGTTAACAAGGTTGCACAAGAAATGGTAGATCAAGCAGGTGTCAAATTGGGAGAACCATTTAATCATGACACCTCAACTGATGCTTCAGCAGGCAAATCTGGAAAAGATTTAGTAGAAGAAAAAGCCGCTCAAATGAAAGCACAACAAAAAGCGAAACAAAATAACACTTCACCATTTAAAAAAGTATTAAAAGCTATTTCTAGTATCTTTGTTCCGATGATTCCTGCCTTTGTTGGGGCTGGTATTATTGGCGGGATTGCAGCTGTTATGTCTAACTTAGTTGTTGCTGGTGATATTTCAGCTTCATGGCAACAATATATCGATGTCTTAAATATCATTAAAAATGGGATTTTTGCTTATTTAGCTCTTTACACTGGGATTAACAGCGCCAGCGTTTTTGGTGCAACGCCAGCGTTGGGTGGTGTTATTGGGGCAGTCACAATGTTGACAGGAATGAATCCGGATGCTCCAATCAGTAATATTTTCACTGGGGGAACATTATCTGCAGGACAAGGCGGAATTATCGGTGTTATTTTTGCCGTATGGTTATTATCATTGTTAGAAAAACAATTGCATAAAATTGTCCCAGAATCAATTGATATTATCGTAACGCCAACCATTTCACTTTTAGTGATTGGCTTAGCAACTATTTTCTTAATCATGCCTGTAGCCGGAGCTATTTCTAATGGCTTAGTTGGTATTATCAATGTTGTCTTAGAAAAAGGTGGCATGGTTGCTGGCTTTACTCTTGGTTTAACCTTCTTGCCAATGGTAATGTTTGGTTTACATCAAATTTTGACGCCAATCCACATTGAAATGATTAATCAAACAGGGATGACTTTGTTATTACCAATTCTGGCCATGGCTGGTGCGGGACAAGTCGGTGCAGCTTTAGCATTATGGATTCGTTGTAAATCAGATAAAAAATTAGTTGAAATGATTAAAGGTGCCTTGCCAGTTGGGATTTTAGGTATTGGTGAACCATTAATCTACGGAGTTACTTTACCATTAGGACGTCCATTCATTACTGCTTGTATCGGCGGTGGTATTGGTGGTGCAGTAATTGGTGCCTTCGGTAATGTTGGTGCGATTGCTATTGGACCAAGTGGGGTGGCTTTAATTCCATTAATTGCCAACAACCAATGGCTTGCATATGTATTAAGTTTATTGGCTGCTTACGCAGGTGGTTTTGTAGCAACGTTATTCTTTGGGATTCCTAAAGATATGCAAACAACTAAATAATAAATAGAAAAAAGGAGAACTTGGCTTCTCCCTTTTTCTTTGTTAAAATTTAATTGCGTAGGAAATGGTGTATCAGGAGGGGTGTTTATGCAACAAAATATTGTCTTATCTATCCAAGATCGTCTACAACAATTACCAAAATCAGAACGAAAAATCGCAGAATATATTTTAAAAAATACAGAAACAGTTATTTCAATGAATGCGCAAGAGCTAGCGAAACAAGCAGGATCAAGTCCAGCGGCAATTATTCGCTTTTGTCATTCTATGGATGTGAATGGCTTCACAGAGTTGAAACTTTTATTATCTGCAAATCTTGGCCAAATGAAGCAGCAAATGTATACTGAAGTTACTAAAGGGGAATCAACAGCTGATATTAAACAAAAGTTACAGGCGCGCTTTGTTCATGTGGTTGAGCGAAGCGGTCAGACATTAGAGGATGTCGCAGTGAATGAAGCCGTTGATTTGTTGGAAAAAACAGAAGTAATTTTTGTCTATGGGTTGGGCGCCTCTTCGTTGGTTGCTCAAGATATTTATCAAAAGTTTACGCGCTTAGGCCGAACGGTATTTACAACATTGGATCATCATTTATTTGCTTCTATGTTAGGCTCAACAGAAAAGCCTAGTGTTTTTATTGTTATTTCTAATTCTGGAACGAATAAAGAAGCAAGTACTTTAGCTGATTTAGCGAAGCAGCAAGGGATTCCTATTATTAGTATCACACAAGATGAAAAATCAGTGATTGGTGAAAAAAGTGATATCGTCCTTCAAACCTCTAGTGGGGAAGACGTGCCATTGAGAAGTGCGGCTACTGTTTCCTTGGTGGCACAATTGTATGTAGTTGATGTTTTATTTTTTGCTTATGCAGCAAAAAACTATAAGGAAACCTTAGAAAAAATTCAAATTTCAAGAAAAAACGTAGAACGTTTAAAAGAATAAATAAAAAGAGAAGGTTATCTGTCATTTTGACAGATAACCTTCTCTTTTTTTACAACAAACGGCGCTTTTCAGCGATCTTTTTTCCCTTTTCAATATAAGAAATATCATTAATTCCTTGAATGGTAAATGTTCCTTTTTCGTAAGTTAAGGTCGTCACGCTACCATTCTCCAGCGCCATCTGCATAGGCAAACTTGCATCAATTAAGGAAAGTAAAAAGGAAATTGTTAGTCCATGGGAAACCACCATGACTTTGCCGCCACCATTTTTTTCTCGATGATGAGCGATATCTTCGAAACCAGACCAAACACGATCACGGATAACTTCATAAGGCTCCGCCCAGTCAGCCGTATCGGCTTCAATAATAGCATTTGCTAGCTCACGATAGGTAATCTTCGTGGTCATCATGTCCTCATAACTTTTAAAAGCTAAAATGCGTGGCACCACACCCAAAAGTTCACCATCATAGCCACCATCTAAAGAACCAAAACACCACTCACGAATCCGTTTATCGGTTAGGTAAGGAATCTTTTGGTGGTTTTGATGTTCTTGTAAAATAATCTGAGCGGTTTGCATGGCACGACCACTATCACTACTATAGGCTTCCTTAAAGTCTATATCCCTAAGACCTAAGCCTAAATGATAAATGCCTTCTTCTCCTTGTTTGGTTAAGGGGGTATCTGACCAGCCTTGGGTTCGGCCAATCGTATTAAACATCGTTTTTCCGTGACGAATAATATAAAGTGTCGTTGCTTCAGTCATTGCTACTCCTCCTAAGTTTCTTTAAATAGTGAATAAATCTCTAATTAAAAAATGGGTTTGTGGCTTTTTCATGTTGAATGGTTGTGGCATCACCATGGCCTGGATAAACAGGAAATTCTTCTGGTAAAGTGAATAGATAGGTCATAATGCTGTGTAATAATTGTTGCATATCACCAGTGTGTAAATCGGTACGACCAATACTACCTTTAAACAATGCATCCCCAACAACAACAAAATCATCAAAGACAAAGCTGACGCTACCAATTGAATGACCAGGTGTTGGGACTACGGAAAATTTCATGCCGCCAATTTCATAATCGGTTAGTTTAAATTCATGTTCGGCGGGTTGAACAATAATATTTGCTATATCATCATGTCTGCCTAATCCTGAAAGATTCAAAATAGGATTGGAAAGCCACGCTTGTTCTAATGGACTAACATAAACAGGGATTTGATAATGATGGCGCAATTCTTCTACCGCACCAATATGATCATAGTGAGTATGTGTTAATAAAATAGCGGCTGGTTTCTTCCCTAAACGGGTAATTTCTTGAATTAGTTTTGCTCCTTCTGCACCTGGATCAATAATTAATAATGCTTCTTCATTATAAACAAGATAACAGTTTTCTTGAATAACACCTGTTCTAATTTGTTCGATCTGTATCATCTCAGGACCTCCTAAAGTTCTAACGATTCTCTTCAAGTATACCGAAGAATCTTAAGAATAGAAAGTTTTCTTGTTTATCCAAAGAAAAAATAAATCATTCTTAGAACGTTCGGTTTTTGCTTGTTTCAACACGTATTTTTTTAAAAAAAATCACATTTTTATAGTTATTAAGCGAAAGTTTATGTATAATCTTCATGTGATAGTAAGGAGGAGTATTAAATGTTTCATTTTGTAATAAAAGGAACAGGTTTTTCTAGTAAAAATTTGCAAGAGATTAAAGTTTATGAAGAGACACTTTTTTGTATAGATGAGGCCGGAGTAATTCAGGAAATAATTGAACCAGATGCTGAAGCGTATGAAACTGTGCTAGCAGAACAAAAAGAGGCACAACGTTTTCAAGAATTGCCCCAAGATTCTTATCTTTTACCTGGCTTTGTTGATTTACATGTCCATGCACCTCAGTGGGCACAATCTGGGACCGCCTTGGATATTCCATTGTATGAATGGCTGAATACGTACACGTTTCCTTTGGAGTCCAAGTTTGCAGATTTAGCATTTGCCCAACAAGTCTATGATGAATTGGTAACCCAATTGTTAGCTAATGGGACAACAACAGCCCTTTATTTTACAACCATTCATTATGAAGCTAGCCGTCGTTTGGCAGAGATTTGTGCGGAAAAAGGGCAGCGTGGCTTAATTGGTAAAGTTGTAATGGATGATCTTAATGAGAATCCAGAATACTATCGTGATCAAACAACGCAACAAGCATTAGAAGAAACGGAACGGTTTATTCAAGAAATTCAAACATTAGCGCAGCAAACAAAACAAGGCGTGTATCCCGTTGTAACTCCGCGTTTCATTCCAAGTTGTACAGAGGAAGCACTTAAAGGATTAGGAGAATTAGCAGCGAAATATCAAGTCCATGTTCAAAGTCATTGTAGTGAGAGTGATTGGGAACATCAATTTGTTAAAGAACGTTTTGGAAAAAATGATGCCCAAGCATTGAATGATTTTGGTTTATTGACAGAAAAAGCAGTGATGGCACATGCAGGCTTTTTAGAAGAAGCAGATATGAATTTATTCCATGAAACAGGGACGGCTGTGGCGCACTGCCCAATCTCTAATGCTTATTTTGGTAATGCAGTAACACCGATTGCAAAATTAGTACATCAACATCAAGTAGAAGTTGGTTTAGGTAGTGATCTTTCAGGTGGTTTTTCACCAAGTCTTTTTGACAATTTAAAGCAAGCGGTTATTTCTTCTAGAATGTTAGAAGATGGCGTCGATGCTACAAAAAAAACAGAAGTACGAGGTGTTAAAACAGCACGGATTACCGTAAATGAAGCGTTTTATTTAGCTACTGCTGGTGGTGGTCAAGCGCTAAGTTTACCAATTGGAAAATTAGAAAAAGGGTATGCTTGGGATGTTCAAATTATTAATACAAGCTTGTCACAAGCACGAATCCCTAAAAATCCAGGGGAATCATTGCTTGATATTTTCCAAAAAATCTTATATTTAGCACGACCAGAAAATATTCGAGAAGTCTGGGTACAAGGTGAAAAAGTACATGATAAAAATTTAATGTCAGCAACTAAAGGAGTATAAAAAATGAGTGAAAAGAAACAAAGTAATCTTCATTTAACAGTGGGGCCAGAAGATTCAGTATCTTTTGGGCAGGCCACTATGTTAGGGATTCAGCATGTCTTAGCAATGGACGTGTACGTCGTACCTGTGATCATTGCTTCAATTATTGGGATTAGCACAGCACAAACGTCTTCTTTAATCCAAGCGACATTCATAGCAGCAGGACTTGCCACGATTATTCAATCTCATTTTTGTATGAGATTACCAGTTGCGCAAGGCCCTTCATTTATTCCAATCGGAGCAATTGCAGGAATTTATTTTGCCAATAACCAACAAGGAAATGGCTGGGGCGCAGTTTTAGGTGCTAGTTTAGTGGGAGCAATTGTTGTTATTATATTAGGATTTACTGGTATCTTTAATCGTTTAATCACTAAATTTGTTCCACCAATTGTGGGAGGAACAATTATTTTTGTGGTGGGTCTTTCGTTAATGCCAGTCGCTTTATCGGATAATATCTACCACGCAAAAGGGGAATTAGGACAAAATATTTTATTAGCATTTATAGCAGCGGGTACGTTGATCTTCTTTGCGCTCTTAGGTTCTGCTTTGAAAAAAGGGCGGATTTTCCGCGTTTCTTCTGTCATTTTGGCATTATTATTTGGGAGCATCGCGGCACAATTATTAGGGGTACTTGATTTATCAGCCGTTAGTGAAGCGGCTTGGTTTAGTTTGCCTCAGTTACCATTAGTTAACTTTTCTTTCCAATTTGATTGGTCAGCCATTGCCACGATGTTAGTTATTTATCTGGTTTTAATGGCGGAAACAACAGGCACTTGGTTTGCTGTGAGTCATGTTGTCGCTGAACCTTTGACCGAAGAAAAAATTAATCGCGGCGTAATTGGTGAAGGGTTAGGTTGCTTAGTTTCTTCATTCATTGGCGGCACGCCAGTAACTAGTTACTCTACAAATGCTGGGATTATTTCAATCACTGGAGTTGCTAGTCGCAAGGTTTTTGTGGCTGCAGGTGCGTGGTTTGTCTTATTTGGCTTATCTGGAAAACTTTCCACCTTGATTTCGGCCATTCCGGCACCAGTTATCGGCGGTGTTTTTGTGGTTGTTTGTGGCATCATTTCTGTAAGTGGAATGAAAGTCATGAGTGATGTAACAATTCATGAAAAAGAGATGTATGTAATTGCCGTTCCGATTATTATGACGTTAGCGTTGACATTGTTGCCAAAAGAGTTTTTGGAAACTCTACCACAATTTTTACAATATTTATTTAGTTCACCCGTGGCAACTGCCTCAATTGTTGCTATTTTATTGCAGGCCATTTTACCAAACGTTCAAGAAGGGTAAAAAGATTAATTTTCGTTAAAACGCCTTTGACAAGTGGCGGTAAATAGTGTAAATTAACAATGGTGTTTGTAAACACGAACGTTAAATGACCGAATGTTCGGTTTTTACGTTATTTTTGTAAATAACTAGGAGGCAGTAAGTATGAAAGTTTTTGATTATGAAGATGTCCAATTAATTCCCAATAAATGTATCGTGAATAGTCGTTCTGAATGTGATACTACAGTAACTTTAGGAAAACATTCGTTTAAAATGCCTGTCGTTCCAGCGAACATGCAAACAATTATTGATGAAACGATTGCGGAAACCCTTGCTGAAAATGGTTATTTTTATATCATGCATCGGTTTGATGAAGAGGCGCGAGTGCCATTTATTAAAAAAATGCAACAAAAAGGCTTGATCACGTCAATTAGTGTGGGTGTGAAAGAAGGGGAATACGCTTTTGTTGAAACGTTAGCCCGAGAAGGTTTAGTTCCTGATTACGTGACAATTGATATCGCCCATGGTCATTCAAATGCGGTGATTAATATGATTCAACACTTAAAAAAATTTTTACCAGAAACGTTCGTTATTGCGGGCAATGTTGGAACGCCAGAAGCCGTTCGCGAATTAGAAAACGCTGGAGCCGATGCCACCAAAGTGGGGATTGGACCAGGAAAAGTATGCATTACTAAAATTAAGACTGGCTTTGGGACAGGTGGCTGGCAGTTAGCGGCTTTACGTTGGTGTGCCAAAGCTGCTCGGAAACCAATTATTGCAGATGGTGGAATTCGGACCCATGGAGACATTGCAAAATCTGTGCGTTTTGGGGCAACTATGGTCATGATTGGTTCACTATTTGCTGGACATGAAGAATCACCAGGTGAAACAAAAGTGGAAGATGGTGTTGTTTACAAAGAATACTTTGGTAGCGCCTCTGAATTCCAAAAAGGCGAAAAGAAAAACGTTGAAGGTAAAAAAATCTGGTTACGCCATAAAGGGAAGTTGGCAGATACTTTAGTCGAAATGCAACAAGATTTACAATCTTCCATTTCATACGCGGGAGGTCGCGATTTAGAAGCGATTCGTAAAGTTGATTATGTGATTGTAAAAAATTCTATTTTTAATGGTGATACCATTTAAGATTCAACTATAGACTGAAAAGAAGACAGCACGTAGTGCAGAAATTAAAATGATTTCTGCATTACGTGTTTTTTTTACTTTACCTATCGTAGTAATCGTGTTAAGATAATTACAACGACAGACGTAGTACGATAGTTGAAGTACTTGAGGGAGGAATTTATGTGATTGGTAGTGATGCAATTCGAGGATACAACGATACCTTTATTCTCTCAATCTTACAATCCGGCGCTTCATATGGTTATGCGATTTCTAAACGCATTCGTGAAATTTCTAAAGAACAATATTCGATTAAAGAAACGACACTTTATTCTGCTTTTACACGTTTAGAGAAAAATGGCTACATTGAATCATTTCCAGGAGAAGTAACGCATGGCAAAAAGCGGACCTATTATCAAATAACCCATGCAGGAGAGTGTTATTTAGAGGAAAAGTTACTAGAATGGGAAGTAACAAAAGACGTCGTCGAAGCATTTGTAAAGGAGATGGGAAAATGAAAATTATAGAAGAATTTATTGATAGCTTATTTTCAGGCGTTGTTGAAACACCTGAAACAAAACAATTAAAGGCGGACTTATTAGCAAATGCTGAGGATCGTTATGAAGATTTGCTCAGCCAAGGAAAATCGGAAAATGAAGCAATTGGTACAATTATTTCTGAATTTGGTACTATTGATGAATTAATGGAAGAATTGAATTTAGAAAATAAACAAGTGGATGAAACAAACGATTCAATGAACGGTTTGCCAGATATTTCAGTGGAGGAAGGACTTGACTATTTAGCTGTCCAACGTAAAGGTGCGATTCAAATTGGTCTTGGCGTTGTTGCAATCATGGTGGGTGTTGGCTTGCTGGTTGGTATGCGTGGTGTTCTTTCTAACGGTCTTGGTTTAGTTTGTCTTTTCATAGGTGTGGCAATCGGCGTTCCATTATTTATTGTTGCTGGTAATCGGTTTGTTGCAATGGACAAACAACTGGGGCAACGATTGATTCCGATTAAGTTAAAAAAAGAAGTTGCACAAAGAGAACAAAGTTTTCAACGATCATTTATTTTTTGTATGGCAGCGGGCGTCGTTTTTTGTATTTTGGGTTTAATCCCAGTTGTTGTCTTTAGTAGTGGCCTTCATCTGATGATGCGCCGTTCCATGCATCAAATGATGGGGGGACAATATTATAATGGAACGATGGGAATTAGTTGGCTCTTCTTTTTAGTATCGATTGGCGTCTTCTTGTTTATATTTGGTGGAGTAATTAAAGGAAGTTTTAATAAATTGTTGAATGAAACTTATTTTTATTCAGAACATGTTGGTCATCCTGATTTTGCCCCTCAACAAACAAAAACAGAGGAAGGACCTGTGGGAAATCTTGTCGGTACAATTATTGCATCCGTTTATTGGCCCTTAGTTGTTGCACTCTATCTATTTATTAGTTTTGTTTTAGGGGATTGGCGGTTTAGTTGGTTAATCTTTATGTTCGCAGGAATCTTTTACAACACCATCCAAGCATTTTTACACAAACATTGAGACAAACCTGTTAATAGTAAAACAGAAAAGTGGGACATTCGTCAAAACGGCTGTCTCACTTTTCTTGTATTTTCGATTGACAAAAGCATTAAACTGGATTACTTTTAACTCATCCAATTGTTGAGGTGATTGCTATGTGGCAACTTAAAAAAGAACAAAATGTTCCCATTTATCGCAGTATTATGGAAATGATTGTTCAAAAGATTCAAACAGGCGAATTATTACCAGGCGAAAAAATCCCTTCGGAACGTAAACTGGCAGAGTACTTGTCTGTCAATCGTTCAACCGTTGTTCATGCATTAGATGAACTGGTGGACTTAGGCTGGATTGTGCGAAAAAGAGGGAGCGGAACGATCGTCAACGAAGGAAAATGGGGGGTAATGATGACGCCACGAACGGATTGGCATCGTTATTTAGAACAAAATGTGTTCAAACAAGTTCATCCCTTGGTGGCAGAGATTGAGTTACGTGCTAAACAAAATTTGCCGACTGACTTAGATATGTATACAGGTGAGTTGCCGTTAGACTTAATTCCCAGTTTCGATTTTCCAGCATTAAATTGGAAACAATTTTTAAAAGAGGAAGCACAAGATGAATTAGGTTATTTGCCGTTAAGAAAAGAAATCCAAGCCATTACAGCAACGGAATATCAGCTTCATTTACCAAGTGAAAGTTTATTGCTTACTTCAGGTGCGCAACAAGCACTTTTTTTAGTTTTGCAAGTTTTATTGAGACAAGGAGATAGTGTTGCCGTAGAAGATCCATCTTTCTTCTATGCCTTACCAATTTTCCAAGCTGCTGGTGTGCGCTTATTTGGTGTGCCCATGACAGAGGAAGGGATTGATCTTGAAGCGCTAGAACAAACAATCCGACAACATCGCATCAAAATGGTTATGGTTAATCCTTCCTTTCAAAATCCCACTGGGACAGTGATGCCTTTAAGAAAAAGAGAACAGCTCGTGAAAGTTTGTCAAACGTATCAAGTTCCTATTTTAGAAGATGATGTTTTTGGGCAGCTAAGTTTTATCCCGAAAACAGAAATTCCTCCTTTAAAAAAATTAGATCCAGATAATGTCTTGTATATCGGTTCGTTGTCAAAAATTTTAGGTTCGACCACGAAAATTGGTTGGTTAAGTGCGCCCGCCTCTGTGACGAAACAAATTGCAGAAGCCAGAAAAATGATGGATGTTTCGTTGAGTATTTTTCCGCAGATGCTCGCTAAAATGGCGATTGAAGATCCTTCTTTTTCTGAAAAAATTACGTTATTAAATAAACAAGTGGAACAACGAGCAACAGCTGTATATCAAGTATTTAAATCGTTGTCAGAATGGGAAGTTTCGCCAGTAAAAGGCGGTTTTTATTTATGGGCACATTGGCGTCAAGGGGCACTTAAGCCAGAAGATTGGCAAGTGTTTTTACGAGAAGGTGTTTTGGTAGCACCAAGTGTCGCTTTTAGTGAAAAACGTGGAAGTATTCGCTTGAACTGTTCCCGAATTTCACCAGAAGAAATGCCTCTTTTTTGTGAGCGAATGGTACGGATTACACGACAACTTTCTGAAAATAGACAAACAAAAATAGAACAGTAAGTAAGATTTTTCTTATAAAAATCATTTGCTGAGAGAAAACGCTACAACTTCCCTTTTCTAAACGAATATCCAATGCTATACTTAAAAAGTAAAAACAAAAAAACAAATGAGGTGTTTTCCATGTCTTGGGAACAAGTTTACCAACAATGGTTAAATGAAGAAAATATTCCAGAAAATTTAAAAAATGAATTAAAGGACTTAAATACAGACCCTGAAAAATGTGAAGATGCATTTTACGCACCATTAGAATTTGGGACTGCCGGGATGCGCGGGATTTTAGGCGCCGGTATTAATCGGATGAATATCTTTACGGTTCGTCAAGCAACAGAAGGGCTTGCACGTTTTATGGATACGCAAGATCCTGAAACAAAACGTCGCGGTGTAGCCATTGCCTATGATTCACGTCATATGTCTCCAGAATTTGCAATGGAAGCAGCTAAAACATTAGCTAAACATGATATTCCTTCTTTTGTGTTTGAAAGCTTACGACCAACACCAGAATTATCTTTTGCGGTCCGCTACTTTAAAGCTTTTGCGGGAATCATGATTACGGCTTCTCACAATCCAGCTGCCTATAATGGCTACAAAGTCTATGGTGAAGACGGTGGTCAAATGCCGCCAGCTGATGCAGATGCATTAACTAAATATGTTCGTAGTATCGAAAATCCTTTGAAAATTGATGTCTTATCAGATGAAGAAGTTGCCCACAGCGGTTTAATTAACATTGTTGGTGAAGAAGTCGATAATGCGTATTTGAAAGAAATTAAAACAGTTACGATTAATCAAGAATTAATTAACGAAATGGGTAAAGAATTAAAATTAGTTTACACTCCCTTACATGGAACTGGGAAAATGTTAGGAGAAAAGGCATTAAAACAAGCCGGTTTTGAAAAATTTGTTTTAGTACCTGAGCAAGCCGTTGCTGATCCTGACTTTACTACAGTTAAGTCACCAAACCCTGAAGAACATTCAGCTTTTGAATACGCGATTCGTTTAGGGGAAAAAGAAGGCGCTGATTTATTGATTGCAACAGATCCAGATGCTGATCGTTTAGGTGCCGCTGTGCGGATGCCAAACGGAGACTACCAAGTATTAACAGGAAATCAATTAGGTTCAATTATGATTCATTATATTTTAGAAGCCCATCAACAAGCAGGCACGTTGCCTCAAAATGCTGCGGTTCTAAAATCAATCGTTTCTAGTGAACTTGCTACAGCGATTGCTGAGAAATATAATACGAAGATGTTTAATGTTTTAACAGGTTTCAAATTTATTGCTGAAAAAATTCAACAATACGAAGAAGACCATAGTCAAACGTTTATGTTTGGTTTTGAAGAAAGTTATGGTTACTTAGTGAAACCTTTTGTTCGTGATAAAGATGCGATTCAAGCGTTAGTTTTATTAGCAGAAGTAGCGGCTTTTTACAAAAAACAAGGAAAAACATTATACGATGGCTTACAAGATATCTTTGAAGAATTTGGTTACTTTGAAGAAAAAACTATTTCCGTAACAATGAGCGGAATTGAAGGCAGCGGTAAAATCAAAGCTTTAATGGCAAAATGTCGTGAACAAGCGCCAACTGAGTTTGCCGGGATTCAAGTTGCTCAAACGGAAGATTTTAAAGAATTAACACGCACTTTTGCAGATGGTCAAACAGAACAATTACAAACGCCTCCTTCTGATGTGCTGAAATATCATTTAGAAGATGGCAGTTGGATTGCTATCCGACCATCAGGAACAGAACCAAAAATTAAATTCTATCTAGCGACAAAAGCAAAAAGTAGTTCAGAAGCTTCTGAAAAAATTGCTGCGTTTGAAGCAGTCGTTAATGAATTAACAAAATAAAATAAACGAAACAGGCTGTACGGAAAAAAGTACGAATGTTAGTGTTTGTGTCAAAAGCTAATTGACTTTTGACACAAACACTTTATTTAACTAAGGAGGGAATGCTATGAAAATTGGCTTTATCGGTGCTGGCAGTATGGGCGGTGCCATGATTAAAGGGTTACTGAAAGCTGAGGCAGTCAAGAAGGAACATTTATATGTGAAAGGCGGCTCAAGTGGAACAGCAGAAGCACTTCAAAAAGAGTGGGGCTTTCAACTTGTCACAGATTATGCACTTTTCCAAGAATGTAAGGTTATTTTTATTGCGACAGGAGCAAAGGTCGTGTTACCTGTTCTTCAGGAATTAGCTCCTCATTTTTCCAACGAAAGTCTATTGATTTCTGTTGCAACAGGTCATACCATACAAGAAGCACAAATGGCTCTTGGCAATAAAGAAGCCAAAGTTGTTCATGCCATTCCTAATACACCAGTTAGCGTGAATCAGGGTGTGATTGGCGTAGCCTTGGCACCAACAATTGAAGGCCAAACGAAGGACCTGGTAATGGAACTTCTTGCTACTTTAGGGTTAGTCAAAGAAATTCGTGAAGCGCAACTGGAAACTTTTGGTACTGTGGCTGGTTGCAGTCCAGCTTTTGTTGATATCTTTATGGAAGCATTGGGAGATGCAGCAGTCTTAGAAGGGTTACCAAGAGACTTATCTTATGAAATTGTCGCTCAAATGATAAAAGGAACGGCGACCTTAGCCTTAGACACGAAAAAACACCCAGGAGCATTGAAAGATGAAGTGACTTCTCCAGGAGGAAGTACGATTCGCGGTGTCATAGCTCTAGAAAAAAATGGCTTCCGTTATGCCGTGATGGATGCAGTTCAGCAAGCCAACCACGAATAGATGAAGAAAGTTGGAAAATCGACAAGTTTGTCATTTTTCCAACTTTCTTTGTGCCATATTTTTCGTAGGAAAGAACAATCGCAGTTCTTATTTTAAAAAACTCTGTGTTATAATGAGTGCAAAGTGAGGCGACTATAATGAAACAAATGGAAGAAATCAAACAAGTAAGTCAATTATATAAAGTATTAAGTGATCCAACACGTTTAAGAATTTTGCTACTTTTAAAAGAAGGCGAGCATAACGTAACGGCGATTAGTGAACAATTGGGAATGGAACAGTCCGCCGTTTCTCATCAACTAAAATTATTAAGAGATAGCCGGGTTGTCAAGGCACGTCGCGAAGGAAAAACGATTTTTTATACATTGGATGATCATCATGTAATAGATATTTTAAATCAGACCTTTGAGCATATTGAACATCGATAAAAAGTAGGGAAAAAATAGCGTAACTAGAATAGCGCTGTTGATGGAGGTAAAAATGAAGGATACCTTAAAGATCGGGTTACTAGGATTAGGGACTGTAGGCACTGGCGTTTTAACTCTCTTGAAAGAACATCAAGAGAAAATTTCACAAGTGACAGGAATGAATGTAGTCATTGAAAAAGCATTTGTCCGAAATCTTGAAACGAAACAAGCGCAAGCGGAAGAATACGGTCTTTCTTTAACAACTTCAATTGATGATATTTTAGAAGATAAAGAGATTCAAATCGTTGTGGAATTAATGGGAACCATTGAACCAGCCAAAACGTATATCATGAAAGCTTTAGAAAAGGGCAAACATATTGTGACTGCTAATAAAGATTTACTGGCGCAACATGGGAGTGAATTAGTAGCGTTAGCCCAAAAACATCATTGTGATTTATATTACGAAGCAAGTGTTGCTGGCGGGATTCCTATTTTAAGAACAATTGCTAATAGCTTAGCGGCAGACAATATTCAACAAGTTTTAGGGATTGTGAACGGTACGACGAATTATATGCTTACGCAAATGGTTTCTGCTGATAAAAGTTATGAAGAAGCTTTAGCAGAAGCGCAAGCGTTGGGATTTGCTGAAGCGGATCCGACAAATGATGTCGATGGAATTGACGCAGCCTATAAAATGGTTATTTTAAGTCAATTTGCTTTTGGGATGAATGTTTCATTACCACAAGTTGATATTCGTGGAATTCGCGGATTGTCTTTAGATGATGTCGCTATGGCTAAACAACTGGGGTATGAAATCAAATTGATTGGCTCTGCTGAACAAAATGAGAATAGTATCTCGGTAGAAGTGGCGCCTATGCTAGTCAATCAAAAGCATCCTATTGCATCTGTTCGAAATGAGTACAATGCAGTATTTATTAAAAGTGCAGGTGTGGGCGAATCAATGTATTACGGTCCAGGAGCTGGCGCTAAACCGACAGCAACCAGTGTGGTCAGTGATTTAATTACGATTGCTAAAAACATTCGCTTGGCAACGACTGGCCATATGTTCAATTCGTATCAACATAAAACCCAATTGACGAGTTCCGAAAATGTATTTGGGCAGTACTATTTTTCATTAGATGTTCCAGATACACCAGGACAATTTTTGCAGTTGACGCAATTAATGACTAAAGCAGAAGTCAGTTTTGATCAATTAGTTCAACAGAAATCAGATGGACAGCGAGCAAGAATTGTTGCCATTACACACCAGATATCAAAAGCACAAATGCAACAAGTTGTGACAGCTATTCAAAATACGGCAGCCTTTCAGTTATTGAATGTAATGAAGGTTATAGGAGATGAGTAAACATGTATGAAGGTTTGTTAAAACAGTATCAAGCGTATTTGCCCGTAACAGAAAAAACACCAATGATTTCTTTAGCCGAAGGAAATACGCCACTGATTCCTTTACCTAATTTATCCAAAGAATTAGGTATTCAATTATATGGAAAATACGAAGGCTTAAATCCCACTGGCTCATTCAAAGATCGCGGGATGGTGATGGCTGTAGCAAAAGCGGTAGAAGAAGGTGCCAAAGCGATTGTTTGTGCTTCTACAGGAAATACTAGTGCCGCCGCTGCTGCGTATGCCACAAGAGCAGGCATTAAAGCGTATGTAGTGATTCCAGAAGGAAAAATCGCACTGGGAAAATTGGCGCAAGCTATTATGTATGGGGCGGACATTATTTCGATTCCAGGTAACTTTGATGAAGCATTAAAAGCGGTGCGAGAGATTGCGAAAACTGAGGCAGTTGCGCTAGTTAATTCAGTGAATCCTTATCGCTTAGAAGGGCAAAAGACAGCAGCTTTTGAAGTTTGTGAACAATTAGGTCAAGCGCCCGATGTCTTAGCGATTCCAGTTGGAAATGCCGGCAATATTTCCGCTTACTGGAAAGGCTTTAAAGAATGGCATGAAAAACAAGGAACAACTTTACCAAGAATGCATGGTTTTGAAGCAGAAGGTGCCGCAGCGATCGTGAAAGGCCAAGTGATTGAGCAACCTGAAACCGTGGCAACAGCGATCCGGATTGGAAATCCTGCTAGTTGGCAATTAGCAGAACAGGCACGCGATGAATCGGGTGGTTTCATTGATGCCGTGACAGATCAAGAAATTTTAACGGCTTACCGAAAAATTGCTGCTCAAGATGGGGTTTTCATTGAACCTGGTTCGGCTGCCTCATTAGCTGGAGTTATTCAACATGTTAAAAACGGTAAAATCAAAGCAGGTGAAACCGTCGTGGCAGTCTTTACTGGTAACGGACTGAAAGATCCTGATACAGCAATGGAGACAGAAGTAACTATTTCAAAAATGAGTGACGTGGAAGAAATGCGTCTGCACTTACGAAAAGGAGTCGCAACACTATGAAAATAAGAGTACCTGCCACTAGTGCCAACTTAGGACCTGGCTTTGATTCATGTGGCATTGCATTATCCGCTTATTTAACAATCAACGTTTTAGGTGAAAGTGAATTTTGGGAAATTCAACATACTTTGGGAGAAGAAATCCCTACTAATGAAGAGAATTTATTAATTCAAACGGCATTGAAAATTGCACCAGAATTAACACCAAAAGTTATTCGGATGGTTTCTGATATTCCCCTTGCAAGAGGACTAGGCAGTAGCTCAAGTGTGATTGTAGCAGGCATTGAATTAGCTAACCGACTAGCACATTTAAATTTGTCCCCTAAAGAAAAAGTCCGTTTGGCCACAGAGATGGAAGGACATCCGGATAATGTTGCCCCAGCTATTTTAGGAGATTTCGTGGTGGCTAGCCATGTAGAAAACCAAGTCTACCATGTCAAACATCATTTTCCAATGTGTGATGTCATTGCATTTATTCCAGAGGAACCATTATTTACCGAAAAAAGTCGCGCTGTTTTGCCCGAAAAATTGGCTTATAAAGAAGCAGTCGCGGCCAGCTCAATTGCCAATGTTATGATTGCCGCAATTTTAAACGGGGATTTACCTTTAGCAGGCAAAATGATGGAACAAGATAAATGGCATGAAACGTATCGTCGTTCATTGGTTCCTCACTTAAAAGAAATTCGTCGTTTAACTCAGCAAAGAGGTGCTTATGGTTCTTTCTTAAGCGGTGCTGGTCCAACTGTGCTAATCTTGTCGCCAGAAGAACGAACCAACGAAATTGTTCAAAGCTTGGAGAAATTATCTACCAAAGCGAGCATCCAAATTTTCAATATTGATCAAGAAGGCGTTCAAGTCTTTTAAAAAAACGAGAAAAAATCACTAGTGATTTTTTCTCGTTTTTTTTTAATCCTCGGAGGTTTCCGTGGAATAATAACTATGATCTTCTAAGTTCAAAGCATTAAGAATCATTGAGGCAGTTTCTTCAATTGAAAGAGAAGCGACATCAATAACGATACAACCTAATTTTTGATAAAGATCATTAGCAAAAGCCAGTTCTCGCCGAATTTTTTCAATATCTGAATAAGAAGTATTTTCAGGTAATCCATATGCGCGCATTCGTTCTTTACGAATCCCGTTTAAAACATTGGGATCATTGGTTAAGCCAACAATTTTTTTAGGGTCCATTTCGAATAATTGTTTCGGTAAATGTGCTTCAGGAATTAGTGGCAAATTAGCAACTTTTAAGTTCTTGTTGGCTAAAAAGAGACTTAGCGGTGTTTTAGAAGTTCGGGAAACGCCAAGAAGTAACACATCCGCTTCTAAAAAGCCTCGTGGGTCCTTGCCATCGTCATATTTGACAGCAAATTCCATTGCTTCAATTCGTTTAAAATAATTTTCATTCAGATGATGTAAGGCACCTGGTTCCCGCATGGGCGCGACACCTGTTAATCGTTCGATTTCCGCAACTGGTGGTGTCAAAATGTCAAAATGGAACAATTGATGCTCATTGAAAAATTGATTAGCAATCGCCACGAGATGATCATTAATAATAGTATGAAGTACCATGGCTTCTGCTTTTTTGGCATCTTCTAACGCTTGCACCAGTTTATCTTCGTCTTTAACGAATGTTCGTCTAATCAAAGTAAAATCAACAGTGGGGTACTGGGCCATTGAAGCAGCCGCCAATTTTGAAGCGGTCTCGCCAGCAGAATCTGAGATGACAAAAATCGTCACACATTTTTTTTCTTCAGAAATAGTCATAGAGGGTAAGTCCTTTCTTGCATTTTTAATAATTTTATTATACCATAAGTCCAGAATCTATTTCGTAATGATTCTGATTTAGATTGGTGAGGGAGGAAATGGCGATGGCACCAGTAAAAACCAATATTGAACAAGCCTTAGAAACCATGAAAGCCAGTGGATTAAAATATACTAAAAAACGAGAATTACTGATGAGCTATTTGATTAAGCGAAATCGGTATGTTTCTGCACGTGAAGTGTATGAATTTATGAATGAAACCTTTAAAGGAGTCAGTTATGATACGGTTTATCGTAACTTGCATGACTTTGAGCGCTTGGAATTGCTGGAAAAAACAGAATTAAATGGCGAGCAAAAGTTTCGCTTCCGTTGTTGCCAAGAGGTGGAACATCATCATCACTTTATTTGTACGGTTTGTGGCAAAACGGAAGAAATTCACATGTGTCCGATGAATTTTTTTGAAGAACAGTTAAAAGGTTGTTCAATTGAAGGACATCGCTTTGAAATACTTGGTCGTTGTGCCGATTGTTGCGAAAAATAGCGAATAAGACGAAAAATCAAACAAAAATTTCGTATTTTATCAGTAGAGTGGTTGACGGTTATTTATGCTTTAGCTATAATATAACAAGGACAGTATTTTAATTTGTGGGTTTTTCCCACAAATAAGAAAAACGGTTACTTTTTAAGCTCGGAGGGAGGGAATAACATGTCAAAAACAGTCGTTCGTAAAAACGAATCTCTTGATGATGCTCTTCGTCGCTTCAAACGTTCCGTTTCAAAAGCGGGTACTTTACAAGAATCACGTAAACGTGAATTCTACGAAAAACCAAGTGTAAAGCGTAAGAAAAAATCTGAAGCAGCTAGAAAACGTAAAAAATTCTAGTTTTGAATGAATTGGAGTTGGTGGTATGTCATTGCTAACCACATTGAATGACGACATTAAAACAGCGATGAAAGCTAAAGACAAAGAAACTTTAGCCGTACTTCGTATGTTAAAGACTGCCATTCAAAATGATCAGATTAAAGCGGGCCGTGAATTGAACGGAGAAGAAGAACTCACTGTATTGTCTCGTGAGATGAAACAGAGAAAAGATTCTTTATCAGAGTTTGAAAAGGCGGGACGCGACGATCTTGTTGAAAAAGTAAAAGTTGAAATAGCAATTGTTGAAAAATATATGCCTCAACAACTAACGGAGGAAGAAATTCGTCAACTAGTTCAAGAGGTAATGACGCAAACTGGCGCCACTTCACCAAAAGATTTTGGTAAAGTGATGGGCGCTATGATGCCGAAAGTCAAAGGCAAAGCCGATGGCAACCAAGTTAACGCAATTGTGAAAGAATTATTACAAGAAAACTAAGAGCGTTATCGAAACTAGGACAGGATACTGTCCTAGTTTTTTTATACAAAGAGAAAACCGGTAGCTTTTTCCGGTTTTCTCTTTTTTGACTTTCAAAGTCAAATCAGGTACGACTTCTTTTTAAACAGATAAGAATGTGGTATCATTGTAAAGGACTATATAATAAAGGAGATGGACGTTTTTTGACAGATAATCAGTCAAAATCTTTGGAATTAATACTTACTGATTCTGATGATGCACACATGCTTTTAGGAACACATGATAAACATATCAAATTTTTAGAAGAGAATACCCACGTAACGATTAATAGTCGTGGCGAAGTTATTCAGTTAATTGGCGAATCATCAGAGGTAGAGTTAGTCGCTTCCGTGTTAAGAGCGCTACAAACATTAATTCAACGAGGCATCAAAGTGCATACGCCAGATGTCGTTTCTGCTTTAAAAATGGCCAAAGCTGGAAATTTAGAGGCGTTTATTGCCATGTATGAAGAAGAAATTATGAAGGACCATCATGGTCGGGCAATCCGAATTAAGAATGTTGGTCAAAAAAAATATATCGATGCAGTTAAAACTCATGACGTCATTTTCGGGGTGGGACCTGCGGGGACAGGAAAAACCTTTTTAGCCGTGGTGATGGCAGTAGCAGCCTTGAAAAAAGGCGAAGTACAAAAAATTATTTTAACTCGTCCAGCGGTGGAAGCTGGCGAAAGCTTGGGCTTTTTACCAGGTGACTTAAAAGAAAAAGTCGATCCTTATTTACGTCCAGTTTACGATGCCTTGTATCAAATTTTTGGTATGGATCATACAAATCGTTTAATGGAACGCGGCGTTATTGAAATTGCCCCGCTTGCTTATATGCGTGGTCGTACATTGGATGATGCTTTTGTCATTCTAGATGAAGCACAAAATACTACGGTTGCCCAAATGAAAATGTTTTTAACTCGTTTAGGGTTTAGTTCAAAAATGATTGTTAATGGAGATACTAGTCAGATTGACTTGCCACGTGGTGTAACAAGTGGTTTAGTTAACGCCGAGCGTACGTTAAAAGACATTGAAAAAATTGCCTTTGTAAATTTTGAAGCCAGTGACGTTGTGCGTCATCCGGTTGTAGCACAAATTATTCAAGCCTATGAAAAAGAACAACAAAAGCATTCCTAAGCAGTTAGGGAAGGAGTGAAAGTACCTTTTGAAAAAAGTACTTACAAAGTTAGGGGATCGTTTAGGTAAAGCCTATTTACCTATTTTATTAGCCGTTTTTTCTCTTCTTTTATTTATGATTATGTTTGGCAGTGTCCATCAGAAAAGAGTAGAAATTAAAGAAGGTCAACTGGCCGAGAAAACCATTCGTGCAAATAAAAATATCGAGAATACCTACGAAACAGAACAAAGAAAAAAATTGGCAGCAGAAGCTGTCACACCCGAATATATTTATCAAGAAGATACGGCATCTGTCCAACATAATCGTATTGATAAATTATTTAAATTGATTGATTCTGCGAATGAAAAAGTAGACAAAGAGTACAGCAACAAGCAAGCGAAGGCCAAAAAGGAAGAAACGATTCCTGCGCCGACCGTGGAAGAACGAGTAGCTAGCTTAAAATCATTATTTGAATCTTTACCGCAAGATGAAGTTACGTTTTATCAAAGTTTTCCTAATGTTTTTTATCAAACAATCTTTACATTAACCTCTGAGCAATTAGATAAGGTTCGTTCAGAAAGTTTGATGTTGGTGGATGACGCAATGCAAAATCACGTTCGAGAATCTGATTTGGATAAAATTCGCCAAGAAGCTAACGGTAAAATTCAATACTTAGATATTACGAGTACCATGCAACAAGTTATTCGTTACATTGTTAACCAAGGGATTGTGGTAAACGATATTGCCAATGAAAAACGAACAGAAGAGCTACGCCAAAAAGCGATGAATGCTGTTCAACCCGCAATGATTTATCAAGGCGAAATTATTGTTCGTGAAGGTACTCAAATTGATGCAAAAGCGGTCGAAAAACTTGAGTTACTAGGAATGACTAGTCAAAATACCTCTATTTTTCCGATGGTGGCATTAGCATTAGCTATTTTACTTCAAGTTGAAGTGTTGATTTTCTTTACAAAACAAGTGACTGAGCCTTCGCGACAACGCTCGTTTATTATCTTTTACACGGGTGCTATGCTAATCAGTGTTATTTTAATGAAATTCTTCCAGATTTTCCAAACAGAGCAGTTGATGTATATTCCCTTGTTCTATCCAGCAGCCTTTGCGCCGCTGATTCTAAATCATTTTGTGAATCGTCGTTCAGGGATAATCGCTGCCATTTTCCAAGTCGTTTTTGCGTTATTTATCTTTTATAATTCTATTGGTACAAACTCGTTGACGGTTATTCTGATTATGTACTTATTCTCAGGATTTCTAGCAACAGTTGTTAAACGGAAACGAATGAGTGAGCAAGTTTTCCCAGCTTTAATGTGGGTAGTGGTCTTTCCTGTTTTCATGGCGGTTGTCTTAATGATTTATCAAGGAATGAGTTTAACAGATGGTAAAACGTGGACAGCTTTAATTTGTGCAGGTGCAGGAACGGTACTTTCATTTTTAGCAACAATGGGCTTGCATCCATATATCGAATTATTAGTGACTGATGATAGTATGATTGTCTTGAATGAATTAAGTAATCCGAACCATCCGTTGTTAAAACAACTGTTAGAAGAAGCGCCAGGTACCTATCATCATAGCATGATGGTGGCTAGTTTGAGTGCTAACGCTGTTGCTGAGATTGGCGGGCGGTCGCTATTAACACGAGTTGCTTGTTATTACCATGACATTGGCAAAATTAAACACGCCAATTTCTTTGTGGAAAACTTACCTGCTGGTGCAGAAAATCCACATAACTTTTTATTACCAGAAGATAGTAAACAAATTATTTTTGGCCACGTAATTGATGGCGCCAAAATTTTAGAAGAGTACAATATGCCGCAAATGGTGATTGACATTTGTCGTCAACATCATGGCACAACATTGATGAAATTTTTCTATGTGAAAGCAAAAGAACGCAATCCTGAAATTAAAGAATCCGACTTCCGTTATCCTGGGCCACGTCCACAAACACGAGAAGCAGGGATTGTGAGTATTGCTGATACTTGTGAGGCTGCTGTGCGGGCGATGGATCATCCGACCAACGAAAAAATTCAAGCCTTTGTGCATAATGTGATTCAAGATAGAATTTCAGATGGCCAATTAGATGAATGTGGGTTAACGATGAAAGAGATTCGCATCATTGAAAAATCATTAATTAATGGATTATGCAGTACCTTCCATTCACGGATTAAGTATCCAAAAATGAAAGCTGAAGCAGAAGAAATGAAAGATGAACAAGAAAAGAGAGATGACTAATGGATATTACTTTCATTGATGAAACCGAGAAAGTACCAACAGAAGAAATCAAAGAAATCGAAAACTTGCTGCAATTTGCAGCGGGTTTTCTAGAAATTGCCGAAGATACGGAGATGTCGGTGACTTTTACAGATAACGCAGGTATCCAAGTGATTAATCGTGACTATCGGGGCAAAGATATGCCTACAGATGTCATCAGTTTTGCTTTAGAGGATGAAGGGGAAGACGAATTGCCAATTATTTTTGATGATGAAGAGTTGGCAGAGCTACCACGGAATCTAGGTGATTTAATTATTTCAACAGAGCGAGCAGCAGAACAAGCAGTTGAATATGGGCACACATTGGAACGAGAAATGGGCTTTTTGGCAGTACATGGCTTTTTACATTTGAATGGGTACGATCATATGGAACCTGAAGATGAAAAAGAAATGTTTGGTTTACAGAAAGAGATTTTAGATGCGTATGGCCTTAAAAGATGAGCAAACAGGAAAGAATAAACATTTTATTAATTCATTAGAATTTGCCTGGCAAGGAATCAAAACAGTTTTTCGAGAAGAACGTAATATGCGCAAACATGTGGCGTTTGGTGTCACGGCCATTGTGTTTGGTTTCTTGTTTTCTTTAACACTTGCTGAATGGCTGTGGTTGTTATTGGCCGTTTTTCTTGTCTGGTTGGCAGAAATTATCAACACAATTTTTGAAAATGTCGTAGATATGTTTACGGATTTTCACTTTCATCCAATCGGAAAAAAGGTTAAAGACATGGCCGCAGGAGCTGTTTTATTAACAGCCGGTTTCGCAGTGCTAGTAGGACTAATTCTATTTGTACCAAAAATTTTACAAATCATTCAAATGTGGAAATAAAAGGAGAAATACAATGACAACTGAACATAAATCTGGTTTCGTAGCCATTGTCGGCAGACCAAATGTTGGGAAATCAACATTGTTAAATCGAATTGTCGGCCAAAAAATTGCAATTATGAGTGACAAAGCACAAACAACTCGTAATAAGATTCAAGGAATTTATACAATTCCTGAAGCACAAATTGTTTTTATCGATACTCCAGGGATTCACAAACCTAAACACCGCTTAGGCGATTTCATGGTGGAAAGTGCCTACAATGCGATGCGTGAAGTAGATGCTACTTTATTTATGGTAAGTGCTGATCAAAAACGCGGGAAAGGTGACGACTTTATTATTGAACGATTGAAAAATAATAATAGTCCAGTCTACTTGATTATTAATAAAATTGACAAAGTCCATCCAGATGATTTATTGAGTATTATTGAAGACTATTCGAAACAAATGGACTTTAAAGAAATTATTCCCATTTCTGCCACTGAAGGAAATAATTTTGAGCATTTGATGGATGTTCTCGTTGAGCAAATGCCAGAAGGACCACAATATTTCCCTGATGACCAAATTACGGATCATCCAGAATATTTTATCGTTTCCGAATTAATTCGTGAAAAAGTGTTACTTTTAACAAGAGATGAGATTCCTCATTCTGTCGCTGTCGTTGTGGACTCAATGAAACGGGATGAAAACGATAAAGTCCATGTCCAAGCAACCATTATTGTGGAACGGGACAGTCAAAAAGGTATCATTATTGGCAAAGGCGGAAAAATGCTGAAACAAATTGGTACCAAGGCGCGTCAAGATATTGAATATTTATTAGATGACAAAGTGTATTTGGAGCTTTGGGTAAAAGTCCAAAAAGACTGGCGTGACAAAAAAATCTATTTACAAGATTTTGGTTATCGCAAAGAAGAATATTAAGAAAGTAGTGTTTGGGAAGCGAGTGTATAAACGAACTTTCCAAACACTACACTAATTTACATAAGAAATGGAAGTGAATTGAATGGCATTAGGGGAGACCAAAGGCATTATTTTATTTACGAAGGATTTTAAAGAGAAGGATAAACTCGTCAAAATTTTTACAGAATCCTATGGAAAATTGATGTTTTTTGTGAAAGGCGCGCATCGAAAAAATAATCCTCTTTTGCCAGCGATTCTGCCATTTACAGAAGCCGTCTACATCGGAAACTTTAGAGAAGAAGGCTTATCTTTTCTCAATAGCAGCAAAGAAGTTCAACCTTTTCGAAACATTCAACAAGACATATTTATTAACGCATATGGAACATATATTTTAAACTTAGTCGATGCAGCAATTGAAGATCAGCACTATGACCCTAATTTATTTCAATTTACCCACATGGCATTATCCGCTTTAAATGAGCAAAAAGATCCGGAAATCATTACAAATATTTTTGAAATTCAATTGTTAGAACGGTTTGGTGTACGACCAGAATGGCATCATTGTGTGGCTTGTGGCGAAACACAAGGGAAATTTGACTACTCTTCAAAGTATAGCGGTGTGCTTTGTGAAAAACATTGGCATTTAGATGAACAGCGCTACCATGCAGATCCTAGAGCAATTCATTTTATTCGCTTATTTTCGCAAGTCTCCTATGAAAAAGTCCAAAACATTCAAGTAAAAGAAGAAACTAAGAAAAGTATTCGAGAAATGATTGATATGTTATACGATGAATATGTCGGGTTGCACTTAAAAAGCAAAAAATTTATTGATCAAATGAAAACGTGGGAAAATACGTTAAAAATTCCACCACGAAAGAAGGAAGAAAAAGAAACATAAACAAGCAGACGTTTTTCTAAAAAAAATTTGACAACTTCCCTCAGACACCGTATTATGATAGAGAAGTTAAATACGTACGAAGAAAAAGAGAAGTAAAAAGAACCCTCTGTTAAGCGAATCTGGGAGAGTGGGAGCCAGAAACACGGAACTTTTGAAAGGCACTTTGGAGTACGACAAACGAAGCTGCCGATGAACACATCGGAAGTAGGGTGGAACCGCGATAATTATTCGTCCCTATGTCTATTAATAGGCATGGGGACTTTTTGCTGTGAATCACTACGATTGGCGCAAATGCGACAGAGTAGATGATGAACAGTACAAGGTGACCAAAGGGAACGTTGTAACCGAATAAAAAAAGCAAACAGTTAACACCAAAAGAAAAAATAGTAACGTTTATTCAAAAAAGCTCAATTGGCGCAAAGGCGACAGAGTAGATGATGAACAGCATAAAAATTATCTCATTCTACAAAATTGTTTCTCTGTAGCCCTTTTTAAATTTACATTCCCGAAGCTAAGCCAATCCCTATGTCTATAAAAAATATTCCAAGGAGGAAAACAATGAAAAACAAGTTAACCGTACAAGAAATGATTTTAACCTTGCAAAAATTTTGGTCATCTAATGGCTGTATGTTAATGCAAGCCTATGATACAGAAAAGGGAGCCGGCACCATGAGTCCTTACACGTTTTTACGTGCCATTGGACCTGAACCATGGAATGCTGCCTACGTAGAACCTTCTCGTCGTCCAGCTGATGGACGCTATGGCGAAAATCCAAACCGTCTATACCAACATCATCAATTCCAAGTTGTAATGAAGCCTTCTCCTGAAAATATCCAAGAACTTTATCTAGAAAGTTTAAAATTATTAGGAATTGATCCATTAGAACATGACATTCGTTTTGTAGAAGATAACTGGGAAAATCCTTCAATGGGCTGTGCTGGTTTAGGTTGGGAAGTTTGGTTAGATGGCATGGAAATTACCCAATTTACGTATTTCCAACAAGTTGGCGGCTTACAATGTCATCCTGTCACTTCTGAAATTACTTACGGGTTAGAACGCTTGGCATCATATATCCAAGAAGTCGAAAGTGTCTATGATTTAGAATGGACACAAGGCGTTAAATATGGTGAAATTTTTGTGCAACCTGAATATGAACATTCAAAATATTCCTTTGAAATTAGTAACCAAGAAATGCTTTTAGAAAACTTTGACAAATTTGAAAAAGAAGCTAAACGCTGTATTGAAGAAAGCTTAGTTCATCCAGCCTATGATTATATTTTAAAATGTAGCCATACATTCAATTTATTAGATGCTCGCGGCGCTGTCTCTGTAACGGAACGTGCAGGATATTTAGCCCGCATTCGGAATATGGCTCGTTCCGTAGCGAAAATTTTTGTGGCTGAACGTGAAAAATTAGGGTTCCCATTATTAAATAAAGATCAAAGTGTATCCAAGGAGGCAGAATAACATGGCAAAAGATTTATTATTAGAAATTGGCTTAGAAGAAATGCCCGCACATGTTGTCACACCAAGCCGTATCCAACTTGAAGAAAAAGTAATCAAATTTTTAGATGAACATCATTTAGACTATGAAACAGTGCAATCCTTTGCCACACCTCGTCGCTTAGCCGTGAAAGTAACTGCGATTCCTGAAAAACAAGCAGATGTTGAAGAAGAAGTAAAAGGTCCAGCGAAAAAGATTGCTTTAGATGCTGAAGGAAATTGGTCAAAAGCTGCACAAGGTTTTGTACGCGGCCAAGGAGTTACAACTGAGGACATTGTTTTCAAAGAATTAAATGGCGTCGAATATGTCTATGTGACGAAGTTTACCAAAGGCCAAAGTGCCAAAGAGGTATTAACAAAATTAAATGACGTGATTACAAGTCTAACTTTCCCAGTAACAATGCACTGGGCAAACTATGATTTCGAATATATTCGTCCAATTCATTGGATTGTGGCACTACTTGATGATGAAGTAATTCCTTTCAAAGTGTTAGATGTGACAACGGGGCAAACTTCTCGTGGCCACCGTTTCTTGGGAGACGATGTGACGTTCCAACATGCTAATGAATATGAAGCAAAATTAAAAGAACAATTTGTAGTGGTTCAACCGAATGAACGGAAACAAATGATTGTTGATCAAGCGAACGCACTCGCTGCTGAAAAAAATTGGCAGTTAGCTTTAGATGAAGAGTTACTGGAAGAAGTTACGAATTTAGTGGAATATCCAACTGCATTTGTAGGCAGTTTTGATGAAAAATATTTATCTGTTCCAGATGAAGTATTAGTGACTTCTATGAAAGAACACCAACGTTACTTTGAAGTTCGTAACGACCAAGGCTTATTAATGCCGCATTTTATCGCTGTTCGTAATGGGGATAATGTTCACCTTGAAAACGTGATTAAAGGAAATGAAAAAGTGTTAATTGCTCGTTTAGAAGATGCAGAATTCTTTTACAATGAAGATAAAAAATTAACGATTGAAGCATGTGTTGAAAAACTAAAAAATGTGACTTTCCATGAAAAGATTGGCTCAATTTATGAAAAAATGCAACGGGTTGCTTTAATTGCACAAATCATTGGTCGAAAAGTTGGCTTATCTGAGGATGAATTGGAAGATTTAAAACGTGCCTCTGAAATTTATAAATTTGACTTAGTAACAAATATGGTTGGTGAATTCCCAGAATTACAAGGAATTATGGGAGAAAAATATGCCTTATTACAAGGCGAAAAACCAGCCGTAGCAACGGCGATTCGAGAACACTATTTACCAACTTCCAGTGAAGGTGAATTGCCAGAAACAGCAATCGGGGCTGTTTTAGCCTTAGCCGATAAGCTTGACAGCGTCTTTTCATTCTTCTCAGTTGGTATGATTCCAACAGGTTCTAACGATCCTTATGCACTTCGTCGTCAAACCTATGGCGTTATCCGAATTATTGAAGATAAAGGCTGGACCTTCCCATTAGTCCAATTACAAACAGAAGTTGATGAAGCAGTGAATCAAGATGTTGAGAAATATGGCGTTTTACTAAACGAAGGACAAGCAGAAGTCGTTGAATTTGTGAAAGCTCGCTTACGTCAATTATTAATGACGAAAAATGTTCGCCATGACATTATCGATGCAGTGGTGTCTGCTGAGCAAGCCGATTTATCGAAATTATTTGCTTCAGCGAATATTTTAAAAAGCCGTTTTGAAGATCAAGATTTTAAACCATCAATGGAAGCCTTAACGCGTGTTATTAATTTAGCGAAAAAAGGTCAAGAACTTTTAGGTGATACTGAAGAAGGGATTGATCCAAGTCTGTTTGAAAATAAGGCAGAAAAAGAACTGTATCAAGCGGTTAACGATTTATCTGAAGCATTTGCGACACGCACGATTGCAGAAAACTATGAAGCATTAGTAAATCTACGTCCGTTAATTGATGCGTACTTCAATGAAACGATGGTTATGGTTGAGGATGAAAAAGTCAAACAAAACCGATTAAAACAATTAATGCAAATTGCTAAAATGGCGTTATCAATTGCTAGCTTAGATTTATTAATTGTAAAATAAAAAGCGCTGTTTTTCGACCGCTAAGGAGGAACCGACAGCATGCTAGAAACAACATTTGAACAAATTTTAACACAATTATCAAAGCCAGCTGTTCGTGCGCTAACGAATAAAAAAATCAACAGTGTGGATGAACTCTATGCACGAGGCCGAAAAGCGTTACTTTCGTTGCATGGCTTTGGTCCAAAGTCTATTCGAATTATTGAAGAGATGACTGGGAAAGAATTGAAGTAAAAAAAGGATCGCCGTTTAGAGGCGATCCTTTTTTTATTTACGTTTTTGTTTTCCAGCATTGCGACCTTTATTGCCGTTTGCTTTTGGTTGGTTCGTTTTTTGCGTTACTTTGTTTGTTTCTTTTGGTGTCACATCCTTAATAGGAGTAACCACTTGTTTTGGTGGGTTATTTTTCAATTCTTCTTGTACTTGTTTTTTAATTCTTGGACGTAAGAGGATATTTGTGATGGCAGATTGAATACATGTGAAAATACCACCAACTACCCAGTAAAGCGCTACGCCTGCAGGTGAGCTAAAGGACATGAAAACAATCATTAATGGTGAAACAATCAGCATTGATTTCATTGTTTTCTTTTGTTCTTCAGGAATACCAATCATTGAAATATAACCTTGAGCTAAATAGGCTAAACCAGCTAATGCCACTAAAATCATATTTGGTTGTCCTAAATTCATTTCTAAGAAGCTTGCCGTGGCAATACCTTTTGTATAACGAGCAGCAAAGAACAGAGAAGAGAAAATAGGCATTTGAATTAATAAAGGCAAACAACCAATTCCGCCAACCATACTCACATTGTTTTCTTTATAAATCTTTTGTAGTTCTGCTTGTGCGGCCATTTGTTCTTCACGCGTACTTGCTTGTTTCATTTTTGCTTGTGCAACATCCACTTGAGGTTTGATTGCTTGCATTTTTTCCGTTTGGATAAAGCTTTTTTTCGATTGATGTAAGCCTAACGGTAAAATAATGATCCGTACAATAATGGTGATAAAAATAATCGCCCAACCATAGTTCCAATTAAAGTTATCGACAAGATAAGTAATTGCATTACTCATCGGTAAAACAAGGAAGTTATAGACAAAACCTTCACCAGTTGGTTGTCCATCTGCTCCTGTTTTCACACAGCCTGATAAAAACATTACTAAAAATAGTAAGCCAGAGCCGTAAAGCCATCGGTTTAATTTACGCATGTAATTCGGTCCTTTTCTAAAAAATTTTTACATGGTTAACTATACTTGAAACAGCGCTCTTTTTCAATCAAAATCGAAAAGAAGCTCTTACAAAAATCAATAAAAAGCAGGAACTACTTGCTGTTCAAGGCTTCTTCCCAAAGAAATCAATCGTTAGAAAGTAAGTTTATTGAATCACTTTAAATTGGTCCGTTTCTTCTAACAAAGGGTCTTCTTGAATATCAACATACGTTACACGTCCCGCTGGACTGGGGGAATCTTTGATTTTTTTGATAAATGTTTCCATTATGTCTTCAGGTGCAATTGCTGTGATTGAAACGGACCCGTCGTCTTCGTTCTTCACCGAACCAGAGACACCTAATTGATCTGCCACCATTTTGGTCATGTAGCGGAAGCCAACACCTTGGACACGCCCTTGTACATTCATTCTTAGTTTTTCCATGAGAGACACTTCCTTTGCTTTTTTCTTTATGATAGCGATTTTTCTTGGTTCTAGCAAGTATCCAAGCAAGCTAGAAGCATGCTATAATACAAAGGCGAGGTGACTTATGAAAGAAATTATATCAACGAAAAATAACCAATTAAAAGAATGGAAAAAATTACACAAAAAGAAGTACCGAGAAGAACTGAACCAATATATAATAGAAGGATTTCATTTAGTTGAAGAAGCGGTGAAGGCCAATGCCGATGTCCAGTGGATTTTGTTTAACCAAAGAGGTCAACAAGAATGGGGAACTTGGTTAGCTGAACAAGAAACAGAAAAATTAATTTTTGTTAGTGATGAGGTTTTAAATAGCTTGTCGGAGCTGCCAACTTCACAAGGAATTTTGGCAATTGTCACCTTGGAAACGCAACAAGAGCAGTCGCTTTCTTTTAAAGGTGGTTGGTTACTTTTAGATAATATCCAAGACCCTGGTAATGTTGGTACGATGATTCGCACAGCTGATGCAGCGGGTTTAGCAGGCGTGATTTTAGGTAAGGGCACAGCAGATATTTACAATACAAAAGTGTTGCGCTCAATGCAGGGGAGCCACTATCATTTACCGGTTCTCCAACGAGAATTGACCGAAGTGGTTCAGGCATTCAAGAAGCAAGGTCTACCAGTTTTCGGTACAGAATTAAATGAAGCTGCGATTGCTTATTATGAACAAGAGGCAGTGGAAAATTATGCGTTGATTTTAGGCAATGAAGGTAGCGGGGTTTCGCCAGAATTGTTAGCAGAAACCACGAAAAATCTTTATATTCCAATGAAAGGTCAAGCAGAATCATTGAATGTCGCTATCGCAGCGGGCGTGTTAATGTTTTATTTTGAAAATAATCAATAACAGAAACGAGTGTCAAAAAATGCTGACTATCAAAAAGACAACCCAGTTAACAGAAAAAGAATTAGAAACCATTATGACTATTTGGCTGCAAACGAATCTAGAAGCTCATCCATTTGTCCGCGCTGCGTTACCAAAAGCAACACTGATCTTAGCGGAAGAAGAGGGTCAGATAATTGGGTTTTTAGGCTTAATGGATAACTATATCGCAGGAATTTTTATAAAAAAAGCGTTTCAAGGGAAGGGCATCGGTCAGAAATTACTGCAAGTAGCAAAAGAAGAACAGGACATCTTATCTTTGGCTGTTTACAGGGAAAATCAAGCAGCTTACGCCTTTTATCAAAAACAAGGCTTTGTCCAACAAAAGCGAACCATCGATGAAACGGGAAACGAAGAATGTCATCTTGTTTGGCAAGCGCAGTAGGAGCGACATTTCTAGTTTTAAGGCTTGCTATTTTTCTGAAAATATCTTATACTGTTAAAGGTGTGATTTTCACACACGAAATCCACATTCTTTTCCATCTGCGAAGTGGTGCTACTACGGTAGTTCTTCAAGGAGTTGACGAAAAGAAGAGGAAAATAAAAACCAAACTGGAGGAAACACAACATGGCAGTAATTTCTATGAAACAATTACTAGAAGCCGGCGTACACTTTGGTCACCAAACTCGTCGCTGGAACCCAAAAATGAAGAAATATATCTTCACAGAAAGAAACGGTATCTACATCATTGACTTACAAAAAACAGTGAAATTAGTAGATGCAGCTTACGATTACATGAAAAACGTTGCAGAAGAAGGCGGCGTTGCTTTATTCGTAGGAACTAAAAAACAAGCACAAGAAGCAATCAAAGATGAAGCAATCCGCGCTGGTCAATACTATGTAAACCATCGTTGGTTAGGTGGTACGTTAACTAACTGGGATACAATCCAAAAACGTATTGCTCGCTTGAAAAAAATCAATGCAATGGAAGAAGACGGCACTTTCGAAGTTTTACCTAAGAAAGAAGTTGCTGGCTTAAACAAAGAACGTGAACGTTTAGAAAAATTCTTAGGTGGTATCGCTGATATGCCAAGAATTCCAGATGTAATGTACATCGTTGACCCACGTAAAGAACGCATTGCTGTTCAAGAAGCACACAAATTAAACATTCCAATCGTTGCAATGGTTGATACAAACTGTGATCCTGATGAGATCGATGTTGTAATCCCTTCAAATGATGATGCAATCCGCGCCGTGAAATTAATCACTGCTAAAATGGCTGACGCTTTCATCGAAGGTAACCAAGGGGAAGACCAAGCAACTGAAGAGTTATTCGTTGAAGAAACACCAGAAGCAACTTCAATCGAAGAAATCGTTGATGTTGTTGAAGGAAATAACGAATCAGCTGAATAATAATGATTACGGAGCTGTCTCAAAGGCTAGGCGACAAAAAGCCTGATTCTCCTTTGAGATAGCTTTTTTAAAAAGAATTGATAATATCCGAGGAGGACACAAATAATGGCAGACGTTACAGCTAAAATGGTAAAAGAATTACGCGATATGACTGGCGTTGGAATGATGGACGCTAAAAAAGCATTAGTAAAAGTAGAAGGCGACATGGAAAAAGCCGTAGACTTTTTACGTGAAAATGGTATGGCTAAAGCAGCGAAGAAAAATGACCGCATTGCGGCTGAAGGTTTAGCAAACGTAGCAACTGTAGGTAACGTTGCAGCAATCGTTGAAGTAAACTCAGAAACTGACTTCGTTTCTAAAAACGAAATGTTCCAAGATTTAGTTAAAGATATTGCGACTAAAGTTGCTGAAAACAAACCAGCTACGATGGAAGAAGCAATGGCTATTAAAACTGAAAAAGGCACAATCGAATCTGATTTAATCGAAGCAACAACTGTTATCGGTGAAAAAATCAGCTTCCGTCGTTTTGAAGTTGTCGAAAAAGCTGACAATGCTGCATTTGGCGCTTACTTACACATGGGTGGCCGTATTGCTGTATTAACAGTTATCGATGGCACAACTGACGAAGAAGTAGCGAAAGATGTTGCTATGCACATCGCGGCAATCAACCCTCGCTATGTCAACGAATCTCAAATTCCTCAAGAAGAATTAGAACACGAAAAAGCTGTGTTAACTGAACAAGCATTAAACGAAGGTAAACCAGCAAATATCGTTGAAAAAATGGTTGTTGGTCGTCTACAAAAATTCAAAGCAGAAATCGCTTTGGTTGACCAACCATTTGTTAAAGATCCAGATATGACTGTCGAAAAATTTGTTGCTTCTAAAGGCGGCGAAGTGAAATCATTCGTACGTTTTGAAGTTGGCGAAGGTATCGAAAAACGTGAAGATAACTTTGCGGATGAAGTAATGAGCCAAATGAAAAACTAAGAGCATCAAACGCTCGGTTGAAAAGCCGTGAATCATAAGTATCTAAACAGACAGCGATCCCCAAAGGAAGCTGCATAAATTGATTACTACTTGATTCAAGGCAGTCTTTCAGCCATTTGGGAACGCATAACTTTGATATGCGCTCCCTTTTTTTAGGCAAAACCAGTGGATCGCACTGCTTGGTCTAAAAAATCATTTTGGTGAAAAGTCATCTAAATGAGGAATTGAATGATTTTTAGAGAATCTTGGAGGGAATTATGATGGTTAAACCTAAGTATCAACGTGTCGTATTAAAGTTAAGTGGAGAAGCGCTAGCCGGAGAAGACGGTTTTGGCATTAAACCACCAGTCATTAAAGAAATCGTCCAAGAAATTAAAGAGGTCCATGAATTAGGTATCGAAATGGCCATCGTGGTTGGCGGCGGAAACATCTGGCGTGGACAAATTGGTGCTCAAATGGGCATGGAACGTGCACAAGCTGATTATATGGGCATGTTAGCTACTGTGATGAATGCCTTAGCATTGCAAGATACATTAGAAAATCTTGGTGTGCCTACACGTGTTCAAACATCAATTGAAATGCGTCAAATTGCAGAACCATACATTCGTCGTCGTGCAGAACGTCATTTAGAAAAAGGCCGCGTTGTTATTTTTGCCGGAGGAACAGGAAATCCTTACTTCTCGACAGATACAACGGCTGCGTTACGAGCTGCAGAAGTAGATGCGGACGTCATCTTAATGGCGAAGAACAATGTTGATGGTGTTTATTCTGCGGATCCACGTGTGGATGAAACAGCGACAAAATTTGAAGAACTAACACATTTAGATGTTATTTCTAAAGGGCTGCAAGTAATGGATTCAACAGCAAGCTCATTAAGTATGGATAACGATATTCCTTTAGTTGTCTTTAACCTAAATGAAGCAGGAAATATCCGTCGTGCCATCCTTGGTGAAAATATCGGAACAACTGTAAGGGGGAAATAAAGAATGTCTAAAGAAGTTTTAGCAACAGCCAAAGAAAAAATGACAAAAGCGGAAGAAAGCTTACGCCGTGAATTAGGTCAAATTCGTGCTGGTCGTGCGAACGCAAGTCTATTAGACCGTATTCAAGTAGAATATTATGGTGCACCAACACCAGTTAACCAATTAGCAAGTATCAATATCCCAGAAGCACGGGTATTAATGATTACACCGTTTGACAAAAATTCTATCGCTGACATTGAAAAAGCTATTCAAATGAGTGATATCGGCATTAGCCCAACCAATGATGGAAATGTCATCCGTTTAGTGATTCCACAATTAACGGAAGAACGTCGGAAAGAATTAGCCAAAGACGTGAAAAAAGAAGCGGAAAACTCAAAAGTTGCTGTCCGTAACGTTCGTCGTGATGCAATGGATGAGTTGAAAAAAGCTCAAAAAAATGGCGACATCACTGAAGATGAATTACGTTCATTTGAAAAAGATGTTCAAAAATTAACAGATGATAGCATCAAAAATATCGATGCGATTACTGCTGAAAAAGAACAAGAACTTTTAGAAGTATAAAACCAATCACTAATAAAAATTATTGAATCCAGAGAAGCAAATGCTCTGGATTTTTTTGTATAGATGAGAAAGGCGTATCTCAACGCTCTCTTTGCGAAAGTCATTCTAAAGTAATTATTTAAGAAAACGCTTTCTTGAATAATTTTTTTTATTCTACCAGAATTTTTTTCTTTGTGTAGGGAGGATCACTTGAAAATATAGAGAAACTTTGAAATATCAGCATTTTAAAATTTTCCTTCACAAATTGAATCCTAAAATTTGATGATAAGAGTTGTTATTTTTAGCAATTGTAATTTGCGATTCATTCTCAATTAGGCTAAAATGAGTGAGAACGGAAAAACGATTAAAACAAGTTGGAGGGAATTGTACATGTCTGTGTTAGAAATCAAAAATTTACACGTATCAATTGAAGATAAAAAGATTCTAAAAGGGGTCGATTTAACAATTAATACTGGAGAAATCCATGCAATTATGGGACCTAATGGAACTGGTAAATCTACTTTATCAGCAGCAATTATGGGAAATCCTAACTATGAAGTCACAGAAGGAGAAATTCTATTTGACGGCGTCAACGTTTTAGATTTAGAGGTAGACGAACGTGCTCGCTTAGGTTTATTCTTAGCAATGCAATACCCAAGTGAAATTCCAGGAATTACCAATGCTGAATTCATGCGTGCAGCAATCAATGCAAAACGTGACGAAGACAACAAAATGTCAGTCATGCAGTTCTTAAAAAAATTAGATAGCAAAATGGAATTATTAAATATGCCTGAAGAAATGGCTGAGCGTTACTTAAACGAAGGTTTTTCTGGCGGCGAGAAAAAACGAAATGAAATTTTACAATTATTGATGTTAGAGCCTACGTTTGCCATTTTAGATGAAATTGATTCAGGCTTAGATATCGATGCGTTAAAAGTAGTTTCTAAAGGGGTTAATGAAATGCGCGGCGAGAACTTTGGTGCGTTAATTATTACCCATTATCAACGCTTATTGAACTATATCACGCCAGATGTTGTTCATATCATGATGGAAGGCCGCGTTGTGAAAACCGGTGGGGCTGATTTGGCAAAACGTTTAGAAACAGAAGGCTATGCTGGTATCAGCCAAGAATTAGGTATTGATTACAAAGAAGAAGCGTAAGGAGGACAAGATAAATGAAAAAAGTAAATCTAATGGATTATCTTGACGAAGTCACCGCTTTTTCACTAGAACATGAAGAACCAGCTTGGATGACTGAATTGCGAACAACGGCTTTAAGAAACGCTGACGAAAGTGAGTTACCACATATTGATCGTGTGAAATTTCATCGTTGGCCTTTATTAAATGTTCACATGGAAAGTTATGTGCCTTCTGAAGGAAATGTCGCAAGTTTTGATCAAATGAAAGACAATCCTTTAATTGTTCAACAAGGATCTTTTCATGCTTTTGAGCAATTGCCAGCCTCATTAGCGGAACAAGGGGTAATTTTTACAGACATTTTTACTGCTTTACAAGAGCACCCAGAATTGGTTAAAGAATACTATATGACTAAAGCCGTATTACCAGAAGAAGATAAGCTGACAGCAGCTCATGCAGCTTTCATGAATAGTGGCGTTTTCTTATACGTTCCTAAAAACGTAGTGATTGAAGAGCCCATTGAATCTTTGTTTATTCAGGATTCAGATAGCAACCAACCTTTCTTTAAACATGTTTTAATCGTTGCAGATAATCATAGTGAATTCAGTTATTTAGAACGTTTTCAATCAACCGGTCATCACGCAGAGAAAGCTTCTGGAAATATTGTTGTGGAAGTGATTGCGAAAGATGGCGCAAAAGTTAAATACTCAGCTGTGGATCAATTAGGGCAAACTGTAACGACTTATATGAATCGTCGTGGCTATATTATGCGGGATGCCTCTGTTGATTGGGCTCTAGGCGTCATGAATGATGGCGATGTTGTGGCTGATTTTGATTCTGATTTAGTTGGCGAAGGCGCTCATTCAGAAGTTAAAGTCGTTGCAATTAGTGCAGGTAAACAAACACAAGGCATCGACACACGAGTGACAAACAAAGCGCCACATTCGATTGGTCATATTTTACAACATGGAGTTATTCGTGAACGTGGTACTTTAACGTTTAACGGAATTGGCCACATTTTAAAAGGAGCAAAAGGAGCCGACGCACAGCAAGAAAGTCGTGTTTTAATGCTGTCTGATAAAGCTCGTGGTGATGCCAATCCAATTCTTTTAATTGATGAAAATGAAGTGACTGCCGGACACGCAGCCAGCGTTGGTCGAGTAGATCCAGAAGAAATGTATTATTTAATGAGCCGCGGCTTGCGTAAAGAAGAAGCGGAACGTTTGGTGATTCGTGGCTTCCTAGGTTCTGTCATTACAGCAATTCCAGTTAAAGAAGTACAAAATGAATTTGTAGAAGTAATTGAAGGGAAGTTAAACGCATGATGGATGCAGCAACCATTCGTCAATCGTTTCCTATTTTATTTCAAGAAGTTAATGATGAACCGCTAGTTTATTTAGACAATGCTGCAACAACCCAAAAACCAACGGCAGTGTTAGATGTTTTACGACATTATTATGAAACCGATAATGCCAATGTTCATCGTGGGGTGCACACGTTAGCCGAACGAGCAACGAAGGACTATGAAGCCTCCCGCGAAAAGGTTCGCCAATTTATCCATGCCAAAGAAACAGCGGAAGTTTTATTTACACGAGGAACAACAACCAGTTTGAATTGGATTGCCAAAAGTTATGGTGACTTGGCAGTTACAGCCGGGGATGAAATCGTCATATCTTACATGGAACATCATTCAAACATTATTCCCTGGCAACAATTAGCCCAACGTACAGGAGCCATTTTGAAGTATATAGACGTCACTGAAGACGGCTTTTTAGACATGGCAAGTGCACGTCAACAAATTACAGAAAAAACGAAAATTGTTTCGATTGCTCATGTTTCAAATGTGTTAGGGGTCATTAATCCAATCGAAGAATTAACACAATTAGCTCATCAAAATGGCGCTGTGATGGTGGTAGACGGCGCGCAAGCAGTTCCTCATATGCCTGTGGACGTTCAAGCCATCGATGCTGATTTTTATGCATTTAGTGGTCACAAAATGTGTGGACCAACTGGAATTGGTGTCCTTTATGGCAAACGTCATTTATTGGAACAAATGGAACCTGTGGAATTTGGTGGCGAAATGATTGACTTTGTTCATCTTCAAGAAAGTACTTGGAAAGAGCTTCCATGGAAATTTGAAGCTGGCACACCTAATATTGCTGGGGCAATTGCCTTAGGTGCCGCTATTGATTATTTAACTGAAATTGGTTTAGAGGCCATTCATCAACATGAAGCAGCCCTTGTTCACTATGTTTTGCCGAAGTTGCAAGCTATCGAGGGCTTGACGATTTATGGTCCACAGGATCCAAAAGACCACACAGGTGTGATTGCTTTTAATATTGAAGGTTTACATCCACATGATGTGGCTACAGCGTTAGATATGGAAGGGGTCGCTGTCAGAGCGGGTCACCATTGCGCGCAACCGCTATTAAACTATTTGAGCGTGCCAGCAACCGCACGGGTAAGTTTTTATTTATACAATACCAAAGAAGACGCAGATCGCTTAGTTGAAGCGATTAAAGCGACAAAGGAGTTTTTCCAGCATGGCACTTTCTAAATTAGATAACTTATATCGCCAAGTCATTTTGGACCATTCTAGCCACCCACATCACCACGGAACGCTAGATGCGTCTAGCCAAACAATTGAACTGAATAATCCTACTTGTGGAGATGTGATTGAACTGGATGTGGCCATTGAAGACGATGTGATTAAAGATATTGCCTTTCAAGGAAGTGGCTGTTCCATCAGTACAGCAAGTGCTAGTATGATGACTGATGCAGTCTTAGGAAAAACAATCGCCGAAGCAACGGCCTTAGCAGAGGATTTCTCTCAACTTGTTCAAGGAAATGAAGTGGCCGAAGATGAAAAATTAGGCGATGCAGCAATGTTAAGCGGCGTAGCTAAATTTCCAGCTCGGATTAAATGTGCAACCTTGGCTTGGAAAGCCTTAGAGCAGGCTGTTGCTAATAACGGCCAAGGCGAAGCCGGTCATTTACATTGTGAAAAATAAAGAAAGGGTGACGACGAATTGAGTACAGTACCTGAATTAGAAGAATATAAATTTGGCTTTCACGACGATGTGGAACCAGTCTTTAGTACCGGAGACGGCCTAACAGAAGACGTCGTTCGCGAAATTTCTCGCGTGAAAGGCGAACCAGAATGGATGCTTGACTTCCGTTTAAAATCGTTAGAACAATTCAATAAAATGCCCATGCAAGAATGGGGTCCAGACCTGTCAGATATTGACTTTAGTAAAATTAAATATTACCAAAAACCGAGTGACAAACCTGCACGCGATTGGGATGATGTACCTGATAAAATCAAAGAAACCTTTGAAAAAATTGGGATTCCCGAAGCTGAGCGTGCTTATCTAGCTGGGGCTTCTGCTCAATATGAATCAGAAGTTGTTTACCACAACATGAAAGAAGAATTTGAAAAATTAGGTATCATTTTTACAGATACTGACTCTGCTTTAAAAGAATATCCTGACTTATTCAAAGAGTATTTTTCAAAACTTGTGCCGCCAACAGATAATAAACTGGCCGCTTTAAACTCAGCTGTTTGGTCAGGTGGAACCTTTATTTATGTACCAAAAGGCGTTCGAGTTGATGTACCATTACAAACATATTTCCGAATCAACGCTGAAAATACCGGCCAATTTGAACGGACCTTGATTATTGTCGATGAAGGGGCCAGCGTTCACTATGTTGAAGGATGTACGGCACCCACGTATTCAAGTAACAGCTTGCATGCGGCCATCGTAGAAATTTTTACTAGAAAAGATGCTTATTGTCGTTATACCACTATTCAAAACTGGTCAGATAACGTCTACAACTTAGTAACCAAACGTGCTAAAGCTTACGAAGGTGCCACTGTCGAATGGATTGATGGTAACCTAGGAGCTAAAACAACTATGAAATACCCAAGCGTTTACTTAGATGGCAAAGGTGCCCGTGGCACGATGTTATCGATTGCCTTTGCTGGCGCTAACCAAATCCAAGATACTGGGGCCAAAATGATTCACAATGCGCCGAATACCTCTAGCTCAATTGTTTCAAAATCAATTGCTAAAGACGGCGGCGAAGTTAACTACCGTGGCCAAGTGACTTTTGGCAAAGACAGCGCAGGCTCGATTTCCCACATCGAATGCGACACGATTATCATGGACGAAAAATCAAAATCAGATACGATTCCGTTTAACGAAATCCATAACAGCCAAGTGTCCTTAGAACACGAAGCCAAAGTTTCAAAAATTTCTGAAGAACAATTATATTATCTAATGAGTCGCGGCTTATCTGAAGCCGAAGCGACAGAAATGATTGTTATGGGCTTTGTTGAACCATTTACGAAAGAATTACCGATGGAATATGCGGTTGAGTTGAATCGGTTGATTAGTTATGAGATGGAAGGCAGTGTTGGCTAAAACCAATTTGAGCGCTAGAAACGTTGATTTATCAATATTTCTGGTGCTTCTTTTTTTCGAAAAAGTAAACTAACTACAAAACTAACTACAATTTCTTTTAGAAATGATATTTTTCCTTTTCAATAAACTGAGCGAATTGGTCAGCGCTACGCTCCTCACGTTCGGGGTAGAAGTAGTTATATACTTGTCGAGTCATCTTGGAATCTTTATGGCCGACACGGTACATAATATCTTCTAAGTTCATATCTGCCATTGCACAAAGTGAGACATGTGTTTTACGGAATTCATGAAGTGTAATTCGCTTTAGTTTGTATTTTGTCGCGATGACATCATACCAATCATTCGCTTGACCAGGACGACAAAATTTATTCTCTTTGTTAGGAAAAACAAGTTGGTGCTTGTTGGTTGCTCTAATTCCTAAAACCTTAAACTCAAACTGCTGTCTAGTTTGCCATTCCTGTAACATAGCCATGGTTTCTGAATCAATTGAAATGGTTCTTTTACCAGCATTTGTTTTGGCACTTTGACTAGCTACTTTGGTTATTTTAGTACTAGGATTACTTTCGACTTCAGCTAATGTTTTACTGATAATTAATTTCTTCGTTTCAAAATTAATATCATTCCATTCAAGAGCAAGTATTTCTGATTTTCTAGCACCTGTATAGGATAGGACTCGAAAATAAGTTTCGATTTTCTTGTTTCCATGCTTTTTGCCGCAATCCAAGAAGATAGCTAGCTCTTTTGGAGTGTAAACACTCATTGTTTCAGTAGCAACTAAATTCTCATCTATTTCTTGACGTTTGATAGGCTCGGTTTTTCGCATAGGGTTTTCATTGATTAATTCTTGCTGAACACCATATTGTAAAATCTGTGCAACTGCCCGACGAAAGTAATAAGCTTGCTTGTATCCATCTCTTATCCAGCGACGATTGACTTGAGTACAGAAACGTACTGAAATATCATTCAACTTTTTGTCTCCAAAATATTCAAGCGCATGATCTTCAATGGCTCTTCTCGTAATCATGATAGTTGATGGCTTTACTTTCAATCGATACTGTTCAATGAATTCTTCATATAGTTCTTTAAAAGTAATATTGCCATTCATTTTTAGTAGATTCTTATCGAAGTCTAGTTGCAGTTGTCTATATACTTGTTGTGCTTCTTTTTTTGTTTTGAAACCACTTCTAGTTGTACGAATCTCTTCTCCAAATTCAGTTTTTCCAAAATAGCATTGAAATTTCCAAAGTTTTTGATTGTACTTGGTGTATTGCTTAAAAGAAACAGACATATAAATCTTCCTCCTAATTCATTCATTGGATTAGGATATTTTTGTCTTTAGCAAAATTTTAATATTTGAGGTTTTAATTAGGTTAATCATTTTTTAATTGATTGAAAATATCCTTTACATCTTCAATATCGTACAAATGCTGCCTACCAATAATAATGACTTCTAATCCGTTAAGGCGAAGTGTTCTTAAAGTATCATAGCCAATATGCAACTCTTGCATTAGAGTTTGTTGGTTCACATATCTTCCTAGAATCAATGATGTTTTATTAGGTAAGTCCATATAAAATCACCTTTCTTTTCTTGATAGTCAGGCTATTTATCCATCCTTTCTTTTTACAAATAGAGTATTTGCCTCAAAGTGCTGCGAGCTAGAATCAAATACATACCTTAATTATAGGACTCGTAGTACTTTTTTTCTATATAATATTGTAAAAAGCATCTCATTCACTGGATTGTTTTATACATATTCAAACGACTTAGAAAAGTCCACAGGAGTTTCACCTCAACTCAAACTCGGAGAAGCTACCCAATGCTGTGAAGCGTTCAAGGTAGGAGTATCATTATAATTGAATACAATTCATGGCTTCTTCAATTTCCTAAAATGAAGAATGTAAATCAAAAGGGATCGCTCATTTTTTTTAAAGTCATTGCGATTTTGTTTACGTAGCTCGTTGTAATCAAAAATGTATTTGAATAGGTTATTAAATTTTCAATGAACAGTTTAAGATATATGCTAATAAGAGGTTTTAAAAAGGGGTAATCACAACATTTTTTGATATTGATTTGGTAAATAAGTTAAAAATGGCTAAGGTAAATTCCTCAGCCATTTTTATTTATTGTAGTATTTGAATTCAAAATAGTTTATAGGTCTATTGTTGTACTTTAAAAGCGAGTATCAGTTTGATAAAGTGTTCTGACAACTCTTGATAGCAATCTAAATCAAGCTCACCATTTCGAGTAGATTCTTTTAATAGTAGTGGACGAAATTGTTGATATAAATGATTCATAGCTTGTTCGTTTCCTTGCTGTGCGGCAAGTAATAATGAAGTAATAGTTTCCATAGCGTATTCCTCCCTTAAATGTTCTTATGGGAATTGTCTAAGGGGGAGACCGAATGCATATGAATTTGCTGTTAGCTTTTCATTAACACCTTTACTTTTTTTAATAGTCTTTTTTTGTATATTGAAATGGCTTGTTGAGATAAATTTCTTTCTTTTGCAAGTTCTGTATCACTTTTTCTAAGAATGAATTTTTCAAATAGAAATTTTTTTTCCTTTGTAGACAATCCTTTGATGGCTTTTATTAATAAATCATTATCAAAATAATCTTCGAGATCTTTTGATTCTATTGTTTGTAAAGTGTATGACTCAGGACAGGTGTCTGTTGAAAAAGAATTAGGATCAAGTTCTTGAAAATCTGTTAAAACTGATCTAGTTGTATAATTCTTTTTTTTTCGATAATAGTTATTTGCATGATAATGTATCCCAATACGAAGATATTTCTTTATCTTATTATCACTAGGAGTATTTGCCATATTTATCAGCACCTTTAAATGTATTTAACTATACGCGTCTATATTGCCAAAAACCTCGACTAATTTTTTCTATAGGTAAGTTTTTATCTTTTACAATTTTAGGTAGGATATTATTCACCAAGTTTTTGTAATCTAAATTGAAGTGTAAGGTTGCGGTTAGTGTAGAATGGATTTGAGAGCCATTCATAGGCTTGCCTGAATTTTTCAGTACATAGCAGATATCTTTAGAAATAATGTCATAAGGAATTGAAGCTGTTTTTATTTTGTGATCATAGAATCTAGTTCTATCTATTTCTGATTTTGGTATGAGACTTGTTTCTTTTAATGCTTTACCATCATAAATCTCTGTTTCTATTTCTTTAATACGATTTAATCTGTTTTCAATTGACTCATAAAGACGAGTAATAGTTTGGCGTTCGTGCGTTAATTCTGTAATTAATTTCATAAGTTCCAGTTTTTCTTCTAATAAATCCAAAGTAATCACCTCTTTACTAATAAGAGGTTCAAGCATGGTGGAATAACAACAAAAAAACTATCAATTTTTTGATAGCTTTTTGAAAAAAATATTTAATTCATATACTAGAGGTAAGGTGCCTTTTTTATTCTATTGTTTTACTTCTACATGAACTTGAATAGATAGTCGTTCACTAACTATATTTAATCAACATTAAGTGTAACAACTTTAAATATAAATATTTACTTGTATTTGAAGTGAATTACATCAATCTAATAGAATATGAGGTTGTAGCTCAGGCTGTAATTATCTTCAGTGTTGTGCAGGTTTTAAGAAATTCTTTGAAAGAATAGTTTTTTATTGTTGTATGTGTGTAAATGTAGATTAATTTACAAATTTGAAGTGATTTATGGAGAAGAAATCATTCCTGCAAAATGGAATAATTTGTTTAGGTTTTGTGGAATTCAAATCATAATAGTCATGTATTATTATGATGGAGTCAAGTGTCGTCTGGGCAGTTGCTTCAAGAAAAGAAAGAATGGGGAGTTAAACATGAAGAAAAAAATGACAATTTTAATGGTTGCTAGCTTGTTTTTTGGCAATGCAAGCTCTTTATTACTGGCAACAGAAAATGTTTTTGCAGATGAACAGGTTGGAAATCAAGCTAATGATGTTGAGGAACAGAATTCCTTAAGCGTATCAAATAACGATGAGCAAGTAGTGCAGGATACAGTTATAGCTATTCCTTCAGAAAAAGTTCAAGTAGATGATAATAAGGAACCAGCAAAGTCCTCCAGAGCGGCTCAAGATTATGTTTCTATTCCAGATGCGGTGCTACTAAAAGCGATAAAAAGTGCTTTGTCATTAGAATTTGTAGATCAATTAACTGAAGAACAGTTAACCAGATTAAATATTTTAAGTATTCAAAGTGTAGATGGTTATAACGGATTAAAAGATTTAACAGGATTAGAATACGGAGTTAATTTAACTAAAATGAATATTTCTGGTCAACCCAATTTAACAACACTGATGCCTGTTGCAAATTTGAAACAATTAACTACTTTAAATGTTACAGATTCTGGTATTGCTAGTTTAGATGGAGTATCCCAATTAACTCAATTGGAAAAATTACAATTAAGTGGTAACCATATAACCGATTGGTCAGCTCTTTCTGAGTTAACAAATTTAAAGGAGTTTACTTACGATTCGTATAACTGGGTACCGGGTTCAAACTATACCGTGATAGAAGATATAACTCCCTTTTTGAACCTAAAATCATTAATTAGTTTAGATTTGTCAAATAATGCTATTTCTGATTTATCTCCGTTAGATGGTAACAATCAACTTGTCACGATTAATCTTGACAACAATCTTGTTACTAACCTTACCCCATTGACGACCATGACAGCATTAAATTTTTTGTCAGTTAATAATAATAATTTAAATAACATCGATGATTTAGCTACGTTAAGTGGTGTGAGTGAAATAAGGGCGAACCAAAATCATATTTATGATCTTAATAAAATAAAAACAATGTTTGAAACTATGCCGATGTCAGCAGATACTAGCGCGTTGCAGCTTAATAATCAAACGATAACTTTGCCAAGTATTACAGTAGTCGAAGGACAGACTGTTAGCAGTCAAAATCCTACTAAGGATATAAATAATCAAGCAATGGCTATTACAACAATTTCGGATTCAGGAACATCAGAAGATAATCAGTCTGTAATATGGCAAAATATTACTACAGATAAAAATTTGACGTATCAAGTAAGTTATACTAGCACTAACGAACAAGGAGTGCCATTGAATTATTCAGCAACTATTACACAACCTGTAAAAATAGTTGCTGCTGGGCAAACAATCGTCAATGTACATGATTCAACACTTTATACAGGAGACAATTGGTCAGCGCAAGATAACTTTGACAATGCTACTGATAAGGAAGGTAAGCCAGTTGATTTTGAAAAGATAGAAGTAACGGGAACAGTGGATACGAGTAAAGTTGGAACGTATCCCGTGAACTACAGCTATGATGGAGTGGAAGCCACAGCAACAATTACAGTGAAAGATAAGCAAACGACCGTCAATGTACATGATTCAACACTTTACACAGGAGATGATTGGTCAGCGCAAGATAACTTTGACAATGCTATTGATAAAGAAGGCAAACCGGTTGATTTTGAAAAGATAGAAGTAACGGGAACAGTGGATACAAGTAAGGCTGGAACGTATCCTGTGAACTACAGCTATGATGGAGTAGAAGCGACTGCTATGATTACGGTGAAAGAAAGAGAAAATCTAAGAGCTAAAGATGTTCTTATTAATTACGTTGATCAAGATGGTAAAATTATTCATGAAGCTCAAAAAGTAAGTGGTAACATTGGTGAAAAGTATGATTTCACTAGTTCTAAATATCAATTAACAATTGAAGGCTATTCCTTAACTAAAGTACCAACTAATGTAACTGGAACGTTTTCAGAAAAAGAACAAGTAGTGACATTTGTATATAAGAAAATAATGAGTAATCAACCTAGTATCCCACCAATAAATATGGATAAGGAGAATCCAAACTCTTCTTCTAAACTAAAACAAAATGAAAATGCTTCTGTATTGCCTAAAACGGGTGAATATCAGTCTAATTCTCTCTGGTTAATAGGTGGGATATTAATGATAAGTGGGATATATGTATTCGTAAGAAGATGGAGAAAGAGCTAGCCTATAATAGACTGAAAACTGTAAAATTAATTAAGATTGTTTTAAATTAGTAATGTAAATAATTTTTGTAGTTAGTACTTTTGAATAGTCTTTAGAGAATGATGAATCAGTAGCTATAAAACACAAATGGTAGAAAAAAGAATAATAAGTTCACTCGTAAAAATATGTAAGAATAGCTTTCATGTTCTTGAATATATTTTAAATTACTTTTTTAACAGGATATATAGTAAAAAAATGCAAAGTAGTTTGGTACTACTACTAAAACGAGAAAAATAAAACGCCTCTGTTGGATTCTTATAAAAAGAAACCAATAGGGGCGTTTCTTATAGGCATAGGTTTAATGAGCACAGTACCTAGATGGGCTAATTTTTAATACAATCATAAAAGGTGCATAAATAAAAAAATATCTGGATTTTTTTCACTGAAACTATAGTAGTTATATCAATACTAGGTATTTTTGAAAAATGATTTTCTGTAGATTAGATTAGTTAGATGCTGTAAAAGATTTTGCCAATTCTCATAGTCTCGAATATCTTCAAAATAGAATCGTTCAGCTTTAGATTCTTTTCCTTCATAGGTATCTGAAATGATAAGGTCCGCTTCATTAGGGTTTTTGGTAATAAGGATAGTTGATTCGTTGAAAGTTGTTTTCAAAGAGTTTGCAATCAATGTCCCATCGTAAATATTTTTGGAAAATTGTACATAAATTTTAAGCTGTTTAGGGATGCTATTAATATCAAGAATAAAGTAGATATTTGAATTCCTTAATTAAAGATGGAGAAACTTCTCCAAGACAGTCTTTAAAGATATCATCATTTAAGAATTTAGAAATCAATTTTTCGTTATGAGGAAAGTCGGTATCAATAGAATGATGATAGTTTTTCAATGTAAAAGTATTTTCATAGAAATCAACATAACCAATATTGATGTGTCTAATATAAATCAAAACAATTAACATTAGATAATAAGATTCAATATAACCTTCTTCCGTAAAAGAAAAAGATGCGTAGTTGGAAAATGAGGTTAACAGGTGGGAAATGTCATCCGCAATTTTTAATTTTGATTTTTTATAAAGAGTAACAAGTTCTACTTTTTTTTCGAAAGAATCTAAATCATAAACAATTCCTCTAATAGAGTAACAGAAGAACAACGTTTCAGTTTCAATAACATCAGAAGTTAATAATTTGCTGGTTTTAGTAATAGAGAAATGGTCTTCATTAAAAAATTGAATATCCTCTAAAAATTCTTTATCCAAATGAATGAACTGTCTTCTATAGAGTAGTCTATACAGGGTCAGACCTTGAGCAATTTTAAGTTTTTTTTCTTGAGAAGCAGATAAATTTTCTGTAGTAATTAAATGTCTTTTTAAGTTGTCTAGATTTAAAAACTCTATGGGCATTTTTTTTGAAAATGAAATATCTTTATTTGTCTTGTTTAACATCCAAATAAGGTAATATGAAAAAAATCTGATGCCAATTTCGTCGCCTTCAATATTCCCAGACTGAGTGAATGAAATTTTACCTTTAAATGTTTTTGCTATGTCATTTAATACAGCAAGTTTATTGTATATAGTCGACGGTGCAAGTTCTAATGATACCTCTAAATCTTTAATAGATAAATTTTCTTTTTGCATAACTGCGGAAAAAACCTGAAATAAGGTGCTTTTTCTTACATAAAATTCTTTTAGGGTTTCAATGGTTAAGCTATTACTAAAGCTTTTATCTTTTTGGATAAAGTAATTTCCTTGCTCATCGATTAGTAATTGCACAGAATTAAAACTTTTTAAGAGATCCTCTCCAAGTTCGCTTACATATCTCAAAGAAGTACTTTTTGAAAGCTTAATTCTTTTCATAATTGTTTGAATAGAAACTTCACTGTTAGTAAGTAAAATGTATTTAAAGAGATTTACTTTTACTAATTCTTTTTTACTCATAAAATAATTATACAATGGCTTCACTACTTTCTAAAAGTATCTATGTCTGGATTAAGGCTTTTTACAAAATATAAGAGTGTTGTGCAGTATTTACGTAGAAGTATATTCTAAAAATATAACATAATCAACAAGTAATAATACTGTTTTGATTTAGTTGTAAACTAAGTAAACATTTGTGCTGATTAAAAAAGGAACTTGAGTATTCTGTGAAAGTGAAACAAATTGTTTCAAAGTAATGGAGCTTTGATTTAGTAGATAGGCTATCATGAAATGGCTGTAATTGTAGCATGCCTAAAAAACTCATTATAATGATAAGCTAGTCTAACCATGTCTAGTCAAAATGACTCAAAGCATAGAAGAACGTATCTATAACAAACGTATGATAGAATAACTTTATACTAAGACTTTTTCTTAATGATATTCCCGACTGTTATTTTAATAGTGTGATTATTTTTTGTTATTGATTAAATGCTTATTAAATTAGGTACATTGAAAATAGTATCTTTAAAATTTGTCTAAAAATAACAATATTAGTTTTTGTCAGTGTGATATTTTCTGTAAGTATGTAAAAAGAGAAGGGGGATACTGATGAAAAAATTTATGAGTCACTTAACCATATTATTAATGATATGTGCACAAATAGGTTCATCTGTAACGGTCTTTGGTGAAGAATCAGGACAAAGTCTAAAATTAGAACAATCGAATGGAGATTCTGAAGAAATAGATACAGTTGAAACTACAGCAAGTACACCTATGTCTGACTTAGAAGAAAAACAAAATACTAAACTGGAACAACCAAATGTTTCTCCAAGGGAAATTGATAATTCAAAGGAAGAATACGTTACAGAACCTATTATTGAGGATATAGCCAATAATGGAGAGTTAGAATCATCAACAATCGACGTATATGCAGGTGAACCATTAGTTATCCCTGATTTAATAGTACGAAAAGCTATCAATACAGCATTAAAGCATGTTAACGACTGGGAGACATATACACCTACAATCGATGAAATTGCGGGTATAAAAGGAATTTTTTATCTGAAACCAACCGAATCTGAATCTGTGGTCAATTCTTTAGAAGGGATGCAGTATTTAACAGGTATCACTCAACTTTATGCGACAGATATTAAATTTTCTGACTCAAATGAACTATACAAATTAAGTTCTTTAAAGCAGTTGCTCTATTTGAGTATGGGAAATACAGATATTGAAAATATTGATTTTATTAAAGGATTAGATAATTTAACTGGTTTAGTTTTACCTGATAATAAAATAAAAGATGTTAGCCCAAGCTATGATTATTACAATTCTGGTAATAGAAAGCAATACAATTTTTTGACTCAGAATGTAGATGAAACCATTGATATAAATTACGCTGAGACGATTACTATACCTCCAATGAAATTAACTGGTGTAAATGGCAATCAAGTAGCGTTCCAGTCGTTTGTCAACAATCCAAATAATAATTTTTCATATTCCAACGGTGAATTTATCGGAAAAAACCTATTACCTGGAAAAACCTACCAATTGTCTTATCGTTTCATAGACAATAGTATTAATCATGCAGGTGCTTTCAGTGGTGTAGCGACTATTAATATAACTGTTATTGCACCAGATGCAGCGCCTGTTACAGTTAAATATGAAGATGAAAATGGGAATGAGTTGGCTCCATCGGAGGTGTTAAATGGAAAAGTTGGTAATCCTTACACTAGTGTTGCGAAAAGTATCAATGATTGGACATTAAAAGAGACACCAGCGAATGCAAGTGGCACATTTACGGATCAACCCCAAACGGTAACTTATGTATACGAACGAATCGAAGCTGCACCCGTAACGGTGAAATACGTGGATGAGGAAGGTAATGAACTAGCCACATCAGAAACATTAAATGGAAAAATAGGGTTGCCATATCAATCAACAGTGAAGAGTATAACTGGCTGGACATTGAAAGAAACACCAGCGAATGCAAGTGGTACATTTACGGATCAACCCCAAACGGTAACGTATGTGTATGAACGAACAGAAGCAGCACCTGTAACAGTGAAATACGTGGACGAGGAAGGCAATGAACTAGCCACATCAGAAACATTAAATGGAAAAATAGGGTTGCCGTATCAATCAACAGCAAAGAGTATAATTGGCTGGGCGTTGAAAGAAACACCAGCGAATGCAAGAGGTACATTTACGGATCAACCCCAAACGGTAACGTATGTGTATGAACGAACAGAAGCAGCACCTGTAACAGTGAAATACATGGATGAGGAAGGCAATGAACTAGCCACATCAGAAACATTAAATGGAAAAATAGGGTTGCCGTATCAATCAACAGCAAAGAGTATAACTGGCTGGGCGTTGAAAGAAACACCAGCGAATGCAAGAGGTACATTTACGGATCACCCCCAAACGGTAATTTATGTGTATGAACGAACAGAAGCAGCACCTGTAACAGTAAAATACGTGGATGAGGAAGGTAATGAACTAGCCACATCAGAAACATTAAATGGGAAAATAGGGTTGCCGTATCAGTCAACAGTGAAGAGTATAACTGGCTGGATGTTGAAAGATACACCAGCGAATGCCAATGGAACATTTACAGATGCAGTGCAAACGGTGACGTATGTATACAAAAAAGCAAAGAGCAATCCCCCAATCATTCCACCAAGCAATATTGACAAAGGAGATAGTGTTTCTTCATCTAAATTAATAGGCAATAGAAGTAATTCTTCATTACCTCAAGCGGGTGAACAACAAACCTCTAAAATTTGGGGAATTCTTGGCATGTTGTTATTTGGAAGTTCGGTAGTAGTTATAGGTAGACGTAGAAAATATCAAAAATAAAAATGATTTTCGATTGGTTTTGAGTAAGAAAAGAATATTCTGGTGTTATTGGTTAAATTTGAATGAAACAACTATAAATCTAAGGAATGGAGTTTTTTTATGCAACGAATGTTAAAAATCGGAGCAGTCAGATTATTGCTAATAATGAGTGTGAATACTTCTACAGTAGTAAATGCTTTAGAGACGGAACCATCTTATAATGAAAGCAATGCGGTTTCTCAAACAAGTGTAGAAGCTGCAGTAATAAATCCTATTATTTCAGAAGATAAGGTAATTACTGGAATACTTCCAGCCTATGGAACAACAGATCTGGGAGAGAAAATAAAATTAACTTATTCTTCAGCAGCTATGCTTTCTCTTAACAATCAAATATACAATCAGGATACTGTTAGTGGTAATCAAATGTTTAACTACTCCGTTACACCGCTTAATGATGATTATTATACTTTTACTTTCACTCTACCAGATAATAAATCATTTGTTTCAGGTGATAAATTGAATTGGTTTATTATACCTGCAACTCTCCCAGTAGGAGCTCCACAATTATCGCAAAAGTTATCAAGTGAAGTGATTGCCAGAGATACACAAGCAAACATAAAAGTTCATGATTCTGAAATTTTTGTGGGTGATAATTGGACAGCAGAAGATAATTTTGACAGTGCAACTGATAAAAATGGTAACACTGTGGATTTTAGTCAAATAACTGTTGATGATTCACAAGTGGATACTTCTAAAGCAGGTAAATATGAAGTAAGTTATACTTACGAGGGTGTCACTAGCAAAGCAACTATTACAGTTATAGAGGACAAAAACTCAGTTATTGTTCATGATTCAGAACTAACAGTAGGTGATAGTTGGATGCCACAAGATAATTTTGATAGTGCAACTGACATTAACGGAAATTCAGTAGACTTTTCAGAAATTGATGTTGAAGGAAGTGTAGATACTTCAAAAGTAGGAACTTATAAAGTAACTTACACACGAATTATGTCTTCTTTCTTTAGTCCTTCTGAAAATCAGGGGGAATATTCAGCCATAGCAACAATTACAGTAAAAGAAGATACGCCTGCGAAAGCAGGTGAAGTGACTGCTAAGTATATAGATATTGATGAGAATAAAATATCAGATGATGTAATCAAATCAGGCAATATTGGTGAAGACTATTTTACAGAAGAAAAAAAGATAGCAGGTTATACATTTAAAGAAGTTAAAGGGAATACAACCGGAAAATTCAAGGAAGAAGCCCAAATTGTGACATATGTGTATGAGAGAACTGAAGCGGCACCAGTGACGGTGAAATATGTAGATGAAGAAAATAATGAACTAGTCGTATCAGAGACATTAAATGGAAAAATAGGTTTGCCGTATCAATCAACTGCAAAAAGTATAACTGGCTGGATGTTGAAAGAGACTCCAGTGAATGCCAATGGAACATTTACGGATAAAGCTCAAACGGTGACGTATGTATACAAAAAAATGAACAGCGATCAACCAAGCGTTCCGCCCACAAATATTGATAAAGAGAATAGTATTTCTTCTTCTAAACCAGTAGGCGTTAAAAGTAATTCTTCATTACCCAAGGCAGGTGAACAGCAGACCTCCAAAATTTGGGGAATTCTGGGTATTTTATTATTGGGGAGTTCAGTATTAGTTGTAGGTAGACGTAGAAAAAATCAAAATTAAAGTAAGGGAACTAACGGTGATTTTATCGTTAGTTCTTTTTAGTATATTCTACTTTCAAATTATTAATGTAATAGGTTTGATTAATAAAGCCTACCACGTTAATTTTTGAATTGTAGTCGTAAATTTCCTAAAACATCAGTTTTACCAAGAATGATTCTTCTTATAAGGTGTTAAAAATGTTATCATGTAGGTAGGTAAACACAATGAATATGGAGTTGATTTTATGAAAGAAAGCATCATTGATTTAACAGATCGTACAGATATTTCTAAATTTTTAACTCATTTAACCAGAAACACTAGAGATGCTACAGCAAAGGAAAATTTAATTTCCATTTTAAATGATAAAAGGATAAATGCATCAAGTTATTGCTGTATGTTTAACAAAGAACTATCTAAGTTATCAGAAGAATACCAAAAGGAATTTAGTGTGACATGTTTTACAGAGACGCCGTTAGATCGTTTAAAGGTTGTTGTTAAGACTTTAGAACATAACAACAGAAGGTTTGAACCTTATGGATTAATATTTATGAAAGATACTCAGTGTTTAGAAAGTGGTTTTGGAATTAACCCAGTTATTTATATTAGGCAAAAAAATACGAGTTTGACAAAATCATTTTGGGATCAATTTAACAATTGGAAAGATAGTCCCAATGAAAATGCGAGCTTTCCAACTTTTGGCTGTTTAGTGAATCATGTAAGTTCAGAAAATGATTTTCAATGGCAAAGAGAGTGGCGAATGAAAGGTGATTATCATTTTGATTATAACCATATAGTTGCGGTAATTGCCCCACAAGAAGAGCACACAGCAATAAAAGAATTCTGTACGTTTGAATCAGCTAATAAATTAACTTTTATTGATTCTGAATGGAATACTGAAGAAATTTTGTACCAACTTTCCAAAAAATATTGGCATTTGAGTGAGCAAGTTATGAATGTGTTTAAAGTTTAAAAAAAATAATTATCTTTTTTTGTATGATTAACTAATATAACTTAAATCATTTGTTATTAGGAGGATACAGAGTGGGAACTTATGCGTACAAAGATGAAGATAGAAATGAAAGTAGCGTCATTTTTGCAAAGGACGCTCAAGAAAAACATAGAAAAGTTCGATATTATTGTCCCAATTTGGATTGTCCTGCAGAATTATACATTTGCAGTTTGGATGGAGAAAAAGAAGCCTATTTTTCAGCAAATTCTTCAATTAAACATGTTGATGGATGCTGGGGTGCTTCCAAAAATAGTAAAATAAAACTTAATGAATATACAGAAGAATTATTTGAATTTGAAGATGCCCTGACAAATTTGATGAAACCAATATCCACAAGTAAAAAAGATAGCGAAAGACAAGAAGGTAAAACTCATGGTACTGGTGATTCTAAATTAAAACCATTACGCACAATTCATCAAATATATGAAATGTGTAAGTTAAATCACATAAAAGATACGTACAATGGTACCTTAATAGGTTATATGTTATTGGATAAAAGGAGTGAATATCTATACTCTAAAGGTATCTATGGATTTAAGATTGTTGAATGTACTAGACAAAAACCAAATTTTTATAATAACGAAAAGAAGGAACTGTTTCTAGTGGCTCCGAAAGATATTCATAGATTTAAATTGATCTTACAATTTGAAAATGCAGCTCTATTTACAAAGTTAAAAAATTCCTATTATTCCAATAGAGATGCAACTGTTATAGTAGCTGGTAATTGGTCTTACTCTAAAGAAAGAAAAGCATTTCTTACAGAAATAAATAGTGCAAAACAATTTAAAATTTTGAAATAAGTTGATTTATTTATGGAGGTGAAAAAATGATATTTGAAAAAATTACTCCAGAAAGATTAGATAGTTGGAGTAGTGAAAACAGCAGACGCGCACAAGAAATTTTACCAGAAATTGTTGCAAGATTAGTATTAAGTAGTTTTAATCAGATTAAGGATTTTAATTTTCCTTATGGAAAAGGTATTCAGTTTCCAGGTTATGATGGTTATTTGAATGTTGATGAAAGTACAAATTATATTCCTCAAGGAGTCTCTGTATTTGAATTTGGAACAAATGGGAACATATTGAATAAGTTTGATGATGATATAAAAAAAAGATCTGAAAATCCGCTGAATATAACAAAAGAGATTACGAATTTTATTTTTGTATCATCAAAAATTTGGAGTCATAGAGTATCTGTACCTGATAAAATTATTGAGACCAAAAAAAAATATACTTGGAAAGATATTAAAATACTTGATGCTCAAGCATTGTGTTTATGGCTTGAGGAAACCCCTGCTGTATCTATTTGGTTATCGGAAATAATAAACGGAAGCATTTCAGGTATTTCGACTGTTGAAAAATATTGGGATGAAAAAACTGAAACAACGAATCCTAAATTGACAGATAAATTTTTCATTAATAATAGAGAAGAAAAAGTAGATGAAATTAAAGAGTGGCTTATAAAAAGTGAAGGGTACTATTTTATAAAAGCAGAGTCTTCAATAGAAGCAACTTTATTTTTAATTGCTGCAATGAAAAATATTGATATTGAGATAGCTCACAAAGTTATTCTTATAAAAGACAGAGACACATGGAATAAGGTTATATCACTAGAAAATAAAAATATTATTTTGGTGCCGATATTTCCAATTGATGATGATATCTCTTGCCCAGACTATATTAGTGCAATCTTACCTATTAGTAAATTTACACCGCTTGCTAAAATATCGGAAAATTTTAAAGGTATGGAAATTAGTAGATTTAAACATGATCAGTTTCAAAAAAATTTATTGGAATTAGATATTTCACACGATAAAATTTCGGAACTTGAAAAAGATACAAAAAGATGTTTTCTTCCTTTGTACAGAAAATTATCAACCAATCCTTTGGTAAAGAGACCGGGCTGGCTTTCATTATTGAACAAAGAAACTGCAAATTTAATTTCCATTATGTTAGTCAGTTATATAGATACAGAGTCGCAAGGTGATATTGAAGTACTTAAAATACTGACTAAAGATTCAAGTGAATTTTTATCAAAACTTGAAGAATGGACAAAAATGGAAGACTTTCCAATTATAAATATTGGCAATGTGTATCGAGTAGTTTCAGTTCAAGACATGTGGTTATTTTTGACCGATAAAATTAAAAAAAATGATATTGAAAACCTGGAAAAAGTAATAAGTTTAATTTTTTCAGAAACAACTCCTAAATATGATTTACCGACTGAAGAAAGAAGTATGGCAGCAATTTTAGGAAAAAACGATAAATATTCAAAACAGCTTATTGAAGGGTTGTTAATTTCATTGATTTTTTTAAAAGAAAGAGATGAGATGTTCTCTAGTACATTTATTGGTTCAACCAAAACGGTCGTAAATGTTTTATTGAAAGAGATATTGAGCGAAATAAACTCAGAAAAACAATGGCTTTCAATTGCAGAATTTCTTCCGTTAATTTCTGAAGCTTGTCCTCAGGTTGTGATTGATAAATTAAAAAAAGAACTCAGAAATCCAGAGAGTATGTTCTGGGAGATATTTAATGTAGGGGAAGGGAATAGTTTATTTTCAGGGAATGTATATCACCATTTATTGTGGGCGATAGAGAGGTTGCTTTGGATGGAAGATTACGCTGTAGATGCGATACTATTATTGGTTAGAATAGCGCAAAAGCAGTACACTCTTCCAAATGGAAATACGCCAGAATCAAGTTTGAATCAAGTTTTTAACATGATGTTTCCTCAAACTATATTATCTAAAGATGAATTAGCCAAGTTATTAGGGAAAATTATTCGTGACTATCCTGATGTGGGTTTAAAAATTATCGATGAGATGAGTGGAAATAATAATAATCGTATACTAATATCAATAAGTAAACCTGAATGGGTTGATTTCACGGATCCATATGAAAAAAGATCTTTAACATATAGGGATTTGCAATCATTTAGAAATAAGATTGTAGACGTTTATTTTGAGAATATTAGTGAAACAGATATTCGTGTATACGAAATTATCTTTAAAAATATTGGTTACTTTTACTATGGAAATGAACAGAAAATAAAAAAATTAATTGAGAATAATATTGAGAATTTCAATGAAGAGAAAAAATTTTCGATATCAATAAATATAAGAAAAACTATTTTTAACAATAAAAAATATATCGATAGTGAAAGCAATCTACCAGAAAAAACTATTAAGTTTTTGGAAGATTTATTGCCTTTGATAGAGCCTAATAATATTATGAGATTTGTTTATTTGTGTAAATATAATCCACCAATCAATAATCCTGTCCCTTATTCTGATTCGATTCAATATGATATAAATCAAGAAGACACATTAGTTTATATTGAGCGAGAAAAAGCAATAAGAGAGATTATGAAAGTTTATGGAATAGATGAGATGATTGACTATTGTAAATTTATCGAAGATACTTCTGATTTTGCAAAAATAATTGTTGAAGAAGTTTTAGAGGGACAGTTTGATGTTGAGTTTTTATTAAAAGTTCAAAAAATCAATTCTATTTTATTTAGTTCACTTCTTTTCTTCTTGAATAGAGATGGTTTAGAAACTATGTTTAAAACACTAGAGAACGATTCAAGTTTATGTTGGAAACAAAAAGCGGATATATTTTGTCAAACTGAACACAGTATGACTTTGTGGAAAGAAGTAGAAAAGCACGATTCTTTGTTTCAAAGTTACTTTTGGAAGAATTCGCCATGCATTTCTGTGGTTCGTTTAAATAAAGATGAGATTGAGTATTATCTACGTAAACTGGTCGAGCATGGTCGAGTAGTAGAAGCGATTAATTCAACTGCTTATTCCGACTATAATGATTACAAAGTTTTACAATTTTTATTGTATTCATTACGAGAGTATATAAATGATGGGAATAATATGAACAATTCAGATAAACTTGATCCTAAGAATATTCAAAATGTTTTTGAAAAAATTTACCAAGAAAAAAATAAGGATATTGAAAAAATCGCTATTTTGGAACTATATTTCATTGGAATTCTACCTTTTGATTTTTATCCACAATCTATAAGTGAATTGATAGCTAAACAGCCAGAAATTTATGTTCAATTAGTATCAAAGTCATTTTTGGACGATTCTGGAGAAAGTAAAAATAATGGTAACTCCATTTCCTTCTATAAAATACTAGATAGAATAACTATTATTCCTGGCTGCAATAAATATACCGCAGACAAAGAAGCTTTTGATTCATGGATTACTAATGTTAGAACTATCGCTAAGGAATATGGATACGAAAAAGCAGTATCATTGTCTTTAGGAACTTTTTTAAGCCACTCACCCAATGGTGAAGATGGTATTTTCCCTCATGAAATTATAAGAGATTTTTTTGAAGAAAATGCTTATGAATCTTATGTTTCAGAATACCTTATCCCTAACTTTGTTGTAGGAAAAAGTAATCATGAGGGGGCTAAAGTATTTTGGGGGAGTAGTAGTAATCATGAAAAACATATGGCAGAAAAATACAAGAATGATGCTAAAATAATAAAAATTGATTATCCAGAAACTTCTTCGATTCTGAAGCGCTTAAGTGATAGCTATGAATGGAGTTCTAAGGCTGTAAGTAGTATTGATGAGAGGTACTTTGATTAATATGTGATAAATATGATTGGTAAAGAGTATTTAAAATTATCAGGAAGGTGGAAAAAATGCAAGTAACAAAAAAACAACACTACATCCCACAAGGTGTATTGAAACATTTTTCTGATAATAGAAAAAAAGTTTTTGAACTGTACAATAACTCTTATCTAAGTAAAAAAGAAATTAGAGATACTATGTGTCAGAACTTTGTTTATGAGCATGAAAAATTACCCCAAAATACTATTGAGAATTCTTTTGCACGTATTGAGAGTGCATTTATTCCTTATCATGATAAATTAGTCAAAGTATTGGAAGAGAATTACTTAATCAGTCAAGAATTACCAGAAGAGGAAATTAATAAGTTAATGATGTTTTATGTATTGCTATATTTACGCAGTGGTGCATTACTGGAAGAGTACGCAACATATAGTGATAATCCAAAAAATGAAAGAGTCGAACGGCTTTTAGAAAATATAGTTGGTAACGTATATCCAGCTAAGCTTGCAAATACCATTCTAAAGGGGTATGAATTATCAATTCTTGTTGATGAAGCTGAAATGTTTTGTATGAGTGATCAATTTTTTAGCACAGTATCTTTAAAGTTTAAGAATAAGTTTTCCAATATGTCTAATCGTCAGATTGGTTTTAAGGACACGATGATTTTAATACCAATATCTTCAAAATTTTATTTATGTTTTTACCATGGTAATAAACCTAAGTATGTCAAATTTAAATCATATTGTTTCCTTACAGAAGAGCAAACAAATGAAATAAATGTAGCTATTTTAAAAAATTCGTATTCCAAGTCAGTTTGTATGAAAGAAGTTCCTTTGAAACAAAATAAATCTGAAGGTCAAGGCATGAAAAGTCCTGAACGGAGCATTATGGTATATCAAGGTGGAGACGTATCTATAAATACAATTAAAAAGGAAATAGAATTTTATAAATCAGAAGAAAAATTTAGTAAAGAATATTTGTCTATTTTTAGTGAGTATAGAAGCTTGTATGAAGGAAAAGTTAAACGAAATGATTTATGTCTTTGTGGAAGCGAAAAAAAATACAAAAAATGTTGTCTAGAAATACATGAAAGATGTATTAGTATTTACCATGAAATTCACAATCAAAAAAATGACTGGTATTCTATTTCACCTAAATATACAGTTGAACGGGAAATTGAAGTATTTAGAGGTCCTCAAGAAGAAATTCCGACATCTAAAGATCGTGAAATATTTGAATTATTAAAGAAAGAAAATTTAGGACCTATGAGATGAATTTTATATACTTGAATATGAGCAAGTATAAGGGCAGATGCTCATGTTAAATAGTTCAAGTTATATATCTAAGAAGATGAAAATTAGTGAGTAAAAAAATCTGGAATTTTTACAAATAAGTACAGCAACAATAAAAGAAATCTAACGAATAATTCTCGTTAGATTTCTTTTATTGTATTAGTTTAAAATCATCCAGTTATCTTCTTTTTGTAGAGTTAAATTATATTGAGAAGTTTGAATAGCTTTAGTTATTGGATCAAGGTATGTCACCGATACTTGTGCAATGACTTGATCATTTTTTAATGAATAATTGGAAGAAGCTAGTTCCAAAAATTGATATTCTCTATTAATAGGTTTTAAAGCTTGATTATTAACGTAGTAAGATAGTTCTTTTTCATTAGCTTTGGGGTAAAGTTTAAAAAATGTTTTTAAGAATGAATCAATTTCCTCTGTAGTTTTGGCGTCTATGGTTCCGTCTATATCGCTAACTTTTGGCTTGTACTTTGATTTAGTAGGTATACTACTTATCGTTGGATTTTTTATAATAACCATATTTTCTTCATCGTCCACATAGATAGTAAGAGTATAGGCAGAGTGAGTGGTTTGTTTCTTTTTTTGTTCGGTAATATCTTGGTTAACAGTAAATAAAACCTCAAAGTTGTTTCTATCGACTGGCTTAATATCCCAAAACTGAATGGATTCAACTGTAGAATTTGTAGGAATATCAGTCCTCACCATATCTGCATTTAGGATTTGTAAATCTTCTGTAAGATAATCTTTTAATTTTTCAGTTCGTTGATCTAATGCTTTTTGATTATGCTCCCAAGAATAGAAAACCGTAATGAAGTTTCGACTGAAGCTTTCGATTTTATTTGTATCAATGACTCGTTGTTCAATGATTTCTTTTTCATGAGTCGTATGTTGATCGATAGTTGTAAAGTTTTTATACACACCAAAAGTAATACTTGCTAGCAGTAAAACCCATAGTACCGTTGTCGTTTTTTTGTGTGTTCCTACTTTTATTGTAGGAATTTTTTTGACTTTGTTTCTTTTTTCTTTTCTCTCTAGTTTGATTTTCATGAATGTGATTCCTTTCTCTTATTTAGTAATAATTCGCCCTGCACCAATTAGGTGTTGTTGCCAATAAGTTGAGGTAAGGTCACCATAACCAATGGGATCTCCTGCGTGATACATTTGTGTTGGAGATACGACGATGCCAACATGTGTAACATAGTCCGATGTATCGTAGGTTGAGTGGAAGAAAACTAAGTCCCCAGCTTTTGCTTCAGTTAATGGAATATGTTGTGTAGCGTCATACTGTGCTTGAGCGATTCTTGGAAGGATTATGCCAGCTTTTCCAAAACACCATAACGTTAACCCACTACAGTCAAAACTTGTCTCAGGACTAGTACCTCCAAAGACGTAAGGATAGCCCTGATATTTCAACGCTTCATCCATGATTGCTTGGACAGTTTTATTATCAAATTCAGTCACTGTTAGATATTGAGAAACTAATTTTACATAAAATTGATTTCCGTAGTTGTATCGCCACCCACCATTAATAGGTATGGCAATTGGATTGGGATAACTCACTTTAGTACCGTCTGATTTTTCCTTTGAGAAGGTTTCTGCTAGCTCATAAGAATATTTCTTTCCGTGAGAAGCAATGTATTCAAGAAAACCACCGCCATAATTATAGGATTGAATGACTGAATTAACATCGCAGCCTAAGTCATTGGAAGATTTCAAAAGTTCGCTAAAGTACTTACAGCCTTGTCTAATTGATTCTTCAGTTGATAAAGTATTTGGAGGAAGTCCTAGAGACTCACTACTTTGCATCACATCTTGCCCTTTCCCAGCAGATTCAACCTGCATAATCGCAAGAATATAGCGAACATATTTTGAAATATCATATTCCTTGCAGTATTTCTCAACGGTATTCTTATGAGAAAGAACTTCCTTTGAAACAGACAATCCACCTATATCAGAAGAGTCTTGAGCACTACTGTCATCAACTGAGAAAAAAAGGATGACGCAGAAAATTAAGCCAAATAGGATCATAAATAAACTACCAAATAGTAGAGTAAACTTTAGTTTTATTAGCTTCATTTTTTAGAACCTCGATTTTTAGGTTGCCTTCTTTCCTGTGTCGTGTTCCTAGGGGCTTGATTATCTTTTGATTGTTTAGGGTGAGGATTCTTATTTTTAACTGGTTTATTTTCACGATTGATTGGTGTAGTCGATGCATTCATTATTTCAGATTTTGAATAAGGCTTGATAGTATATTTTGTAAGCGGACGTTGATGATCTGGAGTTTTTGAATTTGTTTTATTTTGAGTTTTAGGTGAACTAGTTTTACGTCTTGTTTTTGCTTGTTCCATTTCTAATCGTTTTTGTGCAATTGTTTGTTTATGCTGACGTTGTTTTTTCAGTCGTTCGGCTTGATTTTTTTGTGGTGTATTTTTAGTTGTATCAGAAAAGTTTTGAATGCCTTCTTTTAAGTTGACTTTCTTTTTATGAATCGCATATTTAGCTTGTGTAGGTAAATCTTTTGTTTGTTCTTTTAGTAGTTTGGTTTTATCACTTGCTCGTCGTTTTATATCTAACACATTGCCTGTTGTTTTTCCGAGTCGTTCTGATAATGTTTGCTTCGGTTTAATAGGTGAAGGAACAGTATTCTGTCTGTCGTGAGTTTGAGGTACGGATTTGTTATTAGCTGCTGCTTTCTTTTTAGAAGGGGAACTTTCTGGAGTCAGACTTTTACTGAGTTGCCGTTGGATTTTTCTTGTTTGGCGATTGACTAAGCGTTTAGGTTTACGGAAAATTTGTTTTCCAACACCTTGAGAATCATTACTTTGTAATGCAAACAGACTCATTAAGTCGCCCAATTTTAAATAGATACCAGCGAACGTCACAATCTGTAAGAATGCCGTCATAAAGAAGGGCGAACTGGCGGACAATGAATACAACATCGTAGAAATGCTAAAAGCAACAGTAATAATCATTGTAATACCTGCTCGAGTCATGATGACATTAAAGAGTTTCATAACAGCCCTTTTACTGGTACTTTGAAAACTAGGAATCATACTTAGCAGAAAACTAATTGGTAAAAACATGGCATAGACAATGAAGAGGACTTGAGAGAAAATCATGATCCCTGTGAGCAGAAAGATAAAAATAGAAATGCCGATGTTAAAGAAAAATAAGAAGAAGACCGTCCCCAGTCGATTAATGGCTTTGGTGATACTCAAATTGTTGTTTTTCTTATTCTCAATCTCATCTTTAACAGTCGTTTCTCTGTCTTTTCCGTCATTAAGTGTTGGACTAACGGAAAGAAGTTTCTCAACACGAGATTCTCCTAAAGATTCAATATCAGAATCATCGTATTGTAAAAGAAGCCAAGGCTGTTGTACTTGGATAGAAAATAGGCTATCTCGTATTAAGTCCACACTGTCTTTTCCTTTAGAATCAGAATTAGGTAAAATAATCTTTGTGCCAATATCTAAGCTTGCTTTGCTTACATCGGTAGAGAATTCATTAATCTTTTGAATGTAATCAGGTGCATAAGCAATAAAAGAAGCAGATAAAATAAAGACTACGAAAAAGTTGATGACAGCTTGAACAGCCTTGGTAGTTTCACGTTTTAATAATCCCGTATAAGCGACATAGATACCCAAAACTAAAACTAGAATCAATAGAAAGCCTACATAGAATCCAGAACTAGAAAAGCCATGTTTCGTAATTCCTGCAATGGTTTGCATGCTTTGACCAATTGCATCGGTTGTTTGAGAAATGAAATCTAACTTGTAGGCTTCTTGAATCAAGTAACCTGTCGCATTTGAAAGGTAAAGAGAAATGGTCCAAATGAAATTGGTAATGGCATAAAGACCATACGTGACTTGTTTTCCAATCCCATCACCCCAGTTCCAAGGCAACCAGCCCCATGAATTATCGACATAGAAATCTAGTTGGTAATTATCAAGCGGGTATTTTGAATACACATTACTGGAATTAATGGTATCGTCTACTAGTCCAGCAGCTTCTACAAAGGTTCCTAGCAAAATTAGCGAAAGTAAAATAATCCCAACCAGTAGAAGTAGAGATAAAATAATTTTCTTTAAAGGCCATTTGTGTTTCATTAGGACACCTCTTTTCTCACAGGCGGTCTTGTATCAAAAGCATGAAGCAACTCTTCAAAAATGGGATGAAATTGAATCACACCTACACGTCCATATAAATCTGAAAGGAGACATTGACCATTTTCTAAATCTCTTAATCGTTTTTGATTGCCTTCATCTTCTTTATCAATGCCAAAAAATTCCAATGTCTTTTTAATTTCATGAATATCCGTAGAACGGAAAGCAAATTTCAACCCAAGATTATTTTTTAGTTTTTCATCTAGTAAGTCATCCGCATTTTGCGTAACAAAATAGACCCCTGCATTCATAGCTCGTCCAGCACGGACTAGCTTCATAGAAAGGGTCTTTCCTTGAGCTACTTGAAGGAAACTCCAAGCTTCATCTAGGTCAACAATTTTAAAGATAGATCTGTCAGAGTGAATGAAATCTAAAGCAAAGGTACTAATAACAATTAGCATGGCAACACTTAGTAATTCCATCGTCGTATATTCTTCAAACCCAGTTATAGCATCAGGAAGAACTAAATCGGCAACTTGAATAATATTGAGCTGCTTATCTAAACTAATAGACTGTTCAACAGTTCCGTCACTAAACAATAAGTGGGCAAAATCGTAGTCGGTAAAAGATTCAATGTGATCGGCTATATGGTTACTGATAACCGTATCTTCTTTTCGTAGTTCATCCAGAACAAGTAAAAGACCACGCGTTTTACTTTTGGTAACACGACGAATGGCTTTTCGTAAGACTGGGAATTTTTCACCATCCCGACTGGATATTCCTGTTAAGGACGTCAAAATATCAATCGCTAGGCTTTCACTATCTTTAGGTCGTTTTAAAATGACATAAGGATCAAGTAATCCTTTATTGGTCTCTTCGCTTGTAAGGTTCACAATATTAATTTCGTGCGCAATATCTGGTAACGTTTCTTTCCAGTTGCCTCGTTCTGCTTTTGGATCAACGATAACGGCTTGCCCACCAAATAAAACAGCATAGTAAACGAGCATGTTATTACTAAAGGATTTCCCACCACCCAAAGAGCCAATGAATGCAGAAGCCAAGGCATTCGTAACAGAGCCTTTTACACCTTGACTGGCTAAACTAGGTTTTAGATAAACGTTTCTTCCGGTATCTAAGTTGTATCCTACATAGATACCTTCTGTTTCTCCTAGCATTTGAGTCGCACCAAAACCTAATCCAGCAAGGAAATCAGAGGTGACATATTGGATATAGTCGTTTATATATCGTTTAGAAGCTGGAATAAATTCACCATGTAACCCAAGCATATCGCCAAAAGGTCGCACCAATTTGATACTAAAATCATCATAGAAATCTTTGACTTCATTGCAACGACGTTTTAATTCATCTGGATCACTTGCAGAGACACGTATAACATAGCTTAGTTTGTACATAGACTCTTTTGTTTGATCTAAGGTACTTTCAAGTTCATCTACTGAGTCTAATGCATCTACAACGTTCGAGCTTGTCTCATTATTACTTTCAAAGGCATGATTGTCTAAATCTTTAAGTTCTTTCTTTTTATTTCTAACGGTAGAGAGGGCTTTTTTGTTCGTAACGATTTCTACGTTCATAGAAGTATCAATAGGGAAGGAGAATTGTTGTTGCTGGTAATAAAAGATTTCGCTATTTGGAAAACCTAATTCACCAATAACAGAATTGATTGTAAAATAAGCAGCGTATGTTGTCTCATCTTCGTTTTCAATTTTCAAATAACGCTGATTTTCTTCGATCAAGCAACGGGTCGGTTTTAAAAGGTCATACCGTTTTACTAAGGTTTCTTTTTTTAGTTTTTTAGTTGGTAGGTGATAAGAGTATTCTTCATAGGGGGTTCCCGTTTGTCCATAAATGTGTTCAATGATATAGCCAAAATCATCTTTAGATGCGCGACGAATCTTAAAGCGTTTTGAGATTTTATTTTCAAGAAGGTGTTCCATTTTTGAAAAACGATCAATCTCATCATTACTCATAGAGACAAAATCTCCCATAAGCTTATGGTTCACATCATGAAAAAAATCTTGTAAAGAAATCCAAAATTCGTTGGATACATTCTTAATTGTCACTTCTTGATCATTTAGAGATAATTTAAAGCCAATAAAAAAGCGATAGTCAACTTGATTGTCTCCAATCATTTCAACTAACGCATCGGTTTGTTCGTCTATTTTTTTAGTGGCGACTTCTTTTAATTTACCAGTGATTTCATTTTTAGATCGCTCCTGTGCGGCTCGAATACTGGATTCGGTACTAAGTTGCAAGGCATGAATTTTTCCATCCCGATTTTGAGCAATCAATTGACGGAAGCTGTCATGTACTTGGAACTTTTCTTCTGGACTCAGAAAACTATAGTTATAGGGTATCAATTCATAGTAAGAAAAGCATTCACCATCATGATTGAACACCAGGTTATTTTCAATATATTTAATCGGAAACTTCATAAAGTTCACTCCTTACAATTGTAATGGATTCATTTAGTTTTTGAGACTTCAATTTTATGGGCTTGTAGGCATAAGTTAGTTTAGAACGGAAAAAATAAGAGAGGATAGATTTTAAGAATCCATACGGTTTTTTTCCGTCAAATGTTTTTTGACTCATAAACCAAGTGACGGCAAGGGGTAACCCAAGATATTTTAGAAACGCCCCATCAATGAATGAGAGAGGTGGTATGTGGCTAAATAGAATGACAAAAAGAATGGATACCACAAACCATGTCATTTGAGAAAAGGTAATAGGGAAGGGAAGTTGTAAGTCGTTGATAGCATAGATAACTTTTTCTACATTCCAGATGCTAGTATAGCTTTTTATTTTTTTCACTACATCACGTCCTTTCTTAAAACAAAAAAGAGTCACTCATTTTAATAGTGAGACTCTTTGGTAATTATATATTTACTTTTTGTTATTCTTTATAGATAATAGAGCTTATAGGAGGGGATTTTTTGGGAAATAAAGGAACTGATAAAAATAATTACTCGTTATTAGGAATGCTAATATTATTGATACTGCTCTACATACCACTAATACTGTTATCAAAAAAATTATACATCGCAACTAGTCTTTATGTTTTACTAATTAGTATATGGATTGTTTGGATAAATCGAAACATTATTGTAAAAAATACTAAAATATTTTTTACAGAACGAAAAAAACTTAAAAATTTAGATTATTATCGAATTACAGATGACAATAAAATTATTGATTTAGAAAAAAGAAGAAATATCTTTAGCCTTTTTCGTGACATGACAATGGGAACATTCCTTATTGCAGTAGTAAACATTATGGCTATAAGTAGTCTTATTCGTCACTTTCTAGGAGAGTCACCGATATTAAATCTAATAACTGCAATCGTAATTAGTTTAATAACCCTTGTTGGCTACGGAGGTATCCTAGCTAGCATAGTTTACAAATATACAACAACTATTTATGTTGCTATACCAATGATTAGTGCCATTATCTATTTTTCATTTCTAGACCCGTTAGTTTCCTTTTTACCAGACTTTGCTCGGTTGGCAGGATATTTAATGACTACAATCATATTATATTTTATATTAACTTATGCGTTTCCAGCTCATATTCTAAGAAAGTTAAATAGCAAGACTATTTTGATTAGTTCATTCACTACAATTTTAGCTTCCTTTTTCAGTCAAATATTACAGTTCTTTTTCACAAGTTATTTTCAAAATGAGCATTATTTATTAACTGTTGAAGCTGTAAAAGAAACTACAGATATTTCTGAGGGTCTAAAAAGTATCATCTTAGATAATAAAGAATTAATAGATATTATCAATCATTTTTTATTAAAAGAAGGGGCAAATTTGTTAGCCTCAATAACAAGTCTGATAATAACTGCCTTAACAATTTCTTACATTATTGGGGGACTGATAATTAACCATAGAATCCGAAAAAATAAATTAAAAGCTAAATCGATATATAGAGAATTAATAAAAAAAGAACATCCATCCTATAGTATTTTGATTGAATGTTCTTTCTATGGTGGTGAAGAGTATGAAAATCTTCTGTTAAACAATAATATAACTTTAGAAATAATTATGGAAAATGAAGCTGCTATAAAAATTCCTGATATTTCCAGAAAAACAAGACTTATAGCATGGTGGAAAAGAAATTCAATAATGTATTCTACATTTAATGACATACGACAAATTTTTGAGAAATAAACTATTAATTGATGTATTCAAATACTCCATGAGAAGTAATCAAAAAACTTCCTTCAAGTTCCATATCTCTACCAAGTGCTTGATAATCAATGTAGTTTTGAAGATTACTGGGAACTTCTCCAAGACTTCCAGTTTCTTCTACATAGTAACGAGCCACATCCTCCATATCATCACAATCTGGATAACAAATAATATCATCTTTATTTTCTATTAGTTCTTCAATATCATTAAACCAGTAATTCATAAATTCTGAGATGTTGTCATAAAATTCTGTTCCTTCTAGTTCTTCAATTAATGCGCATTTCCGATTGATTTCTGATATTGATGTGTATTCACCAACATCAAATGGAAGCTCATAATCGTGGATGGCATATTCTTCATATTCATCGTTTAATCCAATTTGTTCTTTGACTGCATCGAAATCAATAGGAGGCGTGAACCAGTCACCGACCAGTTCACCCTCATTGTATTTGCCAAGATTGGCAATATAAACTTGCATTTCCATGTGAATCAACACCTTTCTTTTTATGAAACGTTTTTGAAAATGCCTTTTGGAATGATATACTATTTGTAACTATTTAAAATAATTTATTTAAACGTCATTAATAACCAATAGTTAACTGACAAGGATTGAAATCGAAATGAATAAACAACTAATACTTAAACAATCAAAAGTAGCTCGCACTTTGAGCATAAATAATAGATTTATTTTAGAATCAGCAGGTTTATGTGGCTGTTTCTATTGTTGTGCCATTTTTCCATATGCTGATATAAAAGAATGGATCAATGACGCACTAGATCAAACAGCGGTGTGTCCATATTGTCAGATAGATTCTGTAATACCCAAGAATGAACAATATCATTTAACAACCGACTTTTTGAATTTCATGCATCGACAATGGTTTAATGACTAATTATTTTCTGAGGAGCTTACTATGACAAAACTTGTTTATAATCATGATAAATTTTTCGTTTTTACTGATACACCAATTACAAAATGCTTTTTAGACAATCAGTTTCTACATATAGAATGTGAATTTGTCTATTGTTTTTTTAACAATAGTGGTAAGCCAGCAGTCTATTCATCAGAAGGGCATCCTAAAGTTGTTATTCAACTTAAAAAAATAATCAATTGGACTAATTGGGAAAATCAGGAAAACTACACTAATGAATTCAAACAGCATATTTCTTCGCTTGTTGGAACGGAGTTTTTAGAATTTTCCTACAAAGACAATGTTGGGAAAATTATTTATGTTTCAGGAGAAATTGAATTTGAGTTTATCGATTTTCAAATGATTGTTTCTCCTGAAAATTTGTATTTTTATCGAGATGTTACTAAAGAAGAAATCCAACAGTTTCTACCTTTTGAATTACCTAAAATTCAACTCCCTGTTTCATTTCATTAAGCACCAATGATCTTATTAAAAATATTCAATAAAACATCCTTGACGCCACCGGCATTAAAAACTAATCCAACTGCAATCAATGCAATGATTAAAAAGCCAATGAGTTTTGAAAATTCACGTTTAAAGCCTAAATAAATCCCAATCACAACAATGGCCATTAAAACGAGCGATTGCGCATTGGATAGAAACCAGGTATATAAATTTTGTCCAAAGTTCATAATGATGTTTTGCTCCTTCCATTTAAATAATTTGTTCTGTTCGATAAATAGATGCGAACACGCTCTAGTAATTTCGCAGGAGTTAAATATTTTCCATAAGTTGTGACAATATTAGAGTGATACTTATGAAAAGTTTGTTTGTAAAAGGTGTATCGATAATAAATATCATTTGGTTTCTTGTAACCTTCAATGATTAAAGAAGTATATTTTCCTGTATCTAACATATACAATTCATTTTCTTTGAAACAAAAAAATCCGAGCATTTTTAATTCTTTCGTTAGACGATTCATAAAATGACGTCCTCCGTACTATAAGATTGTTGTTCTATTATTTTTTCATGTCGCTCATTTAAACGAGCCTCACGAATAAGTTCATCCACAATATCTGTGTTATTTAAGGTATCCAACATTTTTGCTACTTTTAAAGTTGGCGCAACTTGATGACGTAGCCAATTTAATGTTCGCTCAAATGAGTAGGGTTCAGGTTTGGTTGTTAATCTTAGTGCACCACGATCTTTGCCTATAAACCATTCCCAATGTTCGTTGGTTTCCCAATCTGTCCGGCGTTTTGTTTCGTCTTTATCTACAAAACGTATATAGCGGTTAATGATATCAAAGGCTGTCTTTTCAGCATTGTTAAAAGCTAGTAAATCCTGAACGGCATGACTGGCTCTGTCATTTTTTAAACGAATTTCAAAACGATTTTTGATAGCTGCTTCTTCAATAGGGACAGCGTTTTTGACGTATTGTTCATAGTCTTTTTCGTAAATACAAAAATAGACTTCACTTTTCAGTGAGCCTATATATAAGGTGTTTCCCATATCTGCTTTTTCTTCACGATGAACTAATTCTCCAGAACGATAATTTTTAAAGCTTCGAAAAACTGAAATACATTCTTCTTGTTTACATTTTCGGGTTAGTTCAGGAATATCTAAGATGCCAACTTTATCATTAATTGCTAAATCCAGTCGTTTGAAGACGGCGTTTTCTTCTAAGCATGTCCGAAAAAAATCAAACCAACTACGATGTTGAGCCAATAAAAAGCTTTCGAATTGACGACAGCCTTTTCCTTTGAGTTCAAGTAGTGTGCCTTTGGTAATATCATAAGAAATCATGACAACAATATCACCAAAACGAAAATGTTCTTGGTAACCGTAAAATGCAAAATCTTCATGAAGCATATAATCTATGTTGATTCGTAAAATATGTTCAATCACATGATCCACCTTGTCGGTGGGAAATCGAATTCGGACATAATCGAAAAGCATCTCTAAAGGATTAGCTGGATTAAAACGTTCTAAAGCGCTGTTTAAGATCTCTTTTAATTTAAGTGTAGGTATTGCTTTTCCAGTTTCTATGTCACTTATATAGGAACGAGTAATGCCAGAGGCTAGGGCAAGCTTGTTTTGTGAGAGACCATAAGTTAACCGTTTGTTTTTTAGTTCTTTTCTCCAAGTTTCATTTGTGTTCAATCGCAAACCTCCAATAAAAAATACAGATGTAAACTTTTGGTGCTTAGTTTACATCTGCATAGTATTTTCAAAAGCCTTGTGAGTAAGGGCTTTAAGATATTTTAGGAACTGTTTCCAGTTGCTTTTGTGCCCCCCTGTTAGGTATAGGGGGGCTGAGCCTGTTGGTGTGGCTTGCGCCACACCAACAACAAGCTAGGCTGTATCTGCATCTTTCGCTTCGCACGATGCAGCCACAGCCTGCTTTTGTTGATTGAGCTCTTGAATAGCTTCTAAAAAGTCGTGCTCTTTTGGAACAAGAGGGGTATAAAACTCACTAATGACACTTATTCCAACATCCACATAGCCACGACCTTTAATAGGTTTTAAGAAGAAGTCTTTATCATTTTCACCAAACATCATGTTATAGCCAAGCTCTGACATTCTTCCTAGAGCTACTCGAAAATTAAAATTATCACGAATACCATCACCTAAATATTTTGCATCAGGTCTCTGACAAGCCAAAATCAAGAAGAAGCCAGATTGCCGACCTAGCATCACAATTTTTTTAAGTTTACTCATCACTTCGATACTGTCACGTCCAATCATTTCCATGAAAGAAGTATACTCATCAAAAACTAAAAAGTGAGCAGGTAAATTTAAATAGGCATAATTTTTACCAGTTTTATATCCATCCATTAATTTCATTGTTTCATTTCGTAGTATCATTTCATCATAAAATTGGTTTAAGCAGTCGATCATGTCTTCTTTCTTATAATAGACATTTGGCATAACCGTTTCTAAGTCAGCCAAGTCAGCATTCTTTGGATCAAGCACATAAATAGTGGCATTGGTTTGAAGAAGGGCTTCAATAATCGTTAGGATAAAATAAGTTTTTCCTCCACCAGTTCCGCCAGCAATTAACATATGGGGCAGGGAGTCATAAGACCACCAAACCTTATCCATTAATTTTAGTTGTCCATTTTGTGCTTTAACATCATCAATGGTAATCCGACTGTTAATCGTATCGTAAAGAAGGATGTATTCCACATAAGAGTCTTTAAGAATTTTATCCGTAAGTTCACAATACAATCCTGTTTCCAATTTGTTTTCCAATCGTAAAAGTTGTTCTTGGTATTTGCCCATTGTGATCTCTACCTGAATATGAATCAATCCATCTTTTAAACGATAATAAATTTTTGGGAAATAGCGGATTTTTTCTTTCGTTTTACTACTACCTAAGTCTTTAAAAAAGCTATCTGCTTGTATTTGTTCGGATTCATACCAGCCATTCTCTAGAATCATTCGAGCTAGTTTTTGACGGTGATGCAATTGTTTAATATGGTCAATTCGGCAGTAATAGTAAAGATAAGTTGCTAAAAGGCAAACAAAAAGAGCAGTGAAGAGACTGCTCATTATATAGGGGATATTTAATTGGATGTTTGCATCTATAAGCTTTACATTTTTCCAGTTTATTTGAAGAAGTTGTTTATGGTAAAACAACAAAATAATAGAGAGGTAAAGAGGTAGTAGTGTAGCAAGTGTGAAATAATAAAGGAGATTTTTATCATTCGGTCTAATTCGTTTTCCACGATAAGTTCAGTTCATTTTGAGAGTCTCCTTTCATTAAAGAGTAAACTTTTGTGAGGTATATGCATGACAATTTTTATCAAAAGATGGTTGGGGAATTCTTTCGTATTTTCGATAAGCAATTCGCTTTTCAAATCGAAGTTCATTTTCTTTTGGGTAATTGCCTCTTATATATTTTGGTGAGCATTTCAGGAGTTTTTCAGCATCCTTTGTTAAAGGATAAAGATAACGAAACATACGGCCATTAATCTTTTCAATGCCTTTATATTCACAAAAATCGTGAGTTAACCAATTTCTTTTAGATACACCATCAAACTGGGCGTTTTCTTCTAACAAAATTCGCGCACTTCGAGGATGGATTTTTTCGGAAGTTATACTATGACGATAAACACTTGTCTTGAAGTAACCGCCATAATAAAAATTAGCAGCTTGATAAACATAGCCACATTTTCCTTCAATCCCATCAGCTAACGTATATAAAAAGAGGCAGTCTGTATTCTCTTTAAGCCACTTAACAAGAGTGGAAAGAGCAAGACTTCCAAAGTAGTTCGTTTGATTCATTTTGGGTAAAAAACACATTTTCCCAATTTCTAAATAATCATTTGTAACTAAATTCTGTTTAGGAAAAAGTTTTCGAATCGTTTGTAGTGGCTGAGTTCCCCAACCAAGCTCTATTACACCTAACAATTCCCTTTCACAATAGATTCCTAGAAAGTATTTGCACAATCTAGGAATCACTTTTGAATAGTGGTAGTTCCGAATAAAAGTTATTGCCTGTTCTCTAGGGATAGGCTCTATCACGAGTGATTTAGAGATCATCTAACATACTTCCTATTTCCCGTTAGTAGGTTCTTTTCTTGACATTTGCACTTTTTCCTTTAGTTTAATATCATCAGCTTTAATATACCAATCTACATCTGCACCTTGATAAGTGGCATTAGCGACTGTATCTGCAATTGGATTCATTAATTCCACTTCTGCATTATATTCAAATTCTTTTAGTGGAACGGAAGCAGGGATGCTTACTTGAATCATACGACCTTGACCGGTTGATTTTAAATCGTAAGTGCGTTCTTTGATATCGTTTGAAGCTGTTCCATCTTCATTTTGGATCCGAACTTCTCGACGCAATGCCGAAAATTTTAACGTACCAAATGTTTCTTCTTTTTCAATGACAATTCCTTCAGCTAATCTCATAATTTTTTTCCTCCTATAATTTCACAATATCATCAGCGTGCATGATGTAATTTGTGAATCCTCTCGTTCCAATTTTGTATCCTTCAGCTGTTATTTTGGGATTCACAAGTTTCACTTTATCGTCTACTTCAAAATGCTTTTCACCAGCATCGGCAGGTAAAATGACTTCAATATCATCTGCGCGTTGAATTGTTGAATAAAGATTATAACTGCGAGAGAGTACAGTCGGTTTTCCATTGATTCTTCTTTGTTCAACTGTTCCTTCACCCGCATATTCTAGCTGACCAAATGTTTTTTCCATATTGGGGATAATGTGTTTTAATTTCATATTTAATTACCTCTTTCTTTTAGTTGAGTTAAATTCGTTTGACTTGCATGGTCTATTTGTTGGCGAGCGAATGGGATTCATATTAACCCTCCTAGAAGATATAAAAACACAAGAATCTTTTAAAAAAGTAGATTCTTGTGTTTAGTCGTTAGTTTCTTTTGATTTTTTTACTTTCTTTACGCCAATAAAAGTTAATGCGCTCAGAGACAAGGCAATCCCAATGCCAAGTAGAAGAGGACTATGCGTTTCTCCTGTTTGTGGCAATGGATTCGATTCTGTTCTTTGATTTGTCATTTTGCATTTCACCACCTTTCCATGTTCTTTGATTTCAAATTTTATGGGTGTTTCATCTAATTGGTAGCCCTGTGGAGCACCGAATTCTTGGAAATAATAGATTCCTTTTGGCAAATCTTTAAAGGTAAAGTTTCCTTTTTCATCCGTTTTTCCTTCAATAATACAGTTTTTATCTTCATCAAGAATTCTAATATCGGTGTTTGGAAGAACATCACCAGTAGAAACATCTTTCTTCGTTAATTCAGCACTTCCTTTTATTAAGTCATTTTTTATTTCTAATAGAATAGGAGTTTCTTCATTTTCGGAAAGCTGTTCCCCTATCACTTTTCCGTCAGAATCGGTTGCTTTAATACCTTCTTTAGTAGAAGTTATTTGAATAATAGAATCAAGGGGGAGGTAATGATCAGAAGAAGGGAACTTTTCTTTCAGATAGAACGTCCCTACAGGAACATTTGAAAAAGTACCTATGGATTCTTTGTCGATCGAAACGGTTTGCAAAACTTTTCCATCTTCATCTTCAAGTGTAAATTCAGCACCTGTTCCTAGACCGTCATAATTAAATTCATACCCGTTTTTATTTTTCAATGTTGCTTGCTCATTGTTTTTTTTGATACGGAATTCATTAAAATGTAATTTGTTCAAGATAGAAATATCAGAACCTTCTTCGGTAGGAGACTCATAGATTGTAATTTCTTTCAGTGAATCATTATCTTCAGCTTTAAAGCTAAAAGGGTACTTATTGGGATTTAAGTCGTGATCCGTACCTGAATCTAGCTCTTTGAAGTAATAGTTACCTTCTGGATACTGAAGCTCATCCAGGGTTAAAAGACCTTCTTTGACCGTTCCATAATTAATTAAAGAGTCTTGAGGGATTTCTTGATCAGCAAACGCCATTGATTGATCTGTGTACAAACCAAATACTTTATCATTTGCTTCTTGAACATCAAGAATAGGGAGGTTATCTTTCCATTCTTTGATGACTTCTTCAGATTTATGAAGTGTTAATTTTATTTTTTGAAATTCATTGGTAGCGGATAAGGATTCAGAGACTAATTCAATGGTTTGTCCTTGATAAGTGAATTCAAAAGGAATCGGAGTGGAATCAATAATGAATCCATCAGGTGAAGATTTTTCAATAGCTTGGTATTTACCAAGGTAGAGAAGAGGCATGTCAATTAATTCTCCATCATCACCTGTTACAACAGTAGCCACAGTATCGCCCTTTTTAGCATGAGTTGTGCTTCCAACTTTGATATCTTCTGTCGCTTGAATTTCGTAAGTTACACCTGCAAGAGGTCTGTAATCAAATTTGAATTCATATAAATCACCATATTCAGTTTCTTTCTTTTCAAGACCTACAGGTACTTTTCCTTTTTTTATGAGGGAAAGTTGTCCTTTTTGAGGTTTATTATCTAAAGTTACTTCAATGGTTTTATTTGGTTCTACTACTACTTTTTTTAGTTCACCTTGATTAAAGAAACCATCTGGTGCAGTCACTTCGCTAATTGTTACGGTTGTACCTTGAGTAATATCATTTATTTGTGCAAGTCCGTTAGAATCTGTCATCACTTCTTTGGTTTTATTGTCGTACTCAAATTTCAATTTAGCATTTGGTAAAGGTTTTCCTGTATCTTTATCGATTTTCTTTACTTTGATATTTCCATTTAGTTTCACTTTGACATTCAGGTTGAATTCACCCGCATTTGAAAGTTTAAAGGTGGCGACTTTTTGTTCATTAGGTTTAGCATAAACAAAGCTTTGACCCACTGAATTTGAATCAGCAATACCATATTTAATCGTTCCAGATTCCTTAGAATCTTTGGTAGCAGTCAATGTTAGTTTATTGCCATTCTTCTCAATTTTGAGGTTAGCGGAATTACTAAGCTGCTTAACATATTTGGATAAGACATTGTTTTTATCTTCTAAAGTAACGGACTCACCAACTTTTAGATTGATTGTTTGATTATTAAAAGTCGGTTTGACGTTATGATTTTTGACTTGATTTAATATCTCATTTCTCCGATTCTCAAAATTGGGAATATTTGTAGTTAATAATTCATCGCCAAATTCAAGCCAGACTAAGTTTTGAGTAATCCCATAATTATCAATAGTAGGGTTTACTTGATAACCGTAATACGCAATTAATGAAAGGCGTTCTTTTTCTGCGATAGTTAGTTCTGATGGGGTGAATCCAGAACCACCAGTAAGAAGTGTTCCATGTTCAATACAAAATGCAGGTTGATTATCCGCTTTAATCATATGGATGCCGTCATCAGTCCAATGTAATCCACCTAATGATTTAATATGCCAGGTAGAAATGTAGTTCGCAACTTTTTCATAATTGACCGTAGCAGCGAATGTAGTAATAGGGGAAATAAAAAAAGCGATTAGGACTGTTAGTAAACTAAACAGCGTAATCGCTTTGGTGTTTTTTGTATTCATTTATTTTGTCTCCTTAAGTTGATTGATAATTTTTGAAAAATGAGAGTAGGGTTTCTTATTTTTATTACCATTTTAATCTCCATTATCTTAAAGTTAACTTCATTTATATAAAAAAGACGTCCATATAAGAACGTCTTTCAATATTAATTAGTGATCCTTGACTAATTGTATATTCAATTTATCTTTGTAATAGCTATCCATATCTGTATATCTTGTCTGTATTCTTTTTAATTGCATATCTGAGATAGTTGAACGTAATTCAATTCTGTTAATACCGCGATCATAGCTGTTTCTAGCAATAAAGTGATAGAACTGTCGGTCTGATAACAATATTAGTGTCTCTACTTGCTTATCAGTAAATTTTTTATTATTTAGATATAGATAGTGAAAAATAAATTCCGGATATTCTAAATCATTAATAGTATCAGATTGTAAGGCAGATACAATAGCTTTTCTCTGGGAATCTAATACATTTGTTGGCTCTATATAGAGATAGTACTGATAGAATTGAAGTTGAGCAGAAACATCAAGTTTATGGATAAAATGTTTTTGCAAGTATTCTCTAGCTTCATCTTTGTTTCTAGAATCAAAGTAAGTGTTTAAGTGCAGGCCTAAACTAATAATCATGCAAACTTCTTTTCTAATTGCTTGTTTATCTATATCTGCATCATCAGGATATTTATAATCTTGATGACTAACAAAGTCCATAGCTAATTTAAATAAATTATTTTTTTCTGAAATAGTTAATTGATTCTGATTTCTTCTAATATAATCAGATATGTCTGAGTTAGAGTTTTCTTGGATTTTTTGTAATACTTTTTCTCTTGTAGAGGAACTATTAATCATATCTCTAATATCTTTTCCAGCAATATTTACAGGAACATAGTTAATGAGATAATTTGGGAATTGGGTAATAAAGTCATTGTATTTATAATTTTTATATTGTGTATTTCCGTATAAATCATCGTATCTCAAAAGGATATCTAGAATTAGAATAGTCGGAATAGTAGTTGTGCTATTTTCTCCAAAGTATTTTCTAGCTTCATTTTTGATATTTTCTAATTCACTATTCTTTTTTTCAGAATCATTTTGAATAGCTAATCTAAAGCCAGTATGATGGTAAGCATCTAAAAGCTTATCGATTTTGTTAGCTAAGATGTTATAATGACTATTATGAAATAAGTAGAGATAGATGATTAAAAACTGTTGATCTATATTAACTTTATCGTATCGATCTTCATGATATATGATTTCATTCACGTACTTCTCAAATAATTTTTTTTCTCTTAAGGTTCTATTTTCCGTAATTATTTCATTTTTTAAAGTTTCTAAGTTTTTAGTTTCAGTAGTACTTAATGCATCTTCTCTTTTTTCTTCGATAGAGCTAGTAATAGTTTCAAAATAGAGTGACCAAAAATTTGAAGGTGATAGTTCATAAGGCAATTCTATTCTTCTATCAATTATTTTTTGTAAGTAGCTATCTTCATTTTGTTGAATAGAATTGTAATCACCCAAAAATACAAATTTTATTTTTTTGTTAGTTATCAAATTGAAAATTTTGTATAATTCATTCTGTCTAGAAGGAGTAATGCGATCAAAATCGTCAATAATGATTATTCTTTTTCTCCATAAAAAGTATTTCTTTGTGCGAATTTTTAGTAGATTTAAAAATAAACTATCATAATCAATCTGTCCTAAAATTTGAGTCATTCCAGATAAAAAACCAGAAATAAAGAAAAAATAAGTAGTGGTAGTAATAGATGAAGAACTACTAGTAGCTGATTCGATAGGAAACTTTATATTGGAAAAATATACAGCCAATCCGCTAAACAATAAGAATATTAAAAAGAAAATATATTTAGTGATGAAACCAGTTATCGGAAAAAGTGTTCTGTAGCAAATTTCTGAAGTTTTTTGATTAGTTGTTATTCTCCATAAATCTATTGTTTTTATTATCTTTTTTTTGAGTTTTATAAATTTAAAGTCTATTTTATTTTCCTCAAGAATAATGTTAAGATAACTAGTTTTTCCGCTTCCCCATTTTCCATTTAGAAAGATAACATCATCATTATTTTCTTTGAAAAAATTTATATAATCCGAGTGAGCTCGCTTATTGTATTTAATGGAATAGTTATTATCATTTTTTCCAGATATAGGTTTATCGCGCATTAAATTTCCCCCTTAAATTTAGAAGTTATCTCCTAAAGTATAGCATAATTCAGAAAATATAATTTTAGTACATAGGGAGATAAAATTTTGTATCTTTGAAAAAACTGAAGACGTTAATTAACTATTTCAGTATTTATTCTAGCTCGCGAATTATTTACTAATTAGTTTGAAATTCAATTAAAACCAATTATAATCCACAAAAAATTTCAAGCCTTAATTGTATTTATAGGAAATAATGTTGTAATACAAATGTTTAGGATCTATCGGAAACTCGCCAATAATCTGGTCTTCTAACAAATTTTTAAAGTTTATTTTATTGAATGATGTATCAATTTTTCAAAGAAAAAATAAGAGTTTATTTATCTAAAGTTTGTCTTTTAAAAGAGGAATTTCATCGTTCACATAATTGTCATGGAAATTCTTTAATGAGTCATTAAATTCTCTGAATTCTTTTTCATCTACACGACGTTTGCGTATTTTCGTGATTTTTTTTACAGCAATTCGCGAATATACTTTAGAATATGCATTCTCAACAATGTATCTTTGGATTTCCTCAGCAAAAGTCAGAGACGCTTTTTGGTATGGAGTTGTAGGTTGACCAATTGTTGCAAATAATAACTTGGTTGGAGATAAAGGGAAAATGATATTTGTATTGTTTACACCCCAAGCACCATCAAAATTGTAATTCTTTTTATTGTAGAAGTTTAGAAAAATTACTGGGTCATCAGAAGTAGCCCATTCAAAGTTATTAGGAGCATCATAGATACACCATGAAATCTTATTTAAAGCTTTATAAGTGGAAGTAAGGAGATGTTTTATACCAAACAACCACAATGATTTACCAGCAATTGTTTGTACGATCAAACCAGATTTTTCCTCATCAAGTTTCTGAATATCAACTTTTAAGGGAATGAAGTTGTTGTATTCTGTTTTTGATTTATTATCAACTCGCAAAGTTCCTGTTGTTTTAAACTCTTGCTCCATTGAGAATGTTAAATCTTCAATAATATCAGGAAATGTATCTATTACAAATTTTTGAATACGGTAAAAACCCTTCAATGTTCTGAGGTATTGACTAGCAACTAGCTTTGAAATATATTCTTCGTCAATCTCATCAAGAATAGAGTAAGAGTTAATTTTATCGATGAATGAGCTATATTGCATTTCAAATTCAGTTGAAAAAAAATCTTCCATTTCATCGGTGATTTCGCCTTCATCGTAATACAAATATAAAGAGTCAAGGCTTGAAGTTCTTGAGATAGAAACATTACTCCATTTAGGACATTTATCATGAGGAGCTAGAAGCTTATATTCATAAATTTTATTTTCACGAGCCCATTGTTTTAGATATGTTTTAGGAACATAATGATTGTTAATTTTCAAATGAATCCCTCCTTTATAGCTATATTATAGTATTTTATTTTGGTAATCAACTAACCTCGAATAATCCGATAGTTCAAGTTAAGAAGTACATCTTTATTGAAAGTAACGTGAATTTTGTCTTGTTCCCAAAAATAAAGTGAGAATTATTAGCAGACTGGCTCTCACATAGAGATCAGTACATCGAGTGGGGTATATGAAAAAAGATACTCATTTTTAAGATGAGTCAGTTGGTATTCGTCAGAAAATCAGAATGCCGTTATATCAAGGCTTCTGGTGCATCTTTTTTTGAATAGTATTGGTAGAATATAAATATAATTGATGGTTGATTTAGACAGAATATATAAGTATTCATAACGAATGAATACTTAACTAATTGGCTATTACATAAAATTATATGTTAACATGAACATATAAAAAATAATTGATGAAAGGATAATTGTATGAAGACGATAATCAACATTAATAACATTCAAGACTATATTTCTAATATAGAAGCTTTAGATGGTAATTATTATTATAGGGGAGAATCGAGTACTAAGTTTCCAGAAATAACGGCTTCTGCTTTTAGAGAGTACAATATTCCTTTTTCTGAAATGAGACAAAGAATCGATTATAGAAAAACGTTAAAAGAATATTATAGTGAAGTTGGACATCAATTAAATGAAATTGAAAGAGAAAATTTTCTTCAATACTCACAACATCATGGGTTACCAACTTCGTTAATAGATATCACCTCTAGTCCACTGGTGGCACTCTATTTTGCATGTTCTTCTAATTATCAGGAAAGTACATGTAAAGTTCATGTTTTTAATAAAGAAAGATTCATTGATATGTCTGATTTTGAAAATAAAGAAGAAATGACTTTAAATTCTTTCTTTTTAGATAATGACTTCACATATCAAGTTTTAGTAAAAATAAAAAATCAATCCATTGAAGCTAAACGTGAACTATTATTTAAATGTATTGAAAATTTAGAATCAATTATGGTAAAAAATAGTGTTTTGTATGAAAGAAAATATATTGGAATTGAAGTTGATGCGACTTTTGCTCAAATATTACGAGAGTTTAAGTCACAAGAATACGAAAATCTAGAGACGTATGCCCAAAATTTTGAGGAAATTTTTTTGAAATATTTCGAAATAGATTTTAAGTATAATAAAGAGCGTAACAAATTTAGGACTGCAATTTCAATGATTGGAAAAGATCCTATATTTGAAGTTCATTATAAACAATATTTGTCAGATACACTTGCAGTGATTATCTTATTGGCTATTAATCAGCAAAGTAGGAATATGGTAGATAGTTTTTCAAATCAATTTTCTATATCTTATGAAGTTGGGTCGCATGTTGTATTTCCGTTAATTTCTATTCAACCATCTGTTAAATTTGAGCGTATGAAATCACAAGAGGGAACATTTCTTTATCAACTGCCTCATTATAGAGGAGCAGCTAATGAAACTAGTGATTATATAGGCTTTTCAAAAGTTGATAGTGATGTAGAATTTGTTATAACAGATAAAGAAAAAGTGTTTAGGAGTTTAAATAGATTAGGTATTAATCAAAAAACTATTTTCCCGGATCATGACAATATTGCTGAGTATTTAAAGACAAAGGAACTATTGGAATAATTAAGAATATATTCTATTAAATTCTTTAGATATTTTTGAGTGAGCATGCAGCAATAAATTACTCAAGATAATCTTGCTAAGTTATCTTGAGCATAAGTTAATTCAGAAATGTTTTTTTTAGTATCTAACCTAGCTCGCAAATTCTTACTAAAATTCCCAAAAATATCCATTTTTTCTTGCCAAAAAAGTTTGAAACTAACTCAAAACTAACTACAATTGGCAAAAATTAACGGGATATGACAGTATTCACTAGAGAAAAGAATACTGTCATACCAATATTTAGAACCCATTAGAGCCTTCAGAAAAAGCTAACTTTTTGCTGGAAGGTAGTGTGGGATAAACCTGTTATAGGAGCTAGAACCCTTAATCTATAAGGATTCTAGCTTTTTTATTTTGTCTTGATAGTAGAAATGACCAGCTTTTTACTGATGAGCCATCATATCAGCAAACTCTTGACCAGTTTTCTTAGGAGCGCTGTTCACAATATCTGTATAGATAGATTACGTTACTTTTCTATTTATGTTGATGAGTCTATTCCAAATGATAAGCAAGCTATATCAGAAGCAATTAGCCTATCTGTTCAGCAGAATGTGGGAGAAGGGATAACAGTAAGTTTAAAAGAGCCACTGAAAACGGGGTACACTCTTACTCTAATTGAAGTACAACCAACTCAAGCTAATCATACCTTCGGTAGAATGATACAAGGAATTGGATGAATAGGATATAGAATCCTACCCCGTTATTATTTGACCGTACTGAGGGTATCCTTTAAATGAGCTACAGTGCTCACTGGGGGTATTCTTTTTTTGACTTTTGTAAAAGGTTAATAAGTTTTGATACATGAAACGAAATGAAAAAAAGGCTTATAAACGTTGAGGTAGAACGGTTTTTATGTTTCAAATACAGATGAAATGAAAAATAGTTTTTGGTTGAAAATCCTTAAAAAGTACTACATAGTTGTGGGAGTTATTGTAGATGAGACAGACCTACAAATATTTCATATAGCTTCTATTGGTTATCCTTGGCTAAAGAAGGATGATATAATAAGAAACGAGGTGATTGAATGGGAGATAAGATAGCTAAAAATGAAACTATACATGATTTAGAAGAAAGTATACAAGGAGCTAAACTTCTAAGCAGTATTTCTTCATTATTTGGTATTAAAATTGATGAAGATTTTGATTTGCTAGAAAAAAGGATAATAGAAATTAAAGAATTACCAGATAAGTTTAATGAAATATTTTCTTCTAGAGGATGGATTGCGCATGATTCTTTAGATGTTAAAGTAATGAAAGAATGTGTGGAACAGGGAATAGATGGGGAAAGTCTTCTTATAAATTATTATGAAGGAAAGCTAGAATGGCTAATTAACATGTTATCTTATAGACCTATATTCAAGGAAAGAGCTGAGTTACTAAATTTGGCTAAAAAAGACTATTTTGAGGAAAGATATCATAGCTGTATCCCAATTGTGTTAATGTTGGTTGATGGTATAGTTAATGACATTAAACCAACAGGGTTATTTGCTGATACGACAGATTTAGACGTATGGGATAGTATTGCAGGTCATTCTACAGGACTAAATTCTCTTGTAGATATTTTAAAGAAAAATAGAACAAAAACTAATGTAGAACCGATTTATTTACCTTATAGAAACGGTATACTACATGGTAGGGAATTGAAATATAATAATAAGATAGTTGCTATTAAGACATTTGCCATTTTATTTTATGTGAATGACTGGATTCAGTCTTTAGAAAGTGAAGAAAAAAGAAGAGAAGAGTATCTAGAAGAGAAAAAGAAAAGTAGAGAAACAAGTTTTTTTGATATAGCTAGGAAATATACTGATCATAAAAAGAAGTTACAAAAAATGGATAAGCTACTTGAAGAATGGCAACCAAGAAAATTTGAAAATGGTTATGAGCACTTTACTATTAAAGATGGGACACCAGAAGCCAATGCTATTAAATTTTTAGAATGCATTAAAAAAGGAAACTTTGGTACACCAGTTAGTTTGTATTTTGAAAATATATATGGAAAAGTTTCAGTGAAAGAAAAAGCTGGTCTATTTAGAAAAGAATATGAGGATATCAGATTGGATAGTTGTTCTATAACTAAAATAGATGACAAAGGTGCGTCAGTGAGTCATGTATATATATCTATGGTTTATAGACTTGATGGTGTATGCAAAAATAAAGAATTAGATTTTAGGATGATATATGAAAAACAAGGAGAAGTTGAAAACAGGCTGATAGAGGGAGGAGAATGGAAAATAGTGAATATAGAAGGGATAATAGACCAATTGAAATCTTAGTACATTTTTTCACCTACTATATGTAGGGGGTGGATAATCTTTAATTATTATGTTCAGATGATTTGGTAGCGTTCTACAATTAGTTTTTCGTATTTAATATATAGTTTGTTTACAATCTATATAAAAGAATGAGGCACAATATATAGTGTTATAGATTTGACTGTATAAATACATTGTGATATTATCAAGTAATAGAAAAAAGGGCATAGATTGCAGTCTATCCCCGTGGTTGATATTAGTTAAACTAGTTGCAGACACAACACAAAAATCAATTACCTAACTAAAATGTTGACTCTTAGAAGTTTACCAAATGTTTTTGAAAATGTAAAGCTTTTTTGCTTAGAGTATCCAAAACTAGAATTAATTTCGACCTTTTCTATAAAATATTATAGATAGGGAATGATGTAATGGTAAAATTTAGTCAAGCTTTGTATTCAAAGGATGGTGAATCTAGATTTATCGAAGTTAAAAGGATTCCGCATCAAAATAATTATGATGATTTCGTGAACCACTTGTTTTGTCCAGATGAAAATTGTGATGCGAAATTAATTTATGTTAGAACTCGTGAAGGCGGTTACTTGAAAAAACCGCAAGGTTTTGAACATAATGAAGAGTGTGATTATGCTGATGACTCAATTAGGGTTGTCCCTGAAACTGTATATATTGAGATTAATGGAAATATATCAGATGATGGTATTTCTCGTAGAAATAAAAACATGGGTAAAAAGCTAAGAGATTTTTTAAATCCTCCAGAGGAAAAAAAAGTAGCTAAGTCAGATAAGAAAAAGACTACTAGGTCTAAAAAGGATTCAGATGATCCTAACTCCAAAGATGTCAAGACAGGGTTTAGAATAAAGTATGATCCCAATAGTATAGTAAGTAAAGAAAAATTAGATCAAAATGGTACAAAAACAAGAGAACCAGCGTTTATATCGGTTCTTCTTCACCAAATATCAGAGAGAGATTCCAATAAGAATCTGTCGACTGTTGGCTTAATTAAAAATGTAGTTCTTAACAAAGAACAATCATCTGCTTCTATACAAGTTGTGTTTGAAAATGTTAAAGCAACTATTTATCTACCACAAGCTTTTTTTAGTAATTCTATACGTGGACTATCTAAAGAACAACTTTTTGAATATGTTGAAATGTTGGGGAAATATATAAGGACAAATCCTGATAGTCTATATATAAACACCATGTGTCAGACTCATAAGATAGATATAGAAAATTTAGCTCTGTATGTGTATGACCCAGACTTTCCAAGTTTTATACTTGCTTCTAATACTAATAGAGAATTTAGAAGTTTAAGTGTGTTGGCTTCTATGATATCTACAAATGCAATTTAAACGAAATTTAATTGTGAGGAGAGAGGCTTTAATGTTTCTCTTCTTTGTTTCAATAATATGCCTTAAATTGGCAAATATATAAATACTTATGTATAAATGGGAAAACATTTCTGCCTGACAATGATATGAGATTTTTGAAAGCTTGAGAAGATCATGTTACATTTTTGTTCAGGTAATGGTTACTATTATAAATAAACATTGAAAATACCAAGAAAAATGTAACTGATTTTATTGAAGAAAATTGCGAATAAAAAAGCTGAATTTTTTAACAAAACAGCTTTTTAAATTGCTCCCAATAACACATCAAAATTGACCAGATTTTGACCATCCTAATTTGATAATCATTGATAAATATTGAGTCTTTAAACTACAATAAGAACTCTTAATAACTTGGTTTGATAGTTAATGACACTGGTTGAGAAGTCGATTCCAATATGGAAGGCTCTGTCGGCTAGTTTTTCACTCTACCAACAAATAATCAACCAAAACAACAACGGAAAGCCAAACAAGAAACACACTAATCATGCTTCTTCAAAGAAGCACAAATAAAAAAGCGATGACTCGAGAAGAAAATCTCTATGGAGTCATCGCTTTTTCTTATATTTTAGTTAAAAAATCATTTTACTAAAGGTTGAAGTAACTTGTTCCAAAAACTAATAAGTGGGCCAGCACCAAATGCACAAATAATTGTACCAATCCCAATTGGACCACCAGCAATAAAGCCAATTAATAGGACCAACAAATCTTGTGCTTTTCGAACAGAAGCGTAAGGTTTGTTGGTTTGTTGACAGATGGTTGGCGCAATCGCATCATAGGGGGATTCGCCTTGATCTGTAGCCATGTATAAGGCGCAGCCAAATGTAAAAATCAGGACTCCGACGAATAAAGAAAGTAGTTTGCCAATTGTTGAGCCTCCTAAACTATCGGCGTAAGGTTGAAGCCAAGTAGAAATCTGTTGAATCAAAATCCCTACTAAAAGCATATTTAAAATAGTTCCTAGACCAATGGCTTTTTTGTTTTTTAAATAGACATAGAATAAAATAAACGCATTGACAATAATTTGAAAAATGCCTAATTGCATACCAAACATCGAAGAAAGTCCGATATTCATAGCAGTGAAAGGATCAACTCCTAAACCTGCCACTCTTAAAGTGGATGCGCCAATCCCGATAATAACTAAACCAATTAAAATTAAAAAAACATTTTTGACTAGTTTCATGGTAAGCCTCCTGAATAGATTTTGTGTGTGATAGTACAAAGTCTGCAACAAAAATTCATAGAGAATTTTGTTGCAGACTACTTTTTAACCAGCTCCGTGTTGGAACGAAGGGTATAGAGACATCCCGCCATCTACAAAGAGTGTTGTTCCGGTTACGTATGAGGATTCATCAGAAGCTAACCAAGCGGCCGCAGCAGCTACTTGATTGGGTTTACCAATAATGCCCATAGGAACCATGCTCGTTGTTTGTTTTAACTGTTCGGGATCGGAAAATTTTTTAGCATTAATAGGTGTGTTAATCGCTCCAGGCGCAATACAGTTGGCACGAATACCATATTCCGCATATTCCAAAGCGATTGTTTTCGTGAACATTTCGGTGGCGCCTTTACTTGCCGCATAGTGGGCGAACGTTGGCCAAGGAATTCTTTGGTGAACGGAGGACATATTAATGATTGACCCTTTGATTTTTTGATCTCTAAATATTCGGAGTGCCTCTCTAGAACCCAAAAAGACACCGTTTAAATTGACATCAATGACACGTTGCCATTCTTTTAATGGCATATCAATTGTCGGAAAAGAAGCCTCCACACCGGCGTTATTTACCCAAATGTCAACATGACCAAACTCTTTTAAAGCGGTTTCAGCTAACGCTTTAATATCCTCTTCATTAGAGACATCAGCCTTCACGAATTTTACGCGGTCTGCGTGCTTGGCTTGGACATCTTCAAATTCTTTAGGCAGCTCACCGACATAGTCAGCAACAACATTCATGCCCTCTAAGATATAACGCAGAGTAATAAATAATCCTAAACCCGTAGCTGCACCAGTGACAACGGCCACTTTACCATGTAATTCTCCATACATTGATTCATTCCCCCTAAAATTACTATTAATACTTTCATGGTAGCACATGTCAATCAGCGTGTTGATAAAATACGACAAACTGTCGGAAAAGTTTATGGTCTAAAGTTAGCTACTATTGTTGAAGGTCTTTAAAAAAATACTGGTCGTAGTAATCAATTCCTCTCATTTATAGAGTTTTCTAAAAAAACACAAAATATCTAGGCGAAGTGGTCAAGTCCAATGGTTATTTATGAGTGAATATGCTAAAATAAAACTTGTCTTACATAAGGAAAGATTTGTTCACTAACAGTGGCGACTGTTCTCAGTAAACAGTTGCACTGGTTTATCGGGAAGGGAACAGAGCAAGTTTTACGAGACTTTCCCATGTAATAATAAAAAGCACTGAACGTCAGTGAATGAAGGAAGAAGGACATCTATGAAAACAATTATCACATTCATTATTGTCTTCGGTATTCTTGTCCTCGTACATGAATTTGGCCACTTTTATTTTGCAAAACGAGCGGGTATTTTAGTTCGTGAGTTTGCAATCGGAATGGGACCAAAGATTTTTGCGCATCGTGGAAAAGATGGCACCACTTATACGATTCGCTTATTGCCGATTGGTGGCTATGTGCGAATGGCTGGGATGGGCGAAGACATGACAGAAATCACACCAGGTATGCCTCTATCTGTTGAGTTAAATGCCGTGGGTAATGTGGTTAAAATTAATACAAGTAAAAAAGTACAATTACCTCATAGTATTCCGATGGAAGTCGTTGATTTTGATCTTGAAAAAGAATTATTCATCAAGGGCTATGTCAATGGAAACGAGGAAGAAGAAACCGTTTATAAAGTTGACCATGATGCAACGATTATTGAAAGTGATGGAACCGAGGTGCGGATTGCGCCACTTGACGTTCAATTTCAATCAGCGAAATTATCGCAACGCATTTTAACGAACTTTGCGGGACCCATGAATAACTTTATCTTAGGGTTTATTCTGTTTACGTTAGCGGTCTTTCTACAAGGAGGCGTCACTGATTTAAACACGAACCAAATTGGACAAGTGATTCCTAATGGCCCAGCCGCAGAAGCTGGGTTGAAAGAAAACGATAAAGTCTTATCGATTAATAATCAAAAAATCAAAAAATACGAAGATTTTACAACCATTGTGCAGAAGAACCCCGAAAAGCCGTTAACGTTCGTAGTTGAGCGTAACGGCAAAGAAGAGCAACTAACAGTGACACCAGAAAAACAAAAAGTGGAAAAACAAACGATTGGTAAAGTCGGCGTTTATCCTTATATGAAAACCGATTTACCGTCAAAATTGATGGGTGGTATTCAGGATACTTTGAATAGTACGACACAGATTTTTAAAGCACTCGGCTCACTATTCACAGGCTTTAGTTTAAACAAACTAGGTGGGCCAGTCATGATGTTTAAATTATCGGAAGAAGCATCCAATGCTGGAGTAAGTACAGTTGTATTCTTAATGGCCATGTTGTCAATGAACTTAGGGATTATTAATTTGTTGCCGATCCCAGCTTTAGATGGCGGGAAAATTGTCTTAAACATTATTGAAGGTGTACGTGGAAAACCAATTAGTCCTGAAAAAGAAGGCATCATTACGTTAATTGGCTTTGGGTTTGTCATGGTGTTAATGGTGTTAGTTACTTGGAACGATATTCAACGCTTTTTCTTTTAAGGAGAAAGCTTAAGTAAAAAAGTGTGTAAAGAAATCAAAAATAGTTGATTTTAAAATAGAGGAGAGTTTTAATGAAACAGTCAAAAATGTTAATTCCAACGTTAAGAGAAGTACCAAATGATGCAGAAGTCTTAAGTCATCAAATTCTGTTGCGCGCAGGCTATATTCGTCAAGTCGCTGCAGGGATCTATTCTTATTTACCTTTAGCCAATCGTGTTTTAGAAAAATTAAAAACGATTATGCGAGAAGAATTTGAGAAAATTGATGCAGTTGAAATGTTAATGCCTGCGTTATTACCAGCAGAACTTTGGAAAGAATCAGGCCGTTATGAAACTTATGGACCTAACTTGTATCGCTTAAAAGATCGCAATGACCGTGACTATATCTTAGGACCAACGCATGAAGAAACCTTCACAGAATTAATTCGTGATGAAATCAATTCTTACAAACGATTACCTTTGAATTTATACCAAATTCAAACAAAATATCGTGATGAAAAACGCCCACGTTCTGGCTTATTAAGAGGCCGTGAATTTATCATGAAAGATGGCTATTCTTTTCATGCCGATGAAGCTAGTTTAGATCAATCATACCGTGATTACGAAAAAGCTTACTCACGCATTTTTGAACGCTGTGGACTAGAATTCCGTGCCATTATTGGGGACGGTGGTGCCATGGGTGGTAAAGATTCTAAAGAATTTATGGCGATTTCTGAAATTGGGGAAGATACTATTTGCTATTCAACAGAAAGTGATTATGCTGCCAATTTAGAAATGGCAACAAGTCTTTATACGCCGAAAAAATCACATGAAACACAATTAGATTTAGAAAAAATTGCAACACCAGAAGTGGGTACAATTGCCGAAGTGGCAAACTTCTTTGAAGTTGAGCCACAACGTATTATTAAATCAGTACTATTTATTGCCGATGAAGAGCCAGTAATGGTCTTGGTTCGTGGCGATCATGATGTCAATGATGTCAAATTGAAAAACTTCTTAGGCGCTGATTTCTTAGATGAAGCAACAGAAGAAGATGCTCGCCGTGTCTTAGGAGCGGGCTTTGGTTCAATTGGTCCAGTCAATGTTTCCGAAGATGTTAAAATTTATGCAGATTTAGCTGTTCAAGATTTAGCCAACGCCATTGTTGGAGCTAACGAAGATGGCTATCATTTGACAAATGTAAATCCAGATCGTGATTTCCAACCAATTAGTTACGAAGATTTACGCTTTGTTCAAGAAGGCGATCCTTCTCCTGATGGCAATGGTGTCTTAGCCTTTACCAAAGGAATCGAAATTGGTCATATCTTCAAATTAGGAACGCGTTACAGTGATGCTATGGGCGCAACAGTTTTAGATGAAAACGGTCGTGAAAAATCAGTGATCATGGGTTGCTATGGCATCGGCGTTAGTCGTTTACTTTCAGCAATCGTTGAACAAAATGCAGACGAGCGCGGTATTAATTGGCCAACAGGAATTGCGCCATTTGATTTACACGTGGTCCAAATGAATGTGAAAGATGAGTATCAAACAAAACTATCACAAGAAGTTGAAGCAATGATGACCGAAGCGGGCTACGAAGTATTAGTTGATGACCGCAACGAGCGTGCAGGCGTAAAATTTGCTGATGCTGATTTAATTGGTTGTCCAATCCGTATCACAGTCGGTAAAAAAGCAGTTGATGGTGTGGTAGAAGTCAAAATCAAACGTACTGGTGAAATGTTGGAAGTACGCAAAGAAGAATTAGAAAGTACACTTTCTATTTTGATGAACACAACATCAGAAGCGGAATAAATAAACAAACTTAATAACAGTATAAAGCTTAAAACGAAATCAAAGTTTCTCTGATTTTGTTTTAAGCTTTTTTAATGTAATAAAAAACTTAAATGTCTCAAGCTATAAACAATATTCGATTTTAAAAATTAATCTATATAAAATTACTCCATTTATTTTTTTAAAATAACAAAGGAAATAAATAAGTGATTTAAGCTGATTAAATGATATTTTTGTGTTTTTAAACAAATTTTTCATATATATATATATATATATATATATATATATATATAGAATTTAAAATTATATTTACAGTAATTATATGTTAATGGTATTATAAAATGGTGGCTAATTCATTAGATTAAATAGAGGAGGTTATAACTAATAAAAAATAGGTTAGAAAATTAAAGAAAATACTCTTTCAGAACAGAAACGATTGAATGAAGTTAGGTTAGTAAAGGGAACCCAGTAGCATTGGTGCTGTACTAGTGAAAGGAATTTATGGGACGAATCCAATAAGTGTTAAAACATGATTGTACATAAAAAAGAAAGGAGGGAAGCCAGTGAAAAAAGGAAAACTAAGTACCTTAGCTGCTGTAGTACTAATCATAATAGGAATTGGAGGGAAACAATACATGGATAAAAAAGCAATAGAAAAAGATTACCAACAAGGCATCGGTTTAATTCAAAAATATGTATCAAACTATTTGGTAGAAAACTATGAAGGTATTGAGAAGATTGAGTGGCAAGGCGTTGGCGTGGAATGGCGGAATGCAAAAGGATATGGGCCTTCGTTGTTGGGGAATTATGTGAATACTAGAGTGAATATATTTGTATCAGAAGATAAATATTTTTCTGTAAGATTTACTTTGACAGATGAAACAGATTATGACAATAATTTGAAAAAATATGTTAAAGCAAGTTCTTTGAATTCTGAAAATATTGATTTTTCAATCAAATCGGATTTGGAAAATGCTACCTATGATTTAAAACAGAGTGAAAAAGAATCATTCACGAAGCTAGAGAAGTCAATTTTTGGTAGTGATAATGCAAAAATCATTTATAACTTAGAAATTTATGAGTTGAACTATTAGGGGGGAGAATCTATGAGTAGAGAAATCACAACGGAAATATTAGCTAACGCTATTGATGAGACGAAAGATACTGTTCAAACAAAGAATACAAATGTACGATTGAAAATTCAAGGAAAAAAACAGACTTCAAAATCATCCACAAAGCCGCCAGCACCCAATCCAGCCAACTAAATGCCATGGCCATCGCCCCTTTAGATGACCAAGGCAAACCTGACTATAACAACGTCGCTGTCGTGTACGCTGGTACCAATTCATTTGGGGATGAAGGTAAAAAAGGCTTTGAAACAGCTGGAACAGCTTTTGTAGGTGGACTTTCTGAAGAATATCAGGAAGCTGAAAAATTTTTAAAACAAACGCAGCAAAAAATCGCCTCGCAAAACGGCACAATTACCGATGTTGCAGGCTTTAGTCAATCAGGTGGCTACATGATGAAAATGGCAGGGAAATACGGGCAAGAAATGGGCTTTCGTACCACCAGTTTTGATGATTGGGGCCGCAATCAATTTGAACGTTTAACGACGAGTGAAAAACAGTGGCTACAAGAAAATCCAGAATTTTTGATTCGCTACCAAAATGATTCATGGGCAGCACTGTCAGGACGTGATAGTAAATATGGCACGATTTCTTCGATTTCAGGGGTTGGTGAACATAATACTTTAGCCAACTATTTTGACGGGGACGACTTGGATTTGGATCGTTTAGCCAAAGATGGCATTTTTGCACCGAATATGACTTTGGAGCAAGTCAAGTTAGCAGCGAAAGTCTGGGCAAAGAAAAATGGCGACTGGGATCCCACCACAAATAATGAAGCCGAAGCGAAAAAACGAGTGCAGGAGTACTTAGAACTCTATGGCGAATTTGCGCAAACGAATGCGAATTTGGAAAAATTAAAATCTGGTACTGATAAAGCTATTCGTTCTTTACATACAAAAATTGCCAGTGCTTCTGGCGGTCAAAAAATCAAGTTACGAGCAGACTTGGCATTACAGGTAGCTAATCAGGCTAGGACAATCGGTGAAGAAGCGGAGAAATTGCTAAAACAAAGCCAGCAAGACACAGAACAAGCGTTAGCAGAAATTTCCAAGGAAATTTTAACAAGTGCTAATGAAATTAGACAATATTTGTCTTATTCTGAGGTCCAAGCAATGATTGCACCGTATGAAAAAAGTCGTTTGTGGGACGAGGCACAGGCCAGTCACAATCGGAAACAAGTTCAACAATATAATCAAAAACTGATGACATTTAGTGAAAAGTTAACAACTGCGGCTAAAAATATTCAAGAATACGATCGCCAAGCAGGGAATCAGTTATTTGCACAGAAATGAAAGGATGTCGCACATGGATGAACTGGAAAGAGAACTTCAATTGGAATTAGAACGCGTACAAAAGATACAAGAACGCCAAGCCATTCAAGCTGTGATTACAGCAAAACAAACCAGAATCGCAACCATCAAACAAACCTCCACACATACAATCAAGAAACTTTCAGAATTGATGAGCAAACAATCAAAAACTACGTTGCCTTCTTCCTTAAAAGGTGCGTTTCAAGGGCAAGTGGCGGACGCAGCGAGCCATTATTTGAAAACGATTCCTGACGCAAATTTAAAAACACCAGCAAAAGGAGGTTAAGAGATGACACCGGAAGAAAAACGCCGCAGTTACCAGATGATTGAAGACAACTATTATCAAGAAAAGCGCAGAATCAATCAACAACAGCAACATGTTTCCGCTGAAATCCAGCGATTTAGACAACAAACGAACCAACTAGTAGGCAAGGTGGCTTATTTTACTAGAAATGATACTTGGGACAAACGAATGTTTCATCATCAAATAGCCACCAGTTTAGATGAAGTGAAACGAACAGAAAACCGATTTGTTTTAATCCTAGAAGAAACAGAACAAGCCATGCGGAAAAATTATCGAAAAGAGATTGAGAAATTGGAAGAAATGGCAAGAATGGATTTGTAAGGGATTGGTAAATACGGATTGACAGGATTTTTTTGTTCAATATGTTCAAACAAATAATGGAATTCTTCAGGAGTACATTACTCTTGTTCTCTAATTTTTAGCAAGCCATTGACGGAACAAGATTGTTTTTTTACAAAAAACGAGTATACTTAATAGAGAAGCGAATGCAGAGAAACCGAAAAAAGGCACTTGACAGATTTGTCTGAGGGCCTTTTTTCAATGATAGAAGGAGGTTCATTTTGTGACAGAAAAAGCACGCGATTTATTTGATAAACTGATGACGCAAATTCAGTTAGATGACACAGCGAAAGAACATCCCTTAATTCAAAATGGCCGGATTGACAAGGTCATTGTTCACCAACAAAGTCGCTTATGGGAATTTCATTTAAGTTTTGATGAATTGATGCCAGTGATGCTATATCAAACATTTATGCAACAATTGGAACTAGCTTTTCAACAAATTGCGCAGGTTTCCGTTCAAATAACCACAAATCAGACAACATTTACTGAGGAACAATTAACGGATTATTGGCAATTGGCCTTGTTAAATAGTCAATGCAATACACCGTTAGTTCAGAAAGTCTTAAAAACACAGACACCACAATTTGAAGATCGGAAAATTATCTTACCTGTTGATAATGAAGCAGTTATTCCTTATTTGAAGCAACAATATTTACCAATTATTGAGGAACTTTATTTCTCTTACGGGTTTCCTAAATTTCATATTGAACCAAAAATGGATCAACAGCAAGCTGCAGAAGTGCTGAAAAAGTTTGAAGAGCAAAAATTAGAACAAGCCGCAGCCTTTCAACAACAAGCTGCTGAATCGCTTGTTAAACATGAACAAATGAAAAAAGAAAAACAACAACAAGCGCCTGCGTTTGATGGTCCAATTCGTTTAGGTCGGAATATTCCCAATGATGAACCCATTATGCCAATGGGAAACATACTGGAAGAAGAACGTCGGATAACGATTGAAGGCTTTATTTTTGATAAAGAAGTGCGTGAATTGCGTTCTAAACGAAAAATTTTAATTTTGAAAATAACTGATTATACTTCCTCTTTCGTGGTGAAGAAATTTTCGAATGGGGAAAAAGATGAACAAGTTTTTGATGCGATTCAACCGCAAAGTTGGATTCGTGTTCGTGGTAGTGTACAAGAAGATACCTTCATGCGTGATTTAGTCATGAATGCCCAAGATTTGATGGAAGTCGCCCATGCGCCAAGAAAAGACTACGCGCCAGAAGGTGAAAAACGTGTAGAATTACACATGCATAGTAACATGAGTACAATGGATGCGACCAATAAAGTAGGTGACTTGGTGGCGCAAGCGGGGAAATGGGGTCACAAGGCCATCGCAATTACGGATCATGGCGGCGCCCAAGCGTTTCCTGATGCCCATGCTGCAGGTAAAAAAGCAGGCGTTAAAATTTTATACGGCGTGGAAGCTAATATTGTTGATGATGGTGTACCCATTGCTTACAACGAAGAACATATTGAATTAACAGATGCTACCTATGTAGTCTTTGACGTGGAAACAACGGGGCTTTCCGCTGTTTATGATACAATTATTGAATTGGCCGCTGTCAAAATGCACAAAGGAAATGTCATTGAGACATTTGAGCAATTTATTGATCCTGGCCATCCATTATCTCAAACAACGATCAATTTAACTGGGATTACAGATGAAATGGTGCGCGGTTCAAAATCCGAAGAAGAAGTTTTACGCATGTTTAAAGAGTTTTCAGAAGGAACTATTTTAGTGGCCCACAACGCTTCTTTTGATATGGGGTTCTTAAATACAAGTTATGGCAAACATGGAATACCTGAAGCGGCTAATCCCGTCATCGATACATTAGAATTATCCAGATTCTTGTATCCACATTTCAAAAGCCATCGTCTAAATACCTTATCGAAAAAATTTGGCGTCAACTTAGAACAACATCACCGCGCCATCTATGACTCGGAATCAACGGGTCATTTGTGCTGGATTTTCTTAAAAGAAGCGAAAGAGAATCATGATATGCATTTCCATGATGATTTGAATCGTCATATTGGCGAAGGAGACTCATACAAACGAGCTCGACCTTTCCATGCAACGATTTTAGCAACAACTCAAGCAGGATTAAAAAATCTTTTTAAATTGATTTCCATGTCCAATGTAGATTATTTTTTCCGAGTACCACGGATTCCTCGTTCGCAATTATCGAAGTTAAGAGAAGGGCTTTTAATCGGTTCCGCATGTTCAAACGGCGAAATCTTTGAAGCAATGATGCAAAAAGGTGTCGAAGAAGCAAAAAATCGTGCCAAATTCTACGATTATATTGAAGTTATGCCCAAACCAGTTTACGCGCCATTAATTGAACAAGAATTGGTGAAAAATGAAGCAGATTTGGAAGAAATTATTAGTAATCTAGTGAAAATCGGTGACGAACTTGGCAAGCTGGTTGTCGCCACTGGAAATGTTCATTATTTAAATGAAGAAGATGCCATCTATCGGAAAATTTTAGTCGGGTCTATGGGTGGCGCTAATCCGTTAAATCGCCATAGTTTACCAAAGGTTCATTTCCGAACCACCGATGAAATGTTAACGGAATTTCAATTTTTAGGACAAGACGTCGCTAAGCGAATTGTAGTAGAAAATCCCAACAAAGTCGCTGATTTATGTGAAGAAGTTATTCCAGTAAAAGACGATTTGTATACGCCGAAAATTCCTGGGTCTGAACAAGAGATCACTGATTTAAGCTACAATCGTGCGCGCGAATTGTATGGCGATCCTTTACCAGAAATTGTCGAAAAACGGTTAGAAAAGGAACTGAATTCGATTAACGGGAATGGTTTCTCGGTCATTTATTTAATTTCTCAAAAACTGGTGCATAAAAGTAATGAAGACGGCTATTTAGTCGGTTCACGGGGCTCTGTCGGTTCGAGTTTTGTTGCGACAATGACAGGGATTACTGAAGTAAATCCTTTAGCGCCACATTATTATTGTCCTGAGTGTCAATATTCTGAGTTCTATGAAGATGGTTCCTATGGTTCAGGGTTTGATATGCCTGAAAAAGCCTGTCCAAAATGTGGCGCTCGATTGTTTAAAGATGGTCACGATATTCCTTTTGAAACGTTCTTAGGGTTCCATGGCGACAAAGTTCCCGATATCGATTTGAACTTTTCTGGCGATTATCAAGCCGAAGCCCATAACTACACGAAAGTTCTTTTTGGTGAAGAATATGTCTATCGGGCAGGAACCATTGGTACAGTAGCTGACAAAACAGCGTATGGCTTTGTTAAAGGATATGAAAGAGATCATAATTTACATTTGCGTGGTGCTGAAATTGATCGCTTAGCCAAAGGTTCAACAGGGGTTAAACGGACGACTGGGCAGCATCCCGGCGGTATTATTGTAATTCCTGATTACATGGATGTTTATGACTTTACGCCAATTCAATACCCTGCTGATGATCAAGAGGCAGAATGGAAAACGACGCACTTTGATTTCCATTCCATTCACGATAATATTTTAAAACTTGATATTCTGGGACATGATGATCCAACCGTGATTCGGATGTTACAAGATTTATCTGGGATTGAGCCAAAAACCATCCCAACAGACGATCCAGAAGTGATGCGTATTTTTGAAGGACCTGAGGTTCTAGGTGTGGATGCAGAGCAAATTTATTCTAAAACAGGAACGTTAGGAATTCCTGAATTTGGAACACGTTTCGTTCGAGGCATGTTAGAGCAGACCCATCCATCAACTTTTGCAGAATTACTTCAAATTTCTGGACTGTCTCACGGAACCGATGTGTGGCTAGGGAATGCAGAAGAGTTGATTCGCCGTGGCGAAGCCAATCTTGCTGAAGTAATTGGTTGTCGGGATGATATCATGGTATATTTAATTCATGCTGGTTTGGACAGTGGGATGGCCTTTAAGATTATGGAAACGGTACGTAAAGGACAATGGAATAAGATTCCTGATGAACTACGGGATACGTATTTAAATGCGATGAAAGAAAACAACGTCCCTGACTGGTATATTGATTCTTGTTCTAAAATTAAATATATGTTCCCGAAAGCCCATGCGGCAGCATACGTATTAATGGCGTTGCGGGTCGCTTACTTTAAAGTTTATTTCCCAATCTTATATTACTGTGCATTTTTCTCCGTTCGGGCGGATGACTTTGACTTAGTGGCAATGTCACAAGGGAAAGAAGCTGTGAAAGCACGAATGAAAGAAATTACGGACAAAGGGATGGACGCCTCCACTAAAGAGAAGAACTTATTAACGGTTTTAGAATTATGTAATGAAATGCTGGAACGGGGCTATAAATTTGGCATGATTGATTTGTACAAATCGGACGCTGAAAATTTTGTGATTGAAGGGGATACCTTGATTGCACCTTTCCGAGCAGTGCCAAGTTTAGGACTCAACGTAGCGAAAGCCATTGTCGCTGCGCGAGAAGAGCAACCGTTCTTGTCGAAAGAAGATTTGGCAACACGAGGCAAAGTTTCTAAAACGTTAATTGAATACATGAATGAAAATGGTGTCTTAAAAGACTTGCCAGATGAAAACCAATTATCATTATTTGATATGTTATAAAAGAAAAATCTCTTAGAAAAAGGCCGGTGAAGCAACTTATTCACCGGCCTTTTTTAGTCATCAAATAAATTAGAAAATCATTGCTAGAAGCGTTTTAATTACTTATTAAAAAGCCATCTTTATTTAATTATGTTGAGCTTGTGCATAAAAAGTAAAATGCTTATGATAAATGAAGAGCTTTATTTTTTTAATAAGAAAGGAATTGGTTATATGGACAAAAAGCAATTACGATGGTTCACCGTCGGGTTAATTGCCTTTAACATGGTCTGGGGTCTTGGAAATGTTGTGAATAATTATGCACAACAAGGGATTTCAGTGGTCACTTCATGGCTTTTGATTTTAGTTTTATATTTTATTCCCTATGCGTTAATCGTAGGACAGTTAGGTTCAACATTTAAAGACAGTAATGGTGGGGTTAGTTCGTGGGTGCAAAATACCAGTACTAAACGTCTAGCCTATTATGCAGCATGGACTTATTGGGTAGTGCACATTCCTTACTTGGCACAAAAACCACAAGCAATTTTAATTGCCTTAGGTTGGGCAGTTCAAGGGAATGGAAACTTAGTCAATACGATGCCAATCGTAACGGTATCATTTATTTCATTAATAATTTTCTTGGTTTTCTTGTTATTATCAACAAAAGGGTTAACCACCTTAAAAGTTATTGGTGGTTTAGCTGGAACCGCCATGTTTGTGATGTCTATTTTATTCATTTTATTAGCGGTAGGCGCACCATTTATTAATTCAACGGTTGAATTTGCGACGCCAAACATGTCACAAGTCAGCACCTACATTCCTAAATTTGACTTTAGTTATTTTACAACCGTATCAATGTTAGTTTTTGCGGTAGGTGGCGCTGAAAAAATTTCTCCTTACGTAAATGCAACTAAAAATCCAGCCAAAGAGTTCCCTAAAGGAATGATTTTCCTAGCAGCAATGGTTGGTTTATCGGCTGTTTTAGGTTCATTTGCAATGGGCATGTTATTCTCAAGTGACAATATTCCTAAAGATTTAATGGCAAATGGTGCCTACAGTGCCTTCCAAAAATTAGGCGCATATTATGGTGTCGGTAATCTCTTAATGATTGTTTATGCTTTGACGAATACAGTGGGTCAAGTGGCTGCATTAGCCTTTTCAATTGATGCTCCACTGAAAATTCTTTTAGCTGAAGCAGATCCAGAATTTGTTCCAAGTTGGTTACGTAAACGTACGAAAAAAGGTACGTTAATTAATGGTTACTTATTAACAGGTATTTTAGTAAGTATTATTATCGCTTTACCGATGTTTGGGTTGAAGGACATGAACGAAGTGGTTAAATGGCTAACTAACTTAAATTCTGTAGTTATGCCAATGCGTTACTTGTGGGTCTTCTTTGCCTATATGCTTCTAAACAAAGCATACAAACAATTTAATTCAGAATATAAATTTGTTAAAAATCCTAAAATTGGTTTTGTGTTTGGTCTCTGGTGTTTCCTATTTACAGCCTTTGCTTGTATCCTAGGAATGGTGCCTAAATTTGAGTATGCCTCAGACCCTCAAGGCTGGTTGTTCCAATTAGCTTCTAACATTGTGACACCAATCGTCTTAATTCTATTAGGAATGATTTTACCAGCAATTGCACGTCGCGAGAAAAAAGACACGATTTTGCCAATTGATTCAGCAGAATAATTGGTTACATGTCCCAAGGATAAAATAGTCAGTTTAAGTATTTTGCGTGAGATAAATGGTCAATAGGACTGTTTGTCTCACGTTTTTTTCTGTCGATTTTTCTCTAAAATTTCTATTGTCTCTTAAAAATATGAGAAAATCAGAAGAATTTCTCCTGTATACTAAAGGTATCTATCATTAAAAATGGTTATTAACGGAGAAAAAGGAAGTGAACCTCATGACTAAAACACTTGAAACACAACCAGAAGAGAAAACGGTCTTTCTTTGTAAAGAAACGAATCCAGATTTTTTAGGACGAGAAATTTATGCGGATAATGTTGAAACACCGTATAATTTTTACTTAATTCGCAAGCTTTATTTAGCGAAAGAGTACCAAAATTTAGCAGAAGGGGAACAATTTTTTGAGGCTTTATGTGAAAGTTGGGATGAATCAGAACAGTTTGAAGAGTTAATTGTTAAAAAGATTTATGTCTATGTTGAAACGGAGTTAATGTACTACACTGTTTATTTTGGAAGCTTTGAGCCGACCACTCGTGACTTACGATTCGCACTGAAACAATGGATGTATGAAATACCGACAACTAAAAATAAAAAAACAGTCCGTATGAATGAAACCAATGTACAAGTAGTGCCGCAAGAAAATCAATTAACGGAATTAGCTGGTGAAATTGCTGTCTTACGTGAAATGTTGACACTTTTAAAAGAAAATTTAGCCTCCTTGAATGAAGCCGTTAAGCAAACGAGAAATCCCGTCATTTCTAGACAAATAAAAACGATCCATTTGAAAAGAGCTTCTCCTGTGATAGCCGCAGAACAGGCATCGCTAAAAGTATCAGAGGATACTAATCCGGAACAACCAGACGTCAATCTCTCGCCTGATAATCTGGAAAATCAAGAAGGTGAAACAACTGTAGCAACAAGTGAAGCAGTGCTTCCCGTTAACAAACTAGTGCTTGAAGAACCAGCGAAAGAACCAGTGTTATCTGAACCAGCGCCAATTAAAGAAGCGCAGCTAGAAAAAAAACAAGAAAACCAGCAGAGCACTGCGGCAAAACCTTTATTTACTTTTCCACAAGAAACAGAAAAAAGCTCGCTAAATTCAGTGGATAAGTCTGCCGAAAAAGAAGAGGAGCAGAAGCCAGAAAAAGAAGCTGTCTCTATGGAAAGTGAGAAAGAAAATTCATCAAGTCGGACAATTCCTGCGGACTTTCAACGACAATTGGACGAATTAGAAGAGGAAATTTATCGTCGCTTTATGAGTCGCCAGTTAGAGGATACTGATGGAAATCAAGCAGTACCGAAAATAACGATTGAAAAAAGACAGTTAGAAGCACAAATGTTTGAAGCAAAAGCATTCTCACAATCATTTAAACAAGTTCAAAAGAAAAAGGCAGGAGACGTGCGAATTTGCAATCAGTTAAGTTGTATGAAATTAGAAAAAGGATTAGATAAATTTTTAGACGAAGTTACAGAATATGTTGAAAAGCGGACACTATTTAATAAAAAGGTTCGTTGTCCGCTACCAGTAATCAGAGAATTGGAAGGCTATGGGCAATTAAACCAGTATATGCAGAAAATCCTTGACTGTTATTAATCGCTTATTTAGGAGAAGGTAAGACAAAACCGTTCAGTTTATCAGCTTTTAAGCCTGAAACAAAAATCACTTTGGATTTTTGTTTCAGGCTCTTTCTTATTATCTCTGGAAAAGATTTCAAGAGAATTTTTGAAATACTAGTGAAAATCCTATAAATTGTAGTATAATTTTCAAAGATGAATGAAAGGCGTGAAGTCATTGAAAGACAAACAAGTGTATGCAGTAGTTGACCTTGAAACGACTGGAACAGATCCTACAAGTGATCGGATCATTCAGTTTGGATGCGTTCTCGTTCAAGATGGAAAGATTATTGCGAACTTTGCGACAGATGTGAATCCCAATCAAGTAGTACCAAAACAAATTCAAAGTTTAACGGGGATTAGTAATACGCAAGTTCAAAAAGCGCCTTATTTTGAAGATGTAGCACATACAATTTATCATTATCTGGAAGATACTATTTTTGTGGCGCATAACGTCCACTTTGATTATAATTTTTTAGCTCGTGAACTGGTACGGTGTGGCACGCCGCCACTTACCATTCCAGCCATTGATACAGTGGAATTGGCACAGATTTTTTTACCGACAGAAAAAAGTTTCCGTTTAAGTGATTTGTCGGAAAGCTTAGGTTTGTCTCATGAGAATCCCCATCAAGCAGATAGTGATGCGCAGGTTACAGCCGAACTTTTGTTATTAATTCAAGAAAAAATGAAATCTTTACCATTAGTCACTATGGAAAAAATTGCGGAATTAAGTCAACAGACAGCGCGGGAAACCAGTACTTTTATTCAACAAACGTATGAACAAATGAAAAAACAAGTCACACCATTAAATCCAGCTTATCAAGTGGTCAGTGGCATTGCTTTACGCAAAAAAGAAGTTCCTCTTTTTGAAGAAACGTTCTATCAGACTAGCACGTATCCCAAAACTAAAAAAGCCAAAGAAAAACTGTTTGGCGAACGTTTCGCTTATCGTGCGGAACAGAGTCGGATGATGAATTTAGTCTATGATCATTTTACAGAAGGAACGACAAAAGATTTATTTATTGAAGCAGCGACTGGAACGGGAAAAACATTAGGCTATCTGTTGCCGATGAGCTATTTAGCAACGCCAGAAAAACCAGTCATCATTTCAACAGTTTCGATTGTTTTACAAAATCAATTAGTGGAAAAAGATTTACCATTAGCCAATCAAATCTGCCAAGGAAAATTACGAGGCATTGTTATTAAAAGCCATCGACACTATCTTGATTTACAACGCTTTAAGGCAACGTTGAATCAGCCAACTCCGCAAAAACAATACGCTCTTTATCAAATGGGCGTTCTCGTCTGGTTGCTAGAAACAGAAACGGGCGATTTAGATGAACTACAATTGACGAATTTAAATCATTTATTCTGGAAAGAAGTTACACATCGCGGATTGGATTTTCTTTCAAAAAAAGATGAACTTTATGAAGTTGACTTTTTAAGACATCTGTATAAAAAAGTCGCTCAAAGTAACGTGTTGATTGTTAATCATGCATTTTTGGCGCAAGAGTCGCTAAGGAAACAACCGTTATTACCTGAAAGTCCGTGGCTAATTATTGATGAAGCACATCATTTACCAGACATCGCTAGTCGGATGGCGAGCGAACGAGTGAACAGTGTGATACTAAAAAAACAAGTCACACATTTTATTGAAAAAGAACAACTTTTTGTTGCTTTACAGCAAATTTTTCAACAGTTTTCTGAAGAGCAGCGGTTTGTAAAAATTTATCAGCAAGGTTTACTGGATTTTGTGGATGAATGGCAAGATTTTCTTTTTGAATTGCATCGTTTATTTAGTAAAACGCAGAAGCGGATAGACCATCAGGAGTTGCTTTTAACCAAAGAACGTATTGATTATTTATCTGCTGCGGGAGAAAAACATAGTCAAACGCTCCAGCTTTTACTGCAGGAGCTGTTAACTATTCAAAGTAAGTTACAGCAAACAATTATGAGTCAGTTGGAAACCTTTAGTTTGGCTGATCGCATCGTTTTTGTTCGCTTGTTTCAATTTTTTGATGAAATTGAACGTATTCATCACTGTTTTACCATTTATCTTGATGATTGGCGTCCACGTTGGGTAAAAGAATATTTACCACAAAATGAAGACCATGGCTTGATTGAAATTCATGACTTAGAAGCTAGTTTGCTTCCTGAAACAAAGTGGTATCCGCGGTATGAACGAATTATTTATACAAGCGGCACATTGAAGTTTGGCAACAATAAAAAGTATTTACCGCAACGGTTAGGTTTAACAGAGGTGACGTTCAAAACCCTGCCAACGCCATATAACTATGCAGAAAATGCGCGAGTCTATGTACCGGAAGAAGCAGTAGCCATTCAAAATGCCTCTTCCTATGAGATGGGTCAATACATTTCAGATACCATTGAAAAATTGATGGCGCAAGAGGAACGTTCGATGTTGGTTCTTTTTACTTCGCATGAATTATTGTCCACCGTGTATCATCAAGTCCAGCCAAGATTATTGGAAAAAGGACAAGAGGTCCTCGCCCAAGGGATTAGCGGCAGTCGTGAAAAAATTCTTAAACGGTTCTCTAATGGAAAACCGAATGTCTTGCTAGGAGCCAATAGCTTTTGGGAAGGTGTGGACTTACCAGGAACAGCTTTACAGTTATTGATAGTCACGCGTTTGCCTTTTGAAAACCCGAAACGACCACTTGTGCAAGCAAAATATGCGTATTTAGAAGCAGAAGGGATACAACCATTTGCTCAAGAAGCGGTACCGAAAGCAGCCTTACGTTTGCGACAAGCACTGGGCCGTTTAATCCGTTCTGAAGAAGATAGAGGGGCATTGCTGATTCTGGATCGTCGTTTAGTCACTGCAAAATATGGCAAACGATTAATCAAAGCGTTTCCCAAAGGACTCTCAGTAAAAGAAGCGCCCATGCCTGAAATTTTAGAAGAATTAAAGGAATTTTTAAACAAATAATCGATTATTTTTAGGTCATATTTGTGAAAGGCCGCTATTTTTCTGCTATAATAAGACCCAGTAAGTTTAGAGAGGATGGAAGGATTTTTGGAGGAATTAGAAGAAAAGAAAGAGAAGAAACGGATTACTGTCCTTTTAACCCTATTGGCAATCCTTTTAGCAATTCTTGTAACAATAATTATCTTTTTTGTACGAACCAATCAACCAATGGCTCAAGCTAAAAAAGAAGCAACCGCAATTGCCAAAACTTCTGCTAATTTAGAAACAGTTGATAAATTTTACTGGTTTACACGCAAAAATACGTATTTTACTTTAACCGGCAAAAATGATAAAGGCACAGAGATTGTCGTGATTGTCCCTAAATCGGGAGAAAAAGTCACGGTCTTAAATCAAAAAGATGGTCAAACTGAACAACAAATAACAGATATTGTTGCTAAAGCCCATCCCGATGAATCGGTGATGAAAGCTACGTTAGGGCTTTATGATAAGCGCCCTGCATGGGAAGTGGTCACCGAAAATGATCAAGGAGTACTGACGTATTATCTGATGAGCTTTGATAAAGGCGAAGAGATCAACGTTGTCAAAGATATTTAATTTAGATAGGTTTTGATGAAAGTGGGAGTGAAAGGTGTATGAACGTATCAAATCGAGCACAGCAATTGACTCCTTCTGTTACATTAGCAGCTGCCGCCAAAGCGAAAGCATTAAAAGCAAAAGGTGTAGATGTTTTAAGCTTAACGGTTGGGGAACCAGATTTTGTAACCCCAAAAAATATTCAAAAAGCAGCAATTGCTTCAATTGAGGATGGAAGAGCAAGTTATTACACACCTTCTGGCGGCATTCCTGAATTAAAGCAAGCAATTGTCTCTTATGTGGAACGAGAATATCAACTTCGTTATCAACCCAAGCAAGTTATTGTGACAGATGGTGCCAAATATGCGCTGTATCTATTATTTCAAGCCATTTTGAACGTTGGGGACGAAGTGATTATCCCTGTCCCTTATTGGGTAAGTTATGGTGAACAAGTCAAGTTAGCAGAAGGCAAGCCAGTGTTTGTATCAAGCACGCAAGAGCAATCATTTAAAGTGTCAGTCGCACAATTAGAAACTGTACGAACGGACAAAACAAAAGCAATCATTTTAAATTCACCATCTAACCCAACTGGTGTTATTTATACGGAAGAAGAATTACGCCAAATTGGTGAATGGGCAGTTGCTCATGATATCCTCATTATTGCAGATGATATTTATGGTCGTTTGGTGTACAATGGACATCGGTTCACACCAATTGCAACCATCTCAGAAGCAATTCGTCAACAGACAATCATTATTAATGGCGTTTCCAAAACATATGCAATGACAGGCTGGCGCATTGGTTTTGCAGTCGGGGATGAAAAAATTATTCAAGCAATGACACAACTCGCTTCACAATCCACCAGTAATCCAGTCGCAGTTAGCCAATATGCGGCAATTGAGGCTTTAACAGGTGAACAGTCGACAGTTGAAGACATGCGTCAGGCCTTTGAAAAACGCCTAAATCATATCTATCCAAAAGTAGCAGCTTTGCCAGGCGTTTCGCTAATAAAACCTGAAGGCGCCTTTTATCTATTCCCGAATGTCAAAAAAACGTTAGAAATTTGTGGGTATGATAACGTGACTAACTGGGTGGAAGATTTATTACAAGAAGCGCATGTTGCTCTGGTAACGGGAGAGGGCTTTGGTGCACCAGAACATGTGCGGATGAGCTATGCGACAGATTTAATGACGTTAGAAAAAGCGATTGAGCGAATGAATGACTTTATAGAAAAGAAACGAATTCAGCACAACGCCTAAAAGAATAAACTAAGAAATGAACGGAGAGACAAACGTGGAACAAATTCAAATTATTGATTCAAACAAACATGTTGGAGAAACAGTAAAAATTGGCGCTTGGATTGCTAACAAACGCTCAAGCGGAAAAATTGCCTTTTTACAATTACGTGACGGGACAGCCTTTTTTCAAGGTGTCGTGTTCAAACCAAACTTCATTGAAGCCTTTGGTGAAGAAGCTGGTACAGAAAAATTCCAAGAAATTAAACACTTATCACAAGAAACAGCAGTCATGGTTACTGGTGTTATCAAAGAAGATAGCCGTTCTAAGTTCGGCTATGAAATGGATATCACTGATTTAGAAGTCGTTGGCGCTTCAGAAGATTACCCAATTACGCCGAAAGAACACGGTACAGATTTCTTAATGGATCATCGTCATTTATGGTTACGTTCAAGCAAACAACATGCAATCATGTTAGTTCGTAACGAAATTATTCGTGCTACTTACGAGTTCTTTAACGAACAAGGATTCATTAAAATTGATAGCCCAATTTTAACAGGCTCAGCACCAGAAGGCACAACAGAATTATTTGAAACAGATTACTTCGGACAACCAGCATTCTTATCACAAACAGGTCAATTATATGCAGAAGCTGGTGCGATGGCATTTGGAAAAGTCTTTACTTTTGGACCAACCTTCCGTGCGGAAAAATCCAAAACTCGTCGTCACTTAACGGAATTCTGGATGATTGAACCAGAAATGGCATACACAACTCATGAAGAATCACTAGATATTCAAGAAGCCTACGTAAAACATTTAATTAAATCAGTATTGAAAAATCAACAATATCCATTGGATGTTTTAGAACGTGATACAGCTTTACTGGAAAAATATGTTTCGGAACCATTCAAACGTATTACTTACGATGATGCGATTGAGTTATTACAAAAAGAAGAAGCAAACAATGATTATGATCACATTGAATGGGGCGAAGACTTTGGTAGCCCACATGAAACCTTTATTTCAAATTACTATGGCGTTCCAACATTCATTTTAAATTATCCAAAAGCAATTAAAGCCTTCTATATGAAACCACATCCAACACGTGAAGATGTTGTAATTTGTGCCGATTTAATTGCGCCAGAAGGTTATGGTGAAATTATCGGTGGTTCAGAGCGTGCAACTGATTATGATTATTTGAAAGAAAAAGTAGCTGAGTTTGGCTTATCTGAAGAAGAATACAGCTGGTATTTAGATTTACGTAAATACGGTTCTGTGCCACATTCCGGCTTCGGGTTAGGTTTAGAACGTGCTGTTACGTTCATTACTGGTAATGAACACATTCGTGAAGCGATTCCGTTCCCACGTATGTTAAACCGTATTTATCCATAGAGAACAAATAAAAAAGAGAACTTCGGCAAAAGCCGAAGTTCTTTTTTTAATTCTGCCATAATTTTTGCATCTGGTCCAAAATATCAATGACTTCTGTCGTGAAAAATAAGGAGCGGTTGGGTTGAGTACCTTTGATTGCTTCAACCATATTGTAGATTTCATAATTCATGGCTTCAGCTGAGTACCCAGAAACGATGGTCTCAACCGTACCGTCATTGTAGTGAACGATTGCTTCATCTGCACGTGGATAATCTGTAATGGTAATATAGGCATCTTCAAAAGCAACAATTCCTTGCTTTGGCATTTTTGCTTGGAATGTTAATGAAATAGTAGCCAACTCATTTTCTTTATTCCGAAGCAATGTCACCGATTGTTCATCAACGCCAGTAGAGAAGGGAACCATGCTAGAAGCTAAAACGTCTGGCTGTGAGCTGAGAAACCAACGAGCAAACGAAACCGCATAAGTACCAATATCTAACAATGCGCCGCCTGCTAAGTCAGGATTAAAAAAGCGATTTTTAGGATCGGGTTCTTTGTAACTTCCAAATGGTGCTTGAATCATTTTTAACTGACCAAATTTGCCAGCATCCATCAAGCGACGTAATTCGTCGTATAGTGGCATGTTAAAAATAGTCATGGCTTCTGCTAAAATAAGGTCATTTTTTTCTGCAACTGCCAAGGCTTGTTTTAATTCTGCCGCGTTCATCGTAATAGCTTTTTCACACAACACATGTTTTCCGGCCTGGAGCGCTTTTAAAATGTGTTCAGCATGTTGTTTATTTGGCACTGCTATATAGACAACATCGATTGTTTCATCTGCTAGCAATTCTTCATAAGAACCATAGGCTTTAGGGATTGAATAATCAGCGGCAAATTGTTCTGCTTTAGACAATGTCCGTGAAGCAACAGCTGCAAGTTGGCTAGTTTCTTGTTTAAACGTTGAAGCAAATTCGTGGGCAATCCCACCTAATCCTACGATGCCCCATTGATATAATTTTTTTGTCAAAAGAAGTCCTCCTAATCTATGCAATTTCTTCAAATCTTCTTCATTATTTATTATACTGTAAACAAGAGAAATTAGAAAACAAGGACAATTTAGTAAATATGATAAAATCCAGAGATAAAAAGATGCTTTTTTTAGAGAATTTCAGTAAAATAGAAAATGGAGGCGAATGATTATGCATCAAGTTTATGTAGATATTATTGTTGACGCAATTATTGAACAGTATCAAACAGAAGAAAATTTTTACTCCGCTTATCAAATTCAAGCAGCCGATTGGCAAGCTTGGAAAGAAGGCCAATTTGGTTTGGACAATGAAGTCATGCAAAAAATTAAGAATTTGTTTACGGATTATGAGTGGATGCTGACTCAAAAAATACTCCGCCAAACCATCTTATTTCCGGAAAAACGTAACCTAGCTGTTTCGGAATATAAACGGTTAAAAACAACAATTGCCAAAAAATGGCTGCAATCTGATTTGGGCGTTGTAGAATTGATTCCTAACAATAAACAGGAACAAGAAATTGCTGCTGGTTATATCGATTTGAAAGTGACGCTGGCCTATGGTGAATGGGGTTTTGATGACATTATTACATTCCGGTTACCAGCTACGATTCAACGACAATTGGAAGGTTCAAAAGTTGAATTATTAGATTGGGTCAATGAAAATCTGATGGATACTTACGTAGGTGAATAACGAATAGGAAGGATGGTCTTTTGAAATACACAATTGCTGGGATTTTATCTGTGATTATTATGTTTGGTGCGGTAATTTTTGTCTTTTTTGGCAAAAAGCCAGTTGAAGAATCTGTTCACACATCAACTGAAACAACAGTGAAATCATCCACTAAAATTTCTGAAAGTAGTACAGTTTCTTCAACTGCTACCACTGAATCAAGTACTGAAATCACGAGCGTAAGCAGTGATGAAAGTTGATAATTTTCTGTGAAAATGATACAATTATTCGGTTATAGTAACAAATGAAATCAATCACGAAAGTGAAAGATAGTGAAACATTTTATCGGAAAATAAAAGATGAAGTGGGGAATTAATGAAGTGAGCAACTATCAGAAAAAAAGAAAAAAGCAGCTGAATTTGCCAAAGTTATTCTTAGGCGTAGTTGTCGTCGGTTTAGCCTTTGTCTTTTCGTTATCTGTCCTTTCTGATTCAGATAAGGGACAAAGCGAGTCAGTCAATCGCCAAAATGAAAACATCTCAAAAGAAGAATTTGTTGCTGAAATCACACCGTATGCACGTGAATTACAAGAATCTTACGGGGTGTTACCAAGTATTATTATGGGGCAAGCAGTTTTAGAATCAAATTTTGGACAAAGTCAATTAGCATCGAAATATAACAATCTTTTTGGGATTAAAGCATATGGGAATCAACCAAAAGTCAATTTAGAAACAAAAGAGTATGTCAATGAGGTCTGGATTACGATTCAGGGTGATTTTCGAGTTTATGACAATTGGGAAGAATCCATGCGAGATCATACCAAGTTATTTGTTGATGGGGTCGATTGGGATCCAAATTTATATGAAAAAGTCTTGTTAGCCAAAAATTATAAAGAGGCTGCACAAGCGCTTCAAGATGCTGGATACGCAACGGATCCTACATACGCTGATAAGATCATTCATGTAATTGAAGAATACAATTTAAATAAATACGACCGTTAAGCATGGAGGAATGATGACAATGAGCGAAAAGTGGATTCCAGAAATTATGACGCCGCTGAAACAAGATATTGTAAAAATGCCAGAGATTATTCGGCAAGCCAGTGGCATTAAAATTTTTGGCCGTAAAATAAAATCAATTATTTTTACGACAGATATTGCGATTATCCGCAATACGGATGCACAGGCAGTGATTGCTGTATATCCTTTTACACCGCATCCAGCGATTACAAAAGGCATTATTGAAGCAGCGGATATTCCTGTCTTTTCAGGAGTCGGCGGCGGTTTAACGCAAGGCATGCGTTCTGCTTATATGAGTTTATTTGCAGAAGCACAAGGCTCAATGGGTGTCGTTTTGAATGGTCCTACACCAATTGAAACAATTAAAATGGTGGATGAAGCAATCGATATTCCTATTATCAGCACAGTAACTTCTATTCATACACCAATTGATGAAAAACTTGCGGCTGGCGTGGATATGATTAATATCAGTGCAGGAAAAGACACTGCAGCCACCGTACGCTATTTCCGTGGCAAGTATCCAGAATTACCGATTATTGCAACAGGAGGACCAACTGAATCGAGTATTCATGAAACCATTATCGCCGGAGCGAATGCTATTACATATACGCCCCCTAGTAACGGTGAATTATTCAGCAAAAAAATGAAAAAATATCGTGAACAAGAAAAAGCAACCGATGAAGAATAAAAAACGCTTTGGCAGCCGATCCTGCCAAAGCGTTTTTGGCTATTTAATGTTCGCTTTTACGGAACAATGGAAGAATGAACCAATTATTTGAAAATTCTAATGAAAAAAAGTTGTTAAACCATTGAAAGTTAGAGATTTTTGTACTATCCTAGAGAAACATAGAAGCTTGTATAAGGTCAAAATACGGTTGACCGTCTCTACCCAGCACCGTAAATGCTGGTCTATAAGTGAAGAAGAGCGGATAGCCCTTTTTTGCTTTGGCAAAATGGGCTTTTTTCTTTTGTTAGAACACGAATATAAATAGCACTTTGTTTTATTTCGTTCGTTTTTAACGAACCGTCCTTTCCTCAGGATGAGAACAAAGCATCTATCGAAAAATAAGTAAAGGAGTTCATATTGTGAAGGAATTAGTCGAACGTATTAAAAATGATGGCCGTGTATTAGGTGAAGGTGTTTTAAAAGTAGATAGTTTTATTACGCACCAAGTGGATCCAGAATTAATGGAGGCTATGGGTAATCGTTTTGCTGAGGTTTTCGCAGAAGCAGGCATTACCAAAGTAATTACAATTGAAGCATCAGGAATCGCTCCTGCCTTATACGCAGCGCAAAAATTAGGTGTGCCAATGATCTTCGCTCGTAAGGCAAAAAGTTTAACCATGGATGAAGAGCTCTTAACGGCTTCAGTTTATTCATTTACAAAACAAGTGACAAGTCAAATTTCCATTTCAAGAAAATTTTTATCTGATGCTGATAAAGTGTTGATTATTGATGACTTTTTAGCTAACGGACAAGCTGCTAAAGGATTGGTAGAATTATGCCAACAGGCTGGTGCAAAGGTTGAAGGAATTGGTATCATAATTGAAAAATCATTCCAAGATGGTCGTCAGTTATTAGAAGACATGGGCTTAAATGTAGTCTCTTTAGCACGTATCGCTTCATTAAGTGAAGGAACGGTGACGTTTTTAGAGGAGGATGCATAATCTTGGAAACAAAACAATTGAATACACCACAACAGACGGAAACACCAAATGGGAAAGCCGCCGTTTTAGGATTGCAACATTTATTAGCGATGTATGCTGGAGCAGTTGCGGTACCTTTATTAATCGGAACCGGCTTGAATTTTGATTCGCAACAAATGACGTATTTGATTTCAATCGATATTTTTATGTGCGGCGTTGCGACACTTTTACAATTAACGGTGAATAAGTTTTTTGGGATTGGTTTGCCAGTCGTTTTAGGTTGTGCCATTCAAGCAGTTGCGCCTTTAATCATGATTGGTACGAACAAAGGGGTTGGGGCAATTTACGGTTCAATTATTGCTTCGGGCATTTTTGTCGTTCTTATTGCAGGATTTTTCTCAAAAATTAAACGTCTATTTCCGCCTTTAGTCACCGGCACAGTCATTACAGTTATTGGTTTGACCTTAATTCCTGTTGCTGTTGAAAAAATGGGTGGCGGCTTAGCAACGGACAAAAGTTTTGGTGATCCTAAAAACTTGCTCCTCGCATTTGTAACAATTGCCTTAATCATTGTTGTGCAAGTTTGGGGACGTGGCTTTATCAAGTCAATTGCCGTGTTAATCGGCCTAGTCGGCGGCACAATTTTAGCTGCGTTTCTGGGATTAGTGGATTTATCTCCTGTTGGTCAAGCTACGTGGTTTCATTTTCCACAGCCATTTTATTTTGGCAAACCAACGTTTGATCTTTCTTCTATTGTGTTGATGATTATTATTTCAATTGTTAGTATGGTTGAATCAACAGGTGTTTATTTTGCCTTAGGAGATATTACAGGGAAGAAAATTGGCGAAGATGATTTACGTCGTGGGTATCATGCAGAAGGTTTAGCCGTCATTTTAGGGGGGATTTTTAATACGTTTCCTTATACAGGTTTCTCTCAAAATGTCGGGTTAGTTCAATTATCTGGGACCAAAACACGTCGACCAATTTATTTTTCTGCTTTTTTCTTAATTATTTTAGGCTTATTACCAAAAATTGGTGCGATGGCCCAAATTATCCCAGAGCCAGTTTTAGGCGGCGGAATGCTGGTTATGTTTGGAATGGTGGCTGTCCAAGGAATGCGCATGTTGTCAAAAGTTGACTACTCAAATGACAAAAATTTATTAATTATTGCCATCTCAATTGGCTTTGGTTTAGGCTTTAATATTATGCCGACGCTCTTTAATAAAGTACCAGAAACTGTTAGCATGTTTACTGGTAATGGAATTGTCATGAGCAGCATTACCGCAATTATTTTAAATCTTTTATTCAATGGTTTAAAAGAAACCTCAGAAAGTAACGAATAGTTTCAAAAAAGTATGATAGATAAGGTCAGGTGGCTTTTCTTTCATACTTTTTTGACCTCATCATCGTTTAGAAAAATTTAATGTTTTCATCAATCTGAAGAGAAAAAGAGAAAAAAGCTTGGTTACAAAGAGACGAGTAGTAAGTTACCGCTGTTTTATCCTAAAGTATGTTAATAAATTCTGATGAGAAAACCTAAGGGAAACACTGCTGGCACTTGAAGTTGAGCCTTTTTCCTTGTATCATGTAAAAAGAGCACTCTTAAAGGCTAGACTGCGACGAGAAACCGCAGAAGGATTTTAAGGATAAAACTGTGATGGAAAGTTGTGATGAACTTGGATAAACCACTATTACCTGGTCAAGTGATTGGTATCATTGGTGGCGGACATTTAGCAAAAATGATGGCCCTTAGTGCAAGAGAAATGGGGTTTCGAGTGGGTGTGCTAGATCCACAAATTGATTGTCCTGCTGCACAAGTTGCCGATTGGCAATTATTAGGAGCATATAATGATCCTGAAGCGTTAGAGAAATTGGCAAAACGTGCCCAAGTGATTACGTATGAATTTGAACATGCAGATGTTGATGCGTTAACAGCGATTCAACATTTAGCGAATATACCACAAGGAACAGACATTTTAGCGATTACGCAAGATCGCTTAATGGAAAAAAGTTTCTTGGAAGATAATAATATTGTGATTGCACCTTATGCAACGATTGTTAGTCCTACTGATATTCAAGAAGCAATTGATGGCATTGGTTATCCGTGTATCTTGAAGAATACGCGAGGGGAAGGTCGTTATGTACTACATAGTACTTCAGACTTAGCGCCATCCATGAATCTTCTGAGAGAAGGAACCTGTGTCTTGGAAGCTTGGATTCCTTACGAAAAAGAATTATCTGTTCTGATTTCTGGTAATGGTCGTGGCGAATTTGCGACATTTCCAGTTGTGGAAACAATTAAAAAAGAGCGTAAGCTACATGAAACGATTGCGCCAGCCCGAATTGATGACGAAGTCAGTGGCGAGTTGCAACGAATTGCTAAGGTGATTGCTAAAGCAGTTGGTTTAGTCGGCACCCTTTCAATTGAAATGTTTTATACAGAAACAGGCGGGATTTATGTAAATAAAATTTTACCTCGTCCAGAAGATGCTGGGAATTTTTCAATAGATGCTTGTTCTTTTAGCCAATATGATACGCATATTCGTGGTTTATGTAATTGGCCAATGCCAACGATTCAACTGTTGTCAGAAGCGGTTACGGTCAATGTGCTTGGGAATGAAGCCTATGAAACGATGGACATTATTAATGAACATCCAGATTGGCATTTCCACTATTATGGCTATAGTGAAGCAAAAGCGCAACGAGCGATGGGGCATATTACTATATTAACCAAAGAAATCGATGAAACACTGGAAGAAATTAAAGAAACAAAGATTTGGTCGTAATTATTTTTCAAAAATTGAGGAGTAAAGAGGGGATAAGGTACAATGATTGATCGTTATACAAGACCCGAAATGGGCGCAATTTGGACAGATGAGAACCGCTACAAGGCATGGCTAGAAGTTGAAATTTTGGCGGATGAAGCTTGGGCAGAACTTGGCGAAATTCCTAAAGAAGATGTACAAAAAATCCGAGAAAATGCATCATTTGATGTTGCACGTATTTTAGAAATTGAAGCAGAAACCCGTCATGATGTTGTCGCTTTTACCCGTGCCGTTTCAGAAACGCTTGGTGAAGAGCGAAAATGGGTGCACTATGGCTTAACCAGCACAGATGTTGTGGATACTGCCTATGGTTATCTATTGAAACAGGCGAATGATATTTTACGGAAAGATTTACAAACATTTACGGAGATTGTCGGAGCCAAAGCCAAAGAGTATAAACATACGGTCATGATGGGAAGAACGCATGGTGTTCATGCAGAACCGACTACATTTGGTTTGAAATTAGCGTTGTGGTATTCTGAAATGAAACGCAACATTGAACGTTTTGAACATGCAGCCAAAGGTGTCGAAGCAGGTAAAATCAGTGGAGCCGTAGGTACCTTTGCCAATATTTCACCATTTGTTGAAGAATATGTTTGCGAACATTTGGGAATCCGTGCTCAAGAGATTTCGACACAAGTTTTACCACGTGATTTACATGCAGAATATGTTTCTGCCATGGCATTAATTGCGACAAGTATTGAAAAATTTGCAACAGAAATTCGTGGTCTACAAAAATCAGAAACACGTGAAGTAGAAGAATTTTTTGCAAAAGGACAAAAAGGATCTTCGGCAATGCCGCATAAACGGAATCCAATTGGTTCTGAAAATATGACTGGTTTGGCACGTGTGATTCGTGGTCATGTCATTACTGCCTTTGAAAATGTGAGTTTATGGCATGAACGAGATATTTCTCACTCGTCTGCTGAACGGATTATTATTCCCGATACAACGATTTTGCTAAATTACATGTTGAATCGTTTTGGTAATATTGTCAAAAACTTAACGGTCTTCCCAGAAAATATGAAACGTAACATGGATGCGACCTATGGACTAATTTACAGCCAACGTGTCTTGTTAAAATTGATTGACCATGGCATGACACGTGAAGAAGCGTATGATCTGGTCCAACCAAAAACAGCTTACGCATGGGATCATCAAACGGCGTTCCGTCCGTTGCTAGATGCGGATGAAAAAATTACATCTGTCTTATCAAAAGAAGAGCTAGATGATGCCTTTGATTATCATTATCATTTAAAAAATGTTGACACGATTTTTGAACGTGTTGGTTTAGGATAAAAAAGAGCGTTCAGGAAAAAACAGTTTCTTCCTGAGCGCTTTTTTATTTTCAGAAAAAAAGTTGAAAAGTTATTTAGTAGAAATAAGAAGAAAAAGTATTAATTTTTAGCGAGCAAACGTCAAAAGGTATAATTCATTTATTTACCTTTTGACGTTTGCTCGCTATTTGTTTGGTTTTTCTTTAGATTATAAAGGAGATATTTTCAAAAAAAGATGGAATTTAGGTGTTTTCATAGGTGTAAAGCGCTATCAAACCCTTATAGGATAAGCATATATCATTTTTTAATTATGGGTTTAAAAATTCAAAATTTTTTTTTGTGTATCTTTAGCTATAATGAGTCTATTAACGATAATTATTAAAAGAATGGAGGGAAAGTTGATTGTAATGAAATTGTCACAAGTCCCAAATAAAACGACGGGGAATGGAATAAAAATATTCTGTTATCTCTGTTTTATAGTTAGCTGTTATCTAATCTTTTTACGCTTCGAAGTTGCTTTATCCCAACAACCAGAGCCACAGCCACTAGCGGGTTTCACAGTTGAAAGTGTGATACCAGATAATCAGCTAGATAAGAACCAAACTTATTTTTATTTAGGTGTTCAGCCAAGTAATCAGCAGATTATTCAAGTGAAAATCAGAAGTTTGCAAAAAGAGCCCGTAACTGTCGCTTTAAGTATTCATGATGCAGTGAACGGAACGGAAGGACAGATTGACTATACGCAGACGAGCCCCAAACTAGATTCTAGTTTGACAAATTCCATCACACAAATTGTTCATTTGCAAAATAAGGAAGCTACGGTCACTGTAAAAAACTTTGAAGAAAAAATAGTGAATTATGAAATCAAAATACCCAAAGAGCCGTTTTCTGGAGTTAAATTAGGCGCATTACGGTTTATTAAACAATTAGAGGATGAATCATTAACAAGTAATCAGTTTACATCAACCTATGCGTATACTATTTCCGTCATGTTGACAGAAGATAAACAACCATTTGATGAAGGAGCAGAATTGCAACTAAAAAAAGTTGGTACAACGATCAGTGCTGGCCAACCTGTGGTTCAAGTAACATACCAAAATCGGCAACCAAAAGTTATGAAAGAAGCAACAATTACCAATTGGTTAACCAAAAAAGGTCAGACAAAAGAGTTACTAAAAAAAGTACAAGCAGATGTGACAGTGGCACCTAATTCGCTATTAGCTATGGATCTGCCATTGAATGACGTTGTCCTGCCAGCGGGAACTTATACTGTTCACAGCCAAGTAAGCGCTGGTAATCGCGAATGGCAGTGGCGAAAAGATTTTACAATTACACAAACGCAAATAAAACAATGGTCGACGAATACACCTTCAGCAAAAAGGCAACCGTTTTTGTTAGTGGGCGGTAGTGCAATGGTCCTCGTTGTAGTTAGCATTTATTTTTACCTTAAAAAGAGTAGAACTAAATAGTAAAGAAATAAAAAGGAAAAGCAGGTGTTGGTTATGAACAAGAAAATGACTCATCTAATCTGTGTCATATTATTAGGCACGATGATTTTACCAATTAATGGCTTAGCTGAGAGGACTGAGTCAACAACAGTAACGAGTGAAATGCAACAAATTATTGAAGATTCATTACCTAAGCTATCAGAACCGTCCAAGCAAACGATAGAAACAACTGAAACAACCGATTCTTCAATTGAAAAAACTCAAGCAACTGAAGCAACGAAAGAAGTAGAAACTGTTTCCTTTACTTGGTCACAACAAGAATCAGAACGTCAAGTAACTGCCGGAGCGGATTTTTATCTAAAAATAACTAGTAATGTAACTTGGGCGGAAATCCAATTGCCTCAGGAAATTCAATATAATCCCCAAAAGAACCAACAATTGCAGGAGCATAGTTCTTATAATCAAGAACAACATAGCTTGGTTTTAAGAGACTTAGCCCAGTTGGGGGAGAGTTACTTGCTGTTAACGACAACAAAAGCAGGAACCTTTACCTTGTCAGTCAAAGATAAAAACCAAGAAACGTTGGCTAATAATTTAGACGTGACGATTGTGAAAGAGCAAGTAGTAGTGCCACAAGAGACCCAGAAGAGTAGTGAGCAGAAGCAAACAAAGGAAAATGAAAAAAGCAACCCTGTCGTTAAGTCTAAAAACATTGCCGCTAAAGCGAATGGGATTACGGTCGGTTTGACTGCACCAGCCACTTATCGTACATATACTGACCCTGCGACAGGAACAGCACCAGATTACTTAACTGTTTCTTTACCAGTTTCCATCAGCCAAGCGGGCCTCACTGGTACTTCGATTGAGCTTCCTTATGGCTTTTATCCAAGTAAAAGTGACCCGATTTTTAAAGACTTTGATAGTACAGCACCGATATTTTCGTTGGTGACACCTAGTACACCTAGTGCTAACTCCATTGTGGCTTCGTATGTAAACGATACGGCCAATAAAAAATTAATTATTCGCTTGAAAGAAACCAAGACAACTTTAGAGACGATTAATTTACGTTTTAAATTTAATAATGTCTATGATGCCAAAATCCCACCTGAACAAATCGTGTGGAATAATCTCCAAGCGAAGGTATTTGATAATACGGGGACACAAATAGCAAGTTCAGCGACAAATAAAGTGTTAAAAACTGATGTGGCTGTTTCTAGTGCTTCATATGTGCTTTCTGGTTACGCAGTTCCTAGTGATGACAATTATTTTGATGGTGATATTGTTATGACAAACTCTTATCGGTTTAATTATTTAGCTAGAGCGAATTTAGACCCTAATTATGAGCATCAAGTGTATGTTGAAATTCCCACGGGAGCTACATTAACGGGAACTTTAGCCAATAAATTATTAAAAACAGGGATCACAAATGCACAAGACCCTAGTGTGCCAGCGGGTTTTACTCGGTACTATCAGAAATTAGTAACTCTCTCACCAAATATTTTAGAAAACCCAGCAACTCGAATTGATTTATCCTATACTAACACAAGGGTTACTTTGAATAAAACGTATGCAGAAGGGAGTACTTTTTCTGTTAATTTTGGAATGAAAGTAAAATTCCTAAATGGGAAAATAAATACGCTTACCACTACGAAAAGTTATGTAAAACGTTCTCGGCCAGATTTTCAATTATCAGGAACAGGCTATCATTCGACTGTTATAGGTTCTACTAACACAGTTAATAACTTAGATAATTTAGCGACAGCTGGAAATTTTTACGCTTTTAGCTCTGGGATATTTAACCGCTCTGCTACTATTAAGAATACTGGCGCTAAACCAATTCAAGGAGTGACATACAAGTTACAAGAATTAACTGCAGGCTCAGCTAAGGGAAACTTTACTAATTTATATATTTTAGGTTTGACTGATGGAGTGAGTGTCCCCGCCTATTATCGCCCTTTGTATCATATTAAAAATGCTGTAACTGGAACGAGTCGTTCTGTTTGGAGCAGTACACCTGCCACGACTGGTAGCTTTAGTCCAGCTTTACCGACTTTAGCAACCAATGAGTATATTTCAACCATTGATATTATTCCTATGGGAACCGATGGCACAACCGCCAATTCGTTACCTCCAGGCAATGGGATGGCACTCCGATATCGAATCAAAAGTTGGTCTAATGGGCGGTGGCCAGATGGGACAGTACTTTCTAAGATGACTAATCCAATCACCTTTGGAGCCACAATGCAGTACCAAGATGCAACGGGGACTCCTACAGAGCTTAAATTAAACAATAATGTAGTATATTATAATAAAGGGGTAGCCTTACGTGCTTCTGCTTACCTTACCAGTGTTAATAGTGAGAATAAACTGCCTGGGGACACGATTAACTATGAAATAAGCGGGAGAAACAGTGGCTACTATACAGATACTTCTTCTGGGGATTGGGAGAATCCCATTATTACAATTAAAGTTCCCAAACAGTTACGTTTAAAAGCGACTACGAAAAAAGATTTTATTGATGAGAGTAACCAAGTGACCTATCCAGCTTCGGTGACCGTTGAAACCTTAGCTACAAATGATACAACTTACAATTATTATCGTTTTAAGACGTCCAGCACGGCTTATAAATCTAAAGTAACGGGAGAGGCTAGTTTTTTTCGGATTCCTTTAGAATTTGTAGTGGATAGTTCAGCTGCTTCTGGAAGCTATCAAATTCCTTATATCGCCTATAGTAGCCCTAAGCCAACTGATTTCTTTCATGGTGTACTTACTCAATTATCCGCTGCAGAGGCTAAAAAAATCGGTGTAGACAACACGAAAGAAAATAGCTACGAGATCAACTCATCTCCTTTTAATATCGGCTTTTCTGTTGTGGATTCTTCTAAATTAGACAGCGCTACTAATGCTCGTGGCTCCGCGACGCAAGCTTGGTCAAATACGAATATCTTTGCGGTAGATCGCAAAGGCACCCCGCAAATGCAAACGGTCATTAAAAATTCTGGAAATACAAACTTCAATAATGTTCGCTTGTATAATATTTTACCTTCTTCTAGTGATGGTCGTGGTTCAACAGGCAGCATCGGGTTTACAAACTTGACCAGTAATAATGGGACAGCCAAAACTTACTATACAACTAAGCCTGTCTCACAATTGCCTAGTTATGCTAACAATGATTTGCAAGCGTGGAATGCCACTAAACTAACCAGTTTAGGGTTCACTACAACTAAACCCGCTAATTCAGCTTTAATCACAGCAATCTATGTCGATTTTGGCGCAACGACAATCAAACCAAGTGAGACATTAGATGCGATTATGAGTTTTTTAGTGCCAGATGCAGAGAATCAAAAAGCAATTAACCAATTTCAATATTCTGCTAAAGAAGCTAAAGCAGGAGCCACTTTAACAGCAGTTAGTGATGAAATTACCTTTAGCACAGAGTTTGCTCAAGTAGCCTATGAACAAAATTTACCGAGTATTACAGTTCCTGGAAGTGGAGTGAAAGATTTACCTTCTCCGCAAACAATCCAGTTAGATGTGAATGATGCCGGCAAAATTGTCATTCCAACAGCCAAACCAACGCTTAGTGGTTATACTTTTGTAGAATGGCAAGATGTTGAAACACCAACCAAAAAATATCAACCGGGAGCAACGATTAGCTTTACGTCTACGTCAACTACCACAAAAATAACTCTGAAAGCTATTTGGAAACCAATCTCAGTGAATGTGACTTTTAGTGCCAATGGGGGCTCGGGTGGTACGGCTGCTAAAGCCTATACTTTTGGGACAGTAGTTAATTTAAGCACGGTTGTGAAGCCAACAAGAACAGGCTATATTTTTCAAGGTTGGGCTACAACAGCCAGTGACACAACACCAGATATTACAACAAACCCTCTCGTTAATTATGCCTCAGCTAAGACCTATTATGCTGTTTGGAAGGGGAACGCTTATACCGTAAAGTTTGATGCGAATGGGGGAACTGGTACTATGCCTAACGCTAGTTTTATTTATGGAACAGGCAAGCCATTACCAGCCAACACCTTTACGAAAGAGAGTAATACGTTCCTTGGTTGGTCGAGGACACGGACAAGTGCAGTTGTCTATACGGATAAACAAATAATTTCGACATTAACTGCTACTAATAATGGGACTGTAACTTTATATGCGAAATGGAGTGGGCAACGACCTGTATTGATGGGGACACCAAGTACGTTTGATTTTGGCAAACAAACGATTTCGCCAACGGCAAAAAGTTATGGACTAAATTCAGCAAGCTATGTAGGAAGTCCCGAATTACAACAAGCTGGTTTTATGTTACGTCTAGAAGATAATCGACCAACTAGCACAGGTTGGAAATTAAACGTTAGTTTATCTGAATTTAAAGATAAAACTGGTAAATCTTTACCACAAGGAGAAGGAATTACCTTAAACTTTGCGGACACTCAGCTTCAAAAAGTTCAATATGCTAATACAGCTGAGGAATCAGTAACGACTGGTTTTACCAATGGACCGATGTTAGGTTCTCAAGCTTTTCGATCGGGTGCAACAGCCCAATCAATAATCACAGCAACTGGAGCACAAGGAAGTGGAACTTGGCAACTATATTTTCCTTTTGAAGAGATAAAATTAACTGTGCCTGCAAATGTAGGAGAAATATCAAAAGTATATCAATCGACAGTAACTTGGTCATTGGACGATGTAGTCTAATCTTAGTATGTTTCACTTGAAAGGAAAGTTAATTGTATTAAGAAAAAATATAAGTTTTATAGTAATATTAAAAAACAAACGTATTGTTAAATACGTTTGTTTTTTTCTATACTTTTTTCGATTTATCCTTTATAATGTAACTTAAATAGTTACATTAACTATTTAATGCAAACAAAGGAGGAGAAGTATGGATAAACAACAGCGAGGCATTCAAGTGATTAGAATTTGGCTAGGGGCGACGATGTTAATTCATGGAGTGATGAAAGTAACGTCATTGGAAGATACTTTAGCGTTTTTTGCTAGTATTGGTTTGCCAAGCCTTTTCGTGTATGGTGTAGCGGCAATTGAATTAATTGGTGGATTATTTATGATTATTGGCTTTTTAATTCCATTGGTATCAGTAGGATTCATAGCAGTTTTAGTCGGAGCTATTTTTTCTTTTGGTTTGGCAAGTGGTTTTAGTGGTTATGAGTACGAATTATTTTTAGCAATAACCAGTTTGGCTATTTTGGTTAGCCATGCCGATAAAAAGTATCTTACGTTAAAACTTTATTTTTAATAAATCAATGTAATAAAGAGTTGGTCAAACTAGTTGTTATTGCGAAAAAAGCCCTAAAACAGTGATATTTAACTGTTTTAGGTTTTTTTTTATCAAAAAGGTCAAAAAAGGTCAATTTATTTATTGACCTTTACTGACCAATAGGGTATAATAAATTTATAAGGTTTACAAATACCTTAACTTTTGAAGAAATCCATCAAAAGTCGGATAATAATAATTGTAAAGAATGTTAAAATAAAAAAAAGACAAAACAATAAACGGGAGGGATCGTTTATGAATATTGAAAAAATGACAACAACGCTACAAGAGGCGATTGCTGAAGCTCAAAAAGTTGCGGTGACACGGCAACATCAAGAAATTGATATTGCACATTTATGGAAAATTTTTCTTCAACCAAACCATTTTGGGCGTAATTTTTACACAGATGCTGGTTTAGATGTTGACGCATTTGAACGAGAAGTAGATAACGCGTTAGATGAATATCCAAGTGTGGCAGGCGGTAATGTGCAATATGGTCAAAATTTAAGTCAAAATTTGTTCCATTTATTGCAAGAAGCTGATTCACTTCGAGAAGAATTCCAAGATGAATTTTTATCAACCGAAATTGTACTTTTAGCTTTAATGAAATTGAAAAATTATCGTTTAACAAAATATTTAATGCAACAAGGCATTACAGAAAAAGAGTTAAGAAAAAATATTGAAGAGATGAGAGGAGGAGATCGTGTGACTTCTCAAAACCAGGAAGAACAATATAAAGCACTAGAAAAATACGGTGTTGACTTAGTACAACAAGTAAAAGCAGGAAAACAAGATCCAATCATTGGTCGTGACGAAGAAATTCGTGACGTTATTCGGATTTTATCAAGAAAAACTAAAAATAATCCAGTCTTAATTGGTGAACCAGGTGTTGGTAAAACAGCGATTGTTGAAGGATTAGCACAACGAATCGTTCGTAAAGATGTTCCCGAAAACTTAAAAGATAAAACCATTTTTTCTTTAGATATGGGTGCCTTAATTGCGGGAGCAAAATTCCGTGGCGAATTTGAAGAACGGTTAAAAGCTGTTTTAAAAGAAGTGAAAAAAAGTGATGGCAAAATCATTTTATTCATTGATGAAATTCATAATATCGTCGGAGCTGGTAAAACAGAAGGCAGTATGGACGCCGGGAATTTATTAAAACCGATGCTAGCACGTGGTGAATTGCATTTAATCGGTGCCACAACGCTTGATGAATATCGCCAATATATGGAAAAAGATAAAGCCTTAGAACGTCGTTTCCAAAAAGTATTAGTCAAAGAACCAACAGTAGAAGATACAATTTCTATTTTGCGTGGCTTAAAAGAACGATTTGAAATTCACCACGGCGTGAATATTCATGACAATGCTTTAGTTGCTGCCGCTACTTTATCCGATCGCTATATTACTGATCGTTTCTTACCAGATAAAGCGATTGACTTAGTCGATGAAGCAAGCGCAACGATTCGAGTGGAAATGAATTCGATGCCTACAGAGCTCGATCAAGTAACACGTCGGTTAATGCAACTAGAAATTGAAGAAGCGGCCTTGAAAAAAGAATCAGATGATGCAAGTAAAAAACGGTTAGCCAACTTGCAAGAAGAATTAGCAGATTTGCGTGAAGAAGCCAACTCAATGAAAATGCAATGGGAAACGGAAAAAGAAGAAGTTAATGCGGTTTCCAACAAACGTGCAGAGATTGATAAAGCAAAACACGAATTAGAAGATGCTGAAAATAATTATGATTTAGAACGAGCGGCTGTTTTGCGTCATGGAACAATTCCGCAATTAGAACATGAATTGAAAGAATTGGAAGAAAAGAACGCCAAAGATAACGTTAAAATGGTACAAGAATCGGTTACTGAAAACGAAATTGCGCAAGTGGTCGGTCGTTTAACCGGCATTCCTGTGACAAAATTAGTTGAAGGCGAACGAGAAAAATTAATGAAACTGAATGAAACATTACACAAACGTGTGATTGGTCAAGATGAAGCCGTCGATGCTGTTAGTGATGCGGTGATTCGTTCAAGAGCAGGCTTACAAGATCCAAATCGCCCACTCGGTTCGTTCCTTTTCCTAGGACCAACTGGTGTTGGTAAAACAGAACTTGCTAAAGCTTTAGCTGAAGATTTGTTTGATTCTGAAGATCATATGGTACGGATTGACATGAGTGAATACATGGAAAAACATGCCGTGTCTCGTTTGGTTGGTGCCCCTCCAGGCTATATTGGTTATGAAGAAGGTGGTCAGTTAACAGAAGCTGTTCGTCGAAATCCATATACAATTGTTTTATTAGACGAAATTGAAAAAGCGCACCCAGATGTCTTTAATATCTTATTACAAGTTTTAGATGATGGTCGTTTGACAGATTCTAAAGGTCGGGTCGTTGATTTTAAAAATACGGTTTTAATTATGACAAGTAACATCGGCTCTCAGCTTTTATTGGAAGGTGTGACACCTGAAGGAACAATTCCAGAAGAAGTTGAAAATCAAGTCATGAATATTCTAAAAGGACACTTTAAACCAGAGTTCTTAAACAGAATTGATGATACTATTTTATTTACACCATTAAGCTTGGATAATGTGAAAGGAATCATTGGTAAAATGACCGCACAACTTGCTCATCGTTTAGAGCAACAAGAAATTGTGTTGGAAATCACTGATGAAGCTAAAACATGGATTGCTGAAAATGGGTATGAGCCAGCTTATGGAGCTCGTCCGTTAAAACGTTTCATTACTCGCGAAGTCGAAACACCATTAGCAAAAGAAATTGTTTCTGGACGAGTAATGCCAAAAACAAAAGTCACGATTAGTCTATTAGACAATCAATTAGTTTTTGAAAATGAACCGATAGAAGAAGTATAAAAAAAGAACGAGCGAATTCGCTCGTTCTTTTTTATTATGACAATCGTTGCTTAATTTCTTCCAACAAATCCTCTTCTGAAGAAACAACCCGACCATTCAATTTAATCAAACCAACTGTATAAAGGTTTAAATAATGGAATTGATTTTCAGCGACTTCGTTCAAAGCATCAAGCTTTTGGTGATTATCAGCACCTTGTTGTCGGCTGTCTGTGTAAAGGGCAACCACCGGAATTCCTTTGGCATAAGCAACACCAATTTCGGAAGCTACGCCCGCATCAATGGTTGGTCCGTCTAATAAAGCAACCAATAAATCGCTAGCAAGGACATTTTCTGTATCTGCTAAGGCAATCATTTTACTATCGGCATAAGCAGATTTGTCGTTAATCGCCGCATTTTCTTGTGGTAAATAAAGATCGATTGTTTTATCCAATTGTCGAATTTGTTCGACTAAATAGGCATTATAACGTAAGTCAGCTTGCGAAAATAAAGGTCCTGCAAAATAAATTTTTGTCATTTGTCTGTCTCCAATCCAAGGGTTTAGAAATAATCACTGAAATAAGCTTCTTGGTCAGGAAAAATCCGTTCCAAAGAATTTAAAGTTTCTTTATCTGTATCAATGCGCTCAATTCGATGTAAGTACGAAGGGCGTCGGTAATTCATGACTAAACAAGTTAGTGTTTGAATATCTAAGTGAACGGCGGTGCCTAAAGGTTCATCCGTAATGGTTACTTGATCATTTTCATCCCAAATTAAGCCAAAAATACCATTATTCCACTCAGCAACAGGATCTTTAACGACAAAATGGAAGGGCTTAGCTGTACTTTCAAAAGGAAAATTTTCTAAAAAGGCTTTGACATCGACAATTCGAGCCATATAATAGGGCTCAATGCTTTCTTTAATTTGGCTGTCTTCTAAAAGAAAGGCTAATGGTTCATTTTTATAGATATCGCCCTTGACCCAATAAACCATCGAAAAATGCGCAGTAATAAAATTCCACAAGCCATTTCGGGCTTCTTGGTTCAAGTAAAACATTTCCTTAATATGAAATACCTCATCGGCCACCCAATAGAAAAGTACTCCTAAAGGTTCTTGATTGGCACCATAATAGACAGCAGCAGTCCGTTCTTCCTCGTTTTCGAAACGCCAATATTCTTCCCAGTTGAAGGCACTACGAATGAGCGCGCCGTGATTTTGACGAGCGAATCGCGCATAGACATCAAAGACATCTGGGTGATCGACAGCTAACCGTTCAATCATTCCTGGAACAGGAACGGTTTTTGGTAATTGCGTATCCCGAATTTTAAAAGATAACTTGTCGGACATGATTTCCCAACCTTTACGTCGGTAATAAGGAATGTTGTAAGGGAAAAGATAAGAAATCCACTGTTTATCTTGGCGCATTTCTTCTAATGCCGTTTGAATCAAGTCTTTCATTAAACCGTGGTTGGCATATTCAGGATAGGTACCGACACCAGTAACGCCGCCCATTTTATACAAAGCACCATGGATATTGACTTCGCATGGATAGATAGCAATTTGTGAAATTAATTGATTTTCGTGAAACCAGCCAAATACTTTTGAAAGTTCTAAAATCGGTTGTTTTGATTTGATAAATGCGCGTTTGTTTTCAAAACCACTTTCTTCAATATCTGCTTCAGTCACTTGAAAAACATAGGAAAGAAGTTCATTAAATTGATCAATGTGTTCTTCCTCAACAGGCTTTAAGGTCAGTTGCTTTCGAAATTCTTGTTCATCCATTTTTCCATCTCCAATAAATTTACTGTTTTTAGTATACCAAATTTTTCGAAACTCTGTTAGCCTTTCGAAACCAAAAGAATAAAAGGGAAGTGCTTTAAATCTTCTTCAAAAATTGGTATAATGAAAAGTGCTGATTATCCTAGACCTTTAAACATGATAATTTGATAAAAAAGGCAACTAAAATATAACAATTGATTGATGAAGCTAGCAGGGAGCTAGCTTTTCTTAAAAGAAATGAGGCAAAAAATGAACAATAAAGAAATGAAAGCAAGACAAGAGAAAATTCGTAATTTCTCGATCATTGCCCACATTGACCATGGGAAGTCAACTTTAGCCGACCGGATTTTGGAAAAAACAAATACAGTTAGCAGTCGAGAAATGCAAGATCAATTACTTGATTCAATGGATTTAGAGAGAGAACGCGGCATTACCATCAAATTAAACGCAATTGAATTAAACTATACAGCCAAAGATGGTGAAACCTATACTTTCCATTTGATTGACACACCAGGGCACGTCGATTTCACCTACGAAGTTTCTCGTAGCTTGGCAGCTTGTGAAGGGGCTGTTCTAGTTGTTGATGCGGCGCAAGGAATTGAAGCGCAAACGCTAGCAAATGTCTATTTGGCATTGGATAATGACTTAGAAATTTTACCTGTTATTAATAAAATTGATTTACCCGCCGCTGACCCAGAGCGTGTTCGGACAGAGATTGAAGACGTAATTGGAATTGATGCATCGGAAGCTGTTTTAGCAAGTGCCAAAGCAGGGATTGGGATTGAAGATATTTTAGAACAAGTGGTGGAGTATGTACCAGCTCCATCAGGCGATATTGAGGCTCCTTTAAAGGCTTTGATTTTTGACTCTATTTACGATAGTTATCGGGGGGTCGTTTTAAACATCCGTGTAATTGACGGTGTCGTTCGTCCTGGGGATAAAATCCAAATGATGAGTAACGGTAAAACGTTTGATGTAACAGAAGTCGGCGTTTTTTCACCGAAACCAATTGCTCGTGATTATTTAATGGTTGGTGATGTGGGCTATATCACCGCTAGCATTAAAACGGTTCAAGATACACGGGTCGGGGATACAGTGACTTTGGCCGACAATCCAGCAGCAGAAGCACTACCAGGCTACCGCAAAATGAATCCAATGGTTTATTGTGGCTTATATCCAATTGATACGTCGCGCTACAATGATTTACGGGAAGCATTAGAAAAATTACAATTAAATGATGCGGCGTTACAATTTGAACCGGAAACATCGCAAGCTTTAGGATTTGGTTTCCGTTGTGGTTTCTTAGGTTTGCTGCACATGGATGTTGTTCAGGAACGTTTGGAACGAGAATTTAATTTAGAGTTAATTACAACAGCACCGTCTGTAATCTATCACGTTAATAAAACTGACGGAACAACCGTTGTTGTTGACAACCCAGCTGAATTTCCAGAACCAGTAACGATTGAATCTGTGGAAGAACCTTATGTTAAAGCGCAAATCATGGTGCCAAATGATTATGTAGGAGCAGTAATGGAATTATCACAACGTAAACGTGGCGAATTCATTACAATGGATTACTTAGACGATTATCGTGTAAACGTAGTTTATGAAATTCCGTTATCTGAAATCGTGTTTGACTTTTTCGATAAATTGAAATCAAGTACAAAAGGCTATGCATCCTTAGATTACGAAATGGCTGGCTATCGTACCAGCCGTCTAGTAAAAATGGATATTCTATTAAATGCTGAAAAAGTGGATGCTTTAAGCTTTATTGTTCACCGAGATTTCGCATTTGAGCGTGGTAAAGCGATTGTTGAGAAACTGAAAAAACTAATTCCACGTCAACAGTTTGAAGTCCCAGTTCAAGCGGCGATTGGTCAAAAAATTGTGGCTCGTTCAGATATTAAAGCCTTACGCAAAAACGTACTGGCTAAATGCTATGGTGGCGATGTTTCTCGTAAACGTAAATTGTTAGAGAAACAAAAAGAAGGGAAGAAACGGATGAAACAAATTGGATCCGTGGAAGTTCCTCAAGAAGCCTTTATGGCGGTTCTGAAAATGGATGAGCAAGATAACGAGAAATAGCTTGTTATCAATATAAAAGCCTATTAAATAAGGGTTTTCGAGTTGCTGGAAAAGCGTGATTTTGCTGTTTAAAGAAATTTAAACTGTCATATTACTGTCACAGCTATAAAAAAATTAACAAAAATGGAATATTTTCTTGAAGATTTTTTTCTATCAGTGTAGGATAAAAGCATCTCATTAAGGAGGTGCTTTTTATTTTTGAAAATAATAGTGGGAATATCCTAAAATCTTTAAGGAAAGAACAAAAATTGACTCAAAAGAAGCTATCTGAGTTAACAGGGATTTCTCAAAGTGCTTTAGTCAAGTATGAGAATGGTACAAGAGGTATTTCAAAAAATGTAGATATTGCGCTAAGCAAGGCTCTGAATGTAGATTCATTGCTTAAAAATGAAGTAGAGAATTTGAGTTATATGATTAACCGAATAATAGAATATAGGGATCTAAATAATTTATCTAATAAAAATTTAGCAAATAAAATCGGAATTAGTGAAGCTTTATTAAGTTATATTTTAAATGGAAGGAGAAAACTTTCAAAAGAGATTCAAAGAAAAATTGCATTATTTTTGTTAAATGATGGAAATGAAAGTTTGATAGATACTAAGTTAGGTGGTGCTTCTTTAAATTTTCCAAGTATTGATAAAAACTTGATGGGGAACAGAATAAAAACTATTCGAAAAAATAGAGGAGAGAGTTTAGAAAAATTTGGTCAAAACTTCACTTGTCCAGCTAGAAAAAATGTGATTAATAGATGGGAAAATGGTGTAAATATTCCTGATGTAGAAAGATTGATGAACGTTGCTTACCTTGGGGGGACGACTGTTCCTGCTCTCTTATATGGAGAAGGTTATAAAAATATGTTAAAAGAGGGAAAGAAGATTAGAAAATTTGAAAAATTGGCTCCTTCTATGCTGGGGGTTAGATTTCGTAAAATTCGAAGTGATTATCGTTTAGAAAGAATAGCTTTCGGTAAACTTTTTTCCCCATCTATTACAAAGTGGTCAATAGATAAATATGAGAATGGAAAGGATGTGCCTAATACAGAACGAATTATTCAGTATGCTTATATTGGAAAAGTCTCATTAGAATTTTTAATATATGGCAACTGATACTATTGTAAAGTGATAATAAAAGAAATTAGAATAATTGACTTTAAAAGTACTTCAATTTGTAGTAATTCTAGAAAAATGAGAACAAAATAAACCTAGATTGTTTAGATAATATAGGTTTGTAAGTGTCTAGTTTCTACCCTAAACATATTTTGAAAATTAGGATTTTCTAATCTATAAAATTCCTTCAAAAAATTAAATGACAATCAAAAAAAGCTCTGTGTAATTCGATTTATCCAGAGCTTTTTTTATGTGTTTTTCTAGGAGGAAAAAATATGGTAAAAAACAAATTTCGCGCAACAGATGTGTTGACACAAGCAACTTTTCACATGCCAAAACTATTTTTTATAAAATCGTCGAAATATTATGCGATGTCTGCTCAAGCAAAATATGTCTATAGCTTACTGAATGAGTACTTAGAAGAATCCTTAATTGAAAAACGCATTGATGAAAAGAAACATGTCTATATTTCTTATGCCAATCAAGAATTAGCTGTTTTACTCAATGTGTCTGAAGAAGAAATTGAGGGAATCAAAAATGAATTAGAAGATTACGACTTATTGACAATTGAATTCGGTCGAATTTATCTAAAAGAATTGATTGCTACAATGGAAGATGTTCATAGCTATCAATACCAAAATTCTTTCTTAATTCATGAGCAAGATGAGGTGTAAAAGATGGCTACAAAGAGATTTACCGCAACTCGTAAATACAATGAATTATACTATCAATTTCCAAAAGTATTTATTACAAGCGAGAAATATCGCTCGTTGTCTGATAAAGCGAAAATTGCGTAAATGGTTTTTCGGTCACGTTTAGATTTAGCCATTCAACGAAATCAAGTGGATAGTCAAGGCTTTGTTTATTTTGAATTTACGGAACAAGAGTTAGCGAAAGTAGTGAATTGTTCTAAATACAATCAAAAAAGAATTGAAAGAATATGAGCTATTAGAAATAGAGGATATGGGGTTTGATCTACAAACGGGAAAAAGAAACAAGGCTCGTTTGTATCTAGGAGAATTAGAAACGACAGAAAATGATGTGTATTCTTTAAGTCCTGATGGCTCAACTAGTGAAGATTCTGCACAAGGAAAAGAAGAGGAGAAATCTGCTAATCATTTAGGAAGTTTCGATGATTTTGGCGAAAAAAATCCATGTGAAAATTCTGCGCAATTATTTAATAATTCTTTTAACAATCTAGATACAAAAATCGATACAGCGATTTTCACAGAAGTATCTAGTAGTTGGCAAAAAGAGTTTATTGTTCGTTACAGAGAAAGTACATTTGTTCCGAAAGATGTTTTGACATGGATTGTTCGCAGTTCAACTGAATGGCGTGAGGCGAAAGAGCAGCTAAACATGATTTATGACAGTAAACGAATTATCGAAAAGCGGCAACGAAAGTATAATCAAAAACATGGTTTATCTGAAGAAAGCGAGTATCGAATTTTAGGGGAAATATTTGCAGAAGATTTAAGTAAGACGTATCAACGCTGTATTCAAAACGAAAAAGTCGCTCGTCATGAAGGCAAAGAAATTCAGAATCGCAAAGGATTTTATTTCAAAGCTTTATTAAATTTTTGGGAATGTTGTGCAAGAGAATTGAATCTGGATCCAATGACAACAGGACTGCCAGAACAAGCAGAAATTCATTACTTCAAGCTAAGCGCTCATGTGGTCATGAAGGCCTGGAAACGCAGATTTATGGGCTGTCACAATTGCCAAAAATTTCGATGCATAATTGGTTGGAGGAATTAGATAAATGAAAATGAATCCCAATCATTTACGTCACATTTGTTGTGAAGTAACATTGTTTAATCGGCAACGTTGGAAGTTATCGAATCGGATTGTTCGAAGGATTATTGTAGATTCAATGGGGAAAAGCACAGTGATTTTGTCAAAAAAATTAGCAACAAAGCAAGATTTCCAACTGTTTTTTTCTCAAGTGAAAGCTATTTTTTTGGATGAAAAAATGATTGCGAATCGTGGTTGTTCGAACCATGATTTGATGGTTTCAAATATTGTTTTCTCACGAATGAAACGTCGACAAGACCTATTAATTCAGGCACGAAAAGCGTATAAAGTATTCAAAAAGCAAGAAAAGCAAAAATGGTCCAGAGGAAAACAAAACGAGCAAATAATGAATAAAAATGTATCGAAACGACCACAGCGACACCAAAAAGAAAGAGGGAAGACATGAAAACTATCCGATTTTACTTGCTTGCACTAATTGTTTTTCCTGTGGTTTTGTTGGGTGTATTGGTTTTAGAACTTGGAATTAAACTAACAACTATTTATCGACGGTTAAAAAATAAAACAGAAAGAAACTAGCCTTTTTTGTTTGTTAGTTTTTATTTGAGCTAACAAACAAGGAATAAACGAGTAAGTAACGAGCGGATAAATCGCTATCGAAAAAAGGATAAGAGAGCACACGGACACGAAATGTAAATACTTTTTAGGAGCATTTGATGATGAAAGGGAAAGCTCGCTAGCGGAAGGAACCCCTTGAACTAGGGGATTAGAAATACTCAAGGAGAAGAAATTCCTCCTTCAAACGGAAGCGATACACGTAAACTTATTTATTTCTTTTGGGAAATCTTTGAAAACTAGATAGAAACAGGACTTTCTAAGTTAATCAGCGTGTCTAACAGGGACTTAGGAAGGATAAACCACCTAAAAGTATGGTGAATCTGAAGACAGTATAAAATCACGACACGTATTAATGGGTGTGGCACAGAACAAAAAAGTTTATTTGTGTGGATCAGGTAGTATGAAAAACATATGGTGACGAGTACAATCGTCCGCTCGTTTTTTAAGAGAGCAAAGACACTTTTTAGAGTTTTGGGTTGCTGACGCTAGAAACCCTGTGAGAAAAAAATCTGTTAACTTGTTAATAATTTGTAAAAACTAGTAAACAAAAGAGGCTAGTTTTAGAGAAGATTTCAAAGAAAGGGTGAGGAGATGAATTTGACATGTGACAGAGTCGTTCAAAAGAAAGACTATTCAAATAGTTTATGTAAGGTTGATATTCCGGATTTTGTAAGAAAAAGAATTGATTATTTTGCGAATTTTATTCCAAAAGGAATGACGTATTCAGACTTATATTTATTTACGATAGCTGAACCGACCGAAGAAGTATCAGTGATGTTTGAAGAAATTTTTGTTAGTCCATATCTTGAGATGGATCAAGCATTTATCAAATGGTATCGAGAACCGAAGTATTGGAAGCAACGCCAAATAGAATTAGCGAATGCAGTTATTCAGATATATCAACAAAAAATACTGAATGGATAACTGAATACTGTCTAATGTCAATAGACAGAGTAAGAGAGGAAAGGAATTTTGCATGAATAAGAAAAAAGAGCAATGCAGTTTAAATCAATTAAATAAAAAAACAATTGTGCTTGTAACAATGGACGGTAAAAAAGTATCAGGCATTCTTGCAGGTGTAACGAAATATGAATTGTATATCGAACAAGTGCATGAGGGGAAAAAAGGACAAATGTTTGTTTTCTTTAAACATGCAGTGAAATACATTCGTTGGTAAAACGATTGAATTGGAGAAAAGTGAAATGTGTGATTTTTTGAAAAGCAAAAAAAGAATTGAAAATTTTTTCTATTTACTTGATTATTTTTATTAGTTTTTTATTTGGGACTTTAAATGAGAAAATGGTGAATAGACAACTTGTTTTTGAGGAAATATTAAACACTATTCAAAATCAATGTGAAAAAATTAGAGGTTTGAAAGAAGAGGAATATTCTATTGATCAAGTGTTTCTGTTTTGTTGGATACAGAAAAAGCAATAATAGCGAGTACAATCAGTACGATTGAACCAACTGCAACAATGTATTTCTTATTCATAAAACCTCCGTTGTAAAATTGTTTATTATTGTTTTACTTGTAAATCCAAGACAGAAAACACTTCATTTTGAGTTTTGATGGCAATGTAGCAAGTGTGCAAAACAGCGCAGGTGAAACTGTGGCTCAAACAGTGATTCAAGATACAGACAAAGTAAATCCTTCTCAACCTGTCGGACAACCTGCACAAGAAGCAACAACGAATAATGTAGTAACAGATAACACACAAACTGGAAATGTTGAAGCAGCACCAAGTACACCAGAACAAACGCCAGTTCAACCAGATAATGGCAGTCAAGGCGGACAAACAACGCCTTCTACACCAGAAAATAATCAACCGTCAACTCCTGAAAATGGGGGAACGACAACACCAGAACAACCAAGCCAACCTGGCGGAGGCAATCAAGGTGGTTCAAATGGAGGAACAACAACTCCTGAGCAACCAGAAACTCCACAAGAACCAACGCCAGATAATGAACCAGCTGGACGTGTAAGTCCTTGGTTCATGACATATGAGGAAGCTGAAGCTTGGGCAGAAAAAAATCTAACTGATGAAGAATACAATAGATCAGGTCTTGCCACTAGCTCATTTTCTGATGGTACAATCAGATATTGTGTAACATTAAATTAAGATAGGCACTATACTTATGAAAGATCTTTAACGTTTATGTTAAAGGTCTTTTTTTGTACAAAAATTTCACCAATTTAGGTGTTTATATAGATAAATTTTTAATTAAGGGGGCAAACAAATGCGATTAAAAAAATTATGTACACTCTTTGCTGTAGCAGTGTTAGGAATGAATTCTTTAACTCCTGTAACACAAGTAGTAGCTGAAGAACTTCCGTCTATGGCAACTACAGAAACAACTGCTTCTGAAAGTACGTCCAGTACGACGGAAACTTCAAAAGAAGAAACAACAGAAAAAACTCAAACAAGTTCTTCTGAAAAAGAGAAGACAAGTGAGACAAAAGAGGATGAAACAAGTACACAAACTCAGCCGTCAACAGACACGGAAATGGGCGAATCAACAGTTAACGCTGATAATTCAAGTCCAGAAGTGGCAAAAGGTGAAGAACAACTGTATTCTTCTGATAGATCTGCCTATACTTATTTAGAAGGAAATGAAACAGAGCTTGTAAAAGCAGAATTACTTTCTTTTATGGACGCACATACACAAGAAATTCAAGCAATCAAAGGTGCTTCTTATGAAGCACACGTAGGATTTACTGCTTCAAATGGTAAGTTGTATGAATTCACTCCAGTTGAATCAGCGTCTAGATTGCGTAGAGCAGTAGAAGAACGAGCAGGAATAACGATTCAAGTTGTTCGTCAATTTGCGGTTAATTGGCATATTCGGATGCCTAATAGTGGCTTAGAAACATGGGGCTCAGTTTATGATGAAATGGCTACTCCTGATGGAAAACCACTTTTTTGTATTGAACCAGGGCTTTTGGTTAATGGTTTTGGTGGATATACACAAACAGTAATGCCTAGTCAGATTACAAAAAGAATGAAACAAGGTGCAACAGTAGGATATACTAAAACTAAAGATATTCCACATTATTGGAATACTCAAACATTTTTGTGGGATGAACTAGGTGTTCAATGGATTCAAAACAGTGGACGCAATCAAGGGATTATTAATGAAATCCATAATGGAATTGCGAATCTTGCAAAACGACCTTCATTTAACAATCAACAAGTAACATTAAAAGTAGGCCAATCTGTAACGTTAACAGATACAAATGGCGTATTTAAAGATTATCAAAAAATGAGTAGTAACACGGCAGGAGTAAAAGTAGAGAGAAATGGCAATCAATTAAAGCTAACAGCAACTGCCTCAAGTAATGAAACAGGAAATGTTAGTTTTTTACGTTATTCAGAAGATCCTAATAATATTGCATATGTTAAACCAGGAAGTCAGACAGTTGCAGTTTTAGGAGATCCTGATAGAGCTAAAATTAGTATTCCAATCAAAGTTCTAAAAAACGGTAATGTAAAAATCAAAAAAGTGGACGCAGACACAGGAAAAGCTATTTCTGGTGCGAAATTCAAACTTTCTTATGGTGGCCGAAATGTAGAAGTGGTAACTAACGCTAATGGTGAAGCTGACCTGAAAGACATTCCTCACGGAACAAAAGTAATCCTTGAAGAAATTCAAGCAGCGAACGGCTACGTTCTTAACAAAACACCACAAACAGTTACAATTGAAGCAAATAAAACAATTACAGTTACGTTCAAAAATAAAAAACAAGTGGGCCGCTTAGATCTTATCAAAGAAGATAAGGAAACAGGCAATCAAGCGCAAGGCTCTGCTAAGTTAGAAGGTGCTGTGTATGGTTTATTTGAAACAAACGGTCAAAAAGTAAAAGAAGTGACGTTGAAAAAATCTGGAGACAAAGTCACAGGTTCTTTTGAAAACATTCAAATTATGCATGACTATTATGTTCAAGAAATCAAAGCACCAGAAGGATATACGTTAGATAAAACAAAATATCCAGTAAACATTGCATATGCAGGCCAAGATAAAACTGTCGCAGTAAAAACAATGACGCTAAAAGACCAAGTCATCAAAGGTGGCGTGGAAATTGTTAAAATTGGTGACAAACCACTTGTCAAAAAAGTCCTTGATACAATCGCAGGAAAAGCAGACAATATCAAGCCTCAATTAGAAGGGGCAGAATTCACTATCACGTCAAAAACAACTGGAAAAGTTGTAAAAGTGATGACAACGGATAAAAATGGTAAAGCAAGTACAGGTAAAACATTGCCTTACGATTCTTATGTAATGACAGAAACTAAAACGCCAGAAGGTTACTTGCCAATTGAGCCAATCGAATTTACTATTTCAGAAGAAGACCAAAAATTCTTCTGGGTATTGGAAGATAAAATCATTGAAGCTCGTCTACATTTAGTCAAAGTGGACGCAGAAACAGGAAAAAATATTCCGCTACGCGATACCACGTTCAAAATTTGGGACCGCTGGGCAAATGACGGTAAAGGCGACTATGTTTCTATGCGTGTACCAAACTCATTAGAAATTAGTGACGAATTCAAAACCAATGAAAAAGGGGAATTTGTGACAAGCGATAGCTTACCTTACGGAAAAAATCGTTATGAAATTCGTGAGTTACGTGCGCCAGAAGGCTACTTAATTGCGACTGAACCAGTTGTTTTCTCTGTTACTGAAGCCGATGCAGGTGGTGTAATTACGATTAAATTCGAGAATATGCCACAAAAAGGCCAAGTAAAAATCCATAAGACAGGTGAAAAAGGAATTTCTACCGTTGAAAAAGAATGTGAGTACGGGAAATATGCGGAAATTCAATATGACCAAGTGGATTTAGCAGGTGTGAAATTCAAAATCCGTGCAAGAGAAGATATTACAACACCAGACGGAACAGTTCGTTTGGCCAAAGGTGAATATGTTCAAAAAGACGGTAAAGATTTTGAGTTAGTAACAAATGATTTAGGAATGACTGAATCTGAGCCAAACTTGTATCTAGGTAAATACGAAGCAGTGGAAATCGAAGCACCAAATGGTTTTGTGATGTTAAAAGACCCAATTCCTTTTGAAATCAAATACGAAGGACAACTGGTTGAATTGGCTTCTACAACCGTTAAAGTGGAAAATCAATTGCAAGAAATCAACGTATACGGCTACAAGAAACAAGAAGTTGTAACTGGTTGGGAAGACGGCAAACCAGTGATCGAGCTAGAAAATGCGAAGAATGGCCAAGTCTTTGGCTTGTTTGTTGGTGAAGGTGGTATTCAAATTGGCTTTGATATTTTACCTCATGATACTGCATTAGCTTTTGCGAAAGTCAAAGACGGCAAATTAGCTTTTGAAGGCTTAACATTACCAAATGTAGAAAGTAATTTCTACTTAAAAGAAATTGATGCAGGTAATGACCATGTGTTGGACGAAACCAAATATGGATTTAAATATGTACCTTCTACGAATGAAAAAGAGCATACGATTCATGTATTTACGGACGGATACGCTGAAAACAAAGAAATCTTGACGAAAATGGTTCGAAAAGAGATTGAAAACAAATTGGCGTATACAGACGTAGAGCTAATCAAAACGGATAATTTAGGAAACAAACCACTTGAAGGGGTTGAGTTCAAATTGATCCGTGTAGACGGTAAAAAAGAAACTGTGGTAAATACGTACAAAACAGATAAAGACGGAAAAATCGCTGTGAAGAAATTACCAACAGGGAACTACAAATTCAAAGAAACAAAACCTTTGAAATGGTACTATCCAAATACAGACGATTTGAGCTTTGAAGTAACGCCAGAAACGAATGGCCAAGTCATTTCCCTTAAAGCAGTCAACAAACGCAAACCAATGGAAATTACGACACTTTTAGCGACTGTAGACGGTAAGAAAGAAGCGAACCCAACGATTGACAATACATTACGTGATGAAGTGAAAATCAAAGGTTCTGAAGTAGGACACACGTACACTATCGTTACTCCATACGTAGACCCAGAAACGAAAAAAGTGATTACGACTGTTGAATCAACGTATACAGCAAAAGCCGAAAATGAAACGATCCATGTAGATATTCCAATTGCGAAAAATACAATGAAAGACGGTCAAAAAGGGGTAGCTACTCACTATATCTATTACGATAAAGAAAAAACAAAACTTGTTGGTAAAGAAGATAACTTGGCCAATAAAGACCAAACAGTTACCTTCAAAACACCAAAAGCATTACCAAAAACAGGAGAAACAGCAAATGTTGCATATGTAGCATTAGGGCTGTTTCTTTTTGTATGCGCAAGTGTTGTGTTGGTACGGCGTAAAGTCAAAGAATAATTGAGCATGACGAATAAGCGATTAGATTTCTTCTAACCGCTTATTCGATTTTGTAAAGAGTGGAATTGTAGACAATAAAAATTAACAGGAGAAGTGAAGATTAAAAGCTCTTTGCTTTTTTGTTAGTTAAAGTATGTAGGAGGTAAGCAAATGTTGTTATATATTGTTCAAAAATACAAGGGAGCTATTTATGTTGAAGATAGTATCATTTTTTATGATAAAAAATGGATGGAAGAATATATAAAAGAAAAAAAAGAATCTGAATTATATACGTACAGAGGGATTATAATTAATCCTTTTTTAACTGAAGATGCATTAATGAAATTCAATTTTTCAATTGAAAGAGATATTTTAGCACTTCATGAAGAGTTCATACAAATAGTAAAACCTGAATATAGGTTTTTATCAGAGAAATTGTTTTATAAAGTGTGTCCTTTTATAATCAATCGGTTCTCTTAACTAATAAAATTAGAGATAGTCAAAAGAGACTATTTCTAGTTTTGTTATGATATTTGAAGTGAAATTGGGAGGAATGATAGTTGTTAATGAGGTCTATCTAAATAAACAAAAACAATTTAAAAAACTTGCAGACAATGCTATTGATTTGTATCAAGTGGACTTTTCGTATTCAGGAGAGTTAAGCGGAATTACAACTGATAATCAAGAGGTACGTGTCAATCAAGATGGAACAGAGTTGTTTGTAAATGATAAGAAAATAGAAGGAGACATACACAAATAAGGAGAAGGAGATCAATGCTTTCTAAATTTTTGAACAATTTTAACAAGAAAAAACAAAGTAGAAATAAACAAAGAAATATCCATAAAAATTGGTTTTTAGACGCTAATATCTTGACTGATAATTCCACAAAGCCTATTAGCCAATCAAAGAAAATGAGAAAAAATGCTTGCTTTATGCAAGTAACTGATGCCAATTTTTTTATTATACCTGAATCAAGAAATCCGAAATTTGGAAAATGGAATAGGTAGTAAAGAGTATCTTATGTAGAAAATTTGTAAAAATAATTAAAAGTAGGGTTAGGAGAAAATGTTGTTTATTTTTATGTTGAGGAGGAATCTCTGTGTTTTCAAGAATATTATCTGAATTTGCTTCTGTTGAAACTGTTATTGTTTATTTATTACCATCAGTGTTATTGGCATTGTTTTTTCTTTTGTTGCTTACATGTATTGCTTTTTATTCTAAAATATCAAAAATCAAAAGAATTTGTCTTTTAGCAGGGTTAAGTTTTTTTCTTATTGCTACATGTATAACGGGTTATATTTATAACAAAAAAGAGAATGAGTGGAAGGATACTATTCAACATAGTTTGAAAGAAAAACATTATCAATTACCAGGAATGGTAGACGATAAGTCTAAACCAATTATACAGTTTTATCCTAACCCTGTTCTAAATTTTTATGAATCATTGAAAAACGAAGGACCATCTTTTTTTGTTAATTTTAAAACAGAGGATAGGAGAATAAATCCAAAATTTTATTTAACAGGAGAGATTCGAGGAAATAAAGTAACAAATATTCAAATCGTTAATAACAAAAATGTAAAGGAGAAACTTTTACAATGAGTAGCATTCTTTTTGCCTGTGGCTTACTTGTTGGTCTTTTCTTAGGTGTATTTCTAAGTTATCTAGCTTTACACGTTGAGTAACATAGTATTTTTTGACAGTGAAGTTCACTGTTTTTACTTATAATAATTGAGAAAATTTTAGGAGGAACTTTATGGGAAGTATTTTTAAAGCTGAAGGAAAAGCTTTGGCAGTGAGAGAAACAGATGTAAAACTTTATTATGATGAAAATAATTATCTTTTTCGGATTTCACTTTTACCAAATAAAGTGTTGGAATTTCAGAAGAATGGTTTGTTGAAGCCAGATCAGTTGAGGGCATATACCCAGATAATTTTGATACATTCAGGTAAGTGTTTGCCAATACCGATTGTACAAGGAAGTCATGGAGTTTGGAAAGATTTGTTTGGATTTGACGTACCAAAATCATCCAAAATAAAGAAACGAAAATTAAACAAGTGGCACCTAAAAGCAAAAAATTAAAAAAATTTTTACAGTGTATTAAAAAAGCTTTCACAAACAGATGTATATACTTCTGTTTGGTAAGAAAAAAATGAAATAAATGGAGGAAAAGTCATGAAGAAAACAAGTAAATTATTGTCTGCATTATTAGTTGTTAGCCAAGTGTTCGGCTATACACCAGCAGTTTTTGCAAATGAAGAACCTACGTCGCCAACGCTTTCTTCAGAATCTGCGACGGTTCAAGAAGGAAGTACTGGAGAACAAACAGAAGAAACCGTTGATTCTACACCAGAAACAACGCCAGAAGTACCACCAACAGATTCTTCCACGGAGGAACAACCGACTACGCCTGAACAGCCAGTAGAACCAGAAACGCCTACAGTGCCAGATTCAAGCAAACCAGAAACCACACCCGTAGAACCCGAACAAAAACCAGAAGAAAATCAGCCTGTGGAAGAGTCTAAGCCAACGGATTCTACAACGATACAAACACCACAAAAGCCGACAGAAACGCCGACGAATCAGCCAAATGTGTCCACTCAATCTGGTGTTTCTACTAATACAGAAACAAGCACAACAAATCAAGAAACAGCAGCACCTGTTGTAGACGAAGTCAAAGAATACCACCAAGCTCCATCAGCGCCTATTCAAGAGTTAGTGCCAGAAAGTACGCTTTCTTCAGATGGAACAATTCACTTTGAAAAAAATGAAAGTGTGGAACAATTTATTCAAAAAATTGGAGAAGCGGCTAGAAAAGTGGGCCAAGAAAATGATTTGTATGCTTCCGTTATGATTGCGCAAGCGATTTTAGAATCTGCTAGTGGTCAAAGTTTACTATCAAAAGCACCAAATTATAATTTATTTGGCATCAAAGGGACACATAACGGAAAAGGGGTCTCTTTTGCGACACAAGAGGATTTAGGCAATGGAACGCTTTATACTACCCAAGCAACCTTTAGACAATATCAGAGCTACGAAGAGAGCCTGAAAGACTATGCGAAACTCTTAAAAGAAGGGTTGGCAGGTAATGCTTCTTTTTATGAAGGTGTCTGGAAAAGTAAAGCGAAAACCTATCAAGAAGCTACTCAGTATTTGACAGGACGTTATGCGACAGATAGTCAATACAATCAGAAATTAAACGGCTTAATTGAAACCTACGACTTAATGATGTATGATCACCCGAAAGCGACAGTAGAAATGACAGAATCTGATTTTCCAGCGTATAACGGTGAAAACTACGATACGTCTAATAGCTATGCGTGGGGGAATTGTACGCAATATGTCTATAATCGAATCACTCAATTAGGTAAACACATTGACTTAACGATGGGAAATGGAAAAGACTGGGGAGTGACTGGTCTAGCTCGAGGGTATGAAGTGAGTCGCACACCACAAGCTGGAACAGCTGTTTCCTTTCCTGCAGGCGTGTTGGGTGCAGACCCAGTTTATGGTCATGTCGCATTTGTAGAAAAAGTGAATCAAGACGGTTCTATTTACATTTCAGAAATGAATGTACAAGGATTAAACATCGTATCTACTCGTACAATTCCAGCAACTCAAACGAGTATGTTGAATTATATCATGCCCAAATAAAGAAACAGAGAAAAGCAGACAATGTGTCTGCTTTTCTTTTGTTTCTACGAGAAAGGATTTTGAAAAAAATGAAAAATGATGTTAAAAAAATGTTCAACGAGTTAAAAAGGGAAATGAAAGAAACGAAAAATAAATGTAAAGCAACCCTAACAAGTTTTGCGTTTTATCGTATTCAATGGATGAATCTTATTTATTTTATCAAACACCTTGCGAAGATAGTCTGGCTGTTGTATTTTTGGAATTTTAGTCTAATTTATTTTGAATTAGATAAAATTTTGGGAATATCTAAACAACAGCTGTTTACTGCTGTAGCCACCACGTTAAGTAGTTTTTTACTTATTTGGTTTCTTGGCCATTTTGTAGGTTTGTTATGGGACATATCTAACTCAGATTATAAAAGAGAGCGATTCTGTCATTTAGTAAAATCATTTACCAATTATTGTTGTGTATGGTTTGTCTATTTAATTTGGCAAAAACAAATTCCGAATATCCAAACGTTGGATGATATTCCAATAGAATTCATTTTTACATTTCTTTCCAATTTAGTAACGTTTCTTTTAAGTACTCTTGCGATTCACCTTTTTTGGAAAAGAGCGAGAAACCATTTAGCTGTTATTGCAGATTATAGGGAAAAAAGAGAGGCTGATTCTATCCCTAAACGTATTCAAGATCAAGTTATTTTGTCTGATTACGCTAAGCAGCTTTTTGTTCCAGTTGGTTTAAAAAAAGTTGAACATGAGCTTGAAAACCAGCCTGCCTATATAGAAGGACAATCTGCTCATACTCATATAGAAAAATATCTAGAAGAAACATTTGTTATTGTGAAATTGAAGTGGTCAATTATCGAGCCGAAAAGTTTATCGGTGCAAGAATGTGTGCTTGAAACTGATTCATCATTCACTTTAGAAGAAGCTAGTGAATGAGAATAAAAAGAAAAAAGGTATTTAAAAAGTGAAAAGCTAATAGTTTCTAAAACAAGAAGCTTCTGAGTAAAGGAAATAAAAAAAGAGAAGCAATCACACCTGATTGCTTCAACAGCGTTTTAGAAAATAGTTTCTAATTTTTTTTTTGAGGTAAGTATGTTATTTATATAACATATTTTTTTTTAAAATTCAATAAAAAATACCAGTCTTTTAGACTGGCAGTCGTAAATTCGATGCGTTGAATTTACTAAGGATTACACTATATGTTTGAGTTTACTGGCTTAACTACTTTATATCAAAAATTTAAAAATTTTTCAATAAAAAATTCACTGCCTCAATAAATGTAGTTGAGACAGTGAAAAATGTGATCGTAGTTAATACAAAGTTAATTATTATATAAAAAAAGAGGAACAGTCAATATAAAAAATACCCAGCCAATCAACCACTGATTGACGGGGTATTTTTATAAATAATTAGACTATTAAACCAGAAAGAAACGCCCGCTAGTTTCCGCTAACGGGCGTTCGAGTGTGACAAAGAATCGCCATTCTTTCTTCATTTATACCATAAGTTTGTTTGTTATTTCAAGCAAAAAAAGAAAAAGTTGTTTGTGTCATACTGTCATAAGAATAAAGCAGAAGTAGAAAAAATTATTTCCGGATTGAGAGAATATGGTTTAGATTTTTGGTTAGACGAAGAACAAATTGATGTAGGCGACAGATTAATGGAACGAGTAGACGAAGACGTTCGTTTATCGGATATTCCGATTATATTTTTGAGTGAAGCAACTAAAGAAGCGATGTTTGCTAAGCATGAATTATTCGTTTTTTTTGATAAAGTGATTTATCAACAATCAACTGCTAAGCCTTGGTTTATTGTAAAACTAGACCAAGTAAACCCCAATGATATTATGTTTGGCTTAGGAAATTTCAAGTATATTGATTATGAACATAGTACAATTGAAGAAATCGCTCAAGCAATTGAAAAAAGATGAATTAAGTCAACACTAGCTACTAACAAATGGGATGTTAGTAGTTTTTTGTTATTCAAAAATAAAAAAACAAGGAAAAAGGTAGAAGGGAGAAAATCAAACAATGAACAATTTTTTATTGTTAATGATACTACCGATATCAACAGCAGTATCATTGGTATTAATTAGATTCATGGAGGAAAAATATAGAGAACGTCGACGTTTATTGACTGACAAACAAAAAGCAATTCAAGAGTCGCTGGACTTTTTAAAGCAGGTCAACGATGAAATACAACGAGTTCAACTAGAAAATGAAGAATTACGTTCACAAAATCGTGCGTTGCGACAAGCAAACAGTCACTCTGTAGAATTTATGAAGGAAGAAGGTTTAACAAATGAAAAATGATGCTAAAAAAATGTTCCACGAGTTAAAAAGAGAAATGAAAGAAACCAAAAATAAGTGTGTAGCAACCCTAACAAGTTCTGCGTTTTATCGCGTGCAATTGATGAATCTTATTTATTTTATCAGATATCGTGCGAAGATAGTCTGTCTACTGTACTTTTTTAATTTTAGTCTACTTTGTTTTGAATTAGACAAAAGTTTTAAACAACAGCTGTTTACAAACGTAGCAGACACAATAAGTAATGTTTTACTTTTTGTGGTTTTTGTTCAATTTATGTTTTTGGGACTATTAGGCTTTAAAAGAGAGCGGTTATGCCGTTTTGTAAAATCTTGCATTGTCTGTTGGTGTGTATTGAGAGTTAATTCCACATGGCAAGGACAAATTCCAAATATCCAAACATTGGATGATATTCCAAGGGAATTTGATGTTACATTCCTTTCCAATTTAGTAACGTTTCTTTTAAGTAGCCTTGCAATTTATCTTTTTTGGCAAAGAGCAAGGAACCATTTAGCTGTTATTACAGATTATAGAGAAAAAAGAGAGACTGCTTCTATTCCTAAACATATTCAAGATCAAGTTATTTTATCGGATTATGCTAAGCAGATTTTTGTTCCAGTTGATTTCAAAATAGTTGAACATGAGCTTGAAAACCAACCTGCTTATATAGAAGGACAATCTGCTTATACTCATGTAGAAAAATATCTAAGAGAAACATTTGCTACTGTGAAATTGAAGTGGTCAATTATCGAACCGAAAAGTTTATCGGTGCAAGAATGTGTTCTTGAGACTGATTCATCAGTCACTTTAGAAGAATCTGGTGAACGAGAATAAAAAGAAAAGAGACAGTTAAAAAGTGGAAAGCTAATAGTTTCTAAAACAAGAAGCTTCTGAGTAAAGGAAATAAAAAAGAGAAGCAATCATGACTGATTGCTTCAAGTGCGGTTTAGAATTTTTGTTTTTGTTACTTGATTGAGGTAAGTATCTTTTTTATATCATATCTTTTGTTGGAATTCAATAAAAAATACCAGTCCGAGAGACTGGCAATCGTAAATTCGATGCGTTGAATTTACTAAGGATTACAATATATGTTTGAGTTTACTTGCTTAACTATTTTATATCAAAACTTAGTAAAAATTTCAATAAAAAATTCACTGCCTCAATAAATATAGTTGAGACAGTGAAAAATGTGATGGTAGTTAATACAAAGTTAATTATTATATAAAAAAAAGAGGAATAGTCAATATAAAAAATCCCCAGCCAATCGACCACTGATTGACGGGGTATTTTTATAAATAATTAGACTATTAAACCAGAAAGAAACGCCCGCTAGTTTCCGCTAACGGGCGTTCGAGTGTGACAAAGAATCGCCATTCTTTCTTCATTTATACCATAAGTTTATTTGTTATTTCAAGCAAAAAAAGAAAATGTCCAGTACCGCAAATACTGGACTTTAAAGGAGTTTGTTTAGTGACAACACCATAAAGACTGGTGATATTTATAACTATTTTATAACATAAAGCGATTTCTTAGGCAAGTAGTTTTTACTTGCTTTTTTTGTTGCTTTGAGAGGAGGTGAGGAAGAAATGAACGAAAAAGAACTAGCTATAAAAAAATGGTTACTACATTTGTTAGATCAAGTTTATCTTGATGCAGATGCGTACAAAAACTTTTTTATACGTATTTTACCAAAAGAGCGAAAGCGTGTAACAGGCACTTATCATTCAGTTGAACGAGTGATTGAGGTAAGTAACTTGTTACGGCCTCCAGAAGTAATTGCTTTAAGTGTCATAAAGCTTTTAGCCCAACATATTGTTGTGGTCAATCAAGAATTATTTGACACAGAAGAATCAGAAGTAAGTATCTGTAAAGAATTACTAACAGAATTAATCAATCAAGGAAAAATTAGTAAGAAAGAACTAGGAACGATGGTTGATACAGGAATGTTAGAAGACGAAATGGCGGTGTATGGAGAAATTTCTACATGGTCAGAAAAAGAGACAGAAGACTTACTTTGTGTGGTGGTTAGAAATAGTTTTTCTCTTAAAGGAGCATTACGAAAACGAGGGTATAAATGGTTGTCAGCTAGAAAAGCATGGATTAAAACTTATTCTTCGTTAGAAACTGCTGAAGAGGAAAAAAGCAGCTTGTGGACGTTAAGCAGTGAAATAGACATTGGTCTTGAAACACCGATACAATGTTTATTTCATTTTGATTATTTTCTTGCCATTAAACAACCAGAAGTCAATGGTGACCAAATGGAAGTGCTTGGCTATGTCTATGAAAATTACGGAATTACCAAAAAATTTGTTAAGCGCGTTCCTACTTGTTTATTTTCAAATGAACGAGAACGGTTGGCAAAATTAGAAATTCCATTTGAATTAGTCGTACCGAAAGAACGTCAGGTCGTGTATTAAACACATAAAAAAATAGGAGGCAAGTATATGGCAGTAAAAATTGATGGAGTCATAAAAAAACGTGCGCAATCGTTAATGGCTCTAAATGGCCAATCTTATGAAGAATGGCTAAATGAACAACATCAGAAATATTTGAATGAACAAGCTGATGTGATTGATCAATTATTGAAAAAAGAATTGGAACGAAAAAAGCATGAGAATCAGCAAAAACCACATCAAATGTATGGAGGGAATTCTAATGGTGAATAAAGTAAAAGAAAAGTGGACACGTTGGACGAGTGTGTTACAAATAATTTTAGCTTTAGGTTGGATTGAAGTAAATACAATGATGCCTGCTTTTGCGGACGTAGAACAAACATTAAAAGGAGTAGAAACGGGTTTAGGTTCTAATTTTAGAAAATTTGCCAATCCAGCCTTAGGTATTGCTATTGCAATTTATGGTGGTTGTCGTTTCTTAGGAGTAGAACTGTCTCAATGGGCCAAAAGATTTGTATTTGGTGCATTCGTTGGTGCAGCCATTATTATTAATTTCACTTGGATTAAAGATACTATCTGGGGTTGGTTAGGAGGGTAAAAGAAATGGCAGTAGAAGTAGAAATTTTAACATCAAATGTTGAAATTCTAGCAAAGCAGCCTCCCTTAGAACTATTACCTTTTAGTGATTTTTTAGAAATTACCCAGTATATGGAAAAAGGAGAAACTGTGACGTTTCAATTATTGGAAGTAGCTGGAGAGCCGTTTTACAAAGGGACATTTACAAAAATGTCTGAGGAATATGCGTTTGAAGAAGATATTCGTAAAAAGTTGAATCAAGTGATAAAACAAAAGAAAATGTCTGCAGAACAAGCAGAATCATTGTTGGAAAAACTTTCTTTTACAACGGTTCAAGAGACACCACCGCTTTCTGTGAAACAGAAATTTTTAGAAAAAAAGAAAGAGAAGTCTGAAAAAGTACTGATTCAGAAAAAGAAACCAGAAAGACGTGTTCCACGTCTTTCTAAGGTTTCTCTTCCTTCTTTTTTTGTTTCATGGAAAAAAATAGGCATTGGAGTGCTTATTTTTAGCTGTATAGGATTAAGTGCCTTCTTTTTCTTGAAAAATGATACGAGTGTAGCAAAGAAAGACACTAGTTATGAACAATTATTTCAGGAAGGAAACTATCAACAGCTTTTAGAAAAGTATCCTGAAAAAGAACAAACGTTGATTGAGCAGTTGTATCAAGAAGGAAATGAGAAGGGACTGGAAGAAGTAGCGAAACAAGCCACTGATAATTTGGCTCAATTTTATCTTTCTTTTTATCGAAAAGACTGGGAAAAAGTGACAACTCTTAAAGAGTTACCACAAGAAAAAGACGTTTTGTCAATGAAAGGTTATGCTTTTTTAAAACAAGGCAAGCTAGAAGAAGCTAAATTAATCAATGAAGCAATCAAAAATGAAACGCTCACCCAACAAATTGAAGCATATGAACTAACTCAGGCATATAAGGCTTTGCGAGAAGGAAATGTTTCAACCGCTGAAAAAATCAATAAAGAAATAGCAAATAAACAGCTATCAGACGATATTTCAGTAGTAAAAAGCATATTAAATTTAATGAAAAAATATGCAGAAGATAAAGAAAATAAAAAGTTGTCAGAAGCTGAGCGAAAAGAAGCGCAACAAAATTATGATGACTGGAAAAAGAATTTACAACAAATAGGGGAAGAGTCAACCTTTGAGTAAAAATGACAGGTATCTTCTATACATATTGTGGAATTCTTTTGAAGCTATTTTCTTTTGTAATAAGAAGAATGTAGAACCCAAAATTCCTTTTTGCTAAAATTGGAGGTGAAAAAAAGTGAAAGGAAGTAGTGTGATGGATTGGGTACAACTGAGTGGGATTTTGTCAATTATTGCTACTATCGTAGCAACTTTGATAGTAATGGTACGAGATAATAAAAATTTAACAAGGGACCATAAAGACTTATCTAAAGATCATGTAGATTTAAAGCATGGGCAAAAAAGTCTAAGTAAAAAGCTTTCTGTTCATGAAAAAAATAGAGTTTCAGACGTCCATAAGTTAGATAAGACCGTATCAGAAATAATGAAAGAGACAACAAGGGTTTCAACATTTTTATTTAATGAAAAACAAAAAGAGCAACATAAGTTAAGTTTGTTGAATTATAGTCAACAAGATATTCAAGATTCGTTGGAACATATTCAAGGGATTTTTGAAGTAGTCAAAGAAACGAATCGTTTGAATGCTAAACTTGCTTCTGAACGAGAAGAATTGATACGTAAAAACGAAGAATTGACTGAGAAGAATCAACAGTTGCAACAAGAGAACCATGAATTAACTAAAAAATTAGATAAAATAATGAATAAAGGACGTTCTAAAGGCTTAGAACGTTAAAAATATAAAATACTACGTAAAACGATAATCATTGAATGATTGTCGTTTTTTTATTGGAGGAAAAACTATGTCAAAAGAAGTAAATGTAAACAATGAGAAAAAAATGAAGTATGGAATTGTTAGTGTATGTGCAGTCGCTTTGTTAGGCTGTGGTGCAGCATTTGCTATGTTAAACAATGAACCTGAGCCAGTGCATAAAGCAAATGGCACAGAAACAATCCAAGAACGTAAAGAAAAACCGTCTGCAGAAACGAAAAAAGCGCCTTGGGAAAAACAAGTGGAAAAAAGTCAGAAGAAAGAAGCTTCTAAAAAAGCAACCAAAACAGACGATCCACTGGCATTAGTTAAGGATGAAGCTCCGTTGGTAGTAGCTAATCCATTAAAAGCAAAAGTTGAATTACTGAATCAGTTAGAAAAAGCGATTTCTGTGCAAAATGAGAAAGAAGCAACCAGGAAAAAAGAACAAGAAGTCGTTCCTTTAGTATTCTCTAAAGAGGAGAAACCAGCTGTTTCTTTAACAGAAAAACCGACTAATAAACCGAATGTAGAAAAGCCTGAAGGCTCCGAAGAATTGGAACAACCAGTATTACCAGAAAAACCAATTTTACCAAATGAACCTGTATTGCCAGATAACCAACCGTCTATACCAACACCGCCTGACCAAAATATTCCAAGTGAACCAGAGCAACCAGTATTACCAGAAGAGCCAACAGGACCTTCTTTAGATGAGTTGGTTTCTTCCGCAAAAGATAAGTTACAAACAGCAAATACGCAAGCCCAAGCAATTAATCAACAGTTACAACAAGTACAAGACAAATTAAACCAATTGAATCAAGTAACAGAAAAAACACAAGCAAATGTAAATGAAGCAACAGAACATTTAGCTGAAGTAAATCGATTAGTAGCAGAATACAATGAATTATCGGCTCAAATTAAACAGTTGTTAAATGAAAACAACGAAATTCCGCCTATTAATCTAACGATCTATCAAGAAACTTATGCGAAGTTACAAGCAAAAGTAACTGAAATTCAAGAAGCACAGAAAAAAGCAACACAGTCAACAGAAGCTGCACAAACAGTTGTTTCAGAAGCACAAGAAGTAAATCAATCATTAGATACAATGAAACAACAATATGAAGAAACGCATAAACCACAAGCGGAAACAGCGGTTTCCACGATTCAAACAACTGTAAATGAAGTGAAAGAAACACCTGAAGTAGCAGAACAGGTACAACCAGAGTTATCTCAAGCACAAGAAACAGCAAATATGGTAGGAACAACAATAGAAAAAGTGGAAGCTGGGTTTGAAGAAGCTAATCAAGCAACAACAGAAGAAAAATTAACGCAAGCCCAAGACTCTGTTAATCAGTTAGTAGAAGAAACAACCAATCAAAATCAGAAGGTAGAAGAAGTGTTAGCAGACTTTAATCAATTGCCAACCCCACCTGAAGAAACACCTGAAGTGCCAGAACAAGAGACACCAGAAACTGCACCTACCACGAGTGAAGTAACTACCCCTGAGCAACCTGTAAGTGCAGATTCTACTATGGCCTAAGAGATTGTTTCATTTTTTGAGCAGAGAAAGTCTTATTTTCTCTGCTTTTTAAAATGTATTTTGTAAAAGAATAGGAGAAAACAGTCTATGGTAAAGAAAAAATTATATTACTTGTATTTTAAAGGAAACGATTATCAGTTACTTAGTGGTAATCATTCTGAAGAAATGAAAAATATTATGAATGGCTCGAGTGGTACACAAATTTTGACAATTGGGCTGACAAAAGAAAATGAAAATGCTACAGAATTTGTTGTGTGGGGAAGCTCTAAGGAAGAAGTAAAGGAGCTTTTGGAAACAGGGATAAAAAATGTATTAGATAATTTAATTAATTATATGGAAGGAGATTTAAAAAAAGGATTGGAATTGACTTGTTTAGAGATGTTAAAGAACAGTTCTCCAAATTTAGGAGAACTGTTCTTTTAGTTCGTTAAGTATTAGTAACTTTTCATTTGGTGCTGGTTCAGATTTTAAGCAGAGAAAGTCTTATTTTCTCTGCTTTTTTACTATGAATAGCCTTTTTCTGGTAAGAAATATGACATTTTATATAGCAAAATTATGATAGAATAGGAGAAAACAAAATGATATTTGTTAAGATAGGAGTAGTTTTGCTAATGCTAAGTGTAGGTGTAGAGGTTGTTAAAAGCATTTTGAAAAATAACCATGGCGCTCAATTTCTTATGCAGTTAGGAGCAATTATCTTTGTAATTCTGGGAATTGCTTCAATAGACTTAGTATATTCTTCTTTTTTTACTCAAGGGTGGTTATTTTTTCCTTCGATGATTAATACTTTATTAAAGGAATCAGAAATTCCTTTTGTTTATTCAGATAAACTAAATGTGGAGTTAAACATGATTGGTATAAGTATTATACTTATCATATTATATATAATTGCACGAAATAGGCTAATCACTACTGACAAAAAACAGATTAAACTTGTTGAATTGGATAATAAAGTACCAATTTATGTCGACAAAAAAACGTTTAATTACTCTTTTTTTTGGATTGGATTAACCACGCTTCTTGTATCTTTTAGTTACTATTCTTATATTTTTGATTTAGGACGTACGGATAAACGGATACTAATTCCCCTGATGATTGTATGTGGAATAGTTGAATTATTATTAACTGTAACACAATATATTTTTTTAAAAGAGCTAAAACAAATTGGTTTTATGATTCTCTTGTTTAAAGATAAAGAAAAATATAGTGATATAGTGACGAAAATTGACAAGCTCCTTACTAATTCTACTGTATATGTACAGGGGAAAGAGATTGATAACCTATTAAAAACATGTGTTGATATGAATGTATTTGATGTAATAGGAACAGAAAAAATAAGAGATATTAAGTTGAATGATACTGTTCAGATAAAATTGACAGAATTAGCTAAGAAGTTTTTCTCAAATCAAGAGGAGCTTTTATCAAAAGGAGTCGTTATATGTGAAGAAGGAGTTGATTTATATAGTTTAGAAGAATAAAGAACAAGTCCTTTAAGAAGTTTTGCTTATTTGATAAAAATGGATAAAAACAAACACTGATAGAAAGGTGTTTGTTTTTATTTTATTATAGGAGGTTCCTATGAGAAAAAAAGAAAGAGGAAAATATAAAAAAAGGAATTATGAAAAAGCCGCACAAAATCATTTACGATTTCTTGCAGATCGTCGCTTTTTAATTCCTAGTATGACTATTTTCTTTATGGTGGAAATGATTCTTGGAAATTGGTTAATACAAATGGTTGGAAGTATTACCCAACAATCACTGTTTGATTTTCAAGGGGTATCATTAAGACAAGCAGTTTTTTACTATCCGATAGGACAATATCCTCAATGGTATCTTCTATTGTTTCTTTTTTCTTTAGTTGGGGTAGCTGTATCAACGCTTCGATTGTATAGCTCGTTTCGACCATTGGAAGAAGAACACGTTCAAGGAACGATGGATTTTGAGACAGTCGAAGGAATGAATAAGCAATATGAGCTTGTTCCTGTCCATATGTTTACAGACAAAGAAGATTATTTTGATGGGAAACCAGGCTATCCAGTCGGAAGAAAACCACAAACCCCTAGTGAAAAAGCCCAAGGGCTTTTTTATTATTATGTTGATACTACAGATTCGAATAGCATTACTTTGGCAGGAACACGCCAAGGGAAAGGTATTTATTTTGTAGATCCATTTATTGATATATTGACACGAGCCCGATTGATTAGCAATCGGGCTTCTTTTGTTATGACAGCTACTAAAGGAGACGAGCCAAGGGTATGGTATGAAACCTTAAAAAAACGCGGCTATCGCATACGAGTGGTTAATACAATGAATCAATATTATTCTGACCCAATACCTGTTTTGGGTGTGTTTAATAACTATTATCGACACTATAAACGATTAAAAGCAGAAAGTACTCAGTTGAAACAAGCTGGCAATAAAAGCGAAGCGTTAAATTTAAATATTCAAGCGGAAAAACAATTGGCCAATGCAGAAAAAATCATTACGCAAGCAGCATTCTCTTATTTTAAAGAAGTGAATGAAGGAAAAGATGGTGGTTTCTGGACCAAGGCTTGTCGTAGTTTATTTATTAGTATCGGTATAGCTTTAGCAGATCAGGAATATGAAAAAGAGGAAAAGAGTAAAGTCAATCCATACACTATTTATACGGTTGCTAATGAAATGCAAAAACGCAGAATCAAAGAAAAATCCCATAATTTCTTACGAAAATACACAGACGATGAGAGTGAATTAAAACGTTTGTTGGCAGAGTATGAAGGGAAATGTGAATTAGACGTTTTCTTTGGTGAATTGCCTCGCACACACCCAGCTACACGACATTATGACGCAATTTTTGCTTCAGCACCAGCTCATGTGACGTTGGGAAATATTATAACGCATTTTAATGGAGATTTAGAGCCGTTCTTAATGACGTTAAATGCCAAAATGACAGCGATTGATGATGGCTTTGATATGGAACTGATTGGTTTTGATAGAGAACAACCAACAGCGGTATTTGTTATGTTAAGTGATGCAGATACGTCTAACAATGCGTTAGGAGTCATGTATATCGATCAAATTTATCAAGTATTGATTAATCGATGTAACTTAGAGGACGATTCCTGTTGCTATCGAGATGTGCATTTCATTTATGAAGAAGGAGGAAACTTAGGCGTTCCAATCTCAAATCTAGCAAGAAAATGGACAGCTGGACTAAGTAGACGTTTATTTTCTCATTTAGTGTTACAAGATGTGCAACAACTTGCTTCTTTATATGATGAGGATACGAAAGATATCATTTTGGGCAATACAGGGAATTTAGCGTATATTCGTACAGCCTCAGATAAAACGAATAAATATATTTCTGGTCGATTAGGTGAACGGTCGAATTACTCAAAAACCCGACATAAAGATCCGCTGTCTATAAAAGCAACCGAGACAGAAAGCGCAGAAAAAATTGATTTGTTAGCTTCGTATGAGTTAGAACGTGTACGTGAAGGGGAATCGATTATTTTGCGTATTAATAAACACCGAGATTTAGAAGGAAACCCTATTTATCAGTATCCGATTTTTAATACGTATGAAAATGATACCAACTTAATCCCTTTTTATAAGTATCGGAAAATGAAAAAAGTTTCATGGGAAGAGATTCCTGTAAATAATCAGTTTATGGAACTAGAGCTGGAAGAGTTGAATTGGTTGTTAGAACCTAAAGAAATAAAACAGACAAGTGCTCCAGAACAGCTTTCACTTCCATTGCTTTCAGAGTATCAAAAGCCAAAACGTAGAAAACAACAAGAAAATAAAGTGTTATCACTGAAAGAGATTGAACCAGAAGTGCAAGAAAAGCATTTCTTTGAAACAAGCAAATATCAAACGCAGGTTGCGTTGCTAGAAAAATTATATGGTGACCAGCTTGAACAATCAGTAAAAACTACTTTTTCAGAAGAACAACAAAAACGCTTGACCTCGTTGATTCATATTGCAGGTGAAAGGAACAACAAAGCGTTTGCGGAACTTAAAACTATTTCAGATACAGGAAATTTACGGTCGTACTTTAGTTGTATACTCTCTAATTTTGAAGAAAAAGCCGTAAATGTTTTTGTGCAACAATTGAAAGAATGGAGGGGAACGTATGAGTACTAAAGAAATTTTTACAGCATTAGATACGTTTTCGGATTATCTTTCGCTTGCGTCTATGATAAAAGATATTGGGCGTTCCATCTTGTATTTTATTGTGTCAGTTCTATTATGGATTGTAGACAACTTAACGAATGTATTAAAAGAAATGTTAAAATTTTTGGGGTTTTACAATGCTGATTCTTTAAAAGGAGAAGGTGGGCTAGTTCAAACGCTTATTAGTTTTAAATCATTTGGGGTAGCTGTTGCTATTTTAATGATTGGGCTAGTTCTACTTTTAGGGAAATCACAACAAACAAGAGATATTCCAATGAATGTCTTGATGTTGTTGCTAATGTCGTTGATGTTGCCTTCTATTATGCGTGATGGGATAAAAATTGTAACGGCCACAGAAACAAGTTTATCTGCGACACAAGGGGCTGTTGGCTTTGCGACAGTAAAAGACAACATAATAGACACGTATATTTTAGCAGAAAAAGGGTGGAAGACCACAGAACCTGACCCCAAAAATCGACTGACGGATTTAGATTGGTTTGATATCAATGAACGAATATCTGATCCAGATGAAATGGAAAATGGGGAAGTATTTAATTATGAACTAAAAAACAAGAAAAATGGAGAAGGAAAAGAAGCGGTCGAATTGGACGACGGTGGAGGAGGAATAAAAGGATGGTTACTGAAAAAATTCTTTACCTCGGCTTATTATCGATGGCGAGCAGATTGGTTGCCAATGATTGTTACATTGGGTGTTCTTGCGTTTTCTTTAATTATTTCACTGCTTCGTGTAGGACGGTTAGGAATTGAGCTTGCTTTTAACAATATTTGGGCTCAATTAACTGTCTTTTTTAGTTTTCGTGATATGAAACGTGCAAAAATGGCGTTTATGGAAATCATCAGTGGGTTTGTCATGTTGCTGTCGATTTTTACGATGTATTATGTGTTTATCTACTACAATAGCTTCGTGTTTTCAAAAGATGTGTCTATGTTGGCTAAATTGTTTGCTGTAGCTGGTGGTGCTTGGTTTGTGTATGACGGACCAGCGATTGTTCAAAAAACATTAGGTATTGATGCAGGACTATCTACTGCAGGTTCGTTTGTTATGGGTATGGGTGCCAAAAGTGCAGCTGATAAAGTTGGTGATGTGGCTAAAACAGCCGCAGGTGCTACGGTTGCAGGAGTTGTTGGTGCTGCAGGTTTTGCTGATGGTTTGATGAGAGGTAAGAAAAATAATGAGGACGCAAACCTTAACAAAACGGATAATGAAAAGAATACAGATGAAACAAATGATGATCTACCACCAGAGGATGAACCAGAAGATTCTAATTTAGAGAAAGAATCAAAAGATACAGAAACAAAAAATGCTTCTGAAAATGAAGGAGAAGATTCTGAAACAGGAGAACCTGATATGGAAGAGTCTGCAGATACAGAAAAATCATCAAATGAACATGAAAATATGGATGACTGGAATCAAGAAGATATGGAAGAGAAAAATTCAGAGGGCAATGATGCTTCCTCTTCTCCTGATGAATTTGATGAAACTGGCGAAGCAGATAAGACAGCAAACGAACAAGATTCTTCTAATTTTTCAGAAGAGACTGGTGAAAAGAATACGACTTCTGACCATGAATCTACAGAATCAGCAAGTAAAAATTCTAGCGATACAAGTGAATCAACAGCACCTGATGAAAAAGAGAGGAGAAACTCAGACCGCTCTTCTGCTTCAGAAAGAGAAGAGAATGCAGATAATTCTTTAGAAAAAGTAGAAAATCCGTTTAAGAAAAAAGCGAAAGAAATGATTCATACCAATAAGTATCAAAAAAATATGAAAAATCCTATTGGGAATCAAGTAGATCGTTATCAACGGAACAAAGAATTTGGTCAAGAAGTAAATGAGTGGTTAAGTCAAAGAAAAGCATTAAAAGAGCAAGCACGTAATGAGCAACGTTCAAAAAATAATGACTAGGCAGGTAAGAGTGTATGCATGAAATACAAGAAGAGATTTTCACACAAGCAAAATTTTTTGGGAAACTCTTAATAAAGGATGCGGTTTGTGTGTTTATTCTGTTTCAGGTAGCCACAGGGTTACAAGAAAAAACCTATAACCCACTAGGCACTGTTGCGTTTCTTTTTGTTATGATTATGGGAATCTATTGGTTATTGCCAACTGTAGGAAATGTACGAGTGAGGAATTATCAGCGATTGTGGCTTATTCTTTCAAAAAATCGTCAAACCTATCATGCGATTGCCCAACAATCTTTCCAAGAGGAAGAAGAAATAGAGTTTCCCATGTTTACGGAAGAAGAGCTTTTAGAAGAAGATTCGCAAATTGAACAAGAGATGAAAGAATATAATGAATAAAAGAAAGCAAAGAGACATTCTTTGCTTTCTTTTTATTTCATGGTGTAAGTATTTTAGAACAAGGAAGTGAAATGATTTGATGATTGATACAGATGCATTATTGCAACCAGAAGAGGCGTTACCAGCGTTAATTGATACAACGGAAAAGAAAAAAGAAAAAAAGAAAATAAAAAAAATAGAAAAATCCGTATTAAGTTTTATGGCAGAACGTCGCATTATTTCGGAAGAGTGTATTGCCTTAGAAAAAGGAGTAACAGACTTTTATCGTATTGAAGACTCTTCTGCACGAGAGGGAAGTTTAGAACAACGACAAGCAGCCATCAATGATTTTTTGGTCTTTTTAAAAGCGATTCACAAGGATGTAAAATTCATTTTTACCAGTTTTCCAATTGATATGTCGGAAAATATTGATTATGCCATTCGTCGGTTTAAGATGGGGGCATTAAGTCCAGCAGTAAAACAAGAACAGAAATATACGCTTAAAGTATTAGAGAATTTAGACAACAATCGATTAATTGATACGGTCTATCTTCAAATATTTGCAGATAACGAAGAAGAATTAAAAGAGGTTAGTCGCGAAATACGGGTAGCTCAAAGTGCAGGATTTCGATTGTATCCAATGACATTAACACAAAAAATCAAATTCTTATTTCGACGATATAATCCAAGTTCTCCTTTGCCTGTAGGCATTCCTTATCAAAAAACAGATAAAACAGGAAGAGAAGCCTCTGTACAAAAAATAGTAGATAAAAAAGGATATGATCCGTTATTTATTGGAACTATTCAGCCAATGGGAGGAGTTAAACCGCATTCTTCAAAAGATTTACAAATTGCGGACGGTTACATACGGGTATTAAACCTTGTTATTTATCGACCGAAGAATAATCCGAATTTTTGGGGTGAAAAAATTTTTTGTATGAAAAACGTTTTAAGCACGTTGGATGTTCATACGATTGATATCAATAATCCTCTAGTAGAGCAAAATTTAAATCGTAGTTTAGGAGAATATGAAGAGCGTGTGTATTCGTCAAAAGACAAAATTTCACGAAAAAAAGCTCGGAAAGAGTATGAACAACTTGATCGTACCGTAGAAAGTATTTTGGAATCGGTTGAAGTTTTAAAAGAAATTCATGTACGATACATTTTGACTGAATCAAGTATTGAAAAACTCAATGAACGAGAACAAGAAATTCACCGAAAACTACGAAAAAATCAATTTCAAGCAACTTGTTTCTTAGATGAAGCAGAACGGCAATTTAGAGCTTCTTTTGTAAGCTTTAAAGAAGGCATGAAGCTAATTAAACGGAAAGGAAAAGAAATTAAAGGAACGGCATTAGCAGGAAGTTATGCGTTTAATTATGCCAATCACATTGACTATGATGCACCGTATAGTGGCTATCCGTTATACGGATCAGGTGTTGTTGCGTTATCTACCACACATAAGGATAGTGTGAGAAAATCCTACAGCATTTTTATTATAGGTAGTCAAGGGTTTGGAAAAACAACGGCTGCTAAAAAGCTATTAAAACAGGCAGTGGAATATAACAATATTCATTATGGTTTTTATGTAAGTGATGAAACCAAACGCTTAACAGAAAAATTAGGGGGCAATTATTACGATGCAAGTCTTGTCCGTTTAAATCCTTGCCAAATCTATCGCTCTGATGTGGATGCAAAAACAAAACAGACCAATGAAAAACAATCGTTAAAAACAAATTTAACCAAAATGCGTTTAGTTTTTGGGTTAGCTGAAAACATTGATTTTGGCAGTTCTATTATGACAGAAGCAAAGCAAATTTTTAATGATGGGTATCGGAAATATATGGAGCGTCATCATTTAGAAGAAAGTAAAATTACCCAATATGATCCTGAACAGTATCCAATTTATTCTGATATCTTGGCTTATGCAAAAGAAGAATACAATAGGCGATCTGAAACGTTTGAAAAGCAATCGTTGAGTGAGTTAATAAAAAAACTAGAATCGTTTATTACGGATTCAGGAGACATTTTTAATCAAAAATCAACGTTTGATTTTTACGATAAGAAATTAGTGACCTTTAATATGGAAAATCTCGTAAAATCAGATATGTTTGCGTATAACGCCCAATACTACAACTTATATACCGCTGCATTTAGCGAAACCGTTCGTGTAGGCCAACGAGAAAAGTATTTGTTTGACCGTAAGAAAAAACGGGTAGACGAACTGATTTATTCCAATATTACTTCAGATGAGTTTCATAACCCTATTCGCACAGAAAATCTTACGTTGTTAAAAGCTTTGGACCGTTATAATCGTGAAGGAAGGAAATTATTGATTGGCCAAACGTATATATTGCATGATATAGCCGACGCATTTCCTGACTATAGCGACAATAAAATGGGTGAAATTTCAAAGATTGTTGTGAACTTGTTTAAATTATCTACGTATCGGTTTTTGTTTAAACAAGATGAATCTTCCGAAGAATTATTAAGAAAAGTCTTTGGGAAACAACTAAGTGTTTATGATATTAAAGATATTATTCAGTTTGAGGAAGGCGATATTTTGTTAAATATTAAGGGAGCGAAAAATATCAAATTCCGTTATGGTCTATCAGCTATGGAAAAAGAAATTTTTGATGGAGGGGTGTAACATGGCTAAAAATGTAGTAGAAAAGCAAAGAAAACTGAAAAAAATAAAACAAAGCGTTCAGCGCATTGTATTTGGAAAAAAGAATCAAACGATTGTAAGTTTTGAAACAAGACGACTATACCTTCTGGTAGTAGTTGTCTTTTTTATTTACCTTTTATGTTCATGGTTAGTTTCTTAAAGGAATAGGAGGGAAACACATGTCAACCATTCCTGTTTTCTCCCAAAAACAGTTAGCAATTGCAAGACGTGCAAATATGTTGGCGTATATGCAAGAGCGAGGAGAAACTTTTGAAAAAGTTTCTTCCAAATTTTTAGAACATACACTGCATGATAGTATGCGAGCAAATGCCAAAACAGGTGTCGTAAATTGGTATTCTCAAGGAATCAATTCGTATGATAATGCGATAGATTTTGTTATGACTTATTATCAAGAGCCTTACGAGCAAGTAGTGCGTCAATTGTTAGACTTTCAATTTAATCAGCAGAAACGATACACGACAACGAAAACAGCAAATAAACAACAAGAACCACGACAAGAAGCATTTCGCTTAGATAAGCTTTCAATCACAGGAAATTATGACACAGGTGTATTAGATGAAAAAGGCTGGGATTATTTAAGAAGTCGCTATTTATCTGATGAAACCATTCAAGAATTTGTAGATAAACAAATGATTAGTTCAGACAATCGCCACAACATTCTTTTTAAATTTTCTGATATTGGAAAAGGTAAAATGGGAACAGTGGTTGGAGCGGATGTGCAAGGAACCTATGCTCGACCATTGGCAAAGCGAATAAAAAAAACGAAAGAGAATGACCTTAATTTAGAACGAAAATATTTTAAGGGAATTGCTTTAAATAGCCACGGACAACGTGGTTTTTTGTTTGCCAAAAATGTTGATTTTAAAGAACCTATTACACTTTATGTGACAGAAAGTCCAATAGAATCTTTATCGTTGTATGAGTTAGATAAAGAATATTTGCCTAAAAATAGCTTTTTCCTTTCATTGTCTGGTTTAAAAGAAGAAACCCTTTGGCGAACGTGTCGTGATTTATCCAATACGATGAACTGTTCTATTGGAAGGATCGTGTTAGCTGTAAATAATGATGAAGCTGGAAAAGAATTAGTGAGTAACGTGCATGGTACTTATAGTAAAAATGCTGAAATGAAAGAAAACACTAAGTTAACTTTATACTTGCCAACAGCGATAGAAAAAGGAGATTACAATGAAGTCTTAGAAATGCAAAAAACAGGGCGTCTTGCCAGTCGTGAACTGAAGGAAAAAGAACAACAGCAAGCGCAACAACTATATAACCAACAAAAGGCTGTACAGTATCAAGAGGTGTCGGTATGAGAGGTTTAAAGGCGAAAATTTTTCTTATCGTTGCTTTATTAGGAAGTATAGCTTTAGTTACAATGTCTGTTGCTCAAGAAATAAATTATATTATCATGCTTGCAATAGGTACTGAAGAAGAGGAAAAAACAAATCTTTCTCCTGTAGAAAATCAAGGACTTTCAGCAGAAGTATTAGCGTTAAAACCAATTGTTGAGCGAATTGCCAAAGAGATGGGGGTTTCAGAAGAAGTTCCTTATCTTTTGGCCATTATTATGGTGGAATCAGGAGGAAGAGGTGGCGATCCGTTTCAATCAAGTGAAAGTGCGGGATTGCCGCCCAACTCAATAACTGATCCTGAACAGTCTATTCGGCAAGGAATTATCCATTACAAAAGTGTTTTACAATTAGCAAAACAATATGGCATAGAAGATAGAAAAGCAGCCTTACAAGCATATAACTATGGCGGAGGTTTTCTTAGTTGGTTACATGCTAATAATCGTCCATATACGTTTGATGCAGGCGTAGAATTTGCTAGACAGCAAGCGAATGGATTGAAGGTTCCATATACGAATCCGATAGCAAGTTCTCATGGAAATTGGCGCTATGCTTATGGAAATATGTTTTATGCAGAATTAGTGTATCAGTACGTGAATAGTATGCAACAAGGGGTTGCGAATGGTGGAAATGGGGCTTCTTTAGCGGTTTTAGAATCTGTTTTAGGTCAGGAACTTTACGGCGGAGAGTGTTACATGTTGACCGCTTATTACGTTGAAAAATTAGGAGGCCCACAATTACGAGGAAGTGGCTTCGACTATGCAGAAAGAATTGGCGAAGATTACGATTGGGCATCATATGGATGGTCAGTAATTATTGACCCTAAGCCGTCAGATTTGCGCGCAGGAGACATTGTTAATTGGTACGCAGGAGGAATATTAACACCTCAAATATGGGGCCATACAGGCGTAATAGCGAGTGTTTCAGACGGTGGGCAATCGTTTACTACCTACGAGCAAAATTCAGAAAAAGGAAGAATAGTAGCGAAGTATAATCGTACCTATTCGATAACGAAAATCCGTAGTATTGTGCGAAAAAACAAATAATAAGTTGTATTTTTCTTTTATAATAAATTGCTATTCATTCTTTTTGACAATTGAATTAAATTGAGTTAAACTTTGTTAAACTAAAGAATGGAGCTGAAAAGAATGGAAACCATCGCAAGAAAAATCGGCAATTCTGTAGGAGCAATTTTCCCAAAAGATATCTCTCCAGAAGTTGGGGAAGCCTTTACTATTTTTAAAGTAGGTGACACGTATATTCTAAAACCTAAAAAAGAAGATATTTTTGAAAAGAAAGAAGCGTGGGAAGGTTTTAGAGAGTCTTTAACAGAAGAAGATAAAGAATGGGACACTATGAAGCTTGAAGGGGAAGAATATTAATGTATACACCAAAACAGCGTGACATTATTTGGTTAGATTTTGACCCTTCTAAAGGTAAAGAGATAAAAAAACGAAGACCTGCATTGGTCGTCAGTAAAGATGAATTTAATGAACGGACAGGTTTTTGTTTGGTCTGTCCCATAACGTCTTCTAAAAGAAGCTTTGGGACATATATTTCTATAAAAGACCCACAAAAAATTGCAGGAGACGTTGTTACACATCAATTGCGTTCGGTGGATTATACGAATAGAAATGTAGAAAAAATAGAGCAATGTGATGTATTAACATGGATTGATGTTATTGAAGTCATAGGTATGTTTATTTGAGTACAGAGTTAATAAAATAGACAGGAAAAAGCAATCTAAGAAAGAATTCTTAGGTTGCTTTTTTTTGTAAAAAAATACAAGAATGCGAGGGAAAATAATGAAATCAATGCCTCAATGGTTAATGATTGGTTGTTGTGGTTTATTATTAGGGATAGGAGGAACCTTCTTCTATACAAAGAAAATATTGGCACCACAAGAAACAAAAATCATGCAAAACTATGAAGAAAAAAACAAGCAATTAGAAGAAGAATTACAGTCGTTAAAGGAGAAAAAAGCTAACGGAACAGCAGGAGAAGTTCCGATTCCGAAACATACTTATTCACATAGAGAATATAAAAATTTAAAAGCGATTGGAGAACAATTTAGGAAAGCCTATTATGATATTTCTACCGATACGGCAGAAGAAAAATTAAAAAAATTATCGGAAATATGTGAACCCAAATTAGCAAAAACGTTACGTCCTGCTTGGGTAGATGACTACAAAGATAGCTTCCGAATTGAACAAGAAACAGTAAGTGAACAATACTATGTTCAGCTTGATGGCATTACTGGTAAAGCAAGAATGATTGGTTGTCTGGTTGTTTCAACGAAACACGGAAGTGCGCAAGCATTTGATGTGAAATATATCGATCAATTTACGTTAGAAAAAGACGAAAATAATCATTGGAAAATAAAAAAATTTGAAGAACAAATTGCTTCACGAGATTTTCCTACTAGCTATTTTTCTAAGGAGTGAAACGAATGTTTGACAAGATAAATGAATGGCAAGAACGTATTGAAACATTTCGAGAACAAGTCCAATCGAAGGAAAAAAAACCTCGTAAAATACAGTCAAAATTACAAAAACATGCCTCAAAATTTTATATTTTGATGTGTGTTTTTACTATTTGTGGGTATCTATTTTTTAGCTTTTCAAGAAGTATTTTTAAAGATGATAGCCCTATGTTAGATACAGGAATTGGCGTGGCAAGTAAAACAAAAATCGGGTCTAGTGAAGTTGAAATTTTATCACGAAAAGTAAATGAGGATAGTGGGTATGGAGAAGTTCTTTTTTCTATAGAAGATGGGAACGACCAGGTGCATAAAAATTATGTTGCTTTCGCAGGAGAAAGCAAAAGTAAGCAACAAATAAAAACCGATTTACAAGAAATTTCAACGGGTTACTACTTACTGAAATTGAATGGCATACCCAAAGAATGGAAAGAAATTATTATTGATTTTGGGTACAACGAAGAGAAAAAAGCGCCAACTTCTATCGAACAAATTGAAGAGGAAGCAGAAGAAAAACAAAAGAATCAATCGCAACAAACAACGTTTTATTGGGACGTTAGAAAAAGTAAAAACAGTCCTGACTTAAAAGAAAAACCAAAAGAAAATTATGAATTAGAGGTCATTAAAATTGAAGAAAAAGAGGTAGGAAAACAACAAAAATTATTAGCGGAAAACAGTAAAAAAATTGATGAAGAAATGAAATTAATTGAAGAAAAAATAGCTACTGAAAAACAAGAATTGTTCTATAAAGTTGGGGAGGAAAAAGAAGATGGAGAAGAAATTGTTAGAGGGTTGGAAAGAGAAAAAGAAACCTATTTAGAAACCAAAAAGAAGATAGCTGAGGAACAAGAATTATTAGAGGAAAAAGCAGAAAAATTAGCTGAAAAGCGAAATAAAATAACAAATAATTAATCATTTTACACCTATTAAAAACGTAGTATGTGTCTATTAGAAATGTATTATGTTTGTAGTATGAATGTAGTATGTGTCTATTAGAAATGTAGTATGTCAAAAGCACAATTACTGTAAAATCAATAAATACGTATCTATTAGAAATGTAGTATATATGTATTATGAATGTAGCATGTATGTAGTATGAATGTATTATGAGTGGGCAAAAATGTACTACACCGGAAAGCCTTGCACTGCAAGGCGGGACACCCTGTGTGTCCCCCATTTCCCCTTATGCTCTTACAAGAAGAGTGGCGATTAAGCAAACTGCTCAGAACTAGAAAGATAAATAACGAAGGTACAACAAAATAACAAGAAGTGAAAGGAAATAAAAAAGGAAGGAAATGTGGTAAAAGTGACAGAAAAAGTCATTATAAAGATAAGAGATATTGATAGAGAAACGAGCCAACGATTAGTAAAAGTGGCAAAGGAAAAAGGGTACAGTGGACGAGATGAAATGTTGCGTGACATTCTGAAAAAAAATGCCTATGAAGAGTTTCAATTAGAGACAGAAATTCGTTATCAAGCTTTTACAAAAGATGTAGTTGAAACGATGCAATTGGGCATGGAAATTTTAGCAATGAAAATGCTCGAACCAGGAAAAACTTTTGACGAAATGGAGAATGAAAAATGACGAAAAACACTTTAGAAGTAAAGAAATCAACAAGTATTTATATGTCAGCAAAAACGAAAGAGCGATTGGATCAGTTGGCAGACAAATTACATTATAGTTTAGGAGATACGATTGAGTTTCTATTGGATATTTCTGAACGGACAACGATGAATCAATCAGACGAATTATTGGCCACACAAAATCAAACGAAAAAAATGGTTTCGGTGATTGAAGAGCGGACAGAATTATTTATGGTTTTATTCAATGCAATGACAGATTTTATGCAACTAGAAATCAAAGAAGGGGAAGAACATGCAGCGTTTATTGAAGCGAAAGAGCTAGTAAAAAAACGACAAGAAAGTAGAAAAACAGAAGCGATTAATAAAAAGAAATATTCTCAAGTGACGGGAAGAAATGACTAAGAAAACAGCAGGCATTATCTTGACGAGTGCGTTTGTTATGCCTGGTTCCAATACGTATCAAGCTTACTTGGATTATATGGAAAGAAATGAAGCCACTCGTAATGAACAATTCGATCGTTTTAATGCTTTTTCTACACAAAATTTTATGGACAGTATTTCTGCTATTGATGGCGGAGGAGAAGTGATGTTTTCGACCTATAATGATTATATGTCGAATCCAGAAAAAACCTCTGCACTATTTACAAAAAATTATGATCAAACACCAGAAAACGAAGTTCACCGAATGAAAAAATACTTTAGTGAGGCACAAGAAAATCGCTCACCTTTATGGCAATTAGTCTTTAGTTTTCGCAATGAATGGTTAATTGAAAAAGGTTACTTAGATGAGAAAACCAATCATTTAAAAGCGCAATATATTTACCAAGCTACTTGAAAAGCCGTAGCTGAATTGGAAAAGAAAGAAGGATTGAAAGGTGAATGGACAGCGGCCATTCACTACAACACAGATAACCTTCATGTTCACGTAGGTTATGTTGAAAAAGAACCGACAAGAGAATGGATTAATTATATTCACCCAACAGAGCCTCACAAATCAGGTTGGCAATATAAAGGGAAATTTGCGCAAAAAAATATCACAGCGACAAAACGTGCTTTCGTGAATGAATTAATGCAAAATAAAGAACAATTATTGTCATTGCAGACCTACCTAGATTATCAAAAAAGATTAGCAGAATCTTGTCAGGAACAATTTACACAAGGGCAGTATGAACAACGCTTTGTTCAACTCATGGAAAAACTTCCTCGCAATCAATATTTTTGGAAATATGGTTTTGCGGAGCGCCACCATTTTAAACCAGAATTGGACCGATTAATTGATTTATTTCTAGAAACTGATGGCAAAGAATTGATGGATAAAATTCTTCCACGTTTAAAACAAATTTCTGATGATTATGAAGAAGTATATGGGAATCCAAGAAATAAACCTACGTATTATGATCAACAACTTTATGGAAAAAATAGTTTGTATTCTCGTATAGGAAACTTAATTTTATCCGAAGCAAAAAAACACCCTGAATTATTCAGAAAAACACCACGAGCTGCTTCTTTGTCAGCATTAATTGAAGAAGAAAATAGAGAAAGAGATAGTCCAAACGAACAATTTTTAACAGAACAACAAATAGTAACAGAGGAGGGGGGCTTTTCTGAAGGCTATGCGTCGTTAGAAGCTTCTATGCCAAGTGAAGAATCAGAATCTTTAATTGACGTACAAAGTGAAAAGCCTCTCTCAGAGCTGTGCACAAATAAAGAGGAGTGGACAGAAGAAGAGCAACGGATGTTTTCATCATTAGAGGCAGAGCAGCCAATGGATAACGAAGAAGAACAGATAACAGCTCAACAAACAGAAGCAAAAAAAGAAGAAACACCATTAACTCAAGCATTAGACACGTTGAATCGTTTTTTTGAAAACCGTGAAGCTACAAGAGAAGAGCGAAATCAGAATATTATACGTCAAATGGAATTAGAAAAAGAAACCGCTATTAAAGAAAAGCGAGGGGTTTATTTCCATAAAGTAAATGATGAGGATTTGGCAGAACCTGTGAGTATATTTGAACATGGAAAATTAAAGAAAAAGATTATCTTACCTAGCAACAATCGTGCGGAATATGTGTCAATGCATGAAGGGCCTTCTAAGAAGATAAAAAGCAACTTAGAAAATTATTCAAGTACAAACCAACGGTCAATTTTGAACCAAAAACCAGAAGCAACGTATGTGTTAGGAGAAGAGCGTTGGCAACTGAAGAATCGTCGAATAAAAGAGTCAGAAAAAGACAAGCCTATTTTATTAATTAGCCTAAAAAAGGAAGGAGAAGAGAGTTTTCGTTTTGAAAAAAAGAAGGTTTATGATTATTCTCAGACAGAAGAGATTCCTATAAAAGAACGAAAAAAAGATGAAACGATAGAAAAAGGTGTATTGACCAAAAAGCAACCTTCGGCATTCCGCTCGACAAATGTAGGATTCAACAAGAATCACTCGAAACAAAGTGATTATGAATTTCGAAAACAGATGTATCATTTACGGAAAGCGTGCCAAAATAGTTTACAAAATTACTTAAATGAAAAGGCGTATCGAGAGTTAGAACATTCTATCGGTACAGAAATGATTTTTTAATAAGCAACCATTGTGTATTAGAAGATAGCTGAAGCTATCTTCTTTTTTTATTTATCAAAAAGAAAAGAGGAAACAATATGCAAAAAGAAGTATCTAATTTTGATTTTTCAGATTTTTACGATGAAGGATTTGAAAAAACAAGTAATATTCGTCAAGCGATTTATGTTTTTCAAGATGGTTCAATGTGGAATGGTTATTCTGAGGGAGGGGGTGGTTATATTAGAGATGTAGATCATGGGTCTATTGAAGCCTTTTTTAAAGACACGTCAATTGATAGATATCACCCTGAATATCATTCGATGGTTTTGAGCGAGCTAGTTCAAGTTGTACCAGAAACGCAAACGGTATTAACATTAGAAACCAATAATTACTCAGAAGAACAATTAGAAATGTTGCAGCAATTTGAACAAGAAGGATTTTCTATAGAAAAATTAGAAAGTTCTATTTCAGAAGAACAGGAAAAGTATGTACCGATTCAAACAGCAGAAGGAATGTCTGAAGTTTTTGAAAGAGAAACAAAAGAACCTCTTCCAGAATTAGAAGAAAAAGTAAAACAGGCCTCTATCGAATTAGAAGAAAATATTATGGAATTAGACGATGAAGAATTTTGGGAAGATTTACAGTCAAGATATGACTTAACAAAACTTGAAGACATAGAAAAAGCACAAGAAGAAACTGAACAGCGATTACTTGAAGAGGATGAAGAAGCTAAAGAATTAGCTGAAATAGAAAATGAAATGTGGGAGGCATATGAACAACAACAGGAGGAAAATATATATTTACAAGAAGAACTAGGAATTGCTGCAATTGAACAAAAAATGGCTCAGCATGAGATGGAACAAGGACTATCTTTTTAAAAAGTATTTTTTGTAGCATAAAATGAAATTTCCCTGCTTGACTAATCATGTGCGTTAATATATGATTTGTGTGAGCGGGAGTAATGAAAGGAAGACTAGATTTGCACCCAACGAAACAAAAAAAGCTATTAAGTTTGTATGATGAAACTTTTTTACAGGTCACTAAAACAGAACAAAACTTTTTTAATTTTTTGAAGCAGAGTAGTTATTTGCATAAGTATTCGATAGATGAACAGCTTTGTATTCATGGGCAAAGGCCACAAGCAAAGTATTTAGCTGATTTTGATACCTGGATACGAATAGGACGATTTGTTAAAAGAGGGCAAAAAGCAATATGTGCTTTACGATTCAATGAAGATAGAGTTCAAGGGCTTAACTTTTTTGATGTGTCTCAAACGTATGGTAAAAAAATAGATTTTCCAGATTATACTTTGTCAGAGCAAGAATATAGTCAGTTATTTACTATCGAACAGGTAAAAAGTAAAATAGCTGAAATTCAGAATTATAGTCATTTGTCGCAAGCTGAGAATCGTTTAGCGGAAGTAATTGGTAAAGAATTAATCCGGTATAAAACAATACAATCTTTTACAAAATCTATTGAATGGAACGTGGATTTACAAGATTTGAATAAATTTGTTCCAATTATGCAAGTTGCGAATGAAATGAATCGTGTCGTAAGTAAAGAAATTTTATTATTAAAACAAGAAGAAAGGATGAATAGCAATGAGTATGACATACAAGGAGAACGAAGCTGGAGTACAGATTCCTCAAGTCACATATCCCGACAACAAACCATTGGGGAGATTCGGGAAGATAGCAGTAGAGAATTTGAAGAATCGAAACAGATCGGAGTACGTGATAAAAATGATGGACGCCAGCTTGATGAGCTACGGCCACGAAATGGAACAAAAAATGTGGAATCGAATCAGCGAATTGGAGAATCAGTACGAACAACAAGCGCCGTTGACGAAAGAACAACAGAAAGACTTGATGACCGCAACGAAAATACGGAATCAGTATCGACAACAAGCAACGGAAGTAGCAATGAAGGAACTACTCAACTAGACGAAAATACAGCCATGTCGTTGTTAAATGAGGAACTCCTTCAAGGAACAGGAACCGAACATGGTAAGTATCGGGTTGTTCATTTTTTCAATAATGTAAAATCACAGTCGTTACGTATTAAATTCTTAAAAGATGAATATGGATACTATGGCCATGCAGGACCAAATCAACCTCATGTATCGTATTCTTCAAAAGGTGTTTCTATTGATGATATACAATATAGTTGGAAACAAGTTACACAGACGTTGGACGAACTTATTCTCACTAATCAGTATTTAATTGGTGGAGAAACTATTGGCTATCATCAATATAGAAGTACGTTAGATGATGATACATTCATAAAACAAAATAAAACGAAAACCAATAGCGAAAACTCTGAACAAGAGCTTTCGCTATTTGATTTTTCTTCAGATAATGTTGAATCAGAAAACGTATCAGACACTACAATGATAGGAAGTTCTTCTCTTGAAGAAGAGCAAGTTTTGCAAGAAACAGGACAAGCATTCTATTTTCCAGAAACAGAACATTTTTATGATACGAAACCGAAAGAGAAAATTCGAAATAATATAGCAGCTATTCGATTATCAAAAAAGATTCAAAAAGAAAATCGATTAGCAACACCTGAAGAACAAGTAATTTTAGCTAAATATGTTGGCTGGGGTGGTATTGCGAAAGTATTTGATACACGTTCTGACAACTATGAAAAAGAACGAGAAGAATTACGTTCTTTAGTAACTGAAAAGCAATATAAACAGATGCGAGAAAGTGTACTGACTGCTTACTATACAGACCCAATGATTATTAAAGCAATGTATCAAAAAGTCCAAGCATTCGGGTTCACAGGAGGAAAAATTTTAGATCCCGCGATGGGTACGGGAAACTTCTTTTCTGCTTTACCAGATACTTTAAAAGACCAATCCGAATTGCATGGAATTGAATTAGATGAAGTTACTGGAACGATTGCAAAACAATTGCACCCTGAAGCTGACATAAAAATCAAAGGATTTGAAGAAGTAGGGCCTTTAACAGATCAGTATGATTTAGTCATAAGTAATGTTCCTTTTGACCAGCAAAAAATAACGGATAGTCAGTTTGAACGACGTTATTCTATCCACAATTATTTTTTAAGAAAAGCCATTGATAGTGTACACGATGGCGGAATAGTAGCCATTATAACGTCTACTAATACGTTAGATAATTTGACTGGAGATATACTTCTTGATGTCAGTAAAGAGGCAAAATTACTTGGAGCAGCAAGACTTCCAAATAATGCATTTAAAAAGATTGCAGGAACAGAAGTGACCACAGATATTTTATTTTTCCAAAAAGATGTCTCATGGGCTGCTACCCAAGCCTATTCACCTAATTGGTGTTTTGTAAAAACAGGAAAACAAGGAGCAATCTGGTATAACAATTATTATCACGATCACCCTGAACAAGTTTGTGGCCAGTTTGAAATAAGACACCACCATGGGAATACATTGTCGGTTGTTTCGTCAGGTACACCACTTGATGTGCAATTGAAACAAGCGTTTGAACGCATAGAAGGTCGTTATTTTGGTGAGAGGAAAATAGTCGAAGAAATAGAAAAAGCGGATATAGTGGAAAAAGAGCCGCTTTCTATTGACGAAATTCCGTTATTTACACATGAACTCATTGATAATCAAATCTATTACAATGATTCTAATGAAATCGTGAAAGTTGATGTATCAGGGAAAGCATTTGATAAAATGAAACGATTAATTGATATTCGTAATACGTTATTGGATGTGATTGCGATTCAACGAGAAGTTGACTATGATACAGAAACGTTGAAAGAGTTACAAGAAAAACTAAATCAATCTTACGATTCGTTTGTTGAAAAGTATGGATCCATTAATGAAAATCAAAAGGTTTTTGTGAAAGATGATTATTTACCGTTACTTCGCTCGATTGAAGTGCTTGAAAAAGATGGAAGTATTACTAAGTCTGAAATATTTACTCAAGCGACGATTCGACCTAAAAAAGAGATTAAGAGCGTTTCTTCTGCGTTAGAAGCGCTACATGCGTCTTTGGGCAATCGTTTAAAGATTGATTGGGCATATATGTCTGATATCTATTCCAAACCTGCAGAAACGATTTTAGAAGAATTAGGGGAGAAAGTATTTCTTGAACCAAATTTATATGATGAATCCAATCTTTTTGGGGAAGGATGGCAAGAAGCAGAAGAATATTTAAGTGGTGATGTGAAAACAAAATTACTTGAAGCAAAAAGAGCGGCAGAAAAGCACCCAGATATTTTTGAACGAAATTTTAAAGCATTACAAGAAGTGCAACCAAGTCCAGTTAAAGCAGGAGACATAGAATTTTCGATTGGAAGTTCATGGATACCAACAGAAATGTACCAGGAATTCATGTATGAAACTTTTGAAACGAGACCTTATTATATCAACTATGATGTGATTAAAATTGAAAAAGACTCTCTTTCGGTTCGTTATTTTATTAAGGGAAAAGGACAAGATAAAAGCGCCGTTGTTACCAATCAATATGGAACAAAGCGTGCGTCTGCGTATAGTATTCTTGAAAATAGTTTAAACCTAAAGAAAGTTGAAGTGAAGGACAAAATAAGAGATGGAGATAAATACAAATATGTATTGAATCCAACGGAAACTGCCTATGCACGTTCCAAGCAAGACCAATTAGAAGAGGTATTCCGTTCGTGGGTGTTTAAAGATGAAAAACGTTTGGAAAAACTGCAAGAAATTTATGAAGAACGATTTAATCGAATTGTTCCAAGAACGTATAATGGCGATTATTTAGTGTTTTCAGGTTTAAATGAATTGTATGAGCTACGTCCACACCAAAAAAACGTTGTCGCACGTATTATTCAAAATGGTCGTGCATTGATGGCACATACGGTAGGTGCAGGAAAGACATTGTCCATGATTAGTGCGGGAATGTTAATGAAAGAGCAAGGATTAATTAATAAACCGCTATATGTTGTGCCGAACCATTTAACCAATGAATTTGGGAATGAACTATTACGTTTTTATCCAGCGAAAAAGGTTTTAATTACAACTAAAAAAGACTTTGAGAAAAAGAACCGCCAAGCCTTTATCTCAAAAATTGCTGTGGGGAATTACGATGCCATAATTATTGGCCATTCGCAGTATGAAAAAATTTCCCTTTCTCCAGAAAGACAAAAAGAAATGCTGGAAGAAGAAATTGCCCAGGTATCAGACGCAATTGCTACGTATCAAATGGAATCTGATGAAGATAGCTGGTCAATTAAGCAAATGATTGCCTTTGAAAAACGTTTAGAAGAACGTTTGGAAAATCTAAATAAATTAGATAAAAAAGATAAGCAAGTCTATTTTGAAGATTTAGGGGTTGATTTTCTTTTTGTAGATGAAGCACACCAATACAAAAATTTGTACAGTTATACCAAATTATCGAATGTTGCAGGTGTGAATTCTTCAAACAGCTTAAGAGCTAGCGATCAAGAAATGAAATGTCGCTATTTGCTAGAAAAACATAATAACAGAGGGGTAGTATTTGCAACAGGAACTCCCGTATCAAATTCGATGTCGGAGTTGTATACGATGCAAAAATATTTACAACCAGATGTGTTAAAACAATATGGGGTGTATCATTTCGATGCGTGGGCGTCTACATTTGGTGAGATTATTTCTTCTTTGGAAATTACTCCTGAAGGCACAGGTTATCAGATAAAAAATCGATTTGCGAAGTTTCATAATTTACCAGAACTTATGCAAATGTATAATTTGATTGCTGATATTCAAACTAAAGATATGCTAAATTTACCTGTACCAAAAATGAAAACAGGAAAGGCACAAGTAATTGTGACAGAGCTGACAACATATCAAAAAGAAAAAGTCGCTCAATTAGCGGAACGTGCAGAACGTATTCGTGCAAAAGAAGTAACGTCCGACGTTGATAACATGTTAAAAATTACGAATGAAGGAAAACTTATGGCGCTTGATCCACGCTTAATGGACGATTATGATTCTAAATGTTATCCAGTTGAAGAATTGAAAGAAACAAAAGTTGCTGCATGTGCTAATAAGGTATTTGAAATCTGGGAAAATTCTAAAGAAAGAAAATCTACTCAAATGATTTTTTCAGATTCAGGAACACCTAATCCGCAACGGTTTAATATCTACGATGAATTAAAATTACAACTGATTGAAAAAGGGATTCCAGCAGAAGAAATTGCCTTTATTCATGATGCTAAAAACGAAAAACAACGGGAAGAGATATTTGATGCTATGCGTGAAGGTGAAATTCGTGTCTTATTAGGAAGTACGAGTAAACTTGGTACAGGAACAAACGTGCAGAGAAAATTAATAGCCTGTCACCATGTCGACTGTCCATGGCGTCCTTCTGATATCGAACAACGTGATGGTCGAATTATCCGTCAAGGCAACGAAAATGAAGAGGTTGAGATTTATCGGTACGTCACAAAAGGCTCTCTGGATAGTTTCTTATGGCAAATTCAGGAGCAGAAATTAACGTTTATCAACCAAGTTATGACAGGAAAAGCCGTAACACGTAGCTGTGATGAATTGTCAGATACGGTTTTGGAAGCGGGAGATATGAAGGCCATTGCTTCAGGAAATCCAAAGATTGCTGAAAAAATGAAATTAGATAATGAAATCGCTCGTTTGAAAATGATGCAACGAACATTCATTAATGAAAAAGAAGGCTTAAAATGGCAAGTTAAACATGAATTACCTGCGAGAGTCAATTCTTTAAAAGAGACGGTAGCTAAATTAGAAGAGGACAAACAGTTAGTAGAATTACCTGCAAACCAAGAATTTTCAATAACCATCGATAATCAAACGTTTACTGAACGTGCAAAAGCAGCAGAAAAATTGGATGAACTTTGTACTTTGTATAAAAACACGGAGAACTTTACTGAGATTGGTGAGTATCATGGGTTTACAGTAGAAGTAAGAAAAAATTTCCACGAATATGGAAATGTAGATATCCGTATGGTTGGACAATCCAATTACATTGTGAGTAATGCTCTTGGAAATGGATTGGGTGGTATCAGAAAAATGGAAAATGAGTTACAAAGAATACCAAGCTACTATGCAGACACCGTGAATAAACTAGAAATCGTAGAAGATCAATTTTCTAAAGCGAAAGAGCGACAACAAGGAGGATTTCCTCAAGAAAAAGAACTGGAGGAAAAACTAGCGTTGCAAGCTCAATTAAATCAAGAAATTCAAACGACTTTAGAAAGTGAAAAAGCAACTACAGCATGTAAGGAATTTGAACAACCAAACCTTGAATTAGAATACTAATAAAAAAGCCGTCACAATCAATGTGATGGCTTCTTTGAAGGTTGATTTTTTTGTCGGTTTTGTATCTTCTTTGCATAAGCTTCTACGTCTTGTTTTAAAAATAAACGCACGGTTCCAGAAGGTGTATTACCCTTTTTTTCAACAAAGGGTAATAATTGTTTAGTATAAACAGATTGAGTAAATGCATAGCTACTTTGCTTAGTGATAGCCATAGCTTCTGTTCTATTTAGCAAATTTTCTTGACACCATTTTTGATAATGTTCTAGTTTTTCTTCGTCCAAAATACTCCTCCTTTCAACATGCTTCGAACTTTTTTTATAAAAGAATGATGGAAGAGACTTCGCTAACAGAATCAATTGTTTGGCGAAGTCTCTTCTCTTTCTTTTAACCAGCTACGGACAAGTTGTAAATCTTCTTCAGTTGCTAAATTTAGAATAAAGCTTTTTGTCGCATATTTTTTATTACGATACTGTTTGGCTGCGGCATTTTTCTGCTCGTATTTTTTTATAGCTTTTCTTTGTGCTTCCGAAGTTTTGTAAGAATTATCCAAAAAAACACCTCATTTCATTTTTAATATAGCATAAAAAAATAAGAATATCCATAGATAACTATTGACATTATATGGATATCCATATAAAATATATTTATAAAAGATAAGAAAGAAGGAACGACAAATGATGAATAATGTGACATTAATTGGAAGAGCGACGAAAGACCCAGATTTACGCTATACAGTTAGTGGAACAGCTGTAGCAACATTTACTCTTGCCGTAAATCGTAATTATAAAAACCAGAATGGTGATCGTGAAGCAGATTACATTCAGTGTGTGATTTGGCGTAAGCCAGCAGAAACGTTAGCTAATTATGTAAAAAAGGGAACATTGTTTGGAATTTCAGGAAGACTTCAAACTCGAAACTATGAAAATCAGCAAGGACAACGAGTTTATGTGACAGAAGTTATTGTAGAAAGTTTTTATTTGTTGGAATCACGTTCGCAAGCAGAATCGAGAGAACAAAAAACGACAACGAGTCAGACTCCACCTATGGATAATACTATGGGAAATAATGATGATCCATTTGGTGGAAACCCAATAAATATTTCAGATGATGACTTACCGTTCTGAGAGCTTTGTTAAGTAATGTTTTATGAAAATATAAATAAGTCTTGCTCTATGCTACGCAGGCATGGAGCAAGAAATTATAGAAAGGATAAAAAAATGAGGAAACGACTAAATAAAATAGGCTTCTTTTTTGTTTCTTGTCTTAGCTTTCTTTTATTGACGGGCTGTAGCACACAAGAAATAATCGGTGGATTAACGCAAGAACTACACCAATCGATACAACAAATCGAGCAAAAACAAACTTCTTCAGAAAGAGTAGCTGTAGATTTTGTTAGACATGTAGACGGTGATACAAGTGTGTTTCTTGTAAATGGCAAGGAACAAAAAGTAAGGTATTTGTTGATAGATACTCCTGAAACAGTCAAACCGAACACACCTGTTCAACCATTTGGTAAAGAGGCAAGTAATCGAACAAAAACATTGTTGAGTAATGCAAAAGAAATCCAACTAGAATTTGATGAATCCAATAAAACAGATCGTTATGGTCGCTTATTGGCATATGTGTTTGTGGATGGAAAGTTGTTGCAGGAAACCTTAGTAAGTGAAGGTTTAGCAAAAGTCGCTTATGTGAAAAATAAAGAAGCAAAATACTTAGAACAGTTAGAAGCAAAACAAGCATTAGCGCAGCAACAGTACTTAGGCATATGGGGTAACTAGTGCTAATAAATCAATTTAAAATAAAAAACGGTACTTGTTATAAATGAACAAGTACCGCAAACAAAGGGTTCACAATTAAAATGATAACTATATTTTACTAGAAAAAGGACGTGAAGACAAGGTGAACAAACGATTAGTGGTCGCAATGCTTTTATGTGGTATGTTAATGCAATTTTTACCGTTGTTAATTAAATTAGTTATTTTCTTTTTGTTATTTATCTATTTGTTTACTACTTGGGATGAGTATAAATATCAATGTTCAGTGAGAGAAAGAAGGGTACAAAATGTCCAAAAATAATTCAGGTCCACATGTGAACCTAACAGCTCCACATGTGGAGGAAAAAGCGCGAATTGATTGTTTAGTTTCTCGAGAAGTAAAAGAGATGTGGGAAGAAATTGTGGCAAAAGATAAAGAGATGAGCGAAAAGCGCTATTATCCTGCATATACATTAGAACGAATGATTCGAGCAGATTATCAAATAATGAAGGCGTTTGGAACAGGAGGAAGGGAAAAGAATGGAAAAACAAAAAATAGCTGAAGCGTTTATAAAAATTGTTCCGTCATTTCTTTATTCAGTTTTTGGCTTGATCATTTCATGGACATTGCAGTTACTTTATCATTGGAAGTTTCTTTGGCTAGTAATTAATGTATGTGGATTCTATGTATTATTTGTTACTTTCCTATTTGTAGTAGCTGTAGTAGTTGTTAAAAGAAAAGAACGGAAACTTGAGATAAAAGAAGATGAATTGTATTTTTGAAATAATTAATTAAAAGTATAAATAATAAAGAGAGGGAAAAGAATGGAAAATAAACGATTTATAAAAATTCAAAAGCTTTTAGCTTTAGCGAATGATGCAAATGATGAAGAATCCATGAGCGCGTTAGCGAAAGCACAAGAGCTAATGCTTGCTTACGGAGTATCTGAGGAACAAGTATTTGACTATAAACAATTTTCTTTTGAAGAGAAAGTGGTTGATTTTGTTGTATATCAAGGAAAGCCGCAGAAATGGCTATATCGATTAGCAGGAATTATTGCTTGGAATTTTCGAGTAAAGTTTTATTATGTAGCAGGAACACCTGTAGAATTACATTTTCTAGGAACGAAAACAGATGTAGAAATTGCGGATATTACGTTTCATTATGCAAAGGGAAGTATTGCATATAGTGCAAGGAGATTCATGCAACGGCCTGAAATCAAACGAAAAAGAAAGCGGAAATGGCAATTAAAACAAGATTATATTCAAGGTTATCTTGTAGGATTGCAGGAACAATTTGAGGAACAAGTAAAAACAAAAGGGTACGAAATGGCTTTACAAGTTCCAGAGCACGTGCAAAAAGAGTTTGATCAATTATCACTAGTGCCAGGAAAAGATACTTCTCATAAAACAAAAGACCTAGTAGCATTTCAGGAAGGCGTTGAAGAAGGGAAACAATTTAGTCAAAGAGAAAGATTAGTATAAGGAAAGAGTGAAAGCAACATGTTTATTTACGGCCGTGAGTGTGGCAACACGTTTGGTTGTACGTATTTTTTGCAAATTCGGAACGTAGAATTAACAGTAACGTTGATATGGAAGGGGGATTTTTTTGAATACAATGAAACAGAAGTGAAAGAAATAATTAATCAGATACCAGGGCTAACAGACACATTGAAGGTAGCAATCTATCAATATATTGAAAAAACAAATCAATTATTTTTTCTTTCCTACAAAGAAAAAGTAATTATGAGAGATTGAATTTTGGAAAAACATAGTATAAAATAATAAGAGATTTTCATTAAGAAGGTCATTATATTTCTCAATTTTGACGATGCTCTCTATTTGATAGAGAGCTTTTTGTAAGAAAAATATTGTGCTTTTTCTTATTGTGTGGTATTATTTGATTAGAGGTAGTCGGAGAACAATACCGACTCTAAAAAGAAACTGTTCATAGTTGATGTAGTCGTAGATGCCGCGACTCTAAAAAGAAAGGCTTTTTTTTTATGAGAGGTATAGATATGATTAAAAAGAATACTCTTTACTTTCGTTTGATGAAACCAAGCTATTTTAATGATTATAAAAGCTTAGATGAGTTTCAAGAAGATCATTTAAGAGGTCACGGAATAATGATTTTAGATGTAGACGATTTATTAGTTGCAATTCCCTTGAGATCAGGTATTCCAGCTTATATGAAACAAGCAAAACATATATTTTTTTATGAAATTTATATTAAAGAGAACAAAAAAGAGTGTTTAAAAGCGTTAGATTTTAGTAAATTAACCATCATAGAAGAAAAATACTTGGATAATACAAGAACGTATATATTTAAAGATGAAAAAGAAAAACAATTTTATCTAAATAATTTTAATAGAATTTATTCACGGGTTAATAGTTATGTATCTTCTTACAAAAAAATATGTAAAAATATTGAAGAAGGAAAGACAATTACTTCGTATACGTTAAAACCTTATAGATATAGCACTTTACGAAATTTTCACAAAGAATTAAATATAAAAATCTCTAAAGAAGATTTTACAACTGAATTAGATAAAATTTTTAAATAAAAAATATTTATTCACCATGCAAAAATATGAAGTTGTTAAACAATGACAAAAGAAGTAACCAGGCATTAACTTTGGCGAGTTAACTGGTTACTTTTTAATTAGTAAATCTTGCTACCGTCTTAAACGGTTCTACACTAGAAAGTTGTGTTAGCGTAGCGCACAGCTCTCTTTTTCTTTATAGTATAGCATATTCTAAAAAAATACTACTAAATGAGTAGGGCGCAACGATCTATTATAGATGTGTGCCTTTTTTAAACCAAAAAACGCAAGATTTGAAAGAAACGAAAGCCAGCCGTTTTCCGCCGACTGACCAAAGAGATAGATTTGTAAAGAAATGATTTGTGCTTCCTATAATTCTTTTATATCATTTAATGATTTAATAGACAACCAATTTATTAAAATAGATTTAACAAGAGCCAACAGGGTATACTTTGTTGGCTCTTGTTGTTGATTGTACATATATTAAGTTTGTAAGGAGGCAACAGAATTGGGCAATAAAATTTGGAAACGGTGAGTATTTTTATGGTAATAAAATTTATCATTTTTTTAAAGATTATAAGATATTCACAGTTGTTGAAAAATACGTTTATTGGTAAACTTACAGTAATGAATCTACAAAGTTAATTATAAAAATAATTTTTTTAAAGAGGAGTGGATTTATGGATTTGAAATTCAATATTTTTGGAAAATCAATATATTCTTTGGAAGAAATGGAGCTAATTCAATTAGCTGCCCAATGGTTTTATGATGCGGGAAGACTTCATGGGCTCAGGTAACCCAAGGTGATTTTGCAGTTAATGCAATTGAAAAAATTATATCGGATCAAAGTGGATCTTATCGTTTTGGAGGATTTGATAAAATATTTTCAGGTAAAAGGAAGGAAAGTTATTAGAAGAATGAGTAAGACGGATGATATATTGCATTATTTTGAAAAAGAATTGCCTAAATTGTATAATGGAGCACCAATTAGAAAAGAACAAGTACAGCTTGCTTTAGATGTTGGAAACTTCCTCTTTAATTCTCAAAAAAAATTTTTATTTATTGATGCTCCAGTAGGAACTGGAAAATCAATGGGAGTGCTTATACCAACGCTTATGTATTCTAAAAGTAAATTTAAAAGTTTACTTTACGCTACAGCAACAATTAGTTTACAAAATCAGATAATGAATGAGGAAGTACCTAAATTAAAAAAATTAAATTTAGTTGACAATGCATTATTAGCTATGGGAAAGAATAATTACACATGCAGATGGAATTTTGAAGATAAACAAGAAAAGTTTTCTAAAGAAAAAAGAAAAAAATTGTCTGCGTACTTTGAAAACTATTCAAGATATACTGGGCAATTATCTGAAATTGAAGAAGAATATGAACTTAGTCAACAAGAAAGTAATTACATAAGAATGCCACAAACTATTTCAAATAAGAAAGATAAAAATTGTAGAGAATGTATTTACAAAAATAAGTGTAGTTCTATTAATCATAGGAAACTATTTAGAAGTGAAAGTAATTATTTTAACATTACGGTTACAAATCATGATCAAATGATTGTTTCTCAAAAATGTAAAGAGGACGGGATAAAACCAATTGTTCATATAGATAAAGGTGTAATCGTAGTTGACGAAGCACATTTGTTTATAGAAAACTATTTGGGTAGAACACAGACCGAATTAACTTTTAATGAACTTAACAAGCTTGTGGGTATGATAGATAATAAGTTGGAAGAAGAATTAAAAAAAGAACAAAAGAAAGTATTAAAAAATATAGACGAAGTACAGGGAATAGCTGAAATAACTCAAGAATGTAAATATTTGTTAAAAGATAGTATAGATAAATTAGAAAATTTATCTATCAGGCAATCAATGAAAAAAAAATCGAATGATGAATTGATGGATCGAATTGACGAATGTACCAAAATTTTAAAGACTATTAAAAATGATAGCCATATTTCATGGATAGATTTAGAACAAAAAAAGTATTGTGCAGCTTCAAAGAAATTTTTACCAGAATTTACAACGTTTATTTCAAATTTAGCGCAACATAATAAAGTAATATTTATGTCAGGAACATTAACTGGAACAAAAACAAAAGAAGAAATTGTATTACAGTGGGGATTACCTTCTAAATATTTTGATTTTTACTGTTACAACACACCATTTGATTATTCAAAACAAGCTAAAGTTTATATACCGAAAGATATAGCTACACCTACTCATAGTAACGAAAACCATTTGTTTGATGTAAGTAGAAGAATAATAAAAATGACAGAAATTTCAAAAGGTAATTTATTAGTATTATGCACTTCAAAAAAATACATGAATACTATTTCAAATGAGTTGAAAAAATATTACAAAACGAACTATGACATTCTTACTCAAGGTGATAAAAGGGTAGAAATGTTAACTGAAGATTTTAAATTAGGAAATAAAATTTTAGTAGGTTCAGGGTCGTTTTTTACTGGTTTTTCAGTAGCTGGTAAGGCCCTAACGTCTGTAATTATTACTAAATTACCATTTCCAACTCCAAATAATCCACTAATAAGATTAATAGGACAAAATATGGACAAGGATGAAAAGTTTAATCAAGTGATTCTTCCAATGATGTTTAATAAATTAAATCAGGCTATGGGGCGTCTGATTAGAGATATTGATGATTATGGAATAATCTCTATTCTTGATCCTAGAATATACAATAATTCAAAATATTCAGATAAAGTTATAAAAAATTTATCAGAGATAGATTACAAAATAACAGATTCTTTTGTAGAAATTAACAAATTTTACGAAAATATAAGTAAAAATGGTACAAATGCTGAGTTTGTTTTATACACTCGCAATAAGTTATCTAGACTACCTATTCTTGATCCAAAAAGAGATGTATACTCACTTTCTAAACTCAATCAAATTAACAATAAAACCTCTATTCAGAAAAAAAATACAAGAGAAAAAAAAAGAAGTGAACTTATTGAACGTGTTAAACCTTTGGAAGATTTCCGAAAAAAATGGAAATTACAATTGTTTACTCAAAATCAAAGAGATCAAGGTGTAGAAAAGTGTTTTATTTCCACAGTTGAATTAATTACTAAAAAATTTGAATCAAATAAACAAGAAGTAATGGAAGATCTATTTAAGAAATATCCATTTTCTGATAAATTTGAGAAAGATAAATTTAGACGTTTGGCAGAAGAAATAATTGCAAAGAATAATATACAGAAAACTGAGATTGATTGAATTTGAATAATTAGTTGATGTAATAAAAAAGAGGTGTAGAAGATATGGCGAAACAAGAAAAGGAAACAATTATGACCCAATTGGATTTTCTTTGGAATAGTAGTATAGAGATGAACTCATATTTTACTGTAATAAAACAAATTGATGATAATTTTTATACTTATAAAGATCAAATATTATTATCTCCAACTTTTTATCTATACACATATAATGCTTTAATTATAGCAACTTGCTCTGAAGTATCTAGAATGTATGATAGAAGAAGTAAAAATAATTTATTTAAATTTTTGAATTATTGTATTCAAAATAGCGAGTTATTGTTTTTAATTCATAAAAATGATGGATCAGGGTTAAAGAGCAAGCTGGAAATCGACGAATTTATGCATGAAACTAATAATAAAATAAAAAAAATAGAGTTAGTATTAGATAATCTAAAAAAACAAAGAGATAAAATTTATTCGCATAATGATTTTCAAAAAAAAGAAGACAAAAATTTGTATATAAATAATAATCCAATTTTCGTAGAAGATATGGAGAAACTAATACAAATAGCAACAGAATTTTTACAATCTATGTACGTGTTATTAATAAATAGAAAAAAAGCAATAGTAGCAAATGGAATTTTAGATTGGGAGAATACATTGCAAATATTAAAAGATAGAGGAATTTATTAAAAATTACCATGAAAATGTTGTCTTTAAATATCTATTAAAATTTATTCATAAAGAAAGTTACTTAATATAGCTAAGTGTCTTTAGGACATGAGAAAAATATTATATACAGATGACATACCGTATCTTTTCTTATAAATATTTAATTCTCCTCAAGATGAAGAACAAGTGATTAGTAGAAACAAGATTATGATAATATTTTAGCAAGTGGATTAAGTAAAGGAAGGCGAATGAGCTTATGTTTTTTTGAAGAAAAGAAAAATAGAAAAGTTACAAACGTTATGTAATCAATATGAATATGAACTTAATCAATTTAAATGTAGGGAAGAGCGACATAAGGTAAATAACACCAGAAGTGAAAAATATCCACTACCCTCTCCTGAAATTTTAGATAATGGAAATCATATTATATTGGACGAGTTGGATTTACTTAATGGAATTATTATGGTGTTTAAACTTAAAAAGCCCGTTGAAAGATGGATGTTAGATTTAGGTTCTTCCTTACAATGCAGAGATGATTGTGCTAAATGTATAGCCAGAATTAAATTAGGCCTGACTGTTGACAATTTTACTAAAATTGAAGGGCTAGGTGTAGATCCTATGTATAGAAAGAATGGCCTAGCAACTTATTTACTAAAAAGAACAATTATTTGGGGAAAAGAAAAAGGTATTTCAGGACTATATCTTACAGCATGCGCTTCTTCAATAAGCGATGAAAATTCGCTAACTCAAGATGAATTAGTTCAATTTTATAAAAATATTGGATTTCAACAACGTTCTGACAAGTATTCAGGTGATTTGGTATATTACTACAACGAAAAAAGAAGTTTCCGATGGCTTTAATAATCTATAATAGTCACATGGATTAGAAAAAACTTAGAAGAAACTACTGACCATCGTCAACATGGAAAAGGCTTGACAGGAAATAGAAGTGCTGAATGGCGTTATAGAATTGGAAAATATCGTATACTTGCTAATATTTGTGATTCTGAAATTGTGATACAATATTTTTTTATAGGTCATAAAAACATCGTTTATAAAAGATAATTTATTGTTAGTGATAGATATTTGAAAATAAAAAAATAGCACGAAAAACCAAAGAGGTCAGAAACTTTAAGTTTTTGGCCTGTTTGTTTTTTCGTGCTATACTTGGAATTATCAAGTGTCAAAAACTTATGTTCAGAAAAGGTGGGGAAATTTTGTCTATTTATGGTTATTCAAGAGTGAGTACTAGTAATCAAGATTACAAAACCCAGATTCAAAAACTAGAACAAGCTGGAGCAGAAAAAATCTTCAGTGAAAAATATACGGGAACAAAAAAAGAAGGAAGAAAAGAATTAGAAGAACTACTATCTATTGTAAAAACTGGTGATAAAGTTTTAGTGACGAAAATTGATCGGCTGGCTAGAAGTATCGTTGATTTAAATTCGATTATTTCTTCTTTGAACAAGTCAGGAGTGACTATCACCTTCTTAGATAATGCCCTAACATTTGAGCCAAACAAAAGTGATTCTATGCAAACATTGATGATGAACATGTTAGGGAGTTTTGCGCAATTTGAAAGAGATTTGATTGTGACGCGAACTCAAGAAGGAAAACAGTGGCATAGAGCTAATAATAAAAATTATCGAGAAGGACGTCCGAAAAGAGTTCTGAATGATAAATATAAACATGCACTAGAGCTAATGGAAACAAACAGCATGCGAGAAGTAGAAAGGAAAACAGGGATTTCTTTATCTACTCTCAAACGAATCAAGAAACAAGCGAAAGAAGAAAATTTACTTTTATAATAAACAAGGGAGACTAACAAATGAATAACGTTGCAGAAGCATTAAATATATTAGGAAATTTTTGTGGTAAAAGAGATATTGCCGAACTTACTTCAGAACAATTACAGGATAAATATGGTATTAAGCAAGCAGACGTGCTAGGGTGTTAAAAGAAAAAACTGTGATTTATAGAGAACTATTCATAAAAAGGCTTGAATACTTGTAAATAGATATGATAAAATTTTTGGTAACAAGACTTCTTACATTCTTAATTCATGCCAAAAGACTAGAGGATTATTATGTGTAAATTTTTTAATTCCTCACCTCTAGTTTTTTGAGCATGAAAAGTAATATTATATTCTTAGTTTTAGATAAAATTAATATTAGATAGTAGGAAACAGTATACACCACTTTCGAATAATTTATTACACAAAAAGGACTAGATTACTTATTAAAAATAATCTAGTTCTTTTTGTTTTTTATTAAGCGAAAAGAGCTATCATAAATTATTTTTTTGAAGATTAATATAATAAAAACACTAGGTAAATGAATAAAAAACCTAGTGCTTTTGTGGAGTATTACTTATGCATTTTTGAATAAATAAAGTATAACATGTTTAAAGCAGAAGTAAAGTTCCATTTTAAGAGCTTTTTATTCTGCCGAACGGAAAAAGAAACGTAAAATTTTATTTTCGCTTTTCGTAGTCAGCATATCTGTAGGAAAAATGGTTAATAGGAACATAAAAACATTGATAGTAAAAGCTAAAAATGTAAGCAAAATATTATTCCCAAAAGTAATTTCTTCTGATACGTAGTCGAAATTATAACTATAAGTTCCTTGAGACATAAAAAGTATAAGATAAAGACAAAGACTTCCCCAACCTGTTAAACCAGCATCGCGATTACGTCGAATATTTAAGGCGATACTTGGTATGATTGCGATAAAAATAAAAATAAAAAATAGAATGAGCCACCATTTTAAAGCGTCTACAGAAGAATAAGCAAATGCTGAGAAAAAGAAAACTATCCCCAAAATTATGGTTATTATGGTTAGCAGAGTAAATGAAAGAGCAACCCACCAGTAACCAGCGCGTGTGGTTCGACCTTTAAAATCGAAATACCCTCTAAAAAAGTCTTTGATTGCTTGTTTGCAAGACACTTTACCTTTTTGTTCAATTTTAGCCAAAATACTTCCTCCTTAAATTAGATATTTTCAAAAAAAGATTTTACTATATTGTAATATGAGGTGCAATATTTTTTAGTAGGGTTATAATTCTATTTTTTTATTGTGTAAGTATACTAAATTCTGCTGAATATACTTGAAAAGGGGAATAGAAAATATGGTTGTTTGTTACCACATGGAAGTTGTTTATAACAACAAAGGGTTACAAAGTGATAATGTTGTATAAACTATTTATAAAGTAGGTAAGAACAGTGAAAAAAGACAAAAGAATTTTTTTGTCTCTTTTATAAACTAAAAAAGTTGTTATCTTATTGTTTTTTTTCTTGATATGTAAGGGAGTAATTTATAAAACGAGATTTTCTCATTTTTTTTTATTTGCTCTTATTGAAAAAAATATTATTTTTTTGTAATTTTATATATAGAAATATACCTTGCAAAAGAGAGAAGTTTCGCTTCTAATTGAAAACTATAAACAACAAAAAAAAGACAAAAAAATTCTTTTGTCTTTTTTCATAGGAAAACTTTAATCAGGAGGAGATATGTTTGAAGAAATTTTATCAGTTAGCAGTAGGAGTTAGTTTGCTAAGTGTGCTAGTAGGGTGCGGAACCAAAGAAATAAAACAAGCACAATCAACGCAAGAAACTACCAAAACAAGTTCAACTAAAATTAGTGAAAGTTTAAGTACGAATGAAACATCTACGTCTATTGAAGAAAAACAAAGTAATGGTGCAATTTCTAAAGATTTATCTAAGAATTGGTATGATAATCAAATACAAATAGATAGCCAAGTGTTGACTATGCCTATAGAATTAAAAGATTTGAATAAGTTAGGTTTTGAATTGAAATATTCAGATTCTTACGTATTAAACCCAAAAGATTCAGTTGCAGGAACACATTTAACAAATAAAAAAGGTAATACTATTTCTGGTACGTATTCAAATTTAACTGATAAAACAATTGATATTAAAGAGTCAAGTATGACATCTATTAATATAACGGATACTACCAATAAAGATTTGACAGTTTTCTTTCCGGGTGGTTTAACATGGGGGACTACTATCGAGAAGGTAAAGGAGATGTATGGAGAGCCCAAAGATGAATACACTGGAGATAGTGGTTTTGCAATTTTAACGTATCAAGAGGATACAGATCATTATGCAAAATTAACATTCTCAAATGGAAAGCTAAAAGGGTATGAATTATATATCTAATCTTCAGATAGAGAAATTGATTTATAAAGAAAATGTTCTCTTTATTTCTTTTTGTTATTTCGCCAGTGATAAACTCCTGTTAAGATAGTGGCTATATAAAAAGGCAGATACTTAAGAAGAGTATATTCATGGTTCCCTCCTAGTTAAATGAAAGTCATGAATAATTGTACTAAGATTTTTTTAGGGAAATTAAGATTGAAATAGGAAAGTAAATACGATAAAATTTTTATAGCCTGATACGTTGAAATTGTTCTTCAGAGACTATTTCTTCCAAACCACCTACTAGATAGGTGGTTTTAATCATTATTTTCGGAGGTTGTGTTTTGGCCAAAAAAAGTAAGGATTTAATAAATATTGGCTCATTTGTGCATTGTCAATCTGTTTTGGGACAAACGATTAAAGGAAAAGTTGAAGTGATAAATCAATATACAGTGATCGTTTTTGATGGAGAATTTCGTCATGTGGTCACGAAAAAACAGTTGAAAGAGTTAGGCTATTCTTTATCAAATAAAAGAAAAAAATAAGCAGAGAGGAACCCCTTTCTGCTTATTTTTTCGCTCGTATAGATTGTTGATCAAAGTCGAAAAACGCCCCTTCACAGTCGAGAGTTACCTTCTTTTTATCTGAAGATATTTCAGAAATTACTCCATGTAACCCACCAATAGTCACAACAGCGTCTCCTGGTTGTAAATTGTTAAAAAAATCTTGTCGTTCTTTTTGTTGCTTTTTTTGTGTACGAAACAGATAAAAATACATAGCAACAATGACTAACAGCATGATAAGCATCGGTTTCATTTCTCCTTGTTAATTTGAAAATTTATATATAGACATCAAGGTTATTTTATAAAAAGAAAGTATTGATGGCAATATTTGTTTCGAATGAAATGGTACAATAATCAGGTAAAAAACAATTGAAATTGATGGATACCAACTTACAAAAATATTAGGAAAATTCTTTTGTTTTAACATTTACAAAACTATACCAATAGTTCTATAATTTCTATATAGAAGACGTTTTCTAATTTTTATTTTTCGAGGTGAACATTCATGAAAAAGAAATTAGTTAAAGGCTTAGTTATTTGTGGGATGATTGGGATTGGTTTTACAGTATTAGGAACAAATGTAGAAGCCGCCACGTATTACGGAAATGGTTTATATTGTAATAAGCAAAAATGTTGGGTAGACTGGAATAAAGCTTCAAGGGAAATTGGAAAAATTATTGTTAATGGTTGGGTACAACATGGCCCTTGGGCTCCTAGATAGAAAGGATTAGTTTAAAATGGATAAACAACAAGAATTACTAGATTTACTTAGTAAAGCGTATAATGATCCTAAAATAAATGAATATGAGGGGTTAAAAGATAAGTTATTTGAATGTGCCAAAAGATTGACAACTAATGAAACAAATATCGGTGAAGTCTGTTATAAATTAAGTACAATTAATAGTGAGTATTTAGCAAGACATCATTTTGAAATGCCTAAATCAATTATTGAATTGCAAAAATTTGTGACTAAAGAGGGCCAAAAATATAGAGGTTGGGCGTCTATCGGTATTTGGAGTTAAACAATCGTTTTTTTAGGAGAGTTTATGGACATCAAGAAAAAAGAAGCGCTGGAAAAGATTATTCAATTAACAAATAATGCATTAGCGAATCCGCAAATTTCTTCAGATAAAAACTTAAATGACCTTTTATAAAGTTTAGAATAATTACAAAATTCCGTATAAAGCAACATAATGTAGTTGAATATAAACTAGTATATTTTGTATTTCCCCACTGTCTTGGATGACAGTGGGATTCTTTATTCTGTTTGGAGAAAACTACTATGTATAATAAAAAATTTTACTGTTAAAAATGAACGCTGTTCGCTTGACTATACGAACTCTAGTTCGTATAATATTGAGTGGAAAGGTGGTTTTTGACATGAAATTTGATTACTCCAAAGAACCTAGACGCGACATTCTGTGTATCGATGTAAAATCATTTTATGCGAGCGTAGAATGTGTAGAACGTGGCTTAGATCCCCTCAAAACAATGCTCGTGGTAATGAGTGGTGCGGATAATGCAGGTGGCTTAGTACTTGCTGCTTCTCCAATGGCAAAAAAAGTTCTAGGAATTTCTAATGTGACTCGTAAAGACGAAGTCCCTGATCACCCTGATTTATTAGTTGTACCACCAAGAATGAATGTGTATATGAAAAAGAATCAAGAAATCAATAATTTATACAAAAGATTCGTTGCCGACGAAGATCATTCTGTCTTTAGTGTAGATGAAAGCTTTTTAGATATTACTGCTTCTCTCTCCTACTTCAACTGTGAGTCAGCATTTAAGTTGGCCAAAATTATACAGCGTGTGATTTATAATCATATGGGATTGTACGTAACTATTGGAATTGGAGACAATCCTTTGCTAGCTAAATTAGCATTAGACAATGAAGCGAAAAATGCACCAGGTTTTGTGGCAGAATGGCGATATGAAAACGTAGAAGAAAAAGTTTGGTCTATCTCCCCTATTACGGAATTTTGTGGCATTGGTAAGCGAATGGCTGCTCGTTTGAAGATGTCAGGAATTCAATCCATTCATGATTTAGCTCATACAGATCCTTACATTTTAAAACAACGTTTTGGTGTCATGGGTGTCACTTTTCTATTTAAATGGCAAATATTATTCTCCTTAAATGACAAATATAGGATTTATCTATAAAAATGAGAGCTAAAATTTTGATTGCTAATCAAATCTTAGCTCTCATTTTATTTTGGATGATTAAAAAAACTATTTTCTATTATTGACAAAGAGAGTAACCACTAATATAGATATAAGTATAAATACTGCCATCATCCAGATTTCAGTTTGAAAATTAGTTGTTGTTGCGACAATCAATGATAATCCGATAGGACCACCAATTTGATGCATCGTGTTTGTTACACCACTTGCAATACCTGCCAACTCATCAGGTGCATCATGAACACCTGCAGATGTGACTGGAGCTAAAATTAAACCTTGTCCTAACCCAAGTATGATCATAGGCACAAAAATAGTCTGCCAATAGCCATTTAATGGATTTGAGATAGCAAGTAAAATTAACCCTATAGATAATGTGATTTCTCCAATAAGTAATATCTTATTGTTCCCAAATTTTGAAGTTAACTTTGGTAATTGCATCGCAATCATAAAATTAACAATTGTCAGTGGCAAAAAAGCAAAACCGGATTTTAACGCTGAAAAACCATATTGGCTTTGCATCATCTGTGGTAAAAAGAACCAAAATGGCAACATTGCCATCATAAATAAAAGACGAGTCACATAAGCACCAGAACGAATCTTATTTTGAAAAAGTGCTAACGGGAGAATGGGTGAAGAAGTCTTTCGTTCCCATAAAATAAACAAACATATAAAGATAATCCCTATAAATACGAAATTAAGCATTCCTTCAGTAAAGCCATAGATAATACCAACCAAACCGATTATGGAAAGTATACTACCTAAATAGTCGATATTTTCTTTTCGGCGAGCTGAAGGTTTCACATACTTCAATGTTAGGATAAATAATATAAGAGTAAATGGAACGTTTATTAAAAATCCTACACGCCAAGAAATCAAGCTAGTTAGTCCACCACCAACTAATAAACCAATACTTGAACCAATTCCAGCAGTTGCCCCATAATAAGAAATCGCACGTTGTCTCGTATTATTTTGGTAAGCATCCATGATTAATGCCAAAGTTGTTGGAGCGATAATGGAGCTGCCAATTCCTTGTATTGCACGCATACTAATGACCATTTCAGCTGATTGCGATAGACCAATCGCTAAAGAACTGAATCCAAAGATCAGTAATCCTATCAAAAAAATACGTTTCCTCCCTAATAAATCAGAAAGACGTCCGCTTAATAGTAAAAAACCTCCAAAAGTAAGTGTGTATGCACTGGATACCCATGAAAGTGCTGCAGCAGATAACCCTAAACTTTCACCTATCTGCACAGAACTTGTAAAAATGATTGAATTATCCATTAATATCAAAAAATAAGATAATAATGTAATTGGTAAAATGACACCAAATTTTTCTCTATTCAAGTTTCCTAACTCCTTTCTATTTTTTTAATTGATTGTTTCTAACCATGTATCAATTTCCTTTGATACTTTTTCTCTATTTTTATCTTTAATAATAAGCATGAGGCCGTTTGTCTCTTCTCCACCTTTTACAGTGTACCCTTCTAGTACATTAGCGCCTTTGGTATTAGCGCTTATCTGACTGAAAGTTGAACCCACACCGTAACCACCGTGTGTATTAAAAGGTATAATTGTTTTCCCGGTGAAATCATAGCTATCTAAAAAAGAAACAACGGCTTGGGGTAACGCCATATTCCACGTTGGTGTTCCAATAAAAATCCGTTCGTATTTGTCGAAATCAGGAATAGTCGTTGTTAATTCTGGTAAGATATCTCTTTCCTGTTCTAGTGCATTTTGTTCAACTTCCTTCGGATAATCTATTGGTCTTTTTTCTTCTGTTTCGATTTGTATAAGATCTCCAGCAATCTTTTCTTGAATCAGTTCAGCAACTGCTTTTGTATTTCCAGTTCGTGAATAATAAGCAATCAATGTTTTTGGATTTTTCATCATTTCTCCTCCTTCTTGAATTTTGCTTATCATTTTAGGTAAAGTAATAAATTCAACAATGATGAAGCTTATAAACGCTATTAAAAAGTATGAAATTCGTTTCTTAAACATCTCAATCGCCCTCTTTACATATTATTTCCCATAAAAATACTGCGGCATCAACTATCTCATGATTGATGCCACAGTATTCACTTTTACTTTTCTAAATGGTTAAACTTGCATCCTTCTATCAATAAAAATCAGGTTTTGATTTATTTTCTGAACCAGATTCCCACAATCCAATACTTGCTCGAATGTCATTTCTTTTTCCTGTTATATTGTCCATTATAAATTGAGCAATAGCACGTCTCGTAATTTGAGCACCTAAAAATGGGTCTCCCTTAGAGCTTGCAATATAGTCCTTTCGGTTCCCATTATAGAGCCAAGTCATACGCATATAAGTGTAATCCAAATCACTGACTTCCAATGCTTCTACACCTCGATTATGCGCGACTGCCTCTCCCATCATGTGACTATTCCATGTAGCAAACGGTTCTGCAACTTCACCGTACACGCTAAGTACACCTGCTTGAATGATTCGTTTCACACCCGTTTTATGCATTGCATCAATCACAATTTCGGTTACTTTTTTATTATCAAAATTCATATAAATGATATCTTGGTTTTTCATAACATTAATCAAGTCAGTTAATTTTCCAGCGTCTCCAGAAACCTTTGTTACATTCGTATAGGGTAATTTAGCGGTATGGCGCCCAAATAAAGTCAAATGTAAACCAGGTTGCTCTTGCAAAAGCGGGATTAATACCTGTGGAATCTGACCGCCAGCACCAATAATTAGGATATTTTTGTTCATTTTTCTGTATCCAACATCCGATTCATAAACCATTCTACTTGTTGAGGTGCATCATGATCAAAGAACGCAGATTCTTTCATATCTAAAGCCGCTATCTTTTCAATATCTTCTTTTGAAAGCTCAAAATCAAAAATATCAATGTTTTCAGCCATTCGTTCGGGTCGAACTGATTTTGCTAAAGCAACAATCCCTCTTTGCATTAACCAACGTAATACAACTTGTCCTACTGTCTTTCCGTATTGTTTACCGATTTCTGTTAATACAGGATTAGTAAATAGTTCGTGACGACCTTCTGCAAATGGTGCCCAAGCTTCAACTTGTACACCATATTTTTTATGCCATTCCTGATCTTCAATTCGTTGATTCCAAGGATTCACTTCGATTTGATTGATTTGAGGTTTCACGTCATTCAACCCAATAAATTCGATCATTTTAGCTGATTTGAAATTTGAAATCCCAATGGCACGTAATTTTCCTGCTTTTTGAGCAGCAACCATTGACCGCCATGCACCATAAATATCTCCGTATGGTTGATGAATAAGATAAAGATCCAGATAATCCAACCCCATTACTTTAAGAGAATGTTCAATCGTTTCCGCAGCTTTTTCTTCTGGTGCTTGAAGAATAAACAATTTAGAAGTAACAAAAAGTTCTTCTCGAGTGACTAGGCCTTCATTGATGGCACGTTTGATTCCTTCACCTGTTTCTTTTTCATTTCCGTAAATAGAAGCTGTATCGATCAGACGGTATCCTGTTTTAATAGCTTGATAGACTGCTTCAGCTGTTTCCTCCAATGGAATTTGATAAACACCAAATCCTAATTGTGGCATTTCTACGCCATTGTTCAAAGTAATTGTTTGCATATTGTTTTCCTCCTCCATTTTTCTTTACATGTTCTATCCTAAACCTTGGAGTTAAGTCCATAGCAAGAAAAAATTTTTATTTTTTTCGTTCCCATAGTTTTTCGACTTTATCAGGCTCCAATGCACCTGCTTTAAATTTTGCGATGTGATCATCATATGTTTCTATCTTATAAATAAGTAAGTCTCGTACTTCCTGCATTTCCGCTAACTTTTTGTCTAATTCTTCTAATTGATCAGATAAAATTTGTTTCTGAGCTTTTTCTACATTCTGCGTTTCGCGTAATTGAGCCAATTGAGCAAACTCAATGAGTGATTCGATCGATAATCCCGCATTTCGTAAGTTTTTTGCTAGATAAATCCAATTAAGATCATTCGTAGTATAGTCCCGATAGCCGCTCTCATTGCGGTGAATAGGTGGTATGACACCAACCCGTTCATAATAGCGTAGTGTGTCTACACTCAAATCAAACATTTCCGCTGCTTTTTTAATATTCATCAAAATTAACCTCCACATCTTTTTATATAAGTATCATAAACCCTAAAGTGAACTCTAAGGCAAGTTATTTAAAAAATTTTATTCCTTGGTTTTCCATTTATTTATGTTATTATTCAAAACTAGAATCATACCAGATATATTTTTTTATTTCAAAATAAGTGTACAGAAAATCACGCGTTTCTGTACACAGTATTTTTTTATCTAGTTTTTAAATTTTTAACTCCTTTTCGTGTTCATAAACTCATATCAAAATCTATGTTCAAATATACTAGTTGATTAAAGTTATGTTACAATAGATTTTGTAAAGGAGTGATTTTTTTGAAAATAGGATACGCCCGGGTGTCTACTGGTTTACAAAATTTGGATTTACAAGAAGATAGCTTAAATAAATTCGGATGCGAAAAAATTTTTTCAGATCATATGAGTGGTGCAAAAAGTAATCGGCCAGGATTAGAAACAGCCATTGATTTTGTACGATCTGGAGATACACTTGTCGTTTGGCGTTTAGATCGTCTAGGAAGAAATATGGAAGACTTGATTTCAATCGTCAATCGCTTGAATGAACGAGGTGTTAGTTTTCATAGTGTTCAAGAAAATATAACAATGGATAAATCAAGTTCTACTGGACAGCTTATGTTCCATTTGTTTGCAGCATTTGCGGAATTTGAACGAAATCTAATTTTAGAAAGATCTGCGGCAGGACGAGCGGCAGCTAGAGCAAGAGGGCGATTTGGAGGTCGTCCTGAAAAATTAAAAGCACAAGACTTAGAATTACTAAAGACTCTAGTTGATAGTGGAACACCGATTAAAACCATTGCCGAACGTTGGAATGTTTCTCGAACAACGATTTATCGCTATTTAGATAAAATGGAGGAAAAAAGTGGAAAAACAAATGTTCACTAGTTTTTCAGATGTTATGGAGAATAAAAAGAAAATCATTCAATTGTTGGAAAATCCTTTGATTTCAGGATATGGAATAGAAAAAATGTCAAATGGTCGACTCTATTCAGCAAATTATCAAAGATACAAAAAACGCGTTGAAAAAGAAAATAAGCCAATGGTTATTTTTGATACGATGTCAGTAAAAGTGGAAAAACTATTATTAGAGTTGGCCGAAGAAGTATTGCGAGTTCAGCCTAAAACAAAACAAGAATATAGAGAAATGATTGCAAGATATAGTTTTAGAAACGGAGAGATTTAAGATGGTTGTTCGAAAAAAATATGATCACTGGGGAATAGAAATTACTACGTGGAATAAGACAAATGTAGTTGCATATGTTGCTTGTGATTGTGGGCAATTGGCTAGAAGAGAGCTGGGAAAATATAATCATTTTAAGTGTAGTAGCTGTAAAAAAGAATATAAATTAAGCAATGGTTCTTATATAGAAATAGGTGCGGGAAAGAATTAAAACACTTTTAAAAACCATCATGAATTAGATCAAAGTAGATAATTCATGATGGTTTTTATTGAAAATAAAAAGAAGAGGTACATTTGAATTCTTTTTATGATAAATATAAAAATATGAAAGAAGTGTGAACAGTGAATACAGTAGTTCCTCTAAAAGATAAACGGTCAATAAATAAAATGAAAAAAAGTTTGCGTAAAGGGAGATATGGTGAGCGAAATGTGCTTATATTTTCTATGGGAATTAATACAGCCTATCGTATTTCGGATTTGAGAAATCTAAAATTATCAGATGTAGCAATGATAGAAGAAAATAAAATAGTGATTAAGAATAGATTGTCTTTAAAAGAACAAAAAACAGGGAAGTACAATTCTGTTATATTATCAGACCAATTACGAGAAGAACTTGAGATTTATATCAATAAAAATTTTACAGAATATGTAAATAATGATGAGTTAGAGCATTATCTTTTTCCTAGTGGAAAAGGGATAGATAGACCAATGAATCGTCAAACATTATGGGCCATTTTAAACCGTGCAGCAAGTGAAAATGGAATCTCAAATATAGGTAGTCACTCTATGAGAAAGACATTTGGTTATTTTTTATATAAAAACAAAGTACCTATAGAAATTATTCAGGATTTATTAAATCATTCTTCCCAAAGAGATACATTAAGGTATATAGGGATTACACAAGAAGATAAAGATATAGCTGTTATGAGTTTAAACTTATAAAAATATAAAAGTACAAAACAGAAGAATAAAAACCATATTTACAATTTTTATTCTTCTGCTTTGTGGTTCTATGAATGTATATCACAATTTTTTTGTTTTTTATGAATAATAGAGTCTTAAAAAAATAGTAACAGTTTACAGGACTTTGAACTAAACAAATGAACTGTTATGAGTAAAAATAAAACATATTTTTTACTTTATGTTTGAAAGAAAACCAGTGAAAAAAGGGAGCCAAATTGAGAAAACCAGTATAATAATGCTTACTTTTTGAAGCGTTGTTAATTTTTTTCGCTCAGTTTTAAAACTAAAGAGTAATAAAATGCTACTGAAAAAGCTTATAAAACTTGAAAAAATGTATATGAAATCGGACATTTGTTACCTCCAAAATAGTGTTAAATTTTATTTTGAATGGAAAAAAACAAAAGAGTGAATTAGCTCTTGAATGATTAATTCACTATGTGTTCAACCTAAAAAAAATATAAAAGGTTTTTCAACAAAAATCAATAGTTTTTTTGTTAAAGAAAGAATTAAAATAGTCGATATTATTTTTTAGAGATAGGGTGTTAAAAAAGTTAGAATCTATAGGAAACTATTCATAAAAAAGGTTGAATACTTGTAAATAGGGATGATAAAATTCTTGGTAACAAGATTTCTTACATTCTTAATTCATGCTAGAATACTAGAGGCTTATAATTTGTAAACTTTTTAACTCCTACCTCTAGTTTTTGTGCATGAAAAGTAGTATTGTATTTTGAGTTCTAGTTAAAAACTAATACTAGATAATAGGAGATCTCATTTTTAAATAATTTATTATACAAAAAGAACTAGGTTATTTTTGATAAGTAACTTAGTTCTTTTTTAGTAAATAAAAATGGTTATTATAAACTATTTTTTTCTGAATATTAATATAAAAAAACACTAGGTAAATGAATAAAACCTAGTGTTTTTGTGGAGTATTAATGATGCATTTTTGAATAGACAAAGTATAACATGTTTAAATTAGAAGCAAAGTTCCATTTTAAGAGCTTTTATTCTGCCAATCGGAAAAAGAAACGTAAAATTTTATTTTCGCTTTTCGTAGTCAGCATATTTGTAGGGAAAATGGTTAATAGAAGCATAAGAATATTGATAGTAAAATCTAAAAATGTAACTAGAATATTGTTTCCTAATGTAATATTTTCTTTGCTTCCTTCTATGAAATCAAAATTATAAACATAGCTATAAGTTCCTTGAGCCATAAAAAGTATAAAAGCTAAAAGATACAGACAAAGAGTTCCCCAACCTGTCAAACCGACATCACGAATTCGACGGACATTTAAGGCTAAGCTTGGAATAATTATGAATAAGATAAAGATAGAGACTACAATTAGCAGCCGTTTTAAAGCCTCCGCAGAAGAAGAAACAAACATTGAAAAAAAGAAAAACATTCCTAAAATTAAAGTTATTATAGTTAATAGAATAAATGCAAGTATAACCCACCAATAACCTGCACGTGTTGTTTGTCCTTTAAAATCGAAATACCCTAAAAAAAAGTCTTTGATTGCTTGTTTAAAAGATACTTTACCTTTTTGTTCAATTTTAGTCAAAATAATCCCTCCTGAAATTAGATATTTTATCAAAAAAGATTTCACTATATTGTATTATGAGGTGCAACATTTTTTAAAAGGGTTGTAATTCTATTTTTCATTATATAAGTATACTTAAAAATATATAGAATATGAAAAATAACAGCAATAAGAATATCCACCCAAAAGACTGGTGTGTAATATTTAATTTCAATTTACAAATCGAAAAAAAGTTGTTTATAATGACAAGTTAGAAATTGTTTTAGTTTTTTTGTATAATTTTTCCTAAAGATAGAAAAAAACAATGAAAGAGACGTAAGAAACTACCCAAATAAGTTCAACTAAAATTAGTGAAAGTTTAAGTACAAATGAAACATCTACGTCTGTTGAAAAAACGCCTCTGTATAACAGATACAAGGGCGTATAGTGTAAGTAAATGTAGTTGTTTTAGAATTTTGGGAAAAACTCTATGGTAAAAGGTAAACATATACAACAAACAAGTACTATAATATTGATTTTTTGCATAGTAGTTAAGTCTTTCCAGCTTTCTTTAAATGTAAATAAAAGTAGAATGCTACTAAAAAAACCAATGAAGCTTAAAATAATGCGAACAGTGTCCATATTATCCCTCCTTAAATTTATTTACTAAGAGAATTTAACAAAATTTTGATTCTATTTCAATAAATGATAAATATAATGAGAAAATCCTAATAAAATGATAACAGCCTACAATATTTTTTTATTGAAAACTATACCTTCCCTTTTTTTAACCATAAAAGTATATTTTAGTTATTATATCTCTTTTGTTTTGATACTGAACTATTTAAACCAAAGTTGATCTAAAAATCCTGAAAATATAAAAAAACTAATACAAATGGCGTGGAAGGTTAAAAATATTGCAAGTGCGTGGGTCAATTTATTTGATGGAATTTTTTTTCTGTTTTTTTTCTTGAAACGTAACCAAGCATCTGTTAAGCAAATCAAAGTTGCATGATATACTCCGTACATAATGTAATACCAGGTTAAACCGTGCCATATCCCCATAATTAAAAATAAAACAAAATATCCAATATTTGAAGCTACAATTTTGCTTTTGAACATGTTCTTTTTCATTAAAAAGAACATTAGTCGCATATATACATAATCACGGAACCAAAAAGATAAAGTCGTGTGCCAACGATTCCAAAATTCTTTTATATTCCAACTTAAGAAAGGCTTATTAAAATTCATAGGAGTATCATACCCCATTAAATAACTTGTTCCTACTGCAAATAAACTGTATCCAGCAACATCAAAAAAAAGATATAAGCTATAAACATACATATAACCTAAAGCCCACAATGAAATACCATCTTGTGCTAAAGCAATTTCTTTAACATATTGTAAAAGTTCATATAAATAATAACTAATAATGAATTTGTATAAAAAGCCTAAAAATAAACAAAAAATACCTCTATCTAGAAAGTCTAAATATTTTTCTGTATTGGGCGGACTTGTTAAATCTTTTTCAAAACGCCGATATCTATCAATTGGACCAGAAGAGATTGTTGGAAAAAAAAGTAAAAATTGAATGTAATGCCATGGATAGTATTCTTTAATCAATCCATCGCGCAAGTCGATATTTACTTGGACAGCTTTAAATGTTAGATAAGATATTCCTAAAAAGCCTATTGGAGTTTTCTCTAGCATAAATGGAGAAATTTTTACTAAGATAAGTGGCAAAATATTTAGAAAAATGAAAAGATAAAATATTTTATTTTTATTCTTATTCTTTCGATAAGTAGCATAAGTCCATGTCAATAGTGTTTGATAGATAGTATATACAATTATAGTTATACCTTGTTGCCATCGATGACCACCAAAACTTATATAAAGAAAAAGTAAAGTTATTAATGTTTGATACCAAGACCATCTTTCTCCTTTAAACATTAATGTTAAGATTATTGGTATCAATGCTATAATCAATAATACAAAATAAAATGGGGTGTAATATGGTACCATATGAGGAAAATTCATCACTATATTTCCACCAGTCTTTCATAGTTTTTTTCATCTATTAATCATAGTTAATAAAAAAAATATTTCCATATATAAGTCTAACGATTTTCTTACATTGTTGTAACATTTAGTATATCTAAAAAAACAATAGTGAGAAAAGAAGAATATTATACTGAAACGATTGCTTTCAGTAGGGTTATAATTCTATTTTGCATTACATAAATATACTTAAAAAATAGTAATAAGAATATCAGCTCCAAAAATTGGAGTGTAAAAAGTAGTGTATTGAATTCTTTATAGAAACGAATCTTACAGTTCATTATTCTGCATCGTAACTAAAAATTCTCAATAAAAAATACACTATCAAAAAAATTGGTTGGAATAGTGTAAAATACTGTGATTTTTTTAATAAAATATACTTACCACTGAGTATATTTGAATAGGGTAATAGAAAATATGGTTGTTTGTCACTATATGGAGGTTGTTTATAACAACAGATGTAAAATTTAAATCAAAGTCAATAAAATAAATGTGTATTTATTTTTTTTATGATTGCAAATAAGTTAAAGAACTACAAATTGATATTGTTGTATAAGCTATTTATTAGGTAAAAAACAATGAAAGAGACACAAGAATTTTTTGTCTCTTTTGTAAACTAAAAAAGTTGTTATTCTATTATTCTTTTTTGTTTGATATGTAAGGGTTTAATTTATAAAAAAAGGTATTTTTTCATTTTTTTTATTTAATCCTATTGAAGAAAATATTATTTTTTTGTAATCTTTTACATAGAGATATTCCTTGCAAAAGAGACAAAAAATTCTTGAGTCTTTTTTCTGAAGATGAGAAATCACTTTAAGAGAAGTTGTAAAAATAGTAAAAGAGGAAAGGTGTTTATCTCGCATTGCATAGCAAAATTGGATAAAACTAAATTGCTTTTTAAAGGGATAAGTTAGTTTTATTATATAAAATTAAAGAGGGAGGAAGTGTGTTTGCAGCAGAATCAGAAATAGCTCTTACCTCTTCTTACCCCTTAAGAGAGGAGGTAATCAGCGTTGTAAGAAGTCAAATTTTTATAGCTGTTTAATCAAGCCTATAAGTTTAAAATTTTGTATGGTTTCAAAAAGTAATAGGGAGTGATAAGGGTTTGACTAAGAATAGAATGTATTGGTTAGTCATAAAAAATTTTTTCTTAGGAGTGTTTATCCTATTTATTCTGGGAGGAATGACAACAAGTGCACAAGAGTTGGATTATAAGAACACCTTGCCATATTATGGCTATAATGAAAACTCTGAAAATAATGGACAAGGCTATTTGAGAAAGACGGTTGCTGTTTTAGGTGTTGGAAATATATCTGATAATACGGCAATAAGCTCGGGGAATCAATCACAAAATGGCTCTTCTATTAGTGGTGGTTGGAAAGTAGGCCCAAATGATAAAGTAGTAATGGATTTGCATGTAGAAGGTATGTTATTGAAAAAAGAAATAAATAGAGTGAATTTTGAGTTTTATTATAATGATGTAATTGAGATTGATACAACTATTGCGCCACAAGTTGTTCTTCCAGATGGAAAATCACAGCCTTTAACTTGGGGAAAAGATGTAATATATAGTCCTGAAAATAAGAAAATTACAGCTTCATTGACTCCAGATCAGTTGTTAATGCCAGATAATAATTATAGTCCGGCGATAAGAATTCAGGGACAAATAAAAGAGTTTTCTATTGGAGATTACTCCCAAATTCCATTAAATTTGCGAATTACTACACAAGCAGCGGATGGGAATACGTATGTTTCTGGTGTAACAGGTTATTTTAGTTCTAAAAATCAGTTAACAGCACAAAAAACAGTGAAAAATTTAAGTGATACTTCTTCGGACAAATTTTACGAAGGAGACACTATTGAATATGTAAGTGAATTAAATAATACAGTAGCTAAACCTACTGTTGATGTAAAAAATATTACTGTTGAAGATGAATTACCAACAGGGTTTGAGTATGATCCTGATTCACTAGTTATTAGTAAAGTAGGAGTGACTGGGGAAGAAATCATCACAAATCAAGTAACAATGCATGAAAATTCAACGAAAAAAATCAGCTTTACATTAAATAGTTTGGAAGCAAACATGAAATTAATTGTAAAATACCAAGGGAAAATTTCTACAGGTATTACAGAGCTGACAAACACAGTAAAATTTATTGGGAGTCAACAAAATGTAGCAAATAATCCTATGATAGTAACCAATACTATTCAAGTAAATAAAGATTTGAGTAGTATTGAAGTAAAAGATTCTTCGATTTTTGTTGGAGATCCATGGAAGAAAGAAGATAATTTTGTTTCAGCGACTGACAGATCAGGAACTCCATTGACTGTTGATCAAATACAGGTAATTGGAAATGTCGATAATCAAAGGCCAGGAAAATATCCAATAACTTATAAAAATGGCAGCATTGAAAAAATTGCTACAGTTACTGTAAAAGGAAAACTGGAATTGAATGTTCCAAGTACTTTTGATTTTGGAATACATGAATTAGAAAAAGGAACAAGCTATTATGAGCCACGCTTTTCTGAAAATGAAGAATTTACTGTTATTGATAGACGAGGAAAAGGAAGTAAGTGGCAATTGACAGCTAAAATGAATTCTGTGTTAACAAATAATGAAGGAAAAGAACTTCCTAACAGTTTAATTTATAAAACAGAAAGTGATGAACAAATTATTACACAAAATTCTGCACAATTGATAGCAAGTAAAACAACTACTGAGTCGGAAGATAGCACAGATATAACAGTAAATTGGAATGCTCAAAAAGGAATCTTATTGAAAATTAAAACAGGTGAGGCTTCAATAGGAGAGTATACAGGAACAATTGAATGGACGTTAAACGATACGCCATAGAAAGGAATAGAAGCGATGAAAAAAGTCTATCAATGGTTGTTAATGGGTAGCTTAATGGTTTTGACTTTTTGTTTAGGCATTACTACTTATGCAGAGTCTAAAACGAGTCAAGCTGGAATTACTTTTACTGGTGATGGTTCGATTGAAGTCTCTGTAACTTTGCAAAAAAAGGATAAAGAAACAAAAGAAGTATTATCAGGAGCGACGTTTGAACTACGAGATGAAAAAGGAGCAGTAGTAGAAGTAGCTCAATCGATGACGACAGATGGAAAAGGAGAAATACACCTTACCCGATTGTTTCCAGGAAAATATACGTTTGTGGAAACAAAAAGCCCAAAGGGGTATCAACTAGATCAAACCCCAATCCCATTTGAAGTGGGATTTGATCAAACTTCTGTAAAGGTTACAGCTTATAATGAAAAAAGTAAAAAAACAGGTGGTACAACGCAATCAACAACACCTGTAGAGAGTACGAATAAAAATCAAAGTACAAGCAGTAAAGAGCCTGTAGCTCAAAAACAAGAAGTAGCTAAAAAAGCAAAAGGAAACCTTCCAAAAACAGGTGTCAAAATGTCATACGTTTGGATGATTCTAGGTATTCTTATTTTGGCAAGTGCTATTTATGGGATGTATCGGAAATATATAACAAAGTAGCTAAACAAGTGGAATAAACAAAATTTGAATTTTGTTTATATAAATAATTTTTTAAGAAAGAAGGAGAAAATTTATGAAATCAATGAAATTAACTAGTGCATTGACAGTGGCTATGATTGCAGGAGGGATTGGATTCTCTTCAATTTCTGCAGATGCAGTAGCACCACAACAAACTACAGGGAAAGTGACATTTACTGCAGGGGACTTAACGTTGGATAAAGTGCCAAGTTTTGATTTTGGTACACAACAAATTACGACACAAGATAAAGATTATGATGCGCAAGCACAAAGTGAAGTTCAGGTGACAGATTTACGTGGTTCTTCAGCTGGATGGACACTAACAGTTACAGCAGGGAAGTTGAAAGCTGGAGTAAAAGAATTAACAGGGGCTCAAGTTAGTCTAGCTAGTGGAGTAGTAGCTAATTCAAGTAATGAAACAGTCACAGCTTCAGATACGACTTTGACACCAGAACAGTCAGTGAAAGTGATGAATGCAGCAGCTGGAAACGGAAATGGAGTGACGACTGGGACTTGGCAAACAACAGGCGTGAAATTACACGTTCCAGGAACTTCAACAAAATCAGCAGAACAATATACTGCAGATTTAACTTGGACATTAACGGATGCGCCAGCATCATAAATAATAAAAGAAATAGAGGGAAGCAAATCGCTTCCCTTTTTTCAAAGAATAATGGGTGTATTTAACAGTGGGAAGAAAGTAAATGGAGTAAAGAAATATGTATGAAACAAGATGTATAAATGATGAAAAAATTCTTCAAGACAAGAACAAAATTAAAGAGACACGAATAGAATTATTATGTTTGATGGCATTAGATGATGAATGGCATAGAGATGAAACCAGTGAATTATATAAGAAAATTATGGCGTGTAGTGAAGAATTACGACGATTAACTTCTGATAAGAGAAAAATTCGTAGAATGAGTCAAGAAGAATATATGCGTTTACGAGCATTGGGGTATACACTTCATGAGATTGCGGATTATTATGGTGTCTCTGTATCTTATTTAAATAAATGGCGTCAGAACAAAGGGATAATCGTATAACTAATGAAAGAAGGGATGAACTGTGAAAAAAAGATGGCAACAAGTACGATCAATTATTCTTTCCTATCTTGCAACAATTATAGGATTACCTGTAATCTATTCTTTTTTGGATCAACAACTGCCTATATTTAGTGGCTTTACAGATACTTGGCGGCAGACAATTGTTTTTACATTTTGTGAAAATGGACAGACATTTATTTATTTTCTTGGATGTTATTTTTCCACATTAGAAATAATGGGATGTTTTTTTTTTTTAGCAGAAAAATTAAAAAATCAAAAAATCAAAAAATCAAAAGCCTTGAAAGTTGGTCACTTCTTTCCTATTATTTTTATATAATAGCTAATTTTTATTGCTATTCAGATAACAAAAATCGGTTAGATTGGTTGTAAATAAACTTAAAACTTTGGGTAAAAAGAACAAGACAGTGTAATTTAATTAGTTAAAAACATGTATGCAAAATAAGCTAGGTGAATGAGATGAAAGAATATAAAAAAGAGAATGTTTTAGATGCTGCAATTACTAGACTAACGTATATATTCGAAAACTTTCAACATGTCTATTTTTCTTTTAGCGGTGGAAAAGATAGTGGAGCTATGATTCAATTGGCAAATGTAGTCGCAAAAAAATTGAATAGAAAGTTTGATTTATTTATTCTTGATGTTGAGGCCAATTATGATTCAACTCGTTTTTTTATTGAAAAAATAAAAAAATTAGAATCTATAAAAGCGACATATCATTTTTGTTTACCTTTTTACGAAGATAATACAACCAGTATTTTTCAACCTCAGTGGCTTATGTGGGACGATGCAGCAAAAGAACAATGGATTCAACCATTACCTAAAGATGCTATTACAATAGATAAATTAGATAAAAATTTGTTTACGTTGTATAGGAGTTCAAATATGAATCCTGATAAATTTTTAAAAAAATTTATTCATTGGTATTATTATTCAAATGATGAAGAAACTGTAGCTTGTGGAATAGGTATACGCTCTCAAGAAAGCTTAAATAGATATAAAGCAATAACTAGCTCTAAATTTAATTATGATGAAAAATGCTGGATTAAACATCAATATTCTAAGCAGATTCATGCAGTCAACTTTTATCCTATATATGATTGGAGCTTACAAGATGTATGGGGAGCATACGCAAAATATGACTGGTATGTAAATGAGTTTTACGAAAAGATGTATAAAGTAGGAGTTCCTTTATCGCAGATGCGTATATGTCAACCTTATGGATTGCAACAAAGAAAAGGTTTAGAGCAATATGCTTTTGTAGAACCTAACACATGGGAAAGAGTAGTTAATAGAGTCTCTGGCGCAAACTTTGGTCGACTGTATTCAAGAACATCGTTACTATCACATTATAAGTCAAGGAAACCTGATCATATGTCGTGGCAGGAATATACAGTTTTCTTACTAGAGTCTATAGGCCTATATTCAAATAAAATGAGAGATCATTATTATTGGAAATTGTCAATATTAATGGAGTACTATAAAAAGAATTTTAATGTTGATATTGATGATATACCTGAGGAAGCGACAAAAAAAGAATGGCAGAATGATGAAAAACTTTGGCATAATTGGAAAGATATAGCAAGAGCCATAGAGAAAAATGATTTTGCATTAAGTACTAGACAATATAGTTTAACAAAAGTAGATGAAGAAGAATTATATGAATTAGCAATAGAGTATGGGAATAATTTAGGAATAGAAAATCTTCCATACTTTCAATTACGTAAAATAGAGAAAAAACTAAAACATTTGATGTAGAATAGTTAAGAAAGCAGGGATTCAATGGACTATAAAATGTTGAGCTTTTTTCCTCCATACAACAAATCACAATTTTATCAATTAATGGGCTTTTTTTTTGCTGAAAGAATATATCAAAAAATGTATCCCTATTTAGTAAATACACCTAAAACTTACTGGTATGTAGTTGTTGACAGTAAAAATGTCGTCCAAGCATTTTCTTCTTTTGAAAAGAAAAAAAATAAAATTGAAATAGGTGATATTTATCAGTCTAGTAGAATAAAAAAAGATATAAAAAGAATATTATTAAGAAAAATGCTGTTAGATATTAGAAATTACGATCAAGCAGGAGTAATTGAAGCTTGTGTTAATAATTTAGAAGATAAAAGATTATTTGAATTAAAAGGTTTTAGTGTTTTTAAAAAAACAAAAAACTATTATTTTTTAAAAAAAGAAGTGAGTGTTAATGAGAAAAATTGATTTTCCAGTTTTAAATGTAAAAATGGTTCTTTTGTCACAAATAGTTGCAAATGATTATAATCCTAACAAGGTTGCTTCTCCTGAAATGAAGTTATTAGAGCTTTCTATAGTTGAAGATGGCTTTACACAACCTTTAGTTTGTTACTATGATAAGGTAAATGACAGGTATATATTGATAGATGGTTTTCACAGATATTTAGTTGCAAAGGATAAACTGTTTTTAAAAAAAGTTCCTGTAACAGTAATAGATAAACCTTTGGAAAAAAGAATTGCTTCAACGATAAGACATAATCGTGCACGGGGAGTTCATGGAATTGCAGAAATGGAAAATATTGTTCAAAGATTGATCAAGAGTGGATGGCATGACAATAAAATATCTAAAGAATTAGGAATGGATATGGAGGAAGTTTTTAGATTTAAGCAGTCCTCTGGATTAAAGGCGGCTTTTAGTAGTCATAATTTTAGTAAAAGTTGGATTGCGTTTGAAAATAGATATTACAAGAAGAAGTATAAAACGTAAAAGATTCTTAATAGAAGTATAAATTAGAATTTAAGATGAGAAAATGCGTAAAATATACTTTTCAATTACGGAAGAGAAGGTCTTTTTGGTAAATAATAATTGAATATTAAAGGTGTTGAAGTACTTACTTGTTTTATAGATGACGCCGAAGTTCTGGCACTGCATCCTGGTCCTCCAGTATTTACCAAAAAGACCGTTTAGAGTTTTTTTATTTATTGAAAAACATTGGAGTATCATTTTAGATTAAGTAATCTGATTATTTATTTAGAATAATTAAAAGAACACAAAGGCTTAACAATGCCTCCCAGTTGGGCAGTAAACAAGCCAAAAAATCTGGAACGAAAATGCTACGATTCTCGATCTACGTATTGGATTGGATTTTATTTAATCATTTTTTGGTATCTTTCAGGTAATCATTTGTTTCTAACTTTTTTCAATAATATTGAATAATAGTTTTTTTAGATCTTTTTTTAGAGTAGTCACTGAAATTGGAAAGAGATTATCATTTTTTTGATTAGTTAGTAGTGCTCGATCACAAATAATAATATGCGGTAAAGATTGAACATATATTGGAATACTAGCTAAATCATAGTACATAATAGTATCTATAGTATTGAATTCTGGATTAATCCATCTTTTTAGGTTTTCTCTATATAAAATATGTGAAAGCTCATCTTTAGCCACTATAATAAATATGGTCTTTTTTTCCTGTTTTTTTAATAATGTAGTTGTCACCTGCGCACAAAATTTTTCAATAGAGATAGAATTGAATTGAACGCTAGATAAGTTGAATTCTTGTGTCCATTCTTTCAATACTTTATTGACCCTATGAATACAATCAATTTGATCAGGTGTTAAATAATAATGTTTATCTACTATAAAGCTCTGTATATTATGCCAAATAGAATTTATAAAAGTTAAAAAAGGTTTTTCAAAAGAAATTTCATTTAGTAGAACTGTTCTAAATTCGTATTCAAATTTTCGAATTAGTTGTTTTACTATAGGATTATTTTCTATTGTGAAATTACGCTCAATCAAGTAATTAGTCTCAATCAATAAGTAGTTATCCGTATTCAAAGAAACAGCTTTGTACATAAAGCACAGAAAGATTATCTCGTCAGAACTTAACATACTTTCTTTTAGAATTTGTTTATTTATACTATTAATTTTTTCAAAAGTAAAGCTTGAATTGACTATTTTTTCATAATAATCCAGTGGGAAACTAATTTTAATATTTTTATCTTTTCTGGTTAATGAAAGGTAAGTCGCGAAAAGAAAAAGGGTGTAATCTCTTTCATCTATCTCATGATTATTTGAAAAATCGTTGAAAACACAATCACATATTACTTTTGCTGTTTCCATATATTCCGTTTCTATTGATTCATTATACAGATCTGAACGCATCCAAATAGATAATACTACGAGTCGAAAGTTAATCTCATTATCTATAAATTCCTTATCTTCATTCATTATATTTGAATTGATAAAGAAATCTTCAACTTTCTTTTTTTAATGAAATGCTTTTGTAACAGATACATATTCTTTATCAACTATATCCAAATAATTTGATTCCCCTGTTAAGTATCGAGTGCAAACTCTTAAAATTTTGGAATCTTTATACAGCTTTTTTACCAAAGAATAATAATTTGTTCCAGTATGAAACGTTATACAAATTTCTTTACTTGTAAATGATGAATTTAAAATATGATCTTCCAAAAATGTGCATATTTTTTGGAAATCTCTTTTTATAGTATTTGAATTCACATGAAGTTTTGTTGCAACATCATTAATGTTTAAGGTTTTCATATCTAGTAGATATTCTGTAAGCTTTACTTGTCTAATAATATCTTTCTCAATATATTTTTCAATCATAATAGCTACCCTTTCTTTAAAGCAAAAATTATTATTTTAGCACTATATAACAAAAAGATGTCGTAAAATCTTTTTATAATTCATGAGGCGTAAGAAGACTTGAGAAATTATTGGTATATGTCATCACAATTAAAACTGCTCGAATTACATGGAGGAAAAGATATATATTTCTATGTATGAGCTATCTTTAAAAAATGGCAAATTCCTAAAATTATTGCAGGATAATCTAATATGTCTTGGTGTCTGATTAAGATGAACTAATTATCTGAAAATTCTCCTTTTTTCGAAATCAAATAAATCACCAGACAAAATATTGATAAAATAAAAAAATATCCTATATCTAGTATATACTAACTTCGATTTAAGTGAAACTTTTTTTTGCTAGCTCATAACTAAATCTAGAGTATTATTCCATAAAGAATAAGTCAAGAAAACGGCAGAAGCATATCTTTTTTATTCATCAAAAGAATTTTTATTTTCAAGGTTTGATAAAAAATTTAAATATCAAAAGCTAATAGACAAATAACTACTGCACGTGTATATAGGGAAAAGATGCTTTGTCAAAGTAATATTGAGAACAGACCTCAGCTGATAGATCTATTGAAATAGGTTTGTCAGAAAAATGATTGAAAGTAGAAAAATACTAAAAACGATTGACATGTATATAGAAGAACTTGATATTCGTAGTGTTTAGGATTTAGGTGTCAAAATTTTAATTAATAAATAATTTTTATTTAGTGATATGGTCGATGGTAATTCATGTATGTCTTCACATTATCATTATCCTTTTTCAAAAGAATTCATACAGTTAGTAGATCGTAAATGTATTGTAGGTATTGATGAAGTATCGGGAGTAAGGTTACCTTTGAGTTTCACAGCTATTTTTTAGACGACATTATAGAAAACATATAACGTGAATAGAGATATGGACAATAAATGTTCACAAACTGACGATTGAAAAATTGATAGAACGTGACAAAAATTTTCCAAGAGTTTCGTAACGTGGTCAATTGCAATGAACCAGATTCGATTTCCAAAGGGCTAAAGATTAGTTTGTGAACAAGTGAAGGAATCTTAAGAGTACAAGGGAATAAAAAAGGAAGATTTAGTAGAGAATGGGCGCCTAAAATGATTGTGCACTATCTGAACAAAATGGTTATTAACACCAAAATTCAATAATATAAAATAGGATAGTAATAATAGATATTTTTTATAAAAGCACATAAAAACCTATAATTTTTTTGAAAACCGATTAGGCTAACCTAGTCGGTTTTTTTGTTATCTATCTGTATTCATAAGAGAAGAACAGATATTTGCAATTAATGAATACTATACATCTTGGATAATTTTTTAATGATCGTATGTAAAAATAAATTTTGTCTATGCTGGTATGAGAAATTTTACAAGATTTTTCTTGTTTTTCGAAAAAAAAGCACACTTCGATTGTTGTATTAGTGGAAAGGGGAAAATGGAGCAGATATATAATGGAAAAAATTTTTGATGAAAATTCTATACAACATCAATTTGATGCTTATTGCAAAAAGGTTTTACGAAATGAAGCAAAAAATATAAGGAAACAAAAAGCTAGAATAAAAAAAAATGAAGAACCACTAGATTATGTAAGTGAAAGCAAATATCCGCAGAGTGAATACGAAAATAAAAGTAGTTACCTTCTGCTAGGAATGGAAATTTTAGTTTCAGATCCAAAATTATCAGTAGCCATTGATGCTTTATCGAAAATGAAGAGAAAGATTGTCTTGCTTTATTATTTTGCAGGTTTCAATGACAAAGAAATTTCAGAAATACTTAACATGAGTACAAGTGGTATTTGGTATCAACGAACTAAGGCAATAGAACAACTAAAAATGGGGTATGGTTTATGGTAGAAATACGAAAAAAAAGCTATTACCCAATAATTCCAATACCAATTATTTTATCTGCTATAGAGGAAGATCCAATTTCGATAAAAATTATACTTAAGCACTATTATAGTTACATGGCTAGTTTATGTTTGTCAAATGGATTTAATGAAACGGGAAAATCTATCGTTTATATGGATGAAATTATGTTAAGACAATTAGAAACAAAGCTAATAGAAGCTATATTGAAATTTAAAATCAAAAAATAAAAAAATCCCCTTTCCATTTGTCTCTCTAAAAGAGGCTTTCAATATTTAATGAGATTCTTTTAGTTGGACAATTTAGTTGTTCATTGAAATCTAAATAGATTCTATCAGTACTTTAACACTTCAAAGAGCATATTTTAGATGCGCCATGACATCTTATTATTTAGATAGAGCGACGAAAATTCTAAAATAATTTTTATAGTCAATAAAAAGCGATGACTTGAAGCTGAGATAATGATACTTCCGTAAGGCTCGCCGTAAACTTGGGGAGAGGTGAAAGTCCTATGTGCTTTAGACAAAAGCAGCTGATAGAAGGAAATGATAATAATTTAAGAAGGTGGTATAATGAAGACAGCAACTCGAAAAGATATAGTTAAATTAGGCTTTTCTAAATACTATGCTGATAAAATCTTCAGGGAATGCAAAACACTTCTGGTTAAAAGAGGTTACACGTTTTATGAACAATCGAAAATAAAACGTATACCTGTTTCGATAATAGAAGAAGTCTTACACATTTCTTGGGAGGAACATTAAGATGAGAAGAGTTGCAAATGTTTATAAAGATTCAAAGAGAGGGACGTGGTTTTTTTCAGTAACTTTAGGACAAGATCGTTTTGGTAAGAGAATACAAGTAACAAGAAGAGGATTTAAAACACAAGGAGAAGCAAAGAAAGCATTAGAAGAAGTAAAACAAAATTTTTCTGATTCACAAGGTATTTATTTACAAGGAATCACTTTCCATGATTTTTACCATAAATATTTTTTTCCTTGGTATAAATTAGGAACTGTTGAAAAGACGTATGTGAAAACAGAGAATATTTTGCAACGTGCATTGGACTATTTTGGACATATGCAACTAGAAAAAATTCGTCCGATTCATATACAAGAATTCCAACAATTTTTAGTGAACATTCGTATTACCAAAAACGGAAAAGACTCCCCATTATCGTCAAATTATATTAAACAAATATTCAATAAACTAAGAGTGGTTTTTAAACGGGCCACTGTATTGGAAATCATTGAAGAAAATCCGGTAGATTCTATTGGCAAAATTAAAACGCAGCGTTCGAAAATAGAATTTTGGACAGTTGATGAATTTAAGCAGTTTTACCACTGTGTTTATCGAAATGATTTTGAAGAATCTTTCTATAAACGATTAATCCGATTTGCTTTTGTAACAGGTATGAGAAGCGAAGAGCTTTTAGCGTTACAATGGTCCGATTTGGATTTAGACAATAAGTCATGTAGTATCAATAAATCCATTCACATTCGGACAAGAGAAGATTTCGAATTTGCAGATACTAAAAATACTTCAAGTACTCGAACAATTGCTTTGGATGAAAAAACAATAGAGGATTTGAAAGAGTGGAAAACCATTCAAAAAACGATTGCTGAGGACATCAGCCTGGTGTTTTCGTATGATGGACTCCCTCCATCTCCAAGGACGATTCTTAATCGGATAAAAGCATTGGCAAAGGTAGCAGGGGTAAAACCCATTCATATGCATGGGTTACGGCACTCCCATGTTGCCTTTTTAGTTGAACATAATAAAAATATCTATGCTATCTCTAAACGTTTAGGCCATTCATCTATAAAAACTACTTTAGATAAATATGGTCATTTATATCCAGAAACGAATCAAGCGCTCGCGGATGAAATTTCGAGGTTTGATATTTAATTTTTTCTCATTTTTCTACTGTCATACCGTTGTCACGAGCCGATTTCCAATTTAAGAACGTTGATATATCGGGATTTTGATAGTACTTGGCGGTATCGAAAATGGATGAAGATGATCAGAAAAAATCATAAATTTATTCTTTTTTTATTGAAAGTGGGACATTAGTCATTTCGACTTGAGCCGACTCCCAAAAGTTAGACCTAGAAATCTAACTTTTGGGGGTCGGCTCAACTTATGTCACACTTTTTAACTCTTAAGATAATCAGTTTGAACAAAAGAAGACTTTTAAGAAAAGCCTTTTTATTTTTTTGATCTAAACATTTATTCTTTAATCAGCTATTATTTTAGTAAAAAATAGATTAATTTACTAAAATAATATATAATAAAGGTAAAACTAGGAGGGAAGCATATGACGTGTATTTCATTATCGATTTTAAATCAAGAACAAGAAGTTAGAAAAGCTAAGATAGATGATTCAGATTCTTTGAAAGAGTTAACTATTACAGGAAAAGATTTTGTTTGTTTAGCTGCTCGGGATTGTCAATTACAAGACGGCGATGTGATTCAAGTTTGTTTAGATACGCCCAATACTTATTTAATGGTGAAGTTAGATGCTACGCTTGACAGCAGTTTGATTTATGTTCCAGAACAAAAATGGACGTTTCCAATCACAAAAAATGAAAACGCTATCGAAGCGCGAGCAGCGTATCGTTTTGAAACCAAGAAACCTTATATAAGTGTGCGTGTTGCCACTAAAGAAGAAATTAAGAGTTATCGTAATTGGGCGTTAAATCCACATGATTTACAACATTTTACTGGTGCGTATCCTCATGCATCTGCCAACGTGGAAACGCGAAATGATGCCACTTTTTTTGCTTGCAATGCGATTGACGGTACCTTTGCTAATCTTTATCATGGGCCGTATCCTTATCAATCATGGGGGATTAATCAGCAGTTAGATGCCGCATTAAAAATTGAATTTGGGCGTGAAGTCTTGTTGGATAAAGTGATCTTAACATTACGAGCGGACTTTCCTCATGATAATTATTGGCAACAAGTGACTTTAAAATTTTCCGACGGTACACATGAAGTTTTTAAAACTGTTAAGACTGAGCAACGCCAGAGCTTTACCTTTGCGAAACGGGCAGCGGAGTGGGTGATACTAACAGAGTTAATTCAAGCAGATGAACCATCACCATTTCCAGCATTAACACAAATTGAATTATTTGGTCAAAACAAATAAAAAATAAGGACGGTTCCTTTATAGGAGCGGTCCTTATTTTTTATTTCTGGCGTGGGCTAGTTGTCGATTGGCGGACAACCAATTCTGTGTTTAACAGGACTCTACGAGGAATGCTAGGCATTTGAATTCGTTTGTGCAATAAATTAATGCCTGTCTCGCCCATTTCTTCAGTAAAGGCATGGACAGAGGATAGCGGTGGTGAGACATATTGAGAAATAGAGATATCATTGATCCCCATGACACTAATTTCTTCAGGAACCTTTATACCGTGTGCGGCTAACGTATGTATCACACCGATTGCAAAGGCGTCATTATAAGCAAGAATCGCAGTAGGTAAATCATTTCCCCATTTCTCTAACGCTTCTTCTGTCAATTGTTCCCCCGTTTTGACATCCAACATGCCATTTTCTTTTAAGATAAAATAATCTTCGTTAAACAAGTGATAATGCTGCATAATGTCAAGATAAGCGTTGGTTGTCGGTGTTTTATAGCGACGGAAACCATACATATTTTCGCTTTCTTCGGCACCAATAAAGGCAATTTTTTCGTGGCCCAATTCCAAAAGATGGGTTAAGGCAATCTCGGTTGCTTGATAAAAATCAGTATTTACAGAATCAAATTCCTCCAATGGGAAATTACTGCCAATTACACAAAGGTTTGGATGCAGTTGCTGCAACTCTTGTAGCGTCTTTTGAGTGAATTTACCAATTGCCAAAATGCCATCAATCCCTTGAAGGTTATGTTGTTCCAATTGAGAAACTTTGAGAATATTGTAACCTAACTCTTCGGCCCGTTTTTCAGCGCCTAAACGAATCGACATATAGTAAATATCCGTTAGTTCTTCGTCATCTGAACGCCACTGAACGACGGCAATCGAAGGCTCTTGCGGAGCTGTTTGTACGGAAAGGTTAGGTGTCAGTTGCTCCTGCTGTTTGTTTTTATTTTTAGTTTTATATTTCGTATAATTCAGGGTTTCTGCTGCTTCAAAAATTTTTCGCTTGGTTTCCTCTGTAACGGATAAGTTTGGATCATAGTTCAGAACTCGCGATACAGTTGAAATTGAAACATTCGCGACTTTTGCGATATCTGTGATAGTTGCCATTCTAAATGCCTCCTTCTCAAGTACTATTATAGCATATAGTATATTTCTTTTTAGTAAAAAAAAGCAAGAAAAAGCTTTTTTTTACTTTTTTTTAGCAAAAACTATTGATTTTTTGACTAAAAAAATATACTATAAAGTCAAAGAAAGCGCTTTAATTCGATGGAGAAGGTGGTTTAGTGAAAAGATTTTCACTTTTTTTACTAATTTTACTTGCTTTAACAGATTGTAAATCCGGTGAAAAAGAATTTGATGAAGAATCTCTTCAAAATCTAAAGGAAACGGCACAGTCTTATTCAGAAACAGAATTACAAAATGGTGACGTTCGTTTAAATGAATATATTTCTTTGAAAGGGGAGATTGTTGAGAGCGACAGTCGTTCCAGTTTAATAAAAAAAGGTGATCGTTTTATTTTGAAAAGTGGTTCTAGTAAATATCAAGTTTTTAATGAGCAAAAGAAAAAATTGAAAATTGGTGACGAAGTGACAGTTTACGGAGAATATTACGGCTTTTTGAAAGGGACATTAATTGAAAGTGAGGAGAATCATGATTCAGCCACGAATTAGACAGAATCCTTTTGAAACATACGAAGAAGTTGCAGAAGGATTTGAAGATTTATTAGCGCCACTGGAATTGTTTTTTGATCGAGAATATCAAGGTCATCTGGATTTAGGGACACACGGGACAGTTTATTCTAAAGGAACACGTGATGCGGAGGCATTTTTACGACCATTATGGGGACTAGGTCCTTATGTAACGCAAAATGAAAGTGAGTATTTGAATGACTTTCTAACGGGAATTATCGAAGGCACCGATCCTGAGAGTTCATCTTATTGGGGAAAAACAAAAGATTATGATCAATTGATTGTTGAGATGGCAGCATTAAGTACATTTCTTTTGTTAAACAAAGAAAAAACGTGGGACCAGCTAACAAAAGAACAGCAAAATAATTTACACAGTTGGCTGATACAAGCCAATGAAAACATTATTCCGCCAAATAATTGGCATTTCTTTAGAGTGTTGCTGAATTTAGCGATGAAACATTGTGAAATGCCGTATTCAAAAGAACAGATCGCTGTTGATTTGGCTGTAATTGATCGTTTTTATGTCGGTAATGGTTGGTATTATGACGGAGTCGAGACACAAGTTGATTATTATGTTTCTTTCGCTATTCATTATTATAGTTTATTGTATTGTCGTTTTGCCCCGGAAGATACCGCAAGAGTGGCTATTATGAAGGAACGAGCAACTTTGTTCGCGCAAGAGTTTAAATATTGGTTTACTCAGCCAGGAGAAGCGATTCCCTTTGGACGTAGCTTAACGTATCGTTTTGCTCAAGTGTCATTTTTTAGTGCCTTAGTTTTTGCAGATGTTGAAGCATTGCCGTGGGGTGAGATCAAAGGTCTAATCAGCCGACATCTTCATCAATGGATGAACAAAGATATTTTTACAACAGATGGATTATTGTCGGTAGGTTATGATTATCAAAATATGGTCTTTGCCGAAGGCTATAATGGTCCTGGTTCACCTTATTGGGCCTTTAAAACATTCATTTTGTTAGCGGTTCCAAAAGATCATCCTTATTGGCAAGCAGAAACACAGCCTATTAGCTTTCCAGAAAAACACTTACCTTCACCAGAAAGTCGGAACTACTATCAAGTAAATGATGCAGGGACACATGGTTTAATGTTTCCAGCGGGACAATTTATTAATTATCAAGCTCATGCGCATGATAAATATAGTAAATTTGTTTATTCTTCCCATTTTGGTTTCAGTACTATAAAGAGTGATTATTGGTATTACGAAGGTGCTTATGATAATTGCTTGGCTTTAGCTGAAGACGACCATTATTTCCGCACGAAGGGATTAGATGATCAGTACGAAATTCTTGATGATCGTATCATTCATCAATGGTATCCTTGGTCCGATGTAGCAATCAAAACGACAATTGTACCATTAGAAGGCCAGCATTTACGGATCCACGAAATTGAGACACAACGTGCATTAGTGGCTTATGAAGGTGGCTTCTCAATCCCGCTCTTCGATGAAAAGGTCACTTGCGTTTCTGATCAAATGGCTGAGGTAAAAAATGCAAAAGGTGTGTCAAAAGTAGAAAATATCAACGGCTTTTCTGAAGCTGCGATTATTCGAACAGAACCGAATACAAATTTACTTTATCCGTTAACGGAGTTGCCATATTTGAAAGCAAACTTGTCGAAAGGGAAACATCTTTTAATTACATTGGTGACAGGCGTACTACCGAATGAACAAATTGAGCCAGTTAAAGTTAGGTTAAAAGAAAATCAGCTTTTAGTTGAAGAAAAAGTTGTAATTTTGGGGAATTAGGGGGAGAAATACACAATGACAGAAAATGGACAGATTGAGTGGTTGCCGAAGCAAATCAGTTTTGCTTTAAACAAAGTTCGAGGAAATTTAGAGACATTTAAAGAATTAGTTCCACCCGCGGCAAGTTTAAATCAAATTTATTATCCTGAAGAAAATATTGACTGGACGGCCAGCTTTTGGCCAGGAATGTTATTTTTAGCAAAGGAATTAACAAATTCAACAGAGTTCGATGAAGTGATTGCCACACAGATGGCTTCTTTTCAACATCGCTTGGATGAACAAATTGAGCTGGAAACACATGATATAGGCTTTTTGTATATTTTAACAGCCATTGCCGATTATCAAGTCAATGGTCATGAGGCCTCAAAAGAAATGGCCTTGCAAGCTGCGGACTTATTAATGAAACGTTATTCACCAAAAGCCAAGATTATTCAAGCTTGGGGGAATTTAGACGATCCAGAGCAACGAGGCAGAATGATTATTGATTGTTTAATGAACTTACCATTATTATACTTTGCAGCAAAAATGACTGGCAAGCAAGAGTATTATGAAGCTGCCTACAATCATGCGAAACAAACACAAAAATATATTGTGCGAGAAAATCACACCACGTTCCATACGTATTATTTTGATACGGAAACAGGCGAAGCTTTATACGGTAAGACGCAGCAAGGATACTCAGACGATTCTTGTTGGGCTCGCGGCCAAGCCTGGGGAATTTACGGCTTTACGTTAAGTTATTTATATACAGGAGATAGTAGTTTTCTGGAAACAGCAAAAAATGTTGCTGATTACTTTATTCAAGAATTACCAGAGGACAAAATCTGTTACTGGGATTTAATTTTCAATGAAGGGAGTGAAGAAGAACGTGATAGCTCATCTGCTGCAATTGCTGCATGTGGCTTACTAGAATTATCTCGTCAGCTTCCATTAAATGATGAAAAACATGGCTATTATGAAAAGGTTGCGCTAGAACTATTACAAGCATTAGCGGAAAAGTATACAACGGTTTTACGACCAGAGTCGAACGGCCTATTGCTTCATGGTGTCTATGATAAAAAAACAAATACAGGAGTCGATGAATGCATGATTTGGGGCGACTACTTTTATTTGGAAGCGTTAACTCGTTTAGCGAAAAGCTGGTATTCTTTTTGGTAATTCAGGGAGGAAAACTCCTAAAAAATAATAAATAGCGGAGGTAGTACAAATGAAATTTTGGAAAAAAGGCTTAACAGCGGCAGCGTTGTTAGCGGTGGCGGCAGTAACTTTAACAGCATGTGGTGGTTCAAGTGAAAAGAAAGCAACTGAAAAGAGTGAAGATGGCAAAACAAAATTAACAGTAACTACTTGGAATTATGACACGACCCCAGAATTTGAGAAATTATTCAGAGCTTTTGAAGCGGAAAATCCTGATATCACTATTGAACCGGTGGACATTGCTTCAGATGATTATGACACAAAAGTAACAACGATGCTTTCATCAGGAGATACGACAGATATTTTAACCATGAAAAACTTACTTTCATATTCTAATTACGCGCTACGCAATCAATTGGTGGATTTAACCGATCACGTTAAAGATTTAGATATCGAACCTGCCAAAGCAAGTTACGAGATGTATGAAATCGATGGTAAAACCTATGCTCAGCCTTAACGTACAGATTTCTGGGTATTGTATTACAATAAAAAAATGTTTGATGAAGCCGGAATTGCCTATCCCGATAACTTAACTTGGGATGAATATGAAGCGTTAGCGAAAAAATTATCTAAACCAGAAGAACAAGTATATGGTGCCTATCAACATACTTGGCGCTCAACCGTTCAAGCGATTGCTGCTGCTCAAAACAATGCCAATTTGATTGAACCAAAATACAATTATATGGAAACTTATTATGATCGCGCATTGAGAATGCAAAAAGATCAATCACAAATGGATTTTGGAACAGCAAAATCAACAAAAGTAACGTATCAATCACAATTTGAAAATTCAAAAGCGGCGATGATGTACATGGGTAGCTGGTACATGGGGACTTTATTAACCAACATTGATGATGGCAAAACAAATGTCGAATGGGGGATTGCCGAAATACCACAACAAGAAAAAGGCAAAGCAACTACCTTTGGCTCACCGACAAGTTTTGCAATTAATAAAAACAGTAAAAACAAAAAGCTGCTCAAAAATTCTTAGACTTTGCTTCAGGTAAAGAAGGTGCAAAACTTTTAGCAGAAGTAGGGGTGGTTCCTTCTTATAAAACAGATGAAATTGATAAAATCTACTTTGCAAGAAAAGGAATGCCTTCAGATGAAGTCTCACAAAAAGCCTTTAACCCAGATACAATTAATTTAGAATTCCCATCTGATAAAAACGGTGCCGCAATTGATAAAGTATTACAAGAAGAACATGATTTAATTATGGTCGGCGACGAAAAACCAAAAGATGGTATTGCTAACATGGAAAAACGTGTCAAAGCAGAGATAGACTAACTATTATTTCCTGCAAAAACACAAAAGATTGATGAAAAAAATAAGCTGAAATGAGTAACCTACAATGAATTTCAGCTTATTTTTTTAAATAAAGAATGTAGCTTGAGTTTGGAAGGAGGGCCTGTTAAGTTCACTTAACAGAATACAATTATGGAAATTACTTCAAAAACAAAAACAGCAAATAAATTGAGACGAAAAAATACGTGGACTGCGTTATCTTTTATCGCACCAAACTTTATTGGCTTTTTCCTCTTCACTTTAATCCCGGTTATCTGTTCACTGATTTTAGCTTTTATGAGTTGGGATTCTTTTTCAACTCCTGAATTTGTCGGAATGAAAAATTTCACCAAAATGATTCATGATGATACGTTTTGGATTTCGTTAAAACAAACGTTTATCTATACGATTGGTGTTGTTCCGTTAACATTGATTTGCTCATTAGGACTAGCGATTTTGTTGAATCGTAAAATTAGAGGGATGAAATTTTTTAGAACGGCTTTTTTCTTTCCTTATGTAACGTCATTAGTTGCGATTGCGGTCGTTTGGAATATGCTATTTCATCCAACAATGGGACCAATTAATCAATTTTTGAAATTATTTATTGAAAATCCTCCTGGCTGGACATCTAGTTCTACTTGGGCTTTACCAGCAATTATCATCGTTAGTGTGTGGCGCTTTATGGGGTATTATATGATTTTGTATTTAGCTGGTTTACAAAGTGTGCCAAGAGAATTATATGAAGCAGCGTCAATGGATGGCGCGGGTAAATGGAATCAATTTTTAAATGTTACCTTACCTTCACTACGACCAACGACCTTTTTCGTGACTATCATGCTTGTAATTAACTGTTTCAAAGTGTTTGACTTAGTTCAAGTTATGACTGGTGGTGGACCAGGACGTGCAACGAATGTGTTAGTTTACGAAATTTACAATGAAGCCTTTGTCAAATTTAATTTTGGTTATGCATCAGCCATTGCGATGGTCTTATTCATCATCGTTCTAGCGATTACTGTGGCTCAATTTAAATGGAATCAACATCAAGAGAAAGTTTAGGAGGAGAAAAGATGGAAGCAACTTTTTCAAAAAAAGAAAATACTTGAAAAGCAAAAACGAAAAAAGCAGAAAAAGTCACACCTGGTGGGATCCTTGTAATCATTCTCTTAACTTTACTTGCGTTAATTACTTTGGTGCCTTTCATTTGGATGGTTTCAGCATCATTTAAAACAAACAATGAAGTTTTCACCATTCCAATTCAATGGATTCCTAAAAGTTGGCATCCAGAAAACTATTCCGTTATTTGGGAACGCATTCCATTGTTAACTTTCTTTAAAAATACGTTATTTTTAAGTATTGTGATTACGATTATTCAACTATTTACTTCAAGCTTTGCAGCATATGGCTTTTCAAAAATGAATTTTAGAGGAAGAGATACACTTTTTATTACGTACATCGCAACAATTGCTATTCCTTGGCAATCGTATATGATTCCACAATTTATTATGATGCGTCAATTAGGTTTGACTGACACGTTATGGTCACTTGTTTTATTACAAGCATTTAATGCATTTGGGGTCTTTTTACTGAAACAATATTACAGCAGTATTCCAGATTCACTATGTGAAAGCGCGCGGATTGATGGGTTAAGTGAGTGGGGAATTTATTGGAAAATTATTTTACCATTAACCAAACCAGCTTTAGCCAGTCTCACGATTATTACTTTTGTGAATACATGGAATGACTATATGGGACCTTTCATTTATTTATCTTCTACTGAGAATAAAACGATTCAGTTAGGTTTGAAAATGTTCGTCGGTTTATTTGATGCTGAATATGCCTTAATCATGGCCGCATCAGTGGTTTCTATTTTACCAGTAGGGATTGTCTTTTTAGCAATGCAAAAATACTTTGTTGAAGGTATTGCTACATCTGGAATGAAGAATTAGGAGGAAGTTTGAATGTTTACTAAGCAAACCTTTGATAATAATATCTATATGAAAATTTTTCGCTGGCTTTACATTTTATTTATCGGTAATCTAGGGCTTCTCTTAGTGAACATTCCTTTTTTCATAGCGGTGATTAGCTTAGACATTGATCCACGAAACCTCCCACTTTTTGTAGTAACGTTGCTGCCGATGGGGGCAGGGATGATTGCACTTTTAGGTTTAATCGATACTTTTAAAGAAGAAAAAGAGCTGGATCCGTTTAAAACTTTTTTCCAAAAGTTTCGTCAGTTTGGGTTAAGAGGCTTTCTTATCAGCTTGCTAGGCTTAGGAAGTAGCATCATCAGTGTGACAGATATATTCTTTTTTGCCAAAACAACGATTGGTAAATGGTTTATTCCATTGATGGTCCTTCTGCTAATTTTTGGGTTAGCTATTATGCTGAATGCTTGGTATTTTCAAGTACGAAACCCGCAAGCTTCTTTTAAAGATGTGTTTCGGATTTCAATTTACTATGGACTGCGGAAATGGTATGTCAGCTGTCTAAATGTTTTTTTACTATTCTCAATGTTTGCAATGATGTGTTTGAAGCCACAGTTTGGGTTTGTTGTAACCCCTGTCCTGTTCCTAGGGATTATTTATTTAAATACTGGGAAATTGCATGAAAAGCAAAAAAAGAATAAATAATTTTTACCTAATAAGTAATCTCGATTTTCAGGAAAATGAATGAAGGTGGGATTGCTTATTTTGTTCTTGCCTTGTTTATTAAAGTGGAGGGAGCGAACGAATGAAGAAAAAAATAATTATTTTAAGTAGCTTTTTGATAGGTGCTATTTTTGTGCTCGTTATTTTTACTACCAGCCAGCAAAGTATGATTAATAACGAAGCAATCCAAGTCGAAGAATTGATTGTTTATGGCGATAAAAATATGAATCGTGTAGCGAAGCAATTCTCTGATCAGAATAATTTAACTTCGTTTGGGAAAAATTTCTGGCGCAAAACGTATAACGGAAAATCACCCACTCAGGAACTACTGAAGGTTGCAACGAAGGATTTAGTACAACATAAAATGATTAAACAGCTGGCAACGGAGTTAGAAATAGCCCACTCACAAACATTTGGGCAAGAAAAAAAAGAATGGCAAGACCAAAAGAGCAGTTTAACGCTCTGGCAATTTCTAGATGCAAAAGATCAACAATTACAGGACCAAATAAAAGAGAAATTAATGGAGAAAGAAAAGCCAACGCAAAAAGAATTGCGGCAGGCCTTTGAGCAATTGGAGGATAAATATAAAAAGACCGATTACTTTATTGAAGCAATTGAAATTCCAACTTTTTCAGGTAAGCAAGCAGAATTAGAAAAAATAGCCGAAGCAATCTCTCCGAATCTATCTTATGAGGAGACGTTATTGGAGTGGCAAAATAAATTACCTAATCTTGTTATTGCATCGTATCAATTGAAGAGTGCAGAAATCCAAAAAGAGGATATTTATTCGTTGTCTGTTGGGGAGATTCTTAGTGAAAAAGCTGTTGGTACCGTGGTGGAAGGATACCACGAAAACCAATACTTTTATATTTTTAATAAGGAAGGAGGGCAACTTTTACAGTTTGAAGAAGCACCACAATTTGGCAAAAATGCCTATATCAACACATGCTACAAAGAGAAATTAGCTACGTATCAACAAGCAACCAAAGTAGACTTGTTGGAGAAAGACAGAGAAAAGTTTTTTCAAAATTATCAAAATAAAAACAGTTAAGGAGCAGAAAATGAGAAAAAAAGCGTATTTTAAAAGTGTAACCATTTTCCTTTCTATTTTGCTTGTTTTTTCCCAGCTTCAATTATTTAGTCTTCCTGCTTATGGGGAAACAGTGAGTGATCAACCGTTACTTTTTCGTTCAGTAGGTGTCGCTCAAAATGGGACGACCTACTATGTGGATGGGGAAGGAGGAAATAATGCCAATGATGGGCAGTCACCTGCCAGTGCTTGGCGTGATTTTGAAAAAGTGAATCAGACGGAGTTTCAGCCAGGCGACCATCTTCTGCTGAATGCGCAAAGTACCTGGAATAACCAATTGTTGCATCCAAAAGGGAATGGGACAGCGGCACAAAAGATTGTCATTGATTTTTATGATACGAATGACAAAGGAGAAACCATTTTTGAAACAACACGGCGTCCGATTATTAACGGTGGTGGCACCTACAGCACAGGGACTTTCAAACGTGCAATCTCAGGGGCCGTGCAGTTAGTGAACCAAGAATATTGGGATATTTCAAACTTAGAAGTGACAAATACACCAGAGCTAGATAATCTCGAAGGCTATAAGAAACCAGGAGATGCTCAAAGAGCGGGGATATTAGTCCTAGGATATGAACAAAATCGAACGTTCAATAGTGTCACGATACGGAATAACTATGTTCATGACGTTCAAACAGAATATTATTTGAATCTAAGTGGGAATACTGCAACCAAACGATTAAAAGCGGTAGGTGGAATTATTGTTTTAGGAAGTTGGTTTGATGAGAATGGCAATGTAGTAACGGCAGCCAATGATCATCGAACAACGACTGGATTTAATGATATTTTGATTGAAAATAATGTGATTCAACGAGTGGGACTTGAAGGAATTCGAACAAAAGCTGATTCAGATACCTCAAGAGCCAACACTTTCTACAAAACGTTTTCTAATATTACGATTCGTAATAACTATTTAGAAGATATTGCTGGCGACGGAATTGTCTTGTCAGAAGCCAAAAGTGGCGGTGTCGTCGAAGGAAATGTTGCTGTCCGAATGTGCAATGCCGATTATGGTACACAAAATTACGCGGGCGTTTGGGCAATGTCTGTAGATGACGGACTGTTCCAATATAACGAAGTATACGGAATCAAATATGGATTTAACGATGCCGAAGCTTATGATGTGGACATGCAGTCAAACAATGTTATTTATCAATATAACTATTCACATCATAATACTGGCGCTTTTTATTGCTTATGTCTGATCAAAAAAATTCGGTTATTCGTTACAATATCTCAGCTAATGACGGCGGTGGTAACCGAGGAACAGGTAAAGACAATCCAGGCGGAGCTGGTGGCTACAATTATAAAGAACAAAGCATTTTCCATTATTGGGTAAAAAATGATGGAGCGGCAATGCCAACTATCCACAATAATACGATTTATGTTGGCGACGGCATTTCAACGTCATTATTTGGTGAAGGAAATAGTTCTGACAACAGTGGTACAGTAGCCAATTTTTACAATAATATTTTATACAAAGAAGGTACCGGACAATTAAAATTCTTATCTAATTATCCAACAAATGGGACACAACCAATTGAACGTAAAATGGTCGATAATCCAGAAAAATATTTCAAAAATAATGTTATTTGGCCAAAAGAAATTGCTACAGAAAAAAGTGGTGCAACTGTTGAAAAATTAGTATCAAGTGGAAACATTTTTGAAAAACCACAATTAGAAATCACAGATAACCCTGAAAAAGTGAAAGAGTTGGCAGAGCAAGAATTTACGACATTGAAACCAACAAAAGATAATGTGGTTGAATTTACTTCCAAAGAACGCTTACGTCAGCGAGCACAAATGTTCCAATTAAAAGAAACCTCGCCAGCGATTGGTAAAGGCTTGTCGGAAGTGAACAGTGCGGCCGAAGACTTCTTTGGAAATAGCTTGAAAAATAAAGTTTTAGATATTGGTGCGCAACAAGCATCCACAATTGAAAAAAGTATTCGTTATCAAAATCAAGTGTTAGAAATTAGTTCGGCAACAGGTGTGTATCCTAATTTGCCAGAGCAAGTTGAATTAACGTACGAAGAAGTCGTTAATGAAGAAGTGGTTGCGACAGGCAAAAAAGAATTTAAGTTACAATGGGAAGCAATCCCTCAAGAAAAAATTAATACAGCAGGCACAGTTGAAGTTGCAGCAACAGTTATCGGCTTACCGATAGATGCTGTCAAAGTAACAGCCAAGGTCTCTTTTGAGGGTGAACTTGGTGAAGGAAAAGACACCGTTAAACTAAAAACAGCTCAAACTGCCTATGTTCAAAAGAGTGATGGTAACCGAGCATACTCTGCTATAGCAGGCGGTACCGCTGCCATTAGTTCAGGAGACGCCTATAAATATCCTTATGGAGTAAACTATACGGGCAATTACGCATTAAAATTAAAAAATGCTAGTTCTGCAGGGTATAATCGCCGGATTTACGTTGAAATTGATACACAAGAATTGAAGAACTATCAATCACTAAAAAGTGCCAATTTAGAACTAAATGTGATGCGTTATGATGTGTGGAATGGTGCTGGCAATACAAATGATGAACGTTTGAAAAATACGCAGTTCCAAGTAGATGTTTATGGAACAGATACTAATTGGATGAGTAACACCATTACTTGGAATAATGGTCCAAATAATTTAAATGTACCAAATGAAGAAGTTATTGCTCGACAATCTTTTACAAATAGTTCAATTATGAATAATCAAAATACAATCTCTATTGATATTAGTAACTATCTACGGAAGCTAATTCAAAGTGGTGAGACAATTCCAGCCAAGTTAAGTTTCTTATTAGCGATTACAGACAGTCGTTTGCCTGGTTATGATTCTGATAATGCTGGGTTTGATGCTTTTTCAAAAGAAGGCGCACAAAAGGCCTATCAAGACTTTTTAGCAGGCAAATTGACCTTGCCAACTGGTCAACAGCTAACAGAGGATAGTTTAGCTCCTAAAATTGTTTTATCGAATGTTTTCGAAGTCAAACATGAGTCGATTGAGGTTGCGACAGAAGCGGGTCAAGCCCCTAAACTACCAGAAAAAACAACTATTTTTTATTCGGATGGTTCACAACGAGAAGTGACTGTCAATTGGTCAGAAGTTCCAGCATCTTCTTATCAAAAAGAAGGAACATTCACTGTTGTAGGACGAGCAGCAGGTGTCTCAATGCCAATTATTGCCAATGTAAAAGTCACCGCTAAACATATTGTTGGATTCAAGGAATTGCCTACGCTGGATCGACTAACAGGCACCTCGCGAGGCGAACTGAATTTGCCAACTGAAGTAATTGCAAAATTAGATGATGGTAGCGAAACGAAATTGAAGGTTATTTCTTGGGATGACGATGTTAGTAATTATTCGCCAAGTAGCCCGCCAGGTACTTACCAGTTCCCTGCTGCAGTAGAAGAAAAAATAGGAATTGCGAATCCTGATGAACGAAAAATCTTCCAAGTCGTGCAAACTCATGCGATTCCTGAAAGAGTTCAATTTGCTACAGAAACAGCCACTATAAAATCAGGCGAAAATTATCAAATTCAATCTAAAGTGATTGGTCAAGCGCCGCACACAGAAACGGATGCTTGGAGCTCGCAAGTAACGTATGAGTTGGTTACACCAGATGCTGGCAATACAGTAAGTGTAGATGAGAACGGTCTGATTAGGACAGAAGCAACGACTGCTGCAGGAAATTATCAAATCAAAGTAACAAGCAAAGTTTTACCGGTAGTGACTGCACAATTTTCAATTAAAGTCACAAAATAAATAAACTGTTTGAAGAGACTGGAACAAGAATTGCTGTAGCTTGCAATCTTTCTAGTCTCTTCGATTATCTAGAATCAATAAATATTCTATTGCCTACTATTCATTCTTTTTAAAACAAGGTAAAATAATAAATGAAAGTAAACGATAAAGGTGTGTAGACAATGAATACTATCTTAACAGGTGATCGTCCAACTGGTAAATTGCACCTAGGACATTACGTAGGTTCCTTAAAAAAACGAGTAGAAATGCAAGCAGACCCTACAAATCAATTATTTGTCATGATTGCAGATTTACAAGCATTGACAGATAATGCAAAAAATCCCGAAAAAGTTTCAGCCAATGTTTTAGAAGTTGCTTTGGACTATTTAGCAGTTGGTTTAGACCCTACGAAAACAACAATTTTTATCCAATCGCAAATTCCACAGTTAGCTGAATTAACAATGTACTATCTAAATTTAGTGACCACGTCACGTGTTCGTCGGAATCCAACGGTCAAAGCAGAAATTGAGCAAAAAAAATTTGGCGAGGGTGTTCCGACAGGATTCTTTATTTATCCCGTTTCACAAGCTGCTGATATTACTGCCTTTCAAGCGAACTTAGTCCCAGTTGGGGAAGACCAAAAACCAATGTTGGAACAAGCGCAAGAAATTGTGCATAGTTTTAATCAGACGTACGGTGAAGTTTTAGTTAGACCGGAAGCTGTGTTACCACCAAAAGGCATGGGACGCTTGCCAGGAATTGATGGCAACGGAAAAATGAGTAAGTCTTTAGGTAATGGTATTTATCTTTCAGATCCAGCTGAAGTGGTTCAGAAAAAAGTAATGAGTATGTATACCGATCCAAATCATATTCGTATAGAGGACCCAGGACAAGTTGAAGGAAATATGGTCTTTACTTACTTGGATGTCTTTGGGAAAGAGAAAGAATATATTGAAGAATTAAAAGAGCACTATCGTCATGGCGGTTTAGGAGATGTGAAAATTAAACGTTACTTAATTGATGTCCTAGAAGAAGAACTCGCACCGATTCGTCGACGTCGTGAAGAGCTGGCTAAAAATCCAGAAGCGATTATGGAAATGTTGCATAAAGGAAGTCTTGCTGCTGAAAAAGTGGCAGCACAAACCTTAACAGAAGTCAAAAAAGCGATGGGAATTCAATATTTCTAAGCAATAAAAGAACTGGAACAAGTCAAAAGAAGAATGACTTGTTCCAGTTCTTTTTAAGTGGTTTGAAATTGACTATTATATAAGCTGGCGTAAAGAGTCGGAGCTTGTAATAGTTCCTGATGCGTTCCCTTTTCAATAATATCGCCATTTTTCATCACTAAAATTAAATCAGCATTTTCAATCGTGGATAATCGATGAGCGATAACGAAGCTTGTTCGATTTTCTGTGACAGTTTCCATCGCTTTTTGAATATGGGCTTCTGTTCGTGTGTCCACACTCGAAGTTGATTCATCGAGAATAACAACGGGCGGATTTGCTAAAATGATTCGGGCGATGGTTAATAACTGTTGTTGCCCTTGTGATAATGCACCATTTTCGCTAGAAATAATTGTGTCATATCCTTGAGGAAGGGTCCGAATAAAATGATCACATTGAGCAATTTTAGCCGCTTCAATTATTTCTTCACGAGAAGCGTCTTTTTTTCCATAGGCAATATTATCTGCTACGGTTCCTTCAAATAGCCAAGTGTTTTGTAATACCATGCCAAATAAATTTCTTAGATTTTGTCGAGAAAGTTTCGTAATATCAATCCCATCAAAAGTAATGGCGCCTTGATTTATTTCATAGAAACGCATCAATAAGTTGACTAATGTTGTTTTACCAGCGCCGGTGGGTCCCACAATGGCCACTGTTTTTTTCGGTTGAACAGAAAAATCAACATTCTTCATTAAAATTTTTTCTGGTGTGTAGCCAAATTGAACATTTTTAAATTCAATGGCTCCTTTAGGAGAAGAAATAGTTTCTAAATGAGTTGCTTCTGGCTGTTCATCAGCTTCATCTAAGATAACAAAAATCCGATCAATGGAAGCCATCGCTGCTTGAATTGAGTTAATGACATAAGAAGCGGTAGAAATCGGCTCAGAAATTTGGTTGATATATTGCAAATACGCTTGCAAGAAACCAATCGTAATACCACCAGATAAAACGAGCATTGCGCCTAAGATAGCACTGATAATAAAAGCCAACTGATTGATAAAACGAATAGCTGGATAAATCGCAAAATTTAGAAACTGTGCTTTTTTAAAGGCACGATAATGTTGTTGATTAACAGCAGCAATTGTTTTTTCAGCATTTTGCTGTTGATTAAAGGTTTTTGTGACCAAATTTCCTGCTAAATATTCTTCCATTTTATTATTTAATTGACCTAATTCAGCTTGACTTTGATCAGCAAACACCTTGTTTTTATTCGCAATTTTTGTCGTCATGAAAGTACTACCGCCAATTAGTAGCAACACTAAAATAGTTAATTTTGCATCAATATAGAACAACATAATTCCTGCAAAAAGGATAGTCACGACGGAAGTGAAAAATTGGTTGATGCCTGTTAAAAGAACTTGTGACAATTGGTTTAAGCCAGTTGTTGAACGACTAATGATATCGCCCACTTGGTGATTGTCAAAGAAGGCCATTGGTAAAGTTTTAAACTTTTTTGTCACTTCTTTTCTAATTCTTAAAGTAACCCGTTCGCTTAAAGAAGCCATTGCTCGTTCCTGGATAAAAGAAGTGATACTACTAATGATTGAAAAGAGAATTAAAAGTAAGACGGGACCTAAGAGTGCTTCTTCAACTAAAGGAAGTGTCATGCCTTTGAGTCCGACACGCTTGATCGCTTCTAAGAGGTTATCAATCCCGATTGCCATAATATAGGTCATGGCAACAATTAATAAGTTTCCAATTAAACTGCAGATCATTAGACCATAAAAGATTGGATGCTCAGGTTTAATCATTTTCCAGAAACGTTTAAAGCTTTGAAGATTCATTGTTTTTTTCATTGTATGGCTTGAAAAGAAAACTTTCTTTCAAGCAGTCACATCCTTTCTTTAATTACTTGGGTAAGATACCTTGCGATTTAGCAAAGTCTTGGTAATAGCTATTAGTGGTAAGTAAATCAGCGTGGGTGCCTTGACCAACAATCCTTCCTTCATCTAGGACGATAATATTGTCAGCGTTCATGATTGTACTTAACCGTTGAGCAACAATGAGTAAAGTTTTGTCCGCCATTTGTGCATGTAAAGCGGCACGTAGAGCGGCGTCAGTTTTGTAATCTAATGCGGAAAAGCTATCATCGAAAATATAAACGTCTGCCGGTTTGATTAAGGCTCGTGCAATACACATTCTTTGTTTTTGACCACCAGAATAGTTGGACCCGCCTTGTGCTACGAAACTTTCAATCCCTTGTGGTAAGGAATCGATAAATTCAGAAGATTGTGAAATTTCTAGTGCCGTTCTTATTTCTTCTGTAGTTGCTTTGGCATTTCCCATTAATAAGTTTGATAAGATTGTCCCACTGAAAAGAAAGGCTTTTTGTGGCACATAACTGATGACTTGGCGAATCGTTTGCTGAGATAATGAGCGGATATCTGTGCCAGAATAGCTAATCGTGCCGGCTGTGACCTCATTTATTCGTAAAAGTAACTTAACTAAAGTACTTTTACCAGCGCCAGTTGCACCAACAATCGCCGTTGTTTTTCCTTTAGGGATGACAAAACTAACATTTTCTAAAACAGGATCAGCTGTTTCTGTATATTGAAACGTGACGTGATCGAAGCAAATCAAGGCTTTCTCAGGATGATAAGCAATGGTTGCTTCAGTGTGAGGATCGCTAATTTCAATTTCTTCTGACAAAACTTCTTGCAAGCGATTCAAGGAAGCAACGGACCGTGGAATGACAACTAATACCATAGCCGCGATCATTAAGTAGGCCAAAGTTAGAAGCGTATATTCAATCACAGCTGTAACGGTGCCAATTTGTAGGGTGCCTACTGCAACTAAATTACCGCCAAACCACAAAATAGAGGCGTACACAACGCCCATTAATAAAAAGGCAACGGGAGTAATCCAAGCAAAGATTCGATTCACTTTACTCATGCGTTCAGCATAATTTTTAAATGTTTGATTGGTTCGCTGCTCTTCAAAGTCTTGATTATTGAACGCACGAATCATATTAATTCCAGTAAAGAACTCTCGTAAAGTCGTAGTAATTCGATCCATTTTTGGTTGAATTTTTAAAGATAAAGGGGTACCTTTTTTCATTAAAAAATAAACAACGACTAAGTAAAATACGATGGAAGCCAATGTTACCCAAGCGAGTGAAACTGAATAAGAAAATGTCATCACTAAGGCAAATAAACTAATAATAGGCGCTGGAAAGATTAATTGGCAAAATAGCACAATCATTGTTTGAACATTATCTACATCGTTGGTCATTCTAGTTAGCAAAGAATTTGAACCAAATTTATCAACATTTTTCATCGAGAATTGTTGAAATTTTTTAAAGAACAATCCTCTAACTTGAAAACCAAACTTAGCAGCTACTAAAGCAGACAAATAGCTAGAAATAATTGCGGCAATTGTTCCAATGAATGCCACAAGAAACATTTGTATGCCAATCGTTTTAATTACTTGTTGGTCACCGCTAACGATGCCCACATCAATCAACTTGCCAACTAATTTAGGGACGCCAAGGGTTCCTGCGATTTGCAAACAGATGGTTAAAGTTGTCGCAAGAACAATCCATTTATTTTCTTTAATAAACTCTTTCATTAATTTCATGAAATTTCCTCCTTAAACAATACCGTTTTAGCTGTTACAAAGAGTCATTGTACACGTTCAAGTAACTTGAATGTCAACAGTAGAAATGCTAAACTTTTTGATGGAGGGAACAGTATGGAAAAAAATTACACAATAAAAGATGTTTCTGAGTTGTTAAATATCCCTAAGTCCACGATTCGTTATTGGGACGAGCAAGGGTTGATTAGTACAACACGCAATGAAGAAAACGGATATCGAACCTTTGATTTAGAAGATTTGTTCAAAATATATGATATTGATTTTTATCGAAAAATGGGGATTCCTATCAAAGATATGTTGAATTTATATAAAAAGACTCCTACCGATCTCTATGCCACCATGGAAGCAACAGAAGAACAACTGGGGCAAGAAATAAAAAGGCTTCAGCATAAATACAAAGAAATCAAGAAAAGAAAATTACATTTACATGCGTTAATTGATTTAGAAACATTGGTTTTTTCAGATGAACCAATTCCTTTTGATAAAATTGTTGTTGTTGATATTGAGGATCCAGAAGAGATGAAAGTTTACATGGAACACATTTCAACTTTAGGTATTTACGGGGATTTAAGTGAATCCAATGAATTGACGTATGGGATTTGTTTGGCAAATCATGTGAATAAAAAAAGTTTAGACAAAGTGATTTGGCTCAAAGAACCAAGTAGCCAATACAAAGGCTTTATTTTAAAAGTCAATACACAAGATACCCGTTTGAATAATATCGAAGAAGTAAAAAAGCGTTTAGCAAAACAAGGATTTGAAACAGGCATCGTTGTCGGGGAGCATATCTTGACACAACTAGAAGAGGAAAATCAATATATTGAATATTATTATGGTTGGATTGAAATTTTAGGGGAAAAGTAAAACAATTAAAAAAAGGAACTAGCAATAGCAAATGTAGCTAAGCTAGTTTCTTTTTTTGGTAAATGTAATGAAAATTACATGAAAAAAGTTTTAGTTTTTAAAACAATTTAGAACGAATGTTATTAAAGGGAAAACAATAAAAAAATTACTCTTAAAGCTAGAACTTACCTATATTTGTATTTTTTTAGGGAAAGTCAATATATTTGCTTCATATAAAACGTGTTATTTAATTCGCTATTTTTTGTTGAAATATCGGGTTTTTTTCTTTTTTTAGCTAATATAATGTGTTACTTTTTGATTATAAGGAGAAACGGAAAATCGTACGTTAAAAAAAGTTGTTGTAGCTAAATAAAGAAAGAATTGAAGGTTGAAAAGTATTTTATGGAGGTGGATATTGAGAAACAATTAGTAATTGTAAAAGTTGTTTGAAGATGATTTGTTTAAGTAAATGAAAAGAACGAAGGAGAATGTAAATGAATAGAGCAGTTAAAAATTTTGTGAGTTACCTTATGATTACCATGCTGTTTATTTTAAATTTGTTACCAATGATGAACGCATTTGCTCAAGAAGTAACAAGTGATGCTGAGAATACTGTTGAAAAAGACGGGCTCAAAGTAATAGGGAAAATAGAAGATACATCGTCTCAAGAAGATATTAAAACGGTCACTTACGAAATAACAAATACACGAGATGTACCAATCAAAAATCTCATTTTAAAACAAAAAAATAACAATGATAGTCCAATCAAATTTGTATTAGATACTTTAAGCGAAGAGCGAGGACCTACGTCTTTAGAAGAACAAGCAAAGGTTGAAACAAATAAGAAAGATCAAACAACCGATATTAAACTGCTTAACCTTCAACCAAATTCGACAAGAAAGATTACCATAAATGGGCAAATAACTACAAAAGCGTCGAGCAAGTTATTGGTCAGCGTACTAATAGAAGATAATGAAAAAGGAACACTAGTAATTGATTTACCTAATAAATATATGCTAGCAGATAAAGAGTCGGTTTCGAAGGAAAAACAGGAAACTTCAGAAACAAAAGTAGAAAATCAGGCAAACGAAACAGCCTCTTCTACAAATGAAATGACCGCAACTACTAGTAACGAAACAAAGCCTGAAGCAGGAAAGGCGACAGAAAGTATTCAAGAGACAGCACTAACGCAGGCTACCGAAAGTCCTGAGCAACCTCCATTAAAGGCGCAACCTACTGGTCCGTTAGTGCCACCAACACCTGGTCGGGGGTTTAATACACCGATTTATCAAAGCGTTCATAAAGGAGAACTTTTTTCAACGGGAAATACCAACTTAAAAATTGCGAATGAAAATACGGCGGCTGCACAAACATTTTTAAACACACGAGGAGCAAGTAGTGGTTATGCAATTAACAATTTTCCTTTAGAATTTGCAGATGTTGACAATGATCCAAATACGTATAACTCTAGTCGGGCTTATATTGATTTAAATGGTGCAAAAGAGATTGCTTGGGCGGGCTTATTTTGGAGTGCATCTAGATATAAAGGCCCTGCTTACGGAACAAATCTTTCTGATGAAGAAATTAGTGCACCAGTTCAATTTACTACACCAAATGGAACCGTACAGCGTGTTTCGCCCCAAAGGTACCATCGTATCGATCAAGATGCAACAAACCCAGGACAACGTTTCGGGTACAATAATACTGGATTTTCTAATTATGCAGATGTAACTTCAATTTTACAAGGGGATAAAAGTGCGACAGGAAGTTATACGTTAGCAGATATTCCTATGACAAGTAGTTTAAATGGTCAATATCAATATTATAACTTTAGTGGTTGGAGTTTGTTTGTTGTTACAAAGGATCAGGCAAGTAAGTCAAGAGCTTTTAGTATTTACTATGGAGCACGTGGCAATGCTGCTGGAACTAATAATGAATTTACTATGAGCAACTTTTTAACAGCAAAACAAGGAAATCTTGATCCAATTGTGACCTGGTTTACTGTTCAAGGAGATAAATACTGGACTGGAGACAACGCACAAATTAAAAATAGCGCAGGAATTTGGGTAAATATTTCGAACACGCTCAATCCAGTTAACAATGCTATGAACGCAACTGTGACAGATAACGATGAACATATGGTAGATAAGTATCCAGGAAAATTTGCGCCGGATCATCCTAATTTTTTAGATATTGATATCGATCGTATGGCAATTCCCGAAGGTGTTTTAAATGCTGGACAAAACCAAATTAATTTTAGAACAACAAGTAGTGGTGACGATTATTCTACGAATGCGATTGGTTTTGCTGTAAACGCAGAAACACCTGAATTTGAAATTAAGAAAGAAATTGTGGAACCAAAAGAAACTTACAAAGTTGGTGAAACGATCACGTATCGTGTATCACTAAAAAATACAAAAGCTGATTCAGAAGCGATAAATTCAGTCTCGAAGGATGCACTAGATGGTCGCTTAAATTATTTGCCAGGCTCTTTAAAAATTATTAGTGGACCAAATTCTGGTGAAAAAACGGATGCTTCAGGCGATGATCAAGCTGAATATGATGAAACCAATAAACAAATTATAGTCCGTGTCGGCAATGGTGCAACTGCTACACAAGGAGGTAGCTACAAAGCTGATACAGCTGAAACAATTTACGAATTTAAAGCGCAGATAAATGAACGAGCAAAAGCAAATGAATTAGTGCCTAATAGCGCAACAGTTGAGGCAGTAGATATTTTAACATCTGCAAAAGTCAACGAAACTTCTAATATAGTAGAAGCAAAAATTGCGGACGAACAAGTAACTGGCAAATTAACCGCTATAAAAACCGTTAATAACGCCAAACCCAAACTAGGCGAAACTATCGAGTACACCATCAGCTTCCGCAACACCATCGAAAACAGTGTCCTAAACAAAGTAGTTATCACAGACCAACTACCAAAAGGACTGACGTATGTCAAAGATAGCCTAACAAGTATCGGTGATGAACCCCAGCCAACAAGCTTGAAAGAAGCTAACGGCACAATCACAGCGGAATACCCAAGTATCACCGATACGAAAGAACGGAGTATTCGTTTCAAAGTGATCGTTAACGAAGAAGCCAAAGCGGGCGAAACAATTCTCAACAAAGCCAAAGTAGATGACACAGTCAATCCACCAGAAGAACCAGAGGTGCCCATTACACCCGAAGAACCAATCACACCTCGAGTAAAAGAAGGCAAACTAACCGCAACAAAAACCGTTAATAACGCTAAACCAAAACTAGGAGAAGCAATCGAATACACCATCAGTTTCCGCAATACCATCGAAAACGGCGTCCTAAACAAAGTAGTTATCACAGACCAACTACCAAAAGGACTGACGTATGTCAAAGATAGCCTAACAAGTGTCGGTGATGAACCCAAGCCAACCAGCTTGAAAGAAACCAACGGCATAATCACGGCGGAATACCCAAGTATCACTGATACAAAAGAGCGGAGTATTCGCTTCAAAGTGATTGTTAATGAAGAAGCCAAAGCGGGCGAAACAATTCTCAACAAAGCCAAAGTAGATGACACAGTTAATCCGCCCGAAGAACCAGAGGTGCCTGTGGTACCAGAAACGAACGCAGGCAAACTAACCGCAACAAAAACCGTTAATAACGCCAAACCAAAACTAGGCGAAACTATCGAGTACACCATTAGCTTCCGCAACACTGTCGAAAACGGCGTCCTAAACAAAGTAGTTATCACAGACCAACTACCCAAAGGACTAACGTATGTCAAAGATAGCCTAACAAGTGTTGGTGATGAACCAAAACCAACCAGCTTGAAAGAAGCCAACGGCACAATCACAGCGGAATACCCAAGTATCACCGATACAAAAGAGCGGAGTATTCGTTTCAAAGTGATCGTTAACGAAGAAGCCAAAGCGGGCGAAACAATTCTCAACAAAGCCAAAGTAGATGACACAGTCAATCCACCAGAAGAACCAGAGGTGCCCATTACACCCGAAGAACCAATCACACCTCGAACAAAAGAAGGCAAATTAACCGCTACAAAAACCGTTAATAACGCCAAACCAAAACTAGGCGAAACTATCGAATACACCATCAGCTTCCGCAACACTGTCGAAAACGGCGTCCTAAACAAAGTAGTTATCACAGACCAACTACCCAAAGGACTGACATATGTCAAAGATAGCCTAACAAGTGTCGGTGATGAACCAAAGCCAACCAGCTTGAAAGAAGCTAACGGCACAATCACAGCGGAATACCCAAGTATCACCGATACGAAAGAACGGAGTATTCGTTTCAAAGTGATCGTTAACGAAAAAGCCAAAGCAGGCGAAACAATTCTCAACAAAGCCAAAGTAGATGACACAGTCAATCCACCATAAGAACCAAAGGTGCCCATTACACCCGAAGAACCAATCACACCTCGAATAAAAGAAGGCAAACTAACCGCAACAAAAACCGTTAATAACGCTAAACCAAAACTAGGCGAAACTATCGAGTACACCATTAGCTTCCGCAACACTGTCGAAAACGGCGTCCTAAACAAAGTAGTTATCACAGACCAACTACCCAAAGGACTAACGTATGTCAAAGATAGCCTAACAAGTGTTGGTGATGAACCAAAACCAACCAGCTTGAAAGAAGCTAACGGCACAATCACAGCGGAATACCCAAGTATCACCGATATGAAAGAACGGAGTATTCGTTTTAAAGTGATCGTTAATGAAGAAGCCAAGGCAGGCGAAATAATTCTCAACAAAGCCAAAGTAGATGACACAGTTAATCCACCCGAAGAACCAGAAGTGCCCATTACGCCTGAAGAACCAGCGAAAAATAAAAAGGAAACAAAAAAAGTTGTTACAGACCAGAACAAACCTACAAAAAATAGTAAAAATGAAATTGCCATAAACAAGAAAGAAACGTCTAAATCATCCTATTTACCAAAAACAGGAGAAAAAGTCCAAAAAATATTTGCGTATCTGGGTGTAGGACTGATCTTAATTGTATTAATTCTCTATGTTATAAAGAGAAACAAAGAAAAAGAGGAGTAAACAAAATCGATTGTTTTAGAACGACTAATTAGCTGAAAATTTAAGAGTTGGCAACATAAGTCAAAATGACCTATGTCGCCAACTCTTTTTGATTTATAACAAGAAACCCAACATATTATTAACAATATGAATAGCCATAACAAATACAAGCGAACGATTTGATTTTAAGTAAGCTGCAGATAATAAAATAGCTCCTGGCAGATAAATGAGAAAATCAAGGGGCTGTTGTGTGTGCATAAAGGTGAATAAAAAAATTGAAATCATAGTTGCACAGGCTATACCAATTGTTTCCGATAAACAATTCATTAATACTTGCCGAAAAACTAGTTCTTCAGCAATTGGCCCCACGATTGCTAAGAAAAATAGAGTAACAAGCAATGGGACTTGTGCACCAAATGAGAGAACGTCTTGTTGATTAGCAATTAGATTATTACTCATGATTTTTTGAATAATAACATCGACTAAAAAAATCAGCCCCACCCATAAGAAAATGCTAAAAATACGCCAAAGAGTCTCTTCTTTAAAATAGTCGAACCCAGCAACGATTTCTTTCCAAAATAAAACTATTCCCACAATAGCAGTAATAGTTAAACCTGTTACGAGATTTGCAAAAGATGATTCTACTAAATTATTATCAAATAACAGTGAAATAGCTAATAATAATAAAGAACCAGCTTGCATTAAAACTGTGAAAAAATATACCACAATTAAACTAATTGCTCTAGTGTTTTTACGGATAAAATTCAAAAATAGTCCTCCTCAAAAATAATTAGATAATATCCTTTGTGAAAATAACAAGTTCTCAGCTTTTATACAACAAATACGCACAAGTGAAATCGCTTTATGAGTGGAATTTATCCAATTATTTTTAATGTTCTTAAGAGGTTATAAAAAAAATATCAGATAAACGTTTTCACAAAGAACGGTCAATTCGGCAAATTTTTACCTTAAATGACACAAAATCTATAATTTGTTTCTCAAATCCTATAATTTGTTCCTTAAAAAGATATTATGAAAACGCTATTATATTTATGAAAGGAGCGAAACGAATGAAGAAGAAAAACGGGTTTTTTCAAAATGTATGGCGTTATAAGGCCTTAATCCTTATGGCGTTACCAGGATTTATCTGGTTTATATTTTTCTTCTATATACCAGTCTTAGCCAATGTGGTCGCATTTAAAGATTTTCATATTTCACCAGATGGTTTCTTAGCTAGTCTAAGAGAAAGTCCTTGGGTTGGTTTTGAAAACTTTAAATTTTTATTTGCGTCAAAAGATGCTTGGTTAATTACTAGAAACACCATTTTGTACAATGTCGTCTTTTTAGCCTTTAACTTATTCTTTGCGATTGCTTTTGCTATTATTATGAGTGAATTAAGAAATCGTCGCTTGGTTAAAGTTTATCACACGATGTCATTGCTACCATATTTCTTATCTTGGATGGTTATTAACTATTTTGTTTATGCCTTTTTAAGTCCAGATAAAGGGATTTTGAATCAATGGATTACTGGTAATGGCGGTACAATGATTAACTGGTATGCAGATCCACGTTGGTGGCCAGTAATTTTTGTCTTCCTAAATGTTTGGAAGAGTCTAGGCTACAACAGTATTATCTACTATGCTTCTGTGATGGGGATTGATCCGACATACTATGAAGCAGCGATGGTAGATGGTGCCAACAAATGGCAACAAATAAAAAATGTTACGATTCCACAAATTTTACCAATGATGTCTGTTTTATTAATTTTAAACATCGGCGGTATCTTCAGAGCAGACTTTGGTTTGTTCTACATCGTACCAAGAAATTCAGGTGCGCTTTACAACGTGACAAGTGTGTTAGATACCTATATTTACAATGGCTTAACGGCTACTGGTGATGTAGGCATGACGGCAGCTGCAGCGTTATATCAATCTGTCGTTGGCGCATGTTTGTTATTAATTGCGAATTTAGTTGTTCGTCGAATTGAACCAGATTCAGCACTATTTTAGGAGGAAGGATTATGAAAAAGAAAAAAGTCACTAGCGTTAACGTTCGATCCTTCAACCCGACAGCGAATTTGATTTTCAATATTGTCATTGCTATTTTTGCTATTTCCTGTGTGGTTCCGTTTTTCTTTGTTATTATGATTTCATTGACAAGTGAAGGATCATTAGCAGCAAACGGCTATCGGTTTTGGCCAAAAGAATTTTCATTGGAGGCCTATCGTTACATTTTCCAAGGGGCAATGAGTCAACGCATTATTCATGCCTTAGGGGTAACGGTCTTCATTACGGTGACAGGGACGATTGTCAATGCAACAATGACGTCATTATATGCCTATGTCATTTCTCGTTCCAACTTTCCATTTAAAAAATTCTTTACATTGTTTGCTTTAATTACAATGTTATTTTCACCAGGGATGGTTGCGAACTATTTAGTAATGACAAACTTATTGCAATTGAAAGATACAATTTGGGCGTTAATTTTGCCTTTAGCTTTAGGACCATTTAATATTTTAGTGATGCGAACGTTTTTCAAGAAAACCGTGCCTGACAGTATTATTGAATCAGCACGTATTGATGGCGCAAGTGAAATGCGCATTTTTGTCAGCATTGTGTTACCGCTAGCCGTTCCAGGGATTGCCACAATTAGTTTGTTTGCGGCTTTGGGTTATTGGAACGATTGGTTCAATGCGTTACTTTACATTCAAAAAGATACCTTGGTACCATTACAGTATTTATTGATGAAAATTCAAAACAACTTAGAGTTCTTATCAAGAAGTACGGATATGGGTGCAGCAGCACAAGAAGGGTTAGGCGTTCTACCAAGTGAATCGGCTCGAATGGCGATTGTTGTCTTATCTACGTTACCAATTGCGTTAACTTACCCATTCTTCCAAAAATATTTCGTGGGTGGTTTAACAATCGGCGGCGTGAAAGAATAAAATTGTACAGGAGGAAATAAGGAATGAAAAAATGGCAAAAAGGATTAGCCGTAGCTGGCGCAGCAGCTTTAGCTGTAGGATTAAGCGCGTGCGGTAAATCTTCAAAAGATGCAGCGTCAAAAGGTGATGATAGTACACCAACGTTATTAATGTATCGTGTTGGGGACAAACCAGATAATTATGACCAATTAATCGATAATGCGAATAAGATTATCGAGAAAAAAATTGGGGCAAAATTAAAAATGGAATTTGTTGGTTGGGGCGATTGGGACCAAAAAATGTCAACAATCGTTGCTTCTGGTGAAAGCTATGATATTTCATTAGCACAAAATTATGCAACGAATGCACAAAAAGGCGCCTATGCTGATTTAACTGATTTAGCACCTAAATATGCCAAAGAAGCCTATGATCAATTGCCAGATAACTATATTAAAGGAAATACGATCAATGGAAAACTGTATGCGTTCCCAATTTTAGGTAACTCTTACGGTCAACAAGTTTTAACTTTTAATAAAGAATATGTCGATAAATACAATTTAGATATTAGTAAAGTCGATGGTAGTTATGAAAGTGCAACGGAAGTTCTAAAAGAATTCCATAAAAAAGAACCAAATATTGCTGCTTTTGCTATCGGCCAAACATTCTTTGCAACAGGTAATTATGACTTCCCTATTGGTAACCAATATCCATTTGCAGTAAAAACAACTGATAATGGCTCACCAAAAATTATTAACCAATATGCCGACAAAGACATGATTAATAACTTAAAAGTCTTACATCAATGGTATAAAGATGGCTTGATTCCAACAGATGCTGCTACAAGTACAACACCATATGACTTAAATACCAATACTTGGTTCATGCGTCAAGAAACACAAGGACCTATGGATTATGGTGATACAATCTTAACACAAGCTGCTGGCAAACCACTTGTTTCTCGCCCACTAACAGAACCATTAAAAACAACATCACAAGCGCAAATGGCTAACTATGTTGTTGCAAACACGTCTAAAAACAAAGAAAAATCTGTTGAATTGCTAGGCTTATTAAACAGCAATCCAGAATTGTTAAACGGACTTGTTTATGGTGAAGAAGGCAAACAATATGAAAAAGTTGGCGATGATCGCGTGAAATTATTGAAAGATTACACACCAACAACTCATTTGAGTGCTTGGAACACAGGAAACAACTTAATCATTTGGCCAGAAGAATCTGTCACTGAAGACATGGTTAAAGAACGTGATAAGAGCATCGAAGAAGCAAAAGATTCACCAATTCTTGGTTTTACTTTTGTAAATGATAAAGTGAAAACTGAAATCACTAACGTTGCTACAGTTATGAATCGTTACGCAGCAAGCTTAAATACAGGAACTGTTGATCCAGAAGAAACACTTTCAAAATTAATGGATGACCTAAAAACAGCTGGCTGGGATAAAGTTCAAAAAGAAATGCAAACACAATTAGACGAATATATCCAATCTCAAAAATAATCACAGGAGGCTGAGGCATTAGCTGAGCGCTTTTGGCTCAGCCTTTTACATAATAGAAAGGAAGAGGAAGATGGAAAGTACAGGGATTCAGCGGTTGTTTTACCTTTCCTGGACAGTAATCAAACTAAATTTACTGTTTGTTTTATTTAGTTTAGCTGGAGGGATTATTTTTGGTGTTGGCCCAGCACTCCAAATGATGACTGATTTCATTTTGGAAGAGGGCATGAATTATCAAGCAATCACCGTTAAACGAGCATTTGAATCATGGAAAGCACATTTTAAAAGAAGTAACTGTTATTTTTTACTTTTTCTCTTCACTTTAGGATTTGTTTTTTATAATATTTATTTAGCCGTTCAATTTACCGGAATAATGTGGTTAATTATTACATTTATTTTATTTTTTGTTTCCCTAATACTCGTTATTTTTTACATTTATATGCTACTATATGAAGGAAGCTATTTTATCTCAACTATTGATTTAATGAAGCTTTCATTTATCAGTATCTTTTTAAACCTCGGTGTATTTTTTAAAGTCTTATTCGGTGTAATTAGTATCGTTGCTTTAACTTGGAAAATGAAAGGACTGCTACTATTTGCTTCGTTTGCCTTAATTATGATGTGGTGTGCCTATGTCACGCGCAAAAATCGCCAGTTTATTGATGGAAAGTTGGAACAAAATGAAGCAAATCTTCAAAAAACTGTTTAAAAAAAAATATTTATTAAATCGATTAGTACAAAAATACAGTCTACTGTTAACAAGTATTATTTTGTTAACGGTGGCTGCTTTGTGCGTTTATGTTACTTATACAATTAACTTATCAATTGATTCACAAAAAAATAACGCCGTTTCCCAAATTGACAGCTATGTAACGAATAAAAATAATGCGGCGACAAATATGATTAATGAATTAGCTGGCTCTGCAAGTAAAATTGAAAACATGCGAAAATATATGGAACTTTCTCCTCCTGAGTATTTTGACTATACTTACAGTCAATGGTCGGAAGATCGGGTCAGTACCCACTTTGGAAATAATTTAAGTACATTATTTAGCACCTTTCCTGACTTAGAAGAAGTGATTATTCGCTTAGATGAATTTGATCAGGTTTTGTTCGCCAATCGCACAGCTACAAATGGGAAAAAAATGGATATGTCATCAATTAAAAAACATGGCTTTCAACTAATGCGAATTATCTCCGATCCTTATACAGGACAACCGTTGGGAGAGTTGTACACTGTGTTTTCAAGTCAAGAGTTGCTAGGCAACCAAGCAGACTTATTGAAAAAATCAGGTATTAATGCGTTTATCTATGATAGTGCTGGGAATCAAATTTTTTCTGAAAAAGCACAATTTACCAAAGAAGAAGAGCGGCAACTAGATAAAAGAATGCACACCGATAGTGACATTCAACAGGTTTTTCATAATCGCTACGATATTACGGAAATAGAAAGCAGTGGCCGGAGTACCATTCTCTTATTAACAAGCCGCCGAGTCTTATTTCAACAATTGTTTATGAATTATGCAGCCATTTTAGGGATTGGGTTACTTTTGATTGTTATTTTATTAGTGGGCTTAAACCGCCTATTTAAACGCTATTCTCAACAAGTCCAATTAATTTTAGAAGCGACACGAGCCATTGGCGATGGCAATTTAAAAGAACGAATTGACACGAATCAAGTTCAGGAAGAGTTGAATGATATTGCTTCCGCGATTAATTTTATGGTAGACAGTTTAGATCAATACATTCACGATATTTATACTTTAGAAATTAAGCAACGCGATGCTCACATGAGAGCGTTACAGTCGCAAATTAATCCTCATTTTCTTTATAATACGTTGGAATATATTCGTATGTATGCCTTGAGTCGGCAACAAGAAGAACTAGCTGATGTTGTCTATGCTTTTTCAACGTTACTTAGGAATAATATTAACCAAGAAAAAACCACGACCTTGGCAGAGGAAATCTCATTTTGCGAAAAATATGTGTATTTGTATCAAATGCGTTATCCCGACCAATTTGCCTATAAGTTCGAAATAGAAGAAACAATTGCTGATGTTGAAATTCCTAAGTTCATCATTCAGCCGCTTGTCGAAAATTATTTTGTGCATGGAATTGACTATCAACGACAAGACAATGCTATCAAGGTCCACGCCTACCGAGAAGGCGAAAAAATTATTGTGGCTGTTGTGGATAATGGAAAAGGAATTACCGCCAATCGGTTAGAGGAAATTCGCGAACGTTTAAATCAAACAGAAATAGAAACGGAACAATCCATTGGATTAAGAAATGTTCATGAACGTTTACAACGCTTTTTTGGGGAGAGTTATGGTTTAACCATTGAAGGGAAAGAAGGAGAAGGGACGACAATTCGTCTTTCGTTTGTAGCATAAGGGGTGAAAAGATGTATCGAGTGATGTTTGTTGATGATGAATATATGATTTTAGAAGGCTTAAAATGGATTATTCCTTGGCAAGAGTTAGGCTTTGAAATTGTTAAAACAGCGCGTAGTGCGCAAGAAGCATTGGCTTTTTTAGAAACAGAATCCATTGATGTTTTATTAACAGATATTACGATGCCGGAAATGAGTGGGATCGAATTAATTGAGCAAGCAAAGAAAAAAGGACATCAATTTATTAGTTTAATTTTATCAGGTTATCAAGAGTTTGATTACGTCAAAAAAGGCATGGCTTTACAGGTCCAAGATTATCTTTTGAAACCAGTCAATAAGCAAGAACTATTAGCCAATATCCAGAGAATTAAAATAGAATTGGACCAACAAAAAAAATCCCATGCCCGCGTGCGTCTATATCTAGAAAATGGCTTGATGCGTTGGCTTAATGATGAAATCAGCGAAGGGGAATACGAAGAGTTAATGCAGCAATTTACGACTATAAAACCAGGTGATTTTACCGTTTTATTGGTTGAAGCTGAGATGCCATTTTTAGAAACAATCAAGGAACTATTTATGAAAAAAGGTCAACTGTTATTCATTGAAAGTTGGATGAGTACGTACCACCAATTGTTACTTATCTATAAAGGGGCTAGACAAGAAGCGTTCTTATTTATTCGTGAAATTGAAGCGATTCTAGCTGGTCAAGGTCAGATTTTTGTAGGGGAATCTGTCAATGAATGGGAAACGGTTTATGAAAGTTATGAGAAAGTAAAACAGTTGCAAGCAATTGAAACGTTCTATCAAGAATTTCTGCCAAATAATCAAAAAGAACAAATGAATCGTTCGGCAGAAGATTTTACTTTTCTAGCGTTTAACCAAGCCTTGATGATTGGGGATATGCAGACCATTCAACGGGAATTAGATGCCATTTTCAATCAGTTAAGTCAACAACACGCTACGCCAGAATATGTACGCTATGTAGTCTTCTTACTTTTTTCAGATATTTCCCGTCAGTATCCAACTGTGTTAGAAGAAAACTATGAAAAAATCGTGGAAGAAATTCGAGCCAGCAACAATCTTAATACACTGTATGCGTTAATGCAGCAAGTCTTGGCAGAAGTGAAAAATAAACCTAAAATAAAAAAATATTCAGAAAGTGTTAGCCAAGCTGTAGAAAGAATTGAACAAGGCTATTTAGAAGAATTAAACTTAAAAACGGTGGCGGATGAGCTTCATTTGAATCCTAGTTATTTAGGCCAAATTTTCAAAAAAGAAACCAAGCGGAGTTTTTCTCAATATTTGAATCAAGTGCGTACCAAGCATGCCCAGAAATTATTATTGTACACGGATGATACAATCAACGAAATTTCAGAAAAAGTAGGATTTAACAATACCAACTACTTTTCAAAAATGTTTAAAAAATTAAATGGAATTACGCCAAAAGAATTTCGAGAGCAATACCAATCAAATTACGCAGGTGTCGAAGAATAAAAAGAAAGATGTTCAATTTTTATGAACATCTTTCTTTTTATTATTTTTCTGTACTTAATGAAAACGGTCGTTCTGCTGTGTTTTGTGGATTCGGGACAATCCCTAATTGATAATCTAAAGTCCCGCCGTTTAATAGTTCTTGATGAGTAAAATAAGGCGCAGTATGTTTTTCTTGGTTTAACTGAATTTCATGAATAAATTGTTGTTGGACTTTGTTTGGTGATGTCTGAATGGTTAATTGTTTACCATTTGACAGTTTTACTTCCGCCGTCTGGACTAAAGGCATCCCGATTACATATTCACCAGTTCCTGGTGTGACGGGATAAAAGCCTAAGCTATTAAAAATATACCAAGCAGACATGCTACCATTGTCTTCATCACCTGGATAGCCAGTTGGTGAAGCATCAAATGTTTGCATTAGTTGTTTTAAAAGTGGTTGAGCCATCTCTGGTTTGCCGATGTAGCTGAATAGAAACGGATAATGGAAACTTGGTTGATTTGAGATGGCTAATTGACCAAAATCAATTGCCGCCATTTCACTCATTTCATGAATTTCAAAACCATAGCCTTCAACGTTAAAGTTAGGTGCTTGATTGCAGAGCTGAATTAATTTTTTTTCGAAAGCTAACTCGCTACCATATAGCTTAATCAAACCTGCAAAATCTTGATAGACCGCAAAACTTGATTGCCAAGCACTTCCTTCGGCGTAATCTTTGCCCCAACGAATATCTAAAAAGTCAGGACGGAAATTGCCTTCAGTATCCTTTGCTTGCATAAAGCCAGTTTCAGGATTAAAAAGTTGTTGATAATTCAAGGCTTGTTGACGATAAAACGTTGCGGTCTCTGAATCATTCAATGTTTTTGCAACTTGCGAAATACAGAAATCACTGTACGCATAGTCTAAGGTATGATTGACAGATTCATGATAGGTTGAAGGAACATAGCCATATTTTAGATAATCCAGAGTTCCTTGACGTCCATAATTTTCTCGTTCGCTTTGTTGTGTAGCGCCTTTTTTCATCGCTTCTAGGAACTGAGGCATCAAGTCAGGACGAATCTTTTTCACGGCGGCATCAGCAATGACAGCATCAATCAAGGTGCCGGGCATTAAACCACGCTCATCTGGAGATAACCATTTTGGCAAGAAACCTGTTTCGTTGTAACTATTTAAAAAGCCTTCTAGCATCTCTTCGTATTTTTCTTGAGCAATGAGTGAGAACAATGGGTAGACCGTTTTGTAAGTATCCCAAAAGCCATTATTGGTATATAGTACACCAGGACGAACCGTTTGCGAGAACGTATCATAATGAATCGGCTGCTGATTTTCGTCCAATTCATAAAAGGTTTGCGGAAATAGGAATGTTCGATACAGTGTATGATAAAACGTTTTAGTATGTTCAGGGTTTTCATGCGTTACTTTAAGGCGATCGAAATAATTATGCCAATCTGCGATTCCTTGTTGCAGCATCTCAGTAGAACGCAAAGAGATTTCTCGCGCTAAATTTAACTGCGCTTGTTTTTCAGAAATAAATGAACTACTAAAATGAACAACTTGTTGAGCAATATTTCCAAAAGAAAGAAGGATTTTGCCATCTTCGCCTGAAGAAGGAGCAAACCATTTGGTTAAAGGCTGTTCAAAATGAAGCACGAAATAAAAACTAAAATCTGGATCTTCACAACCAGAATAGTTGATGACTTTTACAGCCACTTGATGGTTATCTAATTGTTTTACTTGATAACGTCCAGGCAGAGTTAGTAGTAAGTGATTATCTTTTTGTTGATAATCAATGGTTAAGATACCACCATACATGCTTGGGATTAATTGAGAAGTTATTTGATAGCGTAATTGAGTTAAGTTAATTTCGACAGGAGAAAAAAGACTTTCTTCTGGACGATAAGAACTTTGGGCATGGAATAAAGAAAGTTCCGACAATGAACCACTGACAGGGGTCATTAATAAATGGCTAAAATCACCCATCCAAGGACTTGGTTGATGCGTTACTCGATAGCCTTGAAATGTTCGATCTTCTGGATGAAACCACCAGCTGCCTTTTTGGTCAGTTGTTTGCGGGGCGTAAAAATTCATCCCAAATGGCACGCCAGTATAGGGTAGACAATTTCCATTTGAAAAACTATGTTGGTTGGCAGTTCCGTGTCGCGTATCAATCGCTTGAATATTCATGAAAGTAGCTCCTTTGTTTTAAATGATATATCATATAGGCTGATTATAGCACAAAAAACGATAAATGAAAGCGTATTTATTCGCTTTTTTATTTATTTTTAACGAATTGGTATATTCAATTTGGAGAGGGAATTGACAAGCATGTTACAATGGATAAGGAATCGATATTGGAGTGATTGTTATTTATTTTTTTAGTACAAAAAGTCAGCAATTTTTTGCGTATGTTTGGGCCATTTTCCCAGTCATCGCCTTTTTTTTGGTTAGTTTTTATACATTGGATTTTTTATTTTCCCCAAGCTATTTAATTATGGTGCCTGTATTTACTATTATGTTTAAAATTAACTATAAAAAAGATTATTCGTTTGTAGCGCTGCTCAAAATGAGTATCAGGCAATTTGTGATCAGTTTTTTAGCATTTATAGCTAGTAGTTCCTTTAGCTAGTCTATTATTTTAAATAGTAGTGTGACATTTTTAATTGTTTATTTATTTTATTCATCTGCGACACCCATGCGGTATCATAGTTATTTGATGATGTTTACGTTTTGTCAGTTAATCCAGGTTAAAGGAAATACATTTTTGATGCAATCTCAAGTTGTGGCCTTTTTAATTGGTCTTTTTTTATTGGCTTTAACACTAAACGCTTGGTGGCAAACAGGATTAAGTCAGTTAGCCAGCTTAAAGAGTAGAGGCCATAAAAGCATTCAATTAAATATGAAACAACAAAAATTGGCGGTTATTAATTTCTGGCACGACTTACAACAGACTTTTTTTGGGATCACAAGTTTCAAACAATTTTTAGAAAGTCCTGACGAAAGGGTGCAACGATTTCGTTTAGCTATTCGTATGAGTTTCACCATTACGCTGAGTTTTATTTTAATGTGGAGTGTAGGAGGCATTAAAATAATTTGGATTCCGATGAATGTTTTTCTACTCTTGCATCCAGTGAAAGCAGAAATGAACACGCGTATTAAGACACGTTTTTGGGGGACTCTTTTAGGATGTTTCCTTAGTCTGTTTGTTGTCAATTGGCTTCAATTGCCACTGACACACCTCGTTGTTTCTAGTTTGATTGGCATCTTTGTTTATGCCCTAAAACCAGGAACCGTGTTACAAGTGACAATGGCAACGATTTTTGGGTTATGTTTGGCAACAATTAGTTTACGAGGGATGTATGCCGCAGAGTTGCGGGTCTCTTTTGTATTATTGGCAATTTTTGTTGTTTGCTTAATTGATTTAGGTTTATTTGTTTATCAGCGTATTTTACGTTTTTAAAAAGTGTGGCACAGAGGGTTATTTACCTGTTGTGCCACACTTTTTAATTTTCTAAATTCGTTAATTTTTCCAAGTAATGATTTTCTATTTGCGGAAAATCTATTTTTTCTGGTGCTGCATCAGGGGTTTCAACTACTTGCTTCAAGCGGTTGAGAACAATTGACCAACCAGCGATATCTTTATGGCGAGGTGTTGTAAAATTTTCTGGGAGAGATTCTGAAAAGACTAACAGGGTCTGATGAGGTGCTTGTTCTTTTAAGTCAAAATAGATGATACCAGTATCCCAAGTCACGCCCAGATATTTGTCCTCTGCATAATCAGTGAAAGGCATTGTTTCTTCAAAATCGGGCAGAATAAACCGCCAAAACCCGTTAACACCTAATTCACCAATCTCTAATTCTGGAAACCATTGTTTTAGTTTGTCTGTCTCAGTTAAGTAGCGCCAAATCGTTTGAGGGCTGGCTGAAATTGCCCGTTCTGTACCAAAATAAATCGTCTGGTTTTCTAAGCGAAAGGTATCTTTCATTTTGTTTCTCTCCTTTATTTATTATTCATGAAGTTCTAAAGGTAGTCCATCTGGATCAAAAAAGAAGGTCATTTTTTTACCCGTAAAATCATCTACTCGTAGCGGTTCTGTTTCAATTCCTTGCTCATTTAAAAAAGCAATCACTTCTTCAATACGTTCAACTTTAAAAGCTAAATGACGTAATCCTAAAGCTTCAGGATAAGAGGGGCGAGCTGGAAATTGATCAGAAATGAAAATTTCCAATTCTTGGCTGCCTAATTTTAAATCTAATTTAATATCGTTTTTTTCGGGACGATGATTTTCGCGAAGAACTTCAAAGCCCAACTTTTCGACATAAAAATTTTTAGTTGCTTGATAATTTGAGGCATTGATTGCCACATGATGAATTTCTTTAAAAAACATTTTTCATACTCCTTTTCGTTTTTTCCCTCTGTAGTATAGCAATAAAGAAGCAGCTAAAAAAGCGTTCTGTTTGACTCTTTAAGAAAAGACAAGGGATTTGTAAAAAAATAAAATTATTTTTTTGAAAGAAAGCGCTTGCCAAAAAAAGAATAATCAAGTATGATGTATATACAACTTAATTGTATATACAAGTTTGAGAGGGGAATGTAAAATGGGTAAGTTTCAAAGCGATGCACAGCAGTTGTTGAAAGCAGTAGGAGGCAAAGAGAATATTTCAGCTGTTTCTCATTGTGCAACTCGAATGCGTTTTGTATTAAAAGATCCAAAAAAAGCGGATGTACCTGTGATTGAAGATATTCCTTCTGTAAAAGGAACCTTTACAAATGCTGGACAGTTTCAAGTAATTATTGGGAATGAAGTCCCACAATTTTATAATGATTTTTCTGCAATTTCCGGTTTAGAAGGGGTTTCAAAAGAAGAAGGGAAAGCAGCTGCCAAAAGTAATTTGAGTCCTGTTCAACGAGTTGTTTCTGTTTTAGCTGAGATTTTTACACCATTAATTCCTGCACTTGTTATCGGGGGATTGATTTTAGGATTCCGCAATATTTTGGAAGGGGTTCCATTTGGCTTTCTTGATGGTCAAACAATCGTGGAAGTTTCTCAATTTTGGAATGGGGTCAATTCATTCTTATGGTTAATCGGCGAAGCAATTTTCCACTTCTTGCCAGTTGGGATTACGTGGAGTATTACGAAGAAAATGGGAACCACACAAATCTTGGGGATTGTCCTAGGGATTACATTAGTCTCACCACAACTTCTGAATGCTTATTCAGTTGCGACGACTAAAGCAGCAGAAATTCCTTTCTGGGATTTTGGGTTTGCTCAAGTTAACATGATTGGTTATCAAGCGCAAGTTATCCCAGCTATGTTAGCCGGCTTCTTGCTTGCCTATCTTGAAATTTTCTTTAGAAAAGTGATTCCTCAAGCAATTTCAATGATTTTTGTCCCATTGTTTGCTTTAGTACCAACAGTATTGGCTGCACATGTCATTTTAGGGCCAATCGGTTGGACGATTGGTAGTTGGGTCTCTGATATCGTAAATGCAGGATTAACGTCAACATTTAATTGGTTATTTGGTGCCGTCTTTGGCTTTATGTACGCACCATTAGTCATCACTGGGTTGCATCATATGAGTAATGCGATTGATTTACAGTTGATTGCTGACTTTCAGTCAACCAACTTATAATATGTTTATCCATTTGTTGCGGGCATGATTGGTTCGGCAATGGCAGGAATGTTTGCCACTTTAATGGGCGTTCGTGCGACAAGTATCGGCGTCGGTGGCTTGCCAGGAATTTTATCTATTGTGCCACAATATTACTTGCCATTTTTAGGCGCAATGGTGATTGCTATTATCGTACCAATGGGCTTAACTTATATTTTCAGAAAGAAAGGCATCTTTAATAAAGTCGATCCAGTTGATGAAGCAACAGGGATGTTATACAGCGAAGAAGGGTAATCGCTTTTTGAAGTAAAGAAGAATTTGTAGACATTTGTCTACGAATTCTTCTTCTTTTTATAGAAACTATTGGCTTTTTTCTCTCTTTCAGTTAGACTAAAAAGGTTGAGAAAAGGAGATCGTAAAAATGGATATTTATTTAAAAAAAGCAATTTTACACATTATTGATCGAGAAACTGGGACGCCGGTTTTCTCTGAAAAGGAACTAGATTTAACGACCGAGTATATTCGAACGTATTTAACTGCAAAAATTTCAAAACTTTCGACTGCACAAACAAAGACTGGAACATTGGCGGAAAATAGTTCCTTTGTTGACACGTTACGTGGGATTCCTAGTGATTTTGTGAAGAAAAGCCAAGAAGTTACCCAACATTGGTATGATGTTTATTCAGGAAGCGAAGATGCGCCTAGTGCTGATATTTTGTTCATTTTATATGAATTAGATACGGTGTTACATGTCGCAATGATTAAATTAAACTATAAAGAAAGTTACACGCATTACGTCGACTATGAAGAAGAATCTGTTTATAACAAACTGATTATCAACCGAGCAATTTTGTCTTCAAAATCACAAAAACCAGATGAAGGGATTACGGTTGACTTAGATACATTAGCATTTGAATTACTAGAGAAAAGATATGAATTTTCAGGAGAAAAAATCTGGTATTTCTCTGAAAAAGTGATTGAGACGCAAGCGGCGCCTTCCATGGAAGAAAATATCAAAGAAATTAAAAAAGCAGTCAAACGCATTGGAAAGAAATTTAACGAAGATGAGTTTGAACTAATGGCTTCTGTAAAAGAAGCGGTGTATGATAGCATTGAGGAAACGGGGACGATTGACAATGAGCAGATTGCTGAGCAAGTGTTTAAAGAAAATGTATCAGCTAAATTAGCTTACCAAGAAGAAGTGAATGAATCGAAGTTTGTCGACAAAACACCGCCAGTCAGAGAATCTCGCGAAATTTCTGAAAAGAAATTTGGCAAACAAAAGTTAAAAATGGATAACGGTATTGAATTAATTGTTCCGTTAGATGTTTACCGCAATGGCGATTTAATTGAATTCGTCAATAATCCAGATGGCACAGTGTCCATTATGCTAAAAAATATCGAAAAAATTAGTAATCAATTATAAAGAAAAAACCGTTGGTCGTTTGCCAACGGTTTTTTCTTTATTTTAATTTTTCTAAAGCTTTTTCAGGGACTTCTTTTTCTGTCACTTCATTCCAACTGATCACGCCTTTACGGGGATTGACTTTCAATTTTAGATAGGCTTTCATACGTAAAGGTTGATCACGGTATTCATTTAATTCCACGGTCTTTTCTTCGCCGTTTTTATTAAACGCAGGTTGTTGATAGTAATACATGGTCGTTGGTTCACCAGAATCTGATTTTTCATCTTTCTTTTCACCAGATGTTGTGATTTGTGTATAATAGGCTTCTCCGCCGTAATAGTAATTATAAACGCCCCAGCTACCACCGGCTAAAATGACTAAGGGGATTAATATTTTTAGTAATGTTTTCATTTTCCTCACCTCAAGGAATAGTATGCCTTTTTTTTAGAAAATTTGCCATATTTTTTTCCGTTAATTGAGTGACACTTTTGTTAGTTTTGGTACTTTCTTGAAAAATTCATCATTTTTTTAAACAAAAGACAACGTTTGTCGCTCCCTTTTTTCCACTATCATGCTACAATAAAGAAAAAAAGATGGAGGTAGAGGACAATGATGCCCTTTTATTTTGGAATCGATCCAACCTATATATTGGTAATTATTGGAATTGCGATTTCTGGTGCGGCCTCCGCATATGTTAACAGTACCTTTCGTAAATATGATCAAGTACGAAGCAGTAAACATGTTACAGGCACGCAGGCAGCACAATATATTTTACAAAAAGAACAAATTAATGATGTTGGAGTTCAGCAAATTGCGGGTGATTTAACCGACAATTATAATTCTGGAAACAAAATGTTGAGCTTATCCGAAGCCACTGCTCAATCGACATCGGTCGCGGCTATTGGCGTGGCGGCTCATGAATGCGGACATGCGGTACAAGATCATACGAACTATGTGCCTTTACGTCTTCGTGCAGCCATTGTTCCAGTTGCCAACATTGGCTCAACCATCTCCTTTCCACTAATTTTGATTGGTGTTTTATTTAGTTGGAATCAAACATTAATCAACATTGGAATTTTGGCTTTTTCATTAGCCTTGATTTTTCAATTGGTGACTTTACCGGTGGAGTTTAATGCGTCTAGACGTGCATTAAGTATTCTTTCTGAAGGTGGGTTATTAACAGAAGAAGAAGTCCCAATGGCCAGAAAAGTTCTTTTTGCAGCTGCACTTACCTACGTAGCAGCAGCGCTTTCGACCTTTTTACAACTTTTACGTTTGGTTATTTTATTTGGTGGTAACAACCGACGAGACTAAGTGCTAGTAAAGGTCTTTCTATTACGCATAAAAGTAATAATATGTTATGATTAAAGTAGAAAATAACAGAGGAGCTGAAGGAAATGAAAGCATCAACAAAAATTGGTATCGGTTTAAGCATTGCTGCAGTTGCAAGTGTCTCTGTTGCAGTCATCGCTTCTGAAAAAATTATTAAGAAGGTATCTCATGTTTCCAATCGTTATAAAGTTAAAAAGTTTGTAGACGATAAATTTGATGGAAACCAAAAATTATTATCGATTGTCGATGATTTATCCGATGATGAATTAGATTCTGTTTTAAATGTTGTTGATCGTGTGAAAGATGGCGGTTCAAAATTAGCTGAATATGGCGAAAAAGTTAAAGACAATACAGATTCTTTAAAAGAACGCTTTTTCACATTTATTGAAGATGCAATGAAGTAAAAAAGATGGCCTAGGCCATCTTTTTTTTATAAAAATAATTCTTTTGTTTCAACATAATAGCCTCTGCCACCAACTAAAACTTGATCAATTGTCTTTTGGGATGTAGTGTTCAAACGCACTAAGACTTCTGAAGGAGCGTTTAAGGTATAACCTTGGGCAAAGGTGTAATTGGTTTTTTGTAAAATTTGGTGATGGTGCAGATAACAAGCTAACGCACCATTTGATGTACCAGTAGCGGCTTCTTCATCGATGTCATAAAGGGGCGCAAAATTCCTACAAATGATATTTTCTTCAGACAAAGCAAAAAGATGCATCCCAATAACTCCATACTTTTGACTAAGTAACTTAATTTTTTCAAAGTTTGGTTGTAAATCCAGTAATAATTGCGCATTTTTAATGGGAACCAAAATATCTTTTAGGCCCGTTGACACAATCTGGATAGGAAAAGCAGTTGCCACTGCGTTTAAATCAAAGCATCCGCTCAATTCTTCTAAAGTGAGCGTATCATAAAAAGTTGGGACAGTTTGTTCCATAAATAGTTGTTCACCGTTCGCCGTGATTGCGAGCAAACCGCTGTTCGTTTCGATTGTATATTCTGTTTGCAATAATTTATTTAAGTGCTTCATAATGGTGAAAGCGCCAATTGTCGCGTGGCCACATAAGTCGACTTCTTCTTTTGGTGTAAAATATTCAAGGCGGAAATCAGCAATCTTTGAGTCTGAAATAAAAGCAGTTTCTGCAAATCCTAGTTCTTTGGCGATGGCCATTTTTTGGGTTCTCGTTAAGGGCTGTGTCATAAAAACAACGCCTGCTTTGTTGCCACCTTCGTGGTTTTTACTAAATGCACTAGCGACATATGCGGTAATTTTCATTGGAACGCCTACTTTCTAATTGGGAATAAAAAACATACGAGTACAAAATGGACGTGCTACTTTCTTAATAACAAATAACAAAAGATTAAATCATCCATTTTTTTTAAAGATAAGCCAGTTTGTTCAAAAAACTTTTCCAACCGATAGTGTAAAGTATTTCGATGCATAAATAAATCTTTTGCAGTGGAGCTGATATTGCCTTGATTTTTCCACAAAGCGCTGATGATTGGCTGAATATCGGTGTCTTTATTTAATAAACGACGATAATACTCAACAAGTATATTTTGACTCATGGCTTCCTTGGTAAAATAGTGGAGGGCGACATCGGTTAAACTAAAAACAGTCGTCCGACTAGAGGAATTAAGTTCTTCTGAAAAAATACGTTGTTCTTCATGGAAACAACGCCGGAGAATGTCTTCAGAGGAATAAAAATTGCCAACAAATACAGCACTAGTGCAATCAAAGTCTGTATCTAATGTTAAAAAAATCCCTTGAATTTCTTCTTGTTGAAAGGTATTTTTTGACTGTTCTTCAACTAAAATATACATATTATTACTTGGACTGAAACAATCAACTGTATCTGGAAACATCTTTGTTAAATTAAATTGCCATTCAGCTTGTAATTCTTTTGTGACATTCGTTTGAATTTGCAACATACGAAAGGTCCCTTCGGCAGGTAATTTTGCCTGTTGAAATAAGTAACTGAACCAAGGATGGTTACCAGTAATTGTTGGGTTTTCAGAAATTGGGAAAAGCGCTTCCAACAAATGCTGTTCTTTAATACTTAAGAAAGCTTTATTCACAATGAAAAATTGGTCGTCAACAGGAATTGAATAGGTGGCTTCGGAACCAATTGTTTTTGATAAATAGCCTTTGGGATAAAGCTGAGATAAATTTTCAATAATCATAGACACACCTCACTGATTTATTGTACCATGAAGCAAGACAGAAGTTTAGTGGGAAAAAGCCGAAAGGTGGAAATTAATTGGGAAAAAAAGAAACAACGTTAACACAAGAAGAAAAAGAATTTTTTATGCGAGAAGCCATTGCAGAAGCGAAAAAAGCAGAAGGTTTGGCTGAGGTGCCTATTGGAGCTGTAATTGTTCGGCAAGGGAAAATTATTGGCCGCGGGCATAATCTGAGAGAAGCACGGCAAGAAGCAACGGCGCATGCAGAAATGTATGCAATCCAAGAAGCGTGTCGCGGGATAGAAAATTGGCGTCTAGAAGAAACCCAATTATTTGTAACTTTAGAGCCTTGTCCAATGTGTAGTGGGGCGATGCTTTTAGCACGAATTCCAGAAGTTTATTATGGCGCAACTGATCCTAAAGCAGGCACTGCTGGCACATTGATGAATTTATTAGAAGATGAACGCTTCAATCATGTGGCCTATGTCGAAGCAGGCGTTTTAGAAGAAGAGTGTCGCTTATTGCTAGTTCAGTTCTTTAAAAAGTTACGGGCAAAGAAAAAAGAAGAGAAACTTTTAAAAAATCAAAAGAAAGACTAGTCAAAAGAATAAAAATACGTTATACTAGGTTTTGCCGAAAGGCTAGGACAATGGCGGGCTAGTGAATTGTGTCAGATCCGGAAGGAAGCAGCACTAAGCAAGTGCCGCCATGTGTCTGATTGAATAAGGAACATATCAAGGCTGAGAAGCCTTTTTTTATTTGAAATAAAAAGAAGCAAGCCGTAAAAAATAACGGCTTGCTTCTTTTTAAATTTATGCCCAATCGCCATTTCTAAAAACTGGAACAATCGTCCCGTCTTCCTTAATGCCATCAATATTCATTTTGTCAGATCCTACCATAAAGTCCACATGTGTTTGGCTACGATTTAAACCAGCTTCAGCTAATTCTTCTTCGCTCATCTCCGTGCCGCCTTGTAAGTTGAAGGCATAGGCCGAACCAAAGGCTAAATGATTAGAGGCGTTTTCATCGAACAATGTATTATAAAAAATCAAACCGGATTGTGAAATTGGTGAAGGGTCTGGCACTAAAGCAACTTCTCCTAAGTGTTTGGCACCTTCATCAATAGCTAAGAGATTTTTCAATGCTTCTTCGCCTTGTTCAGCTGAGAAGTCAACAACTTTTCCATCTTTAAATGTAAATTTCATGCCCGAAATGATTGTGCCAGCATAACTTAGTGGTTTTGTACTAGAGACATAACCATCAACGCGGCGACTATCTGGAGCGGTGAAAACTTCTTCTGTTGGCATATTAGCCATGAATTCTTCTCCACGCGCGTTATAACTACCAGCGCCTTCCCATAAATGGTTTTTAGGCAAACCAATCGTTAAATCTGTCCCAGGAGCTGTGTAGTGTAAAGCAGTAAATTGTTGTTCGTTTAATTCAGCCGCTTTTTCTTGTAATTTTTTATCATGGATATCCCAAGCAATGACTGGGTTTTCTTCATAAATTCGTGTTGTTTTAAAAATTTCATTCCAAAGTGCATCAACTTGTTCTTCACTTGTTGCTAATTCTGGAAAGACTTTAGCTGCCCAGCCTTCACTAGCAGCAGCTACAACAGTCCAACTTACTTTGTTGGCTTGCGTTGCTTTTCGTAGGTTGACCAATGCTTTCCCATTAGCCGCTTGGAAAGCTGCTACACGTTGTGCATCCACGCCAGCTAATGCATCAGGATTAGAAGAAACCACGCTAATTCGGCTTGCGCCTTTGACAATCCAATCATCGGTTTGATCAATTTTATATTGAGGAACATTTTCAATACGATCAGTTGCAGCATGAGCTAAAAATTCACGTTGAATGGTTTCGTCGCTCCATTGAACAATTACTTCGGCCGCGCCTAAGCGATAAGCTTCTTCCGTAATTAAGCGGGCAAGGGGCGCTTGATCGACACTGATTTGTAAAACAACCGTATGATTGTCCTGAACATTGACACCCGTTTCAGCAATTAAACGTGCATATTTCTTTAGATTTTCATTAAAATTCTCTAAGGTCATTCGTGATTCCTCCTTCATTTTGATGGGTAATGACTGCTCATATCATAACACGGAAGAGCAGGGAACTCAACGAAATAAAGCCTTTATCAACTGTTATTTTAAGTCGGGGTAAAAGTTGTCGTGCTCCCGCTCAGTGAACTTTTGTACAAAGAGTTGTTCTAATTTTGCATAATAGAAAAATCGTGTTACAATAACCATAAGCATTTATTTGGAAGCGTTGTATATGAATGAATAAAGGGGATAGGGAATTATGGCAAGAAAAAAAACCATTACGAAAGAGCAGATTTTAACAGCTGCCTATGAAGTAGTCGCCACTGAAGGATTTTCGAAGTTCACTGCACGTAATATTGCTAATAAAATGAAATGTTCCACCCAACCGATTTATTTGGAATTTAAAAACATGGATGATTTACGCGATGCTTTATTCCAAAAAATTCATAAATACTTAGCGAAAGAAGTATTTCCAGTAAAACATACCGGGAATACAATTGTTGATTTGGCTTTAAACTATATTCATTTTGCGACAAGTGAAAGTAAGTTATATCGTGCGCTTTATTTAGAAGAATATGGTGGCGGCAAAAAAATGCAAGAATTCTCTTATCACTATTTTACTGAAGCGGTAAAAGCTGATCCTGAGTATGCTAATTTAAACGATGTTCAAATTGACTCTTTACACATGGGAACATGGGTGGTCGCTACTGGTGTGGCTGCATTGATGACTTCTGGAATTATCCATCCTTCAGAAGAACAAATCATTCATTTAATGAAAGATAGTATTGAAGCAATTCTTGAACGAGATGAACCAATTGATATTGACCTATAAAAATTAAAAAAAGTGTAACCTCATGCTGATAACTTCTGTGAGGTTACAGCAAAAGACTGTTTCTTAAAAGAACGGTCTTTTTTTGTTAAGTGTATTAATGGTAGATTATTCGCAACCATGCTACAGTAAAGAAGAGAAATAGAAAGGGGCAAAAAACATGAACCGAGTGAAAGATAAGCGTTTATGGCTAAGTATTGTAGGAATTACCGGACTAGGGCTCTTGTCGGGCTTATTTTCAGTAAATGCGAGAGAATATTATCAAGCGTTGAGATTACCAAGTTTTGCTCCGCCAGGCTGGTTATTTGGACCGGTATGGTTGGTGTTGTATATTTTTATGGGCATTACTTTTTATTTCATCTTAGTTCATCCAAATAAACAACAGAAAAAACGGATGATTACGCTATTTATTTTACAATTTATTGCGAACTTTTTCTGGACATTTTTCTTTTTTTCTTTACAAAATAATTTAGTATCTGTGATTGATATCTCTTTGTTATGGCTATTATTAATAGTTCAACAGTGGGACTACTTGCGTTATAAATTAATAACGCGTGGCTGGTTGATGATTCCTTATATTCTTTGGGTTACTTTTGCGGCAGCTTTAAATTACAGTATTTTATTTTTAAATTAGGAATATCAAAACACCAGAGAAAAATGGAAAATCGCCATTTTCTCTGGTGTTTTTTTTGTTTATTTTAACGTAGTTATTCTGCGGCAGTTGCTAATTTTTTCGCAAATTCTTCTAAACGTTGGATGTCGTCTTCTTCAGCGGCTAGATCAACTTTAACACTGTCGGCGCCTTTTTTTGCCCCAATTTGAGTAAAGACTGCTTCGAAGTCGTCCACCGATTTACAAAAATCATCATAAAACGTGTCTCCTGAACCACAAACGCCGAAGATTTTTCCTGATAAATCAATCTCTTGTAAGTCTTCATAAAAGTCGACAATTTCATCAGGTAAATCGCCATCGCCATACGTATATGTAGCTACTACACAGATATCGGCCTCTTCAAAATCAGCGGCATCGACTTGCGTACACTCATCAATTTCGACCTCTAATTCTAAATCTTCAAATGCTTCTGCAACAATGTCGGCAATTTCTTCTGTATTCCCAGTCATGCTTGCATACACAATTTTAGCTAACGTCATAAACTTTCTTCCCCCTCATACAATTCTGTCACTTATTATAGCAGATGCGCATTTCTTATAAAAGACTAGCGAGTGCTTTTATTAAGGGACTTTTTGAAAATTGGTGTTTGAACAATCTTTTTTGCAAAAAATGTGATAAAATAATTTGAATGAAACAAGTTTAGGAGAGATAGTATGATTACATTAAAATCACCACGAGAAATTGAAATGATGGATGAATCAGGGGAATTATTAGCGGATGTTCACCGTCATTTACGGACGTTTATTAAACCTGGCATTACAAGCTGGGATATTGAAGTATTTGTGAGAGACTTTATTGAAAGTCATGGTGGCGTGGCGGCTCAAATTGGCTATGAAGGCTACAAATATGCTACCTGTTGTAGTATCAACGACGAAATCTGCCACGGATTTCCTCGTAAAAAAGTATTAAAAGATGGCGACCTAATCAAAGTAGATATGTGTGTCGACTTAAAGGGCGCAATCTCTGATTCATGCTGGTCTTATGTCGTGGGTGAATCAACACCTGAAATTGATCGCTTGATGGAAGTAACCAAAAAAGCGCTATATCTTGGGATTGACCAAGCACAAGTAGGAAATAGAATTGGCGACATTGGTCATGCAATTCAAACGTATGTAGAAGTGGAAGGCTATGGCGTAGTTCGCGACTTTGTAGGTCATGGCATTGGCCCAACTATTCATGAAAGTCCAATGATTCCTCACTATGGTGAAGCAGGTAAAGGACTACGTTTAAAAGAAGGAATGGTTATTACCATTGAGCCAATGGTTAACACAGGGACTTGGCGCATGAAAATGGACCCAAATGGTTGGACTGCTTATACTGAAGATGGCGGTCTAAGCTGTCAATATGAACATTCATTAGCGATTACGAAAGAAGGTCCAAGAATCTTAACGTCACAAGGCGAAGAATTGACTTATTAATAAGGAGAGTGTGTGATGAAGTTTCTCGACAACATCAAAAAGAATCAATCTTTGATGCGTTTTATTGAGACAACGCAAAGTCACATGGTCACAGCCGAAATAGGCAACAGCTCAGTGGTTGTTGCCTATTATTTATTACTCTCGCTGTTTCCATTACTGATTGCGGTGGGCAATGTCTTACCTTATTTAAGAATCGACCCTAATTCTGTGTTGCCTTATATTGCAGAGGCCATTCCGAAAGATGTTTATAAGAACTTAGAACCAGCGATTCGTTCACTATTGACTCAACGTTCAGGGGGGTTGCTTTCTGTTTCCGCTTTAGCAGCATTTTGGAGTGCCAGTCAAAGCATTAATGCACTACAAAATGCGATGAATAAAGCTTTTGGTGTCGAACAAAGGAAAAATTTTATTCTCGTAAGAGTGGTCTCATTTTTAGTTATTTTGTTATTTATGGTAGCGATTGTTGGTGTAGTAGTAATTTTAGGTCTGGGTCAGTACATTATTGAATTACTGCAACCAATTTTCCATTACTCAACATCTGTGATCGATACTTTCCAAGCGTTAAAATGGCCGTTAACGACCGTTGTTTTATTAGTGATTATGTGTTTGATTTATGCGGTCGTTCCTAATCGGAAATTATCGTTACGTTCTATTTTGCCAGGGGCTATTTTTTCGACAGTCGGTTGGATGCTATTATCACAAATTTTTGGTTTGTACGTAAAATATTTTAGTTCTAGAATCGCAAGTTATCAAATCATCGGGAGTTTTATCATCTTGATGTTATGGCTGAATTTTGCTGCCACGATTATTATTTTAGGAGCAATTGTCAACGCTGTTGTCGATGAATACTTATCTGGAGATAAAGAAAAAAAACAACCAAGTTTTGAACAACGCTTGTTTAGATGGTTTAAAAAGAAAAAATAAATGGATTTCTTTAAAAAAGTCTAAACCGTTGCCAGAACACATGTTTCAGCTTGTAAATGCTTCAGTTTACGGTATAATATACCCTGAACGAGAAGAAAGTGGGTTCGACTATGTCACTATTTATTTATGAAGTTTTGATACGTTTATTCATGACATTTATCTTATCTTTGCTATTAACACCACTTGTTAAGCTTCTAGCGTTTCGGATTGGCGCCTATGATGCACCAGGAGAGCGACGAATCAATACCAAAAATATGCCTACAGCAGGAGGACTTGCAATCTATATTGCTTTTGCTGGTTCATGTTTATTGATTTTTCGTTCGATTATCCCACAAGATTATATTTGGCCGATTATTTTGGCTGGTGGAATGGTTGTTTTGACAGGCCTCATTGATGATATTAAAGAGATTACTCCAATGAAAAAAACAATCGGTATTTTGTTAGCAGCATTAGTTATTTATTTTGTTGCTGGAATTCGGATAGATTTTGTGACGTTGCCAGTCGTTGGAATGATTGATTTGCGCTGGTTTAGTTTACCACTAACTTTATTGTGGATTTTAGCGATTACAAATGCAGTAAATTTAATTGATGGTTTGGATGGTTTAGCATCAGGCGTATCCATTATTGGATTAACCACGATTGGTATTACAGGGTATTTTTTCCTACATGCTAAAACGGTCTATATTCCAATTGTTATTTTTATTTTAGTTGCGAGCATTGCGGGATTTTTCCCATACAATTTTTATCCAGCTAAAATATTTCTAGGAGATACTGGGGCGTTATTCCTCGGGTTTATGATTGCGGTAATGTCGTTACAGGGCTTAAAAAATGCCACGTTTATTACGGTAATTACGCCAATGGTGATTTTAGGTGTGCCAATTACGGATACGGTTTATGCAATTATTCGACGGCTATTGAACAAGAAGCCCATTTCCTCAGCAGATAAAATGCATTTGCATCACCGCTTGTTATCTTTAGGTTTTACCCATAAAGGGGCGGTCATGACTATTTATGCGTTAGCGTTAGTTTTTTCCTTTGTTTCTTTATTGTTCAGCTATTCAAGTACAGTAGCATCAATTTTATTAATTGTCTTTTGTTTAATTGGCTTAGAATTATTTATTGAATTAATCGGTCTAGTTGGCGAAGGGCATCAACCGTTGATGTATTTGTTACGGATTTTAGGGAATCGTGAATATCGTCAGGAGCAAATGAAAAAGCGACTTGGCAAGCATTCTAAGAGAAAGTAAAGAAATCTTTAGGTTGCTTTGCGAGAGCGTAAACCTATGATATAATTCCATTAAACTTAAAAAAGTATATGTGTGAAACATATGCTTTTTTTTTAAGACGATGTTTCAGTAGTAAGGAGAAATGAGCATGCAAGAAATGGTAACAATCTCGATTGTCACTTATAATAGTCGTTACATTTTTAATGTACTAGACCAATTAAAAGCTGAACTAGGTACTGATAGTATTTATGATATTCATATCTATGACAATCATTCTGAAACAGCGTATCTTGAAAAATTAACAACATATGAACCATTTATTACTATCCATCGCGCTGAAGAAAATCAAGGGTTTGGTCATGGTCATAATCAAGTGTTATTCAATGCTTCGACAAAATATGCAATTATTTTTAATCCCGATGTTTTGGTTACTAAAGACGTGCTTGATCGTCTATTAGACCGTATCAAAATAGATAAGAACATTGCAGTCGTTAGCCCTAAAGTGTTAAATGAAGATGGCACGACGCAATATTTAGTTCGTCAAAAATTAGATGTCTTCGATTATATGTTACGTTTTATTCCCTTTCAATTTGTAAAGAAAATTTTTGATAAACGTTTGAGTATTTATGAATGTCGCGATTTGTCGGATACAGAAACAACGGATATTAAAATGGGCTCAGGCTGTTTTATGTTGATTGATCGTGAAAAATTCGTTGAAATTGGTGGGTTCGATGAACGTTTCTTCATGTACTTTGAAGACAACGATTTATGTTTACGTTTTGGCAAAGCAGGCTATCGGATTCTCTATACGCCTTTTGAAACGGTTGTTCACATGTATGAAAAGGGCGCCCATAAAAGTCGAAAATTGTTTAAAATCTTTATGCAATCAATGGGAAAATTTTTTAACAAATGGGGCTGGAGGTTCTTTTAATGAGTCAAAGATTAGCGGTAGTCATCGTCTTATATCAAATGAAAATGGCTGATACGCCGAATTATTTGTTATTAAAAGAAGTGGTAAATCATCCCGAATTGCACTTATTTATTTATGACAACAGCCCACTTCCTCAAGAAGATGCATTATTTTTACAACAAAATGTTACTTATCGACATAATCCTGATAATCCAGGCCTAGCGACCGCTTATAATGAAGCGATTGCTTTTAGTCAAGCGAATCAATGTGAATTATTGTTGCTCCTTGACCAAGACACAGAAGTGCCAGCCTCTTATTTTGATACGTTGATCATCATGCCATTAGATCCGACTGTGGCAGTCTATGTTCCAATTGTAGAAGCAAATGGACAACAAATTTCGCCAGTATATAGTGATCAATACGTTGGGCTTAAAGGAGCAAAGCCAGCAGCAGGGATAGCCAACCAACCGTTGATGGCTATCAATTCTGGTACAGTTATTACGGCAGAAACGCTACGCTGGTTGGAAGGATTTTCGGAAGAATTTCCTTTGGACTATTTAGACCATTGGTTCTTTTATCAATTAAATCAAGCCAATAAAAAGATTGAAGTCTTACCAATCCACCTAAAACAAGAATTGTCTGTTTTAGATTATCGTACAATGAGTCCTCAACGTTATCGCTCTATTATTGAAGCAGAAACGTTATTTTATCGTCGATATGATCAAGAAAAGTTTTCCCATCATCGACGCCATTTATTTTTACGCAGTAGTAAGCAATTTTTAACTGTCAAAAATCGCCAAATTTGGCGGCAAACATTGGCAGAATTTCTCAAGTTAATGAAAGGATAATCTATGATCTCAGTTTGTATTGCGACATATAATGGAGAAAAATATCTCGCGGAACAATTAGATAGTATTCTTTTACAAGTCAGTGAAGAAGATGAACTAATTATTTCAGATGATGGTTCTACTGATCATACGTTGGAAATTTTGAGGACGTATGCAGCGAATTATCCCCAAATTCAATTGTTACAAGGTCCAGGGCAAGGAGTGATTGCTAATTTTGCATTTGCGCTTACGCATACGAAAGGCGAAGTAATATTTTTAGCAGATCAAGATGACGTTTGGTTGCCAAATAAAGTAACGACGGTGACAGAATATTTTGAAACGCACCCTGACATCCAAGTGGTTATTAGTGACTTGAAAATTGTTGATGCGGATTTACAAGTTACCAATCCCTCTTATTTTAAGTTTCGAAAAGTCAAACCAGGGTTTTGGCGAAATGCGATAAAAAGTGGCTATATTGGGGCAGGTATGGCCTTTCGTCAAGAGATGAAAAACGTCATTTTACCCATTCCGCCAGAAGTTCCTATGCATGATATGTGGATTGGCTTATTAGCTGCACGGAAAAAGCAAACGGGTCTCATTAAAGAACCATTAGTGCTTTACCGAAGACATGGAGCGAATGTCAGCCCTATTATTACCAAAACAAGTTTCCAACAAAAATTAAATTGGCGTGTGAATTTATTAAAAGCTTTACATCAGCGTTTAAAGGAACAACGCTAAACTTTTACAGATTTGTAAAATTTACGTAAAAAACATGACAAACCCTATGCTTAATGCGATAATAGGGAAGGATATTTGGTTTTATAGAAACTAAAAATAGAAGTATTTAAGGAGATTGTTCATGAAAGGAATTATTTTAGCAGGCGGAAGCGGGACACGCTTATATCCGCTAACAAAAGCAACATCAAAACAATTAATGCCAATTTACGACAAACCAATGATTTATTACCCAATGTCAACGTTAATGTTGGCGGGAATTAATGAAATTTTGATTATCTCTACACCAGAAGATACACCACGTTTTGAAAGCTTATTCGGCGATGGCCATGATTTAGGCATTCATATCGAATACGCGGTACAAGAAAGCCCAGATGGTTTGGCGCAAGCATTTATTATTGGTGAAGAATTTATTGGTGATGATAGTGTCTGCTTAGTTTTAGGGGACAATATTTATTATGGTGGCGGCTTATCAAAAATGTTGCAACGAGCGGCTTCTAAAGAATCAGGGGCAACAGTCTTTGGTTACCATGTAAATGATCCAGAGCGTTTCGGCGTGGTAGAATTTGATGAAGAGATGCGGGCGCTTTCTATTGAAGAAAAACCAGCACAACCAAAGTCAAATTATGCAGTGACAGGTTTGTATTTTTACGACAATGAAGTGGTTGAAATTGCGAAAGGGATCAAACCTTCAGAACGTGGGGAATTAGAAATAACAGACGTTAATAAAGTCTACCTTGAAAAAAATAAACTTTCTGTTGAGGTAATGGGCCGTGGCTTTGCTTGGTTAGATACAGGCACACACGAATCCTTATTAGAAGCGTCAACATTTATTGAAACAATTGAAAAACGTCAAAATTTAAAAGTCGCTTGTTTGGAAGAAATTGCTTATCGAATGGGCTATATTACAAAAGAACAATTGGTAGAATTGGCACAACCATTGAAGAAAAATGGCTACGGCCAATACTTGCTACGTTTAGCAGCAGAATAGGAGCGAAGAAACGTGAAAGTTATTGATACAAAATTACAAGATGTCAAAATTATCGAAATGGATGTTTTCGGTGATCATCGTGGCTTTTTTACAGAAAGTTATTCCAAAGCTAAATTTGCAGAACATGGATTAGACTTTGATTTTGTCCAAGATAATCATTCATTATCAACAGAAGCAGGTGTCTTGCGTGGATTGCATTTTCAAAAAGGCGAAGCTGCGCAAACAAAACTAATTCGTGTTGTAACAGGTGCGGTATTAGATGTGATTGTTGATATTCGTAAAGGGAGTCCAACCTATGGTCAATGGGAAGGCTACATTTTATCAGAACATAATCACCGTCAGCTTTTAGTACCAAAAGGTTTTGCCCATGGTTTTGTCACTTTGACACCGAACGTGAACTTTATGTACAAGTGTGACAATTACTACAATGCGGCAGCAGACGGCGGTATTGCTTTTAACGATCCAGCGTTAGCTATTGATTGGCCAATTGCGCCAGAAAAAGCGATTACGTCAGAAAAGGATCAAAAACATCCAACCTTAAAAGAATTTGAAGCGGAAAATCCGTTTATCTATGGCGAAATTTAAGAAAAAAGTAGGAGAGTTTCAATTATGAAAAAAATCATCGTAACAGGTGGAGCTGGTTTTATCGGCTCAAATTTTGTTCATTATGTTGTAAAGAATCATCCAGAAGTTCATGTAACTGTATTAGATAAATTAACGTATGCAGGAAATGAAAAAAATCTTGAAGGTCTACCAAGTGATCGCGTGGAATTAGTCGTAGGAGATATCGCTGATGCTGAATTAGTTAATCGTTTAGTCGCTGAAACAGATGCGGTCGTTCACTATGCTGCTGAATCGCATAACGACAACTCATTAAACGACCCATTCCCATTTGTACAAACCAATCTGATTGGGACGTACACATTGATCGAAGCTTGCCGTAAAAATAATGTTCGTTACCACCATGTATCGACTGATGAAGTTTATGGCGATTTACCTTTAAGAGAAGATTTACCAGGACATGGAGAAGGCGAAGGGGAAAAATTCACTGCCGAAACGCCTTACAATCCTTCAAGTCCTTATTCTTCAACAAAAGCAGGATCTGACTTGTTAGTCAAAGCGTGGGTTCGTTCTTTCAACTTACAAGCAACAATTTCAAATTGTTCAAATAACTATGGTCCATATCAACATATTGAAAAATTTATTCCCCGTCAAATTACCAATGTCTTAAGTGGCATTACACCAAAACTTTATGGTGCTGGTAAAAATGTTCGTGACTGGATTCATACAAACGACCATTCTTCGGCTGTTTGGGCAATTTTAACAAAAGGGCAAATTGGCGAAACATATTTAATCGGAGCCGATGGTGAAGAAGACAATAAAACAGTAATGGAATTAATTTTAGAATTAATGGGACAACCTGTTGATGCCTATGAGCATGTCAACGATCGTGCAGGACATGACTTACGTTATGCGATTGACTCAACCAGATTACGCGAAGAACTAGGTTGGGAACCAGAATTCACGAATTTCCGTGAAGGCTTGGCAGAAACAATCAAGTGGTATACAGAAAATGAAGACTGGTGGCGTGCAGATAAAGAAGCTGTTGAAGCAAAATATGCACAAAATGGTCAGTAATTTTTTCTGACATGTGAGATAACAGTCGAAAGGCGATGGCAAAGTACAAAAGCTACTTTGCCCTGCCTTTTTTTCAAGAAGGAGTGAAAAAAATGATTTTAATTACTGGTGGAAATGGCCAATTGGGCACAGAATTACGTCACCTATTAGATGAACAAGGAATTGAGTATGTTTCAACGGATTCAACAGAATTAGATATTACTGATGCGGATAGTACGTTGGCAAAAGTGAAAGAAATTCAACCAAGCGTCATTTATCATTGTGCTGCTTATACAGCTGTTGATAAAGCAGAAGACGAAGGCAAGGAATTAGATGAAAAAGTGAATGTAGATGGCACACGTCATATTGCAGAAGCTGCTAAAGCAGTGGGGGCGACACTTGTTTACGTAAGTACAGATTATATTTTTGATGGAACTAAAAAAGAAGGTGTCTATGCAATTGATGATCAACCGAATCCTTTAAATGAGTATGGTCGGACGAAGTTATTAGGTGAACAAGCGGTACAAGAAATCCTGGACGACTATTATATTATTCGAACATCATGGGTATTTGGTCAATACGGTCATAACTTTGTCTTTACCATGCAAAAATTAGCGGAAACAAGAGACCAACTAACGGTAGTGGACGATCAATTTGGCCGCCCAACTTGGACAAGAACGTTAGCGGAATTTATGGCATTTGTTATTGCAGAAAAAGCGCCATTTGGTGTTTATCATTTGTCTAATGAAAACAGCTGTAGCTGGTATCAGTTTGCTAAAGAAATTTTAAAAGATACTGAAGTGGAAGTACTGCCAGTGGATTCAACTCAATTTCCACAAAAGGCGCAAAGACCACAATATTCTGTCATGGATTTAAGTAAAACAGAAGCGTTAGGCTTTAAAATTCCTACTTGGCAAGAAGCCTTAGCACAAATGTTAGAAAATGTTCAACAATAAATTGTTTTGTGTAAGTGAGGGGTTTTGTTAGAGAAAAAGTGGAAAGGTGTTTCTCTTTATGAAGGTACTTTTAATCATTCCTGCTTACAATGAGGAAGAAAACATTTTGCGGACGATTGCTTCCATTGAAACATTTAAACAGGAAGTTACGCATTTTCAACATGAATTGGATTATGTGGTAATTAATGATGGCTCGACAGATGGAACCAAACAAATTTTAGAAGCCAACCAAATTAATGCCATTCATTTAGTGTTGAATTTAGGTATTGGCGGGGCGGTACAGACCGGCTATAAATATGCGTTAGAAAATGAGTATGATGTGGCGGTTCAGTTTGATGGTGATGGTCAACATGATATCAATAGTTTACCTGTTTTACTGGAACCATTAGCAGAGGATAAGTGTGATTTTTCGATTGGCTCTCGTTTCATTCCTGGAAACGAAGCGGCTTTTCAAAGTACGAAAATGCGCCGTTTTGGTATTCGTTTGTTATCTTTTTGCATTCGAATGGCTTCTGGTAAAACAATTTATGATGTGACTTCTGGTTATCGAGCGGGAAATCGGAAAGTGATTGCTTTTTTTGCAAAGCGTTATCCGACAAATTATCCTGAGCCAGAATCGATTGTTCACTTAATTAAAAAACGTTTTGTGATTGTTGAAAGACCTGTCAATATGATGGAACGGCTTGGTGGTGTTTCTTCGATTCGTGCCTTGGCTTCTGTGAAGTATATGCTGGAAGTCGGCTCAGCAATTCTGATTGCTGCCTTTATGAAGGAGGGAGATTAATGCTACCAACCGTGTTATGGCTAGCTTTATTTTTATTTGCAATTGGCTTTTTCTTATACATTATTCGAGGAATTAATAAAAATATTTTTCTCCTAAAAAATGCTTTGATTTGGTTATTAATCTCAATTGTCTTAATTATTTTTGCTATTTTCCCGCATGTGGCAGAATGGTTAGCAATGGCCTTTGGGTTTGAAACAACATCAAACTTCTTATTATCAGCTGCGGTGATTGTCCTTTTAATCATGGAAATTAAAAATTCTGTGTTGATTTCAAAACACGAAAATCGCATTAAAACATTATTGCAAGAATTATCTATCATGAAATCTGAAGAAAATAAAAAAGATCGCTAATGTGTAGTGACCCTTAAAAGTTGGACCTGAAAGTCTAATATTTAAGGGTCAGCTCAATGAATAGCGATCTTTTTTATTTAAGATTCATAATCACAATGCCGACAATAATAACCACAGCACCAATAAGGGCATTCGTTGTGATCGTCTCTTTTAGAATCAGATTTGAAGCGATTAAAATAGCAATGTTTGTACAGGCAACGCCTAAAGGAACAATGTAAGAAACATCGGAACGACTAATAATTAACATCCATAAAATAAAACTAATTAAATAACAAAATAAACCTAATAAAGAAATAAGTGAGATATTCATTGAAAAGATTGTTTGTTGGAGTTGGATGTTCAAACTGCTAGAACCTAGTTTAAATAAGACCAGACCAGCAGAAGACAGAAATACGTAAATAATAAAAAGAACCATAATTTCCCTTCTCTCAAAAATAGTTTCCGTGCAAAAAAATGCAAGACCTCCATTATTGTAGCATAATCTCCTAAAAATTGGACAAGATTTTTTAATATAGCGAAATCAGTTAAATTTTTCTTTATAAAAAGGGGTCTACTATTGAAAAGCTAGGCGTTTATCGATAAAATAGAAATGTTGTTTAAAATGGCATTTTTGTATCCAAAAATTTTAGATAAAAATAGTTTATTACGGAAGGAATAAGTATATGTTTAAAGAAACATTTTCAATTTTCAAGAATATTTTTCAGAACAAAAAATTGTTATTACAATTTTCATTTAATGATTTTAAGGCCAAGTATGCTGGTTCAGCACTAGGAATTGTCTGGGCGTTTTTAACGCCATTAGTAACTGTTTTGACGTATTGGTTTGTCTTTTCTGTAGGCCTTCGTTCTAGAGCTGGCGACAATATGCCGTTCATTGTCTATTTAGTAACAGGGATGGTACCTTGGTTCTTCTTTTCAGATTCGTTATTATCAGCCACGAATGTGTTTCGTGAATATAGTTATTTAGTTAAAAAAGTCGTGTTTAATGTACAAATTTTACCAACGTCTAAAATTTTATCGAACTTGTACACCCACTTGTTTTTCATTCTAATTGGTTTTGTAATTACTACAGCTAACGGTTATTACCCAAGTCTGTACAGTTTGCAATTAATTTACTACTTAGCTTGTTTATTAGTCTTTTTAACAGCAATTACGTGGATTACTGCTTCAACACAACCATTTTTACCTGATATTATGCAATTTATCAATATCATTATGCAAACAGTTATGTGGACATTACCAATTTTATGGCAACCAACTGGAATGATTGCGACAATCTTAAAAATCAATCCATTATATTATATTGTTCAAGGATACCGCGAATCTTATTTAGGCGGTGCATGGTTCTGGGAACATTGGCAATATAGCTTATATTTCTGGGGAGTTACTATTGTTTTACTATTAATTGGCTCAACCGTGTTTAGACGCTTAAAACCACATTTTTCAGATGTACTATAAGGAGAGAACGACATGTCAGAATATGCAATCGATATCCAACATATTACCAAAACATACAACATGTATAAAAAGCCGTCCGATCGGTTTAAAGAAGCGCTTAGTCCAACCAAAAAATCTTACCACGATTTGTTTTATGCGTTAGACGATGTCACGATGCAAATTAAAAAAGGCGAGATGATTGGCTTTGTCGGCGAAAATGGTTCTGGAAAATCAACCATGTTAAAAATTATTACAGGAGTATTAACGCCAACCTCCGGGTCCATGGTGATTAATGGGAAAATTTCAGCGTTGCTTGAATTAGGTTCAGGTTTTAACCCTGAATATTCAGGATATGAAAATATTTTCTTAAATGGAATGGTCTTGGGTTTTTCCCGAGAAGAGATGGAAGAGCGTGTCCAAGATGTCATTGATTTTGCTGACATCGGCGATCATTTGTATCAACCAGTTAAGACATACTCTAGTGGTATGTTTGTCCGCTTGGCTTTTGCGGTAGCCATTAACGTGGATCCCGATATTTTAATTGTCGATGAAGCGTTGGCTGTCGGGGATTTAGAGTTTCAATTAAAATGTATGGAAAAATTTACAGAAATTAAAAATTCTGGTAAAACAATTTTATTTGTTTCTCACGATGTAAACTCCATCCGCCGTTTTTGTGATAGAACTTTTTGGTTGCAACACGGGAAAGTCGTTGAATATGGAGATACGATGGACGTGACTACCAATTACGAAAACTTTTTGAAAAAGAAATCAATTAAAACAGTTGACCGCGAAGCGACCATGAAAGATGAAACCCCAACGCCAGATATTATTGAAGTGGATCATGCGGAACTTTTAAACGCGGATTATGAACCATTAGAAATGGTAACGCAAGATGAAAAAGTGATTGTAAAAATTGAATATACTGTCAAAAACGACCAAATTAAGAAGCCTGTTTGTGGGGTCGCTATTCGAACAGTGGACAATCATTATGTCTGTGGCTTAAATACGTTGTTAGATGGCGTGAAAATTCCTTGGAAAAAAGGACGGAATGTTTTTTATTTAGAATATGAAAAAATGTCATTATTAACAGGTGAATATTATTTTGATATTGCTTTCTTTGAGGAACATGCAACAGTCCCATTAGTCTACAAAACAAAATACGTGACGATGTTTATTACCGGTCGTTATGCCGGAGAAGGAATTGTCATCTTAGATCATAAATGGAAGGATACGACAAAAGATGAAGTATGATTTTGAAATGGAAACAGACGAGAGTACCAGTGTTGGGAAAATCGTAGCACAAATCAAAGAAAATAGTGATGTCTTGGAATTTGGTCCAGGTAATGGGCGAATGACTAGCTATTTGATGGAAGAAAAAAAGTGCCAGGTCTCAATTGTTGAATTAGACAAAGAACTTTATGATCATGTCAGTCAATTTTCAACAGATGCCTTTTATGGCAATATTGATGAAAATGATTGGGTCGAATACTTTGCTGGTAAGACGTTTGATTATATCGTTTTTGCAGATGTGTTGGAACATTTAATGAATCCTCAAAGCGCCTTAGCAAAAGTCAAACCATTTTTAAAACCAGGTGGTCAAATTTTAATCACGTTCCCTAATTTGGCACATAATTCGGTCTTAATTGATTTATTTAATAATCGTTTAACGTGGAATGAAACTGGGCTATTGGATGCTACGCATAAATCATTCTATTTACAAGAAGGATTTGAAAAAGTTTTTGCAGAAGTTGGTTTATACATTGCCAAAGAAGATTTTACATTTAATCAAGTTGGCTACAACGAAATTCCTACGACGTATGAAGCGTTACCTGTAGAAGTACAAGCAGCTTTTAAAGCGCGTCCCTTTGGCGAAGTGTATCAGTACTTTTTTGCCTTGACTGCTGAACCAGTAGAACAGCCAGAGCGAGTGACACCAGTAAATTCATACAATGAAAAAAACGTTCATATTTTAATTAATTGCGGCGAAGAAAAAGAGACTGAGTTGGATCAACCAGTTGATTTACAAAAACCTGAAACAAAACAGTTCCAACTGAAGATACCAGAAGACGTCCAACTGATAAAATTATTCCCAAGTTTAACGGGGGCAATTATTAAATTATCCATGACGATAGACGGCGAGACAGTCCCAGTCGCAGCCACGAATGCTTTTCTGGTACAAGAGAATATCTATTATTTCTTAGATACGCAAGTACCTGTAATCGAAGTAACCGATGCACAAATGGCAGGCAAAGACCTGACAGTAGACATTGATTATTTCTTTGAAGGCAATTATTCAGAACGTGAAAATACCTTTATTCATGCACTGTTAGATGAAAGAAATCAATTTTTAGAAGAAATGAATAAACAGACGGAGACTGCCCCTATGCCTACTGGAAAATATAAACGAATCACGTTAACTAAATTTGATAAAATGATTAATTTAACCATCGACGATATTGCTCGCGATGTAGAAAATAACGTTTCTGTTATCAGAGGGTGGGCGTATGACAAACAAACAAATTATCCGCTAAGATTCAGCATTGCAGAAGCTAGTGAATCAGTCACTTATACGGTGGAAACAGAATATCGTCGGGATGTTATTGATATGTTTGAATTAGAAGGCGATCAAGATTATGGTTTTGTCATTACGATTAAAGATCCAGAAGATTTACCAGCCTACACGTTAAACATTGACACCAAATCAGGTCAGAAGGTTCAATACGTGGTGGAGCGTCCAAACATGGTTCAACCAGGTACGAAATTTGATCGAGCATGGCGTTCGATTCAAACACGTGGTTTGATGGGCTCAGTGAAGTGGTACTTTAAACGACAAGAAAAAGCAGAAGCCCCTGTTGACGTGGAGGCAGTTTTAGCGGAAATTAAAACGTTCCAATTTCAGCCTAAAATTTCTGTCGCTGTGCCTGTTTATAATGTCGAAGAAAAATGGCTTGCAGCATGTGTCTCTTCTTTACAAAATCAGTACTATGAAAATTGGGAGTTATGTTTAGCAGATGATGCATCGCCAAGCGAACATATTAAGCCCATGCTAGAAAAATATAAAGAACTAGATCAACGAATCAAAGTTATTTATCGCGAAGAAAACGGACATATTTCAGAAGCAACTAACTCAGCTTTGTCGATTGCTACTGGCGATTTTGTTGGTTTCATGGATAACGATGATGAATTAGCGCCACAAGCATTATATGAAGTGGTCAAAGCTTTAAATACAGACCCAACGATTGATTTTCTTTATACTGATGAAGATAAAATTACAGAAAATGGTCGTCGCTTCAACGCGTTTTACAAATCGGACTGGAATCCAGAACTGATTTTAAACCATAATTACATTACACACTTTGTTGTTGTGAAACGTGATTTATTAGAAAAAGTAGGCGGATTGAACTCAGCATATAACGGTGCTCAAGACTATGATTTCGTATTACGAGCAACGGAACAAGCAACGAAAATCAAGCACATTCCTGGTATGATGTATCATTGGCGTGCCATTGAATCATCGACTGCTCTAAACCCTGAAAGCAAAGGTTACGCCTATGTAGCTGGTCAAAAAGCGGTCCAAGCGGCAACGGAACGCCGTGGCTTAAAAGCACAAGTAGAGATTGCCGAATTTTATGGTTCCTATAAAATTAACTATCTTTATGATCATGTGCCGATGGTATCATTGATTATTACGAATGATACAGAGAATATGAGTAGTTACTTACGTCAATTATTAGAAAAAACTGCCTATACAAATTATGAAATTCTATTGCCTGCACGCTTCGAGAATCAAATAAATATCCAAAATGACCGTCTTCGTTATGTTTCAACAGAAACTCGTCATGGCATGATTCAAGCTGCTAAGGGAGAATATGTGGCTTTATTAAATGCTGGATTGGTACCAACGAAAAATGATTGGTTAAAAGAGTTAATGAACATTGGTCAACAAGAGACCTCTGGTTTAGTGACTGGCCGCGTAGTTGACGCACGCTATCGCGTGGAAACGGTGGGAGTATCAGTTGATACAGACAAAGGTCGATTACTTTATCCTGAAAAAGGCACCCCTGGTAAAAGCTTAGGTTACTATTACAGAATTGCTTTACCAAGAAATATTCAAGCAGCAACTGAAGACTGCTTACTATTCAACAAACAACTTTACCTAAATTTAGAAGGAATTAACGAAAGCTTAGGAAAAGAATGGATGGGTGTCGATTTATCGTTACAATTTGCTAGCGCTGGTAAACGAAATGTATATGTGTCCTATGCAATTTTGAAAGCAGACGAAAAAATGCAAAACCATGATAAAAAAGGATCTTATAAAGAACTTGCGGAAAAATGGACCGCGGAAGCTTTAGTTGATCCCTACCGAAATCCGAAACATCTATAAGGAGAATGCACATGAATGAAGACATTAAGGTGATCTTTGATAGTATCTATCGCGACAAAATAACAAATAATTTAACCATTACAGGTTGGGCGTTGGATACAATCACTAAAGAAAGCCCAACTTTCACAATTAATAATGAAAACCAAGTGTCCGCTTATAACATTCAGCGCGTTTTACGTGAAGATGTTAATCAAATTTATCAAACAGAGCCTGCGATTGAAGCTGGCTTTGTTGTTACACTTGAAGGAATTAAACAAAAAAAAGTACTCCCTTTTCATTTTCAATCATCAGCACATGTTGTAACGGTGGATTTCCCCTTGAATAAAAAATATCCAGTGATTCCAGGGACAGAAGATAAAGTGACTCGTCTTTGGATAAAAGCCAAAAAAGGATTTAAGTATATGGCTAAAAATGGTATTTCTCATACCATTCAACGAGCGAAAATTGAGAAACTGAGAAATCAAGCTTCGTATCCTAACTGGTTAGCTAGAAATGAAGTACTTGACATAGAAGCGATGACACAAGAAATCGCAACATTTCATTACCAACCTAAAATTTCCATTGCGATGCCAGTGTATAATGTTGAAGAAAAATGGCTTCGGTTGTGCATTGATTCTATTTTGAATCAAGTCTATACTAACTGGGAATTATGTATGGCCGATGACGCCTCAACAGATCCTAATGTCAAAAAGATTTTAACAGAGTACCAACAATTGGATGAGCGAATTCGGGTCGTCTTTCGTAAACAAAATGGTCATATTTCAGAAGCAACCAACTCTGCTTTAGCGATTGCTACCGGAGAATTTGTCGCCTTACTAGACAACGATGATGAATTAGCAATCAATGCTTTTTATGAAGTGGTTAAAGTGCTTAATGAAAACCCAGAACTAGACTTAATTTATAGTGATGAAGATAAGATTGACATGGATGGAAATCGTTCTGATCCAGCCTTTAAACCAGATTGGTCACCTGATTTACTTTTAGGAACCAATTACATTTCGCATTTAGGTGTGTATCGTCGGAGTATTCTAGAAGAAATTGGCGGCTTTCGAAAAGGTTACGAAGGTTCTCAAGACTACGATTTAGTTTTAAGATTTACTGAAAAAACGACAAAAGAACGCATCACACATATTCCAAAAGTTCTTTACTATTGGCGGATGCTGCCAACCTCAACAGCAGTGGATCAGGGCTCAAAAGGTTATGCTTTTGAAGCGGGGCTAAGAGCCGTGCAAGATGCGCTCGTTCGTCGAGGTATTAATGGTCATGCAACGCATGGGGCGGCGAATGGCTTATACGATGTTTATTATGACATTGAATCTGAAAAGTTAGTCTCAATTATTATTCCAACTAAAAATGGCTATAAAGACGTACAACGTTGTGTTTCATCGATTATTGAAAAAACAACCTACCAAAATTACGAGATTATTATGGCTGACAATGGAAGTACAGATCCAAAAATGCACGAATTATATGCAGAATTTGAACAACAATTACCTGGTCGCTTTTTCGTTGAATCAATCGATATTCCATTCAATTTCTCAACTATTAACAATTGTGCAGCGAAAAAAGCGCACGGAGAGTATTTATTATTTTTAAATAATGATACCGAAGTGATTACAGAGAATTGGTTAACCTTGATGGTTTCATTTGCTCAGCAAGAACGGATTGGCTGTGTAGGTGCGAAATTATTGTATCCAAATAATACGGTCCAACACGCAGGCGTTATTTTAGGATTAGGTGGTGTCGCTGGACATGGTCATTATGGTTATCCCCATGGTGACTTAGGCTATTTTGGTCGGTTAGCTATTAATGTTAATTATTCAGCAGTAACTGCCGCATGCTTACTTATGAAAAAAGCAGATTTTGATGCAGTTGGTGGTTTTGAAGAAGCGTTTACCGTAGCTTTCAATGATGTTGATTTATGCCTGAAAGTCCAAGCTTTAGGACGTGACAACGTCTGGCTTCATGAAGCAGAGCTTTATCATTTTGAATCTCAAACTCGTGGATATGATGATAAAGGCAAAAAGAAAAAACGTTTTGAACAAGAAAAAGTGATGATGGAAGAAAAATGGGGACCTTCAATTGAAAATGATCCATTTTATAATCCTAATCTGACAAGGGATATTCCCAACTTTTCATTACGAATTGACTAGATGCAATTGCGGATGACGAAATGGAGCGAAAAGATGGAACAACAACTAACTACAAGAAAAGAAAAACAACCATTACGCAACCAAGCTGAGCAGAGCGCTCGCTTGGTTGATCATTTGTTACGCTGGCGCTATCTGCTAGCGGCAGTCATTTTTATTTTACTGGTCGCCTTTAAAGTCCATGGTAGTTCATTAAACATGTGGGATGCGTATGTTTCTGAATATGCGGATGGTCAAAAAAGTTCATTAATTGCTGGTGAACCAAGAGGTGTTCGCTCGGATGAATGGCTCGTTCAAACCCCATTTAGCCTCTCACAAACACAAACAGGTTTGAAAACACATAATGATGTGATTACGTTAAATGGGCAAGACATGGTGGTAGGCTATAATTCACCAGCGTGGAATCTGGCCACGTTAGCGAAACCTTTTACGTGGGGCTATGTACTATTAGGCAAAGAATATGGCTTATCATGGTATTGGAATCTTAAATTAATTGGCTTAATTTTATTTTCTTTTGAAATTGGTTTGATCGTCACACGGCGGAATAAATATTTAGCTTTGTTAGCAAGTGTTTGGATTCCGTTTTCTTCGGCCCTTCAATGGTGGTTTGTCTCGCCAGTTGGAGATTTAGTATTTTTTGGCTTAGGTTTTTTAGTGGGAATTTATAATTATTTCTATTATCATAGTAGTGTTCGACGTCGTGTCATATGTGCGATAACGGCTGTTATTATGGCCTCAGGATTTGTTTTAGTTATTTATCCTGCGTTACAAGTACCACTTGGTTATTTGATTTTATTATTTTTAATTTTATTTTTTTTAGAATTTCGTAAAAAAATTAAGTTGGATAAGTGGGATGGGGTCCTGATAGGTGGGGCACTCTTGATGACGGCGATTATTGTTGGCGGCTCGCTATATGGCTCATTGGATTCCTTAAAAGCAGTAATGGATACCGCTTATCCAGGAAAACGGGTAAGTTTAGGTAGCGATATGCCTAAACGCGACATTTTGTTATTTTTAACAAATTGGAAAATGCCGTTTCAAGATGTTCCATATTCAAATAATTCGGAAATCAGTAGTTTTTATCAATTATTTTTTGTTATTTTGCCGCTCTCACCATTTATTTTTTATAAAAAAATCAAAGAAAACATTTACGGTTTTGTCTTATTCGTGTATTGTTTATTTAACTTAGTTTGGATGAGCGTTCAATTTCCAACAATTTTTGCTAAGTTGACATTGTGGTCTTATGTGCCAGAACAACGGGCGATGTTATCCTTTGGGTTTGCCGCTGTGTTATTGAGTTTATGGTTCATCGATTATTTATGGAATCGCCAAGCAAAAATTCCAATGATGGCCTGGTTAGGGGCGCTAGGATTAAATGTTGTTCTGTATTTCTTTGTTTTATATACGGGCAATTTACGGTTATACGTTACACGAATGGACATCATTGGTGTCTTAGTTGTCGCTACCGTTTTAATTGTTGCTTTATTTAAACGTTGGCGCACGTTATTTGTCCTTGTCTTATTAGGAATCATTATGGTTTCTGGTGCCTTTGTTAATCCAATTTCTCGAGGCGTTTCTGCTGTCTATGGTAAAAAATTAGCGGTAGAAGTGGAAGAAATTAACAAAAAAGACCCCAACCAATTGTGGGTGGGCGAACGCTTGATGTATGGCTATTTGCCAATGTTAGGTGTGCATACATTTAACGGTGTTGCTTTTACACCTGACTTAGAGGCTTGGAAACCATTAGATCCAAAAGGAAAAGACACATTTATTTATAATCGCTATGCGCACATCAATGTTGAAGTAGGAAATCAGACCCCTGTTTTAGAGTTGATGCAAAAAGATGCGATTATTGCTCGTTTATCTCCAGAAAAATTAAAAGAATATGGGATTAAATATGCGGTCGTTTATAAACCATTAGAACCGTTAGACACACCAACGATTCATTTTGAAAAATTATATGGACCTGATCAGAACGGGGCATATATTTATCGAATAAACGACTAGTGATTCATTCATGGAATGAGGTTTGAATATGGGAAAAGTATTGAATAGAATCGGTCGACTTATTTTATTAGTTACAATGATCGGCTCGTATACGATGTGGGTCGTAGGAATTGATGCGCCAGTCACAAAATATATGTATGCCAATAGTTCAATTTTATTATTAATAGCAGTAATACTTGTATTGCTATTAAATTGTACGAAATTAAAATTTATTGACTGGCTAACCGTTGCGTTGGCGTTAGCCACCTGGCTCTTGTTTCACTTTACGGAATCAATCCGTCATAGCACAATGCAAACAGATACAATGATTCCTTTAATTATTTTGTTGGTCCTTTGTTTTAAAGTTTGTGTCTTTGATCGTTTGGATCAAACGCTTTTATTAATTGTCTCTTTAGTTGCTTTGAGTGCGACTTTGTATCGGATGTCCGTGGAGTTGCCTCAGTTGATTCCAGCAGACGAAATTTTTAAAGAATCAAATAAACTCGAAAGTATTTGGATTAATACCAATACGATTGGTGCAACATTGATGTTTTCAACAATGATGGCCAGTAGTTTGATCAAAGCATATAGAAATAAGGTTTTTAACCTGCTGCTTTTACCTGTATACATTGGTGGTGTTTTAGGTACATGGGTCAGTCAATCCAAAACCTCTTTTGCCATTTTAGTTGGTTTTATTCTGGTGGATAATCTTTTACCAAAACGTTTCTTGCAACGTTCGAAAGTTTGGCTGTTTGGTTTTGTCGGAGTAGCTGCATTGGGACCATTGTTATTTTACTTATGTGCGGAATCGGATACTGTGGATTTATTTACAGGAAGAGAACGAATTTGGCATGAGTTTTTTGCTAAATGGTTATCTGATCCTCAACATATTAAAGTCGGTATGGAGCCTTTTGTGGCCTCATGGAAACCGCTGGGGACACATAATGCTTTTCTATTTACGTTAAGTAATTTTGGTGTCATTGGCTATCTGATTTTATTTGGTTTTTTAGTCAGTATGATTTTATTGATTGGTTTCCGCAAAAAAACATTGGATCGTTTGCAAGTTAGTTTACTTTTAGGCTTCCTTTTAATATGGATTCATTCATTTATGGAAGATATTTTATTAGCGCCTCATTGGATGCCGATTGTTTATAGTTTCCTTGGGCTAGCCTTCTACTTCCGGCCAGAGAAAAAACGAGGAAGACATGAAAGACCAACGACGCCTAAAAGAAGAAAACGAGTGAAACAAACAAGTCCTGTTAGCAATGAAGAGCGCCCGATAGCACCTGTTGACGAAGAGGGCTGGGACCAACCTGAAGAATTAAGTCGTGTCCAAAGACATCGCAGATAATTTTCATCCTATAGAACTTTCTTGTCCGCTGACATTATGGTAATATAGGGGTTGCATGTTATTACAAATAATGTAATTACTGGAAGTGAAGAGAGGAAGTTTTTAATGACATCAAAAAGTGAATGGAGTAATGCAAGACGAATTGTAATTATTTTAGCAGACGTTTTGCTCTATAATTTATCAATCATCTTAGGGTTTATGGTGAAATTTGGCCGAGAAATTCCTTCATTTAACTTTGTGGCTTATGAAAAATCTGCAATTTACATTTCAATCTTTTTTATCTTTTTGAATTTATTGTTAGGTGCGTATATTTTTTATAATCGCAAAATTAGTGACATCATTTTTGTTACGGTGATTGGTCAAATTTTAATGACTTTAACGATTATGATTGTGACATTTGCCGGACGTTGGTTTACGTTCCCGCGTTCTGTTTTAGGATATTCTTTTATAATCGGAATTATTGTTCTAAGTCTTTGGCGAATTCTTGTTTATTATCTTTACTTAAAGGTCAGCAATGAGCGAAAAGTTGTTTTACTAGGTAAAGAAAATCAAGTTATGCAGTCAATTCAAAACTTTATGTCTGATAAAAATAACAAGCATAAAGTAACGAGCGTTGTTGTCAGCAATTACTATGAAAACTTAAAAAAAATTATCGATGAAATCGATATTGTTTATATTTCAAGTAATGTTGATGAGAACGAAAAAGTAAAATTGTATCAATTAATTGTCAAACACAAGAAAAAAATCTTTTTAGATACAAGTTTTGAAAATCTAATTATGTTAAAACCGAACATGATGAACTTTGAAGATGAAAGTATTATCGAAGTCTCAAATTTTGAAATTCAACCAGAAGAGAATTTTATTAAACGTTTATTTGATATTTTAGTCTCTGTTTGCCTATTTGTGATTACCTCCCCCTTAATGCTTATTGCAGCAATTTTAGTCAAAGCAACCTCACCGGGACCAGTGATTTACAAACAAACTCGGATTACATTAGATCAACGTGAGTTCTCGATTTTAAAATTTAGAACGATGTCGGCAACAGCGGAAGCAAAATCAGGTCCAGTCTTATCTACAAGTAACGACAGTCGCGTCACTACAGTTGGTAAATACTTGCGCGCTTTACGTATTGATGAGTTGCCACAACTAATCAACGTTATTCGCGGAGATATGTCCATTGTCGGACCACGTCCTGAACGACCATTCTTTGTTGATCAATTTAATCAGGAAAACCCGAATTACTATTTACGTCACAATGTACGTGCGGGGATTACCGGCTATGCCCAAGTTTATGGGAAGTATGCTTCTGACTACAATAGTAAATTGAACTTTGATTTACTGTACATCAAGAATTATTCATTACTATTGGATATGAAAATTCTACTTCAAACCATCAAAATTCTCTTTGATAAAGTATCATCAAGAGGATTGGATGAGTCTGAAGAACGTGAAGAATTGACGATGGATTATTGTAAAGAGAATGCTATTAGAATTTACCGTTAAGAGGAGCTATGGCTTCTCTTTTTTTTGAAAAAAAGAGAGACTTCTAACAAAGCTTGAAAAATCAGGTATTCTATGTAAAAATATACAAGCGTGGATGAAAAAAGAAATAGGGGTGAAGAAATGGAAAAGGTACCAGTAAGTGTCTTACTTTCCATTTATATAAAGGAGCGTCCTGAATATGTTATTGCATGTTTAGACAGTATTTTTAATCAAACTGTAAAAGTCGATGAAATAGTATTAGTAGAAGATGGTCCTGTAACTGAAGAAATGACAGTCATTGTAGATAAATATAAAGAAACGTATCCAGAAGTGCTTCATGTTTTACCTCTAGAAAAAAATGTTGGTTTAGGTAAAGCGTTGGCAGAAGGGGTTAAAGCTTGTCGTAATGAACTGATTGCACGAATGGATGCAGATGATATTATGAAGACGGATCGGATTGAAAAGCAGTGGCAATTATTTCAAAAAAATCCTAACTTGGTCATTACCGGTTCTAACATTATCGAATTTGAAGGGAACATAGAAAATATTTTGGGGTATCGTAACCTTCCCAGTTCTAATGAGGCTATTCGTGAATTTTCCAAAAGAAGAAACCCGTTTAATCATATGACTGTCATGTATAAGAAGTCAGACATTTTAGAGGTCGGTAACTATCTGCCAATGTCAGGATTTGAAGATTATTATTTGTGGGTGCGGTTATTGAAAAAAGGAAAGGAAGCACAGAACCTTTCTGAACATTTAGTCTATGCTCGAACAGGCAGTGATATGTACGCACGGCGTGGTGGTTGGCAGTATTTTAAGTCAGGACTAAAAGGACGCAAAGCAATCTATCAAGCAGGACTTGGTAGTTTTAAAGATTTTTTTGTGAGTTCCAGTGCACATGTTGTCGTAAGTTTGATGCCGAATACTTTACGAGGTAAATTTTATGAGAAGTTTTTAAGGAAAGAAAATGATTAAGATTGAGGTAAAATTATGCAAGAGATGTCTCAGACAGATTTAAAAGAAATACAGGCTGTAACATTAACTATGTCCAAATATTTTGTGCAATTTTGTCAAGAAAATAATTTATTATGTTATTTCTGTGGCGGTGGTTGTATTGGTGCTGTACGCAGTCAAGGATTTATTCCGTGGGATGATGATTTGGATTTTTTTATGCCACGACCAGACTATGAAAAATTAAAAAAGCTATGGCCACAGAAAGCAGACATAAATAGATATCCATTATTAGTTGCTTCTAAAACATATAATGATCATAATTCATTTATAACTATTAGGGATACTGCCACTACTTTTATTAAACCCTATCAAGAGGATTTAGATATCCCTCATGGTTTACCAATTGATATTTTTCCGTTAGATGGTGCGCCAGAAGGGAAATTGCGAAGAAAAATCCAAAAGTTTTGGGCACTGATTTATGCGTTATTTTGTTCGCAAGTTGTTCCAGAAAAACATGGTGGTCTGATGGCTACAGGAAGCAAGGTTTTATTAGGGATTTTTTCTTCAAGCAAAATTCGCTATCATATTTGGCGCTTCGCTGAAAAAAGAATGACCAAGTATTCCTTTGGTTCAACTCCTTATGTCACAGAATTGTGTGTCGGACCACGCTACATGGGCAATATTTATCATTTAGAAGATTTTAAATCTGCTATTTTTGTTCCATTTGAAGATACAAAAATGCCAATACCAGTGGGCTACAAGCGCTACTTAACACAGGTTTTTGGGGATTATATGCAATTGCCACCAGAGGAAGATCGTCAACCTCATCATGAAGCGCTAATTGTTGATACTAAAAAATCGTATACAGAATATCTTTAAAAACTTCAATTATTTATACTGAAGCTGAACGTTATCTATAAATAGCGTTCAGCATTTTGTTGTAAAAAAATAAATAACATAATCAATGTAATAAAAAGATAAAGTTTAGAAATAAAATAGTAAAAAAAAGTTAGCAAGATTTTCTTGACGTAAGCTAAAATTTATTAGAAAATTATTTGAAACTAGTGCTCATTCTAATCAGTTTTGAGAAATTTCAATTTGAAAAGTAAAAAATTGTTGGTTTCAAGTAAAATTTACATACTATAATTAAATGAGGATTAATTGTAAACAATACGCAAAAAGAAGGGTTAAATAAATAATGAAGAGAATAAATAAAATATCTGTTATTACAATGCTAATGTTGACAGCATTGGTTCCTAGTTCATCAATAGTGTATGCAATCGATGCATCAAGTAGTGAAAGTGCAGAAGAAGTAATTTCTACGGATACAGCAGAAACACTAAACTCTACGTCATCTAGCGGGGAAACTTCGACAGAAAGTTCTTCTAGCACCTCATCTTCAGTTCCTTCGGAAACAAAAAATAGTTTGGACACGAGTGATGCTAAAGACACTTGGCAATCAAAAGATGCTGAAGAAACTTCGGAAACGACTAGTTCTTCAGAAGCTAATAATAAAGATGAAGACGAAATCGTAATAACAGAGGATATGAACAAACCTATGGGATCAGGAATGAAAGGAACGAGAAGAAAAAGAGCCGCATATGCCTATGGTGATCCTATTAGCATAACAGAGGCAAATCGTCCGCCTAAAAACTTTATCGATGTATCTTCTTGGAATGGTAGTTTAAGTGTAGCAAATTATCAAACTATGAAAAGTTATGGGATAGGCGGAGTGGTCGTTAAAATGACCGAAGCGACAACTTATCAAAATCCAGAAAGATTTGCACAAGTTCAAAATGCAAATGCAGTGGGAATAAAAGTATCCGCCTATCACTATAGTCACTTTACAACAAAAGATCAGGCAATAAAAGAAGCAAACTACTTTGCCGATACAGCAATTAATACTGGATTACCAAAAGACACTTTAATGATTAATGATGCAGAAGAAGGTAGCATGAATAATGGACAATTGACAGCTAATTCAATTGCTTTTGCTAATCAATTAAAAGCAAGAGGTTTTACGAATGTATTACATTATTCAATGGCAGCATGGTTTACAGAAGGAGTTTTATCGCCTACACAACTAGGGACTGAAAATATTTGGATTGCTCAGTATCCTTTTGAACCGACTGCAGATCAGTTATGGCACAAAAATGAAGGTTATGCGGCATGGCAATGGTCTTCATTATTAACGATTCCAGGTGTTGATATCGGCGTAGGTGTGTTTGATATTAATGCTGATTACACTGGACGATTTACATCTAGTGGTGGAAAACAGTATGATGATTTAATTAGCCAAAAAAACTACGATTATAACGCAAAAGTAAAAGTAGCGAGTGAAGCAAAAAAACATGATGTATACAACGGAATTTACAATGTCGGTCCAGGAGTTTCTAGTATGGGCAAAGGAGACATATACGCAGGTCAAGCCGCCCATATTACAGGGTATGCGAAGACTAGCCGTGCAGAATTTTTGCGATTTGCGATTGGAGGCAAAACAATTGGCTGGATGAATAAGCAGGCGTTTACCCCTGCTCTCAATACAGCGACTTACACGAAAATGAACAAACAAGGCATTATCGCAGACACGTCAATTTCTAATGGACATGGGGTCTTTAGCAAAGCGAACAATACTGCCGAAGATGGCGAGAACTTGGGACGTGCCTCTCAATATGCCAACCAAGTCGTAACTATTATCCAGTCTGCAAAATTATCTAATGGTCTGACCACATACCAATTTCAATTGAATGGCAAAACAATCGGCTGGGTAGATAGTCGGGCATTTGGAACAATCTTTGATGATTTAATTAGTCAAAAAAACTACGATTACAACGCAAAAGTAAAAGTAGCGAGTGAAGCAAAAAAACATGATGTATACAATGGAATTTACAATGTCGGTCCAGGAGTTTCTAGTATGGGTAAAGGGGACATATACGCAGGTCAATCCGCCCATATTACAGGGTATGCGAAGACTAGCCGTGCAGAGTTTTTGCGATTTGCGATTGGAGGCAAAACAATTGGCTGGATGAATAAGCAGGCGTTTACCCCTACTCTCAATACAGCGACTTACACGAAAATGAACAAACAAGGCATTATCGCAGACGCGCCAATTTCTAATGGACATGGGGTCTTTAGTAAAGCGAACAATACTGCCGAAGATGGCGAGAACTTGGGACGTGCTTCTCAATATGCCAACCAAGTCGTAACTATTATCCAGTCTGCAAAATTATCTAATGGTCTGACCACATACCAATTTCAATTGAATGGCAAAACAATCGGCTGGGTAGATAGTCGAGCATTTGGAACAATCTTTGATGATTTAATTAGTCAAAAAAACTACGATTACAACGCAAAAGTAAAAGTAGCGAGTGAAGCAAAAAAACATGATGTATACAATGGAATTTACAATGTCGGTCCAGGAGTTTCTAGTATGGGTAAAGGGGACATATACGCAGGTCAATCCGCCCATATTACAGGGTATGCGAAGACTAGCCGTGCAGAATTTTTGCGATTTGCGATTGGAGGCAAAACGATTGGCTGGATGAATAAGCAGGCGTTTACCCCTGCTCTCAATACAGCGACTTACACGAAAATGAACAAACAAGGCATTATCGCAGACACGTCAATTTCTAATGGACATGGGGTCTTTAGCAAAGCGAACAATACTGCCGAAGATGGCGAGAACTTGGGACGTGCCTCTCAATATGCCAACCAAGTCGTAACTATTATCCAGTCTGCAAAATTATCTAATGGTCTGACCACATACCAATTTCAATTGAATGGCAAAACAATCGGCTGGGTAGATAGTCGAGCATTTGGAACAATCTTTGATGATTTAATTAGTCAAAAAAACTACGATTACAACGCAAAAGTAAAAGTAGCGAGTGAAGCAAAAAAACATGATGTATACAATGGAATTTACAATGTCGGTCCAGGAGTTTCTAGTATGGGTAAAGGGGACATATACGCAGGTCAATCCGCCCATATTACAGGGTATGCGAAGACTAGCCGTGCAGAGTTTTTGCGATTTGCGATTAGAGGCAAAACAATTGGCTGGATGAATAAGCAGGCGTTTACCCCTACTCTCAATACAGCGACTTACACGAAAATGAACAAACAAGGCATTATCGCAGACGCGTCAATTTCTAATGGACATGGGGTCTTTAGTAAAGCGAACAATACTGCCGAAGATGGCGAGAACTTGGGACGTGCTTCTCAATATGCCAACCAAGTCGTAACTATTATCCAGTCTGCAAAATTATCTAATGGTCTGACCGCATACCAATTTCAATTGAATGGCAAAACAATCGGCTGGGTAGATAGTCGAGCATTTGGAACAATCTTTGATGATTTAATTAGTCAAAAAAACTACGATTACAACGCAAAAGTAAAAGTAGCGAGTGAAGCAAAAAAACATGATGTATACAATGGAATTTACAATGTCGGTCCAGGAGTTTCTAGTATGGGTAAAGGGGACATATACGCAGGTCAATCCGCCCATATTACAGGGTATGCGAAGACTAGCCGTGCAGAGTTTTTGCGATTTGCGATTGGAGGCAAAACAATTGGCTGGATGAATAAGCAGGCGTTTACCCCTACTCTCAATACAGCGACTTACACGAAAATGAACAAACAAGGCATTATCGCAGACGCGTCAATTTCTAATGGACATGGGGTCTTTAGTAAAGCGAACAATACTGCCGAAGATGGCGAGAACTTGGGACGTGCTTCTCAATATGCCAACCAAGTCGTAACTATTATCCAGTCTGCAAAATTATCTAATGGTCTGACCGCATACCAATTTCAATTGAATGGCAAAACAATCGGCTGGGTAGATAGTCGAGCATTTGGAACAATCTTTGATGATTTAATTAGTCAAAAAAACTACGATTACAACGCAAAAGTAAAAGTAGCGAGTGAAGCAAAAAAACATGATGTATACAATGGAATTTACAATGTCGGTCCAGGAGTTTCTAGTATGGGTAAAGGGGACATATACGCAGGTCAATCCGCCCATATTACAGGGTATGCGAAGACTAGCCGTGCAGAGTTTTTGCGATTTGCGATTGGAGGCAAAACAATTGGCTGGATGAATAAGCAGGCGTTTACCCCTACTCTCAATACAGCGACTTACACGAAAATGAACAAACAAGGCATTATCGCAGACGCGCCAATTTCTAATGGACATGGGGTCTTTAGTAAAGCGAACAATACTGCCGAAGATGGCGAGAACTTAGGACGTGCTTCTCAATATGCCAACCAAGTCGTAACCATTATCCAGTCTGCAAAATTATCTAATGGTCTGACCTCATACCAATTTCAATTGAATGGCAAAACAATCGGCTGGGTAGATAGTCGAGCATTAAAAAAATAATAGTGAAAATACTTATTGAATCACACACAGAAAGAGCCTGGGACAAAAATCACTTCAGATTTTTGTCCCAGGCTTAAAAATTGATAAACGGCGGAAACAGAAGCAACACTACGCGTTGCATTGTTCTCAACAACTTCTATGGTGTTTTCTCGACATACGTCTCGTCACAGTCCGGCCGTCAAAAGAGCTAAAGCGCTAAAAGTTGCAATGTTTCACTGTGAAGCATGAACAGATGAAATCATCGTACACTACACTTCGTTTCAATCTCTTCAATTTCTAAGTCTTAAAGGACTAAGAGATTGAAGAATTCGGTGAAGGTCCTTCTTATTCTTCTAAAGAATTTTGGAAAGGGAAGTACGCCATAGTCGCAAATTTAAGGATTACTCTGTTGAAATTCATGCAAGAGAGTAGGTTTTAATGGCAGATTTCCCTAACAAAGTGAAACTATTAGAGTGAAAATGGGAACATAGATTAAAAAATTTATTTAGCGACTATTTCATACGTTGGTTCCTCATCAAAAAGCAATAATAGGTACTATTGAATTCCTTTATTTTGAAAATATTTCAAAGAAAGTTATTATCTAAAAATTTAATTCATATTAGTTGTGGACTTGTATAACAATTGGAATTATACGACTAGTTTAAAACATAAAGTCAATGAATCAAGGAGTATTCTTATCGTCGTATCTTTTATTTCAACTAAGGTAGGGTTTGTTAAAGAATGTATTATGGACAGGCTCTTAAAGAAAATACTATTTTTGAAAGTTAACAATAATTAAAGAAGATCATTGGGAGATACATTTATTAGTATAACGATCATCGAAGTAAAGAAACACTTGGTTTGGCAATTCCTATCAATTTTTGTCAAGAACAACAATTAAAAATAAAGTGGAAAATACACTTAATAAAAAGTCAAACTTTCCGAAACCTGTCCAGATTTATATTCATCAATGAGTTTTTTCTTAATCAAATATTTACAGTTCGATTAAGGTCTACGATAAATTATTGAAACTTACTGATAGTTATGAGAAAATGTAAAAGATTGAATGCAGTTTTGGCTGTGTTGATGAATATATAAGTTAAACAAAATTGAAATAAAACTAGTTGTTGACTAGTTAGAGAAAGGATTTTGTATCAAATGATTACAGCTTTAATTATTGCCGGTGGGGTCGGTAAACGAATGGGGCAGGAGATTCCTAAACAATTTATTATGGTAGAGGAAAAACCGATAATTATCTACACATTGGAATCTTTTCAAAAGCATCCACTCATTGATCGAATCTTAGTTGTGTGTAAAAAAGGTTGGGAACAAACACTAGATGCCTATGCAAAAGAGTACCATATTGACAAATTACAATGGATTATTCCAGGAGGAAATTCTGGTCAAGAATCAATTAACAATGGGGTTAATTTCTTAAAAGAACATTCAAATCCAGAAGATACTATTGTTATCCATGACGGGATTCGCCCATTAGTTGATGAATTAGTTTTATCTGATGTAATTGTTAAGTGTCAAGAATATGGAAATGCAGTGACTTCGTTGCCATATAATGAACAAATTTTTGTAAAAGAAACTGAGGAAACAACTCGACAATATATTAATCGTGAAACATTACGTCGCGTGTCAACACCACAAGCCTATAAATTTGAAAAATTAACTTGGGCTTACGAAAAAGCATTCCGTGAGAATATTGGTATTTCTGAATCGTCATACACAAATACTATGATGGTGGATTTAGGCGAAACATTGTATTTTGCTTTAGGCTCAGATAAAAACATTAAGTTAACCACACAAGATGACTTACAGTTATTTAAAGGCTTCTTGAAAATGAAAGAAGAGTAGTGGAGGGATACCATGTTATTTACAGACGATAATTATTTATCAGACGTTGAACGAGTTTTAGAGAAGACACCAGATTGGACGAAAGTAACAAATAAATCTGTTTTTATAACTGGTGCTTCAGGCATGATTGGGACCTTTTTAATTGATGTACTTATGTACCAAAATAAAACGAGAAATGCGAATATTTCAATCTGGGCGATGGGACGAACATTGTCGCGTTTGGAAGAGCGATTTACTAGTTATTTAGAAGATCCGTTATTCCATATAGTTATCGGAGATGTCACAGAAGAAATTCAGGTAGCAGAAGCTTGTGACTATGTGTTGCATTGTGCTAGTAATACACATCCTAAATCATATGCCAGTGATCCAATTGGGACGATTATGACCAATATTGCTGGTACGCAGCATATTTTAGATTATGCGGTCAAAGCGAATAGTGAAAAAGTGTTATTTTTATCAACTGTTGAAATCTATGGAGAAAATCGTGGAGATCTTGATAAATTTACGGAAGACTATTGCGGCTATATTGACTGTAACACGCTACGGGCCGGTTATCCCGAAGGAAAAAGAGCAAGTGAATCATTATGTCAAGCCTATATTCAGAAATATGGTATTGATGTTGTTATTCCAAGAATTAGTCGTACTTTCGGGCCTACGATGTTACTTTCGGATAGTAAAGCTTCTTCTCAATTTATTATGAATGCAGTCCATAAAGAAAACATTGTGTTAAAAAGTGCAGGGACCCAACTATATTCTTATGCATATGTTGCAGATATTGTATCTGCTCTTCTGTTTTTATTAGTTAAAGGGCAAAAAGGGGAAGCTTACAATGTTTCAAACGAACATTGCGATATTACGTTACGTACTTTTGCGGAAACATTAGCCAATGTGGCTGGAACAAAAGTGATTCATGGTGAAGCCACCGCCCAAGAAAAACAAGGGTTTTCTAAAGCAACAAAAGCACTACTAGACAATCAAAAAATCTACGCATTAGGTTGGCGGCCACTGTACGACAGTATGGAAGAACCATTAAAACATACAATTAAAATTTTAGAAGGTAGCGGAAATTGATATGCCCAAAATTAGTATTATTGTTCCTGTATACAATGTAGAAAAATATTTAGAAAAATGTGTACGCTCTATTTTAGCTCAAACGTTTACTGACTTTGAATTAATTCTGGTGGACGATGGCTCTCCAGACAGTTCTGGAGCAATGTGTGATCAGTTTGCTGAACAAGATCAACGGGTAAAAGTTATCCATAAAGAAAATGGTGGGCTAAGCGATGCTCGCAATGCTGGAATTGAGATAGCGACAGGTGAGTATTTAGGTTTCGTAGATAGTGATGATTACATTGCGGATGATATGTATGAATTATTATATACAAATATCGTAAAAGAAGATGCCGATTTATCAATCTGTGGTATTTATGATGTCTATGAGGGGAAAGAGCCTGTAGAAAAACAACAGCAATATATAGTATTAGATAAAGTAGCGGCAATGAAAATGATTTTAGAAGCTAAAGTTGTATCTGTTCATGCTGTGAATAAGTTATATAAAAAAGAAATTTTTGAAGATATCCGATACCCTGTAGGCATGATTACAGAAGACGGCGCAGTTATTTTATCTATCCTAGAGCATACAGAGAAAATTGTTATTGATACGCAACAAAAATATTATTATTTTCACCGTGCCAATAGTATTTCAAGCAATCTTTTTTCTAAGAAAGATTTAGATACAATCAATGTTTGGAAAGAAAATGAAAAATATATCTTAGACTGGTATCCTGAATTATCTAATGTTGTTCATACACGTGTATGTTGGGCAAATTTTATAGTATTAGATAAAATGATGAATAGTAAGTTAAATAATGAAGAAAAAAAAGTTCAAAAAGAAATTGTTACTTTTTTACGAAAAAATTTTAAATTTATAATGAAAAATCAATATTTTACTATGCCTAGAAAAGTCGGAGCAATCGCACTTCAAATCGGAGTACCATATTATAAGATGATTGCTATATTGGAAGAAAAACATAGGAAAACAAAAAATGAATAAATTAGGAGTAGTATTATGTGGGTAAATAACTTTTTGGAAAAAACGAAATTACCGTTTTTAATAATTTTTGAATTTATGCTTTTATTAAGAACAATTAGTCTTTATAGCTTGTTACCAAGTAAGGTAGATACTCTGGTGTTTGGGTTGATATCAATTTGGGCGATGGTTTATATTCTAAATCAGATGTTTTTTATTCTAAAAAATAAAAGATTTAAACAATTTGATCCGATGTTAGTCATTTTTATAGTCATGCTTTTTTTTGTAACACTCATTCATTACCAAACGTATTTTATAGCTAACCTAAAATTAGTTATATGGCAGGCTATTTTTTTATTAGTTATTTATCAAATTGGTAAAGAACAAGATAAAAAAACATTTAAAGTATTAGAAAAAATTCTTTTAATAGTTTGGGGATTGTTAGTAGTTATCGCTATTTGTATGTTTTTTATACAGTATTCATATACAGCGCCTTTGGATAAAATTTATAATGGCTTAAGAATTGGCTTTTTTGAAAATCGTTTATATGGGGTATTTGCCGACCCTAACTTTGCAGCTACCATTTCTGTTGTTTCAATAATTTTATCGGTGTCATTGCTTTTTCAAACTACTTTGAAAAAGTGGAAATGGTTATTGATAATGAATACTTTGATACAATGGATATATATAACTTTATCTGGATCAAGGACGGCTTTTGTAGAGCTAATGGTAATTATTTTTGTGGGTTCGTTTTTTGTGGTGTATCAAAAAACGACTGAAAAAAAATTAGGTTTACAACTTTTATATTCTATTATTACAAGTATTGGTATGGTCTTTTTTGCCTATATAGCAACGAAGCTAATTGAAAGAGGAATGTTAGCTATTTTAGATTTGTGGAATAACGTAGAATACAAATCTACAACGAACGTTTCAAAAAATCGACCAGATGTTTCTTTGGATAGACCAGACGTAGAAAACAAGACAGATATTTCTAATAATCGTTTTGGACTTTGGAAAAGTTCGTTTGAGATATTTCAGTCAAATATCTGGTTTGGTACCTCTCCTAGAAATTTGGTAACATATGCCCAACACTATTTACCTAATACTTTGATTGCGGTTAAACAACAAACTTCGCATAATTTTTTCTTTTATACCTTAGCGACAACGGGGCTGGCAGGGACTATTCCGTTAATTCTGTTTTTAATTAATAAAATCCTAACAACATTGCAAGTTTTATTTTCAAAAAAAATCAATATTTTTAATGATAATTTTTTGAGAAATGTCTTAATTGTACTGACTATTTTAGTTTCGGCAATGTTTCTAACAGAATTAATTTTAGTTAATAAAATTGGTACCTTTTTATTTTGGCTATATTTAGGTTCTGTATCTAGTCAATTAGTAAAAAACAATAATAAATTCTTATTTTGGAGATAAAAATGAAACCATTAACGATTAAAGAAATACAAGAAACGAGCACAGAAATATTAGTATATATTGATAATATATGTCGTCAAAATAATATTGAATATTCTATTTACTACGGTAGTTTAATTGGTGTTGAAAGGCACCAAGGATACATCCCTTGGGATGATGACTTGGATATTGTCTTAACGAGACCTAATTATGATCGTCTAATTAATATATTATCTAAAGATAAAAATTATCTATTATTGAGCTTGGAAACAAGAAAGAACTATCGCTATACGTTTGCAAAATTAGTTGATACTAGAACATGTGTTAAATCGAAGCAATTTTATAATAGTGAGGACCCGGAATTAGGTGTGTTTGTCGATATTTTTCCGATTGATGGTTTTCCAACCACATCTTCTGAACGTTTAGATTTTGGTCGTCAATGCGAGTCATATAGAGAAAATATGTTAGCTACCTTAAATAATTCTTATGCCATTTCTAAATCTCGATGGAAAGCATACTTAAAACGAGTACTTCTATATCCAAGGTACCGAAAATTACTTAAACAGGGAGATTATGATTTTTGGAAACGTAAATTTATGGATAAAGTAACTACTTATCCGATTGAATCATCTATCGAATGTGGTTATATTGAATTTATCAACGAAGAATGGGGTGTTTTTCCAAAAGAATGGTTTGATCATTATGAAGATGTGTTATTTGCTGGCAATAAAGTTCGAGCAATCAAAGACAGAAAACTATTTTTATCATTACGTTATGGAAATTATATGGAATTACCACCTATGTCTGAACAAGTAACGCACCATCCGTATACTTTTTATTGGAAATAAAGTAAAAAAGGTAGGAAAAATAATGGATTATAATCGCATGATGATTATTACTTTAGATGAAAAATCAGTTCTGTTTTCAACTGATGCGCAAAAATTAGGTGTACATGTAGAAAAATATTTTTCTAAACGTCCTTTTATTGTTAAATTATTAAATCAATTAGATAAAAGAATAGACGCTACATTTGCAAGATTTTTTTATGGAGAGTGGAAAAATAATCTCTCTGAAATAGATTTTATTTTGTTGAATTCTCATTACTTTTCACGACCGGTAATTAAATATTTAAATCGTAAATATCCGCATATCAGGATTGCTATATGGTATAGTAATCCTGTTGAAAAAGATACACCGGTTTCTTATTACGCTGATTTAAACTGTGAGCTTTGGTCCTTTGATATAGGTGATTGTGAAAAATACCAAATGCATTTTAATAACCAATTTATAGACGAGACAAAGGTTGTTGCTAGTCAGGAAGATCCAAAGTATCAATCTGATGTTTGTTTTATTGGTGTAGATAAACAGCGTCTCTCTTATTTATTAGAGTTAGAAGCGTACTTTGTAGAGTGTAATTTGAATCCTTTTATCTATGTAGTAGATTCTTCGAAAAATTCTTATTCAAACTATGACTATAAGAAGCCTATCTCTTATAGTGAACTCATTAAGTATGAAGCAAATACATCGGCTATTCTAGATGTTGTACAGGAAAATCAACATGGAATATCATTAAGACCTTTAGAGGCATTATTTCTTAATAAAAAGTTAATTACGAATAATCGCACAGTTTTAAACATGGATTTCTATGAAAAAGAAAATATATTCTTACTAAATAAACAAAATATGTCTGAGATATTAACGTTTTTAAAGGTACCTATGAAACCAGTTGCTGAAACTGTTAAAGAGAAGTATTCATTCAAAGGTTGGTTAAATAATTTTTTTATTTAAAGTACGAAAAATGAAAATCTATGATGAATATTTTTTTGATTTAAACTTATAAAAGAATAAGAGGTACAATAAATGAATGAGAAAGCTAAATCAGTTGTAAAAAATCTATACTATACAGTCGCTGCTAATTTTGCTACCCTGGGGATATCCGTTTTATTAAACTTATTTGTTCCAAAATTGCTGGGGGTTAGAGAATATAGTTATTGGCAATTATATGTTTTCTATGCTTCCTATGTTGGTTTTTTTCACTTAGGCTGGATTGATGGTATCTACTTAAAAATTGGGGGAGAAGAATACGAAAATTTAGATAAAAGAAATCTCGGTTCTCAATTCTGGTATTTAGCGATTTTTGAATGTTGTATTTCTGCTTTTGTCATTCTTTGGGCTTACTTTTTCATGCCGAAAGAATATCAAGGGATTATTTTGATATTGACGGCCATTGTTTCAGTAATTACAATTGCAAAAACGTTTATTCTGTATGTTTTCCAGTCAACAAATCGTATTAAGGAATATGCTCAATTATCCAGAAATGATCGCTATTTATATGTCCTGTTCATTGCAATTTACTTTGCATTAGGAGGACGAGATTTTTATTGGCTAATCATTATGGATATACTTTCTAAACTGATTATTACGGTTTGGGGAATGTTTAGAGTTAAAGACATGTTGCGTGTGAACATGATGAGTTTGAAGGAAGTTACTCCTGAAATAGTTGATAATATTAACATAGGTAGTAAACTAATGCTCAGTAGTATAGCAAGTATGCTAATAATGGGAACCATTCGCTTTTTTGTTCAACAGCGTTGGACTATCGAAACCTTTGGTAAATTGTCCTTTACTTTAAGTTTATCAAATATGTTTTTAACTTTTATTAATGCTGTTGGAATTGTAATGTTTCCGTTGTTAAGACGGACAAATAAAGAGCGATTGCCGTCTTTATTTGTCACATTAAGAGGTGTTTTTGTTCCGTTGACGTATGCAATTCTGCTGTTATATGTACCCGTCAAATTTGTTTTAGGTATGTGGTTACCCGAATATAGCGAGAGTTTGAAATTTATGGGAATTCTATTTCCTATAGTTATTTATGAAGGTCGGATGTCTTTACTAATTAATACGTATTTAAAAACGTTGAGAAAAGAAAAAACAATTTTATTTGTTAACGTATTGACACTTGCCTTGTCGTTAATCCTATCGCTGTTTGTGATTTTCGTTGTTGGGAACTTGAATTTAACTGTTGGGTTGATATTAGTAAGTTTAGCATTTCGTTGTAATTTAGCAGAAATTTTTCTATGCAAAGATATGAACGTTAAAATAGGTAATAGCACGGTATTGGAAACGTTGGTTACATTATTGTTTATCTTTAGTAATCTTTGGTTTGGCGGTAGTATTTATAGTTTCATTTCTTATGGAATTGTGTATATTATCTATTTCTTATTCATTCATAAGAGCTTTGTAAATAACGCAAAGAATTTAAAATATTTAGTAAAAGGTTGAGAAAGTTATTTTCTCTCCTTTTTTATTGAAAAAAACAAACTGTAGTCTTTGACACCTAAAAATGGTAAAATTAATGTATTATTTTAATTGGAGTGGGAAACTTGAGGAACTTTTTAATCACAGGCGGTGCCGGCTTTATCGGCTCAACCTTAGCAAATTATTATAGTAAAGACAATCAAGTTGTGGTCATTGATGATTTATCAATGGGCCAAACTGAAAATTTAAACACATCTGAAAATATCACGTTCATTGAAGGTAGCGTGATTGATCAACAATTAATGGAAAAAGTACTACAAGAGTATCAGTTCGATTACATTTTTCACTTAGCAGCGATTGCTAGTGTAGCAGATTCAGTAGCACGTCCAGTGGAAACACACCAAGTGAATTTTGAGAGTGTGTTACAATTACTGGAATTAATTCGGAAATACCAGAAAGATTTAAAACGTTTGGTGTTTGCTTCTTCTGCAGCGGTTTATGGTGATGAGCCAACTTTACCAAAACAGGAAGAATCAGTAATTCGTCCATTAACGCCTTATGCAGTCGATAAATTTGCTTCTGAAAAATATGTTTTAAACTATTGTCATTTATATGATGTTCCGACAAGCGCTGTTCGCTTCTTTAACGTTTATGGGCCAAACCAAAACCCTAATTCGCCTTATTCTGGCGTTATTTCGATTGTGATGGACTCTTACAAACGCTTATTGGCCAATCAAGAAGTGACATTCAATATCTTTGGCGATGGAAAACAATCCCGTGATTTTGTCTTTGTTGAGGACGTGGTTCAAGCATTGAATCTTGTCGCTCATTCTGACCAATCACTTGGGGAAGTGTATAATGTCGGGACTGGAAAAGCAACCGATTTAAATGAGTTAATTTCTTCTTTAAATGATATTATGAAAGTCACTTTGCCAGTTGAATACAAAGAAGCGCGAGCTGGGGACATCAAAGATTCCTTAGCGGATATATCTAAATTACGTGCCATTGGTTATGAACCGAAATATAGTATTCAATCCGGTTTGGATAAATATGTTAAGTATGAACTAAAAGATTAAGAGAATAAAAGACGGATTTGAGACTAAATTGTTTATAAGACTTAGAGAGTGGGACATCATCAGTCGCTTTGATTGATGTCTTGCTCTTTCTTTTCTTTTTCCTATATTTGAACCCACCTCACTCCAATGGTACAATAAACAAGATTGGAGTGAGAGCATGACAGATATTATTGCACATCGAGGAAGTAAAGGCACCCATCCTGAAAATACGTGTATTGCTTTCAGAGAGGCTGTTCGTGTTGGTGCTGAAGGAATTGAATTAGACGTTCACTTATCTAAAGATGGTTATTTAATCGTTATGCATGATGAAACGGTGGATCGTACGACAGATGGTCATGGTGAAATCCAACAGTTAACATTAAACGAATTAAAACAACTAGATGCTGGAAGCTGGTTTCAGAAAAATCCTTCTGTTCAATGTGTTCCAACATTGGAAGATGTTTTAAATTGTCTTGTAGAAGAACAATTCAATGGTTTTTTGAATATTGAACTTAAAACGGACATTATCCATTATGAAGGAATTGAGAAAAAAGTCGTCCAACAAATGAAGCAAAAAAACTGGCCGTTTCGTTATTTATATTCTAGTTTTTATTTTCCGAGTTTAGTTAAATTAAAAAAAGCTGATCCTAAGACAGAAATTGCCTTTATTTATGAATCTGCAGAGGATTTAAGTCAAGCGGGACCGGCATTCGCGCTTGTCGATAGTTTACATCCAAAAATGTCTTGGGTGTTGGCTCATGAAAAAGAACTTATCGCAATTGGCAAACCGCTGCGGCCGTGGACTGTTAATCGGATGGAAGAAACGGAAAATTGTTTTCAGCTAAAATTGGCGGGTGTTCATACGGATTTTCCTGAAGAAGCAAAATTTGCTCGTCAAAATTGGCAAGAAGAAGGAGAAACATAATTGGAGAAAGTATTAGTTATTGTAGGACCCACTGCGGTGGGGAAAACAGCATTAAGTATTGCTTTAGCAAAAAAATTTAATGGTGAAATTATTAGCGGTGACTCCATGCAAGTTTATCGCTCGTTAGACATTGGCACCGCTAAAGTCACAGAAACAGAAAAAGAAGGAATTCCTCACTATTTAATTGATTGCCGTGAAGTCAGCGAAACATATTCTGCCGCTGATTTTCAGAAAGAGGGTCGTCAAAAAATCAAAGAAATTACTGAAAAAGGGAAACTACCAATTATCGTTGGAGGAACAGGTTTGTATATTCAATCACTCCTTTATGATTTTCAACTAGGAAGTCGTGAGATAGATGACTCGCCTGAAATTAGAGAAACGTACAATTTATTTGCGGAAGAAAAAGGGAATCAAGCCTTATGGCAGTTATTACAACAAAAGGATCCTCTAGCGGCTGACAGCATTCATTTTAATAATCGCAAAAAAGTCATTCGTGCGTTAGAGGTCTTTGATAAAACAGGTTATAGTATTTTGACCCCGAAGGAAAAACCAGCTCGTCTCTATGATTATTATTTGTTAGGTTTGAAAACAGATCGCGCTTTATTGTATGAGCGTATTAATCAGCGGGTGGATCAAATGATGACAGAAGGACTGTTGGAAGAAGCAAAACAGATGTTTCAGCAACCACATGCACAAGCAGCTCAAGGTATTGGCTATAAAGAATTTTTCCCGTATTTTTCCGGTGAACAATCATTAGAGATGGCGGTTGAAACAGTCAAACAGCAATCGCGGCGATATGCCAAACGTCAATTGACTTGGTTTAGAAATCGAATGGCTGCGCATTGGTGGGATTTGGTTCAGCAGCCAACAGATTTGCCCAAGTTGGAAAAAGAAGTAGCGGAATGGCTACAACAGAAGGAGAGTGAGTAGGCGATGACCACTCATGAAAAAGTGATTCTAGTAGGAGTTGAGACGGAAAAAAATTATCAGACATTTTCTGCATCAATGGAAGAACTGGCGAATTTAACGGAAACCGCTAATGGCGAAGTGGTGTTTGTTTTAACGCAAAAACGACCACAAGTCGATCGACAAACCGTAATCGGTAAGGGGAAATTGGAAGAATTAATTCAATTAACAGATGCCTATGAAGCGGATCTTGTGATTTTTAATCATGAGCTCACACCGCGTCAAAATCAACTGTTATCTGAAGCATTAGCTGTGCGAGTAATTGATCGTGTACAATTAATTTTGGATATCTTTGCTTTGCGTGCGCGCTCCAAAGAAGGAAAGTTACAAGTTGAATTAGCACAATTGGATTATTTATTGCCTCGCTTGGCTGGTCAAGGAAAACAGTTGTCCCGACTTGGAGGAGGTATTGGGACACGCGGGCCTGGTGAAACGAAATTAGAGTCGGACCGCCGACACATTCGGAATAAAATCTTAGGCATCCGTCGTGAGTTAAAAGAAGTCACTGCTCATCGTGAACGAAGCCGCCAGAAAAGACAAAATTCAGAACTATTTCAAATTGGCTTGATTGGTTATACCAATGCTGGCAAATCAACCATTCTCAACATGTTGACGACAGCAGGAACTTATTCAGAGGATCAATTGTTTGCAACGTTAGATCCTTTAACTAAAAAATGGCAATTGCCTCAAGGCATGGAAGTTACGCTGACCGATACGGTCGGCTTCATTCAAGATTTACCAACACAACTGATTGAAGCCTTTCAGTCGACATTGGAAGAAAGTCGGACGATGGATTTACTGCTCCATGTGGTGGATGCAAGTGCGCCAGATCGGTTACAACATGAACGCACAGTTCAAACATTGATTAAAGAATTAGCGTTGGAAAATATTCGGTGCTTGACGGTTTATAATAAAAGAGATCAAGTGGACAGCAAAGAATTTGTCCCAACCTTATTTCCCAATGTATTGATCTCAACTAAAATTCCTGAAGATAAAGAACGACTGGTTCAAGCTATCCGTGCCCAAATGATGGAATTACTCGAGCCTTATCAATTAGAAATTAGCCCAACTGACGGACAACTATTAAGTGAACTTCGCCGGATGACACTAATGATTTCAGAAGAATATGCTGAAAATGAAAATCGGTATATCGTGAAAGGTTTTGCGAAAAAAGAGTCTAAATGGTTGGCTGAATCCGAAAAAGAATAAAAAATGGTAAGTTGATTAGAAATGATTTGTAAAAACAAATCATTTCTATTTTTTTGGTTAGCAGGAGAAAATCAGCCATGAAAAGATGGGAAAGTCCATATTTATCAGGTTTTTTTTGTTTTATGTTAGAAAATCTAACATAAGTTCTTGACAATTTGTCATTCTATTGTTATTCTAAGAAATAACTAAGAGAGGAGGATGGAGATGAGAGAAAAAGAGTTACGCCGTTCCATGTCAGTTTTTCCAATTGGTACAGTTATGAAACTAACGGATTTGACCGCTCGACAAATTCGCTACTATGAAGAACAGGGATTGATTCATCCAGAACGTAGTGAGGGCAACCGACGCATGTATTCTTTAAATGATATTGATGTTTTGTTAGAAATTAAAGATTATTTATCTGATGGATTGAACATGGCAGGGATTAAGCGTGTGTATGAAATGAAATTAGAGGAACAAAAAAACACCGCCGAGGCGACTCGTCCGTTAACCGATGCAGATGTTCGTCAGATTTTATACGACGAAATCCTTTCGCAAGGAGGACTTACTCAGCAAAATCCGTTCCAATCGAATGTACCAAGGCTTTAACGTTTCAGCAGCCAATAAAAATGAAGGATGGGGATCAGACCGATGACAAGAAAAGCCAAAACGGCAGAAGAGATTAAACATATTGCAGAAGAAGAAAACGTACGTTTTTTACGACTAATGTTTACCGACATTATGGGAACAATTAAAAATGTTGAAGTTCCTGTGAGTCAGCTAGATAAAGTATTAGATAATAAAATGATGTTTGATGGGTCATCCATTGAAGGATTCGTTCGTATCGAAGAAAGTGACATGTATTTATACCCTGATCTATCTACATGGATGATTTTTCCGTGGGAAAGCGACCATGGAAAAGTTGCGCGCTTAATTTGTGATATTTACAATCCTGATGGTACCCCTTTTGCCGGAGATCCCCGCGGTAATTTAAAACGCGCCTTAGCAGATATGAAAGAATTAGGCTTTACTTCGTTTAACTTAGGACCAGAACCAGAATTTTTCCTATTTAAATTAGATGAGAATGGTGAAATTACCACTGATTTGAATGATAAAGGTGGCTATTTTGATTTTGCGCCAACCGATTTAGGTGAAAATTGTCGCCGTGATATTGTTTTAGAGTTAGAAAGTTTAGGCTTTGAAGTGGAAGCTTCGCATCATGAAGTAGCACCTGGTCAACATGAAATTGACTTTAAATATGCTGATGTAGTTGATGCTTGTGACAATATTCAAACGTTCAAATTAGTTGTGAAAACTATTGCGCGCAAACATGGCTTGCATGCAACATTTATGCCAAAACCTTTGTTTGGAATTAATGGTTCTGGTATGCACTGCAATATGTCATTATTTAATGAAGAAGGTAATGTTTTTTATGACGAGTCAGGAGAGATGGGCTTAAGCCAAACTGCGTATCATTTCTTAGGTGGTTTATTAAAACATGCCCGTGCCTATACTGCGGTATGTAACCCAACAGTGAACTCTTATAAACGCTTGGTACCAGGTTATGAAGCACCTGTTTATGTAGCTTGGAGCGGCAGAAATCGTTCACCACTCATTCGAGTTCCTGAGTCTCGTGGTTTATCGACTCGTTTAGAGTTACGTTCTGTCGATCCTTCAGCGAATCCGTATTTAACAATGGCAGTCTTATTACAAGCAGGTTTGGATGGTATTCGTAATGAACTTACGCCACCGCCAGCGGTTGATCGTAACATTTATGTGATGAATGAGGAAGAACGTCAACATGCACAAATTGAAGATTTGCCATCAACCTTACACAATGCCATCAAAGAATTACGTAAAGATCAAGTAATGATTGATGCATTAGGTCGTCACATTTTTGCCAATTTTGTAGAAGCAAAACGAATGGAATGGGCAGCCTTCCGTCAAACCGTTTCTGAATGGGAAAGAGAACAATATTTGGAGTTGTACTAAAAGCTGTTACTTTTAATAATCTTAATGTTTAGAAAGAGGGAGATAAGTCGAAACGCTTATCTCCCTCTTTCATTCTTTAGTTTGTGAACGAATGGATAATTTCTATTTCACAAAATAAAGTAATTTTAATTCAGTTAAATAGTTTGTTTATAGGGGATAAAGTGGTTTTTTCTCAATTTCTCTTTTATTTTTAAGCAAAAAAATTGACAAAATCTTTCATAATTTGTGAAATTCCGCTATAATAAACAAGAATATGCGTGCAACTATTCTATTTTTTAGATATAAAGGATGAGAAAAACATGCGGAAAATGAAAACAATGGATGGGAATGCTGCAGCAGCTTATATTTCCTACGCCTTTACAGAATTAGCAGCCATTTATCCAATAACACCAAGTTCAACAATGGCTGAACTTGTTGATCAGTGGTCGGCCGAAGGTAAGAAAAATATCTTTGGTCAACCTGTGAAAGTAGTCGAAATGCAATCGGAAGCTGGTGCTGCCGGCGTGGTCCATGGCTCTTTAAAAACAGGCGCGCTTACCACGACCTATACGGCTTCACAAGGGTTACTTTTAATGATTCCTAATATGTACAAAATAGCTGGAGAACTATTACCATCTGTTTTTCATGTGGCGAGCCGAGCTTTAACCACGAATGCTTTAAATATTTTTGGTGATCAAGGAGACGTAATGGCCGCACGCCAAACAGGCTTTGCTATGTTGTCAGAAAGCAGTGTACAAGAAGTGATGGATTTGGCACCAGTGGCTCACTTAGCTTCGATTGAAGCGAGTGTTCCATTTATGAACTTTTTTGATGGCTTTAGAACAAGTCATGAAATTCAAAAAGTGGCAGTTCTTGACTATGAAGAATTAGCACCCTTAGTAAATCAAGAGAAATTAGCCGAATTTCGTCGTCGGAGCATGAACCCGAATCACCCTTCCGTTAGTGGAATGAACCAAAATCCAGATATTCACTTTCAACAACGAGAAACAATAAATCCTTATTATGAAAAATTACCTGGTATTGTTCAAAAATATATGACAGAAATTAACCGGTTACGGGGAACCAATTATGATTTAGTGACGTATTATGGCGCAGAAGATGCAGAAGAAGTGATTGTTACAATGGGTTCAGTTGCGCAAACAATTGAACAGACGGTTGATTATTTACAAGAACAGGGAAGAAAAGTTGGCTTCCTTAATGTCCATCTTTATCGACCATTTCCAGTTGAAACATTTCTCGAAAAAGTACCTCAATCAGTTAAAGCAATTGCTGTCTTGGATCGGACGAAAGAGCCCGGTGCTGGTGGTGAACCGTTATTATTGGATGTCCAAAGTGCGATGTATGAAGCGGACATTCGCCCAACAATTATTGGTGGGCGCTATGGGTTAGGTTCTAAAGATGTACTGCCAAATCAAATTGTTGCGGTTTTTGATGAATTAATGAAAGAACGTTCTGCCATGAAGAAGCGCTTTACAATTGGGATTGATGATGATTTAACTTATACTTCATTAGAAGTTGGCAAACCACTTGATTTGACGAATCCGAAAACCTATCAAGCTAAATTTTGGGGCTTTGGTTCTGATGGGACAGTAGGGGCGAACAAGTCAGCGATTAAGATTATCGGTGATCATACAGACAAGTATGCGCAAGGCTTTTTCTATTATGATTCAAAAAAATCAGGCGGGTTGACCGTTTCTCATTTACGTTTTGGCGAGACGCCTATTCGTTCAACGTACCTCATTGAACATTCTGATTTTGTGGCCTGTCATACGGCCGCTTATTTGCATACCTATGATTTAGTACAAGGGTTAAAAAAAGGCGGGACTTTCCTCTTAAATACCATTTGGAATGATGAACAACTAGCACGATTTTTACCCAATCAATTAAAACGGTATCTAGCTGAAAATGAGATTCAGTTTTATACAATCAATGCAGTGAAATTAGCTAGTGAAGTCGGACTAGGCGGGCGAATTAATACCGCAATGGAAACAGCTTTCTTCAAATTAGCGCAAATTATGCCTTTTGAGCAAGTGTTACCAATTTTAAAAGAAGAAGCACTGAAAAGTTATGGTCATAAGTCTATGAAAGTTGTCGAAAAAAATATTCAAGCAATCGATAAGACCGTTGAATTGTTGCATCAGGTACCTGTTCCAGCAGAGTGGAGAACGCTTGAAGTTCAACCGCGAAAACGTTCAGAAAATGTTAGTGATTTTGTTCATGAAATTGTTGAACCGATTAATCGTCAAGAAGGCAATGCGTTATCTGTTGCGACACTAGCGAAAAATGGGATGACAGATGGGCGGATGCCTTTGGGAACTGCGGCAGTTGAAAAACGTGGAGTTGCATTAGAAGTACCTGAGTGGATTAGCAATCGATGTACTATGTGTAATGAGTGTGCCTTTGTATGTCCCCATGCGGCGATACGACCATTCTTAGCCGATGAAGAAGAAATGACTGAAGCGCCAGAAGGATTCATTGTGCGTGATCTACGTGGTGCCGACGGCTTGAAATATCGTATCCAAGTCTCAGTCAAAGATTGTACTGGCTGTGGACTTTGTGTTGAAGCCTGTCCAGCTAAAGGCAAAGCTTTAGTAATGAGACCTTATGAAGAAGAAAAAGAGCAGGCTATGAACTGGGCGTTTGCTATGACATTACGTCAAAAGGAAAACCCAGCAAAACCGAATACTGTTTTAGGTTCGCAATTTAATAAACCTTTATTAGAGTTTTCTGGTGCTTGTTCTGGTTGCGGCGAAACGCCTTATGTTAAATTATTGACGCAAATGTTTGGTGACCGAATGCTGATTGCTAATGCAACAGGTTGCTCATCGATTTGGGGTGCTGCAGCGGGTGTGACACCTTACACTACGAATGAACAAGGACAAGGTCCAGCTTGGTCAAATTCTCTTTTAGAGGATAATGCCGAGTTTGGTTATGGCATGTTGTTAGCAACGCAAGCGCGTCGCGAACGTTTAGCTAGTAAAATGACCAAAGCTTTTTCTGTAGCCAGTGATTCTTTACGTTTATTGATGGAAGATTGGATAGCACATCTGTCCGAAAGTGAAGGTACGCAACAACGTGCAGCTAAATTACGTGCAGCTTTGCTTGAAGAAAAAACGAATCAACCTTTATTGGAAGCAATTTATGACGATCAAGATCTTTTTGTTAAACCAAGTCAGTGGATGATTGGTGGAGACGGCTGGGCTTACGATATTGGCTACGGCGGTATTGACCACGTGTTAGCTAGTGGCGCTGATGTGAATATGTTAGTTCTAGATAATGAAGTCTATTCCAATACAGGTGGCCAAACTTCCAAAGCAACTCCGGCATCAGCGATTGCGAAATTTGCTGCCAGTGGGAAATATGCCTCTAAAAAAGATTTAGGGATGATGGCAATGACTTATGAAAATGTCTATGTCGCTCAAATTGCCTCAGGTGCAAACCAAATGCAGACGATTAAAGCTTTTGAAGAAGCAGAAAAATTCCCTGGACCATCGATTATTATTGCTTATACACCATGTATTACACATGGTTTAGCAGGTGGGATGAGTCAAACGTTGAAAGAAGCGAAAGACGCGGTTCATTCAGGTTACTGGTCTTTATATCGCTATAATCCATTATTGCGAGAAAAGGGCAAAGAACCAATGACATTGGATTTCAAAAAACCAGATTTTTCATTAATGAAAGAGTTTATGCGCCAACAAGTTCGCTTTGCATCCTTAGAATCTAGTCAACCAGATACAGCGGAATTGTTATTTAATAAAACAATTAATGATGCTAAGAGACGGTTCTATAATTATGCTCGTTTAGCTGGTCAAGAAGAAAAAATTCGAGCAAAACTTGAAAAACAAAGTGAACCAGAAATAACTGCGCCAGAGAACGAGAAGCCACGAGTGAAAAAGGAACGCGTAGTTGATCCGGAAGCGGAAGCAAGAAGGGCTGCCCGCCGCGCAGAACGAGCAGCCAAGAGAAAACAACGTGAGCAAGATTAAATAGAAATCAAAAAAACGTGTCTGAGCTTTTTGCTTGGACACGTTTTTTAGTTAGAAATGCGATTTTTTGATGAAAAATTTCAAGTTATTTGAAAAAGTTCCTAAATTTTTTTGATGTTTCCGCTTGCGTTCTGTGATGAAAGAAAATAATGTGGTATACTTGTTAGGAAATCTTGAGAGAGAAGTGAGGGGTATGATGTCGTTTCAATTGAATCAATTATTAGATTTGAATTATTGGCAGCAAGTCATCTCAACGGATTTCTTATCTAAGGATTTTGTTATCAATATCATAGATATCCTAGTCGTATGGTACCTCGTTTACAAATTAATCATGCTTGTTCGTGGAACAAAAGCAGTCCAACTATTAAAAGGTGTCGCTGTTTTTATCATTATCCGCATTCTAAGTGAGATAATTGGTCTACATACATTATCTTGGTTAATGAATCAAGTCATCATGTATGGTGTAATCGCCGCGGTTGTTATTTTTCAACCAGAAGTGCGAAGAGGGCTGGAACATCTAGGGAGAAGTTCGTTTTTCCGCCCGAATAAAGGTGCGCAACAAGAAGATGAGCGTATTATTCAGGCCTTTGACAAAGCCATTCAGTACATGTCAAAACGGAAAATTGGTGCTTTGATAACCATTGAACGCAATACCGGTTTAGATGAATACATTGAGACAGGTATTGATTTGGATGCCGATATTACTGGTGAATTACTGATTAATATTTTCATTCCAAATACACCACTACATGATGGTGCAGTGATTATCAAAAATGAAAAAATTGCTGTTGCTAGTGCGTATTTACCGCTATCAGAAAGCAATTTAATTCCAAAAGAATTTGGAACGCGCCATAGAGCCGCAGTCGGTATCAGTGAAGTCAGTGATGCCATTACGATTGTTGTTTCTGAAGAAACTGGTGACGTTAGTTTGACGTTGAACAATGAATTAATTCCTGGTCTAACGCAAGAAGAGTATTTAACAATTTTGCGTAAGGAGTTAATTTCGGAATCATCGGAAGATAAAAAAAGTGCTTTACAGCATTTTATCGATGATGTAACAAAGGGGGTTAAACGCAAATGAGAAAAGCCTCCCAAAAAAGCTGGTTTAATGGTTTGCTTTCATTGCTGTTTGCATTGTTGTTATTTTTTAATGCCAATGCAACAGGCAATAATCCCTCCAATTCAGGTTCAAGCCAAACGTATAGTGAAACACTGAATAATATTCCGGTCCAAGTCCAATACGATAAAGACAAATATTATGTCTCTGGATTTGAAGAGAGTGTAAATGTTCATTTACGTAGTGCGAACCGCATTCAATTAAACATGGAATCAAATGCTGACACACGAAATTTCCAAGTGGTCGCAGACTTAACCAAATTGCCATTAGGGACTTCGGAAGTGCCTTTGACAGTGCGGGGACTAAGTTCAGCTGTTACAGCTGAAATTGAACCAAAAACAGTGACTGTAACGATTGAAAAGAGAGTAACAAAAAAATTCGATGTAGAAGCACAACTTTCTGATAACATTGAAAAAGAAGGCTACAAAGTAAAAAATATTTCTGTAGATCCAAAAACTGTAGAAGTAACAACTGGAGAAGAAACAGCGAAAGCAATTGACAAAGTGATTGCACCAGTCTCAAGTGCCAAACAAACAATTGATACGATTAAACAAACGGTAAATGTCCAAGCGCTAGATGCCAAAGGTCAAGTCCTAAGTATCGAAAATCCAGCACCACAAGTCAAAGTAACAGTAGGCTTAACTGCGCCAACGAAAGATGTACCACTGAATGTTAGTATGACAGGTACGCCACCTGCTGGGATCGCTCATTACAATTATAGTTTATCAACGTACCAAGTTAGGGTCAGTGGCCCGCAATCAATTTTAGATACGCTAGAATCAATTGAGGTACCGGTAGATATTTCTGATATTCGCAAAGAAACAAAACAATCAGTGACTATTCCCGTTAATGGAGAATACGTAGTTACACCAGATGAGGTTGACGTTTCTTTGAGCCCCGTGTACAATCAACAACAGTCATCAAATACAAATGAAACTTCAGGGGAACCTGCAAGTTCAACAACGGTTGGCTCAGGTAGCCAAGCAGTACAACCAAGTACATCCAGTCAAGTAGAATCAAATACTTCTGAAACAACAAGTGAGGGATCAACAGTAGAAAGTACAACTGCTGGTTCAACTGAAAATACAGAGAATCAAGTGACTAAGGAGAATCAAAATGGGTAAATATTTTGGAACAGATGGTGTAAGAGGAATTGCAAATAAGGAGTTAACACCTGAATTAGCTTTTAAATTAGGACGTTACGGTGGTTATGTGTTGAGTCAACATGAAGATAGTTCAAGAAAACCTCGTGTTCTAGTAGGCCGCGATACACGTATTTCAGGTGAGATGTTGGAACAAGCATTGATTGCTGGATTATTATCAGTCGGAATTGAAGTTTTCCAATTAGGGGTGATTTCAACACCTGGTGTAGCATATCTTACTCGTTTACAAAAAGCATCCGCTGGCGTAATGATTTCAGCTTCACATAATCCTGCGGAAGACAATGGGATTAAGTTTTTTGGGGCAGATGGCTTCAAATTAGTAGACGATCAGGAAGCAGAAATTGAAGCATTGTTAGATGCAGAAGAAGACACCTTACCAAGACCTTCTGCAGAAGGCTTAGGCTCGTTAGATGAATTTCCAGAAGGCTTACTAAAATATTCGCAATTTTTAGTTCAAAGTATTCCTGGCGATTTAGCGGATATGACTGTTTGTTTAGATGCTGCCAACGGAGCAACCGCAACAGCAGTCAATCGTGTCTTCGCAGATTTAGAGACAGATTTCTATACAATGGGAACAAGTCCTAATGGCTTGAATATCAATGATGGTGTGGGTTCCACTCATCCTGAAGCTTTAGCAGAAATGGTTGTTGAAAAAGGCGCGGATGCTGGTTTGGCTTTCGATGGCGACGGTGATAGAATTATTGCAGTCGATGAATTAGGACGAATTATCGATGGTGATAAAATCATGTATATTTGTGCTAAATATTTAGCTGAGAAAAAACGTTTGAAAAAAGATACAATCGTTACAACAGTGATGAGTAATCTAGGTTTCCATAAAGCTGTAGAAGAAATTGGCTTAAAAGATGTGGTAACGCAAGTGGGTGATCGTTATGTTGTAGAAGAAATGCGTAAAAATGATTACAATTTTGGTGGCGAACAATCTGGTCACATGATCTTTTTAGATTACAACACAACAGGTGATGGTATGCTTTCAGGGATTCAATTGTTGAATGTTATGAAGCAAACGGGAAAAAAATTATCTGAATTAGCGGATGAAGTGACGATTTATCCACAAAAATTAGTCAATATTCGTGTCACAGATAAAAATGGTGCAATGGAAGTTCCAGCAATCAAAGCAGTTGTCGAACAAGCAGAAGCAGAAATGAATGGCGAAGGTCGTATTTTAGTTCGTCCTTCTGGAACAGAACCATTGTTACGTGTGATGGCTGAAGCGCCGACACAAGAAAAAGTTGATTATTACGTTGATAAAATTGCCGAAGTAGTACGTGCAGAAATCGGCGTTGAATAAGAACCAATTAGAAACCAGACACTTAATGCTAGCTTGCGTTAAGTGTCTGGTTTCTTTGTTGGAAATCAAAAAAAGAAAATAGCTAATAAGCTCCGTCTATCATTGACATAGAGCGGTTAAAAGGGTACTATTTTAGAAGTAAGATGCACCGCGTATCTTCTTTTTTTATTTGATAAAATCAAGAAGGGAGCGGCTGTAAATCAATGGAGTTATAGAATGGAGGAGCGAAATGAAAGAAAAAATGTCCGTCAAGACAATTGTAGCAATTGGAATTGGCTCTGCAGTTTTTGTTATTTTAGGTCGATTCGTTGTAATTCCAACTGGGATTCCTAATACGAACTTAGAAACGTCGTATCCATTTCTTGCTTTAATGTCAGTTGTTTTTGGACCAGTAGCTGGAGGGCTAATTGGTTTGATCGGTCACACGTTAAAAGATTTTACCACGTATGGTAGCGCTTGGTGGAGCTGGATTATTTGTTCAGGAATTATTGGTATTATTTTTGGCTTCGCTGGTCGTAAAATGGATCTTCAACATGGTGAATTTACAACAAATGACATGGTGCGTTTCAATATTTTCCAAGCCTTTGGCAATATCGTCGTTTGGGGCTTAATCGCGCCTAGTTTGGATATTTTGATTTATAGTGAACCCGCAAGTAAAGTATTTACACAAGGCGTATTCGCGACTGTTTCAAATATTGTCGCTGTGGGGATTATTGGAACATTGTTGATGAAAGCTTATGCATCAACAAGAACAAAGAAAGGCAGTTTATCGAAAGATTAAGAAACTGTCGAAATAATTTAAATGGTTAAGGGTCTGCCCTAGTAATTACTTTGCTAATGCTCAGACCCTTTCTTTTATGGAGAAACTGAGGTGAGGCCGAATGAAAAAACCAATCATTACTTTTAATAATTTTTCCTTTCAATATCATAGCCAATCTGAACCGACATTAAAGGGGATTCAATTAACCATCTATGAAGGAGAAAAGGTTTTAATCGTTGGGCCTAGTGGTAGTGGCAAATCAACATTGGCGCAATGTATCAACGGGTTAATTCCCAATATTTATGAAGGTGAGATTCAAGGAACAGCTACGGTTGCTGGTAAAAATATCCAAGAAACAAGTCTATTTGATTTGTCTTTTGATGTAGGAACTGTTTTGCAAGATACCGATGGGCAGTTTATCGGTTTAACGGTTGCTGAGGATATTGCTTTTGCTTTAGAAAACGATGCAGTTGAACAAGCAGAAATGAAAAAAGCGGTCCACAAATGGTCCGAGATTGTTGAGCTGAATCAGTTATTGCAACACCGTCCACAAGATTTGTCAGGTGGTCAAAAACAACGTGTATCTATGGCGGGCGTTCTAATTAACCAATCAAAAATTTTACTTTTTGATGAACCTTTGGCTAATCTTGACCCACGAGCGGGACAAGAAACAATGACTTTGATTGACACCATTCAACAAGAAACAAAAGCGACTGTTTTAATAATAGAACATCGCTTAGAGGACGTTCTTTGCGAATCAGTTGATCGAATTATTGTCATGAATGAGGGCGTAATTATTTCTGATACAACGCCAGATGAATTGTTACGTCAAGATACGTTGACCCAACAAGGGATTCGTGAACCTTTGTACGTTACAGCCATGAAATATGCTGGGATTGATTTAACACAAGTTAGTCATTTAGACAAATTAGCCGAAGTATCAGGCGAAACAGTTTTGTCCAAAATGACACAGTGGTCTGTCCAACCTAGTTCAGTTAGTGCAGTCAAAGGAGCTGAACTATTACGTTTGGAACAAGTGTCCTATCAATATGATCGTCACGGTGAAAAAGTGTTAGATGACTTCTCAGTAACTATTCATCATGGAGAAATGATCAGCATTGTAGGAAAAAATGGTGCCGGGAAGTCTACACTTTCTAAAATAATTTGCGGGTTCATCACGCCTCAATCGGGCAAGATTTTATGGGAGGGACAGGATTTTTCCAATTATTCAATCAAAGAACGTGCAGATAAAATTGGTTATGTGATGCAAAACCCCAATCAAATGATTTCTAAAAAAATGATTTTTGAAGAAGTAGCTTTAGGATTAGTTTTACGAGATGTGCCACAAGCAGAAATTGAGGAACGTGTGACGAATATTTTACATATTTGTGGGCTGTATCCCTTCCGGAACTGGCCGATTTCCGCATTGAGTTTTGGGCAGAAAAAACGGGTAACTATTGCATCGATCTTAGTTTTAGAACCTGAATTATTAATTTTAGATGAACCAACAGCTGGGCAAGATTTTAAACATTATACAGAAATGATGACATTTTTAGAAGAATTGAACCGCTTAGGTGTGACTATTTTAATGATCACTCACGATATGCATTTAATGTTGGAATATACAACACGTGCGTTAGTAGTTTGTGATGGACGTTTACTAGCAGATGCGACTCCAGTTGCTGTTTTAACAGATGAAAAATTAATTCAAGCGGCTTCTTTAAAAGAAACGAGCTTGTTTTCCTTTGCTAAAGCGTTAGGCTTGGAAAATCCCTTGCTATTTACGGAAAAATTTGTTGCTTACGATCGTGAGGTGCGTTTTGGATGAGTGAACGACAAATGTTAGGCTATCATCCTGATTCAACCTGGATTCATCGCTTAAACGGCACAAGCAAATTAGTCTTTTTAATCGTTGTCTCTGTGGCTTGTATGACCACGTATGATACTCGTTATCTGTTAGGAATGTCTGTGGTTTCGCTTGTTTTGTTAAAATTATCAAATATTAAATGGCATCAAATATCTTTTGTTATTAAATTTATTGCTATTTTTTCTTTGTTAAATATCTTAACGGTTTACCTTTTTGCACCTGAATATGGGGTTGATTTATATCAATCACGTACCGTGATTTGGGAAGGAATCGGACGGTTTACTTTGACACAAGAAGAATTATTTTATGAATTTAATTTAGTTTTAAAATATTTCTGTACGATTCCGTTGGCATTAATCTTTTTATTAACAACAAATCCTAGTGAATTTGCCTCCAGCTTGAATCGAATTGGTGTGAGTTATCGGATTAGTTATGCAGTAGCGCTGGCTATTCGTTATATTCCCGATATCCAAGAAGATTTTTTTAATATTTCTTTAGCACAACAAGCGCGAGGCTATGAGATGTCTAAAAAGGGACGGTTAGGCCAACGAATCAAAGGCGTAGCACAAATCGTTTTACCCTTAATCCTATCTAGTTTAGATCGAATTGAAACTGTGAGTACCGCTATGGAATTAAGGCGTTTTGGTCAAAAGAAAAATCGAACGTGGTATGCGCAACAACCTTTTCATCTGCGTGATTTTTCGGTAATGATACTTGCCTTATGCTTATTAGGAATCAGTTTCTGGTTGTTCCATGTGAATGGTGGCCGGTTTTATAATCCATTCCAATAAATAACAAATTGATAAGGTTCTATAAATAGAACGGATATTTTTTTATTATTAAGAATCTAGTACTTTCTCTTACTATGAGTGTACTAGATTCTTTTTTTGCAACTTTAAAGAACTAGACCAATTTTTGGTTTTTAGATTTTTGTTGACAAGTACCTACTTTTAATTGTATGATTATTTATGTTTCTACGGAATATATTTACAAAGGAGGTATATAGACCAATATCGGATAGCGCCAGACCTGAACGTTCAGGTGACGAGGAGAGAGCTTATCGAAGATTCGGCGGGTGGCTCTAGGGACTGCACTCTACAGATAACAAAGAAAAACTAATTGTGAAGTTAGAACAAAGCGGTTATCACGCAGGTAGAAACATATAATGGGATTTGCTAGTTAAACAGGACCTAGTAAATACAGAATTTCAATTGGAAAGTAGGAATTAGCATTATGTGTGGAATTGTCGGAATGATTGGAAAAGAAAATGTCACGGAAAGTTTGATTCAAGGATTAACAAAATTGGAATATAGAGGTTATGATTCTGCTGGGATTTGTGTGAATGATCAAAGCCAACAGTCCCATGTAGTTAAGGCAGTTGGAGGCATTGCCGATTTAGCAGCAAAATTAACGCCAGAAATCGATGGAACAGTTGGTATTGGTCATACTCGTTGGGCCACTCATGGCGAACCAACTGTCGCCAATGCACATCCCCATGTTTCAAGCGATCAACGCTTTGCATTAGTGCATAATGGTGTCATTGAAAACTTTGAAGAATTAAAAGAACAATTTTTAAGTGGTGCTCACTTAATTGGTGATACAGATACTGAAATCGTCGTTCAATTAATTGCTCATTTTGCTGAAAATGGTTTTTCAACAAAAGATGCTTTTAAAGCGGCTTTAGCCGAAATTAAAGGTTCATACGCTTTTGCATTAATGGATAAAATGGACCCCAATACTATCTACGTAGCGAAAAATAAAAGCCCGTTACTTATCGGTCTAGGTGAAGGCTTTAATGTTATTTGTAGTGATGCGATGGCGATGATTAAAGAAACCAATCAATTTGTTGAGATTGTTGATGGTGAAATTGTAACTGTTACAGCGGACAAAGTAGTAATCGAAACGCCAGAAGGACAAGTAATCAACCGAGAACCTTTTGAAGCGCAATTAGATTTAAATGACATTGAAAAAGGAACATATCCGTTTTATATGCTCAAAGAAATTGATGAACAACCTGCAGTGATGCGCAAAATTGTTCAAGCGTATACTCAAGGTGAAAAAGTGACTTTAGATGAGGCGTTACTTGAAAAAATTAATCAATGTGACCGAATTTACATTATTGCTTGTGGGACAAGTTATAATGCAGGTTGGGTCGGAAAATCTTTAATTGAAACGATTGCCAGTATTCCTGTGGAAGTTCATTTATCAAGCGAATTTGGCTACAACATGCCTATTTTATCTGAAAAACCGTTCTTCATTTTCTTAAGTCAAAGTGGTGAAACGGCAGATAGCCGCCAAGTACTTGTACAGGTTAATGAATTAGGGCATCCATCACTTACATTAACAAATGTTGCTGGCTCAACATTATCACGTGAAGCGGACGATACCTTGTTATTACACGCAGGACCAGAAATTGCTGTTGCTTCCACCAAAGCTTATACTGCTCAAATCGCTGTCTTAGCTATTTTAGCAAAAGCAATTGGTGAAGAACGCCAAACATTAGCGGCCGTCTCATTTGATGTGGCTCACGAATTGAGCGTGGTAGCAGCTGTCATGGAAACCTTGATTGATGAAAAACAACAAATGAAAGCCTTGGTGGAAGATTATCTGACGTATACTCGAAATGCCTTCTATATCGGGCGAGGAGTCGACTATTATGTGTCGATGGAAGCGGCCTTGAAGTTGAAAGAAATTTCCTACATTCAAGCAGAAGGCTTTGCGGCAGGTGAATTGAAGCATGGAACGATTGCCTTAATTGAAGAAGGAACACCTGTGATTGGGATTGTGACAGATGCCAAAGTCGCAGCCCATACAAGAGGCAATTTAAAGGAAGTCGAAAGTCGTGGAGCAAGAAATATTGTGATTGCTTTGGAATCCTTGGCAAAACCACAGGACCAACTGATTATTCCAGATGTTCATCCGTTACTTTCTGCCTTAGTTAGCATTGTTCCAGGCCAATTATTAGCGTACTATGCAACCTTACAAAGAGGCTACGATGTTGATAAACCAAGGAACTTAGCCAAAAGTGTAACTGTTGAGTAAATCAAGAACCTGAGAGAAAGATGTTCAACAGGTTTTCATAAGTTTTAATATCTGAGACAAAAATCTAAAGTGATTCTTGTCTCAGATATTTTTTATAAAAGAAAGATATTCAGTCAAAAATGAAAGATTCCAAAGAAATTCTTTTTTTCCGTTGAAAACTGTTTGCATTTTAGCAAAATTAGATATAATTAATAAGAACCGAAAAATAAGAATTAGCCAGTGAGGTAACTTTGTTTGAAAGAAAGCAAAAAGTAGGTTAAGCTGAAAAGTGCTAATTTATTTAACAAAAAAAGATTGTGAGTTGTTTGATATGGATCAGTTTAGTACATTAACTGAACAAGAATTTACTACCTTTGCAATGACACATCCTGCAGGTAACTTTTTAGAAACACCCGAAATGAAACATTTATTGGAACGACGTGGCTGGCATTGTGAATACGTTGGCGTCAAACGAGAAGGCCAACTAATTGCTGCGTGTATCCTAAGCAAGAAAAAAGTCAAAATTGGTTATGCTTTCGACATTGACGGCGGAATTTTGATGGATTATACAGATAAAAAATGTGTAGAAGCCTTTTTCACAGGCTTAAAAAAATATGTGAAAAAAAATGATGGCCTTTATTTAACCTTTACTCCAAATAAACAAATTTGTTTACGTGATTTTAATGGCGGTGAAGTTGAAAAGGTCAATCAAGAAACATTTGACTATTTCACATCAATTGGTTTTGAACACCAAGGATTTGATGTGCACAATTTTGATGGCGCGCCACGTTGGCTGTTTGTCAAAGATATGGCTGGATTAACAGAAGAAGAGCTTTGGAAATCTTATGGAAAAGATGCTAAATATGACATCAAGAAAACATGGGAATATGGCGTAACAACCCGAGAACTTCGTTACGAAGAGTTACCTCTCTTTAAGAAATTAACGGAAGAAACAAGTGCACGGCGTAATTTTGAAGATAAGGATTTAGCTTATTACCAAGCTGTTTATGAAGAGTTTGGCGAACGAGCGAAATTTATGGTGGCGGAACTAAACTTTGCTACTTATTTAGAAAATCTTCATGAGAAATTACGCAAATTACAAGAGACGCTCAACGAAGTCAATGAAGCGTTAATTGCCAATCCTAAAAGCCGTAAAAAAAATAACCAGAAACGTGAATTTGAAGATGAAGTTCGTACCGTGCGCAAACGGATTGACGAGGCTAAAGAAATGAAAACATCAGATGAACCTGAAATTTTAGCAGGTGCCTTATTCATTGTTCATCCACAAGAAGTTGTTTACTTGTTTAGTGGTACGTATGAAAAATATAAACAATACTATGCACCGTATTTAATTCAACATAAAATGTTAACTTACACAGTAGAAAATAACATTCCCAAATATAATTTTTATGGCGTTGACGGTGTCTTTGATGGAAGTGATGGGGTTCTTAAATTCAAACAATCCTTTGGCGGTCATGTCGAAGAATTAATGGGCAATTTCCAATGGAAAGCCAAACCAATGAAATATGCCTTATATCACGCATTAAAAACAATTAAAGAAAAAGTCTAAAATTAAAACCCAATCCTTAAAAAGGAATGGCAAAGTGAGGCGTTTAAATGGAAAATCAAGTTGAGGTTATGACGTATGCACAGTTAAAAGAAATTATGCAGGCGTTAGAAGCAAACGAAGCGATTACAGAAGATACAAAGGTCTTTATTGATACAGGCTGGGATAGCGTGCAAGAAGTAGCACCAGATGCAGTCAGTATTGAAAAAGTTGCTAAATTCACAGTAGCAGATGTTTTAACAAACGAAAGTTTTGCTGGGTATAGTTTAGAGGAAAAGGCGGAGAAGATGAACGCTGAGGGCGACCTAGAAACGGCAATTATTATTCGTAATCTTTACTAAAAAAGTCCGTTTGAATAGTTAAAATCGAGGTCGGGACAGAACCGTTTAGCTCCGAGCAACGCGTAGTGTTGGTTCTGTTCCCGCCGGTTATCAGGTTTTGAGCCTGGAGCAAAAATCCAAAGTGATTTTTGTCCCAGGCTCATCTGCTTTAAACAAGAAATAAAGGAGGTTAGATATGAGTACCATTCATGAATTTCCCAAAAACTATGAACGTTTTATTGCACAAGGAGAAGAAGCACTTGTAGAACATAATCAGATCGCCGCTTTAGAAAATTTTCAACAAGCCTATCAGCTACAACAAACGCCGCCAGTAAACCAAAAAATTGTCCAATTATTGTTGGAAATGGGTGAAGCTGACGAAGCACTAGCATTGGCAGAAGCGTTCCAAGAGTCTTATTTTGAGAACCTTGAAACAGCGGCAATTTATATGCAAATTTATAGTCAAAGTCGTCGCTTTATTGAAGGGTATATTTTATTGAAGCAATTACTTCAAACTAAAAAAATAACGCTAGCACAACAAAAAACGTTAGAACAGCAATTAATGCAAGTGGAAGAGGCGTATCAACAATTAGAAACGCAGCAAATTCAAGCAATTAAAAGGAACTTGTTAGTAAGCGATCAATTGCCCGTTTATCAACAATTAGCGAACATTAAAACCAGTTTATATTTGCCTAAACCAGTATTTGTGGAAGTCGCAAAAGATTTAGTTATGAACCAAGCACTTAGTTATTTTGCTCGGGAATGGTTCATTGAAGAATTAGCACTGTTGCAATTTTCAGAACCACTGACTTTTCTTTGGTATGACAATCAGCCTCAGACAGTCTTACTAGAAGGAAAAACTGGACCGTTAAATACGCCAATCTATTCCGAAATTTATACTGAACTTAGGAATCGTTTAGAAAATGATGATCCAATTATGCTGCAGCATTTGGAAGAAGAAATTCGGTTGCATCTTGCCTATTTGTATCCATTAGCAGAGAAGGTTATTTCAGATCCAACTATCTGGGTCTTGGGTTATTTGGCAACCTACTATCCTGAATATATTGAAAAAGAATTGACTGAAGCAAAAGGTCATCAAATCGATGCTGTTCAAAAAGTTCAACAGGCGATACGAACGGCTTTTACACAAATAATGCTTTAAAAAATGGCACGTCCTAAAAACGAGGACGTGCCATTTTTTCGGTTTCAGAAATTTGCTGAATCTGCTCTAATTGCTTTTCTTGACTGATTATTGCGGATAATAGAAAAAAGCAAGACAGAAATAAGTAAAAAGGATTCCTTGAATCAAGCAAATCACAACGAACAATGGCGTTGCTCCTGGAAAAGAATCAGAAATCCGTGTAATTAAAAATTCAACTAACCATAAAATCATTGAAAATAAAAATAATTTTTTCTGATGAGTTCTCATAGTCCGCAACAACCTTTCTGGTGATTTTCACTTCTCTATCATAACATAGAAAACGAACTGTTTTTTCTCAAAAATTTTGTTACTTCATAAGAAAAATGGGAAATAAACAAGTTTCAGGAAGTACTAGCTTTACCCGAAAAGAATACTTAATCCATCTTAATCAAACCATACAGTCACGTTTATTGCAAAAGAAGTGTTTTTGGATGGAACAAATTATTTCATAAATACAAATATTTCTTTGTTGTTTGTATAAATGTCATAAAAGTGATTACTTACTACTTTTTGATTTTTAGACATATCCGTATCGGTCAGTGGTGCCATCTCTACTCCTAAATTCGATGAAGTATTGAACCAAACGTAATTAGGGAAATATAGACCGTCATTTGGTGGCACGATTTTTGAAAGAATTGGGTAGTTTCGACTTGTATTAGCATAAACAGTTGAATTTTTGAAAAACGTATTTAAATAAACTTTTTTTCGTTCGTTTGTTACAACATTTTTTAAATCATCTGTTAAAACAGCTGCTTGGCGATTGAATGCTTCTTTTTGATAGTTTAATGTGGAAGAATACACCAAAACAAACGATAAAATATAATAAGATAACAAGCTGGCCACAAGTAACGAAGTTAGATAAATTGCTTTCACTTGTCGATTGTTAAATAAACTTAACATGCTGATTGTAACAAAAACAGCAAATCCGTAAATATAGCGAGGCGCATCACCAGCGATATTTCTTGAATAGACAATAAAAATACCAAAACTTAAGAGAGAAGCAAGTCCTAAATACAAGATACAATAAAGGAAACTTAAGCCCAAGTTGATTTTGCTATTTGATAGATGACTAATAAAAAATAAAACAAGCAGTAGGAGCAGTAATAAAAGCCATAAACGATTACTCTGGTTCAATAGCTCTGAAAAATAATGGTAACTATTTTGATAAGCCACACTGGGAATATCGTGGAAACTTGGTAAGGCCTGACTGCCCCCAATGTTGTTTGTTGCGGAAGGTACAAATTTTAACTCGATAAGGTAGCTGACTATAGAAAGTAGATAAGCGATAGCAGCAAGTGCGACTTTTTTACAAAGAGCAATGAAATTTTCTCCAGCAAGTAACTGCTTGAAAGTAAGGAATAAGACGATAACTATATAAATTCCTGACGAGGCTTGGTAAGTATTAAACATAACAAACAGTGAAAAGACAGAAACCAAGAAAAACGTAAAAGAATTACGCTGCCACCAATAAAAAGGAAGAAACGAACAAAAAATACTCAATGCCATATAGGGACTATCAAACCTGAAACTAAGACATTGGAGGAACCAAGGATTGAGGCCAATTAAAGTAGCTACTAAAGAGGAACCCCAGCTAATTTTTTGGTCATTGATGATATAAATTGCCAGTATGCTTGTGAGAGATAAGATAAGACCTGTTAGAATCGGTGTGGTCAAGCCCAGATCTGTCAAATGACGACTTCCTTGAACAAACCATGAGAGAAATTCACTGCCCCAACGTGCGTAAGTCGTACCAAAATCTGTCATTCCAGCGACTTGGCGAGCATTATCATCTAAGTAAGGGAAATTGATAATGCCGATGGATAAAACTGCCACTTGATAAATTAAAATGATCAATAGAAGATAGGCTTTATTTTCAATACACCAATTCTTTAAATCAAATTTTTTTGATTCTGTAGGTAATTGTTTCATCATTGTACTCCACTCCAATAATTATTTAACAATTAAAATATACCATAACGAGTGGAATGAAGAAATTGCTTTTGTTATTTTCTCATCTTGACAGAACACTAAGGGTAGGCAAAACAAAAAAATCCCAACTCTTTATTAAAGAGTTGGGATTTTACCAAAAAGCCACCTGCCGGGCTTGAACCGGCGACCCCCACCTTACCATGGTGGTGCTCTACCAACTGAGCTAAGGCGGCACTTTCAAAGGCTAAACTAACTCGAGGATTGCAACGAAGTGAAACCCATAGAGTTCATTTTCAAAGGCTACACTGCGACGAGTAATCGTCAAAGTTCCTTTTGAAAAATCGTACAAATCTCGTGCACAAGAAATAGAATAACGTATAGACGAAAGTTTGTCAATTGCTCTTTCGTAAAAAAAGAAAAATGATTTTTTTCTAAGAAAAACTGTTGACAATCTCTTTTTTCTCTAGTAAAGTGTAAATCATCATCACAGATAACTATTCATTCGTTGAAGAGAAGAGTAAATTTTGATGACCTTCAAAAGAGAGTCCTGATTGGTGAAAAGGGACAAGGTTCAGAAAAGTTGAAGATGGCCTCTGAGAATAAATTGCTGATAAGTAAGCAATTTCGGCTAAGCACCCGTTACCATGTGCACCAAGTTAATAAAGACTTGGATAAGAGATGAGATATAAAGAATCAGTTATATTTCGAAAAAAGGTGGTACCGCGAATCATTCGCCCTTTACTAGCAAAACGCTAGTGAAGGGCTTTTTGCTGTGAATCACTACGACTGGCGCGAAGCGACAGAGTAGATGCTGTCTGCGATTACTCGACGCAGTATGGCCTTTGTAAGTGATGAACAGTACAAGGTGACCGGAGGGCAGGTTGTATCATTTGCACGAAAATGTTCCTACGATTCTCGCCACAGTCAAATCCTGTTGGGCACTACGACTGATGCAAAGAGAGAGAGCAGCTATTATCTGCGATTACTCGATGCTTGAAGGGGTAGGAACTCTAGTCTGTTTGATTTTGAAAATAAACGAAAATCAGTTTAAAATGAATAGAAATAAAAAAGCAGTGATATAGTAAGTACAAGACTTGATTTGTCTAACAGAGAGCCTAGGTAGCTGAGAATAGGTGACAAAGACGTTTTGGAAAATGGCTATTGAGCAAGCGCTCCGAGTGTTAAACACAAGGCGGCGACGGGTGCTCCCGTTATCGAGCTAGGGTATCGAACATATTGTTCCGTACTTGAAAAGGGAATTTGTGTGAGCAAATTCTGAACATGAGGTGGTAACACGCAAAAAAGCGTCCTCAACGATACAACTCGAGTTGTGTCGTTGAGGATGCTTTTTTCTTTTTTGTGAAAAAATGCAGGTTGGTAAGAATGAAGGGGGATAAAGAATGATTGAACTAAAAAATATCAGTGTGACATTTCAACAAAAAAAACAAGAAATTCAGGCTGTCCAAGATGTTTCTTTGACGATTGATAAAGGGGATATCTACGGAATCGTTGGGTATTCCGGTGCTGGAAAAAGTACGTTAGTACGGGTAATTAATTTATTGCAACGACCAACAGCGGGCACCGTTATTATTAACAAAGAAAATATTTTAACTTTTTCTAAAAAGGAATTACGACAACAACGAAAAAAGATTGGAATGATTTTTCAACATTTTAATTTGATGAAAGAGCGGACCATATTTAGTAATATCGATTTTTCATTAAAATATTCTGGGCTAAGTAAAAGTGAACGGCGTCAAAAAATCAGCCATTTATTAGAGCTAGTTGGACTAAGTGAAAAACGGGACGCTTACCCCAGTCAACTATCAGGAGGGCAAAAACAGCGGGTTGCGATTGCCCGCGCTTTAGCAAATGATCCTGAAATTTTACTTTGTGATGAAGCGACGAGTGCGTTAGATCCAAAAACAACAGGACAGATTTTAGCTTTGTTAAAAAAGTTAAATCAAGAACTGAACTTGACGATTGTCTTAATCACCCATGAAATGCAAGTGGTTAAAGAAATTTGTAATAAAGTCGCGGTGATGGAAAATGGCTGCGTTGTCGAATCAAACGATATTGTTTCGATTTTTAGTCAACCCCAACAACCTTTAACCAAAGATTTTATTCGGACAGCAACTCATATTGACCAAGCATTAACCACGATTCTTGAACATCCTAAATTAGCTGATTTAGATAAAAATCAAGAATTAATTGAATTTTCTTATGTGGGAGATCAAACGAACGAGCCATTAATTGCACAATTGTATAGCCAATATCAGGTGTATACGAATATCCTTTATGGTAATGTCGAAATTGTTCAAAACGTTCCTATTGGTCATTTAATTGTGGTGCTTTCTGGTGATGAGGCCCAGCGTCAACAAGCCCTTACTTATTTAGCGAAACAAGGCGTGCGAACCAATGTTTTGAAAACCTATCAGCAAACGAAGAAAAAGCAGAATTTACAGGTGATTTAAAAAAGGAGTGAACTGAGAATGTATCAATTATTTGAGAAATATTTTCCGAATGTTGTCCAATTAAAACAAGAATTTCTTCAAAGTACATGGGAAACAGTATACATGGTTTTTTGGACAGCATTGATTGCTGGTGTGTTAGGAGTCTTGTTGGGTGTCGTGCTTGTCAGTACTGGCCCCAGTGGTGTTTTGAAAAATCCACCCCTGTATAGTGTCTTAGAAAAAATTATTAATGTTTGCCGCTCTATTCCTTTCATCATTATGCTCACACTGATTCAACCATTAACACGAATTTTGGCAGGAACGACAATTGGTACAACCGCAGCGTTAGTCCCATTAGTTATTGGCGTAATCCCGTTCTTCGCGCGCCAAATTGAAAATGCGTTATTAGAAGTGGATCCTGGCGTTATCGAAGCGGCAGAAGCTATGGGGACGAGTCCCTTAGGGATTATTTTTCGGGTTTATCTAATTGAAGGGTTACCAAGTATTATTCGTGTTTCAGCGGTGACAATTATTAATTTAATTGGATTAACAGCCATGGCAGGAGCGATTGGGGCTGGTGGTCTGGGCAACTTAGCGATTACTCGAGGCTACAATCGCTTTCAAACCGATGTGACATTTATGGCCACGTTAATTATTTTAATTATGGTATTTATCAGTCAAGCCATTAGTAATCAATTAATCAAAAAAACATCACATTAGAAAAAGGAGAAATGACAAATGAAAAAATTTAGTAAATTAATTGGACTTATTGGGGTATTAGCTTTTACGATTGCAGGTTGTGCATCGGGGACTGCGAAGGATACTAAGACAGAAACTGTTAAACTAGGCGTTGTAGGAACAAAAAACGATGAATGGGAATCGGTCAAAGAGCGTTTGAAAAAGAAAAATATTGATCTACAATTGGTAGAATTTACAGACTATACGCAACCAAACGCAGCATTAGCAGAAAAAGAAATTGATTTAAATGCCTTTCAGCATCAAATCTTTTTAGACAATTACAATAAAGAACATGGGACGAAATTAGTATCAATTGGCAATACAGTCAATGCACCATTGGGAATTTACGCTAATAAATTGAAAGATATCACGAAAATTAAAGACGGCGGAGAAATTGCTATTCCTAATGACCCAACGAATGGTGGGCGGGCGTTAATTTTATTACAAACTGCAGGACTGATAAAAGTTGATCCTGCGAAACAGCAACTACCGACTGTCAGTGATATTACTGAAAATAAACGCCAATTGAAAATAACTGAATTAGATGCTACGCAAACAGCGCGTGCTTTACAAGATGTCGATGCTTCAGTGATCAATAGCGGCATGGCTGTCGATGCTGGGTATACACCAGATAAAGATGCAATTTTCTTAGAACCTGTAAACGAAAAAGCGAAACCTTATGTGAACATTGTCGTGGCCAGAGAAGAAGATCAAGAGAATAAACTTTATCAAAAAGTTGTAGAAGAATATCAACAAGAAGAAACGAAAAAGGTCATTGCAGAAACATCAAAAGGCGCCAATGTTCCAGCCTGGGAAACATTTGGTAAAAAATAAAGGAGGCATTTATAATGAGTACAACAACGATTCAAACAATCCAAGAAGCTATTGCTACAGAAAAGGAATGGATAATCCATTTAAGACGTCATTTTCATCAATACCCTGAAGCAAGTTTAAAAGAATATGAAACGATTAAGCGAATTAAAGAAGAACTACTAGCCTTAGCTATTCCTTTTGTAGAAGTAGGGGAAACGGGTGTTTTAGCAACCATTGAAGGAGGTCTTGGCGCTGGCAAAACGATTTTGTTACGTGCAGATATTGATGCGTTGGAATTGCCAGATGCAACAGGTACTGCCTATGCTTCTAAAAATCCAGGACTCAATCATGCTTGTGGACACGATGGTCATGCGGCAGCATTGCTAGGTGCAGCTAAAGTGCTCAAAAAACATCAGGATACCTTTTCAGGAACGATTAAACTGGCCTTTCAGCCCGCTGAAGAAATTGGTGCAGGCGCGCGACAATTTGTGGAAGGAAATTATTTAGAAGCAATCGACCAAGTGTTTGGGATTCATTTAGATTCTAGTGTGCCGGTCGGAAAATTAGTCGCTACCAAAGGCGCCACCAACGCCTCTTGTGATATTTTTAAAATTGAAGTCAGTGGTCAAAGTAGTCACGTCGCCCAACCACAGAATGGCCGGGATGCTGTTTTAGCAGCGGCCAGTATCGTTGTGGAATTACAAAAAATTGTAGCTCGCGAGATTGATCCTTTAGATTCTGTCGTAGTAGGAATTGGCGTTTTACAAGCAGGAACACGCTATAATATTGTAGCAAACCAGGCAACCATTGAAGGTACTGTCCGAACATTTAGTCAGGAAACGCGCCAATTTGTTTTACAACGAGTCGAAGAAATTGCCCATGAAATTGCCCAGTCTCATCGCACAGAAATTGCTGATTTTTCTGTTTATGCGGCAGCGAATCCATTAATTAATGAAGAACAAGCAACCAACCGTGCACAGCAGGTAGCCAGTGAAATTGTTGGTTTTGAAAATGTTGTGACCGATCATCCTAAAAGTTTAGGGGCGGATGATTTTGCTGATTACTTAGCGGTAATTCCTGGTATCTATGGACGGGTCGGTTCACGAAACCCTGAAAATCCTGCTACTCATTTTGGACACCATCATGAACAATTTGATATTGATGAACGTGCCTTACTTTTAGCAGCAGAGTACCACGTACGCTATGCATTAAACTATTTATCAGAATAATAGGGATAGGGAGCCGACAAAATGATGGTTTGTGGGCTCCTTTCGTTATAAACCAACGTGGCTTGCTTTCTTGTCATTCTATGGTAAAATACAAGCATAAGAAAGGTGATTCACATGTTTTTTGTTTTAACTGATAAATTAACAAGAAAAGTAGCTCCCGATAGTTTAAGAACAGATGAAGCACTGTTGTGGAGCCGAGCAATTAATTTCTTCATCGCTTGATAGGACATTTTTTGACTAGAAAAGCTAGTCTTATTTGAGTGTACGTACAAGCGGTTGTCGGGATTTCTGTCAGGATGGACGACGTGCAGACGTGGTTCTTTTTTTGTTGTCCCAAAATAATCAGTTAACAAGAAAGAAGTGACGAAAATGAGTATTTTAACTATTGAACATTTAACGCATCGGTTTGGCGAAAAGGTCTTGTATGAAGAGGCTTCATTGCAAGTGAATAAAGGGGATCATTTAGGCTTAACTGGCCAAAATGGTGTCGGCAAATCCACCTTAATTAAAATTTTAACGGGGGAAGTATTGCCAGACGAAGGAACGATTCAGTGGCAAAAAAATTGTAAGATTGGGTACTTGGATCAGCATGTTTCTGTAGAACAATCACTAACGATGGTTGATTTTTTGAAACAAGCCTTTCAAGAACTTTTTGATAAAGAAGCGAAACTGACAAAACTTTATGAAGAATACAGTCAAACGGCTTCGGAAAAACTTTTAGAACAAGCAGGCAAATTACAAACAGATTTAGATGAAAGTAATTTTTACCAAAGCGACACGATTATTCAGGATTTAGCCAATGGGTTAGGACTACAAGCAATTGGTTTGGATAAAAAGTTAGGGGAGCTAAGCGGTGGTCAACGTTCAAAAGTGATTTTAGCAAAATTATTGTTAGAGGCCCCTGATGTGTTACTTTTAGATGAACCCACCAACTATTTAGATGATACACATATTCAATGGCTTGTTCGCTATCTGAATAATTTTGAAGGAAGCTTTCTATTAGTCTCCCATGATTATCAATTTTTAAATGAAGTGACGAATTGCATCGCAGACATTGAGTTTGGCAAGTTAACCAAATATACTGGAAATGTAGAAAAATCTTTTGCACAAAAAGAGCAGAATAAACAAACCTATTTGAAACAGTATCAGGCCCAACAAGAAAAAATTGAAAAAATGGAAGCCTATATTCGTAAATACAAAGCTGGAAATCGAGCAACGATGGCTAAAAGTCGTCAAAAACAATTGGACCGGTTGGAACGATTGACTCCGCCTGGTTCCTTGACTAAGCCAGCGATTGAATTTCCTTATCAAGGGTTAGTTGCAACGCAAGCACTAACGACCCAGAAGTTAGTTGTCGGCTATCGGGAACCTTTGTTAGAACCGTTAGATTTAATGGTTCATGTCGGTGAAAAAGTCGCATTGAAAGGCTTTAATGGGATTGGCAAATCAACATTAATTAAAACGTTGACGAAAGTGATTCCTTCATTAGATGGAGAATTTCATTATCCGCTGAATACAAAAATTGCTTATTTTACCCAAGACTTAGCGTGGCCTAATGAGCAGTTAACGCCGCTAGACTATTTATCAGATCGTTTTCCAGATACAACGATTAAAGAGCGAAGAAGTCATTTGGCTAGGGCAGGTTTACCAGATAAGCTAGCAATGCAGTCGTTAGCCCTGTTAAGTGGTGGTGAGCAAACAAAAGTAAAACTAGCGGAACTAATGATGCAAACAAGTAATTTGTTATTTTTAGATGAGCCAACCAATCATATTGATGAAGCGGCCAAAAAAAGTTTACAAGAAGCAATTCACGTTTACCCAGGAACGGTTTTTCTGGTTTCCCATGAAGCAGATTTTTATGAAGAAATTGTGGATCGAGTAATTGATATTGAGGAATTAGTTAAATAAAGAAGAAAGAACCAAGTTGAGGGGGAGTCAACTTGGTTCTTTCTTCTTTATTATTTATTTACTCATTAAGCCATCATGGATTTTTGTTAAATTCCAGTTCATCATGCTGTAGTACGTATCGCCTTCTGTTCCTTCTTTGGCAAGAGAGTCTGTGAAAAGTGTATCGTAAATTGGTCGTTTCACTTCTTTTGAGACCCGTTCCATACTACGTTTATCGACACTGGTTTCAACAAATAACACAGGTGCTTTTGATTTCTTAATGGTATCAATAATCGTGGTCATTTGTTCAGGTGTTCCTTGACTTTCTGTGTTAATTTCCCAAATATAAGCGGCATTTAAATCATAAGCTTTGGAGAAATATTTAAAGGCACCTTCACTTGTAACTAATAATTTTTTATCATCAGGAATATCAGCAAATTTAGCTTTGGCTTCCTCATGTAGTTTGCTAAGTTTTTCGGTATAATTTTTCGCGTTTTCTGTATAGAAATCTTTATTTTTTGGATCTTTTTCTACCAACACGTCACGAATGTTTTCTACATATTTAATGCCATTTTCAATGTCTAACCAAGCATGCGGATCTTCTGTTTGTTCTTGACCGGCACTTGTTAAATATTGTGGCGTAACATTTTTGCTTGTAGAAAAGTAATCTTTATTCTCAACTTTTTTGGCCGTTTTCATTAATTTGTTAAACCAGCCATTTCCGCCTGTTTCTAAGTTCAAGCCGTTAAAGAATAAAATGTCCGCTTCAGAAGCTTTCGCAATGTCTTCTGGTAACGGTTCATATTCGTGAGGGTCTGTCCCAATTGGCACAATACTATGCAGCTCAATTTTGTCTTGCCCAACATTTTTCACTAAATCAGATAGGATCGAGTTCGTTGTCACAATTGCTAATTTTTCTTTCTTTTCAGCGGCTTGATTCCCGCAAGCAGCTAACGTTAACCCTGCTAAAAGTGTTAAAAAAAATAAACTAAATTTTTTCATTCGTTGATTCCTCCATTTCTTTCTCACGGTTTACAAATACTAGGCCTTTCTTTGGTGAGAAAAAGAAAGCCAATAAAAAGAATAAGGCGGCGGTTAAAACAATCGTCGCACCAGAAGCTAAGTTATAAGAATAACTAAAGAATAGGCCAATCACTGAACTTAAAATCCCAAAAGTAGAGGCTAAGCCAATCATTGTCGGTAAGTGATTTGTTAATAGATAAGCTGTTGCCGCTGGCGTAATCAGCATGGCAATGACTAAAATAGTTCCGACGGTTTGCAAAGAAGAAACAGCGACTAATGTTAGTAAAAACATCAATGCATAGTGGAAAAATTGAATATTTAAACCATAGGCCTGAGCCATTGTGGGATCAAAAGAAGTGAGTTGCAACTCTTTATAAAACAATGCCACAAAAATCAAAACAATCACGCCGACGACACAAGTAATTAAAATATCGGTATCTGCGACCGCTAATACATTTCCAAACAGAATATGATATAAATCGGTGGAACTTTTTGCAAAAGAGATAAAAATAATCCCTAAAGCAAAAAAAGAACTAAAGACAACACCAATGGCAGTATCATTTTTTAGTGGACTTTTTTGGGTAATAAAGCCGATTGATAATGCAGCTAATAAGCCAAAAATAGAAGCGCCAAAAATATAATTGAAACCAAACATATAAGAAACAGCGACCCCTGGTAAAACAGCATGTGAAATCGCATCACCCATCAAAGACATCCCACGTAAAATAATGAATGAACCAATTACCCCTGAAATGAGTCCGACAATTACAGACGTCAAAAGGGCATTTTGTAAAAATTGATAACGGAATAAACCATCAATAAATGCAGCAATCATTTTGCAACCCCCTGTATTAATAAATCACCTAACAAATCACCGTATGCTTCTTGGAGCGTTTCTGCAGTAAATGTTTGTTCAACAGGACCCGCAGCAATTAGCCGGTTTTTCAAAACGATTAATTCATCAAAATAGTGGGACACTTTGTGCAAATCATGGTGAACAATGATAATCATTTTACCTTGATTTTTTAATGATTTGAGAATATCCATAATCACTTTTTCACTAGACATATCAATGCCGACGAAAGGTTCATCTAAAAAAATCACCTCAGCACCTTGGGCCAAAACACGAGCGATAAACACACGTTGTAATTGGCCACCAGAAAGTTCGCCAATCTGGCGTTGCGCATAGTCTTCTAATTGCACCATTTTTAATGCAGCCATGGCTGCTTGCTTTTCTTTCTTTCCTGGGCGTTTTAATAGTCCCAAGTTTGGATAGGTTCCTAGCAAGACCGTTTCAAAAACGCTAATTGGGAAACTAAGATCCAAGGCGCTACGTTGTTCTACATAGGCAATGGTTGTTTTTTGTTGGTCAATCGCTTGATTATTTAACAAAACATCACGTTCCTTTGTTTTAATCAAGCCTAATAACCCTTTAATAAATGTTGACTTTCCAGCACCATTTGGTCCGATAATTCCAGTAATTTTACCGGAGGGAATAGTAACGTGGATATTATTTAAAGCGGTCCGTCCTTGATATTGAACGGTTAACGCTTGAACAGCTAAGTTAAAGCTTTTTCTCATGAAATTCCTCCTTTTTAGGTTTGCCTTAAAATCAGTATAAGGGATAGTTTAAGAAAATGCAAATAATTTTTAGGTGCACCTAAATACAAGCGCTTTTTTCACAAAGAAAACCGTTTCTTTCAATAAATTAAGGAGGATCCCATGATTTTTATGACAAAAAATGGTAGAATATGAATGAAAACGACTATTATTTTATATTGACGGAGGATATCATGACCGAAAACTATCAAGATGACACCTTACGCATCTTCAGTTTAAATGCAAATCGACCACTTGCTGAAAAAATCGCAGCATCAGTAGGAACAGAATTAGGAAAAAGCACCGTGCGCCAATTTAGTGATGGCGAAATTCAAATTAATATTGAAGAAAGTATTCGTGGCGATCATGTCTACATCATCCAAGCAACGAATGCTCCTGTAAATGATCATTTGATGGAATTGCTTATTTTAATTGATGCATTAAAACGTGCTAGCGCAAAAACAATTAATGTTATTTTGCCTTACTATGGTTATGCTCGCCAAGACCGCACAGCGAAACCAAGAGAACCCATTACTGCGAAATTAGTTGCTAATATGTTGGTAGAGGCAGGCGCAACACGTTTGTTGACATTAGACTTGCATACTGTTCAAGTCCAAGGATTTTTTGATATCCCAGTAGATAATTTATTTACAATGCCTTTGTTTGCTCATTATTATCGTCAACAAGCATTAGTAGGGGAAGAAATTGTGATTGTTTCGCCTAAAAACAGTGGCGTTCAACGCGCACGTAGTTTATCGGAGTACTTAGATGCGACCTTAGCAATTGTCGACCATGAAGAGATTGATGGGGTGCGCCAAGAAGGTTACGTTATTGGGAATGTCGCTGGGAAAAAATGTATTCTTGTTGATGACATTTTGAATACTGGTCAAACGTTAGCCACAGCGGCGGAAGTTTTAATGAAAAATGGTGCGCAAGAAGTGTATGCTTGCGCCTCGCATGGTTTGTTATCAGAAGGCGCAAAAGCAACCTTAGAAAATGCGCCGATTAAGGAAATTAGTATTACTGACTCTGTTTATACGACAGCAGACCGCCAACCAGCAACCTTGAATATTATTTCTTGCGCTGAGTTAATGGGGGAAGCGTTACTTCGTATTCATGAAAATAAACCAATGAGTCCATTATTCCGTTTAGAACCAAAAGGAGAATAAGTGATTCCTTAAACTAGAAATAGGTCTAACAACTTTAATAGTGTTGGGCCTATTTTTCTTATCTCTTTTATAAATAGAAGAGAAAGTATTCTGATTTTGTGTTTTAAGCTTTTTATGCTAGAATAACGCCAGAACATAAGGAAAGGGACGAGTCATTTGGAACCCATTTATTTAGATCATGCGGCAACAACACCGCTTCATCCAACGGTCATTCAAGCGATGACTGAAAATATGCAAACGACTTTTGGCAATCCATCAAGTATTCATCAGTTTGGACGAAAGGCACACGGTCTTCTGGAAGAAGTGCGTCAAACGATTGCCGAGAGCTTACAAGCCAAACCCCACGAAATTATTTTTAATAGTGGTGGCACAGAAGGGGATAACACAGCCATCTTGGCAGTTGCTTTTTCTCGTCAAAAGGAAGGAAAACATATTATTACTACGGCAATTGAACATCCCGCTGTGTTACGAACGATGGAATACTTAGAAACGTTAGGCTTTGAAGTGACTTACTTGCCTGTGAATGAAAATGGTCAGATTTCAATGGATCAATTCAAAAAGTCTTTACGCGAAGAAACGATCTTGGTTTCAATGATGTATGGCAATAATGAAATTGGAAATCGATTACCGATTGCTGAAGTTGGTGCAATTCTTAAAAATCATTCGGCGATTTTTCATACAGATGCCGTCCAAGCTTATGGAAGTGAAGTCATTTTACCTCATGAATTAGGGATCGACTTATTAAGTATTTCCGCTCATAAAATCAATGGTCCAAAAGGCGTAGGTTTTTTATTTAAAAGCGATGCAATCCAATTACCACCTCTTTTACATGGTGGGGAACAAGAAGAAAAACGACGTGCGGGCACGGAAAACTTAGCTGGAATTATTGGCATGGGTACTGCCGTTTCATTACTAACTTCTGCAGAAAAGCAAGCAAGAAAAACAGCCTATCAAAGTTTTCAAACGATTATTTTAAAAGCGTTAGAAGAAGCCAATATTGATTTTTCAATTAATGGTGAACCAACCAATCGTTTAGCGCATGTCTTAAATCTTCATTTAAAAGGAATTCCCAGTGATTTGCTCTTAATGCATTTGGACTTAAGAGGTATTGCGATTTCAACAGGCTCGGCTTGTACAGCGGGAACTGTGGATCCTTCGCACGTGTTGACAGCGATGTATGGAGAAAATTCCTCGGCTATTAAAGAATCAATCCGGATTAGTTTTGGCTATGGGAACACACCAGAAGAAATTGCGACTTTTTCTGAAGTACTAGTTGCAGTGATTCAACAATTGAAAAAATAATCTGATTGCGGCAGCTACAGGTTTTCGCTATAATGAAGATAACAATGAAAATAACGAGGTGGAACCCATGGCATTTACAACAACGGCTGCTGTTGAAGGCTCAACAGTTTTTTACAAAGTACATCCTAGTGCAAAACGCTATACATTAAAAGATAACGGCTTTACTGAAACAAAATCAGGGAACTTTCAATTGATTCGTTCCTTAGATCCAACGCCTCAGAGAAATGAAGGCTTCAAATTGAAAATTACGATCACTGCTGATCTAAAAGAGTTGAAAATGTCCATTACAACGGCAAATGGTTTAAAACCAATGAATATTTTCAAGAATGAACAACATGAAATGAGTAAAGAAAAATACTTTTTCTTAATGGATGGCTTAATTAGCCGTGGTGTATTAGAGAAAGTAGAATAATTTAGAGAAACCTGAAGAAACAAGTGAAAGTAGCTTGTTCCTTCAGGTTTTCTGTTTATTTGAAAGCAATAGCTTGTTGGCTGTGTCTTTGTTCCAAGTATTTTCTCATTATACGCCCGGCTTGCTTTACTTATTTCAAAAAAATAGTATAATGAAAAGCACTGAAAAGTTACGACCTTCAAATCGTGGATGATTTCAGAATCTAATTGAAATGATGGTGATAAAATGGCAGATAACAGCAAAACGCGTGTCGTGGTAGGCATGAGTGGCGGTGTCGATTCATCTGTCACAGCGTTGCTTTTAAAAGAGCAAGGCTATGATGTAATTGGGATCTTTATGAAAAATTGGGACGATACAGACGAAAATGGTGTCTGTACCGCAACTGAGGATTATAAAGATGTCGCAAAAGTAGCGGATCAAATTGGGATTCCGTATTATTCGGTCAATTTTGAAAAAGAATATTGGGACCGTGTGTTTGAATATTTTTTAGCAGAATATCGGTTAGGACGGACACCAAATCCAGATGTCATGTGTAATAAAGAAATTAAATTTAAAGCATTCCTAGATTATGCTATGCAACTAGGCGCTGACTATGTTGCAACTGGCCACTATGCGCAAGTAGAAACAGATGAAAATGGCGTAGTGCATATGTTACGTGGAATTGATAATAATAAAGACCAAACCTATTTTTTAAGCCAATTATCACAAGCCCAATTGGCAAAAACAATGTTTCCATTGGGTGGCATGGAAAAGTCAGAAGTTCGTGCAATTGCTGAACGTGCTGGATTAGCCACAGCCAAGAAAAAAGACTCAACGGGCGTTTGTTTTATTGGTGAAAAGAATTTCAAAGAATTTTTGAGTAATTATTTACCAGCTAAAAAAGGCAACATGGTGACAGAAGATGGCGAAATCAAAGGACAACATGATGGTCTGATGTATTATACTATCGGTCAACGCCAAGGCTTAGGAATTGGTGGCGGCGGTAAAACACAAGAACCATGGTTTGTGATTGGGAAAGATTTAACTACCAATACATTATATGTGGGACAAGGATTTCACCATGAAAAACTATATGCAACACATTTAGAAGCTAGTGAGGTTCATTTTACTGTTGATACGCCAATGCCAAAAGAGTTTGACTGTACGGCTAAATTCCGTTATCGTCAAGCAGATATTCCAGTGCATGTTTCCTTATCTGAAGATGGCACAAAAGCAACCGTTACGTTTAAGGAACCAGCCCGCGCAGTCACTCCAGGTCAAGCTGTTGTTTTTTATGATGGAATGGAATGCTTAGGGGGCGGCTTAATTGATCGCGCCTACCAAGATGAAAAAGAACTACAATACGTCTAAAAAAGTTTCACGAGTTGTGAAACAAAAAGCGTATAGTTAACCAAAAGAAAAGCGGATATGCTGGTCATAAAACCAGTAAATATCCGCTTTTCTTTTTTGTTTTATATGCCTATTTTTTTTGAAATAAGAAAAAGAGAAAAATTAAAAATTCAAATTGTGGATAACTTTTCTGTGTATAACTTAGTCATCATTTTTCTCTTTTTTTAATTCGGCGGTGCTTCGACGAACCCATAGAAGGTTAATGAGAACCAGACAAGAAGTGGAAATAAAGACCCCACGATAACCGAAAGCGGCAGATACGCTTGAACCAATCATAGGACCAATCACATTTCCTGTCGCTTGGAAAGATTGATTGTAACTGAAAATACGACCTGCAGCGTCACTTGGGGAATAACGAGTGATCAACGTTTGAACAGCTGGTAGTAAACAGGCATCGGAAATCCCAACTAAGAAACGAAGCATGGCAAGCTGCCAGACATTTTGAACAAAGGCCATTGGTAGGTAAACGAAAATGGCTAAAATTAAGCCAATTGTCAAGATGCGTTCACTGCCAATACGATCGCCTAACCGGCCGAAACGAGGGGCGGCTATTAACGTTGCAATCCCTGGAATAGAAGCAATGACTCCGCTAATTAAGGTGACATTTCCGTGACCACCCAACAATTGTTGAATATATAAACTGATGATGGGACTAATTGAATTATTGGAAGCTTGAATGATTAATGTCGTAATAAACATTCCAAGAATCACGTGGGGATGTTCTAGTTTTTTTAAAATTTGTTTCCCAGATGCGGCTTGATTTTTTTCAATTGGCACAAACTCTTCATGGACAAAGACGAGACTCAAAACAAAAACGAGTAATAAAATCGTACCAGTAATGAAAAAGGTTGGCCGATAACCGAAAATAGAAGCAGTGACACCGCCCAAAAGAGGACCAAGCAACGTGCCGGTAACAGAACCAGTGGCTAAAGTACCAAGCACTTGACCGCTTTTTTCCTTAGGTGTGCCTGTAGCAACTAACGCAGTCGCATTACTGATATAACCAGAAAAAACACCTTGTAATAAGCGTAAGCCAATCAATTGATAAACACTTGTGACTGCGCCCATTAAACTAATGACGATAGCCATCCCTAATGAAGCGCGTAATAACATTAACTTGCGTCCTTTTCGGTCGGCTAAACGGCCCCACCAAGGTGAAACAATGGTCGTGACTAAAAAAGTGGAGGAGAACGTGATTCCGCTCCAAAAATTCAATTGTTGGTGGGTAAAATTACCTAATGTGTTGATATAAAGAGGCATGAATGGCATCACTAAGCTAAAGCCAATACCAGCCATAAATGTGCCAAACCATAAAACAAGCAGATTTTTTTCCCAAGGTTGTCTTGGACGGAAAATTTTACTTTTAATTAATTCATACATTCTATTTCCTCACTTTCTAGTAAAGAAATTCAAATTTGGCTTTGGCGAGTCGTTGATCATTCAATGCTTGATGCAATTCATTCGCAAAAAAGCCTTCTTTTAAATTTAGTGGATTTTTTGTAGCGTATACATATAACGTATAGGTGTGCACACCAGAGCGAGGACTTAACCCCAGATAACGTTCGGTTAACTCAGGTAACGTTTCAGTGGCAAGCGCTGGAATCATCTGTTTCCCCAAAGGAGAAGCAAGACTATTTTTTCCTTGAATGGTAGGCTTGAGTGCTGTTCGACTAAAGTCTTCAGGAATCTCATTGGTTACAGGAACATTGGCAGCTAACCAATGAATAAAAGGGAAACCGATTAGAGGAATCGTGTCATAATCAATTAATTCCCAGGATAAATAGCGGGCTTCTTTAGGAATGGCCGCTAAAGAAATAGGAAAAGATAAAATAGGACGTTCGTGTAATAAAAATTCTGCACTGGTTCGTTTGCCATAACGATCGGCCAAATGAGAACGGTTGGTAATATGCATGCCAAACAGCCTTCTTTCAAAAATGATGTTTACAAATTATTATTATAAACTATAATTTATAGTTTAAAAAGAGTCAATAGATATGATAAACTAATACTTGTCCAAAATTTAAGAATTGGAGGCGTCAGAAAGATGGCAAAAAAACGGAATTTAACGAAAGCCAAAATCCTTGAAAGTGCCCGCAACCTAGCGGAAGAATTGGGCGTTCACCAATTAACCTTTCAAAATTTAGCCGTTGATTTAGGCATCAAGTATCCTTCACTCTATAATCACTTTAAAAATATTGCTGAAGTAAAAAATGCTCTAGTGGACTTGTTAATTCAAGAATTAAATGATGCATTGCGAAGAGCCTTAGTGGGTAAGAGTGGCGCAGAAGCAATTCGGATATATGCTGAAACGTACCAACAATTTGCTTTTGAAAATTCTGCAGTCTATGAATTACTTATCAGTGTGCCGAAAACGCAAAACCAACAATTAATTGAAGGCATCCATGAAACCAATCAAATTATCTTACAACTTTTAGCTTTTTATCCATTTAATAATGAAGAACGACTGCACAAAAGTCGAGAATTACGTAGTTTAATCCATGGCTATATTACCTTACGTTTTTTAGGTTATTTTCAACGCGAAGAAGCCACGCCGGAAGAAAGTTATCGTCGCATGATTGAAGATTTTATTGCTTCTTTAGAAGTAGCAGGATAAAATAAATTTCAAAAATTTCTCAGTCCGAAACCAAATCCTTGCAACTTTTTCAGAAAGTGACTATGATACCTACAGTAGCAAAAAAAGGAGCGGTTCAATGTATCAAGTAATTACAATGTATGGCGACAATGAACCTTGGTGGTTTTTTGATGATTGGCAAGAGGACATTGTTCAAGAAAAAACCTTCGATAACTTGACCGATGCAGAGACATATTATGTGGAAGTTTGGCAAAAACTTTCTCAGAATTATACATACGTCAACACGAAGCCTAATTATTTAACGGCTTTCTGGAATGATGGGGAAGAACGCTGGTGTGAAGAATGCGATGAAGATTTACAACAATACTTCGGTTTAGCATTACTAGAAAATCATCATGCAGTTACTTTTGAAAATAAAGCTGAGTTTACCACAATATCCAATCATTTTGGCAAAACAAAATTCTGCAAACGGAAAGTTATTTGAAACGCATGAGTTTAAAGAAAAACCTCAGGGAATTTTCTTTAAACTCTTTTTCTATTCTCGGAATTTAGAGAAAATCGAACCAATATTTGGTATAATACGAAAAGATAGCACTCAAAAAGGAGCGAAACTAGTGGTTGCAAAACAATTAATTATTGCTGAAAAACCTAGCGTAGCAAAAGATTTAAGCCGCGTTTTAGGAGCAAATCAAAAAAATAAGAATTATTATGAAGGACCCAACGTGATTGTCACCTGGGCTTTAGGCCATCTCTTAGGACTAAAAATGCCAGAAGATTTAAACAAAGAATGGCAAACGTGGCAAATGGAAACTTTACCGATGATTCCTAAGAATTTAGGGATTAAACCGTTACCGAAAACGGGACATCAATTAAAAGCGATTAAACAATTAGCTAATCGTAAAGATGTTTCTGAAGCCGTGATTGCCACTGATGCTGGTCGTGAAGGTGAATTAGTGGCCCGCTGGATTTTAGAATATGTCCGTTTTAACAAACCAGTCAAACGCTTATGGATTTCATCTCAAACAGACAAAGCCATTAAAGACGGGTTTAAGAAAATTCGCCCAGCGAAAGACTACGATAATTTGTATTACTCTGCCTTGGCGCGCGCAAAAGCTGACTGGTTAGTTGGGCTAAACGTCACACGGGCCTTGACAGTGAAATATCAAGATAACTTATCCGCAGGTCGTGTTCAAACACCAACTTTAGCAATGGTACGCCAACAAGAAAAAACGATTGAACAATTTAAGCCTCAAACTTATTTTACTATCTCGTTAACTGTTGAATCAGAAAAAGCAAAGATGACCCAAAAAAATCCATACGCTTTAAAAGAACGGCAGGAAGCAGAACAATTAGTCAAAGAACTCTCAAAACAAAAGGGCTTAGTTACCGATATCCAAGAAAAAGTTAAAACAGAAAATGCGCCGTTACCGTATGATTTAACCGAAATCCAGCGTGAAGCCAACCAGCGATTCCAATTTTCTGCAAAGAAAACGTTGTCTCTTGTACAAAGTTTATACGAAACCCATAAAATTGTTTCCTATCCTCGAACTGACAGCAAATATCTAACGACGGATATGAAAGGAACGATGAAAGAGCGCCTTCAAGCTATTGCTGATTTTTCACCAGAAGTGAAAGGCTACCTTAAAAATGGGGCCGTTGTTAAACAACAAAAAGTTTTCCAAAATGCAAAAGTCACGGATCACCATGGGTTGATTCCAACTGAACAACGTCCTCGTTATGAAAAACTAAGCAATGATGAACAAAAAATCTATCAAATGATTGTTCAACGATTCTTAGGTTTGTTTGCTGAGCCAAATCAAACCAAACAAACAAAAGTTACAGTCGCTTTTGGAAAAGAAACATTTGTCTTTCATCAAAATAAAGTAGTTGTTGCTGGTTGGAAAACAACAGCCGAACAGCCGCTATCCACTGTCCAATGGCAAAAAGGCATGACCGTTGCGCCAAACTTTACCATTAACAAAGAATTAACGTCGCCGCCAAAACCATTAACCGAAGGAACGTTGTTAGGAAAAATGGAGAAACACAGTTTAGGCACACCGGCAACGCGAGCTGAAATCATTGAAAAACTGATTAAATCAGAATTGATGGAACGAACCAATAGCGGTTTAAGTGTCTCTGCCAAAGGAAAGCAACTATTAGACTTGGTGAATCCATCACTTGTGACACCTGAACTAACGGAAAAATGGGAAAAGTCGCTCGAAGCAATCGCTTCGGGTCAACAAAAGAGTCAACTTTTCTTAAAGGATATTGAAGAGGATACGAAAAAATTAGTCCGTGAAATTAAACAAAGCGAGAAAAAATATCAAGATTTTTCCATTACGCAAAAAAAATGTCCAGATTGTGGCTCAAACTTACGGGAAAAAAATACGAAAGATGGGAAGATTTACGTTTGTACAAACCAAGAATGTTCTTATCGTCGGCGAAAAGATCCTAAAGTATCCAATCACCGTTGCCCACAATGCCATAAAAAAATGGTTATCATAGAAGGAAAAAATGGTCGTTCTTTCAAATGTAAATTCTGTTCGATTACTGAAAAAATTCCCGATAAAAAAGAACGAAAACAAAAAATGACTAAACATGAAGAACGTCGTTTGATGAAAAAATATTCACAACCAGACGAACCAGAAGAAAGTGCTTTAGCACAGGCTTTAAAAGCCGCTATGAACCAAGAGTAGCAATTTGACGAATGTTGACTCTAAATAATCAAGTCATCCTTGTTGGTCTTTAGTAAACTTTCAAATAGAAAGAGAGGGACACGGATGCTCGCAAATTTAAATCAAGCAATGGATTATATTGAAGAACATTTAACGGAAGAAGTATCCTTCGATGAATTGGCAAAAAAGACAGGGATTTCTGTTTACCATTTTAAACGAACTTTTTCGTTTATTGCGGGGATGAGTCTGGCTGAATATATTAAAAAGAGACGTTTGGCGGAAGCAAATTTAGCATTACTTGCTGGTGAAAAAGTGACAGATGTAGCTTTTAAATATGGTTATCAAAGTATTGAAGGATTCTCAAGAGCCTTTCGCGATTGGTCAGGACAAGCCCCTTCTGAAGTAATGAAAACACAAATCCAAAAAACGTTCCCTAAATTCTCTTTCTATATTGATATTAAAGGAGGACAATCAATGGATGTTAAATTGATTGAAAAACCAGCGTTTCAAATAGTCGGAGTTAGTCAGAAGGTTCCCTTGCAGTATCAAGGGGAAAATCAAGCAATCATGGAATTAGCACAGCGCATTACACCACAACAACGAGCGGAAATGCATACATTTGATGACATATATCCTCATCAAGTAGTAAATGCTTCTTTTGACTTTCAAGAGGGACGAACAACAGAAGGTGGAGAAATGACACACATGATTGGCTTTGCCACTTCGCAAGAAAATACCTATGAAGATTTGGAGCAACTAAGCGTACCTGCTCATACATGGGCGGTTTTTCCAAATGAAGGTCCTTTCCCACAAACATTACAAGAAACCTGGGCAAGGATATTCTCTGAATGGTTGCCTTCATCTGGTTACCAAGTCGTTGCAGCACCAGAAATTTCGTTTACGCAATATCAAGGACCAGCAGAAGCTAAGTATAGTGAAATCTGGCTCGCTGTTACAGCTACTAAATAAAGAAAAACCACCATTGAAAAATGGTGGGTTTTTCCGCCAAGAAGGAGAAAGTTTGGTATAATAAACGTGAAGAAAAAAATCAGACCTTCTAAACTGAAATCTAGCTATGGATAAGTGATGCGAATACGGAATCATGGAGAAAAAATAATTCTCCGAGGTTTTAGAGTCATGTTGTTTAGAATGGTACCAAAACCCAAGTTGGTACGATTACTCAAAAATTAGAGTTTTATAGCCATGTTGTTAAAAAACAAACTATCACCACAAGCAATCCGTAATTTTTATCACAAGATTAGAATTTTTATCATCAAAGACGAGCTGCTTCAATTTTCGAAAACTAATCAAGTGATAAGTCAAAATGTTGATAGATTGAGATTAGTTCTTCCTTTTTTTAGGAAGGGCTTTTTTTATTGATAGAAGAAAGGGAAGAAATCTTGGTAGCACCTAAAAAAATTGTGAGAAATGCTTCTGTATTGTTTGGTTTCTGCCTCAGAAAGTTGTATACTTAGATTGGAATTATTCTATATTACATGCATTTTCACACTTTTTGGAAAAGTTCACTTGAATTTTCTTTTAGTTTCATAGATAAAAGGAGTCATCGCTAATGGAAATGAACAATTCAGGTAAGCTTGTTTCTTTGTGTGGAGGCAAATCAGGGAGGAAATAATATGTTTGATATTGTAACATTGGCGAGAATCCAATTTGCGATGACAACAGTTTTCCACTTTTTCTTCGTACCGTTTTCAATAGGATTAGCACTTGTTGTAGCAATTATGGAAACAATGTACGTTGTGAAAAAAGAGGAACGTTATCGTAAAATGGCCAAGTTTTGGGGAAATATATTCCTATTAAGCTTCGCTGTTGGGGTTGTAACCGGGATTATTCAAGAATTTCAGTTTGGGATGAACTGGTCTGACTATTCTCGATTCGTCGGAGATATTTTTGGGGCACCGTTGGCGGTAGAAGCGCTCTTAGCTTTCTTCTTAGAGTCAACATTCTTAGGTTTATGGATCTTTACTTGGGATAAAATGAATCCAAAAGTTCACGTAACCTTTATCTGGTTAGTCGTATTCGGTTCAATGATGTCTGCTTTCTGGATTTTAGTTGCCAATAGTTTTATGCAACATCCAGTAGGTTATGTCATCAATAATGGCCGTGCTGAAATGGTGGATTTTGTAGCTGTCATCAGCAATCCAAAAGTTTGGTATGAATTTTCACATGTTATCATGGGCGCCTTTACATTGGGCGGCATGGCAGTAGCTGGTATGGCTGCTTTCCAATTGTTGAAAAAACGGGATATTTCATTCCACAAAGCATCTATGCGCATTGGCTTATGGGTTACTTTGTTCGGTTCAATCGGCGTTTTATTAGCTGGCGACTTGCAAATGAAAGCTCTAATTGAAGGACAACCAATGAAATTTGCGGCGATGGAAGGGGCCTATGAAGACTCTGATGATCCTGCTGCTTGGACATTGATTGCTTGGGCAGATGAACGAGAACATAAACAAGTTTTTGGTATCGATATTCCATATATGCTAAGTATTTTATCGTATAACAAATTATCAGGTTCGGTTGATGGAATGGATACAGTCAACAAGCGCTTGGTAGAAAAATATGGGGATGATAAAAATTATTATCCACCAGTTAACACTTTATTCTGGAGCTTCCGTATCATGGCTGGTTTTGGTGCCTTAATGTTATTGGTTGCTGCCTTAGGACTATTCTTTACAAGGAAGAAAAAACCATCGCTGTACGAGAAGAAATGGATGCTGTGGGTTGTTGCTTTATGTACGTTCGCACCATTCCTTGCGAATACAACAGGTTGGTTAGTCACTGAATTAGGTCGTTATCCGTGGACTGTCTATGGACTATTTACTATTGAACAAAGTGTTTCACCAAATGTATCGGTTGCTTCATTAATTACGTCAAATGTCATTTATTTCTTATTATTTGCTGGTTTAGGTAGTGTCATGGTTTACTTGGTCATTTTAGAATTACGTAAAGGACCAGACTATGAAGCGAAAAAATTAGCGAAAGAAAATGAACCAGCGTTGGATCCATTTGATAAGGGGGTATTTGGCGAATGAGTACACTACAATTATTATGGTTTGTCCTTATCGGCGTCTTGTTCTCAGGTTTCTTCTTCTTAGAAGGATTTGACTTTGGTGTTGGAATGGCCGTTCAAACGTTGGCACACAATGACGACGAAAAAGATCAAGTCGTTGCAACAATTGGACCTGTTTGGGACGGAAACGAAGTTTGGCTATTAACAGCGGGCGGCGCAATGTTTGCCTCTTTCCCATATTGGTATGCTTCATTATTTAGTGGCTACTATTTAATTCTATTTACGATTTTATTTGGCTTAATTATTCGCGGAGTTTCCTTTGAATTCCGCCACAACATGCCGGAAGGTAAACGTCGTCGGATGTGGAACTGGACGCTATCAATTGGTAGTTTCCTTGTACCGTTCTTCTTTGGTATTTTGTTTATCAGCTTAGTCCAAGGGATGCCTTTAGATGCAAACGGCAATATGCATGCGCAATTTACGGATTATTTTAATCTGTTTTCAATTGTTGGTGGAGTAGCCTTAACATTACTTTGCTACTTACACGGCATGAACTATATTGCTTTAAAAACAGAAGGCCCAATTCGTGAACGTGCTCGAAATTATGCAGAAATCTTATACGGCGTTTTATATGTCGGTTTAGTTGTTTTTGCAGTGTTGATGTACTTCAAAACGGACTTTTATGAAAAGAACTTTGCGGTCACTTTAATTTTAACGTTAGCAATTGTGGTCTTAACGGTCATTGCTAATGTTGGGGTGTTTAAACGCAAAGAGATGTTAGCTTTTCTAGCGAGTGGTTTAACATTAGTTGTACTAGTTGCTCTCTTGTTCAGTGGCTTGTTCCCACGTGTTATGATTGGTAGTGAAGGTTTTGATTTGTTGATTAAAGATGCAACAAGCACACCATATACACTAAAAATTATGACGTGGATTTCTTTAAGCATTTTACCATTCGTGTTAGCTTATACTGCTTGGTCCTATTATATTTTCAGAAAACGTATTTCACAGACAGCCGTACCAGAGGGGTATTAAATCTATGATTGATAAAGACATCTTACAGATGCCTAAAATCAAAAAAATTCTTGTCTTGCTTGCAGGTTTTTCTTTCCTGCAAGCAGTCTTTATAATTGGGCAAGCTTTTTTTCTTTCAAAAGCCATTGTCGGCCTTTGGAGTGGCGGGCATCTTAACCAACAACTACAGAGTATTTTACTCTTTTTTATTTTTTATCTTGGTCGACATGTTATTACGTATTTTCGTGAGAGAATGCTCGATACATTTAGTTATGAACGCTCGAAAGAATTACGCGAACAATTATTAACCAAAATTTTCCGTTTGGGGCCAAATGTTGTTCAAAAAAATGGGACTGGAAATATGGTTACCATGGCTTTAGAAGGCATTAGTCAAACCGAAAATTATTTACAATTGATTTTGACAAAAATGATGAATATGATGATTATTCCTTGGATTATTTTGGCCTTTGTTTTTACACAAGATATTCGTTCAGGCGTAACATTACTGATTGTTTTTCCGATTATTATTATTTTTATGATTGTGTTAGGTTATGCAGCACAAAGTAAAGCGGACAAGCAATATGCGGCGTTTCAAATGCTTTCCAATCATTTTATTGATTCCTTACGAGGAATTGACACGCTGAAACTGTTTGGGTTGAGTAAAAAATATGCTGGGAGTATTTACCATACAAGTGAACGATTCAGAAAAGCGACCATGAGTACATTGAAAATTGCTATTTTATCAACCTTTGCGTTAGACTTTTTTACGACATTATCGGTAGCTGTTGTGGCAGTTTTCCTTGGATTAAGTTTATTAAACGGCACGATTTTATTATTTCCTGCCTTGGTTACTTTAATTTTAGCACCTGAGTTCTTTTTACCGATTCGTGATTTTTCAAGTGATTATCACGCAACCTTAGATGGAAAAAACTCTTTTCAAGCGATCCAAGCGGTATTAGCATTGCCAGAAGCAGAACAGACCGATGTGCTCACGTTAGATGATTGGCATCAAGAAAGTCAGTTGTCAGTCACAGCGTTAAATTTTTCCTATGAAGATGCAACGCAAGAAGCAATTCAATCGTTGCAATTCTCTGTTGATGGTCGCAAAAAGATTGGAATTATTGGGGCGAGTGGTTCTGGTAAGTCAACGTTAATTAATTTATTAAGTGGCTTTTTATTGCCAACAGAAGAAACGAGTCAATTGGCGATAAATGGCCAAACGATTCCACATTTTTTACAAAAAGACTGGCAAAAACAAATCCTTTATATTCCGCAAGCACCATATATTTTCCAAGATACTTTGGCAAACAATATTCGCTTTTATACACCTGAAGCAACAGATGAGGCGATTCAGCAAGCGATTCAGTTAGTTGGCTTAGACGAGCTGGTTAAAGACCTTCCCGAAGGAATTCATACCTTTATTGGGGAAAGTGGTCGAATGTTAAGTGGGGGACAAGCGCAACGAGTAGCGTTGGCCCGCGCCTTTGTCGATCAAAAACGCCACGTCTTGCTGTTTGATGAGCCGACAGCGCATTTGGATATTGAAACAGAAGTTGAAATGAAAGAGCGCATGTTGCCATTAATGAACAATCATCTTGTCTTCTTTGCGACACATCGTCTGCATTGGATGGAAGAAATGGATTACATTTTAGTGATGGAAAAAGGTCAATTAGTGGAACAAGGAACGCTAGCAGAGTTGATTGAAAAAGATGGCTACTATGTTCAATTAATGAAGCAAATGAGAGGAGGACGCCAATGATGGAAAAACAGCCGACAACGAAAGACGTTTGGAAAAACGATCAATGGGTTCGTCCTTTTTTAAAACGCTATAAAAAAACCTTGTATTTTGCCTTACTTTTAGGCTTCTTGACGTTCTTTAGCGCAGGGGCATTAATGTTTACGTCTGGTTACTTAATCAGTCGTGCGGCTTCCTTACCAGAGAATATTTTATTAATTTATATTCCCATTGTTTTAACAAGAGTATTCGGGATTGGCCGTCCTGTTTTTCGTTATGTGGAGCGTCTAACGAGTCATAACTGGGTGTTAAAAATGACCTCTGATCTGCGCTTGAAACTTTATAATGTGCTAGAAAAAGATGCGATTTTCTTTAAGACAAAATATCGCACTGGGGATATCTTAGGTTTGCTTTCGGAGGATATTAATCATATCCAAAACTTGTATTTACGAACGATTTTCCCAACCGTTATTGCTTGGATTTTGTATATCTTTTTAGTGATTGCATTAGGTTTCTTTTCTTGGTGGTTTGCTTTATGCATGTTACTGATGTTAGGAGTGGTTGTTTTTCTATTACCACTTGTTTCAGTTCTAGTGAATGGTGCGCGTCAAGAAAAACATAAATATGCCAAAAATGAGTTATATCAAACACTAACCGACAATATTCTAGGTGTGTCTGATTGGGTATTTAGTCAACGTGGCTCTGAATTCGTTGCTCGTTATGAAACAGATGAAGCGAATGTTCGTGCATTAGATGAAAAAATGAAGCAATTTAACCGTGGCCGAGACTTTGTTTTACAACTTCTGTTTGGTGTGATTGCGATTGCTGTCTTAGCTTGGACTAGTGTGCGGTTTCCAGGTAATCATGGGGGTGCAGCCAATTGGATTGGTGCCTTTGTTTTAACCGTTTTTCCGTTAATTGATGCTTTTGCTCCGCTACCTGCTGCAGCACAGGAAACAACGATTTATAAGGATTCCATTCGTCGTTTTAATGAGCTTCCTGAAGGGGAAGATGACTCAACAGAAGTGCCTGTTCAGCCAAATGGCACCAGTTTATCGATAGAACATTTGTCTTTTGCATATGAAAATCAAGAGAAAAAGGTATTAAATGACTTATCGTTAACAATTCCTGAAAAACAAAAATTAGCGATTTTAGGGCGCAGTGGTTCCGGAAAGAGTACGTTGGCTTCGCTCATTCGTGGTGATTTACGGCCTACTTCGGGAGAAATCCTTTTAGGAAACATCCCAACTGAGGCATTTGGTGAGACGATGACTGAATATATTGGGGTTATGCACCAAGCACCGTACCTATTTCGAACAACCATTTTAAATAATATTCGGATTGGTAGAGAAGAAGCGAGCGAAGCAGAAGTTTGGGCGGTTTTAGAAAAAGTTGGCTTAAAAGAAATGGTTACCCAATTACCAGAAGGTTTACAAACAATGGTGGATGAAGCAGGTTTGCGTTTTTCTGGTGGCGAACGACATCGCTTGGCACTAGCGCGGATTCTTTTGCAAGATACACCGATTGTGTTATTAGACGAACCAACTACTGGTTTAGATCCAATTACAGAACAGCAATTGCTGGAAACCTTTTTTGAGGCATTAAAAGATAAAACCGTCATCTGGATTACCCACCATTTGCAAGGCGTAACTTTGATGGATCAAGTGATTTTTATTGAAGATGGCCAATTAGAGATGAGTGGTACACCAGAAGAATTACTTGCAACCAATGCGCATTATCAAAAACTTTACCGAATTGATCGTGGCATTAGTTCTTTCGAGGAATAAAAAAACGACTGGTTGTTGATTAAAGCAAACAATCAGTCGTTTTTCTATTTCAATTAATGGCAATTCTTCCATAAAACGTTTAAAATGAACGATGTAATAAGAGCTCAGTTAAGGAAAGTAAGGTTTCTTTTGCTGTGCCATCAGGCAATTGTTGAATATAAGTGATTGCTTTGTTGGTTACTTTTTTAGCAAAAGCTTGTGCTTCTGTAACGCCATGATAGTCATTGACTAGCGCCGCAACTTCAGCTGCCTCTTCTAAGGTAATGGCGCGTTCTTTATCCAAATAAGGGCTGAATACGTCAGGTGCTGCTTGATAAGCGAAGAGAAGGGGTAACGTATAAACACCTTGTGACAAGTCTTCTAAAGCGGGCTTTTTCAAGGTTTCCGTGTCGGCAGTATAATCTAAAATATCGTCATAGACTTGAAAAGCAATGCCAATATGACGGCCAATTCGTTTAGCCAAACGTTGGACTTCTTTTGAACTATGACCGAAATAGGCCCCTTCAAGACAGCTTAGTGAAAAAAGTTCGGCTGTTTTGCCGTTGACACTTCTTAAATAAGCAGGAATCGACATGCGGCGGTCAAATCGATGACTCATTTGATCGAGTTCACCAAGTAATAACCGTTTCATTCCTTGTGCATTGATTTTCATAAATTCAGAGCCATTCATGGCATCTGCAATCAAAGTAAAGAATTCAGTGAATAGTAAATCACCTGTGTAAACAGCCACGTCTTTACCATATTTTGATTGAATAGTCACAGCGCCTCGGCGCAATGGAGAATCGTCAATAATGTCATCGTGAATCAACGTAGCCATATGTAGGATTTCCAAAGATGCAGCTATTTTTAATAGTTGTTGTTTCTCTTGTTTTTCTTCATCACCCAGTTGAGCAAAAAGAAAGAAAAAAGCGGGGCGTAATAATTTGCCGCCAGAACGAGCCAAAGTTACTAAGGCTTCTTCAATGTCTTCGTTGCGTGTATGCAACGTTTGTTCAATTAATTCACATGTTTCCGTTAAAGAACGTTCAACGTCAGGAAACGACTTCCAAAATGTGTTCATAAATATACTACGATCCTTTCAGTGGTTCAATACTATTTGATTGTATACGAATTGGCGACAGAAATACAGTAATTAAGTTTTAAAAGTAACAAAGTTTGTAAAAAAGTAGCGGAGGGATAGTTTGAATCGAGAAATATTTTTTGAATTAGTAGAATTAAAAGCAAAAACGGCGAGTGTTTTGCCATTTTTGTTAGGAATTTGTTTTAGTTGGTACCAATATGGGCGGCTCCATGTTGGTTATGTTTTAATTTTTTTCATTGCGATGTTTATTTTTAATATGGCAGTCGATATTTTAGATAATTATAATGATTACCATCATGCCACAGAAGTTCATGATTATAAGGAAAAAACGAATATTATCGGTCGAGAAAATTTATCTTTGCCATTAATACGCAAAATGATTTTTTGGATGATTCTCGTTTCTGCTTTAATGGGGATTGGGTTGTCATTTATTGTCGGCTGGCCGTTATTAATTATGGGTCTTTATTGTTACTTAATTGGTATTTTTTATTCATCAGGACCGAAACCTTTATCCAGTCTACCATTAGGGGAAGTTTTCTCAGGATTTACAATGGGGTTCATGATTACCCTTATTTGTGTCTACATTAATACGTTTGAAGTTTTCAATTGGTCAGCAGCTAATTTATGGGGGATTTTCTTAGTCACCTTACCTAACACTTGTTACATTGCTAACTTAATGTTAGCAAATAATATCTGTGACTTAGAGGAAGATGAAAATAACAAGAGATATACATTAGTTCATTACCTTGGCAAAGCAAGTTCTTTGAAATTATTCGTCGGATTAAATACAATAGCAATGTTAGCCATTTTGTTAGCTGTCGGTTTAGGATTGACGCCGCCAACAATGTTACTCATGCTTTTAACTTTACCTTTTGTACGGAAACAAACCCAAGCCTTATTGAAGGAACAAGTGAAGAGTAAAACATTTGTTTGTGCTGTGAAGATCTTAGCTGTGGGAGCAACTGCACAAGTGCTATTTTTTGCCATAGGTTTGTGGTGGCTGTAAATTTTTTATAGAGTGGAAGGGAATCAAAATGAATAAGAAACATGTTGTTATTTTAGGTGCTGGTTATGCAGGCCTAAAAACATTACGCGAATTACAAAAAGGCGCCAAAGACGTCGAAATTACTTTAGTGGATCGTAACAACTATCACTACGAAGCAACGGACTTGCATGAAGTTGCTGCTGGAACACAACCAGCTGAAAAAATCACATACAATATTATGGATGTTGTCGATGAAAAAATGACAACCTTTATCCAAGGAACAGTTAAAACAATTGATGCTGCAACACAAACAGTTGCTTTAGAAGATGGCCAAACAATCAATTATGATTACTTAGTTGTTTCTCTTGGGTTTGAATCAGAATCATTTGGTATCCCTGGTGTGCAAGAACATGCTCTACAAATGGTAGATGTGAAAACGGCTTTAAACGTGTATGAACATATCCAAGAACAAATGCGTCAATACAAAACAACTCAAAACGAAGAATTCTTAAAAATCGTTGTCTGCGGAGCAGGCTTTACAGGGATTGAATTATTAGGTTCTCTTGTTGAAAATAAACCAAAATTTGCTGAAATCGCAGGTGTCTCAGCAGATCAAATCCAAATTTATTGTGTCGAAGCAGTTACTCGCCTATTGCCGATGTTTAACGAAAAACTTGCGAACTATGGTGTGCAATTATTAAAAGATTCAGCTATTCATTTATTATTAGGTAAACCGATTAAAGAAATCAAACCAGGCGCAGTTGTTTATCAAGATAACGAAGCAGGCGACTTGGCAGAACTTTCTGCTAAAACAATTATTTGGACAACGGGTGTTAGTGGAAGCCACGTTGTAGGCGATTCTGGATTTGAAGCTCGTCGTGGTCGTGTCATGGTTCAACCAGATTTAACAGATGCGAACCATAGCAACGTCTATATTATTGGTGACTGCTCAGCAGTTATGGATACAGAAACTAATCGACCTTACCCAACGACAGCACAAATCGCCTTGAAGATGGGCGCTCATGCTGCTAAAAATATTCAAGCACAATTGAAAGGGGAAGCAACTAAACCTTTCAGCTTTAAATCACAAGGTTCTGTTTGTTCTGTCGGAAATACACGTGCTTTAGGAATTGTTGGTAAAACAGACATTAAAGGATACCCAGCTTCATTCATGAAAAAAATTATCATGAACAAAGCGCTCTTTGAAACAGGTGGTACCAAAGAAATGATGGCTAAAGGTCGTTTCGACTTATACCATTAAGAATCAGCAAAATAAGAAATAATGGAACAGTGGTCAAGAGACCATTGTTCCATTTTTCTTAAATGAAAGTTTTAAAAAAATTTCCATGATTTTTCAAGTAAAATGAGGTGGGCACTTTTGTTCGATTCCATTTTTATGTATAATGAGAAGTGATGGAAAGAGGGAATTTAAATGGCACAAAAAAGAGCAACAAATAAGAAAAAAAGTACGACAAAGAAAAAGACCAAAAAACAACAGCAACAACAAGAACGTTTAAATTATATATTTCTTGGCCTGATTTTTATTTTATTCGGTGTCTTTGGACTCTTTCGCTTAGGGTTTTTAGGCACGTTATTAGCGAATTGTTTACGCTTAGTTGTAGGTAATACCTTTCCATTTGCAGCGATTTTACTAATCCTGTATGGCTTATTAGTCATGATTTATGGGAAAGATTTTCCGTTGAAAAGAGGGCGCCCTATTTTTGGGGCTGTTCTGATTTATATTAGTGTTTTGTTATTTTTCCATGCCTTTATGTTTCGAAATGTTAGTGGCAGTCAACCAGATATTTTAGGTAACACTTGGGAATTTTTGCAAAGCGATTTAAAAGCCAACCAAGTGACGCAAAACGTAGGGGGCGGTATGATTGGCGCGCTGCTTTATCAAGGAACGTACTTTTTGGTGGCACAATTTGGCAGCTATTTAATTGCCACATTGCTACTGTTAGCGGGTATTTTCTTGATGAGTATGTGGGATTTTCAGCAAATTGTTGATCATTTCCAAAGTATTCAAGATCGCCTAAGTCATGTTTCGGCAAAATCACAGGCGCGACAAGAAGAAAAAGAGGCGAAGCGAGCAGCGAAGAAAGAAGCCAAAGCTGCAGAACGCCAAGCAAAAATTGAAGCCGCTGCCCAACAAAAATTACAAGAGCGGGAACGCATGGAACAAGCGGCAGCCGAGCGCTTAACAAAAACACCAGTTGAAACCCACCAACCAATGGTGGAAGAACCGGCTGCACCAACGCCTGTTCAAATTGATTCGTTTCAACAGCAAAATCAGGCGATGCCTGTACCACCAATCGCAGCAACAAAACCGCAACGAGAGCAGGAAGAAGAGGCGTCAGATGAAGCTGGTGTTCTCGAATTTGAAATTTCTGAAGAAGCGGAAGATCGTGATTATCAACTACCACCAACTGATTTGTTAGATACAATTCAAGCAACGGATCAAAGTGGTGAATATGAAAAAATCGAAAAAAATATTGGCGTCTTAGAACAAACCTTCAAGAGCTTTGGTGTTGATGCTAAAGTAGTCAAAGCTAGTTTAGGACCATCTGTCACAAAATTTGAAGTTCAACCCGCTGTTGGGGTAAAAGTTAGCAAAATTGTTAACTTGACGGATGACATTGCTTTAGCGCTTGCGGCCAAAGATGTTCGTATGGAGGCCCCGATTCCTGGGAAATCACTAATCGGGATTGAAGTTCCTAACAGTGCAATTAGTACAGTATCCTTTAGAGATATTGTTGAGGCACAACCAAGTCATCCAGATAAACTATTAGAAGTACCTTTAGGTCGAGATATTTCAGGGATGGTTCAAACTGCGGATCTATCAAAAATGCCGCATTTATTAATTGCGGGATCGACAGGGAGTGGGAAATCGGTTGCTATCAATGGCATCATCACAGGTATTTTGATGCAAGCGAAACCCCATGAAGTAAAATTAATGATGATTGACCCGAAAATGGTGGAATTGAATGTGTATAACGGGATTCCTCATTTATTAACGCCAGTGGTTACTAATCCGAGAAAAGCGGCCCAAGCCCTGCAAAAAGTAGTTCAAGAAATGGAATTTCGTTATGAAAAATTTGCAGCAACAGGCGTCCGAAATATCACTGGTTACAATCAACTAATTCAACAGAAAAATGCGGAAGATGGCGAAAATCGTCCGATTCTGCCATTTATTGTTGTCATTGTTGATGAGTTAGCTGATTTAATGATGGTGGCAAGTAACGAAGTAGAAGATGCGATTATCCGCTTAGCCCAAATGGCACGGGCAGCAGGCATTCATATGATTTTAGCGACACAACGGCCAAGTGTGGATGTCATTACAGGAATCATCAAAGCAAATGTCCCTTCTCGAATGGCTTTTGCAGTCTCAAGTGGGACAGACTCGCGTACCATTATTGATACTAACGGGGCGGAGAAACTATTAGGTCGAGGCGATATGCTCTTCTTACCAATGGGAGAAAATAAACCAATTCGTATCCAAGGGGCCTTTATCTCTGATCAAGAAGTCGAACGAGTGGTTGCGTTTGTAACGGACCAACAAGAAGCTGAATATCAAGAAAGCATGATGCCAACGGATGAACCGACCACTTCAGGCGGTGGCGAAGCTCCTCAAGATGAGTTGTTTGAAGAAGCGAAAAACTTGGTAGTTGAAATGCAAACAGCTAGTATTTCATTGCTACAAAGACGTTTTAGAATTGGCTATAATCGTGCGGCTCGCTTAGTGGATGAATTGGAAGCACACGGAGTTATTGGACCATCAGAAGGTAGCAAACCAAGAAAAGTCTTTCTACAAGCGGAATCAGAAGAGGCAGTACCTGAAACGCCAGAACAATAAACAAAAAGAACAAAAATAGATAAATTTATCTATTTTTGTTCTTTTTTTATAATTTCAGCAAAGCATCATGTTATAATCATCATTTTCTGGTAAAATAGAAAGGAATAGTGCGGTTGGGAGGGAGCGTATCATGAGAAGAAAGAGCGTGCTTTATTTAGAAGTAGCAGATCAGATTAAAGAAGATATTTTGAGTGGCAAGTATCCAGTAGGAACGTTTTTACCAACAGAAACAGAATTGGAAGAGATGTTTAATGTTAGTAAAATTACGATTCGGCGGGCAATCGAAATGTTAGCAACAGAAGAATTTGTTGAGAAAAAAAGTGGCCGAGGCACAACTGTGTTAAGCAATCGTCCCTATAATAAACTATCAAAAGCAGGGACATTCACTGAATTTTTGAATGAATCAGGTCAGAAAGTAACTAAAAAAGTTTTACAAGTTGAAAACTTGACGTTGTCAAAAGAGATGCCGGCTTATCAATTTTTAGGAGAAGAAGTGGTTCACCTTTCACGGTTATATCTAATCGATGAACAACCCTATATTTATTTTAATTACTATTTGCCAGCTGCCATGAAAGACGTATCATTGACTGAATACAAAGAAGAATCCTTGTATCGTTTGATGGATCGCCATGCCATTGAAATTTATAAATTTGAAGACCGTTTTGAAGTTGCAACTTTGACAGAAGCAGAGCAAAAGATGTTGCAAACAACTGAAACAACGGGCTTAAAAAGAATTCGGCGTTCGTTAAGCCCAACAGGTCGTTGCGTAGAATATTCAGAAGCTATTTATAATACGAAGATTCATCCTTATGTGATTGAATATGAAGCATAACTTTTAAAAGAATAACAGTGCACTTACATTAATGTAAGTTCATTGTTATTCTTTTCTATTGTTGTTTTTTTTCGTTTTCGATACACTAAATGAGTGAGAAGAATAGGAGTGGAAAATATGTTAGAAGTACAAAATTTGAAAAAAGTTTACGGAAACGAAATTAAATATGAAGCCTTAAAAGGGATTAATTTAACTGTCCAAGATGGTGAATTTATTGGTATTATGGGACCTTCTGGAAGTGGAAAAAGTACACTTTTAAATTTGTTGGCAACAATCGATAGTCCAACAGACGGTGAAATACTTTTAAATGGAAAAAATCCAAACAATTTGAATCAAGAACAAATTGCTAAATTCCGTCGTACAGAATTAGGATTTGTTTTTCAAAGCTTTAATTTAATGCCAACATTAACTGTTGAAGAAAATATTATTTTGCCATTGACGCTTGATGGAGAAAAAGTCTCTGTAATGAAACGACAATTAGCAGAATTAAGTGAGCGTTTAGGTATCAATCATCTGTTGAAAAAACGAATTGCAGAAATTTCTGGTGGACAAGCACAACGGGTCGCCGTTGCTCGCGCAATGATTCATCATCCACAATTATTATTGGCTGATGAACCAACAGGAAACTTAGATACGAAATCATCTAAGGATGTGATGGGCTTGTTACAACAATTAAACGAAGAAGAAGCGGCGACTATTTTAATGGTGACCCATGATCCGCTAGCCGCAAGTTATTGCAAGCGCATTGTCTTTATTAAAGATGGTGAATTAATTGATGAAATTGTCCAAAATGGCAATCAAAAAGAGTTCTACGATTTAATCATGGTGAAACTGGCTGAGATTGAAGGTGTCGATAATGAATTTTAATCAGTTTGTTATAAGAAACACGATTCGAAATGAGCATTTATACTTGGCTTATTTCCTAAGTACAATGTTTTCTGTGATGATCTTTTTTACGTTCACTGGTTTTGTCTTTCACCCAGCCTTAGCTAATGGTTTAAATCCTAAAGCACAAATGGGAATGACGGCTGCGGCAATTATAATCTATGGTTTCTCTTTCTTATTCGTTTTATACTCGATGGATGTCTTTATCCAATCTCGGAAAAAAGAGTTTGGAACCTTGATGATTCAAGGGATGAGTCCAAAACAGTTAAAGAAAATGATTTTTATTGAAAACTTAGTGATTGGTTTCTTTGCTACAATTTTTGGTAGCATTTTAGGTGTTGGATTTTCACAGTTTATTTTATGGATTAGCAATTTATTGATGCATCTAGGTTTAGGTTTTTATTTGCCAGTGATGCCGTTTATCATTACTGTCATTTCATTTGCGGTCTTGTTCTTAGTAATTTCTTTCTTTATTCAATTCCGCTTGCCAAAAGCGACACTTCAAGAGCTATTAAAAGCAGGGGAAATGGGTAAAGGTGAAATCAAAAGCTCTAAAGTTAAATCTTTCTTAGCCGTGTTGCTTTTAGTTGTCGGTTATGGAATTGCTTTAGTTGCTAAGGGACAGTTAGTTTTAATGGTGATGTTCCCAGTAATTTTCTTAGTTATTTTAGGGACAAAATTTTTATTTGACCAATTGAGTGTTTCTGTCATTGAACGTTTAAAACGGAAACCAAAAATCTTTTGGAAAAAAACCAATATGGTCGTTTTATCAGATTTAGCATTCCGCATGAAAGATAATGCACGTTCGTTCTTCTTGGTTTCGGTGATATCAACGGTTGCTTTTGCTGCCATTGGAACGTTATACGGCGTGAACGAGATGATTTTTAAAGGAATAAGTTCTGTACCGTACGAACTGACATTGTCTGATTCGACCAACCCAGAAAATCAAGAAATGAAACAATTTGCGACAAAAACATTCCAAGAAAAAAATATTCAGTTTGATGAAGTGGAGTATCCACAATTTACAACAAATGAAGGTATCCGCTTAATTCAAGCATCAGAATATAATAAGTTAGCAAAAATGATTGACGAACCAACGATTGATGGGAATAGCGTTGTTAATTTAAAACAAGAAAATGTTCCTTCAGATATGTTTGTGGACGTAAAAACAGTTAGTTTAGCTAACAATCAAACTTTAAAAGTCGATAAAATCTCTAAAACCAATGTTTTGCCAACAGCTGGAGGGATTTTAGTTGTTCCTGATACAACACCGTTAGACGGAGTTAAAAGTGAAATAAATACCATTTGGCAGCCCAAAGCAGGAACTGATCGTGAAGAATTGATAAAAGCAGAAAATATCATTGGTGACAAGTACCCGATGTTACTAGGAACAGCTGCAATGTCGGCAGCCATTACGCAATTTTATACGCCAGTTCTTTTTGTCGGACTATTTATCGGTATCGTGTTCTTTGTTTCGGCGGGTAGTTTCTTATACTTCCGTTTATACAGTGATATGAATACGGATGTTGAAAAATTCAAGATGATTTACAAACTTGGCTTGACGAAAAAAGAATTGAAGAAAATGATTTACCAACAAGTAGGTATTTTATTCTTTACCCCAATTGTTGTTTCATTTATTCATGGAGCTGTTGCTTTGAAAGCAATGTATGCTGTCTTAGATCAGCCAATGCAATTAGCTGGCTGGGAAGTTTTAGGTGTTTTCTTATTGATTCAGGTCGTTTACTATTTAATTGCTAGAACGTTCTACTTCAAAAAAGTTTATCACTTAGTGAAAGATTAATTATAAAAAATCGTTAAGCATGCACGCTTAACGATTTTTTTTTGAGGCTCTTCGTGATATTGCATTCAAAGTGAGAATACGTTATAGTTATGAAGCGAATGTAATAGCAGAAATGAGGAAAAGAAATGCAGAAAGAATCCATTTATGGACTGACGAGAGAACAGCTTGTGGACTGGTTTTTAGCCCATGGCGAGAAGAAATTTCGCGCAACACAAGTGTGGGAATGGTTGTATACAAAACGTGTTGCTTCATTTAGTGAAATGTCGAACATTTCTAAATCGTTGATGACTTTATTAGAAGAAAATTTTTCATTAAATCCATTAAAACAAGTCATTGTGCAAGAAGCACAAGATGGTACCGTAAAATATTTATTTGAATTACCAGATAAAAATATGATTGAAACAGTCTTGATGCGTCAAGAATATGGATTATCTGTTTGTGTGACCACTCAAGTTGGTTGCAATATTGGGTGTACATTTTGTGCTAGTGGGCTATTAAAAAAACAAAGAGATTTAACTGCTGGCGAGATTGTAGCCCAAATTATGTGGGTGCAACATTATTTCGATGAACGTGGGTTGGATGAACGTGTTAGCCATGTCGTTGTGATGGGAATTGGTGAACCATTTGATAATTATGCCAATGTCATGAACTTTTTACGAACGATTAATGATGATAAAGGCTTGGCTATTGGTGCCCGTCATATTACAGTTTCAACAAGTGGTTTAGTGCCAAAAATTCGTGAATTTGCAGACAGTGGACTACAAGTAAACTTAGCAATCTCATTACATGCTCCTAACAACGAAGTCCGTACATCAATTATGCGGATTAATCGTAGTTTTCCAATTGAAAAATTAATGGCAGCAATTGATGAATACATTGAAAAAACAAACCGACGTGTTACATTTGAATATATTATGTTGAGTCAAGTGAACGACCGACCAGAACATGCTCAACAATTAGCAGATTTACTACGGAATAAGAAAAAACTTTCTTATGTTAATCTGATTCCGTATAACCCAGTGAGTGAACACGATCAATATAGCCGAAGCTCTAAAGAAGCGGTTTTAAAATTTTATGATGTACTCAAAAAGAATGGCATCAATTGTGTTATTCGTAAAGAACACGGAACAGATATTGATGCGGCTTGCGGACAATTACGCAGTAAACAAATGAAAAAAGAAAAAGTCAAAAACCAATAACATAGTTAAAATCGGATCAGAAAGGTTTCTTTTTGATTCGATTTTTCGTTTATTTAATAAAAAATCGTCGGTTTTTCAATTCTTTTTTATAAACAAAAGATGAATGCTCTAAAACTTTTATGACAAATTTTCTTTTTGTGGTTTTCAAACTTGAAATTCTAAAAGAAATAGCTATACTGAAAAGAGATCGTCACAGAATTTTTCATGAAAACAGCTATTATTTTCGTTATCTTTTCAAGAAAGTGAAATTTTGTTACGCTTGTTTAGTTTAAATGAAATGAGGGAGTCTATGGAGAAAAAGCAATTAAAAAGAGAGATAACAACGTTTGGTGCGTTATCCACGGTAATGGGTACGGTGATTGGCGCTGGTGTTTTCTTTAAAGCTGCGAGTGTCGTTGGACACGCACAGTCAGCTAGTTTAGCTATCTTTGCTTGGGTGTTAGGTGGTGCCTTAACCATTTGTGCAGGATTAACCAGCGCCGAACTTGCTACAGCAATCCCTGAAACAGGTGGCGCAGTGAAGTATATTGAATATACATATGGTAAATTAGCTGGTTTTCTTTTAGGGTGGGCACAAAGTATCATTTATTATCCTGCCAACATTTCGGCGTTATCCATTATTTTTAGTACACAACTAATCAATTTGTTTCATTTATCGGCAAATTTATTGATTCCAATTGCCATTCTTGCGGGAACCAGTATCACGATAATTAATTTATTAGGAACAAAAATTGCTTCTTTGGTCCAATCAACAACATTGGTGGTAAAACTGATTCCAATTGCCTTGATTTCTTTAGTAGGATTATTTACTCCAGGACAAGTAGCTGTTTCGCTTTTTCCCATTGAAACAACAGCGAATACTGGCTTTTTAGTTGCTTTTAGTGGCGCCTTAGTCGCCACCATGTTTGCTTATGATGGCTGGCTAGGTGTGGGTAACGTGGCTGGTGAAATGAAGCGACCAGAAAGAGACTTGCCTAAAGCCATTATTTTTGGTTTGTTATTGATTACTTTAATTTATGCTTTAATTAATTTTGTATTTCTAAAAACATTACCAATTGAGCAAATCGCTGGGAATTTGAATGCAGCTTCGGATGCTTCTGTGGCTATTTTTGGACCAATTGGCGGCAAAATCGTAACTATTGGGATTTTAATCTCTGTATATGGTGCGTTAAACGGCTACACAATGACAGGGATTCGGATTCCTTATGCCTTAGCCTTAGATAATCTGATGCCTTTTAGTCGTCAGTTTCAAAAGTTGTCTAAACGCTTTGTTGTTCCTTACGTTGCTGGAATTTTCCAGTTAGCTGTAGCCATTATCATGATGTTTTTCGGGACCTTCGATTTATTGACGGATATGTTAGTTTTTGTTATGTGGCTGTTTAATCTATTAATTTTCTTAGCCGTTTTTATTTTAAGAAAACGAGAACCTGAATTAAAACGACCGTATAAAGTTCCTGGCTATCCAATTATTCCAATTATCGCAAGTCTAGGTGGTATCTTCATCTTGGTTACAACGAGTATTACACAGCCTATTCTAGCATTGATTGGTATAGGAATTACGCTTCTAGGAATTCCAGTTTATTTAGTTAATAAACAAAAAAAGAAGCCAAAAACGTAAACGATCCAATCGGATTATCATAGTTTTTCTCAAAAATTTTGTGATTCAGAGAAATTTTTGAAAACTAAACGCAAGATTTTTTTAGTATAATACTAAGTGTCTAGGAGTTCCACTATTTTGGGGAAGATAGATGGACAGCGCAAACTTCAAAAAAAGAACCTTCATCTTAATGGTGAAGGTTCTTTTTTTTGCTGAAATCATAAAATAAATGCGTAGTTTATTAGTGAGAGGAGGAAATGAATGACTGAAAATGTAAAAAAATTAGCTCATCAATTAATTGAATGGGGCGTCCTTCATGGGCGCAAGACGTTTATTTTTTACCCAATGATACCGAAATAGCCATCTCTTTTCGGACAGGGATGCAACGGACACTTTACACACAAGTTTCCGCAGAAATAGGCGAAAAGTTAATTTTCCACTTTAAATTTATCGGCGGCATGGATGTCGGAGAAAGACGAAAAGCACAATTAGGCGCGACAACTTATCTAATTGGCGAGACGAAGCAACGCTTGCGTTTATCATCTGTGGGAGATTTTCAGAATCGAGAGAGCTTGGTAATTCGTTTTTTGCACCGATTTGGTGAACAAGCTGAACATTTTTTCTTTCCCCACCAGCTGAATGAAATTGAAGCATCTTGTCAGAAACGAGGACTTTATTTATTCAGTGGGCCAGTTGGTTCTGGGAAAACAACAACCATGTATCGTGTGGCTAAACAAAGAAGTGGCGAACAACAAGTGATAGCGATTGAGGATCCTGTTGAAATTGAGGAAAAGCAGTTTTTACAGTTGCAAACAAATGAAAAAATTCAGTTAACGTACGAAGCCTTGATCAAAGTTTGCTTGCGCCATCATCCTGATATTTTGATTATTGGTGAAATTCGTGATGGCGAGACGGCTCAAGCAGTTATTCGAGCCGCCTTAACGGGTCATACTATTTTTGCGACAATTCACGCCCGTAACTTATTGGGGGTGCAACGGCGTTTGATAGAATTAGGTGGCCCAGAGCATGAATTGGCTGAATGCTTGCAAGGTATCATTTACCAACAGATTTTGACAACCACGATTAATAAGGAACAAGTAGCGGGAATTCTTTATGATTATTTCTTCTTTAAGGAAGCTGTTATAAAGAGTAGTTGGCAAAAGAATCTAAGAAAGGCGTGGGCGTATGGGTTTATTACAGAAAAAACGTATTTTCAAGCCATCGAATAAACTAACGAAAAAACAACAGCAGCTTTTTCTGAAACTATTAGCGGATTTACTTGCCAATGGTTTTAATATACAAGAAAGTTTTTCCTTCATGAAAAAATCAAACGCATTACCTCAGCACAGTATAACTTTTTTAGTTGAAGGTTTTTCCTCAGGCATTGCCTTACAAGCTTTAGTCGAAGAATTAGGATTTTCAACAATGGTCTCGGCTCAATTATCGTTTGCTACCGCACACGGGGATTTGGTAGGGACACTACAAGCGATTTCCGAACATTTTTTTCAAACGGAAAAATATCGGCAACAGTTCTTTAAAATAATTAGTTATCCGCTGCTCCTGATTGTTTTTTTGATTCTCGTCATTGTTGGTATTCGGCAATTTTTATTGCCCCAATTAATGGAAAATGATGCCAATAGTTATTCTAAAAATATTGGGATTCTTCTGATTGTTTACAGTCCATACATTCTGGTTGCCTTAGTTTTTGTCCTCTCATTTAGTTTCTTCATTTTAAACCGTTATTTGAAGCATCAGTCTGCTATTCAGCGGGCCTTCGTATATCTGAAACTGCCCATTATCCGTGGCCTTTATCGGGAATACGTCAGTGCTTTTTTTGCACTAGAATGGGGGAAGTTGCTTGCGCAAGGATTAGAAATGAAAGAGGTCATCGATTTGATGCGCCATACAACCAATTACCCCTTAATGAAAGAATTAGCTGGAGCGATTAGTGAAGGACTGCTAGTTGGTGAAACCTTACATAGACAATTAGCTGCTTATCCTTTTTTTACAAAAGCATTGGGTTTAATGATTCAACAAGGAGAAGTAAAAGGAAAATTAGGCAAGGAGTTGATGGTTTATAGTAATGTCTGTTTCCAAGGTTTTTTCAAAAAAATTGAACGAGTCATTACTCTCGTTCAACCACTTATTTTTATCATAATTGCTTGTTTAATTATCGGTGTTTATGGGGCAATGTTGCTGCCTATTTATGGCAATATGGAAGGAGTTTTATAATGAAAAAGAAACAAAAATACGCGGGGTTTACATTATTAGAAATGTTGATTGTCTTATTGATTATTTCCGTATTGATTTTACTTTTTGTCCCTAACTTAGCGAAACATAAAGAAACAGTTGACAAAAAAGGCAATGAAGCAATCGTAAAAATTGTAGAATCACAAATCGAGCTCTACACACTAGAAAAAAATAAGACGCCTTCCTTAAATGAATTAGTCAACGAAGGCTACATTACTAAAGAGCAGTTAGATAAATATACAGCAGAAAAGCAATGAACAAGTCAGCAGGATTCACATTAATGGAAACACTTGCTAGTTTAACGATTGTTTGCTTTATGACTATGCTCCCAACACTCGCTATTAACCGCTGGCAAGAAACATTAAAAATTGAACAGTTTCTTGCTACGGTAGAAAAACAACTTCGTTTTGCGCAACAGCAAGCAATTGTTTTAGAGGAAACACAAGAAGTTTGGTTTTTTGAAGAACAACAAAGCTTTTCATTTCCTGATAAATTTAACCAATCAGCTCGAAGGACTTCGCTAGCTGTACCTGAAAAAATGACAGTGAGTGGTCCAAGCAAACTCAGTTTTCTTCATTCGTCAGGGAACAATGGTCGTTTAGTGAAATATATTTTTACTTGGACTGAAAAGAAACAGCAACTTATTTTACAATTTCAGATGGGGAGTGGCAAATATACGAAGAAAATTAACTATTTATAGCGGTTTTATTTTATTAGAGAGTCTCGTTAGTTTTAGTATTGTATGTGTGGTAGCAGGGATATTCTCCCTGACTATTACACAATTAATTCAGCAAAATTATCAACGGGAGCAAGAATTAACGCGCACTCGTCTAGGATACGAAGCAATTTTATTTTTAGAGCAGACGGGTGATTTACGTTTCAAAGAGCGGATATATCAAGGAGAAACTTACCGATTTTCTTTGATGGAGAACGAGGGAAGAAGGATACTAAAAGTCACAGATTCAAGAGGAGCGATTTTGATTGGTCAATAAAAAATATGCGGGTTTTACGATGTTAGAGTGTTTAGTGGCACTAGTCGTTTTAAGTTGTATGTGTCAATTGTTTCAGTTGATGATTCAACAAAGTTTTATCGGAAATCAATATTTGAAAAACAATGATTCGAAATCCTGGCATATTTTTTTAATTCAATTAGAAAAAGAATGTCAAAAGCTCGTTTTCCAAACAGGCTCTGCTCAAGAGATTTCTTTCCTCGACTCAGAAACAAACAAGACTATTTCAATTCAAATCAAAGAAGATAAAATTATTAAGCGAGTCAATGGTAAAGGTTACCAACCGCTGTTAATTGGTATCAAAAATGGACAGTTTAAAAATGAAGGACAATCGTTTACTTTGGAAATTACTTTTACTTCTGGAAAAACATTTGATAGTTTTTTTCCAATAAAGGGAGAATTTTAATGAGGCAAAAATATTCAGGAAACTTATTGTTCACGGCCATGGCCTTTGTTTATTTGATGAGTTTTCTCGCCCTTCTGTTACTAGAAGAACGTCAGTTAACACAAAAATTTACGCAAGCTACCCAGGAATACTATGCAGGGCAAAGTATCCTTCATTTATTTCTTGCAGATGTTAAACAAAATAGACGAAAGTTAAAAACAGAAGAAAGGCTCGTATACGCGCAAGTGACCCTCGATTATACGTACAAAAATGAACAATTAAGAATAACTGTTTTATTAAACAAATCTGGTCGAAAATACCAATATCAAGAGAGAGTTTCTCATCAAAAAAAAGCGGAAACAATACTGGAATAGCGTTGTTTTTCTACAAATTATTAGATTTTAGAAGAAAGACAGTAAAGGCATTGATTATTCTTTCTTTTTTCGTTAAAATAAAACAGGTATGGAAGTTGTTACATTTTGAATAGAATAGAGGTGCTAATTTGTTCCCAGAAAAAATTGAAGAGGCTTTCGAGCCAATGGAACAAGCAATCCAGTTATTGCAACAGTCATTGGATACTTCTTTTTTAGATGCGTATATTGAAAATGGTGAAAATATTTTAGATGATTTTCAAGTACGAGTACTTGACGGAGTACCTAATCCAGAGACAGTGAAACAATTAGAAACGCTGTATCATACGATTAAAAAAATTGATTTAGCTCCTGAAGATGTGCGACGCTTGTCCCAATTACTTTTGTTAAAAGGAACGAGAAAAGAGCAGCTTCAAGCAAATCATCAATTGACGCCAGACGGTATTGGCTTTTTGTTTGTTTATTTAGTAGAACAATTAACAAATAAATCAGAGCCATTAAAAATTTTAGATCCTGCTTCAGGAATGGGAAATTTACTGTTAACGGTTCTGCTGAACCTTGAAACAGCTGGTTACAAAGTTTCTGGTTATGGTGTGGATATCGATGAAACACTTTTGGCAGTATCTTCTGTGAACAATGCTTGGTCACAAGCCAATATTCAGTTGTTCCATCAAGACGGATTGCAAGATTTGTTATTGGATCCAGTTGATTTAGCATTAAGTGACTTACCGATTGGCTATTATCCAAATGATGAGCGAGCAAAGGGATTTGCTGCTGCTGCTGAGGAAGGCCATAGTTATGCGCATCATTTATTAATGGAGCAAGCTATGAAATACGTGAAGCCAGCAGGGTTTGGCTTATTCTTAATCCCGACAAATATTTTAGAGACTGAGCAAAGTGAATTCTTTAAAAATTGGTTGACAAAAAATGTCTATTTACAAGGAATGATACAGTTACCTGATGAATTGTTTAAGTCAGAACAATCACGTAAAAGTATCTTGCTTGTTCAAAACAAGGGTGCAGATGCTGAGCAAGTGAAGGAAGTTTTGTTAGCAAAACTTGCCTCTTTGAAAGATATCAATAAAGTAACGGAGTTCTTTAAACAATTTGAAGCTTGGAAAGCTTCAAATTTAAAATAAAATAGTAACGAAGAGGAGAAAATTATGTCTAAAACAATTGCAATTAATGCAGGTAGTTCAAGTTTAAAATGGCAATTATACCAAATGCCAAATGAAGAAGTGATCGCTAAAGGAATCGTTGAACGTATTGGCTTAAAAGATTCTATCTTCACAATTAAATATGGTGAAGGACAAAAATATGAAGTAATTGTTGATATTGATAACCATGAAGTGGCAGTAAAAATGTTACTAGACCAATTAATCGACTTAAACATTTTAGGTTCTTATGATGAAATTACTGGTGTTGGTCACCGTGTAGTTGCTGGTGGAGAAGAATTTAAAGATTCTGTTGTTATTACAGACGAAGTATTAGAAAAAATTGAAGCTTTATCTGAATTAGCACCTTTACACAACCCAGCGAATGCAATGGGGATTAAAGCATTTAAACATATCTTACCAGAAATCATTAGCGTGGCAGTCTTTGATACGTCGTTCCACACAACAATGCCAGAACACAACTATTTATATAGTGTACCGCGTGAATACTATGAAAAATTTGCTGCTCGTAAATATGGGGCACATGGAACAAGTCATCGTTATGTCTCTCAACGTGCCGCAGAAATGTTAGGTCGTCCAATTGAAGACTTGAAAATTATCACTTGTCACTTAGGAAATGGTGCTTCAATCACTGCAGTTGATGGTGGTAAATCAGTCGATACATCAATGGGCTTCACTCCTCTTGCTGGCGTTACAATGGGGACTCGTTCAGGGGATGTTGATGCGTCACTATTGCCTTATTTAATGACAAAACTTGGCTTGACTGATGTACAAGACATGGTTGATATTTTAAACAAAAAATCTGGTTTATTAGGTTTAACAAATGGTTTATCAAGCGACATGCGCGATATTCAATCAAACCTAGATAAACCTGAAGTTCAAACAGCATACAACATTTTTATCGATCGTATTCGTAAATACATTGGTAGCTATGTCACTGTTATGAATGGCGTTGATGCGATTGTCTTTACTGCTGGAATCGGTGAAAATGCAGTTGGCGTTCGTAAAGATATTATTGATGGCATGACTTGGTTTGGTTGTGAAATCGATGATGACAAAAATAATGTACACGGTGAAGAAGCAGTTATCTCAACTGATGATTCAAAAATCAAGCTTCTATTAGTACCAACTGACGAAGAGTTAATGATTGCCCGTGACGTAGAACGTCTAAAATAATTAAACGAACACACCTTGTGAGACGCTCTCACAAGGTGTGCTTAATAGGTCAATAAAGAGAAGCTGAGCCAACTATCACTTTTGATAGTTGGCTCAGTTTCTTCTTATTTTTTATTTTTCTTCATTTTTTGGTAATTTGTTGTCTAAATCCGTCCGTACAACGAGAACATCGCAACTAGCGTTACGGATAACTGATTCAGAGACAGAGCCAATAAATAAACGCTCAACGGCATTTAATCCAGTTGCTCCTAACATAATTAAATCAATGTTGTATTCTTTTGGTAATTCTTTGGCAATAATGTTCTTAGGAGAACCATAGGCTAGAACGCTAGAGACTTTTGTTTGTCCCATATCCACCGCTTGTTGTTGGTAGGTGTCTAAGGTTTCTTTTGCCATTGACATTGCTTCTTCTGCTAGCGCACCATCAAAAGAGGACACTGATTGGAAAGAGCGCGTATCAACAACATGTGCTAATAGTAATTCAGCATCGTTTCGTTTAGCGACGTTGACCGCTTTTTTAAAGGCTAAGTCTGCTTCGTCAGAACCATCGATTGCTATCATAATTTTTTGATATTGTTGTAACATAATAACCGCTCCTTTCAGCGTAAAAAAAATCATTAATTGTTTCTATAATAATTGTAAAACAAACAAAGAAAAAAAGAAACTGAAACCGCTTCTTTTTTCTGAATATTGGCATTTTTTTGTAAAAAAAACTTCGTTCAAAAAAATCTTTTTGAACGAAGTTTTAAATTCATCGTCTTTTATGACATTTTTTTTGCAAAAGTTAAACTAAACAACGTTGAAAGTAATAAAACAAAAAAGATAAAACCAATTGACAATAACGGGCGATTAAAAATAGCCGCTAGAACACCTAGAATGGCGATAATCAAGTAATAACGCCCAAAACGTTCGATAAACTGTTGACTTTCTGTTGCAGTTTCTTTTTTTAAGAGTGGTAAAAAAGCTGCACTTTTCTTCATCAAATAATAACTGGCTACGCCTGTGACAACGGCGAGTAATAGTACGAGTATACGAATCATCTTGTCCTCCAAAAAAAAACAACTTGCCAGAGCAAATTGTTTAGAAATCTACATAAAAATGGTAAAATCCGTCGATGCCGGTAATCGTCCTAGAGTATTGAACCCGCAAGATAAGCAGGTGGGTTCCTCGATCGCAGTATTGAACTACCAAAAGAAAAGGCATGTTACCAACTTTGATACAAGCAGGATCCCTAGATATCAATAAAAATGTTCGGTCAACACAGTGAAAGGACAACGCGTACATCACAGACTTACCATCTTTATAATAGCATACTCTCTCAAAATCGGCAACGAGATTGTTTCTTTTTTTGAAAGCGTATTATTTTGTTATTTTTTCTGTTTCCATTCTTGGATACGCTTGAGTTGCTGATGTAAGGCTTGTTCATATTTACCAATATCAATCGGTTCGTAATAACGTGCCTCTTTTAATTTGTCAGGTAAGTATTGCTGATCGACCCAACCGTTTTCAAAATTATGTGGGTATTGATAACCAATACCACGGTTTAATTCTTTGGCTCCAGCATAGTGGGCATCACGCAAATGATCAGGAACATCTCCCACAGAGCCTTGTCGAATATCTGCCAAAGCAGCATCAATCGCTGTGACTGCAGAATTTGATTTTGGCGATAAACATAAATCAATGACGACACTGGCTAGAGGAATTCTAGCTTCTGGAAACCCTAGCTTTTCGGCGGCTTGAACAGCGGTGACTGTCCGAGCGGCGGCCGCAGGATTCCCAAGACCGATATCCTCGTAAGCAATGACCATTAAACGACGACAAATAATCGGTAAATCACCTGCTTCAACTAAGCGACCTAAATAATGAAGTGCAGCATCTACATCGCTTCCTCGAATCGACTTTTGGAAAGCGGAAATTACATCATAATGGGCATCGCCATCTTTATCATGGGTTAAGGCTTTTCGTTGCACGCACTCTTCAATAATCGGTAAAGTAATCTTAATTTCGCCTTGTTCATTTTTGGGTGTTGATTTAACAGCTAATTCTAGTCCATTTAGCGCACTACGTAAGTCACCGTTCGTTGCGCGTGTCAAATGTTGTAATGCTTTTTCTTCTAAGTGGACGGGATAATCGCCTAAGCCACGTGTGCTATCGGTTAAGGCTTCTTGAATCGCTTGCTGAATGTCTGTTTCTGTTAAGGGCTTTACTTCAAAAATTTGCGTGCGACTACGAATCGCAGGGTTAATTGTAATATATGGATTTTCGGTAGTTGCTCCAATCATAATAATTCGTCCGTTTTCTAAATGAGGGAGCAAAAAATCTTGTTTTGTTTTATCTAATCGGTGAATTTCATCAAGCAGTAAAATCACTGTGCCACTCATTTTGGCTTCTTCAGCAACGATTTGTAAATCTTTTTTGGTGTCTGTGGCCGCGTTCAACATGCGAAAGGCATAATTTGTTGAACCAGCGATTGCGCTGGCAATACTGGTTTTACCAGTACCAGGCGGCCCATAAAGAATCATCGATGAAAGCATTTTGGCTTCGACCATCCGACGAATAATTTTACCAGGGCCGACTAAATGTTGTTGACCAACTACTTCGTCTAAGTGACGAGGTCGCATTCGATAGGCTAAAGGTTGTTGCATAAAAGGACCTCCTTTTTCATAATCATCTTATTATAACATAAAGAACGTACATTCGCTTTTTGGTGGTTTTTTGGGTTTTAGATGGATATAGCGGAAGGTTTCGTGTATGATAGGGAGTGGTGAAAGAAATGAAAGAAACGATAAATATCTTTAACACAAAAACAACTGAAGAAGTGGCGCAATACTTGTTAGGGATGTATTTAGAGCACGAAACAGCAACAGGCGTTTTAGGTGGGTACATTGTGGATGCAGAAGCTTATTTAGGTCCTGATGATGAGGCGGCCCATAGCTTTGGCTTGAGAAAAACGCCACGCTTACAAGCCATGTATGACAAACCAGGCACGATTTATTTATATACTATGCACACGCATTTAATTTTAAATATGGTGACACAAGAACAAGGCAAACCACAAGGGGTGATGATCCGCGCGATTGAACCTGTTGAAGGTGTCGACAAAATGATTGAAAATCGCCAAGGACGTCAAGGCGTGGAATTGACCAATGGACCAGGTAAATTAGTTGCAGCCTTAGGAATTGATAAGCAATTATATGGGCAGTCGATTTTTTCTAGTTCGTTACGGCTCGTGCCAGAAAAACGAAAATTTCCGAAAAAAATTGAGGCACTACCACGAATTGGAATTCCCAACAAAGGTCGTTGGACAGAGTTGCCTTTAAGATACGTCGTGGCTGGCAATCCATATATTTCTAAACAAAAAAGAACAGCAGTAGACCAAATAGATTTTGACTGGAAGGATGAAGAAAATGAAAAAAGCAACAATGCTCACATACTTAGAGGAACAACTTGAAAAACACTTAGCAGATTACGAAGTAGGCCTTGATTGGGATCGCAAAAACCATACCATCGAAGTCATTGTTCGTTTATATGCAGAAAACAATGAACAAGTGGCGATTGATGATGTTGACGGTACGCTTTCAGAAGAAGAATTCATTGAATTTGAAGATGGCTTGTTATTTTATAATCCGCAAAAGTCAGTCGTTGATGATGAAGAGTATTTAGTCACAATTCCTTATGAAGGAAAAAAAGGGCTACGCAAAGCAGTTTTAGACGGATTCATTCACTATTTAAAAGTGGTTTTAGATGAAGGGCAAAGTGATTTGTTAGACTTTTTATCAGATGAAACAGCGGAAGTTTTTGAATTGCATTGGGAGCCAGCAGATTTTGAAGCGATGATTAAAAAAGTGGCAGAAACAGAAAAAGAACAATGGATTGCGTATCCAAGTTATTAATTTAGAGGTGAGAACATGAAGTGGACAGAAGTAAAAGTAGAAACGGCTAGCGAAGCAGTTGAAGCAATTTCAAACATTATGATGGAAGCTGGCGCAAGTGGCGTGGCCATTGAAGATGCGTTGGACATTGAAAATTTTGAAAGTGATCTGTATGGGGAAATTTTAGATAAAGAGCAATTCACCCACATTAAAGAAGGGGCGATTGTGATGGCTTATTTTCCTGAAACAACCTTCTTACCAGAAATTTTACCATTTATGAAAGAAAATATTTTACGCTTGCCAGAGTACGGCTTATCCATTGGTAAAAACGAAATGACAATTAGTGAAGTAGCAGAAAGCGACTGGGCAACTGCTTGGAAAAAATATTATCATCCTGTCCGTGTCACACGATTCTTAACGATTGTGCCAAGTTGGGAAGCCTATCACGCACAAGATGAAGCAGAAAAAATTATCACATTGGATCCGGGCATGGCTTTCGGTACAGGCACGCATCCAACGACTCGTTTAACCTTGCAAGCTTTAGAAACTGTTTTACGTGGTGGCGAAACAGTTCTAGATGTAGGAACGGGTTCTGGTGTTTTGAGTATTGCAAGTCGCTATTTAGGGGCTAAAGACGTCTACGCATATGATTTAGATGAAGTAGCAGTTGCAGCGGCAAAAGAAAATATGGATTTAAATCCCATTGCGGCCGATGTTCATGTGTCAGCCAATGATTTACTAAAAGGGATTGACCATTCTGCTGATGTAATCGTCGCAAATATTTTGGCAGATATTATTGTGTTAATGATTGAAGATGCTTGGCGTTTGCTAAAACAAGACGGTACCTTCATTATTTCTGGAATTATTGAAGATAAAAAAGCAATGGTTTTAGAAGCACTAACGAAAGTCGGGTTTGTGGTGGACCAACTCTTTAATCAAGGCGATTGGTATGCGATTATCTTGAAGAAACCAGAGGAAGAGTAAAATGCAACGGTATTTCATGAAAGAAGATTATCAAGAAAAAGATTTGTATAAAGTCGCAGATGAAAACTATCATCATATTGTGCGAGTTATGCGAATGACGCCGAATGATCGTTGTTATTTAGTATTTCAAAATAAAACTGCCATTTTAGCTGAGATTGTGGAAATTGATTCAACGTCTGTTTACTTTAAAGAAATTAGTAAAGAAGAAATGGACAAAGAATTGCCAATTGAAGTGACGATTGCGTGTGGGTTACCAAAAGGGGACAAGTTAGAATGGATTGTTCAAAAAGGCACGGAGCTAGGTGGCAATCAGTTTATCGGCTTTCCTGCGAAAACTTCCGTTGTCAAATGGGACCACAAAAAAAGAGCAGCCAAAGAAAAAAGATTACAAAAAATTGCCACAGAAGCGGCGGAACAATCGCATCGGCAGCAGACACCAAGTGTTTCTTTGGTGGAAAAAACACAAGAAATCATTGCGCAATTTGACTCATATGATACAGTCTTGGTTGCGTATGAAGAATCAGCAAAACAAGGAGAAAAAAGTCAATTAGCACAAGTATTATCCACTTGCCAGCCAGGCGCACGTTTGTGTGTGCTCTTTGGACCTGAAGGTGGCTTTGCACCGCAAGAAATTGAACAATTTCTGCAGGCTGGGGCGAAACTTTGCGGGTTGGGTCCGAGAATTTTACGAGCAGAAACAGCACCGTTGTATCTTTTAAGTGCGGTTAGCTACCAAATGGAACTTTTAAATTAAACGAAAGCCCGCCTGTAAAATTCTTGGAGGCATTCTCTTTGAATAAACAGAGAGTAAAAAAGCGACAGTGATTGAAATTTAAGGGAAATTTAGTATAATAGAGTTGTTGAAAGTGCTACTGTTTCAAGTGGTACTTTTCTTTTTTATTAAAATAGATAAAACGTGAACGAAGTGTTCTTTATCCAAAGGTCACCTTCATAGAGGAGTGAATACCATGCCAAAAGAAGAAATACTGACAGGCCCAGCGGTCATCAAAATTGTAAGTACCTATATGGGACCAGAACATGTTGAGTTGGTTCAAAAAGCATTAACTTATGCTGAAAAAGCACACGAAGGTCAAGTCCGACAATCAGGTGAACCTTACATCATCCATCCGATTCAAGTGGCAGGCATTCTGGCTGAATTACATATGGATCCCCATACTGTAGCAACAGGATTTTTACATGATGTTGTCGAAGATACGGACGTAACACTGGACGATTTAAAAGAAGAATTTGGCGAAGACATCGCAATGTTAGTCGATGGCGTAACGAAACTAGGAAAAATTAAATATAAATCTCATGAAGAACAATTAGCTGAAAATCATCGAAAAATGTTATTGGCAATGGCGCAAGATTTACGGGTTATTATGGTGAAACTAGCCGATCGTTTGCACAATATGCGCACATTAAAACATTTACGTGAAGATAAGCAACGACGGATTGCACAAGAAACTTTAGAAATTTATGCGCCTTTAGCACATCGCTTAGGGATTAGTCGAATTAAATGGGAATTAGAAGATACGGCCTTACGTTATATTAACCCCAACCAATACTATCGAATTGTTAATTTGATGCAAAGTAAACGCGATGAACGTGAAGCTTATGTGGCAGAAGCAGTCGAAGATATTCGTTTAGCTACGGAAGATTTAGAAATTTACGCAGAAATATATGGTCGACCAAAACATATTTATTCAATCTATCGTAAAATGAAGGACCAAAAGAAACAGTTTAATGAAATCTATGACTTATTAGCCATTCGTGTTATTGTCGATTCCATTAAAGATTGCTATGCCGTGTTAGGTGCGATTCATACACGTTGGACACCAATGCCAGGTCGCTTTAAAGATTATATTGCTATGCCAAAAGCGAATATGTATCAGTCTATCCATACGACAGTTATTGGGCCAAAAGGGAATCCAGTAGAGGTCCAAATTCGGACCCATGAGATGCACCAAATCGCCGAATTTGGGGTGGCGGCTCATTGGGCCTATAAAGAAGGCAAAGCGGAAAAAATTGAAACAGATGAACTGACGAAGCAAGTCGATTGGTTCCATGAAATTATTGAATTACAAGATGAAAGCTATGATGCTTCTGAATTTATGCAAGGTGTTAAAGAAGACATTTTTAGTGACAAAGTCTATGTCTTTACGCCAAGTGGAGATGTAACCGAACTGCCAAAAGGCTCCGGACCACTAGATTTTGCCTACAGCATTCATACTGAAATTGGAAATAAAACAACCGGTGCGAAGGTCAACGGCAAAATGGTACAGTTAGACTATGTCCTAAAAAATGGGGATATTATTGAAGTCTTAACATCACCGAATTCTTTCGGACCTAGTCGCGACTGGCTGAAAATGGTTAAAACAAGTAAAGCCAAAAATAAAATCAAACGTTTCTTTAAAGAACAAGACCGTGAAGATAACATTATTAAAGGGCATGATGCTGTCATTAAATACATGACAGAAATCGGCTTTACACCGAAAGAATTTTTAACGAAGAATAAAATGGCGGAAGTGCTAGATAAATTTAAATTTCAAACGGAAGATGATTTATTTGCGGCAGTAGGTTATGGCGAAGTAAGTGCGCAAGTAGTGTGCAATCGTTTAACAGAAAAAGAACGCCGCGAACAAGAGTTGGAACGCCAACGTCAAGAAGCAGAAGAGTTGTTAAATCAGCCAGCTAAAAAAGAATCAGAAAAAATGAAAGTTCGTCATGAAGGCGGCATCGTGATTCAAGGGGTGGACAACCTATTGATTCGTTTAAGCCGCTGTTGTAATCCAGTGCCTGGTGATGAAATCGTTGGTTACATTACCAAAGGACGGGGCGTTTCAATTCATCGTGCGGACTGTCCTAACGTACAACATCAAGAAGAATTAGCACAACGTCTAATTGAAGTTGAGTGGGAAGATACCGAGCACAGTCGCAAAGAATACGCTGCCGATTTGGAGATTTACGGCTATGATCGTAGTGGCTTACTGAGTGATGTTTTACAAGTCATTAGTTCGATGACAAAAAATTTAGTCGGCGTTGAAGCTCGTCCATCCAAAGATAAGATGGCCCAGATTCATGTCACTGTGAAAATTCAAAACCTTTCTCATTTAAAAACCATCGTTGACAAAATTAAAAGTGTACCAGATGTTTATAGTGTTCGTCGAACCAATGGGTAAGTGTTAAAAGTGAGGCAAAAAAGATGAAAGTAGTTATTCAAAGAGTCAGTCAAGCACAAGTTGCGATAGAAGAGCAGATAGTGGGACAAATCAAACAAGGCTTCATGGTGCTGGTGGGCATTCATCAAGAAGACACGCCAGAAGATGTGGCTTATGTTGTTGGCAAAATCAGTAAATTACGTGTTTTTGAAGATGACGAAGGAAAAATGAATCGCAGTATTCAAGAGATTGAAGGATCAATTTTGAGTATCTCTCAATTTACCCTCTATGCAAAAACTAAAAAAGGCAATCGTCCCAGTTTTATTGAAGCGGCTCGTCCAGATGTGGCGATTCCTTTGTATGAATTATTTAATCAACAATTAGAAGCAGAAGGAATAGCGGTAGCCACAGGAGAATTTGGCGCGGATATGCAAGTGTCGTTGACCAATGATGGTCCAGTGACCATTGTGATTGATACACGAGAAAAATAATTGATTTTCCTGTCGGAAACCCTTGACTTTCTAAGAGAACTTTAGTAGTTTATAGATAATATTAAAAATCTACGAAGGAACGAGTAAGTTTCATCTGTCTGCGAAGAGAGAGTTGCCGTGGCTGAGAGCAACTTCAACAGTGAAAGTGAAAGACATTCTGGAGATGGACGGAAGAAAAGCCGTCCCGTTACGAGCGTTAATCGTTGAGGAAAGAGTAAAATCTTTCAAAACTAGGTGGTACCGTGTAAAAGAGACTTTTACGCCCTTGTATGTTCAACATACAAGGGCTTTTTTCATTTTTAGAAAAAAGAAAATGGCGCACACATTTTTGTGGAATGATAGAAGGAGAGAAAGACAATGAGTTATCAAAAACCAAAAGGAACAAACGATATTTTGCCAGGAACTTCTGAAAAATGGCAATTTGTGGAAGAAACAGCTCGTTTGATTTTTAAAGATTATCAATACCAAGAAATCAGAACCCCGATTTTTGAACATTATGAAGTGATATCTCGCAGTGTTGGCGATACTACAGATATTGTTTCAAAAGAAATGTATGATTTTTATGATAAAGGAGACCGTCACGTGACGCTACGTCCTGAGGGGACAGCGCCAATTGTTCGGGCCTTCGTTGAAAATAAATTATATGGTCCGGAATATACGAAACCATATAAAACCTATTACATGGGGCCGATGTTCCGCTATGAACGCCCACAAGCTGGTCGTTTGCGTCAATTCCATCAAATTGGTGTGGAAGCATTTGGTAGTGAAAACCCAGCATTGGATGTTGAAATTATGGCTATGGCTTTGGACTTCTTCAAACAATTAGGCATCCAACAAATCAAATTAGTTATTAATTCCTTAGGGGATAAAGAAACACGTGCTACGTACCGTCAAGCATTAATCGATTATTTAGAGCCCCATATGGCAGAATTAAGCGAGGATTCACAACGTCGCTTACACGAAAATCCATTGCGGGTGTTAGACAGCAAAGATAAAAAAGACAAGGTGATTGTCGCGGAAGCGCCCTCCATTTTAGATTATTTAAATGAACCATCTAAAGCACATTTTGAAGCAGTAACTGATATGTTAGATTTACTAGAAATTCCTTATGAAATTGATAGTAATATGGTTCGCGGTCTGGATTATTACACACACACAATTTTTGAAATTATGAGTGAAGCGCCTAAAATGGGGGCGCAATCAACTATTTGTGCAGGGGGCCGATACAATGGTTTAGTTGAAGAATTAGGCGGCCCAGACACACCAGGTTTTGGTTTTGGTATGGGCATTGAGCGAGTGTTGTTAACAATGGAAGCTGAAGAAGTTGTGATTCCAGCGTTATCTGAATTAGACGCATATGTGGTTGGCATTGGTTCAGAAACCAACGTCGCAGCTTTGCAACTTGTTCAAAGCATTCGTAACTTTGGTTTCTCAGCTGATCGTGATTACATGAATCGCAAACCAAAAGCGCAATTTAAAACGGCCGATAAATTACAAGCAAAATTAGTTTTAACAATCGGTGAAAATGAATTGAATGAAGGCATTGTCAACGTAAAATCAATGGCAACACGCGAAGAAAAAGCCTTCCCGTTAAGTGCTATTCATGATTCATTTGATGAAGTGTATGACGAAATGATGACAAAAATGATTGAAGAATAAAAAGGAGAGATTGAGAAATGGCAAAACGCACAACCTATTGCGGCAATGTATCTGCCGAATTTATTGAAAAAGAAGTTGTATTAAAAGGATGGGTTCAAAAACGTCGTGACTTAGGAGGCGTTATCTTTATTGATTTACGTGACCGTGAAGGAATCGTCCAAGTGGTCTTTAACCCAGAAAAGTCAAAAGAAGCATGGGAAATTGCTGATAAATGTCGTAGTGAATACGTCATCGAAGTTAAAGGTCAAGTCGTTTATCGTGATAAAGAAGCGATTAATCCCAAAATGAAAACTGGCGAGTTTGAAGTGATGGCGACTGACATTACGATTTTAAATACTGCGAAAACAACGCCATTTACCATTGAAGATGATAATAACGTTAATGACGAATTGCGCATGAAATATCGTTATTTAGATTTACGTCGTCCATCAATGACAAACAACATTAAATTACGTCACCAAGTAACGAAAACAATCCGTCACTATTTAGATAATCATGACTTTTTAGACATTGAAACTCCTTATTTAGGCAAATCAACACCAGAAGGCGCTCGAGATTATTTGGTTCCTTCTCGTGTCCATGCCGGTCATTTTTATGCTTTGCCACAATCACCACAACTCTTTAAACAATTATTAATGGGGGCAGGCTTCGATCGCTATTACCAAATCGTTCGTTGTTTCCGTGATGAAGATTTACGAGGCGACCGTCAACCAGAATTTACACAAATCGATATCGAAACGACCTTTTTAACACCAGAAGAAATTCAAACATATACAGAAAATATGTTGGCTGAAGTGATGAAAGAGACAAAAGGAATTGAGATTTCTGTTCCGTTTCCACGAATGAGCTATGACGAAGCGATGGCACGCTATGGTAGCGATAAACCCGACACTCGTTTTGCTATGGAATTAATTGATGTTGCAGATGTAGTGAAAGACGTAGACTTCAAAGTTTTCCAAGCAGCGTTGGAAAATGGTGGACATGTGAAGGCTTTAAATGCAAAAGGCGCCGCAGATAAGTATTCTCGTAAAGATATGGATAACTTAGGTAAGTATGTGAGTCAATTTGGCGCAAAAGGCTTAGCTTGGTTAAAAGTTGAAGAAGATGGCTTAAAAGGACCAATTGCTAAATTCTTAACAGAAGTTAGTGATGAATTAATTGCTGCTACCAATGCAGAAGTCGGTGATATTTTAATGTTTGGTGCCGATAAACCTGAAATCGTAGCCGCTGCTTTAGGTGCGGTACGTACACGTTTAGGTAAAGAATTAGGTTTAATTGATGAATCGAAATTCAATTTCTTATGGATTGTGGATTGGCCGTTGTTTGAATATGATGAAGAAGCTGGCCGCTATGTTTCTGCTCATCATCCATTTACACAACCAAAAGCAGAGGATGTGGCCCGCTTAGCAACAGACCCAGCCTCTGTGTATGCTGAAGCTTACGATGTTGTCTTAAACGGCTACGAATTAGGCGGTGGCTCATTACGGATCCATACACGAGAATTACAAGAAAAAATGTTTGAAACGTTAGGTTTTACAAAAGAAGAAGCACAAGACCAATTTGGTTTCTTGCTAGACGCATTAGATTACGGCTTCCCGCCACATGGAGGGATTGCTTTAGGGCTAGACCGCTTAGCAATGCTATTGGCTGGGGAAGAAAATATTCGTGAAGTGATTGCCTTCCCTAAAAACGGGAAAGCAATTGACCCAATGAACAACGCACCAAGTTTAGTTTCTCCATTACAATTGTTTGAATTAAACATTGATGTAACAGCCATTGACGAATAAATGTTAAATCTAAAGAAAGAGTGACTTCATTGACGGATGAGGTCACTCTTTCTTTGGGAAAGAAAAGGATAACAAAATAAAAAGTGGCTGAGCTAAAAATCTGCCAATTGGCTGTTTTTTCTTTTTAGAAAACTTTGTATGATAACTGAGTGTATAAAGGAGCGAAACAAATGACAAAAATAATTTTAACAATTGGCGGTTCCGATCCTTTTTCAGGTGGCGGGATTCAAACAGATTTAAAAACGTTTGAAAATCATCAAGTCTTTGGCTTATCAACTTTAACTTGCCTTGCTACAGCCCCTAAGAATCATTTTCAGATTCATGACCTTGAGACTTCTTTGGTGAAAGAGCAACTCGCTTCCATACCTGCCGGGAGTTTAGACGGCATCAAGATTGGCTTGATTCACAGTGAAGAAAGTATGCTACAAATTGCAACCTTTTTGAAAAAGTACGCAGGTCTGCCGGTGGTGTTGGATCCTGTCTTGGCTTTTAAAGAAACGACTTCAGTTTATGAAAAAAGATACATGCAGTTATTGATTGAAAAACTTTTTCCATTCGCAACGATTATAACGCCTAATTTGAAAGAAGCAGAATTACTCATTGGCAGAAAATTAACAACCGTCGAAGAAGTCCAACAAGCGGCGGAAGAGTTAAACTCTTTAGGAGCGGCAACGGTGGTGATTAAAGGTGGTAATCGTTGGCTTGGCCAAGAAGCACGTGACTTTTTTTATGATGGACAACAACATATTCAATTGGTCAAAGAAAAAGTAATGGCCCACACCATTGATGGCGCTGGTTGTTCCTTTGCCTCTGCAATTGGTGCGAATTTAGTTAAAGGATATCCGTTAATTGAAGCAGTTGATTTAGCAAAAACATACGTTCATGAAGCCATTGTTTCTGGGGTCCAGCTAAATGCAGCTTTTGGAAGTGTGTGGCATGAAGGATTACTAGCAGGAGGTGTGGCGGATAATGACAAGAAAAATTAGTCTATATGCAGTAATTACCGCTTTAACAGTGGCTGTGTCAATGGTCTTTATTATCCCCGTCCCAGCAACAAATGGCTTTGTTACATTGGCGGATGCAGGGATTTACATTGCTAGTTTACTTTTTGGTCCGATTGGTGGCTTGACAGTCGGAGCTTTAAGCGGTGGTTTAATTGATTTATTGTCAGGCTATCCACAATGGTTCGTTTTTTCGTTATTGATTCATGGCGGACAAGGTTGGTTAGCAGGTCACTTCTTTAATAAAAGTAAAAAGATGCAAACGCTAGGATTACTTTTAGCCAGTCTCCTTATGATTAGCGGGTATGCTTTAGCGACTAGCTGGCTTTACGGCGTGGGTGCGGGGATTGCCTCTTTACCAGGGAATATCATTCAATCCTTATTTGGGGTGATTGTAGCATTGCCTCTTAGTCAAACATTAAAACGTGTGTTACCAAAAAATGGTCGTTTAGAAGAAAGAAGGATGAACAAATGACTATCGATGAAAAAATGTTAAAAGAACAGTTAGTGACAATTACAGAAGAAGTCATTACAGCAGGGAATTTAAAAAAAGGGGACCTATTCGTTTTGGGTTGTACCACCAGTGAGGTAGTAGGTGGCGTCATTGGTAAAAATTCCAGTGCCGAAGTAGGACAATGGATTGTCTCAACCTTAATTGAACAATTAGATAAAAAAGGCATCTCTTTGGCTGTCCAAGGATGCGAACATATTAATCGTGCTTTAGCGATGGAACGTCGTGTGGCTGAAGAAAAAGGCTTTGAAATTGTCTCGGTAGTACCACAATTACATGCTGGCGGTTCTTGTTCAGTGGCTGCCTTTGAAAAATTTGATGAACCTGTGGAAGTGGAGCATATTGTTGCTCAAGCAGGGATTGACATTGGCGATACATCTATCGGTATGCATGTAAAACATGTGCAAGTTCCTCTTCGCTTGAGCATTCGAACGTTAGGTGCGGCCCATGTTACAGCATTATATTCTCGTCCTAAATATATTGGTGGACCAAGAGCACATTATGAAACAACCCAAGAACGAAATCGTTAAGATTTCGTTCTTTTTTCATTTCTATAAACATTTGATGAATCTTCCGTAATTATTATAGGAATCTCTTTTTTTCTCTCGGTAAACCACGTATAATATGAAAAGAAATGTAATTTATTGAAAACCTGAAACGAGGCTATTATTTATGAAAAAAATTTATGACGGACTGCCAGTTCATGACTATACAACAAAATTTTCCGTGTCGATTGTCTATGCTATTCTTGCATCAATTGCCATGAACTTTTTCTATCAACCAGGAAATATTTATTCCAGTGGCTTAACAGGCTTGGCACAAATTTTAACAACCCTCTCAACAAAAATTGTCGGTTTTAATGTGCCTGTCTCCATTACATTGTATCTTTTAAACGTGCCGTTATTCTTTATTGCGTGGAAAAAAATAGGTAAGAAGTTTACAATTTTTACTTTCATTACCGTGACTTTAACTTCATTATTTATGCATATTGTTCCGCAAACGGTGATGACTCAAGATCCAATTATCTGTGCTATTTTTGGTGGGGCGATTTCTGGATCAGGAATTGGTTTTGTTTTAAAAAACGGGGTTTCTTCTGGGGGCTTAGATATTCTAAGCATTACCATTCGGAAAAAAACGGGGCGTTCCGTTGGCTCGATTTCAATTTATTTTAACGCACTAATTGTCTTCGTTGCAGGTTATTTATTTGGCTGGCAGTACATGTTCTACAGTGCGTTATCAATTTTTGTAAGTGGGAAGGTCACAGATGCCGTTTATACTAAGCAAAAGAAAATGCAAGTTATGATTGTCACTAAAAACCCAGATCGAGTCGTGGATGAGATTCAAAAGAAAATGCGCCGTGGTATTACAATTATTCATGAAGCGGAAGGAGCATATCGCCACGACCGCCAAACTGTTCTGCTAACTATTGTGACACGCTTTGAGTTGCCAAGTTTAGAAGCAGCCATGAAAGAAAGCGATCCGAATGCCTTTGTCAGCATCTCAGATAATGTCAAAATTTTAGGACGTTTTTACGAAGAAGATTACAAATAAAAGGATATGAAGCAACGAGAGAATGGCTGTGTCTATTCTTTCGTTGCTTTTTTTGAAAAATAAGTAAAAAAATGCTTTGTGTGAGGACCTGAAATTCCCATTTAAACAAGAAGTTAATTGAAAGACGTTCGTGAATTCCTTTGCTTTTGGTTTAATTAAATCTAATTATTCGGAAATAAGTCGCTATTGTTTCTCGCAAACGAATGCTTTGTTTGGATTTGAAAGAAAACGATGAAAAAAGAATCATTTTTATTGAAAAGACCCAAAAAAACTGGTACACTAAGTGTGTAATTGATAAGTACTTTTAATACTGTTATGAATAAATAGTAGGAAAAACGAACATCAATTCTATTTTTTTAAAGTTCATAGGTCGTTTTCAGTCTTACTTGGACATATTTCGACCCACAAAAGGAGCGCATCATGTTAAAAGAATTTAAAATGATTGAAGCAGTTGCTCCAGATATGCTCGATGTATTACAAGAAAGATTCCAAATTCTTCGCAATATTTATTGGATGCAACCTATTGGACGTAGAAGTTTATCAGAAACGATGGGAATTACAGAGCGAGTCTTGCGTACAGAAACAGATGTTTTGAAGCAGCTCAACCTGATTGAACCTTCAAAAAGCGGAATGACATTAACAGAACGCGGTTTGGAAGTCTACCAAGGCTTAGAATTAGTCATGAATCAATTGCTTGGCATGCACCAAATCGAAAAAGAAATGACACAGTACTTTGGCATTCAACGTTGTATCGTTGTTGCAGGAGATAGTGATATCCAAAAGAAAGTTCTTTCGGACTTTGGAGATGTCTTAACCAATACGCTGAATTTACTCTTACCAAATGGTGAGAATACAATTGCGGTTATGGGTGGGACAACAATGGCCATGGTGGCCGAAAATATGGGATCACTAGAAACTGAAAACCGTCATAATTTGTTTGTTCCAGCCAGAGGAGGGATTGGTGAAGCAGTTTCTGTCCAAGCCAATTCAATTAGTGCTGTAATGGCCAACAAAACGGGTGGTAACTACCGGGCGTTATATGTCCCAGAACAATTGAGTCGTGAAACGTATAATAGTTTATTACAAGAACCCTCGATTCAAGAAGTTCTTACGTTAATTAGTCATGCCAACTGTGTGGTGCACAGTATTGGTCGAGCGTTGCACATGGCGGCACGCCGAAAAATGTCTGATGACGAAATGGTTATGCTCAAACAAAAAAATGCCGTGGCAGAATCGTTCGGTTATTTCTTTGATGAAGAAGGAAAAGTGGTCTATAAAATTCCACGAATTGGTCTTCAATTAAAAAACTTACAAGAAATTCCCTATGTCGTCGCAATTGCGGGCGGCAAAACGAAAGCCAAAGCCATTCGCGCATATATGAAAAATGCACCAAAACAAACGTGGCTCATCACAGATGAAGCTGCTGCAAACGAGATTTTAAAAGGGGTAACCCTTTAAAATAAAAAATTTTTGATTTTCATAAGGAGGAAATCTTTAATGACAGTTAAAGTAGGTATTAATGGATTTGGACGTATCGGACGCTTAGCTTTCCGTCGTATCCAAGATGTAGAAGGAATCGAAGTAGTTGCAATCAACGACTTAACAGATGCTAAAATGTTAGCACACTTGTTAAAATATGACACAACTCAAGGCCGTTTCAACGGTACAGTTGAAGTTCACGAAGGTTCATTCAACGTTAACGGCAAAGAAATCAAAGTTTTAGCTAACCGTAACCCTGAAGAATTACCATGGGGCGAATTAGGCGTAGACATCGTTTTAGAATGTACAGGTTTCTTTACTTCTAAAGAAGCTGCTGAAAAACATTTAACTGCTGGTGCAAAACGTGTAGTTATTTCAGCTCCTGGTGGTAACGATGTACCAACAATCGTTTACAACACAAACCATGAAACATTAACTGGAGAAGAAACTGTAATTTCAGGCGCTTCTTGTACTACAAACTGCTTAGCTCCAATGGCTAAAGCTTTACATGACAACTTTGGTGTTGTTGAAGGTTTAATGACAACTATCCACGCTTACACAGGTGACCAAATGACATTAGACGGACCACATCCTAAAGGCGACTTCCGTCGTGCGCGCGCTGCTGCTGCAAACATCGTACCTAACTCAACTGGTGCTGCTAAAGCAATCGGCTTAGTAATCCCAGAATTGAACGGTAAATTAGATGGCGCTGCTCAACGTGTTCCTGTAGCTACTGGTTCATTAACTGAATTAGTTACTGTATTAGACAAAGAAGTTACTGTTGATGAAGTAAATGCAGTAATGGAAAAAGCTGCTAACGAATCTTATGGTTATAACACAGACGAAATCGTTTCTTCTGATATCGTAGGTATGACTTACGGTTCATTATTCGATGCAACTCAAACAAAAGTTATGACAGTTGGCGACAAACAATTAGTTAAAACTGTTGCTTGGTATGACAACGAAATGTCATACACTGCTCAATTAGTTCGTACTTTAGAATACTTCGCTAACTTATAAGATTCATTCTTATCATTAGTGAAATTTGAACAATTGTGAAATAATAAGCGGGGAAGCAACGCGCTTCTCCGCTTTCTTTTTTTAAAAAAGAAAAATCCTAAAATTGACAATACAGGAGGTCTACTCATGGCTAAAAAGACAATTAAAGATGTAGATTTAAAAGACAAAAAAGTCCTTGTCCGTGTTGACTTTAACGTTCCGTTAAAAGATGGCGTGATCACAAACGATAATCGTATCGTAGCGGCTTTACCAACAATCAAATACGTGATTGAAAATGGCGGAAAAGCAATTCTTTTCTCTCATTTAGGTCGTGTAAAAACAGAAGAAGACAAAGCTGGCAAATCATTAAAACCAGTGGCTGAACGTTTAAGCGAATTACTAGGTCAACCAGTTACTTTTGTTCCAGAAACACGTGGTAAAGAATTAGAAGACGCTGTTAACAATATGAAAGACGGCGACGTTTTAGTATTTGAAAACACTCGTTTTGAAGATGTTGACGGCAAAAAAGAAAGCGGCAATGACGCTGAATTGGGTAAATACTGGGCTTCTTTAGGCGATGTATTTGTCAATGATGCTTTTGGTACTGCACACCGTGCACATGCCTCAAACGTTGGAATTGCTTCAACTGGTATCCCAACAGTTGCTGGTTTCTTAATGGAAAAAGAAATTAAATTCATCGGCGAAGCTGTTGAAAATCCAAAACGTCCATTCGTAGCAATCTTGGGTGGCGCAAAAGTTTCTGACAAAATCGCTGTTATTGAAAACCTAATTGAAAAAGCCGACAAAATTTTAATCGGTGGCGGTATGGCTTACACATTCATGAAAGCACAAGGCTATAGTGTTGGTTTATCTTTACTTGAAGAAGATAAAGTGGACTTAGCGAAAAGCTTAATGGAAAAAGCTGGCGACAAATTAGTTTTACCGGTTGATACAGTTGTCTCTAAAGAGTTCAGCAATGACGCTCCTTTCCACACGGTTCCTTCAACTGAAATCCCAGATGATGAAGAAGGCTTGGATATCGGTGAAAAAACAATTGAATTATTCGCTAACGAATTACAAGGTGCGAAAACAGTTGTTTGGAATGGTCCAATGGGCGTATTTGAAATGAGTAACTTTGCCAAAGGAACAATTGGTGTTTGTGAAGCGATTGCTAATTTAGAAGACGCAACAACAATCATCGGTGGTGGGGACTCTGCTGCTGCAGCAATTCAATTAGGCTACGAAAACAAATTCTCTCACATCTCAACAGGTGGCGGAGCAAGTTTAGAATTATTAGAAGGCAAAACTTTACCAGGTTTAGCTTCTATTAACGATAAATAATCAGTTTAAAAGACAATATTTTTAAAAAAAGAAAAGGATGTGCTTTTCATGCGCAAACCAATTATCGCTGGTAACTGGAAAATGAACAAAACTTTAAGCGAAGCACAAAGCTTTGCAGAAGCAGTAAAAAATGCTGTTCCATCAAACGACGTTGTTGACGCTGTGATTGGATCTCCAGCATTATTCTTAGCTCCTTTAGCTTGGAACCTAAAAGATTCTGAAGTGAAATTAGCTGCACAAAACTGCTACTGGGAAAACGCTGGTGCCTTCACTGGTGAAAACTCACCAGCTGCAATTGCCGATTTAGGTGTAAACTATGTGATTATCGGACACTCTGAACGTCGCGAATATTTCCACGAAACAGATGAAGATATCAATAAAAAAGCCAAAGCAATCTTTGCAAATGGTATGACACCAATCTTCTGTTGTGGTGAAACTTTAGAAACGTATGAAGCTGGTAAAACAGCGGAATGGATCGAAGGTCAAATCACTAACGGCTTAGTTGGTTTATCAAACGAACAAGTTGCTTCAATGGTTATCGCTTACGAACCAATCTGGGCAATCGGAACTGGTAAATCTGCAGATGCTAATATTGCAGATGAAATCTGTGGTGTTGTTCGTTCAACAGTTGAAAAATTATACGGCAAAGAAGTTTCTGAAGCTGTTCGTATTCAATACGGTGGTTCTGTTAAACCAGAAAACATCGCTGAATATATGGCAAAAGAAAACGTTGACGGTGCTTTAGTCGGCGGCGCAAGCTTAGAAGCAGATTCATTCTTAGCTTTATTAGATGCTGTAAAATAAGAAATCACTAACGGTAACGTTTTCTCAATGACTTTTGCAAAAAAATGTTTGCATAGTTTGCGAGAATTAACTACAATCATACATGAGGGAATCCCCTTAGTATAAATACAAACTCAAAGGAGAGACAAAACATGTCAATTATTACTGATATTTACGCACGCGAAGTCTTAGACTCACGCGGTAACCCAACAATCGAAGTAGAAGTTTACACTGAAAGCGGAGCTTTCGGCCGTGGAATGGTTCCTTCAGGAGCTTCAACTGGTGAATACGAAGCAGTTGAATTACGTGATGGCGACAAAGCTCGTTACTTAGGTAAAGGTGTTACTAAAGCTGTAGATAACGTAAACAACATCATTGCTGAAGCAATCATCGGTTACGATGTACGCGATCAAATGGCTATCGATAAAGCAATGATCGATTTAGATGGAACTCCTAACAAAGGTAAATTAGGTGCTAACGCTATTCTTGGTGTGTCTATCGCCGTAGCTCGTGCTGCTGCTGATTACCTAGAAGTGCCTTTATATCATTACTTAGGCGGATTCAATACAAAAGTATTACCAACTCCAATGATGAACATCATCAACGGTGGATCACATGCTGACAACAGTATTGACTTCCAAGAATTCATGATCATGCCTGTAGGTGCGCCTACATTCAAAGAAGCTTTACGTATGGGTGCAGAAGTATTCCACGCATTAGCTTCAATCTTAAAAGGTCGCGGCTTAGCTACTTCAGTAGGTGACGAAGGTGGTTTCGCTCCTAACTTAGGTTCAAACGAAGAAGGTTTCGAAGTAATCATCGAAGCTATCGAAAAAGCTGGCTATGTTCCTGGTAAAGACGTTGTTCTTGCTATGGATGCTGCTTCTTCAGAATTCTACGACAAAGAAAAAGGCGTTTACGTTTTAGCTGACTCAGGCGAAGGCGAAAAAACAACTGAAGAAATGATCGCGTTCTACGAAGAATTAGTTTCTAAATACCCAATCATTTCAATCGAAGACGGCTTAGACGAAAACGACTGGGACGGATTCAAAAAATTAACTGAAGTATTAGGCGACAAAGTTCAATTAGTTGGTGACGATTTATTCGTAACAAACACAACTAAATTAGCTGAAGGTATCGAAAAAGGTATCGCTAACTCAATCCTAATCAAAGTTAACCAAATCGGTACTTTAACTGAAACATTTGAAGCAATCGAAATGGCTAAAGAAGCTGGCTACACTGCAGTTGTATCTCACCGTTCTGGTGAAACAGAAGATTCAACAATCTCTGATATCGCTGTTGCAACAAACGCTGGCCAAATCAAAACTGGTTCATTAAGCCGTACTGACCGTATTGCTAAATACAACCAATTATTACGTATTGAAGATCAATTAGGCGATGTAGCTGAATACAAAGGCTTAAAATCTTTCTACAACTTAAAAAACAAATAATTCATTTAATGAATAACGCTTAAAGGGACAATTGGTTAATGAACCAATTCTCCTTATACTCGGACGTAAAAACACGCCTTTCTGCAAAGAAAGGCGTGTTTTTTTTATATTTATAAAAATATTGAAAAAAATAGATTAGAAATAACTTCAACCGTACATCGCTCTATAATCACTTGTTTAAAAATAACAAAACATTAACAAAACAACATTATATAAAAATTTAATAAAACAAAATAATTGTTATTTTATAATTTTAGTATTGACTGGTTTCAGATAACGCTGTACGCTTAAAGAAATAGTATAGAATTTCACAAAAAAATGAAAATACAAATTTAACTTGGAGGATGTTGAGTAGTGAGCAACGGGAAAAAGATTTTTATTAGTCATAGTTCAAAGGATCAAGAATATGTGGATGCGTTTATCCAATTGTTGAAAAAGTTTGGGTTTCGAACACAGGATATTTTTTATAGTTCCGCTATTGAAACAGGTGTACAGCCAGGAGAATTAATTTTTGACACGATTAAAAGGGAGCTAACTAATCAACCTGTCATGCTGTATTTTTTATCTGATCATTATTATCAGAGTATTCCATGTTTAAACGAAATGGGTGCTTCTTGGATGCTATCAGATAAACACTATCCAATTGCGTTAAATAATTTTTCTATGAAAGATATGAAAGGTGTTATTAGCAGTGAGCGTTTGGCGATTGCGTTTAATGATAAGACAAGTACTAATGAAATAAACTGCTTATTAAAAAAGTTATCTCATGACACAGATGTACAAGCTGAGCCAGATTTTGAACTAAACGTTGAGAAAAATATTCAGCCATTCCAAAATAAACTGACACAACTGATTCGACAAGCAAGTTATTTAAAACCTGATGAAAAGGGATATTTTGAAACGACTCTTAGCACTCATCGTCCTGTGTATGGCACAGCAAAAGGGGTGTATGACTGTTTTAAATTACCTAGCTTAATTGAGCCTAAAAGTTTAGGTTTAGACACGCTATCAGAGGATGAAAGCCATTGGTTATTCTTTTTTCTTACGTGGGGAACTTTTCAAGAAGGCGAAAAAGTGCGGTTTAAATTGAAAAAGGATAAGGCGTATAACAATCGGGAATTCAGTGATATTGGTAAATGTAAAAATATTTACGTCTCTTATTTAGAGAAGGTAGAGTAATTGGAGGAGGTAATAAATGAAAATGAATTGGCGTCAGTTGGTTGGTACATATCGTATTTCTGATAATGGTAAACAATATCAAAATGACTGGTTAAATAAGCAAGTTGATTTAGCCACAGAACTTCGTAAATCTTTTGATAGTGACTATCGTAGAGTAATTAAAAGTGATGCATTTAGACGTTTACAAGACAAAACACAAGTTTTTCCTTTAGAACGTAATGATTTTGTAAGAACGCGTTTAACGCATAGCTTAGAAGTGGCAATGCATAGCAGGGATATACTTAGATTAGTTATTTCACAGTTGAACGAACGAAACATTGAGGTTATGGAATTATCAGAATGCTATCGGTTGTTAGAAACAGCTGCATTAATCCATGATATTGGCAATCCCCCTTTTGGACATTTTGGGGAAGAAGCCATTCGTATTTGGTTTGAAAAAAATGGTCCTTTGTATGCTTGTTGGTCTGATTTTTCGGAGCAACAACAAAATGATTTTCTTAACTTTGAAGGAAACGCTCAAACCATCCGACTTTTAACAAAACTGCATCATGATAATGGGACTTCTAAAGCAGGAATGAAACTAACTGCCACGACATTAGATACAGTTATCAAATATACGGCATCTTCAGATCAATTAAATAAGCAACAGCTTTTGTCTAAAAAAGTTGGCTATTTTTACTCGGAAAAACAAGTGTTTAACGCCATTAAATTTGCGACAGGAACACAAAATAAGCGACACCCATTAGTCTTTTTGCTAGAAGCCTCAGATGATATCGCCTATACTTTTTCAGATATCGAAGATGCCTATAATTATGGTTTATACAGCTATCAAGATTTAAAGCAGTTTGTTGATGGGCAAACAGGAACAAAAAAATTTTTAATGTTAGAAAAAGATAAAACAGAAGAAGCTACCTTACAAGAATTTTTGAGAAAGACACAAAGAGCTGTTTGTCAAAGCGTAGCGAAAAATTTTGCTAATCATTATGACTTAATTATGAGAGGTATCTATCATAATGAAATTATCATTGAAGATTGTGATGAAGTGAAATGCTTTCAGGCATTAAAAAACTTTTCTAGAGCCTATGTTTTTCAAACAAAAACAATTTTGGATCAAGAGGTATTGGGCTTCAATATCATCAATCGTTTACTAGATGAATTTGTTCCAGTCGTACTGAAATATGAAAAAGTTTCCATGAATAAGTATGAGGAGCGAATCTTTAATAATATTTCGGAAAGCGCGAAAGCGTTGTATAGAAGAGAAGCAAAGAACGCTACAGAAGCAGAAAAAGACTATTATCGTTTGAAAATGGCGGTGGACTTTGTATGTAATATGACGGATGGATATGCCAAAAAAGTTTATGATACATTATTCACTTAAAATTTGAGAAAAAGCTTCTCAGCGGTTGCCGCCGCTGAAGAAAACTAGTTCATTGCACAGGCTGATCGTTTCAGTAAAAATTTTAAAGATGCTAGTAATTTCACTGAAAATCGGGTACACTAAAATTAGCTAGTGTAACTAGCAAAAAAGGCAACTGGAATAGATAGGTTGTGCTGTCTATGAAGGGCTTTGTTTGTCAGGTGGTGCTGACATGCAAAGTGCCTTTTTTCTTTTTCTCAACATTTTAAGGACAAAAAACGATTGCAACATGTCACAATCGCTAACCTCGGAGAAAAAGGAATTTTTCTCCAATGGCCATTTCGATAACCTGTTGTGTGTTTCGAAACATTCAGAACGGTGGTGCGTTCTTTCAGTGCCTAATTATCCAATTCGTTTCTTGTTCCTCTATTTACAGTATACTGAATGAAAGCCTATTCTGCAATGATAGAATCAGGTTCCTGTGATTAAATAACATAAAAAATGGGCTCCTTATATAAAGAAAAATAACAAAAGAAATTTTGAATATTGACGTTTTTTTTAGGTACGTTATGATAAATGAGAGGTGATTTTATGTTAAAAATGCAAATTGTTGATTATTTACGCAATCAAACAGCTTTTTTTGAACCATCTTTAGTCAGTGAAATTTTCACAGCAAGCAATATTGCAACGACATTTTCTATCAAACGAAATACAGCTAGTCACTATTTAAATCAGTTAAACGAAGAAGGGATTCTAGTTAAGATCAATACACGACCAGTTTACTTTTTTCATAAAGAAGCGTTTCAACAACAAAACTATCTTTTAAAAAGAACTGTTTATCAAAGTTTCCAAGAAATGATCGATGAACAGCCTGTTTTTGATCGCAAAAGTGATTTTTTTCAGTCGGTCATTGGTTATCGCGGTAGTTTAGCCCAGACCATCGAACAATTAAAAATGGCAGCGCTTTATCCTGGCGGTGGATTGCCTGTCTTAATTACAGGTGAAAGTGGTACGGGTAAAAGTTTTTTAGCATCCTTATATTATCAGTTTTGTCTTTCAAAAGAACTGCTTGACGATTCAGCACCTTTTGTGACAGTTAATTGTGCGCAATATGCCAACAATCCAGAGCTTTTAACTAGTCAATTATTTGGGCATCTTAAAGGCGCTTTTACGGGAGCAGATTCCGATAAAATTGGGGCCTTTCAAAGTGCAGAAGGGGGCGTTTTATTTTTAGATGAAGTTCATCGTTTGAGTCCTGAAGGGCAGGAAAAGTTGTTTACATTTTTAGATCAGGGCATTATTTATCGAATGGGTGAAACCAATCGGCCCATTCCTGTTACGTGTCGGTTGTGCTTTGCCACAACTGAAGAAATTTCTAGCACCTTTTTAACGACATTTTTAAGACGAATTCCTATTCAAATTAAAATCCCAAGTCTTGCTGAACGCACTCAAGCGGAAAGAAAACAATTAATTATGCGAGCATTTTATGAGGAACAGCAAGCTATTCAAAAAGCAGTTACTATCACGCCACAAGTTATCCAACTTTTAGAAAACCACCATTATGTAGGCAATGTAGGTGAATTAAGAAATAATATAAAAATTATTACTGCACGCAGCTTTGCCGCCAATCTTGATAAACGTGTTATTCCAATCACTTTGCACGATCTACCGAAAGAATTTCTGGATCAATCGATCAGACTAGCTCCTGATGAAAATGAATTGCCTATTCGTTTAGATGAGCAAACAAATCTGGTTAGTTTGTTAGAGGAAACAGAGCTTGCGCAAAGAAAAATTATCCAGAGTTATGAACGAATCCTTCGTCTTTATGTCTCTCACCATCATCATCTTTCCACTGCTAATAACGACATCTCGAAAGAAATTGAACGCTTATTCGATGATTTATTATTTGAAAAGAAGCGAGAGAAAAATCACGAAATGTTATTGTTTATTACGCAAAATATCCGTCAATTATTGGAAACGATTGAATCGTCTTATCAAATTCGGTTTAATGGCAGTTTAGTCTATGCATTAAGCACCTATCTGTTTCAACGAAGATGTATTGATTGGTTTCCAGAAAAAGAACCTACAACAGTCATTGACGAACTTTTAACAGAAGTTCAAACTAAATTAGCAACTAGTTATGGCTACGCTGAACAACTGTTAACTTTAGTGAAACGTTCATTAGATATTGAACTATCCCAGATGGATCGAATTATTGTCACCATTTATCTTCACTATTCGGGTTCAGTAAAGGAAAGTCACTATTCGAAAGCGGTGATTGTTGCCCACGGATATGCCACAGCAAGTAGTATTGCGAATGTTGCAAATCGGCTGTTAGATGTGCCAATTTTTCAATCGTTTGACATGCCGTTAGATGTTACTCCCAAAAAAATTTCCGAACACTTAATTCACTATATGGAACGTCAAGAAACGAGGAATGGTTTAGTAATTCTTTTTGATATGGGTTCATTGAAAGAAATTTATCAGTATTTTCCGGCAGAAGAAGAAGGTCCTTTTTTATTAATGAATAATGTGACAACAAGCTTGGCTCTGTCTATAGGAGAAGCCATTAAAGACGAAGTTTCTTTTGAAGAATTGCCCCAAAAAGCGTTAACGGTTCATCCAAATGAATGGGAAATCATATTACCTGAAAATAAAACGGAACGTGTCATTTTAACAACGTGTAGTACCGGAATTGGCACAGCCGTTAAAATTAGAGATTTACTTGGAAAAAGTTTACCTGCGGAAGCACAATTAAAGATTATTCCTTGTGAATATAATCAATTACGTAATGCAGAGTCGATCAAAGAAAGTTTTCCAGAATATGAGATTGTCGGCATCATCGGTACAAACAACCCGTCTTCAAATGACCTCCCGTATATCTCTTTAGAAGAGTTGATTGCAGGAAAAGGAATTACGACCCTTTTAGAATGGACAAAGAGAGAATTAACTAAAGATATGCTGTCCTATGTAAATCATGAGTTGATTCGTAACTTTTCATTAGATCGGGTCATTCAATCAGTGACGATTTTAGATACAGAAAAAATTATTCGACAAGTAGAAGTCTTTTTAATTCAATTAGAAGAGCGGTGGCAACAAACAATTCAAAATGATCGTAAATTAGCGGTATATGTCCATGTCAGTTGTTTAATTGAACGATTAATCCGGAATGAACCTATTGAAAATTATAATGGCGCCGAACAATTAAAGCAGTGTCAAAGAACGGTCTTGCAAGAGTTAAAAGAGGCGTTTAGTGTCATTGAAAAAGTTTATAGTGTCAATATACCTGAATCGGAGCTTTTTTATGTCTATGATGTGTTGTTTGGAAAAACGGAGTTTAACAACGCAGAAAGCGATTTTTAAAATAAAAAGGAGAGAGTGCCACTTTTTTGGCACTCTTTTTGCTATATAAAGAAGTAAGTGAGGTGAAGAAAATGGAACGTAAAATTATTCTGGCAACACATGGTAATTTCGCTGCAGGGATTCAGACATCATTAGCTTTAATTTGTGGTGAAACAAAGAATGTGGAATGTCTTTGCGCTTATATGGAACAACCTTATGATTTAGCCAAGACGGTCAAAGACATTTTAAAGAACAATCAACAAAATGAATTAATTGTGATTACAGACCTATTTGGCGGAAGCGTGAATAACGAATTCTTTAATTATGTGGGGAAACAAGCAATGCATTTAATTTCAGGATTAAATTTAGCAACATTAATTGAAATATATACCCAAATAAATACTGTTGATTCATTAGTTGATTTAGTAAAACGTGCCGTTGAAAACGGACAAGAAAGTCTTTGTTATTGTAATGAGTTATCTAGTAAAGAAATTTTAGAAGAAGAATTTTAGGAGGAAATGAAATGATTAAATTGTTAAGAGTCGATCATCGCTTGTTACATGGTCAAGTGGCTTTTTCATGGACCCAAGGCTTAGGCGCCGATTGTATTTTAATCGCAAATGATGACGTACCTAAAAATGATATTCGAAAAACAACCATTAAGCTAGCTAAGCCAGCAGGAGTAAAACTGGTCATTAAAACGATTGAAGATGCGATTGCCGCACTAAAAAGTGGTGTTACAGAAAAATACAAACTTTTTATTGTAGTTGAGAGTGTAGAAGATGCTTATCGATTGGCTACTGCTTATCCAGAAATAAAAGAAATTAACTTAGGAGGGATGAAAGTAAGGGAAAATACTCGAAACATTTCTAAAGCAATTAATATCACACCGGATGAAGAAAAAATGGTTAAAGAATTGGTCGCAAATGGTTGTGAAGTTGAAATTCGACAAGTCCCAAATGACAAAAAAGTAGCAGCATTAAATGTCTTGTAGAAAGGAGAAATACAAATGATAGGACAAGCGATTCTTTTAGGTTGCATCGCTTTTATTGCGCAGTCGGAATATGCTTTAGGAACCTCGTTGCTTTCAAGACCAATTGTAACCGGTTTATTTGTCGGAATTGTATTAGGTGATGTCAAAACGGGCGTAATCATGGGCGCGACCTTAGAGTTAGCTTTCATCGGTTCTTTTTCAGTGGGCGCATCAATCCCACCTGATGTAGTGACTGGTGGGATTCTTGGTACAGCGTTTGCTATTACTGCTGGCGCAGGAACAGAAACAGCCTTAGTCTTAGGCTTGCCAATCGCAACGTTAACGTTGATTCTTAAAAATATTTATTTGGGTTTGCTCATCCCAATCATGAGTCAAAAAGCTGATCAGTATGCTGAAGAAGGAGCATATAAAGGGGTGGAGCGCATGCATTTACTTGCAGGCTTTGGCTTATCGTTCATGCTAGCGCTCATTGTAACTATTTCATTTGCCGTGGGCAGCAACACCATTAAAGGCTTACTTGATCTGATCCCTGAATTTATTCAACATGGGTTGTCTGTTGCAACTGGGATTATTCCAGCGCTAGGATTTGCGATGCTTGCACGCTTACTGATTAACAAACAAGTGGCGCCATATTTCTTTTTAGGCTTTGTCTTAATGGCTTACTTTAAGTTACCTGTAACAGGAGTAGCAATTTTGGGTGCCATTACAGCAGTAATTGTTGTGAATATCATGAATTATGCCAAAGGAAAGAATGAAACAATACAAACAACAAGTGGGGAGGTAATTGATGATGACGAAGACTTCTAAAACTAAGACAGAAAACTTAATTACAAAAAAAGAACTTAATCAAGTCTTTTGGCGTTCATTCCAAATGGAATTTTCATGGAATTATGAACGTCAGATGAATATGGCTTATGTCTATGCCATGATCCCTATTTTAAAGAAATTATATCCTCAAAAAGAAGAGATGGCGGCAGCTTTAAAACGGCATCTTGCTTTCTTTAATACCACGCCGCATATCGTGACGTTTATTTTAGGAATTAATGCTGCAATGGAAGAAGAAAATGTTCTGGACGAAAATTTTGAAGTTGGAACAATCGATAGTATTAAAACCTCGTTAATGGGACCTTTAGCTGGTTTAGGTGATTCCTTTTTCTGGGGAACCTTACGCTTGATTGCAACAGGTGTTGGAACTTCGTTAGCTTTACAAGGGAATGTGTTAGGGCCAATTCTATTTTTACTCATTTTTAACGTCCCCCATGTGATTGTTCGTTATTTACTGAATCGTTGGGGCTATAAATTAGGAACTGGTTTTCTCAAAAAAATTCAAGCAAATGGCATGATGGAAAGTCTCACATTAGGCGCTTCAATAATTGGCTTGATGGTGGTAGGTGCTATGACCGCCTCCATGATTGATTTAACTATCCCGATTACAATCAGCGGAAGTGGCAAAAATGCAGTCACGGTTCAAAGTATCTTTGACGATATCATGCCTAAATTATTACCGCTTGCATCCTTTGGTTTTGTTTTTTATTTATTGAAAAAAGAAGTAAAACCTTTAGCGATTTTAGGTGGCATGGCAATTGTCGGAATTCTTGGCTCATTAATTGGTCTATTTTAGGAGGCAAAATATGAAAACGATGCTGGATTATATAAATGAGGAGCAAGCAGCCCTAACTCAGATTCTTAACCAATTTCAATTAACTGATACAGACGTTTCAAAGGTCACGCACTGTCTAATTTTAGCAACTGGCTCGTCACATAATGCTTGTCAGGCGGCTAAAGTTTACCTTGAAGAAGTGGCGCCTATTTATGTGGAAATCCAAGAGCCGTTCAATTTTGCTCATTATGGCAAAGTGGATGATCGGTTTGATCTGGTCGTAGCGGTTTCGCAAAGTGGTAAAAGTGCTTCAACAATTGATGCCATTGCAAAAATTAAAAACCAAACGTCTGTAAAAACAGTGGCCTTGACAAGTGATGTCACCAGCCCGATTACGGAGGTTGTGGATGAAGTCCTGGATTTAAAAATGGGGCTTGAAACAGTTGGTTTTGTCACAAAAGGCTATACGGCAACACTTTTAAATTTATTTCTATTTGGTTTGAAACTGGGCTATCAAAAGCATCAATTAACAAAAGTAGAGGTTGAAGAAGAATTAGCAAAACTTGCCAAAGCAATTCAGGAAATCGATTCGGTGATTTATAAAACCGAACAATTTTGGCAAAAAACGAAAAAAGAATTAACAGAGGGGACACGATTTATCGCAATTGGTTATGGGCCCAATATTGGTACGGCGAAAGAGTTTGAGACGAAGTTTACAGAAACAGTTCGCTTACCTTCCCAAGGATTTGAAGTCGAAGCCTATATGCATGGGCCTTATCTTGAAGCGGATACTACACATCTTTTGTTTTTTATTGAGAATCAAAGTCCTATTCAAGCACGTAGCCAAGCCTTGAAAAATTATCTAGCCAATTATGTTGGCCAATGTTACACAATTACAACGGGTTCAACGAGAGCATCAAATACGTTAGGTTTAGCAAGTGATGTCGAAGAAAAAATTAGTCCGTTATTATTAGTTATTCCATTTCAATATTTGGCGTATCAAGTAGCTACAAGTAAAGGAATTGATTTATCTCAACGGATTTTTGATGATTTTGATTGTGTCCTAAAAAGTAAAATAGCAAAGAAAGAGGGAAATCAGCCATGTTAAAATTTAATGAAGAACAACAAATCAAAGACATACGAGGTGCCTTAGCCTTGCGTTCAGATGTTGAAAAAGTTGTTGATCAAGTTTGGACGAAAGGATTTGATGCGGTCTATTATTTAGGAATCGGCGGTACTTATGCTTCAGCCATGCAAGCAGTTACTTATGCGAATGGAAAAAGTAATTTACCAATCTATGTTCAACATGCTGCTGAGTATTACACAACAGGCAATAAACGTTTAACAGAAAAATCATTCGTCATCTTGTCTTCCGTTACTGGGACAACACAAGAAGTGGTGCAAGCCGTTCAAGAAATCAAAAAGGTCGGCGCAACGTTATTTGGTTTTATCGATGCAAAAGACAGTCTTTTAGCAGATTTATGTGATTATGTGGTGACTTATCCAGCTCCAGGAACTGAGCAAATCAAGTTCTTTATGGTAGCTGATCGTTTAATGCAAAAAAACAACGAATTTACAGATTACGAAAATTATTACCAAGAATTGGAAGAATATTTGCCTACAGGTTTAGCTGAAGCCGAAAAAAGTGCCGATGCGTTTGGCTTAGCTTTTGCGGAAAAACATCGTCATGATAGCATTCACTATTTTATTGGCGCAGGGAACCAATGGGGAGCGGTCTATTCTTATGCAATGTGCTATTGGGAAGAGCAAAGTTGGCTTCGCTCAAAATCAATTCATGCAGCAGAGTTCTTACATGGAACGCTAGAAATTGTAGATGAAACTACGCCAGTAACGTTGTTTATTGGAGAAGACGAGCAGCGACCGTTGGCAGAACGAGTAGCAAAATTATTGCCGAAAATCTGTGCCAATTATACAATTATTGATTCGAAAGCGTATGAACTTCCAGGAATTAGTGAAAAATATCGTGGCCGAGTTATTTCATTTCTCCTAATGCATGCGGTAACGCAACGCATTGATGCGCATGTAGAAAAATTGAATTGTCACCCATTAGAGATTCGTCGTTATTATCGTCAATTTGATTACTGAGACAAAATAGCCTCTTTTTCCAGCAATCCTGTGGTAGACTGAAGAGAGAATACTTCAGAAAGTAGGAAAACCAATGACAAAACCGAAAATCTATACAATGACCTTTGCCAGTGTTTACCCGCTATATATCCAAAAAGCAGAACGTAAAAATCGAACGCAAGCGGAGGTTGACGAAATTATTTATTGGTTAACTGGTTATGATGAAAAAGGCTTGCAACAACAATTGGCTCAAAAAGTAACGATGGAAACATTTTTTGAAGAAGCACCCAATTTTAATGAAAATGCCCAATTGATCAAAGGCGTAATTTGTGGCTATCGCGTGGAAGAAATTGAAGATCCTTTAATGCAAAAAATCCGTTACCTAGATAAGTTAATCGACGAGTTGGCCAAGGGAAAAGCGATGGAAAAAATTTTAAGAACATGAAGAGGTCGGGACAGAAGTGTTTAACTCCGAGAACCAAGTAGGTACTGTTTAACATCTATTTGCTTTGCAAATAGTGTTTCTCAGCAATAAGAAGGAATTTCCGAAAATTGTTCTGTAATTTTTGGAGAATTTCGGCTTATTTCCGAAGGAGTTGCTTCTGTTCCCGCCGTTTATCAGTTTTTGAGCGTGGGACAAAAATTCAAAGTGATTTTTGTCCCACGCTCTTCATGTTTTCTTGTACACGGAATTTAACTATTTCCTGTATTAATGAAAGAGGTAACTCTTGCGTGTAGGGAAATTGAATGGCACCTTTCGAGGTTTTAAAAGGGCGTAATTCTTTGCTGAAACGTTGGATGGCTGATGGCGTAGGATAGAAACCTAAATGTTGCTTGGCCGCCGCAAAATGCACTAAATTGCCATTTAAGTAAAAGGTCGGCATTCCATAAGCGATTTTTTCAGTAGTCTCCTGAGGAACAACCGCTAAAATTGCTTGGTAGATTTCTGTTAACTGTGTTTGATGTTGGGGTTGCTGGCGAATATAGTTTGCAATGATGGTCATATAAAAACACCTCCGTTTGTTTCAGTATACTATGTAAAAAATAAAAGGCGAAGAAGATACAAAAAAACCGTCTAGTATTTTTTCTTTACTAAACGGCTTTTAGCTTAAATAACTACCTAAAGGGTCTTGCATGGAAATGTTTGTCACTCCTTAGTTTAATTGTTTTAAGTGTGCAATTGCTTCTTCAATTGTGTGACCAGTTGCTGTTTTACTTTCATTTTTTGCATCAAAAACAATGAAAATATTTTTGTCTGTGTCTAATTGAATACGGTATTGAATGTTTTTTACTTTGTAAGTCATAGTTATTCTCCTTTCATAAAGTACTCTAAAAAGGCGACGATAACTGATAACGAAATTCCATTGTTACTATACCACTGGAAAATTATTTTTGCAACAAATAACATTTTTTCTTTACTATTCCTTAGACTTCTTTGTTAGCTACTTCTTTACATTCTTTTTCAAGAAGCATAAAATAAATACATTACTAGTTTTTGAATAGGAGATCGATGTGAAAAAGAGAGTTGAGAAAATTAAACGATGGCCCTACCGCAATCTTCTGTATGGAATCGGGTTCATCATATTAATTATTTTTAGTAATTTATATCTGCAATGGTGTCAGAATAACTTGTCTGTTGATTTAGCCTTCAAGTTTGCTTTTTCGTGGCATACGGAAAAGTTTTTCTTAGGTTGTTTTGTGCTAAGTGTTTTTTTACTTTTTTTATGTAGTTTGGCAGGTTCATTAGGAGTTGGCGCTCTTTTATATAGTGTCATAATAGGTGTTTTAGGATTTGCGGACTATCAAAAGATGTTTTATCGTGTCGAACCTATTTACCCAGACGACTTAAAAATGATCACAGAAGTTAGTTTATTAAAAGAAATGGTTGGTTTATGGCCGTTTATTTTTGTGGTAGCGTTAGGTTGTGTAGCACTTTTTTTCTTAGGAAAAGCCTTTTATAAAAGTTTCTTTTTATCGAAGAAAAAACAAACGATTCGTGTGTTAAGTCTTGTTCTTTCGATTGGTCTATTTTCATATATTGGTGATTTTAACAATCCGCAAAATTTGTTACGTAAAGCCTATAATAAAACCGCGTTATGGATTCCTTACAGCCAAAAAATGAATTACTACAATACAGGATTTATTGGTGGTTTTCTATATAATTTAAAAGTAGAGGCTATGGACCAACCAAAGGGTTATTCAAAAGAAGCTATTTCAGAAATTACTCAGAAATATCAAAAGTTGGCCGAGGCGAAAACAGTGCCGAGCAATGAGCAACCAAATATTGTGTTTGTCATGAGTGAAAGTTTTTCAAATCCAGATCATCTGAAAGGTTTGTCCATTATTGGTAACCCTTTAGCTGATTATCAGCAAATCGCTGATAAAACTTACAGTGGCCAGATGCTTTCACAAAACTACGGGGGCGGAACTGCGAATATTGAATTTGAAGCCCTAACAAGTTTTTCGATGGAATTAATGAATGCCCAAATGACTACACCTTATACGATGATGATTCCTAAGATGACGGAATTGCCTTCCATTGTTTCATTACTTAAGGAACAAAAGTACCAAACAACGGCTATTCATCCGTACAATACATCTATGTATAAACGAAAAGATGTGTATAAAATTTTAGGTTTTGATCAATTTATCAATGAAAAAACAATGAACTATACGGATAAACTAGAAAATAATCCTTACATTTCAGATCAAGCAGCGTATCAGGAAGTGACGACACTGCTTAAAGAAAAAGAGCAACCGCAATTCATTCATTTAGTTACTATGCAAACACATATGCCCTATGAAAATAAATACACAACGTCCAATTATTTTTCTCAAGGAAACGGCAATCAAGTCGCGCTCAATAATTATTTGCAAGATATTGCCTACAGTAGCGAAGCTTTAAAAAAATTCCTACAAGAAATCGAAAAAATGCCCAAACGCACATTAGTCGTTTTTTGGGGAGATCACTTACCAAGTATTTATGATGAAAACATTCAAGCGTTGAATGAAGGGGCAGCCCTTCACCAGACAGAATTTCTAATGTATGATACGGCGAACCAGTTAACAGAAAAAAATCAGCATCAAGCAACCATTAGTCCATTTTATTTTGCTCCCTCACTTTTCCAACAAAGTGGCTTACCGCAATCTGGATTTTACGCTATGCTAAATGAGGTACAAGAACAATTGCCTGCTTTTGAAAAGGGGAATTACTATCTCGGTGGGGAATGGAAAAAAACAGTAGAAATGAATAAAAAGCAAGAACAACTATATGAGGAATACCGACTGATTCAATATGATATTGTTTCAGGGAAGCAATATAGTTTAGAAAATCAATTTTTTAGCTAAAAAAAACACACGAAATATTCGTGTGTTTTTGATTTTTATTTTAAAGTTTTACGATAAACAATGACATAATAGCTGAAAGCTAACAGACAAGCAAAACTTAAAAAGTAAAGCGGTAAGACCCAAATGGTACCATTGTGAAAGTAACTAATCAAATAGGTAAAGAAACTAACAAACAAGTAATAGACAAAACTAAAAATCCCACTGGCAGTACCAATTACAGATTCATAGCCTTTTAAGGCCATACTTAAGGCATTGGGCAAAGTAATATTAATCCCTAAGAAAAAGAGGAAAATAAACAAAATAAGACCAATGATTGTTTCAAATTGTGTCATTATTAATAAACAGCAAGCCGCAAAGATACTTAGCAGCAAACCAGCAAAGGCAATTTTTTCCGCTGACCAATATCCCAGCAACCAATTGATAAGAACCGCAGCAAGAATACTAGACACAGCTAAAACTAAACCAAGAAAGCCATATTGGACACTGCTAAAGCCAAAGTGATTGATGAAAATAAACGGAGCTTCTGCATAGTAGCTAAACAATAAACCATTAATGCCACCAATCAATAAGCCGTAGCACCAAACTTTCGAGTCGAAGGAAAGGCGTTTCGCCACGGACCAAAAAGGCGCTTTCGTTAAGGTATTTCCTAAGTGAAAGGTTTCTGGTAAACGATAAAAACTATAGAAAAGTAATAGAACAGCCATGACAATTAAGGTGCTAAAGACATGCTGATAGCCAAAATAGGTTTGAACAAGTCCGCCGACTAAGGGTCCGATGGCAGGAGATAGCGATAGGGCAGCGCTTGTTTGAGCAAAAATTTTCCCTCTTTGAAGATCGTTAAAGCTTTCCCGCATCATTGATTGGGTAATGACAGAACCAACGCTTGCACCAAATGCTTGAATTAAACGGAAGAATAACAGCCAAGGAAATGTCGGACTCAAAAAAAGGCCAATATTTCCAATTAAATAGCATAAAATTCCTAATAACATAGCTGGGCGACGTCCAATCGTATCGGATAAAATTCCCCAGAATAAAACGCCAACGGCAAAGGCAACAAAATAAATACTCATGGTTAATTGTGCTACGCTATCGTGAATGTTAAAAGCAGAACTAAGCGCTGGCAAAATGGGTGTGAAAATCGACTCGCTGATTTGTGGAAATCCCACAAGCAAAATAATAATTAGTAATGATGGGACGGTGTTTCGGGTGTTTTTCATGATTTTTCTCCTTAAAAGTTTAATCTAATCAAAAACACCCATTGTCTTTTACAACCGCCAAATTTAAAATAAGTAAAATAATGTCACCAACTTTCCTTGAAATTTTTTATTATACAAAGTCTAAATGAAGAAGCGCTTCTTCTTGACTAAATTCATAAGTGTAGTGACCGGATAAACCGGCAAGCTCACCTGATGCTTGAAATAGTTCACCTGGGCAGTCTAAAAGACCCTGTGTAAACGTCCCTTTTTCGCAAGCAGTAAAGGTGCCTTTTTTTCCTAAATAAGTTCCTTCGAAATGTAGGAAACCGACCACTTGAGCCATAGCTTCAAGCCCATCTGCCATTGAAGAGCCTTGATAAGTCATTAAGTATTCCACAGAAGCTGTCCCAGATAAGGCGCCTGACAATTGATAAGTAGCGCTCGCTTGATTCACTGGGAAATTTTCATTAAGATTGTCAATCGGTTGTTCTTGCCAACTAGATACAGTAAATGATGCTTGCTCCATTGCTGTCCCTTCTTTCTTATTAATAAGAATAGGGTAGCGGGAAGCGCATTATTTGTCAACAATCCACCACTTTAACTCTTCATTTTTTTTACAAAAGAATGTAACGCTAAGCGGTTGATGTGATAAGCAGTTCCTTGTTTTTGAATAAAGCCGCGCTCTCGAAATTGTTTGAAGGTATAAATAAGATGGCGATAACTAACCCCTAAGTATTCGGCAATCTCAGTATGTTTTTCTTTATAAACATCTTCGTGATTAGCGGCAACCAATAGCAATTCCGCTAGCCGATAACTTAGTTCATAGGTCTGATTCGTTGTAAAGTGGTCCACCCGTTGGAGCATTTTTTTCCCTAGATAATGGCTGAGTTGCTGCATAAAAAGTACCTTGTTTTTTAAAACAGTTTCTGCGTAAGCTAAAGGTACAGCCAAACAACAGGTTTCACCTAAGGCGATAACGTCCTTGGTTATCGTTTCCGCTTGGACTAATGTTAAATCGCCAATTAAATCACCTGTCGTTAAAAACTGAACAATGGATTGGCGGCCATTGCGTTCTGTTTTTAAAATTTTCGCTTTTCCTTTGATTAAATAAAAAAGATAATTTAATGGCTCTGCTTGGTGATGAATGAATTCTTGATTTTCAAAATCGATAATAAAACTGTGTTTTAAATCAGTTTCATTAAAAAAAGGCGTATTTTTAGCTAATTCTTGTTTCGGTGATCGTTGGTAGGCTGTTTTAAGCATTTTTTCTCCTTATAATAGGAGATATCTCCTATTTGTTTCTTCTATTGTAGCACATAATAGACGTATCAAGAGTAGAGGAGTTTTTATAATGTGGAAGAAAAAAATTGTGCTATCGTTTCTTTTTTATTTAATTAGTGCATTGGGCATCAGTTTGACAATTCAAGCAGGCATTGGAGTTAGTAGTTTTAATGCATTTAATGTGACCTTCGCAACACTTACTCATTTAAAAGTCGGAACTGTTACCACAGCTATCAATTTCGCTTTTTTAGGCACGTGTTGGTTGTTAGATCAGCAGCGTAAAATTCAGGACTATTTGATTATTTTGATGGCATTAATTGGCTTTGGTTTTGTCATTAATTTTTTCTTATATCAATTATTTGGTTCGCTTGTTTTTCAAAATTATTTGGTTAAAATTGTTCTATTTATTTTAGGGACAATCATAGCAGGAATTGGGACAGGACAGGTAGTTGCGCTAGGTGTTTTGCAATTTCCCATTGAAAAATTTTGTACACTTATTTCTGAAAGAACGCGCTATAGTTTTCAGTTTTATCGTTATTTAGTTGATATTTTTTGTGTCGGTTTAGCACTAGGATTGTCCATTAGTTATCATTTGCCGATTTTTGTTCGTGAAGGAACCGTGATTAGTCTTTTCTTACTTTCTTGGGTTATTAGTTGGTCGAGAAAGCGGGGACAACAGCGTATTTTACGAATACAAATCAAGAAACTGGAATCCGAATGAAAGGATTTCAGTTTTTTTCAAATGAGCAGAACTTTTATTTGAAAAAAAGAGTGGAAAACGGTATACTAATTAAGTAATTATTCATAACATTGGTTCTCCAATCAATGTTAAATAGTTTTTTCATGAGGGAGTAACTGACAGTATTTATGCTGTGACAACATCACCAACTCCGAAAGCAATTTCTGGTGTTGTCTTAAACGGTGAGACTTATGTATGTTCGACGAAGTAGCATACACAAGTCTATTTTTTTTCATTTATTTTTGATGAAATGTAAAATAGTACTTGGAGGATGCTGCAAAAAATAGAGGAGGAAGAACATGTCAGAAGAAAAGAAAACACAATTGTCTGAAGCGTTTTACGCACAAGACGACACAGTTGTTTTGGAGAAAATGAACACAACAACTGATGGATTAAGTGCACAGGAGGCTCAAAAGCGTTTAGAAACGTACGGGGAAAATGTGCTAGATGAAGGGAAGAAAAAATCACTTGCCGTGAAATTCTTTGAGCAATTCAAAGATTTTATGATTATTGTTTTATTAGCGGCAGCGGTCATTTCAGCCGTCTTTTCCCATGATGTGGTAGACTCGATTATCATCTTAGTGGTTGTTATCTTGAACGCCATCTTTGGGGTCATTCAAGAAGCCAAAGCGGAACAAGCCATTGAAGCATTAAAAGAAATGTCTTCACCAAATGCGAATGTTCGCCGTGATGGACACGTCATTACTGTTAAAAGTGATGAATTAGTACCAGGCGACATTGTTTTATTAGAAGCAGGGGATGTCGTTCCAGCTGATTTACGTTTATTGGAAGCGAATAGCTTAAAAATTGAAGAAGCAGCGTTAACCGGTGAATCTGTTCCAGTTGAAAAAGAAGTAACCATCTTAGAGGGAACCGATATTGGTATCGGTGACCGGATCAATATGGCTTATTCCAATAGTAATGTGACGTATGGACGTGGTCTTGGCGTTGTGGTTGGCACAGGGATGAATACAGAAGTCGGTAAAATTGCTGGCATGCTAGCAAGCGAACAAGAAACGGAAACGCCTTTAAAACAAAACTTAAACCAATTGGGTAAAATGTTAACAATTGCCATTTTAGTCATTGCAGCGGTGATGTTTGTGGTAGGAATGATGAATGGTCGTTCATGGATTGACATGTTATTAACGTCAATTTCGTTAGCTGTAGCGGCAATTCCAGAAGGATTACCAGCGATTGTCACGATTATTTTGGCTTTAGGGACTCAAAAAATGGCCAAGAAAAATGCGATTGTCCGTAAGTTACCAGCCGTTGAAACATTAGGAAGTACAGATATTATCTGTTCAGATAAAACAGGTACGTTAACCTTAAATCAAATGACCGTTGAAGCGTTGTATACAGATGGTCAAGTTTTATCTGCTTCCACAGAAATTCCTGCTGATAATATGGCTTTAAAAATCATGAACTTTACGAATGATACAAAAATCGCTCAAGATGGTTCATTAATTGGTGACCCAACAGAAACTGCCTTAGTACAATTTGGTTTAGATCATGCGTTTAACGTAACCGAAAAAGTAGCAGCTGAACCTCGTGTGGCAGAGATTCCTTTTGACTCTGATCGTAAATTAATGACTACTGTTCATGAATTAAAAACAGGTGGCTTCCTAGTTTCTGTCAAAGGTGCACCAGATGAATTATTGAAACGTTGTACGGAAATCTTATCAAATGGAGAAACAAGTCCATTAGATGAAACAAAACGTCAAGAAATTTTAAAAACCAACACTTCATTAGCGAAACAAGCCTTACGTGTTTTAGGAATGGCTTATAAATATGTTGAGACGATTCCAGCCGAAATGAGTTCTGAACTTGTGGAAAAAGATTTAACATTTGCTGGTTTAGTCGGTATGATTGACCCAGAAAGAAAAGAAGCTGCAGATGCTGTAAAAGTCGCGAAAGAAGCGGGTATTCGTCCAATTATGATTACGGGTGACCACCGTGATACAGCAGAAGCAATTGCGGCACGTTTAGGCATCATCAAAGAAGGCGACGACGATGCAGTCATTACAGGCGCTGAATTAAATGAATTGTCAGATGAAAAATTCGCACAAGTCGTGGGACGCTACTCTGTCTATGCTCGTGTTTCACCAGAACACAAGGTTCGGATTGTTAAAGCGTGGCAACAAGAAGGAAAAGTGGTTGCGATGACTGGTGATGGCGTAAATGATGCCCCAGCCTTAAAAGCTGCTGACATCGGGATTGGTATGGGAATTACCGGAACAGAAGTATCAAAAGGTGCTTCAGATATGGTACTTGCCGATGATAACTTTTCAACAATTATTGTAGCGGTAGAAGAAGGACGTAAAGTCTTCTCAAATATCCAAAAAACGATTCAATATTTACTTTCAGCTAACTTAGGGGAAGTATTAACCTTGTTTATTGCAACAATGCTCAATTGGGATACCTTGTTACCTGTTCACTTATTGTGGATTAACTTAGTAACGGATACTTTCCCAGCGATTGCGTTAGGTGTGGAACCAGCAGAACGTGATGTGATGAGCCATGAACCTCGTGGTAAAAAATCGAACTTCTTCTCTGGCGGCGTTTTAAGCAGTGTTGTTTATCAAGGGATTACGCAAGGGGCATTGACTTTGATTGTGTATAAAATGTCAATTATGTTCCCAGCACATACCGCGGCTAACACAAACTTATCGGCGCAAGCGTTGTATGATTTACAACACGGCGATGCTTTAACCATGGCCTTCGCTACTTTGGGATTAATTCAATTGTTCCATGCCTTTAATGTGAAGTCGATTTATCAATCAATTTTCAAAGTTGGCTTATTCCGCAACAAATCATTTAACTATGGGATTCTTGTTTCGTTCTTGCTATTAGCTGCAACGATTGTTATTCCAGGATTTAATGATTTATTCAGCGTCACACATTTAGATGCATATCAATGGGCAATTGTAGCAGGTACTTCTTTTGCTATCATCCCAATTGTGGAAATTGTGAAGTTCTTCCAACGTAAAGCAGGTAAAGGTGCTTAATAAATAAGTAAAGAAAATTGGCTGGTACTTAAACCAGTCAATTTTTCTTTATGTAAGGAGTGAAAGGGCTTGAAACGGAAAATTATTTTCGAAACACAACGACTTATTGTCAGAGAATGGCAGATGGAAGATGAAGTGGAATTGAAAAAATTTTTGCAAGATGAAAATGTGATGTATGCCTATGAACACGCTTTTTCTGATGAAGAGGTTGCAAACTGGCTAAAGTGGAACTTACAGTCCTATCAAGAATGCGGCTACGGCTTATGGGCGTTAGAGAAGAAGCGAACAGGCGAAGTTATCGGCGAGTGTGGCCTCACCAATCAATTAGTAAAAGGCAAGAGCTATCCAGAAATTGGTTATCATTTATGTGGAAAAGAATGGCACAAAGGGTATGCGATTGAAGCTGCCGCAGCGACAAAGCAATACGCATTCGATGTATTAAATTTTCCAGAAGTTATTTCAACGATTCGTGATACGAACTTAGCCTCTATGAATGTCGCTATTCGAAACCAGATGCTTGTTAGGGATCGATACATTAAAACATACCGTGGCAAAACGATGCCTCACTATGTTTTCTCTGTTAAAAATCAAAAGAATAAAGACTGAAAAAGTGCCACTTGTCAGATGGAATAGAAAAAGTGTAAAATGGAGTGAAAGAGAAAAGGGAAAAGAGGGATGGTTATGAGACCAAATTTAGGATTTTACGTTCAAACAATCAATGATATCGTTAAAACAACAGAAGATATTGGCGAAGTCATGAATCCATATTACGAAGAAGTTCGTCAAGCGATTGATAAGAATAAAGTGAATGATTTAACAGCCGAACGAATTGCAGAAATTCAAGCAAAATTTAAAGAAGGTACTGAAAAATATGAATTAATGCTCAAAAAAGTCGGAACATTAAAACCGACGCCACAAGTACTTGGCATTCATAAAAAATTTCAACATACTTATACAGAATATGTAGCAGGATGCAATGAAATGATTTTAGCAACAGATCCAGAAACAGGTATTGATGCAGATTTATTTAATGCTTCAGAGGAAAAGCAGGATCAAGCAACGGATGAATTAACCTTTGCCATTACACGGATGAGCAACATTCTTTTGAAAAAATAAAAAACTAATAAAAATAACTAACGAATTTAATATTTTTTTCATGTCTTTTTTATGGACAAAAGAGAAAGTGTATTGTATTATTAATTCATACCAACAACAACCTTTTTATTTTTCATTTTACTCTTATTGAGTAAATACTCCTTTTCCATCGGCAAAACTGCCGGTGGTTTTTTTGTTATTTTTTTATTTAATAATAAAACAACCTTTGATTTTATAAAAATCAAAGGTTGTTTTAGCTTGTTAATTTTCAACATTTCGCACATAATCATCAAAGTATTGAATTAACTCTTTCTTGATTTGTTGATAATCTGCTTCAGAATAGTTCTTTTCTTCTAGTGTGCCATTAAAAAATGGCAAATTTAGTTCTTCTTTTAAACGTTCAATCACTTCTTCTTGCTTCATAAGGACCCCTTCTCAACGAATTGTTCTCTTCTATTATAGAACATTGTAGTCATCCGTCAATTGCTCAAAGGCAATTTTCATTTCCTCTAGACGTTCATTCAATTGATGGGTTTCATCTTCTTCATTGAAAAAATGTTGTTTTAATTCAAAATAAAAATTTTCGAAGGCTTGGAAAAAAGGCTCAGACTTGTTATTTTCAAGAGCAGGAACACTTGTGTAGAGAACACGAGCGCTATGATAGTAAGTGCAAACCTCGTTAATATTTAATAAAATACGCGCTTCTTCTGGGCGTGGTCGACTTGTAACTAAGTCATGTAAAGATAAACTTTTTGTATGGGTTTCAGATAAATAAAATAAAAATAGTTCCAATTGCTCTTTTGTTGCAGACATGAAAACTCCTCCTCAAACAGTAGTAACATTTATTATAAATGAAAATGAAAGTGCTTGAAAAGCAATGCGCTCAGCAAAAATAATTATTTTAAGTGAAAACTATAGTTGTTGCTTTAGCATTCTTTTTAATCATGATAAACTGAGAGAAGTATAGTAGGTCCTGACAGAGGAGGAAACAAATGAAAATTGTGATTATTGGTGCATCATTCGCAGGTATTTCCGCAGCAATTGCTTCAAGGAAAAAATATCCCCAAGCAGAAATTTCTTTAATTGACAAACAAGCAACAGTGGGGTATTTATCTGGTGGCTTAAGTGCGTATTTTAATCATACCATCAATGAATTACACGAAGCACGTTACATAACGGAAGAGGAATTACGTCGTCAAAAGATTCAGTTGCTTTTAAATAGAGAAGTCGTGGCAATGGATGTTGAGAACCAACTGATTGCTTGGGCGCAAAAGGAAGAACAACAGTGGTATTCTTATGATAAATTGATTTTAGCGACAGGCGCGAGCCAGTTTTCCACGCAAATTCGTGGTAGTCAAACAGAAAAATTACTCAAATATAAATTTTTATCAGGTGCTTTAGCGGCTGTTCCATTACTGGAAAAGAGCCAGACAGTAGCCGTCATTGGTGCAGGACCCATTGGAATGGAAGCTATTGATTTTCTTGTGAAAATGAAGAAAACGGTCCATGTCTTTGAAAGTTTAGAAAATCTATTGCCTAAATATTTTGATAAAGAAATGGTTGCAGATGTTCAAAAATCTTTGGAAAAACAAGCAGTAATTTTCCATTTTGAAGAAACGGTCCTAGCAATTGAAGAAACAGCAAATGGTATTGTTCTTGAAACAAGCGAGCAGGAAATTTTTTGTGACAGTGGGATTTTTGCTTTAAACTTACATCCTCAATTAGCCTATTTGGATAAAAAAATTCAACGAAATCTGGATCAGACAATCGCGGTGGATCCTTATTTACAAACTTCAGTGCCGAATGTTTTTGCCATCGGAGATTGCATTTCAGTTATGAATGAACCAGTCGCGGAAACTTTTTATGCTCCGTTAGTGAACAATGCGGTACGAACTGGCTTAGTAGTCGCCGACAATTTAGAAGAAAAAACACACCGATTCATTGGCTCTTTGCGAACAATGGGAACAAAAGTGGGGGACTATTACCTTGCTAGTACAGGTCTAACCGAAACGGAAGGTTTATTTTTTCCGCAAACACTTGCTTCCGTAATTGTTAGACAGCCAGCGCCGCCTCTACAACATGGGACAGAAATTTTAGGCAAATTAATCTATGATAAAGTGACACAACGGGTCCTTGGGGCACAGCTTTGTTCAAAAAACAATTGTTTAGAAAAAATAAATACGTTAGCATTAAGTATCCAAACAGGTCAGACACTGACAGACCTATTACAAAAAGATTATTTTTATCAACCTTCCTTAACCAATATTTATGATATTACAAATTTGATGGGTGCTTCGGCTTATTGGAGAGAGAACGATGAAAGTTGAGACGTTATTGGAAAAGAAAGCGATGCGACAATTATTAACGGTGCAACAAACCATCTTAGCAGGGGGTACCTGCTCAGTCTCTGATTTAACAGCATTTTTAGCGGTCACAAAAGCCTCCTTTGAAAAAGACTTAGAGGATTTACATTATTTTTTGAAACCTTTTGGACAGGATTGTCAGCTTACTTATGATGGCCAACAGCTATCAATCACCTTATCGGATTTTTTTTCGTTGAATCATTTAATTGAAGCATTTGTAAAAGAGTCTCTTAAATTTCAACTTTTAGATTATTTATATCGTAATAAAGAGTTTTCTATTGTTCAATTAACGACTAAATTTATGATTAGTGAGTCTTCTTTATTTCGAAAGATTAAGGAACTCAATCAATTGTTAGCCGCCTTTGATTTGCAAATAAAAAATGGACAACTACAGGGAGAAGAATTGCAGATTCGTTACTTTTACTTTCAGTTGTATTGGTATATTACTCCCTATGAAACACACCAGAAAAAAACGATGTCCCCGTTAAATAAACGGATAATTGAAGGGATTGAAACTGGCTTAGGTTTTACTTTTAATGAACATAATGCGTTAAAAGTTAGCCTTTGGTTGAGTATTACGAAAAAGCGCCTAGCGGTTACTTCAAAAAAATATCAACAATTGAGAAAGAAAATGATTGATTTTAAAGAAGATCCGTTATTTAAGCAAGTTCGACAATTGTTTTTCCGTTTTTCTAGTCGCTATTCATTAGAATTAGACGAAGGAGAAAGCATGATTCATTTTGTTTTTCTAATCACAATGTCGGTCTTACCAGAATCAGCTTTTGATGAATATTCCTTAATTCGGGGACGTCGTTCCGCTGTTTCTTTAGCTGATACGTTTATCTTGGAAAATGTGGTCTTGTATTATCGGCCCCATAAATTTGAACCTACTCTTGAGAAAACCATGGCTTACTATTTTTCACAAATTCATGGAAAACTCTATTTTTTTAAAGGAGAATTGGAAGTTTTTGATCGGGCCCATATCTGGGAAAAAGAACAGCAATTATCTAGTCGGGAATTAGCTTCTTTTTCAACAACGTTATTAGAAAAAGCTTTAGCTTGTTTTGATGAAACGTATCAACCAGGAGATAGTTTGCATGAACTTTCTCTGGTCAAATATTTAAGCGTGTTGGCATTAATTGAATTTAAAATGATTGGTGAAATAAAAATTGGAATTCATTTAGCAATGGATGCTCTTTATCAAGCGGCGTTAACACAAGTATTAATGCTTAGTCTTAAAAATATGAATGGCACGCTGGTGGAGAGGTATCAGCCTGAACAAACATATGATTTAATTGTGACCAATTATCAGCAAACGAGCTATCAAGGAACACCGGAAGTCTATGTTTTGTCAGAATTAAGTTCGACCTATGATGTGCAACAATTAAAAAAGAAAATACGCACCTTGCGGGAGAAATAAACAAAAGGTTGGTGTGACGGAAATTGTCTGATCCTCGCACCAGCCTTTTTACAACTAAAAGTCGAAAATTAGGCTTTTTTAAACAAAAATGTTTCTTTTTATTGAAAAATTAGAGATAATAAAAGCATTATTGAAAGCGTTGTCTTTGTTGATTTTAGTAGAAATCCTTTCAATTTTTTTAAAATAAAAAAAGTTTTTGACATGTTTAGTTATTCTTTTATTTGTAAGATAGGGACATAAAGAAAACGATTTCAAAAACGTTTAGGAGGAATTATCATGGCAGAAGAAAAATACATTATGGCGATTGATCAAGGAACGACTAGTTCTCGTGCAATTATTTTTGATAAAAAAGGAAACAAAATTGGTAGTTCACAAAAGGAATTTACTCAATATTTTCCTAATGCAGGTTGGGTGGAACATAATGCCAATGAAATTTGGAATTCTGTTCAATCCGTTATTGCAGGTTCTTTAATTGAGTCAGGAGTGAAACCTACAGATATTGCTGGAATTGGGATTACAAACCAACGGGAAACAACCGTTGTTTGGGACAAAGCAACTGGGTTACCCATTTATAACGCAATTGTTTGGCAATCACGCCAAACGACACCTATTGCCGATCAACTAAAAGAAGATGGCTACAGCGAAATGATTCATGAAAAAACTGGGTTAATCATTGATGCTTATTTCTCAGCAACGAAGGTTCGTTGGATCTTAGATCACGTAGAAGGTGCGCAAGAACGTGCAGAAAATGGAGAATTGATGTTTGGAACAATTGACACTTGGCTCGTTTGGAAATTAACGGGAGATACTCATGTCACTGATTATTCAAATGCAAGCCGGACGATGTTGTTTAATATCCATGATTTAGATTGGGATCAAGAAATTTTGGATCTTTTAAATATCCCACGAGTGATGTTACCGAAAGTCGTTTCGAACTCTGAAGTGTATGGATTAACAAAAAATTACCATTTTTACGGAAGTGAAGTTCCTATCGCTGGGATGGCTGGTGACCAACAAGCCGCCTTATTTGGTCAAATGGCCTTTGAACCTGGGATGGTTAAAAATACCTATGGAACAGGCTCATTTATTGTCATGAACACTGGCGAAGAACCTCAACTTTCTAAAAATAATCTGCTTACCACTATTGGCTATGGCATTAACGGCAAAGTATATTATGCCTTGGAAGGAAGTATCTTCGTGGCTGGTTCAGCGATTCAATGGTTACGAGATGGCTTAAAAATGTTGCAAACGGCTGCTGAATCTGAAGCAGTAGCCAAAGCGTCAACAGGGCACAATGAAGTTTATGTGGTTCCGGCATTCACTGGTTTGGGCGCACCATATTGGGATTCACAAGCGCGTGGGGCTGTCTTTGGATTAACACGCGGTACCACGAGAGAAGATTTTGTCAAAGCGACACTTCAAGCAGTTGCGTATCAAGTTCGTGACATTATTGACACGATGAAAGAAGATACAGGCATAGACATTCCTGTCTTAAAAGTAGACGGTGGAGCAGCAAACAATGATTTCTTGATGCAATTCCAAGCAGATATTTTAAACACTGCTGTTCAAAGAGCCCATAACTTAGAAACAACGGCCTTAGGCGCAGCTTTCTTGGCGGGCTTAGCGGTTGGCTTCTGGAAAGACTTAGAAGAAATCAAAGCATTCCAAGAAGAAGGACAACAATTTGAACCAATTATGGCGGAAGAAGAACGAGAAGATTTATATGAAGGTTGGCAACAAGCAGTAGCAGCTACCCAACAATTCAAACGTAAAAATAAGTAAATGGAAAAGGGGAATTTTCTATGACTTTCTCAATAGAAACACGCCGACAATCAATCGACGATTTAAAAACACAACACTTAGATGTCTTAATTATTGGTGGTGGCATTACTGGCGCAGGGGTTGCCCTGCAAGCCAGTGCCGCTAAAATGAAGACAGGGTTAATTGAAATGCAGGATTTCGCAGAGGGCACCTCTTCACGATCAACCAAATTAGTTCATGGTGGTATCCGCTATTTGAAAACGTTTGACGTGGAGGTGGTAGCAGATACAGTGAAAGAACGAGCCGTCGTTCAATCCATTGCGCCACACATCCCTAAAGCGGATCCCATGTTATTGCCGATTTATGATGAGCCAAATGCAACATTTAATCTATTTTCTGTCAAAATAGCAATGGATTTATATGATCAGTTAGCTGATGTAACAGGTACCAAGTACGCCAACTATCTGTTGACAAAAGACGAGGTTTTGGCACGTGAGCCACAACTAAAAAGTGAAGGTCTACAAGGTGGCGGTGTTTATTTAGATTATCGAAATAATGATGCTCGTTTAGTTATTGAAAATATTAAACAAGCAGTAGCTGACGGGGCACATGCTGTGAGTCGGGTTCAAGCGGTGGGCTTTTTATACAATGATGAAGGGAAAATTACTGGCATTCAAGCAAAGGACCTACTAACTGACGAACAGTTTGAGATTCACGCAGATGTTGTGATTAATACTACTGGTCCTTGGTCAGATAAATTAAGAGGCTTAGACAAAAACGATTCATTTACACCACAAATGCGTCCAACCAAAGGGGTTCATTTAGTTGTCGACAAAAGCCGTTTAAATGTTCCTCAACCAACGTATTTTGATACAGGTAAACAAGATGGCCGCATGGTCTTCGTTGTTCCAAGAGAAGAAAAAACATATTTTGGGACGACGGATACAGATTACCATGGAGACTTTCAACATCCAACAGTAGAACAAAATGATGTGGATTACCTATTGGAAGTAGTCAATAATCGTTATCCAGAGGTACAATTGACAATTGATGATATTGAAGCCAGCTGGGCTGGCTTACGACCTTTAATTTCTGCTAACGGTGGCTCAGATTATAACGGGGGAAACAATGGCAAACTTTCAGATAAAAGTATTGATGAAGTCATTGATGTCGTTGACAGATACCAAAAAAACCAAACAGATAAACGAGAAATTGAAGAAGTCCTAAACCGTCTAGAAGACAGTTTGGTGGAAAATAAAGTCAATCCTTCAGCTGTCTCTCGAGGCAGCTCATTGGAAAGATCAGCGGATGGCTTGCTCACTTTGGCTGGTGGGAAATTAACAGATTATCGTAAAATGGCAGAAGGTGCGATGAAAATGATTCAAACCATCTTAGCAGAAGAATACCAGAAAGAATTCACCTTAATTGATTCTAAAAACTATCCAGTTTCAGGCGGAAAATTGAACCCTGCAACGGTAGACGAAGAATTAGAAGCGTTGGCAAAACATGGCGTGTCTAAAGGGTTAAGTGAAAAGGATGCACTATACTTAGCTCATTTATATGGCTCCAACGTACCAACTGTTTTTGAAATGATTGATGATGCCAAAGTAATTCCTGGTTTAACCTTAACAGAAACTGTCTCTTTAAACTATGCGATGGAAGAAGAAATGGCTTTAACACCCGTCGACTTTTTATTGCGACGGACCAACCACTTATTATTTATGCGTGATCGTTTGGACCAAGTGAAAGCGGGAGTCATTGAAGAAATGGCACAGCATTATCAGTGGACAGCGGAAGAAAGAGCACGACACATTGAAACATTAGAAAAAGTAATTGAAGAATCAGATTTAAAAAATTTGAAAGTAGGGTGAAGAAAAAATGGGAACTTCGATGATGACACAATTATTCGGTGAATTTTTCGGAACGATGATTTTAGTTTTACTAGGGGATGGCGTCTGTGCCGCAGTTAACTTGAAGAAAAGCAAAGCCTTTGCTTCTGGTTGGGTCGTTATTGCTTTAGGTTGGGGCGCTGCTGTTACATTAGCTGTTTACATGTCTGGGTATATGAGTCCAGCGCATTTAAATCCTGCTGTAACAGTTGCGATGGCAATTACTGGAAACTTTGAATGGGGCATGGTTTTACCTTATATCGTAGCTCAAGTCCTAGGCGGTTTTATTGGTGGTTTAGTTGTCTGGTTAGCTTATTTACCCCATTGGAACATTACAGAAGACAAAGGTGCTATTTTAGGAACCTTCGCCACTGGTCCAGCTGTCCGTAACTATCCAGCCAATGTTTTAACAGAAATTATCGGCACATTTGTCTTGGTTTTTGGCTTACTCGCCTTTTCTCAAAACGACTTAGCGGCTGGCATTAATCCAATGCTTGTTGGGATTTTGGTATTAGGACTAGGTCTATCATTAGGCGGACCTACAGGTTATGCAATTAACCCTGCACGTGATTTAGGACCTCGTTTAGCGCACCAAATTATTCCTGTGAAAACAAAAGGTGATTCTGATTGGGCTTATTCTTGGGTGCCAATTGTGGGACCTATCTTAGGTGCTTCATTAGCTGCAGTAATTTATTTATTCACTATTTAATAAAATGAAATGTAAATAGTTGTTTTAGACAATAAAAAACGCTTGTGAGAAGTAATCAATTCTTGCAAGTGTTTTTTGCTACATATAAACCAAAAAAGATTTCCTTAGACATTTAGACAATTTGTCTAAATGCGGAACAGAACAATTTTCCTATATGATACAATAAAAGTGCACAAGTAATTGGGGGAGTAACATTTCATACTTATTTGTCAATTTTAAGCTGGACAATGTGTTCAGTAATATATACTAATTTAAAAAGGAGTACATGATTTGAATGGGATAATGGTTTTGTTAGTGGGCGCTGGGTACATCGGTTGGGTTATTTATAGAAATGGTCGTACGTATTTCCGTTATAAAAAAAATCTAAAAAAATATCAAACGACGCACCATCTAACGGACAGTGACCTAGAGATGTACCAAAGAATTATGGACGAATTAAAAAAACAAATTATTTATTTAAACGAACTAACGAATAAGTCACGAAATTTAAAAAAAATTGAACAAGTAGAACTGGGTGTTGCTTCCGCTAAGGGCATCTTTAAACACTTAGTGAAGTATCCTGAAGCAATTACTCATTTTAGTGATTTTTTATATCATAAGGTACCAGAGATTTTACGAGCATCAGAACGGTTTTTAAGCATTAAAGAAGATAAATTGTCAACAGAAGAAATAACACTTGCAACCAATGGTATCTTAAGTACCATACGAGTGTTGTCGGAAAGTATCACAGATGATTATGAAAGATTAGTCTCCGAAGCATCTGAGGAAATTGCCTTATCAAAAAAATTAGTGGAGAGAAAAAATGGCTAAACAAAAGAATTTTTATGATACATATGATGCGCTTTTTCAAAAGCCAAAATGGTCGTTTTTTCCTGTCACAAGAACAGACACAGTAAAGCAACTTCCTAACCCAAATAAAAAAGTGGTAAAACCACAGACGAAAAAAAAGAAAAAACAAAAAAAGAACAAAAAAATTATTTGGATAGGCATTGCTGTAGCAATTGGCTTTATAGTATATATTGATCTTGCGGAGAAAGATGATTATTGGGATTACTCCGCTTCATCAGAAGATGTTTATCCTTTAAAAGAAGCTGGACTTACCACAACTGGACCTGTTGATTTAGAAAAAACACTAAAAGTCACAATAGAAGAAAATAAACTTTTATTTAATCAAGGCTACCAAATAGAAATTATCGGCGATGCCGATATTGAAACCAGTGGCGGAAAGAACTTTTTAATTTTACCTTCTACAGAGGAGTATCCAGATACAAAATATCTAGGCAATATCAGTTTTTATGAAAAAAGAGACTATTATACATCGGCAGGTATGTACCTTTCTGGCAATCTTGTCAACAGTCTTTCTGATTATTTGGATACAAGTAAAGAGTTTATCAAAGCATACCCAATTGATAAAATTGCTGATGTACAAACCGGCTATATTTTAAAACGGAATCAAGGATATACAGACATCTCAAAATATTATCTCTTTAAAGATGGAACAGGATTTGAATTAGAAGTCTCTGTTGACCAATTGGAAAAGGTCAAAGATCCCAAAGACTATTCTTCTTTTGTAAAAACATACGCAAAAGAAGTCGCTTTTATAGAAAAAAGTTTTAAATTTGAGTCTACTGATGAGGAATCTCGATAGAGAAAATAGTTTTCAGCTTCAAGTAGCGCCTAGCAATACCTTTGTTGAAAAAATGTAAGAGCCTGAGACAAAAAACACTTTGGATTTTTGTCTCAGGCTTAAAAACTGATCAGCGGTGGAAGCGTAGCACTTTAAGGACTGAAGTACGTTACTAGATTGTCTTTGAAGGTAACATAGAAAAGAACAGCAATATACAAGCGACCTACAAACTATTTTCTGTCAGACTAAAACTGGCAGAAGTGGTTTGTAGGTTGCTTGTTTTCATTATGGCTGGTGAGACAGGTTGGCGCTTGATGTTTGTTTTAATATTGCAAATCAAAAATGGCGATACTTATTTTACTGAAAATTAGTTCCCAATCTTCTCGGGTTAATTCTTCTTCTAAAATGTAAATTCGGTCAATTTCTTTTGGTAAATCAAATAAGGGATAGTCAGTAATCACAATATCACAACTAGAAAAATCGGTTCGTTCAAAAATAATATCCTCACTAAATGCTTGCTTGATTTTCATCATAATAAAGCTAGCAATGTAAAAATCGCGAGAATATGCAACACCAATTTTAATTTTTTTGCGGGGACTATAGTGCTAATAAATTCGTAACAACAATTCACATGTCCAAATTGGGTTCTCCTGATCCTTAAATCTTAACTGATAAGGGGAATGCGCTGAAAAGTTTTGATAAAAAGCATAGATTTCTTTCTGTAAATCTTTTTGATAAGTACTATTTTTATTGACTAAAAAATCTAGAATTGCGGTATTTGGTTGCTGTGAAATAAATAATTGGTTATAGATAATATTTTTAAATAAAATAAGTAAGAAGTAATGACGATCAAATTCACGCATTTTTGGAATTTGAAAAACTTCGCAAAAATTGGTTAATAAAGAATCAACGTAGAAATATTCTGGGCAAGAAATTTCATTTAGAGCAGCCAGTAAATCTTTGGCTCGTTTTGCTGAATCAAAATTATCAATGGCAATGGGTGCAATGATATCTACAACCCGCTGTTGATCTTCTGAAAAATTTGATTGGGAACAAAAAATAGTTTGTTTTGAGTCTGAGAAAAGCCTTAAATAAGGATGTTCTTCAAATTCTTTTTGGAGATCATCTTCACAAGTATATGGAAAGCGATATTTTGCGATGTGTAAAAGTAAATTTAATTTTAGTAGAGAAGCGTGTTCCAAGCGTTCAAGAATTTCTGGTTTAATATGTTGCGTCAGTATATCTTCAAAATAAGTAGAGGTATAACGTGGTAAGGCTAAGGTATTTAAAAAGATGGTCCAGTAGACATCAAGAAAAGCATATAGGACTTGAAATTCAGAACCTGTAATCACTTTACTCGCGGAGGGGGAAAAATGGACGGAAATTCCATACAAACCAAATAGTTTATTAATGTTATTTAACCGTTTGTAAATGTAAGATGAGCTAAAATTAGTTTCTTGACTCACTTTCCAGACAGAATTGTTTTCTTTTTTGATAATTGCTTGAAAAAGAATGAAGTCAGTAGAATGGACACAGTAATAATTAAATAATAAAAAATAGTGGGAAAGAAAATCATTGGAAGTCGTATGTAATGAAATTTTTCCGTGATGGATCTGAATCTCTAAGGTATTTTCAGGAAGGGTTGCTAAGTCTTCTTGAATTTCACGAAGATAAATTGATAAATTTTTAGTAGAAAGATCGAATTTTCGGGCAACACTAGATAAATCAAGGTTCGTTTGTTTTGCTAAGTATAAAAAGACAGCCAATTTTTTTTGTGTTTTCTTTGAAAGTAAAAATGTTTTTATGGCATCTTGTGTTTTGATGAGACTCACTCCTTAGTAATAACTTCTCTTTTATTATAATAGTTCGCCTAATAAATTGTAATAAAAAAGAACAATTCTCATTGGTTTATGAGAAAATAACAAGATATTCAGCAGGAAAACACCTGTGTCAGTCGACACAGGTGTTACGATGAGCAAAAAGAGCGGGTTCTTTTTTTATCAAATAATTTTCCAAAGTGACGTGATCAACTAAAGAATCAATCACCCCTTCTTTAGAAACTGAAAATCCTGCAGCCTGAATTGCTATTTGAATGGCTGCTTCAGTCGGATAACCTTTCGAAAGATAGGAGGCGAGCGCGCTGATAAAGCTGTCACTGGCACCAGTACTATCTACAGCTATATTTTCTGTTGCAGGGAAATAGTGGCACGCTTGGGGTGTTTTTAATAACACGCCTTTTTTTCCTAAAGTAACAATGACATTTTTTACGCCCATTTCTAAGAAGTACGCCGCTTTCTCTTCTAATGTACCAGTATCTGGTTGAAGTTCCAATAATTCATCTTCATTGGGAATGAAAAAATCAACCTTTTCTAGTATATTCACTGGAATATGATGAATAGCAGCCGGTTTTAAAATAATCGGTACCCCTGAATGTTGGGCGATTTCACAAGCTTTCTCTACAGCAGACAAAGGAATTTCTGTTTGAATGAGACAAAAACTGGCATCCATAAATAGGTGTTTTTGCTGTGCGATTTTTTTAGGTGTAAGCGCTGTGTTTGCACCAGGTAAGATTGAAATCATGGAGTCGCCGCTTGTCTCAACATAAATATAAGCTTGACCAGTCTCAGCATCTTGAATACGTGTGACACCATCTGTCGTAACGTGGTATTTTTCTAATTCTTTATATAAGTAATTCGCATCTGTGTCTGAGCCTAAACAACCAATTAAAGTGGCCTGATGGCCCAGTTTGGTTAAGCCAACAGCTTGATTTAATCCTTTTCCGCCGGGGAATTTAGCATAGCTAGACAAAAAATTTGTTTTACCATTATGTGGTAAATTTGTTGAATACAGATAATTATCAACGTTTAAACTACCCACTACAATCATTTTGCTATGTGGATTAACACTAGACATGCCTAATGTATTTTTGTGATCTAGCACCAATTTTTCAGTCTCATTAATCAAGGCTGTTTTTTCTTTGCGTTTGTTAAGCAATGATAAGGCTAACTGGCTGCCAAACGTCTCTGTATCTAATAAGACGGAAGAAATATGATCAGGTAAAAATGAACGATCAATTTTTCGCTTAATTGCGAGTAAAGAGTAATTATCGGGGGTTCGCAAACCGCTCTGCTTTAAAAGCTGTTCCAAAAAAACAGCCTGGGTATAGTCATCGGTAAGGATACCCGTAATCCCATCTGTGATAAGCTGATTACTGAAATCAGCAGGGATAGTGGTTAAAATATTTTCTTTATTAAAGGGTAAATTGACATCAAACAAGGCTTTTTTATAGCCTGCAATAATTGCTTCTTTATATTTTTGGTTAGTGACGAAATAACTAATTTTTTTATGGTTATTCTGTAATAATTCTTGGGTTAAAACATAACTAGCTTCTTCATAAAGCCCCGCTAGAGAAGGCAATTCGTTAGTTGAGTGATTGACGAAATAGTAAGGAATCGTTAATTCTTCTATAAATTTCGCGTATTGTTTACTGTTTTCATTGATTGGGTCCCAAATAATGCCACTGGCTTGTTTTAAAGTTGGCGAGGTAATATTTTTCAGTTCTTGTTCTAAACTACCGTGACTATTCAAAATCAAGCAGTTATAGCCATTTTCTTGAGCTTTATCAATAAAGCTCGTAACCCAAGCTTCAAAAGTTTCATGGCTATTTAATAATAACACGAAGGTTTTTGTAGTACTATTTGTGACGAGATTTGCTGAGTAAGGTGTGTAGTTGTAATCTCGAACGATTTTTAAGACACGCTCACGGGTTTCTTTACTAATAGTTTGATCTTTATTATTTATAATTTTGGATACAGTTGAAGCGGAAACGCCAGCTAATTTTGCAATATCTTTAATATTCATCATTTTCGTCCTTTCACTGAACTCTTTTTTATAGTAAGCATTCTAAAAGCAGAAAGTCAAGAAAAAGCCTAATTATTTATTATTTAGAAATTCTGCTTGACTTTTAATGAAAGCGCTGTTAATCTCAAATTAAGAAAACGTTTCCGGAAATATTTTTCCTAAATGTGAATGGAGGAAGAAAAATGGATACAAAGAAAAGACCGATCATTATTGATACGGACCCAGGAATTGATGATGCTGTAGCTTTAGCGATTGCACTGAATCATCCTAACCTAGAAGTTCGCTTAATAACGACGGTTGCAGGGAATATAGATGTAGAAAAAACAACAAATAATGCTTTGAAACTTGTCGATTTTTTTGGGAAAAAGGTTCCTGTAGCCAAGGGGTGTAATTGTCCGTTACTTATTCAATTGGAAGATTCTGCTGAGATTCATGGGGAGACTGGCATGGATGGCTTTGAGTTTCCGCAACCTATCTCTACGTGTTTAGATATTCATGCAGTGGAAGCTATGCGAAAAGAAATTTTGTCTAGTGATGTTCCTTTGACCATTGTTCCAATTGCTGCATTAACGAATATTGCTTTGTTACTGACCCTCTATCCAGAAGTCAAAGAAAATATTGCAGAAATCGTCATGATGGGTGGCTCATTAGCAAGGGGAAATACAAATACAAGTGCCGAATTTAATACGTATGTCGATCCACACGCTGCACAAATTGTTTTCCAATCAGGTGTCCCGCTAACAATGGTAGGATTAGATGTTACAAGTCAAGCTGTGTTAACGAATCATGAAGTAACAGCCATCAGAGCGCTTGGTAGAGTTGGGGAAATGTTTTATGGTCTTTTCCGTCATTATAGAGGCGGCAGTCTAACTACAGGTTTGAAAATGCATGATGTCTGTGCGATTGCCTATTTAACTTCACCAGAATTATTTGAGACAACTGAAACGTTCATTGAAGTTGCTTTGGAAGGTCCAGCTGCGGGAGCTACTGTTGCGGATTTAAAAATGAAGTATCATAAAAACACGAATGCTGTTGCCTGTATAGATGTAAATGTTGAAGCTTTTCAAAAATGGGTTGTCGAAAAAATGAAAGCGGTTAATTAACTGAAGGAGGATAAGTATGATTGAAAGTTTATTGGTATTGGTCGTTTTAGTTGTTGTAGCCTATTTGATTGTAAAAAATTATCATCCCGCACTCAGTTTAATTATTGGTGCGCTTGTTCTACTTGCATGTGCATGGATGTTAGGACATCCCATTTATCCTGCAGGGGAAGGAACCGGTTTTGGATTATTTGATATTTTCTTGAAGTTTAAAGATACAATTATTGCACAAGTGAGTTCAGCAGGAATTGTAATTATGATTCTTTTTGGTTATTCAGGCTATATGAATGCAATCGGGGCCAATCAGATGGCTGTCAACTTTTTGGTGAAACCATTAATGAAGATTAAACGTAAATCGTTATTTGTCCCTGTGGTCTTTTTGATTGGAAATTTAATGTCACTAGTAGTTCCTAGTGCATCAAGCTTAGCGATTATTTTAATGTCTATATTATATCCGATGCTAGCCAGCATGGGGATTTCATCATTAACTGCTGCAGGTGTGATTGCAATGACGGCAACTATCATGCCAACACCTTTAGGCGCGGATAACGTAATCGCCGCAAATACCCTTGGTTATGATGTGTTAAATTATGTTGTATGGAATGCCAAAATTTCGCTGCCATCGTTATTAATCATTGCGGTTGCACAGTACTTCTGGCAAAAATACTGCGATAAAAAAGAAGGTGAGGCTGCCTATGTTTCATTAAATGAAGAGGGCTTAAGCAAACAAAAAGAATTTGATGTTCCTAAATTTTATGCAATATTGCCAATATTACCGCTATTATTAATTGTTGGAGTGGGAATCGCAGGAATGTTTATTAAAGGAATAACGATGGATATTTTTGTTCTTACATTTATTTCTTTCTTCATTGCTGTATTGGTTGAGACGCTTCGCTTGAATTCTTTTAAAAAGGTTCAAGATACGGCTGTCGAGATGTTTAAAGGAATGGGGCAAGGGTTTAGTCAAGTTGTGATGCTTGTCGTAGGCGGTTCATTGTTCACTTCTGCGATTCAAACGTTAGGAATTATTGATAGTATTATGGCATCTGTCGAAGCATCAAGTTCAGCAGGAATTGTCACGACCTTAATTTTCAGCGGTGCAACGACCCTTTTTGGAATTTTAAGCGGTGGTGGACTGGCAATGTTTTATGCGGTTATCGAACTAATCCCTGGGATTGCCGAAAAAGCTGGGATTGATGGCATCTTAATTTCCCTGCCAATGCAGATGATCGCGAATTTAACTAGAACGATTTCTCCTGTAGCAGCAGTTGTCATGATTGTCGCATCAACAGTAGGAGTTAGTCCCATCAGAATTTTAAAACGGACGAGTGTACCGACCATCATTGGTATTATTAGTGTGATTGTCCTGTCGATTCTATTGTTACCTTATTAAGAGAATAAACAATGAAAATTAGAGTGGCTGATGAGAAAGAGTTACCGATTATTCTTCCATTTTTAACAGAAGTAAAGGCATACATGGATGTTGTGGGCATTACACAGTGGACAAAGGGCTATCCTTCTCAAGAAGATATCCAAGAAGACATTACAAAAAAACGATTGTATTTGTTAGTGCACGAAGAAATGATTTTTTCAATGGCAACGTTCTGTATGGAGCAGGAACAAGACTTTGTTTGGCTAAAGCGCTTTGCAACTTCGCCTAATTATATTGCCAAGTGTTATGGCAGTTTATTGTTCCATGAATTGGAGAAACGGGCAGTCTGGGAAGGAAGACGTAAAATGTATGCTCAAACTAATCATACAAACCATAGAATGATTCGATTTTTCGAAAGTAAAGGGTTCACAAAAATTCATGAATCTTTACAAATGAATCGCTTAGACTTTGGCTCTTTTTATCTATACGTTAAAGAATTAGAGAAGCAATCCATCGTTTAAAATAAGAAAACAGGAGTCAGATGCAAAAATTATTTAGCATCTGACTCCTGTCGTTTTCCAAGGAAATAGTCAACTTAATTATACAAATAAAACACAAACACATTCGGGAACGGCAACATCTTTTTGAATCATTTCTAATAAGCCTGTTTCTTGGTTCCGACGATAAAGTGTTAAGTTGTCAGAGTCTTGATTAGCGACAACGATGAAATCTTCAGAAGGATCTAAATCAAAATCTCTCGGAATATCGCCTTCTGTTGAAATTAATTGAATTCGTTCAATTGCTTCGCCATTTTCTGAAACAGCATAGACAGCAATTGAGTTATGGCCACGGTTTGAAGCATAAAGGAAACGGCCATCAGAAGAAATACGAATCGCAGCGCCACCATTAAACGCATCATAATCAGCAGGTAAAGTAGAAACTTTTTGTAATTCAGTGAAAGAACCATCTGTTTCATCATATGAAAGAACTGAAACAGTGCTATCTAATTCACCAAATAAGTAAGCCAATGATTTTGTTGGGTGGAACACTAAATGGCGTGGACCAGTCCCTGGCTCAGTCACGAATTGAGCGATTTCAGAAAGCTTTCCATCTAAGCTAACATTATACGTATACACACGATCGGTTCCTAAATCACAGACGACTAAGCGTTGATCAGGCGTCAAATCTGTGTAATGAACATGGGCATTGTTTTGGTTTTCATGAGGACCAGTTGGCTCTGTATGAATCACTTTGTCAGCATCTTCCAAAGAACCATCTTCTAAGATACGATACACGTGAACGATACCTTGGTGATAATTTGCTGCATAGACAAGTTGTCGGTTTTCGTCAACAGCTACATAACATGGCGGCGCACCTTCCTCAGTTACTTTATTCAATAAGTTAAAATGATCCATTTCTGGTTGATAAGCGGCAGTGCCACCTTCACCGTCAACACTAGTGACGCTAAAAAGTTCGCCCTTTTGACTCAGAGCAAGATAGGTAGGATTCGTTTCTTCTAACAAAAGTGTCGCTTCTGTTAAACGACCTTGTGTCGTATCTAATGCAATTTTATAAATGCCTTGGCTGGCTCTTCGAGTATAGGTACCTAGTAAAATTTGTTCTAACATCACAATTCCTCCAATTTGTTTCAACACAATCACTTTTTATGAAAGTGCTTTTATATAATGTAGTATACCATAAGAAGTCTAAGAACAATAAAACTTTCTATCTGAGATGTTCGCATTTTAAAGTGGTTTGTGCTATTATGATGAGAGACTGTGATGACAGTCATTTTTTGATTTTTAGAGGGGTGACGAACATGTACGACAATACGGATAATAACGGGACCGTTCGTTGTTCATTTTGTGGGAAAACACAAGAAGAAGTAAAAAAAATTGTTGCTGGTCCGGGTGTCTATATTTGTAATGAATGTATTGATCTATGTAAAGAGATTATTGATGAAGAATTTTATGATGAAGCAGTCCGAGAATTAACGGATGTGCCAAAACCCCAAGAAATTTTAAATGTTTTAAATGAATATGTTATTGGACAAGAACGTGCAAAACGCACACTTTCTGTTGCTGTTTACAATCACTATAAACGTGTGAATCAATCTGAAACAGCTGCAACTCAAGATGACGTTGAATTGCAAAAAAGTAACATTTGTTTAATTGGACCAACAGGTTCAGGTAAAACTTTCTTGGCTCAAACGTTAGCAAAAACATTAAATGTACCTTTTGCAATCGCTGATGCGACCAGTTTAACAGAAGCAGGTTATGTAGGGGAAGATGTTGAAAACATCCTTTTAAAATTACTACAATCTGCTGACTATAATGTTGAACGTGCGGAAAAGGGCATTATCTATATTGATGAGATTGATAAAATTGCCCGTAAGAGTGAAAATGTTTCGATTACTCGAGATGTTTCAGGTGAGGGTGTTCAACAAGCCTTACTAAAAATTCTTGAAGGAACAGTTGCAAGTGTACCACCACAAGGGGGCCGCAAACATCCACATCAAGAATTTATCCAAATTGACACAACGAATGTTCTCTTCATCGTTGGTGGAGCATTTGATGGAATTGAAACTATTGTTAAAAACCGCTTAGGCGAAAAAACTATTGGTTTTGGTAAAACTAATTCTGCTTTAAATGAAGAAGAAAGCATCATGCAACATATTATTCCAGAAGATTTATTGAAATTTGGTTTAATTCCAGAATTTATTGGACGCTTACCTGTAATGGCTGCGCTTGATAAATTAACGAATGATGATTTGGTTCGAATTTTAACAGAACCGAAGAATGCCTTGGTGAAACAATATCAAAAATTATTGTCTCTTGATGACACTAAATTAGAATTTGAACCAGAAGCATTAAAAGCCATCGCAGCCAAAGCCATTGAACGTAATACTGGCGCACGGGGACTTCGTTCAATCATTGAAGAAATTATGATGGACGTAATGTTTGATGTTCCTTCAGATGAAAGCATTGAAAAAGTTATCATTACTAAAATGGCCGCTGAAGGTACAGGTAAACCAACAATTATTTATAACAAAAAAGATAAAGAAGCTGTATAAGATTGAAGCTGAAAACAGCTCTTTCGGCGGATCTCCGAAAGAGCTGTTTTTGTTAAGCTTTTGAATGAAAGACTGAATAGAAGAACGGAGGAAAACAATGAACGTACATAATGCAGAAATCGTGATTAGTGCGGTATCCCCTAAACAATATCCTGAATCTCAATTACCGGAGATTGCTTTAGCTGGACGTTCGAACGTTGGGAAATCATCTTTTATTAATACCTTGATTAATCGTAAAAATTTAGCAAGAACTTCAGGCAAACCTGGTAAAACGCAAACGCTAAACTTTTATTTAATTGAGGACGCCTTACACTTTGTGGATGTTCCTGGCTATGGTTATGCCAAAGTTTCTAAAACAGAACGTGCGAAGTGGGGAAAAATGATTGAAACGTATATCACGCAACGTGAGCAATTACGTGCAGTCGTTTCTTTAATTGATTTACGTCATCCGCCGACCCAAGATGATATCCAAATGTATGAATTTTTGAAATACTATGATTTGCCAGTTATTATTGTGGCAACTAAGGCAGACAAAATTCCGCGGGGCAAATGGAACAAACACGAGAGTGTCATCAAAAAAGCCTTGAATTTTGATAAACAAGATGACTTTATTATTTTCTCTTCTGAAACAAAAGAAGGAAAAGAAGCAGCTTGGACAGCAATTGAAAAATTTCTATAGAAAAAAACAAGCAAAATTACTCTTTTGCTTGTTTTTTTGCTTCTTCTTTTTTTGCTTCTTGTCGTTGTTTTGCCAGTTCTTCAAGAGGTACTTCTTTCTTTAATGGATCAACGGCGAAAGAATCGAAGAGTTTATCTAAGTCATTGGAACGTTCAAATTTTAATCCCATTTACTAAGCCTCCATTCCTTTTTTTATAGTGTAGCACGTTTTTTTTCATTTGGATAGCAACAGAAATGTAAGAATTCGTAATAGGTGCACCTGGTGTAATTTCTCGTAACTAAGACTTGCCAAACATGAAAAAACAAGCTATTCTTTAGTAAGAATTAGTTAGAAAGAAGGCACTTTATGAAAAATCCGTTAATCGGCGGTGTTCGTTTTTATCAACGATTTATTTCTCCAGGATTGCCTGCACGTTGTCGCTATTACCCAACGTGTTCACAATATATGATTGATGCAATTCATACACATGGAAGTGTCAAAGGAACAACGATGGGAGTAGCACGGATTTTACGATGTCATCCTTTTGTTAAAGGCGGCATTGACTATGTTCCGTTGAAATTTCGCTTGACGAAAAATCCTGATGAGACCTATCATGGACCGTATACGTATCGAAGAAATAAGAAAACAGAAGTAGAAAAGGATGGATAAATATGGCAATTTTAGCATTTGATCTTGGCGGTTCTTCCGTGAAATACGGCGTTTGGACAGGCAAAGAATTAACAAATCAAGGGAGCTTTCCAACACCTGGCTCTTGGGAAGAAATGAAAGCGCATTTATATTCGGTTTATGCAGACAAAAGAAATGAGTCGATTAGTGGTGTTGCTTTTAGTTCACCTGGAGTAGTTGACGAAAAAAGTCAACAGATTTTAGGGATTTCCGCCATTCCATATATTCATCATTTTAACATTTATGAAGAATTAGAAGCGTTGTTTGGCTTACCAGTGACTATCGAAAATGATGCGAATTGTGCTGGTTTAGCTGAGATATATGAAGGCGCGGCGAAAGGGAAAAAAGAAGTGCTTTTTGTCGTTATTGGGACAGGAATTGGCGGAGCGATTTTTCGCAATGGTGAATTGTACAAAGGCGCTCATTTATATGGAGGCGAGTTTGGACTGAACTTTTTAAGTAATGGCCAAACATTCAGTGAAATTGGCACAGCTGTCAAAATGGCTCAGCGCTATTGTGAACGAATTGGAGTCGAAAAACAGGCGGTGACAGGAGAAGAAGTTTTTGAACTGGCACAACGAGGGGATGAGGTTGCTCGCGAAGAAGTCAATAATTTTTATGATTATTTAACACAAGGATTATTCGGCTTACAGTTTTCTTATGATCCTGAAATGATTGTACTTGGAGGCGGTGTTTCTGCTAAAGAAGGCTTATTAGCAGAGATTAATCGCCGGATGCTAACGCATTTACAGACCTTTGAATTAAAAGATTTTGTTCCAGAAATCGTGACCTGCCATTATCAAAATGATGCCAACTTGATTGGCGCAGCCGCCAACTTTCAAGCAAAAACGAATTGGGAACTATAAAGAAACAGCCGATTGTTATTCTCTTCAATCGGCTGTTTCTTTATTTATTTGCCTTGTCGTCAGTGCTTTCTTCTGCGTCAATCCGCGCTTGAACTTGTTGGCGTAAAGCTTCTAGTTCTTTTTCTTTCTTTTCTAATTCAGCTAAATCTTCAGAAATTTCATGGGCTTCTTCTGCTGGCTTAGGTTGTAAAAAGACGTTTAAACCAATCGCTATAAAGGTCCCAATGAATGTATCCAACACACGTTCCATTGCATATTGAAAGGAATCGCTTTGCGGAATACTTAAAGAAATCATTAAAAGTGTCGCAGTTGCAGAAATGATTCCAGCATTGTTATTAATCCCATCAGAAACAACGATGACGATAATGACTAAAAGTGGTAGTAGCAGTAATTCTACTAAGTGTTGATTAGGAAAATAATCTTGTGCTAATACATAAAGCAAAGCTAAAAAGCCACCCAATGTGTTTCCAATAATGCGCGATTTTCCAAAAGACAAACTGGTATTTAAATCTTGTCTTAGCGAAAAAACAGCTGCTAAACAGGCAATCATAGGTGAGCCACGATGGAAAAATTGAAATAAAAGAATACACAGCATGACAGCAATTGCTGTTTTTAACGTTCGCATGCCTAAACGAAATCGACCCACTATCATAAATATTCGCTCCTAAATAACTTTTCTCTTTAATGATAACCGAAATAGAGGTAAAATTACTAGAGAAAAGTGAAGAATTATTATTTTTTAAGGGGAGTATGCATGAAAATTGGTTTACGAACAGTCAAGACAGCCATTAGCGCTGCATTAGCAATGATTATTGCGGAAAAACTGGGATTGCTTTATGCCCCTTCGGCAGGGATTATTTCAGTTTTAAGTGTTACTAGCACGAAAAAAACATCTGTCATGACAGGAATTTATCGTTTGTTATCCTTAGCTTTAGCAACTATTTTAGCGTATATTTGTTTTACTTTTTTAGGTTTTACAGCGATTGCTTTTGGTATTTTTTTGTTATTGTTTATTCCAGCAGCTGTGTATTTTCAATTATCTGATGGGATTGTTGTGAGTTCCGTTTTGGTAACTCATTATTTAGTCGAAAAAAATCTTTCTTGGGCGATTATTGGAAATGAGTTTTTATTAATGAGTATTGGTGTGGGACTAGCGTTATTAGCTAATTCCTATATGCCTGATACAGAAAAACGTTTAAGAGAAGACCAAGAAGTCATTGAAACAATGTTTCGTAAAATTTTAAGGGAAATGGCGCTACATTTAAACAACGCTGCAGGAGAGCGAAATTTGGTCATGTATTGTGCAGATTTAAAAACCTTTATTCGCACAGGCGAGACGTGGGCCAAAAATCATGCCGAGAATCAATTGCTATCTACCAATACGTACTATTTAGAGTACTTTGCGATGAGAAAAATGCAAAGTAATATTCTAAAAAACATGTTGGAATTATTAGAAGATATTACTGTTGATGCGCAACAAGTTCGCTATATTCAACAATTGTTGGAATATACGGCAGAAACATTTGCAGAGAATAATGATGGACAAGAAATTATGAATCGAATTAAGAACGTTTATGAAACCTATCGCACAAAACCATTGCCGCAAACAAGAAATGAATTTGAAAATCGGGCGCGGCTCTTTCAGTTTTTACAATTATTTCAGTCGTTCATCCAAATCAAAGCGGACTTTGCCAAATTACAACTAGATAAATAACAAAAAAGAAACCTTTTTAAACGGAGGTTTCTTTTTTGTTCTCTTAAAAATTCAGGCAAGTTCTTTAGTATTCATTGAGAATGTGTTAAACTAATGAGAAAGAAAAATAAAAGGAATGACCGCAATGGATAATGCTCAAGTGAAGAGAAAACATTTCCGTTTTCCAGCGTATGATGATGAACAGGGCGTAAAATTACCAACAGATAATGAGCGTAACTTATTTCAAGATGATCTGATTGGTAAAGCAATGTCTGGTAGCAGAAGAACTGCAACACCTGCCGAAGATACTAGACAAAGCACACCATCTGTCCAACAACCAACAACGAATCAACCAACTACAAATAAACAAACACAACAATTAACGGCAGCACAACAAGAGCAATTAGCACGTCATCGTTCTAATTTGCCAGACTACACAAAACATGCTAGTAAAGCAACGAAAAATAAACAAGCAACGAAAAAAAATAATAGCCTTTTTGGGACGCCAAAAGGAAATGGCTGGACACAAACGTATAAAAAAAAAGAAGTCGTAGCGAAACCAAGTAGACCTGCCGCATCACCATTAGTGCAGAAAACGACACCTTCTTATTTTGTTCCTAAATATATCCCGGCTTCTGTGATTCCTGAGGAACAGGAACCTAGTTTTACTGAAGAAGAGTTGCTAAAAGCAATGAAAAAAGATCGGCGTTCATATGTCATTCTTGATGATGAACCAACGGCTTTTCAAGTGAAAGATACGGAAGAAGATCCAACGGTGCGGAAGTTTAATATTCCAACCTCAGAACCTGAGATTCCTTTAACTAGACGACAATATCAACAAATCAAACCAGACTTAGAACGTTTTGGCGAAGATGCGTTAGATTTACGTTCGCGTTCCCGTTTGAATGCCGCAAAGAAAAATGCTAAAAGTCAAACTGCTTATGGGAAAAAATTAGCTAAAGCGAATGCTCAAGTGGAGCCGGAAGCACCTGTGACAGAAGAGAAGAAAAAGGGCATCTTGGATAAACCATTAAGCGGGATGCTAGAAGATTCAAGTTCTGTATTAGAAAACAGTAAATATTTTAGTTAAGAGATGAAACTTGCATGTGGATTTGAAACATGTAAGTTTTTTATTCTGTTTTAATAGTTGATTATTTTTTTGTTTTATACGATAATGAATCTCGTATGATTGAAATTTTTTTAAAAAAGGTATGTTTTATATAGTGACAGAGAAGAGGATTATAATGGGAAATCAAGAGAACAAATTATACCATTTTGTCGGAATTAAAGGTTCTGGCATGAGCTCATTAGCGTTGGTCTTACACCAAAAAGGCTACAACGTTCAAGGATCAGATGTAGAAGAGTATTTCTTTACACAACGGGATCTTGAAAAATCAGGTGTCCCTATTTTACCATTTAATGCAGATAATATTGATAAAGACATGATTGTTATTGCTGGAAATGCTTTTCCAGATACCCATGAGGAAATCGCCCGCGCCATCGAATTAGGCGCAGAAGTAATTCGTTACCACGATTTCATTGCTCGTTTTATCGAACCCTATACAAGCATTGCTGTAACAGGGTCACACGGGAAAACAAGTACGACTGGTTTGCTAGCACATGTATTAAGTGGTATCAATCCAACTAGTTATTTAATAGGTGATGGCACTGGCCACGGCGAACCAGATGCTGATTTCTTTGCATTTGAAGCGTGTGAGTATCGCCGTCATTTCTTGGCTTATTCACCAGATTATGCGATTATGACCAATATCGATTTTGATCATCCAGATTACTACAAGAGCATTGAGGACGTTTTTTCAGCGTTCCAAACAATGGCTCATCAAGTCAAAAAAGGAATTTTTGCTTATGGTGATGATAAGTATCTTCGTCAGTTAGAATCAGAAGTGCCAGTTTATTATTATGGCGTCAGTGAAGAGGATGATATCCAAGCACGAAATATTCAACGAACAACGGAAGGCTCATCTTTTGATGTTTATCACAAGGATGATTTTGTAGGTCATTTTGTCTTACCAGCATTTGGCCATCACAATATCATGAATGCGCTAGGTGTGATTGCTGTGGCTTATTTTGAAAAACTTGATATGCAAAAAGTCGCAGAAGAAATGCTAAGTTTTAAAGGTGTAAAACGTCGTTTTAGCGAGAAAAAAGTCAGTGACATGATTATTGTTGATGATTATGCGCACCATCCAGCTGAAATTAAAGCAACGATTGATGGCGCTCGTCAAAAATATCCTGACAAAGAAATTATTGCTGTCTTCCAGCCACATACATTTACACGAACAATTGCCTTAATGGATGAATTTGCTGAAGCACTGGATTTAGCAGATGAAGTATTCTTATGTAATATTTTTGGCTCTGCGCGTGAAACACAAGGCGAGGTACGCATTGAAGATTTAGGTGAAAAAATTCAAAAAGGTGGACAAGTAATTACCGAAGATAATGTGTCACCTTTACTAGATTTTGAAAATGCAGTGGTGGTCTTTATGGGCGCTGGCGATGTTCAGAAATTTGAACAAGCTTACGAAACATTACTAAGTAACACAACTAGAAACGTTTTATAATAAAAAGAAACAAAATCGGGACAGGGGTATCTGGCTTCAAAAAATAAGAAGCTGCTCCTGTTCCGTTGTTTGTTTTTAAAATCTAGCATGGTAGATAAGTTGGTTTTGTTTAAACATCCTTTAAAGACTACTTTTTAACTTGCCTTTTAAGTACATTTTGGTACAATTATCTTATCAATAACGGAGGTGTACTAATTTGAATATCGGAAAACCGAGAAAATTAGGCAAAACCATCGAAGATATCGAAGAGGGAGATTCGTTGTCCTTGACAGAGTCAATTGAAGACAAGGACTTATTACTTTACTTGGGCTTGACCAATGATGCGAATCCTTTATATATCCAACATGATTATGCCCAAAAAACAGAATATGAAAAACCAATCGTACCATCAATTATGCTGATGGGAATTATCACTAGTGCGATTTCAAAACATTTACCAGGACCAGGTTCACATGTTGTGAATTTCTCTGTGAACTTTGTGGAACCCGTTTTTCATTACGAAACATTGACTTTCCAATTAGAAGTAATCAAAGTCGACAAAATGAAAGATGTGATTACCATTTCAGTTGAGGCTGTTAATGAGCAAGAAAATCGCGTGTTAGATGCAGTGGTGATGGTTCAACCACCCCAAGTGACGATTGATGAACTAACAGAGAAAGAAGGGACTTTAACTTATGAATAATCAAGAGTATATCCAAACTGGCACAGGTTTGAATAAATTTTATGCCAAAATTTACGGATTTTTAGCGTTAGGAATTGGTATTAGCGCAATCATGGCTTATGCAATGACAACTGTCTTTTTACCCGTTCTAGCTACTTTATTCCAATCAAGCTTAGCTTTTTGGATGATTTGGCTTGTTGAAATTGGCTTAGTTTTATATCTAGGCGCAAAAGCACAGAAGAATCCAACCATTGCGATTGCAGGATTTGTTGCGTATGCATTATTAAATGGTGTCACTTTATCCGTGACGTTATTAATGTATACTGGTGGAACAGTGGCCGGCGCATTTTTAAGTGCAGCAGCTACCTTTGGCGCGATGTCATTAGTAGGTGTCTTTACGAAGAAAGACCTATCAGCAGTTGGTCATGCCGCTTATAGTGCCTTAATCGGAATTATCATTGCGATGTTGCTAAATATGTTCCTTTTACACAGTAATGCTGTAGAATTCTTTATTTCCATTTTAATGGTTCTAATTTTCTCAGGGATTACTGCTTATGATAACCAACGTATACGCCAAGTCTATGCGCAAACAGGTGATCAAGCAGGTACTGGGATGGCCGTTTTCTTCGCATTACAATTATACCTTGACTTCATCAACTTATTCTTAGCTTTCTTAAGAATTTTTGGTAAAAACAACTAACATGAACGTAAAAGAGGTCGGGACAGAAGCGTTTAATTCCGAGAAATAAGAAGGAATTTCCGAAAATTGTTCTTTAATTTTTGGATAATTCCGGCTTATTTCCGAAGGAGTTGCTTCTGTTCCCGCCGTTTATCAGTTTTTGAGCGTGGAGCAAAAATCCAAAGTGATTTTTGTCCCACGCTCTTTTTTTAACCCATTCCAATAGCGAAATTCAACAGTTTATCGGAGTATGTTGGATTTTCTAAATCGGTTTTCATTGTTTCGTTCAGTAGACTGAGCTGATCGGTAATGATGCCATCGACGCCATAAAAAATCATTCGTGTCATAACATCTTCATCATTTGCTGTCCAAGCATAAACCTTTTTCCCATCATGATGAGCGGCATTTACAAAGTTACGATTCATTGTACTGTATTCCATAGTAAAAAAGTCAACTGGCATTTTAGGCGGTCCCACAATGTTGAAAGGAATAACGTAGCCTACATAAAAGCGTGGTTCTTCTTTCTTTAAGGCCATCGCCGTATCATAGGTTAAGGTATGAAGGATATGGCCGTTTTCTAAAATATTTTCACGGTATTGTTTGACAAAGCGCTGTACTAAATCAGGGCTATCTTGAGGCGTGGTTTTGATTTCAATTAATAAACGTTGTTTTAATTGATTGGCTTTGGCTAAATAATCATCGAAAGAAACCATTTTAGCAGTTTGACCATTTTCTGTGACATTCATATTCGTTAATTCTTTAAGTGTTAATTGATTCGGTCGTTTATTAACGCCCGTTAACGCCCGTAAATTAAAATCGTGCATGACAATAAATTGATGGTCTTTGGTTTCTTGAATATCCATTTCAACATAATCAGGTTTTGCCTTATTGGTCTCGATTAAAGAGTCCAAGGTGTTTTGAACGCCATTGTTACCATTAACACCACGATGGGAGATGGTAACCGGTTTTCGGTCAGGTGTATGACTTAAGTAATTCGTATTATAGGTGCCTACACCAATTCCGAAGATGATTGCAATCAAACAAAAAAGAACGACTCTGAAGGTGGTCCATTCTACCCGAACCTCTGATTTCGGGGTGAACCATTCTGGCGTGTCAGGCAAAATCCCTTCATCCTCCATATCATCAACAATAATGTAAAAAATAGCAACACTAGACAACACCAAGTTTAAGAGCATCATAACCTGAAGGAGCGTCATAGCGATGACAGCGCTAGGTAAAGACCACTCAGGTTTAAACGTTTCGACGGCGGTTTGACCTAAAAATATCAAGAAATAGCCAGCCGTAAAAATCCCTAAAACAGTTCCACCAATGATAATAAATTGTCCTAAAATCTGGAAAAAGCGTCGCTTTGTAATTTGACAACTACGTTTTAAAGACTCACGAAAACCAACATCACGTAAAATCAACTCTGGAAGGGCAAAAGCAAGTCGAATCGCTAAATATAAGATAATCAGTTCTAACAATACGAAACCAATAATAATAATGACGCGATTTGCAAAAATAAAATCTAAGATAAAGGCTGGAATCTTAACTCTTGTTAATAAATAAGAGCGGAAGGTTAACCCACTTAATGGTAAAATCAAAAAGAAATATGCCAGGAAAAACAGAAAGGTAATTCCTCGAACTTTTTTGATCTGAAGCAAGGTGCCGTGCAATAATTGCGTTAGAGTAATTGGTTGCTTTTTCTTAATAAAATAAACACTAAGCAATAAAAAGGTAAATTCAAAAAAGAGCGCCAGTAAAATTAACAGCCCAATTAGTAGAAAAGTCAAAAGGACATAGGGATGTTGCGTAGCAATTGCCCCTAAGTTATCGTAGGAAATATAATCAATCCCACCTTCTTTGAGTACCAATTTGGACAAACTTGTCAATAAAGGCAATAGAACGAATAACATAAATCCGTGCATCAAGAGCACGTCGCGAAAATACGCCGTTGTTCCTTTAAGAAAATCTACCGTATTCACAATACTATTTTTAAAATAACTAAACATCAAAAGTCCCCCAGTTTCTACCAAAATTCCATAATAAAAGGACTAAATCAAACTGACACAGGCAGAGTTTTGATTTAGTCCGTTCGCTTTTTTATTTATTTTACATTCCCAGTAAGCTAGTTAAAAATGTACCGCCATAAATTAACGCAAGACTATATAAATAGATAGAAGCAGGTTTTGCTAATAAAATAATCAGAGTAAATTTTTTCACAGACATTTTTGTTAAACCGGCCATTAAACAAAGCGCATCATCCGGTGCAATCGGGAAGAAAATTGCTAAAGCAAACAATCGTTCAAAACGTTTTTCATTGTCTAACCAACCGATATACTTGTTATATGTTTTATCACTGACAAGGCTCATAATGAATGGTTTCCCATAATTACGACCTAATAAGAAAATGATAATAGAGCCAAGTGCAATACCAACGTAATTATAGACGAAGCCCATTGTTGGCCCGAAAATCAAGACCCCTGCAGCACAGCTAACACCACCAGGAATAATCGGAATAACCACTTGAATAATCTGAATTAACATGAAAATAATCGGACCGAGAATGACAGATTGCCCTACTAGTCCTCTTAGTGCATTGATGTCCTTGAAGACACCTAATCGGATAAAATAGATGGTTGCAATTATGGTTGCAACAATGCCCAAAATGGAAATAATATTAACAATTTTTCTAGATAGGGTAACACTCACATTTCTCATCTCCTTTAGTTATACTCATCGTACTTTTAGTATATAACTTTTTATCAATAAAAAACATCGTTTGTTCTTTCTGCAAACGAACAAAGTTGTAAGATACACATCATTTGATAAGTTTATTATACAAAAAAAGAGACAGAAAAGACATCCTACTTAAGACCCATTCTGCACTGATCTTTCGAAAGAGAGTAAAAGAAACGAAAGTGGCGCATTTTTTAGTAATATTATAGAGGGGCAAAGAGTGAAATTAAATTTGCATCCACGTCTTTAATGATTGCGTATCGTTGGCCCCAAGGTGCATTCCAAGGTTCTTTAAAAACAATGTAACCAGCTTGGCTCATTTTTTTCACGGTGTTATCAACTTCTGCGGCCGTTTCACAAAGAAAAGCAAGTTCGATTTTATCGCCTTGCTGGCTAGGCGCAAACCCATAGACACCAGTAATCATTTGTAGTGAATTTAAAGAAATCCTGACGCCATTGTTTTGTAATTCTGTGTAATCGGGCGAAGCTTCTCCCAGCACGTTAAAACCTAGCGTTTGGTAAAAAGAGAGTGCTTGTGTCATATCGTTGACGATAATACCGACCATATCTAACTTCATCCTCATAACCTCCGATCTATGATAAAATAAGTGTAAGGGATTTTTTGGTAAAAACCAAACGATTTATAGCGAAAGTGCTTAAAAAATTAGAATGTAACAGTTTACAACGAAGAATAAGAAGACTATAATTATGTTAACTAGTTTTAGGTGTACCTAAAAGTGAAATGTGTGAACAAGATAGATTGAGGGATGTTGGATGAAAGAAAAGAAAACGGAAAAAATGCTTAATTATGCAAATGGACCTAGTTTAGAAGAGATAAATAATACCGTCGAGGTACCTAAAAACGCAAGCTTTTGGCGAACTTTGTTAGCCTATAGCGGACCTGGCGCTTTAGTGGCTGTTGGTTATATGGATCCAGGAAATTGGATTACGTCAATTGCTGGCGGAGCGGAATATAAGTACACGTTACTTAGTGTGATTTTGCTTTCTAGTTTAGTTGCCATGTTACTACAAAGTATGGCTGCGCGCTTAGGAATCGTGACAGGAATGGATTTAGCCCAAGCGACTAGAGAGCATACAAGTAAACGAACGGGCGTTGCCTTGTGGGTGGTGACGGAGTTAGCCATAATGGCAACAGATATCGCTGAGGTAATTGGTGGTGCCGTTGCTTTGCAATTATTATTTGGTTTTCCATTATTAATTGGTGTGTTGATAACAACGTTTGATGTTTTATTACTTTTGCTACTGACAAAGTTAGGCTTTCGCAAAATCGAAGCAATTGTTTCTTGTTTAATTGCAGTCATCTTTTTTGTTTTTGCTTATGAAGTGGCATTAGCAGATCCAAATGTTGGTGAAGTATTACGAGGTTTTATTCCAGACACAAAAATAGCGACAGATAAATCCATGTTATTTTTAGCCTTGGGAATCGTTGGAGCGACAGTCATGCCTCATAACTTATATTTGCATTCTTCCATTGCGCAAGCTCGGAAATTTGATCGTAACGATGATGCTGAGAAAGCCAAAGCAATTCGTTTCACTACTTGGGATTCAAATATTCAATTAACTGTCGCTTTTGTCGTAAATTGTTTGTTGTTAATTTTAGGAGGAGCATTATTTTATGGAACCAACAGTGAATTAGGTAAATTTGTTGATTTATTTGATGCTCTGAAAAATCCAGATATTGTTGGTAATATTGCTAGCCCAGTGTTAAGTATTCTTTTTGCAATTGCTTTACTGGCTTCGGGTCAAAATTCAACGATTACAGGTACGCTGTCAGGACAAATTGTAATGGAAGGCTTTATCCATTTAAAAATGCCGTTGTGGGCACGACGAGTGTTAACTCGTTTGTTAGCAATTGTGCCAGTCATTATCTGTGTCATTATTTATGGCGGTAGCGAAACGGCTGTTGAAGACTTGTTGCTTTATACGCAAGTTTTCCTAAGTATTGCTTTGCCAGTGTCGATTATTCCTTTAACGATGTATACAAGTGATAAAAAATTAATGGGCCAATTTGCGAATCCAGCGTGGGTGAAATTTTTAGCTTGGATTATTGCAATTGCCTTGACGTTATTGAATTTATTTTTAATTTATGGCACATTAACTGGTTTAACGAATTAATAAAAACAAAGGCTGACTAGAAAAGTTGGCCTTTGTTTTTTCATAGAATTTGCGCGTAAGAAATGGTAGAATAGGAAAGATGAAATACAAGGAAGAGAGGCTTTCACGTGACAGATTATTTAAATGTAGGAAAAATTGTGAACACACAAGGAATCAAAGGGGAAGTTCGGGTCATTTCGAAAACGGATTTTCCAGAAGAACGTTATCAAAAAGGGGCAACGTTACTGCTATTTCAAGAGAAAAAAGCACCAATTGAATTGGTCGTGAAGTCCCACCGCAAGCATAAGAATTTTGACATTTTAAGCTTTGAAGGACATCCAAATATCAATGATGTTGAAAAATATCGTGACGGTATTTTAAAAGTTGCAAAAGACAATCTCGCTGAATTGGCAGAGGACGAATTTTATTATCACCAAATCATTGGTGCCACTGTTTATGATGAAACCGGTAGTGAACTGGGAAAAATTAAAGAAATTTTATCTCCTGGTGCGAATGATGTGTGGGTCGTCCAACGACCAAAGAAAAAAGATTTACTTTTACCGTATATTGAAGGCGTTGTTACAAAAGTCGATGTCGAAAATCAACGGATTGATGTGGACATTCCAGAAGGATTGATTGACGATGAGAATTGATGTATTAACTCTTTTTCCTAGAATGTTTGAAGGACCAATGGGGGAATCAATTATTGGGAAAGCTCGGGAAAAGCAGTTATTAGAATTGAATGTCTCTAATTTTCGCGATTTTTCAGATAACAAACACCAAACGGTCGATGATTATCCGTATGGTGGTGGCGCGGGGATGCTTTTAAAAGTACAACCGATCTATGATAACCTAAAAGCAATTGAAGAAGAGACAAACCAGCAACCAAAACGGGTCATCTTATTAGATCCAGCAGGAAAACCGTTTAATCAAAAAATGGCCGAGGAATTTTCACAAGAAGAACATTTAGTTTTTATTTGTGGACATTATGAAGGCTATGATGAGCGAATTCGCACGATGGTTACAGATGAAGTTTCATTGGGGGATTACGTTTTAACAGGGGGCGAATTAGGCGCAATGGTCATGATTGATGCGACAGTCCGTTTATTACCTGATGTCTTAGGTAACAATCTTTCTGCACAAACGGATTCACATTCCACTGGCCTATTAGAGCACCCACAATATACCAGACCTGCTATTTTCAACGATATGGAAGTCCCTGCCGTGCTAACGAATGGTAACCATAAATTAATTGCAGAATGGCAACTAAAAGAATCATTACGACGGACCTTTTTGCGTCGACCTGACATGTTGGAATCAGTAGAAATGACGCCTGAAATGTTGAAGTTATTAGAAGAAATTAAACAAGAAGAGCAAAAATAAGGGAACTTTCAAGAAAATTCTCTTTACAGCTTATTTTGTCTGTGGTAAACTAATTTGGTGAGTGCAATGCGCTCTAACTATTACAATATTCCGCTGTGGCAGAAGTGACCATAAGAATATTTGGGAATAAGGAGAAGGATAAAATGAATCCATTAATTCAAGAATTAACACAAGAACAATTACGTACGGATATTCCTGCGTTCCGCCCTGGTGACACTGTTCGCGTTCATGCGAAAGTAGTCGAAGGTACTCGTGAACGTATCCAGTTATTCGAAGGTGTTGTAATTAAACGCCGTGGTGCTGGAATCAGCGAAACTTATACAGTACGTAAAGTTTCAAATGGTGTTGGTGTGGAACGTACATTCCCATTACACACACCACGTGTTGCTCAAATTGAAGTGGTTCGCTACGGTAAAGTACGTCGTGCAAAACTTTACTACTTACGCGCATTACACGGAAAAGCAGCTCGTATCAAAGAAATCCGTCGTTAATCTTTACTATTCGACAAACGAACACCCTCTTGCTCAGCAAGAGGGTGTTTTTGTGTGTAATTAAGTGGAAATTCACTTTGACTTTTTTTTGAAGTCACATAAGTGTGAAAATTAGGTTTTTGGACAATGATTCAGAAATCTTTTGAAAATTGAAGGTGTGAGGAAATTTAGAAAGATAAAAAGAGGGAGTACTGAAAACCAAAATTTCAGTTAAGTGCTTGGATCAAGAAACAAAAACTACGTTAGTTTGTCAATATCAGTTGAAATTGGAGAAGAAGCAGAATGGGGTGATAGTATTGGCAAATCAATTATTCAGGGCCATAGTTACAGGATTTTTGTCTTTTATATTCAATCAAAAAGAAATAAATACAAAGAGCACAGATAAGTATTTTAGCAAGTAACCAATAAATAGCAGGACTGTTGGTGCTATAAGAATACAAGAAAATAGTAGTAAACTTAATTAAGAATCGTTTGCTATTTAAATAGTGTTCTTTTCCTTTTAAAATATATACGATAAAATAAGTATATTAATTGTAAAAGGACATGATAATTATGGAAGAATTAGAATGGAATAATTTTTATGTTTGCTATAGTTTTGAGGGTAGTGATTCTTTTAATAACTGTCAAGATAGTAGATTACTTTGCGAATACTCCTGAAGTACAAATACAGAGAAAACTTCCTGAGTTTGAAAAAGTGCCACCTTATGATCCAAGAGATAATTCATTTCTGATACAAATTATTCTTTAAGTAGGACAACGACTAAGTTTATTTACCAAACCATTACAATAAGAAAAGGTGCAAGTATACCTAATTACTATTGGTATGATGATGGTCAATTTAGAGGAAATCTAAAACTTCAACGTTGGCAAGACTACGGAGAAGATCCAAACATAAGAGGATATATCTGTACTTATGGAGGCTACGTTACCAATGGTTCAAGCACGGCGCAAAGAATTGTCGATATTAATGAACAATAGCTATTCTAACTTTATGTAATAGGAGGGAGTAATCATGAAAAAAATCGGGTATTTTAGTTGTATTATTTTTTTCATGTTTTTGGTAGGTTGTAGTAATAACAAAAAAGAAAACGGCAATCTTTTGAATGCCAGTTCGTTTCCTTTAATACTCACCACGATTATTGAAAAGGAAGAAGACCTAACGAAAGGTTCAATTTTTTTCAACAAGGACAAAACCATGACGCTTGAAAAAGAATATTTAGTTAATCCCAATAATGAAGATACAAAAAAAACAAGTAGAACAGAAAAAAAGGTATATAAAAATATTAAAATACAAGAAAATAAAGAGAGCTATGAAATTACAGGTCAATTAAACAAGAAATTGAGGAAGAAGGCTTCACCTGTTTGACCAACTATCCATTTCTATTTTTGCCGCATCACTTAGATCATTTAGAAGCTACCAAGAGTGTGCTAGAAATGTTGCAATTAACAAGTCCGCTTGTTTGTTGCTACGATACGTTGATGCTTACTCGTCTCATTGAAAAAAGTAAAGGAGTTTATGCGGTAATCTCTCTTCGGAAAGAACAACTGCAGGAAATTGATTCTAAACTCTTCTTTTTACCGATTGAACGAAAACAAAAATTTTATTTATACCGAAATGTTTCCAGTTCGGTTTTTGTCCAACCTGGTCAAATCAAGGCAACTTTACAAAAGTTGCTAGAGACTTAGCCATTAAAATTACTTTGGAATAGTTACCAAAAATAGCTTTATTCGCTTAGATTTACTTCTGCTGCGGATAAGGTTATTTTTGATGTTCATTGTTTAAAAGAGATGCTCAATTATGGGACTGTTCGATATTTCTGAACGGAATGTTCAATTATTTAATAACTTAAGAATCGATAAATCGTATCTATTACGGTTCAATTTAAAAGGGTTCTGGTGTATAGTTTGGCTATCTAAAGATTTACTTTTTTAAGTATAAAATAACTAAATGGCAAGCAATATAAAGAACTGTTGATACGTGAGTACTTGCGATAATCGTGTCGTTAGAAGTTTAAGTGTCATTGTTGCTTTTCCTGTTTTATGTAGTTGCTAGAAAGGACTGTTTTTATGATCGATAGAAAAAAAGTTATTTTGTATACTTGTTGCATGAGTTTGTTTGTAGTGACCATGGATGTTACGGTTGTCAATGTGGCGTTACCATCCATTCAAAGTGATTTTCACACGAATCTGTCTACATTACAGTGGGTAACAGATGGGTACACTTTAATGGTAGCATCCTTATTATTGTTATCTGGGTCTACAGCAGACCGAATTGGCCGTAAACGAGTCCTTCAATTGGGCTTAGCCTGTTTTGGTTTAGCGTCTTTCCTATGTGGGATTTCGCAAACCCCAGGGCAATTGATTGCGTTTCGCATGTTGCAAGGGATTGGTGGTTCTATGTTAAATCCGGTAGCAATGTCTATTATTACACAGGTATTTACCGAAAAGTTAGAACGTGCGAAAGCAATTGGCTTGTGGGGCTCTGTTACAGGGATTTCCTTAGGCATGGGCCCGATTATTGGCGGACTAATTGTTTCTTATTTTAGCTGGCGGTATGTCTTTTTTGTAAATGTACCGATCATTGCTGCGGCAATCATCCTTACACAAAAGTTTGTACCTGAGTCAAAAGTAGAGAAAACGGTGAAAAATGATTTTGTTGGTCAAGCATTGATGATTCTTTTTCTATTTAGTTCTATCTATTCCATTATCGGACTACCTAGAAAAGGGCTTTTCGCGCCAGATATTTTAAGTACTGGGATAATCGGCTGCTTAGCCATTGTCATTTTCTTTATTTATGAATATAACATTGACAATCCGTTAATCAACCCGCGCTTCTTTTTATCTATTCCATTTACATCGGCTTCTTTTTTAGCTATTTTTGGCTTTATCATATATAACGGCTATTTATTTTTAAACACGCTATATTTGCAAGAGATGAGAGGCTTCAGCCCGTTGGAAGCTGGCTTATCAACCATTCCTTTGGCTTTTGTTAGTTTTCTTGTTGCACCGAGAGCTGGCGAAATGGTAGGGAGAATAGGAACGAAACGTCCTATTATGCTTTGTGGTATTTCAATGTTGGCTGTTAGCTTTTTACAATTATTTGTAACTAAAACAACGCCTATGATTATTTTATTTGTTATTTATATCTTTTTAGGCATTGGGTTTGGGATGTTAAATTCACCGATTACCATTACAGCGATTGAAGGAATGCCACTTTCTCAGTCAGGAACGGCAGCAGCCATTGCGGTGACATGTAAGCAAATTGGCAATTCTTTAGGGGTTGCGCTACCAAGTCTTTTAATTACAAAGCCTATTACTAGTTCGCTTACTCGAACACCTTTTACAAACGTATGGCTTTTATTTGGATGTTGCGCCATTGCGATTATCTTTTTAAGTTATTTATCCAATTCTCCGCTAGCGAAAAAGTCATTGCGCAGAGTTAGGTTTTATTTTTAACAAATCAAGATTTTTTTTGAAGGGAAAGGAAGACAAACTTAGATGAAAAAAATAAATAACCGATTAGGACTCTTTTTATTTTTTGTTTTACTCTTTTGGGCAAAAACGATTCTGGCGTATTACCTAGATTTCTCATTGGGCGTTAAGGGCAGTCTCCAGCGAGAAATTTTATGGTTCAATCCAGTTGCTACTACGCTGTTATTATTTGGCTTTAGTTTGTATTTTAAAAAGCATAAAACATTTATGCTTAGCTTAACTCTTTTAAATGTTTTAAATACATTAATTTTATATTTGAATATTATTTTTTATCGTGAATTCACTGACTTTATTACCATCCAATCTGTTTTTGGCTTTTCAAAAGTTTCAGAAGGGATTTCTGGTGATTTACTTGCTTTAATGAGAGTCCACGATGTCTTTTATTGGCTAGATACTTTAGTGCTGCTCGTTTTGGTATTTTACTCTTTTAAACAGCGACGGAATCATCAAGTCTTTGTGACCAAACCTATCAACAGAAGATTGGCGATCTCAATTAGTTGTTTAAGTGTTTTGCTCTTTTCGGTTAACTTATTTTTAAGCGAAACCGATCGTCCTCAATTGCTTCAAAGAATTTTTGACCGTAATTATATTGTAAAATATCTTGGCTTGGATGCATTCACAGCCATCGATGGTGTCAAAACAGCCATGTCAAATGAGATAAGAGCAGAAGCTAGTTCAAACGAATTACCTGAAATCATGAAATTTACCAAGCAAAACAATTTACCGCTTAATCCACAGTATGCCGGAATTGCCAAAGGAAAAAATGTATTTGTGATTCATTTAGAAAGTTTTCAACAATTTTTGATTAATATGAAAGTCCAAGGCCAAGAGGTTACACCGTTTTTAAATCAGCTCTATCAAAACAAAGCGACAATCAGTTTTGATAATTTCTTTCATGAAGTAGGGCAAGGAAAAACGAGTGATGCGGAGAATATGTTGGAAACAGGAACATTCGGGCTCCCGCAAGGCTCTCTTTTTACACAATTAGGATCAGACAATACTTTCGAAGCGGCTCCTGCAGTTTTAGGACAAAAAGGCTATACAACCGCTGTTTTCCATGGGAATGTGGGGAGTTTTTGGAATCGGGACCATGTGTATAAAAACTTAGGTTATCAATACTTTTTTGATCGGTCATATTTTTCAAAAGATGACAAAATGCTAGGTTACGGTATTTTAGATAAACAATTGTTGCGTGAATCAGCTAGTGAGCTTGAGCATTTACAGCAGCCATTCTATGCGAAGTTTTTAACTGTGACCAATCATACCCCTTATTATACGGATGACCAAAACTTCCCGTTTCCTAAATTGAACACAGGCAATTCGATTGTGGATGATTATGTTCGAACAGCGCACTATTTGGATCAATCGCTAGAACAATTTTTCCATTACTTGCAAACAACAAGTTTATACAATCATTCTATTTTTGTTATTTATGGTGACCACTTCGGTATTTCAGATGCGAACAACAAGGACTTATGTAAAGCCTTCAACCGCGATCCAAAAACGTGGACAAACTATGACAATGCGCAATTGCAAAGAGTACCTTTGATGTTTTACATGCCAGGCTATACGCAAGGGAAAATCATGCACGAATATGGTGGGGAAATTGACGTTTTACCGACACTGTACCATCTTTTAGGTGTCGATGATAAAAATTATATCCATTTTGGCACGGACCTTTTATCTCCTCAATATAAACAAGTGGTTCCTTTTAGAAATGGCGATTTTGTAACGCCTCAATTTTCTTATCTAGGTGGGGAAATCTACAATAATCAAGGAAAAAAATTAGACCAAGTTCCAGCAGAGTTAAAAGCAGAAGTCACGAAAGATAACGATTGGGTGAAAAAATCGTTAAGTTTATCTGACAAATTAAATCAGGAAAACCTTTTACGTTTTTATAAACCACAAGGATTCCAAGAAGTGCAACCAAAGGACTACAACTATGATGTGGCTTTTGAAAAAAACAAAGTCTTAGAAGTAGAAAAACAAAAAAATGCACAATCAACCAGCTTGTTTAGTCAAAATGGCAATCAAACGACAGTCCAAAATTATCCGACTACGCCATAGATCATTTAAGAAGGATAACTTTTGGAAGGGAAAGAGAATCATATATGAAGTGAAAGAGGTCAGAACAGAGTCGTTTATTTTCGAAGCAATTGGTTCTGTTTCCGCCATTTATCAGGTTTTGAGCCTGGAACAAAAATCCAAAGTGATTTTTGTCCCAGGCTTTTTCGCTCTTTTATTGAGTAAGAAGTCAGTTTAGAATTTATATTAAGTTTCGCTGTACATTTTAAAATTACCATCAACAGAAAATACAACAGGCGAATTTTTAGATAAAAAAATTAGTAAAACAAGTATTAAATAAATAGTATTTTTGAGGATAAAGTAAGAGAAATGTTGTTTTTTTAATAGTTGTTAACGGAAAACAAAATTATTTTATAGCCATAAAATATATTTTTATTATAATTATATTATAAAATAATGAGCATATGATTTGCAGGTAAGTTTTTCAGGGCCTATTCTGAATAGGAACTTAGCTATAAAAATAAAAGAGGAGAGTGGTTTTGATGAGAAAAAATCAGAAGATTGTGCCAATTGTGACAGCTTCAGACGAAAATTATGCTCCTTATTTGAATGTAATGATGACAACTGTTTTAGAAAATTGTCATGCGGAGAGACCTGTTCATTTTTATGTGATTGATGATGGGCTGTCGCTATCTAGCAAAAAAGCACTCCAAGAAACGGTTAGTAGTAACTCACAAAATGCGACTGTTGAATTTCTAACAGCAGACAAAGAAGTCTATCAAAATTTTTTAGTGAGTGATCATATTACAACGACCGCATACTTACGCATTTCTTTACCGTCACTTTTACAAAAATATAGCTATAAAAAGGTTCTTTATTTAGATGCAGATACGCTGGTTTTAGATGATATTGTCCAGTTGTATGATACGCCATTAGTGAACCAAACGATTGGTGCGGTTATTGATCCTGGTCAAGCATATGCCTTGAAACGTTTGGGCATCGATTCCTCCGATTATTATTTTAATTCAGGAGTTATGATGATTGATATTGACCGATGGAACGAGAAAGCAATCACGCAAAAAACAATTCAGTATCTAGAAGAAAATGGGGACCGCATAGTTTATCATGATCAAGATGCTTTAAACGCTGTTCTTTATGAAGATTGGCTAGCTCTAGAACCAAGATGGAATATGCAGACGTCTTTAGTTTTTAATCGTCATGAAGCGCCTAATGAAGCCTATCAAAAATTATATACAGCGGGAAATCAAGAGCCAGCGATTATTCATTTTACTGGACACGATAAACCTTGGAATACGTTAGAAAATCATCCTTATACAGCTCTTTATCTAAACAAGTTAAAGAAAGTAGGTGCAAGAAATGGAAAATAGAAAAGAATTAGCGATTGTCTCCTGTTGCAATACCAACTTTGTACCGCATCTTGCTGCTATGTTTGTTTCAATTTTAAAAAATAGTCCTTCAGCAGCAGCTGTTCATTTTTATGTGATTGATGACAATATCAATTTTGAAAGCAAGCAACTACTGTATTTTACGATTAAACATACCCAAATCAATGCAGAGTTAACATTTTTAAAAATCAACCCCCATTTTTTCAAAAATGTTGTAACCAGTGAACAAATTCCCAAAACAGCTTACTACAGGATTGCTATTCCAGAGCTGTTTAGAGGAAGCCAGATCGAACGGCTGTTGTATATGGATTGTGACATGATTGCCTTAGATGATGTCGCAAAATTATGGACAGTTGATTTAGGTGAAAATATCATCGCCGCTGTTGAAGATGCAGGGTTCCATCAACGTTTGGAAAAAATGGCGATTCCTGCAGAATCTATGTGTTATTTTAACTCAGGCTTGTTGCTAATCGATGTTAAAAAATGGTTGAATTTAGATGTAACCACTAAAGTCTTAAGATTTATTGAAGAAAATCCAGATAAATTACGTTTCCATGATCAAGATGCATTGAATGCGGTTTTACACGACCGTTGGACCCTGTTGCATCCTAAGTGGAACGCCCAAGGTTATATTCTGTCAAAAGCGAAAAAACATCCAACTATTTATGGAGAAAAACAATATGAAGAAACGAGAAGAGCACCATCCATTATCCACTTTACTGGCCATGTCAAACCTTGGACGAAAGAATTTCAGTGGTATACCAAGCGTTATTATGATCAATATGCGAATAGGACGGCCTTTCGTTGTGTCAACACATTCAATCAATATTTATCTTATACGAAAATTAGCAGAAGGATTGAATATGCTCGATAATGAATATTGTCATGGATTTCGTAAAATCAGTTACTTGTTAGTTGTTGCCAGAACCAAACAATAGAAACGAAGAAGTCGGGATAGAACTGTTTTTCAGATTTTGAGTATGAGACAAAAATTTAAAGTGATTTTTGTCTCATACTCTTTTTTGTCTATTTAAAATAAAGCCAGCAACTGGTATCATATTTAAGGATGGTTTTTTATAAAAAAATGATTTCTTGAGGAAAAAAATATTACAATAAAGAAAAATAAAAAAATGTAAACGTTATCATTTCAAGGTTATAGCGGTATGAAGATATTTATTAATACTTTTTATTGACAAAATAAAAAAAACCACCGTACTATTGGTTTGTGGTTATAACCAGTTAGGGTAAAGGAGAAAGTTATGGAAAATGCCTTTAAAAACAAAGCTTTGTATCATCAACTTGTTGATTTGCTGCAGGAACGAATCGAAACATGCATGATTCCTCATGACAAGTTGCCCTCTGAACGTGAATTGACTGCACAATATGGAGTGAGTCGGACGACGGTCCGGTTAGCGCTACAAGAACTAGAAAATAGAGGTTCCATCTATCGTCGTCATGGCAAAGGAACATTTGTTTCAGATATAAAAAAAGAGGCCGCTGATTTAGCTGGCGCATATAGTTTTACAGAACAAATGAAAGGGCTGGGTCGAAAACCACATACCCGTATATTATCCTTCGAAAAATTGGAAGCGGATAAATTTATTTGTCAGCATTTGAATCTTTCGTTAGGAGAGGCAGTTTTTAAATTAAGTCGGTTGCGGATTGCTGATAACGAGCCATTAATGGTTGAAGACACATACTTGCCTGTGAAATTTTTCTTATCACTCACGGATCAATTACTACGTAGCAAGCCATTATATGATCTATTTTCGGAAGATTTTAAGCAAACCGTTCGTTTAGCTGATGAAGAATTATACGCTAGCATTGCGTCAAAAGAAGATGCCAAATTATTGATGATTCCGGAAGGAGCGCCAGTCCTTCATTTAGCACGCCAGACATATAACATGAAAAATGAAATTATTGAATTTACGTTGAGTGTGGCACGAGCAGACCAATTTCATTATCAGATACGCCATATTCGGAATAGTTAGGAGAGTTAAGTATGTTTACAGCAGAAAAAGAAGAACTAGAACAACTAGGAGCGGAAATCACGACACGTGAAATTCGTCAGCAACCTGAGCTTTGGCAAGAAACCGTGACACTTTATCATGAAAATCAAACAGCTTTGGAAAACTTTTTAAAAGAAGTCCAAGCCAAAGCGCAAGGAAAACGAACAAGAGTAATTTTTACAGGAGCAGGGACTTCGCAATATGTCGGTGATACGGTTGTACCTTATCTCCGAGCACACGGCGACACACAAGCCTTTTCATTCGAAAGTATTGGAACAACGGATATTGTGGCCAAACCAGAAGATTATCTGATTAAAGACGAACCAACATTGCTAGTTTCGTTTGCAAGAAGTGGAAATAGTCCTGAAAGTTTAGCGGCAGTTGAAGTAGCTAATCAAGTGGTTGAAACAATTCATCATTTAGCGATTACTTGTGCCGAAGAAGGACAACTGGCACAAATAAGCCAAAAAGAAGAAAACAGCTTTTTATTCTTAATGCCAACACGTTCCAATGATGGTGGTTTTGCGATGACTGGTAGCTTTTCTTGCATGACTTTGGGTACATTACTACTCTTTGATCAAACAGCCTTTGAGCAAAAACAAGATTATGTAAACGCTCTAATTAAATTAGGTGAAGAAGTGCTATCCCGTGAAGAAGAATTAAATGAAATTGTTAACCTTGATTTTGAACGCATTGTTTATGTTGGTTCTGGAAGTTTAGCTGGTTTGACAAGAGAAGCGCAATTAAAAATCTTAGAACTAACAGCCGGCAAAGTTGCCACAATTTTTGACTCTTCTATGGGCTTCCGTCATGGACCAAAATCATTTATTAATGAAAAAACAATAATGTTTGGTTTTGTTAATAATACACCATACACAAGAGATTATGACTTGGATATCTTAGAAGAAGTTCACGGTGACGAAATTGCGGCGGGTGTTTTTGCGATTGCTCAACCTGGCAAACGTAATTTCTCAGGTTCAACTATTGAATATTCCGCAGAAACTGCTCTATTACCTGATGGCTATTTAGCATTAGCAGATATCATGGTAGCCCAAACAGTCGCACTTTTAACATCTATTAAAGTTGGAAATAAACCGGATACCCCTTCACCGACAGGTACAGTGAATCGTGTGGTTAAAGGTGTAACGATTTATGACTATAAATAATACAACATTTGGAGGAGGAACTATGCTTACGTTAACAGCTGGAAAAAAAGCGGCAATGGATCGTTTGTCAACCCAAGAAGGAATCATTAGCGCATTAGCCATTGATCAACGAGGTGCCTTGAAAAAAATGATCAAAGCGCTAGATGTAGAGCCAACTGATGCACAAATTGAAACGTTTAAAGAATTAGTCTCGAAAGAATTGACACCTTATGCGTCCGCCATTTTATTGGATCCAGAATATGGATTGCCTGCTGCAAAAGCACGCGATACCGAGGCTGGATTGTTACTCGCTTATGAAAAAACGGGCTATGATGCAACAACTCCGGGACGATTGCCTGATTTACTAGCAGATTGGTCTGTTTTACGCTTGAAAGAAGAAGGCGCAGATGCGATTAAATTTTTACTCTACTATGATGTGGATGAGGATCCAGAAATCAATCATCAAAAACATGTATTTATTGAACGCTTAGGGAGTGAATGTGCAGAAGAAGACCTACCATTTTACTTAGAATTAGTTTCTTATGATGCACAAATAGCAGATGCAACTTCTTTAGAATATGCAAAAGTTAAACCGCATAAAGTGAATGAAATGATGAAAGAATTTTCTAAACCCCAATATAAAGTAGATGTATTGAAAGTGGAAGTTCCAGTTAATATGAATTTTGTAGAAGGTTTTGCGCCAGCTGAAACAGCGTATACAAAAGAGGAAGCGGCGAATTATTTCTTAGAACAAAGTCAAGCCACTGATTTACCATTTATCTTTTTAAGTGCCGGTGTCTCAACAGAACTATTCCAAGAAACACTACGTTTCGCTAAAGAAGCTGGTTCAACATTTAATGGTGTTTTATGTGGCCGTGCTACGTGGAAAAATGGCGTGAAACCTTTCGTTGAAGCAGGAGAAACTGCGGCTTGTGATTGGTTAAAAACAGAAGGCCGAGAAAACATTGAAAGTTTAAATGAAGTCATCGCAGCAACCGCCAGCTCTTGGCATGCGAAAGTTCAAGTAAACGAAGGGTAATTGGGAGGCATAGCTGTGATAGTAACAGTAACAATGAATCCGTCAATTGACATCTCCTACCTATTAGATCATCTAAAGCTTGATACCGTTAATCGGACCAGTCAGGTGACCAAAACCCCTGGTGGCAAAGGACTAAATGTCACTCGCGTTATTCATGATTTAGGTGGAGATGTTATCGCTACCGGCGTTCTTGGTGGTTTTCATGGGGCGTTTATTGCAAATGAGTTAAAGAAAGCAAACATCCCCCAAGCATTTACGTCAATCAAAGAAGAAACACGTGATTCGATTGCGATTTTGCACGAAGGGAATCAAACTGAAATTTTAGAAGCTGGACCGACTGTTTCCCCAGAAGAAATCAGTAACTTCCTTGAAAATTTCGATCAATTAATTAAGCAAGCAGAAATTGTCACAATTTCTGGCAGTTTAGCGAAAGGATTACCATCAAATTTTTATCAAGAATTAGTTCAAAAAGCTCAAGCACAAGAGGTTAAAGTGCTACTAGATACTTCTGGGGATAGTTTAAGGCAAGTTCTTCAAGGACCATGGAAACCGTATTTAATTAAACCTAATTTAGAGGAACTAGAAGGATTGCTAGAGCAAGATTTTTCAGAAAATCCATTAGCAGCTGTACAAACAGCTTTAACAAAACCAATGTTTGCGGGAATTGAATGGATTGTCATATCTTTAGGAAAAGATGGTGCAATTGCCAAACATCACGATCAATTCTATCGTGTAAAAATTCCAACGATTCAAGCTAAAAATCCTGTTGGTTCAGGAGATGCAACCATTGCTGGTCTTGCCTATGGACTAGCCAAGGATGCCCCAGCGGCCGAACTGCTAAAATGGGGCATGGCGGCTGGAATGGCTAATGCCCAAGAAAGAATGACTGGGCATGTAGATGTAGAGAACGTGAAGAAACATCTTATGAACATCCAAGTAGTTGAAATTGCTAAATAAAGAGCTTTCTTTATTTAGCAATTATCCAGTAATTGAAAGCGTTTACTAGAAAGGGTGGCAATGTGGACAGATTTGAAATTAAAGAGGAGTTTCTTTTAAATGGTCAACCATTTAAAATTTTATCAGGCGCCATTCATTATTTTCGTGTAGATCCCTCAGATTGGTATCATTCACTTTATAACTTGAAAGCTTTAGGCTTTAATACAGTTGAGACATATGTACCATGGAATTTACATGAACCGCAAAAAGGAACATTTCATTTTGAGGGAATATTAGATTTGGAGCGCTTTTTAAAATTAGCACAAGAACTTGGACTATATGCGATTGTGCGGCCGTCTCCTTATATTTGTGCAGAATGGGAGTTTGGCGGTTTTCCAGCCTGGCTATTAAATGAACCAGGACGGATGCGTTCGAATAATCCAACCTATCTGAAGCATGTTGCGGAATATTATGATGTTTTAATGGAAAAAATTGTTCCGCATCAACTTGCTAACGGTGGCAATATTTTAATGATTCAAATCGAAAACGAATATGGTTCATTTGGCGAAGAAAAAGCGTATTTACGGGCGATTCGCGATTTGATGATTGCACGCGGCGTGACAGCACCATTTTTTACTTCTGACGGGCCATGGCGCGCAACATTGCGGGCAGGCAGCATGATTGAAGATGATATTTTAGTAACCGGAAATTTTGGCTCAAAAGCCAAAGAAAATTTCGGTATGATGCAAGCCTTTTTTGAAGAACATGGTAAAAAATGGCCGCTAATGTGTATGGAATTTTGGGATGGCTGGTTTAATCGTTGGAAAGAGCCAATTATTAAACGAGATCCGCAAGAATTGGCTGAATCAGTTAGAGAAGCATTAGCATTAGGCAGTATCAACTTATATATGTTTCATGGCGGCACCAATTTTGGGTTTATGAATGGCTGCTCCGCACGAGGAACCATTGATTTACCACAAATCACTTCCTATGATTATGATGCGCCTCTTGATGAACAAGGGAACCCAACCGAAAAGTATTTCGCGTTACAAAAAATGCTTCACGAAGAGTACCCTGCGTTACCACAAGCTGAACCATTAGTAAAAGATTCTTTTGCGCAAACAGCAATTCCTTTAACCAACAAAGTGAGTTTGTTTGCGACTTTAGAAACGATTAGTCAGCCAGTGGTCAGCGTTTATCCGCAAACCATGGAACAATTAGGACAAAATACCGGCTATCTTCTTTACCGAACAAGCATTGAAAAAGATGCTGCAGAAGAAAAGCTAAGAGTGATTGACGGTCGTGATCGTCTGCAATTATTTGTCAATCAGGTACATCAAGCAACGCAATATCAAACGGAAATTGGCGAAGATATTTACGTTACACTGCCGCAAGAGAATAATCAAATCGATATTTTAATGGAAAATATGGGTCGTGTCAATTACGGGCATAAACTATTTGCAGATACTCAGAAAAAAGGGATTCGAACGGGTGTCATGGCAGATTTACATTTTATGACGCAATGGCAACAATATTGTTTATCTATGACAAGCTGTGAACAGGTAGACTATTCAAGAGAATGGCAGCCTGATCAACCAAGCTTTTACCAGTATCATGTGGAGTTAGCAGAAGTGAAAGATACATTTATTGATGTTTCTAAATTCGGCAAAGGAATTGTTTTTGTTAACCAAACCAATCTTGGTCGTTTCTGGAATGTTGGTCCGACGCTTTCCTTATATATTCCCAAAGGATTATTAAAAGAAGGGCAAAATGAGATCGTCATTTTTGAAACGGAAGGAACGTACCAACCAGAAATTCAGTTAGTAAAAGAACCACTATATAAAGAAATGAAAGAGGGATTACAATGAGTATTATTGGCGTAAGAATTGATGGACGTTTGATTCATGGACAAGTGGCAAATTTATGGGCGACAAAATTGAATATTTCCAGAATTATGGTCGTTGATGATGAAGTTGCAGGGAATGCCATTGAAAAAAGTGGCTTGAAATTAGCAACACCAGCTGGCGTGAAACTAAGCGTGTTACCAGTTGAAAAAGCTGCTCAAAATATTTTAGCAGGAAAATACGACTCACAACGTTTACTAATTGTGGTACGGAAACCAGATCGTTTATTAAAACTAGTAGAACTTGGGGTGCCGATTAAAGAAATCAATGTTGGGAACATGTCTCAAACAAACGAAACACGGTCGATTACTAAGTCAATCAATGTGGTCGATCAAGATATTGAGGTTTTTAAAGAGTTAAATGCTAAAGGTGTCCATCTGATTGCTCAAATGGTGCCAAGTGACAAAGCGGAAGACTTTATGAGTTTGATAACAAAATAGGAGGGAACAAAAAATGAATATCTTATGGTGGCAGATCTTATTATTAACATTATACGCAGGATACCAAATTTTAGATGAATTACAAATTTATTCTTCATTAAGTGCGCCAGTGTTTGCAGGTCTTTTTGCAGGATTAGTGATGGGGGATATTAAAGCAGGACTTATTATTGGTGGAAGTATGCAATTAACTGTATTAGGAGTTGGGACTTTCGGGGGTGCCTCCAAAATTGATGCTAACTCAGGTACGATTCTTGCCACAGCATTTTCTGTGTCTTTAGGAATGAACCCTGAACAAGCAATCGCTGCTATTGCAGTACCAGTTGCTAGTTTAATGATTCAATTAGACATTTTGGCTCGTTTTGCGAATACCTACTTTGCACATCGAATTGATAAAATGGTCGAAGATATGAACTACAAAGGAATTGAACGTAACTTCTTAATGGGTGCCTTACCTTGGTCTCTTTCTCGAATGATTCCAGTCTTCTTAGCACTTGCTTTTGGTGGTGGTTTAGTACAAAAAGTTGTATCTGTCCTAAATGGCGATTTGAAATGGTTAGGTGATGGCTTGTCTGTTGCTGGGGCGGTCTTACCAGCGGTCGGTTTTGCAATTTTACTACGTTACTTACCAGTGAAAAAACATTTCCCTTATTTAATTCTTGGTTTCACTGTAACTGCTTTACTAGGAACAATCTTTACAAACATGCAACTTTTAGGAACATCTGTTGCGAGCGTTGTGAAAGACTTCAGTGGTGTATTTAACGCACTACCAATGTTAGCAGTCGCTTTAATTGGTTTCGCTTTAGCCGCAATTAGCTACAAAAATGGTCAAATGATTCCGAGTGGGCCAGTAGCCAAAAAAGAACATGCAGCGAATGATTCAGACGAAGGAGAGATTGAAGATGACGAAATCTAATTATAAATTGACGAAAGAAGATTTTAAACAAATTAATCGCAGAAGCTTGTTTACTTTCCAATTAGGTTGGAACTACGAAAGAATGCAAGGATCAGGTTACTTGTATACGATTTTGCCACAATTGCGTAAAATTTATGGGGATGATACGCCTGAATTAAAAGAAGTGATGAAAACACACACGCAATTTTTCAATACTTCAAACTTCTTTAATACGATTATTACAGGGATCGATTTGGCCATTGAAGAAAAAGAAGGCATTGCTGGAAAACAAACAGTTTCAGGTTTGAAAACTGGTTTAATGGGACCGTTTGCAGCAATTGGGGATTCAATTTTCGCAGCTTTAATTCCAACTATTTTTGGAGCGCTAGCTGCTAACATGGCGATTAATGGTAACCCAACTGGTATCTTTATCTGGATTGTTGCTCAAATTGCCGTGATGGTCTTCCGTTGGAAACAATTGGAATTTGCGTATCGCGAAGGAATTTCTTTGGTAACAACTATGCAACACCGCTTAACTGCCTTAACAGATGCTGCAACTTTACTAGGGGTCTTCATGGTTGGCGCTTTAGTGGCAACGATGGTTAATGTCAAACTATCATGGGCACCAAGTATTGGGGATGTAACACTTAACATGCAAAATAACTTGGATATGATTTTACCACGCCTACTTCCTGCAGGAATTGTCGGTGGCGTTTATTGGATGCTAGGTAAAAAGAATATGACGTCTACTAAAGCCATTTTTATCGTATTAATTGTCTGTGTCGCATTGTCTGCGTTAGGTGTTATTTCAAAATAAGTAAGACAGGAGAAAATCGATGAGTGAACATTTAGTTTTAGTAAGTCATGGCCGTTTTTGCGAGGAATTGAAAAAAAGTGCGGAGATGATTATGGGACCGCAAGAAACAATTTCCACTGTTGCTTTATTACCAGAAGAAGGTGAAGCTGACTTTTTAGAAAAATTTGAAGCGATTACGGAATCGTTAGAAGATTTTGTTGTCTTTGCTGATCTACTAGGGGGAACACCTTGTAATATTTTATCCAAAAAAATTATGCAAGGTGCTTCGTTTGACTTATATACTGGGATGAATTTACCGATGGTTATCAGCTATGTAAATGCAAATTTATTAGCGATTGAAGGTGACTATGTTAAGGAATCAGCAGAAAGTATTGTGAAAGTCAACGAATTGCTGCTAAATGTTGCAGTAGATGATGAGGATGAATAATTCTGACTTGTTGTCGTAAGTAATCAAAGTTTTTAAGAGAATGATTTAGAGATGGACGTTCCAAAAATAAAAGAATTTATTTTTGGAACGCCCCTTTAATTGTTAATAATGAAAGCGTGTTCAAAAATGTTAGGGGGCTGATTTATCAGATGAAACATGGAAAAATAAAACGATTTAGTACATTGACACTATTGGCAAGCGCAACGATTTTAGTACCATTAAGTACGTCTGCAGAAGAAACAACAAACAGCAGCACTGAAACAAGCTCATCAATGGTGGAACCTACCGCAACAGAAGAAAAATTGTGGCAATCTGATTTTCCAGGAGGGAAAATTGGTGAGTGGCAAGATGTGATTGGTAAAACAAATCGAGAATTAGCAGGAGAGTCATTGGCGATTTCACGAGATGCAGCAGCAGGTAATAATGCCGTATCTTTAAATTTAGATTCCCCTAAATTAGCTGATGGTGAAGTAGAAACAAAGTTTAAATACACTGCTGGAAGCGGTCGAACGGGTGTGATTATTCGTGGTAATACCAAAGATAGCTGGGTTTTTGTAGGCTATAACGCGAATGGCAAATGGTTAGTTGAAAGCCCTAATTCGTGGAATGATTCAATTTCTGGGCCAACGTTAAATGAAGATACGAATTATTTGTTGAAAGTACGTTATGTTGGTGAAAAAATTACTATCTGGCTTAACACCACGTTGATTTACGAAGGAGAACCTGTTTTGGCCAACGGAGACAAAATTCCAACAGAAGCCGGACATGTGGGTGTCCGTTTGTGGTACGACAAAAAAATTGTCAATTATGACTATTTTAAAAATGGCCCCGTAGATAGCATTCCGGAAATTGTGCCAGAAGTGACACAAATTGCACCAGTCAAAGTTTTTACAAAAATTGGTGTCGCACCAAAATTACCGAAACAAGTAAAAGTGACCTATAATACTGGTAAAGAAGCCAATGAAGCAGTCAGTTGGGATGAAATCGATCCTGCTGCATACAAAGAATCAGGAACTTTTGAAGTCGACGGTACTTTGGAAAATACAAACAGCAAAGCAAAAGCCAGCATTGTTGTTGCTAAAGACAATGAAGCTGAAAAAGGCGACAAAATCTCTTCTGCAGATTTAACAGCCGTGGTTGATCCACAATTTCCACGAATTATTCGCTACGAAGACCCTCAGAGTAATCAAGTGATTTTTAATGGCCAACACGAGAAAGTTGACCAAGTAATGATTGATGGCAAAGCATATAAAGCAACTGCTGAAAAACAAAAGAGTGAAGCAAATCAAGCCGTTTATAATGTAGCTGTCCCAGAAATTGGTTTGCGTTTCACAACGACATTGACTGTTTCCGAAGGCCAAGAATTAGCTATGAAACTCTCAGATATTCGTGAAGAAGGAACTAAAATACACACAATTTCAATTCCAAATCAAGGCTTGATTTCTGTCAATAGTACAGATGAAGGGGCGACTTTTGCTGGCGTTGTGATGAATACTGGGACAAATGCAAATAACGGAAATAAAAATGGTGATACTATCCAAGATTTAACTACAACAAGCCAAGAAGAAACGAAAAAATATATGTATGGTTTCTTAAATACAGCGAATTATGCTGCAAGTTTTTGGACGAACGCCTATGGAGACGGCTCTGTCGATGGTAGTGACAACAATCGAATCCATAAACAAACAAAAGAAGCGGCGACTGGTTTTGTAACAACCTTGTCAAGTGGGGCATGGACCTATCGACCATTTGATGCACCGGAAGATTACACAACTGGAGAAACGCCAGAAGTGAAAGTTAAATTCTCAAAAGATAGCAACGACGACAATCGGGTGGATTGGCAAGATGCGGCAATTGGGTTCCGTTCAATTATGAATAACCCAATGGGCGCGGAAAAAGTCCCTGAATTAGTCAACCAACGGATTCCTTTTAACTTTGCTAGTCAGGCGACAAACCCATTCTTAGTGACGTTAGACGAATCAAAACGTATTTACAATTTAACAGATGGATTAGGACAAATGAATTTACTAAAAGGGTATCAAAATGAAGGACATGATTCTGCGCATCCAGATTACGGTGCTATTGGTCAGCGACCTGGTGGGGAACAAGCGTTGAATCAATTAATTGATGAAGGCCATAAATTAAATGCCGTTTTCGGTGTGCATATTAATGACACCGAGTCTTACCCAGAAGCAAAAGGATTTAATGAGGAATTAGTTGATCCAACGAAGCGTGGCTGGGATTGGTTAGATCCGTCTTATTTTATTAAACAAAGACCCGATGCATTGAGTGGTCGTCGCTATGAGCGCTTTAAAGAATTAAAACAAAAAGCACCGAATCTAGATTATATTTATGTTGATGTTTGGGGCAACCAAGGCGAATCAGGTTGGGCAAGTCGTCAACTAAGTAAAGAAATTAATTCACTCGGTTGGTTTACAACCAATGAATTTCCGAATGCTTTAGAGTATGACTCGGTTTGGAACCATTGGTCTGCAGAAAAAGATTACGGCGGTACAACAACGAAAGGCTTTAACAGTACAATCGTTCGTTTTATTCGGAATCACCAAAAAGACACTTGGATTATTTCCGACAACCCTTTGTTAGGTGGAGCTGAATTTGAAGCCTATGAAGGTTGGGTGGGTAAAACCAATTTTAATACCTATCGCCAAAAAACTTTTGCCATTAATGTCCCAACTAAGTTCTTACAACATTACCAAATTACAAACTGGGAAACTACAACAGCAGCAGATGGTCAAATCTATGGCACAATTAAATTAGCGAACGGTGCTGAAAAAGTGACCGTTACTCAAGCAGATGCTAATTCGCCAAGAAGCATTACGTTAAATGAGACAGAAGTTCTAAAAGGTGATGCGTATCTACTGCCTTGGAATGTCAATGGTCAAGACAAACTATATCACTGGAATCCAAAAGGCGGTACCAGCACTTGGTCATTGGATAAGAAAATGCAAGGAAAAACGAATTTACATTTATATGAATTAACAGATCAAGGGCGTATTGACAAAGGCGCAATTGCCACTACAAATAACCAAGTGACCATCCAAGCCGAGGCTAATACACCGTATGTCATTGCTGAACCTGACAGTATTGAACCGATGACATTTGGAACAGGAACACCATTTAAAGATCCTGGATTTAATGAAGCCAATACCTTGAAAAATAACTGGAAAGTTTTCCGAGGTGATGGAGAGGTTAAAAAAGATGCTAACGGTGATTATGTCTTTAGTTCAGAAAAAGAAAGAACCGAAATCAAACAAGACATCAATCTTCCTAAACCAGGAAAATATAGTTTGTATCTAAACACAGAAACACATGATCGTAAAGCCACAGTAACTGTTAAAATTGGTGGTAAAAAATATACGCGGACAGTGAATAATTCGGTTGCCCAAAACTATATTCAGGCAGATATTAACCATACAAGCAGGAAAAATCCGCAGTATATGCAAAATATGCGAATTGATTTTGAAATCCCAGATAATGCAAAAAAAGGCTCGGTGACGTTAGCGGTTGATAAAGGCAATTCCGTTACAAAATTTGATGATTTACGAATTGTTGAGCGTCAAACGGATATCATGAACCCAGACAAACAAACAGTTATTAAGCAAGATTTTGAAGACACACAAGCAGTTGGATTATATCCTTTCGTTAAAGGCTCAGCTGGTGGTGTAGAAGATCCACGGATTCATTTATCAGAAAAAAATGAACCTTACACACAATATGGTTGGAATGGAAACCTTGTTTCAGATGTATTAGAAGGCAACTGGTCCTTGAAAGCCCATAAACAAGGAGCAGGATTGATGCTTCAAACAATTCCGCAAAATATTAAATTTGAACCGAACAAGAAATATACGGTCCAATTTGATTATCAAACTGATGGTGAAAATGTCTTTACTGCTGGGACCATTAATGGGGAGTTGAAAAATAACAATGACTTTAAGCCAGTCGGTGAGTTGACTTCGACAGCAGCAGATGGTCAAACCAAGCATTATGAAGCAGAAATAATTGGGGATGCTTCAGGAAACACTACGTTTGGTATTTTTACAACAGGTGCCGATAAAGATTTCATTATGGATAACTTTACGGTCACAGTGGAATCGAAAAAATAAATTTAGTCTATCTAAGCAACTTGGTCTACAAGTTAAACGTACTTGTAGCCCAAGTTGCTTCTTTTATGAAAAGAAGCAAGGTCTAGTGTCTCATTTTTATACTGCAGAATAAACAGACACATTTTTTAAAGTGTCTGGCTTCTTTGTGTATTTCATCAAGAACGAATGGACAAACTTGCCTTTTGCAACAAATCGTTTACAATTACAATGATAGGCATAATTTATTTAGAGGTGAAGTGATTGAAGAAATACAATGTTGATTGGAATTACTGGGTTGTCCGCTTTTTATTTGTAATGGCGCTGATTGTTGGCTATTTATTAATCACGAATTATCAGCACTTTGTCCATAGTGTTTCGGGTTTGTTAGGCATCTTATCCCCATTCATTACTGGGTTCGTGATTGCTTATTTATTGAGTGGAAGTCAGAAAAAAATCGAGGGATTACTAGAAAGAGTTCCTTTACCAGTCGTAAAAAAAGCGAAACACGGCTTGAGCGTACTCCTTTTGTACCTGATTATTTTGTTTATTTTTGTCTTGACATTAAACTATATCGTTCCGCTACTCATTAGTAATTTAGTAGATTTAGCAAACTCTTTACCCACTTTTTATGATCACATGGTTCAGTTTGTGATGAGTTTAGAAGATAAAGGGATTTTAAAAACAGCTGCGATTGAAAAATATTTAAATAGTGTCCTTAAAGATTTGTCGCCGGAACGTTTTTTAAATCAATGGACACAAGCGTTATTTTCATTAGGAACGTTGACTAAAAATGTTTCCTCATTCTTTTTAAATGCATTTTTAACGTTGATTATCTCAATATATGCGCTGGTATTTAAGCAATCTATTTTGACATTTGTTGAAAAGGCCGCCCACAAATTGCTGTCTGAAAAAGTGTACAAGCAAACACAAACCTGGTTAAATACAACGAATAAAATTTTCTATAAATTTATCAGTTGCCAATTTCTTGATGCTTGTATAATTGGCGTTTCATCAACGATTTTGTTAAGTATTTTGAATGTGAAATTTGCTGTGACTTTGGGGATTTTATTAGGTATTTGTAATATGATTCCTTATTTTGGTTCGATTTTTGCGTCAATTGTTGCTGGTGTGATTACGCTTTTCACAGGTGGTGTTACTCAAGCCATTACGGTGTTACTAGTTTTATTAATTTTACAACAAATTGACGGCAATATTATTGGTCCTCGAATTATGGGAGATGCCCTAAATGTCAATCCGATTTTAATTATTGTTTCAATTACGATTGGGGGAGCGTACTTCGGCGTCTTAGGGATGTTTTTAGCAGTTCCTGTTGCTGCAATCATTAAAATTATTGTCTCGGAGTGGCTAAATGAATCAAAAGAAAATGATAAGATTGTAGATTCTATTGAATCCTAAAATAAAACTTTTCGTCTCGCGTTGACGAAAAGTTTTTTAGTGAGAAAGAAAGTTTAATTATTTGGAATTTTTGATATGCTATACTTAAAGTAAATAGAAAATCAAAATTGAGGTGAATAGATGCAGTTTTTAAAAAAATATGGTGGCTATTTTTTAGTTTTAGGGGTCTTACTTGATTTTTTTACACCTTATTATGTCGGATTCAAAGATCAAGGTTACAATCAATTGACAGAAGTTATTAGCTTATTAGGTGATGTGAATAGTCCAGTTAGAGAAACCTTTAATCGGTTAACTATCATTGCGGGAATGTTAATGTTAGCAAGTTTACCTAGGATATATGCTATTTTTTCCAGAAAAACGAAAAAAGGTGCTTGGTTAGTAGTGGCAATGATTGGCGCTTATGGTTTATTTGATTGTATTTTCAGTGGGCTCTTCAGCGTAGACACTTCAAGCGCTGGCACAGTTGCTACCGCGCTTCATAACGGAGGATCAGCAGTCGGTTATACAGGCTTTTTGTTGTTATCAGGCGTCTTAACCATTATCTATAGTAAATACGGTTCGCAAAAAAATAAAAACCTTTTTGGCTTTTTGTTTATTTTATGTATGCTTGCAGCCGGCTTATATGGCTTAGCAAGGATTCCACAGCTACAACAGGTAAAACCATTTAATTATTTAGGCTTATGGCAAAGAGTGAGTTCATTTTGTAATTATCTACCAATGCTGGCACTGTGTTTACAAACTAAAACCAATGACAAATTTGATTGAACATTTGTCATTGGTTTTTTACTAGTTAAAATTGTTTGGTAATGACTTAATTATTGGCTACGGTGACTTCACCAGTAACAGTGGCACCATCTTTTTCTAAGTCAGCAGAATCTTTGTATTCTTGTTTATCAAAAGTAATATTGCCATTAACTTTGGTACCATTTAAAGTAAAGCCATTTGCTTTCACCTCAATATCACCTTTGACAGTCCCGTGAACGATGTTGAAATTTTCAGAAGAAACGATTAGCTTAGGAACCGTGATTTCATATTCAGCAGTTACTTTTTTATTATCATCTTGAGAATAAAGCGCTAATTTACGATAGACATCGTTGGAATCTTTCCCCTTATCATGGAAAGTACCAGCAACTGTTACCTCTTTATCAAAAGTGACATTGTCAGTAGCTGCGACAATCCAATTTCCTTTATCACTTAACGCCATTTCGAGTTCTTCAGGTTTGGCACTAATTGAAGCACCAGAGACTACTTCTGTACTTGAATTAGCTGTTTCTTTGCTACTAGAACTACTATCTGTTTTTTTATCAGATGAACAAGCACTAAGAAGCACAAGAGCAGCAGTTGCCGTCAAAACAGTGGTGAGTACTTTAGACATTTTCATGAAAATCCCTCCAAAAAATTTATTTATTTCTTCCTTTATCATAACTGATTCAAAGGGGAATGAGTAATCATACACTCAAAGATTGAGAAGTTTGGAAGGGGAATCCACTTTAAAATGTATTTATATTTTTAACAATTTATTGTTATATAATCAGTAGTATAAATTGGAAACTTAAGCATTTTTTTAGAATTTGATGGTTTTTAGCTTCTTTTTTTTATTAATAGTTTTTATTTTTTGCAGCCTTTTTTTTCACAAGTAACATATTGGGTTGTATTTTCCCAGTCTTCAGGATTGTCATCGATTCGAGCTCCACAAGCTGTATAATTGCCATTTCTTACGTGGATTTTCCCTTTTTCAGATTTTTTTGTATCGTTTCCAATATATTTTACATTAGCCATAAATTAGCAACTCCTTTTGTTGGATTTATAAATTTTTACTTCTGCTTAAGCTTCCATAAATAAAGATAGCATTTTTTTACATTGTAAACAAATATTTTTAGTTAACCTTAAAAAAAATAAGTCTTTGATTCATTTCTTTTTCAAATGTTCCTTTTCTGTAGTAAGCTAGTAATAGACAGAATTTAAGGAGGAGATTTTGATGCCTTGGAATATGAATGATTATCCTACATCAATGAAAAATTTAGCACCTTTGATTCGGAAAAAAGCGATAGATATTGGCAATGCGTTGCTTGCGGATGGCTACCCTGATGATCGTGCCATTCCAATTGCGATTAGTCAAGCGGAGAAATGGTATCAAGAGGCAAGTGCAGCAGACAAAAAGGCCTTCGAACATGAAGCAAATCCTACGAAACAAGATTCGCATAAACAGGATAAACATGCTGGAAAATTATTAACGGCGGCTGTCAACGTTAAATATAAAGACGACCAATGGTTGGTGATTTCAGACAGCGCTGAAAAAGCAAGCAATACATTTACCCACAAACAAGAGGCGGTTGAACGAGCTCAAGAAATTGCTCGGAATAAACAAACAAAGCTGAAAATCTATAAGCAAGATGGGACGTTACAAGAAACCAAAGAGTATACTGAATAATTTTTCGAAACCTTGATATTCCGTTGCAATTCAAGAAACGGTTATCAAGGTTTTTTTTGCGAGGGAAATATGGACAAGTAAGAAAAAATAACAAAAGTTAAGAATGAGAATAAGACTTGCTTTTCTAGTTTTTGGTGGGTACAATTACACTAATTAAGATAAAAAATCAAAATAATTGAGGTGCTACGACAATGGAAAAAGCCAATCTTGATTGGAATAATTTAGGATTTTCTTACATTAAAACGCCCTTTCGTTATATTAGTTATTGGCGAGATGGCAAGTGGGAAGAAGGCACGCTAACAGATAACAATCAGTTAACGATTAGTGAAGGTTCGCCTGCTCTACATTATGGCCAACAATGTTTTGAAGGATTAAAAGCGTATCAATGTGCAGATGGTTCTGTCAATTTGTTTCGTCCAGATGAAAATGCCAAACGGCTACAAAAAAGTTGTGCGCGTCTACTGATGCCACAAGTACCAGTAGAAACCTTTGTTTCTGCATGTCAAGAAGTGGTGAAAGCCAACCTTGCTTATTTACCGCCATATGGAACGGGCGGTACGTTGTATCTTCGCCCTTATATGATTGGTGTCGGCGATAATATTGGTGTAGCACCTGCCAAAGAATACATTTTTTCTATTTTTTGCGTGCCGGTTGGTTCATATTTTAAAAATGGTTTAGCACCAACCAACTTTATTGTTTCTGACTATGATCGAGCGGCGGGTCGAGGAACTGGGGCCGCTAAAGTGGGGGGCAATTATGCAGCTAGTCTTTTACCAGGTGCAGAAGCACATGAGAAAGAATTTAGTGATTGCATTTATTTAGATCCGTATACGCATACGAAAATTGAAGAAGTTGGTGCAGCCAATTTCTTTGGCATAACCAAAGATGGTACTTTTATTACGCCGAAATCAGCGTCTATTTTACCAAGTATTACTAAATATTCATTATTGACGCTAGCAAAAGAACGTTTAGGGATGACGGCGCTTGAAGGAGACGTTTACATTGATCGATTAGCGGACTTCTCCGAAGCGGGTGCTTGTGGCACAGCGGCGATTATTTCTCCTATTGGTGGGATTCAAAACGGCACAGATTTCCATGTATTTTATAGTGAAACGGAAGTTGGACCAGTGACTAAGCAACTATATGATGAACTGGTTGGCATACAGTTTGGTGACAAAGAAGCGCCAGAAGGCTGGATTGTAAAAGTTTAAAGAGACAAAAAAGAGAGAATTCATGCTCTCTTTTTTTTGTGTAGAATATTCAGAATTTTCTATAAAAATATTGACTTTGATTCTATTTAAAGGAATAATGGAAGATACAAGATTTAAAAAAGGAGGGAAAGCTATTGCTTATTAAATCAGCAGAATCAGAAGAAATGACGATTTTTTTTGATAAAGAAAACCAACCAAATGCACAAGTTCAAATGGGCATTATTACATTACAACCTGGTGAAAAACGGCCTTTAGCTGGATATGCTCGCCATGAACAAGATGAATATTCTTATGTGATTTCTGGCGAAGCACATACGATTTTAGAAGATGGTCAAGACTTAGTCGGAAAAGCTGGACAAGCCCAATTAATTGAAGCTGGTGAAGGTCACATTAATTATAATGATGGGGTGGAGCCAGCGGTCGTTGTCTGGATGCTTGTGGAAAGGACAAAATAAAAGGGGAGCTGTCTTTCTGTAAGTAAGAGCATAAAAAAATGAAGAGTTATAGGAGAAAGAAGATGAAAAAGTATTTAAAAATCACAATGGTTTGTATTTTATTGGTAGGATTTTTAGCTGGGTGTACCAATAAAAATGAAAATAAAAAGAAACAGAAAAATACCAAAGAAGCCGTTCAACTGATGTCACCCTCGGAATTAACAACGCTCAACACCTCTGTATTATTGGATTTCCCAGATGCTATTGTCCAAACAGCAGCGTTTGAAGGGTTATATAGTTTAGATGAACAAGACCAATTGGTACCAGCCGTAGCAAAAGCATTGCCGACGATTTCAGAAGATGGAAAAACCTACACGATTTCTTTGAGAAAAGAAGCGGTTTGGAGTAACGATGATCCTGTCACAGCGCATGATTTTGAATATGCTTGGAAAAAAATGATTGATCCTAAAAACGGCTTTGTTTATAGCTTCCTCATCGTTGAAACAATTCAAAATGGTGCAGAAATCTCAGCTGGGAAATTAGCACCCAATGAACTAGGTGTCACAGCTGTGGATGATTATACATTAAAAGTGACGCTCAAAGAGCCAAAACCGTACTTTACGTCCTTGTTAGCTTTTCCTACATTTTTCCCGCAAAATCAAAAAGTAGTCGAACAATTTGGTGCGGACTATGGAACTGCTAGTGATAAAGTCGTCTATAATGGCCCGTTCGTGGTAAAAGATTGGCAGCAAACAAAGATGGACTGGCAACTAGCAAAGAATAATCGCTATTGGGATCGCCAGAACGTGCGCTCAGACATTATCAATTATACGGTTATCAAAGAAACATCTACTGCATTGAATCTTTTTGAAGATGGACAATTAGATGTGGCTACACTAAGTGGTGAACTGGCGCAACAGAATAAAAATAATACGCTGTATCATTCGTACCCAACAGCGACAATGAACTACTTACGCTTAAATCAAAAACGGAAAGGGCAAGCAACGCCGCTTGCAAACGAAAACCTGCGTAAAGCATTGGCTTTAGGAATAGATAAAGAAAATCTAGTCAATAATATTATTGCAGATGGTTCTAAAGCTTTACATGGTGCGATTACGGAAGGCTTTGTGGCGAATCCCACAACGGGTCTCGATTTTCGTCAAGAAGCAGGTAATTTAATGGTTTATAACAAAGAAAAAGCGCAAAGTTATTGGAAAAAAGCACAAGCAGAATTAGGAGAAAAGGTTAACGTTGAATTGATGGTAACAGATGATGGTTCTTACAAAAAAATTGGTGAAAGTTTGCAAGGCTCGCTACAAGAACTGTTTCCTGGTTTGACAATAGAGCTAACCGCATTGCCGACCGAAGCTGCATTGAACTTTGGGCGAGAAAGTGACTATGATTTATTCTTAATTTACTGGACACCAGACTATCAAGATCCTATTTCTACCCTGATGACTTTATACAAGGGCAATGATCGCAATTATCAGAACCCTGTCTATGACAAATTATTAGATGAAGCAGCCACAACCTATGCCTTAGAGCCAGAAAAAAGATGGGCGACCCTGATTGCAGCTGAAAAAGAAGTGATTGAAACGACTGCTGGTATGATTCCACTTAGCCAAAATGAACAAACAGTCCTGCAAAATGATAAAGTCAAAGGCTTGAATTTTCATACCTTTGGCGCTCCATTAACGTTAAAAAATGTTTATAAGGAAAAATAAAAAGAGAGCCTGGGCTGAAAATCGCTTTTGATTTTCGGCCCAAGCTTAAATCCTGCTTTTTAACCCAAAATTTGTCACCATTTAGCCTTTTCGGGTTTTATCTCGAACGCTTCTGTTCTAATAGTTCAGAATCAGGTGCAGTGTGGGGCTGGGCATTTTTTTTCATATATGTCGGCAAGGCTTGACTAATCTTCGTTGGTAAAACAACATAGTCAGTTTTGGCCAAATCATCTCCAATGAGACTGTGTAAGTAGACGGCGCCAGCAATGGTTTCAATTGTCGGCTTAAACTGAGCTAAAAAACCAGCAATGATGCCAGCCAAGGTATCCCCAGTTCCGCCAGTAGCCATCCCAGGGTTGCCACCTGTATTTTGAAAAGGTTCTCCTGCGTGGAAAATTGTGGTGCGATGACTTTTTAAAACAATCGTACTGCCTAATTTTGCTTGTTGGCGCTGGTTATTTACCAGTGTTTGTTGCTCAATAGGTAAGTGACTCAAACGTTGCCATTCCATTTGATGAGGTGTGAAAACAACTTTTTCAGGATAGGTAAGGGAAAAATTGCCTTGGCTAAACAGGGTAATTGCTGAGCCATCGATAATTAACCATTGTTTTTTTTGATGTTGGGCGAGTACCATCTTTAATATTTGTTGTGCAGCAGCATCTAAGCCTAAACCTGGACCAATTAAAATAACCTCCGCTTGCTCTACGACGTTCGTCAGAAGGACTGTTTCTTCAAAGCCCACGACCATCGCTTCTGGGCATCTTGCATGTAAAGGCCCGTGATTTTTAACATCAGTAATCACAGTGGTGAGACCAGCGCCACTATTGATACACGCTTCGGTACTCATGATGATGGCTCCGCCATATTGTCGGTTTCCTCCGATTAATACAACACGCCCAAAATTACTTTTATAAGAGTCAGAGGGGCGTTGAGTGATGACTTCCTCTAAAATGTCCTTGCTTAAATAGCGCATTCTATCACTCCTTTTCTTGGGATTTCTTTGTTCTCAGTATACTACAAGAGCCCCGAAAAAATCAGTTTATTTAATGTTAAAAGTTACTCTATTGAAGGCAATGAGGTGTATAATAAGGACCAGATAAATGAGTTAGGAGAGTGAAACAGATGGAAGAGAAAAAAACATTTTATATGAGTGGCTACGTAGGAATTGCGAGCTTATTAGTTATTTTAATTGCGGGAATTGGTTTATTTATTTATGGAGCGAGTCATACTAATGGTGTTCTTGTTGTTTTAGGTATTATTTTGTTAATTGGGGCTATTTTATTTTTAAGTTCCTTAACCGTTGTTAGTCCCAATCAGGCGAAAGCTATTTTATTTTTTGGTCGCTACTTAGGTACGATTAAAGAAAATGGGTTGTTTATTACCATTCCATTTACGCAAAAAATGAACATTTCTTTGAAAGTACGAAATTTCAATAGTTCTCTATTAAAAGTCAATGACTCTGACGGGAATCCAATCGAAATCTCTGCGGTCATCGTTTTTCGGGTAGTCGATACAGCTAAGGCGTTATTTAATGTCGATTATTATCAAGACTTTGTGGAAATTCAAAGTGAAACGGCAATCCGGCATGTAGCAACACAATATCCTTATGACACTTTTTCAGATAATGATGTAACTCTGCGAGGAAATACCGAACAAATTTCCGAGGAGTTAACCAAAGAATTGCAAGAACGCTTAGCAGTGGCTGGTGTAGAGGTTATCGAAACACGGTTGAATCATTTAGCTTATGCAACTGAAATTGCTAGCTCCATGTTGCAAAGACAGCAAGCAAAAGCAATCTTAGCGGCTCGACAAACAATTGTTGAAGGTGCGGTAAGCATGACACAAATGGCCTTAGAACAGATTGAAGAAGGGCAAGAAATTAATTTTACCGATGAACGAAAAGTACAACTTATTAATAATTTACTAGTCTCAATCATTACTGATAAGGGCACACAACCAGTTATTAATACAGGCGACGTTTCTTCTTAAAGAGGAAGCAACGCTAAAAATAGCAAAAAAAGAGTCATCTTTCCGATGACTCTTTTTTGATAAACACGAACATTATATAATTTTAATCTATAATATTTCGGTTTTTCTTTGACATCTCTTTTTCTCATTGTTAGAATAACAGTGAAAAAAGGCGGAAGGAGTTATTACATTCATGAAACCATTAGTCGCTGTGATTATGGGAAGTACCTCAGACTGGGCAACGATGAAAGCTGCTTGTCTTGTGTTGGAAGAGTTGGGAATTCCTTATGAAAAACGAGTGATATCAGCACATAGGACCCCTGATTTGATGTTTCGTTTTGCAGAGGAATCACGAACAAAAGGATTGAAGGTTATTATCGCTGGCGCTGGTGGAGCGGCCCATTTACCAGGGATGGTAGCTGCAAAGACAACCTTACCTGTCATTGGTGTTCCAGTTAAAACACGAACATTAAACGGTATTGATTCACTGTTGTCTATTGTGCAGATGCCAGGCGGAGTTCCTGTAGCAACAACTGCGATTGGCTCAGCAGGTGCTACCAATGCTGGGTTATTAGCTGCAGAAATACTAAGTATTGATGATTTACAGTTAGCAGAAAGAATCCAAGCAAGACGACAATCATTGGAAAAAGCGGTTATGGAAAGTGGGGAACAACTTGAATAAACCTTTAAAAGTCGGAGCAACTATTGGCATTATAGGTGGGGGACAGTTAGGGCGAATGCTAGTCATGAGTGGTAAAAAAATGGGTTTCCAAATGATTGTGTTGGACCCGATGCTCAATAGTCCAGCTGGTCAAGTAGCTGACCGTCAAATTGTGGCAGCCTTTGATCAGATATCTGCTTTAACTGAACTAGCAGAGTTATGCGATGTGATCACCTATGAATTTGAAAATATTGAAGTGGCCTCCCTAGAAAAGGCCATCCCACTAGAAAAGCTGCCACAAGGAACAGGATTGTTAAAAATTACTCAAAATCGATTGCTTGAAAAAACGTTTCTTCAATCGATTGGCTGTAAGATTGCTTCTTTTGCGGAAGTGAAAAGTCAGAAAGAGCTGCCACAAGCAACAGAAAAGATTGGTTTTCCATGTGTCTTAAAAACTATTCAAGGTGGATACGATGGAAAAGGACAAGTCGTCTTAAAATGCGAAGAAGATTTCTCCCAAGCGACTGAATTATTAGCTAACGCCACTTGTGAATTAGAAAAGTGGGTGCCTTTCACTAAAGAACTTTCAATCATCGTTGCAGGGAATAAGCATGGTTACCAAAGCTTTCCTGTATCTGAAAACATTCATCGAAAGAATATCTTGCATGAATCAATTGTGCCAGCTCGAATTTCTGAGAATGTGCAACAAAAAGCAGCGGAATTGGCGCAACACATTGCTGAGGAATTAAATTTATCTGGGGTTTTAGCTATCGAACTGTTTTTAACGGATTCAGAAGAGTTGTACGTCAATGAATTAGCGCCACGGCCTCATAACTCAGGTCATTACTCTATTGAAGCTTGCTCATTTAGTCAATTTGATGCGCATATTCGAGGGATTAGCAATTGGGGCATTGGGTTACCCCAGTTACTTCAACCAGTGGTTATGGTGAATCTCTTAGGTGAACACTTAGAAAAAAGCTACCAGTTATGCACGTCAAAACCCACTTGGCAAGTCCATTACTATGGAAAAGCCGAATCAAAAGTTGGCAGAAAAATGGGCCACGTCACCATTACAACACCTTGTTTATCAGAAACGTTAAAGGAAATTGAGACTGTTGGTATTTGGAACGTAACTTAATAAATGCTTGCTCCAAGCAAGTTTTTTATTTTTACATTCAACAAACACGAACGATTGTTGTTTTTTTGTAACTAATGTAAGTTTTTAACTGATGTGAATCAGCTGACTTAGAAAGAATAGCGTTCATGAAGCTAACGAGAAGAGGGAAAGAATGGAAAAGAAAGCACTTGTGTATACAGGAAAAGCGAAGAAGTTGTATCAAACAGAAAATGCAGCGGTTCTTTTTGTGGAATATCTTGATCAAGCAACAGCTTTAAACGGTCAAAAAAAAGACAAAGTTCTTGGGAAAGGCGCTTTAAATAATCAAATCACTAGTCTAATTTTTGAACATTTACAGCAACAAAAGATTCCCAATCATTTTATCAAAAAAGTATCTGAACACGAACAATTAATTCAGGCCGTAGAAATGATTCCTTTGGAAGTTGTCGTACGTAATTATGCGGCAGGAAGTTTTTCAAAGCGTTTAGCGATTGAAGAGGGCACTAAATTAGTGACGCCCATTATCGAATTTTATTACAAAGAAGATCGTCTGGATGATCCTTTTATTAACGAAGACCATATTCAATTTCTAAAAGTAGCCACTCCTGCTGAAATTGTGGAGATTAAAGCATTGGCTTTACAAATTAATCAGGCGCTTAGTCAACTCTTTCAACGCCTCAATATTTGTTTGATCGATTTTAAAATCGAGATTGGTCGGACGAAGGCCAATCAATTGTTACTGGCAGATGAAATTTCTCCAGACACCTGTCGTTTATGGGATTTAAACACAAACGAACATCTGGATAAAGATGTTTATCGCCGTGAATTAGGAGAAATAGTTCCTGTATATGAAGAAGTTTTACAACGTTTACTAACAGCTAATTGAGGAGGAAGCGCGTATGTATTTTGTCAAAGTCTATGTTACGTATAAAGAATCAATTTTGGATCCCCAAGGTGAAGCGGTTAAGGAAGCAGTCCATCGGCTTGGTTTTACAGAAGTAGCCGAAATCCGTGTCGGTAAGTATTTTGAAATGCACGTCCAGCAGACAGAAGCAATTGAAGAGAAAATTGAACAAATTTGTGATCAACTATTAGCCAATGTAAATATGGAATCCTATCGTTTTGAAATTTTATCTTTGGAGGAAATTTAAATGAAATTGGCAGTGATTGTTTTTCCAGGATCCAATTGTGATGCAGACTTATTGTGGGCTGTCAAAGAGGTGATGGGCGTTGATGCAGAATTTGTCCGACATGATGCCACTTCTTTAGCAAAATTTGATGGCGTGTTATTGCCGGGCGGTTTTTCTTATGGCGATTACTTACGTTGTGGTGCAATTGCTCGGTTTTCGCCAATTATCAATGAGGTGATTCGCTTTGCTACAGAAGGCAAAATGGTTTTTGGTACTTGTAATGGCTTTCAAATTTTAACAGAAATTGGCTTGCTTCCTGGTACGTTGTTAAGAAATGATTCGCTTCGTTTTATTTGTAAAAGTGTCCCATTGAAAGTGAATACGCACACAAAGTTTACAAGCGAGTATCCTGAAAATGTTTCGATACATTTACCAGTAGCGCATGGCGAAGGGAATTACTATTGTGATGAAAAAACGTTGAAAGAGCTGAAAGAAAAGAACCAAATTGTTTTTACGTATCAAGAAAAGGTGAACGGTAGTCTTGCGAATATTGCTGGTATTTGTAATGAACAGGGCAATGTTCTAGGAATGATGCCTCATCCGGAACGAGCGATGGAAGAATTGTTAGGTTCAACAGATGGACGCAGCTTTTTTGCTTCAATCATTAAAAACTTTGGAAAGGAATTAAGCCAATGATGAATGAACCAACACCAAAAGAAATCAAGGAGACACGGTTGTATGCAGAATGGGGACTAACAGATGAAGAATATCATCAGATTGAGACCATTTTGCAAAGAGAACCTAATTATACAGAAACTGGCTTATTCTCCGTGATGTGGAGTGAACATTGCTCTTACAAAAATTCCAAGCCCGTTTTAAAAAAGTTTCCGACGGAAGGGCCACAAGTGCTTCAAGGCCCTGGTGAAGGAGCTGGGATTGTCGATATTGGTGACGGATTAGCTGTTGTTTTTAAAGCAGAGAGCCATAATCATCCTTCTGCAGTAGAACCTTACGAAGGAGCAGCTACAGGCGTTGGTGGAATTATTCGCGATATTTTCAGTATGGGGGCGCGGCCGATTGCTTTACTGGATTCGCTAAGATTTGGCGAACTGACGGATGCACGAACACGTTATTTGTTTCAAGAAGTTGTGGCGGGGATTAGCGGTTATGGAAATTGTATTGGTATTCCAACCGTTGGCGGTGAAATTGCTTTTGAGCCATGTTATCAAGGAAACCCACTTGTTAATGCTATGTGTGTGGGATTGATTCGTCATGATGAGATTCAAAAAGGCCAAGCAAAAGGCGTCGGAAATAGCATTCTTTACGTAGGTGCGAAAACAGGACGAGATGGAATTCACGGTGCGACCTTTGCTTCAGAAGAATTTAGTGAAGGTGAAGAACAGCAACGATCTGCGGTACAAGTAGGTGATCCGTTTATGGAAAAATTATTATTGGAAGCTTGTCTTGATTTAATCAAAAATCATCAAGATATTTTAATCGGCATCCAAGATATGGGGGCGGCTGGCTTGGTTTCTTCAAGTGCTGAAATGGCATCAAAAGCAGGTTCAGGCTTGATTCTAGAGCTGGATAAAGTTCCGCAGAGAGAGACGCAGATGAGCCCCTATGAAATGCTCTTGTCTGAGTCCCAAGAACGGATGTTAATCTGTGTGGAAAAAGGAGCAGAACAGCAAGTTTGTGAATTGTTTCAAACGTATGACTTAGAAGCGGTAGCGATTGGCTCCGTAACAGATGATGGACAGTATCGTGTCTTTCACGGTGGCAAAATAGTCGCAGATGTACCAGTAGATGCTTTGGCAGAAGAAGCCCCTGTCTACCAGAAAGCCTATCAAGAACCAGAGCGGATGCGTGCTTTTAAAAAATTAGCGCCCTTCATTCCAGAAATTACGAATAGCACGGAATTATTAAAACGCCTATTGCAACAGCCAACGATTGCATCGAAAAAATCAGTTTACGAAACCTATGATAGTCAAGTACAAACGAATACAGTGGTGCAACCAGGAAGTGATGCAGCTGTTTTAAGAGTGCGGGGCACCAATAAAGCCTTAGCGATGACAACAGATTGTAATAGCCGTTATTTGTATTTAAATCCTGAAATTGGTGGGCAAATTGCGGTTGCAGAAGCAGCCCGTAATATTGTAGCAAGTGGAGCACAACCTTTGGCTATCACTGATTGTTTGAATTATGGTTCCCCTGATAAACCAGAAAGTTTTTGGGAATTATGGACGTCGGCGGATGGAATCGCCGCAGCCTGCCGTCAGCTAGGAACACCCGTGATTTCAGGGAACGTCTCTCTTTACAATGAAACAGATGGTCAAGCCATTTACCCTACGCCGATGATTGGCATGGTGGGCGTGATTGAAGATGTTTCACAAATTACCACACAAGCGTTTAAACAAGTTGATGACTTAATTTATCTCATCGGTGAAACCCACGCAGATTTTAACGGCTCAGAAATTCAAAAAATGCAACTGGGTCGAATTGAAGGGCAATTACGCTCATTTGATTTAAAAGAGGAAAAAGCAAACCAAGAATTAGTTTTAAAAGCAATTCAAGCAGGCCTAGTTGCTAGCGCGCATGATTGCGCTGAAGGCGGCATTGCCGTTGCTTTAGCCGAGTCGGCTTTTGCCAACGAACTGGGGCTACAAGTGACACTGCCATTAAAAAAAGAATATCTATTTGCGGAGACGCAATCCCGTTTTATTCTTTCAGTTAGTCCCCAGCATCAAGAAGCATTTGAAACACTTATCGGAAAAAAAGCCCAACATATTGGGAAAGTGACTGAAACTGGTTTGGTCATTCATGCGTTAGATGATGTGATCAATTGTTCAACAAAAGATGCCAAAGCCTTATGGGAGGATGCGATTCCATGTCTTATGAAGCAAAAAGCTTAAATGAAGAGTGTGGTATTTTTGGTATTTGGGGTCATCCTGATGCGGCACACGTGACCTATTTTGGTTTACACAGCTTACAGCATCGAGGCCAAGAAGGCGCAGGAATTGTGGCGAACAATTCTGGGAAATTAGATGGCCACCGTGATTTAGGTTTATTAGCAGAAGTATTCCAAAAGCAAGAACAACTGAATGCGTTAGAAGGAACGGCGGCTATTGGTCATGTACGCTATGCAACCGCTGGTACGGGTAGCGTGGATAATATTCAGCCATTTTTATTTAAATTTTATGATAGTCAAATTGGGTTAGCACACAATGGCAATTTGACAAATGCCAAGCGTTTACGAAAACAACTAGAAAGAGAAGGCGCTATTTTTCATTCCAATTCAGACACTGAAATTTTAATGCACTTGATTCGAAAAAGCACTGCTGCCTCGTTTCTCGATAAATTAAAAGAGAGCTTGAATTTGGTTAAGGGTGGCTTTGCTTATCTTTTATTAACAGAAACGATGATGATTGCTGCACTGGATCCCAACGGCTTTCGCCCTCTCTCCATCGGACAAATGAACAATGGGGCGTACGTTGTGGCATCCGAAACGTGTGCATTAGAAACAGTTGGGGCTCGCTTTATTCAAGATGTGGCGCCTGGTGAAGTAGTCATCATTTCTGATGAAGGCTTGAAAATAGAGGTTTTCACTACGGAAGTCCAACCGGCAATTTGTGCAATGGAATATATTTATTTTGCACGACCAGATTCAAATATTGCTGGAGTTAATGTGCATACAGCTCGTAAAAGAATGGGGAAGAACTTGGCAATCGAAAGTCCAGTCGCAGCTGATATGGTAATTGGTGTACCGAACTCGTCATTGTCTGCAGCTAGCGGCTATGCAGAAGAAGCACAGATACCTTACGAACTAGGTTTAGTAAAAAATCAATATGTCGCTCGAACATTCATCCAGCCGACACAAGAATTAAGAGAACAAGGTGTCCGTATGAAACTATCGGCAGTTCGTGGCGTGGTCAAAGGAAAAAAAGTCATTTTAGTAGATGATTCGATTGTTCGCGGGACCACTATTCGGCGCATTATTCATTTATTAAAAGAAGCAGAAGCGCAAGAAGTTCATGTCAGAATTGCTTCACCGCCATTAAAATATCCGTGTTTTTATGGCATTGATATACAGACGAGGGACGAACTAATTGCGGCAAACTATTCAATTGAAGAGATCAAAGAGCAGATTGGCGCAGATTCGCTGGCTTTTTTGAGTGAAGCAGGGCTGATTGATGGGATTCAATTAAATTATGATGCTCCTTATTCTGGGCTGTGTATGGCTTACTTTAATGGAGACTATCCAACGCCTTTGTATGATTATGAAGAACAATATCAAGCATCCTTGAAAAAAGAAACTAGGAGGAATTGACATGGAAAATGCCTATTCAAAAGCTGGCGTAAATGTTGAGGCAGGATACGAAGTAGTGGAACGAATTCAAAAGCATAGCCAAAAGACACAACGGACGGGAACGTTGGGCATGCTTGGTGGTTTTGGTGGTTGTTTTGATTTAAGTAGTTACAAGCTTAAAGAACCAGTTTTGGTATCAGGAACGGATGGCGTAGGCACAAAGTTACTCTTGGCAATTGAAGAACAGAGACACGAGACAATCGGAATTGATTGTGTAGCAATGTGTGTCAATGATGTCGTCGCACAAGGCGCCGAACCGTTATATTTTTTAGATTATTTAGCGTTAGGGACCGTTAATCCAGCTAAAGTTGAAGCAATTGTTGCGGGTGTTGCGGCTGGCTGTTGTGAGGCGAATGCAGCCTTAATTGGGGGCGAAACAGCTGAAATGCCTGATATGTATGAAGCAGATGCTTATGACGTGGCTGGTTTTGCCGTGGGTATTGCTGAGAAAAGTCAACTCTTGACTCCAAGTAACGTAAAAGAAGGCGATTTCTTGATTGGTCTTCCTTCAAGTGGTCTTCATTCTAATGGTTACTCTTTAGTAAGAAATGTTTTTTTTAAGAAACATTCGTTTAAAACAACGGACGAGCTTCCAGAATTGGCACCCAAAACGTTAGGGGAAGAATTATTAACACCAACAAAAATTTATGTGAAGGAATTATTGCCATTGTTAAAAGCAGGACTCGTGCATGGGGCTGCGCATATTACTGGCGGCGGGTTTTTAGAAAATCTACCAAGAATGTTTTCTTCCGCATTAGCTGCAGAGATTCAATTAAATAGTTGGCCAGTGCTACCAATTTTTAAATTGCTTCAAAAATACGGTGAAATTCCACCTGAAGAAATGTATGAAATTTTCAATATGGGCTTAGGAATGATTTTAGCGGTGAGTCCAGAGCATGTTGAAAAAGTTCAGGAGCTTTTGCCAGAAGCTTTTGAAATTGGTCGTTTGGTACCTAGGAAAACGAAAGCCGTTATTTTTAAGGAAGCCTTATGAAGATAGCTGTTTTTGCATCTGGCAATGGTAGCAATTTTGAGGCGATTGCTGCAGCTTTTTCCCAGAAAAAAATCGCAGGGCAGTTGAGCTTAGTCTTTTGTGACCAGCCTGAAGCCCATGTATTGACCCGTGCCCAAAAGCGCAAGATTCCCGTTGTTTGCTTTTCGCCATCTGATTTTCCATCTCGTGGGCAGTATGAAGAACAAGTATTGAAACATTTAAAAGAGCATCAGATCGATTTAATCGTGTTAGCTGGTTATTTGAGAATTATCGGCAAGACTTTACTGGAGACTTATCCAAAGAGAATCGTCAATATTCATCCTTCTCTGTTACCTAGTTTTCCAGGTCTTCACGGAATTGAAGAGGCATTTCATTATGGAGTGAAAATAACAGGAATCACTATCCATTATGTTGACTCTGGGGTTGATACAGGACCGATTATTTTCCAAACAACCACCAAGATTGATACTGAAGATACATTGGACACATTAACAGAGAAAATTCATGCTCTTGAGCACGAATGGTACCCAAAAATAATTTCACAAATTGTAAAGGAGACAATGAAATGACCAAAAGAGCATTGATTAGCGTTTCAGACAAAACAGGAGTGACAACATTTGCAGCAGGCTTAGTTGCAAATGGCTTTGAAGTTATCTCCACTGGGGGAACAAGGACTGTCTTAGAAGAAGCGGGGGTACCGACACTTGCTATTGACGACATCACTGGCTTTCCAGAAATGTTAGATGGTCGTGTCAAAACGTTACATCCGAATATCCATGGCGGACTTTTGGCAAAAAGGGGAAACCAAGCGCATCAAAAAGCACTGACTGAACAAGGCATTCATTTTATTGACCTTGTAGTAGTGAATCTTTATCCATTTAAAGAAACAATTTTAAAACCAGCAATCTCTGAAGCAGAAGCGATTGAAATGATTGATATTGGCGGTCCTAGCATGTTACGTTCAGCGGCAAAAAATTATCAAGACGTAACAGCAGTGGTTGATCCTAGTGATTATGAACAGGTATTAAGTGAAATTAGCAGCACTGGAACTAGCCAGTTAGCCACTAGAAAAAGATTAGCAGCAAAAGTCTTTCGTCATACCGCTGCTTATGACGCGCTTATCGCTGACTATTTAACGACGCAAGTGGGTGAAACTGAACCAGAGAAACAGACGCTTACTTATGAACGTAAGCAAACATTGCGTTATGGCGAAAATAGCCATCAACAAGCCACCTTTTATCAATCCGTTGTACCTGTATCATTATCCATTGCTTCCGCTCGACAACTTCATGGCAAAGAACTGTCATATAACAACATTCGAGATGCTGATGCAGCACTCCGGATTGCTAGCGAGTTTACAGAACCTACGGTCGTCGCTGTTAAACATATGAACCCATGTGGAATTGGAACAGGAAAAACGATTTTGGCAGCCTATCGTCAGGCATTTGAAGCAGATCCAGTTTCAATTTTTGGTGGCATTGTTGTTTTGAATCGTCCAGTGGACCAAGCGACTGCGGCTGAAATGCATCAAATCTTTTTAGAGATAATTATTGCGCCTAGTTTTGAGGAAGAAGCTTTGGCACTGTTATCTCAGAAAAAGAATCTTCGTTTGTTAACGTTAGATTTTCATGCTCAAGAAAAAAAAGCGGTGGAATTAGTTTCTGTTATGGGCGGGTTATTAATTCAAGAACAGGATACAGTTGTTGAAAATGACCAAGCATGGCAAGTTGTTACAGAGCGCCAACCCACACCAGCTGAAAGAGACGCATTGAACTTTGCTTGGAAAGCAGTCAAGCATGTAAAATCAAATGCTATTGTTTTAGCCAATGAAAGCCAAACGGTGGGGATTGGCGCTGGTCAAATGAATCGAATTGGGTCAGTAAAAATTGCAGTTGATCAAGCCCAAGCAGCTGGAAAATTACAAGGGGCCGTCTTAGCAAGTGATGCCTTTTTCCCCATGGCAGATAGCGTGGAATATGCTGCACAACATGGTATTCAAGCAATTATTCAGCCAGGCGGGAGCATTAAAGATCAAGCATCAATTGATCTAGCGAATCATTATGGTATTGCGATGATTTTTACTGGGACTCGTCATTTCAAACATTAATTTTTAAAGGAGAAACCGATGAATATATTAGTGATTGGGCGTGGTGGTCGTGAACATGCAATCGCCAAAAAATTACAGCGAGAAGACAAAGTCAAGACTGTTTATTGTGCACCAGGTAATCCTGGTATGAGTGGTGATAATATTCGGACCGTACCTATCAGTGAAGAGCAGCAAACGGAACTAATTCAATTTGCGAAGGATAATCAGATTGATTGGACATTCGTCGGACCAGAAACGCCATTAATTGAAGGGATTGTAGACGCCTTTCAAGCAGCGGGATTACTGATTTTTGGCCCGACAAAAGCAGCTGCAATTATTGAAGGTTCAAAAAGTTTTGCGAAAGATTTTATGCAAAAATACCAGATTCCAACGGCGGAATATCGGGTCTTTCGACGTTTGGCACCTGCCTTAGAATATATTGAACAGCAAGGCGTACCAATTGTTATTAAGGCAGATGGTTTGGCAGCTGGAAAAGGAGTAGTAGTTGCCGAAACAAAAGCAGCCGCAAAACGGGCGCTAGTTGCGATGATGGAGGATCAACAATTTGGAGTAAGCGGTCAAACGGTCGTAATCGAAGAATTTTTGCAGGGAGAAGAATTTTCCTTAATGGCCTTTGTTTCTAATGAGAAGGTATATCCGATGGTGATTGCTCAAGATCATAAGCGGATTTTCGATGGGGATGCTGGTCCGAATACAGGGGGGATGGGTGCTTACACACCAGTGCCTCAGATCCCAGAAGAAGCGGTTCAGCAAGCCATTAGCCAAGTCCTGAAACCGACTGCTAAAGGAATGGTGGCTGAAAAACGTCCGTTTCAAGGGATTTTATATGCTGGTTTAATCCAAACAGCAACTGGCCCCAAGGTTATTGAATTTAATGCTCGATTTGGGGATCCAGAAACACAAGTTGTGTTGGCACGTTTAGAGAGTCCCCTTTCAGAAATAATTTCTTCATTGCTGGCGAAAGAGCAACCAACGATTGTATGGAATGAGTTAGCGAGTGTTGGTGTTGTTGTAGCAGCAGAAGGCTATCCTAATCAATACAAGACAAATCTACCATTACCCGAAATGTCTGGTGAAACCATCTATTATGCAGGGGTAACTCGTTCAGAACAGGCTCTGGTTTCGGCTGGCGGACGAATCTTTTTAGCAGAAGCAACTGCTTCGACTCTTGAAGAAGCCCGCAAAAAAGTTTATCAAACATTGGATAATTACTCATTTCCTGGAATGTACTACCGAAAAGATATAGGCGTGAAAGGCTTGATTTAGGATTTTTAAAAACAGAGGCAAGGACATTTAATCGAATGTTTCCTTGTCTTTTTTTATTGCAAATTCAGATAGGGAGGCATAAACTGAAAGTATATCCATCATTAAACTAGAGGAGAAAGCTAAATTAATGAGAGAGAAGCAGATTGAAAAAGTTAGTCAGGGGTTATTTATTGTTACAAGTGTCTTGGCAGTTAGTTTACTGTTATTAAGTGCGGTGTTTTATCCTGATTTACCAGCTCATGTGCCCATTCATGTGAATTTTTGGGGCGAGGGTAATTCGTTTGGCCCGAGATCTAGTATATTTATGTGGCCAGCGGTCCTGTTTGGCTTGAGTATTTATCAACGAAGTTATCAATCAGTACAACCATATGGCAGATGGCTGAAGGTATTATTAATCATTGTTAATCTTGGCGCTTTGTTTAGTATTCTGCGTCTATTTATTCATTTGTTGGTTTGAAGGGGTCGAAAGGTGAGAAAATGAGAAAGTTAATTTTGGTTTTTGTGGGTTGTGCCATGGCCTTTTGTTTATGGCCTAATCAAGCAGCGGCTGTAGCTGGTGGCTACGGCGGTGGACGTGTAGAAAGTCCTAGCGGGGGTAATCCCTCGAATGGTTTTTCGCCAAGCGGTGATGGATCAAGAAGTTATGTTCATCATAACGAGACCGGGACCAGCAACACAACGCCACTGGAAGGCTTAATTTCAACAGTGTTTTTTGTTCTTTTTGGGGGCACGATGATTTGGCAAAGACGCCGTAGAAATCAACCAGTCGATGAAGGAGCTTTTCAAGAAATGTGGGCAGCATTACCTGGAACATCAAAAGAAAAAAAGGCACTCTTAAAAGAAATACAACAAACGTTTTTAGAAATACAACAAGCGTGGGACCAAGAAAATTTGTCTGTAGTCAAAGATAACTATACAGAAAAACTTTATCAAAAACATCTTGCAGTATTACAAGCAAATCAACAAGCGGGCATCAGAAATCATGTAAAAAAAGTGAAAGTAGCGCCAGCTTCGAATTATCATCCTATTAGTGAAACCAGTTTTTCACTGATGCTTCATTTTTCTTGTATTGACTACGAGGAAGATACTCAAAGCGGTCGTGTTTTATCGGGATACAAGCATCAAAAACAATATTTCTCACAACTTTGGTATTTTGATTACAATCCATCTCTTGGAAAATGGCAAGCAGACTTCATTCAACCTAAAGGATAGTGCTAAAAAGCGCTTGGGGTTTAAACCCCAAGCGCTTTTTTATTCTTCGATGCGTTTTACAAGCTGTATTTTTTTATTTAATACGTAAATCAGGATACCGCCGACTGTCATTGAAAGAAGTTCACCAAGTCCAACGGTCAACCATGTGTACCAAAAAGGTAACTGATAAAAGAACGTTAAGGGTCCGGCGACAGTGAACATGGACAAAGCAAAAAGAATGGCCGTCAGCATTAGTTTAATCAATAAATTTTGCTGATTTTTTGTCGCAAAATAGGCAATCCATAAGACTACGCACGTCCCAGCGCTACCGATGACTATATCGATGATACCAAGAGGCGAAGCGGTATTGGCAATCGCAACCCCTAACGTAATGGACCAGATATATCGCTTGTTAAAAACGCCTAAATAATTAAATAATTCGGCAAGACGAAGCTGTATCGGACCAAAACTAAGCGGAGCGAGAAGTACAGTGACAACGACATACAAAGCGGTAACTAGCGCCATTTTAGCCAAAGCCGTAGCTGACCACGTACTGGTTTGTGGATTTGATGAATGATTCATTTAAGATTCTCCTTTATAAAACAACGACGTGTTTTAGTGATAACCATAACCAAAGGAAGGGCAGTAAAGCCAACTGAAGTGTTATGGTGTGAGTTGCCTCACTGTGTTACATGTTACTGAAGAACAGACACTCTGTAAAGTCTTTTTATTTCATGGTCCAACCACCATCAATGGTCATAACTGTGCCGTGGATATAATCAGCGTCATCACTAGCTAGAAATAATGAAAGTTTTGCTACCTCTTGTGGCTGTGCCCAACGGCCCGCGGGTGTTTCACGTGCTACCCAAGTAGCCATTTCACCTTCTCCTGCAAAATCAGCTGCGTTCATGGGTGTTTGGATGGCACCTGGCGCAATCGCATTTGCTCGAATGCCTAATTTGGCATAATCGTAGGAAAGTTGTTTTGTATACCCGATGATTGCGTGTTTGGAGGCAGTGTACGCTGCGCCGCCGCCCCCAGCTACTAAGCCAGCGATAGATGCCATATTAACGATTACTCCTTTTTTTTGTTGGAGGAAATAAGGTAATAGAGCATTGGTCACTAAAAAGACACTTTTTAAATTGGTTGCTAAAATTTGATCCCATAAAGCTTCCGAAGTTTCTAGAGAAGGACGATAATCATCTAAAATACCTGCCGTATTTAATAAAATATCAATTTGGCCGTTGTTTTTCACAATTTGTTTCATCGTGGCTTGCACAAATGAGGGAGAAGACACATCACCGACAAAATAAGTAAATGGCTTAGTAGAATCTGGGTTAACCAGTGCGGCTGTCTGCTTTAACCCCGTTTCGTCTAGGTCGATGCCAATAACTTCAGCACCTTGCTCAGCAAAGGCAATTGCTTGTGCTTGGCCAATCCCTGAAGCTGCACCGGTTACAAGCACCAGTTTTGTTTCAAATTCTTTTGGCATAAGAAAAACTCCTTTAAACATTTAAAAATTAAGGTCTGGAAGAACGAGCAATCGCCGTAATCTGCCAGACCTTATGTGTGTAGTTATGCTTCAACAATCACCCAATCTTCTGCTAAGACATCACAAGGTGTTGGTGAAAACATGCTGTAGCCTTCATCAGAAGTTTTGATTAAAAAATACGGGGTAACTTGTAAAAATTCACCTTCGGAGGTGCCAATTTCATCACGTAATTCAATAAAAAGTTCAAAACCGCTCCAGCCTTTACGTACGGCTTTTTTTCCTGCTTTAATCTGTGGCAATACTTCTTCAAATGTCATTTGATTGTGCTCCTTTTTCGTTAAATGGTAGTTCGTGATAGCTCGTTGCGCCTTTTTCAATTGTCAACTGACCGTTAAGTAGATCCGTCATTTCAGCTATAAATGTTTCTGTTGCTTGTTCATCTACTAAACAAATTAACTGAATAGACTCTGTGTAAATAGTTTCTTTAAGCGTGTAGGGACTATGTTCCAAAAAGGCTTGGGCTTTTCCTAATAAAGGATAGGCGATCGTAATCAATAGTTCTTGTTGCAATTTGCCAATGACTAAACCAATTTCATCTAAAGTGTGGGAAAGAGCATGACTATATGCTCGGATTAAACCGCCAGCGCCTAATTTTATTCCGCCAAAATAACGAGTGACAACAGCCACTACGTTGATTAACTCTTTTTTCTTTAAGACTTCTAGCATTGGAACACCAGCAGTGCCACTAGGTTCGCCGTCATCGCTGCTCCGCTGAATGTCATTTTTTTCGCCGATCACAAAAGCACTACAATTATGATTGGCTTTCCAATGTTCTTTTTTTATTGCGGCGATAAAGGCTTTTGCTTCTTCTTCTGATGTTACGCGCTTTACAGAACAGATAAACCGCGATTTCTTGATTTCAATCTCGCTGAAACCATCTTGTTTGACTGTAATATAGCTTTCTAACATATGGGCATCCTTTTCTCTCGTAATAAAGTCAGTATAAAAAAGAATCAACTGAATAGCAACTTTTTCTCTCATCTTTTTTGTGAGATTTTTGGAAAAAAACGTTATAATAAGGTATGATAGAGAAAAGGGAGGCGCTGGAAAATGGTACATACACGACAGAAAAAATATGATACAATTACTCATTATTTGAAAACGAATGGCGGTTCCCAAGTTACCTTGACCTTTACCCAGTTTGATGAATTGTTATTCCCTCATTCTGGTTTACCAAAAACTGCTAAGACAGATGTCGATTGGTGGGCGAACGATTATAAGCATCCAGAAAAGGGCGCTTATGGTTGGTTGAATGCGAGTTACCAAGTAGTTCAAGTGAATTTGGAAAAAGAATATGTGGTATTTAATAAATTACTGAAATCAGCATGGTACGTTTAAACCAAGATTGTATCCGCTTTAAAAAACAAGAATGATTGACAAAAATTAACTTTACACTATAATATTTTTAATAGATAATGTTGAAAATTGAAAAAGGCAATGGTAAAAGGGGCTGTTAAAATGTCAAAAAAAAACAATTATGTTAGTTTGCTCCGCTGGAATGAGTACTAGTTTACTTGTTACAAAAATGCAAAAAGCAGCATTTAATCAAGGCTTAGATGCCCATATATTTGCGGCTTCTGCATCGGAAGCAGAAACGAATTTAGAAAATAATCCAGTCGATGTGTTATTGTTAGGTCCACAAGTTCGTTATATGAAGAGTGATTTTGAAAAGCGTCTATCACCAAAAGGTATCCCAACAGATGTCATTAGCATGTCTGATTACGGCTTAATGAACGGGGAAAAAGTGTTGGAACAAGCCTTGGGTTTGTTAGCACAAGCAGATAAAAAAGAGTAAAAACAAGTTGTTTTTTCGAGAATTTTCGAAAAAGCAACTTGTCTTTTTTTATGACTTTAGTTAATTGGAATTGAGCTGAAACAGTCATTCTAGTTTATCAGTTCCATAAATTATAGAGCCGAAATTAGTCCTGTGAGCTAGAGAAAGACAACTGTCTTTAATTTTTTACTTTAATCTAGATACTAAAAAAACATACTTAACAATCTATTTTCTGAATAATGAACGCCTTTTTCCGTAGTCTGAAAGTTGTAATTCAAAGAATGATTAACAATATTTTTATATACGAGTCATTATAGTATGGCATAAGCATTTCGAATAACAGACTTATTCAGCAAATAAATGAGAGAGAATTCTGTTTTTGTTGTTTAAAAATAATGAGGTTATTTCATAAGGCATACTTTCTTCATACGTGATTTCTAAAGGACTATCTTTATCAAAAGAAATAATTTGTGAGTCAGGCATTGCAAGTAATATAGGTGAATGAGAGACAATAATAAACTGAGACCCCTCATCAATTAGTTTTTTTATAGATATCATTAAGGCTAGTTGGCGTTGAGGTGAGAGAGCCGCTTCAGGTTCATCTAACAGGTACAGACCATTTCCTCTAAACCGATGGTTCACCAGATTCAAAAAACTTTCGCCGTGTGATTGATGATGTAGGGATTTATCGCCATATTCAGAAAAATCTAAGTCTATATTTTCTGCATATGTAGCAACATTGTAGAAACTTTCAGCTCTTAAAAAGAAGCCATCCGTAGCACGCTTTACACTTTTTGCAACAGTTAAATAATTATGTAAATCCAAGTGAGTATCGTTTGTAGAGAAATTAAAATTAATACTACCGCCTTCAGGATTAAATCCCCAATTGACTACGATTGCTTCTAATAAAGTGGATTTTCCAGTTCCATTTTCACCTGAAAAAAAAGTAATAGGTTTTTTAAAATTTAGTGAATTAAATTTATTCAGCCCTTCAATTTTTGAAAAAACAGAATCTTCTTCAAAAGCTTTGAGTTCTAGTCTTTTTAAAAAAATATTTTCCATGATAAAGTTTGCTCCTTTCTAGTCTTTTCAAATTAAAGCTTGAATTACTAGATATACTTTAACATTAATTTTTCTTTAAAGGTAGATAAATTTGTTTATAAAAAAGCTGCATATAGGTAAGTCGAAAGTAGAAGATTCGTGTAAACAATAAAGCGTATCAAGAGTTTGTTTAGTAGGTAACGACTAGATAAGAATAGAAAGATAACGGTGGGAGATCTCCTTTTTCGCAAAAAAGCTAGAGAAATGCGTATTTTATAAATGAGGTGGTTAACATGGAAGATTTGCATGGACGTAAAATAATTATTGAAGAAACAGAACCTTCAATACAGACAAAACTGGTTTATTTACCAACAATGTTAGAGCGTTCCCCCCTAACAATTCAATGTCAGCGGTGCGGGGAAGTCGTATCCAAAAAAGAAAACAGATTGGCGATAAATGCATACTACTGTCATGCATGCATTCAATTAGGCCGTGTGACTTCTTGTCAAAAATTTTGTCATTTACCAGAAAGGCCCAATAGCCCAAGAACTGTCTTTTTTGAGTGGTCTGGACAATTAACAAAGGGACAGCAAGCGATCTCGGTTGAACTTTGTGAGACAGCAAAAATAAGAGAGAATCGCTTAGTGTGGGCAGTTACAGGTGCAGGCAAAACAGAAATGTTATTTGCTGTTTTACACCAAACCTTACAAGAAGGGGGGCGGATTGCGCTGGCTTCGCCGCGTGTCGATGTTTGCTTAGAACTGTTTCCCAGAATCCAAGCGGTTTTTCCTCATGAAGCAATTGCTTTACTCCACGGAAACAGTCAAGAAGCGTATCGTTATACGAAACTAGTGATTTGCACCACCCATCAATTATTGAAATTCCATCAAGCGTTTGATTTACTTATCGTTGATGAAGTCGACTCTTTTCCTTTTGTTAATAACGAACATCTTTATTATGGAGTGCGTAACGCACGAAAAAAAAGAAGTAGTTTGGTGTACTTAACAGCAACGCCTACGAAAGAATTGCGGAAGCTTTTACAGCAAAAAAAGTTAGCAGCCAGTATTTTGCCAGCAAGATATCATCGTAGGCCATTACCTGTGCCACGCCGATTTTGGGTTCAGTCGTGGCAACGTCTTTCTAGCAAAAATATTAAAATCATTGCACATCATTTGAAACGTTTATTGGTGCGTAATTCAGTTTTACTATTTTGCCCAAGCATTTCATTAATTCACCAATTGCATGCATTAATAGCTGAGCGATTTTCCGACAAAGAAGTTGTCGCCGTTTATGGTAGTGATGAGCTTCGCCTAGAAAAAGTTCAAGCAATGCGTCAGCAGAAAACGGATATTTTGATCACTACAACCATTTTAGAACGTGGTGTGACTTTTGATGCAGTCTCAGTTATTGTTTATGGTGCTAATCATCGAGTCTTCACTTCTTCAACACTTGTCCAAATTGCGGGCCGAGTCGATCGAAGACAAGAATTCAATTACGGCGAAGTTTTATTTTTACATGATGGGGAAACAAGAGATATGAAAGAGGCGATTCGGCAAATAAAGCAAATGAATCGCTTGGCTAGCAAACGAGGGATGTTAGATGGATTGTAAAAATTGCGCAGAGCCCATTCGTTTGGAGATAACATTAAAAATGCTCTTACGTTTTAAAAAATGGGCGAGGCCTTCACTTTGCCAGCACTGCCAAGCAAAGTTCCAGAAACTGCCAATGATAGGCACTTGTTTTGGCTGTAGTCGAGTCAGCCAAGAGCGCTATTGTTTTGATTGTCGAAGGTGGCAGCTGCTTTATCCAGAGTATTCTTTTCATAATGCAGCGTTGTTTCATTATGATGAAGGAATGCAAGAGTGGATGGAACGCTATAAATTTCAAGGAGACTATCGCTTAAGAATGTGTTTTAACGAGGAAATCAACTTTTACTTTCAGCAACAATCTGCGGATTATATTATTCCGGTGCCCTTATCCGAAAAACGAATGCAAGAACGAGGCTTCAACCAAGTAATTGGCTTACTAGAAGCGGCTGATGTTCCGTACAGCCCTTTTTTAATTAGAAAAGAGGAAAATGTTCCGCAATCTAAGAAAACTAGAAAGGAAAGGATGCAGTTGCAACAACCATTTGCCATCCAAAAAGAAAACCAAAAAAAATTAAAAAATTGTTCTATTATTTTGGTGGATGACATCTATACCACTGGACGAACTCTTTTCCACGCAGCTGCTGTTATCAATAACTGTTATCCTAAAAGTTTGAATACGTTTACTCTCGCGCGGTAAAAAGAAAAGAATTCATAAATTTGATGACTATTTTGTTGGCAAAACCCAGATTATTCGATATAATGAAATTAAGAAGAAGGGAATTAAAGAGTGGTCCTTTAATCTTTTCTTTACTGGTAGATGAAAGGGGTAATTGTTATGTTTAGATATAATGTACGTGGAGAAAATATCGAGGTAACCGAAGCGATTCGAGACTATGTTGAGAAAAAAGTCGGTAAATTAGAAAGATATTTCAGCGATTCACCTGAAGCAACGGTTCACGTGAATTTGAAAGTGTACACTGAAAAAACAGCCAAAGTCGAGGTTACTATTCCTCTTCCTTATCTAGTTTTACGAGCTGAAGAAACGTCACTTGATTTATACGCAAGTATTGATTTGGTTGTCGATAAATTAGAACGACAAATTCGTAAATTTAAAACAAAAATCAACAGAAAATCTCGTGAAACAGGACGTAACAATACAAAAGCCGCTGTCTTCTTAGTTGGTGAAGAAACAGAAGAAACACCTTCGGAATTAGACATCGTTCGTACAAAACGTCTATCATTAAAACCGATGGACAGTGAAGAAGCTGTTTTACAAATGAACATGTTAGGACACAACTTCTTTATTTTTGAAGATGCTGAAACAAATGGAACAAGCATTGTTTACCGTCGTAAAGATGGCAAATATGGCTTGATTGAAACAGACTAAAGCTTAAAATAAGAGCTGAAATGCCTTCGTGCATTTCAGCTCTTTAAACATCTTTAAAGCACGGAGTAAAGAAAAAATAAAGAAATACATAAAATAACTTTAAAAGTTCCTCTTTTAAAGGAAAATGTCTGCAAAATAGAGAGAAATGGTTTTCTTTCTCGTCAAGTAATGATAAAATAAAATGGATAGATTGTGCTTCTTGTACAAAAAGGATACAAAAATAAAAAGAGGTAATTGAAAGGAACACAGATACCAATGGCAAATTTTTTGAAAAAAATGATTGAAAACGATAAAAAAGAATTAAGACGATTAGAAAAAATCGCCGATAAAATTGATGCACATGCAAGTGCAATGGAACAACTAAGCGATGAACAATTACGTGAAAAAACAGATGAATTTAAAGCCCGTTATCAAAAAGGGGAAACCTTAGACGAACTATTACCAGAAGCATTTGCGGTTGTCCGTGAAGCTGCTAAACGAGTACTAGGTTTATTCCCATACCGTGTCCAATTAATGGGTGGGATTGTGCTTCATGACGGGAACATTCCTGAAATGAGAACAGGTGAAGGGAAAACCTTGACTGCCACAATGCCTGTATACTTGAATGCACTATCTGGCGAAGGAGTACACGTTGTTACAGTTAATGAATACTTAGCAACCCGTGACTCTAACGAAATGGGAGAATTATATAATTTCTTAGGCTTAAGCGTTGGCTTAAACATTAACTCTAAATCTTCTGATGAAAAACGTGAAGCATATAACTGTGATATCACTTATAGTACAAATAACGAATTAGGATTTGACTATTTGCGTGATAACATGGTTGTTTATCGCAGCCAAATGGTTCAACGTCCATTAAACTATGCAATTGTCGATGAAGTGGATTCAATCTTAATTGATGAAGCAAGAACCCCATTAATTATTTCTGGACAAGCTGAAAAATCGACAGCACTCTATACGCGTGCCGATAATTTTGTCAAACGCTTAAAAGAAGACGAAGATTACAAAATTGATATTCAGTCTAAAACAATTGGTTTAACAGAAGCAGGGATTGAAAAAGCTGAAGAAACTTTCGGATTGGATAACCTTTACGATATTGAAAATACAGCATTAACGCACCATTTAGATCAAGCGTTACGGGCAAACTATATCATGTTATTAGACATTGATTACGTGGTGCAAGACAATAAAGTCTTAATTGTTGACCAATTTACTGGTCGTATCATGGATGGTCGTCGTTATTCTGATGGCTTACATCAAGCGATTGAAGCAAAAGAAGGCGTCGAAATTGAAGATGAAACAAAAACAATGGCGACGATTACGTTCCAAAACTACTTCCGGATGTACAAAAAACTAGCCGGGATGACTGGTACTGCTAAAACAGAAGAAGAAGAATTCCGTGAAATTTACAATATTCAAGTCATTCAAATCCCAACCAATCGTCCAATTATCCGTGACGATCGTCCAGATTTACTTTATCCAACCTTGGAAAGTAAATTTAACGCAGTAGTGGAAGATATTAAAGAACGTTACCACAAAGGGCAACCAGTGTTGGTAGGGACTGTTGCGGTAGAAACATCAGAATTACTTTCTGATAAATTAAACGCAGCTAAAATTCCTCATGAAGTATTGAATGCGAAAAATCACTTTAAAGAAGCCGAAATCATTATGAACGCCGGTCAAAAAGGCGCAGTTACAATTGCAACAAATATGGCTGGTCGTGGAACGGATATTAAACTTGGTTTAGGTGTACTTGAACTAGGTGGTCTAGCGGTTATCGGGACAGAACGTCATGAGTCACGTCGTATTGATAATCAGTTGCGTGGACGTGCAGGACGTCAAGGGGATCCAGGGGTTTCACAATTTTATTTATCTTTAGAAGATGACTTAATGAAACGCTTTGGTTCAGAACGAATTAAAACATTCTTAGAACGAATGAATGTGCAAGAAGAAGATGCAGTTATTCAAAGTAAAATGTTTACTCGCCAAGTAGAGTCTGCTCAAAAACGTGTGGAAGGAAATAACTATGACACACGTAAAAATGTCTTACAATACGATGACGTGATGCGCGAGCAACGTGAAGTTATTTATGCGCAACGACAAGAAGTAATTATGGAAGAAAATGACTTGTCTGATGTATTGATGGGCATGGTAAAACGGACGATTGGCCGAGTGGTGGATAGCCATACACAATTAGAAAAAGAAGAATGGAATTTAGATGGGATTGTCGATTTTGCAGCCTCAACACTTGTCCATGAAGATACGATTTCTAAAAAAGATTTAGAAAATAAATCAGCTGAAGAAATCAAAGACTACTTAGTGGCACGTGCGCAAGAAGTATTTGAAGAAAAATCTCAACAATTGAATGGACAAGAACAATTGCTAGAATTTGAAAAAGTAGTCATCTTGCGTGTTGTCGATACTAAATGGACAGATCACATTGATGCAATGGATCAATTACGCCAATCTGTCGGGTTACGTGCGTACGGTCAAAACAACCCATTAGTAGAATATCAAACAGAAGGTTATTCTATGTATAACAATATGGTGGGTTCAATCGAATATGAAGTAACACGTTTATTCATGAAATCGGAAATTCGCCAAAATGTCCAACGTGAGCAAGTAGCTCAAGGACAAGCGGAACATCCAGAAACAGAACAAGATGCAGCTGCACAAAGCAACACAAGTGCGAAGCGTCAACCTGTGCGTGTAGATAAAAAAGTGGGCCGTAATGATTTATGCCCATGCGGAAGTGGCAAAAAATTCAAAAATTGTCATGGAAGAAACGCTTAATTAAAGAAAAAACGCAGGGTGGGGCAATTTGTCCCGCCTTTGCTCTTTTTACAATAAAGAGAAAGAAGGAATCATTTTGGAAAACCCAGAAATTCGTACATTATTAGACGAAATGACACAAAAAATTACTAGCTTCAGGAGGTCTCTTTGACTTAGACCAGTTAGAAGAAGACATTGCCGAGGCGGAAAATCGGATGGGAGAACCTGGTTTTTGGGACAACACAGAAACGGCTCAAAAGCTAATTAACGAAACCAATAGTTTGAAAGAAAAATATCAACAATTTCATCAGCTCTCTGAGGAACTTGACGAATTAACGGTGATGTTTGAATTACAACAAGAAGAATATGATACAGAGATTCAAGAAGAATTGGAAGAAAGAATTCATCTCTTGCAAGAACGTTTAACAACGTATGAGCTATCCTTACTACTAAATGAGCCATATGATCATAATAATGCCCTAATTGAATTACACCCTGGTGCCGGTGGTACTGAGTCACAAGACTGGGGAAGTATGCTTTTACGAATGTATACACGTTGGGCAGAAAGTCACGGTTTCCAAGTTGAAACGTTGGATTACCAAGCTGGAGATGAAGCAGGGATTAAAAGTGTCACCTTATTAATCAAAGGTTACAATGCTTATGGTTACCTAAAATCTGAAAAAGGTGTCCATCGTCTTGTGCGGATTTCGCCCTTTGATTCCGCTAAACGCCGTCATACTTCGTTTTGTTCAGTTGATGTAATGCCTGAATTAGACGATACAATAGAGATTGCAATCAATCCAGATGACTTAAAAATTGATACCTACCGAGCAAGTGGTGCCGGTGGTCAGCATATTAATAAAACAGAATCGGCTGTTCGAATCACACATATTCCAACAGGTACCGTTGTCGCAAGTCAAGCGCAACGTTCTCAATTAAAAAACCGTGAGCAAGCAATGAGTATGTTAAAAGCCAAATTATATCAATTGGAAATGGAAAAGAAAGCCCAAGAAGCAGCAAGTTTACGTGGTGAACAAATGGAAATTGGCTGGGGCTCACAAATCCGTTCTTACGTGTTCCATCCGTATTCAATGGTCAAAGACCATCGGACAAATTACGAAACTGGCAATGTACAAGCTGTGATGGATGGAGACCTTGATGGTTTCATTGATGCCTACTTAAAACAGCGCTTAAGTTAAGCTCTTCATTAAATTGAAATAAAAATGTAACTTAATGCAAGAAGTTTGCAATATTGACATGTTATAATGAGTAGGATTGAAGAAAAAAGAGATGGAGAGAACGCCATGATTGAAATGAAAGATGTAATGAAGAAATATTCGAATGGTACAACAGCGATTCGAAATATTTCAGTAGAGATTGACCAAGGCGAGTTCGTCTATGTGGTTGGTCCCTCAGGTGCAGGGAAATCAACCTTTATTAGATTAATGTATCGTGAAGAAAAAGCAACAAAAGGTAATTTGACAGTTGCAGGTCATGATTTAATGAAAATAAAAAATAAAGAAGTTCCTTATTTACGTCGTGAAATCGGCATCGTTTTCCAAGACTATAAACTATTACCAAAGAAAACTGTGTATGAGAATGTGGCCTATGCGATGCAAGTTATCGGACGACGTCCTCGCGAAATCAAAAAACGCGTGATGGAAGTTTTAGATTTAGTCGGTCTAAAACATAAGGTACGTGTTTTTCCAAGCGAACTTTCTGGTGGGGAACAGCAACGGGTATCCATTGCACGAGCAATCGTAAATACACCGAAAGTTTTAATTGCCGATGAACCAACTGGAAACTTAGATCCAGAGAATTCATGGGAAATCATGAAATTGTTGGACCGGATTAACGCACAAGGAACAACAGTCGTGATGGCAACGCATAATAGTACAATTGTAAATACGATTCGTCACCGTGTTATTGCCATTGAAAATGGTCGCATTATCCGTGACCAAGTGGAAGGAGAATACGGCTACGATGATTAGAACATTCTTTTCTCATTTATTTGAAAGTATCAAAAGTTTAAAACGGAACGGTTGGATGACTGTTGCTTCAGCAAGTGCGGTTACAATTACATTAGTTTTAGTTGGTATTTTTATGGGCGTTATTTTTAATGCAACGAAACTTGCTGATGATATCGAAAAAAACGTGACAGTGTCTGTCTTTGTCGATATTGGTACAAAACAAAATGAAATGAAAACATTAGAAAAACAACTTAAAGGATTAGACAATGTTGAAGATATTTCTTATTCAAACAAAGATCAACAATTGAAAAAAATCCAAGAACAAATGGGGGATGCCTGGAATCTTTTCGAAGGCGACAGTAACCCATTATACGACGTGTATTATGTCCGTGCAAAAACACCAGAAGACACGAAAGATATTGCGAAACAAGCAGCTAAATTCCCAAGTGTTTTTAAAGCCGATTACGGTGGTGTAAATTCAGACAAAATCTTTAAAATCGCTCAAACCGTTCGAACTTGGGGCTTAGCAGCTGCTGCATTACTTTTATTCGTTGCAGTGTTCTTAATTTCCAACACTATTCGGATTACGATTTTATCTCGTCAAAAAGAAATCCAAATTATGCGTCTTGTAGGAGCCAAAAACAGTTTCATTCGTTGGCCGTTCTTCTTAGAAGGTGCTTGGATTGGGTTGATTGGCGCAATCGTGCCAGTCATTATTATGACGTTAGGCTACCATCAAGTTTATAACATGTTTAACCCGCAGTTATTGCGTTCGAATTATTCATTAATTCGTCCAGAAGATTTTATCTGGAAAGTTAATCTATTAATGATTGCAACAGGAATGATTATTGGATCACTAGGTTCAGTTATTTCAATGCGTCGTTTCTTGAAAATTTAAACGAAAAAAAGCTCTCCATTTTGGAGAGTTTTTTTTGTTTTAGTTTTAAAATACTTGTTATTTAATTTAAGAGTTTTCTCAGTTGTACCAACAAATTGATAACTTATAATTTTCAAGTCCTACATATAATGGTAAAATAGAATAGATTGAAATTAATTGGAGGAATAATGAATCGATGAAAAAAAGATTGCTATTATTTATTGGTTTGGCAAGTATACTTACTTTGACAGGATGTGCAAAATGGATTGATCGTGGTGAATCCATCACAGCGGTAGGCTCATCAGCTTTACAACCATTAGTAGAGACAGCGAGTGAGGAATATCAAAGTCAAAATCCGGGAAGATTTATTAATGTCCAAGGTGGCGGAAGCGGAACAGGTTTGAGTCAAGTCCAATCTGGCGCGGTAGACATTGGTAATTCTGATTTATTTGCAGAAGAGAAAAAGGGCATCAAAGCGGAAGACTTAATTGATCATAAAGTTGCTGTCGTTGGGATTACACCAATCGTTAACAAAAATGTCGGTGTCAAAGATATCTCAATGGAAAATTTAAAGAAAATCTTTTTAGGTGAAGTAACAAACTGGAAAGAACTTGGCGGGAAAGACCAAAAAATTGTTATTTTGAACAGAGCGGCCGGTAGTGGTACGCGCGCTACTTTTGAAAAGTGGGTCTTGGGAGATAAAACAGCCATTCGTGCGCAAGAACAAGATTCCAGCGGCATGGTTCGTTCCATTGTTTCTGATACACCAGGAGCGATTAGTTATACCGCATTTTCATATGTTACTGATGAAGTAGCTACGTTAAGTATTGATGGTGTTCAGCCAACAGATGAAAATGTAATGAACAATAAATGGATTATTTGGTCTTATGAACACATGTACACTCGTAAAAATCCAAGTGATTTAACCAAAGAGTTTTTAGACTTTATGTTGTCAGATGATATCCAAGAACGTGTGATTGGTCAATTAGGGTATATTCCTGTTTCGAAAATGGAAATTGAACGGGATTGGCAAGGAAATGTCATTAAATAATTCTCTTAACACAAAATTTACAAACTTAACATAAAATTTACATGTTATTAAAAACAAATTGATGTAAAAAAGGTACACTATTTTTATCTGTAAAAGTTGGATTGTTTGAGGAGGAAATATTCTTGGAAGATGTACAGAAAAAATTATTAACAAAATCGAAAAGAGCCAAGATGGAGCAACGAGGGAAATTTATTAGTTTCCTATGTATTGCCTTAATTGTAGCAGTGGTTGTTTCAATTTTCTATTTTGTTGCAAGTAAAGGACTTGCTACATTCTTTAAAGATAAGATTAACGTGTTTGATTTCTTATTTGGAACAAACTGGAACCCAAGTGATATCGGCGCAGACGGTAAACCCATGGTTGGGGCTTTACCAATGATTGCGGGTTCCTTTATTGTAACGTTTTTGTCAGCGATTGTTGCGACGCCATTTGCGATTGGAGCGGCTGTTTTTATGACAGAAATTTCACCTAAAAAAGGAGCGAAATTTTTACAACCAGTTATTGAATTACTTGTAGGGATTCCCTCTGTTGTTTATGGATTTATTGGTTTATCTGTCATTGTTCCTTTTGTCCGTTCAATCTTTGGCGGAACTGGCTTCGGTATTTTAGCTGGTACGTTTGTGCTATTTGTCATGATTTTACCAACGGTTACTACGATGACCGTAGATGCATTAAAAGCTGTGCCTCGACATTATCGTGAAGCGTCGTTGGCGCTTGGTGCTACGCGTTGGCAAACGATTTATAAAGTTGTCTTGCGGGCAGCTGTGCCTGGTATTTTAACTGCGGTTGTCTTTGGTATGGCTCGTGCGTTTGGTGAAGCCTTAGCAATCCAAATGGTAATCGGAAATGCAGCTGTGATGCCAACTAGTTTGACAACACCAGCTTCGACACTAACAAGTATTTTGACAATGGGGATTGGGAATACAATTATGGGAACAGTTGAAAACAACGTTCTTTGGTCTTTAGCCTTGATTCTATTGTTGATGTCTTTACTATTCAACATTGTTATCCGAATTATCGGTAAGAGAGGAGCCTTAAAATAATGAATGCAAAAAAAGCAGATAAAATCGCAACAGGTATCTTATATGCCGTATCTGGCGTCATTGTTTTAATTTTGGCGGCCTTACTGATTTACATTTTAGCTAGAGGAATTCCTCATATTTCGTGGGAATTTTTAACACAACCATCCAGAGCCTATCAAGTTGGTGGTGGGATTGGTATTCAGCTTTTCAACTCACTATATTTACTATTGATTACAATGATTATTAGTATTCCAATTTCATTGGGTGCTGGAATTTACTTATCGGAATATGCGAAAAAGAATTGGTTAACTGATTTAATTCGTACCTCGATTGAAATTTTAAGTTCATTGCCTTCCGTTGTTGTCGGGCTGTTCGGCTTCTTGATTTTCGTTGTACAAATCGGATATGGCTTTTCAATCTTATCAGGTGCGTTAGCATTAACATTTTTTAACTTACCATTATTGACTAGAAATGTTGAGGAATCTTTGAAAGCCATTCATTATACACAGCGTGAAGCGGGGTTAGCCTTAGGTCTTTCACGTTGGGAAACAGTTAAAAAAGTTATTTTGCCAGAAGCGTTACCAGGAATTTTGACAGGTGTTATTTTGAGTTCTGGTCGGATTTTCGGTGAAGCCGCTGCGCTAATTTATACAGCAGGACAAAGCGCACCTGCCTTAGATTTCAGTAATTGGAATCCATTGAGCGTTTCAAGTCCAATTAGTATTTTCCGTCAAGCGGAAACGTTGGCTGTGCATATTTGGAAAATTAATACCGAAGGAACGATGCCAGATGGCGCTGCGGTCTCAGCAGGTGCCTCCGCTGTGTTAATTTTAGTAGTTTTACTTTTCAATTTCGGCGCTCGCTTTATCGGCAACCGTCTTTATAAGAGAATGACATCAGCTTAATGTTAGGGGAATTAGCATGAAAGAATACAATTTAAATGATACCCATTTACTTCAACTAGATAGCCAAAAAGACCCGATTGCGTTACACACGGAAGACTTACATGTCTTTTACGGGGACAATGAGGCTATCAAAGGTGTTGATTTGCAATTTGAAAAGAACAAAATAACCGCCTTAATTGGACCTTCTGGTTGCGGTAAATCCACGTATTTACGTTCGCTAAATCGTATGAACGATGGCATTGCCAATTCACGTGTTACTGGAAAAATCATGTATAAAGATGTCGATGTCAATACGAAAGAAGTTGACGTCTACGAAATGAGAAAACGCATTGGCATGGTTTTTCAGCGGCCCAATCCATTTAGTAAATCTATCTATGAAAATATCACATTCGCATTGAAACAGCATGGTGAAAAGGATAAGAAAAAATTAGATGAAATCGTTGAAACAAGTTTGAAGCAAGCCGCACTTTGGGATCAAGTGAAAGATAACTTAAACAAAAGCGCCTTAGCTCTGTCTGGTGGGCAACAACAACGTTTGTGTATCGCTCGGGCAATTGCGATGAAACCAGATATTTTATTGTTAGATGAACCGGCAAGCGCGTTAGATCCGATTTCAACAGGAACGGTTGAAGAAACGTTAGTGAATTTAAAAGATGATTACACGATCATCATTGTGACACATAACATGCAACAAGCGGCGCGGATTAGTGACTATACAGCTTTCTTCTATATGGGCAAAGTCATTGAATACGACCATACAAGAAAAATCTTTACACGACCAAAAATTCAAGCAACGGAAGACTACGTTTCAGGACATTTTGGTTAGGAGGAGCAAGATGGGCAAAGAAATTATTTCATCAAAAGATTTACATTTATATTACGGGAAAAAAGAAGCATTGAAAGGCATTGATTTAACTTTTAATCAAGGAGAATTAACTGCCATGATTGGTCCTTCTGGTTGCGGGAAATCAACGTATTTACGTTGCTTGAATCGTATGAATGATTTAATTCCAGATGTAACTATTACTGGAAGTGTTGTCTATAAAGGAAAAGATATTTATGGACCGAAAACAGATAACGTTGAATTACGTAAAGAAATTGGGATGGTTTTCCAACAACCTAATCCATTTCCATTTTCGGTTTATGAAAATGTGATTTATGGCTTGCGCCTAAAAGGAGTCAAAGACAAGCAAGTCTTAGATGAAGCAGTTGAAACCAGTTTGAAAGCAGCTGCCGTTTGGGAGGATGTCAAAGATAAACTTCACAAAAGTGCACTTTCACTTTCTGGTGGACAACAACAGCGGGTTTGTATCGCTCGTGTTTTAGCTGTGGAACCAGATATTATTTTATTAGATGAACCAACTAGCGCCTTGGACCCAGTTTCTAGTGGTAAAATTGAAAACATGCTGTTAACATTAAAAGAGAAATATACCATGATTATGGTGACACATAATATGTCACAAGCATCACGGATCTCTGATAAAACGGCCTTCTTTTTACAAGGTGATTTAATTGAATTTAATGACACGAAAAAAGTATTTTTAAATCCAAAAGAAAAACAAACAGAAGATTACATTTCTGGTAAATTTGGTTAAAAGGGGGAAAAAGAATGTTACGGACACAATTTGAAGAAGAACTATTGAATCTGCACAATCAATTTTATGAAATGGGTATGATGGTTAGTAGTGCCGTCCATAAATCTGTTAAGGCATATATTAATCATGATAAAAAATTGGCTCAAGAAGTGATTGATCGCGATATTGAAATTAATGATATGGAAGTCAAACTTGAGAAAAAGAGTTTTGAAATGATTGCATTACAACAACCAGTGACAACAGACTTACGTATGATTATTACTGTTATGAAAGCTAGTTCGGATTTAGAAAGAATGGCGGACCATGCCGTTTCAATTGCTAAATCAACGATTCGCTTAAAAGGAGAAACACGTATTCCTGAAATCGAAAAAGAAATTTCAGATATGTCTGATTATGTGAAAAAAATGGTGGATAATGTTTTAATCGCCTATGTTAAAACGGATCAAAAAGATGCACGAATGATTGCACAAATGGATGATCGTACTAATGAATATTTCGATAGTATTTACAAACATGCCGTAGAAGCAATGAAAGCTAATCCAGAAACGGTCATTAGCGGAACTGATTATCTACATGTGGCACAATACTTGGAAAGAATTGGCGACTATGTCACAAATATTTGTGAGTGGATTGTTTACTTGGCAACTGGTAAAATTACCGAATTGAATAGTAATCGTGACGAACAATTTTAAGAAAAACAAATAAAAAAACTAGGAGACGGCCTTTTTTAGACCAATTCCTAGTTTTTTTAGCATAAAATGAACTGATTTTATAAAACTAGTCCTTACTAATGAGAAGAAATCGTTCTTAAGTCCTATGACAAATGATCAAAAACAAGGCATAATAATGCATGTAAGGAAAACACTATTGAGTGAAAAATTTGCTAAGGAGGCAATATCCATGAAAGAAAGAGAACGCGTATTAGAATTAGTGAAAAAAGGTATTCTAACGTCAGAAGAAGCGTTAATTTTATTAGAAAATATGGCAACTGAAAAAGATGAAAAACAAATCGAAAAAGCTGCTGAAAAAGTTGATACACAAAATATTGGAACAACAAATAAAGAAGATCAAGTCGCAGATTTAATGGATGCATTAGAAAAAGGCGAATCAGAAGGACCTACTGTTGATTCGTTTGAAGAAAATACACAGGACAGTGCAGAAAAAGATCGTGAAAACTTAGAAAGAATTCTTGATGAGTTAGCAACAAAAGCCAATCGTGCTTCGGCTGAATTGGACGAAGTCAACGCAGAAATTGCCGGCATCAAAGAAGAAATTAAAGAAGTCGCAGAAGAAATTGGAACATTAGATACAAAAGAAGAATTAGATGCATTAACAGAAGATGAACAAGTTCAACGAAAAGACTTGCACGTTTTACTTGCACAATTAGAAGAAAAATTAGCGACTCAAAGTACTGAAAAAACAGCACTGGAAGAAGAACTAAAAAACATTCGTAAAGAACAATGGAAAGGTCAATGGAATGATACAAAAGAAAAAGTTTCTTCTCAATTCTCTGAAGAGTGGAAAGATCAAGCCACAGACACCTTTAACCAAGTCGGCGGCAAAGTTGCCGAAGTTGGCGGCCAAGTGGGAGAATTCTTGAAAAAAACATTTAATTCTTTCAGTGATACCATGAATGATAATGTGGAATGGAAAGACATTAAAATGAAAGTTCCTGGTGTGGCAACAACTAAGTTTGAACATGAGTTTAACTATCCAAATCCACAAGCAAGTTTAATTGATGTCAAGGTAGCAAATGGTACCGTGGTTTTCAAAACTTGGGATCAAGAAGATGTGAAAGTCGAAGCAAAAATCAAATTATATGGTAAAATGGCAGGAGATTCACCAATGGAAGCTTTCTTAGAACGAAGTGACATTGATGTGGATGATGAAACGATTTCTTTCCAAGTGCCAAACAAACGGGTGAAAGCAGATTTAACGTTCTATTTACCAAAACGCACTTACGATCATGTATCTGTTAAATTATTAAACGGAAATGTCTTAGTAGAAGAGTTAACAGCGAAAGATGTTTACACAAAATCAACGAATGGGACGATTACGTTTAAAAAAATTGATGCAACTATGTTAGAAATTGAAGGCGTGAATGGTGAAATTAAAGTCCTAGAAGGAACGATTTTAGATAACATTATTGAAACAGTCAATGGTGATGTGTCTATTTCCGCGGCACCAGAAAGTCTAAGTGTTTCTCTGATTAATGGAGATATCCGCATTACAGCTAAAGAAAAAACGCTTCGCCGTGTTGAAGCAAGCTCTGCAAATGGGAATATCAAGTTGGCCTTGCCAAATGACTTAGGCGTTGAAGGGCAAGTGAAAACGAATTTAGGTAGTATTAACAGCCGTTTAACAGATATTGAAGTTGTTCGTGAAAAGAAAGATCGCGGCAATCAACAATTACATTTTAGACGTGTACTGGAAGAATCAATGGCTCAAATTAATGCTTCTACAACAACGGGAAGTATTTTCCTAAAAGATACGGATAAATAATTAATAATTTTAAGCTAGATGGGCTGACGAATCAGCCTTTCTAGTGTAAAATTTAGTAGACGAGGTGAAAACATATGAAAAGAAAACTAACAAAATCTCCGAATAACGTGGTTTTAACAGGAAGCTTAGCTGGGATTGCTGATTGGCTAGGAATTGACCCAACAATTATTCGTGTCGTTTATGTCTTGCTCAGCTTTTTCTCAGCAGGATTTCCAGGCATTCTCTTATACATTGCCTTAGCAGTTTTGATCCCTTCTGGAAGAACAGGAAGCGATCGCGGCTACGGCCATCAAAATCCTTATAATAGAAATGTTCGCAATGAAAATCCTTATGCTGCCAATAAAAAGCAACGTAAAGAAGCGGAAAAAATTGATGATGACGAATGGAGTGACTTTTAATGACATATTTTCAGCGATTGGTTGTTAATACACTGACATTCATTTCTTTATCAGTTGTTTTTCCTGGCATGATTCATGTGAGAGGCATAATGCCTGCAATTATTGCCGCCTTTGTTCTCTCAATCCTAAATATGTTGGTGAAACCAGTCTTAACAATCTTGTCGCTCCCATTTACTTTATTAACGTTTGGTCTATTTAGCTTTGTTGTCAATGCAGCGATTTTACAAATGACCTCGTTTTTTGTGGGGGAAATGAACTTTGGCTTCTCAAGTTTTTGGGCAGCGGTGCTAATGGCTGTAATTATGTCAATTGTCAATACGATCGTTACGGATCACAATTTATCTAAATATGAATAAAAAAGCCTGAAGAACGTAGCATAAAATGCGTTCTTCAGGCTTTTTCGATGGTTAAATTTTCTAGGTGACATTCTGGATGACGGCTGATATAGCCATATAAAATGTTTAAAAAATCAACTTGTTGCTTCGAGTAATGCTCAATTGTTTTCGGTGATTTTTTGGGCATGATTTTTTTTGCTAGTTCAAGCGGTGAATATTTTTGAAACGTTTGTTTAGTTACAACACGTGTTGCTACCACCAAGCCTTGGTAAATTAAATAGTATTTGATTTTTTTCTGACAAGGTAACCACATCAGTTGCCAATCTCGTTGGTTAGCTTGACTAATTCGTTGATTTTGGTTTGCAAAGCGCGTCAGAAAGAGCCAATCTTCTTTGAGTTTTGCCGCTTTTTCGAAGGCTTGTTTTTCAGCAGCTTCTTGCATTTGTTGAGCAATTCGTTTGATTGGTTCTCGTCCTTGATTATGGAAAAAGTCGAACAATTCTTGTTGAAATAGTTCGGTCGGAATGGCACTCTCTTTTTGAAAGGTTTGATGCCAATAGTTGGTTGGGACGAGATCGTAGATACTATCCAAAATTATTTTTAAACGGTTTAATTTTCGACGAATCGAATAAGGACCAAAACAGTTCTTTTTAGTGGGAATATTTAAGAGTTTAATCTCTAATTGCCGCTCATTAACGGCTACCGATACATAAGAATATTGTTCATAAGCATTCATTTGGCGATTGTAACGCGGTCGATACTGTTGAATCAGTTGACATTCTAGGAGGAGTGCATCCAATTCTGTGTCAGTATGGAGAACATCGAAGTCTATAATTTGTTTGACTAAACGCATCGTCTTTCGAGAATGTTGATTACTATTAATAAAATAGCTCGACACGCGATTTTTTAATTTTTTGGCTTTACCCACATAAATAATTGTGTCGGTTGCGTCTTTCATTAAATAAACACCCGGTGTTAACGGTAATTGATGGGCTTTTTCCTTTAAATATTCTTTCATAAGTTTCCTCTTTTCTTAAAAGGATCGGCTTCAAGTATACAAAGTTTTCTGAAATAGTCAAGTAACAGAAATAGCATAGGTAATTTCACTGAAAAATAGTTTCATTTTTTTGAAATATGATAATTCTAGGAATTATCTAGTGAATAGCTAGAAACTTGTATTTTTAAATGATAAAATATAACAAGTAGCAGAAAGGACTGACATTCGATATGACAGAAGTGGTAAAGATTTATCAACTGGTAGAAAATCTTTCTTTAGAAGTAGTATACGGAGATGAAGAAAGCTTAAATAGAACAATTAAAACTGGTGAAATTTCCCGGCCAGGTTTAGAATTAACTGGGTATTTTAATTATTATTCCCATGACCGTTTACAATTATTTGGGAGCAAAGAAATTACCTTTGCGGAACGAATGATGCCTGAAGAGCGTTTATTAGTGATGCGCCGTTTATGTGCGAAAGATACTCCAGCCTTTATAGTATCCAGAGGACTAGAAATCCCCGAAGAATTAATTACAGCAGCAAAAGAAAATGGGGTTTCTGTATTACGTTCACCGATTTCAACTTCCCGTTTACTAGGGGAACTATCCAGTTATTTAGATGGCCGTTTAGCTGTTCGGACAAGTGTCCATGGGGTTTTAGTTGATGTTTATGGACTTGGTGTTTTGATTCAAGGAGATAGCGGTATTGGTAAAAGTGAAACAGCTTTAGAGCTTATTAAACGTGGACATCGGCTAATCGCAGACGATCGTGTCGATGTTTATCAGCAAGATGAATTAACCGTGGTTGGAGAGCCACCAAAAATTTTGCAGCATTTAATTGAAATTCGTGGTATCGGAATTATTGACGTTATGAACCTGTTTGGAGCTAGTGCGGTCCGCGGCTTTATGCAAGTTCAATTGGTCGTTTATTTAGAGGCATGGGAAAAAGACAAGAAATATGATCGTCTTGGTAGTGATGATGCAATGGTTGAAATAGCTAACGTTGATGTCCCTCAGATTCGTATTCCTGTTAAGACCGGCCGAAATGTGGCCATTATTATTGAAGTGGCAGCAATGAACTTCCGCGCGAAAACAATGGGCTATGATGCAACAAAAACGTTCGAAGAGCGCTTAACCCGTTTGATTGAAGAAAATTCAGGAGAATAGAAGGAGAAGATGTGATGATGTTAGCTCAAGTAAATTCAATTGCATTTCGCCTTTTCGGTATTCCCGTCTATTGGTATGCAATTATTATTGTTTCAGGGATTGCTTTAGCTGTTTGGCTAAGTAGTCGTGAAGCCGTTCGTGTTGGTTTAAAAGAAGATGATGTCTTTGACTTTATGCTCTGGGGATTACCTGCAGCAATTGTTGGCGCGCGCTTGTATTACGTCGCTTTTCAATGGCAAGACTATGTAGACAATCCGATTGAAATTTTCTTTACTCGAAATGGTGGCTTAGCGATTTATGGTGGTCTTATTGGTGGGGGACTGGCGCTGTTTTTCTTTACGCGTCATCGTTTCATTTCTACATGGACTTTTTTAGATATTGCTGCACCAAGTGTGATTTTAGCGCAAGCAATTGGTCGCTGGGGCAACTTTATGAATCATGAAGCCTATGGGCCAGCGACCACCAGACAATTTTTAGAAAATCTCCATTTACCAACGTTTATCATTGATAACATGAATATCAACGGAACGTATCATCAGCCAACATTTTTATATGAATCTGTCTGGAATGTTTTAGGCTTTATCGTTTTAGTGTTATTACGCAAAAAGCCACACTTTTTAAAAGAAGGCGAAGTCTTTTTAGGTTATATAATATGGTATTCTTTCGGCCGCTTCTTCATCGAAGGGTTACGGATGGACAGTTTGTATGCGTTTAGTAATATTCGTGTCTCACAATTGTTGTCTTTAGTGATGTTCGTGGCAGCAATTGTTATTGTGATCGTTCGTAGAAGAAATCCCAATTTGAAATTTTACAATCGGGAGAAACAAAAGAAAAAAATAACAACTTCTTAATCCAACTTGATCGAAGAATATGGTAAACTAGAGAAGCAACGTTGTTTAGCGAAAGGAGAGTTTCACCGATGAAACAAAAAGTCGCTGTTTTAGGACCAGGTTCCTGGGGGACAGCTTTAGCTCAAGTATTAGCCGAAAATGGACACGAGGTCTGTATTTGGGGAAATAAACCAGAGCAAATCGATGAAATAAATACAAAACATACCAACAAACATTATTTACCAGAATTAATCTTACCTACTTCAATTCAGGCAACCACTGATTTAGCCACTGCTTTAGTAGATGTTGATGCGGTACTGTTTGTGGTACCAACTAAAGCCATTCGTTCAGTAGCACAAGAAGTGGCCCAACATTTAAAAACAAAACCAATTATTATTCATGCAAGTAAAGGGCTCGAACAAGGTACACATAAGCGGATTTCAGAAGTGATAGCGGAAGAGATTCCAGCAGAAAAACGGCAAGGGATTGTGGTTTTATCTGGTCCAAGCCATGCAGAAGAAGTCGCTGTTCATGATATTACAACCATTACAGCAGCAAGCGAAAATTTAGCAGACGCTGTGTATGTGCAAGAGTTGTTTATGAATGATTACTTTAGAATTTATACGAATGATGATGTGATTGGTGTAGAAACAGGGGCGGCCTTAAAAAATATTATTGCTTTGGGCGCCGGAGCGATTCATGGCTTAGGCTTTGGTGATAATGCCAAAGCGGCAATTATGACTCGTGGTTTAGCAGAAATTAGTCGTTTAGGGGTTGCGATGGGAGCAAACCCATTAACATTTATTGGTTTAAGTGGTGTTGGGGATTTAATTGTTACTTGTACAAGTGTCCATTCTCGAAATTGGCGTGCGGGTAATTTATTAGGAAAAGGCCATAAGTTAGATGAAGTCTTAGAAAACATGGGCATGATTGTGGAAGGTGTTTCAACAACTAAAGCAGCCTATGAATTGGCACAACAACTAGAAGTCGAAATGCCAATCACAGAAACAATCTACAATGTCTTGTACAATGACGAAGATGTACAACAAGCAGCAAAAGAAATCATGTTGCGCGATGGCAAAACCGAAAACGAATTTACACTTGATTTTTAGGAGGAAAAAAGATGAAAGTTAAAAAGGCAGTTATTCCAGCAGCTGGGTTAGGAACACGTTTCTTGCCGGCTACTAAAGCGATGGCAAAAGAAATGTTACCGATTGTTGATAAACCAACGATTCAATTTATTGTAGAAGAAGCACTAGCTTCAGGAATCGAAGATATTTTAATTGTGACAGGCAAAGCCAAACGTCCGATTGAAGATCATTTCGATTCAAATGTTGAATTAGAAAATAATTTAAAAGAAAAAAATAAAACCGATTTATTGAAATTAGTCGAAGAAACAACGGATGTTAATTTACATTTTATTCGTCAATCCCATCCGAAAGGCTTAGGTCACGCTGTTTTACAAGCGAAAGCATTTGTTGGCAATGAACCTTTTGTCGTGATGTTAGGCGACGATTTAATGGAAGATAAAGTGCCATTAACGAAACAATTAATGGATGATTACGAACAAACACATGCTTCGACAATTGCGGTAATGAAAGTACCCCATGAAGATACTTCAAAATATGGTATTATCAATCCAGAAAAAGAAATCGAAAAAGGACTATACAATGTCGAGAACTTTGTTGAAAAACCAAAACCTGAGGAAGCACCAAGTGATTTAGCGATTATCGGCCGTTATTTATTAACCCCTGAAATTTTTGATGTACTTGAAAATCAAAAACCAGGCGCTGGTAACGAAATTCAGTTAACAGATGCGATTGACACTTTAAATAAAACACAACGCGTTTTTGCTCGTGAGTTTAAAGGAGAACGTTACGACGTTGGCGATAAATTTGGGTTTATGAAAACAAGCATTGAATATGGTTTGACTCATCCAGAAGTAAAAGATAATTTACGAGAATACATTATTAATTTAGGTGCTCAATTAGCGAAAAAAGAGCAACCAAAAGAAAAATAAATAAAAATAAGCGTAAAATTTCAATTCGTTAGAAGGAAATTTTACGCTTATTTTCTTAAAGAAAAGGGCATGAGAATTTTATAAAATAAATTGTCATTCTTAGCTTTATGAGTTGTGAAAAATATAAGTTGGTGTTATCCTAAGATTATAAATAAAATTTCAGAGGGGAGTAATGATATGTCAGGTGGGGAAATTGCTGCCTTAATTGCAGCGGTAGCATTTGTTGTTTTAGTCATCTTTTTAGTACTTGTGTTATATAAAGTTTCTCAAGTTGTTTCAAAAATTGAAGATACAATTGATGAAACAAATACAACAATCAAAGTCGTGACTAGCGATGTGAATGTATTGAGTCGCCAAGTGGAAGGCTTGCTTGTTAAAAGCAATGAACTATTGACAGATGTGAATCAAAAAGTGGCAACGATTGATCCGTTGTTTACGGCCGTTGCTGATTTAAGCGAAAGTGTCTCTGAATTGAACACCTCAAGTAAACATTTGATTACAAAGGTAGGAACCGTAGGGAAAAGCACAGCGAAAGCTGGTTTAGTGAGTAAAGTAGGCGGTTCTGCTTTTAGAGCAATGCGTTCAAAAAATAAAAAAACAAATAACTAATTGGAGGAGATTTTTATGGCTAAAAAAGGCGGATTTTTCTTAGGAGCAGTAATTGGTGGAACAGCAGCAGCCGTTGCCGCATTATTACTTGCACCAAAATCAGGTAAAGAATTACGTGATGATTTATCAAATCAAACAGATGATTTAAAAAACAAAGCGCAAGATTACACAGATTATGCTGTTCAAAAAGGAACAGAATTAACAGAAATCGCAAAACAAAAAGCCGGCGTTTTATCAGATCAAGCCTCTGATTTGGCAGGTTCTGTCAAAGAAAAAACAAAAGATTCATTGGATAAAGCACAAGGTGTTTCTGGCGACATGCTTGATAACTTTAAAAAACAAACAGGTGATTTATCTGATCAATTTAAAAAAGCAGCTGACGATGCTCAAGATCACGCAGAAGATTTAGGTGAAATTGCCGAAGATGCAGCAGAAGATATCTATATTGACGTTAAAGATTCTGCGGCAGCGGCCAAAGAAACTGTTTCTGCTGGTGTCGATGAAGCAAAAGAAACCACCAAAGATGTTCCTGAAAAAGCTGCAGAAGCAAAAGAAGATGTTAAAGATGCAGCGAAAGATGTAAAAAAAGAATTTAAAGGGTAACAAGCGTTTAGCTTATGAAAGTTAGCAACGGATCGTGTTGCTTTTGTTCAGCGGCTTACCTTAAAATTTAGAAATGAGGCCATCAGTCCGGTTGACTGATGGCCTCATTTTATTTTTATGCTATTCAATAATTTGCAATTCTTTGGTTGTCTTAGTGAATGGTTCGGAGCCTGTTTTCGTTACGTGTAAACAATCTTCAATACGAACGCCTACTTTTCCAGGAATGTAAATACCGGGCTCAATAGAGAAACACATACCTTCTTCAATGACTAAATCATTGCCATGAACCAGCGATGGGTATTCATGGACAGTGGTTCCAATGCCATGACCTAAGCGATGGTTAAAGTATTCACCATAACCAGCTTTTGTGATTACACCTCGAGCAATATCATCTAATTCGCCTGCTGTAACACCAGGTTTCACCGCTTCAGTTGCTGCTAATTGTGCTTCTAAAACAATTCCATAAATTTCTTTTTGGAAATCAGAAGGTTCCAAGTAGCTGACTGTTCGTGTGGCATCACTACAATAGCCATTATGAACGACACCTAAATCAAATAGCACTAAGTCATGGGGCTCAATTTTTGTTTCGCCAGGTACCCCGTGAGGACTAGCTCCGTTTTTTCCTGTTAAGACTAACGTATCAAAACTCATCGAGCGAATACCTTGACGTTTTAATTGATACTCGATTTCTGCAACAATTTCTTGTTCCGCAACGCCTGCTTGAATTGCTTTGAAGCCAATCTCAAAAGCGACATCAGCCCAACTACCAGCTTCTAGTAAACGTTGAATTTCAGGTTCTGTTTTAATTAATTGAAGTTTTTCAATTAAAGGCGTAACATCATGCGAAAAATCGCTAGCTGGGAAATAGGTTTTCAATTGATCGAAACGAGCTAAAGAAAGAGCTTGTTTTTCTAAAGCAAGGCGTGGTGTGCCTTGTGTCCGTTTATTTAATAAAGCCGCAATTTTTTCCCAAGGATTTTCGCTATCTAAATAACCATAAACGGGATAAGTCCAACTACTATTTTCGGCATCTTCGACTTCTAATGCAGGTGTAAATAAAAATGATTGATCGTCCGCAGCGATAAACAAAGCTAACACGCGCTCATGAGGTTCGCTTTCGTAACCGGAAAAGTAAGCGATATGACCAGGATCACTAATATAAGTGAAGTCAATCTTTTCTTGGTGCATCCAATTTTTTAAATCGGCAATTTTTTCTTGATTCATAAAACATCCTTCTTTCTTTTATTCTGAAGTGAATCACAGTACTATCATAACATGAAATGACAAAAAGTTCCTTTTGAAATGGAAAGTAAATTTTCATGAAAAAACGATAAAACGGTTGCAAAAATAGAAGAATTTTGATATTCTAGGCTAGGAAAGAAATGTAAACAGTGTTTTCAGAAAATGAGAACAAATTCATATTTATAGGAGAAGAAACATGGAAAAACAAACAATTACAATTTATGATGTTGCTAGAGAGGCAAATGTATCTATGGCTACTGTTTCTCGTGTTGTCAATGGTAATCCCAATGTAAAACCAGCAACGCGTAAAAAAGTCTTAGAAGTGATTGATCGCTTAGATTACCGTCCTAACGCAGTCGCACGTGGTTTAGCAAGTAAAAAAACGACAACAGTGGGTGTCATTATTCCAGATGTTAGTAATGCATTTTTTGCTTCATTAGCACGTGGCATTGACGACGTGGCTACAATGTATAAATATAATATCATTTTAGCTAATTCAGATGGAGACGATCAAAAAGAAGTTACTGTATTAAACAATTTACTTGCCAAGCAAGTAGATGGGATTATCTTTATGGGTCATCGCATTACAGATGATATTCGTGGTGAATTTTCACGTTCAAAAACACCTGTTGTCTTAGCAGGTTCAATTGATCCAGACGAACAAGTTGGTAGCGTTAATATTGATTACACAGAAGCAACGAAAGATGCAACAGCGACTTTAGCGAAAAATGGGAACAAAAAAATTGCTTTTGTTAGTGGTGCATTAATCGATCCAATTAATGGTCAAAACCGAATGAAAGGCTACAAAGAAGCCTTAGCGGAAAATGGCTTGTCTTATAATGAAGGCTTAGTTTTTGAATCTGAATATAAATTTAAAGCAGGTATTAATTTGGCTGAGCGTGTCCGTAACAGTGGAGCAACAGCTGCCTTTGTTACAGATGATGAGCTAGCGATTGGTTTATTAGATGGGATGCTAGATGCTGGTGTGAAAGTTCCAGAAGAATTTGAAATCATTACAAGCAATAACTCATTGCTTACAGAAGTCTCTCGTCCACGTCTATCAAGTATTACACAACCTTTATATGATATCGGTGCCGTGTCAATGCGCTTATTAACAAAACTAATGAACAAAGAAGAAATTGAAGAAAAAACAGTTGTTTTACCTTATGGAATTGATCAAAAAGGTTCAACAAAATAAATTGAATTAAACGGCTAAACAAAGAGCGGTAACTCTTAGTTTAGCCTTTTTTTGATACTTAAAAATGAGCCAGAAAACGTATTTTTCTGGCTCATTTTAGCGAGTTAATTATCATTCTTTTTATTATCGTTGTTTTTATTGTTGTTATTATTTGTAGTGGCTCGTGGAGCAAGATTTCCCCAGTAAGAAGCGTAATTGCTGTCTGTTCCACCGATCCCAAATTTATAGGTACTTTGTGGTGCACCATCTTTGGCATAGTATGAAGTCGTTGTTTTGCCAGGTGTATTGAACTTAGCACCATTATAGGTAATTGAGCCAGGTTTTTCACCAGTAAATTCAGAAACTTTTGATTTAATGACACTTGGGTCTAATTCAAATTTTTGACCAATGCCAAACAATTCTGGATTCGCATAGTACAGCGCATTAGCTAAGTTCGCCATATAATTCCCGTTATTGTCGCCGCTGGTTGTCGTCATTGGCGCTGGTAGATCATGTCCCGTCCAAGAACTTAGTGTCACAGTTGGAGTAGAGACAATCAGCCATGAATCTTTAAACTCATCAGTTGTCCCAGTTTTTCCGACCCAATCAGCACTAGCTAGATGAGGATTCAAGCCAGCTAACGTTGGTTTGAATTTTGTCGTATTCGCAGAATCCACCACTGAACGCAACAAGTCATTCATAATAGAAGCGGTCGCCGGTGAATAAACTTGCGTTCCTTCATCTTTGTGTTCGTAGACCACATGTCCGCTATTGTCTGTAATTTTTTCAATCATGTAGGCTTTTTGATATTTCCCTTTGTTAGCAAGCGCTTGGAAACCGTTTGTTTGAGTTACAACATTTGTTTCTACTGGACCCAATGGCGCAGATTCGTAAGCCCAAGCATCTGAAGCTGGATAGTTCATTTTACTTAAGTAGTGATTGTAAGAAAAATTATCATCACCCATTTTTTTCCTTAGCTCATTATTAACATGAACGACAGGGATATTGAAAGACCAATTCAAGGCATTCCGAACAGTCACGAATTGATTTAAATCCACAGTTGTTGAGTTAACAAATTCACGACCATCAGCATAAGTCGTTGGGTAGTTGGCCAGACGACTTTCAGAACCAATGAGTCCTTGATCAATCGCAGGGCCATAGACAGAAATTGGTTTAATCGTAGAACCAACTTGACGATCGGCATTAAAGGCATGGTTGTTTTGATTAATATCGAAGTTTCTGCCGCCGATAAAACCGAGGATACGACCAGTAGCGTTATCCATTAAAATATTCCCAGTTTCAATCATTGTATTCCCATTGACATCTGCAGTTCCATCATCAAGCAAATAACCATAATTTGCGACAGCGGTTTGCATCGTGTTATAAATGTTCTGATCAATGGTCGATTGGATTGTATAGCCTTGCGACTGGATTTCGCGACGTGCTTGTTCTTCATATTGATCTAAACCAACTTGATCTAAATCATCACGATTAACTTTAGCTTTTTTCATATCTAAATCCATGACAATCTCAACTGCTTTATCTAACACCGTATAGTATAGATAGCCTTCTGTATTGACATTGGCCTGTTCAGTTGGTAAAAAGTCTTTTTTCAAGTCGTAAGCTTTGGCTTCTTCATATTCCTTTTGCGAAATAGCTTTTTCTCGGTACATACTGAAAAGAACAAAATCTTTTCTCTTCATTCCTAAAGACAAATCGTCTTTCAAGGCACCAGTGTTAGTATAGGGCGTGTAAACAATGGGACTTTGGGGAAGTCCTGCGATAAAGGCCGCTTGAGGAAGATTCAAGTCCTTGGCACTTTTACCAAAGAGTCCTTTGGCTGCTTCTTCCACGCCTGCAATATTTTCACCTTTGTTATTACGACCAAAAGGGGAGACATTTAGATAAGTTGTCACGATTTCGTCCTTAGAAAAGTATTTTTCAATACGTAAAGCTAATAAAATTTCGTTGGCTTTCCGTTTAAAAGTCGTTTCGTCAGTTAAAATCTGTTGCTTGACCAATTGCTGAGTCAATGTTGAACCACCAGAAGAACCGCCGATACCTGTCGCATCAGAAATCAACGCTCGAACTAGCGCTTTTGGTACTACCCCATGATGTTCTTCAAAATATTCATCTTCTGTTGAAATAATGGCTTTTTTTAGCAATGGAGACATTTGATCGCCATTAATTCGTGTCCGAATTAAATCTGATTTGATGTTAGCAATCGGAGTACCATCTGCGTAAGTCATTTTTGACACTTCGGTAATATCACTGATTTCTTTTTGCAATTCTTCCTTCGTTGGGGGCTGTGTATCTTCAACTAGAAAAGCAAAATAGCCCATTCCGATACCTAAGCCAAGAGAGCCACCTAAGACAATCAGAATAACCCCAAAAACCACTAATGACTGAAAAACGCGAATAATGACATTTAAAATAAGTAAAAAGACATTGCCGCCAGAAGAGGTCGTTGGTTTTTGCTTATTGTTACTTGAATTATTTTTCAAAAGCTTCACCTCAATAAAATGATACATTCTGTGTTATTATAGCAAAAAAAAGCTTCTATGAATAGTTTCTACACCAATTGCCATTTTTTGTTGAAAAAACTTAAGAGAAAATAGGGAAATCTCATTTTTTGACTTTTCAAGTGTGACAGAATCGGTTACTATGAATAGGGGAATTTGATCTATTATTATGTTTTACTATAGGAGGAAAATCATGAATTCAGCTTTTTTTGAAGAATTAAAAGCCCGTGGGTTGGTCTACCAAGTCACAGATGAAGAAGCCTTACAAAAACAATTAAATGAAGAATCTGTTAAATTATATATCGGCTTTGATCCAACGGCAGACAGTTTACACATCGGGCATCTACTGCCAATTCTTATGTTACGTCGTTTCCAACAAAATGGCCATGTGCCCATTGCTTTAGTTGGTGGCGGAACTGGCATGATTGGTGATCCATCATTCAAAGATGCAGAACGTAGTTTAAACACACTTGATACAGTGAAAGCTTGGTCTGAAAGTATTAAAGGCCAGTTGTCACGTTTTATCGATTTTGAAGATGAAAAAAATCCAGCGATTCTAGCAAATAACTATGATTGGCTTGGAGAGCTTTCGTTAATTGATTTCTTACGTGATGTGGGAAAAAACTTTACAATTAACTATATGATGAGTAAAGAAAGCGTGAAACGCCGAATCGAAACAGGAATTTCTTATACTGAATTTGCGTATCAATTATTACAAGCGTATGATTTCTTGAAATTGTACGAAACAGAAGGTTGTTTATTGCAATTAGGCGGCAGTGATCAATGGGGAAACATTACTTCAGGGATTGAATTATTACGCCGAGAACAAGAAGTTCAAGGATTTGGCTTAACTATGCCTTTAATTACAAAAGCAGATGGTACCAAATTTGGTAAAACAGAAGGAAACGCAGTTTGGTTAGATGCGGAAAAAACTTCGCCATATGAATTTTATCAATTCTGGATTAACACAGATGATCGTGATGTCGTGAAATTCTTGAAATATTTTACTTTCTTAACATTGGATGAAATTGCAACAATTGAAGAAGAATTTACAGCGAACCCAGGTCAACGTGCTGCGCAAAAAGCATTAGCCAAAGAAGTGACTACTTTAGTCCACGGTGAAGCAGCCTATCATCAAGCGGTTAAAATTTCAGAAGCTTTATTCAGCGGGGATATCCAAAGCTTAACAGCAGAAGAAATTAAACAAGGCTTTAAAGATGTACCAACGTACGAGGTGCAACCAGAGGATCAATTAAGTTTAGTCGACTTATTAGTTACCTCAAAAATAGAACCATCCAAACGTCAAGCCCGTGAAGATGTACAAAATGGAGCGATTTACGTCAATGGAGAACGTCGACAAGATTTAGCAGCTGAATTGACAGAAACTGATAAAATCGAAGGACAATTTACTGTGATTCGTCGCGGTAAGAAAAAATATTTCTTGTTAAAATACTAAAATAGGGTGTAATGCTTTGTATATATGGATTTCTAAAACATTGAATACCAATTTGAATACCATATTTAGAAATTAGCATAATTAGATAATTTCTCGATTGCATTTCTTTCGGAGGACTTGGTTACATGAGTGTAAATATCCATAGTGGTGTTTACATTGGTGTGACCAAGTCTTTTTTGAACGTCTTTAATTGTAGCCCCAGATTCAAATAATAACGAAGCGTGAGTATGACGAAATGAATGAGGCGATAAAGCAGTTTGCAAATTTGAAGATAGTAGATGATTAATGTGTTCTAAATAATGTACAGTATTATTCTTTTTATGAAACACTAGTTGTTCACTATCCTTTTTTATTCTTAAACCATATTTTAGAAGTTCTTGTTTTTGTTGTTTTTTCCAAAAGCTTAATTCAGATACCGTTGTTTGATCAAGTCCGATAGTACGTTTTGATGCTTTGGTTTTAGGTTCTGAAATAATATATTTTTTTCCAATTCTGGTTAATGTTTTATTCACAGTTAACTGTTTTTGTGAAATATTAATATCATCCCAAGTTAAAGCATACAATTCGCCTTTTCGTAAGCCAGTAAAAGCTAGTACTCGAAACATTAGGTAGTCTTGAAAAGATAACTTGCTTTTTGCTTCTTCTAAAAACTGTTTTAACTCTGTAAGTTCTAAGAATTGTTTTTTGTCAGATTCGTTTGATTGATTTTTTTTAGGCATCACGACATATTGCATTGGATTCATTTCAATAATATCTTGAGAAACAGCATAGTCTAACATCTTTTGAGTAATTGATTTAAGTAAATGGAAAGCAGAGTATTCTTTACTCCACTTGTTAACGACTTTTTGGCACATCAATTTAGTTATTTTATTTATTCTAGTATTCCCAAATTCTGGCAGTATATGAAGTCGAAACATACGCTCTGTGTGACCTGCTGTGATGGGTTTAACTGTATTTACATATTGAGCATACCAAAGCTCGTAAACGTCTTTAAATGTGCTGTAATTTTGTTTTACAAAGCCTTTTGTGTCTACTTCCAATTCTAAACGAGAAAGAGCAAGTTTTGCTTCTTTTTGAGTTTTAAAGCCACGCCTAGTTGTACGCTTAGATTTTCCCGTTAATGGATCAACGCCTAAATATGCATTGAACATATAGGCAGTTGAACCATCTTTCTTTGTATATTTTTTTATTGTAGCCATATTTATGAACTCCTTTTTTACTCAAATTCAAGTTCCGCAACACTTTCTTCGAAATAGTTTAAAACATTATGCTCATCAATAAACTCTAACCATTGTTTACGCCAATAATCTTCGAGCGGACATTTAGGTACATGAGGACTAATTTGGTTATACAAATTGCTAACAGTAGTTTCCCACATGTTGTTTACTTCATGTTCTAATTTAATTAGATTCCAGCGTTTGTCTTTTGGACGTTTTTGATTTTTTTCATTTTGATAATCAATTGCTTTTTCTAAAAAGATATTTTTTGCTCTACAATTTTCTTCTAAATATTTTTTGAATTCATCTAGGTACATAGTTTTCTTCCTTTCTCGAATGTATGTTCTTATGTTTTTTTAAAGAAAAGCCCGAAGGCTTTTCTTGTTATCCAATTTTTTTAATTAATATAAAAGCACTAGATACTAAAAGGAAAAATAATCCAACAATAGGTAAAGTATGATTGCCTTTTTCTCCAGTTTTTGGCAAAGTAGCTTTAGATGCTGAATTTGGCATTGTTTTAGCTTCTTTTTGTGACAATGTGTTTACATTAGATATTTCATTTTGAACAGGTACATTATTTGCTGTTGAATTAACGGTTACAGAATTTTCAGTGTTTTCTGTTGAAAGTGATGATGCAGGATTACCAATAGTTACTGTTGTTTGTATTGTTGTTTCGGGATTGTTTTTATCAGTAAATGAAACATTATATTGCCCTGGCAATGAACAATTAATTACTTCGATATTTTTATTAGCATTTCCTTGTGCAAGAGTTAAGCCAAGTTTTTGGGCTTGCGAAATTGTCATTAACTGAATATTATTTAAATTTGCTGTTCCAAGTAATGCATCAAGATCAGTATGATAAACTTTTGAATTTTGTTGCCCGTTTTTAGAAACATATGCATAGTTACTTGTTATAACAATATCTAAATTTGATTTATCTCCATATGTGTAACTAACTAAGCTTAATAAATCATTTTTTGTAAGTTTTACGCCATTTTCAACATTGTATTGACCGTTTTTAGCAGTCAAAAAAGGCTTTGGTACAGCGCTAGGTTTTTCTGTTGGTTCTGGAGTTGGGACAGTAGTTGGTTTTGTCGAGCTACTAGTACTTGAACTGTCAACGGAACTTGAAGATTGGGATTCAGTTGATGTTCTTGAACTATCGATAGTAGTACTATGCTCTGATTCTGCTTGAGTTGAAGAACTTGAACTAGTGTCAGTTTCAACGCTAGAGGATGTAGTGCTACTAGCTAAATCATTCGTTGTAGTAAAGGTACTATCTGTTGTAGCAATATTAGAATTTGTAGTCGAGCTGCTAGTCGTTTCCCCATATACAGTTTGCGATGAATAAATAAGTGATAAAAGAACAACAGATGATAATAAAATTTTTTTCATATAAAAATTCCTCATTTCTAAAAAATATTTATATAAAAACCACCTAGCCAAATTGGTCAGGTGGTTCTTTTTCGTTAACATAAAACCACTTTCCAAAGTTTCTGATTAGTCGTTTTTTAGTTATATTTATTTTTTTCTGTTTGTCTCTTGTTTTCCATAAGATAACAGAGATGTTAGTAATCAAAACTAGTAAAACAATAAGAATATAAGGGGCTATTTTAAAAAATAGTATTAAATATTCTAAAAATTTTTCCATTACATAACCACTTTTCCAACGATTCTGAATTCATCATTTTCAGTAATGATAATGTCTTTGTATTTTTTATTGAATGATTCCAATCTAATATTGTTATTTTCAAACCAGATTCGCTTTAAAAACGATTCACCATTCACAATAACAACGCCGATGTTACCGCTAAAAATCTCTGACTGCCGTTTTACAAAAACGTAATCGTTATCATGGAAGATAGGTTCCATAGAATCGCCATTAACACTTAAACAAAAATCAGCTTCATCTGGTATCTGTTCAATAGGTAACTCTATTTCTTCACAAGTCTCATCTGTTAAAAATTCGCCTGTTCCTGCAGACACAGCCCCATACCATTTTGTAGTCCCATAAATTATGTCTTCTTCTTTTCTCTTTCTAAATTGTTCTAAAGAAGTGATAGGGTTATTTTCTCGTTTAATTTCTTGTTTTTGTTCTCTTAGTTGAGACGCTGCAAAATCATAAACTTTTTGTTGGCGAGGTGGAGAGAGCTGATTAAAAACAGATACTATAGAAAAATTACTTTTATTTTCAGTCCAACCCATTAATTCTTCAGGGGTTGTTTTCAAAACCTCTGCTATTATTCGTAAACTTTCAGTTGGTAGTTTTTCTATTTCTCCTTTTTCATATCTGAAAATGGTTGATCTTGAAACACCTAAAGCTGATGCAATTTCGTCTGCACTTATTTTCAATTGTTTTCTTCTAAGTTTCATTTTTTCTCCTATAGTCATTTTATCACCTCCTGTTATTATTATATAAAGATAGTTGCAAATTTGCAACAAAAACAATCGCGAAAATGCAACTTTTTTATTGACCTTTTTAGAATAGTGTTGTATATTTAAAACACAAAGTCGCATAAATGCGATTAGGAAGGAGGAATCATTAATGATAAATGTTGCTAAATTAAAAGGTTTAATTGTAGAACGCGGAACTACTCAACAAGCAGTTGCCGATTCAATTGGTATTAACAGGAGTACATTTTATAGAAAAATGAAAAATGGTGGAGAATTTACTATAGCGGAAGCTAAAAAAATTAAGGAAGAGATACCGCTAACAGATGATGAAGCAATAGAAATTTTTTTTGGCAAAAAAGTCGCGTTTATGCAACATTAACCGTCAACCAGCATAGGAGGTGAGAGAGATGATAAAAATTAATAGAAGTAATTCAAAAAGTGGAAGTAATTATGATGCTAATAGTATTGAAGAAGCTCAAAAAATCGTGAGTGAACTGATAGATAAAGATACAGTTACAATCACGATTAAACAAAAAGAGTGTGAAGAAGGAGAACCTGTGACAGCTAACGGCGATAAATTTTCTGACGTAAATAATCACTATCGCTAGAAGTAAACAGACCTTCGTAGTTCGAGGTCAATCCGCCAATAAACAGTCGGTCTTGTTTGGTGATTACCTGAAAAAACGAATCTCTGATTTGTATAATTGTTTTGTTTGACAAGATTATCCATACGTTAGGCTGTATCTGAATAAAGTCTTTTGAAACACTCTGAATAATGGATTGAAGCGAATTAGCGTTTGAAGCTCTTTCTAATTCAACAGAAACAATATATTTTTCCATATATATTTCACCTCCTTGGGCTAATTTTATCAAGAGGTGGGAATCAAAACAACCAGCATAGGAGGTGAGAAGGATGGATAAAAATCAACAAGAAGCAAAAGAAACTAGAAACATATTTGAAGGACGTAGCTTCAAATATCCACCAGTCTCAAAGGAAGAGTACATTAAAGCATATGAAGAATATGTTAAGCGATGTTCAGAAAAGCATTTAAATGTAACAACTCTTGAAGAATATACGAAAATTGCTGTTGAAACAGATGAAGAAAACCCGAAAACAATCGCAGTTATCACTGCTGATGATATTGAACCATGCGAAGGTTTTCGAGTTCGAATGACTCCTAGATACGATTAATGTTCTTTATCACGTGGAGGTATAGGATCGTTTCCAAAACTATCCTTTGATTGTATTTGTCCATTCTTTTTTTGGACAATAAATTCAGATTGCTGTTTTTTAGAAATCTTTTTACCATACTCAATTGCATCTGATTTTTTATCAAAAACTTTTGTATCTTTGGAATTTCCTTCACCATGAACAGCCCATTTACCATTTCTAGGAGATACCCATTGATTTTTACCCATACAAATCACCACCTTTCGAAAATATTTTATCAAGAGGTGGATATTGAAACAACCAGCATAGGAGGTGAGAGGGATGGAAGGGTCAATACGTATGATAAATAATCAAATAATTATTGAGTCAGGAACAGGAATTTTACTTTTTGATAAACATGGCTTTAGCTATGAAGTTAAAAAGGGATAAGTTCTATTAGGAGGTATTCAGAGAATGTGAGGCAAGAAATTGACTTTCTAACAGAACAACTAGACAGCGAAATAAAAGAAGTATCTGAACAAATTATTGATTGCCAAAAATCTGCATTGGAACTTCAAGAAAAATATCAACGTCTAGTTGCAAAACGTGAATATATATTGCTGAACGAAGAAATATATGTAGCTAGTAAAAAAACTAGTTTTACCAAAAAAGAATTACAAAAGAAATTCAAGTTGGGTGATGACACATTTAACATGATCAAAAAAATAGGTCGTTTAGAAGAAATTGACAAAAGAGGTAACGCAAAGATTTATGATTTAGAACAATTTATGCAAGCAAGAGAAGAGTACAAATTGTGGAAGTCGAAAAGGTAATACCATATCAGAAAATAAAAGGACTGAGAAAAATGGACAACTTAGTAATTATGAAAAACCAATGGGAGGGAAGAAAAGGATGGAAATTAAAATTGCAGGCTATGTAGTTTCTGTAGAAGAAAGCAAAACGATCTTAGCTAATGAGGGAAGAATAGGTGAATACTCACCATTCGAGCAGAAGATCAAGGTAGATTCATCTTTATCTAAACAACAAAGAAATGAGACCGTAATTCATGAAATTCTTGAAGCGATCAACGATATTTATGAATTAGGTCTCGAACATGATGAACAGCTTTGTAAATTGTCAGTGGCTCTTCATCAAATTACAGTAGATAATCCTGAACTGCTTAATGCTTTGAATTCTTGTGATTAGCTAATATTTTACCGGCATTTGATTTTCTTGAAGCTGATTTACTAGTAGCAAGAGTTTTGCCTGCTTGTTTAACTTTTGTAGAAGGTTTGCAACTTTTGGATTTAGCCATGAGATTCACCACCTTATCAGTTATTTCAGTGGGCTTCTCACTGATAAGGAAATTTTATCAAAAGGAATGAATAAAAATCAACCAGCATAGGAGGTGTAGGTAAAAATGGAAGAAGCGATTATCAAAGTTGACTTACAAAACCTAATGAAGTTGATCAAACAAGCAAAGGAGCAAGCTGACCAACTTCAAAAAACTTTAGATGAGATAAATAAAACTAAAATCATAATTTCTTAGCTGCCATTCTGACCCAGTAGAGGTGAAAAGCAAGACAACCAGTTTAGGAGGTGTAGCCATGTTTTCGCAACCCGAAGTGCCAGTACAGGTTAACGTACAAGTGGATAATCAATATCTTGATAAACATCTAAAAGAATATGTTGAACAATATTGTGAAACTTTTTTACGGCCTGAATGGTACACAATGTCAGATATGGAAAAAATCACTCGTCATAAACGGGCGTGGATTATGCAAAACATTGTTGATGATCCGTATGTAAAAAAGAATAAGCTAGCTAAAAAAGAAAGTGATAGCGTAAATGCGCAATGGCTGTTTGATGCTGAACGCATTAGACCGTTTTTAAAACGATTATATATCGAATTGCCTGATTATTAAATTTTTTAAGGAGGAAAGAAGATGGAGAATCTAGTAATTATGAAAAACCAACAAGCAGTAACAACTAGTTTACAAGTTGCAGAAACGTTTAATAAAAATCATCGTGATGTTTTAGCAGCGATTGATGATTTAAAAGAGGGGGTTGCGGAAAATTACGCAGACCTATTTTACGAAGATAGTTATATTCATCCACAAAACAAAAATATAGACAAATTATTATGAACCGTGACGGATTCACGCTACTAGCAATGGGATTCACTGGTCAAAAAGCTCTTAAGTTTAAACTGAAATACATTGAAGCTTTTAACCAAATGGAGGAACTGCTCAAAACTCAATCAAACTTACCGATGAATAACACAGAATTATTATTAGAAGCTGCGCTAAAGCATGAACGTGGATTGACTCTTGTAAATCAACGTTTAGATAAGCTAGAAACAGAAACAACAATTAATAGAAGCCAACAACGAAAGATACAAGGCCTAGTTTCATCAACTGTTATCAAAGTATTAGGTGGCAAAAAAACATCGGCTTATAAGGATTCAAGTATTAAGCAATCAGCCTTTAGTAATTGCTATAAACAATTGAAAGCATTATTCGATGTAGCCTCTTATGTAGATATTCCAAAAGTTCGATATGAAGAAGCATTAGCTCTAATTCCTAAATGGAAGCCTGACTTGGAATTACAAGCAAGAATTGATATGGCTAATGGAAACGGAGATATGTTTAAAGAAGTGAGCTAGATCAGTAAATAAAAGGATGGAAGCTAATGTTTAATTTTTTAATCAATCCAGAGTTTTGGAAAGGATTTATAGTTTTAGGGATTTTAGTAATTATAGCTATCTATTTGGCGATTAAGCTTGATAATTAATCACCTCACTTTCAACTAAATTATATCAAAAAAATTATAGGAGGTTAATCATGAAAGAAAATGAATTCAACGAAGAAAGAAAACAAAAAATATATGAATTAGCATTGGAAATTGTAGAGCTATTAAAAGAACATGGTAATCCTAATATGAAAATTGAAATTAGCATAGATAGAATCGAACAAACAAGTGTTGACTGGGCAGAGCCAACACCTGCATGGGACTGATTAGTATCCACGTCTGAAAGGGTACCTTTTAATATTTTGATGATAGTAGCTACCTTTTGAAGAAGACGACAATAGTCCCTCGTAAATATAATGAGGCACACCTGTATGCGTATAAACACCGTTGTGGAATTGGACCGTCAACTCTTGATTGGATGAATTATATCCAACAGCAACCATATTACTAGAAGAAACAGGAATCATTTCCACTCATATTCACCACCTTATTAGTTATTTCAGTGGACCACTCACTGATAAGAGAATTTTAGCAAAAAAAAATTATATAAATCAATAGCATAGGAGGGTAACCATGAAAGCAATCCGAGAAGCACGATTGATAGGCGCATTTTTAGTGATGATTGTACTAGGTGTGTTATTGAAAAGCTATTTTTCAGTGTTAGTAGTGACCATATTCATTGTAGCGATCTTTATCCTTTGGTTTTTTAACTGGGATGAAGCGAAGTATCAATACTCTACAAAAGGAGGCGATAAAAAATGTATGTAGCTGTGGGTGAAGCTAGTAGAGAAACATACGTGACTGGAGAAACACAAGCGGAAGTCTTTAGAAAATTGCTTGAAGAATATCCATATGTTTCAGCTGATAAAAATGTTTATCCAGAGAGATTAAGCATAGTAGAAAAAGAGCCCCGAACGTCTGCAAACGAACAGGGCAAATATTGAACCAAAAAATTAAAAAAATGACTAACTAAGGAGAGTATACCAAAATGAACGACAAAATTCAAAAATTGATTAAGAAACTAGCAAAAGAATGCCAGAAAGGAGAAGTTGCGCTTGTTTTAGCAACTGTTGATCCAGAAAGAATGTACCTACCCAGTGTTTTACTTGCAGGTTCTTTGCCTGAACAAGCAATTGCATTTAGTGAATTATTTGAAACACTTAAAGAAAAAGCACTTGCTCATGATTGTGATTGTCCGCAATGTAAACAAATAAAAGAATCATTTATTTGTGCAGAATCATCTTCAACTAAACAAAACAATGAGGAAAAACTAGATACATTGTTAAAAGATTTTTTACGAGGTGAGTTGTAATGACTAGAAAAGAAAAGTTAAACCAAGCAAAAAGATTAGCTGATTTATGGTACAAGCAACAAAAAAGTCAACTATACATTGCGCAACAAAAAGAGCGCAGAGGGATTGCATGATGAAAAAAGCGACTATGCCGCCAAGCAATTAGTCGCATACAAAAATTACACTAGAAAAATTGTAACACAGAAAAGAGGTTTTGTGAATGAATCGTAGAGAAGCAAATGCGCTAGATCAATATTTAACAGAATCGCCTGAAACGCTTAGTGAAGAGGATAATGAAGAAATTAGAGATTGGAAAGACAATGTATTGACAATCTATGACGAAGTATTGGAAGTAACGCTTAAGGATACTATTTCAGGAAAAACAATTGAAAAGATTACGAAATCAGAAGATTACATGGAACTTATTCTTGATGAGTATAAAGATTGTATTCCCATTAAAGTTACCTTTTTTGATGCAGGAGACTATATTCGATTAAACCCTTGTCGTTGGTCAGTTTGTTATAAAGAGGAGAGAGAACATGTCAGAAGATAAAAAAACATTTGTAGAAAAACTAATTGCTGTGCAAACAGCATTAAAAGCTCCTAAAGGGCAATACAACTCGTTTGGAAATTATAACTATCGATCAGCAGAAGATATTCTAAATGCTGTGAAGCCACTAAACAAAGAGCAAGGATTACTTTTGACACTATCAGATGAACCTTTGCTAATCGGAGATTGGCATTACATTAAGGCAACGGCGACTATAACAGATGGCATTATAAAAGAAAGTTTCACCGCATACGCTAGAGAATCGTTTACTAAGAAAGGAATGGATGATAGTCAAATTACTGGAGCTGCTTCTTCGTATGCACGGAAGTATGCGCTAAATGGATTATATCTAATTGATGATACAAAAGATGCGGATACAGACGAATACAAGAAACAAGAAAAAAATGTAAAGAAGATTACTAAAAAACAATTGGAACAATTGAGAGCAAATTTCCAAAAAATAGCTGCCTTAAAAAAAGTTTCAGAAAAAAGTGTCGAAGCTCAATTTCTGACGATTATAAAATTTGATGGAAAGATAGAAGAGTTAGACACAGAAATACATCATAAGCTAATGGAATTAACCAATAGAAATATTCATAAGCTAGAAAATGAACAATTTTTTAATGATGTGATGGAATGATTGGAAAAATCATAAAACATAAAGGAAATAAATTAGCTATCGAGTTCGAGGAAGAAATTAACTCAAATTTCCTCGATCTCTTAGCTAACAATGATGACAATTTAGCAAAAGTTGAACTGTTAGATAATCGGCAAATGTCTCAAAAACAGAATGCACTTTCTCATGTTTTAATAGCCGACATTGCTCGTTGGAGTTATGACGAGCCTAAATGGATAGAAGGAGTTCTAAAGTATTACTACGAAGCTAAAAGCGGTGTGTATTTTGAACACAGTAAGGCTACACGACATGAGGCAACAGAATGGATTAGTTTTTTAATCGAATTTATTTTGAAAAACGATGTGCCACTAGAAAAGAGATACCAATACTTGCTAGAAAATAACAAATGGTTTTATTACTGCCTTAAATACCGTAAGTGTTGTATTTGTGGGAAACATGCCGATGTTTGTCACATCGAGGTAGTCGGTATGGGGCGAAATCGTCAAAAGATTAATCACGAAACATTTACTTTTTACGCTGGTTGTCGTCAACATCATCAAGAAGAACATCAGATAGGCACTAAGAACTTTTTAAACAAGTATCAAATTAAACCAGTAAAACTAAATGTTGAAGAACGTAAGAAGTTGAATATCGGAGGTTAACAGTTTGGTAGAGGAATTACTTGAAAAATACAGGCAATTAACATCGAGTCAAAAACTATTTTTTGAACTATTAGCATTTGTCTATATCGGTTCAAGAAATGGTAAAGGAATAGCTATTGAAACACAAACAATAAAAAAAGTCGTTAACGGAGAAATTAGGCATAAATATGTCTATACGGTCGTTGTTGATGAGGAGGATAACTAGTGAATAAATAAAGAGAGGGAATTTTCCCCTCTTATCTAGGGAGGTGCGATGATGGACTATATTAAGCAGATTTTAGCGTTTGACGATTATTTAATGTACAATCAGGGACTTTCATCTGGGCAAATTGCTTTATGGCGCGCATTGATGAGCATAAACAATAAAACAAGATGGAGTGAGTGGTTTACGGCAAGTAATCAAACGCTTGAAACTCTAGCTGGTCTTTCACGCCAAGGAATAAATAAAAATCGAAATGTATTAAAACAACTAGGATTAATTGATTTTCAAACCAATGGAAGAAAAGCAACTTCTTACCATATATGTAAACTTTATACATCAGATAGTGTACAAGGAAGTTTACAAGAAGATGTACGTAAACTTTCTACGTCAAATAGTTTACAAGAGAGTGTACAAGACAGTTTACAAAGTAGTAGCGAAACAGTAGCGGAAAAGTGTACAACACAGTTGCGCAACAGTGGCACATTATATAAACATAAACAAAACATAAATATAAACGAAAACACAAACATAAATGAGCATGAAGAAGATGTCGGTGTGTATGAGTTTATTCAAAGCCATTGGGAACAACAGCCTAATAACTTGTTGAAAGGTGCTTTAGGTCCATGGATTAGAGAATGGGGTCCAGAGCTAGTTTTGTATGCTGTTAAACAGGCTTATGAGTACAGCGTAGATATGAGATGGCTAAAATCATACGTGGATAAAATTTTTGCGAATTGGAAAGATAAAAGCATAACCACGCTTGAAGAAGCAATAGAAGCGCAGAAAGCATTTAATGCAACAAGAAAAAAAAATACAGGGATTAGTAGCTATCAAAATAAAGCTGTTCGGCAAGAAAAGGTGCCTGAATGGATGAATCAAGCAAACGGTGAAGAAGAAAAGCTATCACCAGAAGAGCAAGCAGCTCTAAAAAGACAAATACAAGAATTGTCGGGAGGAGAGTAAATCATGATTGAAATGAAGATACTTGATTATCGAATTACTAGTGATGATAAGCAAGTAATCGTAAATAAAGCGAGACGAAACGAACACGGAGAGTTAACCATTTTGACTGATAAAGACGGTACACAAAAAGAATCACTCGCTTTGATTGGTTATTATGGCAATTTAAGTAAGGCTCTCGTCGCAATAGAACGCGATTACGTGCTTTCTAGTGGTAAAACAATACAAACAGTCAAAGAATACAAAAAAGAGCTAGAATCGATTCACAGCAAGCTAAAACGTGAATTAGATTTCGGGGAGGAATTTTAGATGAATGAATTAGTTATCATGAAACCACGAACAGAAATTGAAATTATGAGTTTGGAGGAACAAAAGTAGTGGGAAAAAAGGAAAACGGATAAAAAAGCAAAATCGAAAACGAAAAAACGCTGCTATTGCAAACGGCACATACAGTAAGCGAGGTAAAAGCGATGACATGTCCAAAGTGCAAGGGACAGATGATTGTCTGGGAAAAAGATAAGTTGAAACATCAAAAAGGTTTTTATTGTCCGTTATGCAACAAAAACGGTCAAAGTGTTGCGAAAAAGTTAGCTGAGATAAAGAAAAAATAAACGAAAGGAGTGGGAGATTTGCGGCCGCAAGAAAAAGCTTTTTACTCCTTTAAAAATATGGAACTAAACAAAATATATAACGAAGATTGCCTGGAAGGAATGAAACGGATACCAGATAAAAGCATCGACATGATTTTATGTGATTTACCGTATGGAACTACGAAAAATAAGTGGGATAGTATTATTCCGTTTGAGAAATTGTGGGAACAATATGAGCGAATCATTAAGGACAATGGCGCAATTGTCTTAACAGGCTCACAACCATTTACGACAGACATAATCATGAGTAACAGAAAATTATTTAGATACGAATTAATTTGGAACAAAAAACATTCTACTAATTTTTTCTTAGCTAATAAGATGCCTTTGAAGGTGCATGAGAACATTCTTGTTTTTTACAAAAAGCTTCCAACTTACAACAAACAGATGATTCCAAGAGTAAGTAAACGAATAGCAGAACATCAAGCAAAAGGCTATGTTTTACCAGAATCCACTAATTCAGATAATTACGGAATTATACGAGGTGTAGTAGATTCGAGACACTACGATAAAGATTGGAAAAATCCGATTAGTATTTTAGATATTAATCAAGTGAAAAGTAATGCCCATGAGCGTACAGGACACCCTACCCAAAAACCTGTTGCATTGTTTGAATATTTAATCAAAACATACACAAATGAAAACGAGGTGGTATTAGATAACTGCATCGGTTCAGGCACTACAGCAGTTGCTGCAATTAACACTAATCGTCAGTTTATTGGTTTTGAGAAAGAAAAGGAATATTTTGATATTGCTATTGGGCGGATTAAGAAAGCTAGTGAAGAAAATAGGTTTCAAGTTTAGCGATTACTAGTTTAGATAATAAGCAACAAGCGCAAGTATTACGAGCTTTTGCATTGTTCCGAAAGGACAAATCGGCGAGTGTATTGATAAAGTGGATGGAAAAGTATTCGCTTTATTGATTAAATTTGATAATGGTGAAGTGTTTTGGTTTATGAAGAGAGATTTGATTGAAGTAAAGGAGTATGCAGATGAAGAAGGGAGATAAAGGAAATGAATACACCACAAATTTTTAATTTTGGACAACAAGAAGTGCGAACAATGCTTATAAATGAAGTTCCATATTTCGTAGCAAATGATGTCGCTAAAACATTAGGTTATAAAAATCCAAGTGATGCTACTAACAAACATTGTAAAAAAGCTATAAAAACATGGGGTAGCGATTCGCTAGGTCGTCGTCAATCGTTTAAAGTTATTCCTGAATCTGATATTTACAGACTAGTAATAAAATCTAATCTTCCAAATGCCGAGCAATTTGAAGAGTGGGTTATGGAAGAGGTCTTACCACAAATTAGGAAAACAGGTAGCTATACGAATGTTCCAAGTTCGTTTGCGGAAGCCCTGCGGTTAGCTGCTGACTTGGAAGAAGAAAAAATGATGCTTGAACAAAAAGTAGCGGAGTATGAGCCTAAAATCACTTATCTTGATACAATTTTAGCTTCGAAAGATACAGTCACGACTTCTCAGATTGCAGCAGATTATGGCATGTCGGCTATTCAATTAAATAAACTATTACATCAATTAGGCGTACAACGAAAAGTTAGCGGACAATGGTTGCTTTACAAAAAGCATATGAATTGCGGCTACACTAAATCTCATACAAGTGAAATCAAGCAATCAGATAATACAGTGAAAATAGTGATGAGTACGAAGTGGACGCAGAAAGGTAGATTGTTTATTTATAACTTGTTAAAAGATGAAGGCTATTTACCTCAAATGGACCTATGGGATAACGTTTCTTAAGCAGAGAACAAAAAAAGCCAACCGACCACTGGTTGACTAAGAAGAATATTTTACCAGAAAAGTGGTAGCTTGTGATATGCGAGGTTACTTTACCCCAAACATTGGTCACAATAAAAATATTTTATCATAAATAGAAAAACTCAACTAGTTTTTTCTAGTCGAGTTTTCTAGATGACACCACTCAAGATGAATTGAGTTGTTCATATTATATCATGATGAAATATGAAATTTCAATAAGAGTAAATAAAAAAAGCCGGATTGCTCCGACTGTGAGTAATGTTTTCGACATAGTTATTATACCACAAAAGGAGCGATTCCACTTGATTCAATTGCTAAAAGAAGTAGATTTTCGACAAACAAAAGCGAATGCCAGAAATGTGTTGAAGAATTTTAGACGTTTAGAGCGAATAGCTGGTCGCTCTTTAATAGATTTAAAATCACCAATTATTACAGATATGCCTAAAAGCCAAAGCCACGGAAACAAAACAGAAGATGCACTGGTACAATTAGCAGATGCAGAAGCAGAAAGAGACGCAATTTTATCTGCGCTTATGGCATTAAGTCTTATTAGTCGTCAAGTGTTATACTATAGTTTTTGCGATGTAGAAAAACATACCAATTGGGAAATAGGGCAGTTAATACGTGGATATGGTGAAAAAAATGTTGAGAAGTTAAAATCTAATGCTTTGATTGAATTTGCTGAAGCCTATAAACACGGAATTTTAGTTGTTTATAAATAGAAAATTTTGTAGGGTTTTTGTAGGGAAATTGTAGGGATTTTATTCGGAAATCCATGTTATTATGGTAGTGTCGAAAGATAAGGAAACGAGGTAAGGCATGCATTACCTATCTTAGCTCCGTTTCGCCTATCTTTTGAGGCTACCTACAAAAAATAAAGAATAAGGATGTGGAAAGTCCAGTTCTTTCTGTCTCGTTTAGTCTAGGTAGCAAATATTGCAATAAACTTGGCATTAAGCTTACACGTAGACGTACGCCGAAAGCACTTGTCAAGATAGCGCTATGTTAGTTGCAATGATCACTCACAAATCATACGTTCTCAAACTAAAGAAATGTGGTGTAATTCCTCTCTCTTTTTTCTACAGGTTTGTGAGTGATTTATCGCTGTGGCGGAACAGGTAGACGTTACTACGTAGAATAATCGGCTTTGGTGTTCGGTGTTTATATAGGCGTTAGTCTGTAATAGTATAAGAGGACAATCACAAGAGCCTGTAAACAGCTGAGTAATGCGGTTTGAGAGAACCTCCTATACTCCATAAAATATATAATCTTGTGATCATTTGGTGCGGAGGCTTTAAACATTATTCGGTGATATCCGATGTAAATCTAAAGGGAGATAAACGGTAAAGATTATTCATGCAAGGTGCAAATCCTTGCCAGCGATATTGAGTTTGCGGTAATCTCGATTGCCTGTAACGAAAACCGTATAGAGATTGAGCAGTTAGCACGTGGCAATCAGCCACTATGTCATTCTAGGGCGCTGCCGAATGAACGATCTCAAAAAATGGCATAATGTAATTGATACTTTCGGTTGGCGTGTAGCTTAAAGGTAGAGCGTTGGGTGTTCTGTTCAAAATATGCAGGTTCGATTCCTGTCACGCCAATAGGTAGCTTTGCTACTTAAATAAAAGAATCGTCAATAGATGTTTCTGCTGCATTCACGTGAGGCACTAGCTTAAAAGTGCCTCTTTTTTATCTGGTAGAAGAATGAAAAATTATGTATAATAACTTTTGTAGAAAAGTGAAAAGATGGTGGCTAATCTCTTGAATAAAGGGGTGATGCCTATGGTTCATAGCTTTATCCCTAGAAGGGAGTAGGCATGTCTGTATTTGAAGCATTATCGCTAATGATTGCATTTGCAACGTTAGTTTTGCTTATTATAGACCATACGAACACAAAAAAATAACCATCTAACACTTTAGCAGAGAGTAGATGGTTAAACCATTGAAATTAAGCTGCCGTCTTTTTAACGGTTCTACATTGGGGCGTGTTAGCAGCACGTCCTTTTTCTATGTATATTATACCATGAAATAGAATAAATTCAATCAGGACTACTCAACGTAAGTGAGTGGTCTTTTTTTTGTACATAAAAAAGCCACTAGACTATGGGTTCTAGTGGCTAGGTAGCATTCGTGCACAATTTGTTAGCTATGAGTGTGAACATCTACATTTGGTTTAAAGGAGTTGCTACCTATAGATAGTATAGCAAGAAGTGATTTATTGAATCAAGTACATAAAAACAATTAGGAGAGAGAACATGAAAAGCTATTGGTATGTATCGCTAACACATAAATATCCACAGCCGAACCGTTCAACTGATTCAGTACGTGTTGTTATGTCTGTGCAGATAAAAAAGAATGCATCTATTGTCGAAATGACGAGAGAAGCTACACCGAAAGAGATTGATTCTTGTAAGTTAGTCTATTGTGGTTATGGTAGTTGGGGTGATAAGCATATACAAGAGAATGTAGAGAAGTATAAATGCTAATAAATTATGATTGTAAATATCGAAAACAAACTCAACTATTGAAGCGAAAAGCGAGGTGGTGTTAATGGATGGCTAGAAAAAGAGACCCTCGTCGTGATGAAGCTAAAAAAATATGGCTAGATTCAGGTGGGAAAAAGGTTCTTAAAGAATTAGCTAGTGAACTAAATGTTTCTGATTCTCAAATCAGGAAATGGAAATCTGTTGATAAATGGGCGGAGGAATTAAAAGGTAACGTTACTAAATCGAATAGTAACGTTACCAATAAAGGTGGAGCGCCTCCAGGTAATAAAAATGCTAAAGGGAACAAAGGAGGTTCTCCTCCTAAAGGTAATAAGAACGCTATTAAAACTGGCGAATATGAAACAATATTTTATGATACATTGAGTGAAGAAGAGAGGGAGATTTATTCTAGCATGAATGATGATCCTTCTCTTGTTTTATTAGAAGAAATTCGTTTATTGAAATTGCGACAATTTCGAATGATGAAAAGAATACAAAAAGCTGAAGCTGGTTTAAACGACGAAGAAGTCGACCGTTTGCAACAGCTAAGGAAAATTAAAACACCTATTGAAAAAGACGGTAGAAAGCTAGAGATAAAACGTGAAGTTATGCAAGATGTTCAAGTAACAAGGAAAACTTACAGAAAAATAGATAATATTTTATCGTTAGAAGAGGCATTAACTAGAATCAGTAATAATTTAACGAAAACCATTAAGATATTTAATGAGTTAGAATTACAAGCTGAACGAACTAAGATAGCAGGTATTCAAGCTAGAAAATTATCAGCTGAAACGACAATTATTGAACATGAAGTGGATAAATTAACATCTAGTGGTAAAGTAAATGATTTGCTTCGTTCCTTGTTAGATGTCAAGTTAGGGGGAGATGGTAGTGGCTCAGCTACAATTCAGTCAGAAGCAGATTGAAAACATCAATCAACCTATAAAAGGCATCACGTTTGAATTAAACGAAGGTACGCCACGTAGTGGAAAGACTACTTCTGATATTTTTAAAATGGCTGATTTCTATTTGCAGTCACCTGACCAAAATCATCTCGTTACTGCATATAATCAAGAACAGGCTTATCGCATGTTTATGGATGGGGATGGTTTAGGTTTGGTCCATATTTTTGCTGGTTGTTCAGATATACGGCATGATGAACATGGAGACCATCTTTTGCTTTACGCTCCAAATGGAGAAAAGAAAATTTACTATAAAGGTGGCGGGAAGATAAACTCTGTGGGTGCTATTACTGGTATGTCTTTAGGTTCTGTGACATTTCTTGAATTTAATTTATTGCACAAAGATTTTATCAATGAATGTTTTAGACGGACGTTTGCTGCAGAATGGCGTTATCACTTAGGTGAACAGAATCCGCCAGCACCGAATCATCCTAATTTAGAATTGTTAGAACGTTTTGAGAAATCAGGACGTTTTTTATTTCGGCATTGGACACCAAACGATAATCCAATCTTAAATGAAGAAAGAAAAAAACAATTATATGACGAGTTATCCAGTAGCGAATACTTATTGGAACGTGACTGGTACGGTCATAGAGTTTTGCCACAAGGTGTTATTTATTCAATGTTTGGGAAGCACAATAAAGCAACTGAAATAAAAGGGAACATAATTGAAACGTTCTTTACTGCTGATGGTGGGCAAGCTGATGCAACTACCTGTGCATTTTGGGTTGTCACTTTCTATGATGGGAAATTTTATCTATATCGTTTAGCGAATTATTATCATAGTGGAACGGATACAGGCGTAACAAAAGCAATGTCTATTTATGCCAAGGAAATAAAAAAGTTTATTGAGTGGTGCTATACAAAATGGCGTTCTTTACCACATTGGAATTGGTTTTTTGTTGATCCAGCCTGCAAAACATTAAGAACAGAATTAGATTTGATTGGTATTGATACAGATAAAGCTGATAACAATAGTTCTGACAAAGTTTCTAGTAATGGTCTTAAAATTGAAGTGGGTATCGAACGATTGCAAAATACCATGACAAGCGGTCAATTTATTATTTTAGAAACAGGCGATAAATACGATCATTATAATTTTGAAAAAGAATTATCTATGTACGTGAGAAACGACAATGGATTACCGATAGATAAATATAATCATGCTTTAGATGAAGCTAGGTATGGTAATAACTATTTTTACAAAAATTATATCGCTTAGAATAGAGGTGAGAAGATGTTTAATAAATTAAAAGCTTTATTCAAGATAGGAGGTGCAAAAATAAGAATGGTAGAAACGTTGGACAATATAACAGATCACCCTAAAATTGCTATGAATTCAGTTGAATTAGAGCGCATAAAAAGCAATAAACGTATTTACAAGAATATTTTTAAGGATGTCCATTATATCGATAGTGATGGATATGAACAAAAACGACCATTTCATTCATTAAATGTATCTAAAGTGGTTGCCAGAAAATTATCTAAATTAGTGTTCAATGATGGTTGTAATATCAGTTTAGATGATGAAGAAGCTAACAAATTTCTCCAATCTGTGTTTGCTGAAAACAAATTCAGAAAAAATTTTGGCGAAGAGCTAGAAGCTGGATATGCAATTGGCGGGTTAGCTTTAAGACCTTATGTAGATGCCAATACAAGAAAGATAAAGATTGCTTTTTGTCGAGCAGATACTTTTTTTCCGCTTCAATCAAACACAAATGATATTTCAGAAGCTGTTATTGTCAATCTAACACAACAAGCAGAAGGACAAAAAATTATTTATTATACTTTGTTAGAGTTTCACGAATGGGAAAACGGAAAGTATGTTATCAGAAATGAGCTATATCGCTCTGAATATCAGGAACAAGTAGGCGTTAGGATTCCGTTAGACTATCTGGATAAATACAAGAATTTACAAGAAGAAGTCGTTTTGGAAGGCTTTAGCAGACCTTTATTTGTTTATATTAAACTGGCAGGAAAAAATAATATTAATTTAGATAGTCCTTTAAGTTTAGGAATTATCGATAATGCCAAACGTCAACTCAAAGATATTAATGAAAAATACGATGAATTCATGTGGGAAATTGAAGAAGCAAAACGAAGAATCTTAGTATCATATCACTTTTTTAGAGTTAAATATGATAAGAATGGTATTCCTATTAAGCGATTTGATAGTAAAACGTCTGTTTTTCAACAACTCAAATCAGATGAACCTTTTATCGATGAGTTTGCTCCTTCTTTACGTTCGTCAGAATTTATAGAAAGTATTAATTTTATCTTGCGAATTATAGAATTACAAACAGGTTTTTCTAGTGGTACGTTTAGTTTTGATGGTCAATCTGTCAAAACAGCAACAGAGATTATTAGTGAGAACTCTGAAACATTTTCTACACGTTCAGACAATGTCCTTATCGTTGAAGAAGCGTTGAAAGAGCTGATTATCACAATTTTTGAATTGGCGACAGCTTATGATCTGATTTCCCCAGTAGAAAATTTAGGAATAAATATTGATTTTGATGATGGTATTTTTCAATCACAAGATGCAAAAGCGGACTACTATTCAAAGTTAGTGACTGCTGGTTTAACCTCAAAATTAAATGCTATCCAAAAATTGACTGGAGTTACTGAAAAAGAAGCTAGGAAAATAATCAATGAAATTAGAGCAGAAACGCTTGAAGTAGATTATCAAGAGTTTGAACAAGAGAAGATGAGTAAAGAGCTAGGAGATGAGGAATAATGATTACTCCTCATCAATTAGATTTGTGGTCTTCTAACATGGCACACCTTTATCAATCATTAGAAGGAGAATTAATACGGATTCTCATTAAGCGATTAAATAATGGGCATGACGACATATTAGAATGGCAAAGAGAAAAACTACAAGAATTACACTTGTTTAACAAGGAAACCGTCAAAGTGATTTCTCAAGTAACAGGAATTGCTGAATCTGAAATTGAACGAATGTTTGAAAATACAGGAGAAAAAATTATAAAAGATGTCGATAAAGAATTACCTTATAAATCAAAACCTTTGCCAACCAACTTGTCTAATGTTATGAAAGCTTACCATGATCAAGTGTGGTCAGATATTGATAATTATGTTAACCAAACGTTGTTATCTACGAATTTCGGTTATGGAACGGCAACAACTCAAATGTATAATGACATCATTAATAAGACAGTTGCTGCATTTAATAGTGGCTTATTTACTTTTGAAGAAGCTTTAGCAAGAACGATTCAACAATGGGCGCAAAAAGGGATTAAGTCTGCTTTTATCGATAAAGGGGGGCATACGTGGAGCTTAGAACGTTATATTAGAACGGTTTTAAAGTCTACCTTATCAAATACCTACGACACGTTGAGAAAAGACCGCATGAGCGAGTATGATGTTCATACAGTTGTTGTGACGAGCCATATGGGTTCAAGACAGGCGTGCTCAAAAATACAAGGAAATGTTGTTGATTTGAGAGAAATGTCTGAATTGCCTCCTAATTGCAAATATCGAAGTATTTATGATCCTTATTGGAATGCTGAATACGGTACTCCAGGCGGTCACAGAGGCGTTAATTGCCAACATTTGCATATTCCGTATATTCCTGGCGTCAACACGAACAATCAGCCTAAAATCGATGCCAAAGAAAATGAAAAAGTAGCTCAATTGACAAATCGTCAACGACAATTAGAACGTCAAATTGTGAAATTCAAAAAGAATCACATGGTTTCTGATGCTTTAGATCAAACTGAAAATGCTAAATATTGGCAACAAAAGGTAAGAGCAAACCAAGCAAGATTACGAGAATTAGTTAATTCAAATGAGTATCTTGCAAGAAATTATGCTCGTGAAAAAGTTTATACACCAATTAATACGTTATTAAAAGATTTTCGTTATGATGATTTTTAAGTCTAGTCATTGGCTAGGCTATTTATTTTGCCTTGTTTAGCTTGTTAAGGCGTAAAAGATAAACTGCTCCATCGAGGGCGTAGCCTCGTTAAACAACGAAAGGAAGAGAAAAATGAAGAGAGAACAATTAAAAGAACTTGGATTGACAGATGAACAAATTAATTCAGTGATGGGATTACATGGCCAAACGGTTACTGAATTAAACAGCAAACTTGCTACAGCAGAACAAGAGCGTGACCGATTTAAAGAGCAACTTGATTCGAATCAAACCGAATTAGACGCATTGAAAGAATCAGCTAAAGGCAATGAAGAACTAACGAAACAATTAACTGATTTACAGAACAAATTTAATGAAGCTGAAAAAGATGCGCAAAAAAAACTTGCTGAGCAACAAAAAGATTTTGCAATTAAGCTAGCTTTAAAAGAGGTTAATGCTCGTGATGAAGATATTGTATTACAGTTGTTAGACAAAGAAGCAATAAAAGTGACAGATGAAGGTTTAGAAGGATTGAAAGAACAGCTAGATGCGTTAAAAGAAAATAAAAATTTCTTGTTTCAAGAAAAGGAAAATACGCCTTCTGTTCCACGAATTTTTGTAGGCGGGAATCCATCTGCAACCGAAGAAGTTTCTGGGTCATTAGGACAACAAATGAAATCTAAAAACTTTAATTTAACTAATTTTTTAACTAAAGGAGAGAATAAATAATGACAACCGAAATTACAAAATTATTAGATGTGGTAACACCAGAAGTATTTAACACTTATATGAATAACTTTACTGAAGAAAAATCAGCGCTTATTCAATCAGGAGTAGCAGTATCAGATCCTAGCGTATCAGCTAATATTACATCAGGTGGTCTGTTGGTTAATATGCCATTCTGGAATGATTTAGACGGAGAGGACGAAACGTTAGGCGACGGAGAAAAAGCATTATCTACTGGTAAAATTACAGCAAGTGCAGATATTGCAGCAGTTATGTATCGTGGACGTGGTTGGTCAGTTAACGAATTATCGGCTGTTATTTCAGGTGATGATCCATTAGGTGCTTTGATGAGTAAAATTGCTTCTTGGTGGATGCGTCGAGAACAAAGTGTGCTTATTTCTGTATTAAACGGCTTATTTGCAGATGGTGGGGCATTGCATGACACGCACCTATTATCAAAACCAACAGAAGGAATTTCAGGAGATTTAGTATTAGATGCGAAACAGTTATTAGGCGATTCAGCAGGTAGATTAAGTATGATTGTTATGCATTCAGCTGTATATACTACTTTGCAAAAACAAAACTTAATTGCTTTTATTCCAGATGCTCGTGGGGAAGTAAACATTCCTACTTACCTAGGTTATCGAGTAGTTATTGATGATAATGTTCCTTCAACAGGTTCAGGAGATTCAAAAGTCTATACTACTTACCTATTTTCAACTGGTTCTATTGGTCGGAATACAGGTAATCCAGCTAAATTAACTACTTTTGAAACTGCTCGTGTAGCAAATAAAGGAAATGATGAAGTTTACACTAGACGAGCGTTTACGATGCACCCTTATGGCGTTAAATTTACAAATACTGATAGAGAATCAGGAGAAATTACACCTACTAATAAAGATTTAGCCAAACCTAACAATTGGGAAAAAGTTTATGAAGATAAACAAATTGGAATTATTGGTATTCAACATTTGCTATCTTCTTCCCCAAAAGGGTAACCCCATCAACAGATGGGGTTACTTACTCATCGATGAAAGTTTCTGAATTAAAAAATATCCTAGAACAAAAAAATATTCCGTATAAATCCTCAGATAAGAAAGAAGATTTGATTGAATTGTTAAAAAAGGAAGGTCAAAGTAATGACTAGCTATCTAACTTTTGAAGAATTCACAGAATTAACAGGTAGGGAAGTAGTCGTTGATTTGTTCGATCGATATTACAAAAAAGCAGCTTCGGTTTTAGATAATATTACAAATAATTTTTATCAAGTGCATTCAATAGAAAATGATCCAATTGAATTTAGAGTTAAAAAATTTAAATTAGCTTTATGTGCACAAATTGTTTATTTTTATGAAGTTGGCGGAGATAGCAGTGAAAGTTTGAATAAAACTCCGCAAAGCTTTTCTGCTGGACGAACGAGTATTTCTAACAAATCTACAGAAAATGGAAAAGATAAACCGTTAGTAGCTGAAGATGTCTATATTTATCTTGAAAGCACAGGGCTTCTATATCGAGGTGTTTTATCATGTTAATGTCAAAACCACCAATTGATTTTTTAGTAGATTCTTTTATTTATCGAGAATATTTAGGAGAAGGTGACTATAATAAACCTATTTACGGAGAATATGCAATTATAGAAAATTGTCGCATTGATCGAGGAAGTCAGTACACTTTTTCTTCAAGTGGGAAACAATTGCTCTATCATGCAGTGATTTTCTGTTATAAGGATTTGACAACCCCTTTGCCTGAATTTAAAGAACAATCATTAGTTATTTATGATGGCAAAGAACACGTTATCACTAAAATTGAGAAAATTTCAGAGGCTTATTCAAACACTGTTTATTCTTATGAATTAGAGGTGATTTGATGGGTGTTAAAGTTGATCTTACTGGTATTAGAGCTAAAGTAAGCCCACAAGCTATGAAGCGAGGAAGGTATGCTCTAGGTAATCAAGCAATGGCTGACATGAATCCGTATGTTCCTAGAAGTTCAGGTGGAGGCATTTTAAGAGGTAGTGCTCATTTAAATAGTGAAGCCTCAAAAATTATTTATGATACTCCTTATGCAAAAGCACAGTTTTATGGTACAAATGGAAAAGCGATATTCAAGAAGTATTCGACGCCAGGTACAGGAAAACGATGGGATTTGAAAGCCAATTCTATTCACGGTGCGGATTGGAAACGAGCTTTTTTGAGAGGAGCAGGAATTAAATAATGGATTTTCTGGATTGCTTAAATAAAAAAATAAATCAGATACCTGATTTACCGTTAAATATTCGAAAAGGTTATCTTTCGGCAGTGGAAAGCTTAGTTATTTATCCATTGCCTGGTGGTAAGGTTGAAACGGAATACTATGACGGAATCAAAGACGAACTATTAAATTATGAAATTGCCATGAAATCAAAAGACGGCAATAAAATTGAACAAACATTGTGGCTTTTGTCGGATGTTTTAGAAGATATTGAAGAATTAACTAGTCAAAATAAATCGTTTGAGTTTAATAAATTAACTATCACGAACAGACCTTACATTAGTGAAGCTGATGAGCAAGGTTGGTTCGTTTTTTTATTGGATTTTCAAGCAAAATTAACCACATTTAAGGAGGAAAAATAACATGATTAAAATGGATTTACAATATTTTGCACGTAAGAAAAATGCCTTGAGAGAACATTATATTGCTGAATATACACCAGGGGAAGAAACTGCTCCAGCTAAAGAAGCAGAAACGTGGTTACCATTAGCAAAATATATTAGCTCAATTGGTGATGATACGGATGAAGAAACAGATGACACTGGCTTTTACGATGGAGACGGTACACCAGAAACAACTGTAACCTCTGTGGCTGGTTCATATAGTCCAGAAGGATTTTATGATCCTGAAGATAAAGCACAAAAATTGATTGCATCAAAAAAATATAAATTAGGAGAAGAACGCAAGGTTTGGCACAAAATTGTTCAAACAAACGGTGATACAGTGATTGGTCGAGCAACAGTTACAGATATTGTAGCTGGTGCTGGAGATGCTACAGAGTATGAAGAATTTAGTTGCAAAATTACATTTGACACCTTGCCAACAGTTACCCCAAAAGGTTAGCCCCGTCAGTTGAGAAGCTTGCTTCTCAATCTGACGATGGGGCGAAAGCTACTTCAAAAAAATCTAAAAAACAAGAGGAGAAAGATTGATGGAATTTCAAATAGAAAAAAGAGGTTTTCCAATTAAAATCGGTGAATTAGAATTTTTCTTTGGAACAACAGTTGAAGAATTGACACGTTTTTTTGATGCACAGGAAGAATACGAAGCAAAAGTAAAAGAATGCGAAGAAAAACTAAAATCAATTAAAAATATTGATCAACCAACAAAAGAAGATACGTTGTTAATTGTTGAATTGTCCGAAGAACTAGCGACTGTTAAGTATGATGCCCTATTGGGAGAGGGAGCTTTCAAAGAAATTTATGAAAAATATACTGATATAGAACAATTATTAGATTTATTCGAAACTTTAGAATTTGAAGTTGCGGAAAAAATAGCTAATGAATCTGCTAAACGACAAGATGCTGTTTCTAAAAAGAAAGCTGATTTATTGAAAAAGAAAGCCTTGAAAAACAAGAAAAAGAAATAGGTGATTAGATGCGGTTAAATGATCCGTTGGTCACTACAGTTGAATTTGAAGGCAAAGAATATCCGCTTGATCTATCTTTTGATAATGTTTTAGATGTTTTTGATATATTATCGGATGAAAATTTGTTTCCAGAAGAAAAAATGAATATGAGTTTAGAACTGTTGATATGTGGCTTTGAAAAAGAATTTGAAGGAACGATAGAACAACAGTTCTTACTTTTTAATTTCATTCTTAAAAAGTATATCTATCTAAATGAAGAGGTAGATAGAGCAACTGATCGTTTAGGGAATCCTTTACCAATAAAAAAAGGAAAGAAAGTTATTGATTTAACACATGATGCAAAATATATTTATGCTTCTTTTCGTCAAATAGGGATTAATTTATTTGACGAACAAGGAAAAATGTCATGGGAAGAATTTCAAGCATTATTGGAAAGTTTGCCAGATGATACTATTTTGGCAAAAATTATACAAATTCGTACTTGGGAACCTCAAAAAGGCGAATCCGCCAGAGAGAAAAGTCGAATGAAAAAGCTCCAAAAAAAATATGCATTGCCAGATGAAAAGGTAGGTGAAGAAGATGAGTGATGGAAGAGTTGAAATTGATGTAGAAGTAGATGGTAAAGGTGTAGCCTCATTAAATAATCGACTGAATCAATTGACAGATGTAGGCGGTCGTGCAGGTATTTCAATTAAGAATTTAGTTGTGTCAATGGGACTTTTGAAAGTTGCTTCGGCAGCAATTACGGCTTCTATAAATGCGATAAAAACCTCATTTTCTAGTGCAATTTCTGAAGGAGCAAAGCTTGAACAGTCCATTGGTGGTGTAAAAACATTATTTGGTGATAATGATTGGGGAATAGTTTCCAAAAATGCTGATCAAGCCTTTAAAACAGCAGGAGTTTCAGCAAATAAATATATGGAAACTGTTACCTCATTTTCAGCAAGCTTGATTAGTAGTCTTGGTGGTGACACAAAAAAAGCAGCTGATCTTGCAGATGTAGCCGTAAGAGATATGTCAGATAACGCTAATAAAATGGGTACTGATATGGAATTGATAATGCAAACTTACCAATCTTTGGCTCGTGGAAATTACGCCATGTTAGATAATCTAAAATTAGGTTATGGCGGTACGAAGTCTGAAATGGAACGTTTGATGAAAGACGCAGAAAAAATAACTGGGGAACATTATACGGTTGGTGATTTTGCAGATACGGTCAAAGCGATTCATGCAGTGCAAGATAGCTTAAAAATCACAGGAACTACAGCTGCGGAAGCAGCAACTACAATGAGCGGTTCGTTTGCTTCAATGAAAGCAGCAATGCAAAATGTTTTAGGAAAGTTGGCAATTGGCGAAGATATAAAAGATGAATTAAATGATTTAGCCACAACTACTTCAACATTTCTTTTCGGGAATTTTATTCCTATGGTAAAAAGAATTTTGCAAGGATTACCTGAATTATTTTCAACTTTTACTAAATTAGCTGTAGATCACTTAAAAAAAGGCTTGAGTGAGCTTACAGGTAAAGACTTATCGAAACCGATAGACACAGTTGTAGAAGTCGCCTCTAAAGCAATTAAAAATGTAAAAGAAGCGATACAATCAGTAATGGCGGTTTTTTCTAACGTTTCGGGAGGACCAACTGCTTGGGTTTCTACAATCAGCAAAGCTTTTATTGCTTTGAATAGTGTTATTACCGCTAGTGCAAATATTGTAAAGAAATTTATGACAGCACTAGGCGAAACAGGAGCAATCCAAAATGTAAAAAATGCAATTGAAAGTGTTAGTAATGCGTTTAAAAAAATAACAGATTCAGTCGGAGACGCCTCCATTTGGTCAACGCTAGGAACAGCGATAGGAAATGTTATAAGTGTCATTGCTCGAGGAGTTCAAGTTGTAGCGGAATTTATATCAAAATTAGATCCTAAAATTATTCAAGCATTTACAAATGTTTTAGTGGGAACAGTTGTCGGTTTTTCAGCTGTTAAAACTGGTATGAAAGGGTTAGATTTTATTCAATCATTCAATCCGTTTAACGCTTTTAGAAGAAACGTTGAAACAGGAATGACTGGAGCAGAAAAAAGCATTAGTCGTTCAAAAAGTACAATTGCACAAATTTTTAGCGGATTATCTAACATCGTAAAATCATCTGGAAATGCAATTAAAGCAAGTGCAACAGGTATTGGAACAGGAATAAAAACAGCACTTACTGGAGTAGCAACTGCTGCGAAAGGTATTGGGGCTGGTTTGGCGGCAACGTTTAAGGGGATAGGTCAAGCTATGAGATTGGCAGGACCTGCAAATATTTTAGCACTTGGCGCTTCTGTTGGAGTAGCAGCAATTAGTATTAGTGCAGGAATAGGAATAATCATTTCCGCATTAACGTTACTAGCTACGCAGGGAGAAGGCGTTGCAACAATAATCAATGCTATAGGAACAGCTTTTTCAATGGTAGCTACAACGATTATAGGAGCATTTGCACAAGCGATAGTAACAGTATCTAGTGTTCTGCCAATAATTACAAGTGCTCTTTCTGGCTTAGCACCTTTAGTGGTTGCCGTCGGAGTTGCAATTGGCGCAATGTCGCCAGCAATAGAAGCTGTAGGAACTGCTATAGGAGCAACTGCTCCAGCAATTACAGCATTAGGAACAGCGATTTCAACCGTTATTAGTGCATTACCACCTGTAATATCAGCACTTGGTTCAGCAATCTCTCAAATTGTAACAGCCATTACACCAATTATCCAAATTCTTGCGGATGCGTTTTTACAGCTTGTGCCAATTGTTGGTAATGCAATTAGCCAAATTATCCAAGCGATAACACCAATTGTTCCAGAAATTACAAAAATGGTTGAAGCAATAGCACCAATACTTGGTAAGATAGTAGAAGCTTTTCAAACTTTAATTCAAGAAATTAAACCTATTGTCGATTCTATTACTAATCTTATCAAGGAATTAGGAACACAAATTAGCAATATATTAACTGAAGCAGGAAATGTAATTAATACTTTTGGAGATAATGTAAAAAAAGTTTTTGATGGTGCTTCAAACGTTGTAAAAAGTTTTGGAGACACTGTTAAAAATATTTTAGATGGAATAGCAGGTATTTTTGATTCTATTGGAAATGCTGCTTTAAACGCTGGAAAAGGCGTTAAACAAATGGCACAAGGGATCAAAATTCTTGTTGATTTAAAATTGGGAGATTTAGGTGCTACATTAGCAGCAACTGCAACAGGATTAGCAGCAATAACTGCTTCTGGTATTGCCACAGCTGGACCAGGCTTACAACAAGCTGGAACAGGCTTAATGATGATTGCCACGGCTGGTCAGACAGCCACTGTTGCTTTGCAAATGCTACCTAATATTTTGACCGTGTTTTCAAATAGTATTGGTAATTTACCAATTAAAATGAACGAAGTAGCCAGTAGCTTTGCTAGTTTTGCTTCACGAGCTGTTATGGGCTTAGCTGGTTTATCTGGAGCAAATATCCATATAACAACTTTCAGAGCACAATTAATGACAATTCCACCAAACTTAAATATGGCCAGTGCTAGCTTTAATTTATTTGTTTCAAGAGCGATGTCAATAGGAACTACATTGATGACGATTCAGACGATGATTACTTCATTTAATGCTAAAGTGATGACTATTTCAGCTACTTTGAATAATGTAAGCAATTCTTTTGGCTCATTAACTAAAGTTTCTGATTCTGTAAAAAACGCTCTTAGTGGTGTTTCTTCTGGGTTAATGAGAGTATCTTCAAGTGCAAATGTTACAAAAAATCAAATTAGTAATATGGTAGCTGGTTCTAGTGCACAAATTAAAAGCATGGCAAGTAGTACAAAAATAGTAGTTACATCATTTAATGCAATGAGAGCTCAAATTCAAACCTCCATGTTAAGCATTGTAAATATTCTTATTACTTCTGGAAATAAGATGAAAAATCAAGGAAGAATCATCGGGCAACAAACCGCACAAAATATTGCACAAGGAATACTTAACGCTATCCCGATGGGTTCTAGTGCAATGATTTCTTTAATGCAAGCTGTACTAACGGCTGGAATGTCTAATATAAATGGTATGAGAAATATTGGATTGATGATTGGTTATGGTTTAGCAGAAGGAATGTATGCTTCGTTAGGAGAAGTGACAAGAGCAGCGAATGCTCTTGTAGAGCAAGCTGACCGAGCTGCTAGAGCAAAAGCGGAAATTCACTCACCATCTCGTTTGTTCCGAGATAACGTAGGTCGTTATATTTCTCAAGGGATTGCTGTTGGTATTGAAAAAGATGCCAATAATGCATACTCTGCTATGGATAAATTAATAACTGGTTTAATGCCAAATGTGACTCCTGAGATAGCTTTAGGCACTTCAAAAATAGGGATGGCATCAGTTGGTTCTCAAATTGTTAATAATACAACGAATCAATCGCAATCTTATCGACCAGTATTTCATTTTAATATTGAAAAAGCAGACCTTTCGTCAGATAAATCTATTGAAGAGACATCAGAACGGTTAGCAATACTTACGGAGCGACAAACAAGGGGGCGTTTGAAATAGATTTAACCAATTATCCTCACTTTCAATTTAGAGGAAGAAAATCAAATGAATTTCGAATGCGAATAAGAAATGAGTTAGAATTTGTTATTCCTGAAACTGCTTTAGACTTTATAGAAGTTGACGGTCTTGATTCTGATGTCATTTACGATAAGGGAAAACGAAAAGATATTGAAAAAGTTTTCCCTGTTCGCATTTATAAAGAAAAAGATACAACCATAGCCATGCAACTTAGAAATATAGTTGCATGGCTATATTTAGATAAATCCTATTCGCCATTAATTTTTAGCGAACAAGGAGAATATTACTATCAAGCTTTAGGGTATAGCCAAATAACCGCTCGAGATAAGCATAGAGAATGGGTAGATATTGATTTTTCGTTTAAATGTCAGCCCTTTGTTTTTCGATTGGATGGAAACAAAGAAATAGTTGTTTCAAACAATGGAATTATTACGAATCCAGAAGCTTTTTCAAGTTTGCCAATAATTAGTTTCAATAAAACAAGTAGTACACAAGATAGTAATATTTATATTAATGGTCAGCAATTTAGAATTGCTAAAGAGGTTGGTGTAGGAAAAGTTGTTTTAGATTGTGAGCATGGTATTGCTTACAAAGAAAACGGGATAAACGTTACAAAATATTGTTTTTTAAACGATGATGGTTATAATCCAATCACATTACAACCAGGCCAAAATCAGATTAATTACAGCTATATTGATAGTTTTAAAATTATACCGAATTGGAGGACATTAGCAGTATGAGTACTATAGTTTTATATGAAAAGAAAAATAACGATTGGAATTCTTTAGGATTGGGACCTTTAACAGAAGCGATTAATCCACTAGTAACTAGAGAAAAGAATGGTATTTATGATTTGACCTTTGAATATCCAGTAAATGGTAAGTTATTCAATGAATTAAAAGTAGGTCGATGGGTTACAGCTAATGCTGGACCGACGATTGTGGCCAGAAAACAAAAATTTGAAATTGCTCAAATCACTAAACCAAAAAATGGAATAGTTACTGTTTATTGTGAACATTATCGTTATAAATTATTGCGTTCTATTGTGACAATAGGGATAAAACATGAAAATATTCCTGCTCAAACTGCTTTAAATTATTTGAAAGAAAGAATGCAGCCAAAAGGAGATTTTTCTTTTTTTAGTGATGTGGGTACCAAATCATCAATTGATTTTACCGATCCTTCAAAATTTAAAAATGCTCAAGAAGCGCTTGGAGGTGTTGCTGGTTCAATTTTAGATAATTTTGGTGGAGAATATTTATTTGATAATAATCAAGTCAAATTATTAGTTGAAGCTGGCAAAAAAACCAATATTGTTATTGCTTATGGCAAAAATTTAACCGATATTACACAAGAAGAGTCTATAGAAAATACCTATACTTCAATTTATGGCTGGGCCAAAATAGGAACAGGCGATGATGAGGAAATTTTAACATTACCTGAAATCTATATTGATAGCGATTATGTAAATAACTATACAGAGCGTCGTATCCAGATGGTGGATTTTAGTGATAAAGAACCAAAAGACGTTACTACTTTAAGAAGTATGGTTAAAAGTTATATTAAATCAAATAAAGTCGGTGTACCAAAAGTAAGTATTAAAGCAAGTTATGTCGATTTAGCAAGTTCGGTAATGGATACTCAATTAAAAAATTTAGAAGAAATTGATCTATGTGATTGGGTAACGATTACTTTTAATCAGTTAAAAATTAATACTACTGCTCAAATTGTAAAAACAGTGTGGAACGTTTCTCTTGATCGTTATGAATCAATTGAATTAGGAGAGAGTAGAACGGATTTTGCTAAAGTAATAGAAGAATCAAAAGAAGAGATTAAACAAGTCACTAATAAAATCAATTGGTTAGAACAAGCACAACAAGAAGCTACAGATATAATTAAAAATCCAGGAAAAGGACATGTTGTTATTTATCCTTCTTTGGCTGATCCTCAAGAGTTTTTAATTATGGATACTACAGACATTAAAACAGCTAAAAAGGTTTGGCGTTGGAATGTGGGAGGCTTAGGTTTTAGTTCTACTGGGTACAATGGTTCATACGGTTTAGCAATGACTAATAATGGTGCAATGGTTGCAGACAGAATGACTACAGGAACACTTCGAGCAATAAATATTATCGGTGTTGCTATTACAGGTTCAACAATTGATGGTGGAGTAATTACTAATTCTAATGGTTATAGCAAAATAATTTTAAGAGATGGTACAATCAAAACCTATTATAATAATGTATTAAGGTATGCTGTTTCAGGCGTAAGATTTACTCTTTATGATTCAAAAGGCGTAGCTGTTATGGATTTAGATAGCGATGGCGTAAGTATTAATAAAGAAAATACGACAACAACGCTAGGGTATCTTGGTCGAGGAAGAGATGTAAAGACAGGTAAAGAAGAATTAGCAATGAATGTTAATGTAGGAAATATAGGATGTATAGCTGTACAAGAAAATACAAATGGAATTTATATACGTAAAATAGCGGCCTCATCAGCAGGAGCCCACATATCTAATTTAATAATGGGAGGAAGTTATGTAGGAGGTTCAGGCGAAATCAAAAATGCTAATTTAAAAAATGCAGGAGTTTCAGATAAGTTTACGGTATATAACAATGTAAATTTAGGATTTTATTCTAATTTGAATATGAATGGTTATTCTATTTTAAACCAATCAGATATTCGTCTAAAAGAAAATATTGAAGAGACAAAAATTGATGGTATAGAAGAAACAAAAAAACTAAATTTTGTAGAATTTGATCGAAAACAAAAATATCGAACAAAAGATATAAATAAACAACCTTCATCAAAACGAGAATTAGGATTGATTGCTCAATATTCACCTTTTTTAGCTATTGAGAGTGATTTTGATAATTATTTAAGTATTGATGTTAATAAACAAATTATGTTAAACAGTTTGACGAACAAGCAATTAATTGAGTTAGTTGAATCGCAAGAAAAAAGAATTACTGAATTAGAATCGAAATTAGAAAAGGTGATAAATGATGGCTAATAAAGTATTGAACTTAGATTTTTTGAAAGATCCTATATTACCGCCAATCGTTTATGGTCGAGTGGGTGATGATGGACTACAAACAATCACTATAAATATTACTCGAGGCGATGAAGTAGCTAATTTAACAGGTGGAGTTCTTACTTTTGAAGGTGAGCCAGCTGGGGGAAAAGTAAAAGTATTTGACTCTGATAATATTAGTTCGACAACGGAAGGATTAAGAAAAGGGACATTCGATTATACGTTTCCAAGCAAAGCATTTAGTGTGGAAGGAACATATGAAAGAGCGTATTTCTCATTTCAAAAAAGTGGAAAAAGAGACACGACAAGTGGCTTTAAAATAATTGTACAAGGGAATGCTGATATTGATGCTCCAGAAGCTGAAACAATTATTACAGAATACAATCGATTAGTTGAAAAGTTAAATAAAGCGTATCAAGATGCGTTAAAAAAGATAAATTCTGATTATGATGTAGTTGTTGCAAGAATAGAAGAAATAACTATTGAAATAACTAAATTAAAAGCCCAAATTAGTGAAACTATTGCTAATACAGAAAAACGTATTTCTCAAATTGCAGAAAATGCAGAAACTTCTATCACTACTATTGGAAGAACTGTCACAGAAGCGATGAATCAAGCCTTGGAAGAATTACATGCTGCAGATTTTTATACAAAAGATGAAGCAGATTCTAGGTTTGTAAATAAAACAGCAACAGAAAATGGATTGTTTGTTAGAAAAAATATTGAAATAACAGACTTAAATAATGCTAAAGAACCAGGAATCTATTCGATTCCAGCTACAGGAGTTGAAAATAAACCTTTACCTAATTCTGGTAGCTTGATTGTTAATAAAGACCCTGGGGGAGTCAGACAGCTGTTTCAAACAGAAAGGACTGTCCTTATTCGTCAATTTGGTGGTATTCCTTCAAATTGGACTGATTGGAAAGAAGTAGCGTTTACAACGAATGTTGTGAATTTAACCGAACCTCAACATATTGATGGTATTAAAGAATTTTCAGAGATTCCTTTAGTAAACGGAAAAGAAGTTGCTTTAAAAGAAGACACGTATATTTACAAAAAAACAGGGCTTGATGAAGTAGAAGCTGCATATAAAAGTGCTTTTGGAGCAGAAACCAATATTCTTTTAGTTCGTAAGGGAGATAAAGTAGATGCGTATATACGTGTAAATATAGCTGATGTAACTAAATTAAAAACAGCATTTGTACCGATATTTCTTATTCCAGAGGGCTTTAAATTAGATCCATCATTAAGAAAGGGGTTCTGGAATGTTCCATTGACAGTAAACCAATACACTTTCCCTCAAGGAAATTATGGAGCATTGTATGAATATGGTTCGAAAGGTATTCGATTTGGTAGTGATAGAAAAGGGAATCATTATGTGCATGGTAGTTGGCATACAAATGATCCATTTCCTGAAAATAGTTTAAATGTAACAAAAAAATAATTAAGGAGGACTCCAAATGAAAACGATATGGCAATTCGGGCGAACTGGAGGGTCAGAATTAGAGGTTCCAGATGATTTCTTAGTTCAAGTTCCATTTACAGATATTCCCCCATTAAAAGATGTTGAATTAAATCAACAATTTTTTATTCCTAGTGAGGGACGTTGGAAAGAAATTATGAACCAACTGGATAGGGAAAACTTAGATAATCTTAGTAGCCTTTATTCAAATTTAGAAAAAGAAAATGAAGAGATTAAGGTTAAGGCAAATGATTTAGCGCAATTAAATGGGAAGTTAATGTTATCAACAATGAATCTTCAAAAAGAAAATGCAGAATTGAAAGCAAAATCTGACAGTTTAGCTAAATTAAATTCAAAAGCAATGCTTATGATTGCTGCTCATGATAAGGAAATCAGAGAACTTAGTAATGAATCGAAAGGAAGTGTTCAATAATGTTATTTACATTTGATGATATTAAAATGATGTATGATTGGGGCTGCTTTACAGATGAACAAGTTGCAGAATTTGTACCACTTTGTATAACAGAAGATGAATTTACAAAAATGACAGGAAAACCGTTTAGCAAAGTCTAAGCGGTTTTTATTATTGGAAGGTGGAAGACATGGTGATTATTGATAATCAAGCGTTAATAGCAGAATTTAAAAATTTAATTTCAAACGGCTTTATCCAAGTGTTTGTTTGGATTGTGTTAGGAGATATTGCAACAGGTATTTGTAAGGGAATCTACAGGGAAGAAGGAAATAGTACAAAGGGATTACCTGGATTAATTAAACATTTACTTGTTGTATGTTTAGTTATAGTGACCTATCCATATTTAAAAATAATGGGATTCTCATCTATTGCTGATGGTTTTGTTTTATTTTACATTGCTGTTTATGGTCTTTCGATTACAGAAAACTTAGGGCAGCTAGGTGTTCCGTTACCTTCTTGGGTTAAAAATCATCTAAGCAAATTAAAAGATGAAAATGATAAAGGAGGTGAACCGAAAGATGGTACAGGTAATTAATCAATCTGTTTGTGGAGGAATTGCTGGTAGACGCCCCAACGCAACACCAAAAGGCGTTGTCATTCATAACGATGCAGGAAGTATTTATGCGACTGCTGCGCAATATGTTAATGCTTTAGCTGTAATGTCTCCTACGCAATTAGCGAATGGTTTTGCTCATTATTATATTGATCGAAATACAATTGCACGTGTAGAAGATACATTCAACGCAGCTTGGCATACAGCAAATTCAGATGGAAATTTGAACTATGTTGGTTATGAGGTTTGTCAATCGATGGGCGCTAGCGATGCAGACTTTTTAGCGAATGAGCAAATGACATTTAAGCAAGTAGCCGAAGATATGAAGTTTTGGGGAATGCAACCTAATAGAGATACTGTAAGATTGCACAAAGAATTTGTTCCTACAGCATGTCCTCATCGTTCGTGGGAATTGCATGGAAAAGAAACAAACGCAGTAAAAGACTATTTTATTAGCCAAATAAAAAAATATATGGGAAATCAAAACGAAAACAATAGCAACTCAAGTAATAACAATCAAAATACAATAAAAGGGAGAGAAGCAACGATGTTTTGTTTATATCAACGACCAATTAATAGTAAAACAGGAAAATTAGAAGATAACGGGGATCACTGGGCTACATTCTTCTGTAATGGAGTGAATTGCCGACGTTTATATCATGGCGATGAGGCAGAAGTAATAAAAACAGTATACAGAGAGAACAACGGAAAAGAAATACCGTTCTTTGGTAAAGAGAAATGGCCTAAAAATGCTCCATGGTACAAACGTTTAGAGACTGTTTGTCCAGTTGTAAAATAGCTTGAAATTTAGAATAAATAGGTTTAAAATATAGTTACCTTTTAATAAATTCATAGTATGACCTTCTTTTATTAATAATACAAGAAGGGTGCACCTATCTTTTTCTAAGTCCTAAGATAGGTGCATTTTTTTATTGAAATATTTCTAAAGCTTGTATAAAATAGTAATAGGCCTTTTTGGTAAAGGTTGCATGGTTTTCTCAATTGTAACGGAGCTCTCTATGTTTTATAGAGAGCTCTCTTTTTTTTGTTGAAATTCAAAAAAGAAAGCGGTAAAATGTATTTACCAAACAGTTTTATTTTTCATTTTATTACTACCTCTTGCCGCCTTTCCCCAATGAGGCGGCCTTTTTTTACATAAAAATATTGAACTAAAAAAACAGATATTGTAAAATATGTTGCTTTGTATTTGTCCTTTTGATATAATTTATCAAAATACATTCAAAAAAAGAGGTGTAAAGATGACATATACTTATCTAAGGAAATATAGCTATGGTAATCAAGTTGAATACAAAGCAGAAGTGGAGGCTAGAGTAAACAATCCCATTGGAATTAAACTTCCATTTGAAATTCATCCATTTTTCAGAGAGCAAAAGCAGTTTGACAAAAAATTTCAATTGTTTTATTTACCAACGAAAGAAATTAGTTTTCTTAGAGAAAAGTTATATGAAAATTCAAAGGAAATAGGGAACCTTTTGATAGTTTGCCACCTATTGCTCAGAAAAAAGTATTTATCAACAATTTATTAGAGGAAATAAAAGCAACCAATGATATAGAAGGGGTTACAAAGTACACGTAAAGAAATAAGTGAAGCAATTGAAGAAGCGGAAAAAAATATTACTAATAACAAACGGTTCAGCGGTTTGGTTAAATTATATATGAAATTTAGAGATAGTGAATATAGTGATATAAAAAATGTTGAAGATATCAGAAAAATTTATGATATATTACTTGAGGATGAAATTGAAAAAAGAATTTACCTGATGGGAATCTTTTAGAAATGACAAGGTTTATATCGAAAAAAATGGTAAACGAGTACATCAAGGAATTGGCAATTCTAAAAATGCAGAAGTATATATCATTTCTGAACTAGAAAAGCTTGTTAAATTTATGAATAAACATGATGTGCCATCTTTAGAAAAGTGCGTATCACATTATTATTTAGAGTATATACATCCATTTTATGATGGAAATGGAAGATTAGGAAGATTTATTGCTTGTTCCTATCTATCAAGAAAGTTAGATTTCCTTTCAGCTATTAGTTTTAGTAGTTCTATAAAAAAACAAAAAGGAGTATATGGAACAGCATTTTCGGAGGCATCAAATCCTAGAAATCATGGCGAATTAACCATCTTTATCATTGAAATGTTTGGTTTACTCGTGAAAGGACAAGAAAATATTATAGATAATTTGAGAGTAGGTAAATCCTCGTTTGATGCTATAGCATCATATTTAGATACATTGAGTTTAAATGAACTTCAATCTAGTATTCTATTTGTTTTATCTCAAGATTATTTGTTTTCACACTAATAATAAAATTACTGACATTGATTTAGCAGAAGTGTGTTCTGTGGGGAGGAAAAGATTAAATACAGCTTTAAAATATTTACTCGAGGAAGAATATATAGTGCAAACTCAGCGAAACCCAAAGGCTCATAAACTATCAAATAGGTTTATTAATCATATAAATAACCTGATATCATGATAATAGTAATGTTTATTTTAGCTTACAGGTTCGAGTCCTGTATGATCCATAATTAAAGGCTTACCTCTCAAACGAAAGGTAAGCCTTTTTTGTTTCATTAACTAAATTTTCTAACTGATAAGGGATACTACTACGCCCATACATTATATAGTCTTTATTTTTTCTCCAATGATCATGTTGCAGACTTTTGTTTGTTAGTTCAGATACTTTTTGGTTTAATTGAAAATCAATAATAGTGTTTAGTTTGGAAAATTCAGCTATTTCTTCTTTAGGCTCAAAAATTTTTGCTCCACCATAAACGCTGTATTTTTCGTAAATAGTTTTAACTACAGGACCATATCGCCAAACAAAAAAATTGGAATCATACTGTTTGCTTAACCATGATTCATCTATAATTTCTTGTTTTAATCCATCGATTAACGTGAAGTAAAGTACTTTTTGAAGTTGTAAATTAGTAATTCCTAATTTTGTATTTTGTGCACGAGCAATTATGTGGTTTGCTAAATCATTCATTGCCATTTTTTTATCCTCCGCTTAGCCATTTTACAAAAATTAGCTAATTAAATTTTTGTGGTGTATTTTCCGCACACACATTTTCACAACAACGAGTTGTCTTTTTTGATTATACCTACCATAAACAGCAAGCTCTGTGCCATCAGGTAACATGAGTAATTCATCCGCCAATTCTTTTTTAGAAATAATGCAGTTGATAGTCTCTTTTTGAGTTTGTAAAGAAAAGCGGACTAACATTTCTGGATAAGTAGTTAATACCTTGATTTTATGAATTGTTCCTACATAATTTGGTTTCATAGAAATCAACTCCTCGATAGTAGTTAACTATATTATATTAAGATTATTTTTATTCGTCTAGGTATGAAATTGAATACCATTTGAATACCAAAATTAGAATAAAAACCACACAAGAAAGAATAGACTTAGTTTTAAAATGCTGATAAATAAAGGTTTAGAATGGAACGGAATGCTTAAGAATAAAGAAATATATTTCTTGTTAAAATACTAAAACACTGTGAACTTCAATCTTATACGGTTTATAAATTAAAAATAATAGTTAACAGTTAATACTAGCTTAATATTTTGCTTTAGGAAGACTTGTTTACCTTAATGTAAGCAAGTCTTTTTATAAAGTTTTGCTTATAGTACTAGAATCAATAGTCACCAACATTATCTTGAACGGTTTATTATATAAAAATACCGACCAAGTTTCTCTGGTCGGTATTCTGTCTAATTTTTAAGTCTCACTACAGATAGCCAATCCTTACTTGTATAATATTACTGTATGGAAACCTTCCATAGATCCTGACAGACCTTGATTTTGTAGTGAATCAATTTTTATATCAACAATTTCATAACCATCTAACTGCATAGAAGATATTATTTCATCAATTTGCGTAGTGTATTTGTCCTCACAGCCAAAATTTTGATTAATCCATTTACTAAAACTATTTACCATAACTAGATGAGTTAAACCATCTTTAGGTTTTAAAAATTTTTTTATTTCTTTTTGATAAATAGATTCTGCAGCACTTTTTTGTCCTTTTGTAAACATTCCCACTCTATTTCACCACCTTTCCAGTAAAATTATTATTGCTAATATATTTATTGCTTCAAGCTTTTTGTGAATGTCCAAAGTGTTAATCACTAATAAAGTTAGACTATTATTCCTCTCTATGGTGATTCATTAAGGAAAAGTATTGGTTAAAGCATATAGACGATAAAGATAGTATATCAATGTTCACAAAAGTCTACAATAAAAATTCAAATTTGTTATAGACTATATTAGAAAAGTAATGGGTGGGTATTGTTGTATCAACAATAAGGAGGACTGTAAGAAAAGTCCTTTGTCAAGATAGTATTGAAATAAAAAGCTGAAAATCAAAAGGACAAATGTTACAAAAAACTCTTTTTTACTATTGGGCATATTCAATTACAGATAACTTGTGCTATGCTAGAATAAAAAAGTGCAGTCGCTATAAGGAGTAGGTTATGAAATCAATTGTCGAAAAGTTAAACTTAACGAAGTATCAGCACCCAGTTATTTTAAATAGACCACAGGCAGAGTATCTATCTGAATTTGCTTCAGCCGCGCAGCAATTACCCTCAGAACCAGTTGAGCTGATTTTTGCATTCGTGAAAACGATGGCGGAATTTCAAGAGATTGTTTCAATGGTGATTGAAGGTCAACATTTAGTAGAAAATGGGTTGTTATATGTGGCTTATCCGAAAAAAGGCAATAAAATGTATCCAACCTTTGTCCACCGAGATGAAATTTTTCCAACATTACAAGTAAACGAGGCAGATGGGTATATTAAAGGCTCAACCTTAAAATTTAATCGCATGGTTAGTTTAGATGAGACTTTTACGGTTGTCGGCATGAAGAATGTTCTTAAAAAGCCAGCGAAGAATCAGACCAGTTCTGCTGTTGGGGATTATGTTCAATATTTACCAGAAATTGAAGCGTTGGTACAAACAGAACCAGCTGCTGCAGCGACATTCGCTGCATTAACGCCTGGTTATCAAAAAGAGTGGGCGCGGTATGTATTTAGTGCAAAGCGAGCGGAGACACGGAAAAAGCGGCAAACTGAAATGTTAGTCATTTTAAAAGAAGGCTATAAAACCAAAGCGCTTTATCAGCAAAGGAAGAAATAATGGCGCAGTCAATTGAAACAGTTACAGCATATATCGAAACAGTTGAACCAAACTGGCGAATTGCTTATCAGCAAGTATTAGATGTCGTTTCGCAAAATTTGCCAGCAGGATTTGAATTAACAATGCAATATGGCATGCCAACCTTTGTTGTACCGCTTTCAGTATTTCCGGAAGGCTATCTCAACCGTGGTGATGAACCGTTACCATTTATCAGTTTAGGCGCTACTAAAAGGCAAGTAGCTTTATATCACATGGGATTAATGGGAAATGAAGCCGTCCGAAGTTGGTTTCAAGAAGCCTATCAGGAACAAGTGTCAACAAAGCTAAACATGGGGAAAAGTTGTCTTCGCTTCACTAATCCTAAGCGAATACCCTATGAACTAATTGGCGAATTAGTAACAAAAATCACGCTTGAAGAATGGCTGCAACAGTATCAACACTACCAAAAGAAAAAGAAGAATTATTAGGAGGAACCACATGTTATTAGGATCACACGTTAGTATGAGTGGCAAGAAAATGCTATTAGGCTCTGCCGAGGAAGCGGCTAGTTATGGCTCAACAACCTTTATGATTTATACAGGTGCGCCACAAAACACGCGCCGGAAACCGATTGAAGAAATGAATATTGAAGCTGGGCAAGCGTTTATGAAGGAACACAATTTGAGTAATATCGTCGTTCATGCCCCGTATATTATTAATTTAGGCAATACAATCAAAACGGAAAATTTCGGTTTTGCCGTAGACTTTTTGCGACAAGAAATTGAGCGAGCACAAGCGTTGGGAGCAACGCAAATCACGTTACACCCAGGTGCGCATGTTGGCGCAGGTTCAGAAGCCGGCATCAAACAAATTGTTAAAGGTCTAAACGAAGTCTTGTGGAAAGAGCAAATCCCTCAAATCGCTTTAGAAACAATGGCTGGTAAAGGAACCGAAATCGGCCGTACGTTTGATGAACTAGCTGCGATTATTGACGGAGTTACGCTAAATGATAAACTTTCTGTCACTCTGGATACTTGCCACATTAATGATGCAGGGTATAATGTAAAAGATGATTTTGATGGCGTATTAGTTGAATTTGATAAAATTATCGGATTGGATCGTTTAAAAGTTATTCATGTGAATGATTCTAAAAATCCTATGGGCTCACATAAAGATCGTCATGCCAATATTGGCTTTGGCACTATTGGTTTTGAAGCTTTAAACGGTGTGGTTCACCATGAAAAATTAACTGCTTTACCAAAAATTTTAGAAACACCTTATGTCGGAGAAGACAAAAAAAATAAAAAGGCCCCTTACGGCTTTGAAATTGCGATGTTAAAAAATCAAACATTTGATCCAGAATTATTAGAAAAAATTCAAGGACAAAACTAAAGCAACAATCGCTTTTAAAGGTCCTATTGACATTTAAGAGCGTATATTTTTGACTTTTAATCACTATTTTGCAAAAAAATCAGACTTTTTTCATTATTTAAGAGAAATCCCGCAAAAAGAACTTTTCTTTTTTTGCTATTTCTAGTAAAATAATTCATTGAGAGCAAAACTATACGGAGAGGAGAGAGTTTCAATGGCAACAGGTTGGGTAGTATTAATCGCAGTAATCGCTTTATTAGTAGGCGCTGCAGGGGGCTTTTTCCTTGCACGCAAATATATGCAAGATTATTTCAAAAAAAATCCTCCCGTTAATGAGGATATGTTACGCATGATGATGGCATCAATGGGTCAAAAACCGTCAGAGAAAAAGGTTAGACAAATGATGCAACAAATGAAAAACCAAGGAAAATAGTAAAGGTTATTCAGGTAATCATGAATAAGTGTAAAAACGGGCTGATTTTCAGTCCGTTTTTTTGTTGTTTTGCGGGAGAATAGGATAATCTAGGAGGAAAAGAGCGAAACGTTTAATCAAAAACAACAATAACGAAGAAACCTTCTAGCTCGAAAGTAGTCTTCGTAGAACAACAAAGTAAAGGAGGGACAACTGAATGTCCATATTCAAAAAATTAGGCTGGTTTTTTAAGCAAGAGAAAAAAAGTTATATTATTGGGGTTTTCTCATTAATGATGGTCGCTCTTGTTCAATTAGTCCCGCCCAAAGTTATTGGCGTCGTTGTAGATGAAATCGTTAACAAAGAAATTCGCTTAACGAAAATTATCGTGTGGGTTGCACTCTTGGTTGGTGCTGGGCTTGCCCAATATCTTTTTCGCTATATTTGGCGGATGCATATTTGGGGGAGTGCCGCTCGTTTGGAAAAAGAGCTACGGACTCAATTATTTCATCATTTCACAAAAATGGATAGCATCTTTTATCAGAAATATCGGACAGGTGACTTGATGGCGCATGCAACCAATGATTTAAATGCCATCCAAAATGTGGCTGGAGCTGGGATTTTAACATTTGCTGACTCTGTGATTACGGGAGGAACAACGATTATCGCAATGGTTCTATTTGTCGATTGGCGCTTAACATTAATTGCTTTATTACCGCTGCCTTTATTAGCGGTCACCTCACGAGTTCTAGGTTCTAAGTTGCATGATGCCTTTCGAGATTCACAAGCTGCTTTTTCAGCGATTAATGATAAAACACAAGAAAGTATCACTGGAATTAAAGTCATTAAAACATTTGGGCAAGAAAAAGAAGATCTTGCTGATTTTACAGAGAAAATTGATGATGCTATCGTCAAAAATAAACGAACGAACTTTTTAGATGCACTATTTGATCCGTTTATTACGCTGATTATTGGTGTTTCTTATGTTTTGACAATTATTATTGGTGGTCGTTTCATCATGGAAGGAACGATAAGTTTAGGTCAGTTGGTCTCTTTCATTGCCTATATTGGGATGCTAGTTTGGCCAATGTTTGCGATTGGGCGCTTATTTAATGTGTTAGAACGTGGGAATGCTAGTTACGATCGTGTGAACGAATTATTACATGAAAAAACGCATATTATCGAACGAAAAGATGCCATCAAAACAATGGCGCAAGGGACAATTTCAATGAAGATTGATTCTTTTTCTTATCCAAAAGAAGAGACGGTGGCTTTGGAAAATATCCAATTTTCGTTGCAAGAAGGAGAAACCTTGGGGATTGTTGGCAAAACAGGCGCTGGTAAAACCACTATTTTGAAATTGTTGATGCGTGAATATGACCAATACCAAGGAACGATTTTCTTTGGAAAACATAACATTAAAAATTACACATTAGATGCATTGATGGGTGCAATGGGGTACGTGCCACAGGACCATTTTCTCTTTTCCATGACGGTACGAGATAACATTCGTTTTGCTAAACCAGACTTGGAACAAGCAGCAGTTGAACAAGCGGCAGCATTAGCATTTATTAACCAAGAAATTAAAGCATTCCCTGAAGGCTATGACACAATGGTTGGGGAACGTGGCGTTTCGCTTTCTGGAGGACAAAAACAACGGATTTCTATTGCACGGGCCTTGATTGTTGAACCAGAATTGTTAATTTTAGACGATGCCTTATCTGCAGTCGATGCGAAGACTGAAGAGGCGATTTTATCAAATCTAAAAGAAACGCGCCAAGAAAAAACCACTATTATTACAGCGCATCGTTTAAGTAGTGTCATGCATGCAAAAGAAATCTTAGTGTTGGATGAAGGGAAAATTATTGAACGGGGGACGCATCAAGAGTTACTGGCTCAGAAGGGTTGGTATCAGCGGATGTGGGAAAAACAGCAATTAGAAGCGAAAATTGAAGGGAGTGAGAGTTAATGGAAGAAAAGTATCAATCCGAATGGTCCAGAGAATTACCGATGAAAGAACAATTAACGATTGTTCAGCGTTTGTTTCGTTTTGCCAAGCCATTTCAACGCATGTTTTACACAGCTATTCTCTTTGCATTTGGCTTATCAATTATCAATATTCTTTTGCCTAGAGTCATTCAAGTTTTTATGGATAATTATTTAACGCCTAAAACTGCTACAATGCAAGTGATTCTAACTTTTGCTGCTATTTATTTTTTTGGTGTCATTGTCAAAAGTATTGTTTGGTTTTTCCAATGGTATTTGTATTCGATGGCTTCTTTAAAAACGTATCAATATATACGAGTGAAATTATTTGAAAAATTACACACTTTAGGTATGCGTTATTTTGATCAAACACCAGCGGGTTCGACGGTGTCTCGTGTTACCAACGATACAGAAACATTGTTTGAATTCTGGTATGTATTCCTAATGGTGATTACAGGAATTTTTGCCGTAATCTCGTCATTTTTTGCAATGTTTCAACTCAGTCCAGAAATTTCATTTTATTGTCTAATTTTCTTGCCAATTTTATTAGTTGTAATTTGGTATTACCAAAAATTTAGTTCAAAATTATATCGCAGTATGCGGGAAAAATTAAGTCAATTAAACACCAAACTAAATGAATACATCTCTGGTATGCAAATCATTCAACAATTTCGCCAAGAAAAACGTTTGGAAAAAGAATTTGAAGAAACCAATGATGACTATTTAAAAACACGAGTAGCAATGATTCGTATGAATTCGTTATTATTAAGTCCCATCATTAATTTGTTGTATACGTTGGCGATTGCATTGGCCTTAACTATGTTTGGCATCGATGCTTTACATTCTCCTGTAGAAGCGGGAATGATTTATGCTTTTGTAACGTATGTCCAAGCTTTTTTTAATCCGATGACACAAATGATGGACTTCCTAAGTATCTTTACAGATGGGATTGTCGCAGGTAGTCGTATTTTAAAAATTATGGATACGGAAGAATTAACACCGCAACAATCAGTAGGTGCGAATGGGGAAATTATTCGCGGGAAAATTGAATTTCGTAATGTTACTTTTTCTTATGACGGCAAAAACGAAGTATTGAAAAATATTAGCTTTGTTGCAAATCCCGGGGAAACCGTCGCTTTAGTCGGTCATACTGGAAGTGGTAAAAGTTCAATTATTAATGTACTCATGCGTTTCTATGAATTTTATGAAGGGCAGATTTTAATTGATGATCGTGACATTCGTGATTTTCCCATGACAGAATTACGGGAAAAGATGGGCTTGGTATTACAGGATGCTTTCATGTTTTATGGAGATATTGCTGGAAATATCCGTTTACTGAATCCAAACATCACAGATGAACAAATTAAACAGGCTGCGGAATTTGTTCAGGCGGATAAATTTATTCACACGTTACCCAATACCTATCATGCGAAAGTCATTGAACGAGGAGCGAGTTATTCTAGCGGACAACGTCAATTAATTTCGTTTGCACGAACAATTGTAACTGATCCCAAAATTTTAGTTTTAGATGAAGCAACCGCTAATATTGATACAGAAACAGAAGGATTGATTCAAGAAGGATTAGCCAAAATGCGACAAGGAAGAACGACAATTGCGATTGCGCATCGCCTTTCGACGATTCGTGATGCAAACTTGATTTTAGTTTTAGACAAAGGGCAGATTGTAGAACGAGGAACGCACGAAACGTTACTGGCAGAAGGGGGCCTTTATGCGGATATGTATCAGTTACAAAGTACGGAAGTTTAACGTAACAACAGAAAGAGTTAAATAACCCAAACAAAGACATTTAGTGTTAGGAAATTCCTAATTCTAGGTGTCTTTGTAGCTCTTTAAATTGCAAAAAAGAAGAGAAATGGTATGATATGAAGAGAGAAAAATAAACGAGGAAGTTAGGTGGAACTGTGAAGCCAGTTATAGTCAAAAATGTGCGAATAGGTGAAGGCAATCCCAAAATTGTGGTGCCCATTGTTGCTCGAACAGCCGAGGATATTTTGGCCGAAGCAACGGCGAGCCAAACACTAGATTGTGATTTGGTGGAATGGCGTTTAGACTATTATGAAAATGTCGCTGATTTTTCCGATGTATGTAATCTTTCACAACAAGTAATGGAACGGTTGGGGCAAAAACCGTTATTGTTAACTTTTCGTACACAAAAAGAAGGCGGCGAAATGGCTTTTTCCGAGGAAAATTATTTTGCTTTGTATCATGAATTAGTGAAAAAGGGTGCGTTGGATTTATTAGATATTGAATTATTTGCGAATCCGCTGGCGGCAGATACGTTAATTCACGAAGCTAAAAAGGCGGGGATTAAAATTGTTCTCTGTAATCACGACTTTCAGAAAACACCATCGCAAGAGGAGATTGTCGCGCGGTTACGCCAAATGCAAATGCGTCAGGCAGATATTTGTAAAATAGCTGTGATGCCACAAGATGCGACAGATGTACTTACGTTACTTTCAGCAACCAATGAAATGTACACCCATTATGCATCCGTTCCAATCGTTACTATGTCAATGGGACAGTTAGGGATGATTAGTCGCGTAACAGGTCAACTGTTCGGATCGGCACTAACTTTTGGCTCAGCCCAGCAAGCGTCTGCACCAGGCCAACTATCCGTACAAGTATTAAGAAATTATTTAAAGACATTCGAACAAAACAAGTGATTCAGAAGGTGAAAAAAGTGGCAAAGAAAAAAACACAACAAAAAACGAATGCGATGCGCATGGTGGAACAACATAAAGTACCATATAAAGAATATGAATTCGCTTGGAGCGAAGATCATTTAAGTGCAGAAAGTGTCGCTGAAAGTTTAGATATTGACAAAGGACGAATTTTTAAAACCTTGGTTACAGTAGGTAATAAAACAGGTCCAGTCGTGGCTGTCATTCCTGGTAATCAAGAATTAGATTTGAAAAAATTAGCGAAAGCTAGTGGCAACAAAAAGGTAGAAATGCTTCACTTAAAAGATTTAGAAGCAACCACAGGCTATATTCGTGGGGGCTGTTCACCAATTGGGATGAAAAAACAATTTCCCACCTATTTAGCTGAAGAAGCTCAACAATATTCTGCAATTATTGTTTCTGCAGGCAAACGTGGCATGCAAATTGAATTAGCACCTGAAGCAATCCTTTCGCTAACCAATGGGCAATTAGCGGAAATAACGACAGAAGAATAAGTGGGCTATAAGAAGAAGTCGAGACAGAACCGTTTATCTGTTTTTAAGCGTGGAGCAAAAATCCCAAGTGATTTTTGCTCCACGTGTTTAATTATCAAATTAATAAAGGAAAAGCATTAAGTAAACAGTGCTACTTTTTATTGGGATAAAATTTTTGTAATGCTTGCCGTGCGAGCATATCGGCCGCTTTGTTTTGACTTTCAGGTAGCCATTTGATTAAGAGCAAAGGAAAATTCTTTTCTAGTTGTTGATATTCTGCTAAATAAGGCTGGTACTTTTCATTTTTAGCATAGTTTTTTTCAATTGTTTGGACAACAATTTTACTATCTGAGTGGAGAAGAACGGTTTGTTGATTGTCTTCATTGGCAATCGCTTGTTTTAAAGCTTCAATCAGCACTTTAAATTCGGCTTCGTGATTACTAACAATGCCTAAAGGCACATGCAATTGTTGCCGCGATTGGTCGGTGAGGTAAACGATACCGCCGCCAGATTCACCTGGATTGCCTTTTGTTGCAGCATCTACATAAATTCTTAACATAAAATTACTCCTAATTTCTTTTTGTTCTTAAAAAAAGTATGTTACTATTATAACATATTTAAATTTAGCGGCGTTGATCCAGAAGTAGTGAGGGCACTTTATGAAAAAACAGAAATTCTATTGGCAGCCAGAATTAGCATCAACAATTATTTACTGGTCTTGCACATTTTGTATATTATTTATTAGTTTAATTTTAGCATTGGAAAATAATGGTCCTTACTTGATTAGTAATCTGGTGATGGTTCCATTTTTTGTGTTTGCTTATCTAGGAATTGCGCGGTCTTTTAATATGACAGAAACATCTTTAATTGTCAGAGATGTTTTGTGGTTTCGCAAAAAAGCACTTCCGCTTTCTCAGATAGAAAAAGTAACCTACAATGAAAAAAGCATCGAAATTTTTTCCTCAGAATTTAAGGAAGGCTCAAAAGTCTTTTTAATGAAAAAGAAAACGATTCCGTTATTTCTTGAGGCACTTAAGGTAAAAAAGCCTGAATTGAAGGTAGCAGAAGATCATTCTTTGGGCCTTCATAAAAAAGAAGAAAAAAACAAGAGTGAGTCATAAGTCGAAACGACTGGTGACCCACTCTCAAAATCTTAAAATAATCAGCTGAAACAAACGCTACGTTTACTTACTTTTTGGAGCAAAGCGTTGTTGGTTCAGCTTTTTTAGTTATCTATTTTTTTGACATGTGCTGCTTGTAGCCCACGATTGCCTTCCATTATCTCGAACTCTACAGATTGATTCTCATCAAGTGATTTGAATCCGTCACCTTCTATAGCAGTGAAGTGGACAAAAATCTCATCTTCTTCGTTGTAAACGATAAAACCATAACCTTTTCTGTTATCGAACCATTTGACAATTCCTTTTTGCATCCAATTCACGCTCCTTTTAGATTTGTAAAGACACTTTCATTATACGAGAAAAGGCTACCAAACGTCAATGGTTGGGTTGTTTAAAAAAGGTTATTCTAGCCATTCTATTCAATACAAGCTATAATTTAAAAGAAACAATGTGTCACAAAGACGATAAAGAATTGAAAAGGGGTCCGTTATGAAGACAGATATTAACATTGCACAAGCAGCAACATTAAAACCTATTCAAGAGATTGCCGAAACAATCGGTCTTTCAGAAGATTCGCTCGAACTTTATGGAAAATACAAAGCGAAAATAGATTTTCCAACGCTTCAATCCTTAGAAGCGAAGCCAGAAGGTAAATTAATCCTCGTTACGTCGATTAATCCAACACCAGCAGGAGAAGGAAAATCAACCGTGACCATTGGTTTAGGAGATGCATTAAATCAAATCAATAAAAAAACAGTTATTGCCCTAAGAGAACCATCATTAGGTCCTGTGATGGGGATTAAAGGTGGTGCAACAGGTGGCGGTTACGCACAAGTATTACCAATGGAAGAAATCAATTTGCATTTTACTGGTGATATGCATGCGATTACGACAGCCAATAATGCCTTAGCTGCGTTACTAGATAATCATTTACAGCAAGGAAATGAATTAAAGATTGATTCTCGACGGGTGATTTGGAAACGGGCAGTGGATCTAAATGATCGTGCGCTTAGACAGGTCGTTGTTGGTTTAGGCGGTCCTTTCCAAGGTGTACCAAGAGAAGACGGTTTCGATATTACTGTGGCAAGCGAAATTATGGCGATTCTTTGTTTAGCGCAAAATTTAACGGACTTAAAAGAACGCTTAAGTCGGATTATTGTCGCCTATAATGACCAAAGAGAGCCGGTGACGGTTAAAGATTTAAACGTGGCAGGTGCCCTGACTTTATTATTAAAAGACGCCTTAAAACCTAATTTAGTTCAAACGATTGAAGGAACTCCAGCTTTTGTTCACGGTGGTCCTTTTGCCAATATCGCTCATGGATGTAACAGTATTTTAGCGACAAAAACGGCTTTGCATCTAGGGGATTATGTCGTAACAGAAGCGGGTTTTGGTGGTGACTTAGGTGGCGAAAAATTTTTAGATATTAAAGTACCTTCTTTAGGAAAAGCACCCGATGCCGTTGTGATTGTGGCAACGATTCGCGCGTTGAAAATGCATGGCGGTTTGGCGAAAGATCAGTTAGCAGAAGAAAATTTACCAGCGTTACAAAAAGGCTTTGCCAACTTAGAAAAACATATTCAAAACATGCAACGTTATGATGTACCAGTAGTTGTTGCAATTAATGAGTTTACACAGGATACAGAAAAAGAAATTCAACTATTGAAAGAAGCCTGCCAAGCGTTAGGCGTGCCCGTCGAGTTAACAAGTGTTTGGGCGCAAGGTGGCGCAGGTGGCACGAATCTAGCGAAAACAGTAGTAGCAGAGATTGAAGCCAATACAAAACAGTTTCAACCTTTATATAATCCTCGCCAAACTATTGAAGAAAAAATTCAAGCCATTGTACAAACGATTTACGGCGGGGAACAGGCGATTTTTTCTCCGAAAGCGCAAAAACAAATCGCAGATTTTACAAAAAATGGTTGGGATCAATTACCAATTTGCATGGCGAAGACACAGTATTCACTTTCTGACGATCCTCAAAAATTAGGACGGCCAGAAGGATTTACGATTACGATTCGTGAGCTAGTTCCAAAAATCGGTGCGGGGTTTATCGTGGCGTTAACGGGTGACATTTTAACGATGCCTGGCTTGCCGAAGGTTCCTGCTGCGTTAAATATGGATGTGGACGAAACGGGTCAAGCGAGCGGTCTCTTTTAAAGCCGCTCTTTCCTGAGACCTATTTTTAGTATATACTTGAAAGTAGCTCAATAAAAAATAATGACGGAAATTTATTGCGTAGTTTATTATAAGGAGCAACGACTATGGGGGAACGAGCAGATACATTTTTAGCACACTTTAATCGCATTGAAAAGTGGATGAGAGAGAGACTGAACAATCCTGTCAATATGGGATTCAGTGAAATGACAAGACGTCTTTCCCGAAAAGAAAAAGGACAGATTGCTCAATTTGAAGAGGATTTGCTTCAAATGGCTCAGTTAAGAAATGCCATCGTTCATGAGCGAATTGCTGATGATTTTGTAATTGCAGAGCCAAACGAATGGGCAGTTCAACGAATTGAAACGATTGAACAAGCTTTAACAAAACCAGAAAAAGTAGTGCCTAAATTTGCGAAACGTGTTACAGCTTTTGAAATCACCACTTCTTTAGAAACGTTATTAACGATTATTGCAAAAAAACAATATTCTCAATTTCCGATTTATGAAAAAGGTGTATTTAAAGGATTAATCACGGTTCGAGGGATTGGTGTATGGTTTGCCATTGAGAGCACCAAAGGCGAAGTTCACATTGCCAACCGAACGGTGCGAGAATTGTTGGCATCAAATTATAAACGCAGCAACTATCAATTTGTTTCAATTGAAGCAACCGTTTTTGAAGTTGAACAAATGTTTCGGGAGCAGCCACGCTTAGAAGCTGTGCTTATTAGTAAAAGTGGCCATCCTAATGGTGAGTTAGTAGGCATTGTTCGACCAAGAGATTTAGCAAGTATTCATAGAGAAAAGGAATGACGCGATTGTTAGTAGTATATTTTTTAATCAGTGCTTTATTAGTAGGGCTTGACCAATGGAGCAAATATTTGACGGTCCAAAACATTTCTTTGGGTGAAACAAAAGAATTCATTCCTGGATTTTTGTCGCTGACCCATTTAAGAAATACCGGAGCTGCTTGGAGCTTATTAGAAGGAAAGATGATATTCTTTTATGTCATCACAGTAATTGTTAGTGTCGTGATTATTTATTTATTAATTAAGAATTATAAAAAAAGTGTCTGGTATTCTGTAGGTTTATCTTTTGTCTTAGCAGGTGCCATTGGAAATTTTATTGATCGTGTACGTTTAGGCTACGTGGTGGACATGCTCCAAACGGATTTTATGAATTTTCCTATTTTTAATGTTGCAGATAGTACGTTAGTGGTCGGCGTTATTTGTATATTTATTTATTTGATTTTAGATGAAAAAGCAGCAAAGGAAGGCAAAAATGGAACAAATTAACGTAACGATTCAAACAGAAAAAGGCCGGATTGACAAAGTATTAAGTGAACATTTACCCAATCATTCCCGCTCGCAAATTCAACAATGGTTAAAAGAAAAACACGTAACAGTTAACGGTGAAACGGTCCGCGCAAATTACAAAGTTACAGCAGGCGATGAAATTGTTGTAACAATTCCTGAACCAGAAGTTCTAGATATGGTAGCAGAGGATATTCCTTTGACCATTGTTTATGAAGACAATGATGTGATTGTCGTCAACAAACCTCAAGGCATGGTTGTTCATCCTTCGGCAGGGCATCCCAATGGTACATTAGTGAACGCGTTACTTCATCATGCGGATCACTTATCGGCGATTAATGATGTGGTGCGACCCGGAATTGTTCATCGAATTGATAAAGATACTTCGGGGCTATTGATGGTGGCTAAAAATGATCAAGCCCATGAATCATTAGCGAAACAGCTAAAAGAAAAAACATCGTTACGCAAATACGTCGCCTTGGTCCACGGTGTTATTCCTCACGATAAGGGAGAGATAAATGCGCCTATTGGTCGTTCCAAGGTTGACCGAAAAATGCAAGCGGTCATTGAAGGCGGTAAAGAAGCAGTCACGCATTTTACTGTTTTAGAGCGTTTTGATGCATTTACCTTAGTTGAATTACAACTAGAAACAGGCCGGACACATCAAATCCGTGTTCACATGAAATATATCGGTTATCCATTAGCTGGAGATCCGTTATATGGACCGAAAAAAACATTGCCTGGCAATGGACAATTTTTACATGCGAAGTTATTAGGCTTTACACATCCTACTACAGGTGAACAATTAGTCTTTGAAGCACCTTTACCAGAAGTTTTTGAAAAAACTTTACACCAATTAAGAAATAATCATTGATTTTTTTCTGAAGAAGAGGTAAACTCTTTTTTAAGAAGAAAAATAACTAAATAACTGTAACCTTTAAGTTTAGTCCCGTGAGGCTAAGAAGGAATCATGCAAAAGAACACTAGGTGCGCTTAGTTAGTAAGTTGTGTGGGCTACGTGGTACCCTTGTACCTTTTTAAACTGTAACCAACATCCTCCTATCCTCATACGGGTAGGAGGATTTTTTGTTGGAAAAAATAACAGGACAATTTCAATAAAAATCCACTTATTTTTCAGCTGCTCAATTGAAGGAAGAATCGCTGACCCCAAGACAGCGAGGACGTAGATAAAAAAGAAATGAGGAGGAAATTATTATGCCAAAGAAAGAAGTTGTTGACGCAGTCACAATGAAACGAGCGCTTACTCGAATCTCGTATGAAATTATTGAAAGAAACAAAGGAATTCAAGACATTGTTTTAGTAGGAATTAAAACGCGTGGGATATACATTGCACAACGTCTAGCCGAACGCTTAAAACAATTAGAAGATATTGACGTGCCAGTTGGTGAATTAGATATTACTTTGTATCGTGATGATGTGAAAGATATGGAGGAACCTGAATTACATTCTTCTGACGTACCAGTCTCAATTGAAGGTAAAGAAGTTATTTTAGTAGATGATGTCTTGTACACGGGCCGGACCATTCGTGCTGCGATGGACGCTGTTATGGATTTAGGTCGTCCGAGAAAAATCTCTTTAGCAGTCTTAGTAGATCGTGGGCATCGGGAATTACCGATTCGTGCCGATTATGTAGGAAAAAATATTCCAACATCAAAAACTGAGGAAATTATTGTGGAAATGGAAGAGCGTGACGGCGCAGATCGTATTATGATCAGTAAAGGAAACGAATAAAAAGGAGTGAACAACGTTGTCAGAAAAAGAATTTCGAAATGAGGATGCAGTCTTAGATATTAAAGACAGACCGCAAGCTTTTCACTGGGTTGGCCTAAGTTTACAACATTTATTTACGATGTTTGGCGCAACGGTTTTAGTACCAATCTTAGTGGGAATTGACCCAGGGATTGCGTTAGTCAGTTCAGGATTAGGAACAATGGTCTATCTGATTACTACAAAAGGAAAAATCCCCGCTTATCTTGGCAGTAGCTTTGCTTTTATTGCAGCGATGCAGATGTTAATGAAGAGTGATGGTTATCCAGCCATTGCCCAAGGTGCTATGACAACCGGCTTGGTATACCTAATCGTTTCATTAATCATTAAAAAAATTGGTTCCGACTGGTTGGATAAAATTTTACCGCCTATCGTTGTAGGACCTGTCGTGATGGTTATCGGTTTAGGCTTGGCAGCTAATGCCGCAAATAACGCAATGTATAACAACAACGTTTATGATTTTAAATATATTGCTGTAGCCTTAATTACTTTAGGCTTAACCATTTTTTACAACATGTTTTTCAAAGGCTTTCTAGGATTAATTCCAATTCTTTTGGGAATTGTCAGTGGGTACCTAGTCGCTTTAGCTTTCGGAATTATTGACTTAACCCCTATTAAAGAAGCTGCTTGGTTTGCTTTACCGAATTTTGAAGTACCTTTTGTTCAATATGAACCGAAATTGTATTTAAATGCCATTACAACAATGGCACCAATTGCTTTTGTAACAATGACAGAACATATTGGTCATTTAATGGTCTTGAATAAATTAACCAAGCGCAACTTTTTCCAAGACCCAGGCTTATCTAAAACTTTAATGGGAGATGGCTTAGCGCAAATTGTAGCAGGTTTTGTTGGTGGACCGCCAGTTACAAGTTATGGTGAAAATATCGGCGTGCTGGCAATTACAAGAGTACACAGTGTCTTCGTGATTGGTGGAGCCGCGGTGTTCGCTGTAGCTTTAGGATTTGTTGGAAAATTAAGTGCCTTGATTCTAAGTATCCCAGGACCAGTTATTTCAGGAATTAGTTTCGTCTTGTTCGGTGTGATTGCCGCAAGTGGTTTGAAAATCTTAATCGATAATAAGATTAATTTTGATAAGAAAAAGAATTTATTGATTGCTTCAGTAATTTTAGTCATCGGCATTGGTGGCTTAGTCTTCAAAGTAGGAACCTTTGAATTGTCTTCAATGGCATTAGCAACCGTCTTAGGAATTGTTTTGAATTTAATTTTACCGGAAAACGCACGTAGCGAAGAACAGTAGGAGGACTGGACGAATGATTATTACATCTGAACGAATTAGTTTAAAACATCTTTTAACTGCTGAGGCTTTAACCGACCGTGAAGTCATGGGGTTAATCCGTCGCGCAGGAGAATTTAAACAGGGGGCAAAATGGCACCCAGAAGAACGTCAATATTTTGCAACAAACTTGTTTTTTGAAAATAGTACTCGAACACATAAAAGTTTTGAGGTAGCTGAGAAAAAATTAGGCTTAGAAGTGATTGAGTTTGAAGCAAGTAGAAGTTCTGTTCAAAAAGGAGAAACGTTATACGATACAGTACTAACGATGTCGGCAATTGGTGTAGATGTAGCAGTCATTCGTCATGGTAAAGAAAATTATTACGATGAATTGATTCAAAGTAAAACGATTCAATGTTCTATTATTAACGGTGGGGACGGGAGTGGACAACACCCTACACAATGTTTATTGGATCTGATGACTATTTATGAAGAATTTGGTGGATTTGAAGGCTTGAAAGTGGCGATTGTGGGAGATATTACACATTCTCGCGTTGCTAAATCAAATATGCAGTTATTAAACCGTTTAGGCGCTGAAATTTATTTTTCAGGTCCAGAAGAGTGGTACGATCATCAGTTTGATGTCTATGGACAATATGTGCCATTAGATGAAATTGTTGAAAAAGTCGATGTGATGATGTTGCTGCGCGTGCAGCACGAACGTCATGATGGTAAGGAAAGTTTTTCAAAAGAAGGCTATCATTTGGAATATGGTTTAACCAACGAACGGGCAACTCGTTTACAGAAACACGCAATTATTATGCATCCAGCGCCAGTCAATCGGGATGTTGAACTGGCAGATGAATTAGTGGAAAGTCTGCAATCAAGAATCGTCGCGCAAATGAGTAACGGAGTCTTTATGCGCATGGCAATTTTAGAAGCAATTTTACATGGAAAGGCCTAGGTGGAGAAATGAAGACGTTAATTAAGAATGGAAAAATCATCAAAAAAGAGAATCAATTGATTGAGGCAGCACTTTGGCTAGAAAATGGTGTGATTCACGCAATCGGGGAATCGTTTGACGAAGCAGATTTTGAGCAAGTGTTTGATGCGAACGGGCAACTAATCACGCCAGGCTTGGTCGATGTGCATGTTCACTTTAGAGAACCAGGCTTTACGTATAAAGAAACGATTAAAACGGGTAGTAAAGCTGCTGCTCGCGGTGGTTTTACTACGGTTTGCGCAATGCCCAATTTGAATCCAGTACCAGATACGGCTGAAAAATTAAGTGAGGTTTACGACTTAATTCAAAAAGATGCAGTCGTGAAAGTTTTACAATATGCCCCCATTACAGAAGAGCTACGGAGTGAAGTTTTAACCAATCAGAAGGCCTTAAAAGAAGCGGGCGCCTTTGCATTTACGAATGATGGTGTTGGTGTCCAAACGGCAGGAACGATGTACTTAGCCATGAAAGAAGCGGCTGCATTAGATATGGCACTTGTTGCGCACACGGAAGATGAATCTTTATTATTTGGTGGTGTGATGCATGAAGGAGAAGTTTCTAAGAAATTAGGCCTACCAGGGATTTTAAGTGCAACGGAAGCTTCACAAATTGCTCGGGATATTACTTTAGCAAAAGAAACAGGCGTTCATTATCATGTTTGTCATGTTTCAACAGAAGAAAGCGTGCGCGTTATTCGGGATGCTAAAAAAGCAGGGATTCACGTAACAGCCGAAGTTTCGCCACACCATTTAATTTTAGTCGATGAGGATATTCCTGGTGACGAAGGGTTTTGGAAAATGAACCCGCCATTACGTGGTTTAGCAGATCGACAAGCATTGATTGACGGTTTGTTAGATGGCACGATTGATTGTATTGCTACCGACCATGCGCCCCATGGTTTAGAAGAAAAACAACAATCATTTTTAAACGCACCTTTTGGTATTGTCGGTAGTGAAACGGCCTTCCAATTGATTTATACGAACTTTGTCGAAACAGGCATTTTCACATTAGAACAAGTGATTGATTGGATGGCAGAGAAACCGGCAGAAATTTTTGGATTAAACGCAGGAACACTAACAATTGGTGCACCAGCAGATATTGCAGTTTTTGACTTAGCAACAGCTGCACCAATTGATGCAGAAGCATTTGAATCAATGGCTGTCAATACACCATTTACAGGGTGGACAGTCAAAGGAAAGACACTTATGACATTTGTTGACGGAGCATTAGCTTGGTCGGAGGAGGCGCAGTAGGTTTGAAAAGGTTATTGATTTTAGAAGACGGAACAGTATTTGAAGGAAAAGCGTTTGGTGCAGAAGGCAATGTAGTAGGAGAAGTTGTTTTTACTACTGGCATGACAGGTTACCAAGAAGCAATTACTGACCAAAGTTTTAATGGACAAATGATTACTTTTACGTATCCATTAGTTGGAAATTACGGGGTCAACCGAGATGATTATGAATCCATTGCACCAACCTGTAAAGGTGTCATTGTTAAAGAGCATGCGCGGGTTGCTTCAAATTGGCGTCAACAAATGACCTTGGATGAATTTTTAAAGCGCAAAGGGATTCCGGGAATTTCAGGAATTGATACGCGTGCGCTGACTCGTAAGTTACGGTCAGCTGGAACAATGAAAGGGAGCATCATTGATGCCGTGGATGATTTGCCGCATGCGTTTGATCAATTAAAAGCGACAGTCATGCCGAAAAATCAAGTGGCACAAGTCTCCACCACTAAGCCTTATCCGAGTCCAGGTATTGGGCGTAATGTGGTCGTCGTTGATTTTGGGTTGAAACATAGTATTTTGCGAGAATTATCAAAACGGCAATGCAACTTAACCGTGTTGCCTTATAATACAACGGCCGAAGAGATTTTAGAATTAAGTCCCGATGGTGTCATGTTGACAAATGGGCCTGGAGATCCCAAAGATGTGCCTGAAGCTATTGAAATGATTCAAGCAATCCAAGGAAAAGTTCCAATTTTCGGCATCTGCTTAGGTCATCAGTTATTTTCATTAGCAAATGGTGCGGATACGTATAAGATGAAGTTTGGACATCGCGGTTTGAATCATCCTGTACGAGAAATTGCAACAGGACGCATTGATTTCACTTCACAAAACCACGGATATGCCGTAGATGAAGCAACAATTGATCCAGAAAAATTACTTGTGACCCACGTGGAAGTCAATGATGGAACGGTTGAAGGCGTGCGTCATCGAGATTATCCAGCTTTTACTGTGCAATATCACCCAGATGCGGCTCCAGGACCGCACGATGGTCTTCATTTATTTGACGAATTTATGGAATTAATGGATGCATGGAAGGAGCAAAACTAATGCCAAAACGAACGGACATCAAGAAAATCATGGTGATTGGTTCAGGACCAATCATTATTGGACAAGCAGCAGAATTTGACTATGCAGGCACACAAGCCTGTTTAGCGCTAAAAGAAGAAGGGTATGAAGTTGTCTTAGTAAACTCAAATCCAGCGACCATCATGACCGATAAAGAAATCGCGGATCATGTTTATATTGAACCGATTACTTTAGAATTTGTTTCAAGAATTTTGCGAAAAGAACGTCCTGATGCTCTTCTACCAACATTAGGTGGTCAAACTGGATTAAATATGGCGATGGAATTATCGGAATCAGGAATTTTAGACGAGCTAAATGTAGAATTGCTAGGAACAAAGCTCAGTGCGATTGACCAAGCGGAAGACCGTGATTTATTTAAACAATTGATGGAAGAATTAGAACAACCGATTCCAGAAAGTGAAATTGTCAATACGGTGGAACAAGCCGTGGCTTTTGCCAAACGAATTGGCTATCCAATTATCGTTCGTCCCGCATTTACTTTAGGTGGAACAGGCGGCGGCATGTGCGATACGGAAGAAGAACTCCGCCAAATTGCTGAAAATGGTCTGAAATTATCACCAGTTACACAATGTTTAATTGAAAAAAGTATTGCTGGTTTTAAAGAAATTGAATATGAAGTGATGCGTGATTCGGCTGATAATGCGATTGTGGTTTGTAACATGGAAAACTTTGATCCTGTCGGCATTCACACTGGGGATTCGATTGTTTTTGCTCCGAGTCAAACCCTATCAGATTATGAATACCAAATGTTACGAGATGCGTCCTTGAAAATTATTCGTGCATTAAAAATTGAAGGTGGCTGTAATGTTCAATTAGCTTTGGACCCGCATAGCTTTAATTATTATGTGATTGAAGTGAATCCTCGTGTTTCTCGCTCATCTGCACTTGCTAGTAAAGCCACAGGGTATCCCATTGCGAAGTTAGCCGCAAAAATTGCTGTTGGTTTAACATTAGATGAAATGAAAAATCCAGTTACTGGAACCACTTATGCCGAATTTGAACCGGCTTTGGACTATGTTGTTTCCAAAATTCCTCGTTGGCCTTTTGACAAATTTGAAAAAGGTGCTCGAGAACTAGGAACGCAAATGAAAGCAACCGGGGAAGTCATGGCAATTGGCCGCAATATTGAAGAATCCTTATTAAAAGCAGTTCGTTCTTTAGAAATTGGTGCTTATCACAACGAGTTAAAAGAACTAAGTCATGTCAGTGATTTAGAATTAACGAAGAAAATGGTCCATGCGCAAGATGATCGATTGTTCTACTTATCAGAAGCCATTCGCAGAGGATATAGCATCGAAGAATTACAAAGTTTAACGAAAATTGATTTATTCTTCTTGGATAAACTTTTACACATTATCGAAATTGAAACAGCCCTTGAAAGTCACGTGGACAACGTAGCTGTTTTGAAAGAAGCCAAACAAAATGGTTTTTCTGATCGGAAAATCGCAGCACTTTGGGGACAAACAGAACAAGCCATCGCTGACTTCCGCAGAGCCAATCAAATTGTGCCCGTCTATAAAATGGTGGATACGTGTGCTGCAGAGTTTGAATCACACACGCCTTATTTTTATAGCACGTATGAAGTGGAAAACGAAAGCAATGTTTCGAAAAAGCCTTCTGTACTAGTATTAGGTTCTGGTCCCATTCGCATTGGTCAAGGGGTCGAGTTTGATTATGCAACGGTTCATTCTGTCAAAGCAATCCAAGCGGCTGGTTATGAAGCAATTATTATGAATAGTAATCCTGAAACAGTTTCAACAGATTTCTCTGTTTCTGATAAATTATACTTTGAGCCATTAACTTTAGAAGACGTCATGAATGTGATTGATTTAGAAAATCCGATTGGCGTGATCGTCCAATTTGGTGGACAAACAGCGATTAATTTAGCTGAGCCGCTCACAAAACAAGGCGTTAAAATTCTTGGAACAACGATTGAAGATTTAGATCGTGCGGAAAATCGTGATTTATTTGAACAAGCTTTGCAAGAGTTAGCGATTCCTCAACCACCAGGAGATACGGCCACAAGTGCAGAAGAAGCAGTCGTGATTGCTGATCGTATCGGCTATCCCGTTTTAGTGCGTCCAAGTTATGTTTTAGGTGGTCGTGCAATGGAAATTGTCGAAAATCAAAAGGATTTGGAAGATTATATGCGACATGCAGTCAAAGCTTCTCCAGAACATCCTGTCTTGGTTGATAGCTATTTATTGGGACAAGAATGTGAAGTTGATGCCATTTGTGATGGTGAAACAGTACTAATTCCAGGGATTATGGAACATATTGAACGAGCTGGCGTTCATTCTGGTGATTCAATGGCGGTTTATCCACCGCAGTATCTTTCTCAAGAAATTCAAGCAACAATTGCCGATTATACAAAAAAACTGGCACTTGGTTTAAACTGTGTAGGTATGATGAATATTCAATTTGTTATTCATGAAAATCGTGTTTATGTGATTGAAGTGAATCCTCGTGCGAGTCGAACAGTTCCTTTCTTAAGTAAAATCACAGGGATTCCGATGGCCCAAGTTGCTACAAAAGCGATTCTTGGTGAGAAACTGACTGACCTAGGATATCAAGATGGATTATACCCTGAAAGTAAACAAGTTCATGTGAAAGCCCCTGTGTTCTCCTTTACGAAACTACAAAAAGTAGATACGTACTTAGGGCCTGAAATGAAATCAACTGGGGAAGTTATGGGTAGTGATTATTATTTAGAAAAAGCCTTGTATAAAGCCTTTGAAGCATCTGGCTTGCATTTGCCAAGTTATGGAGCTGTACTTTTCACCATTGCTGATGAAACAAAAGAAGAGGCGTTAGAAATTGCTAAGCGTTTTTCAGCAATTGGCTATAGTTTAGTCGCAACGGAAGGAACCGCTGACTTTTTAGCGAAGCATCAGTTGCCTGTTAAGAAAGTGACGAAAATTTCTAATCCTGAAGGGGAAACCGTGCTGGATGTCATTCGCAACGGGAATGCGCAAGTGGTAATCAATACTATGGATAAAAATCGTTCCAGTGCCAACCAAGATGGGTTTTCAATCCGTCGGGAAGCAGTCGAACATGGGATTCCATTGTTTACCTCACTTGACACAGCAAATGCGATTTTAAAAGTTTTAGAATCAAGAGCCTTTACGACAGAAGCCATTTAAGCAAAAATCTGGAACAATCGTCTGAGGAGGACTGTTCCAGATTCTTTTACGAAGAAATAGAAAATCATTTATAGGGGAATCAGAGAATAAAGGAGTGAAGGATACTGATGCAGAGAAAGCAAGAAATGATGACCATTGTAGCTCAAAAACAGTTAGCGCCACGGATTTATCAGTTAGACTTACAAGGCGAGTTAGTGAAAGAGATGACACGACCTGGACAGTTTGTGCATATCAAGGTTCCGCGTGCAGATTTACTTTTGCGGCGACCGATTAGCATCAACCAAATTGATCATTCGAACGAAACCTGTCGTTTGATTTATCGAGTCGAAGGCGCTGGAACGGAAGTGTTTGCCACCATGAAGGCTGGTGAACAATTAGATATTTTAGGTCCTTTAGGAAACGGCTTTGATATAACTACCGTAGCAGCTGGTCAAACTGCTTTTATCGTTGGCGGAGGAATCGGGATTCCCCCATTGTATGAATTATCAAAACAACTCAATGAAAAAGGCGTGAAAGTGATTCATTTTCTTGGTTATGCATCAAAAGAGGTTGCTTATTACCAACAAGAATTTATGGCATTAGGAGAAACACATTTTGCCACAGATGACGGCTCGTTTGGCGCTCATGGCAACGTGGGCCGTTTATTGTCAGAAGCGTTAGCAAAAGGACGGATCCCTGATGCAGTGTATGCTTGCGGTGCGAATGGTATGTTAAAAGCAATTGATTCTTTATTTCCAACACATCCACACGTTTACCTTTCTTTAGAAGAACGGATGGCCTGTGGAATTGGGGCTTGCTATGCCTGCGTTTGCCATAAAAAAGGAGACACTACTGGAGCAAAAAGTGTCAAGGTCTGTGATGAAGGTCCGATTTTTAAAGCAAGTGAGGTTATCTTATGATGAAAAATCCTTTAGCCGTTTCAATTCCAGGTTTAACATTAAAAAATCCAATTATTCCCGCCAGTGGTTGCTTTGGGTTCGGGGAAGAATATGCTAACTATTATGACCTTGATCAATTAGGTTCAATTATGATTAAGGCAACAACGCCCCAAGCACGATATGGAAATCCCACACCACGTGTAGCTGAAACACCCAGTGGTATGCTAAATGCCATTGGATTGCAAAATCCAGGTTTAGAAGTGGTAATGCAAGAAAAATTACCGAAATTAGAAAAATACCCTAACTTACCGATTATCGCAAATGTTGCAGGTGCTTGCGAAGAGGACTATGTGGCTGTTTGCGCAAAAATTGGGCAAGCGCCTAACGTCAAAGCAATTGAACTGAATATTTCCTGTCCCAATGTGAAACATGGCGGCATAGCTTTTGGTACAGATCCAGAGGTTGCTTTTCAATTAACACAAGCAGTCAAAAAAGTCGCCTCTGTTCCGATTTATGTTAAGCTATCACCAAACGTAACGGACATTGTGCCGATCGCCCAAGCAATTGAAGCAGGGGGCGCAGACGGTTTTTCTATGATTAATACATTGCTAGGGATGCGCATTGATTTAAAAACGAGAAAACCTATTTTAGCCAATCAAACTGGTGGACTATCTGGACCAGCCATTAAACCTGTTGCTATTCGCTTAATTCGACAAGTCGCCAGTGTTTCTCATTTGCCAATTATTGGAATGGGCGGTGTTCAAACAGTGGACGATGTCTTGGAAATGTTCATGGCAGGTGCTAGCGCTGTCGGGGTTGGTACGGCCAACTTTACAGATCCATATATTTGTCCGAAGTTGATTGACGGATTACCTAAGCGAATGGAAGAGTTAGGCATTGAATCGTTGGAACAATTAATTAAAGAAGTGAGAGAGGGGCAGCAAAATGCACGATAGACCAATTATTGCGTTAGATTTTCCCACGCAAAAAGAAGTGGCTGTTTTTTTAGAAAAATTTCCTAAGGAAGAAGCCTTGTTTGTTAAAGTGGGGATGGAACTTTTTTACGCAGAAGGACCAGCGATTGTTCGCTGGCTTAAAGAACAAGGACACGATGTTTTCTTGGATTTAAAATTACATGATATTCCGAATACTGTGGAAAAAGCGATGACAAATTTAGCAAAATTAGGCGTTGCCATTACCAATGTCCATGCAGCAGGGGGCGTTCGAATGATGCAAGCAGCTAAGGAAGGTCTAATCAAAGGGACTCAGCCAGGCGCTAAGGTTCCTGAGTTAATTGCTGTAACCCAGTTGACTTCTACTAGTGAAGAAGAGATGCACCATGATCAATTAATCAACGTTCCTTTAGAGACAAGTGTCATTCATTATGCTAAATGTGCGGAAAAAGCGGGTCTGGATGGCGTGGTTTGTTCAGCATTAGAAGCACGTGGTATTCAAGAAGCAACCAAGCAGACGTTTATTTGTTTAACACCTGGTATTCGTCCAGCAGGAAGTGCAGTAGGTGACCAACAACGGGTCGTTACGCCGCAACATGCTCGCGAAATCGGGTCCACATATATCGTTGTTGGCCGACCTATTACCCAAGCAGAAAATCCTTATGAAGCCTATCAAGAAATCAAAAAAGACTGGAGCGGAAAGTAACATGACAAAAGTAGCAAAAAAGATTGCCAAAGATTTATTAGATATTGAAGCGGTATTTTTAAACCCTAATGAGCCTTTTACTTGGGCTAGTGGCATAAAAAGCCCGATTTATTGTGATAACCGTATCACGATGAGTTATCCTGCTGTGCGTAAAGAAATTGCAGAAGGCTTAGCGGCAAAAATTAAAGAGACTTTCCCAGAAGTCGAAGTGATTGCTGGGACAGCTACCGCAGGGATTCCACATGCGGCATGGGTAGCCGATATTTTAGGATTACCAATGGTTTATATCCGCAGTAAAGCCAAAGATCACGGCAAAGGGAATCAAATTGAAGGCCGAATTTCTGAAGGACAAAAAATGGTAGTTATCGAGGATTTAATTTCAACAGGCGGTAGCGTGTTAGAAGCGGCAGAAGCGGCGGAACGTGAAGGAGCAACGGTTTTAGGCGTTGCGGCAATCTTCACTTATGAGTTACCCAAAGGAACGGCAAATTTTGCAGATAAACAGATGACGTTACTAACGTTAACCAATTATTCAACTTTAATTGATGCTGCATTAGAAGCAAATTATATCGAAGAAAAAGATGTTACCTTATTACAAGAATGGAAAAAAGATCCTGAAAACTGGGGCAAATAACCGTTGAACTAAAGAAGGTTCTTGTCGTCTGATTTTTAGTGTCATTTTCAGTAACCAGATTTAACGGTAGGAGAACTTAGGTCATTTGCCGAGGAGCGTAATGATCTAAGTTCTTTTGTTTGACGTAGAAAAGATGTTAGGATAGAGTTTTACCTGATTACTATGTGGAAATGAAGGAAGAGTGTATGAAAAAAATAAAAAATATGGACGTTGAATGGAGCTATACAGGCAACGATGGACCAGAACATTGGCATACGCTATGTGACTGGTTTGCAGAAGGTGCTAAGTTTGCTTATCAATCGCCAATTGCTTTAGAAAAAGAAAGTGCTGAGACAGTAAATTCTCAGATTACGTTTCATTATAAAAAAGAAGAATTCACTGAAAAGGAATTCAAAAATACGTTTCATTTTGTACCACCAAATACGGAAAGTTACGTAATGTTTGAAAATGTTGCGTATCATTTAACCGATATCCATTTTCATATGCCTAGCGAACATTTGCTATCGGGAAAGCAGTATCCGCTAGAATTCCATTTGGTTCATATGAACGATGCTGGCGAAAATTTAGTTGTCGGTTGCCTGTTTACCATCACAGAGGAAGAAAATCGTTTTTCAGAAGCGAATCATCCGATGGACTGGGAAAACGGCACGCACCAACAATGGTTTAATCCGTCAATCTTTTTACCAGAGGAGCGTCTACACTACCATTATGTAGGCTCGTTAACAACACCGCCAACTAAGGGGCCAGTGAAATGGTTTGTATTTGATACCATTCAAAAAATGGATCAAGCCTTTTTAAATAAGATCAAGGAAGGAATGTTGGCCTTTAACAATCGGCCCCTTCAGCCGTTGAATGGGCGTAAGATTTATTTTTCAAATGATTAGTGTGTGGAGGAAAAAGTGTTGAATATTCAACAAATGAAGTATGTTGCTGCCATAGCTAACAATGGGAGTTTTCGGGAAGCAGCCAAAAAACTATTTATTACACAACCTAGCTTGTCAAATAGTATTCGGGAATTAGAAGAAGAACTAGGGATTTCCCTCTTTTTACGTACCAATAAGGGCGCTTTTTTAACAGAAGAAGGAATGGTTTTTTTAGAACAAGCAGAGAAAGTTTTAGTTCAAATGGAGTTATTGGAAAATCGCTATCGCGAGACAGTGACCAGCGAACGATTCTCCATCTCTTCGCAACATTATGATTTTTTAGGTGAGGTAATTGCCAAAGTTCTTAAAAAGTATGGGGATCAATATAAAGATTTTCGTGTCTTTGAAACCACGACCTTAAAAGTAATTGAAGATGTCAAAGGATTTCACAGTGAGTTGGGGATTATTTATTTAAATGAACAAAATAGTGTCAGTATTGAACGGTATTTAGAACAAGCTAATCTAGCCTACGAGGTAATTAGTACTTTTAATACACACATTTTTTTAGGAAATCATCATCCTTTAGCCAAGCAAAAAGAAATTCATTTAGAGGAATTAGTTCCCTATCCACAAGTTCGCTTTAATCAAGAAGGAAGCAATTTTTCCTATTTTTCTGAAGATTTAGTTGAAATTCCTGAACAGGAATCGGTCATTCATACTACGGATCGTGGAACCTTGATGAATTTGTTGGTAGAAACCAATGCTTATGCTTCTGGTTCAGGAGTCGTAACGGGTTTTACGAAGAAAGAAATTCGGTTAGTGCCATTGGCGCCAGCTTTGGAAAATCGTATTTGTTTACTCTTTCCCAAAAATCGGGAAATCAGTCCAATTGGTCGCTACTTTATCAAAGAACTAAAAGCGTTGTTTAAAAAAGAGGTAGATACCAAAACATTTAGCACTATAAAAAGAAGAGGTCGGGACAGAAGTGTTTAACTCCGAGAAATAAGAAGGAATTTCCGAAAATTGTTCTTTAATTTTTGGAGAATTTCGGCTTATTTCCGAAGGAGTTGCTTCTGTTCCCGCCGTTTATTAGTTTTTGAGCGTGGAGCAAAAATCCAAAGTGATTTTTGTCCCATGCTCTTCTTTTTTGGCTCATTTTGAAACAGTAGAAATGGTTTCTCTTTCAATTAATGTGACAGGCACTTGAATGTCTTCTATGATTTGAAGGTCTTGTTGCATCGTTTGTAATAACACTTCACCAGCTAGTTTTCCCATTTCTTTAAAGTCTTGCGCCATGGTTGTTAATGGCGGTTCGACAAATGCTGCTGCTTGAATATCGTCAAAACCAATAATCGATAATTCTTCTGGCACATGAATACCTAGGTTTTTACAGTTTCGTAAACAATGTAACGCGCTGAAGTCATTATCGCAGACCACGGCTGTGAGTTGGTGCGCCTCAAAATACTGTTTAAAGTTGTGTTCATCTAAGAGATTGGTTTCCGTGATTGCTGTATGAAACGCCAGATTGGCTTCTTTTAAAGCTTGGAGATAACCTAAATAACGTTGCCGAACGGATTGTAGGGCCGGACTTCCTGAAAGGATATATCCAATTTTCGTATGTCCTAAGCCAATTAAGCGTTCGGTTGCTGTTTTACCACCAGCAAAGTTGTCTGACTGAATGGTTGCAAAAGGTAAATCATGGATCTTTTTATCCAAGACAACGACTGGAAAATTCATCAAAGCCAACTCAAACAATAAGTCGAGGTAGTCATTACTAGTAGCAGCATAATAGACAAGCCCGGCAAACTCATTCACAATGTCCGCAGCATTTTTCTCTCTCAAAAAATTAGGCGAGGTCATAAAGACTTCTAAACCAGCTGCTTGAATAGTAGGGGCCAAACCGCTATAGAAATTTCCTACTGATAAATCGTCTGCAAAAGGCAATAAAAAAAGAACTTTATTTAAAGAAGTATGGAGAGGATGCTTTGGTGCTTGAACAAAACTTCCTTTTCCTTGGTGACGTTGGATTATGCCTTGCGTTTCCAATTCAGTTAGCGCTCGTTTGGACGTAATTCTACTGACGTTAAACTGAGCCGATAATTCTTTTTCGGTAGGCACTTGTGCTCCAACAGGCAATCGCCCTGAATCAATTTCATTTTGTAAATAATCAATAATTTGTTGATATAATGGTTGCTTCATTCATTTCACCTCACAATAAGATATATCTTATTTATAGTTTACCATAAATTAATTGGTTTTAAAATGAAAAAAATGATCGAAATCACTAGACAAAGTGAAATGTAAACGCTATAATTCAATTGTGAAATGATATATCAAATTTAAGAGGTGACGAGAATGGTTTATACAGAAGTTCCAAAATCCGTAGCAACATTTATGGAGACAATTACAGAAAAATGCGGTGAAGCACATCAAGATTGGGCAAAAAACTTTCAGGCGGCCTTTGCCAATACTTTACTAACAACAGTGAAACGTCAAGAAGATGGTACTACCTTTTTATTAACAGGCGATATTCCAGCAATGTGGTTGAGAGACTCAACAGCACAAGTTCGTCCCTATTTAGTGATTGCGAAAGAAGACGAAGACCTTGCTCAAATGATTGCTGGGTTGGTTAAGCGCCAGTTTCGTTATATTTGCATTGATCCTTATGCCAATGCGTTTAATGAAACAGATAATCATGCAGGCCATCAAACTGATAAGACCGAAATGAATGGCTGGATTTGGGAACGGAAATATGAAATTGATTCATTATGTTACCCGGTCCAATTAGCCTATTTACTTTATAAAAATACTGGGATGACCGAACAATTTAATTCAGATTTTGTGGAAGGCGTCAAAAAAATTCTCAACGTTTTTACAACAGAACAAGATCACGCACAGTCACCTTATTTATTTGAACGAGATACGTGGCGTCAAGAAGATACGTTGGTTGAAGCAGGGAAAGGAACGCCAGTCGGCAAAACAGGGATGACATGGTCAGGCTTCCGTCCTAGTGATGATGCCTGCCAATATGGTTACTTAGTTCCTTCTAATATGTTTGCAGTCGTAATTTTAGGCTATATTCAAGAAATTTTCTCTGATGTTTTAGAAGATGCTACGATTGTGGCGATTGCTAAAAAATTACAAGAAGAGATTGAAGAAGGCATCCAAACATTTGGACGAACAAAAAATCAAAATAACGAAACGATTTATGCGTATGAAGTGGATGGCTTAGGCAATGCAAGCGTGATGGATGACAGTAATGTTCCCAATTTAGTAGCAGCCCCTTATCTGGGTTATTGTTCAACAGAGGATGAACAATATTTAACAACCCGTCAAACCTTATTAAGTAAAGAAAATCCTTACTTCTATGAAGGTAAATGCGCGAAAGGGATTGGTAGCTCGCATACACCAGAAAATTACGTGTGGCCGATTGCTTTAGCAATGGAAGGAATGACAACCAAAGATAAAGCAGAAAAAGAACGAATTTTAGATTTATTAGTTGCCACAGATGCGGGGACTCATTTGATGCATGAAGGTTTTGACGTAGATAACCCTGAAAATTATACAAGAGAATGGTTTTCATGGGCTAATATGATGTTTTGTGAATTAGTTATGGATTATTTTGACATCCGAGTGGAAAAATAGGAGGAAAAGTGATGACAAAGAAAAAAGTCTATATTGTTTCCCATAGTCATTGGGATCGTGAATGGTATCTTCCTTATGAAGAACATCATATGCGCTTAATTGAATTAGTGGATAATGTATTAGATTTAATTGAAAATGATCCAGAGTTTAACAGTTTCCATTTAGATGGACAAACGATTATCTTAGACGACTATTTACAAGTTCGCCCAGAGAAAAAAGAAGCCGTGAAAAAAGCTGTCCAAGCAGGCAAACTAAAAATCGGACCATTTTATATTTTACAAGATGACTTTTTAATTAGCTCTGAATCCAATGTTCGAAACATGCTGATTGGGCATTTAGAAAGTCAAAAATGGGGAGCACCAGTTCAATTAGGTTACTTCCCGGATACATTTGGTAACATGGGTCAAACGCCTCAAATGATGCAATTAGCAAATCTGCCTGCGGCTGCCTTTGGACGCGGGGTGAAACCGATTGGCTTTGATAATCAAGTCTTAGAAAGCGACTATAGCTCACAATATTCTGAAATGTGGTGGGAAGGTCCGGACCAAACCAAAATTTTCGGCTTGCTTTTTGCAAACTGGTATAGTAACGGGAACGAAATTCCTTCAGAAAAAGAAGCGGCAATCGCTTTTTGGAAACAAAAATTGGCTGATGTGGAACGTTACGCTTCCACAAACCATTTATTGATGATGAATGGGGTCGACCACCAACCGGTACAAAGAGATATTACTAAGGCCATCGCTTTAGCCAATGAACTATTCCCAGAATATGAATTTATTCATTCCAATTTCGATGACTATTTGAAAGCTGTTCAAGAGGAGTTACCAGAAGATTTAGGAACAGTAACAGGTGAATTAACGAGTCAAGAAACGGATGGCTGGTACACATTAGCCAATACTTCTTCTGCTCGCGTCTATTTAAAACAGTGGAACACAAAAGTCCAACGCCAATTAGAAAATATCGCAGAACCTTTAGCAGCAATGGCTTACGAAGTAACTGGCGACTACCCACATGACCAATTTGATTATGCTTGGAAAACATTGCTTCAAAACCATCCGCACGATAGTATTTGTGGCTGTTCTGTCGACGAGGTTCACCGAGGCATGATGACTCGCTTTGAAAATGCCAATGATGTCGGGCATTTCTTAGCAGATGAAGCAACACGACAATTAACAGAAGCAATTGATACAAGTGTTTTCCCAGAAAAAGCGCACCCGTTTGTTTTATTTAATACTAGTGGCTATCAGAAAACGGAGGTTGTCACTGTGGAAGTGGAGATTGAACGATTGCCATTTTATACAGGAAAACCTGAAGATCTTTATCATGAATTAAAACAAAAAGCCACCCCAGATTATCAAGTGATTGATCCAACTGGAAAAGCCGTTGCAAGCCGTATTGTCAAAGAAGATGTTCGTTTTGGTTACGATTTACCTAAAGATGCTTTCCGTCAACCGTACATGGCCAAATACTTAACGGTCGAATTATCTGTCAAAGAAATGGCGCCATTCTCTTGGGATAGCTTTGCATTGATTCAAGGAGAAACGAAAGCTTTTGAAGGAAGTCTTTTGGCTCAACCAGCAACAAATGAAATGGAAAACGAATTTATTCAAGTGAAAATTGAAAACAATGGTAGCTTAACCATTGCTGACAAAAAAACAGGAGAAACATTTTCAAAATTATTAACATTTGAAGATACTGGCGATATTGGGAATGAATATATCTTTTTCAAACCGACCGAAGACCAAGGAATTACAACTGAAAATGTAACGGCTGAAATCACGAATAAAGAAAATTCCCCTGTAAAAGCAAGTTATCAAATTAAACAAACTGTCATGTTACCAGTTGCAGCAGATGAACGATTAGAAGAAGAACAAAAGGCTGTTTGTGAGTTTAGAGAACGCCAAGCACAACGTTCAACGACGCTTCGCCCGTTCGAAATAACGACAGTGGTTACAATGATCAAAGAAAGTAACCAATTGTTCTTTGAAACAACCATTAATAATCAAATCAAAGATCATCGTTTACGCGTGCTTTTCCCAACTGGCATGGTCACAGAAACACACGAAGCGGATAGTATTTATGAAGTCGTGACACGACCAAATCAAGTAAGCGATACATGGGAAAATCCAACAAACCCGCAGCACCAACAAGCGTTTGTGAATGTTCATGACCAAAACAAAGGCGTGACTATCTTCAATGAAGGCTTAAATGAGTATGAAGTCTTGGCAGATGGAACCATTGCGGTCACATTAATTCGTTGTGTTGGCGAACTAGGTGATTGGGGCTATTTTGCGACACCAGAAGCACAATGTCAAGGAGAATATACCTTTAAATATGGTTTGTCATTGCATGGCAAACCAGAAGAACGCTTTGCTACGTATCAACAAGCCTATAGTGCACAAATTCCTTTTACTGCAGCTACTACTGCGCGTCATGAAGGTAAACTAGCACCGAACCATGTCTACTTGACAACGGCAGAAGGACCAATTGGTTGGACAGCCGTTAAACGTCAAGAGCAAACGAATCATTTAGTCGTTCGTGGCTTTAATCTAACAGCGCAAAATATTCCTTGTGAACTTCACAAAGAGACACAACCAGCGACTTGTTTAACAAATGTATTAGAAGAACCGTTGACACCAGCGATAGAAATCGATGCACCATTACGTCCGTTTGAAATTCGGACATGGCGTTTCGAAAAATAAATAAATAGGAGAACTTTGTTGAAAAGGACAAAGTTCTCCTATTTTCTTCTCTGTCGTTTTTTTGAGATATTTATAATAAAAATCTAGCGAAACAATGAGAAAATCATTCATTTTACGGTCAATTTGTGCTACTATAACGTCAACTGAAGGAGTGAAGCTAAATGGATTTAACCAATCGTTTTAATCGTCAAGTAAATAAAATTGCTGTTTCTTTAATTCGTCAATTTGACGAACAAGTCTCAGGAATTGAAGGTATTTTAAAATTAACGCTAGGAGAGCCGGATTTTAACACACCTGAGCATGTCAAAAAAGCAGCCAAAGAAGCAATTGATGCGAATTTTTCTCATTATACAGGGATGTCTGGTTTATTAGATGTCCGTGAAGCAGCCGCTTATTTTATGAAAGAAAAGTATCATTTGACTTACCAGCCTGCGACAGAAATTTTAGTAACAGTTGGAGCAACAGAAGCGATTTCAGCTTCGTTATTAGCAATTTTAGAACAAGGTGACAAAGTGCTATTGCCAGCACCTATTTACCCAGGGTATGAACCAATTATTACATTGGCGGGGGCGGAACCGGTATATTTGGATACACGAGACAACGATTTTGTCTTGACCCCTGAAATGATTGAAGCGGCAATGGCCGAGCATGGGGAACAAGTCAAAGCAATTATTTTAAATTATCCTAGCAACCCAACTGGTGTCACCTATAACCGCCAAGAGTTGCAAGCAATTGCTGATGTTCTAAAAAAATACGACATTTTTGTGATTAGTGATGAAATTTATAGTGAGTTAACTTATGATGAGAGTCATGTTTCGATTGCTGAAATGTTACGTGACCAAACGATTTTAATTAACGGTTTGTCGAAATCACATGCTATGACAGGCTGGCGGATTGGCTTTATTTTTGCACCAGCGATTTTAACAGCGGAGATCATTAAAGTTCATCAGTATTTAGTTACTGCGGCTGCAACTGTGTCTCAAAAAGCGGCTGTTCGTGCCTTAATCGAAGGAATGCATGATGCTGAAATTATGAAAGAAGAGTATCGGAAACGGCGCGATTTTGTTTATGAACAGATGACTCAATTGGGGTTTGAGGTTGCACGTCCAAATGGCGCCTTTTATATTTTTGCTAAGATTCCTACTGGTTATGAACAAGATTCTATGAAATTTTGTATTGATTTAGCGCAAAAAGAAGCAGTAGCGTTGATTCCAGGTATTTCTTTTGGTCCAGAAGCAGAAGGATACGTCCGAATTAGTTATGCGTCCGATATGGATAAATTGACAACGGCCATGGAACGAATTGCACATTACATGGCGACCTAACGCGTAACGCACTAGCCTTTATAGATTCTTTACACACCTTTACCTTTTATTTACATTTAATTGAAACAGAATTAACAGAGTCTTGGTAGACTAAACTTGTAACTAATTGAAAAGGAAGTGCAAAGATGAAAAAACGTGTAATTGCAGCAACTATGCTGAGTCTAGGGTTATTATTAACTGGGTGCGGAGCTCAAGGAGGCACAACTGAAAAATCCAGCGAAGCGGATAGTAACAAACCAGTTAAAATTGTCGCTGTTGGTTCCACCGCTTTACAACCGTTAGTAGATGCTGCGAAAGATCAATTTACACAAGAACATCCTAATTATACAGTTTCTGTCCAAGGTGGCGGCAGCGGAACAGGACTTTCGCAAGTTGCAGATGGCGCAGTGACCATTGGAAATTCCGATGTGTTTGCCGAAGAGAAAGATGGCGTGGATGCCTCTAAATTAGTTGATCATCGGGTGGCCGTGGTTGGTATGGGACCAGTGGTCAACAAAGAAGTCGGCGTGAAGAATTTAACGAAGCAACAATTGATTGATGTCTTTACTGGCAAAGTCAAAAACTGGAAAGAAGTGGGCGGCAAAGATCAAGAAATCGTCGTAATAAACCGCGCAAACGGAAGTGGCACCCGAGCAACATTTGAAAAATGGGGCTTAGATGGAGCTAAACCAGTTCAATCACAAGAACAAGATTCTTCGGGAACAGTTCGTAAAATTGTTGAACAAACACCAGGAGCAATCAGCTATTTAGCTTTTTCTTATATGGATGATTCCACTGTTGCCTTAAGCATTGATGGTGTTGAACCAAAAGAAGAACACGTGAAAGACAATTCATGGAAAATCTGGTCTTATGAACATATGTATACAAAAGGGGAGCCTAATAAAGAAGTAAAAGCCTTCTTAGACTATATGGTCACCGATGATGTTCAAAAGACAATTGTCAAAGACTTAGGTTATTTAGCCATCACAGATATGCAAGTAGAACGTGATGTAAATGGAAAAGTAACTGAAAAATAAACAAAAAACTCAGCCAATAAACAGGATTGGCTGAGTTTTTTTAGGCTTCTTTTTTTGTTAAAGGTAAGGTGATTGTAAAAGTGGTCCCTAAGCCTAAGTGACTATCAATGGCGATTTTACCGCCTAATAATTCTGTGTAATTTTGGACAATAGCTAGACCTAGACCGGTGCCACCAGAATGACGGCTACGTGCTTTATCGACACGATAGAACCGTTCAAAGATCCGTTCTTGGTCTTTTTGACTAATGCCAATGCCAGTATCTTGAACAGATAAACGTAATTGCTGATTTTCAATAGCATAAGAAATAGTAATCTGTCCATTTTCTTGGGAATACTGAATGGCATTTTCAATTAGATTCTTCACGATTGGATAAAACAATTCGTATTTGGTGAAAAACTGGCTCTCTGGCAGACCATGAACGACTGTTTTCAGCTGTTTTGCTGCCAATTGTTGCTGATAAGAACCGAGAATTTCTGTAATAAATTTTTCTAAAGTAATTTCTTGTTCTGCATAAGGAATTGTCGCGCTGCCCCGAGAAAGTTCTAAAATTTCTTGAATTAATTGTTGCAGACGCTGGGCATCTTTTTGCATGATGTGCAAAAATTGATCAAGGACTTTCGGATCTTCTTTGGCGCCATCTATGAGTGTCTCGGTAAAGCCCAAAAGAGAAGTGACAGGCGTTTTTAATTCATGAGACACGTTTGATACAAAATCTTTTTGCATTTTTTCTAGTTGGCGAACGCGCGTTAAATCATAGGCAATTCCTAACACTTGATAATCATTGGCGCTTTGATCATCCAAGTAACGAAGAGAAAGATCTAAGCGTAAAGGTGTTGGTCCTTGTGTCACAGTGATTTCTTGATGTAAGCTGTTTTTTTCAGCAACGACTTGATGGATTAAATGAATCAAATCGGCGTCTTGAATCACTTCAAGATAATTGCTTTGCATATTTTTAGCAGAGAGTCCTAACATTTCCTGCATTTTAGGGTTCAACAGACGAAGCCGTCCTTGCGTATCAATGATAAAGACACCAATCATCAGCTCATCTAAAAGTTCGTGAAATTGCTCATCTGCAGATGTATACGCTTTATACGTTTGACTTACTTGTTGACTCAGTAAGTTAATAGTTTCGTAAAGTTCATTCCATTCAGAAGATTGCTGGATAATGGATCGATTTTCATCTGGATGCTTAAGCATTCGTTTCAGAATCGGTAAGACAGTCACTAGCGGTTGATTTTTTTGCCGTAACAATAAAAAAATAAACAAGGTAATTAGTAGGAACAAGATGCCAAATGTAAAGATAATATAGCGACGAAAAGATTGGATATTTTTAGAAAATAGCGCAGTTTGTTCCGAAATCCGAATAATACCAACGATTTCTCCTGATTTTAAAACAGGCGTGGCAACGTACAGAAGTTCTTTATTTAACGTTTTACTCTTTCGTAAAGCTGAACCATAGGTAGCTCCTGATAGAACCGCAGCGATTTCAGGTCGTTTTTTGTGCGACTCTAGCGGTTCATTTTGGCTGCTGTCAAAAAAGACGGTACCATTTTTTTGCAACAAAGTTACCCGTTCTTCTGCATCATCTAACGCATGGGTGACAAGGAGTTGTTGTTGGTTTGTCAGTTGTCCTTTTTCGAAAACGGAAGGGGGCAACTGGTCTGTTAAAAGGGTATTTTTTCTTCTTAAATAGGTTTCTTGCTGAGCAACCATTTCTTTTTGAAAGAAAAAATTGGTCGCTGCAATACTCCCGACAAATAATAAAAGCATGACTGCCGCAACTAAAAAATATTCAATCCGCAGTCTCTTTTTCATCGTTTTGGCTCCTGAAAACGGTAGCCAAAGCCGCGGACAGTTACTAAGTAAACGGGCCGTTTGGGATCAGGCTCGATTTTATCACGTAAATGACTAATGTGGACATCGACGATGCGACTTTGTCCAGCGAAGTCATATTGCCAAATTCGTTCCAACAAGGTTTCCCGATTAATGACCCGATCTTTGCGTTTCATGAAGTAAACGAGTAATTCAAATTCTTTCGGTGTTAGCTCAATGGGCTGATTGCGCACAAAGACTTCATAATTTTGTTCATCTACACGAATCTCGCCAATCACAAGCGGAGCTTTAGGTGTGTCCTCTTGAAGCGGTTCGGTCGTGGTAGGTTTTAAACGACGGAAAATAGCTTTCATGCGTGCTAAGACTTCTCTGGGACTAAAAGGTTTTGTTAAATAATCATCTGCCCCAATTTCTAAGCCGATGATTTTATCTACTTGTTCATCTTTGGCAGTTAAAATCAAAATAGGCGTGTCAATTTTTTCTCGACGAAGTGCCTTGGTAATTTCTAAGCCATCCATACCAGGAAGCATTACATCTAAAATTATAAAATCATATTGATTAGACAAAGCTAATTCGAAGCCGTTTTTACCATCTTCGGAAGTAGTCACCTGATAGCCTTCTTTTTCCAAATTAAAGGTTAACAAAGTTAAAATCGATGGTTCATCATCGACGACAAGAACTTTTTTCATTTACATAACTCCTTCAAGAAATTTCTGAAAATAAGTGTATATTTCACTATTGTTAGTTTAACATATTTTTAGAGGAAGAACGTACTTTAAAGTAAGCGAGAATGCTACTTTTGAGAAAAGTCAACTCATGGTATAATAGAGAAATGAAATGAGGAGAAGCGAATGATTGGTATTAGTAGTTGCTTAGGTGGGATTTGTTGCCGTTATGATGGAAAATCTCAAGAACAAGAAGCGTTAAAACAACTTGTAACTAATGGAAAAGCAATAATGATTTGTCCCGAAGTTTTAGGAGAGTTGCCCATTCCACGTCCGCCAGCAGAAATCATTGGCGGGGACGGCTTCGATGTTTGGGCGAATACTGCTTATGTATATACGGATAACGGGGAAGATGTCACTGAGGCATTTAAAGCAGGGGCACAACGCGCGTATCAAAAATTAAAAGCCCAACAAATTACAACCTTGATTTTGAAAGAAAAAAGTCCCAGCTGTGGCAGCCAGCTGATTTATGATGGACAATTTTCTGGCATTAAAAAAGCTGGAGTTGGAGTCGCAACTGATTATTTTATTCAACAAGGAATGACCGTTTATTCTGAAGAAACATGGCAACTTGCGGACATTTCTTTTTAAAAGGTAAAAACTTAGTAAAAAAAGATTGACTATTCCCTATGAAATCGGTAACCTATAAGGGATTGAAGATGGGAGCACGGCTCATGGAAATGGAAAAAACAAACCGCATGAATGCGTTATTTGAATTTTATTCGACATTATTAACGGAAAAGCAGATGAATTATATGGAGCTTTACTATGCTGATGACTTTTCTTTAGGAGAAATTGCGGAAGAATATGAGGTTAGTCGCCAAGCGGTTTATGATAACATTAAACGAACCGAAAAAATTTTAGAAGAATATGAAAAAAAGTTACATCTTTATTCAAACTATGTTGTACGGAAAGAATATCTTGAACAACTACAGCAGTATGTTCAAGAAACTTATCCCAAAGATAGTGAAATCAAAAAATATATTGAACAAATTCAAGAAATAGAGGAATGAAACTATGGCTTTTGAGAGTTTAACAAACCGCCTACAACAGGCAATGAGTAAAATCCGTCGTAAGGGAAAAGTTTCCGAAGCCGACGTAAAAGAAATGATGCGAGAAATCCGTTTGGCTTTATTAGAAGCCGACGTTAATTTACAAGTGGTCAAAGATTTCACAAAACGCGTCAGAGAACGGGCAGTAGGAGTCGAAGTATTAGAAAGCTTATCACCAGCCCAACAAATTGTAAAAATTGTTGATGAAGAATTAACGAAAACGTTAGGTTCAGAAACGGTTGAACTGAATAAATCTCCAAAAATCCCGACAGTGATTATGATGACAGGGTTACAAGGGGCTGGTAAAACAACTTTTACTGGTAAATTAGCAAAACACTTAATGAAAACTGAAAACGCTCGTCCGCTTTTAATCGCTGGTGACGTTTATCGTCCAGCAGCGATTGATCAGTTGAAGGTTTTAGGTCAACAATTAGAAGTTCCCGTTTTTGATATGGGAACAGATGCTAATCCAGTGGAAATTGTTCGTCAAGGGTTAGCGTTAGCAAAAGAAAAGAAAAATGATTATGTCTTAATTGATACGGCCGGCCGTTTACACATTGACGAAGCTTTAATGGACGAATTGAAACAAATTAAAGAGTTGGCTGATCCCAATGAAATTCTGTTAGTTGTTGATGCGATGACGGGGCAAGATGCTGTCAACGTTGCAGATAGTTTTAATGAACAGCTTGGAATTACTGGGGTTGTTATTACCAAAATGGACGGCGATACTCGTGGGGGGGCTGCGCTGTCAATTCGGGCAGTAACGGGCGCTCCGATTAAATTTGTCGGTTCTGGTGAAAAATTAACCGATTTAGAAATTTTCCATCCCGATCGTATGTCGAGTCGTATCCTAGGTATGGGGGACATGTTGACGCTAATTGAAAAAGCGCAACAAGATTACGATGAGAAAAAAGCAGAAGAACTTGCTCAAAAAATGAAAGAAAACAGTTTTGACTTTAACGATTTCATTGAGCAATTGGATCAAGTTATGGGCATGGGACCGATTGAAGACTTATTAAAAATGATCCCTGGGATGAGTAACATGCCTGGTATTGAAAATGTCAAAGTCGATCCAAAAGATGTGGCACGGAAACGGGCGATGGTCCTATCAATGACTCCTGCAGAACGTGAAAATCCTGATCTATTAAATCCTAGTCGCCGCCGCAGAATTGCAGCCGGTTCAGGAAATAGTGTGGTTGAAGTCAATCGTATGATTAAACAATTTAAAGAATCCAAAAAAATGATGCAACAAATGTCCAAAGGGGATATGAACATTCCTGGTATGGATCAAATGCTAGGTGGCGGTGTTAAAGGCAAGCTAGGTAAAATGGCCATGAATCGTATGATGAAGAAAAACAAAAAAAAGAAAAAGAAAAAAAGATAAACAGGCTTTAGTTAATTATCATAAGAAACAGAAAGTGCGCCATCAGTCTCTTCGACTGATGGCGCACTTTCTGTTTAAGCGTAGTTTTGGATAATTGCGTTTAACGCTTCGGCAAAACCAGCACCGTGTTGTTCATAATATGACGTAAATCGTTCATCGCCAACATACATAAGGCCTAACCCTTTGTGTGCTTCTGGCGAATAGCTTGACCAAGAGTACATTAAGCAATCTTTGTGTAATTGGAAAATTTCTTGCGCAAGTTGCCTAGTCAACTTGGGTGATTTTTGATACATGGCTAACTTAGAAAATAAATCTTTTTCCACGTTCTGCATTGCTTGCATGTCTTTTTCCGTCAAGTTTAAATATTTTTTGTTGGCTTGTTCAATCGTTTCGTTGCCATATTTTTCCCGAATCTCTTTACCATATTTTTCTTCGTTTTCTTGAACTCGATGTTGTTTGAATGCTTCGAATTTTTGCTGATCTGACATGTTTATCTCTCCTTTGTAATGGTGTAAGGTTTGTTGAACAGAGGCTAAAAGACGATCAATTTCATTGCGCTTTTCCAATAGTTTTTGTTGATGCTCGTATAAAGCCTGTTCAACATTAAAGTCAGGTTGCTCCAAAATTTCTTTAATTTCATCTAGTTTCAGATCCAATTCACGGTAAAAAAGAATTTGTTGCAAACGATTCACCTCGGCTTGCCCGTAAATTCGATAACCAGAAGAATTAATTCTGGCTGGTTGAAGAAGACCAATTTCATCATAATATCGTAACGTCCGTGCACTGACGCCAGATAGTGAAGCCATTTTTTTAATTGTATATTCCATCATTCATTCCTCCTGACAAAATCTATCATAAACCTTTACGTAACGAGAGGGTCAAGTAAAAAAATAAAAAAAGTGAGACAACCTGTAAAAAGTTGCCTCACTTTTTCTCGATTGATTCAATTAGGCAGTTAAGCGATTAAAGAAATCCACGTAAGCATCTACAATTGATTGTAAGAAGCCAACAGTGCCATCAATAATTTTACCATCTTCACCAATTAAGTTCGTAATACCGCCAATATAGGCTTCAGGTTGTTGTAAAGTTGGAACATTTAAGAAGACTAATGATTGTCTTAAATGATGGTTCGCACCAAATCCGCTAATTGCACCTGGTGAAACACTCACCACAAGTCCTGGTTTTTTATCCCAAACGCTTTCGCCATACGGACGTGAACCGACATCCAATGCATTTTTTAAAACAGCTGGTACTGAACGGTTATATTCTGGTGTTACAAACATCACACCATCTACTTGTTTGACTTCTTCACGGAATGTTGTCCAAGCTTCGGTGGGGGTTCCTTCATCATCCAAATCTTGATTGTATAATTCTAAATCACCAATGTTAATAAAAACAGGTTCGAAATCAGCTGGAAATAAGTCCGCCATTGTTTTTGCTACCAATTTGTTAAATGAATCTTTTCTTAAACTCCCTACAAAAATACCAATTTTTTTTGTCATGTAAATCCCTCCATTTTTCTTTTACTTACTTTATGATAGTACTTTTTCGAAAAAAGCGCAAACGTTTTATCCTTGTACATTGTTGAACTTCGTAACTTCACGTATAATAGCTAGTAAAAGGATGATTAAAGGAGCAACTGCTTGAATAAAAAAATAAATTGGCGCCGACAGTTAACACCGTTGGAGAAACAAACATTGACTGAATTAAGAAACAAGGAAATGATTAAACAAGGAACTTTTTATAAATTGGAACAAACATTTCCTGAGGAATCAGCTTATACTTATTATGGTTTATACAGGAAGGAACAAACCATACAAGCGTATATCGTAGGGTATTGTTTTGATGGGGAAACCTTGGAAGCGACGATTGTTGCGCCAAATGTAGGGCCATTTTTTGAAGAACTTGTTCAAGAACTCGAAAAGCAAGCAGCTTTGTGGGGAATGAAAGAAGTCTTTCTCGTGATGGACGACAAGCAATCTGTTGGCCTGAATTATTTTAATAGACAAGGAATTGTGCCAGCTTTTTCAGAACAGTATCTGGTTTTTCAAAGAGAAACTTACTCACAGGATTTGGCGAAGCTGACACTTCTCCGACCACAAGTGGCTGATTTGCATTCCTTGGCTAGGTTACTCGAAGGTACGCCTTTGCCGGAGGACCTTCAACGAACACTTATTTATAAAGAAAACAATCAACTTTTAGCCACGCTACGTTTGGATCATTTTGAAAACGAATGGGGGATTTATGGCTTTGTTGTGACAAAAACGCAACGAGGTCGCGGTCTTGGCCGTCAAGTGTTACAGTCTGCGCTCCGAATGATTTTAGAAAAGTCAGCCTCAGCGACTATTTTTTTAGAAGTTGAAACAGAAAATCAAGCAGCGCTTCATCTCTATCAAACAGAAGGCTTTCAAGTGAGAAACCAGTACAACTATTATCAAATTTTGTAAAAATTCTTCATTATTTCGTTTGTTTTCCTGCAAATTGGCTAAAAAAATTGAAAAAAAGTAAAGGTGTCAAGAAAAAACTCTTTACATGTTGTTGTTAATCTGTTAAACTAACTCTTGTGATTAAGTTAATGGAGGTGTATTTAATAATGGCAGTTAAAATTCGTTTAAAACGTATGGGTTCTAAAAAGAGTCCTTTTTACCGTATTGTAGTAGCTGATTCTCGTTCTCCTCGTGATGGACGTTTCATCGAAACTGTAGGTACTTACAACCCTTTGAAAGACCCTGCAGAAGTAGTTTTAAAAGAAGATTTAGTTTTAGATTGGTTATCTAAAGGTGCGCAACCTTCTGATACAGTTCGTAACATCCTTTCAAAAGAAGGCGTTATGAAAAAACATCATGAAGCTAAAAACGTTAAGAAATAAGGTGATTGAATATGGCAGATGTGAAAGAGTTAATTTTAACTATTGTCCGTCCGTTAGTCAGTCAACCTGAAGCAGTCTCATTAGAAATTGAGGAATCAACTGATTTCCTCGAGTATAATTTGACTGTGGCCAAAGAAGATATTGGACGTATCATTGGTAAACAAGGGCGTGTTGCAAAAGCAATTCGGACAATTGTTTATAGTGTACGTATCGATGGTCCGAAAAAGGTCCGTTTAAATATTCTTGATGGTAAATAAGCATTAACAAGGAGGTAGCCTAGCTATCTTCTTTTTTTATACATAACCAAAAAGTTTTCATTGCTAGAGACAGGCCTTTCTTGCTAAAATAGATGTATCCAGAATAAAGGAGCGATTTGTATGGCAAAACGAATTATCATTATGAACTTTGATATTGAAAGTAAATCGTACCAAGCATTTTCCGAAATAAAAAAGATGCAGGCAGAAAGACAGCTTAAAGGTGAGCAAATGGCGGTTGTTACGCATGTTAATGATGGCCAGCATCAATTTAAAATCAATGATTTTATCGATTTTACAGGCAACAATCATACATCAAAAGATAGCATGATTGGGATGCTAGTAGGCATATTAGGTGGTCCTCTGGGCATTCTTTTTGGCTGGTTTGCTGGAAGTATGTATGGTGCAAGCAAAGATGCCAAAGAAATTCAAGAAGCACAAACGGTTTTTGAACATGTGATTCAAAAGATTGATGAAGGACAAACGGGATTGTTATTAATTGCAGAAGAAGAAGACAACCGTCCACTCAACCAGTTGGTTATGTTTGACTTAGGTGGCGAAATCACGCGGCTTGATTTAGAGGAAGTCCAACAAGAAATTAACGATGCGAACGAAGTTGCAAATGAAGCGAAACAATCGTGGCAAGCAAAAAAAGAACAACATAAAGAAGCGACATCGAAAGAAGAATAAGGATCAAAGACTGTTTTCTGAATAAAGGGAAACAGTCTTTTAAAATACTAAGAAATCACGGTTTTTTATGGTAGTTTGCTAATTTTTTGTTATTTTATCGTAAAATGCGGTAAACTAAGAAGAAAACTTTGAGAAAATAGATAAATTATTATTTGCTAAAGGAGCAAACTTCTTCTAAAATAAAAAGGAAGTTTAAAAGAAAGTATGGTAGCAGATGGAAATACAATTTTTAGGAACAGGCGCTGGTGTGCCAGCAAAACATCGCAATGTCACAGGGATTGCGTTGAAATTATTAGATGAACGAAATGCAGTTTGGCTCTTCGATTGTGGGGAAGGGACGCAATTGCAAATTTTAAAAAGTAGTATTCGCCCAAGAAAAATTGAAAAGATTTTTATTACACATTTACATGGGGATCATATTTTTGGTTTACCTGGTTTGTTAAGTAGTCGTTCTTTTCAGGGCGGGACAGAACCTTTAGAAATCTATGGACCAGTTGGGATTGCTGATTTTGTTAAAACTTCTTTACGGGTCTCGCAATCGCGGTTGTCCTATCCACTGAAATTTATTGAATTAACGAAAGAAAATGACGTTATTTTTAAAGATAAACAATTCACTGTTCGCTGTAATATCTTGGACCATGGCATCACGAGCTTTGGCTATCGAATTGAGGAAGCAGCGCATGAAGGAGAATTACAAGTAGAGAAACTTCAAGCTTTAGGGATTCCTTCTGGGCCGTTGTATGGCAAACTCAAACGTGGTGAAACGATTGTTTTTGATGGACAGGAAATTAATGGACAAGCGTTTGTGGGAGAGCGTAAACCTGGACGAATCGTGACGATTTTAGGAGACACTCGCAAAACTAAAAATAGCGTAACCTTAGCACGACGAGCGGATGTTTTAGTCCATGAAAGTACGTTTAATAAACACGAAGCAAAAATGGCAAAAGCCTACTTCCACTCAACCAGTCAACAAGCAGCTGAAGTTGCAAAAGAAGCGCAAGTAAAACAACTTATCTTAACGCATATTAGTGCCCGTTATTTAACCAAAGAGGCCTATCAGCTTCAAGAAGAAGCCCAAGAAATTTTCCCCAATACAAAAATCGTAAAAGATATGGATATCATTGAGATTCCATTTGCCAATGAAGGAGGAGCTTAGATGGATTTAACAAATAAAGTCGTTGTCGTAACTGGAGGTTCAGCTGGTTTAGGTGAACAAATTTGTTATGAAGCAGCTAAACAAGGGGCGGTCGTCGTTGTCTGCGCCCGCAGAATTAATTTGATTGGTAAAGTTCGCGAGCAGTGTGCTGTTTTAAGCGGACGAGAAGCATTTTCTTATCAATTAGATATTGCCGATCCAGAAAGTGTTGAACGTGTGGTTGAAGCTATTTCAGCAGAAGTTGGTCCTATAGATGTTTTAGTCAACAATGCTGGTTTTGGCTTGTTTGAAAATTTTGTTGAAATTGACTTGGCTGTTGCACGCCAAATGTTTGATGTCAACGTTCTAGGAATGATGACGTTTACTCAAAAAGTAGCTATTAAAATGATTGAAGCTGGGCAAGGACATATTATCAACGTTGCTTCAATGGCTGGGAAGATGGCTACAGCTAAATCAACCGTTTATTCTGCAACGAAATTTGCTGTGTTAGGTTTTTCAAATGCTTTACGTTTAGAATTGAAACCGTTGGGTGTAGCAGTAACGACTGTCAATCCAGGACCAATCCAAACAGAATTCTTTGATAAGGCGGACCCGACAGGCACTTATCTAGCTGCGGTGGATAAAATTGTTTTAGACCCTACGAAATTAGCGAAAGAAGTGGTTGGGAGTATGGGGACTTCTCGACGTGAGATTAATCGTCCGTTTGTCATGGAAGCAGCTGCCCGCTTTTATACATTGTTTCCACATTTAGGAGATTTCATAGCGGGAAATATTTTAAATAAAAAATAAAGGAGTCAATCAAGTCATGAAAAATCAATGGCGTGTTATTTTGGGCCTTGTGTTGGTCTTAATTGTTGTTATTTTTGCTGTTTTAAATAATCAAGCTGTTCCAGTAAACTTTGGTTTTACTAAAATTAGTGGACCGTTAATCTTAATTATTTTAGGTTCTGCAATTATTGGCGCACTAGTTGGGTTACTAACCTCCACAACCACTATTTGGAACCAACGTAAAGAATTAAAAGCTGTACAAAAAGAGTTGGATATTTATAAAAATGATATGGATAAATTAGTCAAAGAAGAAACGGAAAAAGTTCAACGTTCATTTGATAATCAATTGGCTGATTTGCAAGCCAAACAAGCGGCAGCACCACAAGTCGCAGAACCAGTGGTCAACGAACAAACATCAAACACAGAAGTAGATGCCACGCCTGTGTCAGGTAGTCGTATTGATCGTTATGTGAAACCTCGTGTGAATGAAGAGGAACAAAAATAAGGAAGAGACTTTATCACTAAGTTTCTTTTAAAATAAAACTGTGATATCTGCTATTTATCTAACAGATATCACAGTTTTTTTCTCAGATTTAAAAAAATGCTTTCTTTAGTTTTTGGAAAAATTTTGCTATAATTACTTGGTTAGGAGTGACGTCGTGAAAAAATCAAACTATCAATGGCAGTTACAGACAAAGACAGAATTACCTGTAGAATTTATAGAACAATTAAAAAAAGAAGAAATTAATCCATTAATTGGCCAACTTTTATGGCACCGCAATATCCGGACAGAAGAAGCATTACGTAAGTTTCTACATCCGACTATCGAAGATATTTATGATCCGTTCTTAATGCATGATATGGAGAAAGCGGTAGCCCGCATCCAGCAAGCCGTCGAAGCGGGTGAACAAATCCTTGTCTATGGGGATTATGATGCAGATGGCATCACTAGTACCACGGTTATGAAAGAAGCAATCGAATTAGTCGGTGGCATGGTTCAGTACTTTCTACCGAATCGTTTTGTTCATGGATATGGGCCTAATAAAGACGTATTTGCTGAACAAATTGAACAAGGAGTCCAATTAATTGTAACCGTTGATAATGGTGTAGCTGGACATGAAGCAATTAACTACGCTATGGCTCAAGGGGTAGATGTAATCGTCACTGACCATCATGAATTGCCTGAACAATTACCAGAAGCCTATGCGATTGTCCACCCTAGACATCCGCAAGGAGATTATCCTTTTGGAGATTTAGCTGGTGTTGGCGTGGCTTTCAAAGTCGCTACTGCGTTACTTGGTGAATTACCAATTGAGTTATTAGATTTGGTAGCAATTGGGACAATTGCTGACTTGGTTTCATTAACCGATGAAAATAGAACGTTTGTCAAAATGGGCCTTCAAATGATTCAAACTGGTGATCGAATTGGTTTAGACGTTTTATTACAAGAAGCGGGTGTGAAAAAGGAAGCTGTTTCAGAAGAATCAATTGGCTTTACCATTGGACCTCGTTTAAACGCATTAGGTCGATTAGGGGAAGCCGCACCAGGTGTTGAATTGATGACTACATTTGATGAAGAACAAGCGCTGGAAATCGCTAAATATATCGATCAACAAAACAATGAACGAAAAGACATTGTAACGACGATTGCCAAAGAAGCGCTGGATTTAATCGACCCGAATGCGCCGGTCCATATTTTAGCGAAACAAGGCTGGCATGAAGGCGTCTTAGGGATTGTCGCGGGCCGCATTATGCAAGAAACGGGGAAACCAACCATTATTTTAGCAATAGATGAATCTGGTACGACCGCTAAAGGCTCTGGACGTAGCATTAGCGCATTGAATCTCTATGAGGCGTTGAACGAAGTGCGTGAGCAATTCACTCATTTTGGTGGGCATCATATGGCAGCGGGAATGACTTTACCTGTTGAAAATATTCCTTTTGTTCAAGAACATTTGGCACACTTTATTGAAAAAAATCAAATTGATATGGCTAATGGACAAGAGTTACTTATTAGTGAGAGCTTAGCGGTTTCGCAGGCAACGACTGCTTTTATTGATCAATTGCGTATTTTGGCGCCTTTTGGGACTGATAATACTGTGCCAACTTTTGTATTTAAGGAAATCACGCCTACGCAAATTCGGCAAATTGGTGCAGATAATACACATCTGAAATTTCAAATGAATCAAGAAGGGGCACAATTGGATGCAATTGCTTTTCAAATGGGGCCTCAAGCGGATGAACTAGCACAAGGAACCGCCGATGTGGCAGGCCAACTTTCCATCAATGAATGGAATGGTCGTAAGAAACCACAATTAATGGTGACTGATTTTGCTGTATCTGGAAGACAATTATTTGATTTTCGTGGCAAAAATAATCAAACGAAACCAATTCCTTCAGAAGCAACAGCTTATCTTTTGTTTGATGAAAAAAATCAAAAATTCATTTCAGATCCAACCGCTAATATTATTGTTTGGTCAAACCAAGAAGAATTGGTGGAAGCTGTTTCTCAAAATCAAATCGAACAACTGGTTTTTGTCGACTGTCCTGTGGAATCAATCACGGTTAAAGAAATTGTTGAAGCAACTGAGATACAACGTATATACATGATGTTTATTTCACCAGAAGAAGCTTATTTAAACGGTATGGCTTCACGTGAACAATTTGCAACATTGTATAAATTTATTTTGCAGCAAAAAGAAGTAAATCTACGTTCCCAGCTATCGAAGGTGGCAAATTACTTAAATATCCAAGAAAAATTATTAATTTTCATGATACAGGTGTTTTTTGACTTAGGATTTGTTACAATAGAAAGCGGTGTTTTAAACAGTATTGAGAAACCCGACAATCGACCATTGACTGAAAGTCAAGTGTACCAACAACGATTGAAAAAAATAAAAACAGAAGAATTTCTACTTTACAGTGATTGTCAAACAATACAACAATGGCTGTGGAATGAGGAGGACAAATAAAAATGGATTTAAGAGATTACATTGCAAGCATTCCAGATTATCCTGAGAAAGGGATCGTGTTCCGTGACATTTCTCCATTAATGGCTAATGGGGATGCCTACCGTGAAGCAACGAAACAAATCGTGGATTACGCGAAAGAAAAAAGAATTGATATGGTTGTAGGACCGGAAGCTCGTGGCTTTATTGTCGGCTGTCCAGTGGCTTATGAACTAGGGGTTGGCTTTGCTCCGGTTCGTAAAAAAGGAAAACTTCCTCGTGAAACCATCGAAGTGACTTATGACTTAGAATATGGTTCAGATACATTAACGTTGCACAAAGATGCCATCACACCAGGCCAACGTGTTTTGATTTGTGATGACTTGCTAGCAACTGGTGGTACAATTAAAGCAACCATCGAATTAGTCGAACAATTAGGTGGTATTGTGGTTGGTTGTGCGTTCCTAATTGAATTAATGGATTTACATGGCCGCGATAAAATTGATGGCTACGATATTGTTACCTTAATGGAATACTAATCTAATTTAATTAGAAAGAGCGAAGGAATTTAATCCTTCGCTCTTTCTTTGACATATTTATAAAAACGGAGCGTAGCTTGGGGGGAACACACCGTTTTATTATTTATTAAGGGAACTTACGATAAACGTATCTTGCTTGCTGTTGTTTACGTGTACGTGTATAACGCTTCTCATCCCATGACATAAACCAAAGAATAAATAACGGCGTCACGATCATAAAAGCAAGACGTAATCCTAATGTTCCCAAAAAAATACCTATAACCAATACAAAAAATAAAAATCCAACACGACGAATTGCTTCCATGTGTATCACCTCTTCATTTGATTCGAACGAGTGTTCGTATTGTTATTATACGAATGTATGTTCGTTTTGTAAAGTCTTTTCTACTAATTTATGTTAAAATAATTCGAAAAGAAGAATATTCCTTTATAATAAAGAGATTTAGGGCAATAAAAGAACACGATGCTCAAAGCATCGTGTTCTTATTGTGCTGTGATTACGTATAAAAGAGAACAGAAAAATACATGAGGATCGCTGCAAGCATGACGAACAAGTGCCAAACTACATGCATAAACCGCACATTTTTCAATGAATAGAAGGCTGCACCTAATGTGTAAGACACGCCCCCTGCGACCAATAACGCTGTTCCTGTAAACCCAAGAGATTCATATAACGGACGAGCAGCGATGATACAGAGCCAACCTAAAACAATATAAATAATCGTTGAAATGTTTTTCACTGTTTCTTGTTTATGCAACGTGAGGGATTTATAGACAATACCGACAATGGCGATTAACCAGACTAAACTAAATAAGGTCCAACCTAACCAACCGCCAATACTAATTAAGCAAAACGGCGTATAGCTGCCAGCAATCAATAAGAAAATAGAACTATGATCGAAGACCTGAAAGACCTTTTTGGCTCTTGTAAAAATTAAACTATGAAATAACGTTGAAGATAAAAAAAGTAGAATCAACATGGAGCCATAAATAGCATAAGATACCACGTGAATCGGTGAGCCTAAACGAGCTCCTTTAACAAGTAAAATGACTAAGCCAGCAATACTTAAACCTGCGCCTATGCCATGTGTAACTGCATTTAAGACTTCGTTCACGATTAGGTATTTTTTTGAGAAATGCGTTTTTTCCAATAAATTCACTTCCTTTATTTTAATTTGATGAAAAATTCGGCAGTGTCTGTTATACTATAACTAGATAATTAACCGTTTAATGGTATTCTACCATGAAAACAGGTTCCTTTTAAAGAAAGAGTGATAAATTTATGACAAACGTTAAAATCGTAACGGATTCTTCATGTACGATGGAAAAAAGTCTTAGAGATGAATTAAATATCCATATGATGCCTTTATCAATTATGGTTGATGGCGTTGTTTATCCAGATGATGATCATTTGCCAGGCGAAAAATTTATGGACATGATGGCTAATGCGAAGGCCTTACCCAAAACGAGTCAACCACCAATTGGTGAATTTGTAGAATTATATGATCGCTTAGGTGAAGATGGCAGTGAAGTAATTTCGATTCACATGACAAAAGGCTTAAGTGGAACGGTTGAAGCGGCCCGTCAAGCTAGCAACTTATCATCAAGTAAAGTAACGGTGATTGATAGCGATTTTACAGACCAAGGTTTGTCTTTCCAAGTCATTCAAGCAGCAAAATTGGCACAAGCGGGAGCGGGTGTTCCAGAAATTTTAGCTGAAATTGAACGCGTCAAACAAAATACTAAATTATACATTGGCATTTCAACATTGGATAATTTGGTTAAAGGTGGACGAATCAGCCGTACAACAGGATTATTATCAAACATTTTTAATATGAAAGTTGTCATGGACTTTGAAAATACGGAATTGATTCCTGTAGCGAAAGGCCGAGGCGTTAAAACGTTTAATAAATGGTTTGACGAATTGAAATCAGAATTAAGTAAGATTCCAAATGTTCGACAAATTGGCATTTCTCATGCGGATGGGCTAGAACTAGCAAATGGATTCAAAGAAGGATTACAAGCAATCTTTAAAGACATGGATATTCCCGTATTACATACGAATCCAGTCATTGCAACACATACAGGAAAAAATGCCTTTGCTATTATGTACTATACAGACTAAGAAATAACGAGGTTGGGTCTCGCTCTTAAATGAGTAGACGCAACCTCTTTCTAACAAGAAAAGGAAAATTTCTTGTTGGTTTATTTAAAAGGAAGTGACGAAGATGAAAAAACAAACACAGCATATTTTGCTGACCGTCTTAACACCTATCCTCATTGCGCTAGGTGTTTTTACATTGTTAAGTGTGGCCATCCCCAAAGCAAAGCCACTATTAAAGCAAGAGAAAGTGGCCACAACTGCTCAAAAAAATCAAAAAGAAGTCATTCATTATACAGCTATCGGTGATTCTTTAACTGAAGGAATTGGCGATTTGACGAATAGTGGAGGTTTTGTTCCTATTGTGGCAGATGATTTAAAAGAACACTACAACTTGAACGGTGTTCAAACAGACAATTTTGGGAAAAATGGGGATCGTAGTGATCAAATTTTAAAACGAATCAAAGAGAAACCTGAAATTCAAAAGGGCCTTGCCTCTGCGGACGTGATTACGCTAACGGCTGGTGGAAATGACTTAATGAAAGTAATTAGTAGTAATATTTTCGACTTGAAAGTCAGCTCGTTCAATCGTCCACAAAAAGCCTATCAACGCCGAGTAAGACGACTACTTGAAGAAATCCGAGAGTACAACGAGAAGGCCCCTATTTATGTCTTAGGAATTTACAATCCCTTCTACTTAAACTTTTCCGAAATTACAGAAATGCAAGAAATCGTTGATAACTGGAATCAAGCAACCGAAGAAATGGTTCAAGAGCAAAAACGAGCCTATTTCATTCCTATCAATGATTTACTCTATAAAGGTCGTGGCGATGAAGTTGGCGTAACCGGTGGCGACTCAGAAACTACAGGAAGTAGTGCTAGCAAAGAGGATTTAAACAATTTGTTATATGAAGAAGATCGCTTCCATCCGAATAATCTTGGCTACCAAATTATGGCCGGAGCTGTCCGGGATGAAATGGTCAAGACAGAGAAAGAATGGATAACCAAATCAGAAGGTAGTGAATAAAATGAATGAAGAAAAGCCAAAAACAAGTAAATCAATTAAAAAGACACAACCAACCAATCTTAAACGAAATCCCTGGAAAATCGCTTTTCTTGTTCTAGTGGGTTTAGTCATTGGTAGTGTAGCTTTCGTGACATTTCGAGCAACACAAGTTCGCGAACCAGATTTAAAGAAAATACCAGCAATTGTTGAAAAAGAAGGCGAGCCAGTCGTCACCATTCAGTCAAAAAAACAACAAGTGAACAAACTGATTGACTTTTATTTAGCCGACTTTCAAAAAGGTTCGGAGATCAAATATAAATTTTATTTAGAAAATGATGCTTTATTAAATGGAACATTTCAGGTGTTAGGGCATGACATTCCTTTTTACTTATATTTTGATCCTTACGTGATGGCGAATGGTAATGTACAATTAAAAGCAAAAAGTTTATCTATAGGAACGTTAGGCTTGCCAATTAAAGAAGTATTGAAATTTGCTAAACGTTCTTACAAACTACCTAAATGGGTTGAAATCAATCCAGATGATCAAACTGTTTTATTACGTTTAGATCAGTTTAGAATGCAAAATGGTCTATTTGTTCGAGCAGAAAAGATTAATTTAGTTGACGATGACATTCGGATGAATATATACTTGCCAAAAGAGAAATAAAAAAGGAGTGTTAGAGATGGAAGAAAAAGCAATTTTTGCAGGCGGCTGTTTCTGGTGTATGGTGCAGCCTTTTGATACACAACCAGGGATTATCTCAGTTGTTTCGGGTTATACAGGTGGGCACGTGCCTAATCCAACATATGAACAGGTTCTAACACACACAACAGGCCATACGGAAGCAGTAGAAATCACCTTTGATCCAGCGATTATTTCTTACGAACAATTAGTGGACATTTATTGGCAACAAACGGATCCTACTGATGCTTTCGGTCAGTTTCAAGACCGCGGCGATAATTATCGGCCAGTTATTTTTTATCGTTCTCAAGAACAAAAAGAAATTGCTGAGAAAAGTAAAGAACGTCTAGCTAATAGCGGCCGTTTTACAGAACCAATTGTTACCACCATCGAACCAGCAGCACCATTTTATCCTGCTGAAGAATACCATCAAGACTTTTATAAAAAAGACGCTTTGCGTTATGGATTGTCCCATCAACGTAGAAGTGAATTTATCGAAGAAAAATGGAGTGATTAATTTACATGAGACGAAGCTTTTACCATTACTTAATGACATTAAAAGGTCCGGCTAAAGATTCTGAAACTGATTTTGCCAATGAAGCGGCCAAAGATATTCAGTTTCCAAAACAAACCGAGGATTATCATGAACTTTCTTCTTATTTAGAAATGAATGCTGACTATTTAAGCAACATGGACATCTTTGATGAGTTATGGGAAAAGTACCTTGAAAACAATAAATAAATCCAGAGGAAAAGCAAACAAAGCTTTTCCTCTTTTTTCATTCATGTTATAGTAAACAAAAGTAGTGACGAATTTGTTAGAAATGAGATGAAATATATGAAGAACAAACGAACTGTTCCTTTTTATCAATATATTATTTCGCTCCTCTGTGTCGCATTTTTAGCTGGAGGAAGTAGTTATATTTATTTTGATCATCGTGTTAAAAAGATGAGTCAAGAAGGGGCAATTACCAATGCTGATTTAAGCAAAGTGCAGGATTTATATAATGAAATTAGTACCAATTATGTAGGTGAAGTAGATAAAAATGAATTAGTTGAAGGCGCCTTAAAAGGCATGTCTGAAGCCATTGGAGACCCATACTCAACTTATCTAAATGAATCTGCTGCCAATGATTTAAACGAAAGCTTATCTGGCGATTTTGAAGGAATTGGTGCCACTATGACAATGAAAGATGGCGAACCAGTTGTAGCAGAGGCACCTGTAGCAGATTCCCCAGCTGAAAAAGCGGGAATCAAAGAAGGCGATATTATTGAAAAAGTTGATGGTACAGCTACAAAAGGGATGAAACTAGCAGAAGTCGTGTCAAAAGTCCGAGGTAAAAAAGGAACTTCCGTTGAATTGACTATCCAAAGAGAGGGAGAAACTAAAAATATCTCAATCAAACGTGGGAAAATTCCCGTTAAAACAGTGACAGGTGAGTTAGACAAAAAAGATGCACAAATTGGCTCGATTAAAATTACGTCCTTTGGTAAAAAAACATATCAGGAATTGAAAGAAACAATCACGAATTTACGAGACAAAGGAGCTAAATCCTTTGTAATTGATGTACGCCAAAATCCTGGTGGACTGCTAGATCAAGCAGAGCGAATGGCCAGTATGTTTTTAAAAAATGGCGAAACAATTGTTCAATTTGAAGACAAAAAAGGACGTACGATGAAAGAAGTTGCTTCCAAAGAATTAGACGACGGCTTTAAAGTAAAAGAACCTGTTGCAGTTATCATTGATGGCAATAGTGCCAGTGCATCCGAAATTTTTGCTGCAGCACTGCATGAATCTGCGAATGTCCCATTAATTGGAACGAAAACATTTGGCAAAGGAACGGTCCAAACGGTGAAGGATTTAAATGACCAAACCGAAATAAAATTGACTGTTTTAAAATGGTTAACACCAAAAGGCGAATGGATCAACGAAAAAGGAATTGAACCAACCATCAAAGCTGATTACCCCGAGTATGCCTATTTAAAATTGATTCCTCGCGATAAAACGCTAAAAGAAGGAGATCAATCTGAAGATATTCAGAACTTAAATGCTATTTTAGCTGTATTAGCGTATCCTGTTGATGAAAACAATGCAAACTACACCGCAGAAACAAAAGCAGCGGTTAGCGATCTTCAACAGAAAAATGGCTTGCCTATAACTGGAGAAATCGACAATGAAACAGCCACAAAAATTGAAGCCACTTTAGGTAAATTAATTCTTGAAAATGACGCTGCTTACGATACAGCAGTCAAGGAAATTCAAAAAAACTAGAAAAAAGGTGGCACGAAGTTGAAGAAGAAACGTGATTATGTTGGGTATTTAATGTACTTTCTGAAAATCTTAGTACCAGCAATCGTAGCCGTTTTTATTTTAAGAGGATTTTTCCTGATTCCTGTTCGGGTGGATGGCCATTCCATGCAAAAAACCTTGAATCAAGGAGATATGATTGTGATGGAAAAATTCTCCGCCATTAAACGGTTTGATGTGGTGGTCTTTAAAACAGACACAGGATCGATTCTGATTAAACGTGTGATTGGTTTACCAGGAGAAGCTGTGCGTTACGAAAACGATCAATTATATGTCAATAATCAGCCAATCGCTGAACCGTATTTAACTAAAAACAGAAAAAAAGATCATGAAACGATGCCTTACACTACGAATTTTGATTCAAAAGAATTGTTAATGCAAGAAAAATTACCTAAAGATAGCTATTTTGTGCTTGGTGATAATCGCCGTATGTCCAAAGACAGCCGTTCTTTTGGTGCAATACATGCAGATCAAATCTTAGGGAAAGCACAATTTGTTTATTACCCACTCACTCATATGAAGATCATTCCTAAATAAGTAAGACCACTAGTTCGTTTATTTAAATAACGACTAGTGGTCTTTTCTAATCTGAAAAATTGTTCTCTTAGCTGAAAAATGTTAAGGTTAAAGTAATGATAGATGTAGGAGGTCATGCAAATGATTAGAAAAACAATTTTAGCAAGTTCTATCTTAGGCGTTGGGTTGCTAATTGGTGCATGTGGGAATCAAACCCAAACTCAAATGAATTCAACCAATACCAGTGAATCATCACAGCCTAAAGTAACTGAATCAAGTCGCAAGTCATCTGAAAGTGCGTCTAATAACGAAGGTGTATCAAGCGATTCTAATAAACCCACAAGTTCCACTACAGAATCAGAAATCTTAAAAGGTCTGGCGGAAGAAAAAACGCTAAAAGAAAAAATTCCGTCCTTGAATCAAACAACGATTAAGAAAGTCACTGATAATGAGTATAAACGCATTCTTGTGATGGAAGAAAAGGCTACAGGAACAACCTATAAAAGTATTTTGATAAAAAAACAAAATCGCTTAAAAATTGTCAACGAAACAACCGATGAATTGTTATACAATGGAACCCTATAAGAACGAAACCATTTAATAAACTCAAAAGTATAGCCATTGTTTTCAAAGAAAAATTTCTTTGGAAACAATGGTTTTTTTGTTGACAAAAGAATTTCTAAGATATATAGTTAGTTACATAAGTAGTTAACCGTTTAAGCGAGGTGTAAAAATGGAATTTAATTTTTCGGGGGAAAAGCCTTTATTTCAGCAAGTAGCCGATCAGATTGCTGAAGGAATTTTTAATGGCGCTTACTTAGAAGGCGAACAAATTCCCTCAACCACAGAAATATCAAAAAGTTACCAAATCAATCCAGCCACCGTTTTAAAAGGAATGAATTTATTAGTAGAACGACAGTTGATTGAAAAGAAACGGGGGATTGGCATGTTTGTTTTACCAGGCGCTCAAGAGAGAGTAAGAAGTGCACGGAAAGAAGAATTTTTAAATAAAGAAGTCTTAGAAGTTGTCGCAGAAGCTAAAAAATTAGGGATTACAGCTGAACAATTAAAACAACTAATTGAAAGAGGGTATGACGCATGAGTTTGCGGGTGGAATCAGTAAGTAAAAAATATCATCAAAAACAAGCACTAGATAATATTTCAATTACTTTTGAAAAAGAAACGATTTATGGGCTCTTAGGCAGAAACGGGGCTGGTAAAAGTACGTTATTAAATATCATAAATAATCGAAGTTTTGCCACTTCAGGTTCCGTTAAATTGGCGGGAGAAACAGTGACCGATAATGAGGCTGCTTTGACTCATATTTACTTAATGAGTGAAGATAATTTGTTTCCTCCTCAGTTAAAAATTAAAGATATTTTTAAAACGACTGAAGGTTTTTATGGATCCTTTGACTGGTCTTTAGCCGAACAAATGTTAAGCGATTTTGGTTTAGATGGTAAAAAGACATTCAAAAAATTATCAACTGGTTATCGGAGTATTGCTAAACTAATAGTGGCGCTATCCGTCCCCTGTGAGTATATTTTTTTAGATGAGCCAGTCTTAGGTTTAGACGCCAATCATCGGGAATTATTTTATACTTATTTAATTGAGACATACCAAGAACGTCCCCGTACGTTTGTGATTTCTACCCATTTGATTGAAGAAATTGCGAATTTATTAGAAGATATTATCATCATTGATCAAGGAAAATTGATTCGCGCAGAATCTATTGAAACAATTTTGAAAAACGGTCGCATTGTTTCTGGGCCGAAAGAACAAGTAGAGCGCTATACTCAGTCATTGGAAATCTTAGGCATGGACACTTTAGGTGGAGCAGTTACGGCTTACGTGTACGGCGACTTGCCGACTGAAAAAGCAGAGGTTCAAATTGCGCCGCTAAATTTACAAACATATTTTGTACAATTAACCAATAGAAAGAAGGAAAAGTAAAATGAAATTTAAAACAGCTTTGCGGTATCGTGTTATTTATCAAGTCCGTTCTTTAGCAATTTATTTTGGCTTTTATGCTTTGTTCGGCATTCTTTTTCCTCTTATTGGGTTGCTCTTTTCTAACGACGTGAACACTGTCAGCTCTGATGCAGTAATTCCTTGTCTGGTTTTTATGGGGATACTATCATTTTTAGGGGTAAACACAGATTTTAAACTGTTTATTCAAAACGGGCTTTCCCGCTGGACGATTTTTTTGGTGAATTTTGTAAGTAATGCTATTTTATCTTTGGTTGGATCCTTGGCTGTACTTGTACTGATTAAAGTATTTAGCGGCAATTTCATTTCTCATTTTCAATTATCAATGAAATTAATTGATGTCTATGCGCAAGGAAACTTTTTCATGTCGTGGTTGCTCTTTTTTATCTTACTAATGCTTAGCGGCTCACTTGGCTTGTTAGCAGGTGTCTTTAATGATCGGATAGATGGCGTAAAAAAACTCATTGTTTTATTGCTGTTATTAATGATTCCTATTTTACTGGGCACGATTGCACAATTAGGGGGGGCACCAATGCGCCTGAGAATGCTCCATGTCTTGCAAGCAATGGTTGGTTATCAATCCACTGGTTTTACTGTCCTACCACTTCTTCTGACAATCAGTTGCTTTGTTGGCATTAATCTTGGTTTGGCCTATTTATTGAATAAACATCGTGAAATTAAACGCGTAAATGCATAACTAATTAATAAGAACATGTTCAATGAGGTGAATTTGGAACATGTTCTTATTGTTTTAATTGAGAGATACATCGGAAGTACCATGACAAAGGAAAGGGCTTCCGTCAAAATAGAAAGAGAAGAAAGGAGTATGAAAAGAGTAAAAAACTTTGTAAATAAGTAAACGACAAAGAATGAAAAATGGAGGGGTAACATGGCGGTAATTGAAGCAAAAAATATTAAAAAAAGTTATGGAAAGAACGAAACAAAATTTGATGCGTTAAAAGGTGTTGATTTAAAAGTTGAAAAAGGTGAATCTGTGGCCATAATTGGTAAAAGTGGCTCTGGGAAATCAACATTTATGCACATTTTGGCATTGTTAGATCAACCAACTTCAGGAGATATTTATTTAAATGGTAAAAATGTTACTAGTATTAGAAAGAAAGTGCTGAATAAAACGAGAAATGAAGAATTTGGTTTTGTTTTTCAACAATTCTTTATGAATGCCAAGGATACAGTTTTAAATAATGTTCTTTTACCATTAAAAATTGGTGGAATTTCCGGTAGCAAGAGGAAAAAGATGGCTTTAGATGCGTTAAAAGCAGTCGGTTTGGAAGATAAAGTTCAAAACAAAGCGAATAATTTATCTGGTGGTCAAAAACAACGGGTATGCATAGCGCGTGCTTTAGTTAATAATCCGCAAATTATTTTTGCGGACGAACCTACAGGAAATTTAGATTCTGCCACTGGGAAGAAAATTGAAGAATTATTATTTGATTTAAATAAAAATAAAGGAATTACCTTAATTATTGTGACACATGATCCAGATTTAGCAGCACGTTGTGATCGGCAAGTTCATGTTCGAGACGGCTTGATTGTAGGAGGAGATGAGTAAATGAAATTTAGAGATATTTTAAAATCAGCTAGTACCAATTTAATGCGTAATAAAGGCCGAACCGTATTGACCATTATTGCAATCTTTATTGGAGCATTTACCATAGCTTTAACTACAGGAGTCAATATTGGTGTAAATGATTATATTGACAAACAAGTCGGCAGTGTCGGTGGTGCAAATCAGCTATTTATTCAGCCAAAAATGGAGATGAATGTTGGTAACGGAACAGAACCAAGTAAATATAATCCAGAGAAAAAAACCAGTACGATTCAACAACAAAGTATGCTTGCTGAAAAAGATATTGAGAAGATTAAAAAAATCTCGGATATTACATCAGTGGAACCAATGAAATCCGTTGCTATCGATTATATAAAAGGAGCAGATAAGCATAAATATGTATTTTCAGCAACTTCTGCGCTAGATGAGATGACCATTGATTTAGCGGCTGGCCGTAAAGTTTCGCAAACGAGCCAGGACTTCGAAATTAATTTGTCACCAGAATATGTAAAGGCACTCGGCTATACATCTAGTAAAGCTGCCGTGGGAGAAACAGTTCAATTAGGTATCTCAAGTTCCTTGAAAGGACAAGAGCAAGTTATTGAAGCAAAAATTGTTGGCGTTAGAAATACCAGTGTCATTCAAAATGGGCTCTCGCTGATGAATAAAGTATTGATTGATAAAGTTGTCTCAATCAATCAAGCAGATCTTCCAGAACATTTAAAAAATCAATACGCGATGATTATTGCTGAAGTTAAAAAAGACAGCACGCCAGAGCAGATTAAGGACATCAAAAAAGACTTAGATAAAGCTGGCTATTTAGCGACTACTGTCGAAGATGAAATTGGTATGATTCGTAATATAATCAATGCAATCACTGGTGTTTTAACCATGTTTGGTGCAATTGCCTTGTTAGCTGCAAGCTTTGGCATTATTAACACGCTGTATATGTCTGTCCAAGAAAGAACGCGAGAAATTGGTTTAATGAAAGCCATGGGTCTTAGCAATGGGAAAGTCTTTACAATTTTTAGTGTTGAGGCGGCTTTAATTGGCTTTTTTGGCTCAATGTTAGGCATTTTAGGAGCTGTTGGGGTTGGAAATTTAGTTAATCGTTTGGCAACGGATTCTTTTTTAAAGGCTTTAACAGGATTTAAATTAATTCAATTTTCATTGCCATCTTCACTAATGATTATCTTAGTTATTATGTTTATTGCTTTTTTAGCAGGAACTTTACCAGCTCGAAGAGCAGCCAAATTAGATCCAATTGAATCTTTACGTTATGAATAATAGACTAAAAACAGCTACTTTCTCTCAATTTAACTAAAGCATATTCTTATATAAAAAGAAGGCAATAGGCGTATACTAAAAGTGTGAAAAATGAAACAAATGAGAGGAAGTTGGTTTATGAAAGCTGTTGTGATTAATCAGTACGGAAGTAAAGAGGTACTTGAAGAAGCAGAAGTAACACTGCCAGAATTATCGGAACATCAAGTGTTGGTAAAAGAATACGCGACATCAATTAATCCGATTGATTGGAAATTGCGTGAAGGATATTTAAAACAGATGTTTGATTGGTCCTTTCCGATTATTCTTGGTTGGGATGTCGCTGGTGTGATTACAGAGGTGGGGAGTCAAGTAACGGATTGGCAAGTTGGCGATAAAGTTTTTGCTCGTCCTGAAACCACTCGTTTTGGTACCTATGCAGAAGTAACGATTGTGGATGATCATTTATTAGCAAAAATCCCTGAAACAATTAGCTTTGAAGAAGCGGCTGCCGTTCCGTTGGCTGGTTTAACCGCTTGGCAAGCATTGTTTGATCATGGTCACCTTAAAGAAGGAGAAACTGTTTTAATTCATGCTGGTGCAGGTGGGGTCGGTACTTATGCGATTCAACTAGCAAAAGAAGCGGGCGCACATGTCATCACGACCGCTAGCGCAAAAAATCATGCCTTACTGAAAAAAATTGGTGCAGATGAAGTGATTGATTATCATACAACGAATTTTGTAGAGGTATTAACTGATGTTGATTTGGTCTTTGATACAATGGGTGGTGAGGTTCAAAAAAATAGTTTTGACGTCTTAAAACCAAACACAGGTCGTCTTGTTTCAATTGTGGGCATTGAAGATAAACAATTGGCAGCCGAAAAAAATATTTCTGCTGAAAGTATTTGGCTTCAACCAAATGGAGAACAATTACAAAAAATTGCTGATTTGATGGCAGCTGGAAAAGTGAAATCAATTATTGGTGAAGTTTTCCCTTTTTCTAGACAAGGGATTTATGATGCACATGCACTCAGTGAAACGCACCATGCAGTTGGTAAAATAGTTGTTCAAATGGCAGAATAAAAAGAAGCTCAGACAGTGAATTATCTTAAAATAGAAAAAGTGAGCCTGGGACAAAAATCCAAAGAGATTTTTGTCCCAGGCTCAAAACCTGATAAACGGCGGGAACAGAACTAACTCCTTCGGAAATAAGCCGAAATTCTCCAAAAATTAAAGAGCAATTTTCGGAAATTTCTTCTTATTTCTCGGAGCTAAACGGTTCTGTCCCGACCTCACTTTTTTGTTAAGAGGGCAGATGTGCCAACCAAGTTTGTGTTTCCTTAATTTCTTGATAAGTTAATTGATGACTTTGTGTCCAAACCTCTTGTACGGTTGCTCCATGATTCTGAAATAATTGAATCACACGCATACTTTCAGGAAGTGGGACAATCGGGTCATGCTCTCCTAGAGATAATAAAACAGAAGTGTCGGTCAAGTCTGGTTGATTGGTCAATTCAACAGGAAACATGGGATGATAGAGGACAGCTTGATGGTAACTATCGGGATGAGTAAGCAATAATTGAATAGCGATATTGGCCCCATTTGAATAGCCAATAAAAATAATTTTATCCAATGAAAATTGATGCTCGTTAGCGGCTTGTTGAATAAACTTATGAAGCGCCTCGCCGCGTTTTTCTAGATCTTCTAAGTCATAATGACCTTCCGCTAGGCGCTTAAAATAACGATTCATTCCATTTTCTGAAACATCACCACGAATACTTAGCACAGTAGCTTGTTTATTTAGTTCTTGGGCAATTGGCAGGAGAGATGTTTCATCACCACCTGTACCGTGAAGTAGCACAAAGACAGGTGCTTCAGGATGTCCTTTTTTTAAAATTGAATGCATGTTTTTTCCTCCTTAGGCTCGTTTTGTATTGAAAGGCTTGATCACACTCTCAATATACTCACGACGGTTTTCTAAAAATGGCGCAAGAGATAACTTTTCTCCTAATGTTTCGTAAGGTTCATCCCCCATAAATCCTGGTTCATCGGTGGCTAATTCGACTAAAATATGCCCAATACGAACATACAATGATTCAAAGTAATAACGATCGACATAGCCAGAGTTTTGTAAGCCTAAATGATCAAAGAGCGCTTGCCAAGTCCCAAGTGATTTACGATCCGCTAGGCGGAATGCAACGTGATGTACTTCACCATATCCTTGTTGCGCTTGTGAGCTAGTATCATCGTCTACCAAAATGACTTGGGCACCATTGCCACCTTGGCCAACTTCTAGTAAATAGCGATTGCCTTCTTGTGCCACTACGTGAAAGCCTAGAATTTCTTCAAAGACTTCTTTGAATTCATGAAAATAGGAAATAGCTATTTCGACAGGTCCTAAGCCATAAATCGCAAATTCTGTAGGGACAGGTCCTTTTTTCCAAGGGGTGCCCGCTGCAACGCCCTGATTTAATTCATCAGAGATTAATTGATACGCTTGATCATCAAAATCCCAGAAGCGAAGGACTTTTTTGCCAAATTCTTCAGAAATACCTGTGTGTTTGACAGCAAATTCATTGAAGCGATTTTCATAATAAGTCAAAGCTGCATCTGAAGGAACCCGGAACCCTGTTCTTGAAATTGTATTGGTTCCTTTTAATCCTTTAGGGTTATTGGGAAAATCGAAAAAGGTCATGGTTGTACCTGGTGTACCCAAATCATCGGCAAAATAGGTGTGGTAAGTATAGATATCATCTTGATTCACTGTTTTTTTGACTAAACGCATCCCTAAAACGTCTGTAAAGAAGTGATAGTTTTTTTCTGCATCACTTGTCATAGCCGTAACGTGGTGGATTCCTAATAATTGATCTTCTTTTTTCATCATTATTTCCTCATTTCGTTTCATTTGTTATTTTTCGTAAAGTTTTTTGAAGAAGTGTTAATTCTTCGGAAGAGAGTTGTTCAAATGCTTCTGCAATTCGCTTTGCATGCATCGGAAAAATTTCTTCAATTAATGTTTTTCCAGCTTCTGTTAATTCGACGTAAGTAATGCGTCGGTCTTTTTCACTGGGGGTGCGCGTTACATAGCCTTTTTTATGTAATTGGTCAATAACATAAGTGGTGCTACTGCTAGCAATTAAAATTTTCTCCTTAATTTTTTGGATGGTCTGAGGACCTTTATGGAGTAACAGCTCTAACACTGAAAATTCTGTAATGTTTAAGTCATAACAAGTGACATCTTGCTTGGCAAGTTGCTCTAGTCGATGGCTGGTTCTTAATAAACCGATATAGGCTTTTAAAGCTTCTTGCTGTTGGGTCATTGTTTCACCTCTTTTTATTTCGAATTCGAGATAAATATAACTTACTTTTGGTAAGTAATCAATTAATATGCTTAAAAAGACAGCCAGCAAAAAATGTGAATTTTTGCTGGCTGTCTTTTTTGTTTATTTTAGAAGATTGTTGGAACTAAGCCGCCATCGATTCTTAAGGCTTCTCCTGAGAAAGAAGAAGAATCTGGGCTGGCCACAAAGGTAACAAAACGACCAATTTCTTCTGGTCGAATGAGCCGTTGGATTTGTGAACGAGAACGATGATTTTTCATGAAATCTTTTTCCCAATCCTCTTTGGGAATGTCTGAATCAGCGTACATATCTTCCAACATTTTTTCTACACCTTCGGTAAGGGTTGAGCCAGGCATAACCGTGTTAACGGTGACATGTGTGCCAACAGTTAAGTTAGATAAACTTTTAGCTAAGGAAAGATTCATCGTTTTTGTCATGCTATATTGGGGCATTTCGCCAGAAGGCATCACCGCTTCTTCGCTAGCAATGAAAATAATGCGACCAAAATCTTGTGCAAGCATTTTAGGTAGATAAGCTTTTGCTAATGCATTGCCTGACAACACGTTCACAGTAAAAAATTTTTCCCAAGTGGCGTCATCGATGTCCCAGTATTCCATTGGCTCAAAAATCCCCATATTGTTCACTAAAATGTCGACTTTAGGGAATTTTTCAAGTAAAGTAGTTCGTTGACTTTCAATGGAAATATCGGCAGTTCCTGCTTGAGGATGAGTGTCTGGAAACATTGTTTGTATTTCTTCAACAACTTTGATTACTTCGGCTTCATTGCGCCCATTGATAATGACATCGGTCCCTTCACGAGCCATTTCAATCGCAATTGCTTTGCCAATTCCTTTGGTTGAACCAGTAATTAATGCTAATTTATTCGTTAAGTGTAAATCCATTTAAATCCCTCCAACGTTTGTCTATATGTCTATATCTAGTGTAGGTCTTTTTCTGGACTTTTAAAAGGAAAAAGTTTTTTCGGCCCGCGAGAAACAAGCCCCAATAATTACTTAACAGCTGAGTTTTCACTTTTTGGGCGTAAAACGAGTAATTATTGTCAGTAAAAAAGCGTCACTTTTTTGATAGAATAACTAGAGACGAAATTGGCTAAGACCAATTTTGTAAAATTGTACATAAAAAAGAAGAGTGGGAATGCTATGAAGAAACAATATTACTGGAATATACCCGATAACTTATTAAACTCGTTAAAACAGCGGAAAAAGTTATACAGCTTTTATAAAAATGAACAAAATAAGGCAAGAGAATTAGTAGAGAATTGTCAGTCGGTTCTTTTTCCTGAATTAGTCGCTTCGCTGAATAAAATAGATGAGCGGATTAAATTATTGATATTCTATCAAAATTTAGAAGATTGTGAGCTTTCAGAAGAAGAAATTATTACTGTGATTGAGCGAGAATATTTTGTGACTTTTTATGAAACAATTGAAGAACCGACCACTGAAATTATTAGTAGTCATTCTATGTATTATTTATTGCAACAGCCGACTAAAGAAATGCTTTGGGATTTAGACTTTAGTAACATGTTAAAACAAGGTCAGTTAGTTGATTTAATGGATTATCAAAAATTGACCAAATGTTATCAAAAGCTGCAGAATCAAGCTAAAAATTTGATTGAAAAATTAAATAAAGAAACATTTTACACATTCTATAGTCAACTTTTATTGATTGATTGCCAATGCAAATTATTAATAGAAGAGGCGCTTCTGAAAGAAGAATCATTGATGACGGTCGATGAATGCTTAACAGCCATTAAGCAAGAAATTCGAAAAATTCATTTTGAACAATTTAAATACCAACATTATTTATTTGAAGATTTATCTTTGCGGTACCAAGTTTAACGGAAGTGACAAAAAGAATGGTTGAATCTAACAAGAATGTTCGTTGTTTTCTGTTATATAAAAAGATATGATAGTTTCTGTAGAAAAAATAAAGGAGACGATTCATGAACGCAAATCGCTTAAAGTTATTGATGATGGGGTTAATGGTTCTTGACCATATTAGTTATTTTGTTCCGCCAGAATGGGCACTGATTTTTCATGTAATTACTCGTTGTGTCGGTGTATTTTTTGGTTACATGGCTGTAGAAGGGTTCAACTATACACGGAATGTTTATCGTTACAATGGTCGTTTGTATATTTGGGCAGCAATCATGTTTGTTGGAAATACGCTTCTAAATCATTTAGTGAATAATCCAGCTGTTGCTGTTCACAACAATATTTTCTTCACCTTAGCCCTGGGTGTCAGTATGTTAATTGTGACAAAAGCGATGCTAGAGATGCCAAAAATCAGTTTAAAAATTGTTTTATTGATTAGTATATTAGCAATTTTAGGAATAGGAGCAATGTTTGCTGAAGGTGGCATTGTGATGTTACCTTTTATGTTGATTACGTATTTAGCCAGAAAGAGACTTGTCTTACGGAACTGTTTATATGGTGCATTAGCGCTCTTTTTCTTAGTTACAAGTTTTCAATGGTTGGGAGATTGGCCAACGACAATTGAAATGTTAGCTTATAATTCTGATTTTATGTTTATCACTGTGTTACCATTTATATCGCTTTACAATGGTGAGAGAGGAAGCAAAGCACCATTTTTCAAATATTTATTTTACGGATTCTATCCGCTTCATTTATGGCTGATTGCATTGATAGCCAATTACGTTCATTAAACCTTTTTATATTAAAAGAATAAAAACAGCGACTCACAAAAATGTGAGTCGCTGTTTTTTTAGATGGGTAAGATACTGATTCCTAAAAGAAGAGTGACAAGTAGAAAAACAAAAAGCACAATTCGCTTATCATGAACCAGTAAGGCAATGTATTCTCGGATTAGAGCAGTTGGTAAAAAATATAAGGCAGTTGGCGCCCCGACACCTTCAGCTTTTAAGCCGACACGATGGGCATACATAGCTCCTCGTAAGACATGATAGTTATTTGTTGAAAAAATAACAGAGGGTTGTTTAGAATCAGACGGCATCTTTTGCCAATCTGCCTGAATTATTGCTTTAGAAAACAACATATTTTCATAAGTGGTTGTGGATTGGTCCTCCATCAAAATTGCTTCTGCAGGAATATTTTGTGAAAGCAAATATTTTTTCATTGCGAAAGCTTCGGCCACAGGTTCGTCAGGACCTTGACCACCGCTGACTACAAATTTAGCGGTGGGATTTTTTTCATAATATTCAATTCCTTTATCTAACCGACTCTTCAAAAGTGGAGGTACTTCCTCGCTACGAATTCCCGAACCTAAAACAATGATATAATCAACCGCTTTTTTTAAAGGAATCATTTGGTACATCCATGAATACAAGACGTAAGCAGCAAATAGAAAGGTCAGCAAAAGATCCATTAACAATAGAAAAAGTAAGAACAGAAAAAGCACATAAGGTATTTGCGCTGTGCCAACTGATAATAAATATAGAAAGGCTGGTAAAGCAATTAATAAGTTCAGCCCTAAGCCCGCCGACAATTTAGCCGTGACACTTTTGCCTTCTTTCGTTTGCATCGTACGTGAGTTAAAAATAAAGTAAAGGCAAATGCCGATAAACACAGCGGGAATTAATAGATAAGCAATGGCCAAGGTAATTAGGTCGCCATTCTTAAAATGTAAATAAATTTTGTCTAATCCGATAAATAGTAAGGTGACTAATGACAATAAGGTACCGGAAGCCAGAGTGATACCGCCGAGGATACTGCGGTTATTAATTTTTAATATACCAAATCCTAGTAGGGCGATAAACAAAAAGAATAGTAGTAGTGCCATTTAATTCCTCCTAAAAATAAGTATCTAAAGTATAACATGCTTTAGGATCTGACATAAATAAACAGTTGTGCCGAAGCATAAGTTTTCCTTTCATTCTTAGAAAAGAAGTTTTTTCATGAAAAGTAAATTAGATAACAATTGTTTAGAGAAAGAAAAGCTTGATTTACTAAGCTTTTCTTTCTCTATAAAAAATATTAATAAGGACATAAAAATTAACAATTTGTATGCGCTTACATACTAAGGTAGATTTAAAGTGTAAAGAAGAAAAAATGAGGTGAGAAAATGATCACTGTTTCAATTGCAGGAGGTTCACAACCAGAGATTTTACAGTTAGTTAAAAAAGCACTAAAAGAAGCCGAGCAACCGTTGCAGTTTATTGTATTTGATACAAACGAAAATCTTGATACTGAAAATCTCTGGAAATATGTTCATTGCTCAGATGAGGCCGCGGTAGCACGGGAAGCTGTCAGTCTAGTTGCAACTGGTCAAGCACAAATTTTATTGAAAGGAATTATTCAGACCCACACATTACTAAAAGAAATGTTGAAAAGTGAGCATCAATTAAAAAATAAACCGATTCTTTCCCATGTAGCAATGGTGGAGCTGCCTGCAGGAAAAACCTTCTTGTTAACCGATTGTGCGATGAATATCGCTCCCACTCAAGCGACCCTCATTGAAATTGTTGAAAATGCTAAAGAAGTCGCCCAAAAATTGGGACTGCATCACCCGAAAATTGCTTTGTTAAGCGCAGCGGAAAATTTCAATCCTAAAATGCCTTCGTCTGTTTTAGCAAAAGAAGTCACGGCACATTTTAATGATCAACAAGAGGCTACGGTTTTTGGGCCACTTTCGCTTGATTTAGCGACCTCTGAAGAAGCGGTTGCGCATAAACGTTACAGCGGTCCTATCATGGGGGATGCAGATATTTTAGTGGTCCCAACTATTGATGTTGGAAATTGTTTATACAAATCATTAACCTTGTTTGGGCACGCCAAGGTGGGAGGAACGATTGTTGGCACAAAAGTCCCAGTCGTTTTAACATCTAGAAGCGATTCGACAGAAAGCAAATTCCATTCATTAAGATTTGCCATGAGACAAGTTTAAAAAAAGGAGCAGAAAACAATGGAAACAGTATTGGTTATTAATCCTGGCTCGACCTCCACTAAGTTAGCGCTTTTTGCTAATCATGATTGCTTGGCGGAAGAAACGCTTAGACATAGCGTCCAAGAATTGGCACCTTTTGAAAATGTTGTCAGTCAAACACCATTTCGAAAACAAATGATCGCGGAATTTTTAGAAACACATAACATCACACAATTAGCCGCTGTCGTGGGGCGTGGTGGTTTGCTTAAGCCTATTCCTGGCGGTACGTATCTTGTCGATCAACAAATGCTAGAAGACTTGCGGACAGAACGCTTTAATACCCATGCTTCAAATTTAGGGGCGATTTTAGCTAATGAGTTTGCAGAAAAATATCACGTGCCAGCCTTTATTGTCGATCCTGTTGTTGTAGATGAGCTACAGCCATTAGCCAGGATTTCCGGATTAAAAGGCATTCACCGGCGTAGCGTTGGTCACGCCTTAAATCAAAAAGCGGTCGCTCGAAAAATCGCTGAGGATTTAGGGAAAACATATGAGCAAAGCAATTTTATCGTTGTTCATTTAGGTGGGGGCATTAGCTTGGGGGCGCATCAAAAAGGCCGCATGGTGGATGTGGTAAATGGGCTTGATGGTGAAGGTCCTTATACGCCAGAACGCAGTGGTGCCTTACCGCTCGTTGAATTTGCGCAATGGATACTTGAACAGGAGTTAACGATTAGCCAAGTGAAAAAGCTAATTGCGGGTAATAGCGGCCTTAAATCATACCTAGGTGAAACAGATTTACGGCATATCCAAGCACAAATAGCTGCAGGTGATCAAACAGCAAATTACTATTTAAAAGGAATGTGTTACCAAATCGCAAAAAGTATTGGCGAGATGGCCGTGGTTCTTGAAGGCACAATTGAGGCAATTATTTTAACAGGGGGCGCAGCCTATTCGCAAACCGTTGTTCAAGAAATTAGTCAAAAAGTCACTTGGATTGCACCAATTAAGGTTTACCCAGGTGAAATGGAGATGGCTGCTTTATATGAAGGCGTCAATCGAGTATTAACAGGGGAAGAACAAGCTTTAAATTATAGTGAAGCAAAAATTGAGCAGGAGTGATCAAAATGGCGGAACAAACAGATTTACTGATTTTAGGTGGCGGAACAGGAGGCTATGTAGCAGCAATTCGAGCCGCACAAAAAGGGCTAAATGTCACAATTGTTGAAAAATACAAATTAGGTGGCACTTGTTTGCACAAAGGCTGTATCCCTACAAAAGCTTTATTAAGAAGCGCAGAGGTTTTTGATACCTTAAAACAAGCGGCTTCTTTTGGGATTGAAACAGAGGCAGCGTCCATTGATTTTTCTAAAATACAACAACGAAAAGAAGGAATTGTTGAGCAGTTGCACAAAGGTGTTGAAGGCTTATGCAAGAAAAATAAAATCAAAATTTTAGCAGGCGAAGGTGCGATTTTAGGTCCCTCCATTTTTTCACCAGTCTCTGGCGCAGTGGCAGTTACGTTTAATGATCCAACACGAGAAGAAGAAATTATCGTTCCTAAAAATGTCATTATTGCGACAGGCTCTAGTCCTAAAACGTTACCTAATTTGCCACTGGATGAAGAATTTATCTTATCTTCTGATGGGATGCTTGAATTAGAAGAGCTACCAGAATCAATTGCAATTATTGGTGGTGGCGTTATTGGTGTCGAGTGGGCTTCTTTATTAAATAGTTTAGGTGTCAACGTAACTATCATTGAATTTTTGGATCGGTTACTTATAAATGAAAGTGCAACAATTTCTAAAGAATTAAAGAAACGTTTAGAGCAACGAGGAATTAACATTTTATTAGGTAGCAAAGTCCAAGAAGCGAAAGTTACTGGACAAAAGGTTCAAGTAGAAGTTGCAGGACAAGAAAGCCTCACTGTTGACAAAGTCATGGTAGCAATTGGTCGTCAACCCAATATCAATAAGTTAGGGTTACAGAATACCTCAGTGAAATATACTGACAAAGGCATTGAAGTAAATGAATTTTATCAAACCACAGAAGGACATATTTATGCGATTGGTGATTGTATCGATACACTTCAACTAGCCCATGTGGCTATGAAAGAAGGAGAGTTAGCTGTTCAGCATCTTTTAGGCGAGACAGTGGAACCTTTAAATTATACAAACGTGCCTCGAGGTGTTTATACAAATCCTGAAATAGCAAGTGTCGGCTATACTAGAGAAACTTTACCAGAAGATAAAGAAGTAGTGATTGGCACCTTTAATTTTAATGGTAATGGTAAATCACTTGTTTATGGAGAAACAGATGGCTTTATAGAAGTAATTCGTGACAAGAAGACCGATGATTTATTAGGGGTTTCTATGATTGGGCCACATGTCACGGATTTAATTGCCGAAGCAAGTACTGCCATGTATTTAGATGCCTCGCCCATTGAAATTGGTGAAGCAATCCACGCGCATCCAACAATGACAGAAGTATTGCAAGAAGCAGCCTTAGATACTTATGGCTTAGCGATTCACAAATAGAGAAAGGTTGATGAAAATGAAAACGCTTAAAAAATCGGGTTTATCAAAAGAAGAATTGATTCAGGCATATCGTCAAGTACTACGAGGACGTCGTTTAGACGAACGGTTGTGGCAATTAACAAGGATTGGTAAGACCTCTTTCAATATTTCTGGTCAAGGGGCAGAAGTTGCACAAGTAGCGATGGCTTTTGATCCTCAAAAAGATTATTTTTTACCGTATTATCGTGATATGACCGCGTGCTTGGTTTGGGGCATGACCTCCAAAGATATTTTAATGGGTTCTTTTGGAAAAGAAGCGGATCCTTCTTCCCATGGTCGTCAAATGCCGAATCATTATGGTTCAAAAGAGCATAATATTGTTTCCTTCTCTTCAACAGTAAGTACACAAATGCCATTAGCGACAGGTGTTGGTTATGCAGCGCAACTTCAAAAAGCTGATTTTGTTGCATTGACCACCACTGGGGAAGGCTCTGCCAATCAAGGAGAAGTCCAAGAAGCTATGAACTTTGCAGGCGTAAAAAAATTACCAGTCATTTTTGTGGTTGAAAATAATGAATATGCGATTTCTGTCCCAATTGAAGAACAGTATGCCAATAAACGAATGGCCGATCGCGCGAAAGCTTATGGCTTTGAAGGTGTAACCGTTGATGGTAGTGATTTTACTGAAGTCTATCTAGCATTTAAAGAAGCAGTAAAAGCGGCTCGCGAGAAAAAAGGACCAAAATTGATTGAATTAATGGTTTCTCGCTTGACTTCTCATTCCGCTGACGATGATCAATCTGTTTATCGTTCAAAAGAAGAAATTGAAGAGATGAAAAAGAACGATGCAGTGAAGCTTTTTGAAAAACAATTATTAGAAGAGGGCTATTTAACAGACGAAGACATTTCCAAAATTGATGAAGAAATTCGTGCAGAAATCAATCAAGCAACGGATGAAGCAGAAGCAATGCCAGATCCTGTACCGACATCAATTTTAGAAGAAGTGTATGCAAAATAAGAGAAGAGGAGAAGAAATATAATGGCTGAGATGACTTATTTAGAAGCAATTAACTTAGGAATTTCTGAAGAAATGGCTCGTGATGAAAAAGTAGTTATTTTTGGAGAAGATGTCGGCGGCGACAAAGGCGGCGTGTTCGGTGTAACAAAGGGCTTGGCTGCTAAATACGGTGACGAGCGTTGTTTTAATACACCGTTAACAGAAGGCTTAATTGGTGGTTTAGCTGTCGGCTTAGGTTTAATGGGCTATCGCGCAATTGGTGAATTTCAATTTGCGGATTACATTTTGCCTGCAACCAATCAATTGTTATCAGAGGCTCGGACAATGCGCTATAGAACAAAAGGCGATTGGACTGCGCCAATCGTTTATCGGACACCTTATGGCGGCGGTGTTCGTGGTGGGCTGTATCATTCTCAGTCTACAGAAAAAGTTTTTTGTGGACAACCAGGATTAAGAGTGGTGACCCCCTCTAATCCTTATGATGCAAAAGGGATGATTAAAGCAGCGATTCGTTCCGATGATCCAGTCATTTTTTACGAACATAAGCGTTTATATCGTTTACTAAAAGATGAAGTGCCTGCAGATGATTATATCGTACCAATTGACAAAGCCAATGTCGTTAGAACGGGTAGTGATTTAACCGTGATTAGTTACGGCATGACCTTGCAATTAGCTTTAGCTGCGGCGGAAAAACTAGCCGCTGAAGGAATTGATGCCGAAATCGTCGATGTTCGCTCATTATATCCTTTAGATCGCGAAACATTAGTAGCTGCAGCTAAGAAAACAGGGAAGGTCTTACTCGTAACAGAAGACAATAAAGAAGGCAGCGTGATGAGTGAAATTGCGGCAATGATTTCAGAAGATGCTCTCTTTGATTTAGATGCACCGATTCAACGACTTGCAGGACCTGATTGTCCAAGCATGCCTTATGCATTACCTTTAGAAAGAGAATTTTTAATCAATGAAGAGCAAGTATTAGCAGCAATGAAAGAATTAGCAGAATTTTAATTGAAGCAAGGAGGAAAAAATAAATGGCCACAAAAGAAATCAAAATGCCTCATCTAGGCGAAAGTGTCACAGAGGCAGCCATTGTCCAATGGTTAGTTAAACCAGGAGATTCAGTGAAACGCTATGATCCCTTAATGGAAGTCGTTTCTGATAAAGTCACCACGGAAGTCCCATCAGATTTTGATGGTGTAGTAAAAGAATTTCTGATTTCTCTAGATACAGATGTGCCCATCGGAACAGCGGTGATGACGTTAGAGACAGAAGAAACAACCGAAAAAACAGAAGAAGCTACTTTAGCACCAGTGAAAGAAGCAAGTGCGGAACAAGCACAAGAACATGAAACGGTTGAAACAACAAGCACTGCGACGTCCCATCAAAAAAATAATGGTCGTTATTCCCCAGCAGTCCTTAAAATTGCCCAAGAAAAAAAGATTGATTTAACACAAGTTACAGGGACAGGTCGTGATGGTCGGATTACTAGAAAAGATGTCACAAACTTTACACCAACACATCATAAAATTATCACTTAACGATGAAAATCGTTGATCTTTCAAATCTTTAAAAGTTAATTTTTCATGTTGAGAGAGAGGATTTGATTCTGGTACCACGACATAAACATGGTAGCCTTTGGTAGTCGTTTCTAAAGGTTCAATATGAATAATTTCAGGTAAGGTATTTGGGAAAGAAATTAGCCCCATATCAATTTCTTTATTTGCTAACATCGTTTGTAATTTTGGCGAGCCATCTTGCTGTAATATTAAATTCACATGTGGATGGGTTGTTAAAAATCGTGAAATTTCTTTCATAAATTGTACAGCAAATAAAGTAGTTAAGCCTAAACGCAATTGCTTTTTAACTGGTTTCTGGTTCATTTCACGAATATCTGTTACCAATTGATCGAATTGAAAAACAACTTCTTGGCCATGTTCATATAAATAAAGACCTGTATCGGTTAATTGAAACGGTTGATCAGAATGATCAAACAACGCTGTGCCTAACTCAGATTCCATTTTTTTCAATGCTAAAGAAAGTGTTGGTTGGGTGACAAATAAATTGCGAGCGGCCGCCGATAAACTGCGGGTATTAACAATTTCAATGAAGTACTTTAAAAGCTGAATATTCATCAGAAACTCCCTTTCTTTTTAAAAGCGCTTACACAAATGTGCTTGGATAAAAAATAACAAATAGATCACTTATAATATAACATATGTTTTGCCTTTTTATTGCTATAAAAGTAAGAGATAGAGATTTTCTTAGCAGATTTTTACCTAAAAATAAAAAATTGAACGGAGGAAAAGAAATGAAGATTATTATCGCAGGTGCTGGCGCTATGGGCAGTCGTTTTGGACTAATGTTACATCAAGCAGGAAATGACGTTATTTTTGTTGATGGTTGGCCAGAACATATTGAAGCAATAAGAAAAAACGGGTTAGTTGCTGATTTTAATGGCGAAGTGGTGACCGCTAAAATTCCTATCTATCCTCAGACAGAAGTAGCAAGCATCGATTTTACAGCAGACTTAGTTATTCTATTTACAAAAGCAATGCAACTGGAAGGAATGCTTGAAGCATTAGAACATTTCCTTAATAAAAATACGAAAGTTTTATGCTTGTTAAATGGAATTGGGCACGAAGATATTATCAAAAAATACGTGCCATACGAAAATATTTTATTAGGAAACACAATGTGGACCGCTGGGTTAGAAGGACCGGGCAAAGTAAAATTATTTGGCAATGGTTCTATTGATTTACAAAATTTAGGAGCGCAAAGTGAACAAGCAGCAGAAGCAGTCATTAAGGTATTAAATAACGCTGGCTTAAATGCACGTTATTCTGAGAATATTTTATCATCCATTTATAAGAAGGCCTGTGTAAATGGAACAATGAATGGTTTATGTACTTTGTTGGATTGTAATATGGCAGACTTTGGCGAAACAGAGCAAGCAGATCAAATTGTTCAACAAATAGTTAATGAATTTTTAGCAGTCGCTGAAGCGGAACAAGTTACGTTAGATAAACAAGCAGTTCTTCAACAAATCCGCTCGTGTTATAATCGAGAAACAATTGGTTTGCACCATCCATCGATGTATCAGGACTTAATAACCAATCATCGTTTAACCGAAATTGATTATATCAATGGAGCAATTGTTCGCAAAGGGAAAGCTTATGGGATTGCTACACCGTACTGTCAGTTTTTAACAGAGTTAATTCATTGTAAAGAAAATTTACTTCATGCGAAATAACGAGTAAAAACAGAAATATTCTTGAGTCAGGCTTGAGAAGAGCTTGACCTACTTCTTTCTATACTTTGCCAGTGTATAAGTCTGAGACAAAATCCAAAGTGAGTTTGTCTCAGCCTTTTTGTTTTTTAAAGAACACTGCAGAAAATAAATCAAATCCGTGAAAAATATGTTAAACTAGAGAAGGTGTTTTTTCGCAAGAATCTACGCGGAACACAGGACTCGTTGAAGAATTGAATCAAAGAAACAATGTGTTAAAGAAGGGATTTGAACAGATTATGACCATTCAATGGTTTCCCGGCCATATGGCCAAAGCAAGAAGAGAAGTTTCTGAAAAAATCAAATATGTCGATATTGTATTTGAACTAGTTGATGCGCGGTTACCGCTTTCTTCCCGTAACCCAATGATGGACCAAATTGTCCAACAAAAACCAAGATTAGTCCTTTTAAATAAAGGGGACTTAGCAGATAACGACCAAAATAAAAAATGGCAACATTACTTTCAAAAGAAAGGATACCAAACCCTAGTCATCAATGCCCAACAAAATAAAGGAATCAATAAAATTGTGCCAGCAGCCAAGGAAGCGTTAAAAGAAAAATTGGCTCGTGAACAGGCGAAAGGCTTGAAACCGCGTGCGATTCGCGCAATGTGTATTGGGATTCCCAACGTTGGTAAGTCAACTTTAATGAATCGTTTAGTCGGAAAAAAAATTGCGCAAACTGGGAACAAGCCAGGCGTGACAAAAGGCCAACAATGGTTACGCTCTGGTTCCCAATTGGAATTACTGGATACACCAGGAATTCTCTGGCCAAAATTTGAAGATGAAGAAATTGGGAAAAAATTAGCTTTAACTGGCGCTATAAAAGATCAATTATTGCATTTAGATGATTTGGCGATTTATGGATTAGAATTTTTTGCACGTTTTTATCCACAACGTTTAACGGAACGATATGGTTTAACAGAGGAAGAGCTATTTTTACCTGCCCCAGAACAGTTGATGTTAATTAGCCAAAAACGTGGTTTTAGAGATGATTATAATCGAGCCAGCGAAATGATTATTTTAGAAATTCGCAGTGGAAAATTAGGTACGTATACTTTGGACCGCTGGGAAGAACTAGGAGACGAATAACATGGCAAAAGAGTCGATTCAGGTAATCAAAGAAGCGCTGTTAACGGTCACTGATGCAACCGATGAACGATTAGCAAGCTGGCGAGAAGATGAACGTTCAGGAGTGCAACAAGCGATCAAACAATGGGAACGTCGCCAGTTAGCCAAAGAAAAAGAGTGGCAACTTTTTAAAGAAATGAGTCAATTTGAGGAAGCGGCCTATAAAAAAGGCCATCGTTTAATTGCGGGAATTGATGAAGTAGGCCGCGGACCATTAGCTGGTCCTGTTGTGACAGCTGCAGTTATTTTACCGAAGGATTGTCAATTATTAGGCTTAAATGATTCAAAAAAGCTATCTGCTAAAAAACGGGAAACGTTATATAACCAGATTCAAGAACAGGCTGTCGCTATCGGGTTAGGTATCGCTGATCAAGGAGTCATTGATCAAATTAATATTTATCAAGCAACTAAACAAGCGATGAAAATGGCAATTGACGATTTAGCTTTTGCACCAGATTATTTGTTAATTGATGCAATGCAGTTAGACGTTCCCCAACCACAAGAAAGTTTGATTAAAGGGGATGCACGCTCCATTTCGATTGCAGCAGCCAGTATTATTGCAAAAGTAACAAGAGATCGATTAATGGAAGAATATGATGAATTATATCCTGGATATGGATTTAAAAACAATGCAGGCTATGGAACAAAAGAACATCTTCTCGGGTTAGAAAAATACGGTGTAACTCCCATTCATCGACGTACGTTTGCGCCAATAAAAGATATGATTTAAAAATAAAACACTTTTTTTACGTATTCTTATTATAAGAAGATGTGAAAGAGGTGTTTTTTGTTGGAAATTTTACAACGACAATTATTATTTAAATTAGCGGTATGCCAAGGAATTGGCAATTTAGGTATCTTAAAAGTGTTACAAGAAGCTATCGCACAAAAGCGTGTTGATTTTTCCAGTACAGAAATTATTAGAATCGCTGAAATCAAGAAATATCGTGAATTATTTGAACAATCTTGGTTACACCATACGATTCATAGTGAAGCGTTATATATACGACAATGCCAACACCAATTTATGACAATTTTAGATGCCGTCTATCCTAAATTATTACGAGAAATTTATAATCCACCAGCAATTCTTTTTTATAGAGGAAATTTACAATTGTTGAGCAGAAGGAAAATTGGCATCGTCGGCGCTCGCTATGCCACTTCGTATGGGTTAAGAGTGACTGAAGCTCTGGTTCCTAAAATAGTCAAAGAAGGGTTCACTATCGTCAGTGGTCTTGCCAAAGGTATCGATAGTCGTAGTCATGAGATGGCCATCCAGAACGGGGGTCAGACAATTGGAATTTTAGGCACTGGATTAGATGTATATTATCCGTATGAAAAGAAAGAATTACAGCAAACTATGAAGCAGAATCAGCTTGTTTTAACAGAATATGTGAATGGGAGTGGGCCGAAAAAATATCATTTTCCTGCACGTAATCGCATTATTGCTGGATTATCTTTAGGGGTCTGCGTGATGGAAGCTCGTAAGAATAGTGGCTCTTTAATTACTGCACAAGCGGCGATGGATTATGGGCGCGAGGTATTTGCCGTACCGGGAAGTATTTTCCAGTCTTTTTCAACAGGCTGCCATGAATTAATTCAGGACGGCGCTAAATGTGTTCAGACAATTGATGATATTTGTGAAGAATTGTGACTTTTACTAATTGTGAATTGACAACCTACGTTCACTTCGGTACTATTTAATCAGATTTTAATCTTTTGGTTGGTAGTTAGGAGTGTCTAAATGGAAACGGTTGTTAGAAAAAGATGGTTGTTTGGTATGCAGCTACTGGGCTTTTTGATTTTGGATCAAATTCCTTTGATGATGGTCTCAGTTGTTCAATTTTCTACAGAAAATTTTTGGTTTCGCTTTGTTAGTGGATTAGTGGCTGTTGGACTTGGTGCCTATTTCGTCTATCTATTTGTTGCTTTTTTGAAAAAGAAAAAGCTCATAACTTGGACTTTTTTAGGAATCAAAGAAACCTTGCCAGTGGTCTTGTTAGGTTTGGTGATAATCGTTTGTGTGGGAATACTTGGTGATTTCTTATTACGTCTGGAAGGACTAGAGACGACCTCTAACCAACAAAGTGTTGAAGAAATTGTCCAAGCCATTCCTAAAGGGCTTATACTTATTTTTGCAGGTGTGATTGGGCCAATTTTCGAAGAGGGAATTTTTCGTGTCGGGATTCAAGCGTTTTTCAAGCCAGCTTCAAAAATAGGCATACTCGTTTCTTCTATTTTATTTGCACTTGTGCACACGCCCACAGATATAGGTAGTTTTATTATTTATTGGGGCATGGGTTTAGCGTTAAGTTGGGTCTATCTACGCACGGGTCGCTTTGAAGCTGCTGTCTTGACTCATTTTATTTGGAATGTTTTGGGTATTTTAATGCTTTAGGATAAAATCTATAAATCATAGGCATTTTTTATTTATAAATTCGGACAGTCAAACAGAAATGACAGAAATGTTAGAAAGCCTAGTCTTGACAAACCTATTCTATATAGCATATGATGTATTACGATTTGTGCGTTTTTTACATATATTATATAGTAGGAAAGCGAACACGAAAGGAGCTAATTGAATGGCCTATAAGTATCTCGTGATTGTAGAATCACCTGCCAAAGCCAAAACAATTGAAAAATATCTAGGAAGAAACTACAAGGTGGTTGCCAGTGTTGGTCACGTTCGCGATTTACCAAAAAGTAAAATGGGGATTGATATTGAAAATAATTATGAACCTCATTATATTTCGATTCGCGGAAAAGGCGATGTCATCAAAAGTTTAAAAGCGGCTGCAAAAAAAGCTGAAAAAGTCTATCTCGCAGCCGATCCGGACCGAGAAGGTGAAGCAATTGCTTGGCATTTAGCTTATCTTCTTGGCCTTGATTTAAAAGATAAAAACCGTGTGGTATTCAATGAGATCACTAAAGAAGCAGTAAAAGCGGCATTTAAAGAACCTAGAACCATCAACGTTGATTTAGTTGATGCACAACAAGCACGGCGCATTTTAGACCGTTTAGTTGGATACTCGATTAGTCCTATTTTATGGCGTAAAGTCAAAAAAGGTTTGAGTGCTGGTCGTGTGCAATCTGTTGCTTTAAAAATGATTATTGATCGAGAAAATGAAATTCGAGAATTTAAACCTGAAGAATATTGGAGCATTGATGGGAATTTCCAAAAAGGTCGCAAGAAATTCAAAGCAAATTTCTGGGGCGTAGATGGTAAAAAGAAAAAATTACCAAATGCAGAAGCGGTGAAAGAAATCACTTCTCGAATTGACGGTAAAGATTACGATGTTACAAAAGTTGAGAAAAAAGAACGGAAACGTAATCCTGCATTACCTTTTACAACCAGTAGTTTACAACAAGAAGCGGCACGTAAATTAAATTTCCGTACCCGTAAAACCATGATGGTTGCGCAACAATTGTATGAGGGAATTGCTTTAGGGAAACAAGGCACTGTGGGGCTGATTACCTACATGCGTACAGACTCAACCAGAATTGCCGATTCCGCCAAAGCAGAAGCTGCTGAATTCATTGAAAAGACCTACGGAGATGAGTTCTCAGCACATGGCGGCCGCAAAGCAAAAAATACGCAAGGTGCACAAGATGCCCATGAAGCGGTTCGTCCGTCAAGCGTTTTAAGAACACCTGATGAAATGAAGAAGTATTTAGATAAAGATCAATTAAAATTATATACTCTTATTTGGTCGCGCTTTGTTGCTAGTCAAATGACACCAGCGATTTTAGATACCATGAAGGTCACGCTTCAACAAAACGGCGTAACGTTTATTGCCAATGGCTCCAAAGTGAAATTTAAAGGGTTTATGCAAGTATATGTTGAAGGACGCGATGATGGTAAAGAAGACAAAGAAAATATTTTACCTGAATTAGTAGAAGGTGACGTTGTTAAATCGGTCGATATCGAACCGAAACAACACTTTACTCAACCACCGGCTCGTTTTAGTGAAGCCACGTTAATCCGGACTTTAGAAGAAAATGGTGTGGGCCGACCATCAACATATGCGCCAACATTAGAAACCATTCAACGGCGTTATTACGTGAAGCTAACGAATAAACGGTTTGAACCAACGGAATTAGGTGAAATTGTGAATTCCCTAGTTTCAGAGTTTTTCCCACAAATTGTCGATACACATTTTACAGCGACAATGGAAACGGACTTAGATAAAGTCGGTGAAGGTCAAGAAAAATGGGTTGAAGTTGTCGATCGTTTCTACAAGCCCTTCGAAAAAGAATTAACAAATGCCGAAGAAAAGATTGAAAAAATCCAAATTAAAGATGAACCAGCAGGTTTTGACTGCGAACTATGTGGACATCCAATGGTGATTAAGCTGGGTCGCTACGGGAAATTTTATGCATGTAGTAATTTCCCAGATTGTCGGAATACAAAAGCGATTGTCAAAGAAATTGGCGTGACTTGTCCTGTGTGTCACGAAGGACAAGTTATTGAACGGAAATCAAAGAAAAATCGGATTTTCTATGGCTGTAGTCGGTACCCAGAGTGTGACTTCACTTCTTGGGACAAACCAGTAGGCCGACCATGTCCAAAATGTGGGCAATATTTAGTAGAGAAAAAAGTTAAAGGCGGCAAACAAGTCGTTTGTATCAATGGCGATTATGAAGAAAACGTCCAAAAATAAGAAAAATTGAGACCGAAGAATTTACTTCGGTCTTCTCTTTTAGTAAAATGAATTGAGTTTGTAAGAGACAGCTCTTAACTTCTTGACATAGAAAGGAATTTTTATACATGACAAAAAAAGTCACAATTATTGGTGCCGGTTTAGCCGGAAGTGAAGCGGCATGGCAAGTGGCCAATGCTGGCGTACCAGTTGATTTATATGAAATGCGCCCTGTCAAAAAGACACCAGCGCATCAAACAGAAAATTTTGCAGAGTTAGTTTGTTCTAATTCATTACGTGGAAATAGTTTAACCAATGCGGTAGGTGTTTTGAAAGAAGAAATGCGCCGTTTAAATTCAATCATTATTGGTAGTGCAGATCAAACCGCTGTACCAGCTGGCGGCGCCTTAGCAGTTGACCGTGATTCTTTTTCTGAAACAATCACTGAAAAAATTAAAAGTCATCCATTAATTACAATCAAAAATGAAGAGATCACTGATATTCCGGAAGGGATTGTAATTATTGCAACGGGGCCCTTAACCTCTGAAAGCTTATCTCAAAAAATTCAAGAATTTAATGGTTCTGAAGGCTTTTATTTTTACGATGCAGCAGCACCAATTATTGATAAATCAACAATTGACATGGATAAAGTTTATTTAAAATCTCGTTATAACAAGGGGGAAGCGGCTTACTTAAATTGTCCGATGACTGAAGAAGAGTTCAATGCTTTTCATGAAGCGCTAGTCAATGCAGAAGTGGTTCCTTTACGCACGTTTGAAAAAGAGAAGTTTTTCGAAGGCTGTATGCCCATCGAAGTAATGGCGCAACGTGGTATTAAAACCATGTTGTTTGGCCCAATGAAACCTGTCGGACTAGAAGACCCTAAAACAGGTAAACGCCCTTATGCTGTAATTCAATTACGTCAAGACAATGCTGCAGCTTCTTTATACAATATTGTTGGTTTCCAAACGCATTTAAAATGGGGTGAACAAAAACGAGTATTCCGTATGATTCCGGGATTAGAAAATGCTGAATTTGTTCGCTATGGCGTCATGCATCGTAATAGTTTTATGAATTCTCCAGAGTTGCTAAAACCAACCTACCAATCAAAAAAACGTGACGATCTGTTTTTTGCTGGACAAATGACTGGTGTTGAAGGATATGTTGAAAGCGCGGCAAGTGGTTTACTTGCAGGTATTAACGCAGCTCGTCTTGCCAAAGGGGAAGAGCCGATTGAATTCCCTCGCGAAACGACTTTAGGAAGTATGGCTTATTATATTACACATGCAGAAGGCAAACATTTCCAACCAATGAATGCAAACTTTGGGCTTTTCCCAGAGTTACCTGAACGAATTCGTGACAAAAAAGAACGCTATGAAGCGATTGCTAATCGGGCCTTAGATGTTCAAGCTCAAGTTATCCAATCTTTAGACTAAATTAGAAAAAATATGAGAAAAGACTGAGCATCATTGCTAAGAAATGCGATGATACTCAGTCTTTTAATTTTTAGAAAAAAATAACAAAAGCTAAAGAATAGTTAAAATTGTGAACATATTTAGAAATATTGATTAAATTCTGACAACTTAATTGTCTTTTGAAAAAGGTTATGCTAAAGTTACTTTGTAATCGAATGAGGAGGGCTATCACATGGAAGAAAAGAATTGGCCTGAGTTATTTGCTCGTTATCTTATTGTCGAAAGAGGCTATTCAGAAAAAACAAAAAAAGCATATCAAGAAGATATACAACATTTTTTTTCGTTTTTAAAGACTTCAGGTAATGACAATTATTTGACTGTGGAACATTTGGATGTTCGGGCTTATTTGAGCGAATTATACGATCAGGAATATAGCCGCAATTCGATTAGTCGAAAAATTGCCAGTTTGCGTTCTTTTTATCAATTCTTATTAAAAAATGAAGCAATCCAAGAGAATCCTTTTTCCTATGTTCATATGAAAAAGAAACAGTTACGGTTGCCCCGTTTTTTTTATGAAAAAGAAATGGATGCATTATTTGAGAGCGCACAAGGCGAGCAACCGCTTGATTTGAGAAATCAAGCGTTGCTAGAAGTTCTGTATGGGACTGGTATTCGGGTCAGTGAATGTGCGAACTTAACGGTGGACGCAGTTGACTTTCAAGCTTCTGTTTTATTGGTTCACGGAAAAGGAAATAAAGATCGCTATGTGCCTTTTGGTTCATTTGCACAAGACGCCTTAAAGGATTACTTAGAGAATGGCCGCGCGCTATTAATGACAAAATATCAAAAAAAACATCCGTATGTCTTTGTTAATCATCATGGTGAACAAATCACGCCAACAGGGATTGAATATGTCTTAAACCAACTAATTAAAAAAAGTTCATTAAATGCGGAAATTCATCCCCACATGTTACGCCATACATTTGCGACACACTTATTAAATAATGGCGCCGATATGCGGACAGTTCAAGAATTATTAGGACATGCTAATTTATCAACAACTCAGATATATGCGCATGTGACAAAAGAAAGTTTACAAAAAAATTATCGAACGTTTCATCCTCGTGCATAATGGAGGTAAACGTCTAGGAGGAACAATAATGGTTGAATCACAATTTCACTCTACAACAATTTGTGCAGTCGAAAAAGATGGAAAATTTGCAATGGCTGGTGACGGCCAAGTAACAATGGGCGAATCTGTCGTTATGAAAGGTACAGCCAAAAAAGTGCGCCGTATTTACAATGATGAAGTCGTTGTCGGTTTTGCAGGAAGTGTGGCAGATGCCTTTACATTAGAAGAAAAGTTTGAAGGAAAATTAAATGAATACAACGGAAACTTAACGAGAGCTGCGGTTGAGTTAGCCCAAGAGTGGCGTACACAACAGTCTATGCAAAAATTAGAAGCTATGCTGATTGTGATGAATAAGGAAGAAATGCTCTTAGTTTCAGGAACTGGGGAAGTCATCACACCAGACGATGGTATTTTAGCAATTGGTTCAGGCGGTAATTTTGCTTTGTCCGCTGCAAGAGCCATGAAAAACTTTGGCGATAAAGAAATGCCAGCGAAAGAGATTGCTAAAAATGCCTTAAATATTGCTGCAGATATCTGTGTATTTACGAATCATAATATCATTGTAGAAGAATTATAAGCGAGGGAAAATCCATGAATGAATTAAACAAAACACCAAAAGAAATAGTCAAAGAACTAGATCAATATATTGTTGGACAGCAAGCTGCCAAAAAATCAGTGGCGGTAGCTTTACGTAACCGCTATCGTCGCTTGCAATTAGAAGAAAATATGCAACAAGATATTACGCCTAAAAACTTACTAATGATTGGACCAACAGGTGTTGGTAAAACTGAGATTGCTCGTCGTCTCGCAAAAATTGTCAATGCGCCTTTTGTAAAAGTTGAAGCAACCAAATTTACAGAAGTAGGCTATGTCGGTCGGGATGTCGAATCAATGGTTCGGGATTTAGTAGAAAATGCGATCCAAATTGTTGAAAAACAACAATACAGTCGTGTGTACGCGCAAGCGTTGAAAAAGGCCAATCAACGTTTAGTCAAAGTATTAGTGCCTGGAATTAAAAAAGAACAAAAACAGGCTGGCGGTAATCAATTTGAACAAATGATGAACATGTTTAACATGGCTCAGCAACAGCAAGAAGCACAAGAAGAAGTAACGGAAGATATTCGAACGAATCGCCGAACAATTTTGGAACAGCTGGAAAAAGGTCTATTAGATAATCGTGAAGTAACAATTGAAATTGAAGAACCGAAGAAAACGATGCCAGCTATGAACAATGGCCTAGAACAAATGGGCATCGACTTAAATGAAACGTTAGGCGCTCTGTCACCGAAGAAAAAAATCGAACGTACTGTAACGGTGAAAGAAGCACAAGACTTATTAGTGAAAGAAGAATCAGCAAAAATTGTCAATGATGCTGATATTCATAGTGAAGCGATTCGTTTAGCTGAATCAAGCGGAATTATTTTTATCGATGAGATTGATAAAATCACCTCTAAAAGCCAACAAAATTCGGGCGAAGTCTCTCGTGAAGGAGTACAAAGAGACATTTTGCCGATTGTTGAAGGCTCCCAAGTTAACACGAAGTATGGTCCTTTACAAACGGATCACATTTTATTTATCGCTTCAGGTGCTTTCCACTTGTCAAAACCAAGTGACTTGATTCCAGAATTACAAGGCCGCTTCCCAATTCGAGTTGAATTAGATGATTTAACGGCGGATGACTTCGTAAGTATCTTAACTGAGCCAAACAATGCTTTAATTAAACAATATGTAGCATTAATTGGCACAGAAAATGTTTCAGTCATCTTTACCAAAGAAGCAATTGAACGGTTAGCACACATCGCTTATGATGTAAACCGTGATACAGATAATATTGGGGCGCGTCGTTTACACACAATTTTAGAACGTTTATTAGAAGATTTATTATATGAAGCACCAGATATGCAAATGGGTGAAATTACGATTACCGAAGCATATGTCAATGAAAAATTGAATGACATTGTTCAAAATGAAGATTTAAGTCGTTACATCTTATAAAAAAGGCTGGAGGAGAAAAGATGGCTACATTATTAGAAAAAACACGTCAAGTGAACGAGCTTTTGCAAAAAAACAATCTGTTTGACGTACAAGCAGAACTTCCGTACAACAAAATGGCAATGATTTTAGGGGATATTTTAGAAAGTAATGCGTATATTATTAGCAGTTCAGGGGATTTGTTGGGGTATACTGAAAAATTAGATGTTAATAATGCCCGTATCAAAAATATGTTTAAAGAGAAAAAATTTCCTCAAGGATACACCGAGGCCGTGGATATGCTCAAAGTAACCGAAGCCAATATTCCAATAGACAGTGATTTAACTGCATTTCCTTTTGAATCACGAGAGCTGTATCCGTTTGGGTTAACCACTATTGTGCCTTTGTACGGTGCTGGCAAACGCTTGGGTACGATTATTTTAGCGCGTGTTGAAAAATCCTTTAACGAGGATGATTTAGTGTTAGCTGAATATAGTGCGACCGTTGTCGGCATGCAAATTTTGTATCATCAATCCAGAACAATTGAAGCAGAAGTTCGCAGTGCGACTGCCGTGCAAATGGCCATCAACACTCTTTCCTATAGTGAATTAAAAGCCGTCCATGCCATTTTTGAAGCCTTAGATGGCGAAGAAGGTCGTTTAACTGCTTCAAGTATTGCAGACGAAATAGGCATTACTCGTTCCGTAATTGTGAATGCCTTAAGAAAATTAGAATCAGCTGGAATTATTGAATCACGTTCTCTTGGTATGAAAGGGACTTATTTAAAAGTGTTAAATCAACAATTTATTAAAGAATTGGAAAAATAAGCAATTGCTCGTATCAACTAGGAGGACAACGCAATGACTGTACAAATTGAAAATGAATTTCTAATCGCAACATTTGCTGAAGAAGGAGCAGAATTAGTAAGTTTACAATCAAAAGAAACCGGCATTGAATATATTTGGCAAGGAAATCCTGAATTTTGGGCCCGCCATGCGCCCGTACTTTTTCCGATTGTCGGTCGTCTAAAAGAAGATACGTATATGTACCAAAATCAAGCGTATCATTTAACTCAACATGGTCTTGCTCGTGATCAAGTATTTGATGTGATTGAAAAAGGTGGAGAAGAAGTTTCTTTTTCACTAAAATCAACAAAAGAAACCAAGAAGAAGTATCCTTTTGATTTTGAACTAGTGATTACTTATACATTAGAACACCAAGAATTGACTGTAAACTACCAAGTAGAAAATACAGGGAAAGAAGAGATGTATTTTGGGATTGGTGGTCATCCAGCCTTTAATGTACCTTTAGAATCTTCACTAACGTTTGAAGATTATTATCTAAGTTTTTCACCTAAAAAATCACGGACACAAATTCCCTTAGCAGGCCCGTTTATTGATTTAGCGAATAAAACGCTAGCCCAAACGAATACCAGCTTTGACTTAACGCATCAATTATTTGAAAATGATGCAATGATTTTTGAAACAAAAGGTCAAACAGCGATTACAATTGCCACAGACGAAAGTGAGCATCAAGTCACTTTGAGTTATCCAGAAATGCCTTTTGTGGGGATTTGGTCACCGACACCGAAAGAAGCACCTTTTGTCTGTATCGAACCTTGGTGCGGGATTGCTGATGCTGTCGATGCAACTGGCCAACTTGCTGAAAAATTTGGCATCAATAAGTTACCAGCTAACGAACTATTTAAAACACAGTATATGATTAGTGTAAAATAAAGAAAAAGGCTGTGAACATTATTTGTTCACAGCCTTTTTCTTTATTTTTTTGCACGTAAGCCAAAAGAGAGGCGACTTTCTGTTCCATTTTTAATTCGCTGAATGTTTTCACGATGACGGACAAAGATAAAAGTAGTCAAAGCAATCGCAATCACGGTTAATAACCAGTTAAATGTTGGTAAAATAGCTGGGACAGTGAAAGGCAAAATAATAGTAGAAAGTGTAATTAGTACAGCGCTAATCATACTTGTTAAACTCACCATACTGGTTAGATACAGACAAATCACAAAAATAAGAGCAGAATAAATAAAAAATGTGGGGCTGTATGCTAATAACATGCCAGCGCTAGTGGCTACGGCTTTACCACCTTTGAAATTGGCAAAAATAGGGAAGGTATGCCCTAAAACAGCTGCTACCCCAAAGAAGAGTGGGTTCACGCCTTGTAAACCAAACAAATAGGGTAATGAAGTGGCTAACGTTCCTTTCAAGATATCCATTAATAATACCGTGATTCCGGCAGGTTTCCCTAAGACACGAAATGTATTGGTTGTTCCTGTATTCCCACTCCCAAATTGGCGTATATCTTTTTTAAAGAAAAGTTTGCCAATCCAAACACCTGAGGGAATCGAACCTAATAAATAGGCAACAAGTAACAAAATGACGATTTTCATCAAGTTAACCTCTTTCTTATTCAAACTAGGATTTATTTTATCATGAATAGAAAAACGGAACAACGTCTAATAACTAAAACAAGAAAAGTTTTTCTTTTGCTTGAGGAAGCGTTGACAAATGGTTGATAACCGTTATAATAAATGTGTGTCATTAGACAAAGACGTCTAATCACTGGTTTGAAAATTAGTTATCAACGAAGATACAATATATATGTACTTATGAAGTGTCAGGGAAAGAGGTGCGAATCCTCTACAGACCTACCTACTGTATGGTGGATGAAACCAATAAGACCACAGATTATTCTGGAAGGATTGGGAGTAAGAAGAAGCTAAGTCAGGATACCGGCTTGATAAGTCTAATCATTCTTTTGTAGGAAAAAGAAGGGGCTTTGAAGATAACTGGCTGAGTATATCATTAGCATAGTTAAGTGACTGCTTTTTTTCTATTGGAGAAAAAAGTGGTTTTTTTGTATTTTTTTGACGTTGAGACAAAGGAGGTTCATTTCAGAAAATTTTCCCCAAAATAAAATAGACGAATGCGAGGATGAAAAAATGAAAAAATTTACTTTAACAATGATGACTTTAGGTTTAGTAGCAACACTTGGCTTAGCAGGGTGTGGTAAACAGGAAAAGAAAGCAACTACCTCTTCTGAAAAAACAGAAGTAACGTTACCAACCAAAGACCGTAGCGGCAAAGAAATTACTTTACCCAAAGAGGCAACCAAAATTATTTCCCTAGTGCCATCAACAACAGAAGTGATTGAAGACTTAGGTAAAACCGATCAATTAATCGCAGTTGATACTCAAAGTAGCACAATGATGACTGATTTAAAAAAATTACCACAAATGGATATGATGGCTGTCGATGCCGAAAAATTGATTGCCTTGAAACCACAAATTGTTTATGTGAATGACATCAATTTAGCTAGCTCAGAAAGTGTTTGGAAACAAGTGGAAGATGCTGGAATTACAGTCGTTAACATCCCCACTAGTACAAGTATCAAAGCAATCAAAGAAGACGTCCAATTCATCGCGGATAGCTTATCCGAACATGAAAAAGGACAAAAGTTAATCAAAACAATGGATCAAGAAATCGACGAAGTGGCCAAAATTGGTAAAACCATTAAAAAACCAAAAACTGTTTTGTTTGAAGTAGCTGCCTTACCAGACATTTACAGCTTTGGTAATGGGACGTTTTTAAATGAAATGATTGAAACAATTGGGGCAAAAAATGTTTTGGCAAATGAAAAAGGCTGGTTACCAGTGACAGAAGAAGCGGCCATTGCTGCAAAACCAGAAGTCATTTTAACCAATGTTAACTATATGAAAGATCCCGCCAAAGAAATTTTAGCTCGTAAAAACTGGGAAAACGTTCCTGCAGTTCAAAACAAAGAAGTTTTCGAAATCGATAACATGTCTAGCTCTTTACCAAATAACCACATTACCAAAGCATTAAAACAAATGGCAAAAGCTGTTTATCCAGAGGAATACAAGGATTTAAAAGATGAGTAAAAAAACGTGTCTCATACTGATGCTCTTGATCAGTATGAGCATGCTCTTTTTGGGTATTAAAATTGGAAGTGTTCAGATTTCGTTAACGGATTTGCTTCAAATTTTAGTGAAAAAGACGGTTTCAGAAGACGGGATTTTAGAGGGAATCATCTGGAATGTACGGTTACCGCGTGTCGTGATGGCCTATCTCGTGGGCGCAGGCTTAGCAGTAAGTGGCACGGTGATGCAATCACTCTTAGGTAATCCTTTAGCTTCTTCATATACTTTGGGCGTATCAGCGGGAGCATCCTTAGGCGCTGCGTTAATCATGGTAACTGGAGTAACTGCTTCGATTTTAGGGGCATTTTTATTGCCTTTAACTGGTTTTATCTTTGGCTTAGCAACGGTCTTTTTAGTTTTGTTATTTACGCAAACAATGGATAGTCAAATGTCTAATCAAACAGTTGTTTTAGTGGGGATGATTATGACCTTGTTTGTCGGTGCTATTTTGACGTTGATTACAGCACTTTTCCAAGATTATTTGAAACAATTAGTCTTTTGGCAAATGGGTAGTTTTTCTGGCAGTAATTGGCAAAAAATTGCTATTTATTGTCCAATCTTGCTTGTCAGCAGTTTGTTTCTTTGGTTTGATGCCAACGCATTGGATGTTCTTGGCTTAGGAGAAGAACATGCGATGTTAGCGGGAGTAGAAGTCAAAACAGCAAAACTACGCATTATTCTTTTGGCTAGTTTACTAGCAGGAAGTGCGGTTTCATTTGTCGGTGTGATTGGTTTTGTTGATTTAATAGCGCCACATATTGTCCGTCGCTATCTAGGGGCGACTCATCGCTGGCTGATTCCCGGTTCAGCAATCTTAGGTGGGACCATCATGGTACTAGGGGACACAATTGCCCGCACGATTTTATCACCAAGAGAAATTCCCATCGGGGCCGTAACAGCCTTGATTGGAGCGCCATTCTTCTTGTATATTTACTTTAAAAAAAGGGGCGTTGCTGCATGATTGAATTAAAAAAAACAGCTGTAACACTCCAACAAACCCCCATTTTAAAAGATATTTCCCTCGTTTTTCCGACAGGTAGTAAAACTTGTATTTTAGGTCCAAATGGTTGCGGTAAAACGACACTTTTAAAAACGATTGCCGGACTTGTCCCTTATAGTGGTTCTGTTTTAATTGATGGTCAAGAAGTTCATGGACAAAAGCGGAAGGAATTGGCAACGAAAGTAGCGATGATGAGTCAATTCACGACAGTTGCTTTTGATTATACGGTCTACGAAACAGTTTTGATGGGGGCGTATCGACAACAAGCAAAACGTTTTTTACCTATTGTTTCTAAACAAGAAAAAGAACGAGTCCTTTATTATATAGAACGCACGGGTTTATTGCCTTTAAAAGATAAAGTTGTCAATCAGCTTTCAGGAGGACAACAACAACGAGTATTTTTGGCTAAATTATTTGTACAAGATCCAGAAATTATTTTATTGGATGAACCCAATAATCATTTGGATATTCGGTATCAACAAGAATTGATTCAGCAGTTAAATGAGTGGAGTGCGCAAGAAGGGAAAACGTTAATCGGGGTGTTTCATGATATCCGTTTAGCGTTAACGCTAAGTGAAAAAATTGTGTTTATGAAGCAAGGGAAAGTGGCCGCGCAAGGTGATTTTCAAACGTTGGCTTCCAAAGAATTTTTACAAACAATTTTTGAAACAGATATTGTCTCCTATTTTCAGAAACAACATAAAGTTTGGGAAACTATTCAATAATTTTGACAAGTTTTTTGGAAACAGGTAAGATAAAGGCAAAGAATCAGAAACACAATGGCGTGTTTTAACAAATCGGCAAAGGAGCCCAAGACTAAGTACGTGATGGTACTTGCTTTGGGCTCCTTTTTTATGGAGGTAGCGATGAAACGAATCATTTTAATGGGAGCTATCGGGTGTGGCAAAACCACGTTATGTCAAGCTCTGCAAGGCAAAGAATTAATTTATGATAAAACACAGGCGGTGGAATTTCATACAGAAATGATTGATACACCGGGCGAGTTTATTTTGCATCGACAATATTATAATGCGTTAAACGTCACAGCGGCAGAAGCAGATGTGATTGGTTTGGTTCAAAGTGCTGTAGAAACACAACAAGTTTTTTCACCAGGATTTGGTAGTATTTTCCCGAAAGAAATCATTGGTATTTTAACCAAGATTGATTTAGCACAAGATTCTCAGCAATTAGAGATTGTTCGGCAACAATTAAAAAGTGCGGGTGCAACAAGAATTTTTGAAATTTCTTCTGTTGAAAAAATTGGCTTGCAAGAATTAGTAGATTATTTAGAGGAGGATGAAGCAGAATGAAAATTTATACAAAAACTGGCGATAAGGGAATGACGAAATTAGTCGGCAGCTCAACCGTCGCTAAGGATTCTGATCGAGTTGAAAGTTATGGAACGATTGATGAATTGAATTCTTGGGTGGGCTATATTATCAGCCAACTTCCACAAGAAAATCAAGAAATTAAAGAAGAACTAGAAGCTTTACAACATTTACTTTTTGATGCGGGAACAGATTTGTCAACACCGATTGAAGCACAACGACCATTTAAATTACAAAAGGAAAGTGTGCATTGGCTAGAACAGCGGATTGATTTCTACACTGCACAATCACCAGATATTGATCGTTTTATTTTACCTGGCGGAACCCCAGCAGCCAGTATGGTTCATGTGGCTCGGACGATTGCACGGCGCGCAGAACGCATCATTGTTCGTTTAAATTGGACAGCCAAAATTAACGAAGAGGTATTAATTTTTACCAATCGTTTATCAGATTATTTTTATGCGTTGGCTCGCTATTTAAATGTTCAAGCACAACGACCTGATGTTTTTTATGAACGAAGCGAAAAGGTTTTCCATAAAATTAAAGAAGATGGATTGTAAACAGTTGCTTTTCTAAAAAACTTATGGTAAATTTCAGATAGATTAAACGAATATTTTATGAAAAATATGAATGGAAGCCAGTGAGAATCTGGCACGGTCCCGCCACTGTGAAGAAGCAAGGTTGCTTTTAAGTCAGGTCTTTTCATTTTTTCATTATTGGGCATGCTGTTTCGAGGCAAAACAGGATGTTTCTTAACAACGCTTGTGTTGAAAATCCAGCCCAAGATATTTGTATTAATCCAATTAATGGCACGAGGAAGTGCTTTTGGGAATTTTGGGCTGGTCTTTCAATGTTGAAGGAGATTTCAGGTACAATGACGTACTGCTATATTCCCTTTTTTTATTGACAATTAATTAAAGGCGTTGTACTCTATGGATAAGGTTTCGTGTACAATGGCGTATACATAAGGAAGCAAAGACGCTTCAGACAGATGATTTTTCGTTTGTTTGAAGTGTCTTTTTGTATTTTATTAAGGAGGAATTGAGATGAAAACAATTCATTTCCCTACCGAACTATGGGTAGGAGAAGGCGCATTAGCCAATTTGGAAACACTTCATGATAGACGTGTTTTCATTGTCACAGATCCATTCATGGTTGACTCTGGATTTGTGAATGAAGTGACAAAGCATTTAACAAAAAGTGAATGGCAAATTTTTAGTGACATCATCCCCGATCCACCAATTGATAAGATCGCTGCGGGAATTAAGCAGTTAGCGACATTTCAAGGAGATACGATATTAGCTTTAGGTGGGGGATCTGCTATTGATGCGGCCAAAGCAATGAAATTTTTTGGCAAACGTACTTTGCAAACTCAGATTGCTGAGTTTATTGCGGTTCCTACAACTAGTGGAACTGGTTCAGAAGTTACGAATTTTTCAGTGATTACGGTTGCTGAAACTGGCACCAAAATCCCGCTTGTAACAGATGAAATTCAACCAGAAATTGCGATTTTAGATACAAATTTAGTGATGAGTGTGCCACCAAAAATCACAGCGGATACAGGAATGGACGTCTTAACGCATGTTATTGAAGCTTATGTTTCAACAGAAGCAAATCCGATTTCAGATGCGTTGTGCGAAAAAGTCGTTCGCTTAGTATTCGACAATTTAGAAATAGCCTTTAATGAGGGTAGCAACCAACAAGCCCGTGAAAATATGCATTTAGCTTCATGTATGGCAGGGATGGCGTTTAATGTTACTTCGTTAGGCTTGAATCACGGTATTGCTCATGCGGCCGGTGCGCGTTTACATGTGCCACATGGACGAATGAATGCAATGCTCTTACCTGAAGTCATTGCATATAACAGTGGCTTAGCGAATGGCAAAGTCACCAACGAACCAACAGCCAAACGTTATGCGCAGTTAGCAAATTGTCTAAATGATACACAGACAACCAATGCACGGATTGGTGTTCAACAATTTATTCGACAAATCAAGCAACTCCGTCAAAAATTAAACATGCCTGCCACTTTTAGTGACTATGGTTTACCAAAAGAAGAAGTCCAAGCTGCGATCCCAAAAATAGCTGAAGGCGCATTGATGGATGGCTGCACCAAAACAAATCCTGTCCAACCAACAGCAGCAGAAGTGACAAAAATTTTAAATTCTATCTTATAAGCGATTGACAGGATGAAATCGATAACATATAATGTGGGTAGCACAACGGCGTGCTTCAAAATTTAAGAGCAAAGAAGCTCCTTAGTAGAAAGCGAAAGTGGAACCTTTACGTTTTTTATTGAGGATTTTTTATTTGCTAAATTAAAGGAGCGAGTCTGGTTGGAAGAAAAACAACGAATGATTCAAGAATATGTTCCTGGGAAACAAGTAACGTTAGCGCACATCATTGCTAGTCCTAATAAAGAAATTTATACAAAATTAGGGTTGCCAGAAGGCACCAGCAATGCACTAGGTATTTTGACAATCACTCCGAGCGAAGCGGCAATTATCGCTGTTGATATTGCGACTAAAAGCGGAGATATCCAAATCGGTTTTATTGATCGTTTTTCTGGATCGGTAGTCATTTCTGGTGACGTAAGCTCAGTGGAAGCAGCCTTACAAGCGGTGATTGAAGGTTTACAACAGATTTTAAACTTTTCTGTAACTTGTAAAATTACCAGAACATAGCGTTGAAAGGACAAGGGCGTGAAGAAAATGGATGGACGAATTGTAATAGTCGATGATGAACCTATTACGAGACTCGATATTCGTGATATTGTGATAGAAGCAGGATACGAAGTAGTCGGTGAAGCGGCCGATGGTTTTGAAGCAATTGAAGTATGTAAAAAAACACAACCTGACCTAGTATTAATGGACATTCAAATGCCAATTTTAGATGGTCTAAAAGCAGGTAAAAAAATTGTTCAAGACCAACTAGCCAGTAGTATTGTCTTTTTATCTGCATACAGTGACGTACAAAATACGGACAAGGCTAAAAAATTAGGTGCACTGGGTTATTTAGTTAAACCTCTAGACGAAAAATCATTAATACCTACAATTGAAATGAGCATTGAACGAGGCAAACAAACGCAGCTGTTACTAAATCAAATCGATAAATTAAGTTTAAAATTAGAAGAACGTAAAATTATCGAAAAAGCCAAAGGTATTCTTGTAAAAGAAAATCATATATCGGAAGAAGAAGCCTACCAAATGTTGCGTACGTTAAGTATGAACAAACGCGCACGTATGAGTGAAATTGCAGAATTGATTGTAATGGATGATGAATAAATGAAACGATTAGAGCAATTATGTCACCAATATACCAATCTTTCAGAATCAGACATTAAAGAATTACAACGTACAGCACGTTATCTTTCTTCGACGACACTCTATCAAAGTGCAGATGTTTTTATTGATGTGTATAAGGAAATGTCACAGCAAGCACTAGTCGTTTATCATAAGCCGCCTGCGAAGACAACTTCTTTATATAGCGGAGATGTCGTCGGGATGGAAGCTTTATTAAAAAATGAACCTGGTGTTCTGCGTACCATGCAGACTAGCTTAAATAGCATTGGTTTGTTAGCAGTGACTCAGGAAAATCGTTTGATTAAGCAAAATATCTATCCCATTCGCAATGAACATCGAACGATTGGTGTCATTATTGTCGAGATTGCGGCAGATGAAGAGATTCAAGCGGACTTACAAAAAGAGGAGCTAAATAACTGCCAGTTAGCAAAAGTAGCGAAATCAACTAGTCAAGTCGACGCATTATTTATTGATCAATTGGCAGAAGCCGTTTTGATTTTTGATGCGGCGGGTCACTTATTAATTACCAATCACAATGCACAAGAGCTTTATCGCAAACTTGGTTATCGGGACAATATCATTGGAATGAGTTATGATAATTTGTCCATTGATTATACAACTTTTGAATATGTGTTGTATCAAATGAAATATAAAATGAGTAATCAACCAATTGAAAGCAAAACGACCTACCTTAATTATTATTTTAAGGTTCGGAAAGTGTGGTTGGCATCAGAAGAACAACTGATTATGATTATTCAAGACAATACAGAATTTAAAGAAAAAGAAGCGGAAATTATTTCCAAATCTGTTGCGATTCGTGAAATTCATCATCGTGTTAAAAATAACTTGCAATCGGTGGTTTCCTTATTGCGTATTCAAGAACGGCGAACGCAAAGCCCCGAAGCAAAGAAAGTCCTTCATGAAAGTGTCAATCGAATTATGGCGATTGCAGCCACCCATGAATTGCTGTCAAAACAAGTCAAAGATGACGTTGCTTTACGGCAAACATTGGAAGCAGTGATGTATAATTTTAGACATCTTTTTCAAGGCGCACAACCCATTGAGATGATGATGGATGTTGATCCAGCCATTATGGTTTCTAGCGAACAAATGGTCACCATTTCCCTTGTTGTCAACGAACTATTACAAAACATTTTTGATCACGCATTTGAGCCACAAACAAGTGGCGTTGTTAAACTTAGTGGAACATTAGATAATAAAATGATTACCATTACTGTTACAGATAATGGTAAAGGCTATGACGTTCATCAAAGTAACGAGACCAGTTTAGGTTTGATGATTGTCAAAAGCTACGTAAAAGATAAATTAAAAGGAAAAATTACAATTGAATCCAATAAACAGGGAACTAAAACCTGTTTCTATTTCGAACAGAACACCAGTGATGTTGTTCATTGATTAAGCAAAGGCGCTTAAAGAAAAGTAGAAAGAAATTTTCTAACGATTCTTTAAGTGCCTTTTTGTATGCAAAAGGAGGCGAGTCAGGCGATGTCGAAGGAAACACTTTTAACCGTAGGGATTGATTTAGGGACGTCTACAACCCAATTAGTCTTGTCAGAATTAACTGTTGAAAATTTTGCCTCTGCGTTTACAGTACCACGTATCAGCATTTCTGATAAAAAAGTCATTTACCGAAGTGACATTATCTTTACACCCTTACTTAACCAATCAGAAATTGGTGCAGAACCTATCAAAGCGTTTGTAGCGGAGCAATATCGCCAAGCAGGCATTCATAAACAAGATATTCAAATGGGTGCGGTAATTATCACAGGTGAAACTGCTCGAAAAAGCAATGCCAACAATGTGCTACGAGCACTTAGTGGCTATGCAGGTGATTTTGTCGTTGCTACGGCTGGACCTGATTTAGAAAGTATCATTGCCGGAAAAGGCGCTGGGGCTCAAACTTATTCTGAGACGAAACGCCGACCGGTGGTTAATTTAGATATTGGTGGTGGAACGACAAATTTAGCTGTCTTTAAAGATGGTGAAGTGATTGACACGGCTTGTTTTGACATTGGCGGACGCTTAATTAAATTAGATCAACAACAAAAAATCACCTATATAGCTCCGAAAATTCAAGAAATTATAAATAAAAAAGGGCTAACCTTGCACCTTGGTGACCAAGCCACCGAACAAAACTTACTGCCAATTATTTCGGAATTAGTTGCCGTGTTAGAAAATAGCATTGGCTTGGGGACACAAAGTCCGTTCTACCAGTTATTAGTAACCAACCATCCACTACGAAAAGGTGAGGAATTACCAATTGTAACATTTTCTGGTGGTGTGGCTGATTGCTTAAATACGACAAGTACGAATCTCTTTAAATATGGGGACATCGGCTTACTTTTAGGGAAATACTTGAGAAAGTCACTGATTTTTTCGGAAAAAGAAGTCTTAGAAAGCGCAGAAACAATTCGAGCGACGGTCGTCGGAGCAGGTTCACATACTGCTGAAATTAGCGGAAGCACGATCGCTTATCGTGAGCAAATTTTGCCGGTAAAAAATATCCCAATTCTAAAATTAGCGCAAGAGGATGAAACCCTTACTGTGACAGAATTAGGCCAGCGAATCCAAGAAAAACTCAATTGGCATCGTATTGAAGAAACACCCCAGATTGCCCTAGCAATTAGAGGCATGAGCAATCCAACATTTGCTGATATTCAACGCTATGGTCAAGGGATTGTGGAAGGATTAGCTAGTTTAGTTGCTGAACAAATTCCCATTATTGTTATGGTGGATGAAGACATGGCGAAAGCTTTAGGGCATGCCTTAAGTGCCCATCTGCCAAAAGACTATCCGTTTATCTGTCTTGATTCGGTCAAAGTAGAAAACGGTGATTATGTAGATATCGGTTTACCAGTGGCAGAAGGAGCCGTCCTTCCAGTCATTGTTAAGACCTTAGTATTTAATTAAAAAGGAGCGACACAAAGATGATTTTAAAAACCAAACTATTTGGCAAAGTCTATCAATTTACATCCGTTAAAGAAGTCTTAGCCAAAGCCAATGAAGAAAAGTCTGGCGACAAGTTAGCTGGCGTAGCTGCTAATTCAGCCGAAGAACGCGTGGCAGCAAAAGTCGTTTTATCGGAATTGTCCTTAAATAACTTGTTTAACAATCCCGTTGTTGATTATGACGAAGACGAAGTGACACGCATTATTATTGACCAAGTCAATATGCGAATTTTTGAAAGTATTAAACATTGGACAGTCGCAGAATTACGCGAATTTATCTTATCTTCGGAAACAACCGATTTTGATATCAAACGAATTTCCCGTGGACTCACTTCAGAAATGATTGCTGCTGTTTGTAAATTAATGTCCAACATGGATCTAATTGTTGGCGCAAAAAAAATCAATATTGAAAAAACCGCCAACACAACGATTGGCCGTCCCGGAACTTTTTCGAATCGTTTACAGCCAAACCATCCAACCGATAATGTCGATGGCATTATGGCATCAGTTATGGAAGGTCTTTCTTATGGCGCCGGTGATGCCTTAATTGGTTTGAATCCTGTTGATGATTCTACAGAAAGTGTTAAACGGATCTTAAACAAATTTGAAGAGTTCCGTAGCGAATGGGAAATTCCAACACAAACTTGCGTGCTTGCTCACGTAACGACACAAATGGAAGCCATGCGTCAAGGCGCGCCAACTGGCTTAGTCTTTCAATCCATCGCTGGTTCAGAAAAAGGAAACACTGCATTTGGTTTAAATGCAGAAATTTTAGCTGAAGCACAAGATTTAGCGCTTCACAGTGGTCAAGCAGCTGGTCCTAATGTGATGTATTTTGAAACAGGTCAAGGCTCAGAACTTTCTTCTGAAGCGAACTTTGGCGCAGACCAAGTGACAATGGAAGCGCGTTGTTATGGCTTAGCCAAAAAATTTGATCCGTATATTGTAAATACCGTTGTCGGCTTTATTGGACCAGAATATCTTTACGATTCAAAACAAGTCATCCGCGCTGGTTTAGAAGATCATTTCATGGGCAAATTAACAGGAATTTCAATGGGCTGTGATGTCTGCTACACCAACCATATGAAAGCTGATCAAAATGATATGGAAAACTTAGCAATGTTATTAGCAACAGCTGGTTGTACGTATATCATGGGGATTCCTCATGGCGATGATGTCATGTTAAATTATCAAACAACTGGGTTCCATGAAACTGCGACGATTCGTGAAACATTAGGCTTACGTCCAATTAAAGAATTTGAAGAATGGATGGAAAAAATGGGCTTAATGGAAAACGGAAAATTAACAAGTCGCGCTGGCGATGCATCTGTATTTATTAAATAAACGAGGTGAGAATACAAATGAACGAAAAAGAATTAAAAGAAATGATTGCCGGAATTTTAAAAGAAATGGTCGCTGACAATCAAGCGGTTTCGACTGCCACTGTGACTGCTGAAGAAAAACCAGTCACAACACACGTCACTGAAACGACAGAAATTGAAGAAGGCCTAATTCCTGACATTACTGAAGTAGATTTACGTAAACAATTGCTATTGAAAAATGCCGTAGATCCTGAAGCACTATTAAAAATGAAAGCTTTCTCGCCAGCTCGTTTAGGCGTTGGTCGTGCAGGGACGCGTTATATGACTAGTTCAACATTACGTTTCCGAGCGGACCATGCGGCAGCACAAGATGCGGTCTTTTCAGACGTAAGCGAAGACTTGGTAAAAGAAATGAATTTTATTTCTACAAAAACAATCTGTAACAGTAAAGATGAATATTTAACACGTCCAGATTATGGTCGTCAATTTGATGAAGAAAATAGTGAAATCATTCGGAAAAATACGACACCAAAAGCCAAAATCCAAATGGTCGTAGGGGATGGCCTTAGTTCAGCTGCTATCGAAGCGAATATTAAAGAAGTCCTACCAGCAATTAAACAAGGATTAAACATGTACAACTTAGATTTCGACAATGTAGTTTTTGTTAAATATTGTCGTGTGCCAGCAATGGATAAAATTGGTGAAATCACTGACGCTGATGTTGTTTGCTTGCTAGTTGGCGAACGTCCTGGTTTAGTAACAGCAGAATCTATGAGTGCCTACATTGCCTACAAACCAACTGTCGGTATGCCAGAAGCACGGCGGACAGTTATTTCAAATATTCACAAAGGTGGGACACCGGCTGTTGAAGCAGGGGCCTACATTGCCGAAATTATCAAAAAAATGTTAGACAAGAAAAAATCTGGTATTGATTTAAAAGAAGCTGAATAAAGGAGGATTTCTCATGAAAAATGATCGTCTAGGCGCAAATGTCCTAAGTATGAAAGTCATTCCCAATGTCGATCCGGCATTAGCAAAAGAATTATCATTGAAACCAGAACATCGCTCATTAGGAATTGTTACTTCCGATTGTGATGATGTCACTTATGTTGCATTAGATGAAGCAACTAAAGCCGCCGATGTTACTGTAGTTTACGGTAAAAGTATGTATGCTGGCGCAGCAAATGCTTCAACCAAATTAGCCGGTGAAGTGATTGGCATTATTGCTGGTCCGAGTCCTGCTGAAGTCAATAGTGGCTTGAGTGTCATTACGCAAGTCATTGAAGAAGAAGCCAGCTTCTATAGTGCTAACGAAGATGACAGTATTGTTTATTTTGCACATGTAGTATCAAGAACGGGTAGCTTTTTATCTGAACAAGCGAATATTCCTGAAGGTGAAGCGATTGCTTATCTGATTGCACCACCGCTAGAAGCAATGGTTGGCTTAGATGCAGCAATGAAAGCTGCCGATGTTCAAATGGGTGTCTTTTATGGACCACCTTCTGAAACGAACTTTGGCGGCGCCTTATTGACAGGTAGTCAATCTGCATGTAAAGCTGCTTGCAGTGCGTTTGAACAAGTCATTCAAAATATCGCTGACAATCCGTTGAGTTATTAAGGATGTGACCTGAATGAAAGCATTAGGAATGGTCGAAGTCAAAGGATTTTTAGGTGCCATTAGTGTGGCCGATGCGGCATTGAAAGCCGCCGACGTTACTTTGTTAAAAGCTGAAATTATTAATGGCGGTTTAACAACTGTGGAACTGATTGGTGACGTTGCCGCGGTTCAAGCTGCCGTTGAAGTAGGCACGGAAGTAGCTAAAGAATTAAATTGTTTAATTGCTCATCATGTGATCTCACGGGTTGATGCTCAAACGGAAGTGATTTTATCAGATCCAGAACCCAAGTCAGCACCTGAACCGATGGAACAAGTAGAAGTAATTGAAGAAGAGATTGAAACACCAGATTCGGAAGAACACACTGGCATACGCCAAAAATTAGAAACACAACGCGTGGTTGATTTACGCAAACAAGCCTACAAAATGAACCTAAGTAGTTTAAAGAAAAGTGAGATTAAATTTGCCAATAAAGAAGCTTTAATTCAAGCAATCATGGCGGAAATAGAAAGAAGTGAAGACGAGTGGAATTAGTAGATAAAGACTTACGTTCCATCCAAGAAACAAGAAATTTAATCAGAAAAGCCAAAGAGGCACAGCAAGTATTAGCAACATTTTCGCAAAAACAAATCGATGCGATTGTCCAAGCAGTTTCAGAGGCTACATTTAACCAACGAGAAAAGTTAGCGAAAATGGCCAATGAAGAAACAGGATTTGGTATTTATGAAGATAAAATCATCAAAAATGCTTTCGCTTCAAAAGTAGTATATGACGAAATGAAGGACAAAGCTACAGTTGGTGTGATCCATGATGATGCTGCCAAAAAAGTCACTGAAATTGCTGTCCCAGTTGGTGTAATTGCAGGATTAATTCCTTCTACCAACCCGACATCAACAGTCATTTACAAAGCATTAATTTCATTAAAAGCTGCCAACAGCATTGTTTTTTCACCACATCCCAATGCGTTGAAATCGATTATTGAAACAGTAGAAATTATCCAAAAAGCGGCTATTGCTGCAGGGGCACCAGAAGGTTGTGTCTCGGTCATCAAAACGCCAACCATGCAAGCGACCAGCGAATTAATGAAAAATAAAGAAACAAATTTAATTTTAGCTACTGGTGGAAACGCAATGGTTAAAGCAGCGTACTCTTCTGGAACACCAGCAATCGGTGTTGGGCCTGGTAATGGACCAGCCTACATCGAACGAAGCGCAAATGTTCCTCATGCAGTGAAACAAATAATGGATTCAAAAACTTTCGATAACGGTACAATTTGTGCATCGGAACAATCAATTATTGTTGAAACTGTCAACCGTGAAGCGGTCAAAGAAGAGTTAATTAAGCAGGGAGCGTATTTCTTAAGTCCAGCCGAAGCCGACAAATTAGCTAAATTTATTTTACGACCAAACGGTACAATGAACCCGCAAATCGTGGGTCGTTCCGTTCAACATATTGCTTCATTAGTTGGTTTATCTATTCCAAAAGATCGCCGCTTAATTGTTGCCGAGGAAACACATGTAGGCTTGAAATATCCATTTTCAAGAGAAAAATTGGCACCGATTATTGCTTTCTATACAGTTGAAAACTGGGAAGCAGCTTGCGCGTTATCAATTGAAATTTTGAAAGGTGAAGGTGCGGGTCATACGATGGGTATTCACACAGAAAACAAAGAAGTCATTCGTGAATTTGGCTTAAGAAAACCCGTCTCTCGTTTGCTTGTTAACACCTCTGGTACACTTGGCGGAATTGGTGCTTCAACTAACTTAGTGCCAGCATTAACACTTGGCTGTGGCGCAGTTGGTGGCAGTTCAACTTCTGATAATATTGGGGTTGAAAATCTGTTCAATTTACGTCGTGTTGCATATGGCGTGCGTGATTTAGAAGAGATTCGTCAAGAATTTGGTCAAACATCAACCACATCTGTGGCTACTTCTTGCGAAACAACCAATCAAGAAGAACTAGTAAATGCCGTGGTAGCTCAAGTTTTAGCTCGCTTAAACTAACAAGAAACGAGCGAGTAAGAGTAAAACAAATAAATTATTGGATTTAGGGTTTGGGACCTAAGTCAAATTGATAATTGTCCCAAATTTTTAAAAATAAAACATACATCTTAGGAGGAAATTATAATGTCAAGTACAAATGCTTTAGGAATGATCGAAACTCGTGGTTTAGTAGGTGCTGTTGAAGCAGCTGATGCAATGGTGAAAGCGGCAAACGTTACTTTAATTGGAAAAGAACAAGTCGGTGGCGGTTTAGTTACAGTAATGGTTCGCGGTGACGTTGGTGCTGTAAAAGCAGCAACAGATGCTGGTGCTGCTGCAGCAGAACGTGTTGGTGAATTATTATCTGTCCATGTAATTCCACGTCCACATACAGAAGTAGACGCTATTTTACCACACGCAACAACTGAATTATAATTTTGATTTTTTGGGGCAGAGGTAGGTTCATTACTTCTGTCCTAAACTTTCATTGAGGAGGGGTGTTATGACAGTTATTACAGAAGATATGCTTCGCAACAAAAGGCTTAAAAAAGAACTAGAAGATGGCACGGATTTTGTGTTTCCTGTAGGCAGTTTTCTGACGCCAGCCGCCAAAAGCTATCTACGCGAGCATCGGATTAATAGCAGCTTCTCTTCAACAAACCCATTGCTTTCTGAGGTTCATTCAGTGAAGGCCTCCTCACAAAAACAAAAACAAGAACATTTATCAAAAGAAACAATTTATGAGATTCGGCACTTAAGCCATCTATTGTATTTGCCTTTCTTAACGAATGAAGCGTTATCAACAGAAGGTTGGTTATATTTCGAACAACAACAACAGTGGTTAGAGAAGTTTATTTTAGAACAGTCGATTGTAATGGAACCAGTCATTTTGGAATCAAAGGTAACTATTCTAACTAACCAACAGAGACAATGGCGCTATTCCTCAAAAGAAATTCAATTACAACTAGATAAAATTATTCTCCAGTTAAAAGGAGAATCACAACTGTTCGGCCTTTTTCAATCTTGGGCTACAGAATTAATTAGCACCATGGCTGAAATATCACGAAACTAGGAGATGAACAAATTGGATTCAATGAATGAAATTGTTGAAGAAGTTGTTAAACGAATTCAGCAACAACAACAAAATACTTTTGAAGTTGAAGCTTCTGGCCGACATGTTCATTTGTCTCGTCAAGAGATTGATGCATTATTTGGACCAGGATATCAACTAACAAAAGTGAAAGATTTATCACAACCTGGACAGTTCGTTTGTAAAGAACGAATTACGGTTGCTGGACCTAAAGGACTTTTTCAAAATGTGGTTATTTTAGGCCCTGAACGTAGCGAATCACAAGTTGAAGTTTCTATGACGGATACACGTATTTTAGGAATTAACGCCCCAGTTAGAGAGAGTGGCAAGACAGAAGGGACACCAGGTGTCACGCTGATGAACGGATCAGCAGTTGTGACATTAAGTCACGGCTTAATTGTTGCCAAACGTCATATTCACATGACACCCGAAGACGCCTTGAAAAATAAAGTAAGCAATAGCCAAATTGTGCAAGTCAAAGTGGAAGGCACACGTCCGTTAATCTTTGATGATGTAGTTGTGCGAATCAGTCCGCGATTTGCAACGTACATGCATATTGACTACGATGAAGCCAACGCTTGCGGCTTAACCAAAGGAGCTCGTGGCTATATTCTTAAGTAAAAGGAGGAAGGACAATGAACGTTTCTGAAATGGAAAATTTGATTCAACAGATTACTGATCAAATTTGTCAACAATTGCTGTCGTCGTCTTATTCGGTGGCTTTAGCAGAAGCAAAAGAAGCATTTCCTGAAGAAATGTTTGTTCGTTTTCCTGATGTAAATTGGGTAACCAAGGAGCAGAAGCTAGCACGAGGCTTGGTTGTAAAGAGGCTAACGATTTCCCAAGTAAATGCGATTGCGCATTTACAGGAAACGGATGAATTAGTCAAAAACATCTTAGCATTCTTATTTGAAGGTAAGCCGGTATTGGTTTTAACCCCAATACCTTCAGTGACTAAAAATTCACGATTGAAGTATCGTTTGAAACAAACGATTCAGGAAAACGTGGACATGTGCCAACAGTTTGGGCTGATTTTTTATCATGATTCAGAAAATTACGCTGTGTTTCAGGCGGCCTGTCAAAAACAACTTCGTTCTTTGGCTGAGACCAAACGAACCTACATTACTGAAAAACAATTGATAAGAATGACAGAATCAGGTGTTTCTTTAAGTAAAAACGCCTATTTAACCCCGTTAGCGAAAGATTATGCTAGGAAACATCAATTGCTGACGTAAGGAGGAAAAACGATGCTTTTAGGAAAAGTGACTGGTAGCCTTTGGTCAACAAGAAAAGATGAAAAATTAAATGGCTGGAAATTTATGATGGTTGATATTTTGAATCAAGAGGACGAAAAGCAAGGATTTTTAATTGCTGCTGACAACGCTGGAGCTGGTGTCGGGGACAAAGTGTTAATTAGTCAAGGCAATGCTGCCCGTATTTCGGCAGAAGATCCGAATGTCCCAATTGATGCAATGATTGTTGGTGTCATTGATTCTACAGAGGAAGAATAGGGAGGACGAGACATGAGCATTAATGAAATTATTATGTATATTATGGTTCTTTTCATGATTATTGGAGGAATCGATAAATGTATTGGCAACAAACTAGGTTTAGGGGAGCAATTTGAGGAAGGGATTATGGCTATGGGTTCTCTAGCGCTTTCTATGGTAGGGATTATCACTTTAGCGCCTGTCTTAGCCAATCTTTTAAGCCCGATTGTCGTTCCTGTCTATGAATTACTAGGGGCTGATCCAGCAATGTTTGCCACAACCTTATTGGCTAATGATATGGGCGGCTTTGCGTTAGCGCAACAATTAGCCAATGATCCACAAGCTGGTTTATTTGCGGGGGCAATCTTAGGTGCAATGATGGGGCCAACGTTAGTCTTTACAATTCCAGTAGCGCTTGGCATTATCCAAAAAGATGACCAACAATTCTTAGCAACAGGTGTTTTGAGCGGGATTATTACAATTCCTTTTGGTTTATTAGCAGGCGGTTTAACAGCTGGCATGCCATTGTCATTGATTATTCCTAACTTAATTCCAATTATTATTGTTGCCGCTTTAATTATTTTAGGTTTATGGTTAGCGCCAAAAGGCATGATTAAAGGCTTCCAAATTTTTGGTCAAGGCGTAGTGATTGTCGCTATCTTTGGTTTAGTTGTGGGGGCGATTCAACTATTATTAGGAATTACAGTGATTCCTGGTATTGCACCAGTTACTGAAGGAATTGAAGTCGTTGGCGGGATTGCTTTAACTTTAGCTGGCGCTTTCTGTTTAGTCGCTGTGATTACGAAAGTCTTTAATAAACCATTGATGAAACTAGGAAAAGTTTTAGGAATGAATGAAGTAGCGGCTGCAGGAATGGTTGCTACATTAGCTAACAATATTCCCATGTTCCAAATGTTAAAAGACATGGATAATCGAGGGAAAATTATTAATATCGCTTTTGCTGTTTCGGCTTCTTTCGTTTTAGGTGACCACCTTGGTTTTACTGCAGGCGTAGCAAAAGAAATGATTTTTCCAATGATTGTTGGAAAATTAGTTGGAGGGATTACCGCCATTTTTGTGGCTATCTTTATGGCAAATCGAATGCTAGGGAAACCCGAAACAGAAGTGAAATAATGAGGTGTAAATATGACAGAATTAAATCGTGAAATGATTGAAACGCTTGTTCGACAAATTGTCACAGAAAAATTAATGCCGACTAAACAAGTGGATCCAAGTGGAATTATGTCCATCAAATTACCCGAAATTGACGTAACAGAAGACGATCGCTTAGATACAGGCAACCCAGCGGACATTGTTTACACAAAAGATCTGTTTTCTTTAGAAGAAAGCCCGCGCCTTGGTTGCGGTTTAATGGTGATGAAAGATACCACCTTCGACTGGACACTAGAATACGATGAAATTGATTATATTATTTCAGGACAACTGGATATACTGATTGACGGACGTAAAATTTCTGCAACAGCCGGCGAAATTATTTTAATCCCGAAAAGTAGCAAAATTCAATTTTCAGTGACGGGTGATGCCCGCTTTGTCTACGTGACTTATCCAGCAGATTGGCAAAGCCAATAATTATTTTGTCGGTATTCAGAGAATAATTTTGCCAAAACCCTTTACTCAGCGTTATAATAGATAAGAACGAAAAAAAGGGGTTGAGTGAATGACATTTGAGAATCCAAGTCAAAATCAAATTTTTGATATTTTAAAACAAGCAAAAAATATTGCGGTGGTTGGTTTGAGTAACAAGCCCGACCGCACGAGTTACAAAATTGCGGAAATTTTACAGCAACATGGCTATCGTGTGTTACCTGTCAATCCAGTTTTAAAAGGCGAAACGGTGCTTGGCGAAACGGTTTATGGGGCATTAACAGAGATTCCTGAAAAGATTGATATTGTTGACGTCTTTCGGCGGAGTGAATTTTTGCCAGAAGTGGCCGCAGAAGCATTGAAAACAGAAGCGCCTGTCTTTTGGGCCCAACTAGGTTTGGAAAACGAAGAGGCAGCGAACTTGTTATTAAATGAAGGTCGTCAAGTTATTATGGACCGTTGTATTAAAATTGAATTGGCAAAAATGGCAGATGCTGAATAAACACGTGTAATTTTATAAAGAAAGAGCGTCCTGAACGGAAAGCTCTTTTTTTTTTGACCCAGATAGAGTATTATTGTAATGATGGTTTTAGAAGGAGCGAACGGAAAACGCAAGAAACCGGCTCACTCTTCTTCTAAGTCTTTAAGAAATAGTTAATGTACGCTTATTAACTAAACGAGAATCTAAGTATAAGGAGTTTTTTCTTTGGCTAAAAAAATTAACAATGAGTACAATGATGCCTCTATCCAAGTCCTAGAAGGATTGGAAGCAGTGAGGAAAAGACCTGGTATGTATATCGGTTCAACCGATAGCCGTGGACTCCATCACTTAGTCTATGAAATTGTCGATAACGCAGTCGATGAAGCGTTATCTGGCTACGGGAATGAAATCAACGTAACTATCCAAAAAGATAATAGTATTTGTGTTGCAGACTCTGGCCGCGGAATGCCAACAGGGATGCATGCTTCTGGTATCCCAACAGTAGAAGTTATTTTTACTGTCTTACATGCGGGTGGTAAGTTTGGCCAAGGTGGCTATAAAACTTCAGGCGGACTCCATGGGGTGGGTGCCAGTGTTGTTAATGCCTTATCTAAGTGGTTAGAAGTTCATATTGTTCGTGATGGCGTAGAATACATGGAACGATTTGAGGACGGCGGTAAACCAGTTGGTACCTTAAAAAAAATTGGCAAAACAAAAAAACGCAACGGCACCTCCGTTACTTTTTTACCTGACGACACCATTTTCTCTACGACAAATTTTTCTTACGAAATTTTAGCAGAACGTTTGAGAGAATCAGCTTTCTTATTAAAAGGCGTCAAAATTACTTTAACGGATGAACGTGGGGAAGAACCCAAAGAAGAAGTCTTCCACTACGAAGAAGGCATTAAAGAATTTGTTGCCTATCTAAATGAAGAAAAAGATACATTAACACCCGTTGTTTATTTTTCAGGAGCCAAAGAAGGTATTGAAGTTGAATTAGCCTACCAATACAACGATGGCTATTCTGAAAATGTTTTATCTTTCGTTAACAATGTCCGCACAAAAGATGGCGGTACCCACGAAGTCGGTATGAAAACGTCAATGACAAAGGCGTACAATGAATATGCACGTAAAGTGGGACTATTAAAAGAAAAAGATAAAAATTTAGAAGGTAGCGACTTCCGCGAAGGCTTAGCAGCCGTCCTTTCTATTCGAGTACCAGAAAACTTACTACAGTTCGAGGGCCAAACCAAAGGGAAATTAGGTACACCTTTAGCAAGAACCGTTGTCGACAACGTCGTAGGCGAACAAATGGGCTTCTATTTACAAGAAAACAGTGAAATGAGTCAATCATTAATTCGGAAAGCGATTAAAGCCCGTGAAGCCCGTGAAGCGGCTCGCAAAGCCCGTGAAGAAAGCCGGAACGGTAAAAAACGGAAAAAAGGCGAATCGTTACTTTCTGGAAAATTAACCCCAGCTCAATCCAGAAATCCTAAGAAAAATGAATTATATCTTGTCGAAGGAGACTCGGCCGGTGGCTCAGCAAAACAAGGACGCGACCGGAAATTCCAAGCCATCTTACCGCTACGAGGAAAAGTCATTAATACGGAAAAAGCGAAAATGCAAGACATCTTGAAAAATGAAGAAATCAATACTATGATCTATACGATTGGCGCAGGCGTTGGTCCTGAATTTTCAATTGAAGATTGTAATTATGATAAAATCATCATTATGACCGATGCGGATACCGATGGTGCCCATATTCAAGTGTTGCTATTAACGTTCTTCTATCGTTATATGAAACCATTAATTGAAGCCGGGAAAGTCTACATTGCCTTACCACCACTTTATAAAGTCTCTAAAGGAACTGGAAAAAAATCAGTCATTGAGTATGCTTGGACCGATGGTGAATTGGCAGAAGTGATTGATAAAGTTGGTAAAGGCTATATGCTCCAACGCTATAAAGGTCTGGGTGAAATGAATGCAGAACAACTTTGGGAAACAACGATGGATCCTGAAACTAGAACCTTAATTCGTGTTCGGATTGATGATGCAGCTCAAGCAGAACGCCGTGTGACCACATTAATGGGCGACAAAGTCGAACCTCGTCGAAAATGGATTGAACAACATGTTCAATTTACGTTGGAAGAAGATGGCAGTATTTTAGATCGTTCAGAAGAAGACACTTCTACACCAACAGGAGAAAGTCTTTTAGATGCGGAAAAAACAAAAGAAGCAGAACAAACCGATGACACTGAAATCAGTTTGTTTGACATAGAGTAGGGAGTGACAATTTTGGAAAAACGCCAAGAAGTTCAAGAATTAACCCTTGAAGAAGTAATGGGCGATCGTTTTGGAAGATATTCCAAATACATCATTCAAGAACGGGCCCTACCAGATATTCGAGATGGGCTAAAACCAGTACAACGCCGCATTCTCTTTTCAATGAATAAAGACGGCAATACCTTTGATAAAGGCTTTCGTAAATCAGCAAAATCTGTCGGAAACATTATGGGGAATTATCATCCCCATGGCGACAGTAGTATTTATGAAGCGATGGTCCGTCTAAGTCAAGACTGGAAATTACGGGAAGTACTAATTGAAATGCACGGAAACAACGGAAGTATGGATGGCGACCCGCCAGCGGCGATGCGTTATACAGAAGCTCGTTTATCACAGTTAAGTGGTGAGTTGTTAAAAGATATCGACAAAAATACCGTCGATTTCGTCTGGAATTTTGACGATACAGAAAAAGAACCCACTGTTTTACCAGCCAAATATCCTAATTTATTGGTAAACGGCTCAACGGGGATTTCAGCAGGCTATGCAACAGAAATTCCTACACATAATTTAGCGGAAATTATTGATGGAACCGTGTATTTAATTGATCATCCTAATGCAAGTTTAGAGAAATTAATGGAATACATTCCAGGACCAGATTTTCCAACAGGTGGGATCCTACAAGGAAAAGCAGAAATTAAAAGAGCCTACGAAACCGGCCGCGGTAAAGTAATTTTACGTGCGAAGACAAAGATTGAGCCCTTAAAAGGCGGCAAACAACAAATTGTCATTTCTGAAATTCCTTATGAAGTCAATAAAGCAACGCTAGTGAAGAAGATGGATGAAATCCGTTTAAATAAAAAAGTAGACGGCATTGCCGAAGTTCGTGACGAAAGTGACAGAACTGGCTTGCAAATTGTTGTTGAACTAAAAAAAGATGTCAATGCAGAAGGTATTTTAAATTATCTATTTAAAAACACTGAATTGCAAATCAATTACAACTTTAACATGGTAGCCATCGACAACATGACCCCGCAACAAGTGGGCCTAAAACGGATTTTAGAAAGTTACATTACGCATCGCAAATCAGTTATCATTAACCGTTGTCAATTTGAGTTGGACAAAGCTCGCAAACGTGAGCACATTGTTGCTGGTTTAATTAAAGCATTGTCTATCTTAGATAAAGTGATTGCAACAATCCGTGGCAGTAAAGATAAAAAAGATGCGAAGAAGAACTTAGTATCCGACTATGCGTTTACTGAAGAACAAGCTGAAGCAATCGTTACTTTACAGCTATACCGTTTAACCAATACGGATATTACTGATTTACAAGAAGAAGCGAAAACTTTAGAACAACAAATTGCTGAGTTATTGAATATTTTAAACAATGAAAAAGAACTATTCTCAGTCATGAAAAAAGAACTTCGCGAAGTTAAAAAGCAATATGGCAATCCACGCTTAACTCAAATTGAAGAGGAAATCCAAGAAATCAAGATTGAAACAGCCGTGTTAGTTGCGCAGGAAGACGTGGTTGTAACCGTGACGCACGAAGGCTATATCAAGCGGAGTAGTATTCGTTCTTATACAGCATCAAAACCAGAAGAAATCGGCATGAAAGAAGGCGACTTTTTATTATATGCTGGCGAAGTCAATACATTAGATCATCTTTTACTAGTAACAAATAAAGGGAATATGATCTATCGCCCCGTCCATGAGTTGCCAGATTTACGCTGGAAAGAAATTGGCGAACATATTTCTCAAACCATTTTAAATCTTGCTATCGATGAATCGATTATTGCTGTATATCCTTATAAAGAGTTAAGTCCGACAAAAACCTTTGTTTTCATTACAAAAGCTGGCATGATTAAACAAACCAAAATGGCTGATTTTGAGCCTTGGCGCACTTATAAGAGCCGCCCGACATCTTGTATGAAATTAAAATCAGACCAAGATGAAATTACCAATGTTTATTTAACAAATGATCAAGACTTATTGGATGTTTTCCTCGTTAGCAATCGCGGTTTTGGCTTACGCTATCCATTATATGAAGTACCTGTTGTAGGTAGTAAAGCGGCTGGAGTTAAGTCAATGAACCTCAAAGAAGACGATTATGTCGTTAATGGTTTACTGGTTCATTCTGAAGGGGATACACCGATTGTTATTGTTACCCAACGTGGCGGTGTTAAACGCATGTTAGCCCAAGAATTAACACAATTAGGACGAGCAAAACGTGGATTAATGGTCTTACGGGAATTGAAGAAAAATCCACATCGTGTTGTCTTTATGTCTGAAAGTACCGATTTAGATTTATTAGTTACTACGCAAAAAGGCACACAAGAAGTTATTCAGTCGAAAAACTATCCAATCAGCGAACGAACATCCAACGGTTCCTTTGTCATCGATGAACAAAAAGATGGCCAAGTAATGGAAGTCCACGAGATGCATTCTGCAGTAATTGAAGAAGAACAAACAAACTAAACTGTGTTATAAATATCTCGACAGCAGCCATCTGTATTAATACAGATGGCTGCTGTTTTTAATACAGAAGTACATTTTTCACAAGTGATAACAACTATAAATCGTTCTTATTTTCACAAGTATAAATGTTTATATATCAGCGTTTATAATCTTCACTCCCCATTTATTTATTAAGAAAGTGCAATAAATAATAAAAAAACGCTTGCATCTAAAAGGTTATGTGTTATACTAATCACATAAAGCTGTTACATACAATCAAGTAGCAGTTAACTAAGGAGGCAAACACTTCATGAAACAATGGGAAGGCTTTAAAGGCGACAAATGGAGAACAAGCGTTGACACTCGTGATTTTATTCAAAACAACTACACAGAGTACAAAGGCGACGACAGTTTCTTAGAACCAATCGCTCCGAGCACTGACAAATTATGGACAAAACTACAAGAATTATTTGAAATCCAACATGAAAAAAATGGCGTTTATGACATGGATAGCGATATCCCAGCAACTATTACGTCACATGAACCTGGTTACTTAATCAAAGAAGAAGAAAAAATTGTCGGTTTACAAACAGATGTACCATTAAAACAAGCATTTATGCCATTCGGTGGTATTAAAATGGCGAACAATGCCTTAGTTTCAAATGGTTATGAAACTGACGAAGAAATGACAAAAATCTTCACAGAATACAGAAAAACACATAACCAAGGTGTTTTTGATGCCTACACAGCTGAAATGCGTTTAGCACGTAAAAACAAAATCATTACTGGTCTTCCAGATGCTTATGGCCGTGGCCGTATTATCGGTGACTATCGTCGTATCGCATTATATGGTATCGACTACTTAATGGAACAAAAGAAAAAAGATCATGATAACACTGGTAACAAAGAAATGACAGACGATGTTATTCGCTTACGTGAAGAAATTTCTGAACAATACCGTGCGTTAAATGACTTAAAACAAATGGCTGCTTCTTATGGTTTCGATATTTCTCGTCCTGCTGCAAATGCGCAAGAAGCAATCCAATGGTTATACTTTGGTTACCTAGGTGCCATTAAATCTCAAAATGGTGCGGCAATGTCAATTGGTCGTATCTCAGCATTCTTAGATATCTATATCCAACGTGACTTAGAAGCTGGTTTAATCACTGAATTCGAAGCACAAGAAATGATTGACCATTTAATCATGAAATTACGTATGGTTAAATTTGCACGGACACCAGAATACAACCAATTATTCTCTGGTTATCCAATTTGGGCAACATTATCTATTGCTGGTATGGGTATTGACGGTCGTTCATTAGTTACCAAAAATGACTTCCGTATCTTACACACATTAACAAACATGGGACCATCTCCAGAACCTAACTTAACTGTATTATATTCTTCTCACTTACCAGAAGGCTTCAGAACATATGCAGCTAAAATCGCGAAAGAAAGCTCATCTATCCAATTTGAAAACGATGACTTATTACGTGAAAACTGGGGTTCTGACGACTGTGCAATCGCATGTTGTGTTTCTGCAACAGTTATGGGTAAAGATATGCAATTCTTCGGCGCTCGTGCGAACTTAGCGAAAGCTGTTCTTTATGCAATTAACGGCGGGGTCGACGAAAAAACTAAAATGCAAGTAGCACCAAAATATCGTCCAATGACTGGTGACAAATTAGATTACCATGAATTCATGGAACGCTATAAAGACATCTTAGACTGGTTAGCTGAATTGTACGTTAACACATTAAACATTATTCATTACATGCATGATAAATATGCATATGAAGCACCACAATTAGCTTTAATGGATACTGATTTACAACGGACATTCGCAACTGGTATTGCCGGAATCTCTCATGCGACTGATAGTATCATGGCAATTAAACACGGTGAAGTAGAAGTAATCCGTGACGAAGATGGTATGGCAATTGATTATGTACCAACAAAAGAATTCCCAACATACGGAAACGATAACGAAGAAGCCGATGCAATGGCTAACTGGATTTTAGATTACTTTATGACACAAATTAAACGTCAACACACATACCGTAACTCTAAACCAACGACTTCATTATTAACAATCACTTCAAACGTTGTTTATGGTAAAGCAACAGGGAACACGCCTGACGGACGTCGTGCCGGCAAACCTCTTGCACCAGGTGCGAACCCAAGTTATCAAGACGGTAAATTCTTAGGTGAGAAAAATGGCTTGTTAGCTTCATTAAACTCAACAGCTCGTTTAGAATATACAATCGCTTTAGATGGTATTTCTAATACACAAACCATCAACCCTAATGGTTTAGGTAAAGACGACGACACAAGAATTAACAACTTACGTAACGTATTAGATGGCTACTTCGATAAAGGTGGTTACCACTTAAACGTAAACGTATTTACAAACGAATTATTATTAGATGCACAAGCACATCCAGAAAAATATCCAAACTTAACTATCCGTGTATCTGGATATGCCGTGAAATTCCGTGACTTAACTCCTGAACAACAAGCAGACGTTATTTCAAGAACTTCACACGACAGACTATAAAAAACATTTACATTATTTAACTGAAAGGGTGACATTTAACGTGTCATCCTTTTCGTTTGAAAGAAGAGGGATCATTATGACAACACCAGTTACAGGTAGAATTCATTCAACAGAAAATTTTGGTACCGTTGATGGCCCAGGTGTCCGTTTTATCGTATTTACACAAGGGTGTCGCATGAGATGTCAATTCTGTCATAATCCAGATACTTGGAAAATTGGTTCCGGTGGTCGTGTGGTGACGACTGACGAAGTATTAGAGGAAGCATTACGTTTTCGCTCTTATTGGGGCGAAAAGGGTGGTATCACTGTCAGTGGTGGTGAGCCGCTATTGCAAATGGACTTTTTGATCGATTTATTTAAAAAAGCCAAAGCACAAGGCATTCATACAACCTTAGATACGTGTGGCAAACCTTTTACTCGGGAAGAACCCTTCATTAGTCAATTTGATGAATTGATGAAGTATACAGATTTACTCTTATTTGACATCAAACATATTGATAACGAGCAGCATAAACTGTTAACAACGCAATCAAATGATAATATTTTAGAGATGGCTACCTATTTATCTGAAATTGACAAACCTGTTTGGATTCGCCACGTATTGGTGCCTCAACGTAGTGATTACGACGAATATTTAATCCGTCTGGATGCCTTCATAAAAACATTAAACAATGTAGATAAAGTTGAAGTGCTTCCTTACCATACGATGGGCAAGTACAAATGGGAAGAACTAGGTATTCCTTATCCATTAGAAGGAATTGAGCCTCCTAAAAATGATCGTGTTGAAAATGCGAAAAAACTACTACATGTCGAGGACTATCAAGGTTATCTAGCACGTTAACAAACGAAAAAATAGAAAAGAAGACAATTTTTTTGTTGTTTCTTTTCTATTTTTTGTTATCATTAAGAGTGAATCAAAACCAAGGAGTGTGTATTATGTCAAAAATTTTAGTTTTTGGACACCAAAATCCTGATACAGATGCTATCGGAGCAGCAATTAGTTTTGCTTACTTACAAAAAGAATTAGGAAAAGAGACAGAAGCTGTCGCTTTAGGAACACCAAGTGAAGAAACTCAATATGCCTTAGATTACTTCAATATTGAAGCACCACGTGTTGTCACTGAAGCAGCTAGCGAAACAAACCAAGTCATGTTAGTGGATCATAACGAATTCCAACAAAGCATTTCAGATATCGCTGAAGTAAACATTTTAGCAGTAGTAGATCATCACCGGATTGCCAACTTCGAAACAGCAGATCCATTGTATTATCGTGCAGAACCAGTTGGGTGTACCAGTACAATCATCTATAAAATGTTTAAAGAAAATAACGTGACAATTCCAGCTCAAATTGCTGGCATGATGGTCTCAGCGATTATTTCTGATACATTATTATTTAAATCACCAACTTGCACACAAGAAGACATCGATGCAGCGCACGCCCTAGCTGATATTGCTGAAATCAATTTAGAAGGCTATGGTCTTGACTTATTAAAAGCAGGAACAAACTTAAGCGATAAATCAGCTGAAGTCCTTTTAGATTTAGATGCTAAGAGCTTCCCAATGAACGGCAAAACAGTTCGTGTTGCTCAAGTAAATACCGTCGATTTAGCAGAAGTTTTAGATCGTCAAGCTGAATTAGAAGCAGCTATGGCCGCAGAAAATGCAGCCAATAATTATGACTTGTTTGTCTTAATTATTACGAATATCCTAGACAGTGATTCTGAATTATTAGCGATTGGTGCGGAACAAGCCAAAATTGAAGCAGCATTCAATGTAACATTAGTTAACAATCGTGCGTTCTTACCAGGCGTTGTTTCTCGTAAAAAACAAGTAGTACCACAATTAACAGAAGTCTTTAACTAAAACCGTAAGCGCCTAAGCAACGCGATAAATTCCTTGTTGCTTAGGCGCTTCAATAGTAAAGGGGCGTTAACATGAATGATTTAGCAATTTACTATCATTCTCCGCAACAAATGAAACAATACAATCATTTGCTCAACCAATCACTTTTTTTCCCTCTTGTTACTTTTATGTATGAACATCGGGAAGAAAGAATCATTTTAAGACAATTAAAAGCGGCCTTTGCAACAGAAGCCAAGTTAGAACAATTTTTATCAGAAATGATTGATTGTCAGTTAATCATTCGGGAAAATCGTCAATATCGTTTGAATTTTCCTATTTATACGGCAGCTGAAGTTGCGAGTTTGACCTTGGCTGAAGACGAACTTCCTAAGTTTAAAGGAACTGTAACAGAGCAATTATTTTGGCTAGCTGAATCTTTTTGGCCACAAGTGTTTCCAGAAGAGGAAGACTATTTTTTTGGCGTGAGCGGTGGCCCCTCATTTTATCAAAAACAAAGATTGGCCTCGGCACAACTATCTATAATTACGCTTGAAAAAGAGAAGACAGAGGTTCCAACAATGCCTCGTTATTTTGATTATTTGGGCAAAGAGGAAGCCTTGCCAGAAGCCTTCAGCGCTTTATATGACTTGCTAGGGGACGTAAATCCTGAATACTATCTTTCGCAAGCGAGAAGAGTCATTAAACAAGCTCTGCGAGGCCGCAAAGTCAGTACTGTGCCTAATATTTTTCAAGAAAGTTTGCACTTGACCCAAGTGATTACGATTGACCAGGACCACTTAAAACTCCTTTTACCAGTAGCAACGGAACAAGCCGAGCCTTTAGAAGCACAGTCGGATATTCTAGCATTTTATTATGAAAAAATTGCTAACCGATCGGCCATCGAACGCTTAGTTTTTATGCAACAATTGATTGAGCAACTAGGTACGAACTCTCTAAGTTATCTTAGAATAAATTAAAGTTACGATAATTTTATTATGTAAACTAAAAATCAATAACAAGAAATGACGCCGTTTCTTAGTGAGAAATGGCGTCATTTCTTTTGCGAACTTTTTTCGTCCAAAACCCACCGGAAATGAACTTAGGCTCATAGGAAATGATAAATGCTCTCGGCTCTAATTGATTGATTAATTTGTACAATGTACGTTCGTTTTTTCTTGGGGAAAGAATTTCTAAAACCATTCGTTCTCCTTCGCGTCCGTAGGCGACACTTTGCGTAACACCATAGCCGTGTTCACGAAGTGTTTCTGGTAAATGAAATTGTTCAGTAGTAGAAGGGAGGATAACCGATACCATAATATAACCCAAGGCCAAATAGTCTTCGATTTTAATTCCTACACTAATGCCAACAGCGTAACCAAGCGCATAAACAAGTAAATTTAAAGGATTGTCTAACCGATTCAGAACCATACTTAGCCCTAAGACATAAATTGTTATTTCAGCCATACTAACCAGCGGTGCAATAACCCGATAACCTTTCATCGTTAACATAAAACGAATAGTATTTAAGGTAATATATGCAAAATTAATGATAAAAATCATAGCTAACATTTTCAAATCAACGACCATAAAATAAGTACCTCTTTTCAAAATCTTTACATCTAGCCCTCATTATAGTACAGAAAAACTGAGAATCAAAGGCGAAACACTTATAGAAATGAATTCTTTTTTGAATACTCGCTCATATTATTCGCCTAATTTAACTGTTATTTGATATAATCTTAGTATGAAGTAAGAAGGAGGTAAGCGATGAAAATTTTTGTTTGGATTTTGTTATTTTTATTAGTAATTAACGTTATTGCTGCCTTAATTACTGTTTTTAGAAAACCTCGTAGTATTTCCAGCGTTTTAGCATGGATGATGACGTTGATTTTCTTGCCTGGTATCGGATTTATTATTTACTTATTCTGTGGGCGAGGTATCGATGGACAAGAAGTTTTTAAATTGTCTGATGATGAAAAACAAATGGTTCAACGAATTAAAGAAAAAGTGGACATCGATAACAAAAAAGCAGGGCGCGATAAACGTTATGATTTACTTTATGATGCGAAAGTTTTAAATCGTTATTTCCGGAATATGGACGCATCACCGTTGGCCAAAAGAAATAGTTTGCAATTATTCACAGATGGCCAAGAAAAATTCCAAGCATTATTTGAAGATATTCGTGCAGCGAAAGAAACCGTTCATGTGGAATATTATGCGTTTTTTAATGACACGATTGGCAATCAATTTTTAGATGTATTAATCGAAAAGTTGCATGAAGGCGTGGAAGTTTACTTAATTTACGATCCTTGGGGTTCACCCGGCGCAAATAAAAAGTTTTTTGCTCGTTACGTTGACGCTGGAGGAAAAGTAGCTCCCTTTATTACTTCTCGCGATATGATCCGTAAAACACGTCTAAATTATCACTTGCATCGGAAAATTGTTGTCATCGATGGGAAAATTGGCTGGACCGGCGGGTTCAATGTTGGGGATCAATATTTGAATGTCACCGAAAAATTTGGTTACTGGCGAGATACCCATATTCGTTTGGTCGGGACGGCCGTATTTTCATTGCAAGAGATATTTATCATGGATTGGAATGCTTCAGTCAAATATCCTGAAGAACGTATGACGTATCATGAAAAATATTTTAAATTACCAGAAGATCATGAAGTGGAGCATTTGTCCTTACAAGTTGTTTCAGATGGTCCTGATTCAGAAGAAGAAATTTTGAAAAGCGGGTTTGTTCGGATGATTTTTTCTGCAGAAAAGAGTGTCTGGATTCAAACACCGTATTTAATCCCTGACGATAGTATGATTAATGCGTTGTTAGTGGCGGTTCGTTCAGGTGTCGACGTGCGAATTATGATTCCTTGTATGCCTGACCATCCCTTTATTTACCGCGCAACACAATATTACGCGAATTACTTACACAAACGCGGCATTAAAATTTATATTTATGATAGTGGGTTTATTCATGCAAAAACAATGGTAATTGATGATGAATTAGCTATGGTTGGGACAACAAACCAAGATATTCGCAGTTATTCATTGAATTTTGAGGTAAGTACGTTTATTTACAATCCCGACATTGCGTGGATGTTAGCGCAAGTCTTTGAAGAAGATATAGAAAAAAGTGTCTTACTAACCGACGAGATAATTAAAAAACAAGGGTACTGGCTACGCTTCAAGCAAAACTTTTCACGCTTGTTGTCCCCAGTCTTGTAATCAAATGAATCAGCAGTGAATGTAGTAAACTACTATTTTCACTGCTGATTTTAGTAACAAAACACTGAGTTGGTCTACCTAATTCATTGATAATCCCTCTAAATAATGGTAAATTAAAAATAAATTCAATCAGCTATTCTATCGTGAGAAACATAGTTATTACGTAGATCAGATCAAAGGGACATTCACGACGAGCAAATATTGAGTGTGTTTGCTGAAACGTGCATGTGTGATTTGATCTTTTTTATTGAGCTGTTATTTTATAGATAAGGAGTGGTCACCATGGACTACCAAGCAATAGCAAAAGAAATTTTGAAAGACGTAGGTGGCAAAGACAATATCGTGGATGTCACACATTGTTATACACGATTGCGTTTCGTATTGAGAGACACGAAACAAGTGAACAAAGAAGCCTTACTACAAACAGAAGGTGTCATTTCTGTTGTTGAAAGTGGCGGGCAGTATCAAGTGGTTTTAGGCAATAAAGTCGCGCATGTCTATAATGCTCTAGAACCTTTGTTGGCTCAGCAACTTACGACCAAAACATCCACAAAAGAAAAAAATTCATTAGGTAATCGAATTTTAAATACTGTTGCCGCGATTTTCACACCTGTCGTACCAGCAATTGCCGCTTCAGGCATGTTAAAAGGAATTCTAGCCATTGCTGTGATGGTCGCAAACAATTTTTACCAGGTCGATTTAAAACCTTTGAATACGTATATTATTTTAAGCGCCGCTTCCGATGCACTTTTTTATTTTATGCCAGTTATTTTAGGTTATTCAGCTGCTAAGGTTTTCAAAACAAACGAATATATCGCTATGGTAATTGGTGCCACCTTATGTTATCCGACCATCGTTTCATTAATGACTGAAGAATCAGCGGTTACCTTGTTTGGATTACATGTGACCAAAGCCAATTATGTTTCCACGGTAATTCCTATTATTCTTGCAATTTTTATGTTAGCTTATGTGCAACGCTTTTTGGAAAAAGTGATTCCAGAAGTTCTAAAAATTATTATGGTTCCTACGCTATCATTACTTTTAATGATTCCAGCCACTTTATTATTATTTGGACCGATAGGGATTTATTTAGGTGACGGCGTAAATTGGTTGTATTATTATATAATGAATTTGAGTCCCATCTTGTTAGGCGGTTTTATCGGTGGAATTTGGTGTGTCTTAGTCATTTTTGGGGCTCACCGCGGACTTGTACCAATTGGGATTAATGATGTCGCTCGAACAGGGCGGCAAAATTTGCTAGCGTTTGCTGGTGCAGCGAACTTTTCTCAAGCGGGCGCCGCATTTGGCGTGTTTGTCCGCACAAAAAATAAAGGCTTGAAAGCCGTTGCTGCCTCTGCAACTGTGACTGCATTATTTGGTATCACAGAACCAGCCATTTATGGTGCAAACTTGCGGCAAAAAAAACCGATGATTTATGCGGTGGCTAGCGGAGCAGCAGGTGGGGCCTTAATGGGCTGGGGCGGCTCCTATGGGACAGCCTTCGCTAACCAAGGACTCTTGACCATCCCAGTTTATGCAGAAGCAGGAACCAAAGCCTTTATTTGTTATTTATTAGGTTGTGGCATTGCTTTTTTTGGTGCATTTCTATTAACGATTTTTCTAGGCTTTAATGATTTACCGCTTGACGATTCACGTCAAGAACCCGGCATAAAGACAGAGGCAACGACAGTCAAAGAAAAGCAACGGATTCAAGCACCTGTTCAAGGACAACTCGTATCTTTAGACCAAATCAACGATGAAGTCTTTGCTTCTCAACAAATGGGAAAAACGCTAGCTATTTATCCGACAGAGGAACAAATTGTTTCACCAGGAAATGGGCAAGTGACGGCTTTATATCCAACTCATCATGCAATTGGCTTAAAGTTAGACAATGGTGCTGAAATCCTCCTTCACATTGGAATCAATACAGTCGAATTAAAAGGGCGGGGATTTGAAACGTTCGTAAAAGTAGGAGAAAGGGTCAGACTAGGACAAAAACTGCTCTCTTTTGATAAACAAGTTATCCAAGCTGCTGGTTATGATCCAACCGTCTTAGTCATCGTAACAAATACTGTGGAAATGGCTATAATTGAGACAACCAAACAAACAGAGATTACACCACAAACAAATTTATTTTTCATGCAAGTAAAGGAGCAAAACTAATGGTTAAACAATTTAAGAACGATTTTTTATGGGGAGCTTCTTCCTCCGCTTTTCAAATTGAGGGAGCTTGGAATGAGGACGGCAAAGGCCTAACAGTTGCTGATTACAATTCTTTTAAAAAGTCAGCTGTACAAGCAGATACGAAAGTCGCCAGCGATTTTTACCATCATTTCAAAGAGGACATTGCGTTAATGAAAGAATTAGGCTTAAAAACCTATCGTTTTTCTCTTTCATGGGCACGAATCATTCCAACAGGTGATGGCGAAATCAATCAAGCCGGCATCGATTTTTATAATACCGTCATTGATACACTTTTAGAAAACGATATTTTGCCGTTTGTCACACTGTATCATTTTGATTTACCTTTTGCGTTGGTGGAAAAATACAATGGTTGGGCGGATCGTCGCTGCGTTTCCGCATTTCAACGCTATGCGCAAGTTTGTTATCAAGCGTTTGGTGATCGAGTCAAAAATTGGCAAGTTACGAACGAACAAAACTTAATGATTCGTGTTGATGAACGAATGAATATGTACGATGTTGCACCAGAAAATGTTGAAAAAATTCGTGCACAAATGGATTACCATATGTTTGTTGCCCATGCGTTAGCGACGAATGATTGTCACCAATTGGTTGCTGGGGGAAAAGTCGGTCCCTCTGTTTCCTCAACGATGACTTATCCTAGTTCCAATAAGCCTGAAGATGTTTGGGCGGCTCGTATGAATGATAACTTTAAAACGAATTATGCTCTAGAAATGTATTGTTTTGGCGAATACCCAGGTTACTATCAAGAGTATTTAACCAAATGCGGCATTTATCCCGAAACACAGCCAGAAGATCAAGCAATTCTGAAAGCCGCTAAACCAGATTTTATCGCCCTTAATTATTATCGGACGTTAGTTGCTAGCTATTTACCGACAGATGAGCAACACCCATTGGGTACGAAAGAAAAGGACATTGATTTTGATCTATACGGTTATTTCAAAATCGAAAAAAATCAACATTTAAAAACCTCTAAGTATGGTGCCCAAATTGATCCAACTGGTCTACGTTTAGTTTTAAATGATTATTATCGTCAATACCGTTTACCGTTAATCATTACAGAAAACGGCTTAGGCACACCAGATCACCTAACAGAGGACGGAAAAATTCATGATGATTATCGAATTGCGTATTTGCATGATCATATTGCTGCTTGTCATGCGGCTATTTCTGACGGTGTTGAGTTGTTTGGTTATTGCCCTTGGTCGGTCATGGATATTTTAAGTTCCCATCAAGGATTCAAAAAACGCTACGGTTTTATTTACGTTAATCGTGAAGACCATGAGTTAAAAGATTTACGACGTATTAAAAAAGATAGTTTTTATTGGTACCAATCAGTGATTAAAAATAATGGGTTACCAGAAGAATAGTGCCCCAAAAGGATCATCCATTGCATAAGTGGGTGATCCTTTTGTTTTCAAGTTCTCTCATTCCGTGTTAGACTTAAGTTAACAAACCCATTAAAGGTGGTGAGAGAGATGAATAATTACGATTTATGGAAATGGGCTGCCGGGAAACGAACCGAAAAAGATAAAAATGAAACCTATAGCGCCAAAAATTGGTGGTATGTTTTACTAATGCTCGGTGTATTTGTAGGGATCATGTTGTTGTATTATTTAATCTCTGTGCTTTGGAATTAAGGGAAATGGGCAAATGAGGAATTAAGAATAAAAAAAGACACCTTTTCAGGTGTCTTTTTTAACAGGATTCAGACAATGATAGCTGAATCGGAATAGGATAATTTTCCTCGAGCGCAACATCAGGATCCTTCATTCTAAGAATCAGTAAGTCAATCATAACGTCACAAATCTCGTCGATTGGCTGCACAATGGTTGATAGTTGTGGGGCAATTCTTTTGATTAATTTTGTCCCATCATAACCAATTACTTTTAATTCTTCAGGAATGGCTATCTTCAATTTTTGAGCAATATTCATAACTGTAATTGCTGTCAAATCATCGGTACAAAAGATGCCGTCTACAGTTTTATTTTGAAGCAAACGTTCGATTTCTAGATTTTTTAATGTTGTTGAGGTTCCATTATCAATTTGTAGAATCGTTTTTTCTGCGCCATATTTTTCCATCGTTTGTTTATAACCAGCCAATCGATAATCGCTAGGTGCGCCTGTGTTATTAGCACCAGTAATAATTGCAATCTTTTGTGCACCACTTGCAAATAAGGCTTCAGTGGCTTTTTGGCCGCCTTGAAAGTTTTGCGAAGAGACAATTGGAATGCCAGGTGCCAAGAAACGGTCAAAGGAAACAATAGGTAGTGAAACATTTTCATATTCGTTAATAGCTAAGTTATGGCTACCAGTGATTACACCGTCCACTTTATTTGCAGCGAGCATTCGTAAATAGGCGCGCTCTTTTTCTGGATCTTTTTCACTATCACATAAAATCACTTTATATCCTTGAACAAAGAGCTTTCTTTCCAGTGTTTCAATTAATTCACCAAAAAATGGATGACTAACAGAAGGGAAGACTAAACCAATCAGCTGCGTACTTTTTCCTTGGAGGCTTCTGGCTAATCCATTAGGTTGATAATTTAATTCTTCCATCGCTTGATGAACTTTATCAATTGTTTTTTGACTAAGATAACCATAATTATTAATCACGCGGCTTACCGTTGTCGGGCTCACCCCAGCAAGCTTTGCTACATCCGTTAATTTAACCACCATCAAAATTCACCATCATTCCTAATTATTCGTATTTTCCAGCTCATAAAAACAAGCTTTTGCCGTCTTGGATAGATGAAGATACTGTTGCGCTTTATCTGGAAAGAAGCGACCAGTCATCGTTTTTTCACCTTTATTTACATAGATTTCTGCAACAGAGCAATCAACAAAAATAGTTAACTGAACTGACTTATTTTTCCTAATTTTAGTTTCACGAATTGTGCCATACTTTTCAGCAAAAGGTTGGCCAGCAAATGTTCGATCAAGGGTTATTTTACCATGAATCGTATCAATTGTAATTAAAAGTCCTTTTGAACCCGTTTCGTTCGCTAAAAGCCGAATAAAAGCAATCTCATTTTTGGGAATATCCACTTCTAATTCAAAAGAAGCAGTAGATAAAAAATGGCAGCCATTTGATAAAGTAGTGGCGGATTGACGAAGCATTTCTGTTTCAGAAACTGGATATTGAAATAGTTTCCCGTTGTGAATTGTGAGTTCTTTAACCAGACTTAAGCCATTTGCCCAACACTCCACATCACTTGGGTAAGTGATTTCTGGCAACCCAATCCAACTGACCGCAAGTGCACGACCATCTGGCGCATTAAAGGCTTGAGTGGCGTAGACATCAAACCCTTCATCTAAATTTTCAAAAGGTCCAGCCTGAACTAAAGAAAGATTCTCCAAATCAAACGTTTCAGCCAATGTGTACATATTCGGATAGATATTCTGATAACTTTTTACAGATGGAGATAGACCTTGTGGGCAAAATAATAAGACAGGCTGGCCATCAATAAATACCAAATTGGGGCATTCAACCATGTAGCCTAATTCTTGGTCGGTGAACGTCAATTCGCCAAGTTGATGAAAATTGTGTACGTTTCGATCTTTAGAAAAATAGACCACAATTTTTCCTTGTCCATTTAAATCACTAGCACCAATTAATAAAACAAGTCCTTCTTGATAAGGAAATACCATCGGATCACGAAAATGGGAAGAATAATTGGGGTCAATTGGTATGAATGGTGTTGATTCCTTTGTGATCGCACCTAAAGAATTCAGCCATGCAATATTTTGATATGCAAATCGTTGCCAAGTTTGATCACGAACATTTCCTGTATAAAATAAACATAGTTGGTTATCTATTGGTAAAGCTGAGCCTGAATAGACGCCATGAGAATCATATTCAGAGTCGGGAGAAAGGGCAATTCCTTCATAATCCCAGTGAATTAAGTCGGAGGAAGTTAAGTGGGCCCAACTTTTTAGTCCGTGAACACTCCCAAAAGGAAACGCTTGATAAAATAAATGCCACTGGTTATTGAAATACGAAAAACCGTTGGGATCATTTAGTAGTCCTGTCTGTGGTTGAATATGATACTTAAAACGCCAACTAGATTGCGCGATAATAGAAGTTAGATTTTCGAGGTGAGCAGATGTCCAAGAAGAATAAGGCGCATAACGTAATTCATCAGTCCATTGGTTCATGATGCTTGACATAAGTAATGTCTCCTTTATTAGAAAATAGTAGTTAGTCTAATAGTATAAACAAATTAGAAAAAAGTCAAACGTATAACATATATAAATCTATTTAAATCAAAAGAATATTATAATTTACATTTATTTATGATAAACGTTTGACATATTACGCAAAAACGAGTATCATACAAAATGTAAAAACGGTTACAGAAAAAATTAACAGGACTAGTTTAAGAGTGAGGAGAACCAGAATGAACAGAAATTGGTGGCAAAAAGAAGTGGCCTATCAAATTTATCCACGTAGCTTTTCGGATAGTAATAATGACGGAATTGGTGATTTACAAGGCATTATTCAAAAACTGGATTACTTAGAAAATTTAGGAATTACGCTGATTTGGCTGAGTCCAATGTACCCGTCGCCAATGGCTGACAATGGATATGATATTTCAGACTATTATGGTATTTCTAGCGATTTTGGTACAATGGCAGACTTCGATGAACTCATTGAAGAAGCAAAAAAACGAAACATAAAAGTTATTTTAGATTTGGTGGTAAACCATACATCTGATGAACATGCTTGGTTTCAAGATGTTTTAAAAAATCCTCAAAGTCGTTTTCGAGACTTTTATATTATAAAAGAAGGACGAGAAGCACCTACAAATTGGCGTTCTAACTTCGGTGGTAGTGTTTGGGAAAAATTACCTGGGGAAGATGCCTACTACTTTCATGCCTTTCATAAAAAACAGCCGGATTTAAATTGGGAAAATCCTGAACTACGCAAAGAAATCTACCAAATGATCCGTTTTTGGTTAAACAAAGGAATTGCTGGTTTTCGTGTAGATGCGATTAATTTTATTAAGAAAGATTTGACTTGGACAAACTTACCTGCTGATGGGGCAGATCAATTAGCCAAAGTAACAAAAGCGAGTAGAAACATGCCAGGAATGAGTGACTTTCTGAACGAATTAAAAGAAAAAGCTTTTGCTGGCTTTGATATTGTCACAGTTGCCGAAGCGGCCGGCGTCAATTATCCAAATTTATCAGAATTTATTGGAGAAACAGGGTATTTCGACATGATTTTTGACTTCAAATGGGCTGATTTGGATGTGAAATCAGGAAGCGAATGGTTTTATAGAATCGATTGGTCTTGGAATGATTTACGCACATTAATTTTCAAACAGCAAGAAGCCATGCAAGAGGCTGGTTGGAGTGCAAATTTTATTGAAAATCATGATCAACCTCGAGCGACAACGAAATATTTAAAAGAACAGGCTCAACAGCCAAATGCGGTTAAAACATTCGGCGCCATGTATTTCTTTTTAAGGGGCACGCCTTTTATTTACCAAGGACAAGAATTAGGAATGACCAATTTTGAAAGGGGTTCGATTGATGAATTCGATGATATTTCTAGCATTGATCAATACTATCGAGCAATAAAAGAAGGATTTACGCCCAAAGAAGCCTTGTCACTTGTCAATTTGCGTAGTCGAGACAATGCCCGCACGCCTTTTCCATGGAATGATTCTATGTATGGCGGTTTTTCAAGCGTCAAACCTTGGTTAGGAATGGTGGATAATTATAAAGAAATCAATGCCGAAGCAGAAATAAAAAATAGTCAAAGTATTTTTCATTTCTATAAGCGGATGATTGCATTTCGTCAAAAGAGTCCCTATACAGACATCTTACTTTATGGAACATTTGAGGGACTATCAAATCTTCCAGATAATGTTATTGCTTATAAACGCAAATTAAATGAAAAAACGATTTACGCCTTTTTTAATTTTGGTGAGGAGGTTCCAATCCCTCATTATTTAGTTAATGGCACAGTTATTTTTGATACACAGTCTGAAGAACGAGAGCAATTAGTTCAGCAGGGAACATTATTAAAAAGCTATCAAGGACTATTGATTACTATAAATGAGTAGCTAGGAGGAGTATAACATGGCAGAAAATTATCAGCAGGCAGCCAAAGACATTATTCAATTAATCGGTATGGATAACATTATATCGGTCACCCATTGTCAAACGCGGTTACGTTTTATTTTGAAGGACCACGAACAAGTAGATGGTAAACAACTAGAAAAAATCGATTTAGTCAAGGGTGTTTTTTATAATGGTGGTCAATACCAAGTGATTTTAGGAACTGGTATTGTGACTAAAGTGTATGATGAAATAGAAAAACTTGGAATCAATGTTGTGTCAAAAGCAGAGCAAACAGCAATTTTAAAAAATAATGAAACGGGCATGCGCAAAACAATGCGCATTTTAAGTGAAATATTCATTCCAATTGTTCCAGTAATTGCAGCAACAGGATTGTTCCTAGGGTTAAAAGGTGTTATTTTTAACGATACTTTTTTACAATTATTCGGAGCAAGTGTAGCCAATATTCCTGAAAGCTTTCAACAAATTGTCTCTGTCATTACAGATACCGTCTTTGCCTTTTTGCCAGCTTTGATTGTTTGGTCTACCTTTAAAGCATTTAATGCGACGCCTGTAATCGGGATTGTTATTGGTTTAATGATGGTATCACCCATTTTACCAAACGCTTATGCAGTTGCAACACCAGATTCTGGCGTGAAAGCTATTATGGCTTTTGGTTTTATCCCAGTTGTCGGTGCACAAGGTTCCGTTTTAAGTGCAATTGCTGCTGGTATAATTGGCGCAAAGATTGAACTTTTTTTCCGAAAAAAGATGCCGAATATTCTCGATCAAATTTTTACACCTTTTATGACTATGTTAATTACTTTTTTAATCATGATTCTCGGTATTGGCCCGATTTTGCACACCGTTGAGTTAGGCATGGTAGATGTTGTCCAATGGTTGATTGGGTTGCCCTTAGGACTAGGTGGTTTCGTGATTGGTGCCTCATATCCTTTAATGGTTTTGATTGGTATTCATCATACACTAACTATGGTAGAAACATCATTATTAGCAAATACAGGATTTAATGCATTGATTACAATATGTGCCATGTATGGGTTTGCTAACGTTGGCAGTTGTTTAGCCTTTGCGAAAAAAGCGCAAGATAACAAAGTGAAGTCGACAGCCATTGGTTCTATGTTGTCTCAATTATTTGGAGTTAGTGAGCCTGTGTTATTTGGATTACTTATTCGTTGGAACTTAAAACCGCTGCTATGTGTCTTGTTTACATCAGGTTTAGGCGGAGCAATCTTAGCTATTTTTCATATTCAATCAAATTCTTATGGATTAGCCGTTATTCCTTCTTTCTTAATGTATATCTATAGTGCACATCAATTAGTGATCTATTTATTAGTCGCACTTTTATCTGTCGGTGTATGTTATGCATTAACCAGTTTATTTGCAATTCCGCAAGAAGTTTTGATTTCAGATAAAGTAATCGAAGAGGAAGAACGCGAAGTCTTTGAAATGCAACACAATACCTTAGATGAACAACTTTTTTCTCCGGTAACTGGTTACGCCATGAATCTTACTGCTGTTAATGACCCAGTATTTTCAAGCGAGATGATGGGCAAAGGTTTAGCAATCATGCCAACAGCGAACAAGGTTTACGCGCCTGCAGATGGTTTATTAAACTTGGTTGCAGAAACTGGGCACGCTTATGGTATCCAAACGGACGCAGGAGCTGAAGTATTAATTCATATAGGAATTGATACTGTCACATTGGGGCAGGAGGTCTTTCAGACACAAGTAACCCAAGGTCACCGTGTTAAAAAAGGAGATCTTTTAGGAACGTTCGATCGAAAAGCCATTAAAGAAGCTGGGCTTGACTCAACTGTCATGGTTATCATTACAAATACTTCAAGTTATTTAAGCGTAGAGCCAATGATGTCAGATCATAATGAAATTACGCCGGAACAAATCATTTTAAATCTAAATACACCTAACTAACAAAAGAACAGCAAGAAGTAGTTATCACTTCTTGCTGTTCTTTTTCTTAATAAAAAACCAATGATTTTCGGTTGTATTTGTCTATCCGTTTGTAGTATGATTGAGTCAGTTTTAAAGGAAACATGCCAAGTATGGAAGACCATACTTGACACGCATTGACTAATTAAACATGGGGAACGTTGCCATAAGTTGATGTTCCAGTCAATAATGCAAGTAAATCAAACATAGCATGTACCTCCTTTAATTGATAATCAAAGTATAACATTTTTTAATGAATTTACATAATAATACAAGTGGAGGTCTGTTCGTGAAGGTAGCAGGAGACAAAATAAAACAAGCGAGAAAACTTAAAAAAATCACACAATCAGAGCTGGCTAACGGCATCTGTACGCAAGCAACAATTAGTAATATTGAAAACCGTAATCTATGTGACAGTTTAGATATTTTCTCATCTATTTGCCTCCGATTAGATTTAGAAGTAGAAGAATGCATGATGATTTCTGAAGAAAAGAAAATTGAAAATCTACTAAACAAAGTCGAGGATTTATCTTTACGGTTATTTCACTTAGAGGCCTACAATTTATTACAAGAAGTGCCTGAAGGTCTTATCTTATCTAATAATGAACTAACGACTAAATTGTTATATTATAAGGGAATTACTTGTTTATTAGGAAAAAAAGATAAAGCAGAGGCCTTGTTTTACCTATACCGGGGCGCGGAAATTGACCGTAAAGTCAATATTTACAACATTTTAAGCCTGAATGCGCTAGGTACGCTATATGAACTGGAAAAAGATATGAGAAAAGCGCAAGTGTATTACGAAAAATCATTACAAGAATTGGAACAATTTAAATTAGAATGTTCCTTGGAGCGCTGTAGAATTTATTATAATTCTGCTAAATTCTACTCGGAAATAAAAGATTACCAAAAAAGTGTCATTTTAAGCGAAAAAGGGATTCAGATTTGTCGTGACAAACACTCCATTTATTTGCTAGATTATCTTTTATATGAAAAAGCCTTTAACAAACAAATGCTCGGGGAAGACACAGCCGATGACTATCGTCAAGCCTATTATTTTACACAATTTTTTGGCAATACAGAAGTCCTACAATATATTGAGAAAGATATGAAAGCTTTTAATATTTCCTATTAATTTAATCAAAAAGCCGATAAAAGCTGAAAACCCAGTTTTTATCGGCTTTTTGAAAAGTCTAGGCAAGTTGCTTTTAAAAATCAGCAATCACGGTTACGATAAGCAAGACGAAGTATTTAGGAGGATTTAAAAATGAAAAGAGTAATGTGGTTTAGACGTGATTTACGATTACAGGATAATAAAGCATTAGCACACGCGTTACAAAATTCTGCAGCTGATGAATTGATTTTATTATTCCAAATGAATCCTCAACAATTTATTCAAGAAAGTGCTAATCATAACGCTTTTTTTGCAAGTTTAGCCTCGTTTAAAGAACGAATCGATCAAGAGGCACATTTACAAATCATGGTCGGCGAACCATTAGATTTATTTTCACGTTTGAAACGCAAATTACCCGATTGGCAGGCCATTTATTTTAATGAAGATACTTGTGGCTTTGGGGCAAAGCGGGACCAGCAAGCTATGCGCTTTTTTGAAGAAAATAATATTCAGTCTTTCTCTTTTCAAGATGCCTATTTGCATGGCTCTGAAGAAATTAAGAAGAACGATGGCAGTAAGTACCAAGTGTTTACGCCCTATTACAATAAATGGAAAGAGGCGCCTAAAGAAACACCGATTCCTGTTTCCTATACAGCTGAAAAAATTTTTAGTGCGTGTCTTTTTCCAGAAGAGGAAGCAGCTTATCGTGAACAGATTGCGAGGATTCCTTTAAAACAATATAGTGTCGGCGAAGAAACAGCCAGAAGGCGCTTAAATACTTTTATTGATCAAAAACTTCAATCCTATGAAAATAATCGTGATTTTCCTTATCAGGATCAAACGAGTCATCTGTCTACTTTTTTAAGAACGGGAGAGCTTTCGATTCGCACCATTTGGCAAGAGCTTGCATCTGCGCCTTCTAGCTTAAGTAAAGAAACCTTCAAAAAAGAATTAGCTTGGCGTGACTTTTACAATATGATCTATAGTGCGTTTCCACAACAAAAAGAGGAAGCTATTCAAGAAAAATTTCGTTATATTCAATGGACAAATGACCCAGAAATGTTTGTCAAGTGGCAAAAAGGGGAGACGGGGTACCCTATAATTGATGCCGCAATGCGACAACTGAATCAAACTGGTTGGATGCACAACCGCTTAAGAATGATTACTGCCTCTTTTTTAGTTAAAAATTTACACATCGATTGGCGTTGGGGTGAAAAATACTTTCAAAAAATGTTGATTGATTATGATGCCGCCAATAATATCGGTGGCTGGCAATGGGCTGCTTCGACAGGAACGGACGCTGTCCCGTATTTTCGGATTTTTAATCCAATTATCCAGTCAAAAAAATTTGATAATGACGGCCAGTTCATCAAAAAATATGTTCCAGAACTTAAGCAAGTGCCACAAAAGTATATTCATCAACCAAATCTAATGAACGAAGCTTTACAAACGCAATATCATGTACATTTAGGAGAAAATTATCCAAAACCCATTGTCGATTATGCATCAAGTAAAAAACAAACATTGTTTCTATATGAAGCGAGCAAAGAAATTCATCAAGAAATGAACAATCCAAGGTTTAAATAAACAGTAAACCCAACTAGCTTAGCAAACAACTTGTAAGGTTAGTTGGGTAAATTAATTAGTCGAAAGAGAGGTGCAATTTATCGGCTAAAGTTTTTTTATTTTATTCTAGTTTACATAATATACATTATACAAAGTAGAGTAAAAAGCATTGAAAAGCAAACAAAACCAGTCCTTAGTTTATCTAGACTGGTTTTGTCACGTACGTTATATAAATTATGCTTGTTGATTAATTGCTTGTGCGACACGTGCTCCATATTCCGGATTTACTCTAGTGAACAAATCAATTTGACGCGCGATGATTTCTTGATTTTTCACTTGACCTAAAGATGCCGCTATATTGTTAATTAAGTTTTCTTTTTCTTCGCTTGGCAGCAAATTATACAAAGCGTTTGCTTGTGTAAAGTGATCTTGATTATAGCTATAATTACCAACATTTCCCTCAACTTCAAAGGAACTAATTTTCGCGTTAGGATCTTCTTTTGGTGTTTCAGTATAACTATTTGGTTCGTAATTAATTTCGCTATTGCCATTGTCAAAACGCATATTGCCGTCTTTTTGGTAGTTATTTACAGGTGCTTTTGCTTGGTTGATTGGCAATTGGTGACTATTAGCGCCCACGCGATGACGATGCGCGTCCCCATAAGCGAACAAACGTCCTTGCAATAATTTATCTGGAGAAGCTTCAATACCAGGAACGAAATTCCCTGGTGAAAAGGTGTTACTTGTTCAACCTCTGCAAAATAATTCTCTGGATTTCTATTTAAAGTCATCGTGCCAACTTCAATCAGCGGATACTCTTTTTGAGAAACCGTTTTTGTTACATCAAAAAGAGTTTCTTTCATTGTTAACGCGTCTGCATACGGGATAATTTGTACAGATAATGTCCAAGAAGGAAATTCTTGATTTTCAATTGCATTATGCAAATCTTCAATATGGAAATCTGGATTTTTCCCAGCAATTTCTTCTGCTAATTGACTCTCTAGATTTTTGATTCCTTGATTCGTCTTGAAGTGATATTTAACAAAAAATACTTCTCCAGCAGCATTGACCCATTTGAATGTATGGCTACCAAAACCATGCATATGACGGAACGACAACGGAATGCCACGATCACTCATTAAAATTGTTACTTGATGAAGGCTTTCAGGTGAATGAGACCAAAAATCCCAAACAGCTTCTGGACTTTTCAAATGCGTCCGTGGATTTCTTTTTTGGCTATGAATAAAATCTGGAAACTTAATTGCATCACGAATGAAAAAAATGGGCGTATTATTGCCAACTAAGTCGTAATTTCCTTCGTCTGTATAGAATTTAAGCGCAAAACCGCGAGGATCACGCAATGTATCTGATGAACCTAACTCTCCAGCTACAGTTGAAAAACGAGCGAATAAAGGTGTTTCTTTGCCAACTTCAGATAAAAAATCGGCTTTAGTATATTGTGCCATTGATTGACTCACCTTGAAAACGCCATGAGCACCAGCACCTTTGGCATGAACAACCCGTTCTGGTACGCGCTCACGATTAAAATGAGCTAATTTTTCTAATAAATGAACGTCTTGGATTAGGACAGGTCCAAATTCTCCTGCAGTTAGCGAATTTTGATTATCGCCAACTGGACTTCCTTGTGACGTAGTTAAATGTTGATTTTTCACCTAAAACACTCCTTCATCTAAAATTATACTCATTGTATAAAAAAACCACTCTGCATAACAAAAATAATGCTTAAAAACACTCGAAAACATTTGTTATTTAATAGAATGATTAAAAATAGCAGTAGAATTTAAATCAAAAACAAATGTATTAACTTTAAACTGTTTACACCACCAAAAATAACAACCAATAATTCAAAGAAAACTAAAATGCTGTTTTTTTATTCAAAAAAGACCTAGCATCCCAATCATGCTAGGTCTTTCGTTACTTTTTTTGAGCGGTCGTTTTTATTGGTCATTCAGCGTTATTGATTGATCGCAACAGTCGTGTCTTCAGTCGATAGACCTGTCATAGAGGTGCTATCGGAAAATATTTTTTCAACTTCTTGTTCTGATAAAATATTTTCTTTCTTAGGCATTGAAATCGTCGCTTTTTTGGCTTTTTGTGTAATGCTAATTTTACTAGATAATGATTCAAGTCCCATATCAACGTTCTTGTCTTGCTGCGGTTTCACATTAATCAACATAGCAGAAACATCTTTGATTTTTTCGAAAGGATCTTGTTCTTTACCTTTCTCAGATGCTTCTGTCGTAATTTTGATTAACTTTTGTAATTCTTTTTTTGTAAACGTATGGGTAATGGTGTCCCCTTTTTTCTCGAACGTATCCTTGTCTAATCCTTCTAAAAACTCTTTGTATTCCTTAGCAGACTGTTTTCGTTCTTTTTCCGATTCTTGATATTCTTTGATTGTATCTTGCCATTCTTTCGTACTTTCCTCGTTCATGGCTAAAAGATCAATGTATTTTCCTTTTAGTTTTTCTGTATCTAACTGAGAACTATCGATAGCACCGTCAGTCATTGAGTCTGCGACAGCGACAATATATTCCATCATATCTGTTGCTAAATAGAGTTTTGTAAATAGAGTTTTGGCTCTTTGCCCTCGTTATCTAACGATCCAACCAATGAAATCGGTACATCCATGCCCATCGCTTTTAATTTCATCTCTAAGTTGAATGCTTTTTCTTTTTTGGCATCTACTTGAATCTTCCCAGAAAGCGATGCGTCTTTGATTTGCGTGATGAGCATCCCAATCATAGGATTCGTTTGTGCACCATCTTCTTGTGAAAATTTCATGTCACTAATTGACATAGAGAAATCCCAAACCCCAGATTCTTGTGCGTTTTGATTGCTGATCCCTTGAATGAACTCATCTTTCGCACTTTTGCCACAGCCTGTCAGTAACAAAGCTGAACAGAAAACGCCTGCAATAATCCCCACTTTTCTTTTTAACACACTTTTTCCCCCTCATTATATAAAAAATTAATTCCCTTTTATTAAGAATAGCAAACATTGCTTATAAATAGCAATGTTTAATTTTAGATTTCCTCTCTTTTAATAAGTGGGATTGATTTAATCTTTTAGGTTTGAATCATTAAGCTGTATTATTTTTAAAATAAAATTGCTTTTCGCCAAAAAATACTGGGAAAAGTTCTGCTAAACTGCCAGCTAAAGGACCTTCTCGCAATTCTTTTTCAGTGACCCAAAACAAGGGTTGTTCCGTTTCTTCTGGTAGTTCATCCGCTGTTTCTGCAATGAATAATGTGGCTAATTCCCGCGTACCTGAACAATCATTCAGCCATTCTGCAACACCTACTAATTGTGGCTTCAGCACTAATCCTGTTTCTTCAAGGAGTTCGCGAACCATGGCTGTTTCCATGCCCTCGTTTTTTTCAACATGTCCGCCAGGGAACGTCCAACCAGGCCAATCCTTTTTTTGTCGTTCTTGCACAAGGATTTCATTTTTCTGATTTCTAATCATACATAATGTTGTCAATTCCACTTCAAAATTCCGATTCATTTGGCACCTCATCATTTTTTCCTTTGTTAAGGTTACGATACAGAAAAACAGAGAAAGATTCAACTAAGAATTTTCTCTGTTTTATCATCTAGCTCTTTAATAAATCGTATTGCGATTGATATAAATGATGATATAACGCATGTTTTGCCATTAGTTGATTATGAGATCCTTCTTCCACAATACGACCACCATCAATATAGAAAATTTTATCGCTATTTTTGATGGTAGAAAGTCGATGAGCAATAATAAACGATGTCCGTCCTTTCAGAAGTTGTTGTAGTCCTTCTTGTAACAATTCTTCTGTTTTTGTATCAATACTGGAGGTTGCTTCGTCTAAAATTAAAATTTTGGGATCTGCCAGTAAAGCACGAGCAAATGAAATTAATTGGCGTTGTCCTGCCGAGAGTGTACTACCCCGCTCTTCCACAACTGTTTCATAGCCATCTTTTAAATCCTTGATAAAATCGTGCGCACGAACAATTTTTGCGGCTTGGATGACTTCTTCCTCTGTGGCTGCTAAATTTCCGTACCGAATGTTTTCAATAATCGTTCCTGAAAAAATAAACGTATCTTGAAGCATTACCCCCATTTGTTTTCTTAACGAACGGAGTGTCACATCGCGAACATCATAACCATCAATTTTAACGGCCCCTTCATTCACATCATAAAAACGACTTAACAAATTGATGATTGTTGTTTTACCCGCACCTGTTGGCCCAACCAAGGCGATTGTTTGTCCTGGCTCAATATGAAAACTAACATCGGTCAAAATATTTTTTCCTTCTTCATAACGGAAATAAACATGCTGAAAGTCGACGGTTCCTTTAATTGGCGGCAACTCAATAGCTTGCGGCGCATCTTGAATTTCTGGAACAACATCCATCGTTTCAAAAATCCTTTCCAAATAGGCAGTTGCAGTAATCAGAGAATTGTAGAAGTTACCAATATTGATGACCGGATTCCAAAAGTTATTGATATAACCGATAAAAGCAATTAGCGTCCCAGTGGTAACGGACACACCTAATTGACGGATTCCTACGAAATAGATAAAACAAGTCGTAATGACGGATATATTTTGCACTGCTGGCCATAATAAATACTGGACACGCACAGCTTTCATAAAGGATTGACGATATTCTTCGCTTACCTCGTTAAAAATCTGGAAATTTTCATCTTCTCGTGCAAAAGATTGTGTAATTTTAATTCCTGAAATACTTTCATGAATATAGGCATTTAAGTTTGATTGTTTATTGCTAAGCTCTTGGTAAGCTTTCCGTTGTTTCCCTTGAATAAACAGAACCATCACGAACAACACAGGCAATAGCAGTAAACTGTATAAGGTTAATTTCACATCAATAAATAACATGAAAATTAAGGTAATAATCACATTAAATAAATCAGAAATTAAATTGATCAAGCCGTTACTTAGTAAATCACTTAACGTATTGATGTAATTGACCACCCGGATTAAGATTTTTCCATGCGGCCGACTGTCAAAGTAAGAAAATGGTAATTTTTGTAGATGCTCAAAAATTGAAAAACGCATATCTTTTAAAATATCTTGTCCAATTTCTGTGATGGCATATATTCGATAACGCATACACCAACCAATAATCACCAAGGAAAATAGGAAAATAGCTCCTAGTATCAAGAGTAACGAGAGATTCTTTTGTGGAATTACTTGGTCAATCGCAATTTTAGTAAAGTAAGGGCCTAACATACTTGCCAGATTAGCTAATATGATGACAAATAATGTTTTAAAAACAGCTTTTTTGTAAGGCTTAATATAGGCGCCTAATCGTTTATAGTGGGACCAATTAAATTCTTTTTCTAAAGTCTCATCTACATCAAACGTATTTCTAGCCACGCGACTCACCTTCCTTTGTCAGACCTAATTGTTTTTGATATACGTCAAAATATTTGCCTTTTTGTTTGACTAATTCGCTATGCGTACCGCTTTCCACCACACGGCCTTTTTCCATCATCAAAATTAAATTGGCCTCTCTCACAGAAGAAATTCGGTGGGCAATAATAAATGTCGTTTTCTTTTCCGTCAAACGGCCTAGTTCTTTTTGAATTTTTGATTCTGTTTCCATATCAACAGCGGAAGTTGTGTCATCTAAAATTAAAATAGCTGGATCTTTGGTTAAGGCACGGGCCAGTGAAATCCGCTGTTTTTGGCCACCAGATAGGCCAACGCCGCGTTCACCAACAATTGTTGCATAACCTTCGGGCATTCTGGAAATAAAGCTATGGGCATCAGCAATTTCAGCCATCATTTGCACTTGTTCCAAGTTAGCCAGTGTATTACCAAAAGCAATGTTATCTTCTATCGTATTGGAAAAAAGAAAGACATCTTGCATAACCATGGAGATATTTTCTCGCAATTTACGAACAGAATAGCTTTTAGCATCTTTTCCATCAATATAAACAGTGCCTTTTGTTGGATCGTAGAACCGAGCAATTAAGTTAACTAAAGTGGTTTTGCCTGAACCAGTTTCCCCTAAAATACCAATTGTTTCACCAGGTTTTGCTGAAAATGAAACATCCGATAAAATGGGGGTTTCTGGATCATCTGAAAAATGAAAGGACACGTGATCAAACGTCACATAGCCTTGGATTGGTTCTGCTTCTTTTTCCCGAGCAATGGGAATCTTCGGTTTCGTTGCTAATAACTGACGAATTTTAATGGACGATGCCGTAAAGCGTTGCACATCATTGATCAACCAGCCACTCATTCGCATCGGCATGTTCAACATCCAAAGAAAGCCGTTAAAGGCCACTAAATCACCAATTGTCATCCGACCTTGAATTACAAAGAGGCCACCAAGAACTAAGGCGATAACATTTAAACTACCTGCAAAACCGTCTAACCACGGTAAATATTTTTTAGAGACATCTGCGGAAGCCATATTCCATTTTTTATAGTCTTCATTGTGCTTGTTAAACTTTTCAATTTCATAAGGTTCTTGAGAAAAAGCTTTAACCACCCGATTTCCACCAATATTTTCTTCGACCATTGAATTTAACCGAGAAAAACTTTCCCGAATCTCAAAAAATACCGGATGCGATTCCTTCGACATTTTTTGTGTTAACAGAAAAATCAAAGGTGTAATTAAAATTAATGCTAGCATCAATTGCCAATTGATCGTCCCCATCACAATCACGGCTGCGATGAACCATAAAATACATTCTAAAAGGTTATAAGTGACCCAAGAAACGAAATGGCGGATAGCGTCTGTATCCCCTGTCATTCGCGCCATAATATCGCCAACACGTGTATGATTAAAGAAATCAAAATCTAATTCTTGAAGTTTGACATACATATCTTTTCTTAAGTCAAATAACGCAGATTGTCCAACCGATTCAAACAAGACTTGATAACTATAACGAACAACTGTCCGAATAACGGTCACCCCAATCATAATCCCAAGAATTGGGATAAGCTCTTCAGTTTTCCCCTGATTGATTACTTGGTCTACAATTCTGCCAGATAACAATGGAATAATAACAATTAAAATAGCGTTAATAACGACAAAAATAACAGCTAGCAGTAACTTATTCTTATTTTTTTTAGCATATTGCCAAATCCATTCAAAACTATTCATTTTCTCCCCTACTCTCTCTTGTTTTTATGGACGTGTATAAGATTACTGTTTTTTTATAGGAAAAGAAATGGGCATTCTTGTATATTTTGATGTACAATATAGTATAGAAAGCGGATACAAGTAGGAGTGATTTTTTATGAACTACACAAATAGTCGAACGTTTAATCCTGAAATTTTATATGCCTTTGATCCTTGGAACGAAGAGACCCACCCTTATAATTGTCATCATCATGAATTTCTGGAAATATCTATTCTTTTAGAAGGTGAATCTGAATATATTGTTCAAGGGCAACAGTACCATGCCACTGCTGGTACAGTGTTTCTTTTTAATCCGCGAACGGAACATGGTGAGCAACAAAAAGCAGGAACTTACTCACATCAACTACACATTGGCATTTCAAATCTCTATTTAGAAGGCTTAGCGCGAAACGTATTTCCAAATAAATCAGCTTTATTAGATTTAAGTCATTTACATGGTGCTTTTTTAGAAAAAGCTTGGCAAATTGTTCATGAATTAAACCATCAAGAAGTTGAATCAGCGTTACAAATTAAAGCTTTAGTTATTGAACTATTGGTCTATATTTTAAGAAGCTTAGCAGTTGATCAAGAAAATAAAATTGAAACTCGGCTATCGAAAACGGAAAAAAGAAAACGAAATTTAGTCAATCATACGATTTATTATCTGGAAACCCACCATGACGAAGAAATTACTTTGGAACAGTTAGCTGAAATGTTATATGTTACCCCGACTTATTTGTCGAAAACCTTTAAAGCGGCCACAGGCGTTGGGCCAATCAATTATTTAATTCAAATCCGCTTAAACCATGCGAAAGAATTGCTGAAAAATGATTCCTTAAGTGTCAAAGAAGTAGCAAAAACGGTTGGTTACGAAGATGCCTATCATTTTAGTAAATTATTCAAAAAATATTATGGAAAATCTCCTTCACAATTTTAAGATAAAAAACAAGGAATCGTCGGCTTCACTGCGTCCGTTTCCTTGTTTTTGCTTTACGTTGACTCTTTTAACTGTTTCGTCATTGTATAATCGGTATGGCGTTCATTTCCCATATAAAAATCATGTTCATCTGTTTTTACGAAGCCCAATGATTGATAAAATTTTTGCGCTGGATGATTATGTTCCCAAACACCTAACCAAACCGTCTCTTTTTTTGCTTCTTCCGCTAATTCAATTGCTTTCGTAATCAAATGTTTGCCTAAGCCTAAACGCTTAAAAGATTTACGAATATAAATGCGCTCAACTTGTAACGCTTGTGGATGTTGATAGGTAATCTGAGCATCACCGTGATTTAATTTCACATAACCTGCAAGTTCATTATTATAAAAAGCAAAGAAATATTGCGAATCTTTATGTAAGATTTCGCTTTCTAAAACTGCTGGACTAAATTTCCTCTCATAATGTGCCTGTAAATCCTCTTCGTTTTCGCCATCTCCATAAGTATCTGCAAAAGTCTCTTGGCAAATGGCCTCTAATTCTGGTACGTCTGCGACGGTACACTCTCTAATAAATACTGACATACTAAAACTCCTTTGTAGATTAAATCAACTGTTTAATTAAAATTAAACAAGGATTCCAAGCGTCCCATAATGTCGGAAAAACCTCAAGGCGCTTAAAACCCAATGATTCGTAAAAACGAATAGTATGATCGTACACGGAATAATTTCCTTCGTCAACTGTTTTGACTTGAATAAAAAAATAGTTATTTTTAGAATACGTTTCCACGCTTTCTATCAATAACTTGCCGATACCTTTGCGATGATACCGCTTTTTAACTGCCATACAATGGATTTCTACTGTATCTTTACTTGTTTCTGAAAGTGTTATAAAACCGAGTATTTTATTCTCTACATCCTTTGCCACCCACATAGGTAAAGTGCTAGCTATATCGATATACTTGCGGGTCTCTTTTTCAAGGCCAAACCATTCTGGAAGATTAAACAATACTTCTTGTGCTGCCTGAGTCTTTTTATCTGCATTTTTTCCCTTATAATTGTAAATTCTTTCAATTTACAACCTCCTTTTTGTTTACATAACAAAATTATTGTATACCCAATCTTTTTTATTAAATAATAGCATAGGTAGTTTAAAAATGTAAGTTAGTCATTTATTCTTTATTATTTCCTTAAAACGACGCCTTTTCTCGCTAAATCTGCCCTTTCTTTATTTTTTTCTGTTAAACTAAACGTATTAAGTCTATGAGGAGCGTGCGTATATGGATTATCTGAACACCTATAAGCGGTTGCTAGCATTGGCGGATGCAGGTCTTTTTTACGGGAAAGATGCTTTTGATCAAGAACGTTACCAAGAACTACGAGAACTTACGTTACAACTTATTAGCGCAACCGGACCCGAAGCGACTGTTTTGCCCGACTTAGAAAAAATCTTAACTAAAGAGGAAGGTTATCCAACACCGAAAGTAGATGTTCGCGGTTTGATAAAAAAAGAGAATCGTTTTTTATTAGTTGAAGATTTACGGACCAAAGAATGGTCATTACCTGGTGGCTATGCCGAAATTGGCTGCTCTCCTAAAGAAAATATTGAAAAAGAAGTATTGGAAGAAACTGGCTTAGTTGTTACAGCAAAAGAATTGCTTGCTGTTTATGATACAGATAAACGAAAAGACATTCCTCAACTATTTCAGTACTATAAAATGATCTTTTCTTGTGAGATTTTAGAAAATCATCCCTTTGAAAAAAACATTGAAACCTCGAATTGTGCTTATTTTTCTTTAGATAATCTCCCCCCTCTTTCTATCAAACGAACAACGAAAGAGCAATTAATGGCATTAATGAACCAAACAACTGGAGCGCTTAGTGACTAACAAAAAGGATGAAGAACTTCTGTTCTTCATCCTTTTTCTATTATTAATTACATATTTTCTAAAGCGGCTTGGGCTAATAAGTTTAAGTAGTTCCAAGGGCGATCAAAATGTGGTTGGAAGAAGAAATCAGAAATCGCTAAATCTTCGACAGTCATTTTATTTTGGACCGCTAATGATAAAGTATTGGCAGATTGTGTGATATCATATTTAGACATCAATTGACCACCAACAATGCGTTGTGTTCCTTTTTCATAGACTAATTCCATCAGAACTTTTTCAGTTGTTGGCATAAACTCTGGACGATAGTTATCTTCGAAAACAGTTGCTTCGACATCTAGTCCGTTTAATTTGGCACTTTCTTTTGTCACACCTGTTGAACCAATTTTCCAACCGAATAAATATAAGCCAGAAGTTCCCTGTGTGCCACGATAAGCCAATTTTTGTTCAGTCAAATTACGACCTACTAGCATACCTTGACGAACAGCATTCGTTGCTAATGGGATATAATTTTTTGTTTGACTTGGGTTGTAGTGAACAACTGCACTATCACCCGCAGCAAAAATATCAGGATTGCTTGTTTGCATATACTCATTGACTTCAATTGCACCATTTGGTAACATGTCAACTTTATCTTTTAATAATTCTGTATTTGGACGGAAACCAACACACATAATCACCATATCTGCTTCGAATTCTTGACTTGGTGTAATGACTTTTGCTACTTTTCCTTGCTCATCTGCTACGAATTGTTGGACATTTTCACCTAAAGCTAAATTAACGCCACGATCAACTAATTCTTTTTCTAGAACATCTGTGAATGGCTTATCTAAATATTTATTTAAAATGCGGTCTAACCCGTCAACTAAAGTAACTTGTTTACCTGATTCTACAAAAGCTTCTACTAATTCAATACCAATATAACCGCCACCAACGACAACGACACGTTTGGCATCTTTCGCTTTTTCGATGATCACGTTGGCTTGTGAATAGTTTTTACATAATAAAATATTTTCAGCATCAATTCCTGGAATTGGTGGAATAATTGGCCAAGAACCAGTTGTCATCACTAATTTATCATAAGAAACGGTCTCAGTTGCGCCCGTTTGTAAGTTTTTCGCTGTAACAGTTTTGTCGTCCACGTTGATTTCTTCAACATTGTGTTCCATCTTCACTGTTGCTCCTAAAGAAGCCAGTTCTTCTGGATTTGAATAAAATAAATCAGCAGCATTTTTAACTACGCCTCCAACGTACAAGGCAATTCCGCAAGATAGGAAGGAAATATTGTCATTTCTTTCATATACAGTGACTTCCGCCTCCGGGTGATTTGCTAAAATACTTTTAACTGCTGAAGTTCCAGCATGGGTACATCCTACGACTACGACTTTCATGTTGTAAATCCCTTCTTTCACAATCTTTGTTTTGCAGAGGTGACGTCTCCCTCTGTCTGTTTAAAATATATCAGAGGAATCAAGCTTATTCGAGTTCTATGCTTGTGAATCGCATATAAAAAAATTCACAAACTGTTGCTAATTCTTAATAATAGCTAGTTAATTTTTTGTTTTTAAGAATTTAAAAGTCAATAACCACACAAAAAAACAAGCATAAGAGTGAAAACTCTTACGCTTGTGAAATTTGCCTAGACAAGTGACTTATCTTTTGATAAATTTTTAACAGTATGTAATTTTTTACACATTCTCCTGTTGTGCTTGTTGGCAATCTGGACATAATCCATATAATTCTAAACGATGTTCATTAATTTCGAAGCCTGTTAATTTACTAGCGGCCATTTCAACGTCCTCTAACCCTGGATAATGAAAATCAACGATTTTACCACATTTTTGACAAATCACGTGATAATGTTTCTTCGAACTAAAATCAAAACGACTAGATGCATCGCCATAACTCATTTCTTGAACGAAACCGATTTCAGTAAATAAACGTAGATTGTTGTAAACCGTTGCTACACTCATATTTGGAAAATGATCTTCTAGTGCGCGATAAATTTCATCAGCTGTTGGGTGTGTATGATTTTCGATTAAATATTCCAAGATAGCATAACGTTGCGGAGTAATTCGGATATTGGCTTCTTTTAATTCAGCAAGTGCATTTTTAACCAATACGTTGTCCATCTTTGTATCCCTCCCCTGTCTATCTTTCTTAAATAATACTATTTCTTATTACGATTGACAAGAATTATTGTAGGATTCTCGTGGAAAAAACGAGCATTTTACTAAACTAAGAGAAATGCTCGTTTTTTGGCGTGTTTTTTATTCTGGAAATTCGTAAAGAGCTGTCGAAAGATAACGTTCACCGTTATCTGGAACCAGCGCTAAGACACGTTTGCCTGCGCCTAATTCAACTGCCAAATCAATGGCAGCTTTAATTGCTGCCCCTGCTGAAATCCCCACAAGGATGCCTTCTTTTGGCCCCATTAAACGAGCAGTTTCTAATGCGTCTTCACTAGAAACAGCGGCAACTTTTTGATAAACGGTGGTGTCTAAAACTTCTGGGACAAAACCAGCGCCTATTCCTTGGATTTTATGTGAACCTGGTTCGCCACCTTCTAAAACAGGCGACTCCGTTGGTTCTACTGCAACAATTTCAATGTCTGGAAAAATCCGTTTCAATTCATGGCCAACTCCTGTAACGGTTCCTCCAGTGCCAACACCAGAAACAAACGCATCTAAGCCACGTTTACCAAAGACATCAACAATTTCTTTTCCTGTTTTTTGTTCATGTACCATTGGATTAGCTGGATTATTAAATTGCAAAGGCATGAAGTATCCGTGTTCTTCTGCTAATGCTGTGGCTTTTGCAATTGCCCCTTTCATTCCTTCGGCACCAGGGGTTAATAATAGATCAGCCCCATATGCTTGCATTAATTTGCGGCGTTCAATACTCATAGTATCTGGCATCACAATCTTAACTGGATATCCCAACGCAGCACCTACCATTGCTAACCCAATGCCTGTATTACCACTAGTCGGCTCAATAATCGTTTGTCCAGGTTTTAGGCGACCATCTGCTTCGGCTTGTTGGATCATGCTTAAAGCAATTCGATCTTTCACACTGCCACCAGGATTAAAGAACTCTAGTTTAACAAAAACATCTGCAGCTCCTTCTGGTACCATCCGTTTTAATTTCACAACTGGGCTTTGACCAATTAACTCTGTTACTGATTTTACATAACCTTTAGTCATAATCCTACATCCTCCAATTTTACAAACAATATAATAATTCTTTCTCTAAGCATAGCTCAAAAAAACGATTTCTACCAGAAAAACGAATTTTAGTTTGTGAAAAATTAAATAAAAAAACGGATTATGCTCATCAAATAATTGCTGCTGGCCCTACCTATTTTCACGATAAAAGACCTTACAAAAACTACTGCTTTTGTAAGGTCTTTCTTCAACTAAATAATTGCAAAATTAACCGATTTGGATGGTTTGACCCACCGATAAAACAGAATCCAATGTTAATCCATTTAGTGACATTAAATTATCAACTGTCGTTCCAAAACGTGCAGCAATGTCCCACAATGTGTCGCCGTTTGCGACAGTGTAACTTTGACTAGCTACAGTTTCTGCTGTTGCTGTTGCAGAAGCCGCTGTATCGATTGTTGTATCAACGGTTCCCGTTGTATCTGAATAACTAGTGGTTTGAGCGACTGGTGCTCCCCAATCATATTGAGTTAAATTATATGCTTCAATTAACCAATTCAATTTTTCGGCATAGCCTGGATCAGTTGCATAACTTCCAGCTAAAGCGGCTGTTGCATCGCGATAACTGCTAGTATTACTCTTCCAAACGCCTGAATAATGGTATGTATCCCCAAAAGCAGTGGAACGAATAACATTGGCATGATCTTGGAACGATTCCGCATAAGAATTATAACTTCTAAATGCTGCTGTGACGGTCACCCATTGTCCGTCTAAATATTCTTTTGTTGGCATATAAACAGATTGTCCATTATAACTTCCTTTTACACCAAACAAGTTATAGTTCGGTGCAGATGCTAACCCAGAACTACCATAACTACTTTCTAGCAACGCTTGAGCAATCATGACGGAAGCATACATATCATTGCTATTGGCAACGGCTGCTGCTGAATTTCCGATTTCATTAATAAATGCTTGCTGGCTTGATTCTGCTTGGGCAGGTACCGCAGCACCAACCACAGGTGCTAAAATCATTGAAGTCCCCGCAACGGCGGTAGCACGTTTATAAGCTTTTTGCTTTTTAAGAGCTTTTTGGATATGTTTACTACTTCTTGTTAACTGTTCGCTCATTCATTTTTCCTCCTCACTGTCTCACTTTTCTATTTTACCGTTAATTTCCTATTGAAACAAGAAATAAACGTATTAAATTTTGAGTTTTAAAATTTCTGTAATGTAATTGAAATCTTGTTTGTATTTAATTAACCCTCTTCACACTTGTGAAAACAACTACTTCTTCTTTTCAATTTGATGAGATTTTTGTTATTTATCCTCTTACTTTTCTTTATTTATTGTGATAAACTTTTTAATGGACTTGTCACTTTTTGAACAAACTTTATAAGAGAAGTCTGTTTTTGTAGTCAAAACAACTATTGCCGAGTAGTTGTTGTATTACAAAATGAATTACATAGAAATGTAGGTGGTTAGATGAAGAAACAACAATCGGGTTTAACAAATCAAGTGACGTTTTTATTAGCATTAACTTGCGGGGTCGTGGTCGCCAATATGTATTATATTCAACCAATTGGCACCCAAATTGCTCAGGCCTTTCAAGTCAGTATTGGTTCTATTGGTTTTGTTACTATGCTGACCCAATTAGGGTATGCGCTAGGCTTACTTTTTCTTGTTCCATTAGGCGATGTCGTTGATCGCCGCAAATTAATCATTCGAGTAGCTGCGCTCTCCTCGCTGTCTCTAAGTGCTGCGTTTTTTGCACCAAGTTTTCTCCTGTTTGCACTCTCTTCTTTTTTTATTGGGTTGCTCTCTATTGTCGCCCAAATTATTATTCCTTATGCAGCGGTCATGGCGGGGCCAGCGAACCGTGGTAAAGTAACAGGTCGAATGCTGGGCGGACTATTGACAGGAATTTTATTGTCTCGAACGATCTCGGGTTTCATTGCTAGTGCAGCTTCTTGGCGAACAGTCTACCTAATCGCCGTAATATTCGTGTTAGCATTGGTTGTTCTACTCCAATTAAAATTGCCCAAAACAGTGATACATACTCAAACTTCAAATCGATTAACTTATTTAGGTTCTTTGAAAAGTCTTCCTAAGCTAATCAAATCGCAACCTTTGTTAAGAGAAGCAACTGTCAATGGCTTTTTTATGTTTGCAACCTTTTCAATCTTTTGGTCTACATTAATTTTCTTTGTTAGTAGTCCAGCTTATTATTGGGGACCGAAAGAAGTCGGTATTTTAGCAATTTTTGGTTTATCGGGAGCATTCGTAGCACCCATCATTGGTCGTCTATCCGATTATTATCCAGAACGGAAGATTGTTTTGATTGGCCTGTTGATGCAGTTCGGTAGTTTTATCTTACTTTTTCTAGGTGGAACACATGTGGTCTTACTAATCTTAGCAATTATTGTTTTAGATATCGGTACTCAATTTGGGCAAGTAGCCAATCAAACACGCGTCCAAAATTTAGGAGAAGAAGCCAGCAATCGTAACAATACCGTCTTTATGTTTTTCTATTTCATCGGCGGTTCACTGGGTTCATTGATTGGTACATTAATGTGGCAAAATTATGGTTGGTCCGGTGTTACTTTAACTGGTATTGGGTTCCAATTGTTCGCATTATTTTTCCACTTTATGCTCTTTGCTCCCAAAAAGAAATGAAGCAAAAAAACCTGAATGCTATCACAAGCATTCAGGTTTTTTAATCTTTATTTATAGTGATTTATAGGTATTAACCACATTTTCAGGAGTAAAGCCGAATTTTTCAAGAACTAGACCGCCAGGTGCAGAAGCGCCGAAGTGATCAATTGTGATTGTTTTGCCTTCCGTCCCTACATAGCGTTCCCAACCAAAACTTGCTGCAGCTTCAATCGCCACACGTTTTGTCACAGCTTTAGGTAACACACTTTCTTTATATTCAGCAGATTGTTTTTCAAATAAATCAAAACTTGGCATTGACACGACAGATACATCGATGCCTTCTTCCGCTAATTTCGCTTGTGCTTCCACTGCTAGATTTACTTCAGAACCAGTCGCAATTAAAATCCCTGCTGGTTGTTCACCTTTTTGTGGTGACAATACATAAGCACCTTTTTGAACAGAATCAGAAGCGTGTTCTAACGTTCCTTCTAAAACAGGTAAGTTTTGACGACTTAGAACTAAAATAGTTGGTGTTTCCGTAGAAGTCATAGCAATTTTCCAAGCAGCAACAGTTTCATTGCCGTCTGCTGGACGAATCACATGAACATTTGGAATGCAACGAACACTTGCTAATTGCTCAATTGGTTCGTGTGTTGGCCCATCTTCACCCACCGCAACAGAGTCATGCGTTAAGACGTAAGTTACAGGAACTTTTTGTAAAGCGGCTAAACGGATTGCTGGACGCAAGTAGTCAGTAAAGACGAAGAATGTCCCGCCATAAACATGGCTACCACCGTGTAATTGAATCCCGTTCATTGCTGCAGCCATTGCAAATTCGCGAACACCAAACCAAATATTACGGCCTTCGTATTGACCAGGTTCGAAATCTTTTTCTGCAGCAACCATTGTATTATTTGAGGCAGATAAATCGGCTGAACCGCCCCAGAAACTTGGAACAACTTTTGAAATAGCTTGAATCGTTTCTTTACTTGTTACACGACTTGCGGCACTTGTTCCTAGTTCATATTTAGGTAATTCTTGTTCCCAACCTTCAGGTAATTGGTTGGCAAAAGCTTCTTTAAATTGTTTGGCTAATTCTGGATGCGCATGTTCATAGTTCTTAAACATCTCATTCCAAGCCTCTTCAGCTTTTTGGCCTTCGTCAATCATCGTTTCTTTAAAACGAGCAGCGACTTCCTCTGGCACAGTAAAGTCAGGATATTCCCAACCATAAACAGCTTTAGCCGCTGTAATGCCCTCTTCACCAATTGGCGCGCCGTGAACGGAAGATGTTCCTTCTTTTGGTGCTCCGTAACCGATGACTGTTTTAACTTCAATCAGTGTTGGTTTATCTGTTTCAGCTTTAGCCGCTTCAATCGCAGCCTCTATTTCATCTAAATCATTGCCGTCTTTAACTAAAATATGTTGCCATCCGTATGCTTCATAACGAGCCCCAACATTTTCAGTAAAGGCTTTAGAAGTTGGTCCATCTAATGAGATGTCATTTGAATCGTACAAGACAATTAATTTACCTAATTTCATATGACCAGCCATTGAACTTGCTTCTTGAGAAACACCTTCCATTAAATCGCCATCACCACAAATTGCGTACGTATAATGATCCATAATAGGGAAACTATCACGATTATAAGTTGCAGCTAAATGCGCTTCAGCCATTGCCATACCAACAGCCATAGCAATCCCTTGTCCTAGAGGTCCTGTTGTTGCTTCAACACCATCTGTGTGGTGCACTTCTGGATGCCCTGGTGTTTTACTATCCCATTGACGGAAATTTTTCAAATCGTCAATTGTTACGTTGTATCCTGATAGATGTAATAAGCTGTACAACATTGCAGAGCCGTGGCCTGCTGAAAGTACAAAACGATCACGATCAACCCAGTTTCTAGAAGTTGTTGGGTTCACCTTTAAATGTTTTGTCCAAAGTGCATACGCCATTGGGGCAGCACCCATCGGTAAACCAGGATGTCCTGAGTTCGCTTTTTGTACGGCTTCAATACTTAATGTCCGGATTGTATTAACGCCCAATTGATCTGTCTTGTCAAACAAAAAAATCATCTCCTAATTTAGGTTTTTTTTACCTTTATTCATAGTGTAGCTTATTTCGACAATGAAAGCAATTACTTTCTGTTGTGAAGTCCTTTTTCACGTTGAATTTGTTTTAGTTTTTCAGGAGTCACATCGGTCCCTTCTTGATCCACGACCTTCATTCCTTCAATATGGTGACGCATCCCTCCACGAAATGCTTCTAAATACTCTTTACGTAATTCTTGTCGTTCGACTTTTTCTTTCGCACTAAGTTCTTCCACTTTTGCTTTATTCGCTAATTCATTTATACGGGCAATTTTTTCTTTCGATAACATCAAAATCCCTCCTTACTCTCACTGTCTATATTATAAGAACTGCCTTAAAAAAACAACTATATTCTGATATTTATAAAACACGAACGCTTGTTTGATTTCGTTCGCATTTTATGGTACACTAATTTTATCAATTGAAAGAAGGTGCGGGTTTTGGCGAAACGTACAGAAACAAGACAATTAGAAGTACTTAAATATATATACGAACAAGTCGAATTAAAGGGTTATCCGCCAACCGTTCGCGAAATTGGGAAGGCTGTTGATTTATCCTCAACTTCTACCGTTCACGGACATTTAGCTCGTCTTGAAAAAAAGGGTCTAATCTTACGTGACCCAACAAAACCGCGAGCAATCGAATTAACACCAGAAGGCTTGGAAAAGATCGGAATTCAACCGACAACTATTCCGATGTTAGGTGTCGTAACTGCTGGTGAACCAATTTTAGCGGTGGAAGAAGCATCAGATTTCTTCCCGTTACCTCCTGATTTACGTACAGAAGAAAATGCTTTATTTATGTTGACGATTCGAGGAGAAAGTATGATTAACGCAGGTATTCTAGATGGCGACCAAGTGATTGTTCGTAAGCAATCGAATGCCAATAATGGCGACATCGTAATCGCAATGACCGATGAAGATGAAGCAACCTGTAAACGATTCTTCCGAGAAGTAGATCATATCCGCTTGCAGCCTGAAAATGATGCATTAGCGCCTATTCTTTTAGATAACGTTACAATTTTAGGTAAAGTTGTTGGTTTATATCGCAATCATATTTAATAAAAAAAGGAAGTCACTCCGTTGAGCGGCTTCCTTTTTTGCTTGTTAACAAGTGAATAGCCTTTTGAGCTTCCTCGATAACCTCTTCTTCAGTTTCTACAGAAAGTAGATAATTTAAAGCTTCTAAACTTTGCTCGGGTTCTCTTTTTGCGAGCTGACCTAACGACCAAGCAGCTGTTCCGCGAATGACAGGACGCTGATCATTTAAACAGAGAATAATTTGTGGGATAGCTTCACGGCCGCCCAAATTCGCTAACGCAATTAAAGCATTTCGTTGCAATGGTTTTTTACCACGCCAAGAGCCTGCTAAGTGTCCGAATTGCTGTTTAAACTCTTTATTGGAAATAGTTAATAACGGTGCCAATTTGGGATAAACTTCTTCAATCTTTGGTTCCATCTCTTCATGAAAATGAAAATCTTTTCCTTTATTATAAGGGCAAACCAGCTGACAAATGTCGCAACCATAAATGACGTTACGCATTTTTTTCCGATACTCTTCAGGCATCATGCCTTTTGTTTGCGTTTGATAAGACAAACATTTTTGAGCATTCATTCGACCGTCCCCTAACAAAGCCCCTGTAGGACACCCTGTGATACAACGAGTACAATCACCGCAACCATTTGGAACAGGTTCATCTGGCTCAAATTGAATGTTGGTGGTCACCTCACCTAAATATACAAAGGAACCAAATTCTTCGGTAATCAGTAGACCATTTTTACCAATGAATCCTAAACCCGCCCGCTGAGCAACAGCGGTGTCAACATATTCGCCAGTATCTACTTGCGGCCGAAAGCGCCAGTGTTCTTTTTCTGCTTCAGTGGCAGCTTGCTCTTCAATAAAAGCAATTAATTTTTGCAACCGATCCTGCAAAATGTGATGATAATCAATTCCCCAAGAGGCTCGCGCAAATTGGCCACGCTTTTCATCTCTAGGCATTTTTTCCTGAGCTTTGGTGGGATAAGCTAAAGCAATGGAGATAATACTTTTAGGATGCTCAAACGTTTTTTCTGGGTAAATTCGTTCTTCCACATTTTGATGTTCAAACCCCGAGTTATATCCTCGCTCTCGTTGTTCATGTAGAGAATCTTCTAATTCAATAAATGGTTCAGCATGAGTAAAGCCGATTTTATCGATGCCTAAACGTTGACTCTCTTGAATAATTTTTTCTTTCAATGTCGGCATTGCTCATGCCTCCCTTCATTTTATTATTTATCGTTTCGATGATACGTTTCATAGTCATGTGCATAGAGATTTTTCTCGTCCACGACGCCGGGAACAGTGGCAACTTTTTCCCAAACAGACCAGTCGATTTCTGGAAAGAAAGTGTCGCCTTCAAATGTTTCATGAATCATCGTCCGATATAAGACATCGCATGCGGGAATCAGTTCTTTAAAAACGACAGAACCTCCACCAATAACGGTCACGCCTTCATAGTTGTCAGCATACGCAAGAATCTCCTCTACGGAATGCATAACCAAAACGCCTTCAGCTTGGTAATCCGGATTACTGGTAAGAACAATCGTTGTTCGATTTGGTAACGGACAACATCCCATGCCTTCGAAAGTTGCACGTCCTAAGACCAATGTATTATGAATTGTTTTTTCCTTGAAAAATTTCAAGTCGTTGGGTAAATGCCAAGGCAATTTGCCTTCTTTACCAATCACTCCTTGTTCATCTTGGGCCCAAATGGCTGCTAACATAGCTTCTCTCTCCTTTTTTATACGGCAATCGGCGCTTTAATCGTTGGATGTGGGTCATAGCCTTCTACTTTAATATCTTCCATATCAAAATCAAAAACAGAAGCCTTGTCTGGATTCAAAACGAGCGTTGGAAAAGAACGAACTTCTCGTGATAATTGTTCTTGCATTTGCTCCACATGATTTTGATATAAGTGGGCATCTCCTAGCGTGTGTACAAACTCGCCCACTGCTAAACCTGTTTCATGTGCAATCAGATGTGTCAATAAAGCATAGCTTGCAATGTTAAAAGGAACACCTAAAAAAACATCGGCACTGCGCTGATAAAGTTGACAGCTTAATTTTCCTTCATTTACATAAAATTGAAACATAGTGTGACAAGGCGGCAACGCCATTGAAGGAACATCTTCTGGATTCCAAGCAGAAACAATTAAACGGCGAGAATCAGGATTGGTTTTAATCATTTCAATCACATTAGCTAATTGATCGATAAAGCTACCATCTTTGGTTTCCCAGTGACGCCATTGCGCACCATAAATATTCCCTAATTCACCATATTTTTCTGCAAACTCTGCATCATTTAAAATGGTGTCACAGAACTTTTGATGTTCTTCTTTGTATTGTTCTGCAAACGCTGGATCTTGTAAGACACGATGCCCAAAATCCGTCATGTCTGGTCCTTGATAATCTGCGCTTTTTACGTAACGTTCGAACGCCCATTCATCCCAAATATGATTATTTCGCTCTAATAAATAGCGAATATTCGTGTCGCCTTTTAAAAACCACAATAACTCACTTTTAATCAAGCCAAACGGTACTCGTTTGGTTGTTAGTAAGGGAAATCCTTTGGCCAAATCAAAACGCATTTGATAGCCAAATAAACTATACGTCCCAGTTCCTGTACGGTCTTCTTTAAAATGACCTTCTTCTAAAATCTTTTTTCCTAGCGCTAAGTATGCTTCTTCCATCTTATTCCCTCCGTCTCTTAATCCGCGTATTCACTCAAGTATTCCCAACGATTCATTTTTTCTTCTAACAATTGTTCCGTTGCAGTTACTGCTTCTTGCAATTCTTGTAAACGAACAAAATCATCACCCTGATGATTCATTTCTACAGTTAATGTTTCTAATTTCGTTTCTAATTGTGTGATGTCTTCTTCAATTGTTGCCCACTCTTTTTGTTCCATATAAGTCAGCTTTGTTTTTTCTTTCTTTTCTGTCGATGCTTCTTTTACTGGTTTATTGAGCGGTTTTTCTTTGACCTTTTCTTGTTCTTTTTGGTTCGCCAAATATTCACTCATCGTGCCATAAAATGATAGGATCTGACCATTTCCTTGAAAAACTAACAATTTATCCATTGTTTTATCCAAGAAATAACGGTCATGAGAAACCGCAATTACCGCTCCTTTAAACGTTTGGATATAATCTTCTAAAATGGTCAACGTATCAATGTCCAAATCGTTGGTTGGCTCATCCAATAATAACACGTTAGGCTGACTAATTAATAATTTTAAGAGATATAACCGGCGTTTTTCTCCACCAGACAGTTTGCCAATCAGTGTGCCATGCATAAAACGAGGAAATAAAAAGCGCTCTAACATTTCAGCGACCCCAACGCTGCTTCCATCACTGCGTTTCACTTCTTCTGCTGCTTCTTGCAAATAAGCAATCATCCGTTGATTAGGATCCATTTCTTCGTTTTGCTGGGTATAATAGCCAATTCGGACGGTTTCACCGATACTATATAGACCACTCTCTAAAGGAATGCGGCCAGCTAAAATATTTAATAACGTGGATTTGCCTGCACCGTTTTTACCAGTAATGCCAATTCGATCGTTTGCTTGAATGAGTAAATTAAAGTCTTTCAAAAGCTGTTTATGATCAATGGCATAATTTCCTTCCTTGATTTCCAGAACTTTTTTCCCTAAACGCTGCGTGGCAAAGTTTGCTTCTAAGGTGCCATTGGTTTGTACCTGATGCAAGTTTTCTTTTAAATCCTGAAACCGATCAATTCTTGCTTGCTGTTTCGTTCCTCGTGCTTGAACGCCTGCTCGCATCCACGCAAGTTCTTGTTTGAAGAGGCGTTTTCTTTTTTCTTCTTGTTCTACAGCGACACGTTCACGTTCGGCTTTTTCCATCACATACGTTTCATAGTTTCCTTTGTATTCATACAGTTTTCCAAAAGAAAGTTCGAAAATCCGATTGGTTACTCGATCTAAAAAGTAGCGGTCATGGGTCACCATTAAAACCGCGCCACGATAGTTATTTAAAAAGTTTTCCAGCCATTCAATCGTTTCATAATCCAGATGGTTCGTCGGTTCATCCAATAACAGTAAATCAGGCGCTTCAATTAAGACTTGCGCCAAGCTTACTCGTTTTAACTGCCCACCAGAAAGCTCACCTATTTTCTTTTCCAATGTGGGAATACCTAATTTTTGTAAAATAATTTTTGCATTGGTATCTGCTGTCCAAGCATCTTGTTTATTCATGGCTTCTTCTGCTTGCGTGTAACGTCTTTGAACCCCTTCGTCTAAACCATTCTCACTTAAAGCAGCTAACGCTAATTCATAATTTTTGACCGCTTTTATGATCGGGCTGTCTCCCTGAAACACGGCTTCTGCAATCGTAATATTCTCGTCAAATATTTGATTCTGGGAAAGGTACCCAATTTGATAATCACTTGGCTGCTGAATTGCAGCAAGATCACCATCACCGCTATCTACGCCAGCAATAATATTTAATAAACTGGTTTTCCCTGTGCCGTTAATCCCAATTAAACCAATGCGATCTTTTTCATGAATCAAAAAAGAAAGATGATCAAATAGTGTTTTTTCCCCATATGTTTTGGTTAAATCTGTTACTTTTAATTCTTTCACCGACACTACCAACTCCTTCTATTTTGGTCTTGCTTATTGTATCAAAAATTGGATTATAAAAAAAGTGCATGAGATAAAAATCGTCTTGGTTTCATCTCATACACTATTACTTATTCTTTATTAAAATTTTTAACAAATCGTTTCAGCGGAACATTATTCACTTCGCCGCTAATCGAATAACTCTCTAATAAATTGACATTTTTTCGTAACTCGTTCGCTTCGATAATTGAAATGCGTTCAGATTGTTCGTAATGATCAATCATCCGTCGTTCTTCTTGGAAGCCTAATAATAGGTCTTTGACATAGTCTGTCTCCGTATGAACAATATACGAATCAATAAATTCGCCTTTTTCAAACTTATGGGCTAAATCCAAGCGTCCGTCAATGAAGAAATCAATTAAATCATCATCATAGACACCGCGCAAATTATCTAAACTCTTCAGAATAACTTGAGAATTTCTTAGAAAAACTTGGCGAATATTTTCTAGTTCTTCATTTCGTAATTCTTTTTCTTCTTCAGAAGCTTCACCACGATTGAAAAATAACTTAGGATGTAAAAGAATCGAAATGATTTGTCGAGCAAATAATAACCAAAAGCCTACAATCGATAATAATTGTTTGGCAATCGACCGTTGCATCCGTGTAATCAAGCGTTGATACATACGATAACTTCTGACACTAATTTCTCCTTGTTTCAGACTTTCTTCTAGGCCGTCTCGTTCAATGGACACAATTAACGTCCGCAACTCTTGCACTTCTTGTTTTCGTTCTGCACTTAGCTGCTCGGTATACAATTCTTTTAAACGATCTTGATAATTTTCAATGACCGCATTCATTTCACCACGAGGATTCTCTTCATTTTGCTGTTTTAAGACATCAATGACATCACGTAATAAATCAATTTCGACTGACTCTTCATTTTCCACTTCCGTCTCTGAATCAGTTAAAAATGGTAAAACTAGAATCCCGCCAATCAGAGTCACCAAAATAACACAAGCCGTAATAAATAGTAATAACGGTCGTTCTTTAAAATGCTCGCCGTTAATCGCTGTTGGCAAAATAAAGATGGTGGCTAAACTCACTGTTCCTTTAACACCGCCAAAAGTTAAAATCAGCATTTCATTCATTGCGTTTTTAACTTTCTTAAGTCCATGTTGAAGCGTGTAAACACTGAAAATGGCTAAGAAACGAATCAAAAAGACAACGGCGCTAATAATTAGAACAACCATTAGTAGGAACCAGTTTGAATATTGTTGGTCAATCCAAATTGGCGAAAACACTTGAGAAAGTTCAATTCCTAAGAATAAGAAAACTAAGGCATTTAAGGTGAACTCAATCATACTCCAAATACTTTCGCCAACATTTGACAGCTCTGCTTCAAAAAGCGAAACTTTTTTCAAACTAGATGCTTGCATAATCCCAGCAATCACAGCAGCAATAATTCCAGAAACGCCAATCAACTCTGAAATTAAATAAGCAATAAATGGCAAGAGTAATTCAATCAACAAGTAGCCTGTAACATCTTTTGCCACTGCAGTTTCAAGTAAATGAACAATTTGCTGTTTTAATAGAACTAACACGATTCCGACTACCGCTCCACCAATACTGGAAATAACCAAGGTCCCTGCCGCTTCCACCGGCGAAAATGACCCCGTTAATAAAGCCGCTAAAGCAAATTGAAAGGCTGTAACGCCTGATGCATCATTAATGAGTCCTTCACCAGATAAAATGTTCATCGAACGTTCAGGAATGTCAATTCGACCTGATAACGAACCTACCGCCACCGCATCCGTTGGCCCTAAAGCCGCTCCAAAAGCGAAGCAAGCAGCTAATGGTAAAGTAGGCAAAATCATATGCAGGGTCCAGCCGACTCCAACTAAGGTAATTAACACACCAAAAAAGGCCAAGAAAAGAATCATCCCGAAATTTTTCATCATTGCTTTCAGATTGATTAGCTCCCCTTCTCTAAATAAAAGCGGTGCAATAATCATTACTAAAAACACTTCAGGCTCAAATTCAATTTCCTGCCCCATTTTAGTTAAACCAATTAGAACGCCTACAATAATTTGCACAATTGGCAGCGGAATGACGGGAACAATCCGGTTGAATATGTTTGAGAAGGTAATAGACAGTGCAAAAACAATGATTAGAAAGGTAAATTCCATCCTATCATTCCCTTCTATATTAAATTTTTATTGACTTACCGATCAAAACATTTAAGTAATTTTTTCTTTTTAAGAATAATTTTCTTTTCGACTTCTTCTAACTCAGAACTGCGTTCGCAAAGTTCCAATTGAGCGCGTCGTGCTTCTAAACGAAGAAGTTCTCCTTTAATTAATTCAATTTTTTTGTAGCGTAAGAAATTTTTCTTTTGCATACGTTCTGCAAAGTGTTGTCGTTTTTCTTCAGGGATTGCTTGATATTTCTTTTTCAAGTCAGCGACACACTTTTCAAATTCTTCACTCACCGAAACAACTTCCTTCCAAAATTTAATCTGACTAATTATAACAAATTTTACCAAAAGTACAAGCAAAATTGCTTTCTTTTTTTCAAAAGAAATTCAGACAAAACTTAACGCGGGAAAAGCTGATTTCTAGGAGCTGAACATGGTTAATCTTCATTAACAATAATATCAATTTCTGCCTCTTCATTCATCCGTGTTGAAAGAAAAAGAACCATTTCTTCTAGTGGCGCAGAAAAGCGTAAAACCACCCCTCTTCTGCCTTTTTTTAAATACCCTAAACGAATACCGTTCGACTTTTGAACGAGGACAATCTTTTCGATATCTTTAAAGGCCGTGCCCCGATTGTCAAAAGGATGCGTAATAATACAGTCCTCCGCAAAACCTCTTGCATCGTAAAGAAAACTGAAGATAATCAAAATATATAACACACTTCGAATCATTTCAATTTTATCTCCTGCCGAAAATGCATTGGCCAGAATCATTAAACTAAAAAAAGCAACTAAATATTTTGTTGTAGGATGTTTTGCAGCCGGAATTACAATACTTTTACGTACGAAGTAAAAGTAACCATACATAACGACGACAAATAAAAATAGCAATAACGTAAATCCATCGATAATCACAAACGACTCCTTTATTTCTTTTTCTTTTGAATATCTGTTAATATATCATTTATTTCTTTAATTTCTTTTTTTGATTCATTAATCTTTTTGATAACCGCCTCACGGTTTTTTCCAGGCGGTAAGTCAATTGATTCTTGGTAGTAGTTTGCTAAAGCTTGAACTTTTTTCATTTTTTCGCTTTGCAACAAGGCTATATTTCTTTTCATTTAACCGCCTCCTCTTCCTTAGTATACATTACTTTGTAAGGAATTGCTTAATTTGCAAGATATTTTCTAATAAAAAGGAGTAATTTTACATTTTCTTATAAACAAAAAGTATTCGGCTGAGTAACAGCAGCAAACGACAAAATAATAGAATAAAAGATGAGACAGAAGTAGTTTACTTTTGTCTCATCTTTTATTATTGAGCTGAAATCGCTAAACCAATTGCTTTTTCCCCTAGATGGGTCCCAATAACTGGACCAAAATGACCGATTTCAATTTCTGCATTTGGGTATAGCTTTTGTAATTTTGCTTGTTCTTTTTCAGCAACGATGCGGTTATTAGCATGAATCACATACAGTTTAACTGGTGCTTCAATCCCTGCGTTTCGTTCACCAATAATCTTTTCTGCACGAGCAAAAGCTTTCTTTGTTGAACGGATTTTTTCAAATAATACAATTTTTCCATCTTCAAAAGTCAAGATAGGTTTAATCTTCAATAGCCCAGCGATCAAGGCTGCGCCATTCGTTAAGCGACCGCCACGAACTAAGTTGTTCAGATCTTCTACAATTAGATATGCATACGTATTATCACGAATTAAATCTAATTTGGCAAAAATTTCTTCTAAGCTGGCTTTTTCTTCTGTTAAATCTAAAGCAGCTTCTACCATGTGTCCCATTGGCATACTTGTAATTTTTGAGTCATATGGATACAAAGCAACGCCTGGGATTTCATCAGTAAGTCCGTGCAATGTATGAACAAAACCAGAGATTCCTGAAGAAAGATGAATGCTGATGATGGTGTCGTACCCTTGTTCAGCGATTGATTTGTAAAGCTCTAACACTTCTCCTAAAGCAGGTTGTGAAGTCGTCGGAAATTCTTTACTATTATTTAGCAATGCATAATATTCATCTGCTTCAATGTCAATGCCTTCGTTGTATATTTTTCCATCTAAAATGACTGGGATGGGAATTACAAAAAGATTCGGATGATCTTTAATGCGCTCGGGTAAATAAGCTGTACTATCTGTCACAATAGCAATTTTCATTTTGTAACCTCGTTTCACTAATTTTCCACGTTGTTTCTAATATAGCATAAAAAAGGATATTTTAAAATGCTTTCCTTATTCGTTCAGGAATTTTTCGATGGCGTCAGCATTTTTTTGTTCATCTACTTCTAAAATACTGCCTGCATAAGAGGATTCACCAAAATTCCAAGAATCTGGTACCGGAACCGATAATGACTCAACCCCTGCTTTTCCTTTAATCAGCAATGATGGTCCGTTCGTTAACATGAAACTAACAGGCACATCTGTCGACATATAGCCGACTAATTTCCCAAGTGATTCTGGGGTTCTTAATAAAGTCATTGGGTTTTTCATTTGGCTCATTACAGCTGACATAACTTGTTGTTGGCGACGAACCCGACCAAAGTCGCCTTCTTCATCCATCCTAAAGCGAGCGTATTGAAGTAAGACATGTCCATCCATGACCTGTTGCCCTTTTTCAATATCAACACCATCTAAATTCAGTGATTTTTCTGCATCGATTTTGACACCTTTTGGAAACATAGAGTCAACAATTTTTTCAAATGATTGGAAATCTACCTTAGCATAATATTTCGTATCTAAATTAAAGTTTTGTTTTAACGTTTCACGAACCAATTCAGCACCGCCATAAGCGTATGCGGCATTAATTTTATTCGGCCCGACACCAGGAATGTCCACGAATGTATCACGCATAAATGAAATTAATTTCGGTTTTTTTGATGGTCCATTTAGTTGGAGAACCATTATTGTGTCGGCTCGTCCAGCATCTTCCCCACGTGTATCGCTGCCAAGAATTAAAATATTCTTAGCCCCATTGCTACTTTTGACACCATTAAATGTTTCTACTTTTTCTTGAGGCAACGAGTCATCATGTTCTGCTGCAGATTTTCCTTTTAAAAACATGACTGTACTATAGGCAAATAACAGAATCAATAGGATCACTAGCCATTTGAAAAAGCGTTTTGTTTTTGATTTTTTACGTTTCTTTTTTGGTTTCTTGTCTTTTTTTCCGCGGGGTGGTTGGTCAGAACCGTTGCCACCACCTGAATCTGTTTGATGTCGCCTCTCACTTCTGCGACTGTCCTCAGTATAGCTGTCTTCGTAAACTGGCTCTTGAAGGCTTTCAGCTAGTTCTTCTGGTTCTTCTTCTCTATGTTCACCCATTGATTTTCGGGGATTAAAGGTCTTTTTATGCTCTGCTGGTCTCGATTTTTCATGAATATGTTTATAACGATCTACACGACTCATCGTGTCACTCCTTTACCTCTGTGTTTTATCACCTTTCTTAGGATACCTCATTTCGCAGGAAATTCCTATTACAAATATGTAATTTAATAAAAAATGAAACTCACTTTATCTAATAAGTAAGCTTCATTTTCATTTTTAACTCTTTAAAGTGTGGACAAAACATAGATCGGGTAATCCCCTAAAATTTTTATTTCTGCACCAATCAGTTCCAGTTCTGTTAAAGCTGCTTCAATTAGTTTTTCTGGTTGATCATTCACTAAGTCCATTAAAAAGAAGTACTCTCCGAGCTTTGTTTTCAACGGCCGCGATTCTATTTTGCTAAGATTAATCCCTCGCCAACTAAACACGCTTAATGCTTTGTGTAAAGAGCCAGGAACATTACTTGGCATCGTAATCGCCAACGTTATTTTTTTCTCAGATAGCGGGAAAGAAATCGCTAAATTTTCAGAACCAAGAACCCAAAATCGGGTTTGATTTACCGATAAATCTTGTATATTTTTTTCAACAATGGTCAAATCATACATTTCCGCAGAAAGTTTTGGTGCAATAGCTGCAAAAGGTAATTCTGGATGTTCTGCAATGTATTTGGCGGCGTAAGCTGTTGAAGGCGTTGCTTCTAAAATCGCTTCTGGATTCTCTAGAAACATCTGCGATTGAGCTAATGCTTGCGGATGTGATAAAATTTTCTGACTTTGTTGCCAAATCGCTTGATTCTCTTTTGCCACCATTAATTGTTGTTGAATCGGTAAAACTAACTCTGCTTGGACAGGTAACTGCGCTTGATGATACAAATAATCTATCGATGCGTTAACAGTTCCTTCAATCGTGTTTTCTATTGGAATAATGCTACATGCCACTTCTTGCTGTTCAATTGCTTTCAAGCAAGCTGGAATCGATGCGTACGGTATCAATGTAGCATCAGGAAAAGCAGCCAACGTTGCACTGTACGTAAAGGAACCAATCGGACCTAAATAACCAACTTTCATCGTTTCTCTACTCCTTTAATTGTTGCAGAATTTCATTGATAATTTCTTCTGGCAAGCGATTGGTCGTATCAATTGTCATCTTCGCACATTCTTCATAAAAATTTTTACGAGACTCAAACAAAGCAATGATTTCTTTTGAAGAACGTTCTATAGCTAAGGGTCGTTGGTTTTCAGTATCTTCTTTGATTCTTTTTAACAGCTCTTCTGGTGTCGCATGTAAATAAATCACTTGCTGAAAAGATTTTAATAAGCTACGATTTTCTGGTCCGACAACAATCCCGCCCCCAGTTGAAAGGACGGCTGTATTTTTTGACAGCTCCTTTAAAAGTTGGGTTTCCTGTTCTCGGAAAGCTGCTTCACCATATTTTTCGAAATAGTCAGGAATTGAGCGTCCTATTTTTTCAATTAACGCTGTATCTAAATCAAGATAAGACATCTTTAGTTTATTGGCCAAACTTTGGCCGATAGTTGTTTTACCCGCACCCATGAAACCAATTAAAACAATGCTTTCCATGGTTCGTTATCCTCCTTCGTTAACAACTTAAACGTTCTAAGTCGTCAAAAAATGCTGGATAAGAAACTGAAACTGCTTCAGCCTTATCTAATTCAACAGTGCCTTCTTTTACAAGTAATGCAGCAATTTGTAACATCATCCCGATACGATGATCCCCATAACTGGTAACTCTTCCACCATGTAAAGAAGTTGGTCCATGTATAATTAAGCCATCATCAGTAGGCGTGATGTCGGCGCCTAAAATTGTTAATTCTTTCGCTACTGCATCAATCCGATTGGTTTCTTTGACTTTCAATTCTTCTGCATCTCGAATGATTGTCGTGCCAGTAGCCTGAGTAGCTAACAAAGCAATAATCGGTAACTCATCAATTAAACGTGGGATAATAGCGCCACCAATCTCTGTAGCTGTTAATTGACTCGTTTTTACAAGTAAATCGCCAGAATGATTGGCCTCATCTTCATTTAAAATAGTGACGGAACCGCCCATGTTTTTAATCACATCTAAAATACCTGTCCGCGTTTGATTTAAGCCAACATTTTTCAGAAGTATCTCGCTATCTGGGACTACTAAACCTGCAACTAAAAAGAAAGCCGCAGAAGAGATATCTCCAGGAACTACCACGTTTTGACCTGTTAATTGTTGCGGTCCAGTTAACATAATTTTTTTACCGTCTACTTCAAGCGTCCCACCAAATTGTCGAATCATCTCTTCTGTATGATCACGTGTCTTTTCTTTCTCAACCACTACAGAAGTGCCCTGGGCTTGCAAAGCGGCGAATAAAATAGCCGATTTCACTTGAGCACTCGCAACAGGCATTGTGTAGTCAATAGGTTGTAAATTTTGAGTCCCGCGAATAGAAATTGGCGGAAACTCCGTTTGTTGAACCCCTTGACATTCCGCTCCCATTTGGTTTAAAGGAAGCATCACACGATTCATCGGTCGTTTAGCAATAGACGCATCACCAGCTAGGCGCGTTTCAAAGGGACAGCCAGCTAAAATGCCTAGCATTAGACGAATTGTTGTCCCTGAATTTCCAACATCAATTGTATTCTTCGCCTTTTTTAAGCCTGCAAATCCTTGCCCCTCAACGGTGATTGTCGTCCCGTCATCTTCAATGTTCACACCTAAAGAACGAAACGCCGCTAAGGTACTTAAACAATCTTCGCCTCTTAGAAAATTTGTAATCGTCGTTTTTCCAGAAGAAATCGCTCCAAACATAATACTTCTATGGGAAATCGATTTGTCGCTAGGAACCATCAGAGTCCCTTGTAAATGTTTCACATTTGTACGTAGTTGCACCCTCATCACCTCTTATTTTTCGTAACACGTATAGTTCGTTTTTTTAGATAAAATTTGTTTTGCAGCTTGGCAGTCTGATTGATTTTTAAAAGACAATTGAAGAATCCCATAGATTTCTTCTCTCGTTTCTAAAATTTTAATATTTGTAAGAGAAAGGTCCGCTTCGCCTAAAATTTGCGTAATTTCAGCAATGATTCCTGGTTGATCTGGTACATCAACAAACAGATCATAGAAAGCTGGGATTGCGCCTTCTTTGTGAATAGGCAATTGAGCACGTGTTTCTTTGGCCTTATCAAAAAAATTACGAATAGCTGGGGCGTTTTTTTTCTGTTAACCATTGGCAAACAGTAGTCATCTCTTTTTGCCAATTTTCTAGTAAGTCCAATAATACTAAGCGATTGCTTAATAAAATATCCGTCCACATCGTTGCATCAGAGGAAGCAATTCGAGTAATATCTCTAAATCCTCCAGCCGCTAGCTGCTGTGCTCTAGGGTAAGTAGTATTCAGTTGCTGACTTTCGTTCACTAAAGCTGCGGCAACAATATGTGGCAAGTGACTTAGAGCACCAGTAATTTCATCATGTTCCTGTGCAGGCATCGTAATAAACTTCGCATGAGTTCCTTTTAGTAACGTTTGTAACTCCTGAATCTGTTTGTTTTTTTCGCCATGGTCATCGGTAAAAATATAGTAGGCATTTTCAAACAAACGTTCATCAGCGGCTGTTACGCCAGATTTATGTGAACCAGCCATTGGATGACCACCAATAAAATTTTTCATGTTAAGCTTTGTTGCTAACTGATTAATTTCCACCTTGGTACTACCCACATCTGTGATCAGAGCAGTTTCTAGTGATAATTGGTTTAATTCTTCTAGTTGTACTAAAGTTGCTTTAACTGGGGAACAAAGAAAAATAATCTCTGCTCGTCTTGCCCCACTTGTTAAAGATTCAGCTATCTCATCAATTAGACCCGTTTTCTTAGCAAATTCAGTTGACTCCGCTTGATTATCGAAACCGATAATCTCACTGTTTGGATGCCCTTTTTTGATACACAAAGCCAGTGAACTCCCGATTAGCCCTAATCCTACGATTAAAATACGTTTCTTCATTTTTTCCCTCCATATACTTGCGACTTTCTTCCATTAAAAGTTTTGAGTATATAGACGATAACGTTTCACTGCTTCTTTCATTTGTTCAAATGAGTCACTATCAAATTTTTCGAGCATAGCCTTCGCTACTTCCGTTGCAACAACGGCTTCACAAACAACGCTAGCGGCCGGTACCGCCGTGCTATCAGAGCGCTCAACGCTAGCCTTATAAGGCTCTTTTGTATCAATATTCACGCTTTGTAATGGTTTATAAAGGGTTGGAATAGGTTTCATGACACCACGAACGATGATTGGCATTCCGTTGGTCATTCCTCCTTCAAAACCGCCTAAATTGTTGGAAGTTCTGGTATAACCTGTACTTTCGTCCCAAACAATCTCGTCCATCACTTGACTACCAGGGCGTTGCGCCATTTCAAATCCAATGCCAAACTCAGCACCTTTAAAAGCATTGATGCTTACAACAGCTTGCGCAATTTTGGCATCTAGTTTACGATCCCATTGAACATAGCTACCTAAGCCAGCTGGAACGCCACCCACAAGTACTTCTACTACCCCACCAATTGTATCGCCATTTTTCTTGGTTTGGTCAATTAGTTCTTTCATTTTTTCTTCTACGGAAGGATCTAATACGCGAACGGCAGATTGTTCAGATCGTTCTTGAATTTCACGGATCGTTAAATTTTCAGGGATCGTAGCTTCAATCCCGCCTAATACTGCGACATGCCCAGCGACTTGGATATTCAGTTCAGCTAAGAGTTTTTTAGCAACCGCACCAATCGCCACACGCATCGTTGTTTCTCGTGCCGAAGACCGTTCTAAAACATTCCGTAAATCATCATGTTGATATTTCATGCCACCGACTAAATCAGCATGTCCTGGACGTGGTTTGCTGACGCGGCGGATTTTCTTTTGTTTTTCAGGAACTGGCTCTACTGACATCACGGAGGTCCAATTTTTCCAGTCTTTGTTTTCGACAATCAACGTTACTGGTGAGCCAAGTGTTTTACCATGCCGAATGCCCGAAGTAATACGTACTTGGTCTTTTTCAATTTTCATCCGTCCCCCACGACCGTAACCGCCTTGACGTCTTGCTAATTCTCGGTTAATCTCTTCGCTACTTAAAGGAAGACCGGCTGGTAAGCCTTCAATAATAGCAGTTAATTCAGGTCCATGTGATTCGCCTGCTGTAATAAAGCGCATCTTAAATTCCTCCTTCTCTATTTAAAAATGCTCGAATTTCTTCCGTTGGTAAAGAGACAATTTTCGCTTGACCAATTTTTTCTAAGACAATGATTTTAATCTGTCCCCCACGTGTTTTTTTATCATGTGTAATTGCTTGATAGAGACGTTCTTCTGGCCAACAATCTGTCGTTACTGGTAAATGGAACTTTTCTAGCATGGTGACCAACTCTTGGGTAATCCCAAGTGGGGAAAGCCCTCGTTGTTCTGCGACTTGAGTTATTTGAATCATTCCTAAAGAAACGCCTTCACCGTGAGCAATCACCCCGTAACCAGCTGTATTTTCTAATGCGTGGCCGATCGTATGCCCAAAATTCAGAATCAAACGTAAGCCCAAATCTAATTCATCTTCTTCGACGACATCACGTTTAATCTTGCAACAGGCCGTGATAATTTCTTCTGCATGTGCCACTAAATCTTGTTCATTTTCCAAAGAGGATAAACGGTGCCACAATTCAACATCAGCGATAGCTGCTGATTTTACAATTTCTGCAATTCCTTCACGCACACGTCTAGGTTCTAATGTTTTAAGTGTATTAGGATCAATTAAAACCCCATCTGGTTGGGCAAAAGTACCGACAAGATTTTTGGCTTTTTTAGTGTTAACCGCTGTTTTACCTCCAATGCTACTATCTACTTGTGCCAGTAAGGTTGTTGGTACTTGCAAAAAGTGAATACCGCGCATATAGGTTGAAGCGACAAATCCAGCTAGATCTCCCACAACACCTCCACCTAGAGCAATTAAACCATCACTTCGAGTCAATTGCTGTTCCGCTAAAAAATCATAAAGCAGCTGAGCTGTTTCGAGGCTCTTACTTTGTTCACCTGCCGCTACAGCAATCAATGATGTTTCAAAACCAGCAGCTTGCAATTCTTTCTCAACAGCTGCGCCATATAATTTATTCACCGTTTCATCGGTAATAATCGCTACCCGTTGTGGCTGCCACAGGCTACGTACCCAGGTGCCAATTTTATCTAAGGCACCTGTTTCGATGGTTAAATCATATGAATGTGTAGGTAACGTTACGGTTAATTTCATGTCCTCTACTCCTCTGTCTTTACTAATCTTCTAAAGCATTAATTTCTTTCATTGCTTTTTCGATGATATGAACTTCTTTCATCATACGTAGGTAAGTTTTTTCATTCAAGGATTGTGGCCCATCTGACCACGCATTCGCTGGGTCTGGGTGAATTTCTACAATCAAGCCGTCCGCACCTGAAGCAACACCTGCTCGGGCCATTGGCGGTACTAAATCCCAGATACCAACACCATGACTCGGATCAACAATAATTGGAAAATGACTTAATTTTTTAATTAAAGGCACCGCACTTAAATCAAGTGTATTGCGCGTAGCGGTTTCGTACGTACGAATCCCACGTTCAATGAAGATCACATTGAAATTTCCTTGCGCAGCAATGTATTCAGCTGCGTTTAGCCATTCATCAATCGTACCAGCAATCCCGCGTTTTAAGCCAATAGGTTTTCCAGTTTTACCAACCGCTTGTAATAACTTGAAATTTTGCATGTTGCGCGCACCGATTTGTAAAATGTCACTGTATTTTGCGACAAGTTCAAAATTCGCTTCATCCATTACTTCTGTAATGACTTGCATATCTAATTCATCAGCCGCTTGGCGAATGTATTTTAGTCCTTCTTCTTCTAGTCCTTGGAAAGCGTATGGCGACGTTCTAGGTTTGAATGCACCACCTCGTAAAATTGTTGCACCGCCAGCTTTAGCAATTCGCGCACATTCACGAATCTGATCTAAGCTTTCGATTGAACAAGGGCCCGCCATCATGGTCATACTGCCGTCACCGATTTTAACACCGTTCACATCAACCACTGTATTCTCTGGATGAAATAAACGACTCGTTAGTTTGTATGACAACGAAATGCGGACACTTTTCTCCACGCCTTCTAATGCTGTTAACTCTGCTTCAACTAATTTTTCTGTATCACCAATCAAGCCTATCACTGTTTTTCCATTATCTTGACTTGTTTGAGTAGTTAAGCCTGCACCTGTTACTAAATCAATGACTTGTTTCATTTGCTTTTCGGTTGCATTTTCTTTCATAATTACGATCATTATATTCTCTCCTCATGCCTTTAAACGGCGCTCTTTTTATCTATTTTCAATTTTACGTTTTACGACTGATACAGGCATTTTTTGTCCTGTCCATTGTTCAAAAGCAGCAGCTCCTTGATAAAGTAGCATGTCCAAGCCGTTGCTTGTTTCTGCGCCACGTAAACGGGCTTCTTTTAATAACTGTGTTTCTCTGGGATTATAAATAGCATCATACACGAATAACTTCGGTTGAATCATTGCATAATTTTCTATAGGACTACTATGTGCATGTGGATGCATACCCACACTCGTTGCATTAACTAACAAGACGCTTTCAGCAACATCTTTTGCTAGTTTTTCAGTATCCGCTAAATCGTTTAAATGAATTACACAGTTGGTTCGTTCAGTGAAATTTGCCAGTTTTTTTTGACTGTCGTTAACCCCCGCGCTTTTCCTGTTGTAAACGGCGATTTCTTTCACGCCATCTAAAGCAGCTTGGGCAATGATTGATAAGGCTGCACCACCTGTTCCTAAGATGGTCATTTTATTCTGAAAAACGTCAACCTTTTTCTCTTTCAAACTCCACATAAAACCAGTACCATCCGTGCTGTCTCCGTAAAGTTTTCCATCTTTGTTGACAATCGTATTAATTGCGCCAACCAGTTGGGCGGTAGGACTTAGTTCATCCATATAACTTACAGCCGCCACTTTATTGGGCATTGATAAGTTGGCCCCTAACATGTGAAACGTTCGAATCGCTTCAATTGCTTGTGGTAGTGTCTCTTGTCCAACGTCAAACGCCAGATACCGAGCATCAACTCCTAAATTTTGAAATGCTGTATTATGAATCAACGGTGAAATACTGTGTTGGCTGGGTTTCGCGAATAGCCCAGCTAAACGAGTGGCTCCAGTTATTTCTTTCATCCTGTGTGCTCCTTTACGAAATTTTTTTAGTAAGTTTCTGAAATCCTAATTTTTGGCCAAACAAAAAGGATATTCACAGTAAATTTTAAGAAAAATCTACAGTGAATACCCTACAAAAAAGCAATATAAAAGCCACTATAGATTTTCTTAAATCTACATGGCTGAAAGTCATCTTAAATTTCCCTAGCCATTATAGATACAAACGTTTGTTGTCTGTACCCATAATGTTATGAATACAAACCTATCTAAAATAGCTAAAGTAAAAGTTATTCAGTTGTGTATGGTTTTTCTTCGTTGTTGTCATAAGAATCACTCCAAAACTGATTTAATTAAGAATTGTTAACAGTATACCGCTAGAAAAAACATGTGTCAACACTTATTCGCTTATTTTTTCGACTATTCCATTAAAACCAATGTTATTTTATTCGCCAAAAGACTAAAAAAGCCACAGGAACCAGTCATTTCACTGATTCCTGTGGGGCAAAAATTATTTTAATTCTTCAGCGTATACATCGTCAACTGTTTGTGTTGGGTCGATAACAATGTATAAGTTTTTAGTTTTTTCGCTGACTTTTGTAGATTGATAGATGTTATCCAAGCCCTCATCTGTTTTATCTTTGTAAGGGAAATAAACTAAATCTGGTGTGCCATTTTTGTAAAGAATTTCCATACGTTCGATATCTTCATATTTTAAAGCACGAGAGAACATCCCTAATTCTAAGCCACCTAAGTTAATATCGTGGGTTTGAACATGATCTCCTTCTTGGAAAATTTCAATTTTGAACCCTTCACATGGATGAATTTCAACAAATTCACTACCATGGATACGGCCAAAACTTGTTGTAATATGTTTGATCCATAAATCACCAATAAAACGACGATCAATCGTCCAAGTTTCACCATTTCTGAAATAAAATTTAAGTCCTGTCATTTCTCTAGCCATAGCACAAATCTCCTTACTTAAAAATAATTTCTTACATTATTAGTTTACCATACTTTTGATAAACGGTCACAAACTTTCGCTGTAGATTCTTAATCTTTTGTTATTCTTTTTAAAAAAGAATCAATCTCAACTACTGCACGTTGGTGAGAACCTTTGGCAATTTGTCGTTCTCCTTCATAAGCAACAAATTCATAGCGTATTTTGTGTGCAGTCTGTTCAATGCTGGTCATCGTAACAACGATTGTCGCCCCTACCGCGGATGGAAATAAGTGGCGCAATTCTAACACCGTTCCGACAGTTGTTTCCCCAACTGATAATTGCTCCTTCACAGCTTCTTTGGCTGTTTGTTCAATCATGGCAGCTAAAGCAGGGGTTCCTAAAACTTCTAAGTCACCAGAACCGAGCATTTTAGCCGTTTGTGATTCTTTCACCAAGAATTCTTTTGTAAACATTTCTGTTGGCATTATGCTTTCTCTCCTTTTGAACGTTGTTTTTTGGCAAACGAAAGCAGAACTTCTTGTTTATTCTCTAAGCTACCTTCAACAACGTGTTGCTCGATTTCAGCAATCAGTTCCCCTAACCATTTGCCTGGTGTTTCTTCTAAGACGGCTAAAAGGTCTTTTCCTGTGATGGCCAATTCATGTCTTTGATGGATGGGTAATGCCTTAACTAACTCTTTTGTTACTTGTACTTGACTCTCTTGTTGGTAATAATATAAAAGTCTTTCAACAAGTACTGCTGATTCTTCGCCTAATTCATAAAGCATCATTGGCTGCCAGTCGTTACTCAAACGAAAACGCAGACCACGTACTAATTGTGAAACGTTTTGAATTAATTGATTTGAAAGTTTCCAAGCCTTTAAGAAGGGGCGGATTTCTGCTTCTGGTAAATTCAATGATTGGATAAGTAACGTCCACGCTTCTGCTTCTGTTTCAATTTGACGAGCAGGCAAGTCCATTAAACGAAAAAGTCCAGCCCCTTGTTCTCGTAATTTGGGACAATATTGATAGCATTCTGTTTCAATAAACGGAGCTAAGCCACCTTGTCGATTAACCCCTAAAAGCATTTTTACAAATTCAATCGTAATGCGCTCTACTGAAATTTTTTCTAATAAAGGATGAAATTCAGCGATAGCGGCTAAGGTTTTTTCTTCAATTTTAAAATCTAATTGGCTAGCAAAGCGTAAGCCCCGCATCATCCGCAGAGCATCTTCATGAAACCGCTCATGGGGATTGCCGACTGCACGAATGGTTTGATTAGTTAAATCTTCGATACCATCAAATAAATCAATGATTTCGCCTGTGCTGTCAAGCGCCAAGGCATTAATCGTAAAATCTCGCCGTTTTAAGTCTTCTTTCAAGGAGCGAACAAAGGTGACTTCATCTGGTCGGCGAAAGTCTTGATAAGTTGACTCGGTACGAAAGGTTGTTACTTCATACTGTTGGTCTTCCATCAATACAAGGACTGTGCCATGTTCGATGCCCACATCAACGGTTCGTTTAAAAATTTGCTTAATTTCTTCTGGATAGGCACTTGTCGCAATATCGACATCATGGATTGGTTTATTTAATAAAGCATCACGGACACTGCCCCCGACAAAATACGCTTCAAAGCCCTGTGCATTGATTTCACGAATAACGGGAGCGGCTTCTTTAAATTCGTTTGGAATAGTTGTCAATTTCATAGCATCTGTTCCAATCCGTAAAGTAGTTCTGTTCTCTGTACCACTTGCCGACAAGCTAACGCCACTCCTGTCATGAATGAACGCCGATCATAAGAATCATGCCGAATAGTGAGCCCTTCACCTACACTGCCAAATTGGACTTGTTGGTGTGCCACTAAACCAGGTAAGCGGACACTATGGATTCGCAGACCCTCGTAATCAGCCCCGCGTGCCCCTGATATTGATTCTACCTCTTGCGGATTCCCTTGTTTTTTTGCTGGCCGAACTTCTTGAATCATTTCTGCAGTTTTTATAGCCGTTCCGCTCGGTGCATCCAATTTGTTATCATGATGTAATTCAATGATTTCCACATCTGGAAAATACTGCGCCGCTTTTTGGGCAAATTGCATCATTAAAACTGCCCCAATTGCAAAATTTGGCGCAATTAAGCCGCCGATGGCTTTTTCTCGAGATAGGTTTGTCAATTCGTTGATTTGTTCCTCCGTAAAGCCTGTCGTCCCAACAACTGGCGCCATACCATGTTCCAACGCAAAACGTGTATTTGGATAGGCGGCTTCAGGAACCGTAAAATCAATCCAAACATCTGGGTTGACAGCTAGGACTTCTTCTAAGCGCTGAAAAACGGGAATTGCTGTTTCATCATTGAAAGAAACAGTTTCTTGTGCTTCATGAGGATCATACACACCTACTAATTCAAAGTCTGCGGTTTCTAAGACCATTTGTGTAGCAGTACTGCCCATCCGTCCTTTAAACCCAGCGACAATTATTTTAATCATGTGTTTTCCCATCCTTTCTTTCAAAGCGATAGCGGTCCCGCTTGTTAAATTTGGCCATATTTTCTTCAAAAACTTCGGTTAAATCAATCTCTAAAGAATTTGCCATGCTAATCAATACAAAAAAGACATCTCCAAGTTCCTCTGATACTGTCTTTGGTTTTTCGTCTGCTTTTTTCTGTTTTTCACCATAATAATGATTGACTTCACGGGCTAATTCTCCGACCTCTTCCGTCAAACGAGCCATTTGTCCTAATGGTGAAAAATAGCCTGTTTTAAACTGTTGAATATAATCATCAACTTCCGTTTGCATCGATTGCAAACTACGTTGTTCTGATTCTGACATTTTACCCCAACCTTTCTTACTCTACCTCCTACATCTTATCAAAAACTTGGCTATCTGGAAAGGTTCTACTTGTTGTTTTATATAGAGAATGATACAGTTTATACTGTAAAAGGACGTGATTAAATGGAAGAACAAAGATTTTATTTTAAAGATGTGTTATTTATTGTATTAGGAAGCTGTATCTATGCCTTTGGTTTGGTTACTTTCAATATTGCTAATGACCTGGCCGAAGGTGGTGTCACAGGGATTACTTTGATTTTAAGAGCCTTATTTCATTTTAACCCAGCATATACGACATTATTAATCAATATTCCGCTCTTATTAATTGGTGGTAAAATTTTAGGCAAACGTTCCCTCTATTATACGCTAATTGGTACCGTGTCGTTATCGGTATTTTTGTGGTTTTGGCAAAAATTTCCTGTTGAAATTAATTTAGATCATGATTTATTGATTGCTGCTCTCTTAGCTGGTTTGGCCGCAGGATTCGGTAGTGGCCTTGTTTACCGCGTAGGCGGAACCACTGGTGGGACCGACGTCATTGCCCGCATTTTCGAAAAATACTTTGGGATTAGCATGGGCCGCTCGTTGTTACTTTTTGATGTTGCAGTCTTACTCCTCTCGTTAACCTATATTGATGTCAAACGAATGATGTATACTTTAATTGTGTCCTTTGTTTTCAGTCGTGTTGTTGATTCTGTACTCGATGGAGCCTATGCTGCGAAAGGAATTTTAATTGTTTCCAATCATTCCGAAGAAATCGGTCAAAGTTTAATGGCTTCTTTAGAACGTGGGGTAACATATTTAAATGGTGAAGGTGCTTATTCACAAGTGGAAAAACGGGTTCTCTACACGGTAGTCAGTCCTCGAGAAATAATGGAGGTCAAACGGATTGCTAATGAAATAGATGAAAAAGCCTTTGTGTCCATCATTAACGTACATGAAGCAATTGGCGAAGGCTTTACTTATGCAAAACCCAGCAAACAACGGCGCTTTAAATTAAAACAATAAATAAAACCCAGCATTTATTGAAAATGCTGGGTTTTATTTATTGTTGTTTCAAACGATTTAATTCATCGGATAATTCTAAAAACGCTTCTTTGTCGCCTGTTTCTAAAGCATCATCAATTTGAGCTTTAATTAATGCCATTCGCTGCGTTTGTTCTTCTTGCTTAAAATATTGATCAATCGCTCTGGCAACTTCCTGATCCACTTGTTCATTCCATGGCGCAAACGGATTGTCTTCTAAAACAGATAAATACTGGCTCGTTTGCCAAGCCTCTGGAAATACACATTCTAAATAAAGAGCTTTCCGCCAATTCATCCGAATCTCGTGAAAAATTTGTTCCGGATCTGTAAATTCTTGTGCTTGGATAAAAAGCAATAACGGCTCCTTACCTAAACCATCTGCTACCACGCGGATCCCTCGATCAGTCTTCTCTACGTTCTCAACAAAATGAACATTATTTAAAATCGCATCGTGCGTTAATAAGTAATTTAAAATCCACAGTACTTCTCTTCTTCCAAAAGGCACGGTATTCACTAACCAAGTTAAAAATTTTTTCTTTTCTGATAAACTAACAAACATCGTCGTTTCCTATCTTTCTTCCATATCTGCTAGCACAGATTGCATGTCTACATCACCAGGTTCATGTTCCAAATAATGGTGCAACAAGTGTTTTGCTTTTTCAAGTTCGCCTTCTTCTCGTAAGAACAATGCGTATTCTTTTAGAAATTCTGGTTCGTGAGACAATTCTTGCGCTGCTTGTTCATAATGAACTTTAGCGACGGCAAAGTCTTCTAATTCGTTGTACGCTTTTGCTAAGTTCCATTCAGCATAAGGATGATCCGTTTCCTCTAAATCATTTAAAATAGTAATTACTTCCTCAAAACGCTCTTCCGTGAGGTAGAGATTACTTAAGGTCAAACGACTTTCATCTGTTTTCTCACCTAATTCCAAAGCTTTTAACAACCAGTTTTCAGCACCAGCAATATCGTGTAAGCGATAGGCATTTTCAGAGGCAAATTGGTATAACTCTACTTGGAAGGGGTTTTCCGCAATTCCTTCTTCGATCACCGCTTTTGCTTCCTCTAATTGCTCTTCTTCTTGGAGCGCTTCCGCTAAATATAGATAAAGTGATTGATAATGTGGGTTTAGTGTTTTTAATTGCTGGAACAACGCAATGGCTTTTTGATTCTCATGTAACTGTAAATAAGTGAAAGCTAACTGGAATAAACGATCGTCTGTTTGTTCTTCTTTGACCGCGGCTTCCAAATAAGGAACTGCTTCTTCAAAATCACCTAACATGCTGTAACTACTTCCTAAGCGTTCATTCAAGGAAATAGCAGAGATTTGCGCTGTCCCGCTTTCTACAATGCTTTGATAACGAGTAATAGCCTCGACAAATTGACCATTTGTAAAATATAGTTCTCCCAAAGCAAATTGAATTAACGGCTCTTCTGGCATAAGATTGGCTGCTTCTTTTAATTTCGCTTCACTGACTTCTGGAATCCCTAAAACTTGGTACAAATCCGCAGTAACTAAGAGACTTTGGACATAACTGTCACTAGTTTCTGGAATTTTTTCTAAATAGATGAATGCGTCATCTATTTCATTATTTTCAATGGCGATTTCTGCTAATGGAATGTTTAAGCCATCTGCATCGGGAAATTGTTCCAACAACTGTTGGAAAATTTGTTTGGCTTCTTCTAGAAAACCTAAAGATAATAACGTTTCCCCTAAATCAGCTAAGGTATTTTCATCATCTTTCTTTAATGCTTCTTCAAACATTAACTGTGCTTCTGCTAAATTTTCAGCTTGTAATGCTTGAACCATTTTTTCACTATATGACATAATTTCCCCTCAAATCTCTTTTAAAATTTCTTGGTATCTTTCAATCGTTGTTAACAGTTGATCGGGCGTTGGCTTTAAAGCTGCTCCTAGTTGACCGATTTTTTCCAACACCATAGGAGGACCTAGTGTTTCTGTGTGAAGCAAAACTTGTTCTGCGTAATCAGCACTTAAAATTTCTTTTGGAAACGCCACCGGAAAACCTAAGCGAATAAACCAAACGATAAAATTTTTAAATTGAAAATCAAAGTGATTGACTTGCTGGCTCCATAAAACTTGTAACAACAATCCTAATAATCGTTTCATGGGACCTGATAACAAATGGCCATTTTCGGTTGTAGCAAAGGCCACTTCAAAAACTCGGCCAAATTGATCCACTTTTTCCCCTGCTTGTTCATACAAAGATAACAACTCGTCTAAAATACCATTAAATGACGTTTGATTCAACCGTTTTTTATCTGGATACGTTTGGTATAGCATTTGTAAATAAGTATAATCACAGACAAGACCCGCTCGAATAAAAACGAGCAAATCAATTAAAGGGGCAGCACCTTTTTTATTGGTCAAGGTACTATCAAACAAAATTTCTTCTGAATGATTTTCTATATGCATAGTTGCATGCTGTGCTTGCTGAATTGTGACACTTGGTAAAAGTCCTTGCCGTAACGCTTGAACAGACACAGGCATCAGCCAACATTTGGAGGAACACTTACTTACTTGGTGCAGAAATGCGGTTAATTGTAGTACCCCTTCATTACCCAAACCAATCAATAAAACATCCTGATTTTCTGGCCAATCAGCTAAGAAACGTAACACACTTTCTAATTCTGATAAGTCATTGCAATGAACATCATTACGACAAATATACCAGTTTAATCCCAACTGTTCCCCAAAGGCATAATTAATCTTCTCAGAAAAAAGATCATAGTAACGCTGATTCGCCAAAACAACGATTGACTCCGTCGTTACTGGTCGTTTTTTTAGGACGGAAGCAAATGTTTCTCCATAAATAATAGCGACCTTGTTTTCCCCTCTAGAATAGTTGTATTTCATTGATTCACCACCTTAAGACTGTTTCCTCTTCCTTCACCCCAAGTCTAGCATAACCACTAAAAAACAGCTACTGGCAACAACTTATTTTTGTCCTTCATTCATAAATCTTTCTCTTTTTATCAAAAAAGCAAGGAGCGAGTGTCGAACCGTTCCCACTTGATTCTCGGAGCGAAGCACGTTTTTTCACCCAAGTTTCGTCACAATTTAACCTTTTAGCGTGCTGTTTCGACCACCTCTTAAAATAACATTTTTTATGTATGATTCAAAAAAGAACCCTTGGAAACCAAGGGTTCTAATTGTCTGTCTTATTTCACTGCATCTTTCAATGCTTTACCTGGTTTGAATGCAGGTACTTTGCTTGCAGCGATTTGAATTTCTTGTCCAGTTTGTGGGTTACGTCCTTTACGAGCTGCGCGTTCGCGAACTTCAAAGTTACCAAAACCGATTAATTGAACTTTTTCACCTTTAGCAAGAGTTTCTTGAATTGTTGAAAAGACAGCGTCTACTGCTGCAGTAGCATCTTTTTTAGTTAAACCAGTTGAAGATGCAACGTTTTCGATTAATTCTGCTTTATTTGCCATGGATCATTTCACCTCCTCTATAAGAGATACGATGTTTTTACACACCTAAAGTTCCGTCTATTTTTGAGTGGTCCAAAAACAGACAGCAAATATTGATCTGGTTCAATATTCTGTTAACAAGATAGCATAAGAAAGTTGTAATAGCAAGGTTTTTAGTGTATTTTAACCAGTTTTTTCAAAAAATAATCATTTTTTCTCAAAGTTGATAAATTTATTTGAATATCTAAAAAAAGTATGGTAGAATGCACTATTTTCGGCGTCGCGGAATGATTTTAATCGGTGTACCTTCAAACGTAAATGCTTTTCTGATTTGATTTTCTAAAAACCGGGCATAAGAAAAGTGCATTAGTTCCTCTTCGTTGACAAAAATAACAAATGTAGGTGGTTTGACTGCCACTTGTGTTGCATAAAAAATCTTCAAACGTTTTCCTTTATCGGTTGGTGTTGGATTAATTGCTACAGCATCCATTACAACGTCATTTAACAACGCTGAAGGAATCCGTAAGTTTTGATTCATACTTACTGTTTCAATTAGTTCAGGCAGTTTGTTTAAACGTTGTTTGGTTAATGCAGACACAAAAATAATAGGTGCATAATCTAAATATTGGAATTCATCACGAATTTCCGCTTCAAAATCACGCATTGTATTTGTATCTTTTTTAACTGTATCCCATTTGTTGACCACGATAATAATACCGCGACCTGCTTCATGGGCATAGCCCGCCACACGCTTGTCTTGCTCACGAATACCTTCTTCTGCATTCAAGACCATTAAAACAATGTCTGAGCGTTCAATCGCCCGCATTGCGCGCATGACGCTATATTTTTCAGTTGATTCGTATACTTTTCCACGTTTACGCATACCAGCCGTATCAATCATTAAGAACTTTTGACCTTCTTCAGATTCAAAATACGTATCGATTGCATCTCGCGTTGTTCCTTCAATATCTGAAACAATCACGCGATCCTCACCAAGAATAGCATTAATCAATGATGATTTACCGACATTTGGACGCCCGATTAAACTAAATTTAATTGTATCTTCGTCCTCTTCTTCTGAAGTGTTAGGAAAATGTTTAACTGCTTCGTCTAACACATCGCCAATGCCTAAACCGTGACTACCAGAAACTGGGAAAGGATCCCCTAGTCCTAAAGCATAAAATTCATAAATATCATTACGCATTTCAGGATTGTCAACTTTATTAACAGCTAAGATCACTGGTTTATTACTACGATATAAAATTTTTGCTACTAACTCATCTGCATCAGTAATTCCTTCACGGCCACTAGCAACAAAGATAATCACATCTGCTTCATCAATCGCAATTTCTGCTTGGTGTTTGATTTGATCCATAAATGGTTCGTCACCTAAATCAATCCCACCTGTATCAATAATACTAAATTCACGCCCTAACCATTCTCCAGTTGTATAAATACGGTCGCGTGTTACGCCGGGAGTATCTTCTACAATCGAGATACGCTCACCGGCAATGCGGTTAAAAATAGTCGATTTACCGACATTCGGTCTACCGACAATCGCAATAGTTGGATTTGCCATTTGATTCCCTCCTTGAGAATTTCAATCCTTACTAGTTTACCTAATCAAACCTTAAAGTGCAAGAAAAGTTTTAGTTTCTGCTGATTTTCTAACCAATTCAAGAAAAAATGAGTTTGACATAGCCGATCTGTTTACGGCTATGTCAAACTCATAAATTTCAAGAAAGTAACGTGTTATTCCTCTTCTTTCGCATCAGATAAAGCGTCACCTAAAATATCGCCCATGGTAAAGCCAGTATTTTCTTCAGGCAATTCATATTCCTGTTCTTCTTTTGGTTCTTCTTGAGACTCAGGTTTTGGTTCTAACGCTTTGATACTTAAAGCAATACGATGTTCCTCTGGATTAACTTCTAAAACTTTCACTTGTACTTGATCCCCTTCATGAAGAACTTCATGAGGCGTTGCAATATGCTTGTGAGAAATTTGAGAAATATGCACTAATCCTTCCACACCAGGGAAAACTTCCACAAACGCACCGAAGCTTGTTAGGCGTTTTACTGTTCCATCTAAAACAGTCCCAGCGGCTGCTTTTGTTTCGATATCTGTCCATGGTCCAGGCAATGTTTCTTTAATAGATAAAGAAATACGTCCTTCTTCTGGATTAATTGAAAGAATTTTTACTTGAACGTCTTCGCCAACAGTTAACGCATCACTTGGTTTGCCCACATGCTGATGAGCAATTTCAGAAACATGAACTAAACCATCCACGCCACCTAAATCAATGAATGCGCCGAAATCTGTCAAACGAGCTACTTTCCCTTCAACAACGTCTCCGTCATGTAAGGAAGAAAGTAATTCTTCTTTTTTCGATTCTTTTTCAGCTTCAACAACTGCTTTATGTGAAAGAATTAAGCGGTTTTCTGAAGGTTCGATTTCAATAATTTTAAATGCTAGTGTTTGACCTTTATATTCAGAAAAATCTGCAACAAAATGATCTTCAACCATTGAGGCAGGAACAAATCCGCGAACACCAACATCAACAACCAAACCACCTTTAACAACATTTGTAACAGGTGCTTCGATTACTTTGCCCGCTTGGAAATCTTGTTCAATTTCTTCCCAAACTTTTTTAGCATCTAAACGGCGTTTTGACAGTAAATAACTGCCGTTTTCTTTATCTTTGCCAATTGATGTGATAACAACTAAATCTAACACATCACCGACTTTCACAAGTTCGTGTACATCTTCAACTGGTAAAGTCGATAATTCCTTTGCAGGAACAACGCCTTCAACGCCCGCTCCTTCAATGCCGACAACAACTTGTTTGTCTTCAATGGCTAAAACTTCGCCTTTAACAATATCGCCAACACTGACTTCTTGAACGCTGTTCATTGCATCTTCCATTGTTTCGTTGTTTGCTACTTGTTTGTCTTCAAAATCTGTCATGCCTCTTATCCTCCTATGCCAACAAAAATTCCAAAACTTAGCTATATATACTTACATAGTACGAGATTTTTGTAAAAAAATAAAGCGATTTCTTCTATTTTTCTTAAAATTCTTTAAAAAAGTTCAAAACCTTTTTGTTTAATCACATTTTGTATGGCGGCGACGACTTCTTCAATCGTCAACCCTGTTGTATCGATTTTCACAGCATCACTTGCTTGGACAAGGGGTGATACTTCTCTCGTTGAATCTAAATAATCCCGACGTTCAATCTCCGCCTTCAAGGTTTCAAAATCCGTCTCAATCCCTTTTTCTTGATTTTCTTTAAAACGACGTTCTGCACGTTCTTCAACGCTAGCCACCAAGAATATCTTTACTTCGGCCTTTGGTAAAACTGCAGTACCAATATCTCGACCATCCATGACAACTCCGCCGGCTTGACCAATTTTCTGTTGTAACGCCACCATTTCTTCTCTAACTTTTGCATGTTTTGAAACAGCTGAAACAGCATTCGTTACATCTGGCTGGCGAATCGCTTCGGTCACTTCATGACCGTCGATAAAAACACGTTGGCCATTCTTTGCTTGCTGAAAAGAAATAGTGTGGTTGACACAAAGCGCTACTAATGGCTCTTCCGCTTGAATGTCGATTTGATTTTGCAAGGCCAGATACGTAATCGCTCGGTACATGGCCCCCGTGTCACAATACACATAATTCAATTGTTTTGCTAAAATTTTTGCAACTGTACTTTTGCCTGACGAAGCTGGTCCGTCAATAGCAATACTGATTTTCCCCATGAAAAAACTCCTTAACTGATATGCATCCTTTAAAATGCGCTTCTTCTTTTATATTAAAATCAGAAGAAAAGAACTTGGATTTAAACTGATGACGAGTCTCTAACGAAAAAGCAATAAGCCGAAATCCCTCGAAAGACGCAAACCATCTTTCGGAAATTTCTGCTTATTGGCATTCTCATGTAATCATTCGTCGCGGTTTAGCCCTTGAAAGTGCTGTCCAAACCTCTTTTTCTGGATTATTTAATACGTAATGGTTGTCCTGGATAAAACACAGATGTATCAATCCCAGGATTTAACGCTAAAATTTGTTCTAATGTCATTCCGTTACGTTCGGCAACTTGACGTGCCCCTTCGCCACTTTGAACGGTATCATAAACAGGTTGTTGGTTCTGCGCTTGTTGCTGTTGTTGATTTTGAGCTTCTTGTTGTTGTTGCTGCTCTTGTTGTTGCTGTTGCTGTTGTTGTGCTTGTTGGTCCTGTTGTTGCTGTGCAGCAGCATCTGAACTTGAAGGTGTTGTATTTTCAGCTGGTTGGCTGCTTGCTGGTTCTGAGCTTTCCACTGATTTTGACGTACTTTCTTTTTTCTTCTCTTTTGATGATGATTGGACTAATGAAGAAGATGGCTGGCTATTTTTGCTAGCACTTTCGTTCGGTTTCTTGTCTTGCATCATCCATAAGAAAGTCCCAATTGGAATGGCAATAATTAATAATAGCAAAATAACTAAAACAGTTAGAAATAATGAATTTCCTCGTTGCTGTTGGCGTTTTGCTAAACGAGAACCACCACCATTTTGATCAGGTTCATAAATTGATTGTTCCCATGGCTCACGAGCTTGGTTTTTCTTTTTGTCCTTTTTACTCACTGCTAATTTCCTCCTAAACTTCTCTCGCTTGTTATTATATCATAGCTTTTGCCAACTGCCGACTAAAAAAATGAATTAATCACGTTCTTTAAATAATTTTAGAAATTTAGAACGCCAATCTTCTTCATTTTGATTGCTGGTCTTGTTCGATTTTACTATTGAATCTTGGTAAATGTCAAAGAATAACGCACAATTATCACAACAAGTTTCCGGTGATTGTTTTACAATCGGTTCTTGAAAATAAGTTTGAATCAACGTTCTTCGACAGGTTGTGGTTTCAATATACGTCAGCATCCCTCTTAATTGTGCTTGGCGATCTTTTTCTTTCTCCTCTAAACGATGCTCTAGCTCTTCAAAAGAATAATCCTTGGCTAAATAGCCTTGGACCCATTTTTGTTGTAACTCGGTGGCATTTTCTAACAAACCTGCTTGTTCTTCTCCTTCAATCAGCGATTTTAAGGTCGCTCGATTCGCTCTTGTCTCTTCTAAGAAAAACCGATGAATAAATTCATCCCCTTTTTTATACAATAATAGCGCCCAACTTTTTTGACCATCACGTCCAGCTCGCCCGATTTCTTGCAGGTAATTTTCTAAGCTATCAGGCAAATCAAAATGAATCACTCCACGAACATCAGGTTTGTCGATTCCCATTCCAAAAGCATTCGTTGCACAAAGAATATCGATTTGATTATCAATAAATTGTTCTTGCAAGCGACTACGTTCACTAGCCTCCAAGCCCCCATGATAATAGGCTACCTTAAAACTGGTTTTTGCCTGAATAAGTTGACTGATTTGTTCTGTTTTGTTGCGCGTGGCGCAATAGATAATGATTTTACCAGCCGTTTTAGATAAGTAATCTAGTAACACTTCTTCTTTTTCTGACGTTTCCTTCACGAACAAGCCAATATTTTTTCGATTCACTGAAGAAAGAACTTCTTGATAGCTACCATGAGAAAATAATTGTTTTATAATTGCGTGCTGTACAACGGGTGTCGCTGTGGCAGTTAACGCCAAGGTCAAAGGAAAGTCTAGCTGTTTTTGGACCAGATCTAATTTACTATATTCAGGGCGAAAATCGACGCCCCACTGATAAACACAATGGGCTTCATCCACCACAAATAATGCAATTTTTTGGCGTTGTAACACACTAAGTACTTCTTGCTGCAAAAGCATTTCTGGGCTTAAAAACAGATAATCGTATTGGAACATTTCCGCTAAAATATAACGCTTTTCTGAATATTGTAACGTACTGTTTAAGGCAACCGCACCTTTAATTCCTTGTCTTTGTAATTGACGCACCTGATCTTCCATTAACGAAAGTAAAGGAGAAACAATTACCGTTAGTCCCTCTAACTTCTGGCCCACAAATTGATAACACAATGATTTACCAGTCCCTGTTGGCAAAACAGCCAATGTATTCATACCGTCAAGTAAGTTTGTAATCACTTCTTTTTGACCAGGCTTAAACGCTGCATAACCAAATCGAGTGAATAATTCTTGTTCTAATGTCAACAACACTCACTCCTTTTCTTGCCAAATTTGTTGGATTTGATATAAGCGGAAATCTAAATAAGAAAGCGTCTCTTCTTGGGCTCGCCAATCCCGATACACCCACAACCGCGGATCTTGTTCTGTTTGAGCCAAGTTTTGGAGCATTGCCTCCTTTTCAAGATAAACAGACGCCTGCAGCTGCCCTTGAATAGCCAACTCTAATAGATGGTCATGAATGGTACTCAGTTTTATTTTTCGCTGCTCAGCAATTTCTTGAAGTGTCTTACCTTCCGTTAACAATCGTTGAGTTTCTTGCATACTTTGGTTTAGATTTTTTTCTAGATACGGCCATACAAGCGTTTGTAAAGCAGGATAGTTTCCTCCGTACATTATCAACTGCAGTAAATGATGAACCGCTTGTGTATGCCACAAACGCTGTTCAAGATCTGTCTTATGGCTTGTTAATTGCTGAGGAACTTTGCCAGTTTGCTGATAACCAGAAAGTTGCGCAACCAAATAGTCGCTTTCTGCTTCAGGTAGTAACTCAAACCCTCGCAACAGTTCTTCTTTGATTGATTGAATGCGCTGCTCTTTCTTGTCTTGTTGTAACCATCGTTTCAAATATAGTTGCGGAATCGGTGTTGATAAAAGTGGAATATACTGTTTTTCCTCAAATGATAAATACGAAGTCACTTGCACGGCAAATTGAATGAGTTGCCAACTTTCTTGATCACTTCTGCCAAAACGATAAAGATCAATTGCAGGATAATCCAGCAACGAAAAATGGTGCTCCTTTAAAAATAGTTGCCCTTCTTTTGTTAGTTGAATTTCATTTGTCTCTTTGTGATACTGAATTTGTTTCGCCTTCGAAAGTTTTTCAAGAAATTGAAAATAGGCTTGTTCGGAAATCGTTGGCCACCAGCCAATGAACCGTAAACAATCATATAAAAAACCATAAATCAAAACAGAGCTAGTCCGTTTGCCTTTTAAAAGATGATACAAAGTTGATGCACGTACCTTGTATCCGTGAGATAATAACGCTAAAATAAAAGTTGCTTCCATAGTAAACCTCTTTTAGATAGGATGTGTCACTGTTTATGCAATCACGTTTAGTTCCTGAAAAATGTATTGCTTGTGGACTTTGTCAAGTTTATGCGCCCAATATATTTGATTATGATGATCATGGGATTGTCCTTTTTAAAGACGAGCCGCATGCTCGACAACAATTTATTCCAGAAAACGAACGCGAGAATGTGTTAAAAGCGTACCGCAAATGTCCCACGCGTGCAATAGAAATAAGCAAAAATGAGTGCTAAATAATTTAGCACTCATTTTTGCTTAGAGTATTTTTTCGAGCCAAGCAAGTGTTTGTTCATCTATCGAAACAAACTGTAATTGTCCTTCTTTTAGCGGTTCTTTGACTAAATGAATTTGATCATTTAGGCCATTGATCCATTCATAACGAAGACCATTTTCTTTTGCTTTAGAATTTTTGGCTTCTAAATAATAATTGACATGGTAATTTTCTTTACCATCCAATTGTAGCGTATTAATGGTCACTTCAAAATCTGGTGAACCATCGGTCGATTTCTTTTCACGTAATCGTTCAAGTGCTTCTATAAAAGAAGGAAATTGAGGATTATTTTCCCCACCAACGAGATATTTTTCAGCAAATTCTGCACTATCCGTATGACTTTTCACTTGTTTGGCAAATGCTTGATAAAAGGTTTCTAGCGCTTTGCGGGCATCATAGTCGCTAGCTAACGGAAAATTCAATTGTAGCGTAGGATTATCGGAGAGCGCTTCGACAAAATCATTTTCACCAATCGTTTCTTTTGATGTTTGAATTTCTTCTCCATTAATCGTCTTTTTAAGTTGAATCGTCATCCCTTTGGACCAGAACAAAGGGCCAATCGTTTTGCTTCCATTCGTTAGCGTACCAACTTTCCGATCATTAATATAAATATCTGCGTCTGGCAGATTGCTCTCCACAACAAAATTCATTCGTTTAAAATCTAAAGGTATACTAGAAATATAATTCTCCTCTTCTAATAAACGATACTCTTCTGTGATAACAGGTTCGCCGGTGCTATCTTTCACTGTGGCTGTAAAGGTATATTGTCCTGGCGCTAAGGGTCCCAATTCCTTTTGATAAGTAGTTGAGTCGGAAGTGCCCACTTCCCGCCCGTTCATTGCCAGCGTCACACCGCGCTGATTCGTCGTTAACTGAACAGAAACAGGCGTTAAAATGAATTGATAACGGTGAAAGAAAAATGCTGTTTGACTCGTTTCACGAATAGTTAAACCATGTAGCTTTTTATCCTTTAATAGCGCTTTTTCTAATTTTTTTAGCTCAGTTGGATTTTTTTGATAATAAGTGATTAAAGGCTTAATGCTTTGCGGATTCACTTGAAATTCAGACTCGTTCGTCCTCATTTTTTTACTTAATTCTTGGGCATCACCATTCTCAATCGCTTCAATAAAATGAGAAATTTGTTGTTCCTTAGAAAAATAATGCGTCCCGAGAAAATAGCTACCCGTTCCAAGAACGATGAACACAAAAAGAAACACCCAGATCCAGCTTCTTTTTGATCTGAGAGGAGTAGATTCGTTCCCTTTATTCATTGATGGTTGTGCTTGGTTTTCCTCTTGATGCATTGATTCATTCATTAGCGGAGCGCCGCATTCTTCACAAAAGGACTCCGTATCACGATTCACGTGACGACAATTTTTACACTTTTTCACTCAGGAAAACTCCTCTTTCTTTGATGATTTCTATCATACCAAGGGAAAGTTAAAATTACAATGCAGATGGTTTAGTATTTTTTAACAGAATGATGACAGATTGTGACAACCTCTTTTCTTTTAGGCGTAAATTTTAAAAACCCACTGTCAAACATTGTTCAACAGCAGGTTTTTTTATCATTTATTTTGTTAACGGTGTTTTTTTCTGAATAGTATGTTGTTTTTTTGATAGCCATGGCAATAACTTCGCATGTAGTACTAGAAAAACACCACTGACTAAGAGGCCTTTAATAAGGTTGAATGGCACAATACCAATCGCCACATAGCTTGCTAAAGATGTTCCTAAAAATTGTTGTGTGGTCACACCATATAATTGTAAGTAAATGGGTGTAATAACAAAATAATTCGCAATACTCATGAAAATTGTCAAGGCTAAAATCCCACTTACTAAGCCCACTATCCGATTTGTACGGATATTTTTCTTTTTACCAAAGAAATAAAAAATTGGCAAGGTGAAGATACTACTTGCTAAAAAGCTAGCGAAATCTCCCACCATATTTTGCGGTGCTAGTCCGGTTAAGAACAGGTGTAGCAACGAACGAACAAAAGCAGTAATTACTCCTGCTAACGGTCCGTACAAGAACATTCCGAGTAGAATCGGAATATCACTAAAATCGATTTTCAAAAAACTAAACGCTGGCATAATCGGAAATGCCACAAATTGTAATACTGTACCGATTGCAGCCAACATTGCAATGCTGACCATTTTTTGTACCTTGTTGTTCATCTGAAATCCTCCAATTAAGGACCCATCTTCAACGAACTTTTTGATTCGCTTCTTTGTCATACAAAAAAACCCTATTTTTCTGCAGGGAAAAATAGAGTAGGATTATCTGATGAAAAAGCGTCTCAAATAAGCCCTATCTTCTTTATCCAGACTATACTGTCGGTATTGGAATTACACCAATTCAATCGTTAAAAACGAGTCGTGGACTATAACCACCGGTCGGGAATTACACCCTGCCCCTGAAGACGAACCTTGTATTATATTTTTTTACTTACTTAGTGTAACCGATTTGAACAATGAATGCAACTAACTAAGCTTTTTATTAAATTTCATTGATTGTTTCGTTTCTCAAAAAAAACAATCCCTCCGCCATAAGCGCGAAGAGATCGAGTCATTTTATCTTATTTGGCTTGATTTAATAATTGACTGATTTCTTTTTTAGTTAAATCACGATATTGCCCTGGTCGCAATCCTTGTAAGGTCAACTCACCGTAACGTTCACGTTTTAATTTTTGAACTGGGAAACCAACAGCTTGAAACATTTTCTTCACTTGATGATTACGTCCTTCATGAATCGTTAATTCCACGACGCTGCTACCTGTTTTAATGTCCGCTGAAAGAATTTGAAAATTGGCTGGTGCTGTGCGTTTGCCATCAATGCGAATGCCTTTGGCTAATGGCAATAGATCCCGTTTAGTTGGTACACCTTTAATTTTTGCTACGTAGACTTTATCTACTTCATGTTTAGGATGGGTTAATTTTTGTGAAAAACTTCCATCATTCGTTAAAAGTAACAACCCAGAAGTATCATAATCCAGACGACCGACTGGATAAATTCGCTCAGTAACATCTGTAAAATAATCCGTTACTACTTTACGGCCTTTGTCGTCAGATACTGCAGAAATAACCCCTCTTGGTTTATAGAATAAATAATAACCATATTCTTCTTGATAAATTGGTACACCATCAACCTCAACAGTATCTTGTTTACTTACTTGCGTTCCTAATTCTTTGACCACTTGGCCATTGACTTTTACTCGACCTTTGACAATTAATTCCTCTGCTTTGCGACGCGAAGTCACCCCAGCATGAGCAATTGCTTTTTGTAATCTTTCCATTGTTTAAGCTTCCTCGCCTTCTGTTGTTTCAGACATTGGGTTCGTTTCTTGATAACGATCAAAAAATAGATCCATTGGTAGTTCTTCTTCTAATTCATCTTCCATTTGTTGGATATCTGGTAATTCATCTAAACTTTTCAACCCAAAGTAATCCATAAAATACTTCGTTGTGCCATACAAAATCGCTCTACCAGGACCATCTACGCGGCCTTTTTCTTCTATTAACTGACGGGCAACTAACTTTTGGATAGAGCCAGAAGTCTGTACGCCACGAATTTCATCAATTTCAATACGCGAAATTGGTTGCTTATAAGCAATAATGGATAATGTTTCTAGCGCCGCTTGTGATAAGGCGTTCGACATAGGCGATTGCGCATATTTTTTTAGTAATGAGGCATATTTTTTCTTCGTTGTTAAGACAAAATGATTGCCGACTTCTAAAATATTCAACGCTGATTTATTGTCAGAAGCATAATGTTCTTTCAATTTCGTTAATTCTTCATAGGTTTTTGCTGTTGACTTCTCTAATAAGTACGCAAGCTCTTCCAAGCCAATTCCTTCTTCGCCAACCACAAATAAAATTGCTTCAATTTGACTAACTAATGTCACTGTGTTTCCTCCACCTCTGTTGTATCTTCCTGCTGGGTTTCTGTATTAAATAACAAAATTTCACTATAATTATTTTCTTGTTCAGCATAAATCACGCCCGTTTTCATTAATTCTAAAAGAGCCATGAACGTTGTCACAATTTCTTGTTTGGAATAAGAATCGAAGAAAGAATCAAACGACACTGCCTTCCCTTTCTGTACTTGACGCATACGTTCTGAAATAGCGGAGATTTTTTCTTCGATGGAAACATCGTCACTGGCAACAGTTGTTTCAACAGGCTGGCGATTTTTTTTCTTTTCTAACATGGCATGAAAGGCTAGAAATAAATCAATTGTATTAATTTGATTAGGCGGTAGTGTTGTATCTTCCTCTTTATAATCATCCATATCCATTGGTTCTTTTGTATAATAGAGTTTACGTTCTTCTTCTTTTTCATGTAAAACAGTCGCTGCATATTTAAATTTCCGATACTCCAATAACTGAGCTACTAAAGCTTCCCGTGGGTCTTCCTCTTCAAAAAAATCTTCATCATCAATGATTTCAAGCTCTTGTTTTGGAAGCAACATCTGACTTTTAATAGCCATTAAGGTGGCAGCCATGACTAGATATTCTCCAGCGACTTCTAACTCTAAGGTTTGCATCGCATGAATATAAGACATGTATTGTTCAGTTACTGCTGTAATGGGAATGTCATAGATATCGATTTCTAATTTTTGAATTAAATGTAGTAGAAGATCCAGTGGTCCTTCAAAGACATCTAGTTTTAAATTAATTTCTTGCAAAAACGACACCTACTTTCTTTTCTCGACTTCCTAGTTTACCATAAATTTATTCGTTTGTGGGCATTCTCGCAAATTAAGCCCGAGGAAAATGTTCCTTATAAACATCTGCCATTCGTTGTTTGGTAATATGTGTATAAATTTGTGTCGTGGAGATATCTGCATGTCCTAATAATTCTTGCACGATTCTAAGGTCTGCGCCATTTTCCAACAAATGTGTCGCAAAGCTATGCCGTAATGTATGCGGGGTAATATTTTTCTCTATCTGGGCTTCTCGAACAATCTGTTTTAAATTTTTCCAAATGCCCTGTCTAGATAACGGTTCGCCATGATGGTTAACGAACAGGTGTGTTTCATTCGGATGGTTTTTAATCAATTGAGGTCTGGCTTCGTTCATATAGCGCTCAATCCATTGAATCGCATAATCGCCTAAAGGAATAATTCGTTCTTTGTCCCCTTTTCCGATTGTTTGCAATAAACCAATGGATAAATGCAGATCCCCTAATTTTATTTCAATTAGCTCACTAACTCGCAGGCCCGTTGCATACATCACTTCTAAAATAGCACGATTCCGCATACCTAGTGGTTTACTTGTATCAGGCGTTTCAATTAATCGAGTCACTTCGTCAACAGATAATGTACTTGGCAATTTTTGAACTTTCTTGGGGGAGTCAATATGTTGCATCGGATTATGTTCGCTTAAGCGTTCTTGACGTAAAAATTGATGAAATCCTCTCAAACTAGAAATCATCCGAATCACACTTGCTGAAGCTTGCTGTTCTTCGTGAAGGGATTGCAAAAATTCTGTAATCATGTAACGGTCAACTTCGTCCCAATAATGCAGGCCTTGTTCTTGTAAAAAGGCTACGTATTTTTTTAAATCTCGTTCGTAACTCCGTCGTGTGTTATTTGATAAGCCCCGCTCTATTTGTAAATAGTGTAAATAATCGACTAATTGTTCTTCCATTATCCTTCCCTCATTTCTAGTACTATCCTATCAGATTATGCCCTAGATTGCATGGGTAAATTCCAACTTATTAAAAAAAATCAACTGACAACAAAAGACTTGTTCACTAAGTCGTTAACTTAAGAACAAGTCTTTTGTTTTTGCTACTATTAGTAAAGAATAAATTTGTTATTTTATATATTTATCTAGAAAAGCAGCTACTGTTTCCTTATATTTTTCTGGGTTTTTATTATAAGCTTTCGCATGCTCTGCTCCAGGCACGACATATTTCTCTTTAGGTCCTTGGGTTGCATTATAAACTTCGTCTAACATACTAAACGGCACAAACGTATCATTTTCACCATGAATAAAGAGCATTGGTAAATGATTCTTTTGCAATTGCTTAACAGCGCTTGCTTCCCCAAAGAAATAGCCAGCTCTAAGTTTCGTAATCCCGCTAGTAACATTAACTAATGGGAAACTTGGTAAATTGAAAAGCTCTTTCAATTGATATTGCAACTCCTGATTGACTGTAGAATAGCCACAATCTTCCACAATGGCTTTCACGTTATCTGGTAATTTTTCCCCGCTCGTCATCATGACTGTAGCAGCACCCATACTGACACCGTATAAAGTGATTTGTTCTTGCTGACCATTTTCGGTTAAAACTTTCTCAATCCATTGGACATAATCTTTACGATCGGGCCAGCCGAACCCAATATAATCTCCTTGACTTTTCCCGTGACCACGCGCATCTGGCGCTAACACATTGTAGCCCCAATCATGATACATTTTCGCAAAGACAGACATCGTTTCTGCCGAACCCATATAACCATGCGCCATAATAACGGTACGATTACTTTTTTTGTCGGCTGGTAAATAAATAGCCTTTAGACGTAGCCCATCTTCCGAAGTAATTGACCATTCTTGTCGATTTTTGTCATCTTTAAACCACGCGCCTTCAGGTGTCTGGACCACTTTTGACCCTGGGGTATTCTCATTTATAAAGTCTTTCTTTCCTGGAACTACTGCATAATTATAAAAATATAAGCCTGCCGCAATTAAACCAATTGCAATTACTACAATAAGCGCAATCAAAATTTTTAACCATCGATTCATCTACGTACTCCTTTTATTTAAACTGTATGATTCATTATAAGTTGTCGCCTTTTTTTTGACAACTACCATTCAAAGATTTAGCCATCTTTCTTTACCACTAAAATGAGACAATTTTGTTGCGACAAAAAAGCATAGCACAAAAATGTTACCTTTTGCGCTATGCTCCACTTATCTATTTATAGGAAACTAAAAATTATTTATTTTCAATAAGTTTAAAACTTGACCATGGTTTCAAAAATTCTAATAAGAAACGTTCGTCATCAGAAATACGACCAACCACATTTACACGGCCATCATTTTTCATTTCTTTTAAAGCAATTTGTGTTTCCCCTTTGTATTGTCCATAGCCAACGTTGTCAATCAAGACATCGCCTCGAACAATATCTCTCGTTGTATGAGCTGGGAAAGGACGATCTTTATAGTAAACACGTGTCATTGTTGAACGCAAAACGTAATCAGAACGATCTCCACGATAACTGTGTAAGTTATCGAACAATGCAATTCTTTCATCTTCTGTGATTTCTGGTTCTGTATCCACTTTGATCGAAGGATACGGTGCATGAAAGGCTTCTGCCATTGCTGCTAATTCTGCTTCTGAGGCATAAGCATTTCCGACAGAAATATCATCGATTAACCCTGTTAAAACTAAATGCTTAACTTGCGTTGCAATTTCTAAATCGCGGTGGTCTTCCAAAGAACATAATCCATCTTGTGTCGGCCATGGTCCAAATGTAGCATCGTGTGAGTTCACAAACGCCATCGTATTTAAATTATATTTTCTAAATTTTTCTGAACAATAAACAAAATGCTCATAGCCTAAGCCTGTATAACGATGTGGATAGAAATTATGTGAGCCTAGTAAATTTTCTGTGTTTGGTGAGTAGGCCATAATATTATCTACATAGCTTGTCCCTGAACTCATATTAATTTCAATTTTAATGCCATAAGGGTTTCTTGTCATATTCGCCTCTTCTTGCCCAGTAAAACCAAGATCTAAACGAATACCGTAGGCGCCCATATCATGGAAAAATGATAAATCATCATAAGAGATGCCTAATTGTTCGAACAATGCAGGATTAATATCGACCATCACTTCCATACCTAATTGGTTGGCATAATCTACGACTTTTTTAAACTCTGCTAATACCTTTTCCCGATCATCATTGATTTGCAATAAACTAGTAAAGACACGCTTAAAGCCGTATTTATGAGCCAAATCCAAATATGCTTTGTCCTTTTCAAATGTTGAACGTTCTGGATAAATTGAAATACCTAATTTTCCCATGTGATTGCCTCCTAAATTGTAAAACATAATAATGTATCTGCTTACATTGTAACAAAAAAAACAAAAGTGGTCTACACCTTTCCTATAGGAAATCTTATAAAAATTCCACTGGTTTGTTATCTTCTCTTTTGTTATGATAAAAAAGAACCTAATTGTCAGTGTGAAAGGAAGAGGAAAACAGATGAAACATAAGAAAATGCTTGCTGTTGCTTCAGTTGCAGCATTCACCTTGCTTTTAGCAGGCTGTAACACAACCAATAATAAAGGCACGACCGCAACGAGTGATTCTGTCGCTAAATCCAGTGAAAGCAAAACAAAGGATTCGGTCGACTTAAATTCACTAGATTTACCACAACTAGATGACAAAGTTGCCGAAGATCAAGACTTAGTCCAAATGGTTACTTCAATGGGAAATATTGAAATCAAACTATTTCCTAAACAGGCTCCAAAAACTGTCGAGAACTTTATGAAACATGCCAAAGATGGCTATTATGATGGCTTGACTTTCCACCGCGTCATCAATAACTTTATGATCCAAGGTGGCGATCCTAGCGGTGATGGAACTGGCGGAAACAGCATCTGGAATAAACCATTTGAAGATGAATTTTCAAACCAGTTATATAACATTCGTGGCGCATTATCAATGGCGAATGCAGGACCTAATACTAACGGCAGTCAGTTCTTTATTGTCCAAAATACAGATGATCAATCTGATGGTCTTTTATATGATGATTATCCAAAAGCAATCATTGATGCTTACAAAAAAGGCGGCTATCCTTCTCTTGATAAAAAACATACTGTTTTCGGTCAAGTAACCAAAGGAATGGATATTGTCGATAAAATTGCCAAAGTCGAAGTTGGTGCCAACGATAAACCAAAAACTGATGTTAAAATTGAAAAAATCAATATTCTTCAAGAAGCAAAAAAATAACAAAAAGTCAGAACGTATCTTCAGCGTACGTTCTGACTTTTTGTTATTTTTGAATCGCTTGTAATGCCTTTTCTGGCACTTGGTCTTGATTGACCTCTTCATACGTATTGATGTGGGCCCCTTTATTTGAGACTTTTAGATAATGATCTGTTTTTAATTCATGGTCCGCTGTGAAAGTTATTTCTCGCGTTTTGCCTTCCTCATCTGCGGCTACTTGCGTATAACTAGCAATTCCATAGCCATTAACACTATCGGCTTTCTTTGTTTTAACATACACATTTCCTTCTTTAACCAATGGATTTAATTGATCTAACACACCAGCTAATTCGCCAGAGTTCTTCTCTGCGTAAAACTTGGCCCCAAATAAACCACCACCAATAACAATTGCTGTCACCACTAAAAATTTAATAAATTTCATCACATAAATCCTCCCGAGTAATTATTCTCTGTTACTTCTTCCAAAGTATAGCAAGTTTTAAACAATCCTTCCTCGGGCGCAACGACCAGTTTTTTCTCAGACTTATGTCGTATTTTTGTTATTTTGAATAAATAACAAAACACTACTCTTCTATCAATAATTGACTTAATAATTGAATTTCTTGATTCTTAGTTAAGTCAATTGTTTTCAATGTAACTGCTGTGGCTAAACCTAAATAGATTACCACCATTTTAGGAAATAATTCGACAAATTTTCCTTTGTCCATTTGTACATATTTTTTATCCAATAATAAACGCTCTTCAAAAAAAGTTTGAAGCATTTGCTGCAATTCTTCTTCATAACCATGTGCTTTCATAAATAACGCCGTATAGATTTTTTGATGTTTTTGGGCAAATAATATAAAGTTCAGACCCAATGCAATCACTGGGTCTGAGGCACCGACATCTGCTTTATAAAATAATTGCATACGATGAAATAACGATTTAATTAAGGTTCGTTTTAAATCGTCCATGTTGACAAATTCTAAATAAATTGGCTGCGTAGAAATCCCCATAGTATCTGCAATATTTCTAGCAGTTAAATTAGAAAAACCTTTATCTACTAAAATTTTTTCAGCTACGTTTAAGATTTTTTCCTTTGTATATACCTTCGTTCTAACCATTTTCATACCCCTTTTCTCTTTTAGTTAACAATAACTTTATTATGTTCACACAAAAGAAAACCATTTTCATTATATATATAATATTTTACACTTTTTTATGCGTTTCTTTTCTCAAAATTTTCTATACATTTCAAAAAAATTGAGAATTTTCATCACCTATAAACAAATAGGTCCAGAACAAAAGGTCATCACCTTTTGTTCTGGACACTAAACGGCTGCACTCTTTATTCTTCTATTTGTTTGCCTTGCTCTTTGGCAAGCTCATTTTTATCATAAGCTACAAAGAACGGATAGTAAATCAAGATGGCCACTAGAATTAAAACAATATTCAAAACAGCAGCACGCCAATCGCCACCTGTCGCCATAAAGGCGCCAATTGGTCCTGGTAAGGTCCAAGGTGCGGTAAAGACAACTTCACTAACTAAACCTAATTTAGTGGCAAACCAAGCAATCGTTGCTAAAACCATTGGTGCAAAGATAAAAGGAATCATTAAAATCGGATTTAAGACAATCGGTACACCGAAAATAACTGGCTCATTAATATTAAAAATAGACGGTGCTAAAATAGCTTTTCCTAGTTTTGAACCATATTCTGATTTTGCCCGAAAGGCTAATAATATAGCTAAGCCAATTGTGGCTCCAGCACCACCAATCCAAATGAACCATTGGTAAAATGGCTCTGCCGCAATCCGAGGCAATGCTTCGCCAGCTGCTTTAGCAGTCGTGTTTTCCTCTAATAGTTGTAGCCATAGAGGACGCGCCAACGATCCTACGATTGAAGCACCGTGAATCCCAAAGAACCAGAAAAATGTGGTTAAAAAGACTAACAGCAAGACACTCAATAAAGAATCTGCTGCTTGAACTAGTGGTCCTACTAAGTTCCCTACAAATGTGTGCCAATCAAAGCCTAAATAATAAGTGATTGAACCAATCAATAACATGACAATTAACGTCGGCGTCAATGATTCAAATGAACGAGCAACAGCAGGTGGAACGTTATCAGGCATTGTAATTTTGAACTTAGACTTATCTGTTACTCGATAGATTTCGACAGCAATAATTGACGTCACAATCCCGACAAACATCCCTGCACCACCCAAATTAGCCATTGGTAAAACAAACCCAGAAACGCCAGCTGCTTTACTGGCTTCTTCAGGAATCGCTACAGGTACTAATGTTAATAAAAAAGCAATCGTAGCCAAAATCCCTCCAGAGACTTGATCAAGATTATATGATTTCGCTAAACTAGCGCCAATGCCAAAAGTCGCATATAACGCCATAATGTACATTGTCATTCGGTAAGGCAGTAAGATTGTAGCAGCATTACTTGTTAAAAATTGAGTAATGCCCCAAGATTCTGGTAACGGCGGAAACGCAATAATTAGAAAAAAAGAACCGACAATAATTAAAGGTAATGTCGCAATAATTCCATCCCGCACCGCACGTAAATGGCGCTGATTGGCAATTTTAGCCATTGGTCCAGCTAGATGATTTTCAATCCAAACAGTCAGTTTATCTAACATAAATAACACTCTCCTCTGTTTTTCTCTTAAAAAATAACTCCTTTAATCAGCCATAAATAAGAGATAAGCTCTAATAAAATAAGAGAAATTAAAAACAACCAAATAAAACGCTTACAAAAACCTGTTTTCGTTTCAATAAAATAATGACTATACGCTAACGCAAAAGCAATCCCAACAGGCAAAAAAATCATGGCACCAATATTAAACGGCAGATTGAAAGTCCATAATAAAACACTCGGCAACAGGACACCACATAAGAGCCCCATACTAAAAAGAAAACCAGCACTTTTAACTGAAAACTTAGGAACAATTGCTTGATTGTTTTCCATTTCAATTTCGCTCCTTTCGTTTGTTATTTTGTTACATTTAAAATTATAAGCTATTAAAAATATTATTTCAATCTATTCGCTGATTTAATACTAATTTTAAAATAAAAAAACAGTTCACTGAGTGAACTGGTTTTATGCTTATTCGACAAATTCAAATTCAAAATTACCAATCCGAACAATGTCGCCATCTTTCGCGCCACGTGCTCGTAATGCCTCATCGACACCCATACCACGTAATTGACGTGCAAAACGCATTACTGTTTCATCATGATCGAAATTCGTCATTTCAAATAATTTTTCTAATTTTTCACCAGATAAAACCCATGAAGCATCTGGTTCACGATCAATCGTAAATTCTGGACCTTCTGGTTGGAAGCCATAACGAACGGTTTCTTCCTCTACTACTTCATCTTCATATAATGGGAATTCAGGCGTTACTTCCAACAAGTCAGCTGTTGCATTTAATAAAGGTTCAATACCTTTACGAGTAACCCCAGAGATTGGGAAAATAGGTAGCTCATCAGCATACTCATCTGTGCGTTCCTTCGCAAGTTGCTCTTTAAATTTCGCTAAATTCTCTTCTGCTTCAGGCATGTCCATTTTATTGGCAACAATAATTTGAGGTCGCTCCATCAAACGTAAATTGTGTGAAGCCAATTCTTTATTGATTGCCAAATAATCTTCATAAGGATCGCGTCCTTCCATACCACTCATATCAATGACATGTAAAATAACACGCGTCCGTTCAATGTGGCGTAAAAACTGTGTTCCTAAGCCGACACCTTGAGAAGCTCCTTCAATTAAGCCTGGCAAATCTGCTGCAGCGAAGCTTCGACCGTCACTAGTAGTCACCATCCCTAAGTTTGGAACTAACGTCGTAAAATGATAGGCACCAATTTTCGGACGAGCGGACGAGATAACAGAGAGTAACGTTGATTTCCCTACAGAAGGAAACCCAACTAAGCCAACATCTGCTAAAACTTTTAATTCTAATTCGATTTTACGTTCTTGGCCCGGTTCGCCGTTTTCGGCAATTTCTGGTGCAGGGTTTCTTGGGGAAGCAAAGCGAATATTCCCGCGACCACCGCGTCCGCCTTTTGCTACTACTAAGGTCTGACCATTCTCAATTAAATCCCCAATTAAGGCTCCAGTTTCTGCATCACGAACTGTTGTACCTGGTGGAACTTTGACAAGTAAATCTTCTGAACCACGACCGTGCATTCCTTTACTCATACCATTTTCTCCAGGTGTCGCCTTAAAATGACGATTAAACCGGAAATCCATTAATGTGCGTAATCCTTCTTCAACAACTAAAACAACGTCGCCACCGCGACCGCCATCACCACCAGCGGGACCCCCGTCTGGTACATATTTTTCTCTACGGAAAGCAACCATTCCGTCGCCGCCTTTACCAGCTTTGACATCAATCGTCACTTGATCTAAAAACATGGACATATAATTTGTCCTCCTATTCTACTTCTACTATCTTTAATCACCTCAAAAAGCGTGATTCGAAAGTCTTTATTATTGTATCGGGAAAACAACCGTTTGTCTAGCAATTCTAGTTAGTTATCGTTGGAAAAAGCAAAATTTCTCATGAATCTTTCGCTTTCTTTTTGTCGCTTCGCTATCAGTCTTTTGACAAAAAAATTTTAGAGGTTCATACTATAGATAGTTGAAGAAAATCACTTTTTCAGCAAGGGTCCAAAGAAACACAAACATCTAAAGGAGGAATTTTTGTTATGACAGTCAAAGTAGGAATTAACGGTTTTGGAAGAATTGGTCGTTTAGCCTTTCGCCGAATAAAAGAAGTTTCTGATGATATTGAAGTTGTGGCTATCAATGATTTGACTAGCCCAACAATGTTGGCTCACTTATTACAATTTGACTCTACGCATGGCACCTATCCTGGCACCGTGACAGCCACTGAAAATGGCATTGTGGTTGACGGCGAAGAAACCCGTGTCTACGCAGAACCAGATGCAAGTAAAATCCCTTGGGTTAAAGAAAACGGAGTAGACATTGTCCTTGAATGTACAGGTTTTTATACCTCTGAAGAAAAAGCACAAGCTCATTTAGATGCAGGTGTGAAACGTGTGGTTATCTCTGCTCCTGCAGGCGCAATGAAAACAATCGTTTACAACGTCAATGATGATACACTTGATGCCAACGATAAAATCATTTCTGCTGGTTCATGTACGACAAACTGTCTAGCACCGATGGCTTACTTCTTAAATAATGAATTTGGTATTGAAGTTGGTACCATGACAACTGTTCATGCCTACACATCAACACAAATGCTATTAGATGGCCCTGTTCGTGGCGGAAATCTTCGTGCGGCACGCTCTGCTGCAGACAATACTATTCCCCATTCAACTGGTGCTGCTAAATCAATTGGCTTAGTTATTCCAGAACTTAATGGAAAATTACAAGGCCATGCCCAACGTGTTCCCGTTGTGGATGGATCCTTAACAGAATTAGTTAGCATTTTAAAAACAAAAGTAACAGCTGATCAAGTAAATGAAGCAATGAAAAAACACACCATTGATAACCCTTCTTTCGGTTATGATGATCGTGAAATTGTTTCTGGAGACATAATCGGCACGACAGAAGGTTCGATTTTTGACCCAACGCAAACAGAAGTAACGACAGCTGGCGATTTCCAATTAGTGAAAACTGTGGCTTGGTATGACAATGAATATGGTTTTACTTGCCAAATGATTCGCTTATTGGAAAAATTCGCTAATTTATAAAGATTCGTTTGTCAAAAACACCATTTCGCTAATCCAAACAATTAGCGAAATGGTGTTTTTATTTTTCTTTGAATAGTTTGGGTTTTACAAAAGCATAAAGCGGAAACCCAAGACACAACAATATGCCAAAAGAACCGAATGTTCGATTGTAACCGACTTTGTCAATGCTGAAACCAAGTGCTGGATCGCCACCAAAAAAGAGCACATTATCCAACATATTGGAAATAGATAACATGGTGGTTCGATTCTTAGAAGAAATCAGTTGATTCATTTTTTCACTAATCAATGGTTGTAAAAAATTATTGACCGCCAAAACCAGACAAATCAGATAAATCCAATAGTAACTGGAATTTATAACAAGTGTCAACGTTGTACTAACAAAGAGTAAAGTTGTTAGTCTCTTTAGGACATTTTTCTGTAAAAGCTTGAGAATCCGCGATTGATTTCTCAATAAAATAATTGAAAGAATTTTGGCTCCAGCCATGACATAGCCAGTGTGTTTGAGTTTCATACCATTTTCAATTAAAATTGGTGATGCTAAAACAGATAAATTACTCACTAGTAAAATAATCACCGAAGAAAACAAGGCAAGAAACAAAAATAATTGATTTTTTTTAAACGCCGTCAAAAAGCTTGGTTTCGCTTTCTTCGTGTCTGCTTCCTCCTCATTTTCGGAAAGATTTTTCATTTCTGTTAGAAACATCGTGGCTCCAAACATGGTTAAATAAAGCAAGAAAGAACTAAGGAACAACAGCCATGTGTACTTTTCCAATAAAAAAGTTGCCAGAATCACTGTGAAAATAGATAGAAAAATGGTGATGCTTCTGTTTTTAGCCACTACTTTGGCATATTCTTTTTCCAAATTCTTCTGTTTCAAACTATCATACAAAAGTGAGGCATCTGTGCCGCTGATTAAACATGAAGCGACAGAAAAAACAATTTCCGCTAACAGCAAACCATAAAAATGTTGACTAATGTATAACAACAACACAAATAAAATATTTAAAAAATTGCCAATTATCAGATTCTTTTTGCGGCCAAATTTATCTGCTAATAGACCAGAAGGCACTTCTAAAACAGCAATCACGATACTTCCAACGCTGTTAAGCAAACCAATTTCAAAAAAAGATAAGCCTTTTGATAAATAAATTAATGTCATAACAGGCCAAAGAAGAATCAGCGCGCGTAAAATTCGGTTTAAATTGATTAAATGAACATTTTTGTCGTTTAGTTGGTTTGTTTTAATAAACATCTTGGATCGCCTTTCCCAAACATTTTTCCGTTTCTAACCAAGTTAATAGTAGGACACCCACCATTACAAAAATTATTGCAAGTACAAGACAGGCATTTTTCATCTGTAGTTTTTCCATTTCTTAATTCTTTAAGCAGAGTAGAACTATCCCAAATATTCCTTAAACTACTTTCGAAAACATTTCCACATGACATATCTTTTTCAAAAAAAGATATACACGGGTAGCTGTCCCCATTAGGAACTATCTCCAATCGACTATTCCCTGCTTCACACCCATAAGTTAATTGCTGATAAGGTGTGTTAACTACTGAACCGTCTAAATCTTCATAAACACTATAAATCATACACCCTTCTACAGAAAAGTGAAAATTTTCATAATTATTAGACTCTATATATTTTTCTAAACAATCTTGAACATAAATTATTTCTTTAAAACTAGTCCAATCAGAATTCACATCATATTTATATGCTAAAGAAAATTTTTCTACATTATTATTATAACCAAAATCAATAATTTGCTTTAATTCCTCTATACTCTGATCTAAATATACTGAATTTATTCGAATTTTTTTAAATTTAGTAATTTCATATACAGTAGTTTTCCACTTTTCCATATCATGTGACTTTCCCATATACTCTTTATTACGCTCGCTAAAACTTTGAATAGAAAAAATCGGTGTTATATATTTTGATGTTTTTATAAAATCTAATACGCACTTTTTCCAACAAAGACCATTACTAGTTATTGATGTTCTAATTTTTGCGTTTTCAAGCATTTTCAAAAGATTTAAAATATCAAAATATAGCAATGGTTCTCCACCTAAAATAGAAACACTTAGACAGCCACTCTTAACTGCATCATTTATCAATGTAAACCACTCTTCTGCATTTTTTTCATTATAATTTTGATTCAATTTAAATCCTAAAAAACAAAAATTACACTTGAGATTACATTTCAAAGAAGGATATATTGATATTTCAATAGGATATGATAAATAATTTTTGTCTATGTGGTTAATTTCTATAGGTGATAATTCTTCTCCCATGCCCATGCCATCTGTTTCACCTATTAATACGCCTATCTCTAAGAACTGATTTATATCAGGGATATAATCTATATCCAAACTATTATTGATATTATTGATAACTGTTTGGATATTAGAATTACTTCGTAAAAATTCATTTAAAAAGACGTAATCATATTGATTTATTTCATATCGAACAAGATTCCTCTTATCTACAAGTAAGCCTCCAAAAAATTCTTTTCTTAACATAAAATTTTTATTGTCAAAAAACATTTTATACGTCACCTCCAAGTAATAAAAACCCCTGCTTTTTAATTAAAGAAAAAGCAGGGGTTTTATAATTAGATATTTGTTGCCCAAGCATCACCTTTTGCAAAAACAGCTCTACCTAAAACACCATTTTTTTCTTTAGAAGCTTCTGTTTTAGAAATATTGATAATAGATGACTTAACAACTTTTTTATCTGTCTTATTCATATGACACACCTCCTTTTTGTATAGCTCATTATACAAAATATTTTTTTAGTTTATTTTCATTTTAACCAAACCATAAATTAATCTTTTATTAATTATACGATTAATTTACTAAAGAATAACAAAAAATAGCCAACGGCACTTTTTCGTGCTACTGGCTATTTTTTGTTATTCTTATTTTTTACTTTGACAACTTTGACAAATACCATGAAAAGTTAGGCGATGATCTTTGACTAAAAAATGATACCGACTTTCAACAATTTGCTCTACTTCACCAAGCAAGTCTTCTTCCACTTCCTCAATTGTGCCACATTCTAAGCATAACAAATGGTGGTGAAAGTGTTTGGCGCCTTCTTTTCTTAAATCATAGCGAGCTAAACCATCGTTAAAGCTCACTTTATCAACGACTTTTAAGTCTGTTAAAATTTCTAGCGTTCGATAGACTGTTGCTAGACCAATTTCCGGACTTTTTTGTTTTACCAAGAAGTAAATTTCTTCTGCTGATAAATGATCTTTTTCATTTTCCAATAATACAAGTACGGTTGCTTCCCGTTGTGGTGTTAATTTAAAGCCTGATTCATGTAATTGTTTTTTTGTCTTTTTTAAAGCAGCAGTCGAATCCATTATTACAGCTCCTTGTTTAGAATGATTACAAATTAAGAAACTTAATTTATCAATCAAATTAAAATAATTATAAAAGAAATAACTGTAATTTGCAAGATATTCTCAATTAGCTACCTTAATTTTTTTCTTTTGATTGTTCCAACGAGCCAATTAGAATTGTTTTACCATCTTCTTGTTTAATTAATTTTTGTTTCATTAAATGGCCTAAGGCGCGTTTAAATTGCGCTTTACTAATGCCAAAGGTTTGTTTAATTTCATCAGGGCTTGATTTATCGGTGAAAGGAATTTGGTGATCGTTTGCTCTTTCTAAGAAAGTTAGAATCATTAACGCATCATCGCTGATTACTTCATGACTTCTTGGTTTTAATGAAAGATTCAATACGCCGTCCGGCCGCACGCCAATCACACGCCCCACTACTTTTTCACCTAAACGTGGTTCCTGGAATCGTTCAGAAGGATGGATAAATCCAATGTATAAATCATCAGTTAAAATATACGTTCCTGCAAGTTTCAGACGATACACATACCCGGTTAAGTTTTGGTTTTGCATTTCAGCATTCCCACGTTTTGCCATTGCTTTAAAGACTTTTTCATCTGCTAATTCGCCCCAAATGCGGTCTTTACTGTCCACTTTTAAAGTAACCATTACTCGGTCTTCTTTTTTAGGCCAAAGTTCCCGCATAGTTGGTAATTCATCCAACGAAATAACGACATCTTTATCTGGTAAGCCAACATCCACAAAGACACCTAAATCACGTCTCGTTCCTGTGACAGTACCAAAGCCATAGCTACCAATGCGCACAGTAGGAATTGTAGTTGTCAGTGCTGGCTCTTGTTTTTGATTTAAATAACCAAATCCTTCTACAGCCTCTCCTATGGCATGCGTACCTTCTTCTTTTTTTAAACGGAATGTGATGCCATTTTTTTGAACAAAATAAAATTGTTCATTTTCATCGACCACAATGCCGGTAAATGTTGTTGCTAGTAATTCTCTCATTTATCATTAACTCCTCAAGGAAAATCAATCGAACAAAAGATTTCCGCTTTTGTTCGATTGTTTCTATTTTCTTTTATTGCCCTGCATTACGAGAAGCGTTCCCTTTGAACCAACCTGTTTTAGCATTGATTGTAACTAAATACATGTGAACATTTTTCTCTGTAGTGCCTTCTAATAATTTTGATTGATTGTTTGTTGCATAAAGATTGTAGTAACCTTCGCCATTCACAATTTTGGCAGGTTCTAAAGAATATCCGCCAGGAACCACATAGCCACGAGCAATCACTGTGTCTAAGACTTTTTCTTTCACACCTGGTGCCCATGTCCACGCTGGATTGCTACTATCAGCGATATCGGCAGCATCTGGCGCATAAAGCGGACTAGTGTAAACCCCGTCACTGTTCGGCGCCGTGTAGCCATTCGCTTCTGTTTTCGCTGTTTCTTCCTTCTTAGCGTTCTCTTTTTTCGCGGCAGCAGCTTGTTTCGCTTGTTCTTCTGCTTGTTTTGCTTGCTCTGCGGCAGCTTGTTCTTCTGCAATTCTTTTCTGTTCTTCTTCAACCTTGGTTAACGCTTGGTCAGCTGTCGTGACTTGTTTGACCAGTTCTTTTTTCAGCTTATCACTTGTTACTTTATCTACTTCTGCCTTAGCAGCTTGATACGTGTCTCGATTCAGCTGATTGGTAGTTTTTCCATCTTTATAAATGACCTCGACTGCTTTTTTAGCTTTTTGTAATTGGTTGTATTGTTGGTTCGCTTGATCGATTGCTTGGTTCATCAATTGGTCAAATGGATCATTTCCTGTTAATTTCTTTACGGAAATTGGTTGATCAGCCGCTAGAATCGCCGGTTTCAACTCATTGCCATTGACAATCGGGGCCTCAAATAATTGGTTGATTTGTTGAATGGTTTGTTGCTTCTCTTTCAATGTTTGAATTTGTTTATTTAATTGAGAATACTCTTCTGAATCTTTAATTTCCGCGACTTGTTTTGAGAGTTTTTCTGGACTAACAGTCACCATATCTGGTTTAATAAAAACTTGCTCCTTCGTGGTATAAAAGGCTGCTAGTTCATCTTTCAGTGTATCTTTTTTCTTGGTTAGTGCCGCCGCCTCTTGCGCGGCAGCTTTTTGCGTTTGATCATGATACGCCCAAGCACTACCTCCAGCTAATAAAACAACCGCAAGCGCAACAAAAGCCACTTTTTTTGATGGTTTCTTCGGAGCAGGCGCTGGTTGAGTATTCCCAGTTTCATTCATCGGTGGTATCACACCTGAATCTGAAACTTTTTCCTCGGTTGTATCAGCTTCGCTCGGTTCCTCTAGCGACGCTGCACTTGTTAGCCCTTCTTCAGAATCTGAAATGGATTCAGTTGGTGTTTCGGCTTGGGTTAATACTGCCTCACCGCTGTTTTCTAACTCTTGGGTCTCTGCTGTTTCTTCTAATGGATTTTCAGACATTTCTGTATCTGCTCGATGCGCTTGAATATAAGCTTGCAAAGTTTCGTTTGGTGTGACATCTTGATCTTCTATCGGTGGTTGTGAAAAAATTTCTTCTTCAGAAGTAGTAGAGATAACTTCAGTTCCTGAAATCTCTGTTAAAGCTTCCTCTTCTGACTTCACTGTCTCAGATACCTCAGCTGTTTCTGCTTCAACAGTAGTTGTTTCTTCTGTTGTTTCCTCTAAATTAACTGCTTCGTCCGTTGCTAGTTCTTCTTCTGTTGAATGAGTAGGCGTCTCTTCTGTCGCTGGTATCGACTCCTCCACCGAATCATGAGTCTCCTCACTAGCCCCTTCTTGAAGCGATGCTTCTAGACCAGAAACATCCTCTGAATCAGAGCCTATTAAGTTATCTTCTATCGACTCTTCTTTTTTGTCATCATTACTTTCTTCTTCTGGTGATTCGCCAAACAGTTCCATCACATGGCCTAAGCTCATATCTTTTAACTCAGACCATTCAATATTCTCATTTAATTGATCTTCGTGTTGTTCATTTTCCTGTGTTTCAAAATCTATATTTGTTGAAGTCGTTTCCACTTCTTCTTTATCAACTGTTGTGTCAGTTAGTGAATAGCCACATGTTGGGCAGGTCGTTAATTCTGCATCGAATTCGTTCCCGCACTTCGGACATTTTTTTGTCATTCTTCCGCCTCACATTCTGCTAATATTCCATTACTTCTAATTTACCACAACTTGCGCCTTCTTCCAATAACTAGCAATGACATTTAGAGACTTTTTAAAAAACAAAAGCGGCTCTTCTCGCATGCACGAAAAGAGCCGCTAAACGGTATGTTTATTCTAAAAAGTCTTTTAATTGTTTTGAACGAGAAGGATGTCTTAGTTTTCTTAACGCTTTTGCTTCAATTTGACGAATACGTTCGCGAGTGACACCGAAAACTTTTCCGACTTCTTCTAGCGTACGTGTCCGACCATCATCTAAACCAAAACGTAAACGTAAAACATTTTCTTCACGGTCTGTTAAAGTATCCAGAACATCTTCTAGTTGTTCTTTTAACAATTCGTAAGCTGCATGTTCAGCAGGACTTGTAGCATCTTGGTCTTCAATGAAATCACCTAAATGTGAATCATCTTCTTCACCAATTGGTGTTTCTAAAGAGACTGGCTCTTGTGCGATTTTTAGGATTTCACGAACTTTTTCTGTTGGTAAATCCATTTCCGCACCAATTTCTTCTGGCGTTGGTTCTCTACCTAAATCTTGCAATAGTTGGCGTTGAATCCGAATCAATTTATTGATTGTTTCAACCATGTGAACAGGAATTCGAATTGTTCTAGCTTGGTCCGCAATTGCCCGCGTAATCGCTTGACGAATCCACCAAGTAGCATACGTAGAGAATTTGAACCCTTTACGGTAGTCAAATTTTTCAACAGCTTTCATTAAGCCCATATTACCTTCTTGAATTAAATCCAAGAATTGCATACCACGACCTACATATCGTTTGGCAATTGAAACAACCAAACGTAAGTTGGCTTCTGCTAAACGTTGTTTTGCTTCTTGATCGCCTTCTTCAATTTTAAGTGCCAATTCAACTTCTTCTGCGGCAGTTAACAATTGAACGCGCCCAATTTCTTTTAGGTACATACGCACGGGATCATTAATTTTAACACCTGTTGGCGCAGATAAGTCTTCTGCTTGGGCCTTTTCCGCTTCTTTTTCATCTTTTTTCAAGCTATGTTCACTTGGGTCTCCATTTTCATCGACCACGCTGATACCAGCATCTTCAACTTTTTGGATCAATTTTTCCATAGCTTCTGCATCCAAAGTATACGGTGTGGCTAATTGATTCGCTAAATCATCATAAACCACTGTTCCTTTAGGCTTGTTTTCTTTGATAAATGCTGCCACTGCAGCTTCATATTTTTTACTTGTTTCTTTTTCCATGAAAGAAGGCCCCCTTCATTTTTCGGTTCACGCTTGAAATAACTGATAAATCACTGGGACTTATCAAAATAAAATGAACAAAACGCTTAGCTCTATTCATTTATTGCTTAAGTAAATGTTCGTTGAGCTTTAAGCTGTCGAGCCAATTGGATAATCTCCATTGTTAATTCGGCTTCAAGCTGTTGGTTGCCCACTCGTTTTGCTTCTTGCTGTTGAATCTTTTTCTGCTCAATTGCCTCTGCAATACTTGATAAGGCAATTACATGTAATAAATCGGCAACTTCTCGCTCAGAGCTTTCTTCTGATAAATTCTGATACGCAATTTCAATTGCTAATTGTTTGGTTTGATTATCTTGCAAGAAATTAATAAAATCGGCAATGTCGAAACTTTGATGCAGTGTCGCATAACTTTCTAGCAAGAAATATAATTCTTGGTATTCATCATGAGCGAACGAAAAATCTGGCAATTGTTGAATGGTTTGCCGTACTCCTTGTTCATTCATTAAACGAAATAATAAAGAACGTTCTGCTTTTTGAACTTGGGTTAACGGTAACTTGTTCTGTACGTGATTCTCTTCAAAAACAGGTTCTTCCATTGGTGGTGGCATCATTTCATCTTGATAAAATTGTTGCCTTTCTTGCCGTTGGACTGAACGTTGCTCCTGCTTCAATTGATTGAATTGCTCTTCCAAACTATGAACAGAAAGTTGAAATTCCTGAGCAATTTGGTTTAAATAACGATCACGTTCCAAAGGAGATTGAACATTGGTTAACTCCCGTAACAATTCGTTCACATAATCCAATTGTTCTTTTTCGTTATTCATGTTTCTAGTTAACCGATGATAATTCATTTTAAAACTAAAAACTGTTTCTCGGCCATGATTGGCTAAATTTTGAAAAGCTTCTGCGCCATATTTCCGCACATATTCATCAGGATCCAGCTTTTCAGGGATGCTGACAATACTCAAGTCAAAATGACTGTTTTCTTGCAATAATTGAATCGCACGGTTTGTGGCTTGAACACCGGCATTATCGCCATCGTAACAAATAACTACTTCCTTAGCGACCCGCTCCAAACGCCGAATTTGTTCATTGGTCAAACTAGTCCCCATTGAAGCCACCCCACTTTTTACGCCTGATTGCCAAGCAGCGATAACATCCATGAATCCTTCAAAAAGCAATACTGTATTTTCTTTACGAATTTCTTTTCTGGCTCTATCAAAGTTAAACAGCGTTTCTCGCTTATTAAAAAGTGTTGTTTCAGGACTATTCAAGTATTTAGGCATCTCATCTCCTGGAAAATCAGCTGTTTTTAACAAGCGACCAGAAAAGGCGATGACATTGCCTTGGGGATCATTAATTGGAAACATGATTCGTTGATAGAAACGATCCAAAAACGTACCGTTATCTCTTTGGACAAACAGCCCAGAAGGCTCAAAAAGCGTTTCATCCAGTTGTTCATTTTTAAAAACTTGACTTAAGAAATCACGTTTTTGCGGCGCAAATCCAATTTGAAAGGTCTCAATTAGTTCTTGTGTTAACCCCCGCTCTAATAAATAGTTTAATGCGGGTTCGCCAATTTTAGTATTCACTAAAATATGATGGTAAAGTTCTGCGGCTTTACTATGCAGTTGTAACAAACTCCGTCTTTGTTGGTGTTCTGGGGTATCCGCTACTTCACGCGGCTCTGACCAATCAAAGTCCACAGATAAATGTTCCAAATCTGCAACACGTTTCACGGATTCTGGAAAACTAATGCCTTCAATTTCTTGCAAGAAATTAAAAACAGTTCCACCTTTCCCGCAGCCAAAACAGTGAAAAATTTGTTTGTCTTCTGCTACTGAAAATGAAGGGGAACGTTCTTCGTGAAACGGACATAAACCCATATAATTTTTACCGGATTTTTTTAACTGGACATACTGCCCAATAATATCTACTATATTCGTTCGGTGACGAACTTCCTCAATGACTTCCTGAGGAATGCGTTGTGCCATTGTCCTCACCTCCTAAGAATAGCATTGTGCTAACTCATGTGATTGACCGTTTAAAAAACGCACTGTCATTTCAGTGCGAATTCCAATGGACACATTTACACATGATTTATTGTATCACATAATCTCTGTTTTTCAAGTATCTTGTTTCAACTCAACAAAAAAAGAAAGTATCTAGGACAAAAGTCATCCTGACTCCTGCCTCAGACACTAACTCTTAAAATAATCAGTTAAACATCAAGCTTGCTCCGACTTCCTTCAAGATTTAAAGAAGAACTGCATTTCTGGAGACGAATGCTTTTAGCTCAACCTCTGTTTTTTATAAATCTTTAATTGTTTTTCCAGCACGTTTCATTTGTACGAAACCAATTGTTACACGCACCACAATATTAATGGCCATCATAATAAAGAAGAGACCCATTGTTTGCGAAGTTAAGAAACCAATTTCTAAAATGTTGTGGAATAACATAGCTGCTACATAAATACCAATAATGGTACTGAAAACCAAGAAAATGCGTAGTGGATTTAAAGGCAGACATGCTCGAACAACAGCCATACAGCTAATTCCAACTAATAAATAATACATTAACGTCGTGGTATCTAAAGAAGAAAATCCTTGATTTTGTCCAATCAGATAAACAGCAATGATATTCGCTACAACTAAAAGCGCATTAACAGACGCATTTTTCAAAGCCGTTGGTAAAAACTTCCCGACAACTTTTCGTTTGTCCCCTTCGAAAGATAAGAAGAAGGCTGGATATCCTTCAATTGCTAAATCAATCAAGGTCACTTGAATCGGAATGAACGGAAACGCAATGGCCGTTAAGGCACAAATGATTGAGAGAATAAACGAATAAATCGTTTTAATGAAGAAAACGCTGGAAACTCGGGTTACATTATTTACCACACGCCGTCCTTCAAACAAGACATCTGGTAACGTTGTAAAATCAGAATCTAGCAAAACTAGATTAGAAATTTGCCGAGTAGCGCCATCTCCTTCTGCCATAGCGATACTACAATCCGCTTCTCGTAACGCTAAAACATCGTTGACGCCATCGCCGGTCATCGCCACCACATGCTCTGTGTCTTTCAACTCACGTACAATGGTTCGTTTTTGCTGAGGCGATACACGTCCGAACACTGTGTATTGCTGAACCGCTTCACGCACTTCTGCTTCTGTCGTTTTGGTCGACAAATCAATATAAGACTCATAACCGGGTAGCCCAGCACGACGAGCAATATTTGAAACAGTCACCGGATTATCACCAGAAATTACTTTTAAGTCGATTCCTTCTTCTTTTAGATAAGCCAGTGTTTCTTTGGCATTTTGGCGAATTGGATCATCAATTTCTAGAATTGCTAATGGCTCTAAATAAGGCATTTTGGTTTCGTTTAACGGTTGTTGTTCCGCAATGGCTAACATCAAGACGCGATACCCATTCTCTTGTGCTGTAAAAACAGCTTCTGGCAACCGACTATCGTCTACCAAACGCTCAGGAGCCCCTAAATAAACTGTCCCAATTTCTGGAAATTCAATAGCTCCCCATTTTCGTTCAGAAGAAAAAGCCAAGACTTCTTTTGCGCCAAATCGATTGGATACTTCATAATGATCACGAATTGCTTGCATTGTAATATTATTATCCGTACTTTCAGATAGGTAGCTTCCGATAATCTGTGGGAAGAGTTCTTCATATTTGTCATGCAAGATAATCGCCTTTTGCACTTTCATTTTACCTTCTGTAATCGTTCCAGTTTTATCTAAACACAAAGTGTCCACATGGGCCAATGTTTCAATTGAGTACATATCTTGTACTAGAATACGTTTTTTGGCTAACTTAATGACACCTGTTGTCAGCGCAATACTAATTAATAGTACTAATCCTTTTGGTAACATCCCTAACAAAGCAGCTGCAGAAGCAACAACAGATGTTTTAATGCCAGCATCTCTTAACCAAAAAGCTTCAACAAATAAAATAATCCCTAGAGGAATAATCACCCAACTTGTAAATTTAGAGACTTTACGAATCGAATTGACTAACTCTGATTGAATTGGTTTATGCACTTTGGCTTCTTGGGTGATTTTCACAGCATAGTTTTCGGCACCAACGTGGATAACACGGGCATAGGCTTGTCCGCTAACAATGAAACTTCCAGAAAGCAAGGTATCGCCGATTTCCTTTTCAATTAAATCTGATTCACCTGTTAACAACGCTTCATTCGCTTCGACTTTACCGTCAATAACTTCCATATCAGAAGGAACTTGTTCCCCTGCAGAGATAATAACAATATCTTCCATAACTAGTTCTTTTGTATCAATTTCTTGTTGTACGCCATTTCGAACAACATGAACATTTTCTTTTGCCACAATAGATAATTTTTGAACTAAATTACGGGCATGAATTTCTTGGAAAATCCCGATTGACATGTTCACAATAATAATCGCTAAGAAAGCCAGATTGGAATACGCTCCGACAAATAGTAAACAAACAGCGATTGCAAAGTTTAAAAAGTTGAATAACGTCATGACGTTATCAAAAATAATATCTTTTGTAGATTTCGCTACATTTTCCTCATAATTATTTTGAAGGCCTAACTCTTTCTGCTTGGCAACTTCTTCTGTACTTAACCCTTTTTTCAGGTCGACTTTATTCAACATCCAGCTCTTTCCCTACCTTTTCAATTAATCAGTTACATCCCTTCTAGTTTACTTGCATTTTCATGAAACTGCAAGAAAAGCCTAAAAAATTCCTGTAAGTTGAAAGAATTCTTTAGACTTTTCTCGTTTTAATTTAACTTTTCAATAAACCAACGATTCATTTTGACAATTTCCGCATAGAACATATTGCCACCATTTTGATAAAGGTAACCACCATTGTAAACTAACGCTTGCCAACGATAATAACGATATTTCGTATTTTGGTCATTCCCTAGCAACGGTGAAAGGACTTCTCTTGAATATTCTTCTGCTAACTCTGTCGTGTGTTTCCCGCCACGTTCTTTAACAAACTGAATATAATCCAGTCCATAATTATATGCTTGTACGCCTGTCCATTCATCACAGCCAGCTTCTTTTGCTTTCGCTAACGCTTCCGCGAGAAATTTGACGCCATGTGCGATACTTTCTTCTGGTGTTTCAATCACTTCTTGTTGTCCATAAACACTTTCACTGCTCTGCATAATATCGCCAGATTTCCCTTTAGATTCTGTATAGATAATCGCTAAAGCTAATGTTTTGTATTCAGGTATTTTATTTTTTTTGACTTCTGCTTCTACTTGTTTTTCAAAGGTCATTACCGTTTCAACATTTTGATGTATTTTATAGCCAAGATAGCCAAGACCAGCAACTAAACCAACAAACAAAAGTAGCATGATTTTATAAATTATTTTTCTTACTCTACGCATCGAATCATCCAAACTTTTTCTTTTAAGATACGTTCTATGTTACTTGAAATAACTGAAAAAAGCGAAGTTTTTGTTACTTCTTTAGTTTTATTTAATAAAAGTAACTTTTTTGTGAACAAACCGTAACTTCGCAAGATTGAACGTTTTCACCTAGAATAGAATAACAAGTAATTTTATCGAATTTCATCAAAAAAAGGGCTGCCTTACGGCTAGCCCTTTTTTACTTTTATTTTACGGTAACATTTCCGATTACATAATTCATTGAAGTCGTTTGACCTGCTTTTTGTAAATCGTATTGAGCAACGATATCTTGATTTGTGAAAACAACAATTAAATCTGATTTTTTGCCAGCTTGTTCTAATGCGGCTAAATCAATGGTTGCAATTTTATCGCCTTGTTTTACAACTTGGCCTTCTTCAACATGTAATGTAAATGGTCCACCTTGTAACTCAACAGTATCTAGACCCATGTGTAATAATACTTCAATGCCTGAATCTGTTTGGATACCTAACGCATGTTTTGTTGGGAAAATGCTAGTAATTTTACCAGCAACAGGTGTTGAAACTTCGCCGTCTGTTGGTACGACAGCAAAACCGTCACCCATCATTTTTGCTGAGAAAACATCATCTGGTACTTCAGAAATAGGAATAACTTTCCCATTCGCTACAGAATATAATTCAGTTTCTTTCGTTGAAACTGGTGCTTTTTCTTCAACAACTGGTTGAGAAACAGGTGTTTCTTTGACTGGTGTTGCTGGCGCTTGGTGGTTATATAATCGTTGCATTTCGTCAGCAACAAATTGTACTTCTGTACCAACGATCACTTGGATATTGGTGTCATCAATGACTTTCACACCAGGAACCCCAGTTGCTTTAATTTTTGCTTGATCCACTTTGCCTGTATCTTTCACTGTTAAGCGTAAACGAGTTGTACAGTTATCAATAGAAGTTACATTAGCATCAGCGCCTAAACCATCATAAATACGACGAGCTAGAGAAGCAAATTTGTTGTCGCCTTCTGCAACATCTGGCGTTTCTTCGCCATCGCCTTCTTCACGTCCTGGTGTCATTAAGTTAAACTTAGTGATTGCAAAACGGAAACCGAAGTAGTAAATTGCTGCAAAGACAAGTCCTTGAACCACCAACATCATTGGATGATTCGCGACTGGGTTTTTCAAACTTAAGAAGAAGTCTACAAAACCTGCACTAAAGGCAAAGCCAGCTGTCCAATGCATAAACGCAGCGAATGCTAAAGAAATACCTGTAAAGACTGCATGTAAAACATATAAAGGCCAAGCAACGAACATAAATGAGAATTCTAAAGGTTCAGTTACGCCTGTAAAGAAGGCCGCAAAACCAGCAGCTAACATTAATGAAGCTGTAACTTTTTTCTTCTCAGGACGTGCACATTGATAAATAGCAAACGCACCTGCTGGTAAACCAAACATCATTACTGGGAAGAAACCAGCTTGATACATACCCGTTTGTCCTACAATTGCTTTACCAGTATCTAACGCTTGTTGACCAGCTAAAAAGTTCCCAATATCATTGATACCAGCAACATCAAACCAGAAAACAGAATTCAAGGCATGGTGTAAGCCTGTTGGAATTAATAGTCGGTTAAAGAAACCATACAAGCCAGCTCCTACGAAACCTAAGCTAGAGATTCCTTTACCAAAAGCAACTAATCCGTTATAAACAACTGGCCAGAAGAAGAATAAGACAGCTGAGATTGCTAACATCGAAATAGCTGACATAATAGGAACTAAACGTTTTCCACTAAAGAATGATAAAGCCATTGGCAATTTCACACCAGAGAAACGATTATACATTGCCGCAGCAACTAAACCAGCGACAATCCCGACAAAGACATTGTTGTCCATGCTGTTGAAGGCTGGGTTTACTTCAGCAATATCCTTGAAGCCTTTAATGGCTTGGATAGAAGCAGGCGCTAAAACAGTTTTTGGCACTAAATAAGCGACTAAACCAGCTAATGCTGCCGATCCATCTTTATCTTTTGACATTCCTAACGCTAAACCAACCGCAAATAATAATGCTAAGTTGTTTAAGATAGCCAAGCCACCATTCATTAGAAAAGTTGTGGCTGGACTAGCGCCGATTGTTCCCACGATCCAGTTGGCAATACCGACTAATAAAGAAGCCGCCGGTAATACAGCAACTGGTAACATTAACGAACGTCCCATTCTTTGCATATACGCTTTCATTATACGTAACTCCTCACATAAACTATTTAATTTTTATTATTTGGTCATTCTTAATCGTTCAATGTGAATCGATAAATAATCAAGTTCTTCATTTGGTACTTGATAATGAAAATTTCTCATTAATAAGACTTGTACTTTTTTTGAGATTTCATAGCTTTCAGCATACTTTTTCTTTACGACTTCCAAAATTTCTTCATCTAAAACAGCATATTGATTTTGTTGGAAGCGATGAATAAACAAACGTAAATGATTCACCAAACGTGAATAACTGAGACTATTTTTGTCATCATGAATATCAATAGCCAATTCCTGCTCGATTAAATGAATAATTTCAGAAACGATTGTAACTTCACGGATACTTTTACTATTATCAGTACGCCCGCTGCGAGCACTATGGATATGAATTGCAATATATCCCGCTTCATCATAACTAAATGGAATCTCTAAGGTTTGTGTTAAATATTCTACAGCCCATTGAGCAATAGCAAATTCTTCACTATATAAAATCTCAATTTCACTTAAAAGCTTGTTCCGAACAATAATATTATTTTGAATATTTTCAGCTGCAAAAGCAATGTGATCACTCAACCCAATATTAATATGTTCATTCAACTTTTCACCCAATACCGTTTCAGCATGTTGGATAATTTCTTCACTCGCTAAAAAGTATTTGTCTTCAATTTGTGATAGCAGTACTTGAAGTTTTTTCAGTCCTTCTGGCTCCATCACAAACATCCGCTCCACCAATTGTCGAGATAAGACATCATTTTTAGTCTTATTAAACCCGACGCCTTTACCGACAGCTACTTTCTCCTGTCCTTCGTCAAGAACAAGTACAGCATTTTGATTTAGCACCTTTTTAATTTTCATAAATGACCCTCTTCTGCAGAAGTAATTCTAACATTTTCAGTGAAAACAACAAAAAAAGCATAGAACAATCCCGTTAAACATGTTGCGTAACCATTGTACACCACATTGTATTACGAAATTCTTCCATGCCTAGTATTATCTAGTCACATGAAAACGCTATTCATTTGTTAACAGTGCTTATTCTAACGAGTATCATTATTTTTGTCAACCTTTTTCAATTATTTTTTTATTAATTGTTGACTATTAACAAAAAAGAAGCTCTTATCGGAAAAAAAGTACCTTCAGCTAAAGGTACTTTTGTTCACTAATTTATTCTTTATAGGCATACTTATATGTGCTCGTTGCACCGAAGTTATGATACTGAATACCTTTGACACCTGGTCGTATAAGCTGACTACGAGCCTCTTGGTATAAAGGAATTAAAGCGGCATATTCTTCCACCAATACTTTTTCAGCTTTAATTAATGTTTGCCAACGAGTTTCAGGATCATTTGCGTATTTAGTTGTTGCTTCTTCAATTAGTTGATCAAACGTTGGGCTAGAATAGTTCATACGGTTACCACTAACTGAGCTTTCTAAGAAAGTCATTGGATCCTGATAATCGGGTCCCCACATGCCAACAGACAATTCATAATCCCCTTTTCTCATTAATTCAATCGCATTATTTAAAGGAACTGTTTTGACATTAATAGTGAGACCTGGCAACGTTTCTTGTAACTGGCCTTGGATAAATTCAGCAACTTTTCGGTCACTATCACCATCTCTTGAAAGAAGTTCAATGGCTACATCTCCGTTTAGCTCTGCTTTTGCTTTATCTAAATACTCTTTGGCTTTTTTGGCGTCTGTTTTGACAAGGGCGCCTGCTTCTTGACGAAAATCTTCATTCGTTTCTGGGTTATATACAAATTTTTCTGGAATGTACCCATAAATTTCTTTTGAACCATCTGCTAAAATATTGTCGACTAAACTTTTTTTATCCAAAGCATAAGCTAAAGCTTTGCGGACATTCTCATTTGCAAAAATGGATGGTTTTTCGTTTCTTTTTTGGTTTAAACGTAAGGAATAGACTTTTGACCGTTCGATTGCTTCATAGTCTGGGTTGTCTCGATTTTGTTTAGCAAAATCTCCTGTTAAGACAGCCACATCTAATTCACCTGATTCGTACAAATTATAAACGGTATTGGTTTCTTTAAGAACTTCAAAATGAATCGTTTCTGATTTTACTTTTTCTTTATCGTAATAGTCGGGATTACGCACAAAATCCCACGACATCGCTGACTGATCCCAATTTTTCATTAAAAATGGACCATTAGATACAATCATTTCACTAGAAGTGCCATAGGCTTGTCCTTTTTCTTTCACGAATGCTTCGTTTTGTGGGAAAAATGGAGAAAATGCCAATAACGACGTAAAATACGGTACAGGCTTTTCCAAAGTAACCTCCAAAGTATAATCATCAAGCGCTTTGACACCCAATTCCTCTGGTGCTTTTTCCTCTTTTGTAATAGCTGTTCCGTTCAGAATCGTTCCTTCTAACAAGAAAAAGTAATTGGCTTGGTTTTTGGGATTCGCTAATTTACGCCAAGCAAAAACAAAATCATTGGCTGTTACAGCATCACCATTGGACCACTTACCATCTTCTCTTAGTTTAATGGTATATCGTTTGCCATCTTCAGAAATTTCAGGCATCTCTTTAGCGGCAGCTGGTATTAGTTGATCTTTTTCATCCAATTGATATAACCCTTCAAAGACATTGGACTGTGCGTTAATACTGGCTTCATCTTGTGTAAAAATAGAATCCATTGAACCGATTTCCGAGTTCTCCATTAAATTTAAAACTTTTTTCGAGACACTGGTTTTCTCAGTTGCTTTCTCGTCTATTTTTGTTTCTGCTGTTGTGCCACAACCTACCAAGACCGTACTAACAAATAACATAATCCCCATCATTTTTAACTTTTTCATACTATTCCCCCTATGTGTCAATCAAACGGCAACTCTTCCATGGAAAGCCGTTCTTGCGAAACTATCAAGCATGCGTAGGGCAAGCCCTCATTTTCGTACTCAAATTCTCCCCGCTGGTTGTCAATTGGGTCTGCACGCAATTGCATTTTTGCCGGGTGAAAGTCTGCCTGGATCTCACTATTTGCGACCATTCTAAAAACATCTAAATTGCCGAAATAATGATTCCACCGCTGTCTATCCCCGTCTCGGTAAGCACCTCCGCCAAAAGATAAATCCGCAAAGAGCCAGCCGTACGGTTCTATATAAAATTGTGCCCAATCATGACAGCCTGTATAATGTGTAGAAACATATAATCCCGATTGCCATTTGGCTGGTATCCCTGTAATCCGACAAAGCGTGATAAACAAAATCGCTTGCACGCCGCAGTCACCTTTTAAATTAGTTGCAGCATACTCTGAAATATTGGTAATTGTAAAATATTCACGCATGAAAGAATAATGAATCTTTGTCGTCACAAAGTCATAAATCAAGCGTGCCTTTTTTAAGGGATTACTTTCATCGCCCACAATCTCATCTGCTAAATTTCTTAAATAAGGCGTGAATCGAATATGCGGTAACTGTTCCTCTAAATCAAAGCTTGGTTGCATTTTGTCTACGTTACTTTCTTCTAACTGTTGGTAAACCATCCGATTAACATAACAATATTCAACTGTAAACGTTTGATTTTCTTTTAAGATTGTTTCAAAACACAGTGTTCGTTGAGGCGCATCTTCTGCCGCAATATAGGTTGCCTCAGGTGACGTAGCTAGGATTTCAATTTCTGATTGTTGTTGACACGCTTTGGGCAGCGGCAAATGGACACGAACACGCTCACCTGGACGCTCAAATTCTTTTTTCACCTGAATGGTGGCTTTAATTGTTGTTTTCACTTTTCTACCACCGTTTTTTTGCATTTGTTCGATGTTCTCTTTTAGTTCTTTTTTGCGGAGAATTTCTAATTGATTGCTTTCTGCTTCCCGCAAACGTGCAACATATGCCGCATTTGTTTTAATTAAATTGGCCAAAAATCGAAGTTGGAAATACGGTTCACCGTCAATATAAACCCAGTCCACTAATCCCGTTTCTTTTAAACGAATTAATTCCTCTGTTTGATAATCCTGAAAAGTGTCTCTCATCATTTGATCAGCTTTTGCAAAGCTATGAGGATACTCATTCATACGCATCATTTTAATGACATCTTTTTCAATTATCAAACGTTCTTTTAATGCCTGCGGAAGTTCTTTTGTCAACCAAAAATCAATGGCAATATCCGCACTTGCAAAATCGCCAAATTCTTTCACCCTTTGAATTTCCTCAGGCAAAGGAACACTAAGATACTTTAAATCATACTTCATTTGCTTTACTCCTTTTTTAATGAGAAATGCCTAATCCAGCTGCTTCTCCTAATTCCAATAATGGTTTTGCTTCTAAGGATACGCCCCCAGTTACGGGCGCAGTTTCTAAACCGAATGTCGCATCTAAATCTGCTCGTGTGATATTCTTTTGAGCAGCAGCTAAATGGGCAGCAGCCGTGATGCCAATGGTTGTTTCTTCCGCCATGCAACCAATCATGCATTCGATGCCTGCTGTTTCACAAATCTGATTAATTTTCAGCGCTTCATGAATGCCGCCACACTTCATTAATTTTATATTGATAACATCGACTGTGCCTTTTTTAACTAATTCCAACGCATCTTGAGCATCAAAACAGCTTTCATCAGCCATAATTGTCGTATTAACTTGTGAAGTAACGTATTTTAGACCTTCTAAATCGCGTCTTTTAACTGGCTGTTCCACTAATTCAATTTGATAATCTGCTAATTCTTGAATCGCTTTAACTGCATCTTTGGGCGTCCAAGCCTGATTCGCATCTAAGCGGAGCTTGATATCAAAGCCAACTGCTTCACGAATCGCTTTTACTCTTGCGATATCAGCTTCAATTCCTGTTCCGACTTTAATTTTTAATGTATCAAAACCTAGTTTGACTTTTTCGACGGCTTTTTGTGCCATCACATTTGGTTCATCAATACCTAGTGTAATATCCGTTATTACTTGGTTATCATAGCCGCCTAACAATTGATAAAGAGGCAGTTGAGCTTTCTGACCCATCAAATCATAACAAGCAATATCGATTGCTGCTTTTGCCGCTGGAGCGAAAGCAGATATTTTATCCATCACTTCATGAATTTTCTCAATATTAAAGGGGTTTAAGCCAATGATTGCTTGGCCAAATAATTCGATCATTTCAATCGTGCCAGCCAACGTTTCACCGGTAATAAAAATGCCTGGCCCTCCTTCTCCATATCCAACTAATCCCTCTTCTGTTTCAATTTCCACAATTGCACTATCCGCTGATTCTATCGTCCCCAAAGCGATCGTAAATGTTTCTTTCAGTTTAATTTTCGATGCCCTAACATGTACCTGCTTAATTTTCATAAAATCCTCCCTTTGATATTTCCAATTGACTGAAAATTCAGTTTTTTAAAAATATCCAAAAATTAAATTTAGATTGTTATCGATCACTCTAAACTCATTGTTTTCTAATGTCAATAAAATAATGAGATTTCAATTAAAATAAAATGAATTTCGAATTTTATGAGCTTTTTTAATAAATCAGTAAATTACATGACATGTGAGATACTTCTCATTTACAAACATTCTTAAAAAAGGTATGATAGTAAAGAGGCAACTTGCAAAGGAGTAGAAGACGAATGAGTGAACAACCTCAACAACGTTCAACCGAAGAAGTTGAAGCAATTAAAGAAGATATTTTAACTGCATTAGAAACAGTGATTGACCCTGAATTAGGCATCGATATTGTTAATTTAGGACTAATTTATGAAGTTGAATTTGCAGAAGAAACTGGTGATACTGTCATCAAAATGACCTTAACCACAATGGGTTGTCCGTTAGCAGATGTTTTAACAGAACAAATCCATGGTGTTTTAAAAGATATTCCTGAAGTGAATAATATCGAAGTAAAATTAGTCTGGTACCCTGCTTGGACAACGGATAAAATGAGCCGTTACGCACGAATTGCTTTGGGTATTCGCTAGTTATTTCGAGACTAATGATAAAAAACATATGAAAGAACCGATTGGTCCGTTCTTTCATATGTTTTTTTGTTTGTTTAATTTACTTATTTGAAAAAAACTACCTGATACCATCAATACTTGGCCTTTTCCAAATTTTTGCTACTGGATGGAAGTCTAATAAAAACTGTAGCTGCGTTCCACCGAAGCCTGACGCTCCAGCAAACATGATATGAAAAGTGAGCCCTCTATCCATAATCAGATACCCTGTATCCAGCACGCCATTTCTTTCATAAAACTGATAACGTTTTTCTCTTTGGGCTTCATTCGCTGCATTTTTGCCAATTTCTTCACTCTCCAAAAGAACCCCCTTAGGATAACGTGTCTTCAATAACGCTAACACGGTTGAACCTAATCGTTTGTTTCGGTGGTGCTGATCAATTGCAAAGAAAAAGACATAGGTTGCTTCAGGTGCAATTGGACTATTTAACAAAATCCCCACGTTCTCATCCGCCTCTTGAATAACAAACAAATGAAATTTTCCTGCTTGAGAAGACGTCAATAATTGACCAAACGGCAGTCTCTCTTCTTCTGGAAAAGCTTCTATGTAGGTTGCTTCCCAATAGGCTTGATTTTCTTGATTTAATAATGTGAATTGCATAAAAGCTCCTTTCTAAAATGATTGCTTCGTACTAATAACTTTTGTTACGTACATAAGACCTAAAAGTTATTTAAACATGCGACTGGTTAGCCCTATACGCAATTATTTTTTGATACTAATCTAGTAGTTTAATCGTTCTCTGTTCCTGAGTCAATAAAAGAGCACACGATTCGAGACTTTCAACGTTTAGTGAAAAGGCGATTCTTATTTCATTACAACCGATTCACTATTCGCTGCCCTCTTTTTTCTATTCGTTGATTTACTTGAACTAAATATTCATTTATCTCCTCTATATTCTGAGGTAAGATAAACGAGTCTTTTTTCAAATGATTTTTCCATAGCGCTACTGGTTGATACTGTTCATTTAAAAATGGTTGCATCTCATACGTATGAACGTAGCTTTCCCATGAATGAAACGAAGCTAAAAATATCGAAAGTTGTTCTAAAGAATAATCCCAATAATCTTTAAACGATAAGCTTCTTCCACTGTTAAATCCTAGTGGAACTACTGTAATGTTTCCAATTGAATGGGTAAGTTCGGCAAAACGCTTTAATTGTGGGTCCTGATGGACTCGATCAAATTTAGTAAAATTGTCGAGAAGGAATTCATTCCATGTATATTTTTTGGGTACAGGATTTGGTAAATAGTCAGGAAAAGCTTGGTCAAAATAAGTTAAATATCGGTCCGAAATCACAGCCGATGCCCCGGAATCATGAGGCGGATACTTGCTATTTACTGCAAGCAAATTCTGTTCAGAAGGTTTTTCTAAATAGCTTTCTTGATTTTCCCCAATTACTTCCGCTGGTCTAAAGAAATCGGGATAAACAAGTTGTAACATAATTTTATACGTTGTCCAAAATGAGTTCATAATATCTTTGTGCACGGTCGCCTTCCCAGTTAACTTTAAAAAAACATCCTCCACAACCTCGTACTTTTCAATATGGACATTCGATGTTCTAGCTTTTAAAATATTTTTAACTGGCTGCTGTTGGTCATACTCTTGACCCAAAAGCAACTTCTTTAAATCATCTTTCGCTGAAATTGTCTTAACTGTAATCTCCGCCACTTTGAATAACTCCCATCCTATGATTTTCTCTATATTCTTTTATATTATTATACTAGAAAAACGCTCCCTCCTGCCCTTTTTTAATCAACAAATCATCAATTAGAAAACACCAACGAAACAGAAGTGCAACACTAGCATGCGAAAAAATGCGATCGGCAACTTATTTTTTAGACACTCTGTGTGTTTCGTATAGTCGAGGCTGGTTGCGTGTATTTTTTTCAAGAAAATTGAGCACAGCTATGGTATAGTCAAAACTACGATTATTTCAAACACGGAGCGACAGTTTATGGAAATGTACCAAGTAATTAGATATTTTTTAAATGAAATGGAGAAAAAGATTTGGCATGCCTTGTTAACATTAGTACTTTTTTGTCTTTATATTTCCATTTTTGATGTTCCTTTTACAATTAAAAATACATTCATCGGCAGACTACTTTTCCCGAAAGCTTTTATGAACGCAGGAAGTGCGAATCTGATTTTTTATTTGATTAGTTTTTTTGGTTTTTTATGGTCAATTTTCATTTTTGCTTATCTATTGAATAAGACACGCCTCAAATTATTAAATAAAACCTTTCCTTATCTTTTGGAAATATTAGAAGTCTGTATTTTGCCTTTAGTGATTCTTTTTGCTTACATTTATATTTATTTGCGGGTCCATGGCGAAGGTTTCAGCTATATACGAGAATCTCTTTTACAGCAAGAGTTAACTTATTCAATGAAATGGTTCCTTTGCCTTGGTAGTTTGGCGCCGTTATTTTTCTTTTTAAGCACTTTAAATTTAGCTAAACGAGTCAGACAAAAAAAAGACATGGAATCATGAAAATCCATGTCTTTTTTAGTCGGATATTGTTTTTACCGCAGGACAGTTTTCTTCCAAAAATTCAAAAATACTACTGTAATAATTTTCAGGTTCGTAGACACTTGAAGATAAATGTGGTGCTTTAGCAACAATGAGACCTTTTTTTATCCCCTGAGTTGCCGCTAAATTTTCTTCAAACATTGTCATTGGAACAAAGCGATCACCTGTACCGTGAATAAAGAATGTGGGCAACGTATTTTTGTGTAATTGTCTCACGGAAGAAGCAGTTTTCAATTGAAAGCCATAGTTATTTAATGCTAATTGATTAGCAATCGTTAAAATAGGAAAAGCGGGTAAATGAAAAGATTCATGTAGGACATATTTAAATTCATCATAAACAGAAGTATAGCCACAATCCACTATTAATCCGCGGACATTCGTTGGTAACTTTTCACCACTTGCCATCATGACAGTAGCCGCTCCCATGGAACCGCCCACTAAAATAATTTCTGCTTCCATATCAATGGCAAGAACTTCACTAAGCCAACTTAATAAATCTAACCGATCCAGCCATCCCATCCCAATTTTATTACCTGAACTTTTCCCGTGCGCACGCAAATCGGGAACTAAAACATTGTAGCCTTCTTCTGCAAAACGTAATGCAGTATATGCCATATCGCGTTTTCCGTTTGAACGATAACCATGCACACAAATCGCCCAACGATGGTTATCTGGATAAGGAATAAAGCACCGTGCATACAATGTTTCATCTTTAATTTTCAACCAACGATCTTCAGCAAAAGACTCTGTCCAAAAAGCTTCGCCTTCTTGTTTTTGTTGTTCTTCTATTTTAGTATATCTTGTTTCTCGTTCTTGAAAATTATCCGGATTTAATAACCGATGCCCTTTTTTATGATACCAAGGGTTGTCTTTAAGCAACGCGATTTTCAAAAAATAATTGGCAATGTAAACAGAAAAAACAACGCCAATCATTGCAAAAATGATCAGTAACCCGAGGAGCCATTTCATCTGCAAATCACACCCTCTTCTAAAGTATTTCCTTCTTCATTTAATATACTATGGATTTTTCATTTCTGAAAGGAATCACCCTTACATTTTGTTATTTTTTGAAAAAAAGCAGCCGTCTCAAAAAGAGGCGGCTACTTTTAATCTATCAACAATCCAACGTTGTCATATCTTCATATGTCTCACGGCGAGCAACTAATTTTGCTTGTCCATCTTCGACAAAAACCACCGCTGGTCGAGGATTTCGGTTGTAATTACTTGCCATTGAATAACCGTAAGCCCCCGTACTACTAATGGCCAATAAATCCCCTGCTTTAACTTCTGGCAATAAAATATCTCGAAGTAAGACATCTCCTGATTCGCAATATTTACCAACCACTGTGACTTTCTTGATTGAATCATGCCCATCACGATTCGCTAGAAATCCATCATAAACCGCTTGATACAAAGCAGGCCGTATATTATCACCCATGCCACCATCTACGGAAACAAAATGACGAACACCAGGAACCTCTTTTTGCGCGCCAACTGTATATATCGTTGTGCCCGCTTCGGCAATTAAACTGCGGCCTGGTTCAATCCAAAGCTCAGGCAGTGGATACCCTAATTGTTCACAATGACCTTTCAAGGAATAAACAATTTTTTCAACAAATGTTGCTGGTGCTAATGGCTCATCTTGCTGCGTGTACTGCACACCAAAACCACCACCCATATTTAAAACACGTGCTGTAAATTGATGGACTTGCCGCCAGTCTTCTAAAATAGTGAACATTTTTTCAACAGCAGCTAAAAAGCCTTCCACAGCAAAAATTTGCGAGCCAATATGGCAATGGACCCCTTGCACATCAAAAGAGGGATTTGATAAAAGGCGAACGAGCGCTTCTGTTGCCTGGCCACTTGCAACATCAAAACCAAATTTTGAATCTTCTTGGCCTGTCAAAATGTAATCATGTGTTTCTGCATCCACGCCAGGACTCACCCGAAAAAGAACTTTTTGTGTTTGGTTTCGTGTAGCTAATAATTCTTCCAACAAGTCAATTTCGTAAAAATTATCAATGACAATTGTACCTATTTTGTTATCCAAAGCATAACGTAATTCTTCAGGGGTTTTGTTATTTCCATGGAATTCAATTTCCGCTGGCTCCATGCCCCCTTTTAAAGCTGTGAATAGTTCTCCACCAGAGACAACATCACAAGCAATATCTTCTTCCTTTAACACTTGATAAATAGCTAAACAACTAAATGCTTTACTTGCATAAACCACTTTATTTTTGATACCTAATTGATTTAACGTTTGTTTAAAACCACGTGCTTGTGCGCGAATATGAGCGACATCATAAACAAATAACGGCGTCCCGAATTTTTGCGCCAACTTTACGGTGTCACAACCACCGATTTCTAAATGATTTTCCCGATTCATTTTTGCTGTACCAAATAACATGTTTTCCCGCCCCTTCATTTCGTTTTATTAAAAATCATAGCATAAAACCCAGTAGCTTCCTATAATTTTCCACATTTTTCTCTGACTTTCTCCTGTTGCTTTTTTTCGCCAAATAGCCTACAATAATTGGCATATGAATAAAAAACCTTTATTCTCAAGACTTTAATCTTTTAAACAAAAATTGGTATATACGAAAAAGAAAGAAGGCAGATGACTTGGCTACACTGAACCGCGATCAACAAATTGAAGAAATTATTAATTTGGAAGCAATTTTGAATTTACCGAAAGGAACAGAACATTTTGTCAGTGATTTACATGGTGAATTTGAAGCTTTTGACCATATTTTAAGAAATGGTTCTGGGCGAATCCGAGAAAAAGTTCAATTTTTATTTAAACAAGAATTAAATGCCCATCAGATGGACGAGCTTTGTTTTATTATCTACTATCCAGAAGAAAAATTAACACTTTTAGAAAATGAAAGCGCCCTCTCTTATGAATGGTGGCTATTAACGATTCGCCGTCTGGTTGAAATCGTCCGTTCTTCTTCGATGAAGTACACACGTTCTAAAGTTCGCAAAGCCCTTCCTGAAACCTATGGGTATATTCTCGAAGAATTGATTTATCAATATGATGAAACAACAACCAAAAACGGTTACTATCAACAAATTATTGAAAAAATTATTTTACTAGGTGAAGCCAAACGTTTCGTGACAGAATTAGCTTATCTAATCCAACGTCTGATTATTGATCACCTACATGTTATTGGGGATATCTATGATCGGGGGCCAGCACCAGATAAAATTATGGACCGATTAATGTCCTATCACTCCTTGGATATTCAACTAGGCAATCATGATATGATTTGGCTGGCTGCTTATAGTGGTTCACTGGCTTGTTTAGCCAATGTAGTGCGTATTTGTGCTCGCTATGGAAATTTAGATTTGTTAGAAGAACGTTATGCTATCGATTTAACCGCCTTAAAAAAATTTAGTTTAGAAACGTATAAAGAAAATCCTGCTTTTGCACCCAAGAAAAATCCCTATCGTGCGTTAACTGAAGATGAAAAACAAGTAGCGATGCGTGTGCAACAAGCCATTGCCATTATTCAAGAAAAACTAGAAGGCCAAATTATTGGTCGACGCCCTGATTTTAACTTGGCACATCGGCTACGCTTAGATAAGATTCAAGGGGAAACTATTACTTTTGACGAATGTCGTTATACATTAATTAACAGCTGTTTCCAAACCGTTTCTGAAGAGCAGCCTTACCAATTAACACGTGAGGAAAAACAGATAATTGATGATTTATTAACGCAATTTCAGTCTTCACCGCGGTTAACAAAACACATGCGCTTTCTAATGGAAAAAGCTTCTCTTTACCTTGTGTATAATCAAAATTTATTGATTCATGGCTGTCTGCCTCTGAATGCGGACGGTACTTTTCAAGCTTATACATTTAAAGGCCACTCCTATTCAGGAAAAGCTTTAGTTGACTTCTTTCAGAAAATGTTAGAAGAAGCATACGCTCAGCCTGCTATTACAGATGACTATGCGACAGATTGTTTATGGTATCTTTGGTGTGGCGAAGGTTCCTCATTATTTGGCAAACGAGCTATGAAAACCTTCGAGCGTTATTTTCTCGCTGAAAAAGAAACACATTACGAAGAAAAGAATCCTTATTACTCTTTGCGTGATACAGTTGAAGTTTGTGAAAGAATCCTAGATGAATTTGAAGTGACTGGTGAAAATCGACATATCATTAATGGTCATACACCAGTTAAACGAACAAAAGGCGAATCACCAATCAAAGCAAATGGCACGCTTCTCGTAATTGACGGCGGCTTTTCAAAATCTTATCAGACAATTACTGGAATTGCTGGTTATACATTGTTGTACAACTCGTTCGGGTTACAACTGACCGCGCATAAATCTTTTTCTAGTAAAGAAACAGCCATTTTAAATAATCAAGACATTCATTCCATCAAACAAGTCATCGATCGCCCCTTACAGCGGCTATTAGTGAAAGATACCACTATCGGCAAAGAGCTATTAAAGCAATCGCAAGCACTCCAAAAACAAATGAAACAAAACCAGTAGTGCCATTAAAAAGACGCTTGCGCTCTTATCCGAAAAATGATTAAATGGAGGAGTTGAGAAAATATCTATTAGAGAAACGGAAAGGGTTTTACATTGAAGAAACAGCAACTCTCACTATACGGCATCATTTTCTTTCTTTGCTTTTTCCTAATTGTGGGCTTCTTCTTCTCAAGTCGTGGCGAAGATTATGCCAAAGAATCTGAACAAAAAGTTACAATTGATTCCGCCAAACATGAGAAACATACGAAAGACAAGGAAGAAAACAATTCAGCAAATACAGTATTTTTTGATAAAATAAATGACCTGCTCGTCGCTTCTGTCAAAGAATTTGAAGGAACGGTCGGGATTAGTTATTTGGATTTAGAAACTGGCGAACAACGTTCCGTGAATGGCCAACATGAATTTTATACAGCTAGTACTATTAAAGTGCCACTGACGATGCTAGTCGCCGACACGGTTGCTTCTGGTCAAAAAAAATGGACAGACCTGATTCCCTATAACGCCGAAGAAGATTATGAAGAAGGAACTGGGATCATTGCCTATAATATCCAACCAGAATATCCATTAAAAACGTTACAAGAATATGCCATCACCTATTCTGATAATATCGCTAAAAATATGCTCTATGACACATTGGGTGGTGATGCAAAAGCAAAACGAGAAATGTATCAGCGTTATTTGCACAAGACACCTTCGATTGAAGAGCCACAATTTTCTTCTGAAGATGCGCTTGTTATTCTACAAAAATTATATACTGAAAAAGCAACAAAACCAGATTACCAAGCGATTTATGATTCTATGAAACAAAGTGTTTTCCATGAAAGAATGGAAACTCCCACAACTCAAGGAAAAGTTGCTCATAAAATTGGTTCCTATGATGAATTTATTCATGATATGGGGATTTTAGAAACACCTCACCCCTTTGCTTTAGCAATTTTTACTAAAGGACCTGATAATGCTAAGAGTGCTGCGTTTATTGCTTCAGTGACAGATAAGTTATGGCAATTACAGGTGTCTGAATATCCCAATGATAACCATTGATAATGAAAATAAAAGCATCTTTTTTTAATGACAACGCTCAATAAAAAAGATGCTTTTATTAGTAGTTATATTAATTAAAATATTTGTATTTTCCATAACCTTTTTAGCAATTATTTCTGAGTATTTTTTAACTCCAACGAACCTAATTCTTTTCCTGCTGCATCATCTTCATAAGAATTTCTAACGATTACTTTATATAATGACTTATGATCCAAACTACTTAAGTCAAAAGAAATGTTAATTGTAGCATCTTCCCCTTTATTAAAGCCACTACCAATTTGACGTGCAATAGGTATCTCAAGACCGTTTTTATAAACTGAAATTAGAATCTCACGACTTTTTTTATTTTTTTCTGGATTTGGAATGTCCATAATCAGCGTAGTTTGAAGCGCATCACTTTGGGCCTTAATATTTTTAATTTTTTTCACGTTTTTAATGCTAGGTATCGTTTCTTTCATAATGGGTTGGTAAGGAATTTTAAACGTCCAATCACCTTGATACTCTAATGCATTCTCAACACTAAAAGATCGGCTACTTGCTTTGATTGCTTCTTTTAATTCATTATCATGCTGTTCTTGATCTTCCCAAGCTAATCGGTAGATATGAAGCGTTAATTGATCTTGACTAACAAGTTTTTGCTTATTGAAAGTTGAAATCACTGAACCATAAAAAACATCCTTCTCAATTCTATATAACGATGTTGAACTTACACCCCCAAATAAATCTTCTTTGCTTCCTTCTCTAAATAACCCTAGTTGAATATCTTGAGAATAATTATTTCTAGCGATTTTTTTCTGTAATAACTCTTTTAATTTTTGATCTTTAATCTTAAATTGATAATCAAACGCCATTTTATTTTTTGTCGATACAAATTTTGTTAATACGATTTCTCGCTCATTTTGTACACTCCGCAATTCTAGTTTTGTTGGAACACCAGAAGATTCTACTGTTTGAACACCTGTATCTTGACTAATCCCCAATACCTCTTCTATGGCACGTCCAATGGGTGTTTTTACTATCAAAGTAAAAGTGGTAGCAATACTAATTAGCCCTATAATTAAATGTTTACGCGATATCTTTTTCTTTGGCTGTCTGTATTGTTTTATTTCTCCCATTAATATCTTAGTTCTTTGTATGTTTAAACGTTCCACTGTTTCTAAAGGCATCTTTTTTTCATATTTTAATATATCACTTCGTTTTCTATCCATTTACCATGTCTCCTTTAAATATGTCCTTAATTTTTTTCGACCACGAGAAAGACGAATTTTGATGGTATTTGTTGAAACATCAAGTTGCTGAGCGATTTCTTTTATACTAAGGCCAACATAATAGTACATAACTAGCGGAACACGATAATTATCAGGTAATTTATGTAATCCTTTATCCAAATCATATAAATCATCAAAAGCAGGAACAGGAGAATAAGTATCCATCCAGTGAGTTGTTTTCTGCTTTTCTCTAAAAATATTTTGAACTTGGTTTAACATTATTTTAAAAATCCATGAATTAAACGCATATTCATTTTTTAATGTTGTTATTTTTTCCCATGCACATAGTTCAGTTTCTTGTAAACAATCAGCAACGTCGACTTCGTTTAATAGCATTTTATATGCAGCATTGTATAAAACTGTTTCATATTTTTGACAAAGGTGAACAAATGCTTGTCCATCTCCTTTTTTTGCTTTCTGAACTAATTTTTTTGTTGAAATTTTATCCATAAAACACCTCTTTTCATTTAACTAACTATTAGACGTTAAGTATCTGTAAAAGGTTTCATATTTTTATAAAAAAAATATCTGGGACAAGAGTCATTTTGACTACTGTCCCAGATACTAAAATCCACAATGAGTAGCTGGCTACTTTACAGACAACAACTTCGTAAAACGTTCTGCCAACATTTGGTGGGCATCAATTTTTTTGGTTCCTTGTGCTTTTGCTGCAAAACTAGCAAAGTTTAAGCCAGCCCCAAATAGTTGTAACGCACCGTTGCCTAAATCTCCCTTTTTAAGAGCTTCAAGCCCATCTTCGATAAATTGGTTACTTTCATCTAAATGACACTCAGGAAGATATTTCACGCCGTGATGATATCGTTTTACATTCAGAATGATTTGCTTCGCGGCTTCTTCTGAAATAGTCGCTCCCAAGTTTAACAGTAGCTCATTGATTGGTTCCACCAAGCGAGCATAGTCACTTTCGTACTTTTGACAATTCAGTGCAATCGCTTTGCGGCGTTCTTCATTTTTCATTTTTTCCACTCCCTTTTTTATTGAAAACGAGCACGAAAGCTACCAACTGGCTTCGCACTCGTTCTTTCTAACCATTAATTTTCTTTGTTCATGCTTTTAATTTTAATTAAACGTGTAATTTCGCCACGTTCATTTTCTTCTAATTTCATTTGAATGTAGTAAATTGTTTCTTCTAATTGTGGAATCGTCATATACTCTAAGGCGTTGACACGACGACGCGTTTTTTCAATTTCTTTTGATAATAATTGGCACGTCTTTTCAACATTTGCAAGTGCTAATAATTTCGGTAAAATGCTTGAAATTTTAGCAAAAGCTTGATCAAGCTCGCTGTTTGAATTCACATAGCCATAATCTAAGGGTGCTTCTTGAACAGATTCATCGTAATCAAAAATCATTTTAGGAACTGGCACACTTAAGATGTTCTGTTCAATAATTTCTAATTCAACTTTTTCGGCTGGAATTGCCACTAACTCTTCAATAAAGGCTTCGTTCAACGTTGCGTTTGCCAATACAAAATTTGATAACGCATCCGTCACTTCTTGTTCAACCTGAATACGTAACTCATTGTTTTCTTTGACTAGCGCAATAAACCGTCGCATCAATTCATCTTGTTTGTCTTTCAGCAACTTATGACCTCTCGTGGCCGTAGTTAACTGTTTTTTCAATCGGGAAAGTTCCATACGGGTTGGATTAACATTTAATCGAGCCATTTTTCTACTTCCCTTCAGTTAAATATTGATCGAGCATATCCTCTTTAATTCGTTTTAGTTCTGTTCTCGGTAGCATACTTAATAGTTCCCACCCAAGATCTAACGTTTCTTCAATCGAACGGTTTGTATCGAATCCTTGATTGACATATTCTTCTTCAAAACGTTGGGCAAAAGCTGCGTAAATTTTATCGACATCGGAAAGAGCTGATTCTCCTAAAATGACAGCTAATTCTTTGGCTTGTTTCCCTTGTGCATAGGCTGAGAACAATTGATTCATCGTCGCTGCATGATCCCCGCGCGTTTTGCCTTCACCAGTTCCTTTGTCTTTAAGACGGGAAAGTGATGGCAAGACATCAATTGGTGGTTGGATACCGCTCTTATATAGTTCCCGGGACAAGATAATTTGCCCTTCTGTAATATAGCCAGTTAAATCGGGAATTGGATGTGTTTTATCCTCCTCTGGCATTGTTAAAATAGGAATCTGTGTTACGGAACCTTTTGAGCCACGAATTCGGCCCGCCCGTTCATACAACGTTGCTAAGTTCGTGTAAAGATAACCTGGGTAACCACGACGTCCTGGAACTTCACGGCGTGCTGCTGAAATTTCTCGCAACGCTTCGCAATAATTGGTCATATCCGTCATGATAACTAAGACATGCATGCCCTTTTCATAAGCTAAATATTCAGCAGCTGTCAAAGCCATTCTAGGTGTTGCAATCCGTTCAATGGCTGGATCATTCGCTAAGTTCATAAACAAGACTGAACGATCAATTGCGCCTGTTTGACGGAAATCTTCCATAAAATATTCCGCTTCTTCAAAGGTAATCCCAATGGCCGCAAAAACTACGGCAAATTCTTCTTCACTATTTAACACGTTGGCTTGTCTGGCAATTTGTGCCGCTAATTCTTTATGAGGTAAGCCAGATGCTGAAAAAACAGGTAATTTTTGACCACGAACTAAGGTATTTAAATGGTCAATCGCTGAAATCCCTGTTTGGATGAACTCATCGGGATAATCACGAGCAACTGGATTGATAACTTCGCCGTTAATATCTAATTTTTTCTCAGGTAATAATTCTGGTCCATTATCTTTTAAGCGACCTAAGCCGTCAAAAACGCGCCCCATCATATCTGGCGAAACCCCTAATTCTAAAGGATGTCCCAGAAAGCGAACTTTTGAATCACGAATATTGATGTTACTCGTTCCTTCAAAAATTTGGACCATCGCTTTATCTCCATTGATTTCTAAAACTTGCCCTTGGCGAATTTCGCCATTTTGCATGCGTACTTCAATTAATTCTTCGTACTTTACGCCTGCCACTTTTTCAACAATCATCAGAGGACCAACGACTTCATTGATTGTGCGATATTCTTTAATCATTCGTCATTCCTCCTTCAGCAATGATTTCTTTTATCGTTGTTTTAATTTCTGCTTGTAAACGATCCAATTTTTCTAATTCTTCTTCTGGTAAATACTTGCTACGAGCAATGCGATCGCGGATTTCAACTGTTCCCGCCATTAACTCAGAGAAATAAGTGCCTAAACTTAAGGCTTTTTGACCTTCTTCACCAAAAGTTAGAATCAATTGCAACATTTTCGCTTGTTTGGTTCGAGAAGTGAACGTATCCACGTCATCAAAAGCATTTTGTTGCAAATAGTCTTCCCGTAATGATTTGGCTGTTTCCAACGTTAAACGGTCTTTATCCGACAAGGAATCAATCCCAACCAAACGAACAATTTCTTCCAATTGAGATTCCTCTTGTAAAATCCGCATCCCTTCAGCTACCATAGCGGCCCAGTTTCCTTGCAATTCCAAGTCTAAATATTGCCCTACTTCTGTGGAGTAAAGAGAATAACTTTGCAACCAGTTAATAGAAGGAAAATGACGTTTTTGTGCTAATTGAGAATCTAAGCCCCAGAATACTTTAACAACGCGTAACGTATTTTGAGTGACAGGTTCTGATATGTCCCCACCAGATGGCGAAACCGCACTAATCGCCGTAATGCTTCCTTCACGATGATCTTTTCCTAACGCGATGACTTGTCCTGCTCGTTCATAATATTCAGCTAAGCGACTACCTAAATAGGCTGGATAGCCTTCATCACCAGGCATTTCTTCTAACCGACCACTCATTTCTCGTAACGCTTCTGCCCAACGAGAAGTAGAATCCGCCATAATTGCGACTGAGTAACCCATATCACGGAAATATTCTGCAATGGTAATCCCTGTATAAATCGAGGCTTCCCGTGCCGCTACCGGCATATTTGACGTATTCGCAATTAAAATCGTCCGATTCATCAAAGACTCACCAGTTGTTGGATCAATTAATTCTGGAAATTCATTTAAAACATCTGTCATTTCATTCCCGCGTTCCCCACAACCAACGTAAACGACTAAGTCGACATCGGCCCACTTGGCAATTTGGTGCTGAACGACTGTTTTTCCAGCGCCAAATGGTCCTGGAACTGCTGCCGCTCCGCCTTTCGTAATTGGGAAAAAGGTATCAATTACGCGTTGTCCGGTCACCATCGGTACTTTGGGACTTAGTTTTTCTAAAATGGGACGTCCCCGCCGAACGGGCCATTTTTGCATCATGCTAAAACTTTTTGTTCCTTTAGCCGTTTCCACTGAATAAACTGTTTCATCAATGGCAAAGTCCCCTGCTTTAATTTCGGCAATCGTTCCTGAAACGCCGAAAGGCACCATAATTTTATGTTGAATAATCGGTGTTTCTTGAACCACACCGACGATGTCACCTGCCGACACTTCTTCACCAACTGCCACAGTCGGTTCAAACGTCCATTTTTTCTCACGATCTAACGCATCAATTTTAACGCCACGGCCTAAAAAGTTACTGTGGGTTACTTCTTGAAATGTATCCAATGGTCGTTGAATACCATCAAACATTTCGGCAATTAAACCTGGGGCTAATTCAACAGATAATGGTTCTCCTGTTGAAATAACTGGTTCTCCTGGTCCAATGCCTGTTGTTTCTTCATATACTTGAATCGAAGCGACGTCGCCTCGCATTTCAATAATCTCTCCGATAACGCCTAAATCTCCTACATGACAAATGTCTTGGATACTAGCATCTGACATGTTTTCAGCTAAAATCAAAGGACCTGAAACTTTGACAATTTTTCCAATTTGCACGCTCATTCTCCTTTGCATTATAAAATATTTTGTCCAATTGCTTTTTCAACATTTTTTTCAATCTCACTTAAACCGATTCCGATTGTACCATTATGACTTGGGATTAAAATAATCGCTGGTGTCACTTGTTCTTTGTATCGTTCAATCGTTTCTTCTGCTAAAGTAGAGGCTTCTTCCGTTATGAAAATGACCCCAAACTTATTTTTTGCCATAGTTTCAATGGCTTCTCTAACTTGCATTTCTGAAATGGCATGATGGACCTCAAAGCCAAACAGTTTAAATGGTAAGATTGAATTTTTGTCTCCAATGACACCAATTTTATACCCCATTGACTTTTCGCATCCTTTCTCGAATTTTTTCATTTGAAAACCCACTATGTTTTCCGACCAAAATTAAACGCAAATTTTTCCATTCAACTTCTTTCGCATTCAAAAAGGCTAGTAATGGGAGCGGCCCAAAAGCGACCGTTCGACCGTTTTCATACATTGAGGTCAGGTAATCATCTTTGAGTTTTTCAAAAGCCAATAAATTTAATTCATTGGTTTCTTTATTGATAATCTTTTCTAATAGTTGTCCGTAATTCGTTGTTCTGACAAATGCTGTAAATTCTACAAGTGACTTTTCCGCATAGGTCAACAGCTCTTTCTTTGAGAGACTGCCAGCGCTAGAAAGCACGGTTGATAAAAAGTTACTGTTTTGATGTTGAACAATCCCTCTAGCCATCGTTGATAGATTGGTTAAATCAATAAAAGCGATGACTTCCTTCGTTAACTCTTCATAGCCCAATTCATCCGCTAATTTTCGCTGTTGCTGTAAAAATGCTCGATCATAAAGGATATCAATTGCTTGCGGCAAACCGCCTTCTTCCAGATAGGCAAAAACATCACGGATCACTTCTAATAATGCTGGCTCAAGTTCGGAAGAGTTTTTTGTATGAATGGCACTTTTGACTGTGTTTAGAGAATAACGACCATCTTCTAAATAAAGATAATCAAAATCTTTACCTATTCGCTCAGCTTTCGTCAAAATTTTCAAGTTATGGAAGGTAAAACGCATCGTATACAACGTTACTACAGCTGGTTCTGGAGCCATTTCATATAACCAGCGATAAAGATTTCCCAGCGCTTCAGAAGAATGGTAGTCAAATTTTTCTTCAAAAGTTTCGGTTAAATAAGGTTGATAAACCGTACTTTTTAACATATTTTTAATGTCTTCAACTGTTTCCGCTTCTAAAAGTTGTTGAAACTGTTGCTCAGAAAGCAGCTCCGTTTCTTTTAAACGAATCAGCGGATTAATTTGATGATACGTTGGTTTTCTCATGCTACGTCCTCCCTTCTTAACTGAAAAGTTTTTCTGCTACTTTAAAGCCTTCTGTTTTTTGAATCTCTTCAACTAATGCTGAAAAGAGAAAATTATAATCCAAACCGTCTTTTGCAACGATAAAGCCACTTTCTTTTGGAACAACTTCCTCTGAAAGCTCCCATTGAACAGTAGCATCAGAAAGAGCGGTCAGCCATTCTTGCGTCACTTTCGTTTGAGAATACTCTCCTAAAAGAATGGTCGCTTTTCCTGTTAATTCAAGTGAACCTAATTGTGCTTTCATAAATTGTTGAAATTCTTCCGCTGACCATTCACTCATCTTTAAGACCACTTCATCAAATAATTGGTTAAGATATGCTTGTTTTTTATTTAATGCATCTTGACGAATTTCTAGTGTTTGCCGTTGTTGGCGTTGTTTAAATTCTTTTAATAATTGTTGTTGTCGTTTTTCTATTTCATGTTCTTGCTTCAGCAAAATTTCTTGTTGTGCTGCTTGGAATTCTTGATCGATGCGCGTTTGTTCACTGGTGACATAGGCTTCGACTTCTTGCTTTCCTTGCTGCTTAATTTCACTGATGATTTTTTCAATGGCATCCATCCATCTGCCTCCTCAATTATTTGACGTTCAATACAAGTAAGAAGGAAATTACGAACCCTAAGATGGCATAAGTTTCAACCATGGCAGCATAGATAATTCCTTTTGTTGCATGTTCTGGTTTCTTCGCTAAAATTTGAATCCCCGCAGCGGCTACACGACCTTGGGCAATCCCAGAGAACAATCCTGCAAAAGCAATTGGTAAAGCTGCTACAAAATAGTTCAATCCTTGAACCATACTCATATCGTTTCCTAAGTTAATATAAATTAAGAAAGCAATAACGAAACCGTATAGTCCTTGTGTACCTGGTAATAACTGTAAAATTAACGCTTGACCAAATTTTTCTGGCTGCTCCGTCGTTAAAGCTGCTGCTGCTTCCCCAGTAAAGCCAACCCCTTTGGCTGATCCAATCCCAGCAAAAATTGTCGCCATCGCCATTCCTAATACTGCAAAAACAATTCCACCATTATTATTAATTAAGTAATCCATCATCTCTATTTTCCTCCAATAAATAATTTTCTATTTTTTCTCAACATTGACATACTTTTCTTTTGTTTTTAGCGGATTAAACGCCCGGCCACCGCCTGTGTAAAATTTTCCAAAGAACTCAACATATTGCAAACGTGCGCCATGAACATAAGCACCTAATAACGATAAGAATATGTTTAACGCATGTAAAACAATTAACAGCAAGATGCCCACACTAAAACGGGCAACTGGCGGCATGAACTCTACGAGCATATTAAACGCTGAAGCAATACTTCCCCCAGCAATTCCTAACGCCATCAAACGTGTATAACTAACTAAGTCACCGACATAACCTGTCACGCCGTATAGTCCATACAGTCCTTTGGCTAAACCTTTTAATTTGGCCTTCGATTGAATCATTGGAATCACAATAATTGCAATGGCAGAAAGACTAGCTAAAATCGCACCTGCTGTAAATAAGCCTTCATTTTTAACCACTAATTTACCAACGACTAACAATGCTAAACCAAACAAAATCCCTAACCAAGCGTAACTTTCGTTAATACTATCTAAATAGCGCTTTTGTTTTGATAACTGAATCCCATTAATCATTAGACCGACAACCAATTGGATAAACCCAAAAATAACCGATAAAATAAGAATCGTATTTACATCTTCGGTCGTTGATAAAATCGGAAATGGTGATTTGATTCCAAACATTGTTGGCGGTAATGCTGCACCGAAAAACGAACCGTAAATGAAGCCCCAAATAATTGTTGGAAATGATAAAATCAAGAAAAAGTCGGCAAAACGTTTCATGCCTCTCGGTAAAACAAATGCTTTCAAAGCAATAATAGACAAGAGTAGCATCAGTAAGCCATAGCCAATATCCGCTACCATCATACCAAAAAAGACTAGATAAAACGGCATCATCGCAGGTGTCGGATCAACTTCTTCATATTTTGGTAAGCTATACATCTCTGTTAACATTTCAAACGGCTGCACCAATTTATTATTCGCTAATTTAACTGGTATATCCGTCTCAATTTCCGCCTTCGTAGGATTTTCAAAAGTAAGAGCTATTTCGTCCTTAGGAACTTTTTCTTCAATCGCTGTCAAAATCTCGGCTTTTTCTTCGACTGGAATCCACGTTTGCAAGATGAAAAATGATGAAGCATTTAACAAATGTTGACGTGCTTGTTCTCTTTGGATAACCGCCAATAAGACTTCTTCAGCCAAGCAAAACGTTTCATAGAAATCATGATAAGAAGCCAGTTGTTGCTTTAAGGCTTTTTCTTCTTTTTGTAAAATTTCATATCGTTCTTTGACTTGTTGATATGCCTCTTTAGGCGGAACATCATAACGGTATTGGAGTGGGTCAAAACTATATTGGTTTAATAACTCGGTTACACTCTGCTGATGTTCCTTCAGGTAAACGAGTGTAAAGTAACTATGATGCATACTTTGATAAATTTCTTCAAAATAAACCGTTGGCCATTGAGACAAAGCGCTCAAGAAACTGGCTTTATTGGCTAGATTTATCGAACCATGAACGACATGACTACTTTTTAACTGCTGTTTGTGTGGTAGAACATCCAGATATTGCCAGCGGCCTAATAATTCTTCTTCTGCTTCTAACCCTTGACGATCCGTTTGAATTTGTTTCAAAGATTCTTGAATATTCTTTAATTCCGTCAAATAGCTTTGTAATGTTTTTTCATCAAAGGTTTGTTCCAACTCTTCTAAGGTATAGACTTTTCTTTTTATCTTTAAGCCTTTTCCTGAAGAGCGTGTCAAAAATAAAAGAAGCTCTTGCAATTGTTGTAGCATCGTTTCATATTTACGTAGCTGTTCAGTTGACTGTTCTGCTTGTAAAAAAGAATATTGACTCTTTAAGGCTTGTTCTTCTTCAGGCGAATGAAAAATCCGTTTTACTTCGACAATTTGCAAGCCTTGAATGGCTTGTAGAATTGCTGCTTCTTTTTCGGCAGCGGCAATTATTGTCATTTTTTCCATTTTACTAACTGCCATAAACGTCTTTCACCCTCTCAATAATTGAATCAATGACTTGTTCTTTGTTCGCTTCATAACGTTCGTGAAGCGCTTGTTCAGTGCGCTTTGTTTCATCTAAAAGTTGTTCTTTTTCAAGTTGTAACATCTTTTCTTGCGTTGCTAGTGAATCCGTCAGCACTTTTTCAACAGCTTCTTCACTCTCTTGACGTAGTTTAGCTAAACGTTCTTGCTTCTGTTCTTCATATAAACGACAATTCATCTTAGCTTGTTGCCGATGCTCTTCCACCGCATCTTCCGCTGCCTTGATTTGCTCTAGTACTTCTTGTACCATTGTCTCCACCTCCTTAGTTTTTACACCTTTAGCATATAAGAAAAAGGACTAGCGAAATAGAGATACGCTCAGCCCTTTTGTTTTAGGTATGCAAAAAGGCGCAAACTCAAAAATTGTTCTTCTCACCCCTTGAAGAACTGAATCCTTGAAGCTTTCGCCCAACCATTCTTTATTCAATACTCTACCATCTTAGCAAAGTTTTTCGCAAAATTCAATACTTACCCAAATGAATTAAAATAACAAATTTTCACTTTTATAATAGGTAATAAAAAGGCATTATTTTTTTCGCTTTATAATTATTGATCTTGAATTTTTTTCACATAGATGTGCTATACTTACGTAAACAATTAAATTTATTTGGAGGGATCTCTGATGAATATACGATATATTTCAATCTCTGGTAATACACGCTCATTTGTTCAACGTTTAACAACTTATGCTGAAGAGCAACATCAGCAAAACGAAAAAAATCCTACGATTACTTTCAAAGAAATTTCGGAAAATTCTCCGTTAGAAGTAGAAACAGAACCATTTTTTACTTTTGTGCCTACCTATTTAGATGGTGGCGATGGCATCAACAACGGCAATACCGAAATTTTAACAGAAGTCATGCGAGAATATCTTGCTTTTGAAAATAATTATCGTTATTGCTCTGGCGTGGTGGGCAGCGGCAATAAAAACTTTAACCACCAATACTGCCTGACAGCTAAACAGTATGCGGAACAATTTAACTTCCCCTTCTTAGCTGACTATGAATTAAGAGGTACTCAAGCGGATATTGAACGAATTTATGCTATTTTAAAGGAAAACCAATAAGCAAGTTTCATTACTAAAAAGCTCACCTATGATAGACTACATTTTGAGGTGAAGAAAAATGAGAAATACATGGTTAGCAGAACAACTTCAGTCAATCAGCGAAGAGCCCAATTCTTTTATTATCGAGGAAACCATCAAATATATTGAACAATTAGAAGATGATAATGAAAGTCTTCAAGTTGCATTGGAAGGAACTATTTGGAGTCCTAAAAAATGGAACGAACCATTGGAAAAATAATTTAAACAGAAGAAAAGAGCCAGAAACGTAAGTGAACTGACCCAATAAACTGAGACAAAATAAAAAAGCACCTCTTGTTGAATTCACGTTAAAATGAATTTAACTAGGAGGTGCTTTTTCAATGGGAAATCGAGTTTCTTATCCGATTCACATCAAAGAAATGGCTATACAGATGAAAAAAGAGAATATTCCTGTAAAAATAATTATGGCAGAATTAGGAATTAAAAACAAAACACAAATTGAAACATGGTGGCGTTGGTACCGTAATGGCGAGAATCATCGTCTGGTTCAACCCGTTGGAAAACAATATGCTTATGGAAAAGGTCCAGAAATTCTATCAAATGAACAACAGCTTAGAAATGAAAATAACTATTTAAAAATGCATATTGAGGTGCTAAAAAAGTACAAAGAATTGGAAAGGACGTGGAGCCAGAAATATTTGTAGAATTAGTTAAAAGAATGAAAGGAAAAATAACCATTACTGCATTGTGTCAACTTTTCGGCGTTTCGCGAGCTACTTATTATCGTTGGACTCATCGAAAAGACTTGGGAAAGTTAACACCTCTTGAAGAAGCTGTTCGTCGACTTTGCTTCCAACATAAGTTTCGATATGGCTATCGAAAGATTACTGCGTTGATTAATCAGGAATACAAAGTAAACAAAAACACCGTACAAAAGATTATGCAGAAATATCATTGGAATTGTCGCGTGAAAATGAAGAAACGCAGTAAAGTGGGACAACCTTACACGGTTGTCGAGAACAAGCTAAATAGACAATTTTCTTCAGACGCTCCTTTAAAGAAATTGGTAACAGATATTACTTATCTGCCTTTTGGTCAAAAGCAATTGTATTTGTCTTCAATTATGGATTTATACAATGGTGAAATTATTGCCTATACCATCGGTGATAAGCAAGATACGGCTTTTGTTCTGGATACACTTGATCAATTGCCCCAAACAACGGATTGTCTATTGCATAGTGATCAGGGCTCTGTTTATACTTCTTTTGACTACCAGAATCAAATAAAAACAAAAGGCATTACCATGAGTATGTCCCGCAAAGGGACACCTTCAGATAATGCCTGCATCGAATCGTTTCATGCCTCACTAAAGTCTGAAACGTTCTACTTAGATGGGCTCACAAATGAACCTACATCTATTGTAATAGAAATTGTAAAAAAATACATTACTTATTATAATGAAAGTCGAATTCAACAAAAACTAGACTACCAATCGCCGATAGATTATCGGAAATAGATTATCGGAAATCAGCAGTCTAGGAAAATGCTTTTTTATTCCTGTCTCACAATCTTAGGTCAGTTCCTAAGTGTTTCTGGCTCTTTTCTTCTGTTATTTACAAATTATAGGCGTGCATTTAAATCTTTTGCTAATTCTTCAAAACCTGGTTTACCTAATAAAGCGAACATGTTGCGTTTGTAAGCTTCAACACCTGGTTGGTCAAATGGATTAACCCCATTTAAGTAACCTGAGATGCCCACTGCAATTTCGAAGAAGTACATAACATAACCTAATGAATAAGCATCCATTGTTGGCACTTTAACGATCATGTTTGGCACACCACCATCTGTGTGAGCAAGCAACGTACCTTCGAACGCTTTTGTATTGACGAAGTCAATTTCTTTTCCTTGTAAATAGCCTAAGCCATCTAGATCTTCATTTTGTTCTGGAATTGAAATGCTATGGCGTGGATTTTCAATTTTAACCACTGTTTCAAATAAGTTACGCATACCCTCTTGAACATATTGACCCATAGAATGTAAGTCAGTTGAAAAGTCTGCGGCTGCTGGGAAAATACCTTTGCCATCTTTTCCCTCTGATTCACCGTATAATTGTTTCCACCATTCAGAGAAATAGTGCATGCCAGGCTCATAGTTAATTAACATTTCAGTTGTTTTGCCTTTGCGATATAAAATGTTACGTAACGCAGCATATTGATAGGCTTGGTTTTCTTTTAAGTCGCTCGTTGCGCCGTATTCTTTACGTGCATCATTTGCACCTTCCATTAAACGATCAATATCCGCACCGCTAACAGCGATTGGTAAAAGACCTACTGGCGTTAAAACAGTGAAACGACCGCCCACATCATCAGGAATCACAAATGTTTCCCAACCTTCCGCATCGGCTTCAACTTTTACTGCTCCTTTAGCACGGTCAGTTGTCGCATAAATACGTTTATTGGCTTCTTCTTTGCCATATTTATTAATTAATAACTCTTTAAAGACGCGGAAAGCAATCGCTGGTTCTGTCGTAGTTCCAGATTTTGAAATAACGTTGACAGAAAAATCACGATCACCAATCACATTGATTAAATCAGCTAAATAAGTTGAGCTGATGCTATTTCCAGCAAAGAAGATTTGTGGCGCTTTCCGTTCTTCTTTTGATAATAGATTATTAAATGAATGTGTCAAAAATTCAATTGCTGCACGGGCACCTAAATATGAACCACCGATACCAATGACTACTAATACCTCAGAGTCAGATTGAATTTTTGCTGCTGCTTTTTTAATGCGCGCGAATTCTTCTTTGTCATAGTTTTCTGGTAAATCAATCCAGCCAGTAAAATCATTACCAGCTCCTGTACCTTCACGTAATGCTTTGTCCACTGCAGTGACTTGTGTTTGCATGTATTCCAATTCATGGTCAGCAACAAATGGTGCTAATTTGGAATAATCTAATTGAATGTGTGACATTCCTTTTCCTCCTCGAAAGTAAACTTACTACATGTATACTTTACGTGTTTTTAGACATTTTTTCAAGCAAATTCTTTTGGATAGACCAATTGTTTAATTTTAACTATTTAATTAGAGATATTTATTCTCTTAATCAAACAAACCAAGAAAAAATGCTAGGAAATCCTAGCATTTTTTGTTATTAAACGAGTCCTTGACTTAGCATCGCTGCCGCTACTTTTTCAAAGCCAGCAATATTCGCACCTAAAACAAAGTTATCTCGTGCCTGATATTCGTTAGCTGTATCACGACAAGTCTCATAAATGTTTTGCATAATTTGATCTAGCATACCGTCAACTTTTTCAAAGGACCAAGCTAAACGTTCAGCATTTTGGCTCATCTCTAATGCAGAAACCGCAACACCACCTGCATTAGCGGCTTTACCTGGACAATAAATTACAGCTGATTTAGCAAAAACGGCGACTGCTTCTAGTGTACAAGGCATATTTGCGCCTTCTGCCACGACTTTCACTCCATTTTTCACTAAAATAGCGGCTTGCTTTTCGTTGATTTCATTTTGTGTTGCACATGGTAACGCAATGTCATACGCTGTTTCGAAATCCCAAACAGATTCTTTATCATAATAAGTTGCGCCTTTACGTGTTTCAACATATTTTGAAATGCGTTCACGATTTTTTTCTTTTAGTTCTTTTACTAACGCCACATCAATTCCTTCTGGATCATAGACAAAACCAGACGAATCGGAACATGTGATTACTGTGGCGCCTAGCTCAGTTGCTTTTTCCATGGCATAAATTGCGACATTCCCGCTACCAGAAACAGCGACTTTTTTGCCTTCAAACGTATCGTTTTTATCTGCTAATAAATGTTTAACAAAATAAACCGTTCCATAACCCGTCGCTTCTGTTCTTGCTTGGCTTCCCCAGTATCCTAAAGGTTTTCCAGTCAACACTCCTGCATCATAGTTGCGCAAGCGTTTATACATGCCAAACAAATAACCAATTTCACGAGCGCCTACGCCAATATCGCCTGCTGGAACATCTGTACTTGGACCAATATGTTTTTGAAGTTCGGTCATGAAACTTTGACAAAAGCGCATCACTTCAGCATCTGACTTACCTTTTGGATCAAAATCACTACCGCCTTTGCCGCCACCGATTGGCAAACCAGTTAAACTATTTTTAAAAATTTGTTCAAAGGCCAAAAACTTCATCACACTTAAATTCACACTTGGATGAAACCGCAAACCACCTTTGTATGGTCCAATCGCTGAATTATATTGGACACGATAGCCTCTGTTCACATGCCAATTGCCCTGGTCATCTTGCCACGGCACACGAAATTGAAAAATACGTTCAGGTTCAATCAAGACACCTAAAACATTTGCTTCAATGTATTGAGGATTTTTTTCTAAAAAACCTTCTACGGTTGGTAAAAACTCATCGACTGCTTGTAAATATTCTGTTTGACCTTGGTCTAATTGGTGAATCTTTTCTTGAATATTTTTAACATATTGTTTTGCGTCCATTTAATCATCCTCTCATTGTTATAGGTTTATTTTAACTGAAAATTCAAAAATTACCATAGTCAAACGTTTATTTTTTCCTTAAATCCAGAAAAAATCCTGTAATTATGGTACACTACCTATTGAATTGGAGGAGAACTATGAAGAAATTTGATGTAATTATTGTCGGTGCTGGGACGAGTGGTATGATGGCCACGATTGCGGCCGCAGAAGCTGGTGCTCAAGTATTATTGATTGAAAAAAATCGCCGTGTTGGGAAAAAATTATTAATGACTGGTGGCGGTCGCTGTAATGTAACCAATAATCGGCCCGCAGAAGAAATCATTTCATTTATTCCTGGGAATGGAAAATTTTTGTACAGCGCATTTTCACAATTTGATAACTATGATATCATGAACTTTTTTGAATCCAATGGTATTCACTTAAAAGAAGAAGATCACGGACGCATGTTCCCTGTTACAGATAAATCGAAGTCAATTGTTGATGCGCTATTTAACCGCATTAACGAATTAGGAGTCACTGTTTTTACAAAAACACAGGTCACAAAATTACTACGAAAAGACGATCAAATAATTGGCGTTGAAACCGAACTGGAAAAAATTTATGCACCGTGTGTTGTATTAACAACTGGCGGCCGCACTTATCCTTCCACAGGAGCAACTGGTGATGGCTATAAACTAGCCAAAAAAATGGGGCATACTATCAGCCCACTCTACCCTACCGAATCGCCTATTATTTCTGAAGAACCTTTTATCCTTGATAAAACGTTGCAAGGTCTCTCTTTACAAGATATTAATTTAACTGTTTTGAACCAAAAAGGAAAACCTTTAGTTAATCATCAAATGGATATGCTGTTTACACATTTTGGCATTTCAGGACCTGCCGCGCTCCGCTGCTCTAGTTTTATTAACCAAGAATTAACTCGCAACGGCAATCAACCTGTCACGGTAGCCTTGGATGTGTTTCCGACAAAATCTTTTGAAGAAGTGCTGAAAAATGTTGATTACATGATTGAGGAACAGCCAAATAAAGTGGCAAAAAATGCCTTTCATTCTTTAATACCAGAACGTCTGCTCACTTTTTATCTAGAGAAACTAGCAATTGAAGAAGTGCCTGCCAAACAACTAACAGAAAAGCAACGTCTTTCCTTTGTGGAACTACTGAAAGACTTTCAGTTCACTGTTACGAAAACATTGCCCTTGGAAAAATCTTTTGTCACAGGCGGTGGGATTTCCCTCAAAGAAGTGACCCCTAAAACAATGGAGAGCAAATTAGTCAATGGTTTATTTTTTGCTGGTGAACTTTTAGATATTAATGGCTATACTGGAGGCTACAATGTTACAGCTGCATTTGTCACTGGACATGTTGCTGGCTCCCATGCCGCAGAAATTGCAGAATACACCTATTTACCAATTGAAGAAGTCTAAACAAAAAGTCGCTAAAATAGCGACTTTTTGTTTGCTTTTTTTATTTATCAATAATTTTCCCGTTTTCTAAATAAATAGTGCGGGTGGCTACTTTTTCCACAAACGTTTCATCATGCGAGGTGAAAATTACTGTTCCTTGATAGGCACTTATAAATTCTTCAAGTGCTTGGATTGTCTCTAAATCAAGAAAATTGGTGGGTTCATCCAATAAGATGATATTATTTGGTTCTATAAACAATTGCGCCAAAGTAATTTTTATGGCTTCGCCACCACTTAGAGAAGATATCTTTGTCTGTAAATTTTCTTGTTGAAAACCTAGCCGATATAAAAGTGAACGCACAATCTTTTCAGAATAATTTGTCCGCTTCAATAAATAAGTCAACAGTGGTTCATCATTTTTTAATCGATAATCTAATTGATGATACGTTCCTAACCGGACTTTGGGAGAAAAGTAAATGGCCGGGTGACGGGCTTCAATTTGTTGAAGAAAAGTACTCTTCCCAGCACCATTTTTTCCACAAAGTGCTATTTTTTCGTTTAAAGGAATTTGAACGTTCACTTGGTTAAGAATTGCTCGATTCTCATAAGCGAAAGTTAAATTTTCAATTCTAATTGGATATGGATTGTATAAAGAGAACTGATTATTAGTAGGAAAAATAATTTTTCGCTCTTGTTTTGCTTGCGCAACATCGGGTAATCTGTCAATTCTGGCCCTAAAATCAGAGAATCGGACTTTAGTAGGATACAATTTTACCGAAACTATGGCAAAATAAAGACGGAGGTGAAAACCATGAAGATTACATTGACACGAAAAACATCAGCTTGGGGCGCGTTACGCTATTTTACATTTTATAAAAATGGTGTGCATCAAGGGAAACTTTTTACTAATGTACCTATTGAAATTGAGGCTGATCCTGGGGATGTTTTAACGTTCTATGAAGGCTGGTGCCAATTTTATCGGCGCATTGAAGTTACTGAAGATACCAAAGAAATCACGATTATCAATTCTAAAAAATTACAACACGTTTTTTATACCTGTGTCGTCTTATTTTTAATTTTAACGCTATTATTCCTTTCCGCACAGAAACTTTCGACATTTATTATTGCTGAAATTTTAATTTACTCTGGTATTCAATGGCTGTTCCGGCAACAAACCTATCATTTTACTGTCAAGAAAAAAACGGAATCCTTTGCTTCCTATTCTAAAAAAAGTATCGCACACTAAACGAATCTTTAGCGTGCGATATTTTTTAATTACTTTTCATTAATTCGGCCACATATGTGACTGTTTCTGGTTGTGTTTCTTCAATTTTATTAATCGCATCTGCAAAATTCGGTAAATGCGCTTTGTGGGCAATTAATAATTCGTCCAACAAGGTCTTCGCCATGACGCCGCCAGGAACTAATGGATTAATAGTGAAAGCATGCAATGCTGCGCCGTAATCACCATTGATGGCTGCTCGAATAACCGTTTCTTCCATAGCTTTCATATTTTGAATAATTCCTCGTGCTGCTGGCGGAAAGGCCCCCCAGTTGTAAGGTTCATGGCCATGTGCTGTTACAGGTCCAGATACTTCTACAACACAATCATACGGTAAATCAGTAATTGTCCCATTATTTTCAGTAGAAACAACCATATCCGTTCGTTTATCATTATAAATTGATGCAATCATTTCACAAGCTGCATCGCTATAGTGTGTGCCGCCCCGTTCTTCTAATTCTTTTGGTTTGTAATCTAGTTTGGGATCTTTATACAATTCAAACAAACGACCTTCCGTTTCTTTAACCACTTGTGCTCTTGTTTCGCCCCGTTCATACTCTTCGATGGAATGCTTCAACATCTCATCTTCAATATAATAATAGCGATGATAACCACATGGTAACATTCCTAAATCTTTTAACTGTTCATAATGGAACGGCGCATCAAAAATATTTTTCAAATGACTTTCTTGCTCTTGCTTAGGTCCGTAAATTAAATCAATGAGTTCTTGTGTTCGCTCTTGTCCTTCTTTGTCCCAAACGCGGTGCCAATTGAAATGATTAATTCCAGCAAATTTAAAGAATAAGTCTTCTTCTGGAATTCCCAGCATTTCGGCCGCTTGTTTTCTATGACCAATCGGCACATTACATAAGCCAACTGTTTTTTTCCAACCGCCATGTTTAATTGCAGCTTCCGTAACCATTCCAGCTGGATTAGTAAAATTCACTAACCAAGCATCTGGGCAAAGACGTTTCATATCGTCAATAATAGCTAAAATGACAGGAATTGTTCGAAATGCTTTAAACATTCCTCCCGCGCCATTTGTTTCTTGGCCTAATACCCCATGTGACAAAGGAATCCGTTCATCTTTAATGCGAGCATCTAATAATCCTACACGAAACTGTGTTGAAACAAAATCCGCCCCTTTTAAGGCTGCTTCACGGTCCAATGTTAAATGAACTTCCCAATCTAAACCAGCAGCTTTAATCATGCGCTTCGCCATTGCCCCAACGATTTCCAATTTTTCTTTACCAGCTTCAATATCGACTAACCAAATTTCCTTAATTGGCAGTTCATCTTTTCTTTTAATGTATCCTTCAATTAATTCAGGTGTATAACTAGAACCGCCACCAATTGTTGCAATTTTTAATGCTCCTCTTGTCATCCGTCTTCTTCCTCCTTGATTAAATTGTTATCGTTTACATCTTTAGGATAAATTATGGGAATGTTCCCATGTCAAGCACTATTTTCAAAAAAATGTATGCTATACTTCTTATAAGAATACATTCCACTTTGGAGGTAAAAAATGACGTCTATCATTGATGTAGCAAAAGTTGCCGGTGTCTCGAAATCGACTGTTTCTCGCTTAATTTCTGGAAAAGGATATGTGAGTGCCGATAGTCAAGAAAAAATTCTCAAAGCAATGAAAGAATTAAATTATACCCCGAATTATGTGGCGCGGAATTTACGAGCAGGTGCCACAAAAACTATTGGCTTTTTAGCCCCTAGCTATTTAGGTTCCTTAGGTATTTTCTTGAATCGCTTTATTTCAATTGCCAAAAAATACAATTATTCCGTAACCTTATTTTTACAGATGGCGATCAGCAGAAAGAAATTGATGCCTTGAACCAATTAAAATACAAACAATTAGATGGCTTGTTTTTATTGACACGAACAAATGAATGGTCGGTGATTGAGCCTTACAGCGCGTATGGCCCTTTAGCAACCTGGCATCGTATCGATTCACCTAATATATACTCTTCCTACATTGATCATTACTCTGGTTACTATCGTTCCTTAGAATATTTACAACAACAAGGATACCAAAAAATCGGTCATGTCCTCGGTAATCCCGAAAATTTAAACACGCACGCACGAAAACGTGCAATGAAAGATTTTTATGAAAACACTCAGGCACCTTGGCAAGCTGAGTGGCTGATTAATGATCAGTATACTAACCATTCTGGTCGCAAAATTGCCCATTACTGGCAACAATTAACCGACAAGCCAGAAGCTTTGGCCTTTTATAATGACCACGTAGCAGCTGAGTTTATTTCAGAACTTGAAAATCTAAATTATGCCGTTCCTCGAGATGTCGCTGTCATTGGCTTTGATAATAGTTATGTCAGTGAGTTGATGCATATTACGACTGTTGATTATGCCATTCAGTATCAAGCCGAAAACTCATTTATTTACCTATACAACCAATTAAATCAGACGAACATTCCTGAAAAAAAATTAACCGTTCGTCTTGTTGAACGACGAACGGTGCCTAAAAAAGACCCGGCAGATCAGTCACTTTGACTGATTTACCGGGTCCTTTTAGAGTTAAACAAAAATTATTTATGCTTTTGTTCATTTTTTAAAATAGAAATTGACTGTTTTAAGGATTGAATCATGCCGCCTTCGCTGTATACAAGAACGTTTGATTTGTATAAACGAGCAGAGAAGATTGTTAAAACAATTCCAAAGACTGCCAAAATCACTAATGAGACAATTGCTTCCATTGTTGATGCCGTTTCGGTCGCCAAGCGTACTGGCATAATGTATGACGAAATCAGCGGAATAAAGGAAGTCACTTTCACCACGATATTTTGTGGATCATTCGTCCCAAACGTAATGCCAATCATATAACCGATTAAACCAATATACATGATGGGCTGAACTGCTTTTGCTGTATCCTCTGGTTTGGAAACAAGAGAACCACAAAGTGCTGCCAAAACAGCAAAAACGAGAATACCAATAATGAAAAAGCCTAATGTAAAAATAAAGGTTGATGAAAAGATACTTTGTGGTGAAATACCACTTAATAGACTTTTCATAAAATCAAGATTTTTCAATTGAGAATAGCCGAGAACAAACGCCACTCCGTAAATAAAAATTTGTGTTAAAGCTACTAGAATAACCCCAGTTAATTTGCCATAAAAATGGGTTTGCGCTTTTGTACTAGAGAGAATAACTTCCATGATTCTAGTGCCTTTTTCAGAAGCAATCTCTTGGGCAATAATTGAAGAATAACTGCTGATGAAGACAAATAACAAAATTGTTATCCCCATTGCTAACGCCATTTGAATCCCTGTGTTATCTTCTCCTGTTTTTATTTTACCATTCTCATCAAAACTAATTTTGGCTTTTTTAAATGTTGCTTGTTGATTCAACATGGCAACTTGCTCAGCTGTTAGGTTTAAACGATTGGCATTCGCCATTGTTTGTAATTGGTTTAACATTTGAGGGATTAGCATCTCGGTTGCATTTCCTAAAGAGCGTTCAGAGTAAAGCTGACCAGAAATCTGATTATCTGTAGTGTCCAAAAGTAAATAGGCATCAATTTTCTCGTCTTTTAATTGTTCTTGGGCCTTTTTCTCAGAAGAAACAGCTTTGAAAGAAAAGTCCTCTGTTTTATTCTTTGTCAACTCTTTAACGAGCGCTTGATTTTCCGAAACCAGACCAATGGTAGTATCTCCTGAAAAACCGCTAGCTAGAGAGCCCGCTAAGTAAACAATTCCTACAAGAAGAAATGGCGCTAAAATCATGATTAAGAAAGACAGCGACTTCACATTTTTCTTATAGACATCAGTCGCAATAATCCAAAATTTACTCATCTTGCCCACCTACTTTCATTTTGAAAATTTCTTCCAATGTTGGTGGTTGTTGATTAAACATTGGAATGTAGCCGTTGGCTGTCGCTTTATCAAACAACACTTTGCCCACTTCAGCGTTTTCTAATGTCGCTTCTAAGACGCCATCTTGTCGCAAGTGTGCTTCTTTCACACCTGCTGTAGCAGCAACTTCCTCAACAGATAACGGTGATTCTAAAAATAATTTTGTTCGACCAAATTGTTGTCGAATTTCATGAACCTGACCATCTAAAACCATGCGTCCATTTTTTAACATGACTAAATGGTCACAGATTTTTTCCACATTGTCCATATTATGACTGGAAAAAATGACACAAGAACCTTGATTTTTCAATTCAATAATGCCGTCTTTTAATAATTCTGCATTAACTGGATCCAAGCCACTGAATGGTTCGTCTAAAATAATTAACTTCGGTTCATGAATAAGTGTCGCAATCAATTGAACTTTTTGTTGATTGCCTTTTGATAAAGATTTAACTTTATCCGTTTTTTTGCCTTTAACTTGAAATTTTTCCATCCAAAAGTCAATTTTAGGTTCAATTTCTTTTTTAGTTTTCCCCCGCAATGAAGCGAAATAAATTAGTTGGTCTTCAATCGTAATTTTAGGATATAAACCCCGTTCTTCTGGTAAATAACCAATAATATTGTATTCTTTTTCGTTTAATGGTTGACCATTCCATAAAACCGACCCGCTATCTTGTGTTAAAAAATTTAAAATCAAGCGAAACGTAGTTGTTTTCCCGGCACCATTTTGGCCAATTAATCCTAAAATTTTCCCGTCCGGTATCGTAAAGGATACATGATCAACTGCTTTAAAATCCCCAAAGGTTTTGACTAACTCTTTTACCTCTAACACATAAACGCCCCCTTCACTTTTTCTAAACCGCTGTTTAGTTACTCATATCGTATCTTTACTGTGTTGGCTTGTCAATGACAATTGTTATGGAAAGATGCTGCACTTTAATCAGACGCTTTATTTTCTGCTAAACGAAAAAGACCATCCGTCTCGGCAGAAATATGCACTTCATTTGCGGACAAGCCTGTACTTTCATAAAATGTATTTTTAAATTCCTTTGCCGATTTTGATGATTGGCAGGCCCAAATTCGACCTGTACGATTCAGCCACGTACCCAATTCATTTATTAAACGCTCATCAATCAGTAATTGATTTGGTACTTTTTTAAATTTTATTTGATAAACGGGTGTTAGTATTTTCATGATCAGACGTCCTCTCTTTTAAGTTAGTTTTAGTATATCACGAAAGAAATCGTTATCATTTTTTCTTGAAAGTTCAATTTTTTCATGAAAAGTTGAACTTTCAAGAAAAAATTGAATAAAAAAAACAGACAAATTAGGAAAAGCACCTAATTTGTCTGTTTCATTTCCCTTTATTTTTCTATCTCAGAGGTTGTTTCTTGGTGCAAATGACGATACACATTCTTTGCGACAGTTTCAGGTAACCCAGCTTTTCTTAATTCTTCAACACTGGCTGCCGTAATATTTTTAAGCGATTTAAATTCTTTTAAAAGATTTTTTTTGCGTTTCGGTCCCAAGCCTTCAATGTTATCTAATTTGGAAGCAAAACTATTTTTACTACGTAATTGACGATGGAATGTGATGGCGAAACGATGGACTTCATCTTGGATTCGTTGCAACAAGAAAAATTCTTGTGAGTTTCTTTCCAATGGTACAACTTCTAAGTTTGGACCAAATAAAAGTTCACTCGTTTTGTGCTTGTCGTTCTTGGCTAATCCAGCTACAGGAATATCGACTCCTAGTTGATTGACTAACACATCTTTAGCAACATCGACTTGACCTTTACCACCATCGATTAAAATTAAATCAGGAAAAGGCAAGCCTTCTTTTAAAACTCGTGAATATCTGCGATAAATGACTTCTCTCATGGAAGCGTAATCATCAGGACCTTGGACGGTTTTTATTTTATATTTTCGATACTCATTTTTAGCTGGCCGTCCGTCAATAAACACAACCATCGCAGAAACAGGGTTTGTTCCCATAATATTTGAATTATCAAATGCTTCAATTCGAATGGGCGCAGGTATGTTCATCGCATTGCCTAATTTTTCAACTGCGCCAATTGTTCGTTCTTGTTTCCGTACAATCAAATCGAATTTTTCATTTAAAGCAACTGCAGCATTTTTACTGGCTAATTTAACCAGTTTTTTCTTTTCTCCCCGTTGCGGCTGCAAGACTTTCGTAGCTAATAAAGCTTCGACGCTTTCTTTATCAATGTCATCAGGAATCAAGACTTCTTTTGGCACAAAATGCTCATTCTCTTGATAAAATTGTCCAATAAAAGTTAAAAATGCTTCACTGGCATCATCATAAAATGGAAAAATCGATACATCACGTTCGATTAATTTTCCTTGTCTGACAAAGAATACTTGGACACACATCCAGCCTTTATCAACAGCATAACCAAACACATCACGATCAATTAAATCCACATTCGTCATTTTTTGGCGGGTCATAACTGTTTCAATCGCTTTAATTTGATCGCGAAATTCTGCAGCTTTTTCAAATTCCATATGTGCTGCTGCATAAGCCATTTTTTCTTGTAAGCGGTCCTGAATTTCTGTATGTCCACCAGAGAGAAACCCTTTAATCTCTTCCACCATATCTTTGTAGACTTGCGGATCCACATCAAAAGCATAGGGACACAGACATTGCCCTAAATGGTAATACAAACAAGGTGTTTTTTGCGACGGATTACATTTTCGCAAAGGAAAAAGCCGATCTAACAGTTTCTTTGTTTCATTCGCTGCATTTACATCTGGATATGGCCCGAAATATAACGCTTTGTCTTTTAAAACCTTTCGAGTAATCATTAAACGAGGATATTTTTCGTTTGTGATTTTGATAAAAGGATAGGTTTTATCGTCTTTTAACATGATGTTATATTTGGGATTATTTTTATGGATTAAATTAATTTCTAATAAAAGTGCTTCAATATTCGATTCTGTCACAATATATTCAAAATCATCGATTTCACTGACTAATCGTTCTGTCTTAGTATCATGGCTACCACGAAAATAAGATCGGACACGGTTTTTCAAAATTTTGGCTTTCCCAACATAGATAATCGTGCCGTTTTTATCTTTCATTAAATAACAACCAGGTTGATCAGGAAGCAGTGCTAATTTATTTTTTATTCGTTCGTTCATACGATACTTCCTTTCTAACAAAATGCTTCGTCTATTATACACCTCTTTTTGTAATTAAACAAAAAAAGCCGCTACTTTATGTACGAAAGAAACAGCCTGAAAAGACAATCGCTAATGATTTCTCTTCAGACTGAATCAGACTATTCGTAATGACTAATCAACGTTTATAAGTGTTTGGCAATCATTGCTTGCAATTGGTCTTTTGTATGAACACCGACTGCTTTTTCAACAACTTCGCCATCTTTTTTCAATAGCAATGTTGGGATGCTCATGATTCCAAAACTTGCTGGTGTTGCAGGATTTTCATCCACATCCATTTTGACGATTTTCACTTCGTCTTCATCATATTCTTCAGATAATTGTTCTAAGATGGGTGCTTGCATACGACAAGGGCCACACCAAGTTGCCCAAAAGTCGATTAAGACTAATCCTTCATCTGTTTCTGTTGCAAAATCTTTATCGGTAATTGCTTGTGTCATTTCACAAACCTCCTACTCTTTACTCTTATTACATGCTTAGTATAACACGTCATCTTTAAGATAGCGAGCGTTCTGCTTACTTATTGTAAGTCCTTGTTTATTGGAATTTTACGACAGTTGCACCATTACCACCTTGGTTTTGTGGCGCAAATTCATAGCTTTTCACACTGCGGTGATTTTTTAAAAATTCCGTTATTCCGGTTCTTAATGCACCTGTTCCTTTGCCGTGAACAATGGTTACTTGTGGATAGCCCGCTAGAATCGCAGCATCAATGTATTGGTCAACTTCTGCCAATGCTTCTTCGTAGCGTTTGCCACGTAAGTCTAGTTGTGTGCCAACATGACTGCTTTCTGCAGAACGAACCGTTGTAACTCTTGGTTTTGCTTCTTTTTGTGGAGCGACAGGCGTCATATCCTCTTCAGATACGTTCATTTTTAAAATGCCTAATTGGACTTGCCATTGTCCTTTGCCGTTGTCTTTTAATAAGGTCCCTCGTTGGCCGTAAGTATTGACAATTACTTCATCGCCAGCTTTTAATTTTTTCTGTTCTTTCGCCTTCTTCAGCACTTTGTTTTTAGCAAGCTTGGTTTCTTCATGGTGTAATTGAGAAAGTTGTGTTTTCGCATCAATTAACTGATGTTCTTTGACACCACCTTGTTGGCCACTTTCCAATTGCATTTTGCGAATATCAGAAATAATGGTTTCCGCATTTTCTTCCGCTTCTGCAATAATTTTATTCGCTTCTTTCCGCGCTTTTTGTAATTCTTTTTCTCGTTCTTCAAAAAACACTTGGTAGGCTTCTTTCAGTTCTTTATGCAAAGCGGCCGATTCATCGACATAGTGGCGAGCTTCTAAATATTCAGTTTCGGCCATTTTGCGACGGTTTTCCAGGTCTTCAATCATTTCGTTTAAATCTTGACTTTCACCGTCCATTATTTGTTTTGCAGCTTCAATAATACTGTTGTCTAATCCAAGACGTTTCGAAATTTCAAAAGCATTACTTCGGCCAGGCACGCCAATTAATAAACGATAGGTTGGACTCAAAGTATCTACATCAAATTCCATACTGGCATTGATTGTTCCAGCTCGATTATAGCCATACACTTTTAATTCAGGATAATGGGTTGTTGCCATCACATAGGCTCCTTTAGCACCCAATGAATCTAAAATGGCAATCGCTAAAGCGGCCCCTTCTTGCGGATCTGTCCCAGCACCTAATTCATCAAATAGTACTAAACTTTGATGATCGACTTTCTTTAAGACAGACACGATATTCGTCATATGTGAAGAGAAAGTACTTAAACTTTGTTCAATCGATTGTTCATCCCCGATATCCGCAAATACTTCTGTAAAAATACCCATTTTACTCTCTTCTTCCACTGGAATAGGTAATCCAGCTTGGCCCATTAATTGTAAAAGACCTAACGTTTTCAGAGTAATGGTTTTCCCGCCGGTATTAGGCCCTGTAATCACAATTGCTTGATATTCTTCTCCAATCACAATGTCATTGGCTACAGCTTTTTCTGGATCCAATAGTGGATGCCGGGCTTGTTTAAAAACTACATGATTTGCTTGACTAATTTCTGGAACAACTGCTTTTAGTTCTTTTCCTAGTCGCGCCTTAGCATTAATAAAATCAAGTTTACCGATGACATAAGCGTTATGCGTAATTTCTCGGCGATAAGGAACCAACTCAGCCGACAGTTCTGCCAAGATGCGAGTAATCTCATTTCTTTCGGCAATTTGTTGTTGTCGCAAACGATTATTCATTTCTAAAATTTGTTTAGGTTCAATAAATAAGGTTTGACCTGAAGCACTTTGGTCGTGAACCACGCCACCAAAAATATTTTTATATTCTTGTTTGACTGGAATCACGTAGCGTTCATTTCGCATAGTAACAAGGGCATCACTCAGATAACGTGCGTTTTTCCCACGAATAATACTATCTAGTTCTTCTCGAATGGTCTGTTCACTACGTCGAATATTTTGCCGAATTGCCTTTAAGGCTGGCGAAGCTTCATCTGTGACGTAGCCATCATCATCAATGGCTTGTTTGAGTTGGCGATTTAATTCAGGCAAAACTTCTAGTTGCTCTCGCCACATATATAAACGTTCAAAATCCACTTCATTTTCACTTAACTCATCAAAAAAACGAGTCAGTTCTGAAGTAGTCGACAAGACACGGCCTACTTGTGCTAATTCTATGCCATTTAAATCCGCACCAATTTCAATCCGTTTCATGTGTGGTTGGATATTTTCTAATTTAGGAATGGGGATTCCACCACGTAATCGTTGAACTTTTAAACCATCCTGTGTTTCATTTAGCCATGATTGAATTTTATTTTCATCAGCAATCGGTAATAATTCCGAAACTTCGTTTGTCCCCTGAGCTGTCACAATAAATTGCAACAACTGTTGTTTTACTTTATCAAACCCTAATGTTGATAGAATACGCTGATTCATTTTTCCACCTACTTTTCTAACTTTTTCATTTGTTGAAAAGACTGAGACATAACATAAGAAGTTTCGCTTTGCTCACTTACTTCTTATCTCTATCTCAGTCCCATTCAGCTTTATTTCGTAATTGGTTCAACCCATAATTCATATGCTTGTTTTGTTAGAATTGGGGTATTTTTTACAATGCCTCGTGCCAAGCCACTTGACCGAAACTGATTTTGGACAATATCTGACGGAATCATTGACGCCGTAGCTAACACTAGAAAAAGACCCACGTATAATACAAGAACACTTAATACGCCACCTAATAGTCCATTTACCTGTTTCAAAACTGGAATAAATGTTAATCCATGTAAAAAGATCGCTAAAAAGCGAACGACTAACCAGCCTGCAAACAGCAATAATAAAAACGCAACCGCTGAATAAAAGGCTTTGTCCAAGTCTAAAGAAATCTCTTGATTAAAAAAGACAAGCTTTGACGTTGGCGTAACCGATGGATATGGAATATACAATTCTAAATGAGAGGCGACCTCTTTGTAATAGGTTCGAGCAACAAAATATGAAATTAAGTAACCTACCGAATAGAGCACTTGTAAAATCAAGCCTCGTTTAGCTCCTGTATAAAATCCAAAGGCTAAAAGTAATAAAATAAGTATTGTTAACATCTTGTCATCCTTTCAGGAACTACTCCGAAACACCTTTATTTTGAATCTGCTGTTTTCGATTTTCATTCAAAATTTGTTGGGCTTCCACATGATTATGAATTTCTACATCTTCTTGTCCATTCTTTTTCAAAACATCCCGTGCTTCTTCTTCGATAATTTCCATTCGGCGCACACGATTCTCTAATTCAGCCAAACGAATGGTTTTCTGTTTTAAATCTGCTACTTGTTTTTCCAATTTTAAAGCATATTCTTGTTTTTTTAGTTGATCTGAAATTGCATTAATTGCTAATAAAACAGAAGCTTGTTCCGTATCAGTTTGCGGAGAAAGATGTTTAATTTCCGCCAGTTGTTCGTTGACAATTTTTGTGACTAAATCCATATGTTGTTTTGACTCTTGGCCAATAATTGTATACGTATGGTCTGCAATGATTGCTTTATATCGTGTTTTTTCATTTGATGCCATGTTGAGGTTCCCTCCTGTAAATCAATCCATTCTTGCTTATTGTACCATGAAAAAAAAGCGAAGCGCAATTTTCGTACAAATTCTCTCTTATTATATGCCACAAAGCGAAAAATTTAAAGATTTCTTTACAAGAACTCTGGCAATTTAAGAACGAATAGAAATTGTGTAGGAGAAAAAGCGTGGAACAAAAAGTCAAAGTGATTTTTGTCCCACGCTCAAACTCTGATAATCAGCTAAAAATGTTTGTTTCAGCTGTACTTTTTAAGGCTTAGTTATTATCTTTCATCTTTTCTACACGTAAACAACGCATAGCATTTAAAACAGCGATAATAGTTACACCAACATCAGCAAACACTGCTGCTTGCATTGAAGCCAAGCCTAATGCACCTAGTACCAAAACAATAATTTTAACAGCAATCGCAAAGATAATGTTTTGTTTAACAATTCTCAATGTTTTTCTTGATAATTTAATCGCAGAGGCGATACGACTTGGTTCATCATTCATAATCACCACATCAGCAGCTTCAATTGCCGCATCACTTCCTAAACCACCCATGGCAATCCCAACATCAGCCCGAGCTAAAACAGGTGCATCATTCATACCATCACCAACAAAGGCAACTTTGTTTTTAGGTGAAGATGCTTTTAACAACTCTTCTAAACGATCCACTTTGCCATCTGGTAAAAGTTCCGCATAAACTTTGTCAACACCAACTTCTTTTGCAATAGCTTCTGCAACTTGTTGATTGTCTCCAGTCAGCATAACAGTTTGTTTGACCCCTTCAGCTTTTAATTCTTTTATTGCTGAAATGGCGTCTGGTTTCAATTGATCCGCAATCACTAAGTAGCCTGCAAATTGATTATCAATAGCGACAAAAATTAAAGTTCCCGCTTCCTTCACTTCTGGTGCTTCGATACCAAATTGTCTCATTAACTTCGCATTACCGACTAAAACTGTTTTGCCTTCAATTGTGGCTTTGATACCGTGACCGGCAACCTCTTCAATTGCTGTTGCTGGAACAGTTTCTTTGCCATAGCTTTCTTTAATAGAAATAGCAATTGGATGAGTGGATAATTGTTCTGCTGTTGCTGTTAAACGCAACAACTCTTCTTCAGGTAAAACAACACTAGTTATGTTTTGAACCACAAAATTTCCTTTTGTTAGCGTACCAGTTTTATCAAAAACAATCGTTTCCGTATTCGCTAAAATTTCTAAATAGTTGCTCCCTTTAATTAAAACACCTAGTTTGCTGGCTCCGCCAATTCCACCGAAGAAACTTAAAGGAACAGAAATGACTAAGGCACATGGACAAGAAATAACCAAGAACGTTAATGCCCGATAAACCCATTCATTAATAGAAGTATCAGGGAAAATAAATGGTGGAATCACTGCCAATAAGACAGCTAAAACAACGACAACTGGTGTATAGTAACGAGCAAATTTAGAAATAAAGTTTTCTGCAGGGGCTTTTTTACTGCTAGCATTTTCAACTAAATCTAAAATTTTGCTAACTGTTGAATCCCCAAATTTTTTCGTAACATTAATAGTCAAGGCCCCATTTTTATTAATAAAACCACCTAAGATTTCATCGCCGACTTTGACCGTTCTTGGAACGGATTCACCAGTCAACGCAGAGGTATCTACCATACTTGATCCATCAATAATTTGACCATCTAATGGAACTTTTTCACCTGGTTTCACTAATATTTGTTGCCCAATTTCAATTGTATCTGGAGCGACCGCTTTTATTTGTCCATTTACTAAAAGATTTGCTGAATCTGGACGAATATCCATTAATTTGGCAATTGATTTTCTGGATTGATCAACCGCAGCACTTTGGAACCATTCGCCGACTTGGTAGAACAACATTACTGCCACAGCTTCGGGATATTCCCCAATAAAAAATGCCCCAATCGTTGCCACAGACATTAAGAAATTTTCATCAAACACTTCCCCACGAAAAATATTCGTTACCGCTCGTTTGACAATGTCGCCACCAATTAAGACATAAACGACTAAATAAGACGCCAAAGCAACCCAATTATTACTTGGCTTAATGATAATAAGTGCTAAAAATAAAACAAATGCAATAATGATACGAATTAAGCGATTCTTATTTGGATTACGTCCCTCTTCTTCTTTGACATCTTTTAAAGAAATAACTTTGACATCTGGTTCTAACTTACCAATCACTGCACGCGCTTCATTTTCGACTTCTAAATCATGTCCTGATTCAACTTCCAGTGTCATTTTTTCAGCCATGAAGTCTACACGCGCTTTTTCTACTCCGTGAATTTTTTGGACAGATTTTTCAATTTTGTCTGCACAACTTGCACAATCAAGTCCTTCTAGTTTATAACTCTTTTGCATTTAAACACCTTCACTCCCTATATAATAGCGATTATTCCGTTTACATGAATAACCTTTCATGAATCTATTATAAATGAAGATGCGATCATATGTCAACTGCTTCACGTAATCTTTTTCTATTTTATAGACATAATGGCATAATTGCTGTAGGTGGAATGGATAACTGAGTAATAACTTTCGGATTGAGTCTATTGCTGCCTTTCCACCAAATTTTGGTTTGTTGGTGTTGAAACCAAGCACTTTGTTCAAAAGGTGCTGACAATGTTTGTAAGTGATGCACTTCGATTTGATTGGTTGCCTGCGGTTCTGTTGTGAAATCATGGGCCCGAATACCAATAGAATGACAAGAAATAGGAACTTCTTGTGTAACCGTTAGTGTTTGTTGCCAGCCAATCACTTGGACTCTGTGCGCATCTATGCGTTTGACAGGCCAAATATTTTTACAACCAGTGAGTTTAGCTGCTTCAATCGTTTGAGGTTGGTTAAATAATTGATTTGTTGCACCAAAAAGTGTTTGTTTTTTTGTGATTATCACTAAACTCTGACATAACTTATACAGTTCATCTAAACTATGACTCACAATTAAGGCATGTTGATTTAAATTACTTAATCGCTGTTGAAGTTCAATTTGCAGCTCTTCCTTTAAGGGTGCATCTAATGCGGAAAATGGCTCATCTAATAATAGGTAAGCCGGCTGAGCCGCTAGCATTCGCGCAAAAGCCACTCGTTGTCTTTGTCCTCCAGAAAGTTGACTAGGATATTGTTGTTGGACTTTAGTTAAGTGAAAAGACGCAAGCAATTGAGTGACCAATTGTAAATCTTTTGTCACGAACGTCAGATTTTCTACTACCGATAAATGAGGAAACAACGCATACTGTTGAAACAAAAGACCAATTTTTCGTTGTTGCGGCGACAAATTGATCTTTTGTTCAGCATCGAATAAGACTTGATCATTTAAAACAATCTGACCTTTATCCGCAGTCTCAACACCCGCAATACATTTTAATAACATACTCTTGCCACAACCAGAAGCACCTAAAATTCCTGTTGTTTGAGTCTTTGTTTCAAACTGAATTTGCAAAGTATGACTTTTCAATTCTTTTTGAATATCAACAATTAATCTCATTCCGATCTTCTCCAAGCGCGCTGACTAAAAAATTCCGTAAAAAATAAAATAATCAGGCAAAGTAATAACATAATCACAACATATTGATTGGCTAAACGCCAATCCCCACTTGCTACAGCAGAGTAGATAGCTAAAGGAAGCGTTCTTGTTTTGCCAGCAATATTCCCTGCTAACATTGTCGTCGCTCCAAATTCGCCTAACCCGCGGGCAAAGGCTAACACGCCACCGGCCAAGAGACCGTTCATCGACAAAGGTAACGCAATTTTTCTAAAATATCGACTTTCCGAAAACCCGAGTGTCTGGGCCACCGCCAACAACTCACTATCCATTTGTTCAAACGCCGTTAAGGCTGAACGATACATTAAAGGAAATGAAACAGCAACGGCAGCAATAACCGTAGCTGGCCATGAAAAAACAACTTGAATGGCAAAAAAATCAAGTAAAAACTGGCCGACTGGTTGCTGAACACCAAAAATAGTTAAGAGAAAAAAACCAAAAACAGTCGGCGGTAAAACTAATGGCAACGTAAATAAACTATTCAAAAGAATTTTTAATTTACGATTTTTCAAACGAAAAACAATATATGCAACGCCTGTTCCTAAAATAAAAGTAAATAAAATGGCGATTATTGCTGTCTGAAAAGATAAAAGAATTGGTCGAACATCCATTTTCCCACCTACTTTGTTAACTTAAAGCCAATATTTTCAAAATATTTTCTGCATTGTTGACTCTGTAAAAAATTTAAAAAAGCATCCGCTGATTTTTGTTTCTTAGAGGCGGCAACTTTACCAACTGGATAGATAATTGGCTTTTTCAAAGCAGCTTCAGGCATGGCCGCAACAATCGCTACTTTTGAATTGGTTGCTGCATCTGTCGCATAAACCAAGCCAGCTTCTGCACTTGCATTCGCTACCCATTCAAGGACTTCTGTTACATTCGTGCCAAAGCTTGCGTGTTTTTCTACATAGGACCAAGCACCTAAAGCTTTTAAGCCTTCTTCGGCATATTGACCAGCTGGAACACTCGCAGGATCACCAATTGCTATCATTTGGGCTTTTTTTAAATCAGAAAAATCATGCCACTTTGCTTGATCTTGGTTAGGCACAATAAGAACAAGCTGGTTTTCCAATAAAGGAACGACACTTTTCTTATTAATTAGTTTTTCTGCAACCAATGCATTCATTTGTTTTGTCGAAGCCGAGAAAAATACATCGGCTTTTAGGCCTTTTTCAATTTGCATCTGTAATTTTCCAGAACTATCATAGGTTCCAGTTACCTGAATATCTGGATGCTCTTTTTCAAAGGCTGGAATAATTTTCTTCTCCATGACTGATTCTAAGCTAGCTGCTGCCGCAAGGGTTATTTCTTCTTTTTTTGTTGAAACTGTTTCTTTTTGCGGCTGATTTGTACATGCAGCAATTAGGGCAACTAAACTGAATAAACTAAGCAAGAACACAGTCTTTTTTTGTTTAGACATTTGAACGCCTCTTTTCTTTTATAAATACCCGCCATAACTCAAGTCAATAATTTCAGATTTTTTAATCACTTCTTTGGCCATTAATCTTGGTAACAACAAATCAAAAACCGTTTTTTCTGAAAATAAAACACCACCTGGTAAGCCAATGATCGTTTGCTCTCCTTTATAAGCCAGCAAAAACATTGAGCCTGGTAAGACTGGTGTCCCATGGGTTACGATTTCAGCACCTGTCTGCTTAATTGCTAACGGTGTCAAATCATCAGGATCTACACTCATACCACCTGTACAAACAATCAGATCAAGCCCTTGTGCTAACATCTTTTTGATCGCAACAGTAATTTTTTGCGGCTGATCATCGACAATTTCTTGCTTGACAATCGTAACTAAAGGATACGCGGAGAACTTGGCTTTTAACACAGGGTAAAAAGCATCCTCAACCAATCCTGTGTAAACTTCACTGCCAGTAGTTACAATCCCGACCCGTATTTTTTTGAAAGGTTTCACAGAGATTAGTGGCTCAGACGTGCTGAACTGGCATGCCTTTTCTAATTGGCTTTTAGAAATTGTTAGTGGAATCACTCGAAAGGCTGCAACTTTTTCATCTTTCTGAACTTCTATATTGGTAATTTTAGTTGACAAGGCAAGACCTTCAATTTCATTTAAAGCAATTAATTTTTCTCGATTGACTTTTAAAAGACCTCTCGTGCTAGCTTTAGCAACAATTTTTCCTTCATGGACTTCACTCGGCTGACATGAGTCATCTGTTAACAGGTTATACAAAAATGTCGCTGCCTCTTCTTCATGTATTTCTGCTGGATCCAAGGAAACAAACAGATGTTTTTTCCCTAATGATAAAAGAATTGGAATATCTTCTTGAACAACTATATGTCCTTTTTTAAAACACACTTCCTTGGTCTTTCCATAGTCAATTCGCGTAATATCATGACTCAACGGAAGGCCAACTGCCTCTTCTGTTCGAATTGTTTTCATGGTTTATTCCTCATCATGTATGATTTTTTTATTTGTGATTAAATCCAAAGCGTGGGGCAAAACAGGCAACAAAAAATGCAAATGTTCTGTTACACTTTTTGGACTACCAGGCAAATTAACAATGAGCGTGCGTCCTCTTTGAACAGAAACGCCTCGACTTAACATAGCAAATGGTGTTTTTTCCAAGCTAAGTTGACGCAAGCCCTCACTGATCCCAGGAATGATTCGCTCTGCTACACGTAAGGTAGCTTCTGGGGTCCGATCCCGTTCACTCAACCCTGTGCCGCCTGTCGTTAAAATCAAATCACAGGTCTTAGACCACTCTTGCAATAGCTCTACTAATTGATTTTCTTCATCTGGTAAAATGGTTTGTTTGGTTACCTGGTAGAGCGCAGGTAACTGTTCACGAATCAAGGGCCCCGATTGGTCGACAGCAAGTCCTTGAAAGCAACGATCACTTAATGTTACAATGCCAACTTTAAACAACGTCTAACTGGTCTCCTTTTTTAATATGACCTTCTGTCACAACAACTGCAAAGATTCCTTCTCTAGGCATGATGCAATCGCCCACTCGCGCATAAATCTGACAGTGTTTATGGCACTCTTTCCCAATTTGAGTAACCACCAATTCGGAATCGCCTATTTTCATTTTCGTTCCAACAGGTAATTGACGTAAATCAATCCCTGAGACGATTATGTTTTCCCCGAAAGCACCATTGCCAACCCGAGCTCCTTTTTCATTGAAAGCCGTTATTTCTTCAAAAGATAACAAACTGACTTGTCGATGCCAATTCCCGCCGTGCGCATCATTTTCTAATCCGAAACCTTTAATTAAGTTGACTTCAGGAATTTCCTTTTTCTGTGTGCCTCTTCGTGGGCTAATATTTATTGCAATAATTTCTCCTGTTTTCATACTTACCCTCCTATTTGTGACATAAATCGTTGTTCTCCTTGTTGTTCCAAGAAAAGATGTTTTTCAGGCTTACAGGCAATGCCACTCTTGATAATCCCTAACAATTCTGCTGTTTGTTCCTTAGCTAAAGCTTCCTTTAACGAGTAGCCGTCTGCAGAATGCAGGCACGTTTTTAAATGGCCGTCTGCAGTAATTCGAATTCGATTGCACGTCTCGCAAAAACAATGCCCTAATGCACTAATAAAACCTATTTTTCCTTTAAAATCTTTTAAGGCGTAATAACTAGCAGGGCCATTGCCCAATGGTTTTTGGTATGGTTGTAACGTTCCATAATGTTTGGTTAAAATGTCTTCTACTTCTTCTTGTTGCTTACCTGGATGCTCCTTCCCTAATCCAATTGGCATCATTTCAATGAAACGAAGATGCACAGTCTCTTTCTTAGCGATTTCAGCCAGTTCTACAATTGTTGCTTCACTTAGCTCTTTCCTAGCTACAGTATTAATTTTGATATTAGGTAATCCCACATCAATCGCTTGTTCTAAGCCCGCCAGAACATTCCTTAACTGACCAACTCTTGTTATTTCTCGAAATTCTTCTGTATCCAAAGTGTCTAAGCTAATATTAATGCCGTCCAAGCCCACCTCTTTTAACCCTTGAGCCTCACGAGCTAACTTCATGCCATTAGTCGTTAGGGTTACTTTTTCGATTCCTGAGATTTGCTTTATCCTTTTAATTAAAGAGAGTAAATTTGGTCTAACAAGCGGTTCACCACCTGTTAATTTAACTTTTTTGATGCCTTCTTTCGCTAATATACTCAGTAAAAAAATAATCTCATCATCTGTTAGAAGCTGCTCTTTTTTTAAAAAGCAAAGACCTGTTGCTGGCATGCAATACGTGCAACGTAAGTCACAACGATCTGTTAAAGACAAACGAACATAATCAATTTCACGGTTAAATGCATCTTTCATGCTGTTCACTCATCACTTTCCTTTGATTTAATTGAAGAACGAATGAAATGACCACTGCGTCCACCATTTTTCTCTAATAAACCAATGTTTGTCATTGTCATTCCTCGATCAATTGCTTTACACATGTCATAAATTGTTAAGAGTGCTGCCTGCACACCTGTTAGCGCTTCCATTTCAACGCCAGTTGAACCCACTGTTTTTGTAAAGCAACGTACTTCTAAACAAGTTTGATTGCGCCAATTAAACTGAATTTCACACTTTGTCAAAGCAACCAAATGACACAAAGGAATCCATTCAAACGTTCGTTTTGCGGCGGTAATCCCAGCTACTCTTGCTACCTGTAATACTTCACCTTTTTTAATCATTTGGGTCTGGATCGCTTCTGCTGTCGCTTCCAACATGTGAATTTCTCCATAAGCGAGGACTGTTCTTTCAGTGTCATTTTTTTCCGAAATATCAACCATGTGCACTTCTCCTTGTGTATTCAAGTGCGTAAATTCCTTACTTTGAACCATTTCTCCACCTCACATTTGACATTTGTTAACGTTTACACAATACTTCTTTTTCAAGTGTATCACTCTTGCATCAAAAAAACAATCTGGCATCCACAATTTTTTTTAGCGAGAAATCGAAGTAAAAAAAACGTTAAGCGACAAAAATTACGTGCTTCGCTTAGCCTGACCAGACTTTTGTCTAAGTCTTAAAACTTGATAAGCAATAAGCCACCAGTCGACTCGACTGATGGCTTACTTTCATACTAATCTTAGGTCAGGTTGTCATCAAGTTTGCCAATAATAGACTTTTACAAGCGCGCCTTTTTTGAGTAGTACACCAGCTGGTTGTTCTAGTAAGCAATTTGTTTCTAAAGTATTTGATAAATTGGATGAAAGATGACTTTTTGTCACTAAATTTACTGTGCCATCTATTTCTTTCGCTCGGTAAAATCGACGTAGTCTACTGGGGGCTAATTCATGCGCTAAAATTACTGTTCGTTCCTTTAGATTTAACTCGACACAATTAAAAAAAGTAGCTAATAATGTCCAGTAAAAAAGATGTAAATTAACCATTGCCGCAAACGGATTGCCTGAAACGCTTAAAATGAGTGTTTCTTGAAATTGACTTCCCATAACTGGGGTTCCCGGTTTCATATTTACAAAATGAAACAACTCTGTTCCTCCGATACGTTTAATCGCTAAAGGTAAATTGTCCTTTTCACCTACCGAAACACCACCACAAGTAATTAATACATCAAGTTTTGGTGAAATCTCAATCAGCCTCTTCACTAATTCTTCAGGGTCATCTGAACAATGGTCTAGGTGGATTACTTCATTGCCACTCGCTTTGACAAAAGCTGCTAACATGTAGAGATTACTATTATAAATTTTCCCAACTGACAGCGGTTCTTCCAAAGAAACTAACTCACTACCCGTCGCTAAAATCCCCACCTTCATGCGCTTCAATACAACAACTTTATCAATCCCTTGCATTGCCAACAGACCAATCATGCGACTATTAATCTGTTGATGTTTTGCTAAAATTTTTTGCTGAAAAGCAATATCTTCTCCAATTTCCGCATAGTTTTGGCCCGCAGTGACAGAGCGAAAAATTTTAACATGGTCCTGCCCAAAATCCGTCCATTCTTGTGGCACTACAGCATCAAAATCGGTTGGAATAAAAGCACCTGTCGTTATTTTAATCGCACAGTTATTCGTCTGATTACAATAAAACATGGAATCCCCTGCCACTAAAGAACCAACGACTTTTAAACAACTTGGGCTTTCAGCAGTCGCACCTCGTGTTTCTACTGCACGAACGGCATACCCATCCATCCCGGCACGAGGAAAATGAGGAATCGCTGTCTCTGCAAAAATGGTTTCTCCGCTAATCCGCCCCAAGGAATCAAGCAGCGCCACTTCTTCTGTTTCACATTGACTCTTCATATGTTGGGTCATTTTCTCTCGTGCTTCTTCCAACTCGATCATGTTTTAACCATCCTTTTTTATTTATTCACTGGTTTAATCGCAACGGCACAAACTTTATATTCAGGAATTGTGGCGATATCATCAAATACAGCATTGGTGATTTCGTTAACATTTCCATCTGGAAAATGGAATGTCATAAAGACTTCTTGCGGAAATACTCGATTTCCGACAGCCGCATAGGTTTCAATTTTGCCACGTCGAGAATGAACTTCAACTTTGTCACCTTCTTGGATTCCCAGAGCTTGTGCATCGACTGCATTTATCTCAATATAAGAGTGATTCGCTATTTGGTTAATCCCTTCCGTTCGTCCTGTCATTGCTCGGGTATTGTAATGGTAAAGCATTCGGCCTGTCGACATTAAATACGGGTACTCTTCATCTGGTAATTCTTGTGCTTGCTTATACGGAATTGCTTTAAATAAACCTTTCCCACGAGCAAAACTGCCCACATGCATAATCGGCGTACCTGGATCTGTCAAGCTACGACAAGGCCATTGTAAGCTCTCCTTCTCTAATCGTTCATAATTAATTCCACCAAACGAAGGCGTCACAGCTGAAATTTCTTTCATAATTTCTTTTGCAGATTCATACGCACAAGGATAGCCCATTCGTGTCATGACTTCACAAAAAATTTCATAGTCTTCTCGCGCTTGTCCTCTTGGTTCAACAGCTTTACGGACTCTTTGCACGCGCCGTTCTGTATTTGTAAATGTCCCGTCTTTTTCTGCATAACTGATGCCTGGTAAAACGACATCTGCATAAGCAGCCGTTTCGGTCATAAATAATTCTTGAACAACTAAAAAGTCTAAACTTTCTAAAGCTTGACGAACATGTCCTGTGTCTGGATCCGTAACAATTGGATCTTCTCCAAAAATATAAAGGCCTTTGACGTTTCCTGCCGTTGCTGCTGGCAAGACTTTAGTAGAAGTTAAACCTGTGTTTCGATTTAACGGCACATGCCAAGCTTTTTCAAATTTGTCGATTACTTCTGGATTATTGACTTTTTGATAGCCTGGGAAATCATAAGGCATACAGCCCATATCGCAAGCACCTTGAACATTATTTTGACCTCGCAAAGGATTGACACCACAGCCTGGTTTTCCAACTTTACCAACCAACATTGCCAAATTAGACATACTCATAACACCCTCAGTTCCTGTCGAATGTTCCGTTACGCCTAAACAATAAATGATTGGTGCTTTCTCTGCTTTTGCATACATGCGTGCTGCTTGAATTAAATCTTCTGGATGAATATGACAAATTTCTGCGACTTTTTCCGGCGTATAATCAGCCACCATTTTTTCTAAATCTAAAAATCCTTCTGTCCGTTCTTCAATAAAATGGTGATCTGCTAAACCTTCTTTCAAAATCACATGCATCATGCCATTAGCAAATGCGACATTCGTTCCCGCCTGAACTTGTAAATGCAGCGCACTATCCTTCACTAAGTTAATTTTCCGCGGGTCAACAACAACAACTTGCGTTCCTCTTTGGATGGCTTGGCGAATTTGCGCACCAATAACTGGATGAGCTTCTTCTGGATTGGAACCTACTAATAAAATCATGTCGACATCTTCAGTGATATCAGCAATAGGATTAGTCATCGCACCAGAGCCTAAGGTTTGGGCTAAACCATGGACCGAAGCCGAATGACAAACACGGGCACAGTTATCAACATTATTGGTCCCAAAAGCAGCACGCACCATTTTTTGAAAGACATAATTATCTTCATTTGTCGCTCTAGAGCACGAAAAACCAGCAAGAGCATCCGGACCGTTTTCTGCTTTAATTTCGTTAAATTTTGACGAAACAAGCGTTAAGGCTTCTTCCCAAGAAGCAGGTTCAAAAATCCCATTCCGTTTAATTAATGGCTCCGTTAAGCGATCTCCTGACCCAACAAATTTATATGAAGCAAATTTTCCTTTCACACAAAGTAAATTTTTATTAGCTGGTCCATCCAGGGGTTCAACACCCACCAAACGATTATTTTTAACGAGTAAATTCATCTGACAGCCTGTCCCACAATGTGGACAAGTTGTAGGAATTTTCTGGGTTTCCCATTTGCGGTACTCTTTCGTATCTTTTGCTGTTAACGCTCCTGTAGGACAGGAAGAGACACAATTGCCACATGATTCACAGATAGACTGATCAAACGGCTGCCCATAACTTGGCATCATTTTTGTTTCAAAGCCACGATTAGCAATACTAAGTACATCTCTTCCCTGCCGCAATTGACAGACACGGGCACAACGACGACACATGATACACTTTTCTGGATCATAAGAGAAAAATGGATTACTGGTATCTTCTTGGTGGCAAGGCATTCTTTTCCCCTCGGTAAAGCTAGTGGCGTCAATCCCATAATCTAGCGCATACTGTTGTAATTGACAATCCCCGTTTTTTCCACAAGAAAAACATTCTAATTTATGATTACTCAATAATAAATCAAGAATAAAACGTCTGGAATCAGCAACTTTTTCAGAATGTATTGACACAACCATGTCCTCTTGACAATGTGCCGTACAAGCAGTTGTTAAGCCACCACGTCGGCCGCCTTCCACCTCAACCACGCACATCCGACAAGAACCATCAGGCGCTAATTCCTTTAAATGACAGAGCGTTGGGATTTCAACACCTAGCCCTTTCGCTGCTTCGAGAATGGTAGTCCCTTTAGGCACAGTTACTTCTTGGTTATCAATAGACAATGTAACTGTTTGCGTATGCAACTTTGTTTTCATTTTTACCAACCTCCTTTGCTGGTGGCATAGATTTCTGTTTCAGCAGTCGTTTCAAATTCTTCTGGAAACAAAGTCAATGCACTCTTCATTGGATTTGCGACGGATTGGCCCAAACCACAAGCTGATAATCGCGTGACATGCGTGAGCATCTTTTCCAATCGTGGCAAATCACTAGCTGTTGCCTCGTTCCGATTGAATTTACTCAATAATTCCAAAATCCTAGTTGTTCCCAATCGACAAGGGGTGCATTTACCACAGGACTCATGAGCAAAAAAGGCCGCCACGTGTACTAAATAGTCCACAACATTGACTGAATCATCCATTACTACAATTGCGCCAGAGCCGACAGATAAATCATGCGCCCATAAATCTTCGTAAGAATACAAACAATCCCTTAACGTTGCGACAGCACCAATTGGACCGGATTGTCCACCGAAGTGAATAAATTTTAATGATCGACCAGTTGCAGAGCCTCCGCCGTATTGCTCGCCATAAATTATTTCTTCTAATGGTGTTCCAAGGTTGACCTCGTATAAGCCCCGATTTTTAATATGTCCAGACAAACAAATTAGCTTTGTGCCGCCACCATCGGCAGTACCCATCTCTAAAAAGGCTTGTCCACCTTCTCGTAAAATTACAGGAACACTTGCAAATGATTCAACATTATTCACTAATGTTGGTTGCAAATATAAACCAACATCTGCTAAGTGAGGCGGTTTGACACGCGGCCGCCCCGTTTTTCCTTCAATTGAATTTAAAAGTGCTGAATTTTCCCCACAAATATAGGCGCCGGCACCAGAAATAATCGTAATATCATAATTGAATCCTTCAATTCCTAAAATGTTTTCCCCTAAAAAGCCAGCTTGTCGTGCATTATCGAGTGCTTCTTGAAATTTTTTTTGGATTCTGCGATATTCTCCTCGCATATAAATATAACCTGCTTTTGCTGAAAATAAATAGCCAGCAATGATCATTCCTTCAATCACACTCAATGGATCTTCAGATAAAAGTACTTTATCCTTAAAGGTCCCTGGTTCGCCTTCATCAGCATTACAAACAATGTACTTTGTGGTTCCTTTTGCATGATAAAGATGGCGCCATTTTTTTCCTAAAGGATAGGCTGCTCCACCGCGACCTCTTAAGTGAGCAACATCCAGTTCGTTTAAAATCTCTTCATCCGATAGTGAAATTGCTCTTTTTAAACCATCAAATCCATCGTATTTACAATATTCAGCAACATCGGTCGCAGATTGCATTTTTCCCATTCTCTCTAATAACATTGGTTTGTTTCTCTTAAGCATTGACTCACCTCCTACAATCCTTCATAGCAATCATTTTGTAAATGTTGAATTAATTGATAAATTTTCTCTTCTGTTAGTTGACTAAAAACGGTGTCCTTAATTTTAATTACTGGACCCAAATCACAAGCCCCGATACAAGGAATACTGTGATACATAAATAAGCCATCTGGGGTCGGCTGATTCTCTGGCACTTCTAAAATAGTTTCTAAAACTTCGGCAACCATCGCCCCACCAGTATAATGACATGGTGTGCTGTTACAAATCTTCAACACATACTTCGCTTGCGGTTCCGTCTTTAAAATGGCATAAAAACTGACGATTTCATAGACTCGCGCTTCCGTTAAATGTAGATGCTCTGCAACTAATTGAGCTGTCTCCTGATCGATATATCCTTCCTCTGAAGCAAATTGTAATTCAATTAAAATATTTAAAATTCGTTGTGGATCAGCATCGTTTTCTAGAATAATCGCTTCTTTTTCAATTAAGCTTAATGCACACATTCCTTTTTATTCCCCCTTTTTAGTGAAACTTGAAGTTGTTCTCCTTGATAATAGATACGCAATTCTTTTGGTATTTCAGCAGATAGTAAACAAAAATCGGCTTTATCTATAACATTTTTTGCTGATTCTTTTTGGCGATTCTGGTTATTCATCATAAGAAATAGTCCTGGCTGCACAACATTACGTAATGAATTTGATTCACAAATGATTAATGCTTGGGCCGGCACAGCTTTCAGAAATTGCTGAATGGCTTCCGCCAAATTTTCTTGAAAAACTTTCAATAGAAAAACTTTTTGACAACCTGCAGCTAATAATTTCATGGTATCTTTATTGCCAATCGTCTCTTGCTCTTCTACTAATTCATAACCAGCTGTAATACTGGTACAAATTCCGCATCCTTTTGTGCCTCGTTGACACACCCCTCGTTGACCACTAATCGTAATAATCTTCAAGCCATAAATTGGATAGACTTCTTGGTACTGTTTAATAAGAGCTTCGGCTAATGTCGTTTTGCCACTATTCCGACCAGTAGATCCAATTTGAATCATATTTGGTACCTCAATTGCCATAGAGCTCCTCCGTCTGAATCGTTTTCTCAACTCTTGGTTTGACAGTTGCTGGTTTTGTCATAAAGAGCAATGGTACGGCCATAAAAAGACTGCCCCCTACCGCATTGCCTAAAAATACCCATAGTGTATTTTGCAAATAATCCCACCAACTGATTGTGGTGCTTTGTGAAAAAATTGCCGCTGGAATAATAAACGCATTGGCGACCACGTGTTGAAACCCACAAACAACGAAAACCATGACAGGAAACCACAAGCCAAACATTTTACCTAAATATGATTTTGCCAACGCTCCGAGATAAACCGCTAAACAAACAAAAATATTACAGCCAATCCCTGAAACAAAAGCAACTAGCGGTGGATCAGCAATTTTCGCCTGAGCAACTGCGACTGTTTTATCCAGAAACGCACCTTCAGTTAACCCAACAATATGGCCAAATAAATACGCCACAAGAAATCCGCCTAGACAATTGGTCAATAAAACAACTAGCCAGTTATAACAAAGAGCGCCCACTCGAACCTTTTTCTGTAATACGCCTAATGTCATTACCATCATATTGCCTGTTGCTAACTCACCACCAACAAAAGTAAGCGCTATCAACCCAACTGGAAATAAAGCTCCACCCAGAAAGTTGTTAAAACTTCCCCATTCTGTGGGGGCGGTTCCAGTGATACGAATAAACGCCAAGTAACCCAGTGCAATACAAAAACCAGCCATGATGCCTAAAATACAGAGTCGAACAAACGATAATTTCCCTTTCATTTTTGCCTTATCACCTAAGCTTGCAACTATTTCTTCACTACTGAAAAAATCCATTACGATTCCTCCTTTTTATCGATACCACTGAGACAATTCTTCTTTTCGATTGACATTTTTAAGTTGATTCTCTTTTGATAGTTGCACCATTTTTACAGATAGGCGCTCAAATTCTTGGCGAATCTGATAGTTATTTTGCGCAAGCTGTTTTTGAAATGTTGGTAAACAAGAACATCGATAAAAGCCAAATAATGGTTCTTGACGACCTTCAAAGTCAAAGATTGTTACTTGATTTTGTCCACGCTTAGAGGCTAACTGATACACAAGTTTAGGAGAAAAAGTTGGTATATCACAGGCAATTACAAACACTTCAGCTTTCTGAGTATAGTTCATTGCTGTCACAATCCCACCTAATGGCCCCTTTCCAAGATACATATCTTGAATGATTGTGCATTTTCTAAACGCCTTAGGAAATTTTTGACTATCATTCGTTACTAAAATAACCTCTTCGAACAGTTCCATTAACTTTTCAGCTGTTTGCAAGATCACGTATTGGCCTTGAATTTTCAATAATGCTTTATCAAATCCCATCCGTGAACTTTTCCCGCCGCATAACAGCACTGCTGTACAATCAGCAATAATTTTCGCCACCCCTTTACCACAATTTTTATTAGTTCAAAAAAATATTTTTTAGTCATGTATTAAGTCTATTATAAGACATCCCTCGTACAAGTCAATTCCTTTTAAAAAAAAGAACGAGAAAAAGAGTCGCTCTTTTTCTCGTTCTACCTTATTCATCTGTTTGACGTTTTATTTCTTCAATCTCAATGCGTAATGATTTTCGTTTCTCAATGGCGACATAAACCAAGCCAATCAAAAAGGGTAACACAAAGCTACCAAATCGATACAGTAAAACAGATGCTACAGCATCAACATTGCCGACCAATGGTTTAAACAACAATAAGTAAACAAATTCAAATGGACCAATGCCAGCAGGTGTTGGAATAACTCCTGAAAGAATAACAGCAAAACTGGTAAAGGACATCACTAATAATAAATCAATATTCGGGTGATTTTCTACTAAAACAATGTAAGGAATAATGTACCAAAATAATAATTTAAATACATTCCATGAAAAGATTCGAAGCAACGCTGAGCGATCTTGTGTAATTGTTTGGACAGCCGCCCGCAAGGAATAGATTTGTAAATTACAATTATCCACCCAATCTCTTAGTTTTGGTCGTTTAAACCAACGATTGGCAAACTTAACCAATAAAACTTGCAACTTTAAGCTACTAGATAAAATAAGTAATGCTGCAATTATTACTAATGTTAAAATAACACCTGCTAAAATGAATGGAATCATCTTAGGCGCATTTTCATAAAACAGGGAAAATTGAATAATCAAACCAATAATTGCTAAAAAAATCACGGCTGCTTTGTACATAATCATATGTAATGCCGTTATCCCCACACTTTTAGAAACAGGAATTCCCTTTTTCTTATAAAAATAAATTTCTGAAAGCAAGGTTCCCGTGCCAAATGAAATAATCCGATAAAATGCTACATAACAAGAAGTAAAAAAAACATCCACTGTTGTAAAGTCTTTGTTAAAATAACGAGCTATTTCCTTGATTGAGCGCCCTTCTGCAAATTGATAAACTACTCCAAAAAAAATAACAGCAATCAGCACCAGCCAACTCGTTTCCATCAGTTGAGCAAAAATATCACTTAATGAATTATCCATGACATAAAAGATTACGCCTAAAACGATAATCATTAACAACATATTTAAGCCAATTTTTACTTTTCCTTTCATCGCTTCTCCTTTTTTGTTCTTACTTAAACGTTAGATAGATGCAACTAATCATCGCGATTACGCCAATTGAATAACACAATGCAAAAACTGGTTTTTGGGTTTTATGATGAAATTTCTTTTGTCCCATTAGCCCACCTAGACCGCCACCGACAAGTCCTATCGTCAATAAGCGGCGTTCTGGAATACGCCAGTCCCCACGTTTTGCTTGTTTTTTATCATAACCCATCATACTAAACAATACTAAATTAATGACGAGGAAATAAATGATTACTATCCACTGAAGCATTCTTTCTGGCCTCCTAACTAGTTACTGTACTAGGATACCTTGTTCTGATTCTAATTGCAAAAAAATTTTCAATGACTCATGAAACTACAACAGGAAAGTAAGCTCTCGGTTGCCCGTTTTCTTACTTTCCTATTGAGTACCTCATTTATTTTGCATTTAATTCAGCAATTTTAATAATCACATTGGTCGCTTTTTCCATGGCTTGTAATGAAACAAATTCAAAACGGCCATGCATATTTTCGCCACCAGCAAAGATATTTGGTGTTGGAATCCCTAAATAAGAAATTTTTGAGCCATCCGTTCCACCGCGAACAGGTTCAATAATTGGTTGAATTGACAATTCTTCCATTGCTTGTTTAGCAATTTCGACAATGGACATATCTTTTTCAATCACTTCTCGCATATTATAGTATTGATCAAATAAATCAACTTTGATTCGTTCTTCATCAAATGGTGCATTCAATGTTTGCTGAATTTCTTTAATTTTAGCTTTACGTGCTTCAAAAATCTCGCGATTGTGATCGCGAATAATATACGTCATTGTAGCTTCTTCTGGCGTTCCAGCAAACGCTGCTAAATGATAAAAGCCTTCTTCACCTGCTGTTTTTTCTGGAACTTCGTCAGCAGGTAAGGCATTATGGAAATCAATTCCTAGTTGTAACGCATTAATCATTGTATTTTTCGCCGTTCCTGGATGAACGTTTTTCCCTTGAATTGTAATTTCTGCTTGCGCCGCATTAAACGTTTCAAATTGTAATTCACCTACTGGCCCACCATCCATTGTATAAGCAAAATCCACGTTAAATTGAGCGACATCAAATTTGTCGGCACCTACACCAATTTCTTCGTCAGGACCGAAAGCCACACGAATGGTGCCATGCTTAATTTCTGGGTGATTAATTAAATATTCCATAGCTGTCATTATTTCCGCAATACCTGATTTATCATCAGCCCCTAATAAAGTGGTACCATCGGTTGTGATAAGTGTTTCACCACGATAATTTTTTAAGTTAGGAAAGTCTTTCGTATTTAAAGTGAATTTGCCTTCTTTATCTAAAGGAATCGTTGATTCTCCGTCATAGTTCTCAACAATTTGCGGAGAAACATTCACTGCATTAAAATCAGCCGTATCCATATGGGCAATAAAGCCGATTGAACGAACGTCTTTCTCCACGTTACTAGGTAACGTAGCAATCACAAAACCATTTGTTTCGTTATAAATAACATCGCTCATCCCTAATTCTTCTAATTCTTTTTTTAAGGTTTGTGCAAAGGCTACTTGTGTTTGTGTTGATGGTGTCGTTGTGCTAGTTGCATCTGAGCGTGTTTCTGTTTTCACATAGCGTAAAAAACGAGGTAATAGATTTTCATACATAAAAGAACACTCCTTTAATCTTCATTTTTTTATTTAAAACGAAATGGGTTGGTATTCGCTTCTGATTCAAAAATGGATACAGCCCACTCATTTTCTTGTTTCCATTGATTCATTAATTCCACAAGTTTTGGCTTACAAAGCGCTTCAATGTAATGACCAGGATCGATAACTGGTAAATCTTCAGCAATCATGTCATGTGCCGTATGATAATACACATCACCAGTAATATAGACATCGGCTTGTTTACGTAATGCATCATGATAGAATTTTTCACCACTTCCACCACAAATGGCTACCCGTTGAATCATTTTAGTGTCATCTTTTGCAATGACCCGCAAGCCGTCCAATTGGAAAGCTTCCTTGACTTGCTGTACAAAATCAGAGAATCTCACAGGCTTGTCTAATACTCCAACCCGACCTAAACCAAATTCTTTTGATTGATTTTCAATGGTATAAACATCATACGCCGGTTCTTCATAAGGATGCGCCTGTAACATAGCTGCAAGAACTTGTTCTTGTTTAGTTTCAGGGAAAATCACTTCGATTTTTGCTTCTTGGACGACACTTTCTTGACCAATTTCGCCAATCGTGGGATTTGCTCCTTGTGTTGGTGTAAAACGTCCTGTTCCAATTAAAGAGTAACTTGTTTTAGAATAATCACCTTGAGCTCCAGCGCCAGCTAGACCTAAAGCTTCTCTCATTTGCGGAGCTTCATCAATTGGCACAAAAACGGCTAATTTTTTATAAGGAACAGTATGTGTTTTAGTTAAAAAGGTGGTCTGTTTAATTCCCAATAATTCACAAAACCAATCGTTTAAGCCATTGTCAATAATATCCATATTAGTATGCGCTGCGTAAACAGCAATATCGTGTTTTAATAAATCAGCGTACATTTTTTCTTGAAAATTATCTGTGGTTAATCGCTTAACTGGGCGGAAAATAGGTGGGTGTTTCGCAATAATCAAATCAACCTGCTTCTCAATTGCTTCTGCAACGACCTCAGGACGAACATCTAAGGTAACCATCACATTTTCAATTGGTTTATCTAACGTACCAATGTGCAAGCCCACAGGATCTCCCGTTTCTGCTAGCCACTCGGGACAATAGTCATTGAAGCGTCGAATCAATGTCTTACCGTTCACAGCCATTGGTCAGTACCTCCTCAATTAATTGTTGGTCTTGCTGTAGTTTCGCTTGTTTTTCAATATGTTCTCCACTTGCTTTTGCTAGTTGTGCAAGAACAGTTTTGCGCTGTTTTAATTCTCGTTGCCATTTTTTAGTAAAAACCGGTCCTTGTTTTTTAATTAAAACTGGCCCAAATAGTAATTCTTGGTCCGTATAAGAAACGGATTGCTCTGTTTTTTCGGCTACGATAATTTCATACAATTTACGGTTTTCTTCCACGATTGTTTCATCAATAATACTGTAGTCGTTTACCATTAACCAGCGACGTAAAGTTGGTTCACCAATATTCGGTTGTAAAACAAGGCGTTCCTTCCCTGTTAAACGATTTTTTTTGCGTCCAGCTTCTAAAATATCTCGGATTAATGTGCCGCCCATTCCACAAATACTAATGACGTCTATTTGATCTTCAGGTTCAATTGCATCTAGCCCGTTCGCTAAACGTACGATAATTTTATCCGTCAAATTGGATTTACTGACTTGGGTTTTGGCAGATTGATAGGGGCCTTCCACCACTTCCCCAGCCACAGCAAAAGACAGTTTATTTTCTAACATTAAAGCAACTGGTAAATAAGCATGGTCTGAACCAATGTCTGCTAAGCGACTTCCTCTAGGGATTAAATCACCAACCGTTGCGAGACGTTTTGATAATTGATTTTCATTCATATTTTTGATTCCTCCGTTGCTTATTATACCATTGTCAATTGAAGATGAAAACTTACACATTCGTGCAATCTACTGTTTTCTCTCCGTAATCACTTATAAAAAAGAACCCCCTTCAAAATCAATTTCATAACTTTGAAGAGGGCTGTCATTATTGCTATAAAGAGCATTCTCCTTATATTAATAATAGGGAAAACATTTTTAATTAGGCATTTGCCAACCAGTTTTCAACTTCTGCTAAGGCATCCGCAATCCCTGCTGGATTTTTTCCACCAGCTTGAGCCATATCAGGACGACCACCGCCGCCACCGCCAACTTTTGGCGCAATTGCTTTGATTAAGTCACCGGCTTTTAAGCCTTTTCCGTTCATGTCTTTTGTCATAGCCGCTAACAAGCTTACTTTTTCATCTTGTGCAGTTGCCAGAACTAGTACATCAGACAATTCTTTTTGTTTCCATTGGTCGGCCAATTGGCGTAATTGATTCATGTCTTTAACATTGACTTGAGCGGCAATATAACGAACACCGTTGATGTCTTTGACATCTTTAAAAATGTCACCAGCTTGTTGGTTCGCTAATTTGCCTGCCAATTGTTCGTTTTCTTTTTGTAGATCACGTAATTGTTGTTGCAATTGCTCTGTTTTCGTAACCACTTCTTTTAATTGAGGTGATTTAACTAGTGTAGCAATCTCTTTCAATTGACGTTCTTCTTCTTGTAAAAGTTGATACGCTTCTTTACTCGTCACTGCCTCAATACGGCGTACTCCTGCACCAATCCCAGATTCAGAAACAATTTTGAAAATCCCGATATCTTCTGTATTAGCAACATGTGTTCCACCACATAATTCGATAGAGTAATCCCCAATATTAACTACACGGACTTCTTTGCCATATTTTTCGCCAAATAACGCCATTGCGCCCATGTTTTTCGCTGTATCAATATCTGTTTCAATTGTGACAACAGGAATAGCTTCCCAGATTTTTTCGTTAACGATGGCTTCCATCCGCGCTAGTTCTTCTGATGTAACTTGCCCAAAATGAGTAAAGTCAAAACGTAGATGTCCTGGTGCAACTAATGAGCCTGCTTGGTTGGCATGCTCCCCTAACACATCTTTTAAAGCACGATGCAATAAATGGGTTGCCGTATGGTTTTTCAAAATACGTGTCCGCATCCGTTCGTCCACTTGCAATTGATAAATTTGACCTTCTGCTAATGGCGCCAAAACTTCTACTTTGTGTAAAAATTGACCGTTTGGTGCTTTTTTCACATCCACCACGTTGGCAACGACTTCCCCTGCGGTATTTTTTACATAGCCGCGGTCAGCAATTTGTCCACCCATTTCAGCATAAAATGGTGTTTCAGCAAAAATTAATTCGGCTGTTCCTGCAGATGCTTCATTTACTAGTGCGTCACCTTGAATAATAACAAATAATTCACTATCATGTGTTAATTCTGTATAGCCAACAAATTTACTTTCTACTTTAATATCTGTTAATAAAGCAGATTGAACACCCATTGAAGTTTCTTTACTGCGGGCAGAACGAGCACGTTCACGCTGTGCTTCCATTTCTGTTTCAAACCCAGCATGATCGACTTTCAAGCCTTCATCTTCTGCAACTTCTTCCGTTAATTCTACGGGGAAGCCAAAAGTATCATAAAGTTTGAAGATAATTTTTCCATCTAATGTATCGCCTTTTGCATCTTTAACTTCTTTAATAACCTCATTTAACATGCTTAAACCTTCATTGATGGTTTCATGGAAACGTTCTTCTTCTGTCCGAACCACTTTTTCGATGAAGTCTTTTTGTTGTAATACTTCTGGATAGTAGCTTACCATGATTTCGCCAACAACAGGCACTAATTTGTATAAAAAGGCTTCATTAATGCCTAATTTTTTGCCGTGCATTACCGCACGACGTAATAAACGACGTAACACATAGCCACGACCTTCATTTGAAGGAAGCGCACCATCACCAATTGCAAAGGATAAAGCACGAATATGGTCAGCAATCACTTTAAAGGAAACATCCGTTTGTGGTGCATCTCCATATTTCACGTTGGTTCCTAAAGCTTCTACCGCATGAATGATTGGCATAAATAAATCAGTTTCAAAATTTGTTGGTGCATCTTGAATGATAGATACAACACGTTCCAAGCCCATCCCCGTATCAATGTTTTTATGTGGTAATGGTTCATACGTATCTTCTGGTGTATGGTTAAATTCAGAGAACACTAAGTTCCAAATTTCTAAATAGCGTTCATTTTCGCCACCAGGATAATTTTCTGGATCATCTTCTGGAATATCTAAAAATTCTTCGCCGCGATCATAAAAGATTTCCGTATCCGGACCACTTGGACCAGCACCGATATCCCAGAAGTTATCTTCTACATCAATAATATGGTCTTCAGATAAACCAACTTCATCACGCCAAATGCGTTTTGCTTCTGTATCTTTCGGATAAACAGTCACATATAATTTTTCTGGGTCAAAAGCAAGCCATTCAGCACCAGTTAAAAATTCCCAGGCCCAGTGAATCGCTTCATTTTTAAAATAATCTCCAATTGAGAAGTTCCCTAACATTTCAAACATTGTATGATGACGAGCCGTTTTCCCAACATTCTCAATATCATTTGTACGAATAGATTTTTGAGCATTCGTAATTCTTGGATTTTCTGGCACAACAGAGCCATCAAAATATTTTTTCAAGGTTGCAACACCAGAGTTAATCCATAATAATGTTGGATCGTTTACTGGTACTAAAGAAGCGCTTGGTTCTACTGAATGTCCTTTAGACTTAAAGAAGTCTAAATACATTTGGCGAACTTGACTACTTGTTAATTCTTTCATTGATTTTCCTACTTTCTATTAATAATTAACTATTTATATTTTGTACCCTCTTAAGTGGCAGATTGTGAACACAAAAAACACCATTGCAGTCAAGGACGATTGCTCGCGGTACCACCTTGATTGCAATGATGTTGGATCATTACCTCTTAAGCTCTATAACGCAGAGTCGCGTTGATATTTCTATCAAGTCCATCTAAAGGGAGCAAGTAAATTTATCTGATGCCCTTCTCTCAGCAATGAACGGCTTTCTGTGATCAAAATAAGATTCCTCATATCCTTTAGCTTATAGTCAAAAGTATAAGAAAGATCTGCTAAAAAGTCAATTGTTTTCGTAGGAATCTTTCCTTACTGAGCTGTTTCAAATAACGTTTGCTCTAAATAAGGCAAAATTTGTTCATTTATTTGATACCCTTTTCCCCAAGAGGTTGTAATAATCTCTTCGTTCATACCTGCATCACTAAATTTTTGTTTCACTCGTTTACATACGAAAGACAGCTGCGATTTTGTAGAAGCATCTGGTTCTTTCTGCCAAAGCAAGCGACAAATTTGATCACGATCCAACCCTTCATGGGCATGCTGATACAAGATTTTTAAAAAGCGTTGCTCGTTTTTTGTAAAGCGAATCTTTTTTACTTGGTCATCAAGTAGCTCGGCTGTTACTTCGGCAAAACTTTGATCGACAGTGTCAATTTTTTCACGAATATCTTCCAATGAATCTTTGAGGCCTAACCACCGGATAATACCTCTTTCCTGCCAAATCTCTGCTTCACGTTTATTACACATCGATTGTGAACGTCGATAAATCGGCTTCTCTAATGATGAAAGACTTCCTAATAATCTCAAGCAATCGTTCTGAGAAAGTGTTTCGCTTAACACAATTGCATCAAAATAATTAAAAAAAGTTAACTCGTGTTCTACAGTTTCTTCAAAGCAGTTTGTACAAAAGACTTCATAATTTAAATATTGTAATTGCTGCTGAAATGTTTGCTCAACTAAAATGTTCTTTGTTAATACCAAAATCCTTCTCATTTTTTCTTTCCTCCTAGAACTTCTTTCTGTTACCCATAACTAAACGCACCGATCAAAATACGTTACCAAATCGCGTGTTTCCTCCAGCGATTGATTAATAAATACCTTTTTATCTTCATCTCTCTTCGCTCCTTTATTCTTTATTTTAGTGGTTATTTATATTATATTAGAAAATGCATTTTTTTGTGTGTGAAATTTTTTTATCCTCCGTAAAAAAAAATGAATTTCCTTTAATATCAACTAATAAAGCCGATTTTTTTACAAAAAAAAGGCCGAAACTTCCTACTTTTTGCTAAAACATGCCAAAAAATCTGTAATTTTATCATTTTTTTCTTGAGAAAACATCAAAATGTTGGTTCTAAACACTAACATTTTGATGTTTTTAACAAAAATCTTTACAATTAATCGGTAAATTTCTCTACTTTTAGCAATAGTCACTTTAAAAAAAGAGTTATTTTAAAAGTGACTTAAATATTTATCATATAAAAAAGTAAGGGACGAGAATCTTTACGATTCTCGTCCCTTACTTTAAATAATCCACAACAATGTTAGTTAGAAGAATTCTTTTTTGCTTTTCTAGCAGAACGATCTTTTTGACGACGTTCAATTTTACGTTTTTTCTTATTGCTGTCTTCAATTGCCCAATTAATTTTTTTCTTGTATCCTGGTTTAATTTTTTTCTTTTTCTTTTTCACTAAACCAATTAACGTTGGGTCTAATTCTTCTCGAGATTTTTCTCGTTTTGTTCGACGATTGCGATCATACGTCTCTACAATCTCACCATTTTTAATTTCTTTTGGTTTGAAAGAAACACCTAACTGCTCAATCTGAGTAATCGCTTCATCATCTGCTGGTGAATATAATGTTATGGCAGTCCCATTCAATCCATTACGTCCTGTGCGGCCAACCCGATGGATAAAGAAGTCCAATTCATGTGGAACTTCTGCATTGATGACATGTGAAACCCCTTCAATATCAATCCCACGCGCGGCTAAATCAGTAGCTACCACATATTGGTAGTCAAGATTTTGAACTTGACGCATCACACGTTTTCTTTCGCGTGGTGTGATGTCTCCATGAATTTTGGCAACTTTTAGGCCCTGATCTTTTAAGTAATCGGTGATTTCATCAACTCTTTGTTTAGTATTTGCAAAAACAATCGCTAAATAAGGATGCCCGATAGTCAATAATTGATAAATTATTTGATTGCTGTTTTTTCCTTTGGTGGAAATCAACCAATTGTCAATTGTTTCTGAAATAACTGCTTTTGGTTTGATATGTTCAATCACTGGATTTTCTAAATATTTTTTTAAGAATGGTCGTAATTTTTCTGGAATGGTTGCAGAAAAAACGAGCATTTGTAATTTTTCTGGCAAACGGCCAGCAATTTGATCGACTTCTGCTAAAAAGCCCATATCTAATGTCATGTCTGCTTCATCGACAACAAAGGCAAAAGCCGTATGCACTTTCAAGGCTTGTTCATTCATCATATCTAAAATACGCCCTGGTGTACCAATCACCACATGAGGTTGCTGATGCTTTAATTTATTTAATTGACGTTGTTTATCTGTTCCGCCAACAAAATTTGACACGCGAATTTCTGGTTGACTGAAACGAGCCAGTTGCTGCGCTTCTTGATAAATTTGATTGGCTAATTCACGACTAGGCGCAGTAATCACAATTTGTACTTCGTCGATAGTTGGCTTAACTTTATCCATTAATGGAAGTAAAAAAGTATGCGTCTTTCCACTTCCTGTTTGCGATTGTCCAATGACACTTTTCCCTTTCTTAATGATTGGGATTAATTTTTCTTGGACTTCTGTTGGTTCTTCAAACCCTTTTTCTGCGAGTGCTTCGTTGATAAAAGGTTGAAATTGAAATTGTTTAAATGAAGGCACTTGCCTCACCTCTTCTCGTTAAATTCTTTATGCACTTTGGCATTATAACACAAAAACAACTTTTACTCACCTGCTGATTCCTTTGTTTTCGCAACTTCTAATGTACTGACTGTATAAGTATGGCTGGCTTTTTCATAAAACAAACGCCGTTTTTTACGAATCAAGGTTAACAAAACGTTGATCAAAAATAGTAAATATAAAATTAAACAGAACAAATACAGAAGCAGTGACACCATTTGCAACATCCGATTAGAAGAATTCAATAAATCAGCGGCATTAGCTAGATAAATACTAATTAAACCATACACAAAATACAAATAACCGTAGCGAACAAACAAGGCTTTTAAACGAATTTTTTCATGTCCTGTTTCAACCACCCGAATGCGAACAACTTTTTTCCCTAACGTTTGACCATTTGTCAGTTTCATCATGACGATAAAGACCGCAAACACCATGATAAAGAACCACGTCCGATCTGAAAAAATCGGATAATTGGTTGCCCAATTTTTATAAGCTGGAATGAAATTTAGTCCAAAAACGAGCAGGCCTTGCACAAAGCCAATCACCAACCAATCAATCCCCCATGCAAAGAAACATCTTAACAGGCTAACTGTTTGCCCTTTTTCATAAGAGGTGGCATCAATTTCTTCTCTTGTTGGCAATAAAAAGGTAAAGAGCGGCGTCAACCAATAACCGACCATGCCTCCGACGGTATTATTAATTAAATCATTGACATCCGCCAAGCGATACGAACGTGGATAAATAAAATAAAGGCCAGATAACTGTGTTAATTCAAAAAATAATGACAATAAAAAACTCGCAAGAACTGTTTTTAAAAATGAACATTTGAAATAATACCGTAAATACACACCAAAAGGTAAAACTAATAAAACATTAAACAGTGGTTCTAAAACGGCATGCTGTTTTAATGCTGGCAAATACGTACTAGGATCTTTGAGCGAAAAAACAGTTTCATTTAAAATCCCTGAAATAAAATGAAAAGGCCGCAGTTCCATTGTTGGTCCTGTGTATTGAGCCACTTCTGCCCGAGATGGCAACGGTAAAATTACCAAGAAATAGGCACATAATAAATAAAAAACAAATGAATACAAAATCATTGCTCGTGTCCAAACAAAGGAACCATATTTGCGGTATTCATAGATTAATAATGCCCCAGAAATAAAAAATGCTAGAAACGGGAAAATAATGATTGCCCATTTAATTGGTTCGCTATATACTGCCATAAAAATTCCTCCAAGATAAACAATTTCAAGTATGAATGCCTCAATAACACTATACTTGTTTCTAAAAAAATGTACCAACAATAAATTTTATTTTGCAAATCCTCTTCTTTGCAGTATCATTAAGAAAAAGGAGGACGTTCTCATGTTACAGCCATATTTTGCGTTTGGAGTGCCGCTATTTTTACTTGTGCTCTACTTACTCTTTGCACTGATTCACCGTCAAACAACGATTCATTATTTACGGTTTATTTTATTACTTATTTCAACATTTCTCATGGTTTTTAGTTTCCAAGTATTGCAAGAATCATGGACCATCAACCCTGAAACGTTAAAAGATGCCGCTTATTCTCCGCAATGGTTATGGATTCCTTTAGGTATCGGGTTAATCCTCACACTTTACAACGCTTGGCACGGCCTTCGTTCAATGATAAAATACAAGACCGATAAACATTAGTAAGAGTCTAGGACGTTGGTTGCGTCCTAGACTCTTACTGTCTCATCATTCAAATGAAATTTAATTTTTCTTAACAAACTCTGATTTTAACTTCATTGGACCAAAGCCATCTACCTTACAATCGATGTTATGATCACCTTCCACTAAACGAATGTTTTTCACTTTTGTGCCTTGTTTAATTGCGCCACTGGCACCTTTAACTTTCAAATCTTTGATTACAGTAACACTGTCACCATCCGCTAAAAGATTGCCATTTGAGTCCTTGACTACTAAGCCTTCTTCTGCAACTTCTTCTGTTGGTGACCATTCATGACCGCATTCTGGACAAATAAATAATCCGCGATCTTCATAGGCATATGCCGACCCACATTCAGGGCAGTTTGGTAATTGCTCTGTCATTAACGTTCTCCTTTGTAAAAAATAATTCTTTTTCATTTTACCTTATTTTCTAGTGAATGAAAAGTAGTCCTAATGATTTATCAACGTCCGATAACTACTTTCTAATTACTTATTTATTTTTGAGCCCACTCTTGGCAAGCTGCTTGGATTTCTTGGTAAATCACTTCAATTTCAGCCGCATCACGTGCATTAGCGCCACTTGCCAAAGGATGGCCGCCGCCATGATGTTTTTTAGCAATTGTATTAATGATTGGCCCTTTGGAACGTAACCGAACGCGATAATAACCTTCCGGCTGTTCAACAAAGATTGCCCATGAGAGAACATCTTCAATTTTTCCTGGCATTGAAACAATGGCTGCCGTTTCAGAATCGACAATATCATAACTGTTTAAAATACTTTGTGGTAAAACGACACGAGCAGCGCCATTTGCGTCGATTTCTAAATTTTGATAAATATAACCCGCTAATTTAGCAACCTTTAAAGGCATTTGGTCTAACTCACGATTTAAGTCTGCGGCATTAAAGTTAAACGTACGCAATTGCGCAGCGACAGCGAGTGTATGCGCCGAAGTGGAAGGATAAAGAAAACGTCCTGTATCCCCCACAATCCCAGCATACAATAAACGAGCTGCATTATCTGTCATCGTTAATTCTGCTAAATGCTGTTGCCAAAAATCAACAATAATTTCACTACAACTACTTGCATTTGTATTCACCCAAACTAAATCTCCATAGGGTTCATCATTCGGATGATGATCGATTTTAATTAATTGATCGCCTAAAGAAAAACGCGCATCACTAATTCGTGGAGCATTTGCAGTATCTGTTACAATGACTAATGCACCTCGATAGACATCGTCAGTAATGACATCCATTTCAGCTAAAAACTCTAAGCCTTCCACTGGTCCGCCTACTTGATAAATATTTTTTTCAGGAAAGCTCGCTCTTAAGAGTTCTGCTAACCCAACCTGTGAGCCAATCGCATCTGGGTCGGGCCTTTGATGTCTATGAATAATAATTGTTTCATATTGTTTAATTGCTGCCATAATTTCTTTTACTACGTCCATTCTTTGTAGCCTCCTACGTTCTCTCCATCACTTGGCAAACAACAATTGCTTTTGCCACAATGACATTTTCTAAATAAACTTCAATATCTAATTTTGCAGAGCGACGACCAATTTCTAAAATCCGTGGACGAATGTCCAATTCACTTTCCAACTGGATTAGCCGCAAATAATGTAGATTCACTTGTTCAATTAGTACATTTCTTTTTTGATTCATCAACATTGTTCGTTGTGTCACGTTAGAAATAATTTCACTTAGGACACCGAACGAGATGGTACCAACACTGTTAACCATTTGGGGCGCAACCGAAAAACGAAAACGGGTTGTTTCTTTGCCATTTTCTTCAACAGGCATCACTTCCCCGGAAATTTGATCTGAAATTGTATCTGCAATTTGTGGTTGTCGTTGCACCAATTGCATAGCTTTCATCACATCTTGGCGAGAAACAATCCCAACAAGCGCTAAATCATCTTCCACCACCGGCATGACTTCTAGACCATCCCAAATCATTTGATGACTGACACTCGCTACACTCATCATCTTTTTCACAACATTGGGATCCTTTGTCATGACTTTATCCACGGTTAAATGTTCACTTTTACCAATGACATCTTTGGCTGTGACAATCCCCACTAAACGTAATTTCTTATTTACTACTGGGAAACGAGAATGATGGGTACTTTCAGATAATGCCTGATAATCTGCAATCGTCTGAGTTGTCAATAAATAATTGGTTTTTTCAAGCGCTGTATAAATATCACTGACGAGTAAAATGTCTTTTTTAATCAGCTGATCACTTAAAACACGGTTAATCATAGTAGCCACAGTAAATGTATCATATGTGGTTCTCAAGACAGGCATACCCAGACGATCTGCTAACTGCGCAATCTCTTCAGATGTTTCAAATCCACCTGTAATTAAAACGGCTGCCCCATTTTCTAAAGCAAGCTTTTGCACACCTTGGCGGTTACCAACAATCATTAAGGATCCGGGAGTAATATATCGCGTCATCGCGGTTTCTGTCATCGCACCAATTACAAATTTATTAAGGACTTTGTCTAGACCAGAGCTACCGCCTAACACATCCCCTTCAATAATCCGGACCACTTCACCAAATGTTAATTTTTCAATATGTTTTTTTAACTTCCGCTCAATTCGTATCGTACCAACACGTTGAATGGTGGAAACAAGCCCAATATTTTCTGCATCTTTGATGGCCCGATACGCTGTTCCTTCACTAACACTTAAACTTTTGGCAATGCTTCGAACAGAGATTCGATCGCCAATTGGTAATTCTTCAATATGTTTTAAAATTTGATCATGTTTCGTCGCCATAATTTCCTCCTAAACTAGGATCGTCTCTCCTGGGTTTAATACTTTCCCGCCAACTACTTGCTCTACGAATATTGCTGGATTTTGTTGGATAACAGGAAAGGTATTGTAATGAATTGGAATGGTTATTTCGGGATTTAAGTAAGAGACTGCTTCTAGCGCATCCTCTGGTCCCATCGTGTAATTATCGCCAATTGGTAAGAACGCTACATCAATGGATTTGTCTTTTGCAAAAAGGCGCATATCTGAAAACAACGCCGTATCACCAGCGTGATAAATTTTTTTATCTTCTGCTTCTAAAATAATCCCACTTGCTTCGCCCATGTAGGTCATTACGCCGTCTATTTCATAACCGGAACTATGCAAAGCTGGCACAAATTTAACCGAACCAAAAGGAAAGACATAACGCCCACCTAGATTCATTCCATGCGCTTTTACCCCTTGCGACTGCGCATACGTAGTCACTTCAGCTATCGCAATAATCGTTGCCTTGTTGGCTTGAGCAATTGCTAGCATATCGCCAATATGATCGCTGTGTCCGTGAGTGATTAAGATGTAATCAGGGTGTAAATCTTCAAGTGAAACGTCCGCTAAAGGGTTGCCATTAATAAAAGGATCAAATAAAAGGTTCGTGCCGTCGTTTAGACGAATTTCAATACATGAATGTCCATGTCCTATCAGTTCCATTTGTATTCCTCCTACGGTATTTTCTACACACTCTTATGATAATTAATCGTCAAATTCATTCTTAAAAGTAGTACAGTTTAGTACAGTTTACTTTCTTTATTGTAACAGAGAATTAGAAATATACAATCGCATTTGCTTATTTTCTTAGCTAGTAAAGAAACAGACGAGAAAAATCATGAATCTTTCTCGTCTGCTTCTTTTTACTTATTTGGTTGTTTTCCGAAAACGTAAAATCGTTAATATAAAGGCCGCCACACATAATAGAAAGGCGACAAAAAAGGTTTCACGCATTCCCACAATAAATATATCTGGGCGATTAGCCAGATACGTGGTTACTCGTTCACCATAGGCTTCGCTCATACCACGATATAAAATGGTCGTTGACAATGCAATCCCAATGACCATCCCTAAGTTTCTAGCAAAAGAATTCATACTTCCTGCTACACCTAAATCTTGCTTTTCAACACTGCTCATAACCATTGTATTGTTTGGAGACTGGAAAAGTGCATTTCCCAAGCCCATAATGGCCGTTGCAATCACATAATACCAGATGGGCGAGTTCATATCTAAAAACATATACATTAACGACGTACAGCACAAGAGCAACAATCCGGCAAACGTTAAAATAGCTGGGCCAATTTTATCCGTCAAATAGCCACTCAGAGGAGCCCCAACCACCATTAATAACGGAAATACCATCATTAATAGACCAGCATAACTAGCACTTAGTTTGCGTGCATCCTGCAAATAAAATGGAATGACAACATTTACAAAAAAGTTTGAGGCAAAAATTAAAACAGCGGACAATAAACTTAACGTAAAAATTTTGTTTTTAAAAATTGCGAACTTAATAAGTGGGCTTTTTCTTTTTCGTTCAACCATTATAAATAATCCTAATGCGATTACTGCAATAATGAACAATAAATAGGATTGTAACGAGCCAAACCCGCTCTCTTGTCCGAGGAAAATCCCGCCGAAGAACGTCATAATCGCAATGGCAATACAAGCAAATCCTGAAAAATCGATTTTTTCTTTTGTTTTTGTAATATCTTTTGGTAGAAACTTTTCGCCAATTAAAATTGTAATTAGCCCCACGGGAACATTAATCCAAAAAATATACGACCAAGAAAAGTTTGATAAGATCAATCCACCAATCCCAGGACCAGCAATCGCGCCTAAAGAGACAAAGGCACCTACTGCACCAAGCGCCCGCCCTCTTTCATTTAAAGGGAATACTTCCGTAATAATTCCTGAATTGGTCGCCATGGTCATGCTAGCACCAATACTTTGAACGACTCGCGCAAATAATAGAAAGCTCAGCGATTGATTAAAGCCACAAAGTAACGAACCAATCGTAAAAATAACCGTGCCAATTCGATAAACTTTTATTTTTCCAAAACTGTCGCCAATTTTTCCAAATAATAATAAACAAGCACAGACAACCATTAAATAAATAGATACGACCCATTCCGCTTGATTCATGGGTACGGACATTTCTTTTGAAATAGTCGGTAAAGCAATATTTACAATGCTGGAATCTAATGTAGACATGAAGGTAAACATAGCCACAGAAACTAAGATCCACCAACGATTTTTCTGCACTTCAGAATCCTCTTGGTAACTTTTAATTTTCTCCATTGATTCATCCCCTCTCGCTCCAAAACAGTTTACTTACTAATAATAACTCTATTTCTTCTTTTTTTCATCGGAAATTTTCTAAAAAATCACTCATGAGATGTTCACCTTCTTATTACACGCTCGCAATTGACAACCATTCGCTTTTACGCTAATTTAAAATTAGCAAACGGAAAACACAAGGAGGACTTGAAATGACCTTAATTTCTCGCATTAAACAACTAGCTCAGTCAAAGCAATTAACCCTCGCCCAATTAGAAAGAAACGTCGGCATTTCCAATGGACAAATTCGTCGTTGGGATACCTCTTCGCCTAAAGTAGAAAATCTTTTAAAAATAGCAGACTATTTTTCTGTTTCCTTGGACTATTTAATGGGCCGCACCCAACAAACAGAGATCAATCATCAGGCACCTATGACAAGCACACAAAAAGAGTTACATATTCACATTACTACGGAAGAGTTAACAGAAGAAGAAATTACTCAGTTAGAGGAAGAAGCAAATCGTTTCTTGCGGTTCCGTAAATTTGAAATGACAAATTCTTAAAGAGCGTTCACTTCTCCTAGTCAATTAATAGCAAAAACTAGAACCTAAATAAAAAAACCACCACGACCGTCGTCTGTGGTGGAAATGAAGGTTGTTATTTACTCTTGGTAGGAGTAAGTATGAAAAAACCAATTCGGGATAATTGGCATAACGTAAGTATAGTGGTTTGTGCCTTTTTTATCATGAGTTTCAGCTATATTTTTTATAAAACTTTTATTAGAACACCATTAACAGTCCTTTATTTAGATTCTTTAAAGCGTTTTCTTTTATTGAACATATTGTTTTAAACATTCGATTTCCTGTGCTACACTTACTTTTAGAAGGGGGATTTTATTATGGCAAATCAAAAAAAAGATAGCTTATCAACATTATTTTCTGAAGAAGTTCATGGACCGTTTGTTACTTTCTTGTTTAACACCCATGTCGCTCATCAAAACGTAGAAAAAGATTCGCTTGTTTTGAAAAATTTTGCAAAAGCGGCAAAAACACGCTTTGAAAAAAAATTTCCTGAGGAAAAATGGGCTGTTTTCCAAGAAAAAATTGACGCACTTCTAGCTGATGCTTACTTCTGGCGCAACGGCACAGCAAGTGTTTCAATCATCTTATCTCCAGAGAACACCTTTGTTCAACGATTAGATGTGCCCGTTGACGATCAATATTACGTGGACACGATTCCTTATTTACTTGGACTAGTCAAAGACAAACAATTTAACTACCATTATTACCTACTTGCTCTAAATCGTGATTCAATGAAACTTTACAAGGTTGATCATACGACTGTGACTCCTGTTGAATTGCCTAAAGACGCGCCAACAGACGTGGTCACAGCTTTAGGTGATGAATTAACGGGTGGTAATTTAAACTTTTCAACTCAAGGTAGTTCTAACGGTTCTAAAGAAGGTGTCGCTTATCATAGCATCAATACTAAAGATAAAGAAGTTGAAATTGATTGGGTGAACTACTATCAAGCAGTCGATACTTTCTTAAAAGATCAACTGGATAATCCTGAAAAATTACCGCTTTATCTTTATGCTTTACCAGAAAACCAAACACTCTTTAAAAAGATTGCTAAAAACCCTTATTATGATTGCTCAATTTCAGTTGCTGCTTCACCTGCACAAGCAACCATTCAAGATATCCGCAGCGCTAGTGAAAAAATAGCTGCAGAGTTAACAAAAAAAGAAACAGCTTCTTATAACAAATTACTAGATCGTAAATTCTTAGATCAATTTACAGATATTTCGCCAGCGGCAGCTGACGGCAAAATTTCCCATCTTTTTATTGCAACGTCACTCTTTGTTACTGAAAACAATGAAATGTCATCTGAAGAGTACGATCGCCGCAAACTTTTAAACACCATTGCTTACCAAGTTATTCAAAATGGCGGTCAAGTTTTTGTTTTAGACCAAAAAGCTGCACCAGATGAAAAATCTTTAGCGGCTATCCTCCGTTATTAAAAACAGGCAAAAAGCCCATTGTAAGAAAGCGCCTTACAATGGGCTTTTTTTCTGAGTCTTATTGAAACAGCACTATAACAGCCTTATCTTCACTTTCTAGTTTTTAAAAAACATCCGATAAAAAAGAAAATAAGGTTATCGCTATACAAAAACCAGTTAGTATGCTATAGTAATAGATGTAGTTTTTGTTCGGTAATATGGGTAGCTGTTTCAAATAAACATCTTCCACATTTTTCACCTTTCAAGTAATTGCAAAATATGAATGTGTTATAACACACATCTAGGAGGATATTTATTATGGAAACAGGTACAGTAAAATGGTTTAACTCAGACAAAGGCTTTGGCTTCATCACTGCAGAAAACGGAAACGATGTATTCGTACATTTCTCAGCTATCCAAGGTGACGGCTTCAAAACTTTAGAAGAAGGTCAAGCAGTAACTTTCGAAATCGAAGAAGGTCAACGTGGCCCTCAAGCAACTAACGTTACTAAAGCTTAATTAAACAATACTGACTCAAAAACCTGACGTTAATCGTCAGGTTTTTTTTTATAAAAAAAAGAACAAGAAAACTTTCTGAAACTAAGTGCTTCCTCTATTTTTTTTGAAGAGTTTTCGTTATACTGAAGAGGAAAAATGTTTTAAAGGAGTTTATTTATGCAATTTTATGGTGATTTAACCTTTTTAGGTGTTTATTTATTGGGTCTCTTTTTCATTCCCTCGTGGCGGAAAAAGAAAAAAGAACACGATTGGTTGCCGTGGATGTTTGGCTGGACTGTCTTTATGTTCTTCTCATATGTTTTATATTTAGAAATCATTCGTGGCACAGCCTTCTTTTTAATTCCCATTGCTTTTTTTGGCTTGTTTGCGCTCTTCTACTTCAAAGAAAAAAGGCGTTTACTGAATGGAACATTATTTAATATTTTTCTTGTGGTTCTAGCGACTTATTTAGGGATTACTGCGATTCGTACAAACAACTACTTTCTAATCACCTTAGCAATTATTGCCCTGCTGGCAATTTTTATCGCTTTGGCTTTAGGACTCTATGCCTTAATTATTTTCCTCTATTGGAATGCGGTCGTTGTTATGAGAAAAGAAGGTCGGTCTCTAGGGAACTTGTTGACGTTGTTGCTGGCAATTGGCTTAACATTACTATTAATTTATAATTTCTTTTTTCAATCGTTGTTACCAACGTGGCTCTCCTTACCATTAACTATTGCGCCATTTATTTTGACTTATTTCGCGTTTGTTTTTTATAATTTTTTAACTGTTTCTACGTTGTATCAATTTAATCAGCCAAAATATACACAGGATTATATTGTTGTGTTAGGTTCGGGGTTAATCAATGGTGAGGTTGTGCCGCCGTTATTGCAAGCCCGCATCAACAAAGCCATTCAATTTTACAAGGCTCAAAATCGCGCAACGTTAAATCCACCAAAAATCGTCATGTCTGGTGGCCAAGGTCCCGATGAATTACTTCCTGAAAGTGTCGCGATGAAAATGTATGCTTTGACACAAGGTATTCCTGATGATGATATTTTAGTAGAAGCTCATTCAAAAAACACACTAGAAAATATGCGTTTTTCCAAAGAAACAATGATTGAGGATTTTGGAAATGCTAATTTCCAAGCCATTTTTACTACAAACAATTATCACCTTTTCCGAGCGGGTCTTTTCGCTCGAATGGCTGGCTTAAAAGCTGATGGCATTGGTGCAAAAACCGCTTTTTATTTTTTACCTAACGCGTTTATTCGAGAGTTCATCGCCATTGTAGTGATGTACAAACGCCGCCATATTATTGTTTGCGGCCTAGCTGCCATCGGTATGGTTATGTTATTCTTAACAGGATTGATTATTCAGTAAAGAAGGAGTTTCCCCTATGAGTTTGTATCAAAAATTTATTCAAAATGAACGTTTGCGACGTTTTTGCGTCCTTGCTTTGATTATTTTTGTGCTTTATTTATCCAGAAGTATGATTACAACAATTCTTTTAACATTTATCTTTACCTATTTAGCTGTTCGTTTGGTCCATTTTGTTCAACGCTATATGAAAATCCCGACGATTGTCATCGTTCTCTTAACCTATGCATTGGTTGTTTTTCTAATCTATTTAGCGATTACTAAATATGTTCCCGTTCTAGTTAACCAAACGACTCAAATGATTAATTCTGTAGTTGATTTTTATCAAAGTCCACATACAGATACAAATCAAGTATTGCAATTTATTGATCAATACTTGGAAAAATCTAACTTACTCTCTCAACTCCAGAATGGTGCTTCAATGATTTTACGCTACATTCAAGATATTGGTGCTGTCGGTTTATCATTTGTCATGTCCTTTATTTTAAGTTTCTTCTTTATGATTGAGAAGAAGCAAATGGCCGATTTTTCTAAGTTATTTTTAAAAAGTGATTTTGATTGGTTTTTTCAGGATATCTATTATTTTGCCAACAAGTTCGTCAACACATTTGGTGTCGTAATGGAAGCTCAGTTTTTCATTGCTGTGGTGAATACAGTCATTACTACCTTGGCCTTGGCGATAATCGGCTTTACTCAGTTACCTAGTTTAGCCATTATGATCTTCATTTTGAGCTTAGTCCCAGTTGCTGGTGTGATTATTTCCTGCATTCCGCTAAGTTTCATCGCTTATTCCCAAGGTGGCTTGAACGATGTGATTTATATCTTAGCTTTAATTACAATCGTCCATTTATTTGAATCTTACGTGCTAAATCCTAAATTCATGTCTAGTAAAACAGAGTTACCAATCTTTTATACGTTTGTCATTTTATTAGTTAGTGAGCGTCTCTTTGGTGTATGGGGACTTATTGTAGGAATCCCTGTGTTCACTTTCTTCTTAGATGTCTTAAAAGTAAAACCAATTCGTGGCCTGAAACGGCTACCTAATGTGAAAAAAAATAGTTCAGCAGAATAATTTCTGCTGAACTGTTTTTTTATTGTTTTCTTAAATCATTTAAAATAGCCATGGCTCGGTCTTGGTTCATCGTTTTTTGACGTTTTAATTGTTGAGCGACTGCCTCAACTTCTTTACCAGTAGCTCCGACCGTCATCGCCAAAGAACGTGCTTGTAGAGCCATGTGTCCTTTTTGAATTCCTTCAGAGACTAAGGCCCGTAACGCTGCTAAATTTTGTGCCAAACCAACAGCCGCTACTACTCGACTTAGTTCTTTTGCATCCGTCACTGCTAACAAATCAGCAGCTGCTTGAGATTTAGGTAAGACTTTTGTGGCACCGCCAACCGTGGCTAAAGCAAGCGGAACTGAAATTTCACCAATTAGTTGTTCGCCATCCAGCGTCCAACTAGTCAAACCTTGGTAGCGACCTTCCTTCACCGCAAAAGCATGACAAGAAGCGCTAACAGCGCGTGTATCATTTCCTGTAGCTAAAACTACAGCTTCAATGCCATTCATGATTCCTTTGTTATGCGTGACTGCCCGATAAGGATCTAATGAAGCATAGCGTGAAGCTAAAACAATTTTTTCAGCAATTTCCCGGCCATTGCTCCCCTTACTTAAACGTGAAACTGGAATAGCCGTTTTCATCGTAACAACCGACTCCGTGGCATAATTACTTAAAATACTGAATAAAATCTTTTGCTCCGCAAACCATTCACGGAACAACTCGGCCACACCTTCCAACATAGCGTTAACGATATTTGCCCCCATTGCATCCTTAACATCTACTAAAAAGTCGACAGATATAAATGATTCATCAAAAGCACGATACTGCAAATCTCTTAAGCCGCCGCCCCGTTTAACGATAGATGGATAACTTAACTCTGCTTGTTGAAAAATTTCCGCTTCTCTTACTTGTAGTTTATCAATCAATGACTCGGGGTCTGCAACATTGTAAAAAACGATTTGTCCACGCATTAAGCGTTGTTGACTCACTGTTTTAAATCCTTGTGCTATTTTTGCACCATTACTCAAAGCAGCAATCACTGAGGGCTCTTCTGTCGCCATTGGTACCAAATAATCAGTTTCGTCCACTGTTAAATGTAAGCCAACGCCCATCGGCACTTCTGTTTCACTGATTTGATTTTCAATCATATGATTGGCAATCTGCGAAGATAAAGCCGTATTTTCAAATTCTTTTTTTGTATCAGCAGAAATCTGGCCTTCATTAAGAAGAGAAGCCAGGCGTTCCTCAGGACTCATTTGATAAAATCGGCTGTTTTTTTTTTGCTGAGGTCTCTCTAGTAGCATAGCGAGTCCTAAGCCACCGCCGATACATAAAGAAGCCACTCCATATTTCTTTTCTTTTTGATTTAATTGATAACTTAAACTCGTTAATAAACGAGCACCTGTGGCGCCAATCGCATGACCTAATGAAATACCGCCACCATAAATGTTGACCTTTTCCTCTGGTAAAGCCAGTTCTCTTTGGACCACGATTGAAGTTGCTGCAAATGCTTCGTTGATTTCATACAGATCAATTTCTTCCGTAGTAAGTTGATTGCGCGCTAACAGTTTTTGAATGGCTTTAATCGGCGAAATTCCCATATAGGCTGGATCAATACCGACTTCCACACTGTCTCGAATAATAGCTAAATAAGGAAGACCGTGTGCTTCGGCATATTCTTGTGAAGCAATAATCAAAGCAGAAGCCCCATCATTAATGGTTGATGCATTCCCTGCTGTTACAGTACCGTCTTCTTTAAAAACTGTTTTAAGCGTTCCTAGCTTCTCAACGCTCGAATTAGGGCGAATCCCTTCATCTTTCTCCACAAGCGTTCCTGATACTTCTAAGGGGGCTATTTCGTCAGCGAATATCCCTTCTGCTTGTGCTTGAGCTGCTTTTAATTGTGAATGTACAGAAAATTGATCTTGCTCTTCTCTAGTTACATGATACTTTTCGGCCACATTTTCAGCAGTTAAGCCCATTGCCTGACCACTAAAGGCATCCGTTAACCCATCATACATCATACTAGAAAAAGGCGCATCGTAGCTTTCTGTTTCGTAATTAAATCGTTGTAATTTAGGTGCTTGGGACATATTCTCAATCCCGCCAGCAATTAAAACTTCCGCTTCCCCTAATTGAATCAATTGTTTCGCCAAAATAACGGCCTTCATTCCTGATCCGCAGACCTCATTAACCGTCATTGCGGGAATTTCATGAGACAAACCGCTGTTTATTGCTATTTGTCGTGCGGGATTTTGGCCATTTCCAGCTTGTAAAACATTTCCAAAGATTACTTGATCAATTTCTTCAGAAATAGTGGAATTTCTTTTTAAAAGTTGTGTTGTAACATGTGTTCCTAAGTCTACGGCACTTACTTGACTTAAGCTGCCTTTATATTTTCCAATTGGTGTTCGTAATGCATCAATAATAACTACTGTTTTCAACTAAATGCACCTCCATCTTGAAATATATCATAAAATCCCAGAATCACAAGTGCCAATTACTGAATGTTAACAGACTTATAAGATATTTTTTAATAATCTATGAAGTTAATACAAAAATTCCCCATTTTGGTTCATTTCGTGCTATTTTATATAATGAATCTATTTATCGTAAAGGAGTTAAAGAAATGACAATTGGGATTGATAAAATTAGTTTTTTTGTGCCCCCTTATTATATTGATATGACGGCACTGGCTGAAGCCAGAAATGTAGACCCTGGAAAATTTCATATTGGTATTGGGCAAGACCAAATGGCGGTGAACCCAATCAGCCAAGATATTGTGACATTTGCAGCCAATGCCGCAGAAGCGATCTTGACCAAAGAAGATAAAGAGGCCATTGATATGGTGATTGTCGGGACTGAGTCCAGTATCGATGAGTCAAAAGCGGCCGCAGTTGTCTTACATCGTTTAATGGGGATTCAACCTTTCGCTCGCTCTTTCGAAATCAAGGAAGCTTGTTACGGAGCAACAGCAGGCTTACAGTTAGCTAAGAATCACGTAGCCTTACATCCAGATAAAAAAGTTTTGGTTGTAGCAGCAGATATTGCAAAATATGGCTTAAATTCTGGCGGTGAGCCTACACAAGGAGCTGGGGCGGTTGCAATGTTAGTTTCTAGTGAACCGCGCATCTTGGCTTTAAAAGAGGATAATGTGATGCTGACGCAAGATATCTATGACTTTTGGCGTCCAACAGGCCATCCGTATCCTATGGTCGATGGTCCTTTGTCAAACGAAACCTACATCCAATCTTTTGCCCAAGTCTGGGATGAACATAAAAAAAGAACCGGTCTTAATTTTGCAGATTATGATGCTTTAGCGTTCCATATTCCTTACACAAAAATGGGCAAAAAAGCCTTATTAGCAAAAATTTCCGACCAAACTGAAGCAGAACAGGAACGAATTTTAGCCCGTTATGAAGAAAGCATCGTCTATAGTCGTCGCGTAGGAAACTTGTATACGGGTTCACTTTATCTGGGACTCATTTCCCTTTTAGAAAATGCAACGACTTTAACCGCAGGCAATCAAATTGGGTTATTCAGTTATGGTTCTGGTGCTGTCGCTGAATTTTTCACTGGTGAATTAGTAGCTGGCTATCAAAATCATTTACAAAAAGAAACTCATTTAGCACTGCTGGATAATCGGACAGAACTTTCTATCGCTGAATATGAAGCCATGTTTGCAGAAACTTTAGACACAGACATTGATCAAACGTTAGAAGATGAATTAAAATATAGTATTTCTGCTATTAATAATACCGTTCGTTCTTATCGAAACTAAGTATTTAAATCCCCCGATTCAATCAACAAAAGAGCTAGACATTCAAGCAAAAACTTGAATGTCTAGCTCTTTTTATGAAAGCCAAACTTCTTTGACCCCGTCTGTCACGGCGATACCATCTGTCAAAGCTAAACGTTGTGAATAAGAAACGTAGCCATAATAAACATCAACACCGCCGCCATTGTTCCAAGTAACAGTGATTTTAACATTTGGAGTAATCGATTTTGTAGCTGGTTGGGTCGTCGGGCGATAACTAGTCGTATCATAACTTAAAATAGCGCCCGAAGCTCCACTTATTTCGGCTTTTCCTGTGTAAATTTCGCCATTCGTATTCGTCTGCGTGACCGCTCCATTCGCTTCAATGATTAAACCCGCTTGCTTTTGATCTCCTCGTGGATAATAAAAAAGATACGTGGTTGCCCATTTAGCAAATTCATCTGGAATTGGTTTAAGTGATTCCGTTGGTGCCGGACTCGACTTCGTTTGCTTTTCAACCGCGACTTCTTCTTGTCTTTTTAAGCCTTCATTATTTTGATTATTTAGTTTCTCAACCGTTTCTTTAACGATCGAATAGTGTGGTTTCCCTAAATCGCTAACAGGGATCGTAGCTAATTTTTCTTCTGATTCTTTATATTGCCCCTCTGCCGTTAACTTTTTAGCTTCTGTAATAATGGCATCATACTTGGTTTGGTCTACAGAAGAGGATGTGCTTTGTCCCGTAGCTTCGACTTGTTTTGTGACACTGGTTTTTTCCGTGGTCACGTCTGACGAATTTCCACAAGCACTTACAAACATTGAGCTAACGATTAATAAACATCCCACAATCACATGCTTTTTCATCTTTAAATCCCCCATTGGTCTATCTTTGTTATTTTTTGTTACTTAAATTATCCCATAGATGAACAAAAGAAACCATTATTTATAAAAAAGTTTAGCAAGCGCTTCAAGAGAGGCACTTGCTAAACTTTTTTCTCACTGTTATTGATTGATTACTTTGACTAGTTCTTCAAATAATAATGCACTAGATGCTGCTCCTGGATCAATATGACCAATTGCTCGTTCCCCTAAATAAGAGGCACGTCCTTTTTTCGCCACCCAATCTTTTGTTGCTTCAGCAAATTGTTCAATTTTTTCTTCATTAAATTGTTCCGTTCCAATTACTTCAGCAACAGGTGCCCAGACATCAACCATCGTTTTATCTCCTGGTTCAGCTTTGCCACGCATCTGAATCCCAGCTAGACCTTGCTGAACAATTTCTTTTAATTGCTCTGGCGAACTGATGGTTTCCAAATCTTTTGTCGCTTTAGTCATATTCATAAACGCAGTACCATATAAAGGACCAGAAGCTCCGCCAACTTTTGAAATCAAGGCCATGGATAGGACTTTAAATGTCTCCGTGATTGTTGTTGGTACTTTTTTGTCAAACGCAATTTTGTATTCAGCCATACCACGAGCCATGTTGTTACCGTGATCCCCATCACCAATCGGCGTGTCTAATTCACTTAGATAGTCTTTTTTTTCTTCGATAACTTTTGAATAATTGTCTAACCATGTTTGAATGTCTTGTACTGTTAATTCCATCTTTTATCACCCTTACCAAGAAATTGTTGTTACATTGCTTTCTAGCGCTGTTTGCCAGTCTTTTGTCGCCAAGTCAATCATCGTTAAAGATAATCCTTGCATGTCAATAGACGTCATATAGTTACCCACTTTATGGAAGGTCACTTGAACACCTTTATCTTCTAATAATGTTAGCACGTCGTTCATAAATACAAATTGTTCCATTAATGGCGTGCCGCCCATGCCATTGACAAGTACCCCCACTGTTTGTGGTTGTTGTTCATAGCTACTTAATGTTTTTTCAACTAATTCTTTCGCTAACTCTTTCGATGGTTGGATTTTTTCACGACGATAGCCTGGTTCTCCGTGAATCCCTACGCCAAATTCAATTTCATCTTCTGGTAAAGTAAAACCTGGTTTGCCAACTTCAGGCACAGTGGCTGCTTTTAAAGCCACTCCAATTGTTTTCGTGGCTGATACAATCTTTTCTCCTAAAGAAACGAGCTCTTCTAAAGAAGCACCTTGGCGGGCATGATGTCCTAAAATTTTATGGACAAGAACAGTCCCGGCAACGCCTCGTTTTCCAGCGGTATAGGTGCTATCTTCGACAGCAATATCGTCATCGACAACGACCATTTCTACATGAATGTCTTCCATATCAGCCATATCTTTGGCCATTTCAAAGTTCAAAATATCGCCTGTATAATTTTTTACGATTAACAGAACACCGGCCCCTTGGTCTGCCGCTTGGATCCCTGTTAAAATTTGATCTGGTGTTGGTGAAGTAAAGACATCACCTAAAACTGCGGCATTTAACATTCCATCACCAACAAACCCAGCATGTGCAGGCTCATGACCACTTCCGCCACCAGATACTAACCCAACTTGTTTGTTTGAGTCGTTGCGAGCAATCACGCGAGAATCTTCGACTTGATGAACAAGGTTTCCATAGCTTTTCACAATTCCTTGGAGCATTTCTTCGACAATTTTACCAGGTTCATTAATAATTTTTTTCATTTAGTTCCACCCTTTCTTACCAGCATTTTGAGCTTCTGCTAAAATTTGCGTCAAATCATCTGAGACACCTGCAGTAATTGCTGCCGCAAAGGCACCTTCAACCAATGGTGCATCGACTAAATGATAATGTTTCTGTTGGTCTTCTTCTAGCATATCAAAAGCTAATTCTGAACTTAAAACGGCACTGCCTAAATCGGCAAAAATTAAAAATTCTCGGTCAGAGTCCGCTTCGTTAATCGTGTCAATGATTTTCATTGGATCTGAACCTAATGAACCATCTGATGTACCACCAAGTGAATGAATTGTAATTTCTTCACTGGCGTTCATCTGTTCAATCATCTCTTTAATACCATCTGTAATCATTTTGCTATGTGAAACGAGTAAAATATCTGCTTTCATGTGGACACTTCCTTAATCTAATTTATGTCTTGTTTTATATTCTTGTCCGACTTTATCTGCAACAATGATTGCATTCGCTACTTCTTCAACGACAATTGGGAATGGCATTGAATGAATTGATTCTTCTGGAATGCAAGCAATTTTGGCTACTTCCAACGCTTCTTCATAAGTGATTTCATCGACACCAATGTCTGAAAGCGTTAATGGTAAACCTACAGAAGCGCTAAAGTCTAAAACAGCTTCTAATTCGTCTTTTGCTGCATCTTCTAATACAAGTTGTGCAATCGTTGCAAAGGCTACTTTTTCACCATGTAAATAACTGTGCGCACCAGGTAAGACTGTCATACCGTTATGAATCGCATGCGCTGCAGCTAAACCGCCACTTTCAAAACCTAAGCCTGAAAGTAAGATATTTGTTTCGATAATCTTATTCAATGATTCAGTAACCACATTTGCATCACAAGCTAATTTCGCTTTTAACCCATCTTCCTGGAGGTTTTCCCAGCAAAGTTTTGCCATGGCCAAAGCTGCATATGTGCCGCTAGCAGCAGGCGTTAAGCCTTCTCTTGAACCCATTGGCAAACTAGCATTAACCCGAGAATATGAATTGTGTGTTGCGCGTGCTTCAAAATATGTGGATAAGGCATCCCCCATTCCAGCAACTAAAAATCTAGTTGGCGCTTTGGCAACCACTTTTGTATCAACCATAACGACGCTTGGACTTTGTTTAAAGTAAGCATAATCATCAAATGAGCCATCTTCATGATATAGTACAGCTGAATGCGAAGTTGGTGCATCTTGAGCCGCAATCGTTGGTACAATAATTAAGTTTTCACCTTCTGCTACGACTTTTGAAGCATCGATTGCTTTACCGCCACCTAAACCAATGATACAGTCTGCTTGTTCTTTTTGTCCAACGTTTTGCAAGCGCTTTGTTTCTTCACGCGTTACTTCTCCACTAAAGCCACCCTCTACGAATGTAATGTCAAACTTTTTCGCTGTTTCTTCCAATTGTGGACGTACACGATCAACGTCAGCAGGATTTGCAATTAGTAACGCTTTTTTTCCAAAAGTTGAAACGAAGTAACCTAAGTTTAGTAATTCATCTTCCCCTTGAACATATTTCGTTGGTAAAATCAATGCTTTTCTCATGTTGATAGCCTCCTATATTTTGTTTACATACATAGTATAAAACGCTTTCATCAAAAAAGCATTGAACTTTTGGTATCGTTTTCTTGCAAAAAATGATAGAATTATTTTGTGAAATAATAAAATATTATGATTTTTAAACTTTAGATTGAAGGATTGCCTTATGACTGTAGAATTAAAAAATATTTTAGATTTAGAAAAGTGGGAAAAATTGCAAGAATCATTGGCCTTAAGCACTCGTTTAGCCATTATTTTAGTCGATTATAAAGGTCGACCTGTGACGAAACATAGTCAAGTTCAACCCTTTTGCCAACTGGTACGTCACTCCCCTGAGCTCTCGAAACTTTGTGAAAAATGTGATGCTCGTGGTGGCTTGGAAGCTGTTCGCACTGGTCAGCCTTTTATCTACCGTTGTCACTTTAACATCGTTGATATGGCCATCCCCATTATTGTTGATGACCAGTATGTAGGAGCCATTATGGCTGGTGAAGTTTTGCTCGAAGATCACCAAGAAGAGTTAGAACAGGTTTTAACCATGAATGATGCCTTCATTCAAGAATTTTTAGTAACACACCAAGAGCTGTATCAACAATACCCTGTTTTAGAACTAGCAGACTTAGAAAAGAGCGCGACATTAATCGCTGATCTAAGCCAATATATTATTTCTGAAGCCATCAAAAAAGATTATTTAATCAATACGTACAAACAATCCTTACAGATTAGTTCGCGAAAAGAAGAGCTGGAGCCATTGAATATGATCCAAAAAGATATTCAACAAACTTTATTAACTGCTCAATTAACTCCTTCAAGTGCCTATCAAACTAAAAATAAGCAATTACAACCGGTTTTAGATGCCCTTTGGGAAAACAAATCGCTGCGTTTAAATTTACAAGAACTGGCAGACCTTGTTCATTTGACACCGACGTATTTAAGTCGTTTATTAAAAGAGGAGTTTGGTATTCCCTTTAGTCAATTTTATCGACAATTAAAAATCACATGGGCTAAACAGCTTCTTTTGGAGACAGATAAAACAATTGCCCAAATCAGTGAAGATTTAGGGTTTGTTGAAGATAGCTATTTTGTCCGGATCTTTAAACAAGAAACGGGTGAAACACCCCTTAAATACCGTAAAAGAAAGAACAGAGCATAAAAAAACAACGACTCCTAGAAGTCGTTGTTTTTTTACACCTTTTGCTCTTGCTGTGGCTAATGCAACAAGTGCAAAAGGCGCATTATATCTGTCGTGCGACAAAGTGATACTATTAAATATGAATTGGTAAACCTAAAGCCAATTCAGCTGTATCCATAGTGATTTCGCCCAATGATGGGTGTGGGTGGATTGTTAAAGCAATGTCTTCTGCATTCATGCCAGATTCAATAGCTAAAGCTAATTCAGAAATCATGTCACTTGCACCGACACCGGCAATTTGTGCACCGATGATGACATTGTCTTCTACAGTTGTAACTAAACGCATGAATCCTTCAGTTTTATCTAAAGAGATTGCACGGCCGTTACCAGCAAATGGGAATTTGTAGCCTTTTGCTTCGATTCCCGCTTCTTTTGCTTCTGCAACAGTCATACCAACGCTTGCCAATTCTGGATCAGTAAAGGCAACAGCTGGCATTGCTTTGTAATCAACTGCAACTTTCTTACCAGAAATTGCTTCAGCAGCAATTTTTGCTTCGTAGCTTGCTTTATGCGCTAACGCAGCACCTGGTACGATGTCGCCGATTGCGAAGATGTTTTTCACGTTAGTACGTCCTTGGTTGTCAACTGGGATTAAACCACGTTCGCCAATTTCAACGCCCGCTTGTTCTAAGCCTAAGTCGTCTGTGTTTGGACGACGTCCAACAGTGACCATTACGTAATCTGCTTCAACACTTTCTTCTTTTCCGTTAACTTCATATTTAACAGTGACGCTATCGCCATTGTCAACAGCTTCTTTAGCCATTGCAGAAGTCACGATTGTTACGTTTTTCTTCTTGAAGTCGTCTGTGACAACTTTAACCATATCTTTTTCATAAGTTGGTAAAATTGATGGGCTACCTTCTAAAATTGTTACTTCTGAACCTAAGTTAGCATAAGCGCCACCTAATTCAGCACCGATGACACCGCCACCGATAATAACGAATTTTTTAGGAACTTCTTTTAAGTTTAAACCGCCTGTAGAATCTAACACGCGTCCGCCAAATTTGAATCCTGGGATTTCAATTGGACGAGAACCTGTTGCTACAATAGCATTATTGAATGAGTAAGTTTGTGCTGAGTCTGGGTGAATAACACGCAATGTATTTTCGTCAACGAAGAATGCTTCGCCTTCAATAATTTCCACTTTGTGTTTTTTCAATAACATGCCAACGCCGCCTGTTAATGATTTAACAACTGTGTTATCTTTCCAGTCTTGTGTTTTGGCAAAGTCTAATTCGACTCCTTTAGCTGTTACACCAAAAGTTGAAGAATCTTGTGCTTCTTGGTAATGATGTCCAGCAGCAATTAAAGCTTTTGAAGGAATACATCCAACGTTTAAACAAACGCCTCCGATGTATTCACGTTCGATAATCGCAACTTTTTGACCCATTTCTGCGGCACGAATTGCGGCAACGTATCCTCCAGGACCAGCTCCGATTACGACTGTATCTAGTTCAATGGCGAAATCTCCTACTACCATTTGTTAATCATCCTTCCATTAATAGTAATTCTGGATCAGCTAATAAGCGTTTAATGTTGTTCATTGCTTTTTGAGCAGTTGCGCCGTCAACGATACGGTGGTCAAAGCTTAATGATAATTTCATCATGCGTCCCACAACGATTTCGCCGTCTGCATTAACAACTGGTTCTTGTGCAATTGTACCAACGCCTAAAATAGCAACTTCAGGGTAGTTGATTACTGGTGTAAACCAGCCGCCACCGACTGAACCAATGTTACTAATTGTGATTGTACCATCACGCATATCTTGTGCAGTTAATTTGCCTTCGATAGCCAATGCTGCTTTTTCGTTGATTTCATCAGCGATAGCAAACATGCTCTTCGTATTAGCATTTTTAACATTTGGTACATATAAGCCATGATCTGTATCAGTAGCGATACCAATGTTAAAGTAATTTTTGTAAACAATTTCTTGTGCTGCATCATCGATTGATGCATTCAAGATTGGGAATTTTTGAACAGTTGAAGTCAATGCTTTTACAACGTATGGTAAGAATGTTAATTTTGTACCATTTGCAGCAGCAACATCTTTAAATTTCTTACGGTGATCCCATAATTTAGAAACTTCTACTTCATCATGTAATGTTACGTGAGGAGCAGTGTGTTTGCTGTTAACCATTGCTTTAGCAATTGCTTTACGTGTTGGTGTCATTTTTTCACGTGTTTCCATTTCGCCTAAATCAGAAGTAAAGGCTTTTGGCGCTGCTTTAGGTGCTGCTGCTTCCGCTTTAGGTGCTGCTTCTGTTGCGGCAGCTTCAGTAGCTGGTGCTGCTTGAGAGCCACCAGAAACAAAGGCATCAATATCCGCTTTAATGACACGGCCACCTTTACCAGTTGCAGTTACTTGTGTAATATCAACGTCTTTTTCACGCGCATACTGACGAACAGATGGCATTGCTAAAACGCGTTTGTTTGGATCAGCGGCTGCAACTACGCCTGTTGAAGCGGCTGGAGCTGATGCTTCCGCTTTAGGAGCGTCAGTAGCTGGTGCTGCGGCTGCCGGTGCTGCTGAATTATGACCAGGTGCGTCAATTTCAACTAACACGTCACCCACATTGGCAACTGTTCCTTCTGGTACAACGATATTTTTTACAGTACCTGTTACTGGTGATGGAATTTCTTCTACTGATTTGTCATTTTGTACTTCTAATAATGAATCATCTTCATTAATTGTGTCACCCGCTTTAACGAACCATTTAACGATTTCGCCTTCGGCAATTCCTTCACCGATGTCTGGTAATTTGAATTGGAAAAATCCGCCAGCTGCTTCGGTTGTTGGTACAGCAGCAGGTTGTGCTGGTGTTTGTTCTTGTGCAGGAGCTGCTGGTGCTGCATCGTTATCTTCGTGACCAGGTGCGTCGATTTCGATTAACACGTCACCAACGTTTGCAACTGTTCCTTCTGGTACAACGATATTTTTTACAGTACCTGTTACTGGTGATGGAATTTCTTCCACTGATTTGTCATTTTGTACTTCTAATAACGTATCGTCTTCGTTGATTGTATCGCCAGGTTTTACAAACCATTTAACGATTTCGCCTTCGGCAATCCCTTCACCGATATCCGGTAATTTAAACTGATAAGCCATTTTTTAAGTCTTCCCTTCTTCGTTGGATCTGTCTATTTTCTTAGGAGCAAAACGCGGGGAAACGACTATAGTAGCTGAACATTTCATGCCTATAGCCGTATTCCACCTGTTTAATTCTTCGTTTATCTACTTCGAATAACTATTAAAATTCGACGATTTCTCTAGCTTTTGCTTCGATATCTTTCGCATTTGGTAACCAGATATTTTCTGCTTGTCCGAATGGGAAGATTGTATCTGGAGCAGATACACGTCCGATTGGTGCTTCTAATGATAATACGGCACGTTCAGAAATTTCAGAAACAACCATAGCGCCAACGCCAGCTTGTTTTTGTGCTTCTTGAACGACAACCACACGGCCAGTTTTTTCAACAGAGTTAATAATTGTTTCCACATCTAAAGGAGCCACTGTACGTAAGTCAATGATTTCTGCTGAAATATTGTCTTTCGCTAAGCTATCAGCTGCTTTAATCGCTTCACGAACCATAGCGCCGTAAGTGATGATTGATACGTCTGTTCCTTCACGAGTTACAGCCGCTTTATCTAAAGGCACTTCATAAGCTTCGTCTGGCACTTCCTCACGGAATGAACGGTATAATTTCATGTGCTCTAAGTAGACAACTGGATCGTTGCTACGAATAGATGAAATTAATAGTCCTTTTGCATCGTAAGGGTTTGATGGAATAACAACACGAACACCTGGTGATTGTGCGATTAATCCTTCTAAGTTATCTGAGTGAAGTTCTGGTGTATGAACACCACCACCAAATGGGGCACGAACAGTAATTGGCATATTACGAGTTCCACCCATACGGTAACGCGTACGAGCCATTTGACCAACGATTTCGTCAAATACTTCAAAAACGAAACCAAAGAATTGGATTTCAGGAACTGGACGGTAACCTTGCAAGGCAAGACCGAAAGCCAATCCACCGATACCAGATTCAGCTAAAGGTGTATCGAAGACGCGGTCTTCACCAAATTTTTCTTGTAAACCTTCAGTTGCACGGAAAACCCCACCGTTGTTACCAACGTCTTCACCGAAGATTAAGACATTTTCGTCTTTCTCTAATTCAAGAGCTAAGGCATCTGTAATTGCTTGGATCATAGTTTTTTGTGCCATTTTTATTTCGACTCCTTCGCTTCATAAAATGCAATTTGTTCTTTAATTGTTTGAGGTTGAACTTCAAACATATTTTTCAAGAAATCAGAAACTTTTTGTTTTGGCGCTTTATCCGCTTCTGCAATCGCTACTTTGATTTCTTCTTTTGTTTTTTCAATAATTTCTTCTTCTTTTGCTTCAGACCATAAGCCTTTATCTGTTAGATATTTACGGAAACGAGTCAATGGATCTTTTTGTACCCATTCGTCATCCATTTCTTTTGAACGGTAACGTGTTGGATCGTCTCCAGATAAAGTATGTGGACCATAACGATAAGTTAATGTTTCAATTAAAACTGGACCGTTTCCTGCAGCTGACCAATCGCGTGCTTCTTTTGCAATTGCGTAAACTGCTAATGGATCCATACCATCAACTTGAATACCAGGAATTCCTGCTGCAACAGCTTTTTGAGCTAAAGTTTTAGCCGCTGTTTGTTTTTCACGAGGTGTAGAAATCGCAAAACCATTGTTTTGGATAATGAAGACACCATTTGCTTGGTAAGCACCAGCAAAGTTAATTGCTTCATAGAAGTCCCCTTGTGAAGAACCGCCGTCACCAGTATAAGTGAAGACAACATTTTCTTTTCCACGTTTTTTCAATCCTAAAGCAACACCAGCTGCTTGGATGTATTGAGCACCAATGATAATTTGTGGTGGTAATGCATTTAAATCTTCCGCGTAGTAGTTCCCTGCTACGTGACCACGAGACCATAAGAAAGCTTCTCTTAATGGTAAACCATGTTGTACTAATTGAGGTACATCACGGTAACCTGGTAGTAAGTAGTCTTCTTTTTCCATTGCAAATTGACTTGCCAATTGGCTTGCTTCTTGTCCAGCTGTTGGCGCGAAGAATCCTAAGCGTCCTTGACGGTTTAATGCAGTAGAACGTTGGTCTAACACACGAGACCAAACCATGCGTGTCATTAATTCAACTAATTCCTCATCCGATAAATCAGGTACTAAATCTTCATTCACAATTTTTCCATCTTGATCCAAGATTTGGAAAGTTGGGAAATCAGCGTCGACTTTAGCCATTAGCTCTTTAAAGTCAATAGGTTTTTGTTTCTTAGCCTTTGCCATTTTGTCACACAATCCTCTCTATTACGTTTCTTTAATTTCGATAAAAGTAAAACAGAGTGCGAAACTGTATTACTTTTTATCGACTACACTTAACAAATTATCACTAAATTCGAAAAAGCGCAAGAAAAAAACTCTAATTTCTTCATTTTTTCACAAAAGAGCAAAACCGCATGTTTTTGCGGTTTAGTGATGATTTTCACAAACAAGAAAACGGTTTCTGTTCCACACTTCTTCTGTACTATTTTTCTCCCAACTGTTATATTCTATTTTGAAAATATTATATAACAGTTCTATTAATTTGAGCCCTCTTATCCCCGAACTGGCTAGTAATCTGATTTCCGAACTTTGCATTTTCATGAAAATTATCTTGAAAAAACCAAAAAATAAAAACCGTCAGCCGAGTAACCTACTCAGCATGCGGTTTTTTATTTTTTAGAGAACAAAGTTTTTTTCGTTAATTTTTATTTTTTTTGGCTCGTTTTTTTGCCAAATACTTTACCTTAGGTTTTATCACGAACATTCATTGCTTAAAATCACCAAATTTTCGTAAAACGAGTAATACAGCTTAGCCAATTCTTTTCTCTTTCAGTAGATTTTACTAAATCCATTCCTTGGTAATTTTAATATATAAACGTTTAGCTACTTCAACAGTTAACATGTACGCAATGATGATTCCAAAGAACCATGGCCAGTAGTTAGCCGGAAGTTTCACAAAGTCAAAAACCTCTCTTATGGGCGTTGCTACAATCAAGAAACCGAGTAAGATTGCGCCTAAACTACTTAGCATCACAGGCATTGACGCACGACTTTGAATAAATGGTATTTTCCGCGTCCGGACCATATGAACAACTAACGTTTGACTAACAAGTCCCACCATAAACCAACCTGTTTGGAATAAATGTTGAGTTGCCAAACTATTGGCACTAAACACAAACCACATGACAAGATACGTTAGAATATCGAAAATACTACTTACCGGGCCAATACATACCGTAAATTTCGCTAGTCCGTTCGTTTCCCACCGAACAGGGCTTAATAACTCTTCTTCATCGACATTATCCCAAGGAATTGTCAACTGAGCCACATCATAAATCAAATTTTGAATCAAGAGTTGTAAGGAAAGCATTGGTAGAAATGGTAAAAAGGCACTGGCTACTAAAATTGAAAAGACATTCCCAAAATTAGAACTGATGGTAATTTTAATATATTTCATCATATTGCTAAATACTTTTCGTCCTTCAATCACACCAGATTCCAGTACATTTAAACTTTTTTCCAGTAAAATAATCGAGCTAGCATCTTTAGTAATATCAGCTGCAGTATCTACTGAAATGCCCACATCAGCTTTTCGCAATGCTGGTGCATCGTTAATGCCATCCCCCATAAAACCAACCGTATGACCTTTCGCTTGTAGCAATTCAATGATTTTAGATTTTTGCATCGGATTTAATTTGGCAAATAAATTAGTTTCTTCTACTTGCGCCCGCAACTCTTCATCTGTCATTGCTTCAATTTGAGAACCTAATAACACATGGGAAACTTCAATGCCTACATCTTTACAGACTTTTTTGGCGACAATGTCATTATCGCCCGTTAGCACTTTCACGTTGACACCATGTTCATGTAAGGAGCGGATAGCGCTGACAGCTGACTCTTTTGCTGGATCAAGAAAACCCATAAACCCAATCAATGTCATCTCTTTTTCATCTTCAACTGAATAAACTGCTTCTTTATGGACATCTTTTTTTACAGCTACCGCTAACACACGCATCCCTTGTTTGTTCATTTGAACATTCACTCGGCGTAGTTCTTCTCGTACAGCAGTGCTTAATGGTACAATTTCGCCATTAATTTGCGCATGCGTGCACACTTCTTCCATTTCTTCCACGGCGCCTTTCGTAATCATCAATTGATGATCATCTGCATTCACGACAACCGTTAAGCGGCGTCTGGAAAAATCAAAAGGAATTTCATCAATTTTAGTGACATTTTTAAACGGCGTTTTCCATTGATGCTCTTCATAAAAATTAATAACGGCAATATCCATTAAATTTTTCCAACCTGTTTGATAAGAAGAATTTAAGTAGGCTAAATTTAGAACCTCGTCACTCAAATCACCTAATGGATTCAAATGTTGAACCAAAACTACACGATCTTCGGTAATCGTTCCAGTTTTATCTGTACAGAGCACATCCATACCACCCAAATTTTGGATAGCCGCTAACTCTTTAACAATGACTTTATGTTTCGATAAGGATAATGCACCCTTGGCTAAGTTACTCGTAACAATCATTGGCAACATTTCTGGTGTCAAACCAACTGCAACGGCAATCGCGAAGAAAAACGCTTCGCCCCAAGCACCTTTAGTTAAACCATTAATCAAGAAAACGATTGGAAACAAAATCATTACCATTCGTAATAAAAACTTACTGACTTTTGCTAAGCCTAAGTCAAAACTAGTTTTTCCTCGTTGTGTTGTAGCATTTTTAGCAATATCACCAAAAAATGTATGTTGCCCAGTTTTTAAAATAATCGCTTTTCCTTGTCCACTCAAGACATCTGTGCCCATAAACACTAGGTCTTGCATATCTAATGCAGAAACCTCTGTTTGTTGACGATCCACACCTGCATCCACAAATTTTTCAACAGGCATGGATTCGCCTGTTAGCGACGATTGATTAACGAATAAATCTTTGGTCCAAATCAACACGGCATCTGCAGGAATCATGTCTCCTGTAGCTAAAGTTACAATGTCTCCTGGAACAATTTCGTCCATTGGAATTTCTTTCGTAATTCCTTCCCGTGTCACTGCAGCGGTGTTTTCAATTAATTCTTTTAAATCCAAACTCGCTTTTTGAGAACGATATTCTTGTATAAAAGCAATCAAGACACTGGCTAAAATCATCACGCCCATCACGATAGCGGCTTCGAAATCTTTCGTTAAAGTTGAAACGACCATCAATAAGGCTAAGACATAGACAAACGGATCTTTGAATGCACTTAAAAATAAAATAATTGCTGGGGTTGGCTTTTGTGCAGAAACTTCATTTGGTCCAAATTCCTCTAATCTTTTTTCGGCATCTTCATTCGAGAGTCCTTTTTCAGATGTCCGTAATTCCATCATTAATTCCCGTTCAGAAAGCAACGCCAATTTACGTAATTCTTGATCTTTGGTTGCTTTTCTCATATCCATTGTTTTTTTGTTCATCATTTTCTTTTCCTCCAAGGTTGTGGTCACCTGCCGAAAAGAGTGCTAAAATCTTCTCCTTTCGTTGGTGACTGTATTTTGTTTCTCTGTTCACTTCCAGGGTCTTCCATGACAGTCATCCTTTCTTTTTCTTATTTATACTTCCAGTGAATAATTGCTTTTTTGCCAAACACACAAAAAAGGACCTACTCAACAATAGAGTACGTCCCAAAATACCATCTTTAAATAAGATTCTCTATCGTTGAGCTTTAGCACTATAGGGCGTAGATAACATGTATCAGCTACATTATGAATAACCTTCACGATTATTCCTGTTCAACCAACTAAGGGTCTCTCGATCCTTTCGCGGCAGCAGCATTTGTCCAAATAGGAGCCTCACCTAACAATTATTCAGTTTTTATCCACTTCTTATAATAGAGGAGTTTGACATTCTTGTCAAAAGATTTATGACTTTTTTGTTATAAATAAAAAATGACTACTTTAAAATTTCCTTTATTTCTGCTTTTCGCTCAGGAATAAACCACATAACTAAAACAATCGTATCAATAATCAGAACAGCGATTGGCGCTACCAGTTTACCCACAATCAACGCAATAATATTCAACACAATCGAAAGCGTTAATTTTGGATAGTGGCCAAACAAACGTTGTACTTCGGATTTGGGCCCATTTGCCTGAATCAATGCCCGCACCACTAGATAATAAGCAACATCAGCTCCTAATACTACTAAGCCATACAAAGCTTGTGGCGGCCAAGAAAATGGATGTTCACCTACCCAACCAGTAACAAACGGGAAAAACGTCAACGTCAAAATTAAAAAATTATTCATCCAAAGGACACGTCCATCAATTTTACGGACACTTTGAAATAAATGATGATGATTGTTCCAGTAAATTAATAAAGTAACAAAACTAATTAAATAAATAATGATTTTGTGTCCAGATTGAGTCAGAGCAGACCAATCTGCTTTTTCAGGAATTTTTAATTCTAAAATTAATAACGTTAAAATAATCGCAATGACTGCATCTGTAAATGCTTCTACACGTGTTTTCGGCATCATTTCCCCCTACTTTCATAAAATTAAATAACTTACCCAAAGTAAGTATAACGCATTTCTGTAAAAATTCAATTATTTATGAAGTCTCTCGGTTGTTGAAGTTCCTAAAAACGAGTGCAAGAGTCCTACTTAAAAGTAAGCCTCTTGCACTCATTATAGAACAAATCAGTTATTGGAAGACCCCTGCCTGATAAGGTGCTAACCGCATCCGTTTCTCCACTGTAAACTCTTGGTTTCCTAACAATTGTTGCCACTTTCTGCCTAGTAATTTATTCGGCAAGTCAAATTGGCACTTTTCTCCACTTAAATTGACAATCACTAACGCTGTTGCCTCAGTTGTTTTTCTTAAAAAAGCAAAAACAGACGGATGATTGGGCGCTAATAGTTCAAACTGTCCATCTGTAAAGACTGGATTTTCTTTCCGCAGCGCAATTAACTTTTTATAATAATTCAACACGGATTGCGCATCCGTTTCTTGGTCAGCCACATTTATTTCTTTGAAATTGGGATGAATTGCTAACCACGGATGCCCCGAGGTGAATGAACTTGCCTCTTGATTCGTCCACTGCATAGGCGTACGCGAATGGTCCCGCGTCCAATGCGCCACTTCTTTTAATGCTTGTTTCGCATCGTAGCCATTTTCTATAAGCAAACGATAATGGTTATGGGAATCTTTAGCATCTAACTCGTCAATCTGTTGAAACGGATAATTAACCATGCCGATTTCCTGTCCTTGATAAATAAACGGCGTTCCTCGCAAGAGCAAGGCGATTGTTCCAATCGCCTTAGCAGAATGAGAGGTTTCATCGCCTAAAATTGAATTGATTCTGGGATTATCATGATTTTCTACATATAATGCATTCCAGCCTTCTGTCCCTAAATGCTTTTGCCAGCGAGCCATTACTTTTTTATAGCCTAAAATATTTAACCGTTCTTCTCCTGGCTTTCCTTCTCGAACATTGTGCTCTAATTCAAAAATCATATTTAGATAGCCCGTATCATTGGTCCATTCCACCGCTTTTTTACTTGAAACACCACTAGCTTCCCCCACTGTCATGATGTCATACTCAGCAAAAATAGCTTTCAAATCCAGCATATAGTCTTCAATGCCTTTTACATTCATAAAGGGAGCCCACGGATTCGTGGTAATTTTAAAATCCCAAGGTTCTTTTTGGATATGACTAATCGCATCCAATCGGAAACCATCAATTCCCAAATCTAACCACCAGCGAATCATCGCATAAATCTCTTCACGAACTTTAGGATTTTTCCAGTTCAAATCAGGTTGCTCTTTTGCAAACACATGAAAATATGCTTGCTTTGTACCCTCGTCATACGTCCAAGTCGAGCCACCAAAAAAGCTTTGCCATTCATTCGGCATACGTTCTGGTGTCGCATCGGCCCATAAATAATACTCACGATACGGATTATCTAAACTTTTTTTCGCTTCAACAAACCACGGATGTTGATCACTTGTATGATTGACTACCAGATCAAGAATAATCTTCAAATCTAATTGATGCGCTTGATCCAAAAGTTCTTGAAAATCTTCCATCGTACCAAATTCTGGCTGAATCCCTTGATAATCCGCAATATCATAACCATTGTCAACGTTTGGCGAAGTGTAAATCGGATTTAACCATAAAAAATCGACCCCTAGTTCTTTTAAATACGGTAATTTCTCAATAATTCCCTGCAAATCACCAATGCCATCCCCGTTGCTATCTTTAAAACTCCGAGGATAAATTTGATAACCGACAGCATTTTTCCACCATTGGTCCATCTTATTGACTCACTTTCACAACAAATGCTTGCCAAGGCGCTAACGAATAATCTGCTAAAGCAGTGACATCTGTCGGCATATTTTCAATCATTACTTGTTCTACATGAACGTCTGCAGAAAATGGCTGAACTTTGTCAGAAAAGTTCGTTACAACAAGCCAGCGTTCCTCACCATAGGTACGATAAAAACTGATCACTTCGTCCACTGTTTCTAGCAATTCAAAGTTGCCCCAAACAATTAAAGGATGTTCTTTTCTCAAACGAATCATTTCTTGGTACGTATAGAATAGTGAATTTTTATCTGCCAAAGCAGCAGCGACGTTAATCGTTTGATAATTGGGATTAACATCAATCCAAGGTGTACCCGTCGTAAAGCCCGCATTTTTTTCAGCGGTCCACTGCATAGGCCGGCGTGCATTGTCGCGACCTTTAGTATTAATTTTCAGCAAAATTTCTTCTTTAGAATATCCTTTTTCTAGATACTCATGGTACATGTTAATCGTTTCGATGTCCCGCGCTTCACGAATATCTGTAATCGGCGTATTGGTCATACCAATTTCTTCCCCTTGATAAATATAAGGTGTGCCTTTCATCATGTGCAGTAAAATAGCGAATAACTTACTACTTTCCAACCAATGTTCCTGATCATTTCCCCAACGTGAAATCATTCTCGGTAAATCATGGTTATTCCAAAATAAAGAATTCCAGCCATCATTTCCTAATTCTGTTTGCCATTTTGCAAAAACCTGTTTCAACTTGGCAACTTCCATTGGCTGAAGGTCCCATTTTTCTTTACCTGGTTGTTGATCCAAGCTCATATGTTCAAACTGAAAAATCATAGATAATTCATGACGCTCTGGACTAGAGTACATTTTTGCAATCTCAGGTGTGGCCCCCCATGTTTCACCTACAGTTAACAGCTCTTTGCCGCCAAATGTCGCGGCGTTCATTTCTTGTAAATAACGATGTAAATGAGGTCCATTCGCGGTGATCTCTTCTCCTGGAATTTTACCCACTAAGTCAATTACATCTAAACGGAAACCGCCAATTCCTTTATCAATCCAAAAATTCATCATCTCGTAAACCGACTGACGCATTTGTTGGTTTTCCCAATTTAAATCTGGTTGTTTTTTACTAAACAAATGCAAATAGTATTGCCCACTCGCTTCATCAAACGTCCACGCCGAACCCGAAAAGGCAGATTTCAATCGGTTAGGCACACCGCCATCTGAAGCAGGATCAGCCCATACATAATAGTCTCGGTAGGGGTTCTCCTTGCTTTTTTTCGCTTCAATAAACCAACGATGTTCATCTGACGTATGGTTAACCACTAAATCCATAATAATTTCAATCTTTCGCTTTTTCGCTTCCTCAATTAGACGATCCATATCCGCCATCGTCCCAAACTCTGTCATAATCGCTTCATAATCAGAAATATCATAACCATTGTCATCATTGGGTGATTGATAAACTGGTGATAACCAAATAGCCCCAATGCCTAACGTTTCCAAATAATCCAATTTTTCAATAATTCCTGGTAAATCTCCAATGCCATCTCCATTGCTATCCTTAAAACTGCGAGGATAAATCTGATAAACCACGACTTCTTGCCACCAATGTTTTTCCATTCTTCTTCACATTCCTTTGCTTAATTATTATGCTTGATATAAAAGAAAACCTTTTGGTAAAACCATTATCTGTTCTGAAGCAATTTCGATAGAAGAACTTAGCAAAACTTCTCGATCAGTTCTATCAACAAATTGTGTCTCTTGGCCAGTATTAAAAATCCCATAGATCGTTTGTTCCTCCAAACGACAAGCGAGTCTAATCAACCCCGTTTCAAAAGAAGTTCCTGTCCAATCGATTGTTCCACCAGAAAAAACAGCCGCATACTTTTTGCGAAGGGCAATCAATGATTTTACAAATTCCTTCAAATCCAAATCTTGCTGATTTTCCTCCCAAACCATACAACGACGACAATCAGGATCCATATCACCTGTCATACCAATTTCATCACCATAGTAAAGACAAGGGACGCCTGGTTGAATATACGTAAACGCTAATACTTGGCGCATCAACTCTTTATCCTCTTTCGTTTCATGCAATAAGCGTGGTGTATCGTGGGAATCTAAAACATTAAACTGCATTTGATTCGTTTGTTGTCGATAGAGCATTAACTGGTTGTTCATTTCAGAAAGCATCTTTTCCAAGGACAGTTCTTGCTTGACAAAGTAGCCCATAATCGCATCTGTGTATGCATAATTCATCACTGCATGAAATTCGTCTCCTTGGAGCCAGCTTTGCGACGAGTGCCAAATTTCTCCTAAAATATAAAAATCTTCTTTTGCGTCATCACATGTTTGCCGGAATTTTTTCCAGAACGCATGATCCACTTCGTTTGCCACATCTAAACGCCAGGCATCAATATCATATTCCTCAATCCAATAACGAGCAATTTCTAAAAGATAGGCTTGCACCTCTGGATTTGCTGTATTTAATTTAGGCATATGCGGAGTGAATGCAAAAGTATCATAGGTAATGTTGCTTGCTTCTTCAAAATCAGCACTTTCTTCATAGCTAGCTGGAAACTCATTTACGTGGAACCAATCGGCATAAATTGAGTCCTGGCCATTTTTTAACACATCTTGCCATTGAGGCGAAGTGTCCCCCATATGATTAAAAACGGCGTCCAACATAATCTTAATGCCCCGTCGATGACACTCTTCGACTAAACGCTTAAAGGTAGCACCATCACCAAAAGCTGGGTCAATTTTTAAATAATCAATCGTATCATATTTGTGATTAGAAAACGCTTCAAAAATTGGGCAAAAATATAAGCCGTTAACACCTAAATCTTCAATGTAATCAAGATGATCTAGCACCCCTTGCAAATCCCCACCAAAAAAATCTTGTCGATCTGGTCTTTTAGATCCCCACGGCAACGTCCCTTCAGGATCATTGGCGGGATCACCATTTGCAAAACGCTCTGGAAATATTTGATACCAAACCGTTTCTTTTACCCATTCAGGTGCTTTAAAACGATCGATTTCATGAAAATACGGCATCCGAAAATAATTATTCGCCATCGCTAAATACTTTTCTTCTAAAGGATAAATGCCGTGTTCGCCATAAAACGCCGTCAAGCCATCCGTCCCTACTAAAGTAAAAGCATATGAAAGGCGTTTAAATTTTGCACTTAATGCAATAAACCAGTAATCATATAACTCCGTAGATACTAACTTCTCCATGGTTAACGACTGTTGGTACCACTTTTCTTTTCCTAAAAGATAAGGATCTCCTTGCACTAATTGGACAGAGGCAATGTCGCCTTTTGCCGTACGCAAACGAATATGCATGGTTTCTTCTGTATAAAGATAAGCAAATTCACTTTCTGGACGATGGTAGATTGCAGCAGTGTTCATTTAATTCTCTCCTTTAATTGTCGCTTTTCGTGTATTTTCTAATACTCGAACACATTTTAGCGCAAACGATTGCATTTGTATACCCTTTTTTATTTTTTTATTTAAAATGCTTAATTAGTGGTATACACCACTTCAAACAAACAGTATGTTATTTATAACAAAAAAACTTTTTTAACTTTCTCGATGAAAAACACTTGATTATTTCCGCAATCGGTTGCATAATAAGACTTGTAAAAAATAATTTTTGGAGGGTTCAAAAATGAAAGCGAATTGGAAAAAGATTTTAATGGGCGGTATCCTTTTAAGTGCTTCCGCGGTTTTACTTACTGCCTGTGGTGGCGCAGAAAAAACGAAAGCTGAAAATGAAAGCGGTTCAGCAAATAAAGCAGCTGGTGACGTAAAATTATGGGTTGATACTGAATATATGGGCGTCTTTAAAAAAGTTGTCGCCGATTTTGAAAAAGAAAACCCCGATATTAAAGTTAACTTAACTGCTGGAAATTCGGCAGATGCTAAAAAAGACATTGCAAAAGATCCTAAAGCTGCCGCAGATGTTTTCATGATGCCACATGATCAAATTGGTCAAATGGCAGAAGCTGGTCTGATTTACCCTAACACAAAATATGAAAAAGAAGTCAAAGAAAACAATATCGACTCGGCAGTCGCAGGAGTCACTTGGAAAGACAAAGTCTATGCCTACCCTTATGCCGTAGAGTCACAAGTTCTTTATTATAACAAAGATACGTATTCTCCAGAGGAAATCAAAACTTGGAAGTCTTTAACTGAAAAAGGCAAAATCGGTACCAATTTTGGCGAAGATGGCGCAAATTATATCTTCGGTCCTCTATTTATGAGTAACGGCGATTACTTATATGGTGAAAATGGCGAAGATCCAAAAGGTACCAACTTTAATAACCAACAAGGTATAGAAGTATTACAATGGATTGCCGATCAAAAAAATAATCCTGGTGTGATCCAATCAAATACAGAAGCATTGTCTAATCTAGGTTCTGGCAAAACGGATGCCTTCCTTTCTGGCCCTTGGTCTAAAAACGATGTAGAAAAAGCTCTTGGCGACAAAATGGGGGCTGCTGCCTATCCAACCATTGATTTTGGCAATGGAGAAAAACAAATGAAAGCTTTCTTGGGCGTTCGTAGTTTTGCTGTCAACCAACAAACACAAGCACCATTGGCCGCAATGACATTAGCAAACTATTTAACCAGCGAAAAAGCACAAATGACTTACTTCAAAGAAATCGGCTTTGTCCCTTCAAACAAAAAATTACAAACAAACGAAGAAATCACACAAGATACTGTTGCAAAAGCTATCTTAGAAATGGCACAACCAACCCACTCTGTGGTAATGCCAAAAATCCCAGAAATCGTTTCATTCTGGCCTGCGATGGATGCAGTGATCAATGATACGTACAAAGGCAATATCAAACCTGCGGACTATCAAGCAAAATTAGATAAATTAGTCCAAGACACATCAAAAGAAGCAAAAGAATAAAAAGAGTAAAGAAATGGGACGAGCTTCAATCTGCTGTCCCATTTCCTCTATCTTTTTTATTTAAGTAGAAAGTGAGTGAACGAAGATGTTCAAGAAAAAGAAAGCCCAGACGTCATTTCGAGAGGTCTTTAAAAAAGGCGACTTCGCTACAAAACTATCTTTTTTAGTTATGGGTGCTGCAAACTTCGCCAACAAGCAGTGGTTAAAGGGAATCATCTTTTTAACAGCTGAAATTGGCTTTATCTATTGGTTAATCCGTAATGGTTTCCACGCATTAATGATGCTAGGAACACTAGGGACCCAACAGCAAGGATTAGTATATGATGATTCTTTAGGGATTGAAGTTCTAAAAGAAGGCGATAATTCAATGCTCTTATTATTATTCGGAATTGCAGCAATTTTAGTCTGTTTATCGCTAATCATTTTATATGTAATCAATTTAAAAAGCGCCCGTCACCTATATGAATTAAAGACAGCCGGCAAAAAAATTCCAACAACTATGGATGATTTACGTAGCTTGTTAAACGAACGTTTCCATGCAACTTTAATGACGATCCCCTTACTAGGCGTTCTTTTCTTTACCATCTTGCCGTTGTTGTATATGATTTCAATTGCCTTTACCAACTACGACCATAACCATTTGCCACCGAAAAACCTTTTTACTTGGGTTGGATTGGCAAATCTAGGCAATGTAATCACAGGCGATATGGCTTCAACGTTCTTTCCAGTACTTGGCTGGACCTTGATTTGGGCTGTTTTCGCAACCGCAACTTGTTTCTTTTTTGGAATCATTTTAGCCTTGCTTATCAATACAAAAGGCTTAAAATATAAAGCGTTTTGGCGGACTATTTTTGTTATCACGATGGCCGTACCTCCGTTTGTTTCACTTTTAATTATGCGAAACCTCTTAAATGGTTCTGGACCTATCAATGCTCTGTTGTTAAATTGGGGCTTAATCGATTCTTCTATCCCCTTCTTAACAGATCCGAATTGGGCAAAATTAACCATTATTGTTGTCAATATGTGGATTGGTATTCCTGCTACGATGTTAATCTCTACAGGGATTATCCAAAATCTCCCTGAAGATCAAATCGAAGCTGCTAGAATTGATGGCGCCAATAAATGGCAAATTTTTAAAAGTATTACATTTCCACAAATTCTATTTGTGATGACCCCGGCGCTAATTCAACAGTTTATCGGCAACATCAATAACTTCAATGTCATTTATCTATTAACAGGTGGTGGGCCAGCCAATTCTAACTTCTACGGTGCAGGCTCAACTGACCTTTTAGTTACCTGGTTATACAAATTGACTGTCGATACAATGGATTACAATTTAGCCTCTGTGATTGGTATTTTAATCTTCATTCTTTCCGCAGTCTTCAGTTTAATTGCCTATACACGGACGAATTCATTTAAGGAGGCGTAACTTATGGCTAAAGCAAAAAGTTACCAGAAAAAACAACGCACTGCACTTACCAGCGTTTACATCATTCTAACCATTTTAGCAGTTTTTTGGATGTTCCCCATTGTGTGGATTATCTTAACAAGTTTTCGTGGCGAAGGCGGTGCATTTGTTCCCTATATCATTCCCAAAACATTCACTTTAGAAAATTATAAAGTATTATTAACAAATCAGACTGGCAACTTCCCCTTTGTCCGTTGGTTTTTGAACACCTTGTTCGTCTCCATCGCAAGCTGTCTGTTATCAACTTTTATTACAATCGCAATGGCTTATGCGCTGTCACGGTTGCGTTTCCGCTTAAGAAAACCATTTTTAAAAGTGGCGCTCGTTTTAAATATGTTCCCTGGTTTTATGAGCATGATTGCCGTTTACTATATTTTAAAAGCCTTAAATTTAACTGAAAGTTTATTCGCTTTAATTCTGGTTTACTCTGCAGGCTCGGCGCTAGGTTTTTACATCGCCAAAGGGTTCTTCGATACCATTCCGATGGCTTTAGACGAATCGGCTATGATTGACGGTGCCAACAAGTGGCAAATTTTCACAAAAATTACGTTGCCATTGTCGAAACCAATTATTGTCTATACTTCTTTAACCGCCTTCATGGGCCCTTGGATGGATTTTATTTTCGCAAAAGTTATTATGGGTGATAAAGTTGAAAATTACACCGTTGCGATTGGTCTCTTTTCGATGATGACCAAATCAACAGCTAATTCACTATTCATGGCTTTTACAGCTGGATGTGTGCTAATTGCCATTCCAATTACTATTTTATTTATATTAATGCAACGTTTCTATGTAGAAGGCGTGACTTCTGGCTCTGTCAAAGGCTAGAAAAAACATCGTTTGGTTTATAGCCAAACGATGTTTTTTATTTTTTGGCGTTGTTTTCCTTACACGTTTTTCTTCGTAGCGCTTGATAATTGGACAAAATTTTCATGACCGCCAAAAAGTGTTGATTGACTTCTTGATAATCCTCTAACGAAAGAACACTAAGTGTTTCAGATAGTTGCTGTTTTACTTGATTTTCTTTTTGCTTAAAGAGCTTCTCGCCTTCTTTTGTCGTATAAACATTAACCACGCGGCGATTTTCTTGATTATGGCGACGTTGAACAATCGCTCGTTCTTCTAACCCCGCAATAGAGCGACTCACTTGAACTTTCGACGTTCCTACTTGGTTGGCTAACTCCGTCATACTAATTCCTTCATTCGTTGCCACAATTAATAAAATTAACATGTCTAACTTGGTTAATTTTAGATCCTCCAAGTCTAGGTCTTTAAAAAGCAATTGGCTCATATATGAAAAAATTTCAGTAAAGACACTAATATCTAAATTTGATGAATGCTTCTCTTTATCCATATGTTCTCCCTCGTTTCCCACCTAGTGTATACTAAATTCACTTGATTATCAAATGGTAATGATTGATTTTTGTTAACTATTATGTTACGTTATACACTAACTTAAGGTTGTGTTGTTGATAAATTGGAAGAAGGATGCGAAAAATATGCTAGAACTCAAAGAGATAAAAAAATATTATACTGTCGGCGGAACGACCACTAAAGCTTTAGATGGCGTCTCTGTCGCTTTTCGAAAACAAGAATTTGTAGCCATTCTGGGTCCCAGTGGCTCTGGTAAAACGACGATGTTGAATGTGATTGGCGGATTGGACAATTACGATTCTGGTGACTTAATCATTAACGGCAAATCAACAAAAAATTTTAAAGAAGCCGACTGGGATGCTTATCGGAATAACTCAATTGGTTTTATTTTTCAAAGTTACAACTTAATTAGTCATCAAGGGATTTTGGATAATGTCGAGCTTGGTATGACACTGAGTGGTATTTCAAAAGCAGAAAGACGCCAAAAAGCCGAAGATGCACTCATCCGTGTCGGTTTGAAGGACCATATCCATAAAAAACCTTCCCAATTATCTGGCGGTCAAATGCAACGGGTTGCCATTGCTCGTGCTTTAGCTAATGATCCCGATATTTTACTTTGTGATGAACCAACTGGTGCATTGGATTCAGAAACCAGTCTGCAAATTATGGCACTTATCCAAGAACTTTCGAAAGAAAAATTAGTTATTATGGTGACCCACAATCCTGAATTAGCTCACGAATACGCTGATCGAATTATTGAATTTTCAGATGGCCAAATTCGTCATGACTCGCGTCCTCATATTGAACATGAAAAAAAAGAACCTTTCGAATTGAAACGCACCAAAATGAAATTCACGACTGCGTTGCGTTTATCTTTTAATAATATCCGCACTAAAAAAGGGCGAACTTTTTTAACCGCCTTTGCTTCAAGTATCGGAATTATCAGTATCGCGATTGTCCTTTCTCTTTCAACAGGATTCCAGAAACAAATTGATAAAACTCAGTCGGAAACGTTAGCGCAATTTCCGATTACCATTTCTAAAATAGCGACCGATCAAGATCCAGAAAGTTTCAATAATCAGGACAAAAAAGGCACCTTCCCGAAAGAAAAAGAAGTAACTGCTAAAATTAGCGATGCGGACCGTGCGCAACACACGAATTTAATTGATCAAAAGTTTATTGACTATGTCAATCACATTGATCCTGAATTAAGTAATAATATCGGCTATACTCGTCTAGTCAATATGAACTTATTAAGAGAAATCAACGGGAAAGCACAAGCTGTCAAATTTTCAAACGATGCACCCGACGGCCAATCAAACGCGATGGCTTCTATGATGGCTGCCCAAACTGGCGTCGGCGTTTCTGCTTTTCCTAAACAACTAGAAAATGGAAAAAACAATTTCTTAAAAGACAATTACTCGTTGCTTGAAGGAAATTATCCAGAAAAAGAAACCGATGTCGTTTTAATCGTTGATAGTAACAATACCACCAATATTAATGCTTTAAAAAATCTTGGCTTTGACGTGAAAGATAATCAAAAGATTGCCTTTTCAGACATTGTTGGCACAAAAATGAAATTAGCCAATAATAATGCATTTTACACCAAATTACCGACAGGCAACTTCATTCCTAACCAAGATTTGCAAGCTGTTTACGATAACCCAGAAAATACTGAATTAACAATTTCAGGGATTTTGCGAATTAAAGATTCTTCAACAATGAATCTATTAGCACCTGGAATTGCTTATAGCGATGCACTTTCAACTAATATGATTGCCAAAAACAAAACCTCTGATATTGTTAAAGCGCAAGAAGCCAGCAACACTAACGTTATGACTAACGAAACATTAGATGCTTCCGCGAAAGAAAACCTATTGTCTTATTTAGGAGCGAACGAAATCCCTTCAAGTATTATGATTTATCCAAACGACTTCAAATCAAAAGATAAAATTCTTGATTATTTAGATGCTTATAACAAAGGAAAAGATAAAAAAGACCAAATCATCTATTCTGATTTAGCTGGAACAATGACCCGCTTAACAGGTGGTTTAATGGATGCCATCACCTATGTGCTGATTGCATTTGCTGGGATTTCCCTTGTTACAAGTATGATTATGATTGGGATTATCACCTATACTTCTGTCATTGAGCGGACCAAAGAAATCGGTATTCTGAAAGCGTTAGGAGCTCGTAAAAAAGATATTACCCGGGTGTTCGATGCCGAAACTGCTATTTTAGGCGTTGCCTCTGGTATTCTTGGTGTTGTGATTGCCTTTCTCGCAACATTTCCGATCAATGCAGTGCTCTATAACCTGACTGATTTAGAAAATGTTGCCACCTTAAATCCAATTCACGGGATTATTTTGATTGTAATTAGCACAATCTTAACCATGATTGGTGGCCATATTCCTGCCCGAATGGCAGCGAAAAAAGATGCGGCAGTTGCTTTACGTGCAGAATAAATAACAAAAAATAATCCTTTAATTTCTCTTAAAGGATTGTTTTTTTATTTGTATTTCTTATAAAACCTCCGTATACTAAGTGATTGTGAATACTTAATAAAAGGAAACGAGGTAATTTCATGTTAAAAAAAACATTTTTACTATTTTTTTCACTTTTAGGAGCTATTTTTATTTTAGCTAGTTGCGGCGTAGGAAAAGATGCCGTCACGGATACAAAGTACAAAGTTAGTTTGCAGCAAGCTGCTGAAATCTACGAAAAAGAAGCCGGCAACAGCAAACCATTAGTAAATGTCCAATTTGATACAAAACCAGAAAGTGACTACAGCTATATCTTTACCAACGATACAGAAACACTTTACGTGAATCCTGAAACAGGAAAAGTCACCAAAAATACTGAAACAAATCAACTTGGCGAAAACGAGACAGCCTTTTCAGCTGCTGAAGTCAAAGAATTAGGCGCTGTTAACGACGTTTTAGCCAAAGCAAAAAAAGAAGTTGGAGGACTTTCTCCACGTATTTTAACTTGGAAGTTAACCAAAAATAACAATAAACTTGTTTATACAGTAGATGTTAAAACGACTACGGCAGATGAAAAAGTTACCTTAGATGCCAATAAATAAGTACAAGCGTATAACTTATCACGAAATAACCAAATCTTAAAATACTCTTTGGGACAGAACCTACGCATTCGGAAATCTTAACATTTTCTGAAGCCGATCGTTCTGTCCCAATTTCATTCTTTTAAGTAATAATAATTGTTCGTTACCCCTGCTACCGTTATACTTAGTTTAAAAGAAAAGATGGGAGTATCAATTCATGGTTTATACAGTTGATTTTAAAGAAGTAGCCACTATTGGTTTAGAAAGTTCACCAGTGGCACCTGCCCTTGCTGGACTAAGAGCGAATGAAGCTCGCTATTTTTGGAATAAATACAAACATCGCTTTACGACCGTCCCTGCCTCTGAAGCTCCAGAAACATTGGCCTGGATTGAAAAAATTTTATTGGAACGAGCGTTACATTTCCCTTACAAGCCACTTGAAATTTCTTCTTTCACTTTAGATGGCATAAAAATGGCCTATGTATTTTATGAAAACGGCTTAGCAGTTAACGTGATGTACACATTAGCTGATGAAGGCAAACGCGCCGTTGGGTTTAAACTTTCAGATAGTATGGCAATCCCTGCAGAATTTGAAGGAAAATTCAAATTTGCTCGTCAAAAATCAAAATTAGCTGGAACCATTCGCGGCTCTTATTTTGTCATTAAAGGAACCTATTAAAAAAATGCTTTTGCCCTTATTCTTAAAGGCAAAAGCATTTTTTTATTTTAATTCTTCAATATAGTTAAATACTTGTTGTCCAGCAATACCGCCTTCACCGACCGCTGTCGTGATTTGACGCAATGTTTTTTCACGGACATCACCAATGGCATAAACACCAGGAATTTTTGTTCTCATTTCTTGGTCTGTTTCAATCCAACCAGCCTCATTCGTAATACCAGCTTTTTTAAATGGTTCTGTTAATGGATCTAGCCCCACGTAAATGAACACGCCGTTTGCTTCAATTTCAGAAACTTCATCTGTTTTGACATTCCGTGCTTTCACACCTGTCACGACCATTTCATTGCCAACAATTTCTTCGACAACTGTATCCCAAACAAAGGAAATCTTTTCATTTGCAAAGGCACGATCTTGAATGATTTTTTGCGCACGCAATTCATCACGACGGTGAACAATCACTACTTCAGAAGCAAATTGCGTTAAATAGATTGCTTCTTCAACTGCAGAATCGCCGCCGCCAACGACTACTAAGCGTTTATTTTTAAAGAAAGCACCGTCACAAACGGCACAATAAGAAACACCACGGCCAGCAAATTCTTCTTCGCCTTTTACACCCAATTTTCGGTGTTCACAGCCTGTTGCAATAATTACCGCTTTAGCTTCATAAGATTTGTCATCACAAATCACTTCTTTATAAGATCCGTGGTCTTCAATGCCCATCACAATGCCATACGCATTTTCCGTACCAAATTTTTCTACATTTTCATACATTTTATAGGCCAATTCTGGACCCATAATAGAATCAAAGCCTGGGTAATTCTCTACCTCAGCAGTGTTGTTCATTTGCCCACCAGGCGCACCGCGTTCAATCATCAATACAGAAAGATTGGACCGTGATGCATAAAGTGCTGCCGTCATCCCAGCAGGACCGGCACCAATGATAATTACATCATACATTTTATTTCCCCCAAAATTTTAAGTAAGTTTACTTTACTCCTTAAACAATTTCTTGTCTACTTTTCTGCCCTTTTTTGACATTCGGAGTAGGTGTGTCTACTACGTAAGTTATTGTACCACGGTTTTGTGTTTTCTAGGAGGGGGAAGGAAGATTAATTTAGCTATTGTATTTAAACCAGAATTCTTCAATTTTTTCTTTGAATGCTATCGTTGGATAATTCCCTCTTAAATCAAAAGTGTGTCTATCACCATCACTAAATTTTATTTGATAATTATAAATAACCTCACTTTCCATTTGTCTGAAAAGTCCTACATCAATGACCTCCGACCAACCACGCACTATTAGAAATCCCTTTTCATGATATGACAAACCATGACTGTCCATTCTATATAAAATGCCACCATATTTTCTGATATACTTAGTCTCATTAATCCCGGTTTCGATTATCAAAAAAGCAAACATACATATTAATTTAAGTAAGGATAAAGCACTGATTAGTATAGCCACTACTGTTAAAAAAACAAAAAAAATTATATTACTTGTCACTGGATTTTTATAGAGTGGAAAGTAAAACCATACCAAGCAACTAAGTGTGACAAAAATAACACCTAGTCCTATACCAATTTTTTTGTACCCATCTGCCTTAGTCAGTCTCACTTCAAATATCTCTTCCTCATTTATAAGCAAACTCAAACTTTTCTCTCCTCTTTCCTTACGAGAAAACTCTAATCAGTTCAAAACTATTTAACACCAATCATCAAATCAGTGTATACCTTATTATCTATTACTTGCGGACAATAGAAAATTGGTGAAACAATTGTCAAATCTTCCTGAACAACTATAGTGATTAACTCTTCTAATGCTTTAGAGAATTCAGATAGCTTATCGCCTTTTGCTCTAGTTGCTAACATATTATTCACCTGAAAATAAGATTGGAAACGATATTCTGCTGGAAGATTCTCTTGGCATTCTTCATTGACAGGTAAAAAAACTTGAATCAGCAATTCTTCTTCACGAATGTCAGAATTCATTGAATAGAAAAAGCTGTCTGATAAAGAATAATCTGCTTAAAAAATTGTTTCCAAAGCATCTTCTAAACAACGACCCATCTCCTCTGAAGTCGTTACATAATAACAACTGATGACATTTTGATAATGTAATGATTGTTTATAGCCAATTGTTTTTCTCATTTTTTCACCTACTCTTTTGTTGGGATTAAAACATCTACCCAATATTCATCATAAACTAAGGTCATTACCAACAATAATTTATCGTCAAATTCAATCTTTTGTTCCAGCAAGTAATCCGTCATTTCCTCAATATTAGCACCAAGTTCATCATCAAAAGGAATTCTTTTACGAACTAGATGATCATAATGAATATTTTCTACAGTAAAAATCTCGCCACTTTCAACTGGCTCATTCACAGGAATATAAAATTTATACGTTTGTTGTTCTTCACTTAATTCAGTTGGTTTTAGTTCAATCATTGTTGGTCCATTTTTATAAAAACCTTCTTCATAAGTTAATTCTTCTGATTGTAAAATTAAATCCACTAATTGATCTGTTGTTGCTCGTTTTTCAATATACACTAAATTGTTCATTTCCAATGATACTTTTTCAATCATCTTCTTCCCTCTTTTCATTAAATTAATTTCCTAAAATCGATCTATTTTTAAATTTTTCAATACCTACCAATTCCTTTGACTGAATCTTAGAAGGCTGGTTTTAAGCCTCCTTACGTGCTTGGAGTCAAGTAAAGTCTTTGCCCTTTCTCATATATTTATCAATTCCGGCTAGTTTATCAAACTTACTCAACCATTTTCCGGCTTTTTTGATCACTAAAGTACCGTCTGACATTCGTTTAATTCTGGAAGAAATATAGCTATTTTTTGGTTCTCTTGTTCTTCATCATTTCAATGGAATTCCCATATACAGATACATTGCTATCAATATCTGATTGTCTTTTCCAATAGTGTAATACTCTAGGATAATGAAATGTTGCTAAAATAAGTAAACCCGCTATTATTGCTGTAGCTCCAAAAACTCCAAATGATATATTGTCTTTAGCTTCTGATAAAACGATTAAACCAATTCCAAGCAAACTCACTCCGTTCATAATGAACATAGCAACCATATCTCGTAAATTCAAATTATTAATTTTTAACGAAATGAAAACAATCAGCATATATACAAACTCTAAAAAAATAAGCAGAATAAACAATAAACTAATACTTTCAATAAATACTTTTACAGGATTTTCTGCTAAGAAGCTAAAAAATGCTATAGCAAAAAAAGTAAACAATATTGATGAAAAATACATAATTAACGCTAAATATTTTTGTATGTTTTTCTTATCAAATAGTAGATAAACGATTAATGAAAGTACAAATAAGATAACAGCTCCAATAGACTGTATGCTTAAAAAATTTTGATGTGTTTCTTTCTCTTTATCAAATATTTGTATAACTATCAAACTAATAAGCAACAGTAAATAAGCGCTCAACACTTTCTTAGCCGATTGTTTTGTAAAAGGCTTCTTGTTATAGTTTTTATATTTCGTAGGTACATAATTTTTTATCATGAAAACCATCCTCGCGCACTTTTTATTAGAGAGTTGACACCTTTTTTCATTTCCGAAGTAACTCCTAGTTTCTTATCAATTGTATTTGCTGTCCAACCTGCTATTATTCCCACACCAACAACTGCTCCTATTGATGCAGTGGCTGGTAAAAGTGCGGTTGCCGCTCCTATCATCGCCGTTGTCACCGCCACTTTCCCGACATCCACCAATGCTCCGCCAACTTTACTTGCGGTAATTTCTTGCCCTTTCAATCCGTCTTTTCTGGCTTGTTTCTCACTCTTACTGATTCCTTGCACAACCTCCACAGCACCTGCCGCTATGTTTAATCCGGGAATAATTTTTCCTGCACCTTTTGCATTGATTAATGCTTTGGCACCTTTCCCAACACTGTTAATCTCAAAACTTATAGTAGTTACTGCTTTTTATTTTCCTTATTCTTCATCATCTCAATTGAATTTCCATATGCAGATTTGTTTAAATCAATCGATGGTATTTTCTTCCAATATCGTATTACACGAGGAAAATGGAAAATTCCAATATTCATAAGTATAGATATTGTGATAGAAAATCCTATAAAAAACAATGAGCTATTATCCAATATCTTTGCTAAAAGAAGAATTAATAATCCGAAAATGCCAATAAAGTTCATACAATAATTTGCGTATTTATCTCGAATGCTCAGATTATTTTTTTTCAAGGAGATGAAAGTTAAAACAAAATTATAAACAACCTGCAAAAATAGACAACTAAAAACAAGAATAAGCTCCCATATAAATACATTAGTTGTGTTATCTGATAATGATGCTGTAAATGCACACAAAATTATTAAAAATAACATACCTAACGCATAAATAAATACAGCTAAATATTTTTGCAGCTTTTTTATTTTAAATAACATTAAACATACAACATCTAATATTAGTAATTGCATAATTATCTTTAAAAAGTTTAAAATAAACTGATTGGTTTCATCTGTTATGGTTCCCGAAGATCTTCCAGACCACCTACCTAAAAGCCAAAATAAAAGCAAAAATATATATCCACTTCCTGACAGTAAAAATGATTTATTTGTATACTCCTTTAAACTATATTTTTTATAATTCGTTGGAATAAAATTTTTAAAAATACTTTTTATTTGAACCATCCAGACACCCCTTTTACCATTGAATTTATTCCAGATTTTAAAGAATTAGTTACTTTCCATTTCTTATCTGCATAATTAATTGCTCCTGAGACCGCAATTCCAGTTAAAACCACACCCACAACAGGAGCGCCAAAAAATCCTGCTACAGCACCAGCCGCTCCTATCGCCGCCGTTGTCACCGCCACTTTCCCGACATCCACCAATGCACCGCCAACTTTACTTGCGGTAATTTCTTGCCCTTTCAATCCGTCTTTTCTGGCTTGTTTCTCACTCTTGCTTATTCCTTGCACAACCTCCACAGCACCTGCCGCTATGTTTAATCCAGGAATAATTTTTCCTGCACCTTTTGCATTGATTAATGCTTTGGCATCTTTCACAACACCGTTAACGCCAAAAGATAATCCTTTCTTTAACGATTTCCCCATTGATTTTAGAGTTCCCTTTGCGGTCCCCGATGCAGTGATACTTAATGACCGATGACCTTTTGGCACATAATCATCAATATCTGCTAATTGATCTAATTTTTTTAGCCAGCCTTTTGCTCGTCTCATTACCAATTTTCCATTTGGCAGACGTTTGATACGACTAGAAATGTATAATTTTTTCATATGGTTTATATATTTTTTTCCTGAAACAACACCTTTTGCTATCGCATGATTAATTAATTTATCTAGTTCGTCTAACTTTTCTTCTGTTAAATTACCATCCATAGCCATTAAAATTGGATGGTCTTTTTCAAAAGCAAGTCTATCTTTTTCTTCTTCCTGGACTTTTTTATGCGCTTCTTTTATTTCATTTTTAAATGTTTTATCCGTAAATATTTCCAATGATTTGGGATTGCTATAGCTTAATCCTCCGACTTTCGTGATTTGACTAGATTGTTGGGCTAGTTTGTCTTTGACAGTACTGCCTGCTTTGCGTCCATTAAAAGTGTCCATGCCTTTCAGCGTTTCCGTCAAGACTTTCTTAGCCTCTTCCATTTTTTTATTAAATTGATTGGATGGTGCGGAAATAGGGACGATATGTGCCACAGAACTGTAGATGTTACTAATTTTCTTATCTAATTTTGCAAAATTTGATAACGGCGTTGAAAATTTTCCTTTTGCTTCATTTAAGGCATTTGTATCAATGATGGCTGATTCACTTAATTTTGGAAGAAATGTTTCTATTTTTTTGTTTTCTTGTTCTTCATCATTTCAATGGAATTGCCATATATAGAGGCATTTTCATTCTTTGGTTCTTTTTTCCAGTATCTAAGAACTCTTGGAAAGTGAAAGGTCGCAAGTATTTGTAGCGTTGCAATTAGAAACACCATGCCTGTATATGCATAAGTAAAATTATTAATCACTTTACTCACAAAGAAAAATATAATCCCTGCTATTGATAGGCTATTCATAAAGTAGTTTGCATATTTATCTCGTATTTTAAAATGTGAAGTTTTCACTGATTTCCATACTAAGACTGTATTTATAAGAACGCCAATAATCCATAGTAAGTTACTTCCAACCATCCCTAATTTTAAATCAGAAACTGGATTATCTGTCATTGATGCACCTATTGCCATAATTATATAGAACATTAAGATACAAGTAATATACGGAATTATAATTACAAATTTTTGTAGTCTCTCCTTTCTAAACAAAACCAAACCTACAAGATTAGCACATATAGTTCCATAGGATAAATATATGAGTTTATCATTCAAGCTAGTATTTAGTGTTTCTTTCATATCAAGTGAAATAGAGAAAAGAAATAAAATTCCTAATATAAAGACAAATGCACCTATAATGCTAAGGAAGGACTTACTGGTAAAGGATTTTCTTGATACCTTTTTGTAAGTACTCGGGATAAAATTTTTCAACATTTCTTTTATTTGAACCATGCAGATACTCCTTTTACCATTGAATTAATAGCTTTCTTAGCCATATTTGTAGCACCTGTTCTTTTATTTATCTCTTCTAATCCAGCAGAAATAGCAATTCCACCTAGAACTACAGCCCATACTGGGCCACCTGCCACCGCAATTGCACTTCCTACTGTTCCAATAACCGCCGTTGTCACCGCCACTTTCCCGACATCCACCAATGCACCACCCACTTTACTTGCGGTAATTTCTTGCCCTTTCAATCCGTCTTTTCTGGCTTGTTTCTCACTCTTACTTATTCCTTGAACGACATCTACAGCTCCTAAGGCTATATTTAACCCTGGTACAATTTTTCCTGCACCTTTTGCATTGACTAATGCTTTGGCATCTTTCACAACACCATTAATCCCAAAACTTACGCTTTTTTTCAACGCACCACCAGCACTCTTTAAAGTTCCTTTACCAATACCTTTAACTGATTCTTTAAAGGCTTGTTTTGATCCTTTTAATACAACATTTTTATCCACTAACTTCAATTTATCCAGTAATGAATCACCTAAATCAGTAAATTGTTTTAAGCCTCCTGAGGTGCTTAGTCGAGTAAAGTCTTTGCCTTTTCTCATATATTTATCAATTCCGGTTAGTTTATCAAACTTACTCAACCATTTCCCGGCTTTTTTGATGACGAAAGTGCCGTCTGACATTCGTTTAATTCTGGAAGAAATGTATAAGTTTTTAACATGCTTTGTCCACCGCTTCCCTTCTTTTATAGAACCTGCCAACGAACTATTTATCAATTTATCCAATTCCTGCAAATCTGCTTCGGTTAGATTCTCGTTCATGGCTGCTATGAGTGGATGTTCTTTTTTAAAATCAAGTTTTTCTTCTTTTTTTACAGTTTTATGCGCTTCTTTTATTTCATTAAATATTGCCAGTGATTTTGGATTGGTATAGCTTAATCCTCCGACGTTCGTGATTTGACTAGATTGTTGGGCTAGTTTGTCTTTGACAGTACTGCCTGCTTTGCGTCCATTAAAAGTGTCCATGCCTTTCAGCGTTTCCGTCAAGACTTTTTTAGCCTCTTCCATTTTTTTATTAAATTGATTGGATGGTGCGGAAATAGGGACGATATGTGCCACAGAACTGTAGATGTTACTAATTTTCTTATCTAATTTCGCAAAATTTGATAACGGCGTTGAAAATTTTCCTTTCGCTTCGTTTAAGACATCTGTATCGATGATGGCTGATTCACTTAATTCTGGAAGAAATGTTTCTATTTTTTTGTTTTCTTGTTCTTCATCATTTCAATGGAATTACCATATACAGAGTCATTTTTATTATTTTCTGGTTCTTTTTTCCAATACTTCAAAATTCTTGGAAAGTGAAATGTTGCTAGAAATAAAATCATTACTCCCAAGAAAATAAAACCTAAAATACCTAATTCTAATTTATTCAGAATTTCGGATAATATAATACATATTCCCCCTAAAATACTTACTCCATTTAACAAAAACTGTGCTGTAGCATCTCTTAAATTCATAGTTTCTGTTTTAGTAGAATATAAAATGATTATTAGATAAATTGTTTCTACTATTATCCATATACCAATCAAAAGAAGAGATGAAAAAGTAAATACTTTTATTGATTGTGAGACCAATAAAGATATATAAGCTAACATTAAAAATATTGCCAAAATAGCTGACAAATATAGACCCATTGAAAAATATTTTCTATACTTTTTAAATTTCTCACTTAAATAATAGTTAGCAATATTTTGAAGTAGGAATATGAAAATACATATCGTTTGAACATTTAAAAAAATTAGTTGACCACCTTGCTTTTCTCCAAAAGTTTGAGTAAAGATAACTCCAGTCAATAGAACGATATAAAGAAGTATTCCATTTTTATAGGAATTTTTAGTGATACTTTTTTCAGCATATTTTTTGTGTTGATTAGGTATATATTTTGACATTATGTTCATCTTTTGAACCATCCAGACACTCCTTTTATCATTGAATTAATTGCCCCTTTAGCTTTTTCCGTAAATTTATTATCTTTATCTACTTTATTTACAAGCCAACCAACTCCCATCCCTGCTACTACAACTCCCCATACAGGTGTTCCAACTATAGCCAAAGCTGCCCCAGCCGCTCCTATCGCCGCCGTGGTCACCGCTACTTTCCCGACATCCACCAATGCACCACCCACTTTACTTGCGGTAATTTCTTGCCCTTTCAATCCGTCTTTTCTGGCTTGTTTCTCACTCTTACTGATTCCTTGAACGACATCTACAGCTCCTAAAGCTATGTTCAACCCTGGCACAATTTTTCCTGCACCTTTTGCATTGACTAATGCTTTGGCATCTTTCACAACACCATTAATCCCAAAACTTACGCTTTTTTTCAACGCACCACCAGCACTCTTTAAAGTTCCTTTACCAATACCTTTAACTGATTCTTTAAAGGCTTGTTTTGATCCTTTTAATACAACATTTTTATCCACTAACTTCAATTTATCTAGTAATGAATCACCTAAATCAGTAAACTGTTTTAAGCCTCCTGAGGTGCTTAGTCGAGTAAAGTCTTTGCCTTTTCTCATATATTTATCAATTCCGGTTAGTTTATCAAACTTACTCAACCATTTCCCGGCTTTTTTGATGACTAAAGTACCGTCTGACATTCGTTTAATTCTGGAAGAAATGTATAATTTTTTCATATGGTTTATATATTTTTTTCCTGAAACAACACCTTTTGCTATCGCATGATTAATTAATTTATCTAGTTCGTCTAACTTTTCTTCTGTTAAATTGCCATCCATAGCCATTAAAATTGGATGGTCTTTTTCAAAAGCAAGTCTATCTTTTTCTTCTTCCTGGACTTTTTTATGCGCTTCTTTTATTTCATTTTTAAATGTTTTATCCGTAAATATTTCCAATGATTTGGGATTGCTATAGCTTAATCCTCCGACTTTCGTGATTTGACTAGATTGTTGGGCTAGTTTGTCTTTGACAGTACTGCCTGCTTTGTATTCGTTAAAGGTATCCATGCCTTTCAGTGTTTTCGTCAAGACTTTCTTAGCCTCTTCCATTTTTTTATTAAATTGACTGGATGGTGCGGAAATAGGGACGATATGTGCCACAGAACTGTAGATGTTACTAATTTTCTTATCTAATTTCGCAAAATTTGATAACGGCGTTGAAAATTTTCCTTCCGCTTCGTTTAAGGCATCTGTATCAATGATGGCTGATTCACTATTTTCCTTCACACTAGCTTTAAAATCACTAATTGTTTTTTCCATTTCTTGTGCTATTGTATGTAAAAGATCATAATAATTGGTTAGCATCGGTAGTTGGTAATTACCAATTTCACCATTAATAGCTGTTTTGACTTTTCCAGATAAAGCATCACTTCCTTGGACTGTTTTCCAATCGCTTTTGGCACGATTGATTTCTGCTTGTAGTTTATTTCTGGAAGAAGTAATTTTGTTTTTAGCTTCCATTACTTCACGTATATTAATTTTCATTTGCCCACCTCCTCATTAGACATACGTACACGAATATTTTTCATCTTGCACCAATTGTTTTCTCAAAACTTCAAAAGTAAACTTTTCCTCGTACGCATTAGTAGGCCATTCTGAAATAACTCGTTTTACCATGACCGAGTTAAAATAAATTGGCTCCACCTCTGCTTGTAATCCAAATGGCCATAAAGTTCCTACGTAATCAATCATCATTTGCGTTTCTGGAATGGTTAATTTTCTCCCTTGAACAGAAACAAATAAACCTAATACATCTGTAGTAAAAAGCACTTTAACATCTTCGGTTAATAATTCTTCATCTAATTCGACAATGGTTCCAATTGGATAGATTTCTGTAAAAATTGTATCAACGAAACCCATAAATCGTTTAAATTGTGGCACGGTCAATACAACTTGTTTTTTTAACCAAGCAAAAGTGACTCTTTCCTCTTCATAATCAAAACTAATATGAATAATCGCGCCAATTCTTGGTTTATGTTCATAACTTGTGGTTTGATTGAGGAAACTTTGATAAATATTTTGAGCTAATTGGGGTTGACCGCCCAAAATTAAACCGAGTTCGTTTATGGTGTCCTTTGTTATTTCTCCAGTCAGGTTACTACTTTCTATAGTAGCCACCCACAACTCCTTTTGTTGTTGATTCATTTTTCTTCACTCCTTATTGACTAATTTTCATAGTAGCAGCTCCCGCTTTATCATCATTGGCTTTATTTTTTCCGGCAGCAATCATTTTATTGGTGCTTCCTTTTGCAAATTCTTTGTAACTTTCTAGAGAAGAATTGATTTGCTCTATCATTGTTTTGAATTCTGTAAAAGGTCGCGCATTTGTTTGAGAAAAAGATACAGTTTTCATTTTGCCAATTCCTGAAATTGTGCTGTTTGCTTTATTGACAGATTGCATCCATTCCGATAAATTTACACCGCTTTTCATTATTTTTTTCACTCCTTTATTAAGAATCCAAACTCATTGCTATTGATAATAGTGCCGAAATTTGTGAATTTAATGAACTGATTGTCATGGCTTCACGTTGCGCTTCTTCTTGTAAGTTAGACAATTTCCGTTGAAACGTTTGTAAATTTTCTTGATTTTTTGTGGCATATTTTGATAAATCACTATCTACTTTTCTAACTTTTTCATTATACTTATTCCGTCGTGTGCCTTTAAAATTACTTCCAGAAATACTCTTTAACTGACTAGAAACGGTTGATTTCAATTGATGAATACTAAGAATCTCTCGACTTAATTCACGAATTGCTTTTTCTAATTCTCGAATTTTCTGATCAATTTGATTTTTGTTGGCTTGTGCCATGTTGACCTGACTACTTAAATGACTGGCTTCAGCACGCTTTCCGGCTGCCAGTGCTCTTTTTTGCGCTTTTATTGCTTCATCACTCATGAGGTTCCTCCTTTATCGAATCCCTAAAATCGTTGAAATCACTTGAGCCAATACACCACTAGCAGTATTTAAAAATAGATTGGACGTAAAAATTTTCCGATTCATTTTAATGATTGTCTCAAATTGTTTTGCGTCTTTTTTTTCAACAGCTTTTAGCGCTTGCCTGTTGACTTGTTTTGTTTCGTCTTCATTTTTCAATGAAGTGATGACTGCTTTAAAATTAGTTTCAAGTACCGGCCAATCATAAACAGGTTGTTCATTTTTTGATGATTCTGGTTGCCAAATGTCGAATGATGAATAGTACTATCTGTGATATCCCCAACAGTAGTTGACGAATGTTCTTCATGATTATTCGAATGTATTGTATTGCCTTGTTGAATCCCTGTGTTTAAGTTGGCCTGGTTGCCATGAATTACATGGTGATTTCCTTGAATAATTTTTTGTTCCGCAATATTGATTTCTGAATACATATTTTTGTGATTGAATGCTGCTTCAACTGCATTACGGACTTTGTTTAAAAATTCAGCATCTTGAAAATAAAGGGAGTAATTATCTCCAGAATTTAGTTGAAAGATTAAATATTCTTTATTACTTTGATGTCTTTGATAAACCATATAGATATACAATCCTGTCAATCCCATAATAATTAAACTAATCCAACGTAATCCTTCAAACCGAATAGTTCCAAAAGCTAAAACAAAAATGCTTATCGCCATCACAGGAATTCTCATCCGCTTAGTTCCAGCATATATTCTGGAAATGTTACTTAATTGTAAAGTTAAATGATCAAATCTTAAAATGTTATCTTTGATAATAAAATGATTTGTTTCAATTTCTTCTTCGCTCTTTTTCATATCAATTAATTTTGACAATTCATTATTCATAATTCCACTCCTTTTTATTCACTTACTAACTTCACCCGCATTGCTGTTCGACCTTCAAAGAAATGAGATTCATCCAATTCCACGGCAGATTCATTATAATCACTTTTCGTTTTAACAAAGCTTTGGTCTGCGAGTCTGGTACCAACCATACCCGCTGGGATATTAGCACGTAATAATTTATCGGCATCATTAAAACTGTTTTCCAATAATTTTTGATTGGTTTGGAAAATAAAATACATCGCGACTTGGCTACCTTTTTTCAGTAGGATATTTAGGTTTTCAGCACTAATAAAGGATTTTTCGACAAATTGTTGCGCTTCGGGAATATAAATCAACATCGGTTCATACTCACTAATCATTTGTCGTTGTTCAATTTCCTGTAGTAATTCATTGACAAAGCTTCCATATTCAGTTCCTGCGATCACTGTATCAAAGCTATCTGCATAACCGCCAAAACGGTCACTATGGTTAAAGATAATCCGTTCGGCACGCCCTCTAAAATGCTTCATGTCTTCGATAATCACTTTTTCAACAGATTCATTTTGTTGTGGTGTATCATCACCAATCACAAAATAACCATGTTCCGTTGGTTTGAAGCCCACTATGTTAGTCGTTTCTTTATCAAAAGCAATAGGGAACTCCATATTTTCCAGCATTTGTTGAGCGTGTGGATGATTGTATAGATTCGCCATAGCGATTGTTTTCGGTAACATTGGAATTGGTAGTGGTCGTTCACCGCCCCATTTTTGGTTCATCTTTTCAATTTCTTGTTCTAAACGGTTTAAACGAGCGATATCATTTTCCCCTTCTGTTGGTAGATAGATTTGAATTTCTTGCGGCTGTTCCAATTTCACTTGTGCACGTCCCATAATTTCTTGTGGAATCAAAGCTTCTCGTCCAACAACATCACGAATCGCATCTTCTTCTACTAAATACAAACCGATATGTGTTGGGATATTACTTGTCATACTCATTTTAAAGCTATTTGTTCTTAAGACCGTAATAATGGTATACAAGCCAACACTTGCTCCTTCTCGTAGCAATTGATTTAAAACAGATTCAATTGGATCTTCTAATGGGCTTTCTTTGACTGCATCAAACCCATCTACAATCGTAACAATCACTGGTAATTTCTGTCCTGATTTTTCTTCGTATTGATTTAAACTAGCAACACCGTATTCAGTAAAGGCCTCTTTACGCTCTTGAATTTCTTTACGAATTCGTTTTAAAAATTTAACTAATTTTTCCTCTTCTTCCAAACGGACTAAATCAGCAACGTGTGGTAATTTTTTCAATGGTAACAACCCATTTGTACCAAAATCAAACAAATTAAATTGAACTTGTTCTGGTGTATTTTTACGAGCAAAGTTCATTACTAGGGTTTGCAAAGCTGTTGATTTACCAAACCCCGGTGAACCATATAAGGCAGTATGATTTAATTCGTGCAAATCGAAATTGAAATTGACTTGTTCTTGTTTTGCTGGAATATCCATAAAACCAAAAGGAACAGAAAGTTCTCGTTGTTCTTGCCATTGCGTTTTAAAAAGTGGTGAAACAATTTCTGTTGCTAATGGAGGTAACCAAGGTTTCTCTGGTAAAGTTGCTTGACTTTCTTCCGCATGCTTGGCAATTTCTTCAACAATTGCGTCTAATTGTGTTAACTCTTCCTCCGTTTTAATAGAAACCTCTTCTTCTTCGGAAAGGTCGGTAGTTAATAATTCGTATTGTCCTAATTGATTAATTGACCAAATCCTTTCATCCACTTTTTCTTCTTTGGTAGCGAATGGATCATAGTTAGCACCACTCCAAGCAGATTGGAATAATTCGTAAATTTCATTATTCCCTACTTGCAAATAAGCACGACCCGGTTGAGTAATACTAGCAGCATCTGGGGTTTTAATAATCTCATTGGAATCATTGGCGTCAGCAACTTTTAAGGCCAGCTTAAACCGTGAGTTTGACCAGATTTGGTCATCCACTACGCCGCTTGGTTTTTGTGTCGCTAAAATTAAATGTACACCTAACGAACGACCAATCCGAGCAGTAGAGACAAGTTCTGCCATAAAATCTGGTTCATTGGCTTTTAATTCAGCAAATTCATCGCTGATTAAAAATAAATGGGGTAAGGGCTCACTTGGATAGTTTTTCTTTTCTTCTGGGTCAGTAATTTCTTTTCCTTGTTTATATAATTTCGTATAACCATTGATGTGGTTAACCCCGTATTCTCCAAATTTTCGTTGCCGTTTTTGTAGTTCTGCACGAATACTTTGTAATGCTCTAGCTGAACTAGCTCCATCTAAGTTAGTAATCGAACCCAACAAATGAGGTAATTTTGCAAATAAGTTAGCCATTCCGCCTCCTTTAAAATCAATAGGTAAAAAACCTACATCTTCTGGAGCAAAATTAACAGATAATGACAACATATAACTTTGAACGATTTCAGACTTACCAGAGCCAGTCGTTCCTGCGACAAGTCCATGCGGTCCATGGGCACGTTCATGTAAGTTCAAGTAAACAATGTCATCTTTGCCACGAACGCCAAGAGGAACTGCTAAAGACTTAGAAGTATCGGCTTTTTGCCAAATAGTATATGTTTTAATGCTATATTATGTAGAAAGACCAGAAGTTATATTGCAACTCCAAAATCTCAACTTTTTTTAGAATTGGCATAACTATTCTGGTCTCATTCATAGAAGTTTATCCGGATTACTTTTATTTATTACTGAAAAAATCGTTATGAATATCTTCTGTTAGTTTTCATATATTTTAAATGTTTGCAACTATTATTATTTGTTCCTATACCATTCTTCTTTATCAAAAAAAAACGTTCTACGAAATTCTTCTGAATATTTTTTTATTAATGCACCTTGAATAAATTCATTCCCATCAAAAAAGGTTGTTGGAAGTAAACCTACGCAAAAACCACCGAGTATAACACCAAATCCTCCAACGACACCGTAAAGAAAATTAGTTATGTTATTTATATCAGATAATATAAAGAAAGATTTTGTTATTCTATATACTTGCATACCCACAATAGTAAATATAATCAATCTAGCTGGAAACCGACTAAGTCCTTGTTGCCATTTTTTTACGGGTAATACAAAACCGTACGTATCATTCAATACTTTTTTTGTATCGGTAACAATTATTATTACTACTAACTTATACAGTAAAATATAGTAAAGCACTATCAATAACAGTCTGATATATGTGTTCAACTGTTGAAATTGCGCAAATACGATTATCCCACTATAGCCAAATACGCTAACTTCACTCAATGAAAACAGTATCATTTTATAATTAAATCGATTCAATCCTATACAACGATTTTTTTTAGAAATTTTGAAATATAAATAGCAACTCAAAATGACAATGCCTATAAATATTCCAATAATTGCCATAAAAATTGGATATCCTTGTTTTGATACATCTTTAAAATTGTATGTTGACATTGCAATTAGAAATATAGTAGGAATTATCATCGACCCAAGCAAAATTATTTTTTTTTTGATAGAATAGCTGAGCAACGTATTCTTTTCACCTGATATATTTTCTAAAAGTATGTCGTAGTTTATATTTTTTTTTGCTTGTTCAAAGGTTATTATATTTATCATGTTATTTAAACTTTTCATAAACGCAACTCACTTCCTTTTATAAATTTTGTTATTCATTTGCGGGTTAATATTAGTGCTGCCACTATGAGCAGGCACCCCTATTTTATATTCTTTATCCGTTGGAATCACTTCATATTCTCCATGTTTTTTATATTGTTCATTTAACCATTTTCTTTTATCTTCTGCAGAAGATGACCAACCAAATCCATCTTTATCTCCCCATATTTTGGGAATAGAATTAATAATATCTTTTCCCATACGACCAGTAGTATTCACCGTCCCCAACACAGCTCCAACAGGTCCTCCATATTCTGCTCCTTCTAGCGGCCCCATGTCCCAAGCAAATGAATTAATCCCACCATAAATGGCCTTACTTACATCTCCATATGCTGGACTTTTTGGATTGATGTATTCTTCATAGGCATAAGAAAGTAAGGTTAAACCATCTCCTATATATAATAGTCCTTCTTTCAGTATGGGATATGCTTTTAAAAAATCAGAAACAGCTTTCAATTTTTTAAACTCAGCTAAACCTACTTTGGAACCTGCAATGATTCGTGAACCCAATGAGCTTTTTGACAAAACACCCGTCAAGTGGCTCATTGGTGCTAAAACTTCCCAACCCTTTTCACTTAATTTAAATAATACCCCATATAACTGAGCTTGTTTATCTAGCGGCAACTTTTCTGCTAAAATAGCCAGCTCCGAACTTCTTAAAACCTTCAGCACTTTTTCTTTAGGCCAATCATTCACATTTTCTTGAAAAATAAATATTTCTAATGCTGCCATTTTCAATTTCTCTGGTACTTTATCTGAATCCAATGCAGTAATAATATAGTTAAACAATCGTTTATCTTTTTTTACTTTTTCGATAGCCGCCGCTGGATTCTTCTTAAATAAGTCATTAATCATTTTTGCCATATTTTGTTGATTTTTCTTTGCTTCTTCTAAGCTTTCAATCCCTTGGATTTTTGTAAACCATTCTTTACTGGTTCCTTCTGGCAATGTATAACTACCATCCGCATGAATTGTTGTTCCATTTAACACCATTATGACTTGCATAGCCAGTTTAAATTCAGCTAAACTTTCTTGAAACAGCCCACTTGTTTTGCCATTAAATTCTCTTAGCTTATTCAACTTTTTTTCAATCCGTTGAATATCCTTTTGACAGTCTTGCGCTCTCCTCGCGAAATCTCGCTGCATCCCTCTTATCATTTCTGATAGTAAGGGCTCTGGCAATGCATTGGCAATCATGTTGGCTGTACGTTCAGCGTTCTCCAAAGCTGTCTTTGAACTTTTACATAATGTTAATTGTTCATTTAAGTTGTCTTCTTCCAAATAACCTTCACTAGCAATAAAACTGTCGGCTGAAGAGAACGTATTCAAATCTCTTTGAACATTATCTACTGCACTCGAAACACGTTTGATTGTTGGAATCACTAACTCTGAAAATAACCCTTTCCCTGCGGTATACGCTGCTCCTGCTAGTGTCTGGCCATCGATCGCTGCGATTAACTGCTGGCTACCAGAGTTTAGATTACTGACTGCTGTCCGAGCAATAGAGAGATTTGTTGCTAATGAACTTTTGATAACTTCGCTGTCACTATTTGAATAGATTAATCCCATGGCAATTCATTCCTTTCTTTTTGATATTCAAGACGTTCTTCGTTTAATTGTTCATTTTTTCTGACACATTGTTGATAAAATTCCTGATGAACTTGTTGAAAAGTAGAGGTTTGCTTTTGCTGCTTCTGAAGATAATCTTCTTGTAGCCATCTTGCTTCTTGATTACCATTCTTAGCTAATTCATGATTCAGATTTTCTAACTTACGTATATTTCGCGTTAAATCTCCTTCTAATGTGTCAAATAAGTTTTGAACTTGTCTCTTTACACTAGAAATTGAAGATATTTCTTGCTCTTTTTCAATAATTTTTTGATTGTATTCCGCTCGTAACTGCTCATTATTTTTCATTTTATAATCCTCTTATTTAAATCTTGTCCTGCTATCACGTGCTGCGATGACTGCGGCTAATTTAGGAAACTTACTTGCTTGATTATTTACACATTCCACCATCTTTGATACGTTGGCTACAAGCTGATTACTGACTTGCGCACCTTTTTTCATACCAGAAAGATTACTCTTTCCTAATTGACATTTAGCGCCTCCACTCACCGATACATTACTAATCCCTGAAACCGCCGCTTGTGCGGCTCCTTGATTTGAGGCAATCTTTCCCATCTAGTCCTCTCCTCCTTTTCTAAAATAATAAAATGGGTCTCCATTTGTTTCTATTTCCGTTTTTTCTAGTTCACTACTTTTTTCAACCTCCGGTTCAGAATCTTTTGGAAACGATTCTGCACTCCCGTTCATTTGTGAAAGTAAATTTTCCAAAAACTCTTCATCCGTTTTATCAGAAAAACCTTCAAACAAAACCTCTATAATTTGCTCTACTTCAATTGAAAAGACTTCTTGTGTTGGTATATCCCCAAAAGGATGTGGTGCAACTTTATAACGAGAAACAATTTCTCCGTTACCATTTTTAGCAATCGCTCGAGCAACAATGAAATAATATAATGTATCATTGGTTGTATCTTTTAACTTCAACACACTCCCCAATGGTAAAAAAGGGGTAGTTAAATCTTCACTCATTTGTTCACCTCCATTGGCACAACAATTTTATCTAATACTTCTTCTTTTAAGCGATGTAACACATTTTTAGGGACAGGAAGATTTTGCTGATCATAAGGAACATTTTCAACAAATGATTGATTTTGCAATGTACCTCCGAAAAGAACTTGTTCTGTATTTTCTTTGATTGTCGAAATAAAACTACTGTAAGTAGATGTAAGCTTTGCTGAAGTATCTAATAAAATTAACTGTAGTTTGCCGATAGGACTATTTGTTATATAAGCCAGACTATCAATATCCAATGATAATTTATCGACCAAGTCTGCCAAGCCATTAATAATCACAATTCGTTGTGTCGTTTCATCAATTAACATTGCTTCTAACGCTTCTTTCAATTCCACGTTCTGTTGTACTACTTGTGTTCGTTGAATATAAAGGGATACTTTTTCAGACCATTCTTCTAAGTTCCCCGCTACATCAATCAAGACAACTTCATAATTGACAGTTAATTCACTGATTTGCTGCATAAACCATGGAAAGATTAGCTGGGATTGTTTAGTAGATTCTGGAAAAATACCTAGCGTTTTTCTTTGGAATAAGGGTAACGTTTCTGGTTCAGCACTTAATTTGTTTAATCCCAAATATAACTGATTCAATTCTTTTTCTGGTACAAATTGTTGGAATTGTTCATGTGATAATTTTTCAGGAACCATTGGAATTCTTTCAGGACGAATTCCCACCCAGTCATGATTCATCGTAGCCACTTTGGTTTCTAAATTTTCTAATAATTCTGCACTATTTTCACCCTCTGCTGGCAAGTAAAATTGAATCGCCGTTGGCGTATCCAACATGACTTGCCCACGTCCGCTGATTGCTTGAGCCATTAAAGCATCTCTACCTAACAAGCTACCTATTTCACTTTCATCATTTAAATAAAGAACGACTTTAGTTGCGATATTACTCATCATATTCATCCGAATACTGCCAGAACGGCTCGCAGTAAAAATTAAGTAAACGCCAAGACTAGCACCATCTCTTAAGAGTTGTAAAAGTAGCTCGTCAATCCGGTCTTTCCGTTGATCTTCTAAACTTAAACCATCATAGCTATCTAGCAAATTAATAATAATTGGTAATTTTTGCTGCGTTTTCGCTTCATACTGGATTAGACTAGCTACACCAGTTTCTTTAAATAGCTGCTTTCTTTGCGCTAGTAATTGGCTAACTCGATCCAACATTTTTTGCAATTTTTCGTCTTCTTCTAACGTCACAATGTCTGCCACATGGGGCAAATCTTTCAACGGAAGCAGCCCGTTATTCCCAAAGTCTAATAAATTAAAATGTACTTGTTCAGGGGTATTCTTATGGGCAAGATTGATTGCTATCGTTTGTAAAATCGTCGATTTCCCATATCCTGGACTCGCAAAAATTGCTGTATGGCTGGACTTCTCCAAATCATATTCATAGACTTCTTGAGCTTGCTTTGCAGGAATATCAAGTAAGCCTATTGGTACTTTAAGGCTACGATCATTCGATTTTCCAATATTTGGTGTTGCTATTTTTTCTTCAAGATTAGGTAACCACGGTTTATCTGGAATCGTTAGTGTTGATTGTTCAAAAATTTCACCAATCGTAGTAATAACAGCTTCCAATTGGGTTGGTAAGTCGCTCTTATCTTTTCCTTGAACCACTTCTTCACCTGGATCATAAAGCAATTCAGTTTGGCCTAAATCATTGATCCGATATAGCCGTTCATCCACCACTTCTTCCATCACTTGGTCAGGGTCGTAAGGAACCCCCGCATAACCACTTTGGAACATTTCATAAACTTCATTTTCCCCAACTTTTAAATACCCCCGACCAGGATTGGTAATTTGAGCTGCATCTGGTGTTTTTAATAATTCATTAGAATCTTGGACACTAGCCATTTTCAAAGCAATTTTGCTGGTACTATTGGCTTCAATTTGATCATTTACCACACCACTTGGTTTTTGTGTCGCCAAAATTAAATGAACACCCAATGAACGGCCAATCCGCGCCACCGAAGTTAGCTCATCTAAAAATTCTGGAACATTCGCTTTTAATTCCGCAAATTCATCAGAAACCAAAATTAAATGAGGCAATGGTTTAGTAGGATAGATAATATCAGGTTTCGGTTCGTGTCGTTGTTTGTATAAACTCATATATCCGTTGATATTATTCACACCATATTTGGCGAATTCTCGTTGACGTTTATCCAATTCTGCTTTGATACTGGCTAAGGCTCTAGCTGTTCCGGCTCCGTCTAAATTGGTAATAGCGCCCATAAAATGCGGTAGCTTATCTAATGTATTGGCTATTCCGCCACCTTTCCAATCAATAATCAACATGCCGATATCTTCAGGAGAAAAATTAATCGCTAAGCCAATTAGATAAGTTGTTAAAAATTCTGATTTTCCGGAGCCTGTGGTCCCTCCAACAAGTGCATGAGGCCCATGCAAACGTTCGTGTAAGTCCCAATAGACATAATCTGATTTACCACGCCAGCCAATTAGTGAACGAATTGATTTATTTGGCTGCGCATTCAACCAACGTTGATCGATAGTTAATTCTTCAATCCTTGTTACTTCGTATTGCTCAAGTAAACTCAGACTTTCTGGCACCGCATTCTTCTCCACTTCCACATGCTGCAAATTCGCCAAGCGCTGAATCGCATAAGCAAGCGGATATGCACTCGGTAAATGATTAGGAACGAAGTTTTGGTTCACATATTTATTATTTTGATTAATTAAAGTCGCCGCTTCACTACTTTGATACTCAATCAGTGTAGTTGTCGTTTCTGGTAACATATTTAAAGCATCTTTTCCCCAAATAACTGTCACACCATATTGACTCATATCTTCAGCTAAAAATTCATTTAAGCCATGCCCTGACAACCAGCTTTCTTCTAAAATCGACAGAATGTACTGTGGTTGAAAGTGAACTTTTTCATTGCCGGCTTCGCGCACTTGTTGACGACGTTTCGTAATCATTTGATAGAAAGAATTTAAAACCATATCCCTTGTTTGAGGATCATGAACAATCCCACGCAAATTCAGGCTGCGGATTTTGACGTGTGGCAACCAACGCCAAGAATGCCAATCTTTCTGATAATCTTCCTCTGGTACTAAAGTAACAAACTCTACGTCACGATAGGAATGTAAAACAGACACTTGAAATAACAACGTTTGAATGGCTGTCCTTAAAACAGCAGGTGTTCCCGCCAATCCTAAGGTTTGTCCCATTAGTGGTACAACAATCGGCGCCTTTTCTAATTGTTTATATGGCCATACTAATTGTTCTTCAGCTTCTTGACTTAGTGAATCATCTTCCGTTGACTGATAATTTGTCGTAAAACTTGAAGAAATTTCACCAACCCCTAAGCGAACTGTCAAAAAATCTTCATTAGTCATCATGCGTTCATATATTCGCGCATGATACTCTTTTGTCATTAAGGCTAATTCGTTCATGGCAGGATTCATATATTCCAAGGCCTCTTTTTGTTCTTGTTGCAGTATACTTAAATGAGCTTTCTCTTGTATTAAATATTGTTCGTAGCTATTTGTCCGTTCGATATTCTTTTGCTTTGTTTCTTTTTTATTGGTGAAATAACTAGAGACTGAAAAACCAGCCGTCAATAAACTCGCTCCGCCCATACTAAGCATCATAATTGGATTGCCCCCACTTAAAAAGCTTGTTGCGCCACTCAAAACGACCATTCCTAAAGGTGGGACAATCGTCCGTAACAGTTCATTTTTCCCTTCTGTTTGCTTGGCTTTTGGGGCAGCAATTTCTATTTCTTTTTTTGGCTCCTTCAAGTGAATCCGTGGACTTCGTCGAAATGACGGGAAATCGACAGGATATTCTGGAATAACCTCCTCTTCGACAATTTGCCAAGGATTCAGGGAATATGTAGCTCCTAGACTTGTTAACTTTAATTGTTTTTCCCGAACTTCAATGATTAAGCCATTGACAACTAATTGATCACCGACTGCAAAAGCATAGCTTCCTTTTTCAACTAAATAATGATTGTAGTAAATCGTATCTTCTCCGGGATAAATCGTTGCTGTATATTCCCCAGTTTCTGGTGCTAGTGTAATATTGATGATGGCATCTGTTTCTAATGAAATCGCAGCATTTTTGGCAGAGGCAATTAAAAAATCTTTCTGCGGTTTATTGGTGGTGACAGTAATTAATTCTTCGTGGGGAAAAACAGAAAAATTTTCAGCAGAATCAAAGGTTTCACCATTACAGAATAATTCTTCATTTTCGTAAAAAAATAATTGTTGATTGATTGAAACACTTGGGTTTTTAGCCGTAATTTGACGGTGAAGAAGTTGGGGACCAAAATAAAAAATGTCAAAATAAATCATGCTAGATGTATGAATTTGATCATTCACAGAGACCAATTTTTTACTGATTTTCGTTGTCATCCGTTTTTCCTCCCAAGATTTTCATGTATTTATCAATTGCTTCTTCATATTTTGTTAACAATGCTTGTTTTTTCTCGCCGTTCATTTTGTTATTGGCTTTGGTTGCATCATATAATTTTGTATAGGCATGTAATATATATTGGTTATCACCTAAATTTTGGGCAATATCTAATGATTTTTCAAAGTCTCCTTTGCCAATATAAATCCAATAAAGTAAGGTATTTTCACTAGATTTTTGAGATAAATTATTTAAAATTGCTGTTTTTTGTTCATTTGATAAATTATCTAGTTGGACAGAACTAACAGCAGCAACATACTTAGCTCCTATCGGTAATTCTTCTGGTGTATCTTCTTTTAATGTTTTCGTAACACTTGCATAGTCATTAGAAATATACTGCGCTTCTGCCAAACTCACTCGCTCTTGGGCTGGTAATTTTTTTAAGACATAAATCCCTGTTGTAGTTGCAAAAAGTAGCGTTAAAGCCAATAACACTAAGCTGGCCCATTTAAAGGTTAAATAACTTTTTTTACTCACTAATTTGGTTTCTGCTTCACGCTTGGCTTTTTGACGAATGACTTGTTCACCAATGATTTGCTCAATTTCATTGATTGTTTTCGCCTCTTGTAATTGTTTAGATAGCGTATCTTTTAGGGTGCCATTCCCTTGAATCAATTGTTCATACTCATACTTTGGATGTAAGATTGCTAAAATCAGCGCTCGATATTGTTTAAAAAATTCTCTTTCATCTGCTGAATAAGGCACAATGACCTGCATAAAACCACGATGAGCAATTAATAATTCTTCTCCCAAGATATAGATGTTTTCTGGATGAATAAAGGGTTGGACCGGCGTACCTAAGAAATCAACCAAATAATGAACTCTTTGCGCTAACAATAATCGCTCATATTGATCCATTTTTTTTATCGCTTGTAAAATGGATTGCATATATTGATCCTTATGGTATTGAATCACTAACGCTTCTTCCGTTGCTTGTATTATTTTTCCCGATAAAAATCCACGACTTGATTTTAAAAATTGTTGAAACTGTTCTAGTCTTTCTAACTGATATTGATTTGCTTGTAATGTCACTTGAACATATTCTTTTGTTGCTTCTAACGTGATTGTCTCTGAAATATCCTTTAACTCGCTCATCCATGTGTCTCCTTTATAATTTCTTTTACTACTAGTTGGTCGCCATTCCCTAATGGATAATCTGCAATTAATTGATTGTCAGCTAAATGAATTGGTTTATTCAAAACAACCAATTCAAATGATGCTGGCAAACGGTTTGGCAACAGCTCAAACGATTCGAGTAACAATTCTTTTAAACGTGCAACTGATACCTGATTAGGGATTTGCAAATCAATAATTTGATTCGACACATGTAAGCCGATACCAATCGATGTTCTTTTGTTCATGTTTCTTTCACTCCTTAATTTCCGCTTTGTGCACGATGATATGAAAAACGGTTTCCTAGAAAAACACCAACGAATAAAATAACTATACTTCCTAAAAAAATACCACTGTACAACCAAAAGTTTATGGATATTTCTCGGTGAACCTCAAGAGATTCAACGCTTTCAGGAGAAGTGACCGTTGCCGTCTCTTTGAACAGAAAAGGCCTTACCTTTTTATCAACTGCTAATGTTTTTGCATTCTGTTCTGTCCTAAATACATCATTTTTTGCTTCGTTGACAACCCTCGCTTTACTTTGATTGACTTCTTTTTCTCTCTCTGCTTTTATCGGCAAAAACAAATCTGGAATAATGAAATTCACTTCTACGTTTTTTTTCTGCTGATTATCTTGGTAGATCACTTGATTATTTATTTTTAAAGCGCCTACTTCTTCTGCTTTTGTTTTTGTTGATGACAATGACAAATAGAGCATATTAACACTTAAAACAATCACTATTTTTATTAATTTTCTCATGGCTATTCCTCCGGTCGTACAAACAAATTAAGGACAACACCTAAAACAAGTAAAACGATTAAAATAAGGTAACTAACCCAACTAATTTGTACGCCATTTACTAAAGCAGTAAAGCCATTTTGGATATTTTGAAGCGGCGATAAACGATAGAGCCAATTGCTTAATGAGCCTACCTTTGTTGCAATGCCTAATAAAGGTGTCAACATGAAAAATAACCCCAGCATAGCTCCATAAACATATAAAGTAAGTTTTTTAAATTGGCGTAAACAAGCACAAACCAAAAGTGCACCGCTAGCAAATACTAAGAAACTATAGCTAAACCAAGCGAATCGATTTATTTGAGATACATTGAACACCAGTAGAAGTGAAAAGACACTCCCAAACAAAATAACCGTAATCAAGAGTAATAACAGATTTGGTATATTTTGCCAAACTCTGGTTGGTTCAACCAACGCATCCGCTACAGTAACTGTTCTTTTCTTCATAAAGCCTTGGAAAGTTAGCGCAATAACGAATGTTAAAATACTAACAATCAAGGTAGCGTAATAGGGAATTAAAGAGACTTGTCGTGTTTCGCCAAAGATCCCTTCTCCTTGAATTGGGCTCGCAAGGAAACTAAATACCCGTGGATTATCAGCACCGCCGTCTCTTGTATTAGCCAATACTTTTTCAAATGTTTTGGCATACTCTTCATTTTCTTTGGTTGTTTTCTTTGACTCATCAATTGAATCATTTAAGTTTGCTAAGATATTTTGCGCATGATCTTGAACTTTGGTTGTTGAGTCTTTCAACTCTTTGATAATCGGGGCAACATCTTTGACTTTGGCTGCTGAATCAGCTGTTGTTAGACTAGTTTCTTTCGTTGTTTGCATTAACATTTGCATCATTTTAACTAAATTTTCTGTTTCTACATCTAAAGTGCTGGTTTGATTTTCTTCTGGATGTGGATTTCTTTCATCAATTACAGAAGTAGCTCCCACTTTTCCAGCTTCTTGCCAAGTAGCATATGTCGCATTGACTTGTTTTGTTGCTTCATCAAACCATGTATTTAATTTCTCTGCTTCTCGTAATAATTTTTCAGGGACCGTCATTAAATTTAATGTTCCGTAAAGTGTTGTAGGTCGTCCGTCTGTATTTTGATCTGTCTCAGTACCAATTAATTGTTTTAATTGATTAATTTGTTCATCTGTTTCTCGATATAATTGATTTCCTGTTTTTTTATATTCGTCTAATAATTTATCTGTAATCATCATGGTTTGCTCGTTTTCAGTGATATTGTCGTACATCCAGTAAATGGATGTCTCACCTGCTAACTCTTCAATTGTTTTATCCTGATTTTCAGGAGCGGTTAACATTGCTGCATACTCTTGAATAGATAGACTTTGATTAGGCGTACCATATAAAGTTACAATTTGTTGTGATACAGTATCTAAAAGTTGAAATTGCTTCATGATTTCAGAAATATCGGTTACTAATGGTTGGTCCATTGCAATATACACAGCAAACGAACGTGCATTTTGAAGCTCATTATTTACCCACCAAGAATAATCAATCTGATTAAATGCTGTTTTTTGTTGTTCTGGTGTCAGTTGCCAAGCCATTGGTAAGTCAATCGTTAAGGAAAGTTTTTCTGGAAGTGAGAGCAAATCATTTACTGGCTCAGTTACTTTTTCAGATTCATCTTCGGATTCTTCTGCCAACTCTTCTTGCGTATTTTCTTCGTCCACTTCATCATTCTCAGGAATCTCAGCTTGTATTTTGACTGGTTTGGTAATTGTTAGCTGTGTTGGGGTAATTGCTGAAATATCAATGCTGTAACCTGCACCTGCTAACTGCTGATTCAAAGATGTTTTAATTGTTTGAACTTTTGAATCATCTAAAAGAAATGACAATTCGCCATTTTGTGTATTGGTTTGTCGTAATGAAATAACTGACTCTTGATTTGTCGCTAGTGAAAAAGTTACTTTTTCTTGTGGAATCGCTATAGTATCTTCATGAAGTTGTTTAGGTTCCAAATACATAAAGCGGCTTGAATTGGTGAAATCAAGTTCATGTTGTTCTGCATATCGCTGAATAATTTGTAACTCATCACGGAAAAGATTGCCTTGTTCAACTGAAATCCTATTATTCATTTCTAATTCACTAACGAGTCTTTCTAAACTTACAAAAGAAATTTCACTTAGTGATTCTTCCAATCTTTCCTGATAATTTTTATCTAAGTTAGGTATATTTTCTTTTTCGTTCGTAATTAACTGAATAATCGCTTGCTTAATTTGAGTGTCTGTTGCTATCTCAGGTGTTGCTTCAAGATCATTATAATATGTAGCCGCAATTTGCTTTTTTAACGCAGTTAATTGTTCTACTTGCATATGTAGTTCTGCGATTTCTTTTTGTAGTTCGCCAATGCGATTGCTTTGTGTTTCTTGAAATAATTTAGATTCTGATAAAAAGTCAGCATAAATCCCTGAGCTTCCTTGTTCACTTGGTGTGTAGAAGGAGCTAAACTGATTGATTACCGTTCCATTTAGTTGATCGAATTGTTGTTTGTATACTGTCGTGTCACTTTACCATTGATTAGTTAATTCTTGTTTTTGTCTCTCAAACTGTTCATTAAATTGTGCAATTGATTTTTTTATTTTTTCATTTGCTTCTTTCGAATACTCGCCCACTGATTTTTTCGTATCTTCCGTTGTCTTACTAGTTGATTCTAAGCTCTGATTATTGCTTTCTAGTAAGGTTTGTACTGATTTTACAAACGCTTCTTGCTCGGTTGTAAATAATTTATTGTCCTCATCTAAAATACTAGCCGTACTTAATACTGTCGTATAATTCATGGGAATTTCTTTAAATGGTTGCTGAATTGTTTCTTCTAATTGATTTTGATACAGCAACTGCGTATCAGTAATTTGGTTAACGTTTTGTTGTGCGATAACTAAATTTCCAACAATACTGGAAAAATACATCTGAATTACGCGTTGGTTAAAATCTTTCAAAATAGTATTTACTTTGTCTTGAATTGCTTGATTGGTCAATTCATTTTGTCCGTCTCGCACTTGGTATTCAACAGAAGCCTGCTCTGGACTAACAGCTTGTAGTGACAATAATTTCTCAGAAAAATCTTGCGGAATAATAATTTGGGCATCGAATTGTCCATTTTCAACACCAGATGTTGCGATATTCCGAGTCGTTGTTTCCCATCGATTAGCTGTATCTTTGTTAATTAATGTGACAAAATCAGAACCTAATGCATAACGTTTTCCTTCAAAACTTGCGCCTTTATCTTCATTAACTAATGCGTACTGCATCTTTGTTGTCTGATCTTTGCTACTTCGAGTCACGTTCTCATCTTTAAACCCTAAATGAATGAAAAAAAGTAATAACAAGAAAGTTGCTCCAATTGCTAAGGCAAAAGGGATACCTTTTTTTATTTTCCCTTCCATTATCTTCTCTCCTTTAGAAAAAGCGCTAGTGCAATTCATTGCGCTAGCGCTTCAATCTTTGATCAATTAAAAGCCAAATGATCCTGCATCTTGACGGTCACGTTCTGCGACAGTGTCTGCATATTTGTTTAATTGTTGATTAATACTAATCAATAATTCTTCCATCTGTTTGACATTACCTTCCAATTGATTGTACTGTTCCAGATACGCTTGAAATGCTTGCCCTTTCCATTGTTGTGAAATTTGTTGGTTCATTGAATTCACTTTACGAATTGCATCTTGAATTTGAGACGATGCTTGCGAATATACTTTCGCTTGTGATTTCAGTTGTTCTGGTGTTACAGCAATTGATCCTGCCATAAGTAATCCCTCCACATTTTTTATAGTTTTATTACCCGGTACAAATATTATAACTATATATAAAAAATATAGTCAACAACTATTTTAAAATATACGCATTCGCATAAAAATAATTATAACAATAAAATAAACAAATAAAAACTCTTGAAAACAACATTACAAAACCACCAAAATCAATATTTATTAAAATAAAAACAAAAATAACTGATAAATAAAAATTATTCAAAAAATATTTAAATAAAATTTTAAAAAATAAATAAATTCCATTAAATCGTTATTTTTTAATGTCAGATAAATTAATAAGTAAATATGCATTTTATTAAAAAAACAATTTATTTCTTTAGCAAAAAAAATTAAAAGATAGGAAAACTTATCAATGTGATAAGTTTTCCTATCTTTTATTCATTCTTTTTCTCTACTTCTCTAAATAAAACTCAAATCGACTTCCTGCATACTGTGTACGAACATATTCAAAAGGTAGTCCGTTTTCAAAATAGGATACTTGGCGCACACGCAGAATCGCATCGCCTCGTTTAATCTCTAAATATTCTGCGATCTGTTCCGATGCTTGAACAGCAGAGATTGTTTGGTTAGAATGGCCAATTTTGTGGCCAGATTTGGCTTCAAGTGTTTTATAAAAAGAGTTCGTGATTTCAGATTTGCCATATTGCGAGACCAATGAATAAGGAATGCTCGCCACCTCAAAACAAATCGGAATGTCATCCGCAAAACGAATTCTTTCCATTCGTAAAATTGAATCTTCTGGACCTAGTTGTAATTTTTCCATCTCACTAGAACTAGGTTTCGCTACAAAATAAGACACCGTCCGACTAGAAGGAACGCGATTTTGAGACAAGGTAATTTCTGTAAAACTAGTGGTACCTGTCATTGTTTCTTGAACTTTCTTACGTGCTACATACGTTCCTGAACCAATTTTTCGTTCTAAAATCCCTTCGTCTGCTAAAGTCTGAATGGCTTGGCGTAAGGTCATTCGACTAACATCAAATTTCAAGGCTAATTCTCGCTCAGAGGGCAAACGATCCCCGATACTCCAGACACCTTTTTCAATATCTTCTTTGATTTTATCGTGAATTTGAATATAAATTGGTATATTTTGAACCATTTACGCTTCCTCCTCTTCGTTCATCTCCTCTTCTATTATAACTGGTATAGACCGTGTAAACAACCAAAAAATGATAAATAAAAGAGAAATTGGAATTTTTATCAAAGTTGGTCTAGTTGCATGCTTTCTTTTTATAACAAAAACATTTGGCTTAGTCAGTAAAAAGTGACCAAGTCAAATGTTTTTAAACGAATTTCTATTAGTTATTATCTTTTTACATTTTCTTCTTTCAACAACTTGTTCGCTGTGGCCATCATCAAACGGATTCGGTTCAACTGATTGACCAAAGATACCCCTGGATCATAATCCACCGCTGCAATGTTTGCTTGCGGATATTGGCGTCGTAGCTCTTTCACGACCCCTTTTCCAACAATATGGTTTGGTAAACATCCAAACGGCTGCATACAAACGATGTTATTCACCTCGTGTTTTAAGAGCTCAATCATTTCAGCTGTTAAAAACCAACCTTCACCCGTATGATTGCCAATTGATAAAATTTTACTTGCATCTGCTGCCATATCATAAATGGAATGAATACCATCAAAACGGACAGATTTTCTCAATGCCTTATCCATTGGTTTTTCTACCAATTCAATGATTTTTATCGCAAATTCTGCTAAACGTTTGCTTTGTTTTGACATGCCCATATTTTCGTATTTCCAAATTTGATTGTACAAAGAATAGTTCATAAAGCCAACAATATCTGGCACAACTGCTTCAGCACCTTCTTCTTCTAGCAAACGCACAATATCATTATTCGCTGTCGGCGAATATTTCACTAAAATTTCCCCGACCACACCGACTTTTGGTTTTTTTATCTCTTGTAAAGGAATTTCATCAAACGTCCGAATAATTTTTTTCATGAAGTGATTAAATTGTGTCAGCGAACCATTCCGGACATTGGCTTCCACTCTTTTTAGCCAATCTTGGTGCAGTTGATCCACCATTCCTTTTTCTGTTTCATAAGGTCTTGTTCGATAAACTACTCGTTCGAATAAGTCACCATATAAAAAGGCAACTACTAAGCGTTTGATCATTGGCAACGTAAATTTAAATCCTGGATTGGATTCGACTCCTTTATTGCCCATCGAAACTGAAACTACAGGAACTTGAGAAAAACCAGCATCATTTAAGGCTTTTCGTAATAAGGGAATGTAATTCGTTGCGCGACAACCGCCCCCTGTTTGCGTCATTAAGACACTGACATTATCCAAATCATATTGACCACTTTCCAAAGCTTCAACTAGTTGTCCGATGGAAATAATTGCTGGGTAACACGCATCATTATTGACATATTTTAACCCGACATTCACAGCTTCTTTGTCTTGCGCAGGCAAACAGACGACATGATAGCCCGAAGCTTGTAATGCTACATCGACTAATCCAGATTGATGAATCGGGCTAAGCATTGGTAACAGTAAAGTATGTGTTTTTTTCATTTGTTTTGTAAACACAATTTTCTCTGGCTCTTCCATTTGCATATGCGGAACAAACTGTTGCTTCTCCCGCTCATTGACAGCCGCCTTCAAGGAGCGCAACCGAATACGAATTGCGCCCAAATTCGCGCCTTCATCGATTTTGAGGACTGTATAAATTTTGCCAGACCGATCCATGATTTCTTCTACTTGATCGGTTGTCACAGCATCTAAGCCGCAACCAAAGGAATTCAGTTGGACAAGTTCTAAATTTTTCGTCTTAGCCACTACTTTAGCCGCCGCATATAAGCGAGAATGATAGACCCATTGATTCACCACACGTAAATTCTGCACGTCTCCAAGATGCGAGATACTGTCTTCTGTCAAGACATGGAATCCTTCCTGTGTAATGACTTCGGCAATGCCGTGATTAATTTCTGGATCCAAGTGATACGGTCGTCCCGATAAGACAATTCCTCTCTGGCCTTTTTCAGTTAACATGGCTAACGTTTCTTCGCCTTTTTCTTGAATTTCTTTTTTAAAAGCTGCTAATTCTTGATAACCATGATGCAGCGCTGTTTGAATTTCTTCTAAGGAAATCCCTAAATCAGCAAAATTTTCAGCTAAAACTTTGGCAACTGCTGCTTCATTCGCTAAATTAAGATAGGGATTTCGATAATCTACTTGGCCCTCTCTGATGGCATCCACATTATTTCGAATGACATCTGGGTAGCTTTGCACAATTGGACAATTAAAATGATTATCCGCTTCCACTGTTTCTTGCTGTTCAAAAACAACACCAGGATAAAAGATGATTGGCACTTGCGCATCAATTAACGCTTGAATATGTCCATGCGCCATTTTAGCTGGGTAACAAACCGTATCACTGGGAATCGTTTCAAGGCCTTGTTCATAGATTTGCTTATTAGAACGTGGCGATAATTCGACCCGAAAGCCTAAATCAGTAAAAAATGTATGCCACAAAGGATAATTTTCATACATATTTAGGACTCTAGGGATACCCAAGCGCCCACGAAACGCTTTATTTTCCCGCAAAGGTCGGTACTTAAATAACTTGCGGTACTTATAATCAACCAAATTCACTTTGCGTTCTTCTCGTTTAATTTTAATTCGTGCACCACGTTCACAGCGATTTCCCGTAATAAATTGGCGCCCATCTGAAAACACTGTGACCGTTAACTGGCAATTGTTTTCACACAAGCCGCAATGAGTAAATTCCTTTTCAGAGGTAAATGCCGCTAACTCTCCTAAAGAAAGAAGCGTGGTTTCTTCCCCAATTTCATAAGCGTCCAAAGCAATCAGCGCTGCCCCATAAGCCCCCATCAAACCAGCAATAGAAGGACGAACCACTTCACGACCGCTAATTTTTTCAAAAGCTCTCAAGACCGCTTCATTGTAAAATGTTCCTCCCTGGCAGACAATCTTTTCTCCCAACTCTTCAGGTCGGCGAACCTTAATAACTTTATAAATGGCATTTTTGATGACTGAATAAGATAGTCCAGCAGAAATATCGCCGACAGAGGCCCCTTCTTTTTGAACCTGTTTCACTTTTGAGTTCATAAAAACAGTACACCGAGAACCTAAATCAACCGGCGCTTGCGATTCTAAAGCCGCCAAAGCAAAATCCTTCACGTTATAGTTTAAGGATTGCGCAAAGGTTTCAATAAAAGAACCGCACCCAGAAGAACAAGCCTCATTTAATTGAATGGAGGAAAGCACGCCATTTTTAATGGTCATCGCTTTCATATCTTGTCCTCCGATATCCAAAATAAAATCCACACCTGGCTGAAAATGGTTGGCTGCTTTGTAATGGGCCATCGTTTCAACTTCACCAATATCGACTTTTAACGCATTTTTTATTAGCTGTTCTCCATATCCTGTAACAGCCGCTTTTCCGATAAAAACTTCTTCAGGCAGTTGTTGATAAAGTGATTTCAGTACTGTCATGGTGGTTTCTAAAGGTTGCCCTTGGTTATTACCATAAAAAGAAAACAACAAATGACCATCTTCATCAATCAATGTGACTTTTGTCGTTGTTGAGCCTGCATCAATCCCTAAAAAGGCCACGCCAGTATGTTGAGATAAAGGTTTCTCCGTTGCTTGGGCTTGCGCGTGTCTTTCTCGAAAATCTGCTAAATCTTCTGCGCTGTTAAATAACGGTGGTAACGTGTCGCTCGGCTGTAAATCAGTAGCCTGGCTGTTCACTAAGCGCTGAATTAATTCTTCCAATGTACATTCGGCTGCATCTTCTGAATAAAGTGCTGCACCCATTGCTACAAACAGTTGCGGTTGTTCTGGAAAAATAACATCTTCTGGCTGAATTGCTAAGTTTTCAATAAACCGTTTTCTCAATTCTGACATGAAAAATAAGGGTCCCCCTAAAAACGCTACTTTACCTTTAATTTTGCGACCAGCAGCTAACCCGGCGATTGTTTGATTAACTACCGCTTGAAAAATACTCGCCGCGATATCTTCTTTCGCTGCTCCTTCATTGATTAAAGGTTGAACATCCGTTTTGGCAAAAACCCCACAGCGGGAAGCAATCGGATAAATAGTTTGATAATTCTTCGCCAATTCATTCACTCCATTGGCATCTGTTTTAAGTAAAACAGCCATTTGATCGATGAAGGCGCCTGTCCCACCTGCACAACTACCATTCATTCGTTTCTCTAAAGCACCATCAAAAAAAGTGATTTTTGCATCTTCTCCGCCAAGTTCAATAGCAACATCCGTTTCTGGGATTATTGTTTCAACAGTTCGTGTACACGCGATAACTTCTTGAACAAAGGGAATCCCTAATACCTCAGCCAGCCCCATACCACCAGAGCCAGTTATGCTCATTGTCACAGGTTGGTCTGCACCGATCCTTGCTAGCCCTTCTTTTAAAATGCGTTCCGTTGCTGCTTTGACATCTGAAAAATGGCGTTCATATTTTGTAAAAATAGGCTGATTTTGTTTATTTAAAAATACTAATTTTACTGTCGTTGACCCAACATCAATCCCTGCTCTCATAACCATCAATTAAAATACCCCTTCATTTCCCAACAGTTTGTTGATTATTATACAAACTGTTTGTTATAATAGATATACCTATTTTAGAAAGGTTCTAAATGATTTGCAACAAGCAATTTACCCTATTTTGTGAGATAAACAACAAAGTTTCCGCGAATGTTGACTATCTCGAAAGGAATTTATGATGGCAAAGAAAACAGACCTTAGAGTACAACGAACCAGAAAAATGATTATTGAAGCTTTTTTTAAACTTGTAGAAACGAAAGGCTACGAAGCGGTGACGATTCAGGATATTGCTGATGAAGCTATGATTAATCGTGCGACTTTTTATGCTCATTTTAAAGACAAACAGCATTTATATGATGCAATCTTCACCTTTACGCTTAGTGCTTTTACCGCTATTCTTGATTCACAACAACTGGTTAATGGCAACCGTGTCCGCGTGAAGCACATTGAAGAACTTCTGACGCAACTCTACATCAACATTCAAGAGAACAAATCTTTCTTCTTAACTATCATGGACAATAATTTCAACGAACACTTTCGAAAACGCTTAGCTGAAATTATCGAAGAAAAATATGCGACGATTTTTTCGCAGTTGCGTATTACCGAAAATGATATTGATGTACCGATAGATTTTGTTATTGAATACATGACCTCTATCTTCATCGGTACCCTTCATTGGTGGATTACTAGCGAGACGGATATGACACCCAACCACTTAGCCCAATTAGTTATCAAATTAGTTGGTAATGGGCATTTAACTGTCTTAGGCATCGAATTAGAAAAATAAAAACACCGGAGTAGACAATAATTTTGTCTGCTCCGGTGTTTCTGCTAAAGACGAGTTAGTTTTTTGAACGCCATTTGATATTGTGGGCTGTATTTCTTGAAGAAGTGACTTTAACACCACTTTTGATGTTGCCTTTTTTACGAGGAATTAAGTCAACTTTGACATCATACTTACCATCGCGTGCTAAATCGTAAACATTTTCAACCATTTCTGTAATTTTTTCTTTAAAGTTCATTCTTATCAACTCCAGACTATTCTTTCTTAATACTTTAGCATATTCTTATATAAATGAAAACTTTTCTAGCCTGTACATGAGGAAAATCTTACCTCATTTTTGTTATATAATTATACAAAAAAAGAACATCTCTCTACCAGAAATGTTCTGAAAACTGGGGTAGCTGGATTCGAACCAACGCATGACGGAGTCAAAGTCCGTTGCCTTACCGCTTGGCTATACCCCAAAAAGAAAATGGAGGAAAGTGGATTCGAACCACTGAACCCTAAGGAACGGATTTACAGTCCGTCGCGTTTAGCCACTTCGCTATTCCTCCAAAAAGTCATTGTCGCTGTAACGACCTGACTTAGTTATAATACAATCTTTTCCAGAAAAAAGCAACCCTTTTTTTAAAAAAATTGTTATTTATTTTTTATTCACTTAAATTCCATTGACGAATAATTGTTTCAAAGGCTTCGTCCAGATTTTTTGCTGTACCTTCTTGCTTGCCATCAATTTCAATGATGAATTTTTTATCATTTTGCGGAATGACACGACCGATTTCTTTTTTACCAATAAATAATTTGTTCATTAAAACATTTGCTCCATTGTATTGGGCTTTTTCTTCTTCGACACGTACTTCAATATCTTTATTCTTTTTTGACATCTCTATCCCTCCAAGAACTCTATGTTATCAGAATCTTTGAAACAAAACAAGCACTCGCTATTTCTCTGTCAGATTGCTCGTTTATCGTTTCAATGCAGCATTAAGGAGTAACGAAATGCGATTCGCTACTCCTCAAAGACTGATTTCTATTCTTTTTCTGAACCTTCTGTTGCATGATAGTTCACGCTATTTGAGGTACCTTTTTTAGAAAAGTTTTCAATTAGCTCTTTCACGTCGAGGCCCGTTGTTTCTTTTAGTGTTTCTTGTGTACCAGCCAACAAATTTGTTGCATAATTTGTAATACGGTTGGCGCCAGAATTTTCGCCACCTGCGCCTGTATCTACCACTGAAATCTTGTCGATGTTGCCCAATGGTTGTGCTGCTTCTTTCATTAATTGTGGCAACATTTCCATCACCATACTTAACACAGCTGCTTCACCATATTCTTTGAAGGCATCAGCAATCTTTTGTTTGGCTTCGGCTTCCGCTGCACCACGAGCTAAAATAGCTTCGGCTTGCGCTTGACCTGTTAAACGCGTTTTATTGGCTTCCGCTTCGGCTAATGCTTCAACTTTGAAGCGTTCTGCTTCGGCTTCTGCTACTTCGCGTGCTTTTTGAGCAAGAGCTTCTTGTTCGCGTGCGTAACGATCTGCATCGGCTTTTTTCTTCACTTCTGAGTCGTATTGTTTTTCACGACGCGTAATTTCTTTTTCTTCTAACTCAATTTGTTTTTGACGTTCAACGACTTTGACTTCCATTTCTTGTTCCACCACGTGTTGTTGTGCACGCGCGCTTTCCAAGTTATAGGCTTGGTCTGCTTTGGCTTTGGCAATATCTTGTTCTTGTTTGTATAACGCTAATTTCAATTCTTTTTCTTTTGAAGCTTCTGCAATTTCTGTTTGACGTTGCAATTCCGCTTGTTGTGATTCTTTTTCTGCTTCTGCTTTTTTGATGCGGGTTTCTTTCAAGGCTTCTGCTTCAGCAATATCTGCATCACGTTTAACTTGAGCGATTCTTGGTTTCCCTAATGAATCCAAGTATCCATTTTTATCACGAACTTCTTTAATTGTGAACGACACAATAACTAAGCCCATTTTAGCTAAGTCAACACTGGCAACTTCTTGTACACTTTGGCTAAATTTATCACGGTTTTGGTAAATTTCTTCCACTGTCATTGAACCTAAAATCGAACGTAAATGTCCTTCTAATACTTCACGTGCTTCATTTTCTAATTCTTCCGTTGTTTTTCCTAAAAATTGTTCCGCTGCTGTCGCAATTTCTTCAACTGACGAACCAATTTTAATGATTGATGTCCCATCACACATCACAGGAACCCCTTGTTCTGTGTACACTTCTGGTGTAGAAACATCTAATTTGCTTGAAAGCAAACTAATTCGATTTGAACGTTGGAACACTGGTAAGACAAACGCACCACCGCCACGGACGATTTTAATTTTGTTGCCACCTTCGTCTACATGAACATTTTTAGACCCTAGATAGCTCCCGCTGATAATTAACGCTTCATCAGGTTTGGCTGTCTGATATTTAGAAACAAACACAATTAATAACATTAATAATACTAAAACTGCAATAATAATCGGTAACAAAATCCCCATTTTCTTCTCTCCTACTCTATATTTTTAGACTGCCTTCGTAAGGAATGACATAACAAACCCGTTCTTTCAATTCAATAATCAATACCTCACTACCTCTTGGCGCAGCCACTTCTTGTGGCACATAAAATGCTGCTGGTCGACTTAACGAACCTGTGACACTCTTCAATTGAATCTCGCCCATTCCCCGGACAGGAATTGGGGTAATCACAGTAGCAACACGACCCTCCATGTCTTTTTCCGAAATAGAAATTGTGGCCTCCGAATTTTTCAAAGGGACCAACACATAAAAATTTAGGAAGAAAACAATAATGGTTGAAAGAATACCACTGACAATTAAAATAAGCCAACTATTCACCGCTGTTAATTCTTCCCCAAGGTACCCAAACAGCGAGGTAAAAGCAATCCATGGAATAATCAGCATTGGGTCCACCGGTCCATCAAAATTAAAAACATCCCCAAAAATAATTAGTAAAAAAGCGAGGACCGCGCTCCCCACTAATGCATAAAAATAAACCGTTTCCAATGGTAGACCTTCTAACACTTTTCCCACACTCCTTTCTGTGCTATAACCTAGTAATAGTGTACCAATTTTTAAATAAAAAGAGTAGTAATTTCCAAATAAATCTCAAAAGATACATCTTAAGACCTATTTTTTCTTAATAAAAGAAGCAACAATAAACGAGCAGCCCTAGAATTATCGAACTTCTACGGACTCCTCGTTTTTTAAAATGTGCTATTCATTTGATTTTAACGCTTCAATCATATTGATTTTCTTCAATTTCCGATGCATAATGACCATCACAAACAACGTGAAACACATGGTGATGACTGCGGAATACAGATAACTTGGCCAATGAATAATTGGCGAAAACATAATTAAATCAACTTCAACGGTTGCTAAAATATACTGATGCAAAATTTTCCCAAAGAAGCAGCCAACAATAATACCAATGAACGTTAAAATAATGTTTTCACGGTAAACATAGGTGGTGACTTCACGATCGTAAAACCCTAAAACCTTAATCGTGGAAAGTTCTCGAATCCGTTCAGAAACATTAATGTTGGTTAAATTATATAACACAATTAACGCTAAAGAACCAGAAACAGCAATTAGTACCCAAATGACAATATCAAGGCTTTTCAGCATATCATCAAACGAACCTTTCATCGCAGTTAAAAACGTAATGTTCAACACTTTCGGCTGTTTTGTCAACGCCTCTCCGATTGAGGTTTCTTGTTTTGAGGATAACTTTTTGTCAAAAAGTAGGAATTCTGTATTATACTCCGGCTTCTGTTTCGTCATCGTCTGGTAGAGTTTCGGCGTCATATAGACAAAATGACCCGTGTAGTTCTCTGCAATCGCGGCAATTTTCACGTGATAGGTTTGATTATCACTATTTTCTAAATTTAATTGATCTCCGACTTTATAGCCAAATAATTTAGCTAATTTTTCATTAATGATTACACCGTCATCGTTGAGGGAATATTTTTCTCCAGTGACTCGATCATTAAATAACTGAAAATCAGCCATTTTCGAAGGATCTTGTGGCACATAAAGAGTAATATTTTGAGTTGGTGCGCCTTTGCCCTTCGTTTTAAAGATTTCTGAATATAACGGAATTGTTTTATTCAAACCATCCAGTTTGCGCAACGTTTCTTGATACTCTTTTGTCTCTTCAGATGTTGTTTGCTCTTTAAAAGTCACGACTGCTTGGTAATGCCAGATTTTATTAAATTGAATTGTAGCGACATCCACAATTGAATCGCGTAAACCAAAACCAACAATTAACAGCCCCATACAACCAGCTATTCCGATAACGGTCATCAGCATCCGTCGTTTATAGCGGAACAGATTTCTAGCGGTCACTTTTTGAATAAAGCTCATGCGTTGCCATAAAGGGCGGATTCGTTCTAATAAAATCCGTTGGCCTGCTTTCGGCGCTTTGGGTCTTAGCAAGGTAGCTGGGGTACTTAATAAATCGATTCTTAATGTCACTAAGGCCGCTCCCACAGTACAAGCTAAGGCTACAATGATGCCCCATAAACTGTAATTTAAGTACCACGGTGTAACTAAATCAGGAATATTGTACATTTGACCGTAGGCATCAAAAATTATTTTAGGGAATAGATAATAGCCAACTGCCAATCCTAATAATGCACCTGTTAGGCTGGCAACCGTTGCATAGGTAATAAAAATCGAAGCAATTTCACGATTACGATAACCTAAAGCTTTCAAACTACCAATTTCTATTCTTTTTTCTTCCACCATACGTGTCATGGTAGTTAAGCTGACTAATGCCGCAATTAGGAAAAAGAACAACGGGAACAGCGTGGCTAAAGAAGAAATTCGATCAGCGTTATCTTGATATTCAGAAAATCCTGGATTGTCTTCCCTAGTAAAATAATAATACGTTGGGGCTTTCAAATTGGCTAGCTCTGTTTCTTTTTCAGCCAACAGTTGTTCTTGTTTAGCCAATTCGTCTTTTTGCTTTTCAAGCATCTCAGATGGAATTCCTGGTTGTTGCTCCAACTGCGCAAGTGCTTGTTTTCCCGTTTCCAGCGCTTGCCGACCTTGGTTAATGTCCGGCTGAGCCGAATCACGCAGAGCCGCAACCTGTTCTTCTGGCCGATTTTTCAGTGCCTCTTTTACCTGATTTAAGGCCTGCTCTCTTTTCTTTTCATAATCAGAGGAATACGTATTTTGATGTTTTAATGAACGAAATGAGATTAGCAATTCTGGATACCGTTGACTGTCAAAGGCTTTTTCCGAGACCACGCCAAAAAAGTTTAACGTTCCAGAACCGACCGTTGTGGTTCCCCTGGATGTATTATCAATATATTCTGGTGAATTGATAAATCCGACAACAGTAAAATGGGTTTGCGTCAGTCCTTTTTCTTTAATCGCTGCATCGTTTAAAGTGATTTTATCACCCATTTTATAGTCATATCTAGTTTTCGCTAATGTATCTAATGCAATTTCATTTGTTTGTTTAGGTAACCGACCGTCAACTACTTGATAGTTAAGCGATCCTGCTTGATTTTTTCGATAACCAAACAATTTTACTGCATTATTTTGCGGCCCAATCGTGGCATCTATTGTATACCGCGGCACAACTGTTTCGACATCTTTTAAAGACTGTAGTGTTGTTAAATCTTTCTTTTCCAGTCCCATTGTAGAAATTATTCGCGCATCTGGAAGCTGCTCTTTCTGGTAATAATTATTCGCGGTTTTAATCATATCTGGTCCAGTAGCTTTCAAACCAACAAAGACCATTACACCAAGGAAAATAATTCCCATAATCGATAAAAATCGTGTAGTAGATTGTCTAATTTCACGTAAGCTTGTTTTAATTAGCGCTGTTTTCTTCATTTTAGGCACCTACCATTCAATTTCAGCAACCAATTTAGGCTGATCATTCACAGTCATTTCGCGAACTTTTGCATCATTAATCCGAATTACCCGATCGGCCATTTCTGCAATGGCTGAATTGTGGGTAATAATTAAGACGGTCGTTCCTGTTTCACGAGCAGTGTTTTGCAAAATGGTTAAAATTTGTTTCCCTGTTTCATAATCCAGTGCTCCTGTCGGTTCATCACATAAAAGTAACTTGGGCTTTTTAGCAATCGCACGGGCGATGGTTACTCGTTGTTGTTCACCACCAGAAAGTTGCGCTGGAAAATTATCTAAACGTTCCCCTAAACCCACCGATTGTAAAACATTGGTCGAATCCAACGCATCCGCAACGATTTGCGAAGCCAATTCGACATTTTCTTTTGCTGTTAAATTTGGGACTAAATTGTAAAATTGGAAAACAAACCCGACATCATTGCGCCGATAAGTGGTTAATTGTTTCTCTGAAAACTGAGCGATATCTGTGCCATCAATAATAATTTCCCCTTCATCACAGCTGTCCATTCCACCAAGAATATTTAAAACAGTTGATTTTCCAGCACCGCTGGGGCCTAAAATAACCGCTACTTCTCCTTTTTCCACTTCAAAAGAAATGCCGTCATTCGCAGTAATAGTTGTCTCTCCCATTTGGTAACGCTTGTATTCATTTTTGACTTCAATATAGGCCATCCACTATCCCTTCCCTTCTACATTAAAATAGTAACATATCTGAGAAAACAAGTCTTTCAAAGAAAAGCCTTTTTTGATTTTTTAGCAAATTTACGTATAATAGAAAAGATGGTCCACTTAAATTTGGACTATTGCAAGTATAAAATTAGAGGAGCACGTTATGGCAAACAGAAAGAAGAAACCACCATTTAATTCAACCATCATGCTGATTGGCGCATTAATCATTTTAATTTTAGGCGCGGTTGGCGTTAAAGTTCCTGATGCTTTACAAGATTTATTTAATGTTCAACCACAAACAACTACCCCTTCAAGCACACCAGCACCAAAAGGAGATAATCCAGGACCAATTGAAAATGGTAAAGCCACATTTTCAGCAGAGGAATTAAAGGATAACTCAAACGGCTGGATTACTTATCATTCACTAGATCGTCTAAAACGAGCGACAGGCGCTGATGCGCTATTAAAACCCGCCATGGTCAATACAGGAACTTCCGCTAATAAAGATATTCGACCAGCTGGTTTCATTTCAGGAAAAGCTAATCATTCGCGTGGCCACCTAATCGGCCGTCAAATGGGAGGCAGTGGTGATGATCCACGTAACTTAACCACCTTGTATCAGAATCCTGTCAACACTCCTTATATGACGAAATATGAAAATCAGATTCGGGCAGCTCTTGATCGCGGCGAAACCGTTCGCTATCGCGTGACACCTGTATATAACGGAAACGATTTGTTGGCTGAAAAAATCATCTTAGAAGCCAAAAGCCTTAAAACAAATTCACCCATTGATTTTTCAGTAACTATTTTAAACAAACAATAAGGAGGAACTTTCATTGGATTTTGAACAGCTAAAAGAAACATTACCCGATGCAAAACCACAAACATTTTTGCAAGCAATCCTCTCTCAACCTCAAGAAGAGGATGCTGAATTAACTTTCAGTGAAGAAATTGATGAACAATTTGTCGAAAATTGTAAATTTTTAGCCTCTCCGGAAACCATTTCTGAAACAGATGTGGAACATTGGCGCGAACAAGAATTTTTAGTTGTCGCCCAAAGTTTAGATGGCGATTATCTAGCAGGCACTCTAGAGCAAACCTTTGTGATTCCTAGCTCCCTTTACAAAGAGGATATTGAGCAATTTGACAAGCAATTAATCGATTTTTTTATTGCCTACGAGAACAAAGAAATCACTTCTGCGATTTTACCAAAAGAATTATAAAAAAAGCTTGCGGATAAATGGAACTGACCTAAGATTGTGAGACAGGAATAAAAAAGCATTTTCCTAGACTGCTGATTTCCGATAATCTATCGGCGATTGGTAGTCTAGTTTTTGTTGAATTCGACTTTCATTATAATAAGTAATGTATTTTTTTACAATTTCTATTACAATAGATGTAGGTTCATTTGTGAGCCCATCTAAGTAGAACGTTTCAGACTTTAGTGAGGCATGAAACGATTCGATGCAGGCATTATCTGAAGGTGTCCCTTTGCGGGACATACTCATGGTAATGCCTTTTGTTTTTATTTGATTCTGGTAGTCAAAAGAAGTATAAACAGAGCCCTGATCACTATGCAATAGACAATCCGTTGTTTGGGGCAATTGATCAAGTGTATCCAGAACAAAAGCCGTATCTTGCTTATCACCGATGGTATAGGCAATAATTTCACCATTGTATAAATCCATAATTGAAGACAAATACAATTGCTTTTGACCAAAAGGCAGATAAGTAATATCTGTTACCAATTTCTTTAAAGGAGCGTCTGAAGAAAATTGTCTATTTAGCTTGTTCTCGACAACCGTGTAAGGTTGTCCCACTTTACTGCGTTTCTTCATTTTCACGCGACAATTCCAATGATATTTCTGCATAATCTTTTGTACGGTGTTTTTGTTTACTTTGTATTCCTGATTAATCAACGCAGTAATCTTTCGATAGCCATATCGAAACTTATGTTGGAAGCAAAGTCGACGAACAGCTTCTTCAAGAGGTGTTAACTTTCCCAAGTCTTTTCGATGAGTCCAACGATAATAAGTAGCTCGCGAAACGCCGAAAAGTTGACACAATGCAGTAATGGTTATTTTTCCTTTCATTCTTTTAACTAATTCTACAAATATTTCTGGCTCCACGTCCTTTCCAATTCTTTGTACTTTTTTAGCACCTCAATATGCATTTTTAAATAGTTATTTTCATTTCTAAGCTGTTGTTCATTTGATAGAATTTCTGGACCTTTTCCATAAGCATATTGTTTTCCAACGGGTTGAACCAGACGATGATTCTCGCCATTACGGTACCAACGCCACCATGTTTCAATTTGTGTTTTGTTTTTAATTCCTAATTCTGCCATAATTATTTTTACAGGAATATTCTCTTTTTTCATCTGTATAGCCATTTCTTTGATGTGAATCGGATAAGAAACTCGATTTCCCATTGAAAAAGCACCTCCTAGTTAAATTCATTTTAACGTGAATTCAACAAGAGGTGCTTTTTTATTTTGTCTCAGTTTATTGGGTCAGTTCAAAATTTCCGCAAGCTTTTTCTTGTGTCTTATGCTCGATAACGTTCTACGCCATCTAAATAAGTGGCTGCTAATTCCATGGTTGGTTCTAATACGATAAAGTCAGCATCGCGACCATTTGCAATCATGCCACATTGATCATCAATTTTACAGCTAATCGCAGGAACTAATGAAGCCATCATAATTGCTTGTGCAGGTGTTGCAATACCCCAATCAACTACATTTTTAATTGCTTCTTTTAGTTTTAAAATACTACCTGCTAAGTTCCCAGTATCCAAACGAGCCGTTCCTTCTGCTACCACAACAGGAAATTCACCTAAATTGTAGTTGCCATCTGGCATACCGCCAGCCATCATGCAGTCTGTAATTAACGCAACGTGATCATGGCCCGCTTTTTCCATCAATACTTCAGCCGCTTGCGGATGTACATGGTGTCCATCACAAATTAATTCAGAGAAAACGTGTTGTAACGTTAACAATGCACCAACCATCCCTGGTTCACGGTGATTTAAGCCGCGCATCCCATTATATGCATGAACAAAAACGCTAGCGCCTGCTTCAACTGCCACATCAGCTTCTTCTAAGGTCGCATTACTATGGCCTAAAGCAACAACGACACCTTCATCTGTAACGGTTTCAACAAATTCTTTCACACCATTACGTTCTGGAGCCAACGCAATTTTCTTAATAATTCCGCCTGAAGCTTCTTGCCATTCGTGGAATGTATCAAGGTCTGGATCTCCAAAATAACTTGGATTTTGTGCGCCTTTATGTTCTTCAGTAAAGAAAGGTCCTTCAAAGTAAATCCCTTGAATTTTTGCACCAGGTACTTCTTGGTAGACTTGACCAATCGTACGTGCAACGTCTGTTAAACGTTCTTTACTTGAAGTTAACGTTGTTGGTAAAAATGAAGTTACACCACAAGATAATAAGCCTTCAGACATCACTTTAATGCCTTCTGCATCGTTATCCATTACGTCATGATTCATGTAACCATGAATATGAGTATCCACTAAACCTGGGGCAATCCATTTGCCTTCCTCACGAATAATTTTTACGTCCCCTTGCGGTTCATCTTTTGTATAATTACCAAAGATACCATCCGTGATTTCTAAATAACCAGGTCCTTTAACATCGCTTTTTAAAAAGAACTTGTCTGCAAAGATAAATGTTTTCATCTTCATCCTTCTTTCTTTATTTTACTTACTTCAAAAGTACTCTTAATCAGTACAAAAGTCAAGAAATGGTGTAGACCTTTTAAGCAATTCTGAGGATTTTTTAAAGATTGCCACTTTCCACATTTTTCATTTGTTGTGCTAAGTTCAGATAACGTTCTGCTTCTTCATGTTTATTCTTTCTCATTAAAACTAAATATTTTAGATTTAATAATTCACTTAAATAATAATAACTATTTTTTTTGCGGGCCCAAGTAATTCCTTGATCCACATAAATTTCGGCATCTTTTTCTGTATAATTTTTAAATAAGAAATCAGCATAATTAAAAAATATTTTCGTTAACTCTGCATTACTGCGTTCATTTGGCAATTGATTAAAATAATGAATACTCAAACTTAAAAATCGTTCTGCCTCTACTCGATTGCCCATGTAACCATAAGTAGCACCTAGACAACTAATTAATTGAATCTCTAAATCAGAAACATTTAATTTATCGGCTTTATAGGTGAAAGATAATCCTTTACGCAAACTAGCAATAGCTTTTTCGTAATCATTTAGAACAAACAATTCACAACTACCTAAATAATAATAATATTTTTGCCAGTCCGTATCTAAATACAATTGTTCTTCAATACGATTTTCCTTTAAATAATTTAATAATAATTGATATTTTTTATGGCGAAAATATTCAGCCATTTTTTCAAATGAATACGTAACAACGTGCACATCACCAGATTTATAACGCATAATCTGGTCAACAGTCACACCTAAACGATCACAAAGTTGTTGCATTACGAGAACGTTTGGCAACTCTTCATTGTTTTCAATGCGACTTAAAACACTTTGCGAACAGATGTCTTCTGATAACATTTTCTGTGTCAATTTTCTATTTTTTCTAATTTCTTTAATAACTGCACCTAAAGAATTCATCACAATAGCTCCTATTTATATCGGCCATTTTCCTTGCAAAATGGGGATTTTGTCAAAATATGCGAATTCGCATTATGCTTTTATTGTACTTTATTGCATAATATACTGCAAGAACATTATCTAAGGTTTTCTTAGAAAATAAATAGGTTCATTTTTATTAAAAAGGAGTGTTATTGTATGGCCGAAGAGAAAAAGGTTCACTTCATTTGGGAAAAAACAAATTATTCAGGCTTTGTGGAGAAGGAGTATGAAAATTCTTATCTCATCGTAGTAGCAAATCCTAGTCCTGATATGGAAGAAAAATATACCAACCGAATGATTATTAGTAAAAAAGCATGTGAAACCGCAGAATAGTATTGTTGATAAAACAAGAACTACCAAAAAATAGCTTCGTTAGAGGCTATTTTTTGGTAGTTCTTTTATTTTTGTTTGTAGGTACTTAAAAATTCACGCATTTTATCTGCCGTAGTTTTTAAGTCTTCCATCTTCGGTAAATAAACAATACGGAAGTGATCGGGTTGTTGCCAGTTGAACCCACCACCATGGACTAATAAAATATGATGTTTGTGTAAGAAATCTAAAACAAATTTTTCATCATCATAAATGTCAAATTTGGCCGTATCAATTTTCGGGAAAATATAGAAAGCTGCTTTAGGCTTCACGGCTGATAAACCAGGAATGTCATTTATCGCATTGTAAATAAATTCTCGTTGTTCGTAAATTCTGCCACCTGGTAAAAGTAAATCATCGACACTTTGATAGCCGCCTAATGCGGTTTGAATGATTTGTTGTGACAACACATTCGAGCATAACCGCATGGAAGCAAGCATATTTAGCCCTTCGATATACCCTTTTACTCGTGATTTATCTCCACTTAACACCATCCAACCGCATCGAAAGCCTGCCACTCGATGTGATTTTGACAAACCATTCAATGTTACGACAAATAAATCAGGTGCTAATGTAGCAATCGGTACATGAACCAAACCGTCCATGACCAAGCGATCATAAATTTCATCAGAGTAAATAATTAAATCATTTTGACGTGCCACTTCGACAATTTCTAGTAATAACTCTTTCGGATATAAAGCACCAGTCGGATTATTTGGATTTATAATAACGATTGCTTTTGTATTCGAAGTTATTTTTGATTTTATATCATCAATGTCTGGATACCATTCTGCTTGCTCATCACAAATATAATGAACGGGTGTACCGCCCGCCAAAGAAACAGAAGCAGTCCATAAAGGATAGTCTGGCATTGGCACAAGTACTTCATCGCCGTTATTTAACAAGCCTTGCATACACATGGTAATTAGTTCACTCACGCCATTACCAGTGTAAATATCATTAATCGTTACATTAGGAAATTTTTTTAATTGGCAATATTGTTCAATCGCTTTTCTTGCAGAAAAAATACCTTTTGAATCGGAATAACCTTCTGAATCGCGAACATTCACAATCATGTCGCGCACAATTTCATTTGGGGCATCAAAACCAAATGGCGCTGGATTCCCTGTATTTAATTTCAAAATACGTATGCCCTCTTCTTGCATGCGTTCTGCTTCTTCTAAAACAGGACCACGGACATCGTAACTTACGTTATTTAATTTATCGGATTTTTTAAAATTTCTCACACGGACTCCCTCGCTTCACAAATTTATACTCTAAAGTTACGCCAACTATAATGAAAAAGCAATAATAAATATCAGAATTTAATAAAAAATTGATGGTTTTTCCGTAATAAACAAGAGCGTGGGACAAAAATCACTTTGGATTTTTGCTCCACGCTCAAAAACTGATAAACGGCGGGAACAGAAGCAACTCCTTCTTATTTCTCGGAGTTAAACACTTCTGTCCCGACCTCTTGTTATACTAGCTGATGCAGATGATGGGACTCGAACCCACACGGACATCTGTCCACATGACCCTCAATCATGCTTGTCTGCCAATTCCAACACATCTGCATTTTAAGAGCACTTATTTATCCTAAAATAATTACTGGTCTTTGTCAAGATAACAAAGACCAGAATCGTTAGATTTGTTCTTTTTTCGCTTGCCAGGACAAACGCCCATGACATTTTCCGCAGACATATCGTGTCGTATCAATTCGTCGTTTTCTGAGGATGACTTCTCCACAAGACTGACATTGGTACTGATGGAAAACTGCTTTTTTCCGTTCTACTAGAGGCGGTGCATAACGGGCACCGCCAGTCTTAGCCAATAACTCTTTAAAGTCCTTATCTTTATGCTGATAGCCTTTGCCAGCTAAATGTAAATGATAGTGACATAACTCATGCTTAATGACTTTTTCCAGTTCCTCTTGTCCATACTTTAAAAAGACAGTTGGATTAAAATCCAGGTGATGCGAAGCTAAATGATAGCGACCGCCCGTAGTTTTTAACCGCCGATTAAATGTAGCTTGATGCAGAAAAGGTTTCTGAAAAAATACGATTGAAATTTTTTCCACTAGCGTTTGAAGCGCTTGATCTGTCATCAAGACTGGTTGAGACTCTTTCATTGTTACTCTTTTCTATCAGCCCGAGGCAACATGGTTAAACTAATACGCCCCTTTTTCAAGTCAACATCTTCTACCCAAACTGTGACTACATCACCCACCGCAACAACATCCGTTGGGTGCTTAACAAATTTAGTACTTAACTTAGAAATGTGGACTAAGCCATCTTGCTTCACACCAATATCGACAAACGCGCCAAAGTCAATTACGTTTCGAACAGTCCCTTGCATTTCCATTCCTGGTTTCAAATCTTCCATTGTCAACACGTCTTTACGTAAAAGTGGTGCAGACATCTCATCGCGCATATCACGACCTGGTTGGATTAAACTAGCAATAATATCTGTGAGTGTTTCTGAACCAACTTCTAACTCAGTAGCTAATTGATTCACTGGTAACTGTTTCAATTTTTCGATAGCTTCTGCTGTCCCTAATTCTTTAGAAGCAATCTCTGCTTTTTCTAAAATTGCTTGTGCTACTGGATAACTTTCTGGGTGAATGCCAGTGTTATCTAACACATTTTTGCCATTAGGAATTCGTAAAAAGCCAATTGCTTGTTCAAATGCTTTTGGTCCTAAACGAGGTACTTTTTTGACTTGATTTCGTGCTGTAAAGACACCATTTTCATCACGATAAGTGACTAAGTTTTGCGCCGTTGTTTTATTTAAGCCAGAAATATGTTGTAAAAGTTGAGCACTCGCTGTATTCACATCAACACCAACTTGGTTTACTGCAGTTTCCACAACAAAATCCAATTGCTCGGCAAGACGTTTTTGTGATACGTCATGCTGATATTGACCGACCCCGACTGCTTTGGGATCAATTTTTACTAATTCTGCCAACGGATCTTGTAAACGACGTGCAATGCTGACCGCACTTCGTTCTTCGACTTGTAAATCAGGAAACTCTTTACGAGCCACTTCACTCGCAGAGTAAACGGAAGCCCCTGCTTCATTAACAATCACGTAAAAGACGTCCCGTTTCACCGCTTTTAATTGCTCTGCCACAAACAATTCAGATTCACGACTTGCCGTTCCGTTTCCAATAGCTACCATGTCCACTTGATAGTCTTCAATGATCTTTTTAAAGGCTGGACCAGCGGCTTCACGTTTCGCAGCAGTCGCTGGTTTATGTGGATAAATCACTTGAATTGCTAAAACTTTACCAGTTTCATCGACAACTGCTAATTTACAGCCTGTCCGATAAGCCGGGTCAAATCCTAGAACAACTTTTCCTTTAAGTGGTGACTGTAATAATAAATTACGTAAATTTTCACCGAAAATTGCAATCGCTTGTTCATCAGCTTTTTCTGTTAATTCATTGCGGATCTCCCGTTCAATCGCTGGTCCAATGAATCGTTTATAGCTATCTAAATAAGCAGCCTCAATGTATGGGGCAGCTAAACTTGTTGCTTGTTTGCCGATTAGTTGACGTTGGAAATACTCATTAATTTTTGTTTCATCAGCGACAAGGGAAACCTTTAAAATGTCTTCTTTTTCACCACGATTCGTTGCTAAGACACGGTGCGGCACCATTTTGCTAACTGGTTCTGCAAAATCGTAATACATTTCATAGGTCCGCTTTTCGTCTTTTTCTTCGTCCTTAACTACGCTAACATATTGCGCATGCTTAACCATATAATCACGTAACCATGTTCGGTATTTTGGTTCATCGCTAATACGTTCTGCTAAAATTTCATGAGCACCTTGCAAGGCTATCTCGGCGGTTGCAACTTCTTTTTCTTCATTAATAAAAGTAGCCGCTTTGGCTAAGATATCCGCGTTTTCAGGTAAAGAGAGCAACCAATCTGCTAATGGTTCCAACCCTTTTTCTTTCGCGATAGTCGCTTTAGTCCGACGTTTTTGTTTATATGGTCGATATAAATCTTCCACTTGTTGCATTTTTACTGCTTTTTGAATATCTGTTTTGAGTTCTTTTGTTAGTTTTCCTTGCTCTTCAATTAAACGGAGAACTTCTTCTTTCCGCTTTTTCAAGTTTTGTAAATAATGATAACGTTCTTCTATTTCACGGATTTGGACTTCATCTAAACTTCCAGTCATTTCTTTCCGGTAACGGGCAATAAAAGGAACTGTATTTCCTTCATTTAATAAAGTTAAAACCGTTGTTATTTGTTTTGAACCATACGTTGTCAATTCTTTTTGAAGTAGCGCTACTACTTCTTCGTTATAAGCTTCTGCCATTAACTAGATACCTCTTTTCTTATGCATACTTATCTATTTTAGCATATTTTTGCTTCTAAATATAGAAGTGAGGTAACTGATTCATACGATTAAGGAATCAAAATTCTGGTTGCCATGCAGGGGTGCTTTTTTGATATTCGATATCTTGGACAATGCCTTTTTCATTAAAAATCACACCATGTACAGAGCCGCCAAAAATAGCACCACCATCTATCCCAATTTTTCCATCACTTTGCCAAAGGTCCGTGGTCTGCATATCACCATGTAACATCGGAGTAATGGTATGACCAAAAACAATGGTCTTGCCTGTATTATTTTTCCCTTGATGAAAGGGTTCGCGAATCCACAAAAAATCCTTAGGTGCTGTTTGCCGCCAATCTTCCATCGTTAAATCAACCCCAGCATGCACAAATAAGTAATGCTGCCATTCAAAATAAAGCGATCGTTTTGTTAAAAAATCAATTAACTCTGGATAGCGACTACGGATCATTAAGGCCATTTCTGTTGGTGAGTATTCTACAGTAGCTCCTGGATGCAAGAGACTTTCAATTGTTTCCTTGCCACCATTGCGAACATATCCTGCAAACCAGTCCTCTGGATTTTGAAGAAACTGCAAAAAATATTCTTCATGATTGCCTCGTAAATAAACAGCGCCGTGTTGCTCGACAAGTTCTTTTCCTTTGAGAAAACAGGCTTTAGAATCCGGACCACGGTCGTTTAAATCACCAATTAAAACTAGCTGATGCTCGACTGGGTCATAGTCTGTGAGTAAGGCATCAAACAAATCTGCTTGTCCATGAATATCACTGATTACATAAACATATGGTTTCATAAATAAGCCCTCCTAACTTGCTTATATTAAGTATACGCTAAATTTTAAAATATTCTCGTAAAATGTTTGGAAATAAAAAAAGAAAATAGGACATAAGTCAAAACGACTTATGTCCCACTCTCTAAATCTTAAAATAATCAGTTGAACAAAAGCAGCACCTACAATTACTCGTTGCAATTTAGCCTTCGAGAGTGATGAACACTTGGAGCTAACTGCTTTTGTCTCTGACTCGTTTGTTTTATTTTTTCTTCTTACCGCCAAACGCATCTTTCATTTTATCAAAGAAGCCTTCTTCTTGTTGTTCAGTTACATTTTGTCCGCCAGCTTTTGCAAAAGCTCGTAGGGCATCCTTTTGTTCTTCATTAAGATTTTTTGGTGTTATTAATTTCACTTTCACGTGTTGATCACCATTGCCCCCACCACGTAAACGTGGCGCACCTTTGCCTCTTAAGCGGAAGTTTGTGCCAGTTTGTGTTCCAGCTGGAATTTTTAATTTCACGTCACCATGAACAGTTGGTACAGTTACTTCGTCCCCTAGAGCCGCTTGGACGAAACTTACTGGTAAATCATAGTAGATTTCTGCGCCATCTCGATCGAAAATATCACTATCTTCAACACGAAAGACTACATATAAATCACCATATGGTCCACCATTGGTACCCGCTTCTCCTTGGTTAGCTAAGCGCATTTGTTGGCCGTCTTCTACTCCAGCAGGCACATTTACTTTGACAGTATGCGCTTTTTTCTCATGACCTGTGCCATGACAAGTTGGACATGGTTCTTTAATTTCTTTCCCTGTACCATGACACACATCACAAGTTTGACGACTCATCATACGACCTAATGGCGTTTGACGTTCAACATTGATTGTTCCAGAGCCATGACATTTATGACAAGTTTCTGGGTGTGTGCCTGGTTTGGCGCCATTACCGCCACAGGTTGCACAAGTATCTTCTCGATTGTACTTAATCTCTTTTTCGACACCGAAAATAGCTTCTTCAAATTTCAATTGAATTGTATATTGTAAATCGGCGCCTTGTCTTGGTGCATTTGGATCAACAGAACGGCCACCGCCGCCGCCAAAGAATGAATCGAAAATATCTTCGAATCCACCAAAACCACTACTGCTAAATCCGCCGCCACCGAAACCGCCAAAGCCACCAGCGCCGCCACCGTAATTAGGATCAGTTCCTGCATGGCCATATTGGTCATAGGCCGCTTTTTTCTGTGGATCACTTAATACTTCATACGCTTCAGAAACTTCTTTAAATTTTTCTTCCGCATCGGCTTCTTTGTTAATATCTGGATGGTACTTTTTGGAAAGTTTGCGGTATGCTTTTTTAATTTCATCATCTGAAGCACCTTTTGCTAATCCTAGCACTTCATAATAATCTCGTTTCGTCGCCATTGACTTCCCTCCAACTTTCTTCAAACTTTACAATGTGTTTAGAACCAGCCAAATTCATCGATTGCTTTCGGTCTCTCTGGTTGGATTATCTGTCACACCTTGAATCAGTGTTACTAGCTGTGAATAGGTATTTTCAGCTTGTTTAACATCGTTGTAATCATACCACAGTTCTTTCAAAACCTAAATAGTTTCTTGCTAACTTGATTGTGGTTGATTTTCTCACAAAAGACAAGGGACTGGGACATTAGTCATTGTACTAATGATCCAGTCCCTAAAATCAATTGTTATTGATTATTTGTCATCACCATTTACTTCTTCAAAATCAGCATCAACAACATCATCAGCGCCACCTTGGGCAGCTTCAGGATTTTCTTGTGCTTGTTGTTGCGCAGCTTGTTCGTAAAGTTTTACTGTTAAGTTTTGGACGATTTCATTCAATGAATCACGTTTTGCTTTCATTTGTTCGATATCGTTTGCTTCGATGGCTGCTTTTAATTCATCACGCGCATCTTCTGCTTTTTTCACTTCTTCAGCGTCTACTTTGCCTTCTAATTCTTTCAATGTTTTATCAACAGTGAATAATAAAGCATCTGCATCGTTACGTAAGTCAACTTCTTCTTTACGTTGTTTATCTGCTTCAGCGTTTGCTTCAGCATCTTTCACCATACGTTCGATTTCATCATCAGATAAACCTGAAGAAGATTTAATCGTGATTGTTTGTTCTTTTTGAGTGCCTAAGTCTTTCGCACGAACATTTACAATCCCGTTTTTATCAATGTCAAAGCTTACTTCAATTTGTGGCACACCACGAGGAGCCGCAGGAATATCTGTTAATTGGAAACGACCTAATGTTTTATTATCAGCGGCCATTGGACGTTCACCTTGTAAAACGTGAATATCAACAGCTGGTTGATTGTCAGCAGCAGTTGAGAAGACTTGTGATTTACTTGTTGGAATCGTAGTGTTACGATCAATTAATTTTGTAAATACGCCACCCATTGTTTCAATACCTAATGACAACGGTGTTACGTCTAATAAGACAACGTCTTTAACATCACCAGTGATTACGCCACCTTGGATTGCAGCACCCATTGCTACTACTTCGTCAGGGTTAACTGATTTGTTTGGTTCTTTGTTTGTTTCTTTGCGAACAGCTTCAACTACAGCTGGAATACGTGTTGAACCACCAACTAGGATAACTTCGTCGATTTCAGAAGGATTTAATCCAGCATCTTTTAAGGCTTGACGTACTGGTACTTTTGTACGTTCAACTAAATCACTTGTTAATTCATCAAATTTTGCACGAGTTAAGTTCATTTCTAAGTGCAATGGTCCTGCTTCGCCAGCAGTAATAAATGGCAAGCTGATTTGTGTGCTTGTTACACCTGATAAGTCTTTTTTCGCTTTTTCAGCAGCATCTTTCAAACGTTGTAACGCCATTTTATCGTTAGCTAAGTCAATTCCATTTTCTTTTTTAAATTCTGCAACCATGTAGTCAATGATCTTATTATCAAAGTCATCCCCACCTAGGTTGTTATCACCGGCTGTTGATAATACATCGAAAACGCCATCGCCTAATTCAAGGATTGACACGTCAAATGTACCACCACCAAGGTCAAAGACAAGAATTTTTTCATCTTTGTCTGTTTTATCTAAACCATAAGCTAAAGCTGCTGCTGTTGGTTCGTTAACGATCCGTTCTACTTCTAAACCAGCAATTTTACCAGCATCTTTTGTTGCTTGACGTTGCGCATCGTTGAAATATGCAGGAACTGTAATAACTGCTTTTTCAACTTTTTCACCTAAATAGTCTTCAGCAAAACCTTTTAAATATTGTAAGATCATTGCAGAAACTTCTTGTGGTGTATATGATTTCCCTTCAACATCAACTTTGTAGCCAGCTTCACCCATGTGACGTTTAATAGATGAAATCGTGTTAGGATTTGTAACAGCTTGACGTTTTGCTACTTCGCCCACTTGAATTTCACCGTTTTTGAATGAAACGACCGAAGGAGTTGTGCGGTTACCTTCTGGGTTTGCAATAATTTTTGCTTCGCCGCCTTCTAGTACTGCGACAGCTGAGTTTGTTGTTCCTAAGTCAATACCAATAATTTTACTCATAGTGAATATCTCCAATCTGTATTAGTTTTCTATAATAATATATTTTTAATTAACGTTTGTTATTGTGCAACAATGACCATGGATGGTCGTAACACACGATCTTGTAATTTGTACCCTTTTTGTAGAACTTCAACAATGGTATCTGCTGGGGTTTCTTCAGAAGCAGGGACTGTTTGAACGGCTTGATGTAAATTTGGATCAAAGGTTTCACCCATTGCTGGGATTTCTTCAATTCCTTCTTCTTTTAAAGCCACAGTAATACTTTCTAGCACCATCGAAATACCTTTTTTCAAGCTTTCGCCTTGTTCATCTGATACTTCAATAGCCATTGCTCGTTCTAAATTATCAATAGATGGTAAAATCTTTTTACCTAAATCTTGTGAGCGGTAACGAACTAATAATTCTCGTTCGTTTTTATTTCGATTGCTCATATTAGCAATTTCGGCTCTTGCCCGCAAGAACTTGTCTTCCATTTCGGAAAGCTCTGCTTTAAGATTTTCAATCTCTGTTGCTTCAACTTCTACTTCAGAAACGCCAGCAGCATCAACAGCTTCCATTTCTTCTTGTAATTCTTCTTGCTTCTCTTCTTTTTTACTCACTTCAGCAACTTCCTTTCTCTTTATGCATCTACTTCTTATCCTAACAAGGTTTGCCTAATTACCTAAAAAACGGTAATAGTCACCTAGTTGTGAAGCTAGCTCATGTCGAAACGTGTCTACCAAACCGAATATTTTTGAATACGGCATACTGGTTGGTCCTAGCAGGGCAATTGTTCCTTTGCCATGTCCTGATACTTCATACGTAGCAGTGATCATGCTCATATCTTCTAAGAGATTGTTGCCAATTTCTGAGCCGATACGAAAAACAATTGGATTTTCTGTTGTTGCAGAACCATTTAATAAATGCGTCAGCTCATCAGAATTTTGCATAAAGGAATAGACAGATTTCAATTGTTCAATATCTTGTTTGATGCCAAAATCTAACAAATTCATGCGACCACCGACAAAGACTTTTTCTTCAAAGGCATGTCCTAACATCTCATCGAATAAGTTCATCATTCCTTCTGGCGTTTGGAAATAGCGATGTAAAATCATCGGAATCTCCGTCCGCAAACGATGATAAACGGTCAACAAAGGTTGTCCAACCAACTTATCATTGATGATTTGTGTCATTTTTTCAAGATCTTGGCTAGAAACAGCGGCAGGAATGGCAAATACTTGGTTTTCAACATTGCCTTTATCTGTCACTATAATAGCAAGGACTTGCCGATCATTCAAAGGAACCATTCGAAAGCCGGTTAATTTCCGTTCTTTCACTTCAGGTCCTAATGAAAAAGCAGTATAACTTGTCAATTCTGATAGAATTTCAGCTGATTGTCGAATAATATCATTAATCTCATGAAATTCTTTTCCAAAAGATTGACGGATCCTTCTAAGTTCGTCCTCTTCTACTTGTGTTGGTTGTAAAAGATGATCCACGTAGTAACGATAACCAGCCATTGAGGGGATTCGCCCTGAAGAAGAATGGGTCTTAGCTAATAAGCCGTATTCTTCTAATGCTTTCATATCATTACGAATTGTGGCAGAACTAGAGGCAATGCCATCCTCCATCAATTTCTTAGAACCGACAGGTAAGCCCGTGTTCGTGTAATTTTGGATGATAAGTCTCAAGATATTTTGTTGTCTTTCTGTAATCATCGTTATTACCACCCTTCATTAGCACTCTTAACATCTAAGTGCTAACTACATATACTAATATAACAAGTCCTTACCTTTTTGTCAAGGGAAATACGCAACTTTTTAGCACTCTTCACACAAGAGTGCTAATCGCTGCAAACCACCTTCAAAAACCATCAATACCAACTTTTGTAATAAAAAAATCATCGAAATGCTTTGTCACACTTCGATGATTTTTTTATTTTTTCACTCTTTTTCACTTAACAAAAATGCTTCAAAAACATTATTCCCCACAAATAGTCCTTTTTTCGTTAAACGTAAGATATCTGCTTCTTCAATTAATAATTCTTCTTTGATTAAGCGTTGAATGACCTCTCCATAAATTGCTTCAATTGGTTCATGAAATTTTTGTTGGAATTTTTGTTTAGAAATACCTACTTTTTTACGTAAGCCTAAAAATAGCTCCTCTTCTATTTGATTTAGACGAGTTAATTCTTCAGTCTCCACAATTGGCAATTGATTTTCTCGCAAGGGTTTCAAATAATGTTGGATTGGACCGTGATTTTTGTAACGAGTTTGTCCAAGATAGCCGCTGGCACCTGCGCCAAATCCATAGTAGTGGTCATTATTCCAATAAGCTAGATTATGCTGGCTTTCTTTTCCTGTTAAAGCAAAATTACTGACTTCATATTGATGCCGTCCTTTTTTCTCCATTGCTTCAATCGTTTCGTCAAACATCTGTGCTTCGATTTCTTCTTCAGGCAGCTGTAACCGTCCTTGGCGAACCCAGTTCATGAACATTGTTTTATTTTCAAGAATTAATGAATAAAGCGAATAGTGCGGCAAGTCCAATGCTAAGGCTTTTGTCAAAGTATCGCGAAAACTTTCCAATGTTTGTCCAGGTAAAGCATAGATTAAGTCAATACTGACATTGGTAAAATTTTCTTTCTCTAAAAATTTCATTGTTTCATAAACATCTGCGGCGGTGTGCTTGCGGCCGATTTTTTTGAGCAAGCGATCATCAAATGTCTGAACGCCCATCGAAAGACGATTGACGCCATAGTTTTTCATGACTTGTAATTTTTCTTGGGTTAAATCACCAGGGTTTGCTTCCACCGTAAATTCATTTCGGTCATCAAACGTTAGCTGTTCGCGAACCCCTTTTAGTAGCACATCTAACTGTTTCGCTGATAATGAAGTTGGCGTGCCTCCGCCAATATAGATGGTTTTCATTTCTTGTTCTGGATACAATGCTTGCGTAAGTTGAATTTCTTTTAATAAACTCTGAATATATTCATCAACTGGTTGTCCTTCTAAAAAGACCTTGTTAAAATCGCAATAATAACAAATATGCTCACAAAATGGAATATGAATATAGGCCGACCGATCGAACATCGGCGTTGAAGTTGAAAGTTGGTTTGTTTTGGTCATTAGCTCGTTTTATCTCCTTATTACCAAAAAGCTCGTTCTTTTTGGAAAGTCTCTACTAGCCATACTAACTGTAAATGACAAATAAATCCATAAAAAAATTCGCACAGTCACTTAAAACAACAACGAGGAGCTGTCATAAAAACCGACACCTCCTCAACCTTGAAAGAAAAGTAAAAAAATTTTTCTATATATAATAGTACAAATCAGTTACAGTAATTGACCGTAACGTTTGACGTATAAAACTTTAATGAACGCAACCAGTGCTAAATAAGCAACAATTGTCGGGATTAAATACAAGAAATAGCTTGGTGATAAACCGACAAATCCTAGTTCTGCACCGAAAGCGGTAAAGGGTAAAACAGTTCCGAGAACAATCCCTGCTGTAGTGACTAACGTCATAATTCCAGAAGCACTACTTTGAAGGAAAGGCATTTTTTCTGTTCGTAGGAAATGCAAGACGAGCATTTGGGACCATAAGGACTCAATGAACCACCCTGCATGGAAAATACCGATAAAGAGCAATTGATCTGCTCCATTTAATTCAAAGAATGAGCCACCTAGGATAGCCGGACACACAATGAAATACATAAATAAATAGGTAACAATATCAAAAATAGAACTCGTTGGGCCAAACCAACGCATAAAATTACCAATTGATTTTGGTTCCCATTTTTTTGGTTTTTCTACGTATTCTTCATCTACTTTGTCCCAAGGAACTGACATACACGAAGTATCGTAAATTAGATTTAATAATAGCGATTGAATCGGAGCAATCGGTAAAAATGGTAAAAAGATACTTGCTGGGATCACGGAAAACACATTGCCAAAATTAGAACTTGCTGTTAATTTGACGTACTTCATCGTGTTCGTAAACACGCGCCGTCCAGATAAAATTCCTTTTTCTAAAACCATTAAATCTTTTCTCAATAAAATTACATCCGCCGATTCTTTCGCCACATCGACAGCTGTATCAACAGAGATTCCTACATCAGCAGCACGCATTGCTCCAGCATCATTTATTCCATCACCTAAAAAGCCAACAGTTTGACCATTTTCAGTTAACGCATTTACAATACGAACTTTTTGGTCAGGCGTAATTTTGGCGAAAATATTATACACTTGAACGGTTTTTCTTAATTCTTCTTGGTTTAATTGTTGAAGTTCATTTCCTGTAATAATTTTTTCGCCAGCCAGACCAACTTCTTTACAAACAGAATGCGTCACATACTGATTGTCCCCCGTTAATACTTTCACAGCTACATTATGTTGATGCAAGGCTTGAATAGCTGCCGCTGCTGTTTCTTTTGGCGGATCCAAGAAGGCAAGATAGCCTTGTAAAATCAACTCTGATTCATCTTTAGTTGTATACTCCCATTCAGCCGCTTCGACTTTTTTATCGGCAATTGCTAGAACGCGCAAACCATCTCGATTTAAAGCTTCAACGTCTTTGGTAATTTTTTGACGCAGCGTCTCTGTTAAGGGCACAATTTCGCCATCTAAAAGTACCTGTGTGCAGACCAAGAGCATTTCTTCAACCGCACCTTTGGTAATTAAGCGTGTTTCTCGCGTTTTAAACTCTTTGATAATCACACTCATTCGACGTCGATTGAAATCGAAAGGAATTTCATCTACTTTATAAAAATCATCTGATTGTATATCACTTTCTTGTGTCGCCGCTTGAATAACGGCGTTATCCATTAAATTACGCAAACCTGTTTGAAAATAACTGTTTAGAAATGCTAAATCCAAGACTTTTTGATCTTCTTGGCATCCAATATTATAGTGGTATTCTAAAATTACTTTATCTTGTGTTAAGGTACCTGTTTTATCCGTACAAAGTACATCCATCCCGCCAAAATTTTGAATGGCATTGACATTTTTCATAATCGTGCCTTCTTTAGCCATTTCTCGAGAACCTTTGACTAAATTGGTTGTTACAATCATGGGTAACATTTCTGGTGTCAAGCCGACAGCTGTGGCAATCGCGAACATTAATGCTTCCACCCAATCGCCTTTTGTTAACCCATTAATTAGAAAAACAGTTGGCGTAATGACCAACATAAAGCGAATCAGTACCCACGTTGTTTTATTAATTCCTGTTTTAAAACTCGTCTGCTGCTGCTCTTCTCCGTTATCAGAAGCCATCCTTCCGAATAAAGTTTGATTACCAACTTTAATGACAATGCCCAAACCAGTGCCACTAATTACATTTGTTCCTAAAAACAAAAGATTGTCGTATTCTGTATCAATTTGATCACTATCTTTTTGATGAGTCGCGTGTTTTTCAATGGGAAAACTCTCTCCAGTCAAGGATGATTGGGAAACAAATAAGTCCTTAGATTGGATTAAACGTAAATCGGCTGGAATCATATCGCCAGCGGATAGTTGGACTAAGTCGCCACACACAACTTCCTCAATAGGAATTTCCATTTGCTTCTTGTCACGAATGACTGTCGCTGTAACTTTAATCATATTTTGTAATTTTTCAACTGCATTGCTTGATTTGACTGATTGTACAAAACTCATCGTGCCGCTTAAGATGACCATCGCTAACATAATTAACACGCCAGTCACATCTTTTTCCTCTGGCGCAGCATAGACATATTCTGTAAAAAATGAAATCGTGGCTAGTGCTAGTAACACCAAAGTAAACGGCGTGATATACGATTTTATAAAAAGTCGCAGCCGTGAAGCTTTTTTTTCATTCATAATTTTATTGCGGCCATAACGTTCTTGTAATTCCTCAATATCTTGGTGTTTAATGCCATCCCAAGTTGAGCCGAAACGTTGTAAAACTTTTTCTACTTCTGAATGGGCAAACTTTTTGTAACTATAGTCATGGCCCAAGTGACGCATTTTCTTTTCCATTTTCTTTCACCTCATTTATCTGTTGTTGACTTGAATTGACGATCGGTTCATCTTCCATTTTCCTCACCCTTTCCACAAAAAAAGACACGCTGAAAACTCAACGTGTCAAAGAATAATCGTTCTTATCGTTGAGCTTTAGCACTATACAACGTAAAAAGCGATTGCTTTTAGCTACCTTAAGAAAAGCCTTCATTCGACAGTTCCTGTTCTACCCATTGGCGTCTCTCGACATTTTTGGGCAGTAGCCTATGTTTGTATAGGAGCCTCACCTAACAAATCTTATTTAATTACAACAGCAAGTATAATTCTTCCTTGAAAAAATAACGATATAGAAAAAGTTTTTAGCAGATAACTTTTTGTCCATTCAGTAACAAAAAGAAAAATAATCCGCTTATTTACTATAGTTTTCTGGTATGATTCGTATTTATTCATAGAATCATAACTGGTTAAATTAATCTAAAGACCGTCAGATAGCCTTGTCGAGAAGCTTTTCTTCTGCTATTTTTTGTATAGTTAAAGAAACGGCGGTGAGGAAAATGAAATTACAACAACTAGAATATTTTATGGCAGTTTCAAAGTATGCGAGTTTTACTTTAGCTTCTCAAAAGCTCCATACGAGTCAACCTTATTTAAGTACCCAGCTCAAGGAGTTGGAACGTGAATTAGGTGCTTCATTAATTTTAAGAGACAAGAAACATTGTCGGCTTTCTCCAGCAGGCGAAGTCGTCGCCAAGCGAACAGAAATGATTTTTGCACTCATTAAGGAAGCGCAAGAAGAGATTAATGAATTAGTGACCCAAGGATCGACAACGACCATTCGGATTGGAACAAACTTAATTGATATAGATAAAGCATTTGGAGAAGTCTTGTTGTTATTTAATCAATCCTATCCGTATGTAAGTATTGATTTTAAGTATTATTACGATCTTGAAACAGCCTTGGAAACAGATTTAATTGACATTGGGATTGGGATATTTTTGGATACCTCGATTCCATTAGAGAAAGAATTAATTTATACAGAAAGCTATCTCCTTTGTGTCAATAAAAATCATCCTTTAGCCCATGCCGATAGCGTGACGATTGACGAAATTCGTTCTTTACCTTTTGCTGCATATTCCGATCAAGTATATGAAAAAAAAGTGTTTAAACGTTGGGAACGTAAAATAAATTGGGAAAATCGGCAAATCGTCATCGAACTTCCTTCTCTTCATTTAGTCTTAGACATGGTCCAACGAGAAAAAGCCTGTAGCATCCTTCCCTATTCACTCACTGATGAACTAAACAGACGTAACTTAGTTGGTATTCCTCTGGAAGATAGTCCAGAACGAGCCATCTATTTAGTTCAGAATAATCATCACGGACATTGTGAAGCACACCGTTATTTATTTGAACAATTACGTTATTTATTCTAGGAATAGAAAAAGGAGGAATTCCCATGGAACTATTTCGTTTACATTATTTTTTAGAGTTATGCAAAGTGAAACAATTTACTAAAGCAGCCGAAAATTTAGCAATTTCTCAAGCTGCATTAAGTAAGCAAATAAAAATTCTTGAAGCAACGTTAGGCGCTGAACTTTTTAATCGCCAAGGTCAAACTACCACCTTAACACCGGCTGGATTAATTTTAGAAAAATATTGTTGGCGCATCACCAATGAGTTGGTCTCAATTGAAGAAGAGCTAAAAGAAATTAATCATTCTTCCAACCATATTTATGTAGCCACTTATCTCTGTGATTTAGAATATAAATTGAATGACTTACTAATGACAACATTAACGGATCGTTCATCCAACTTACAAGTCCATACTATTATTACAGAAAATATTCTTCAATCCTTGGAAACAATGGATGCAGATTTTGGTATTTCCTTTGCTGACTTACCATTACCTGAACATATTGGTAAAATTGATTTATTTACAGCAAATTATCAATTCATTTTAAGAAATGATCATCCAGCTTTGGCCAAAGCCACGACGGAAGAAATTTTAAAAGAACTAACAATGTACCCCTTCGTCCGTTTAAATACCGAATTTTCCGAGCAAAACAAATTAACCAATTGGCTAGATACTACGTTTTCTAATTTTTCTCCAGAGAAAGTCATTCAAGTGGATACTCTTTCACTTATTACTCACTTGGTGTCTCATTCCGATAGTTTCGCTATTGTCCCCGAATACACAAATATTCAACTTTTAGACAATTCGATCCATACACTGACTTACCAAGAACTACCTAAACGAAACATGGCAGTTTATTATTTAAAAGAACGTTACATGAGTCGACAACTTCAACAACTTTTGGCTGAATGCCAAAAACAATTTCAATAGTAAAAACCAAGACTAGAGCTTGTCGGCAAGCGAGTTCCAGTCTTGGTTTTTATTTGTGTTTTCAGGTAGCGGCTTCTCTTCCTTTGACAAATCCTAAAGAAGTGATAGCCATCACTAACGAAGTGCCTCCTTGACTTAAAAACGGAAGCGGAATACCTTTTAACGGCAACAGTCCAATCACCGCACCGATATTCTCCACCGTTTGAAAAACCAGCGAAAAAATGAGGGCGACACAGATGTACATACAAAAACGCGAATTGCTCCGCAAGCCAGCTACTAAAACTTGATAAAACAAGTAAAAATAGAGAAAAACAACAGTGGCACTGCCCACAAAGCCCCAGGCTTCCCCGATAAAAGTAAAAACCATATCAGACTCACGAACAGGAACATACACTTCAATCCCATGCACACCCTTGCCAAATAAACCACCCGAACCAATTGCCAATAAGCCTTGTACTTGTTGATAGGAGATTTTATCGACATAATCATAGGGATGAATCCATGCTAAAATTCGATCCAATTGATATTGTTTAAAATGTAAAAAGAAGAGTACTTTGTGCCCCCACTCTGTAAAGACTAACAGAATCAAGACCACGCCTAACGTTGCTAAAGCACTGAAAATAATGATTAAAATTTTGCGATCAATTCCTGAAATAACTAAAAGAGATAGAATAATCGTTACGAAAACAAGGGATGTCCCAAAATCTTTTTGTACCGCCATCAAGAAAAAAACAGGGACACTAACCGCAACGATTTTTTTTAGAAGTTGCTTGTCTGAACGCCATTTATCAGACCAGTCTTGTTGCTCATGTTGGACAATAATTTTTGCCAACATTAAAATAAACGCAATTTTCGCAATTTCTGATGGCTGAAATTTAATAAACCCTAAATCTAACCAGCGCTTTGTGCCCGTCAATAAATACATTCCTTTGTCATAGGAAAAATACAAAGCACTCATTAAGATTAATGAAAACCCATAGAAAAAAGGAGCTACTTTCCAAATAAATTTCTGTGACAGCCGACTAGCTAAAAACATGCCTGCATAGCCAACAAAAATAAAGAAAAGTTGTTTTAATGCTGGCACAGTTCCATCTTTTCCTTCATTAACGGCAATCCAATATTGCACACCAGAAGATAAAAGTGTGAGTAAAAAAATGGGCAATAATAAATCATAATTAAGATGTAAGTTGAATTTTTTTGTATTGACCATTTAACTGCCGCCTTTCGTTTGCAATAATTTTAATGACGATTCCTAATGCGACTGAAAAGATTAAATAACTTGTCCCACCGTAACTAACAAACGGTAAAGGAATTCCCGTCATTGGAATCAAACCCAAAACGCCACCAATGTTAATCGCCGTTTGAGCTAAAATCAAGGTCCCGACCCCTAACAAAAACAAGCCGTAACAATGATTCTTTATTACACAACTACTTCGCAAAATCGAGGCCGCTAAAAATAACAAAAGAAATAGTAATAGTAAGCCGCCAATCAAACCAAGTTCTTCCACAATCACCGCAAAAATAAAATCGGTTTGACCTTCTGGCAAGCCACCTTTTTTTACCATACCATTGGCTAATCCAGTGCCCCAAAACCCACCGTTATACATTGCTAAATAGGCCATTGAAGGCTGAAATCCTCGATCATGAAAGGATAAAAACGGATTTTTCAAAACAACTAAGCGGTCATACACATGCGCAAAAAAATGTGGTAAGTAGCGGTGATCGCCTAGAAAAATAATTATTTTAGAAAGAAGCGCCGCGCTAGCAACGACAATCCCCGCAGCAATTACACTAAATTTTGCATGAATACTTGCTGAGAAAATTAAGACACTACCAATAACTAAAATAAGAATGGCCCCGCCAACTTTGGGTTGAATTAAAACTAAAAATGCAACGACCAAAACAAACAGCCATTGTTTCCTTAACTGCTTCGTTGTCAAGCCATTTTCTTTTTCACCTAAATAACAGCTCAAGTAATAAATAATCGCAAAATTACAAAGCTCTGATGGCTGAAATTGGATTCCAAAGAGAGAAATCCAACGTTGTGCGCCATTCGCTGCTACACCAAAAAAAGGTAGTCGAACCATTAACAGTAATAGTATCGAAACTAAAAGCAGTCCAATCGCAATTTTTTTATTAAATAACACTTCTAGTCGAACTTTGTAGATCACGAACATTAGCACCCAGCTGAGACACATAATAATGCCTTGTTTAATAAACACAGCAGTGGGCTTCACGCCTTGCATCAACAAGTCATAGCTACTGGCGCTATAAATCATTAACGCGCCAATAATACTTAATATAATAAAGGTCAAAAGAATTTTTGTTAGACCTAAAGTACGTAGATTCATTCTCTCACCTCTATCTTTTTCTAATTAAATCAATCTTACCAGTCTGAGTTAGAAAACAAATAGAGAGTTTTTTATAGAACTATTACTAAGCTTACATAACAAAAAGTAGCTAGACTTGGTTCATTTCACCTAGTTTCACTACTTTTAAAAAAAGACATTTATATAATTTTTGTGTGTTGCTCACATTTCTGATAAATTTTTCCAAACTTATCTCTTTCTAAATACTGATAATCTACTAAATACCGTCTCAAAAGTGCATAATCTTCATAGATTTCTCTAAGTCGCTGATTGACTTCTTTTTCCGTATATTCTTTCCCAAATTCAAATTGGTTGGCCACACGTTGAAACACTTGGACTTTTTTCGCATTTTTCTTGGGAATAACCAGCAACTTTCCTTCTTTAAAAAAATTTTCAACCATGTTTATTCTCCTTTTTTGTTTTGACTATTGTTTAGAAAATTGATGATTCAGTTTTTCTTTCTGTTTATCGGTCCATTTGCCAGCGACTTCATTGACAATTGTTTCAGCAAAATCGCCTACTTTTTCTCCCGTAATATTTTTGATAGGTGTTCCGTTAGCAGCTCCTTCTTCAAACAAATCAAGTAAATCAGTCAACGCATTGAACATATTGGCTCCACTATGATCTGAAAAATGCCAAGCATATTTTTCAATTTCTTGAAATACTTGTCGATACTCTGCTGGTAATGCTGCAATCCGTCGTTTATATTCTTTGTACTCTTTTTTATCCCCAACAACTTTTTTGATCAACGCTTTAAAATTTGACATGCTCTATCCCTCCATTTTTTTCATCTTGTTTACTTGTTTTGAAAGCAACGCCCACCGCTGCCAAAAATCAGCGAGTTCTGCTTCTCCTGATGAGGTTAAGCGATAGAACTTCCTCATTGGCCCTTTTTCTGAAGGCTTTTTTTCAGCTATAACCCATTGATTTTTTTCTAAACGCAGTAAAATCGTATAAACGGTTCCTTCAACAATTTCAGTAAACCCTTGGTCATTTAAAATTTTTGTAATTTCATAACCATATGTTTCTTTCCTTTGGATGATGGCTAAAACTAAACTTTCTAAAATGCCTTTTAGCAACTCTGTCTGCTTCACTGCTTTTCCTCCCTAAACTACTCTTTAGTACTATGTACCACTACATAATAATACTGAGTACCGGTTCTGTCAACTACTTTGTAATAAAAAGTAGTAAAGACGCGACAACCACCAGTACTTAACTAGTAGTTGTCGCGTCTTATTATTCTTTATTCATTTATTCCGAGTTCTGTTTCAAAGGCTTCTAATTCTGCAGGGTGTGTTTCTGGATAAGCAAAGCATGTTGAAAAATGCCACTCCCCACCACTTGTGCCAAAATAACCTGGCAGTAATTCCAAAGCCAATAATGCTTCTGATGTTTCTTTTTCCGGTAACGTAATCTGAAAAGTAGTCGCTGGAACAAAACCGAACTTCGTATAGTAAGTTGGATGGCCCAGGATAATCAATCCGCCGATGCCTAATTCTTTGGCCTTCTGCACAGAATGCTTAATTAACGCTGAGCCTACGCCCGTGTTCTGTGCTTCTGGATGGACACTTAGCGGCCCAACGGTCAAAACAGCCTTTTCTGTATGATCAGGTAATCGTAGTTTGGCTTTTGAAGACATAATATGACCCGTTAATTTTCCTTGATCAGTTTCTGAAACTAAGGACAACTCCGGAATAAAGTCGGCACTTTCTCTTAATAAATGCACGATAAAATGCTCTGTGGGACGCCAGTTTTCGGTCAAGTTTAATCCCTTAAACGCTTGATACGTTAAACGTTCTACAGCTTGATACTCTGCAGGTTTTTCTTGACGAATCTTCATTATTTATCCTCAGATTGTTGGAAATAGTCAGCCGTATCTCGTTCATCTTGTTTTAATTGGTCGATCAAGGCTTCAGCCCCATTGAATTTCACTTGGTCACGTAAATAATGATTCCAACGAACCACCACTTGCTCACCATAGATGTCTTGATGGAAGTCCAAAATATAGACTTCCACGGTTAGATCGCGTCCTTCTCCAAAGGTGTCATTATGACCAATTGAGCCCATGCCGACATACCATTTGCCACCAACTTCGATTTGCACAGCATAGACGCCAATTCTTGGTAAGCGCACGGTGCTTTTCACTTTGACATTAGCGGTCGGGAAACCCAATAAACGGCCACGAGCATCGCCATGGACAACTGTTCCTTCTGTTTCATAAATATATCCTAACAACTCCGTGACCTCCTCCATTTCGCCGGCTTCCATTTTTTCGCGAATTCTTGTTGAGCTAATTTTGGCACCAGTCATTTCTTCTTTTGGTACTGTCACCACTTCAAAACGGCCTTGCGCATAAGTTGGTAACTGTTTGACTCCAGCGATTTCTTTAGGACCATACGTATAATCAAACCCAGAGACTGCTACTGCACTATTTAAATTAACGATATACTGATCGACAAAATCTTGCGGTTTTAATTGAGCAAACGCTGAAGTAAATTCGACAATATATAAAATATCAACGCCCAAGTTGGCCATTAGGCGTTCTTTTTGTTCCAAGCTAGTTAAATATTTCATATTTTCTGGTAAAACTTTTTGAAAAACGATTGATGGGTGTTGGTTGAAGGTCATCACAGCTAACTTCAAGCCTTTTTCCTCAGCAATCTTTTTGCCTGTTTCAATTACTTTTTGGTGGCCTTTGTGAACACCGTCAAAAAAGCCTAGGACCATCACGACTTCTTCATTAGGAATTTGATTGGGTTCATAGGGATGATGTAGTTGAATAACTTGCATGTGCAAAAACTTCCTTCTTTTTTATTTAATTGTTCCGTAGAACTTTACTTGGTTTCAATAATTTATCATGCGTTGGGTGTGGCATGTATAAACTAACCACTTGATTTTGGTAAAATAAGGCAACTAAGGATTCTGGCATTGCCTTTATTCCTAGTTCTTTTTTGTGCAAACGCATGCCATTTTTTACTTTTTGATACAATTCATCTGATAAATCAATTCGTGGGAATTGTTCTACTGCTGTCTCAATGGGCAACAGGCATTGATCGATTGTTTCAGCAGCCATTTGTTTGGCTACTTCTTCTAACGTTAAGCATTGCGCAGCTTGCAAACCGCCACTTGCCGTTCTCGTTAAATCCGACATATGGGCAGGATAGCCTAATTTTTTGCCAGTATCCACGGATAGTGTCCGCACATAGGTTCCTTTGCCACAGACCACTTTAAACCGCCAACTTTGTGTTTGAGCGGATTCATTAAAAATTGGTTCACTAGTGCGTTCAAATGAATAAATCATTGCTTTTCGTTGGGGCCGTTCAACTTCTTCCCCATTCCGCGCATATTCATATAAACGTTTACCATTGACTTTCACCGCAGAAAACATCGGTGGGATTTGTGTGATTTCACCTGTCATTTCGGCCATTGCTTGATCAATTTGTTCAGTTGGCAGAGGTGTTGTAACTGGTTTTTTTTCAACAATTTCACCACTAACATCTTCGGTTGTCGTAGCAAATCCAAGTGTAATTTCACCTTCATAGGTTTTGCCAGAATCTACCATGTATTCGATCACTTTCGTTCCTTTGCCAACGCAGATGGGTAAGACCCCTTCGACATCCGGATCTAGCGTACCACCATGACCAATTTTTTTGGTATGTAAAATTTTTCTCAATTTAAATACGCAGTCATGACTTGTCATGCCACGTTCCTTCCATAACGGTAAAATGCCGTCCATTATAGTTCCTCCAGTTCCGATAATACTAACTTTGTCATTATAGCATAAAAGTACCTAGCTTCGCAGTCTCCATTGCTTATTCCCTTTGGCAAAATCTCTGCTAAATGCAAAAAAAGCCACAAACTCTGATAAAAGCAGAGTTTGTGGCTTTTTTTTTAGCTAGTAAATGATCCCCATGTATTCTGTGCGTTGCCATCGTTTGGTCCGATTGGCAAATAAATTCTCGCGCCTGTCGTATCTGTTCCACCAATAAAAACATACCCATCTGCAATATAAAACGCATCGTAATAAAAGCGAGTATTTTTGGGCCAGATACCATAAATAGGTGCTGACAAACTAGGTTGTCCTGCTCTTAAAACAATGCCTTCGTCCACACCAATTAGAAATGATTTCTTCGTTTGCGGGCGCCAAAGTTCAGCAATGTCGCCGTCGTTCACATAACCTAACAAATGTCCGCTATTTTCAATACGGTAAAGGTTTTGTCGGTCTGGTAATTTCGCTGTAATTGTTCCTACCTGTGTCCAAAGTGCCTCTGCTGATAGATGTTCATTGATTAAAGCATCTGGTGTTGTATAGATTGAAGTGAAACGAATTGCTTGTCCTACTTGATATTTTGGTGCATTAGGTTTACCTGGCTGAACAATGACAGTCTCACCTGTTTCAGAAACGCCCGTTTGTAAATCTTGTGCCAACTGCGCTTTACTAATCCCCCAACGCGCTAAATAACCATAAGGATCTGTATGATCTCCCCACCAATTTTTTGTAATCCAATCATGAGTGACTATGCCATAACCTGTTCCATCGTCCAGCGAAAAATCAGCACCAATGTTCTGAGCCAAATCACGGGCCAAATTAACATAGGCAGCATAATCTTTTTTAAACGTCGCCGCATTATTCGTTCGAGCCAATTCGATTTGCGCATAGGCTTTTTGATTAGCTAAAGAACCTGCGCCATATTGAATTTGACCAGCAGGAGCTAATTGTTTCACTCGTCCACCAGATCCGACAAAATATGAGACATAAGCATTTGACCAATTTCGTTTCATATAGGCCACTTCATTGTCTAAACTGTGTGGTCCTAGGTTCCGCTCGTTTCCTGATTCATGTAAAACAATTAATTCATTGCTTGCAGAGCCTGGAAAATAAGTAAAGTTGATTGGATCCGCTTCGATGGTGTAAGCGCAAGCCGTCATCGGAATCGTTAAACTTAAGCCAATCACTAAAGCAAGTTGAATCATTAATTTTTTAAACATAGCATACTCCTTTCTAAAAAAAGCCATGAAAGGAAAGTCAAAATAACTTCCCTTTCACGGCTTAAACCTGCAGATAAATGGCGGGACAGAAGTAATTTCTTCGGCAATCAGCCGAAAGTTCTACGTTTGTCCCGACCACTTCTACTTAATCATCTTTATTTTTTAACTGAATAAATAACTCTTTTAACTTTTTCGGCATAGGAATAAAGGTCGCAATGTTTTCAAAAAAAGAAAGTCCTTCGTTCGCAATGTAAAAAATCAGAACCATTTCCCGAATTGGCAAATTGTTTCCCACAACTTTTTCAACACGAACCGCTACGGCAACCACAAATAACATCGTCACTTTTTTCGCAATTCCGAGCATACCAATCCGACTGGACAATTCTTTTGTGGCGATTGCCTTAATCCAACCTGTGATGAAATCGACAATAATTAAAAAGAGGAAGACATCCAACAATTGATCTAATCCACCTAATAAACGTACGACAATCCCACCGAAAATGCTTAAAAGCATTGTTATTGTGTTGAGATAACGTTCCATAAAAAGTCTCCTAAACTAGCTTGTTATTTTGTTGGAAACGGATCGTCCGTATACCAACTTCCTTGTAGGTAAACATTTCCGGCTCTGCTTGAGGCAAAAATTATCCCTTGATTTCCGATTTCATATAGTGCATTACAATTAGGATACGGAAAACGTAAGGTGCAACTGAGAGTGGAATATTCCAGACACTAGCACTTATTTTTGAGGACATTTTGTACCCAGTTGGTATGTTAAATACTTTAGGCATGTGGTTATTCAATTTCGTTGGATCACTCAAATTACATCTTACAAATGCATCGACACGATTTCCTACCCTAATTAATACAAATTTCATATTGTCTTTATTAAAGGCCGCCTGATATTTTGCCTCGACTTCACCGACTCCGCTAGCTTCATAAATGGCCATTTTAGAGGATTCCAAAGGCGCACCATTGACGGTTGGCATAGTCACAAAATTCTTCACCCCAGCAATCTCTTGATCACCTGTTTGTGTCACAGCTTGACCTTTAATCGCTTCCGCAACGTTTTTCGGGTGCATATATTTACTCGTTAAAGTTCCCGCGACTGCTTCGCTGTCTGATGCGAAGCCATAATTTTCTACATTGCCTAGCCCCACTTGTTCAGCGGTTACTTGGTGCGGATTATCCTGATTTTCCACATGGGTATTGAGTTGCTCTGCTTGAACAAAACCACTCTTCGCTAAAACCGCTTGGGCATCAACAGACAGACCAATATGAAGCCCCACGTAATCAACTTCTACGCTGGCTGGCGTTACCCCATTTGATGAATCTGTATAGCTCATTAAATAAATGAACCCTTCATCTGTGATAAAATTCTGATCATTGATTTGAATTGAAAAATCGCCGAACTCTTTTGCTGATTCTTGGATTTGAGTTACCCAATTATCCGTAGTTGGTAAATACGCAGCGATTTTAATCGTTTGATTATTGGGCGCAGCGGCTTTCACACGTTGATTAATCGTAAAAAATTGAACGTTCTGGCGAATAAATGCCACCGCCTCGTCAGTTGTGACTGTTTCAAACATTTGTGGAATTAATTTTTTAGCGGCTTCAACGAGATTGAAGGCCGCTAATTGTTGCGGAATTACACCACTTTGGGTGGAACCTGTTTTCACACCCTCATCATCACGGCTGGCCATTTTATTGTAGTCCGCTTGGGAAACTTCCTCCCAAACGTCTGTTGGCTTCTTAAGAATTTTAGCCGTAAAATCAGTGGAATAACTGTTTGCATTGGTGGCTGTATTGCCGGCCGTTTTACCGTTAAAGTCTAACTTCAATTTGACAGTGGTTGGCTTAGCCAATAAAGAAATGCCGTCTGCTTTTGTCATGCGGTCATTCAAATCAATTTGAAGACGATTCGCTAGAGTAGCTTGTTTGATGCCTTGCGTATCTGTGCGTGCTTGGACAATTTCTGGATTACTATCACCTGCTTCTGCTACTAATTGATCGAAATCATTTCGTAAAGTATCAAATTCTTGTTTATTATTATTTGCCGTTGAAACTGCATTTCCTGCAATCGTAATTGCTGTTTTGGCATTGTTCATCGCTTGGTTGGCTGTTTCATTTGCTTGATTGCCTGCATCGGTGGCAATTTGTACGGCTTCTTTGCCAGCTTCATCTGCGATGTTTTTCGCTTCAGAAATTCCATTCGTTAACTGGACTTGGTAAGCATCTACTTTCTCAGCTGATGCATTCGACTGATCCAAGATTGCATTGATTTTAAGGCGACCTTGATTCAGGGTATCTAATTCTTCAATATGTTCTACTGACATTTCGTCACACTCCTCTAGTTTTCATTATTTTATTAAAACTGGCCACCCAATTGGGATTGAATATACACACGACAGATGACCGAAGCATCCAACCATAGTGGCTGATGAGAGAAAAATTGAAGCGTGTGATTGCCGCGTTCGATTTTTCCATCTGTTGTTTTTCGTAAATAACTCAAAATGTTTAGCCGTTGTTGTTGCAATGATAGTTGGGGTAATTTTTTGCCATCCACTACCAAATCAATGTTCGTTACAGAATGCGAAGGTCCTTTAGCAGTTGCCTTGAACGTTAATTCTGCGGTGTTTATATAAAGAATGTCCTCGTCAAAGTATAAATTCAGCTCCACTGGCTGTGTCTTGCTAAGTTCTCCTTGTATTGAACGATTTAAAAGTGTCGTCGCCCCTTGTGCGTAAGTTTCGCTAATCTCTTGTTTCCGACTGAAAGCTGTCATGGTACTATGAATTGTTTCTTGCAGATTTCCCAACTCTAGCTGAATGTCTTGGGGGGCACCAAAGACATCTTTTTTACTTTCTTTTTTGATACGAAGGTTGACACTCCCAAACTCATTCGTATTAATCATGATAACCGTGCCCAACCGCAAACGATCGATTGCTAAAGGTTGATCTGTTAATTTAATTAAATCAGCTGCAGTCACTACCCAAGAAACTTGTGGCTTGGTCCATTCTTCTAACATTCGCAAAGCATTTTCCTTTAATGCCTTGGGATCAGAAAAACGCTGTTCCACCCAAATTGACTCCAATAAACCATAGCGGTCAATTGCGGCCTTGTTCTCTAAATACGGAACCCCTTGATTGACCGAGCGAATATTGACTTTGTTAACACCTTCGCCTGAACCTAATGGATAAATCCGATTGATTAGCATCTTGGGATTACGTTCTATTTCGAATCCTTGCATATTGTAACCTTCTTGAATTCGCGCAACTGGTTCTGTTGGTGGTTTGACTAATGAAAGTTCAAAAGGATAGACCTCTGTATTCCATTGCCAAAGATATTCCTCTTCGAAATCGGCTGGGATGCTAAATAAAGGCTCGACTAGCCCGTTTTCATTCTCCCATTTATAGGTTAATTTCCTTGAAAAATCACATTTTTTTAGGACCCAATGCTTTGTTTTTTGTTTATTCAATAGAAATTGAATGGCCTCTTTCGTTGTTTTGTTTTTAATTTCGTGACAACCAAAAAGGACAGTATCACCTAAGGTACATAATGCTTCTGTGGCAGAGTAGTGAATTTGATTATTGTTCGCATCTTTCTTAATTGTGGTTGGCATCACGCGATATAAACCAATATATTCATTCTCATTGTCGGTCAGTTCCACCCATTGCATTTCTGCAATAAATTCATTTTTAGGATCATCTAGTGGCATGGTAAAATCTAAACTGCCAATTTTGTTCTCTATTTTTTCATAACTGACTTGATAGGCATTATCCAAAATTGCCGTATATGTTCTTTTCAAATCCAGCGCCATTAACATTTAATCACCCTCCTACACAAATCGGTTAGGATAGCGAATCGTCAAGCGGAAGTCGCTATCTTTGGCTTGAATATACAGCGGTTCATTAGGATATAGATAAAAATCGTTCATTGGTCGAATCATCGGTGCACCATTTTTTGTCAGATAAAAATTTTCAGTATCAATGATAATTTCCGAACGATCAAAGTCTCCTAAGTTAATTGTATCGTTCCGTGTTTTAATCCAAACACCACGTCCGGTTCCTGTTAAAATAATGGTCGGTTTGACTTTTAAGCCTTCGACCGTAGGATAAATTTCAATTGGCCGAACTTCTTTGCCTAAATCCCCCATCGTGTAGGCCCGATTTTGAAAGGTAATCATGGTTGATCCCCAATAGGCTCCACCTTCAATTAAAATTGGAAAATCAACTGCACCTGAGCCTGTATTCCCCATTAAGTAATTCGCTTGAAATGTAATGGTTGGCGAACCCCACATCACACTAGTCGCATCACTCCGTGTGTATTTATACGGATCAGAAAGCAATAAAGTAAAGGTGCCTGTTACTTGGTTAACACCTTCGGGTACATCACTCACTGAAGACTTACTGCCAAACCACAGCATTTCCGGTTCATCGTTAAACCAAATAGAAACGTCTTTTTCCGTAAACAAAGCAACATTTAAATGATTAAATGCATCTCGAAACGCTTCATTATTCACAGCTGAAAGCCGATATTTGACTGTTAATTCTCGTTCTGGAATTCGCGCATAAACGTGACGTTTACCATCACGAATCCCTAATTGATAGCTTTCAATTTCGCTTGGAACTAATTCTCGTCCTGAAACTGATAATGTTTGATAGCCAGGGATGACTTTTTCTAAAAATTGGCCGTTAAAATTCAACGCTTCTGAAGGAAGAGGCGTTGAATGAGTTGCTTGATTGGTATCAACAAATTTATACATGTTATACTCTCCTTCCTAAGCGGTTATTTTGTTTCACTTGTTGTCGTTGTAACTCTGTTGCTAAATAAGGCGCCGTAGTAGCTGCGACAACTTTTCCATCTAACGTTGACTCTACTGTCACAAATAATGGTCGATTGTATGCATCATTTTCTAAACGATGGTCAATCGTTGCCGTGAAGTTTCCTCGACCAGCTAAGTCCAAGGCAAAATCATTTAACAGCGGTAAATCTAAAATAGAAGCCATTGCTCTACTAACGGCTGTTTCGCCTGCATAAATCCCCGTGGCAATTGTGCCGCCGAAATTCAATTTATGCAAATCAGATAAGGGACCTTCTTTTGCTGGTGAAAATGGTAAAAAGTTACGAATTTTACTGACGACCCCATCGATTGCTTCTTTGGCTTTTCCTATTGCGCCTGTAATTCCATCAGCAATCATGCCGACAATATTCGCACCGGCATCGGTGAATTTTGAAAACCAACCTTGGATTGCTTGCCAAGCACCTTCAATTACAGAACCAATGGCATTTTTTACCTGATCGGCTGCATTGGTAACCCCATTTTTGATATTTTCAACTAACTGTCCGCCCGAAGCTAACAGTTGACCAAAATAAGAACCAATCTTCGTGATCATTTGTGAGATTAATGTTCCTGCTGCGGACAGCAAGGCACCCAATAGACTGAGTACACCATTAATTAAGGCTTGAATCAGTTGAATCCCAGCACTTAATAACTGTGGCAACGCATTGATTAACGCACCCATTAAAGCGGTAATTAGCGTAATTGCTGCAGTAACCAGTTGCGGTAAAATTGAAATAATCCCTTGGATCAAGGCCATTAGCAATTTGACACCTGCGCTGATGATTTGTGGTAAGGCACCAATTAAGGCATTTACCAATGTCAAAATTAAGGTAATAGCTGCCGCAACTAAGGTTGGTAAAATCGAAATAATTCCTTGAATTAACGCCATTAACAATTTGACACCTGCGCTGATAATCTGTGGCAAGGCACCTACCAACGCAGTCACTAACGCTAGAATAATCGTCAGCGCTGATTGAATTAACTGAGGTAAAATCGTCATAATCCCAGTGATTAATGCCATCAAAATTTGTAAACCAGCAGTCAAAATCAACGGTAACATAGTAACAAATGCATTGACTAAGGCTGTGATAATTGAAACACCTGCTGTAACTAGCATTGGTAACGCTGTGACAAAAGCTGTCACTAATGTAGTGATGATGTTAATCGCTGCAGTTGTAATTGTTGGCAAGGCGGTGACAATCGCATTAACTAAAGTCATTAATAAGCTCAAACCAACTTCTATCAACATTGGTAAGACTGTTGTAATCCCCTGAACCAACGTAGTAATAATTTGTGTTGCCGCTTCAATTAAAACGGGCAAATTGGCAACGATCGCACCAACAATTAACGTAATTAAACTAGATAACGCGGTGACGATGCTTGGAATAGCTTCTGTTATTTTCCCGAGAATACTGGTTAAGACGGTTGTAAAAAGTTGTATAACTTTCGGTAGATTAGCCGCAAGCATTGTTGTAACCGATGTAATCGTGTTACCTAAATTATCAAAGACTTGGGTAATACCACCCGCACTCAAATCACCGGTTTTCATCCAGGCCGTCACGAATGAAACAATCAAGGAAATAATTAGACCAAACGGCCCAGAAATTCCTAATGCAGCCAGTGCAACTTTTGTCAGAACTTTTACCAAAAGACCAACCGCTAAACCAGCTTTGTCAAAGGTGCCACCAAATTGCCCTAATAAGTTACTACCTAATTGCAAACCGCTGGCAAAAACGCCTGCTAGCACACGACCAATTGTTGAAAAAATAGTCGCCATTTTCTCTAAGCCTACTGCAAAAAATTGTTTAAAAACTGCCATTACTTGCTGAAAGGCCGGCTGGATCTGTTGTAGCAGTCCTACCAATTGGCCAAACGCCGCTGAAACAGCTCCTTGAATGGCACTAGCTAAGCTATTGATACTATTTCTAAATGTTTCATTGGTTTTATAGAAATAAATAAACGCTGCTACCGCTGCTAAAACGGCTGCTACAATTAAAATTAACGGTCCTCCACTTAAGGCACTAAAACTAGCACTTAGTTTTGATAAGCCACCACCTAACTTCCCAATGTTTCCTTTTACAAGAACCAAACCATCACTAAACTGTTGAAATTTTTGCTGAGCCATCGTTACCATAATCAACATGGGCCCAATGGCGGCTAAAATACCCATAATGGCAACAATAAAAACTTGGACGGGTTTTGGTAATTTGATAAATAAATTCACCAAAGCTGTAATGCCTTTGACGACTGTGATAACCACTTGAACCAAAATTTCCATTCCTGGAGCCATCACGCTTTGAATCACTTGTGCTGCCGCTTCAAATGATTGATTCATCTGAGTCAATGCCCCTTGCAACTCGCCTTGCAATGAATCAGAAATCCCTCCTGCACTGGCCATAATCAGTCCTTGCATTCCTTGAAATTCGCCACTGACCCCAGCACCGACGCCCATAGCTGTTTTTAAAACGTTCAGCATAGGTAAGGAAACGGCACTAGTCATGGCCGTCCCAAAGCTCAGCATATTATTTTGTGCATTAGTAAAGCCATCAGAGGTTTCTTTCCCCGCTTTTTTAGCTGCTTCACCGGCTTGTTCAGCAGAATCTGTTAACGCTGTGTTCATTTGATCTGCTGCCTTTGCTGTTTCGTCTCCTGTTTTTTTCACTGTTTCTCCAGATTGTTGCATGACGGTTTTAAATGTGTTCATGACCGTGGCTGACTGATTGACACCCGCACTAATTTTCCCTAAATATCCACTTAATAAGGCATACTCACCGCTCATACTTTTTAATGCTTGTTGGACGCCTGCAAGGCTTTTCTTTGCCTCCGATAACGGCGTTTTTTCTTTGTCATTCTCCATCTACTCTCCTCCCTTCTCGATAGCGGCGTAGACGCTCTGCCACAGTGGCCAGTTGCGTTTTTTTCCGCTCATTTAATTTTGTTCGTTGTGGCTGGTTAGCTGCCAGAACTTCAGCAACTCGTTTTTCATAATCATAAAAACTTTTAAAGCTTTCAAAAACGGGTTTTCCTTTTTTGTTTGTCGCTTGCGCTTTAACATTTAAGTAGGCAAGCTCGTGCCTTTTCCGCTCTTCATCTACTTCTGCTAAATTAAAAGCAATCATTCGTAATTCAAATTCAGACATGGTCATCCGATCCACTTCTTCAAATGAACGACAGCCTAAGTAGCGAAAAGCAGAAAGAGCGATGTCGTGATACACGTCATCGCTCGTTTTAATTAGTTGGTCGCTTGCGCTTCTGCTTTCTTCGCTTCTTTGCTGAACTGATCGATCATTGGTTTTGTAAGAGGTTGCTTTCCCATTTCTTTAAGCAAATCATCTGAAAGTTTTTTGACATCTTGGGTCATTAACCATGCTTCAATTTCCGACTTACCTATTTTTAATTGCCCACTTTGTAAAGCTTCCATGATGTCAACTAAGATTACTGGATTGTATTGGCGTAAATAAATCATTGCTGAACTGATGCCCATGCCGAATTTGGCAGCGCCATTTTCAATTTGGTAACGTTTATCTAATTCACGAATCGCGCCAATCGTAAATTTCACTTCAATTGTTTTTCCGTTAATCTCTAAATTCATTTTTTATCCTCCTAAAATTCAACACTTTTTGATTATGCGCCAGGTTGTGGTGCTTTCTCTGGAACGGTATCTTGGAACGCATATTGTGCTTCCGCAATAATATCTGCTTCTACTGTTGCAAAACCATCTTGTGGTTTACCATTAATAGAGGCTTCTGTTTCGATTTCTACTAATTCTTCTACATTGGCTGGTAAACTCCATGAATTTACATAACCTTGGGCATAAATTGCTGGATATTTACCTTCCGCATTTTTTTCACCTTTTAAATCAACATCCCAAAATTCCATTAAGATGCCATCTTCAACTGCGTCTTTCATGTATAAATTTTCATCATCGCGAGAGGCTAAACCGCTTAACGATAACGTAACTTCTAAACCAGAAACAGCATTCGCAACGCCATCTTTTGTTTGCGTACCGCTCGATTCACGTGAGAATTCCCATTCATGTTCAATTTGAAATAAGGGTTTCATTGCTTTCTTTGTCGCTGCTTCATCCAAGCGACGAACTAATAAAATATGGTCTTTTCCTTGCATAACTTCTCCCATTGATAATTCCTCCTAGTAAAATTGCATGTGTAATGGTAGTACAGCATGCCAAATTGTTTTTTTCATTTGTTTGGTATCTTTTACCATTTGTGCTTTGACTTCTTGATGTTTGATACCCCAATTAAAATGAGCCGTTCGTTTTAAGTTACTAGTTGCCTGCCGTAAAATCGTTCCTTTAATTGTAGAAATTTGTTGTCGTTCAGATAACGCACCATAAACATGCATTATTAATTCAATCTCTCCCAAAATAGCTGATTTAGTTGGCTTAGGTAATTCTTTACTATCACCTAAGTAAACAAATGGCTGATCTGGTAAATCTGTCGGCAGTTCCTCTAGCAACAAAAATCCTGACGTCTGGCAGATTGCAACAAGGGCTTCATATAACTCTTGTTCCGCTTCATTCATTTTTAGCGCCACCTTTCCATTCAAAAAATTCAGGATTGGTTAACAAATTGGCTCTCTTCTAGTCAAAATGAAGGATTTTGAAAGTAGCCGGCATTTTCTGCTCCTTCATAGCTGACACAAGAAAGCAGTCAAAATTATAGAATTCCGTGTCTTCATTTTTTTGGTTGCCTCACGTTTATCTATCTCTTTCGACACTATTAATTTACCATGTTGACACCTGAAAAAATTCCACGCTTTTTCCATGTTTACATCCCTAGTTCATCCGCCACCGCTTCAAAGAAATGATTTCTTAATTTATAGGCTTGGCTTTTACTAATAAATAATTGCTGGGCAAGTCCAATTAATGTTAAAGAGGGCCGTTTTTTCATATATAGTTCTTCAATAATCACGCGCGTTTGTTCATCCGCTTCAGCTAAACAATTTTTGATAATGTCTCGATTTCTCTCTAAGTTCCACAGACGACGATCCATAGCTATCGTAATCGCCATTCGTTCGGTCACTACAGAGTGAAGTCCTTGTCCTCTAATACCAGCATTTAAATCTGCTTCTTGATAAGGGTGCCGTAATTCTTCTTCCCGTTGCCGGATATACTCATCTGTTTTATAAAAGTCTGCTAAAATATCTTTGATATAATTAAATGTTGACGTACGCATTGGTTAATCTCCTTTACTTTTATTCATTTAAAAGTGTTAATCGATAAATAAAATAACACTCTTTCGACATTTCTAAGCCGTGACGAATCGCTTCATCTGAATAACCGAGCCAAATTAAATAGAGATACTCGCTTTTTGTAAACGTTGCGGCCTTGATGGATTGGATGGGTCTTGATTGATCCATCGACCAATTACCGATTGCTTGTCCTAATTCTTGAATTTCCTGCATAATAAGTTTATTTTTTTGACTTGCCCAATCGGGATATTGATTCATTAGTTGTAAGAGTCGTTTTCTTTTTTGTGCTTTTTCGCTTTGTTGCTTTGAAATATCTTTAAATACAACGCTTTTCATTTCAAATAAATCTTTTTTACGTTTTGTTAAATTACTCATGTTTACGGCCTTCTCTTTCACCAATTAGATAACCTAACATTAGTGTCATTGTCCAAAAGATAAACCCAATAATAATTGTTAACATATTTATTTCACACTCCTCATTCGTTTGTCTGTTGTGTCTTTATATTGGAAAACATAGCCACTGGCGTGCTTCATAAGACGAGAAATAATGCGTGTTCCATAGGCCTCCACCAGTTGTTTTCCAGAAAAATTAGTAGTAAAAATAGTTGCTTTATTCTGTCTAGCTTCTAAAATTCGATTTAAGATGTCATTGTTAAAATCCGTACTAACTTTATTTTTAATTCCTAATTCAGCACCTAAATCATCTAAGACCAAAACGTCTGCTTTTTTCATTCTAGTAATATACGCTTGAGCCTTTGCTTGGCTTTTGGCCGATTCATTCATGGACATTTTTAGTTTTTCTAATAACTCAGAGTAGCTGACAAATAAACAATACTTTTGATATGCAGAGCGTTCTAAGACTTCAACTAAAATACTGATAGCCAAATGACTTTTACCGACACCAGGTTTCCCTGAAAAAATAACGTGAATTGGCTTTCCTTCAACAATCGCTGAAACTGCTGCTAAGGCCCGTTCTTTTGCTTGTCTTGTTTCTAATTCAGTGGTTTGGTAATTGGTTAAGCGACATTGCCGTAGCGCATCATCAGCAATTAAGGACCCTTGATGAAAAAATTTTTGTGTACGCGCCATAAAACTCTCTTGAGAACGTTGCTGAGTGGCTTCGTGTTCATGTTTTTTTAGCATTTTATACCCACACGACCAACAAGTTGGGGCACAACGTTCTGTGCCATCTTTATTTTTTTGTTGCCAAACATATTGTTCACTGCCACATTCAGGACATCGGTCTTCAACTTTTCTAACAATTGACTCAATAGTATTTGAAAAGTTTGATCTGTCGCATGCATACTGATTTCCTCCTTTCTTTAAAAACCTAACTCTTGATATTCTTCTGTCATTTGCGGCGCGTGCTCCGACACTTGTTTTTTATCATTTACTAGAACTTCATGTACGGATAAATAATTTTGTTGCTCCCAACTTTTCAAAATAGCATTTACATAGCCGTAATTCCGTTTATTTCGATCGACGGCAATTCCTAAAGCATGCAAGATTAATTGGCATGCTTCCTCTTGGCTAGCCCCTTTTTGTATAAAATCTTGCAACCAATACTTAAAATCTTGGCTTGTTTTTGAGGCCAGTGTACCAAAGCCGTTTTCCTCATAAAAATGATAAATCGTCTTTAAACAATCGTTTTCCGAACTACTACCTTGACTCTGACCTAACTTAGACTGGCCTATGCTTTCCTGTGGTAACCGTTGGTAGTCAGCTGGTTGACCACTGACAGACGATTCTACTTTAAACGTATAAGCTTTGCTATTTTTTTCAACAATCTGATTTTTCTCTTCTTGATACAAGGTTGGTTTGTAACGATCACTGCGAATATAATTATGAATTTTCCAATGTTTGATAACGATCACACCACTTTCAAATACTAGAATAAATTTTTTAACCATTAGCAATTTTAGATCGTCTTCCCCACAACCAACCATTCGCTGCAATTTTTTGGGATTATTGATAAATCCATCATCATCGGCACGCATCGCTAAATGAAAATACAGGGCCTGACTTGATAAGGGCATATCTAAAAACGCATCACTATCAATAATCGTTTTTGCAAACATGCGTCGTTCTGCCAATCCGCTTCTCTCCTTTTGACTAAATTATTGTTACTCTGTTAGTAATTCCATGAGGCCAATCATACCAATCACGATGGCCCCAATTTTTATTGAGACACTGCTTATTAATAAAATAATTGCTAAAAGTAACATATCCGACAACGTTTTTTTATAATTCCGACTCATTTCTTCACCCTTTCCACCAAAATACGGTTTTCCGAACAAAGTGTTCAAAAAAATCAGTTCAGTTAACCGAACATTTGAATAGCTCTATCTTAGCATCAAATATTTTCACTGTCAACTCATAAGTTCGGTTTTATGAACTGCTAAATTTAATTGCGATTGTTACTTGCCTTCTCTAAACAGGTATAGTATACTTTGAGGCAATAGGAGGTTCGGAAATATGAACATTTTTGCTATCCGTTTAAAAGAGGCTTTAACAGCCAAGAACATCAAACCTAGTGAATTAGCGAAAAAAACTGGCATCGGTAAATCTTCGATCAGCGATTGGCTAGCTGGTCGTTACGAAGCAAAACAAGACAAAGTTTATCGCATTGCAGATGCATTAGATATTAATGAGGCCTGGTTGATGGGACAAGAGGTTCCCATGGAAAAAAATGCCTCAACTATCGACCGCATTTATAAAAAATTAGAACCCCAACGACAAGCCATCGTTTATCAATTTGCCGAACAACAATTACACGAACAACAAACGCAAGCAGAAATTCTCTCATTCCCTCGCCGTGACGAAATGACACTGGCTGCCCACGCTGGGGATCCAGAAAAGATATTTTCAAAAGAAGAAATCGAGAAAATTCACGATTACTTGGATGAAATTGATGCCAAATATCAACAATCGATTTCTTCTGACAAAAAAGAGGATTAACTTCCCATCTACTCTTTTTATTAAGTAATGGCAGGTGAATGGTAAAGTGAATGATTATGAAAAACTCGTCAGTTCCTTTCAAAAGGATGTGACGGTTTTAGAAATTGATTTATACAATCTTTTTGCTTCATAAATCTGTATAATTTTTTGTATACAAACATTGTTAAATAGGCACTTCTGTGATTTTATTACCATCTTCAAAACCTCTGAATACCACCAATTTGGTAGTCAAATGGTATTCAATTTCATACCTAGACGAATAAAAATAATCTTAATATAATATAGTTAACTACTAGTAAGGAGTTGATTTCTATGAAACCAAATTATGTAGGAACAATTCATAAAGTTAAGGTATTAACTACTTATCCAGAAATGTTAGTCCGCTTTTCTTTGCAGACTCAAAAAGAGACTATCAACTGCATTATTTCTAAAAAAGAATTGGCGGATGAATTACTCATGTTACCTGATGGCACAGAGCTTGCTGTTTATGGTAGGTATAATCA